>CAXXOK010000013.1:0-18480 GCA_963664595.2 Candidatus Limiplasma sp. | reverse complement strand
GGTTTCAGGCATAGAGCCAAGCAAATGACAAGGCATTTGCTGTTCAATACATAAACGAATGGACTGTGTTATATTGCTGATGATAGAATCCATTCGTTGGGAAAGTATCAGCATAAAACGATATAGCTCTTCAGGCTGTGTGGGATTTACGCATTCATGTAGTTTATTGCCCTATGCACTCTTTCTCTAAGCATTCTTTCAAAAGCGTCGTTCTGCGCTGTATCTATTGCATGAAATAAGACAGGAAATGAGACGAGAAAATTTGATGCCTTAGCCTGTAGGAATGGTTCCGACAGATACTTATCCAATTCCATACTTCTCAGAAAAAAGAGAAAAGGCTGCACGTTCATGAAGCATGCAGCCCATTAAGAAGGCTCTACACTAAAGATTGGGGTAAGTGAAGAAAGAAAAGCAAAAGTCTTCAGAATCTTGTAGACTAAAGTCACCACAACATAAACTACAAGACAATCCCAGAGTTTTCAGGCTGCCTGACGATGCTGAAGAACTGGGAAACCTATATCTTCAACGCTTTTAACTGCCCCTACACCAACGGTTTCACCGAAGGCTGTAACAATACAATCAAGGTACTCAAACGCATCGCTTATGGCTATCACAAATTCAGTAACTTCCGCTCACGTATTATACTTACCTTTCATGCAAAAGAGGCATCCGCTTCTTAGCGTATGCCTCATGTGGTTTGAATTTCGGTCTGATTTACCCCAATGCTTGGCATTGAGCTAAAATTGGATTTACTCGTTGTCTTTGCTTTTGGGTGTTTTCACTGTTCTTTTCACAACAGTTCTTGGCTTCTTCACAGCTCCTGGCTCAATGCTTTTCGTTGTTGGCTTGAGCTCAGTCTTGGCAGCAGGGGTCTCGCTTATGGGCTTGGCCTCTGGATTGATGGGTTTTACGGATACGTTTTCGGAGACAGGCTTAGCTTCCGGCTTCTCCGGCGGTTTTTCTGCAGCTGGTTTTGGTTCCTTCGCGGCGGTAGCCTCGGCAGCGGAAAGCGGTTCTTTGCCTTCAGGCACCGCTTCTGTGCCGCTTTCGTTCACCTTCGCAAACTTCTGTGCGCGCAGGATGCTCAGCTTGTCGTCGATTTCCGAAAGCTCTTTGAACATGTCGGATAGTTCTTTGGGCAACTCAACGCCGTTGTGCCACATTTCAAATGCCTGCAGGCTGAACTCCGTCAGGATTTCATGGCGACGAGACTCCAGATTGATTTCATTCACGCGCAGCTTGGCGTTGCTGGCCAGTTGGGAGGCGGCGGCGCCCAACGCTTGCATGATATTGAGAAACGCTATTTTCATCCGGCTGGAAAACTTGGTTCTCGGCATGGTTATCACTCCGTTTATTCTGCCTCATAGGATTAGGATACCTGAAGTACTTCTCCGTAGAGAAAGGAATTCCTGCCGGTCAGAAGAATGCTTACGCCTGGTGTACCAGCAGCGTTCCGGGATGGCAGGTGAACTTCACTTCGTCCACATCGATGATTTCACCGTCAAGGTTCAGGTGCATATGAGGCGCCAGCAGGGTGCAAGAGGTTGTCTGATAGTGGTGGCAAATGGGTTTTTGAATGATTGTGCCTTTCAGCAAAGCCGGAAGGCTGCAAAAGATCTTCCAACGCGATACATTATCGATTACCAGCACATTGAAAATGCCGTCATCCACCTTGCTCAGGGGCATAATGCGGATTCCGCTGCCGAAATACTGGCCGTTTGCAATGGAAAAATGCGAACAGGGCTCATCAATACACAGTCCCTCAGCCGTTTCAATCCGCATGTGCGGCGGTTTAAAGCGGAGCATGGTAACGAATATGCCGTACAAATAGGGCAGCTTTCCGCGCAGATGCTGCTTTGCTTTAAGCATATTTTCCAGAACCATTACATCAAAGCCTGTACCGCAGATATTGATAAAAAAGCGGTCGTTCGCTTTGCCGGTGTCCACGCGGCGGGGGGCATTGGTGAGCAGATATTGCAATGCGGCATCCCAAGCCTTGGGTATACCCAGTGCTTTGGCAAAATCATTGCCGTTGCCCGCGGGGATAATGCCCAACGCCGTCTGCGTATTGTTCAAACCAGCGGCAACCTCATTGACCGTTCCGTCGCCGCCCACAGCGATTACCGTGTCGTCGCCGCGCTCGGCTGCCTGCCGGGCCAGTGCTGTGGCGTGGCCGATAGTTTCCGTGACACAAAGGGTAAACTTGATGTTCTGCGAATGAAGCAGTGCCGCGGCTTTTTCACCGACGGATTTGGCGCGGCCCGTACCGGAAATGGGGTTGACAATCATGGTTATCATGCAATTTACCTCTTGAATTCGTTTCGCTTCATATTACCTTGTTTTAAATAGAAAGTAAAGAATGGATTTACAGATGTTCTGCAGGGCCATACGGTATATACGTTTTTACAGGATCTTCATAAATAAACTCCTTGACGAAAGTACGGTATTCATCATACAATGAATACAGAGGATATCGAGCATTGAATGATCCGCGCTGCGCCCTTGGCATAGAGGCACCAAGCGGCTTTCTTGTTATCCTTTGGATTAACACGAAGGGAATCGACAGATGAAGTACAACGCACCGTCCCAGTCTGTTCGTGATACCTTTCATCAGGGCACGAACCGCCGCGCGTATGAAATGCTGGGCGCGCACCCCTGCATGGAGGGCGCGAGCAGAAAATGGCATTTTTGCCTGTGGGCGCCGCATGCCCGCCAGGTATCGCTGGTCGGCAGTTTCAATGGGTGGGATGATCATTGCCATCCGATGATAAAGCAGCACGACGGCACATGGGAGCTTCGCCTTGGCGAAGATGAGCTGTACCGGGATGTGCCTGCGGATGGATTCCCGATTTATAAATACGCGGTGCTGGGAGCAGACGGTAAGCAACGTCTGAAAGCTGATCCGTTCGGCTTTTTCGCGGAACTCCGGCCTCAAACGGGCAGCCGGCTGTACGATCTGGACGGCTATGCCTGGCAGGATGAAGCCTGGATGAAGAAGAGGGCGGCCTTTGCCCCCTATAGCAGCCCAATTAATATTTACGAAGTGCATATCGGCTCCTGGCGGCGGCATGAGGATGGCAGTCTGCTGACCTATCTGGAGTTTGCACAGCAACTGATCCCCTACGTAACCGAGATGGGATATACCCATATTGAGCTGATGCCGGTGATGGAGCACCCGCTGGATATGTCGTGGGGATATCAGGTACTCGGGTTTTATGCCGCCACCTCCCGTTTCGGTACGCCCAAGCAGCTGATGGAGCTGATTGACAGGTGCCACCAGGCGGAGATCGGTGTGATTCTGGACTGGGTACCGGCTCATTTCCCGCGCGACGAAGCCGGGCTGTTCATGCTGGACGGCACGCCGCTGTACAACCATCCCGATCCCAAGCGCGGCGAGATCGCGCAGTGGGGGACAATGCTGTTTGATTTCGGCCGCGGCGAGGTATGCAGTTTCCTGCTGTCCAACGCCTGTTTTTGGTTGGAGATATTCCATGTCGATGGGCTGCGGGTGGACGCGGTTTCCGGCCTGCTGTACTATGATTTCTGTAAGGAGCGCGGCGACTGGCTGCCCAATGAATACGGCGGGCGTGAAAACATCGACGCGATTCGCTTTCTGCGCCGACTGAATGAAACCGTGTACCACGATTTTTCCGGCGTGATGATGGTGGCCGAGGAAGCCAGCGCGTATCCCATGGTGACCGCACCCACGTATCTGGGCGGGCTGGGCTTTGGATTTAAGTGGAACATGGGCTGGATGAACGATATCCTGAGCTATCTGGAAAAGGACCCCGTCCACCGTAAGTACCACCATGATAAACTGACGTTTTCCATGTTCTACGCGTTTTCGGAAAACTATATCCTGCCCTTCTCGCACGATGAAGTGGTGCATGGCAAGCACAGCATGCTGGATAAAAACCCCGGCGACCTGTGGCAGAAATTCGCGGGGCTGAGAACGGTATACGCCTATACCATGGCGCACCCGGGGAAGAAGCTCTTGTTTATGGGCAGCGAGTTTGCGCATTTCATCGAGTGGAAGTACGATGACCAGCTGGACTGGTTTTTGCTGCTGTATGACCGCCATCCGCAGGTGCAGGCGTGCGTGAAAACCCTTAACCATTTCTACCGCAGCACGCCCGCGCTGTATGAGGTGGAGGATTCCTGGGACGGTTTTCAATGGATTACCGCCAACGATTCGGACAATAGCGTGCTTGCTTTCCTGCGCACCGACAGCCGGGGGAACGCCATCCTCTGCGTGGCGAATTTCACGCCGGTGTTCCATCCCATCTACCGCATCGGGCTGCCGCGGCCGGGATCGCTCACGGAGGTATTCAATACCGATCGCAAGGCATTCGGCGGCAGTGATCAGTACAATGCCTATGAGATAAACGCCGACGAGGGGATCTTCAACAGTTTCCCTTACCACGCCGATCTCTGCGTGCCCCCGATGAGCTGCTGCTACTTCAACTATTGTAAAAGGGAGGCCGTGGAGGTAACCCACGAAGCCCCTTTCCATACAAAGAAATCGCAACCGCAAGACAAACCCACAGAAGGAGAGATAACTGCATGAAGAAAAAACGATGCATTGCCATGCTATTGGCCGGGGGGCAGGGCAGCCGACTGGGAATATTAACGGCGGATATGGCGAAACCGGCCATTCCCTATGGCGGCAAGTACCGCATCATCGATTTTCCACTGTCCAACTGTACCAACAGCGGTATTGATGTGGTCGGGGTACTGACACAGTATCAGCCGCTGGAGCTCAACGCCTATATCGGCAGCGGATCCCCATGGGATCTGGACCTTTCCTATGGCGGCGTTTACGTGCTGCCACCCTACGTGAAGGGAAAACATGGCGAGTGGTACTCTGGTACGGCCAACGCGATTTACCAGAACATCGCGTTTATCCGGCAGTTTAACCCCGATCATGTTTTGATCCTGTCGGGCGATCATATTTATACGATGGATTACAACAAAATGCTTAATTATCATATGGAGAAAAACGCGGACGCGACCATCGCCGTACGCGAGGTGCCCTGGGAGGATGCGCCGCGTTTTGGAATCATGAACACGCAAGCCGACAACCAGATCAGCGAGTTTGAGGAAAAGCCCGCAAAGCCCAAGAACAACAAGGCAAGCATGGGCGTCTATATTTTCCGGTGGGACAAGCTGCTCAAGTACCTTGCTGAGGATGCTCAGGTGGAGGGCTCCAGCAACGACTTCGGCAAGAACATCATCCCCAACATGCTGGCCGACAGCCAGCGGATGTTCGCGTACGATTTTGAAGGCTACTGGAAGGATGTCGGTACCATCGAAAGCCTGTGGGAAGCCAATATGGATCTTTTGCAGATGCCCATGCCGATCGATCTGTACGATAAAAACTGGCGTGTGTACGGGCGCAATCCCGGTGAAACGCCGCACTATATCTCATCGGGCGCCAAGGTGAAAAACTGCCTGGTTACCGAGGGCTGCGAGGTGTTCGGTGCGGTGGACCACAGCGTGCTGTTTTCCGGCGTAACGGTAATGGAAGGTGCCGTGGTGGAAGATTCCATCGTGATGCCAAACGCCGTGGTCGGGCGCGGGGCCATTATCCGCCGCGCCATTATTGCCGAAAGCGCTACAATCGGTGCGGGCGCCATTGTGGGCAAGGCCGGCGGCGAAATCGCGGTGGTCGGCCACTCGGCGGAGGTGCCAAGCGGCGCTGAGATCAAGCCGGGAGAGCAGTATCAGGGGTAAGCGGCGAACCCTGAAACACACAGAGAGGAAGAATTTTCATGGCAATGAAAGACGTAATGGGCATTATCTATACAGGAGAAAAGGACAGCCTTCTGCGGGAGCTGACCATGCTGCGCGGCGTGGCCGCCGTGCCCGTGGCTGGGCGTTACCGTGTGATTGATTTTCTGGTGTCCAGCTTTGTCAACTCGGATATCCCCAACGTGGGTGTAATCATGCAGAAAAACTATCACAGCCTGATGGATCATCTGGGCAGCGGCAAGGAGTGGGACCTGCATGGTAAAACGGACGGCCTGTTCATCCTGCCGCCCTTCCTTACCTCGGAGAACAGCGGCGTATATCCCGGCACGCTGGACGCGCTGCACGCCAACCTGAACTACATCCGCCGCAGCCGCCAGGAATATGTGCTTTTGTGCAACAGCCTGATCGTGTTCAACGCGGATTTCCGCGATATGGTGGAAAAATATATGAAATCCGGCGCGGACGTTTGCATGATGTACTCCAAAAATCCGGAGCTGCAGCGCTCGGAATACGGGATTTATCTGGATGTCAATGACGAGGGCTTTATTGAGGATGTGGAGATTGATCCTACCAAACCCCGCTATGAAAACACCTTTATGGAGGTTACGCTGCTCAGGAAGGATCTGCTGATCAACCTGATCGACCGCGGCGTATCGCACGGGTATCACGATTTGATGCGCCATGTGTTTCAGCGGATGATCCGGGATGCGGGCCTCCGCACGCTCGGGTATGAATACAAACGCCCCTGCTACCGCATGGATAGCGTGCAAAGCTATTTTAAATTCAATCTGGATGTAATCGATCCCAAGGTTCGCTACAGCCTGTTCTGTGACGACCGTCCCGTGTATACCAAGCTCAGGGACGAGATGCCCGCCCGCTATCTGGAAAACGCCAACGTGTCTGATTCCATCGTGGCCGACGGCTGCATAGTGGACGCGAAGGTCACCCACAGCGTGCTGTTCCGCGGTGTGCGTATCGCCAAGGGCGCAAAGGTAAAAAACTGCGTCATCATGCAGGACAGCGTAGTGGAAGAAGGCGTGGAGCTGGAAAACTGTATTCTGGATAAGCAAGCGGTGATAAAAAAAGGCGGCAAGCTGATCGGGCCGCCGTCCTATCCCATTGTGATTTCCAAGAATATGGTTATCTGATTAAAGGAGAATGACGTATGAATATTCTGTTTGCTTCCAGTGAGTGCGTACCCTTTGTAAAAACCGGGGGACTTGCGGATGTTGTCGGCTCGCTGGCAACGGTGCTCGCCAAGGAAGGGCACGACGTGCGCGTCATCCTGCCCATGTACACGGCGATCGAGTTTCAATGGCAGCAGAAGATGGAGCATGTGCTGCATTTTGACGTTCAGCTTGGGTGGCGGCGGCAATACTGTGGAGTGCTTACCTTGCAGCATGAGGGCGTTACCTATTATTTTCTGGATAATAAGTACTACTTTGGCCGTCCGTATATTTATGGCTTGGGCGGCGACGAGTACGAGCGGTTCAGCTTTTTCTGCCGCGCGGTGCTAAATGCTCTGCCGCTGATCAATTTCCAGCCCGATATCATCCACGCGCACGACTGGCAGGCGGGCATGATACCGGCGCTTCTGAAAATCCAGTATCATCACCTGCCGTTTTATGCGTCCATCCGCACGGTGTTCACCATTCATAACCTCCAGTACCAGGGCATTTTCGGTATTAAAGAGGTACAGGATGTCATGGGCCTGGGCGATGGGCTGTGGAGCGCGGACAAGCTGGAGTTTTCCGGCTGCGCCAATTTTATGAAGGCGGGGCTGGTGTATACGGATATTATTACCACCGTGAGCCCAAGCTACGCCGAGGAGATTACCACCGCGTATTACGGCGAGCGGCTGGACGGGCTGATCCGTTCCCGCAGAAATGCCCTGTTCGGTGTGCTTAATGGAATTGATACCGAGCTTTACAATCCGGTGGACGACCGGATGATCTATCAGCCGTATTCGGTTGATACGCTGCCCGACAAGGCCAAAAACAAGGAAGGCCTGCAAAAGGACCTGTCGCTGGAGGTTCGCCCGGAGGTGCCGTTGATCGCTATGATCGGGCGGCTGACCAACCAGAAGGGGCTGGATCTGGTAGATTGCGTGTTGGGCGAGATCATGGGAGAGGATATCCAGATGGCGATCCTTGGCATGGGGGACGCGCGCTATACCAATTTGTTCAGCTGGGCGGAAACCAAATACCGCGGCTGTCTGGCCGCCCGCTTTGCCATGGATAACGAACTGGCGCACAAGATCTACGCGGGTTCGGATTTCTTCCTGATGCCGTCGCTGTTTGAGCCCTGCGGCCTCAGCCAGATGATTTCCATGCGCTACGGCTCCGTGCCCATCGTGCGCGAAACCGGCGGGCTGAGGGATACCGTGCTCAGCTATAATGAGGAAACGGGCGAAGGCAACGGCTTTACCTTCCTCAATTACAACGCGCACGATATGCTGGCGGTGATCCGGCGCGCACTGGGCTTTTACCGCAACAGCAGGGATGTGTTCGAAATGCTGCAAAAGCGCGGCATGGAGGGAGATTATTCCTGGGTGCACAGCGCCACAGAGTATCTCAGCCTGTACCGGCAGCTGCTGGAGAAGGCCTGATTACAGCGATAGGGTTTTCACGCGTTTGGGCAGTGCCCTGACCACAGTCACGGCCAGCCCGAGCTTGATCAGGTCGGGGATGAGGAACGGAATGACGCACATCGATAAGGCAGACCAAAGCCCGATAGCTCCGTATGCCCTGGCGTAAAACAGCATAAACCACGCGGTGCCAAAGGCGTAATACATCAGCATTCCGGTTACCATGCCCAGGATCATGGGCCAAAGGGCGCCGCCGCTGCGTGCGGTGATCAGCCAATAGACAAGCGCGGCAAACACAAAGCCGATCAGGTAGCCGCCGGTAATGCCCATCAGCATGCTAAATCCGCCGCGGAAACCGGAAAACACGGGAATGCCGATCGCGCCCATCAGCAGATAGGTCAGCACCGTTAACACGCTGCGCTTGCCGCCCAGAAGCCCCATGGTGATAAAAAGACCCAGAGTCTGCAGGGTGAACGGTACCGCGGCGGGGATGGATATCCACGCGCAAACCGCCAGCAGCACCGAGAACAATGCGATCAGAACCATATCCGTTACAGAAAGTTTCATGGATTTCAAATCCTTCCCTCTATTTCGGAGAAACGATACCAAAGAAACGTTTAATTGTCAACTTATTTATAAAAATAGGTTGACAATTAACTATGAGGTGAGACGATGAGCCTGCAAAAAGCCTGGCTGCTGGAAGAACTCATACCCGAAACCCTGAAGACACCGCCTGAGGCCGCCCGCTGGGAGCTGCAACAAGCGGGCATGGACTGCGCCGTTTCCGTTGAGGAGGGGCTTGGAGACGCTTACACGATTGCGCCGGATGGCAGCCAAATCTCGGGCGGCGAAACGGGCGTGCTCTATGGCGTATACCGCCTGCTGGAGTGGAAACGTGCGGGCCGGGCCCTGCCGCAGGGCAGGCAAACCCCGGCGTTTGCGCTGCGGATGATTGATCACTGGGACAACATGAACGGCCATGTGGAGCGCGGATACGCGGGGCCGTCGATCTTTTTCTGTAACAACGGGTTCCGCGGCGACGACGCAAGGCTGCGTGCCTACGCGCGGCTGTTGGCTTCCGCCTCGGTCAATGTGATCTGCCTCAACAACGTAAACGTGGCCGACCCGGCGCAGGAACTGATCGGCGAACGCTTTCTGCCCCAGGTGGCGCATGTGGCGAAGATTTTCGCGGCGTTCGGCATCCGGCTGCTGCTGTCCGTTGATTATTCCATGCCGGTGCAGAACGGGCTTTCTACAGCCGATCCGCTGGACGGGGGCGTGCAGGCATGGTGGAAGGAGCGCGCGGCGCTGATCTACCGGTATATCCCCAATTTTTGTGGCTTTGTGGTTAAGGCGGATTCCGAATTCCGTCCCGGGCCCTTTACCTACGGGCGCAACCATGCCGAGGGAGCCAACATGCTGGCGCGGGCGCTGAAACCCTTCGGCGGCGTGGTGGTTTGGCGCTGCTTTGTGTACAACTGCAAGCAGGATTGGCGGGACACGAAAACAGACCGACCCAAAGCCGCGTACGATAACTACGCCTACCTGGACGGGCAGTTTGACGACAACGTGATATTGCAGATCAAAAACGGACCGTTCGATTTTCAGGTACGGGAGCCGGTGTCGCCGCTGCTGTTTGCCATGCCGAAAACCCATAAGGCACTGGAATTTCAGCTGGCGCAGGAGTATACGGGTCAGCAGATCGATCTGTACGCCATGCAGGGCATGTTTAACGAGGTGATGGGGGAGATACCCGGCGGGAACATCCATGCGATCGCCGCCGTATCCAACACCGGCTACGATGCCTGCTGGACGGGGCATCCCTTTGCGCAGCTCAATCTGTATGCTTATGGGCAGACCGCGTGGCAGCCGATGCAATCCTTTGAAGAAACCACCCGGCGCTGGGCGCGCCTCAGCTACGGCCTGGAGGGCGAAGCGTTGGAAACCCTGACGGAGATTCTGCTTAGAAGCCGATCTGTATACGAAAAATATACCGCTCCGCTGGGGATTTGCTGGATGGTGAACCCCAACAACCATTACGGGCCCAGCCCCATGGGATACGAATACGCCGCCTGGGGCACCTATCACCGCGCCGATCATACCGCTATCGGCATCGACCGCACGGCGGCGGGCACGGATTATCTGTCCCAGTATCCGGTGGAATATCAGAAGAAGTACGCCACAAGGGAAGCCTGTCCCGATAACCTGCTGCTGTTTTTCCACCGCCTGCCCTACGACTACCGCATGCGCGACGGACGCACGCTGCTTGCGCGCATCTACGAGGATCATGATCAGGGCCTGCGGGAAACCCGCGCGCTGGCGGCATCGCTGCAAACGCTGAAGGGCGCGCTGCCGGAGGATGTGTTCGCCCTTGCGCAGGAGCGGATGGAGCGGCAGCTTGCGGACGCGCGCGAATGGTGCGATGTGATCAAAGACTTTTTCTTCCGTCTTTCCGGTGTTGCCTTTTCACCGGCAAACTATAATTTGTGAGGGATCAAACTATGAAAACGACCCCTAATCTGCTGGCGGCCGCCGGCATTGCGCAGCCGGATATCCGGAAACGGATCGATGAAACGATGAACGCCATCTTTTTTGATCCGGACGAGAAATTCTATTTTGAATCGGGCGAGGACGCCGGATATCTGATGGATACCGGAAACTTTGACGCCCGTACCGAGGGCATGAGCTACGGCATGATGATGGCGGTACAGATGGACCGCAAGGATCTGTTTGACCGCCTGTGGGTGTTCAGCCTGCGGTATATGTACAACGAACAGGGCGTGTATACGGGGTATTTCGCGTGGTCGGTCAAACCCGACGGCAAGCGAAACAGCGACGGCCCCGCGCCCGACGGCGAGGAATATTACGCCATGGCGCTGTTCTTCGCCTCGGCGCGCTGGGGGGAAGGAAAAGCGCCGTTTGATTACGCCGCGCAGGCACGCAAAATACTGCGCCACGCCGTGCATCAGCCGGAGCTGGTCAAAGGCGGGCACGCGATGTGGGATGAGCAAACGGCGCTCATCCGTTTCGTTCCGGAGCTTCCGTTCAGCGATCCGTCCTACCATCTGCCGCATTTTTACGACCGCTTTGCCCTGCTTGCCGATGAGGAAGACCGGCCCTTTTGGCAGCGGGCGGCCCAGGCCAGCCGGGCGTATCTGACGGCTGCCTGCCACCCCGTAACCGGGCTGGCGCCGGAGTATGCGCACTACGACGGTACGCCGGAAACCTCGCGCGGGCACGGGGACTTTTTTTCGGACGCCTACCGCGTTGCCATGAACATCGGGCTGGACAGCGCCTGGAACGGGCAGCGACCGGAGTACAGGGTGATTGCCGACCGTTTGCAAAGCTTTTTATGGGACAAGGACCCGTGGATGACCTATACCATCGGCGGCGAGGCCAAGCAGCCCCCGGCGTTGCACCCGACCGCGATTATCGCCACCACGGCGGCAGCCTCGCTGGCGACCGATACCACGCTGTCCCGCGAATGGGTTTTAAAATTCTGGCAAACGCCGCCGCGTAAGGGCGACAGGCGTTACTATGACAACTGCCTGTATTTCTTCTGCCTGCTCATGCTGGGCGGAGCATATACCCAATATGCGTAACAACGGCCGTCTGCCGTGATGCAAGGTGTACAAAAGTTCTGTACTTTTTCTGGGAAATGGTGGAGCACCGGGCATTTGAACGGCGAAAAAGACGTGGTATGCTAGTTCTACAATCTAAACCGCTATGGCGGAATATCAAATGAGGAGGAGCATACATGCGTAAATTTGTTTCCTTATTGCTGGCAATCGTCATCCTTGGGACCATGGCTATCGTCCCTGCGTTTGCCGAAATTTCACAAGACCCGATGACCGTAACCGTATTTATCGGCGAGGCGCGCGACCAGCCTACGTCCGACAACAAGATTTTCCAAATGATCGAGGATGAATTCGGCTTGAAATTCGAGTTTGAGTTCCTCGCCGGGGATCTGGACGAAACTCTGGGCGTGAAAATCGCCGGCCAGGATTACGCCGATCTGATGGACGGCGGCAACAGCGCCGAAAAACTGATCACCGCGGGCGCGCTGATCGACCTGATGCCCTACATCAGCGAAGAAAAGACCCCCAACATCTACGAATACATCCAGCCTTATCTCAAGCGGCTGCTTAACGATGATGGCCAGCTGTTCATCATCCCCAACTACGGCCGTTATTTCAACACCGAAGATTACGGTATGAACTATGTCAACGGCCCCGCGTTCTTCCTGCAGAAGAAAGTGCTGGCCTGGGCAGGCTATCCCATGATCAAGACGATGGATGAATACTTCGACCTGATCGAATCCTATGTGGCGGCCAACCCGACCAACGCCAACGGCGCCGCGAACGAAGGCTTTGCCATCCTGTGCGACAGCTGGCGTGCGTTCTGCCTGTTCAATCCTGTGCAGCACCTCATGGGCCGCCCCAATGACGGCGACGTGATTGTGGACATCGACAACAATTACAAGACCGAAGCCTATGTCATTCAGGACTATGCCAAGCCCTACTACAAAAAGCTGAACGAGCTCTACCACAAGGGCCTCATCTCCCAGGATACCTTCGTGATGAACTATGACCAGTACATCGCCAAGCTGTCCAGCGGCACCGTTGTCGGCATGTTTGACCAGAACTGGGATTTCCAGACTGCGACCGACGCGCTGAAAGCTGCCGAAATGTTTGAGGACACCTATCAGGGCCTGCCCATTGTGTACACCGCGGAGGAAGCCGGCAAGGAAATTACCGAGCACTACCTCAACGGTACCGTAATCAACGTCAACCGCGGCTTCGGCATCAGCGTGAACTGCGAACAGCCTGAGCGCCTGGTGCAGTTCATGGAAAAAATGCTGGATAACGACTGGCAGAAGATCGTCTGGTGGGGCATCGAGGGCGAGGACTACTATGTAGAAAACGGCCGTTTGCTCCGTACCTATGATCAGATCCAGGACGCTGCCAACGCAGTGTGGAAGAACGCCAACAGCGGCTACGTGCTGACCAACTCCATGCCCAAAAAGCAGGGTGAAATGGACGACGGCAACAAGTGGGATCCGGCTGTGCAGCCCGAAAACTACTACCTCCAGATGAACGATTATGACAAGGAATTCCTGGCCGCGTATAGCATGCAGCGTCCGTTGGACTTCTTTAACGATCCCATCGCTCTGGCGCCCTATGGCGAAGCGTGGCAGATCGACGTAACTGTGGATCAGGACGCTAACGACGCAAAGGCAGCCTTCCAGGATGTCGAGCGCAAGCTGCTGCCGCAGGTGATCATGGCGGATCCCGAAGAATTCGATGCCAAGTGGCAGGAATTTGTCGATGCCGTGAACGCGATCCCGATTACCGACTTCGTGGACTTCATGCAGGAGCAAATCCTGGAACTGGTTGAAAAGAACGCGGAATAAAAAGTTCTCATCCCAATGGCGGGAGGGATTCCCTCCCGCCATTTATGTATCAAACGGCTGATAACGCCTGCCGGTTTCAGAGTTTACCAAAGCGAGGTGCACGCATTGCAAAAGGATAACAGTAAAACCAGAACCCTGCCGGGCAACGGCGTCCAGTACCGAACGGTTCCGTTTCGGAAACGGCTGTGGATGCAGCGCCAGCTCATGCTGATGAGCGTACCCATGCTTTTGTATATCCTGCTGTTCAACTATTTCCCGATCTGGGGATGGATTACGGCATTCATGAACTATAATCCGGCCAAACCGCTTTTTTCCAATGAATGGGTAGGGCTGGAGAACTTTATCTGGTTATTCAGCAAAGCGGAGTTTATCCGCGCCATCCGTAACACCTTTGCCATGGCGGCCATCAACCTGGTGTTCGGCTTTGTGTTCCCCATTGCGCTGGGGCTGTTTTTGAATGAAATCCGCTCCAAGCATTTCAAACGTTCAGTGCAGACTGTTACTTATCTGCCGCACTTTTTAAGCTGGGTTATCGTTGTGGGCATAGCCCAGACGATCCTGGCCAGCGACGGCGCGTTGAACCGCCTGCTGCTTTCGCTGGGGCTTACGCATAACCCGGTGTTTTTTCTGGGAGAGGGCAAGTACTTCTGGTGGCTGGTGGGCGGCATCAACCTGTGGAAGGAATGCGGCTGGAATACGATTATTTATCTGGCGGCCATGAGCGCCATCGATCCCGCGCTGTACGAGGCGGCGAACATGGACGGTGCGGGCCGGTTTAAAAAGATGTTTCATATCACACTGCCCGGCATCAAGAGCACGTTTGTGGTGTTGCTGGTGATGAATATCGGCTATCTGATGGAAGCCGGATTTGAAATCCAATACCTGATGGGGCAGAACCTGGTAATGGACTGGTCCCAGACCATCGATATCTTTGCCCTGAAATACGGCATTACCAAGGGGCAGTACAGCCGCGCGATCGCCGCCGGCATTTTCAAAAGCCTGGTTTCCATCGCCCTGATGCTGAGCGCGAATTATGCCGCCAAGCGTTTGGGTGAAGATACCTTGCTGTAAGGGGGCGGAAAGATGAGAGATCTGATTTCACACAAGCACAGCACACTCCATCGGCATTCCATTTTTCCGCTGGTCAACGGCTTTGCGATGATCCTGCTGGTGTTTATCACGCTTTATCCTGTAATCAACACCGTCGCCATCTCCTTTAACGATGGCACGGATGCCGTTCGCGGGGGAATCGGTCTGTGGCCCCGGCAGTTCAGCATGAAAAGCTACGAAACAATTTTTGCCGACGAGATTATTTACAACGCGTTCTTTATTACAATTTCCCGTACGGCAATCCAGACCATCCTCAACGTGGTGCTGACCTCGATGCTTTCCTATGCGCTCAGCCGCAGGGAATATGTACTGAGGAAATTCATCACTACCATGTTCGTGCTTACGATGTATGTCAATGCGGGCTTAATCCCCAACTATCTGCTCATTCAGCGCACGCTGGGGCTGAGCAAGAGCTTCTGGGTGTATATTATTCCCACGATGCTTTCGTGCTTTAACATGATTATCACGCGGACCTATATTCTCAGTCTGCCGGAAGCGCTGGTGGAGTCTGCCCGTATCGACGGCGCGGGCGACCTGTATCTGTTCTGGAAAATTATCTTTCCGCTGTGCATGCCGGTGCTGGCAACGGATCGCGCTGTTTGTGGCGGTCGGCGCGTGGAACAGCTGGTTTGATACCCACCTGTATAATGCGAGCAAAGTGCATCTGCACACGCTGCAGTATCTGCTGAAAATGAAGCTGGCAACCACGATCAACAGCGCAAACGCGGTGCTGACCAGCGTGGACGCCGCCTCCAGCACCACCAACCACGACGCCGGGTTACCATCCGCGCCGCCATTACCGTAATTTCGGCCGCGCCGATCGTGGTGATTTATCCGTTCCTGCAACGCTACTTTGTGGTCGGCCTGAACGTGGGAAGTGTGAAGGGATAAGCGGAAGCGGAAGAAACCTTTTAACCAAAAGAGAGTTTATGGCAGCCTAAACAAACCGCGCCCCCGGCGAGCTGCCGGAGGCGCGGTTTGTTTGCGAAAGGCTTTGTCCAGTGTTTAGATTCCGGCGGGGATTTCTGCCGCCGGTACTGTTCCGGCGTGATCCCGTAACGTTGCTTGAAGTGCCGGAGAAAGCGCTTGTAATGCTCGAAACCGATCGCTTTGGCAATCGATGTAACGGACTGATCCGTGCTGCGTAAAAGGGCGGCTCCCTGCTCCAGACGAAGATCGCACAGCCATTCCCCGGAAGCCCGTGCCCCGTTCCTCATGAAATTTTCGGCCGAGATAAGTAGGGTTATACCCCAGCGCCATAGCCATTGCTGTTGACGGTGATGTGCTCGCCGCTGTGCGTACGGGCATAACACTCCATGCGGTCGCTTACCAGCTCCTGTTCGGGGGTCAGCAGCTCAATGGCGGTCAGGCACAGGGTGTGCATGTCGATGCCTGGGAACGCAGAAACACCTTCAATGCATCCTCACGGTCCGAACAGCAGTACGGAACAGGCGGGACAGCAATTGCCGCCGCGCGCGATCAGGGCACCGGCACCGTACGCGGCGCAGAAGCTTTCCAACTCCTGACAGCGAGCGGCACACTCATCCGCCTGCCGCAGGGAAATGTGCGCGGATCAGCGCGTCCATTTGCGTGGTGGGGGCACAGCGGCATGTTCTATCCAGCTGGTCCGACAATTGCCTGCACAGGGTTTGTAGCTCGGTGGGATCGGAAGTCGGCGCGGCGGCATACAGCTTCCGGCTGTGCTGCGCAAGCAGGGCTTCGGCCTGCCGCATATCCGCCGTCCCGTCGGCCGTGTCCATCCGCAGCACCAGGTATTCCTTATCGCCTACAATGTGCGCCGTTGCGTTGTGCTTAGGAAACAGGGCGAGCAATTTCTGCACTTCGGATAGGGCAGCGGGCGCGCCCTAGATTGCCAGCAGCCAGCGCGCGGCGGCGGGAAGATCCGGCCGCGGGGGCTCCGCCTTCGGTCAGCAGCTTGCCGATGGCGTAATGGATGGATTTGCTGCGCTGGTTGGCCATGGCCTCCCGGTTGAACAGCTCGTGGCGGACATGCGCCAGCACACTGGCGGCGTCCGCCTGTTCCACAGGCTTAAGCAGATAGCCCGCGACTCCGAGTTGCAGCGCGTTCTTGCATAATTGAAATCGCTGTATCCGCTCACGATTACGAACTGGCCGTCAAACCCGGCCCGCCGGGCGGCCTTGAGCAGGTCGAGGCCGCTCATGCCGGGCATACGGATGTCCGTTACGATCAGATCAGGCTTAGCAACGGCAGCAGATGAAGCGCCTCAGTGGCGCTGGCGCACTGACCGCAGATTTCGAACCCCTCCGCTTCCCAATGGATCAGCAACCGGAGACCCTCCAGGGCCAACGGTTCATCATCTACCAACAAGGCACGCAGCATGGCTCAATCCCCTTTCTGACTGGAATGCGGATCGCGGCCACAGTGCCGCGCCCCGCCGCGCTTTTCAGCTCCAGCGCGGCGGCCTTGCCGTAGTACAGCAGCAGCCGTCGGAAGATGTTTTGCAGCCCCACGCTGTCCGGCATATCCTCCGGGCTGGTGATTTGGCGGTGCAGCTCCCTCAGGCGCGCCGGTTTCAGCCCGATGCCGTTGTCGCTGACCTCCACCACCAGCGTGCCGTCCGCTACCACGCGGGCGGAAACGCAGATGAAGCCCTGGTCGCTCAGGTTTTGTACGCCATGCTTGCAGGCGTTTTCCACAAGGCCCTGCACGCTCATCACCGGAACGGTGCGCATCTGCGCTTCCGGTGTGATGTCGAACTGTTAGCGCAGCTTGCCGCAGAAACGGAACTGTTCGATGGTCAGCACCATGCGGACAAATTCCAGCTCTCACACAGGGGAATCACGTCGCGGGCAGTATCCACCATGCGGCGCAGCAGCTTGGAAAGCGCGCGGAGTATGGTGGCTTCTTCCTCGTGGCCGTTGCGTACGCTGAGCACAAGCAGGGTCGTTGAGGGTATTGAACAGGAAGTGCGGGTCAATCTGCTGCCTGCAGGTATTTCAGCTCCGCGCGCACGTTTTCCAGTTCCATGTTTTTCTGCCGCAGCTGGAGCACATACAGGTCGTTGATCAGCTGGCGCAGGCGCGCGCCCATATCGTTGAAGTGCGCTGTCAGGCTCGCCGATCTCGTCGTGCCCGGCATCGTGGGAGATGGGGGAGAAGTGATCGGCGGTCATGCTGTCCATAATGCCGCAGCAGCCGCTGGCTGCGCAGCGCGATGGAACGGGAGAAAACCAAAGCGATGACGCCCGCGAAAATGGTAACAGATCGTGCCCAGCAAAAGCCCGATCAGAAGAGCATTGCGGATCCGGCTTTCATTACCTCCGTATTGATATTGGCAACCAGCTTCCAGTCGCGCATCGCGGTGCGTTCTCCAAAGGAAACGCTGAGGTCCGTTGTTTCCGGCGGACGGAAGCTGCGGTTGGTAATTGAGGCTGTCCTGCAGGCTGCCGGGATAGCACACGGCGGTGCCGTCCGGAGCGACCAGATAGACGGACAGAAAGGAGTTTTCCTCGTTGATGACGGTATTGATGGGCTCCATGTCGAGATCGATGCGCAGGACCTCTGTATAGGGCGAACCGGAATGAAGGGAGCGCGTGACGCACAATTGCAAAATACCGGATTGGCCCACCTGCTGGCG
>CAXXOK010000012.1:0-16453 GCA_963664595.2 Candidatus Limiplasma sp. | reverse complement strand
TCCCCCTTACCACAGACTTGTCTCGTTCACGCGCCTGGCGATACCGTTAACAACCACTAGTAAGATGAGCGATACAAGCGACTGGAACAAGCCTATGGCCGTAGAGTAACTGAACTGCATACCTTCCGCCAAACCAATGCGGTATACGTAGGTGGAAATGATATCCGAGGCCCGCATGTTCTGCAGGTTTTGCATCAGCAGCACTTTTTCATACCCGATCGACAAAACACGGCCGCACGCCAGCACCGTAAGGATGATGACCGTCGGCATGATGCCGGGAATATCCACATGCAGGATGCGCTTCCAGATATTCGCGCCGTCCACAATCGCGGCTTCGTGCAATTCCGGCGATACCGACGCCATCGCTGCCAGATAGATAACCGCGCTGTATCCCGTATTCTGCCAGAGTCCGGAAAACACATACAGCGTTTTGAACCATTCCGGCTTGCTCAGGAAGTGGATAGGCTTCCCTCCCAGGCTTTCAATGATGTTGTTGACAGGGCCGGATAAGGAAAGCATTTGATTGAGAATGCCAACCACAAGAACTACGGAAATGAAGTACGGCATATAGGTAACCATTTGCACTGTTTTGCCGAAGCGTTTATGCTTTACATAGCTCAGCCCGATGGCCAGAATAATCGGCGGCAAGATCCCTGCCAGAATATTGTAAACCGATAGCCCCAGTGTGTTGAAAAACAGCCGCGAAAACTGTTCCCGGAGAAGAACTTGGCAAAATGTTTAAACAGCGGGTCAGCCCAGGGACTATCCTGCACACCCAGACCGAGCTTATAATCCTTAAACGCAATCTGCGATCCCCAAATCGGGACATACCGGAATATAATGACATATATAATCGGTAGTAACATAATCAAGTACAGCTGCCAGTGGCGCATGATCCCCTTGCGAAGCTTAGCAAAATACTTCGCGTCATTGCGCGCCAGCTCGTTCATAGTAAACCCCTCCAGTTATAACAAATCGGCAGGAGATATGCTGATGCATATCTCCCGCCTGGCTTTTTAACGTTCGGCTTTATTTGGCCGCAAAAGCGCTTACATCGTATGCAGTCTGGTAAAGAGCCAGATACTCTTCCAGTCCGATATCGTTGAGCGTTTGCATATAGCTGTCCCAGTCACTGTCAATGCTTATATCACCGGTGATGAAACGGACGATCGATTCCTTGGTATAATCCATTACATTCACCTTGTTCAAAGCGATTTCTTCTGATGCATCTTCTGTGAAATACAGGGGAGGAAGAATGCTTTCCAGCGGCTGGCGCACGGCTTGGTGGCTCAGCGAGCCCTGGTACAGAACAACCTGACGGCCATCTAGCGGACGTACGCCTTCTGCATAAGGATCGGGGTTGGTTGTCAGCCATGCCGTAAAGCGCGTATCGCGCACAAGGCCTGCCAGCTGCGTCCAGGAGTAGTTAGTGTCTGTTGCGGCCTCCGGAAGCGTGGTGACATAGGCGTTCGTACCATCCAGGCCGACTTCGCCTTCCGTCGCATAACGCCAGTGCACGCCTTCAACGCATAGGCAGAGCGCATGGAGCCTTCCAGTGTTGCCAGATAATCTACAAGACGGAAAGCCGCTTCGGGGTTTTTGGCTGCAGTCGGGATGAATACCATACCCGTCTGATACATCGTGTAGGGGTTCCACGCGGCGGTTGCCTCACCGCTGGGACCGACCAGCGGCGCAAGTGACTGATACTGTTCCCACTTTTTGCTGTTGGGTACGGTGGAAAGGTCACAAGCAAAGCCGGGGCGCATTCCCAGGAAGCAGCCGATCGTCGCTACGTCGCCATTTTCGTTCACGTTCACCTGGTTGGCAAGGTCCTGCGTAAAGGATTCGGGATTCAGCAGGCCTTCGGCGTACAGTTTGTTCAGATAGCGCAATCCCTCGCGATAGCCGTCCGTCACAGGGCTGAAGCTGACAACGCCGTTGTCTACAAACAACCTGTCGCCTTCGGACGTCACCTGGAAGGGTGCCATCAGGAAACCGTCAATCTGCGCGCTTAAAGTATCCCTAATGGTGGACAGAGGAATCTCGTCGTTGGCGTCCCCATTGCCATTCGCATCCTGCTCTTTGAAAGCCTTGAGCACCTGATAGAATTCATCGGTCGTGGTGGGCATATCCAGGCCGAGATTGTCCAGCCATTCAGTGTTGATCCACAGCTTCATCATATATTGGATGTGCAGCGAACCGTCAACGTTGGGCATCGAGTAAATATTGCCGTCCGGCGTCGTAATGGCTTCACGGAAGCCGGGCAGATTTTCAAACGCATTTTGGTAGCCTACTGAAATCGTATCGTAATACTCGTTCAGCGGCATGACCAGACCTGTGCACCAAGCTGCGCTTCGGTCACGCGGTCAAAGCGGTCGCCCACACCGACAAAGATCAAATCGACCATATCCTCGTCGTTTCCGGCAAGCATCAGGTTAATTTTGTCGCGGATCGAGCCACTCGCGCCGATAACCCATTCGATCTTGATGCCCAGTTTATCTTCCAGTTCCTTTGTCTGCAGGTTATCCGCCCAGCTGAATTCACCATTCTGGGGTGCGAAAACCTTGAGCGTAACGACTTCGTTCGCGATCGGGTATGTGCCGGGGTCGTTGTAAACAATTTCCGCTGTGGCTGTTCCCACAAGAAACAGCAAACTGAGTACAATGGCTAACAGTTTTTTCATATGGATTCTCCTTCTTTTTCTGGCGACCTTTTACGATGTCAAATCGCCGATGTGGATTTATCATATTCCATGTGAGGCATTAAAAAAACAGACATTTGCTTCGAATCCGTACAGGAGCTTTGAATCACATTAATTGTATGATAACAGAATTAAACGTTCGCCTCAATCAAAAAGCGTTGTGTGGTAATGCTTTGCGGGTTTTACGTACATTCCCGCGCCGAAATTGCAGTTTTACAAAGCGCGGAAACCACGATAATATAAAAATAGCAATGCAGCAGTGTATTTAACCGGGAGAAAGGAGGATGCGGATGCCTCTTTCCAAGCCTAAATATGACAGGCTGAAATTTATATACAGGTTTAAACACGCTTTTTCCATTTTTCTGATTTCCTTTTTTGTGATGCTCATTGTGCCGTCCGGCATATCTATCTACCTTTACGCCAATGTTTCCAGAATCACCGAGTCAAGCAGCATCAACAATACCCTTACGATGCTTGATACGGTCGGTACGGAACTGCGGCATATACTCACTGAAATTGATTCCGCCGCTTACAATGTAATTTATGATACAAGCCTGCGCAATATACTGAATATGAGCCCGCCGAGCGATGGCGACAAAGGCGTTATTGAATATGTAAAATTCATTAACAAGCTGGATGATAAACTCAGCAACATTTCCAACATCCACAGCGGCTATCGGCTGCTGTGCCGTGATAATGAGCTGATTTTCTATCACAACGCCATGTCCAGCGGCCTGGAAGCATATTATACCAATTCGATGCAGTATCAGAATATGACCTATGAGAGTTGGCTGGATACCATTTTCACCACAACAACGCGGACGTTGCTGCCAGCCGATATCATCAATTTCGGCGACCATACCGCCTATACCCTCACGTACAGTTTTCCGATCATCACCAAAAAGACATCAGGAAACGAAGTGGTGGCTGTTCTGCAGTTCTTTATCGACGTCGGCACCATTGAAAACGAGCTTACCTTCCTGTCGGAAAGCGGAAGCGCTTTTCTGGTTGATTCCAACGGCAAGATCCTGGCGCATTTGGGCGAGGACAATTCCATTGTTTTTTCTGCGCAAATGCCGGTAAACACAGACATAGCAGAATACCACGGCAACGATCTTTTCGTTCGCTCGGCCGTAACAAACGACCTGTACATATTTGCAGTTCTGCCAAAAAGCTATGCTTTGAAAAGTGCTTATGAATTAAGAACTCCGCTTTTAATCTGCCTTCTTTTATGCTTTGTGACAGAAGCCCTGCTGAGTCTGTATCTCGCCCGGCAAAACGCACGGCCGCTCGAACGGTTTGCATCCAATGTACAATCTCTGCTCCCCGGCCCCTCTCAGCGAAGTGAATACGCCTATCTGGAGCAAAGCATTGCCCAGCTGCGCCTAAGCCAGCAAACAACAAAAACAGCGCTGGAGGAAAACCGCAAGCTTGAAACGTCGATGCTGCTCTATCATCTCTTTGATGAGAATTATCTGGATATTGACAGCCTGGCGGCTTTGGCAACCCATGCCGGCATTGATCTGCATGCCGAGGGATACTGTGTCGCCTCCATCCAATCGGATCAGGAGAACCTGGTTCTGCAAAACAATCTGACGATTGAAAACGTTACGTCGGGCCTTCACTACCTGTATTATCAAAGCCATAATAAACAGGCGTCATTTCTATATTTAATGGACGAACCGGAAAATCAGTCTTCGTACGACAAAATAATCCGGCATCTTGAGCAGGTGCAGCAGTCCTTGCACGTTCCTGTTCGCATCGGCATCGGCAGAATTTATCCTTCCGTCAGTGACGTGGCATTTTCCTTGCGGCAGTCTGTTTATTGCCTGCAGCAGAAATCCGCACAAAATCATATTGCAGTGTATGATACCGTCAGCCGCAACATCAATGCGCCTTTTTTACGCTGGAGCAGCAGCAATGCCTGCTTAACGCCGTAAAGCACAACAACATTGCCGTTATCGACGAACAGATTGACCGGATCATTTACGAAAACACGCAGAAGCGCCATCTGTCGTCCGGCTTGAAAATGCTGTTGATTTCGACGGTTGAAAGCGTGCTGATTATGGCTGCCGAGGAGGTTGTTGATGAGGAAAACTTATCGGATTACCTACTGTCTATACATCGTCCCAAGGATATCCGGGAGCAATTGGAAATCCTGCGCAACGAGCTTAAAAAAATCGGCAGGATTTCCGCAAACCATTTCAACGCTCGGAAAAGCACGCAGAAGAAAGAAATCCAGGAATACCTCCAAGCGGTATATTCCGACCCATCTCTTTCCGCATCCAGCACAGCAGACCATTTCGGATTATCCGAATCTTATTTCTCCATCCTGTTTAAAGACCTGCTGGGCGAGCCGTACAGCGTATACCTTGAAAAGTTACGCCTTGACCATGCAATGCGGCTGATACGAACGTCTGCAAAAACCATTGAAGAAATTACGTTTGCCGTAGGTTATAACAACTCCACCACCTTCCGCCGAGCATTCAAGCGTATTGTTGGGATTTCCCCAATCCAATATAAACAGGAACATTTGGATACTGCGGAATGACGAATTATTTCAAAACGGGAGAATGCTAAACGAACGACCGGCGGAACCTCTATTTCCAAAACTATGCAAGGATCATTTCCCCACGCCTTGTATCACAGGAAAAACGGAATTACAAGGACGATCTATGTATGCACGGCCGTAGAATGCTCGAATGCTAAACCGGGGAACCCGTATATCGCGATTTTGATTTCATAATCAGCTGCGGGAAAGCACTTGCCGATGAAAACTGGCAGCCGCTGCACTGGAACCTCCATGAATACAATCTGGATACCAACAATTTTGGGAGGCCTTTGCTGATTTTCTATTCAGCAACCGGCAATGTCGCATATCGGCAGAGCGCATTGAATGTTTTTAGCCATTCGCAAGCCTATGCAAAAGTTTCCGAAGGAAACTGCTGGCATAAAGACATTTATTCCAATCAAGTATGGCATGACGCTTTTTACATGGCGCTGCCGTTTACCGCATAATATACAGAAATAGGAGACTCCGGGAACCATGCGTCTATCCTCCGTCAATTTAAAAACGTCCGCCGTTTGCTTTAGTCGGATAAGTATATACTATGCTTTCACGCATGGGGGCAAAGCCGCCAGGCTGAAATGGACCGATCCGTTAACCGACCGCAACCCGTGTTTCTGGTTGGATACCGAGGCGCGGTCCCTGATGGCATTATCATATTGCTGCGAGATCATCTCCCGCAACCGGGATGCGCCGACGCTGGAGGTTTTTCTGTCGGAAACAATAAACGGCCTGTATGCCTATTTGGATCCGAATAAACATATGTTTTATCAACCGAATTTACGCAAGTGCAAGCCTGGGTACGGAGCCAGACAACCGCACCAACCGCGGTGGCGGTACCACATATTATCTCAACGAGCGGCCGGTTCCGGATGACCGGAACGACGCAATCGCCTGTTTGATGGCCTGTGCAGAATTGCCGCATTAGGGGGCGCCTTATACTCTTATCATTGACTGATACTCTTTATCTGATTTAGGTCTTGATAATGCATGAATAATAAGCAATTCATCTCTCATCTATGATAAATGATGTATTAATGTTGGGTGCACTCTTACATATTTTACCGTTTGGGAGTGCACTCAATTCCGATTATATCAATATTGGCAGCGCCTTCCATAAATGGTCGTCAATATTGATACAATGTTGATTTTCTTTTCATATGTGCGAAATGCGTTGATTTGTAAGGGTTTATGGATTTTATAGGTTGAGCGTTGGTTAATAAAGGGCCAGTTGAAGAGTAATCGCAAGCAAGATATTACCAAATTGGTTTGCATTATTACTCGATTCGCTGGGGTGGGTGGAAAATTGGATGCACTATGAAATTATTGCTGGTATAAATTACCATCTGCCGGTTTGCTGACAAAACGATCAGCCAAACATTTGGCATATCAAAGTCACGCAACAATATGATTTAATAAGAATTGCTCAATTGAGAAAAGTCTGGTAAACTTATGAAACTGACGGCGGGCATGAGAATATGCGCCGAATACGCGTGATTCGTTCTGATATATACAAAATGATAATTATATTAGCCGAGAAAATGGCGGGAGAAGTTATGAGAAAGCATCTGGTTCTGCTGGTGGTTGCCCTCATGCTGCTTACGTTGGTTGTGGCGTTGGCAGAAGACAACGAGGTCGCTACATTTCAAGATCCCATGTTTGAAATGAGGGTGCGCGAACTGCTGAGCAAGCCGAAGGGAGACATTTATTCATCCGAGCTGAGCGGAATTACTGTGCTTGATTTCTCATGCTTCGTTTCTTCAAACGGCGTGATTCCCCAGGAGGAGAAGATTCGCAGCCTGACCGATTTGATATATTTCGAAAACCTTGAAGAACTGCACATTGGCGGTAACGCCGTATCGGACTTAACCCCGCTCGCATCGCTCAAAAAGCTTTCTTTCATCGAAGCGGCGATGAATCAGATCACCGATATTTCTCCCCCTCGCGGGCATGACGCAGCTGACTTGGGCGGTATTCTGGGAGAACGGCATCACGGACATTTCTCCCGTATCGAGCCTTGTGAACCTCGAGACGTTTTCTGTATTTTTCCAACAACGTTTCGGATTTTTCTCCGCTTGAGAACCTCACGAAACTCAAGGTATTGGAGCTGCATGACAATCCATCCGAGGACTATTCAGCCGTTTCGAGCTACTATGACAATCTGGAGGAGAAGGACTTCGAGTACAGTTCTTCAAGTGAAGACCCCCGTGTGGAAAGTACGTCCGCCGCGCTCCCAGGCAGGGGAGGCGCTTACCGCTGCAAATGCGGCTGATGAGTTACGAAATCTCATGACACAAAGCATGGATGACGGCGATTATGAAAATGTCTATCTTTCGGTATATGAGCTCGCCGAACTCCCGCCAGGCAACGCAAATGCATACCTTGCCGCTGCGGATTCCCTGCTAGCCATGATCCGGCAAAACGAGCAAGCATTGCAGAATGTGCTCACGTTGGGGATAACAAGCGTACCGGAAAGCGCGCCGTTAATCTCCGGCTGGCTCGCAGATCATGGCATGGAAGGCGTCATCGAGCTTCCGTTTATCCCCGATTACAACGATGCAAGCCAAATCAACGCCGCAGGCAATTCGGCGGGCAATATGTCCAACGCCTTAAGAGATGGGTATTGGCGGGGTGGAATTGTCGCCACGCAGGCTGGGTGGATTTACTTTTCACGCTTTACCGAGGATACTTACGCAATTTACAAAATGCGCTCTGACGGCAGCGAACGCCAGCGTCTCGGTATGGCATACGGTTACAGCCTCAATGTGGTTGGAGAATGGCTGTACTTTGTCAATCCTTATGACGAAAGCAAGCCCTACCGCATTCGCACAGATGGCAGCCATCTCGAAAAAATCGCGGATATCCCCTGCTCCTTCCTTTCCGTATCGGGCGATTGGCATATACGCAGACGGTGGTGAAAACGTCGCTCTATGCCGCTTTCGCACAGATGGGCTACAGCTCGCAGCCATAACGGACTATTCCGTCATCAGCGGTTGCGTCTATGGCGATTGGATCTACTTCTGCAAGAAAAACATGGAGGATGGCGGACTGCTGCGCATGCGCGCCGGACGGAACGGAAACGCAGATCCTCGTAAGCGGTATCCCTGAAATCTATGCGGTAACGGGTGACATGGTTTATTATATCAATCCAAAGGATGGCAATAGCGTAATGCAATGCGATCTGAACGGCGGCAGCCCCCAAGAAATCTTCCGTGCAGAGGATAGAATCACCGCAATGAACGTCAGCGGGACGACGCTGATTGTCGCATACGGCATTTCCTTTGACAAGGACGGACTCACGCTGAGCAATTTCATTGCCCTGGTAGATTTGCCAGGCGGAATGGTTCAGCGCAGTTGGGAGGCGCATACCGAGCCGCTGTGCGTCGGCGAGGGCTGCGTGTTCTATACGGAAGATAGTGAGGGCATGCGCTGGCATTGTGTGAATTTGGATACCGGCGAAGATATTTCGATGGAATAATAGCTTTGGTTACAGCTTATATCTTTCAGCCACTTTATGCGGGGAACATCTACGTGGAAATTATAATCGATCCCATTTACCACCGCCTGTCTGATCCCTTTCATGGCACAAGCATTCGTACTGACTTATAACTTTATCTGATTGCAGTAATCGCAGGGTAATAAACGCATAGAAGAATTATTTACCCAACACCGATATAATCCTTACCCCGTTATTAAACTCAAACACAATACTTCCGCCCCGGTGCACAATTCCTTTCACAACCAGCAACGTCCAAAGCTTTTCATCCCACGTATCCAATACCAGTGGGCAACTGTGCAGGGAATCAATGAACCCCTGTAATTCCCGCTTACGGTTTATCCGATCGGCTTTTTCTGCGTTTGGCCTTTCGAGCCGGGCTAAAATACCCTTTGAGATCAAAGCTCTACGGGTATTTCTGTTTACCTTCCTGATATTCTCAGTTCTTGTTTCAGCCCGGTTTGCAATGCCTGTGAGAAAATTCACCCCGGCCTTTTCAGCCTCAAAATTCAGCCAGGAAGGAATTGTACAGTTTTTCCGTACTGTACGCAAATCGTTTTTCCTGCGGTATTCTGCAAAGTCAACATCAACCAGCGTTACAATATCAGTTAAATTTCCCGTTTTCATAGTTGCAAGATCAGAAGGAACCGGCAGTTTTTTATGATCGTCCTCCATATCAATGCCCATGATCCCGATTGCATCGCGTGCCATTTCGATCGAATCAGCCATATCTTTGCCCTGGGTATTGATATTAAAATCAAGTACAAAAAACAACAATGAATTCTTTCCCTTTTGACAGAATGACAGGGTAAAACACCTTTCATAAATCAACCCTCCGTTTACATTTTGAAGCGATGGCTAAGTGGCTTATTTCAGCCCTCTTCGCTTGATGATCGCGTTTGCTTGGTCTTCGTCGTTTTCTCTGTGTCGTACTAACGCTTTCCCTCTCACCGTCCTTTGTGTAAAATATCGTGGTTTGAGCCGTTACGTTTGAACGTCCATCCGTTCTTTTCCACGAGCTTGATTAGGTCTCTGGTCTTCATCGCGCGTCCTCATTACATTTGTTGTTATGCGCATTTCATGCGTATTTTTTCAAGCTTTTCAAAATAAACATACGCGTTTTATACGTATTTTGACATAAAAAGCCCCACACGACCATCAAGACCGCGTGGGTGAAAAAATCTATCCTTTCCAACTCCCACCAAGTTCTTCGACCGTCCGCTTTCCCGGCAACACTTTTCACAGTCAACCATTTATCGCTCTGCAGGGCGCGAACGGCCAGCATCGTATAATGCCCGAATTTGCCGTCCGCTCCGCCCTTACCGCAGCCGTATCCAGCTTTGATCAGCGCAGCCTGCAGTGCCTTTACATCACTTCCGCACTGCATGCCGGTTTCCCCGCTTACCGCATCTCCTTTTTCCCAAATCGGAATACAGCAAGCGCCAGGAAAAGGATAAAAGCCAAAGCAGCGCAGGGCAGGAACGGCATCAGCGAAAAAGCAGCGTCTGCCGACGCGGTTGAAAACTGGTGCAGGGAGCACGATACGAGATAGCCGCTGTAGCAATAGGGGTAGACAATCCAAAGCGGTGTGTTGGCAACCAGAACACCGGGCAGCACAAGCAGCAGGTTCAGGCCAACGGATAGCAGCGGCTTTTCAAACAGCACCGTAATAACCCACATAATTGCCACACTCGGCAGCATCGTCAGGAAAAGCCCGGCGCACCATGTCAACAGATACGGTACGGGCAGCGTTTCCGTAATCCCCATCGAACCCGTGGCCACCAGCCCTGCGGTGACAAAAGCCACGAGAAAGACTACCATCTCCAGGAAAAGATACGATACAAGCACACAGAATTTAGCCAGCGAAAGCATATGCCAGCTTACAGGCAAAGCAAGCATTTTAAGAATACCGCCGTTCTGCGTTTCCCCGGCCGGCAATCATTACGCACACCACAATCATACTGAGCGGAAGCAGGTAATAAGCATATACCAGCGCGCTTTGAATAAACATGGCGGGCCATGCGTCCGTATACTCCGGGGTGAAGTAGCTGCTCAAACTCGCGATTCCAGATACCACCACCAGCAGCGGCGCCACAAAAATCAGCGGTATGATTTTGGAGCGCTTAACTTTAATAAACTCGACTTTGAACAATTCAAAGAATTTCATCATATCTCTCCTATTCATAACGCAGGTGTTTGGCCATCAGGAGTCCGGCTGTCAGAAATACGATTGTTTCGCCGACGGCAAACCACAATGACCGTTCCGTCCGGCTGAGCGCTCATGGCAACGGCAGGCGCAAGCATCACGATAAACGGATGGGGCCAACAACAGTTTTGACCCGGACCGCAGCCAGCGCCATCCCACTTAATAACCCCGCGACGCCGATGCCGAGTGGAATCCATAGATTTTCAAACCGGGATGAAACCAGCAGCATAAAGGACAGCACCGGCATAGACGTGATCAAGGAATACGCCGCGAAGGCCGTCATCGTGTTTATGTCAAAGGTCCCCTGCGGCAATTCGGCCATACCGATCTGCGCGAGCGCCAGATTTTGAATCACAATCGCAATCAGTAAAAGAACGGTCAAAATCAAAAATTTACATAGATACATTCCGGGAACGCTTGTCGGCAGCATATAGATCTTCTTCATCGCGTTACCTTTGTATTCCATGTTGTAAATCAGACAAGCAGCCACAACGATGCCGAACAGATTCAGAATCATCAGCATGCCGTAGAGCTGCGTAAGCAGAACATCCATCGGCGCCAGCGGCAGGTTCAGCAGAGTGTCCTTCCGTACCAGAAAATTGGCGAAGGCATAGGCCGCGCCCAGAAGGCCAACCGTCGGCAGAACCGGGATAACCCCAGTTCGCCTTTCTCTTTGCGAAGCTCTATTGCAAGCGTTTTCATAGCTTGGCCCTTTGTTTTCCGGCCACGTTGTCCTGATCCACCATGGCGAGGAAACACGTCCTCCAGCTTATCGGCCGCGAAGCCGGATTGCAGCGCACCCTGGCGAAGCTCGTCCAGGCTCCCCTCAAACAGCAGACGGCCATGGTTGAGAATGCCGATATCGTCCACCATCAACTCAATTTCCGACAGCATATGGGAGGAAATTAAAATTGTGCAATGATAAAGCTGTGGTAACGACTTGATTAGGTTTCGGATTTCATGGATGCCGGAAGGGTCCAGGCCGTTGGTTGGCTCGTCCAGAATGAGAATGGGCGGCCGCGCCAGCAGCGCCCCGGCAAGGCCCAGCCGCTGCTTCATGCCCAGCGAATACTTCTTGGCAAGCCGGTCGCCGTACTCGGCAAGGCCGACCAGCTCCAGCGCGTCGTCCACGGTGCTTACCGGAAGCTGCAGAATCCGGCGGATGATTTCAAGGTTTTCCCGTCCCGTCAGGTTCGCGTAGAACGAGGGTGATTCGATAAAGGAACCGATCTCCCGCAGTATTGCCAGCCGGTCGTTGGGAAAGCGTTTTCCATCCACGGTAAAACTGCCGTCGGTGGGAGCGGTCAGCCCGAGCAGCATCTTCATGGCAGTGGATTTCCCCCGCCCCGTTGGGGGCCGAGAAAGCCATATAATACTGCCTTGCCGGATGTGAAGGGAAACATGGTCGACAGCAACAAACCTTTTATACTTTTTCGTCAGCTTTTCGGTAGTGATGATATATTCCATAAAAAGCATCTCCTTTCGATGCTCCTATGATATTCCGACGTGCTGACCTTCTGCCTTTCCACCACCTTACTTTTTCCTTACTTTTTCCCGGAAAAGGCCAAGACGGCTGCGCGTTATGCTATAATTCCCCTGTTGGGGGGGTGATGGGGTGAATCCTTCCTTTTTGCATTGTAAAAAGCTCCTGCTGGTGGATGATGAACCCGAACTGCGCAAAATGGTTGCCGCCATTCTTACAGACGATGGATTTGAAAATATTATTATGGCCGCTTCCGCCAAGGAGGGCGTTGCCCTTGCCAGAGCGGAAAAACCGGACCTGTCCATTTTGGATGTAATGCTGCTGGACGGAGACGGCTTTTCCCTGATGCGGCAGCTGCGCGCCTTTACAGACGCCCCGGTTATTTTCCTGACCGCGAAAGATGAAGGCGGCCGACAAACTGGCCGGACTGGGCCTTGGCGCGGATGATTACATCGTTAAAACCGTTTTTACCCCAGGAGCTGCTGCTGCGCGTTTATGCCGTACTGCGGCGATGCTACCGGGAGGATGCGGAAATTATAAAATTAGACGGCTCCACGGTAGATTTCAGCCGAGCCGAGGTCATCAGGGGAAATGAAGCAATCCCGCTGACCGCGAAGGAGCACGCCCTGCTGGAAACACTTGCGCGAAGTGAAGGGAAGATTGTCACGGTGGATGTTCTGTGCGAGGCGCTTTGGGGCGATAACCCGTTTGGATATGAAAACAGCCTAAACGCCCATCGTACGCCGCATACGGGAAAAAATTGAGTCGGACCCGTCAAAAGCCGGTTTCACTGATCACGGTTAAGGGATTGGGCTATAAATTGAACGTAAGGAAATAATGCCATGAGATCATTTGGAAAATATATCGCAAAGCATCTGGCTTCCTTCGCGGGGTTTATCATCGCCCTGTTCCTGATCAATGTGCCTCTCCTTCGGCTGGACGTTTCGCAATGTCATCGCCAGTGATTATGGGGATACCGCTCCGCAAAGCATGTTACGGGAGGTTGCCGCCTCCGCCGGATTGGACGGTATTCCGGAGGCCGTGTTTACAAAGCTCCAAAGCAATCACATTTGGGCGATCTTCCTGAGCCCGGAACGGTCAGCGTGCGTGGTCGGCCGATGCGCCCGCGGAAATTCCAACCGATTTTTCCGTTCAGGATGTGGGCTTGCGTTTTCCAGAGGATATCTTGCGGATTACCCTTGTTTTCGTGTGGGACGCCGGAGACGGCTTGCTTGTGCTGGGATATCCGAAAGAAAGCTACACAAAGCTGACCGGCAACTTCTTCTCCCTTCGCGCACTCCGTGCACTGCCGCTTTACGCAGCGGGTATACTGGCGGTTGATCTGCTGCTTCTGTTCCTTGGCTATTACCTGTCCAAGCGAAATATCATCAGAAATACAGAACCGATTATCGCCTCCATTGAAACCCTTTCCGACGGTAAGCCGGTATCGCTTTCCCTGCGCGGCGAGCTTTGCGAGGTAGCGGAAAGCGTGAACAAAGCCTCACGGATATTGGGGCGGCAGAATGAAGCCAGAACCAATTGGATCAGCGGCGGTTTCCCACGATATACGAACACCGCTTTCCATTATTATGGGGTATGCCGGACGTATCGCGCAAAGCGATGCAGGCAACGACATGATCCGGGAGCAGGCCGCCAGTATTCCAGCGGCAAAGTGTGAAGATCAAAGATCTGGTACGGGACTTGAATCTGGTTTCCCAGCTGGAATATGAAATGCAGCCGCTTAACAGAACGCCTGTCAGGATATCAAAGCTTTTGCGTTCCTATGTTGCGGAGCTGTTGAATGCCGGAATTGCCGATGGGTATACCGTCGATATCCGCATCACGCCCCGCCGCAGAAACCGTCGAGATCGATGGTGACCCTCGTTTGCTTACCCGGGCCATCGGCAATCTGGTGGAGAACAGCATAAAGCACAACCCGCAGGGCTGTGCCATTATGCTGACCCTTGATTGCACCGAAGCTTCATTGGCACTGACGGTCGCGGATAACGGTGTTGGATTGTCGGCCGAAGCGCAACGGAATTTTGCGGAGAAACCGCATTTATATGAGCAGCATGGACGACCAGCTGGATGTACGGCATGGCTTAGGACTGTTGATTGTCCGCCAGATTGCGGAGGCCCACACGGGAACGCTGCAGATCGAAAGCACGGCGAATCAGGGCTTCACCGCAGGCTTATCCTTTCCCAGACAATGAGGGTAAAGGGAAAAGACGAAAAGCGCTGTCCGGCTTTCTTTTCGCTGCCCATCCGCAAGTAAAAAGTTCTCCCCCGTCAGCGTCTTTTCGTCCCGGTTTTCCATTTATACGCTTTTAAGCACCGTGTTTCCACCACCCCGTGCGCTATGCTTGTTACCGGTTATTTGCCGGCGCTGTTTTCAGCTCCTGATAGATCCCAGCCAGGCTTGTGGACATATAGGGCCCCGTATAGAATATGGCAAGAATGCCAAACGTCAGCGCGGTTACAATCCACCAGCCGATAAACGACAGTATGAAGACGAAAATATCGCCCTTGTACCCTTCGGTCATTTTCATGGAGAGCTTCAGCGCGTCTTTGGGGCCGAGATATCCTCCATATCCGCTAAAATATACGGCGTCATGGAATAGGAAATCGCTTTGATAATCCCGGGGATGATAAACAGCAGCGACCATAAAAACGTGAACAGCTCCATCCACAGGATGCCAACCAGGCTTCTGCCGTAGTCCTTAAAGCCTGCGTCGAACATATCCACGATCTCCGTGGGTTCACCGTTATATATCCGCAGGCTAAAATAAGCGTAGCCTACCGTCATGGGCGGTATTAGCAGGAAAACGGCAATGCCTGCCGTAGCGCCGGAAGCAATGCTCGACAGCGCGGAATAAATTGCAAATGCCAACACACATAACCAATATTGTTCGTTGAAGCAGACCTTGGCCTGGTCTTTGATTTCGATACGTGTTTTCATGTTCATACCCTTTTCTATTCGTTCTGCCCTGCCTGCCGGTGCGTATCCGGCGACTGTCACAATGCTTCCGTGCTCCATCAGAGGATAGCCTTATCCTGTATGAGCTACTTGTAATGCGCATGAAATTAGAGAGTATTTCTTCACGAAGCACATCGCGTACCCTAGGAAACCACTGATCTAATGACGTTCAAAGTCAGAAATGATATAATAAAAACCATCAAACAGCGGCGATGATCGTAATGAAACAGCAGACGCTGGGAAGCTTGTTGCTACTGGTTTGGTGGGCAGCTAGCTGCCCACCAACGTCAGCGAGGGAGAAAAAACGAGTGGGAAGCATAGAACCGCTTCTGATCCTCACGGTGGCTGCGCTCTGCTTTACCGTTGTGCCGTGGGGTATAAGGGCGGATGAGCTTGTGCTGTATCCCGTAACGGGCCAACGTCACCTCGAAAAGAGTAGGGTTATTCCGCTTGCTGCTTGAAAACCGATTGGTAAACTCCAGCCCATTGTCCGTTTGCACGCATTGAACCCTCTATTCCTCGACGCCGAAACCAAATTATCGCTTTTTTTTATGAAATCAACAGACGAGAAGGTGCTCTGCTCCTCATAGGCTCCTAGAAACCGAAGCCATGTCTTTTCGTCGATAGCTGTGTATTGGTATAGCTTCAATGGTAGTGTCAAGAATTATGCGCAAAAAGGTTTGCAGACTGCGATGGGAATAGTTTAACCAGCTGCGGAAACCTCTTCGCAGGCAACCTCCAGATGCTTCATATTCATATACTTCTTGTTGCCCAACTGGCTACCGGCAGCGTGCAGAAGCCGTGCGCAGACCAACATGAGTGCAGAGTTCCGTCTGGGAAGCAACCCACCACTCTGGTTCTTTCTGCGGATCCCGCGGTTGAGCCGTTCAATCACGTTATTGGTACGGATACGGGTCCATTGTTCGGAGACTTGCCATTTCCGTGGAGAATGATCGGTTTGCCGTTTTTTAATTCGTTCCAAAAGATAGCTTGCACCGGCTGCAGTTTGGAAAACATTGAATAG
>CAXXOK010000011.1:0-693298 GCA_963664595.2 Candidatus Limiplasma sp. | reverse complement strand
TGGCCAGCCTTGGCATGCAGCCCGTGGAAACGATCACCCCGGAGATACAGGAGATGATTTTTACACGGGACGATCTGGCGATCGTTCCCACGCCCACGCCCTCGCCTACGCCCATGCCGTTCCTGTCGCCGCAGGGCACGCCGCAGCTTCCGGCCCACGATGAGGAAGGCTTTCTGCTGGAAGAGGGCGGCGAGTTTTGTGTTTGCCGACGAGGCCGACGGCCTGTGGTATTACCTGTCGGATACGCTGTACATCAACATCCGCCGGTATAACGACCAGCAGGCGGAAAACATCTGGTACGAATCCGAGATTAAAACGCGCGGCGGCGAGAGCCTACAAAGCTTTAACGAGGAGCAGCGCAGGATCTATTACACGCCGGTGACCATTGCGCGCGAAAATAAGGCCGTGCTGGCGTTTACGGATGATTTTTTTACCAAGCGGGAGTACGGGATCGTCATCCGCAACGGGGTGATCTACCGCAACAAGATCCGCGTAACCTCCCGATCCTACCCGCTGGGGGACACGTTGGCGGTGTTTGGGGACGGGAGCATGTACGCCTATGATTTTGACGAATACAACGCCAATGAGTTTCTGGAGATGGGCGCGGTGCAGGTGCTGTCGTTCGGCCCGTGGCTGATCCGGGGCGGCGAGATCAACCCGCGCGTGCTCAGCGGCACTTATATGCCCTATCATGAGCCGCGCTGCGCACTGGGCATGATCGAGCCCGGCCACTATGTGGTGATAACAGTGGACGGCCGTTACGATGGGGCGAAGGGCGCGCGGTTCAACTGGCTGGCAACCCGCCTGCACGCCATGGGCGTGACCGAGGCCCTGAACCTGGATGGCGGCGGCACCACCGCGCTGGTGTTTATGGGCGAACAGATCAGCCGCGTGGCAAGCGCAAGCGCCGATGGCACCAACACCCGCCGGGTGGCCTGCATGCTGGGGTTTGGCACCTCGGAGACTGTGGGAGAGTAGGAAAGCCGTCGCGGAGACTGCGAAAAACCATGCAGTGTGCAGGGGATTATCCTCAAGGCATCGCGCCTTGGGCACGGGTTACTCGCTTTGCCCTTGTTTGATTGAAAGCCTTTCAGGCTCCGCACCATATCCCGGCAGGGTTTTACCCCTGCACCCATCTTATACATAATGAAAAAAACCGCCGGGTATTGTGCCCGGCGGCTCAGGCTGTTAAAAAAGAAGGGTCCAGGGCCGATGGCCCTGGTCAGGGTGCAGGGGTGAAACCCCTGCCGGGGATTGGGGTTCCATGTCAAGCCCAACATAGTTTACACATTGTCCGAGGACATAGTTTACAACTTTTCAGTCAAGCGGGGATCGCCCTCTGCCAAATAGCATGTGCGGGATACCATTTTCTTTTCCCTCAAATCTATCCGTCCGATCCGGAATTGTCGATAGAGCAGATTTACAAAACCATCTATCGATGAGGGCTTTACCGCAATACACTTGCCCCCGAACGAACAGCTGAGAAAGTAACGCTCTCCTCCATAGTGGATATACCCTTTCTTCTTAACTTCACGCAATTCACATTCCGTTCCATATTCCCAGTCCGTTATTCTCTCAGGGAAAACGCGTGTGCTTGCCTGATAGTGCTCTGCCGGAGCATCCAGCCCCAGCGCATGATGCGGCCGCTTCTGATTGTAAAACTCCCGGTATTCCGTCCGCTGGCGGTCGGCATCAATTAGGTCGTAAGGCACGTGATACTGTAGCCTTTCATCCTTGTAGGACCGGTTGAATTTCTCCGCTTTCCCCTGTGTCTGCGGATGATGCGGACGAATATGAATAGTCAGGATACCAAGCTCCATTAACCAGACCTCAAACGGGGTATATCCGCCGCTGTAATTTGTACCCCAGGGGTTTCCGTTATCGCAAAGCAGCATCTGCGGTAATCCGTATTCCTTGAAAACCTTACGAAAACTCTCTTCTACGCCTTTGTGCTGTTCATTTGCTTTCGCATCGGCACACAGGCAGAACCGGCTGTGATCGTCGATGATCGACAAGGGGTGGCAACGTTCTCCGTTTTGCATCGCGAAGTTGCCCTTGAAGTCGGTCTGCCACAGGATGTTCGGGGCTTCTTTTTCAAACCGTTTACATCGTGCAGCAGCCTGGCTTGCTTCCCGTGTGATGAGGTGATTGCGTTTCAGCACGGCATTGACGGTGCTGACACAGGGCAGCTTCGTATAGCCCTGGTTGCTTAGCATCCGATGGATCTTTTTGGCGCCGATCGCAGGTTCTTTCTGTCTCGCTTCTACAATTATGGTTTCAGTCTCTGCGCTGAGCTTATTCGGGGTGTGGAACGGCGCCTTGCTTCGGTCCCTCATCCCTTCTCCGGCTTTATGCCGTTTGATCCACTTGTCTCCTGTTGGCCTGCTTATTCCGTATTCACGGCACAGAGCGCTCTTGTTCTTCTCCCCGGCCAGCGCTCTTTTGACAAACTCAGCCCGATTCATTTCCACAGTTCTCTCTTCCCAAGGCATGGCCACCGCTCCCTTGCGTTTTCATGCCTCTATTTTATTCGAAAACTGTAAATCATGTCCTCGGACTTTCTGTAAACCATGTTACTAGTCTATACATGGAACCCCAAAGGCTTGCGTAACAACAAAGGGGTAAGCGAGCGAACAGCGCCGAAGGCGCTATGAAGCGAGCGGCGATAACGACCCGAAGAGGTTCTTTGACAGCCTGAGCCGCCGGATATTGTGCCTGGCGGCTCATGCTGTCAAAAAGAGGGGTCCAGGGCTGAAAGTCCTGGTCAGGGTGCAGGGGTGAAACCCCTGCCGGGGATAGGGGTGGAACCCCAAAGGCTTACGTTACAACAAAAGGGGTAAGCGAGCGAACAGCGCCCAAGGCGCTATGAAGCGAGTGGCGATAACGACCCGAAGAGGTTCTTTGACAGGCTGAAGCGCTTGATTCAGCGCTTACTTGGGGTTATCCCAGCATGATTTTATTCCGCCTGATACACGCTTACGGACGGGAAGGCGAAGGAGACGCCCGCGTCCTTGGCGGCCAGCAGGATGGCGTGGTTGACGCGGTCCCGCACGGTGAGCATATCGTAATACACGGGCTTGCGGGCGCGGTAGATGATACCGATGTTGAGGGCGGAATCGGCAAAAGCGTCAAACCACACCTTGATGCTGTCGTCCAGAACATCCGGATCATTTTGCAGCAGCGCTTCCACGGCCTGGACGAATGCCGTAAGGCGGTCATCGGGCGTTTGGTATTCCAGGCCCACGGTGAGGTGCACGCGCCGCTGGGAGCGCTTGGTTTCATTATACAAAACGGCGCTGGCCAGGGTGGCGTTGGGCACGGACACCAGGCTGCCGCCCAGCTGGCGGATGCGCGTGGAGCGCAGGCCCACATGCTCCACATTGCCCTCCAGATCGCCGGAGACGACGATATAATCGCCTACGTCGAAGGGCTTATCCAGCATGATGGAAATGGAACCGAAGAAATTGCTCAGGCTGTCCTGCGCGGCCAGGGCCACGGCCAGGCTGGAGATGCCAAGCCCGGCGATCAGCCCGGACAGGTTGCCCACCCACCTTGTGAGGATGGACAGTGCGGCGATCACGATCACCGTAACGCGGACGCCGCTGATCAGAAAATTGCGGGCGGTGAGGGTATAGCGGTCCGGCCTGCGCCGGGCGTTGCTGTCAAAATACCAGTTGACGGCAATCATCAGCGTGCGGTAGAGCGCCAGGAACGAAAGCAGCAGCAGCAGCGTGGTGAGCACCCGCTCGATAAACGTTGTGGTCGCGTCCGAAAAATGGATATAGGGCAGGGCGGCCAGCAGAATGGCGGTAAACAGGATGTAGCCCAGCAGCTTGCTCAGGCTTTTGCGCAGCTCCTCGGCCCGGGCCTCGTTTTTGCGCTTGAGGGCGGCCAGTACGGCGCGCAGAATGGCGGAGGCCAGCGGCCGCTTAATCAAAAACGCCAGCACGATCAACCCGCAGGCGATCAGCCAGGCGGTGAGATCAAGGGACATAAAATAGGCTTTGATTTCTTCCATGGCACGCTCCTTGCAGGTTGCGATTTCTACGAATACCATATCAAAATTCGAAAAAAAACGCAAGAATTACCGAAAAACGGAGATTTGGCAAGGCGAAAATGATTGCGAAGCAAGATGATATATGATATCCTATATTTGGTAAAATTCGGCTGCGGAATAATGTGCAGAGCAAATTGAATAGCCTTATTGCAGGGGCGGCAAAATGAGTGTCATCCTTGGTTTGAAATAACCCGAACGGCTTTATTCGCGTACGAAAACACCAGATTCTGGCACTGTATATCGCGTAAGGGTATGTCTTCGGCGCAGTAAAAAGGCACGCCCCTATCCGTAAACGGAGGGTAGATTCCGTTTCATTTGGCCGGAATCCCGGTATGCGGGTCGGCTTTTGTAAACGGGAAACAGCGCCTGCCTCCCGGCGGCTGCGCGCCGCGCCGGAGCGGGATGATTACAGAATTGTACCCTGCCCTTCGGGAATGCTTGTAAAGGGGAAAACCATGAGTGACGACGTGGCGTTGAACCTGGTACCCGATCAGTTTCATTTGGATTTCCTGAAATACAGAAAGATCAGGGATCCGTATTTCATGCCGCCGTATCAGGTGATGGTTGTGGACAATGAGGAGGTTACGCACCAGATAACGGCCGCCGCGCTGCAGAACCTGTATTTTGAAAACCAGAAGGTGCAGCTGATCCATCTGTATTCCATGGAGGACGCAAAGCTATACATTGACAGCAACAGCGAGATTGTCGCCGTACTCCTGCTGGATGACGCGATGGAAAACGACGAGGCGGGGCTGAAGCTAGTCAAGTATATCCGCGAGGACCTGAACAACAGCATGACGCGGATTATACTGCGCACACGGCAGCCGGGCACGGCTCCGGATGAACGGCTGATGGTGGAGTACGACATCAATGACTTCCGGCTGAAAACGGAGCTGGCGTCCAATAACCTGGTCAGCATGGTGCTGGCCTGTTTGCGCAATTACCGGGATATCAACCGGATTAATTATTTCAGGAACGGGCTGGAAAGGGCCATCAAGTCCACGAGCATCCTTTTTGGCTACGATTGCCTGAACCTGTCGGAATTTCTCGGCGATCTGGTGAAGCGGGTCGCAAACGTCAACAACGCCTCCGATATGCTGGTGATCCGCAAACGGCCCAGCAAGGACGGCCGCAGCGGGATGGACGAGTATACGGTGCTGCTGGCAACCGGCGTTTTGAAGGCGCTTGAGGGCGCGGACGCCGGACAGATTGAGAGGGAATTGGAAATTGATCTGTCCAGCGTGGCGAACATCGACCAGCAGCTGGTTGTGTGCGAGCCGGGCGGCAAGCGGACCGGGTGCTGCTTTGTGGGGCAGCACACGCCGACTGTGAAAAACCACGAGGAAAGCTATCTGTATATCGTGACCGGAGAGATAAACGACATCTCCGAAAAATACATCAACCTCTTTTTGCGCAACCTTTCGCTGGCGCTGGACAGCTACCTGATGAAACAGGATGCCGACGACGCGCTTTCCGAGATCCTCAAGCGCGTATCCGGCATTGTGGAGGTGCGCGATGGGGAAACGGGCAACCACGTGGTGCGCGTATCCGCCATATCGTGCCTGATTGCCATGCAGGTGGGGATGGAAAAGCATGAGATGCGCGACTTTCGCATTGCCAGCATGATGCACGACGTGGGCAAGATCGGCGTGAAGGACTCCGTACTGCTCAAGCCCGGAAGGCTTACGCCGGAGGAGTTTGAGCACATCAAAACGCATACGCTGATCGGCGGGCGGCTGTTTGAAAACGCCCGGCACCCGATGGCCCGGATGGCGGGGGCGATTGCCATGTACCACCACGAGCGCTGGAACGGAACCGGATATCCCTGCGGCCTTGCCGGGGAGGAGATCCCGGTTTATGCGCGGATTGTGTCCATTGCCGACGTATTTGACGCGCTGACCAACGACCGGGTATACAAAAAGGCCTGGCCCATGCACCGGGCCAAGTCCTATTTACAGGAGCAGAGCGGGGAGATGTTCGACCCCCGGCTGGTATCGGTTTTTATGGAAAATTATTCGCAGATCCTCACGATCTGCGAGAAGTATCAAAACACGTAGGCAAGGGACGAACGAATGGAGAGAATGCCCTATGGGCATTCCTGCAGGATGAACAACCGGACCGCGGTCCGGTTGTTCTTTTTTGTGTATGGACCGTTTGGGGCTGCTATCGCCGCTCGCTTCATAGCGCCTTTGGCGCTGTTCGCTCGCTTTGGCAGGGGGGTTACGAAACAAGGCTTTTGGGGTTATGACACATGCGTTGGCTTGTTAAAGAACACCATCGGGTCGCTATCGCCGCTCGCTTTATAGCGCCTTCGGCGCTGTTCGCTCGCTTTGGCAAGGAGGGTTACGAAACAAGGCTTTGGGTTCCACCCCAATCCCCGGCAAGGGCTTCGCCCCTGCACCCTGACCAGGGCCATCGGCCCTGGACCCTTCATTTATACTTTTTAGCGGCCTTTTTCTGGCGGATTATCCCAGTGATACCTGGCGGCCGCCGGGTATCTCCACAGGATTGCCATGGTTGACGCGTATCCAGGCGGAGGCGGCGGAGGGATTATACACAAAGGAATTGTCCGCGGCAAATTGCAGGCGCTCCCAGGTTTGCACGGCGTCATAGATTTCAATGTTGGTGGCGTACCAGGTATCCTCCTTGCCGCTTACCGTTTGGCAGAATGCTTCGATCAGGTCCCAGTTGCCGTCGTTATCAAACTCGTAGCTGTGGCCCCACACATAGAACAATTGCTGGTGGATCATCCGGTCGGGCATCAAAAAGCGGTCGGCCATCTCCAGCAGGCGGTGGTTATGGTGGCAGGTGGCCTTCCACTGCAGGAAATCCGTGGGCATATCAAAGGCAAAGCTATCGCCTACCACGCGGGAATAGAATACGCCCAGCGACGGAAGCAGGGTACGGATGGCCTCGGAATGCACGCCGAAGGGATAGCTCATACCGCGCACGGGGTAGCCGAAGGTGGCTTCCAGATTGATCCGGTCGGCAAGCACCTCCTGCGCCACGTTGGGCAGCGGGCAGCGGGTGATACACGGATGCGTAGCCGTGTGGCAGGATACCTCGTGGCCCCGGTACACGTTGAGCACCTCGTCGGGCTTGAGATAGCGTTCCGCCTTGCCCAGCATGGCGGAGTTCAGGTGAAACGTGCCCTTGATGCCGTTGCGGTTGAAGATATCGATCAGCCGTTTGTCCTGCCACACGCCGTCGTCGTAGCTCATGGTCAGGCATTTGTTTTTTCCACCGGGGAAACAGGAGATGACCGTGTTCATGGATGAAGCCTCCCTATATTGTTAAAAACTTTCACAAGGATACCGCTTGCCCGCGGCGCGGACGCCGGAGGAGTGCTGCGGAGGGTTGCCGCCCGAGCGGGTTTTAGGCCGCCGGATTGCGGCGCGGTGCGGATACGAAGCGCTTTTAGCGCACAGCGTCCCTTGCCCTGCGTGTGGGCGGCGGGGGCTGAGGGCGCGGAGCCTGCGTCCACCGCCGTGGTGCTGTGATATTCCCGTACAGTGTACCACGCTCCGCTGATTTTGCGTATGCTATTGTTGGCTATGCGGGATGAAAACGGTGGCATACGCGCGGAAAAAATGCGGATCCTCTGCAACGGCGTGCTGTTGCAAGGCGGCAGGGGGCGTGATATGATAAGCATATAAAGGAATATAGCGGGGGAAACGTATGAAATATCTGCGGCTGCTTCGCGTGAAGCATTACATGAAAAACGGATTGATCTTCCTGCCACTGTTCTTTGCCAAAAGAATTTCGGCGGTTGATCTGCTGCTCAAAAGCCTGCTCGCGTTTGCCATCTTTTGCCTGATTTCCTCGGCGGTCTACATTATCAACGATATCCGGGACGCGGAGCGGGACCGGATCCACCCCACAAAGTGCAAGCGGCCCATTGCCTCCGGCGAGATCAGCAAAACGCAGGCGGGCATCATCTGCGGGCTGTTGATTGCGGGCACGGCAGCACTCATCGTGGCGGCGGGCGGCGGGCTGATGTTCTGGCTGATCCCGGCGGTATACCTGGTGATCAACATAGTTTACAGCATGGGGCTGAAGAATGTGCCCATTGTGGATATCGCCATTCTGGCCTCGGGCTATTTGCTGCGGGTGCTGTACGGATCGGTATTTACGGATATTCCCATTTCCGGCTGGATGTACCTGATGGTGATTGCGATCGCCTTTTATTTGGGCCTTGGCAAGCGGCGCGGCGAGATTCGGCACAATGAGCCGACGGATGATACCCGCCCGGTGCTGAAATTTTACACGCAGGGATTTCTGGACAAGAACATGCTGATGTGCGTGACGCTGGGCATTGTGTTTTACTCGCTGTGGTCGGTGGACGCGGGCACCATACTGCATGTGGGCGGTGAGCAGGTGGTGTGGACGGTGCCGCTGGTGATCCTGATCTTTTTCAAATACAGCATGGATGTGGAGGGCAAATCCGACGGCGACCCCGTGGAGGTAGTCCTGAAGGATAAGCTGCTGATGGCGCTGGTGGCGCTGCTGGGCCTTACGCTGTTCTTGATTGTGTATTTTTAGGCGGAAACGGGGAATCCGCGCACACGCGGCGGGCGGCGGATAAAATCGGATCGGATAAATCTGCAGCGGGCTGACGGAAGTATTTCAAGCGATTGGTTTTGATTGCTTTTCACGGATACGAATCAGGTCGAAATATCCTGAAAACCTTATCAAAGACATGGCCGGAAGTTTGCGAAGCATTCTTCCGGCCATATTAATTACACGGCTATTTTAGTTTGGCTGAAGTGACCGAAGGGCATGCGCATCCCTCCGGCGCCTGTTTTTGATTACCAGAATCCTGAGAAATGTTCGCCATACGCTGTCTGTTTCGCGGCCTCCGGGGCGCTTTGCGCAGGGTGAAGACTACGCGGCCAAAAACTTCCGTAGATGGCAATCTGGCTATTGACATCTATTTTGTGTTGTGCAATAATATGGATACAAGTTTGAGTGGATACAAGATATAGTCGTCATAATTTGTTGTGATTCAATGGTTTGAATAGAATACAGCATAGAATCAATGCAACTAATGTGCATGGTGAACAGCGAGATGGCTGTTTCCAAATAAACATACTTTATGGGAGGACTATCTGCAATGAAGAAAGTATTTGCGTGGATCCTTGTGCTGACCCTGGCGCTGGGGATGGCAGCGATGGCGAATGCCGCCGCCGTAACGATGACGCTGGGCCACTTCGGCAAGCTGCCGGAGACCGGCGATCCTCTGGGCACCGCGGCCCAGGCCTTTGCCGATAAAGTGGCCGAGCTATCCGGCGGGGAAATTGAAGTGGACGTCCGCGAGGACAGCGTACTGGGCAACGCCAAGGAAATGATCGAGCAGACCCAGCAGGGCCTGATCGAAGCCTGCCTGGTATCCCAGGGCACGCTGGACAAATTCGACATCCGCTATGCGTTTGTCACCGCGCCGTACATGTTCTCCGGATATGACCAGGCCTATGCCGTGGTGGACGGCCCCTTTGCCGAGTGGGTGAACGACGGCACGCTGGAAGCCGCGGGCCTGCATAACCTGGGCGCGTGGGACTATGGTTTCCGGATGCTGACCAACTCCGTGCGTGAAGTGAAAACCCCCGAGGATGTGGAAGGCCTGCTCCTGCGCACCCCCTCCGAAGTGCAGAAGGTAGCCTGCTTCGAAGCGCTGGGCGCCACCGTGCAGCCCCTAGCCTTCACCGAGCTGCTGCCCGCCCTGAAACAGGGAACCTTTGACGGCCAGGAGAACCCCATCGCCACCATCGTGAGCTTCAAGATGTGGGAAGTAAACCAGAAATACGTCAGCCTCACCCGCCACACCTGGGAAAGCGTAAACCTGACGGTGAACAACGACTGGTGGAACAGCCTCACCGCAGAGCAGCAGGGCTGGATTCAGGAAGCCAACGTGTATGCCCGCGACCTGATGCGCTCCCTCATCCAGGAAGCGGAAGCCAACTATGTCGCCATCCTGGAAGAGAACGGCGTCACCGTGACCACGGTTGACCTCTCCCTCTTCAAAGCCAAGATGGAACCCGCCTGGGCAGCCGTATCCGCATACGCCGGAGATACCGACGGCAGCATGCTGGCCAAGTTCCTTGAAATCGTAGACAGCACTGCGGAGTAACCCGCTTCGGAAAACGAGGACAAAAGCACGCACATGCGGGCGATCCGATTTCCGCCATCTTGCGCCTGCGGGACCCTCAACGTAGCGTCGCTACGCCTTCGGGACCCGCGGGCGCAACCTGACGAAAATCTGATTCGCCGGCATGCACGTTCTTTCATCCTCATTTCCCTGCGCTGGACTTGGGTTTGGCGTGTTTAATGGTAAGGCTGGGTTCAGCGGGATTGAACCGGGTGGGGATGCTTTGCGCCCTGCCTGTTTTCCTGAAATGGCAAAACTGAACGAAGGAGGCTCCCCACGCTATGGTTGCACTGATTGTCTGCCTGGTGCTGCTGGCGCTGATGTTTATCGGGGTTCCGGTGTGCGTGGCCATGGGCATTACCAGCGCCGGGGCGTTTGTGGCGCTGGATATGACCAAGCTGCTGCCCGCGCTGGCGCAGCGCGTATTTTACGGAACCACGGGATTTACGATGCTGGCGATCCCGTTTTTTATTCTCGCGGGAAACCTGATGAACTGCGGCGGGATTACCGACCGCATTTTCAACTTTGCCAAGGCCATGGTCGGGCACTGGCCGGGCGGGCTGGGGCAGGTGAACGTGGTCTCCAGCGTTATTTTTTCGGGCATGTCCGGCGCGGCGGTGGCCGATGCCGCGGGTCTGGGCTCGATTGAGATCAAGGCAATGAACGACGCGGGGTTTGACGAAACCTTTTCGGCGTCCATCACGGCGGCATCGTCCACCATCGGGCCGGTGATTCCGCCGTCCATCCCGTTTGTGGTGTATTCCTCGTTTACGTCCACTACGGTGCCGCGGCTGTTTGCGGCTGGGTTCATCCCCGGTTTGCTGATGGCGCTGGCAATGTCGATCTGCGTATACTTCATCTCCAAAAAGCGGAAATATCCCGTTAGCCCCAAAATGCCGTGGCGGCTGCGGCTGAAATATCTGTGGGAGGCGCTGCCGAGCCTGACGACGATCGTGATCATTGTCGGCGGCATCCTCTGCGGCATCTTTACGCCTACCGAGGCGGCCATTGTGGCCACGTTCTACGCGTTTTTCCTGAGCTGTGTGGTGTACAAGCAGCTCACGTTCAAGGGCCTGCTCAAGGTGCTGTACGACAGCCTGCTTACCAGCTGCAAAACGCTGTTTATCATTGCTGTGGCCAACTTCCTGGCATGGTTTATGATCCGGCTGCGTATCCCTGACCAGATCATCGCGGGACTGCTGAGCATTACGCAGAACCCGCAGATGCTCATCCTGATCATCATCGGGATTTTGCTGGTGCTGGGCATGTTTTTGGAGGGCACGGCGGTGATCCTGATCGTGACGCCCATCTTCTTGCCGATTGTGGCGCAGATCGGGATGGACCAGGTGCAGTTCGGCGTGGTGATTGTGCTGGCCAGCATGGTAGGGCTGTTGACCCCGCCGGTGGGCATGAGCCTGTACGCGGTGTGCTCCATTACCAAGGTAGATCTGATGGATCTATCCAAGGCGGTACTGCCGTATGTGATCGGCATTATCATTGTGCTGTTCCTGTGCGCGTACTGGTCGCCATTCTCCATGTGGATTCCCACACTGTTGTACGGTTAAGGGAGGGAGCGTGATGAAAAAAGTGCTGCGAATCCTGAAAATTGCCGACGAAGCGCTGGCGTGGGTACTCAAGGTGGTTGCCGTGGGGCTGTGCCTTGCCATTGCGTTTATCCTGCTGGGGCGTGTGATATTGCGGCTGCCGTTTTTTACCTCCTCCATGGCGTGGTCGGAGGAGATTGTGGAGCTGACCATGGCGTGGATGATCCTGACCGTGGCAACGCTCCTGTTCCGCAGCGGCGAGCATTTTCGCGTGGAGCTGCTGGAAAAAAAGCTGCAGGGCACCCGGGCGCTGAATGTGGCGCAGCTGCTGATCACCCTGATCAGCCTTACGTTTATGGGCATGCTATTCTACTACGGAATCAAGTTCATGCTGCCGCAGACGCAGTTTTCCCCGATCCTGAAAATCAACCACCGTTTCTATTATGCCAGTATCCCTGTGAACGCCGGATTGAGTCTGCTGTACCTGCTGCGCGATTTGGTGCGCAATATCATTGCGTTTACCAAGCCTGTGCAGCGAGGGTCTGCCAAGCTCTGTGAAAAGGCGGACATCGGCGTGCTGCCGGGCGGGGAAGCCTAGGTAAACGCGGGCCGCCGGGGCGTGACCGGTTCGGCTATTCTGCAAAAAGAGGGCGGATGTACGCTTTGTACGTCCGCCTCAGCCTGTCAAAGAACCTGTTCGGGTCGTTATCGCCGCTCGCTTCATAGCGCTTTGGGCGCTGTTCGCTCGCTTACCCCTTTGTTATAACGCAAGCCTTTGGGTTCCACCCCAATCCCCGGCAAGGGTTTCACCCCTGCACCCTGACCAGGACTTTCAGCCCTGGACCCTTCTTTTTATCGGCCTGAGCAGGCGGACGTAGGCTTTGTACGTCTGCCTGCTTTTTGTTTCGGTTGCCATATACTGTTTTTGATATGCCGTGTTCCCGTGCGGGGGCATCGGGCGGCGGGCAGGGCGCGGCAAAAGACCGCCGCGCCAGGAGGAAGCGCGGCGGCCAGGGGGTGCGCGGGGAACGGACAATGGAACAATAGGCGAAAATCGCCGGTTGTCACCCCGTTATGGTTCTGATGGTTTACGAAAGCCGGGCATCCGGGGCAGCGCGGCTATTGCAGGGCTTGCCGGATCGGCCGTTCGGAAATCCGGCGGGAACTGCGCGGCGCTTTTGGCGGCGTGAGCTCAGCTCTCGGTGAAATAATCCTTTAAATCGGAAAACAACAGCTTGCCAAGGCGCGTAATGCCGCCGAAAAGGTGCTTTTGCATCAGCGGACGGATGGCGTCCACATCGCTGTTTTCCAGCGCCGCCAGAATGGCTTCGTGCTCTTCCACAATCTGGGAGAAATTTTTGATCTCCACGATATCCAGCATGCGGAAGCGGGTATAATGGCAGTTGGAATTGCGGATGGTATCCCACAGGTATTCCTTGCGGGTGGCATTGAACCAGGTCTCGTGCAGCTTGGAATCCAGCTCATAAAACTCGCGTGCGGTAATGTTTTCGCTTTGGATCAGCTGAATCATGGAGCTGTGGATGTGGCGTAGGCGCTCCAGCTCCAGCACATTGGGAATGCGGATAAAATCTTCCAGTACAAAGGTTTCCACGGCAATGCGCTGGTAGATGATCTGGTTGATGATATTGAAGTTCATTCGCGTGACCTGGGTACGCTTGTAGGGCGTGATAGACACCAGATCACAAAGGCGCAGCTCCTGCAGCACGGAACGGATGGGGGAACGCGATACGCCGAAGCGCTCGCACAGTTCATTTTCGCTTAAGGATTCTCCGGGCGGAATTTTAAGGGAGAGAATTTCCTCTTCCAGAATACGGAAAATCTCTCGGCTGGAATATCGATCGGGCATGACATGAACTCCTTCGTTTTGGTAGTCGTTTTCAACATTGTATCATGGGCCGGGTTAAACGTCAACTGATTGTATGCGAAACAAGATAGAAAAAGTACAAATAAAGAATAAGCATAATACATATGTACAAGGAATAGAATATAATAGGGGAAACAACTTGTATGCAGTATTAAAATCAGGTCACGAACTATGGTGACGGATGATTGTGAGACGATCAGTGATATGGTATGATCTGGAAAAATACCAATTTCTTCCTGATTCCAGTCGTTATCTATAAAAAAGAGCGGAGCTAAATATTTATTATGAAGAAAACTACCCGGATATCCATTGTATTAATTCTGATATTGGTACTTATCCTGGCGATGATAACAACGGCAGCCGCAGGGCCTGGGGGATCGGATGTCTATGTGAACAACACACTGCTCAGCATAACTACACCCTATTGGAAAAACGGGAACGCACCGGCATCCGCAAGTGACTGGAATGCGCATTTTGATTCGGCAACAAACACACTCACGCTGAAAAATGCCGTGATTGACACAATTTATAACACGATAAATGGAGATTTTCTGGTGCGGTCGTTCGACGATTTAATCCTTGTGCTGGAAGGAACCAATACGTTACGCAGGAGCGGCGCGTATACGGGTGCTACATACGGTATTAATTCAGGCGGCGATTTAACGATACGCGGAAGCGGAACGCTGGATATATTGCTTAAAGACAGCACAACCCATGCAACCGTAACAGGCATCAATACGACTGGAAACCTGACGATGCAAAGCGGCAAGAGCATACTTGCGATCGAAAGCGGAGAAGAAGCGTTTGCAGTTACTTGCATGGGGACTTTACTCTTTTCCGGCGGACAAATGACGATCGAAACAAAAGGAGAAAGAGCCTATTCTGTATTCGAAGCATACGGCTTTCGTATGACGGGCGGCAGCATTGCCGCGACATCCGAATCAACAGCTACTGATGCGGCAGGGATGGCAGGATCAGCGGTAGCCCTGGAGGGCGGTGAAGGGATTTTTAAGGCATTTGGGGCAGGAAAAGCGATAGGTTTACTTTTCCAGGATCCCATTACGGTGTCCGGCGGACATTTTGTGTTCGCAGGGAATTCATCGGGGCTTGATTATTTTGATACAAGCGAGCCGGTTTACAACATTACCGGGCTATCGGTATATACGTCGCAAGATATATCCGGCAGCGGGAAGAAGCTTTGGACTTCTTCAGCGGTGGATGGATTGCTGTCCTCGTATACCGGGGCAGGATCACCCTTTCGCTATGTTGAATTTGGGATTATGAGTAAGGTTGCCGCGCCGCAGACGGGCGACAGCGCGCGGCCCTTGCAATGGGTGTATATGATGGGCTGTTCGCTTCTGCTGGCGATGACAGCCGTGAAGGCGCGGCGCAGGACCGGCACGGGCGCATGCCGATAATACGAGACAAAGCTATGCAATAGTCAGCAACTTTGCGATTGACCGTATCCTTTGAAGAAAACCACAGGCACAGCGGGACTATGCCTGTGGTTTTTTGCAGGTAAAATAAAAGTAACCAGCCTCTTTCCGGCATAAAAGTACCGACTCCAGATAAAATAATGTTGAAGCAATAGGCGAAAGGGACATTGAACGCGCCAATAAGCACAGCCATTGCTGCTTTGCATAAAGCCTGTGAAGCAGGCCTGCCGCAATACTTGCGTTATTTCTTCGCATTTTGATTAAAGCGCCCGGCTTTTTTCCTGCGCTCCACAATTTGTGCCCCAGGAAGGCCGGGACGACGGCGCGGCGGACGGCCCTGCAAACCGTTTGTGAGGCTGGTGTCAGCTTGCCTGCGGGCAAGCATTGGGAAGCCTTTTGCCGTTCATAAAAAGATTGTTAGTAATATATCAATGGAAATTACTAGAAAAATTAACAGTATCGTAATTCCATCAGGGTTGAATATATCACAGATCCGAGTATAGTGTTTTCAGGCACTGGAAATTCCATAATATGTAAAACTGAAGAAACGGAGCGTACAGAACGATGAAGCGGAGCATAATCCGTATTTGGGTATGTTCAACCATGATAATTTTCCTATGCATGACAGCAACGATGGCGTTAGCGGATGATCCGATTGTTATTATCAACAAAGTGGAACTGACGGCACTTGCGCCCTATTGGGTAAATGGGGGAACGACGGCTCTATCGGCTGAGCCGGTTGGGGGATACAACGCATATTTAGATGTGGCAAACTCATCTTTGATTTTGAAAAACGCGGATATCGACACATTCAATTCCTCGGGCAAAGGGGATTGTGCGATTGAAACATACATTGATCTTACGATATTTCTGGCAGGTACCAACACCATTGCCTACACTGGAACAGGGTATGACAAACTATACGGGATTTATGGATTCCGCGATATTTCGCTGGAAGGAACCGGAAGCCTGGATATCCAGTTCTCCAACACAGGGCCCAAAGGCGGATCATTCGGGATTTTCAATACAATGGGCAGCCTTACCATTGCGGATTGTGGCGCTGTCGATTGATGCGCAGGCGGTAGCCAATGCCGCCGGAATTAGTACGGGGAACAGTTTAACGGTTCAGGGTGCGCAGGTTGATATCGTTGTGAAAGGCAACGCGGATTCGTGCGGTATACAGGTAAACACGGGCGTAAGCCACGGAACCTTTCGCCTGATAAGCGGCACTGTGACGGCAGAGGCGGAAAACGGCCTGGCTTACGCGCTGATGGCCGGTTGACGCTTTGCTGGAAGGCGGAGAGAGCCGGTTCTCCGCGAAAAACGGCAGCAAGGGTTCCTATGGCGCCGTACTGGGAAAACGCGTTAACGTTCAGTGGCGGCACGCATGATATTGTGGGGGATACATCAGCTCTTTTTACAACAGGCAAAGATGCCGATATTGTAAAAAAATATGGGAAGCGGGAGTATTTACGCATCGAGGTTTTCAGGCGGTTCCAGCGCTGCCGTCTGGACATCGCAAGCTGATGGGATCTTGGTGGGTACCCTCTCGGTAAAGTCTCCGTTCCTGTATGTCCGGTATGCGCCGGGGCGGGCGGCTACTGCAGCGATGTTTGCAGGTGCAAGCCCGCAGACGGGTGACAGCGCGCGGCCCTGGCAGTGGGCGTGTATGATAGGCGGCTCGCTTCTGCTGGCGATGACAGCCGTGATGGCGCGGCGCAGGACCGGCACGGGCGGATGCCGATAATTGAGCTTTGCGAAAGGCAGCAACCCATGCCTATAGAGCCTATCTTTTGAAAAAAGCACAGCGTAACTATGCCACAGGCAGTCAAAAAAGAAGGGTCCAGGGCTGAAAGTCCTGGTCAGGGTGCAGGGGTGAAACCCATGCCGGGGATTGGGGTGGAACCCCAAAGGCTTTCGTAACAACAAAGGGGTAAGCGAGCGAACAGCGCCGGAGGCGCTATGAAGCGAGCGGCGATAACGACCCGAAGAGGTTCTCTGACAGGCTGAGGCACAGCGGAACGATGCCTCAGCTTTTGGTTTGGAAACTAAATGTATCCGGCCTTTTTCCGGCATAAAAGTACCGGCTTAAGATAAAAATCTTTGAAGGAAAAGACGGATGGATTTTCAAACGGGAGATCCTGAGACACAGAGGAAACCCCCGCGGATTAACAAGGTATCAGCGCGGATGCGCCCGAAAACCATCGGCTTACTGTGCCCCCGGACAGTTGGGCTGAGAACAGCGCCGTGACGAGCGCGGCTTCTGCTCGCTGTTACGGGGGAACAACAGATGTTCTTCCCGTATGGGGGTTTTCGCTTCCTTCAATGTAAAATTCTTGAAATCTTAATAGTATTGTAATGCTGCTGAGGGTTGATAAAAGCAGAGAACCGAGTATAGTAATAAATGGGTTTTGGATCGTTTTGGCGATGAAAAGTAAGCAAAGTGAACAAGATGCACGCAGGGAGTTTCCTTTCGTTACGCTTCATCCCGGGTCAACGGCGGCCGATAGCCGCAGGGCTGGGCCGGCCGGAGGCTGGAATCCATCCATAAAGAGGAAGCCCGGATACAGATCAGTGCCGCTATCCATGGGGTTGGCTTGTCAGGCAAAGGCGATAGCACAAAGACAGCGCAGGATGAAATGCCAATACCCGGGAGAGGGCATCGGAAGCAGCGGAATTCTTCTGGGAAAACGCGGGCGCAACGGTAAAAAAGACCGGCTGTCAGGATATACGGTTGTCTGAAAAACGGTGGCGGCTGTTGCTGCGGCTGTGAACAGTAAACTGGACAATTTCACAGTATATGTGAAATTAAGGAATGGGAGACTGCACCTATGAAGGCGATACACAAGGGACTTCTTGTAATTGTAATTCTGATGATCCTGGTGGTTTGCATGGCCCCGACCGGGCCGTCAACAGCCTCGACCAATGTGTGGGTTAACGGCGTACAGCTGAACGCCGCTACGCCGTATTGGCAAAACGGAAGCGCCACGGCATCGGCCACGGAGCCGGCTGGCGGCTGGAACGCGTATTTCAACGTTGCGGCAGGAACGTTGACACTGCAAAACGCGGTGATTAATCAAGCGGTGGCGTTCTTAACGACGAACGGCCTGGTATGCGCCGACGGGGATCTTTCGCTTGTATTAAAAGGCACAAACACGATTTCCTGGAACAGCAATACGCTGCAGTATTTGGAAGGGATCGTCACATCCGGCTCGCTGGCGATCAGCGGGGATGGGAGTGTATCGATCCAGATTCAGAATACGCACGCGAGCGGCGGAATTTCGGCGATTACTACCTACAAAGACCTGACGGTTTCATCCGGCAGCATCAGCAGCACACTGCAGGCGGCATCCACCGCACACGGGCTGTACTCGCTGAAAGGGGTTCTGTTTGCGGGCGGAAGCGCAGCGCTTGACATACGGTCCGAAAGCGTGAACGGCGTCGCGGCGATTAGCAGCGAATTCCGCATGACGGGCGGCAGCCTTACGGTGAATGCCAAAGGAATAAGCGCAACAGCCGGAACAGCCGTAACCGCTTTGTATTGCAACACCCCTATTCTGGAGGGCGGCACCGCCAGCTTTACATCAACCGGTCTGGCGGCACGGCAATCCGGTATGCAGTTCCGGTCCGATACCCTTACTTACAACGGCGGAACCTTTACATTTGTTGGGTCCACGTCGGCACTGATCAACGATTCCGTTACGACGGGGATGCGTTATCTTCTCGGCAACGAAAGCATGGTGTATGCCTCGAAATACACCGATGGCACCGCGCAGATCCTATGGAAATCCGACGCCGACGGTATCCTGACGAGCATGCTTCTGGTCCCGACGACATCGGAATTTCACTACGTCCGGTTCACCAAGCCGGTTAACGAGCCTAAGACCGGCGATACCGCCAGAACAGGCCTGTGGTCCGGGCTGGCTGTACTCTGCCTGCTTGGCGCGGCAGGGCTGGTGGCGCTGCGGCGCAGGCAGCGCGCGGCGCAAAACAGACAGGAATAGGGAAAGACGGTTTACGTTGCTGCTGATAAAGCGGCAAGCAGATCGTAGTGTTTGCTGATTGATTTACCTGAGGGGGCTGCCGCAGTAAGCGGCAGCCCCCTCAGCTTGTTCAAGAAAGGTTTGCGATTGTTTTCACCGGTTGCCTTCTATCTGGCACGGTGCTTTGCGTTCGCATTTTTGATAGGGTGCGCTGTATGGGGCTCCGAACCAAAGCCTGAGAAATGCATTGCACTTGTGTCATGACCAGGGGTATCGGTCACGGAGCTTCCTTTACAGACAGTCTGAAGGGGCTGCCGCGGTATGCGGCAGCCCCTCAGCCTGTCAAAGAACCTCTTCGGGTCGTTATCGCCGCTCGCATCATAGCGCCTTGGGCGCTGTTCGCTCGCTTACCCCTTTGTTGTAACGCAAGCCTTTGGGGTTCCACCCCAATCCCCGGCAAGGGTTTCACCCCTGCGCCCTGACCAGGACTTTCAGCCCTGGACCCTTCTTTTTTGACAGACTAAGGGGCTGCCGTGGTATGCGGCAGCCCCATCAAATTGTTTATAAACTTCAGGGTTTTGTTATACGTCCGTATCGCTGCCTTCTTCGGCGGCAGGGGATTCCGGCTCGCTGTCCTCGGACATATCCAGTTCGTCGGCGGGGAGATCGTCCAGTTCCTCGTCGTCGTCCTCCTGCTCGGCGCGGGCGACGCCTACGATCTTGGCGCCCTCATCCAGCCGCATCAGGCGCACGCCCTGCGTGGCGCGCCCCGTTTGGCTGACGGAGCTGACCGCCATGCGGATGATAACGCCCTCGTTGGTGATGAGAAGAATATCCTCATCATCGTACACGGTGAGCAGTGCCGCCAGCGGGCCGGTTTTATCGGTGAGCTTCATGGCGATGATACCCTTGCCGTTGCGGCCTTGCTCGCGGTACTGTTCGGGATCGGTGCGCTTGCCGTAGCCGTCCTCGGTGATGGAAAGCACGGTTTGGCCTTCGCTGATCACGCTCATGTCAATCATCCGGTCGCCCCGGGCAAGCTTCATGGCGTGTACGCCGCGCGAGGTGCGCCCGGTGGAGCGGAAATCCCCCTCGCTGAAGCGGATGGCCTTACCATAGCGGCTGGCCAGCAGCAGGCTTTGCTTGCCGTCGGTCAGCTCCACAGCCACCAGGCGGTCGCTTTCACCCAGGGTGAGGGCGATCAGGCCGTTTTTTACGGATATTGGCAAACGAGGCATAGGGGGTCTTTTTGATGAAGCCCTCCTGTGTCATCATGACAAGGTTATATTCTTCCGGCTTGTCGTTGGGCACGGGGATCATCGCGGTCACCTTTTCGTCACCGGGCAGGGCCAGGAGGTTGACAATCGCAATGCCGCGCGCGGTGCGCCCGGCTTCCGGAATCTGGTAGCACATAAGGCTGAACACGCGGCCTTGATCGGTGAAGAACATGATCTCCTCATGGGTGTTGACAATGATCAGGCGGCGTACCACATCCTCGTCCCGGGTGGACATGCCGCTGATGCCGCGGCCGCCGCGGTGCTGAGCCCGGTAGGTGGATTTGGTCAGGCGCTTGATATAGCCGAAATTCGTCAGCGTGACGACCATATCGTCGGGGGCGATGAGATCTTCGATATCAATCTCTCCGTCCTTTATGGTCAGCTCGGTGCGGCGGTCGTCGGCGAACTTGTCGCGGATGGCCTTCATCTCGTCCTTGATGACGCCCATGAGCAGCGCTTCATCGGCCAGCAGGCTTCTGAAATAGGCAATCTGCTGTTCCAGCTGGGCGTATTCATCGGCCAGCTTATCGCGCTCCAGGCCCGTGAGGCGTGCCAGGCGCATATCCAGGATGGCCTGTGCCTGCTTATCGGAAAACTGGAAGCGCTCGATCAGTGCAGCGCGCGCGGTAGGGGTATCGGCGCTGGATTTGATGAGATCGACAATCTCGTCGATATGATCCAGCGCTTTGAGGAGGCCTTCCACAATGTGGGCGCGGGCCTCGGCCTTGTCCAGATCGTACCTTGTGCGGCGGGTAACGACATCCTTCTGGTGGCGGATATAGTGGTAGAGCATATCGCGCAGGGTGAGCACCTTGGGTTCGCCGTCCACCAGAGCGAGCATGTTGACGCCGAAGGTTTCCTGCAGCTGTGTATGCTTGTAGAGGTGGTTCAGGACTACCTGCGGGATGATGTCGCGTTTCAGCTCGATCACGACACGCATACCGGCGCGGTCGCTTTCGTCGCGGATATCGCTGATGCCCTCAACGCGCTTTTCATGAACCAGCTCGGCGATTTTCTCCACCATCTTGGCTTTGTTGACCATGTAGGGGATTTCCGTAATTACGATGCGCTGGCGGTTTTGGGCCATTTCCTCAATCTCGGTTTTGGCGCGCATCACCACGCGGCCGCGGCCGGTGTGGTAGGCGGCGCGGATGCCGCTGCGCCCCAGAATGAGGCCGCCGGTGGGGAAATCCGGGCCTTTGATGAACTGCATCAGATCATCCATGGTGCAGTCCGGATTATCGATCATATGGATGCAGCCGTCCACGACCTCGCCCAGGTTATGGGGCGGGATATTGGTGGCCATGCCGACCGCGATACCGGATGAGCCGTTGACCAGCAGGTTGGGGTAACGGCTGGGGAGCACGGAGGGCTGCATCAGCGTTTCGTCGAAGTTGGGGGTAGAAATCGACGGTGTCCTTTTCGATTTCGCCGATGAGGTGCATGGCGAGCTTATCCATGCGGGCCTCGGTGTAACGCATGGCGGCGGCGTCGTCGCCATCAACGGAGCCGAAATTGCCCTGGCCTTCCACCAGCGGGTAGCGCATGGTGAAATCCTGTGCCAGGCGAACCATGGCGTCGTACACGCTGGAATCACCATGGGGATGGTATTTACCCAGCACATCGCCGACCAGGCGGGCGGACTTGCGGTAGGGTTTATCGGGCGTCATGCCCAGCTCGCTCATCGCGTATAAAATGCGGCGGTGTACGGGTTTCAGGCCGTCGCGCACATCGGGCAGCGCGCGGTTGATAATTACCGCCATCGCGTAGCTGATGAACGAGGTTTTCATCTCGTGTTCCAGCTCGGTTGGGATCAGTCTGTCTTGGATTTCTGACATGGTTTGCTCCTTATGACGTAATGAGAAACGTATGACGGAATGAGGAATTGAGTATGAAGAATCAGGTATTGTGGAAAGATTGTTTCGCAATCCTTTGCATTCAGGTTGATTTCAGCAACGGGCTGCCGCCAAGGTTCCTGATGATCCGCAAGACCGGATACACAAGGATGAATTCATTCGGCTGCGCAAGCGGCCGCATTAAAATTCCACATTCCTGATGTACGCTGAGAATCCGGATACTAAATATCCAGATTTTCAACAAGCTTGGCGTTCTCCTCGATGAACTCCCTGCGCGGCTCCACCTGATCGCCCATGAGGAGGGTCATCAGCTCGTCGGCGGCGATGGCATCGGACAGGCTGACCTGCATCATGACCCGGGTATTGGGGTTCATGGTGGTTTGCCACAGCTGGTCGGCGCTCATTTCGCCCAGACCCTTATAACGCTGGATTTCCGGCTTGGGCTCGCGGCCGATTTCGGTAAGGAGCTTGTCCAGCTCGATATCGTTATACACGTAGTATTCCTTTTTGGATTTCGTCACCTTGTACAGCGGCGGCATGGCGATGTAGACGTAGCCCTTTTCGATGAGCGGTTTCATGTAGCGGTAGAAGAACGTGAGCATGAGGATGCGGATGTGCGCGCCGTCCACGTCGGCATCGGTCATGCAGACGATGCGGTGGTAGCGGAGCTTTTCGAGGTTGAAATCCTCGCCGTAGCCGCAGCCGAACGCCGTGATCATGGTTTTGATTTCGTTGTTGCCCAGCGCGCGGTCGATGCGGACTTTTTCCACGTTCAAAATCTTGCCGCGCAGCGGGAGGATGGCCTGGAACATGCGGTCGCGGCCGTTTTTGGCACTGCCGCCGGCGGAGTTGCCCTCTACAAGGAAGATTTCGCACTTGGCGGGATCGCGTTCGGTGCAGTCCGCCAGCTTGCCGGGCATGGAAGCGGATTCCAGCACGCCCTTGCGGCGGGTGAGCTCGCGCGCCTTGCGGGCGGCCTCGCGGGCGCGGGCGGCGTTGACGCAGCGGTCGAGGATGGTGCGGCCGACGGACGGATTCTCGCTCAGGTAGGTATACACGGCGTCGTACACCAGGTTATCCACGATGGTGCGCGTAGCGCTGTTGCCCAGCTTGGACTTGGTTTGCCCTTCAAACTGCGGCTCCTTGAGCTTTACGCTTACAATGGCGGCCAGGCTTTCGCGCACGTCCTCGCTTTTTAAGTTCTGCTCGTTTTCCTTGATGTACTTGAAATTGCGGCCGTAGTTGTTGATGGCGCGCGTAAGCCCCGTGGAAAAGCCCGTCAGATGCGTGCCGCCCTCGGGGGTATGGATGTTGTTGGCAAAGGAAAAAATGTTTTCCGTATAGCTGTCGGAGTACTGGAAAGCGACCTCAACAGCGGTATCATCATCGGAGACGCCTTCGACATAGATGGGATCCTCAAATAGCACCTGCTTGTTTTTGTTGAGGTATTTAACGAATTCAACAATGCCGCCCTCGTAATGGTAGGCGCGCTCAATCGGCGGATCGGTGCGCAGATCGGTGAGGGAAATGCGGATGCCCTTGTTGAGGAAGGCCATCTCGCGCATGCGGACCTTGAGGACGCTTTCCTGAAATTCGCCGGTTTCAAAAATACCGTCGGGGTTTTCGTCGGATTTTACATCGGGCCAGAAGCGGATCATGGTGCCGGTTTCGCTGGACTCGCCGATGATTTTGAGATCGTACAGGGCTTTGCCGCGTTTGTATTCCTGCTGATACACCTTGCCGTCCTGCCACACGTTGACCGTGAGATGGGAGGACAGGGCGTTGACCACGCTGGCGCCTACGCCGTGAAGGCCGCCGGATACCTTGTAGCCGTCGCCGCCGAACTTGCCGCCCGCGTGCAGCATGGTGAGGCAGACCTCCACCGCGGGGCGGCCCATTTTGGGATGGATGCCCACGGGAAAGCCGCGTCCGTTGTCGCGCACGGAGCAGCTGCCGTCCGTATGAAGGATAACCTGGATGCTGTCGCAGTACCCGGCCAGCGCTTCATCTACCGCGTTATCCACGATTTCATACACGCAGTGATGTAGGCCCCGGTAATCCGTGGAGCCGATGTACATGCCGGGGCGCTTGCGCACGGCCTCCAGCCCTTCCAGTACTTGAATCTGATTTTCGTCGTATGCTTTCCCCTGCACGGCAGGGGACTTTGGATTTGTCTCAGGCACGAAATTGTCCACTCCTTCTGACCATTAAAACCTTTTCATTACAAGGATTATTATACCATTTTGGCGGGTAAAAAGCAAAAAATCCTACCTATTAAAATGTGGGAGGGCCGGAGACGGGGGAGGAAGGGAATGAGGAATGGGGGTTTGGCTGCTTGCGTAATCGGCTGCTTGCAATTCTGTGTTAGGAAAATGACGAGGATACCCATGGGAAACAGCGGAGGCTGACTTACATATGGAATTGCGGAGCAATCCATCTTTACGCTGTCCATAAGGTTTTCTTGCCGTATCAATCACCCGTCCGATTGGGAGACTCTGTAAAATCTTCCATTTCCGGTTCATTTTCAGCTTCGTGAAGTGATCCGTCCGTTTGATGGTCGTGTGATGCGCTCCCGTTTGTGTACTCTGTAAAACGCGTTGCTTTCGGGTCGCTCGCGGCTGCGCCGCGGTGCTCACCGGGCACTTGCCTTTCTCAAACGCTATCAGGCACATCCTTCCCTTTGCTGCCCATTCATGATTCCGCAATAAGCTTCCAGACAATGCATTTTCCATGCATCGCGCTTGCCCACCGTTTGAAGGCTGTTGAAATTCTCGGGCAAGCATGCTATATTGTGTATACAACAAGCAGAAAGGCTGATTCAACGTGTCTGGACATAGCAAATGGGCAAACATACAACATAAAAAGGGAAAGACGGACGCCGTGCGCGGAAAGGTCTTTACCAAAATCGGGCGTGAAATCGCCATCGCAGTGCGCGAGGGCGGCAGTGTCCCGGAGAGCAACGCCAAGCTGCGCGATGTGATCGCCAAGGCGAAGGCCAACAACATGCCAAACGACAACATCACCCGGTCCATCAAAAAGGCGGCGGGCGAGCTGGGCAATGTGGAATATGTGGAGATCACCTACGAGGGATACGCGCCCGGCGGCGTAGCGGTGATTGTGGAGTGTATTTCCGACAACCGCAACCGCACCGCCGGCGACGTACGCCATTGTTTTACCAAGAACGACGGTACGATGGGCGTAACCGGGTCGGTGGGCTTTATGTTCGATAAAAAAGGCGTGCTGATTCTGGAGCGCAAGGCGGACACCGACGAGGACGAGATTATGATGGCCGCGCTGGAGGCGGGCGCCGAGGATGTGGTGGCTGACGGAGATGTGTTTGAGATCACAACCGACCCCAATTCGTTTTCCGCCATCCGCGAAACGCTGGAGGGCGAGGGAATGGAATTCCTGTCCGCCGAGCTGCAGATGATTCCGCAGAACTATGTGACGCCCGATGAGGAAAACGTTGTCAAAATCCAGAAGATGCTGGAGATGCTGGACGATAACGAGGATGTACAAAACGTTTGGCACAACGCGGAGCTGCCGGAGGAAGAGGACGAGTAATCAATCAACAAGATGCGGGCGAAAACGCCCGCATCTTTTATCTTGGGATTTCCACGGCAGAGGGCCGGATCACGGATCTCCGCGGCCATGGGCCCGCTGAAGCGGGCAAACGGGCGGGAAGCGAGCCAGTATGCTTTGGCAGCGATAAACGAGGCGGGCGCCGCGACGAGGCTGTGCCGATGGAACAGGCGGCCGGGAAAGGCTGTTGCTGCGGATTGCGGAAGAAAACAGGATCGGCATGCCGCGTTATGCGGCATCAGGCAGTCAAAAAAGAAGGGACCAGGGCTGAAAGTCCTGGTCAGGGTGCAGGGGTGAAACCCTTGCCGGGGATTGGGGTGGAACCCCAAAGGCTTGCGTTACAACAAAGGGGTAAGCGAGCGAACAGCGCCCAAGGCGCTATGATGCGAGCGGCGATAACGACCCGAAGAGGTTCTTTGACAGGCTGATGCCGCGTTATGCGGCTTTTTGTTTGGAAACAGCCAATAGCGCCGGGCTGCGAAACAGCCAGGACGGGCGTGTCTGTGCGGGCGTGCCTGTGCGGCAATTTCCCGCAGCGGCTGGAAAATGGAAAACGGAAGGCGGATGAGGCTTGCCGCTGCGGGATGTGTGCTGAAAGGCTTGCAGTATAGCGGGGCGCTGGTATTGCTTCTAAAGGCCGTCCTCCATCAGAAGGCTGATTTCCTTCAGCGCTTCCGAATGAAAATAGAATACCTGACGGCGCTCGTAGTGCATGGCATGCTCCACCTTGAACCACTCCAGGCCGTTGATATAGCGTAGGGTGAGCACCAGGCGGTGGCGTTCATCCGCAAGGCGTTCGATCAGCGCAAGGCGCGCGGAGAGGGATTCGGAAATGTGGCTGACGAGCTGCTGCAGGCGCTGTTGCGCCTCGATGAGCTCCAGAGAGCGTTCCTCAAAGCTGCCATGACCGGGCAGGCGCTGGATATGCGCCTGGGAAAGATGGCCGGTGGCGCGGGTAGTGGCGGCACGCAGGCTGTCCAGCTCGGCGATCAGCGCGTCGCGGCGGCAGCAGAGATCCCGATAGTCCATAAGCCAATGCTTGGCAATTTGAAAGCGGTCTTTGTTTTCCACGGTTATTCCTCCCCTTTGGCGCAACGGATTTTTTGGCGGATGTCCGCCGCGATTTGCAGGCCATCGCGGATGCCCATCGCATACACGGCGGCCAATGATTGCTGATCAGGGGGAAGCGAGTGTACGCTGCGGATGGCCCTGCGTTTTGCCCGGCGGGCCAGGATGTCCAGAATTCTCTGTCTCATGGTCATATCATCCTCCTGGAACTGCACTGATGGTCGCATTGCTGACCAACAGTGTGTATATGAACACATTATAACTGTGGAAAATGTGCGTGTCAACACAAATTTTGGGCATAATTGTGTGGACTGCCACATTTCTTTGTGTTACAATGAAGCCAACGGAGGTGACAGTGTGCAAAAAAGGCTGAAAACGATCCGAAATACCATGAACCTGACACAACGGAAGTTCGCAGAGTTGATCGGCGTATCCCGTGATATGGTGGCTTCGTGGGAGATTGGCCGCGTGCAGCCTTCGGAGGCGGTACTGCGGCTGATTTGCAAGGAGTGCTCCATCAATTACGCGTGGCTTAAAAACGGCGAAGGAGAAATGATCAAGCCCTGTGAGGCGGCTGAAGCGGAAAAGCTGTTACAAATGATGGAGGGCAACAATGTGTTTATGAAGGCGTTTTTGCGCGGACTGGCGGACATGCCCAAGGAAGCGTGGGAACAGATGGAAACCTTTATGACGGCGCTGCGGCACGGAACGGATAAATAACCGGTACATGCGCAGATGTTGAACAAATCCCCGGTGTGATAGGGCGCCTGTGCCCCCAAGCCGGAAAAGCGTCGCAAACGCGTGACCGAGGATTTGCGCCGGACAGACAGAAACCGGCAGAACGGCAACCCGCCGGTATTGGCTGAATTGTTTCCCTGAAAACTGAACAGAAAACAGCCTGTTGCTGATCCCGGAGGACCGGGAAGCGGACAGGCTGTTGTTATTCCGTTAAAAGGCAGACAGCATAGAATGGGGATTGACAGGCTGGCTTCCAGGTAGACGATGAATAAAGCGCTTGTGCGATGGTGTGTGAGCTTCCGTCAGGTTGGAGCTGCGGAACCTGAAGCGGTAGCAGCGCTACGCCGAAGGTTTTGGAGCCTCAAGCTGGCGGAAAGCTAACACGCCAGCGTGCAGGGGATTGAATCAGCGTTTACCTGGCGCAGGGGAAGCCTCTGGTTTGTGGGTTGGGCTGCTGGCGGGCCTGTTGGGCTTTATGGGCAGGCTACGGAATACGTGCGCTACTGTTGGCCGTTATCCCGTTTCGGAAAGAAATCCTCCAGCTGGGCGGTATCCAGAAACGGCAGCAGGGGCAGAATCTTGGAAAAACCGTAGTTTTCGATAAACCCGGCCGCCACTTCCGTGAGTTTCTTTTTCTTCATGAACGGGGCCAGCGCAACCAGGTTTTTGATATCGCCCGCGTTGAGAAGATGGGCGGCAAGGCGGTTGATGCTTTCCTCCCCCAAAAGCGGCGCTTCCTGAACGATTTGCCTGAGATCCGCGACGTCCGTCAGGACAAAGTCCATACACCGGCCGATGGCCTCGCCGCTCATGAAGGGGAGCAATTCTGAAAGGCCCTGAAAGCTTTTTTCCCGCGCAACCGCCTGGACAGCGAGGCTGTCCAGCATGGCTTCGCTGAGGAACGGGGCCGCGTCGGCCAGATCTTTCAGGGATACGTCCGCCTTCACGCGGGCCCAGAGCGTTTCCGCCTGGGCGGGTTTAACGAGCGGGGCGACGTTGAGAAATTCCTCCGCGGAAATCTCTTCCTGAATCGGCTCCTGCCGGATGAGCTTTTCCACCATCGCGGCGTCCTTTTCGTTTCCCAGCAGCTCGTCGATGGTTACGCCGAAGATATCCGAAAGCTCCGAGAGCTTGGAGATATCCGGCAGGGTTTGCCCCCGTTCCCAATTGCTGACGGCCTGAAAGCTGATGTTCATCCGGTCGGCCAGCTCCATCTGGGTCATATTGCGCGCCTTGCGCAGGGTGGAGATGGTTTTGCATACACGCTGCATATCGAACATTTTCGGTTTCCTCCTGTTTGTAGGTTTTCATGCTGTGTGCGGAACCGTCCGCAGAGTGGCGGCGCAGGCTTCTTTTAAAAGTCCGCGCTTCGGTTTGGTGGCGTTACCGCCGTTTGCCCAGAATCCAGAGCATATGGATGTCCTGGCGGTCAAAGTCGTCCCAGCCGGGCTCTTTGATAAGGGGGTCCGGTTTTGGAAAGCGATTCCCGCAAGCACGGGGCTTGCGGGAGCCGCGCTTTTTGGGCTTCAGCCGCGTCAGCCATTTCATGTGTCACCCCTCCTTTGCGCAGGAGAGGTTGGCTTCCCCTGCCCGTTCAGCATAGGGCAGACGGGAGGGAGATGAACAGCAAGCAGCCGTTGAGTGAGCGGAAAACCGATACTTCAACCGGAGGTGGAGTGGAGATAACGGTTTTGCGGCGAGGGAACAGAGAGGTACCGAAACAGGCCGGTAGGAAACTCAAGCGGGGGTTGAGCAGGGGGTAAAGACAAAAGCGGAATGGCCGCGCGGTGCGCGGCCATTCAGGGATTGGGCTATGTCGGCGGACCGTCCGGGGAAGGCTCCGCCGGTTTACAGGTCGTCGTTGTTCTGGCCTTTATAACGGTCGCTGCGGCGGCTTGTGCGCGGTGCGGCTTGGCTACTGTCGGGGGTGGCTGCTGCGGCGCCGGTTTGGCTGTCGGGGGTTGGGGCGGCGCTATCGGCCGTGGGGGCGGAAGGCGTCTGGGGCCGCGCGTAGGGGTTGGCGGGCGTTTGGGCCGGGGCCTGCGGCGGCTGCGGGGCGGCATAGGGGGCCGTCCGCTGGGCGTAGGGGTTGGGCGTGCGGCCTGTTGCCTGCTGCTGGGGGGTGGCATAGGGAGCGGCAGGCTGCTGGGGCTTGGCATAGGGGTTAGGGGTACGGCCCGTTGCCTGCTGCTGGGGAGTGGCGTACGGATTGGCCGGGGTATTCTCCGGGCGGGCATAGGGGTTGGGCCGCTGATAGGGGCTCTTCTGCTGCTCGCCCGCGATAGGCGGGGCTGCCGCCGCGCGGCGGGCATAGGGGTTATTCTGCGCGTTGCTCTGTTGCTGCTGCGAACGCCGGGCCGCGGCCGCGCGGGCTGAGGCCTTGCGTTTTTTGTTCTGGGTGAGGGCATAGGCGTACACGCCGCCTGCGCCGCCGATGAGCACGATGCCGCCCAGCACCAGGCCCACCCAGTTGCTGCCGGTTTGCGTTTCCTTGGTATCGTCCTCATAGGTGATGGGGATCATGGTGCCGATCACAAAGGTGGCTGTCGGCTCCGGCGTGGCGGTGACCTCGGCGATGGTAGCCGTGGGCGTGGCATAGGGGTTGAACGGTTCGTAGGACGCGCTCAGGCTGGAGGAGGGATTCTGCCAGACTCCCACGTTCCAGTCCTCCACGGAGGATACCTGGCCCTGCGTGGCGGAGCCGGTGGAGGTGGATGAGGTGGAGGTTGTGGAGGAGCCTGAGCTGGAATTGACGATGCCCTCCAGATACTCGCTGGAGTTGAGGAAGGACTGGAGCTCCTGGAGATTGAGCACGGTAAAGTAACCGCCGCTCACCCAGCCGGTAGTGCCGGACTGGTTGATGTTGTACCACGTTGTGCCGTTAACGGTTTGGGTACCGAGCACCAGCCCGAAGGCATATTGATTGAGCGTGCCGATGCGCGTGCCGTTGGGCGATTGCCGGAAGTTGACGGAATTGGACGTGACATAGCCGTAGCTGGAATCCGCGTACGGATCGTACGGCTCCGCGGTGACGACCGGGGGGGCCATTGGGGTGGTTGACGCCAGATAGGAGGAAACCTCCTGCGTGGTCATCGCACGGATCTGGTCATCGCGGACATAGCCGATGTAATTGCCGTAGTAGGCGATATCCCAGGTGTAGTTACCGTAATAGACCTGCTCGTTGACGTACAGCACCTGATCTTCGGCAAGCCAGGTGGCGACGGACGCCTGGTTGCCGGGCACCTTGCGCAGGGGCACATCGTCGCCCAGGGTGAGGTAATAGCCGGATCTCTGGGCAGGGGAGGGGGAGGGCGAGGGCGAGGGGGTTATCGTGTTATGCGCTGCGTTGTAGGCGTTGATATAGGCTTGCGCCTCGCCGGGGGTGATGGTGCGCACGCTTGCGTAGGGCAGCAGGCCGATGACGGAGGTACCCAGGTAGGTTTGCGCGCCCGTCCAGACCGTGCCGGAGACATCCACCTGGCCGTTGACATACAGCAGGGTGTCGGCATCCAGCGTGGTGAGGATGGAGCTGTCTTCAAAATTGGCGTTATCGCGCAGGGCGACCTGCGTGGTGGTAACGGCATAACCGACATACATTTCCAGCCCGGATTCCGTTTCGGAGGCCGTAAGCTGGAACACGACGGTAGCGGGCGACACAACGCCCGCGGCGCTCACGGTGACGTTATAGGAGGTCGGCGAGGACGCCGCCAGCTCATAGCCCGTGGGGATGAGCGATTCATCCACGCTGATGGTGTAGGTGCCCGCGGTGAGCGTGCGCGTTTGCGGGGTGATCACGTTGGCGTCGCCTACGAGGTATTGGATGGTCAGCGTGCCGGGGATGACCTCCTGCTCATACACAAAGGCAACCGAGGCGGGCGATACAACGCCCGTGGCGCTCACTGAAACCGCGTACTGGGAAGCGGAGGCGGCGGAAAGCACGTAGCCCGAGGGGATGAGCGAGGGATCGGGCGTAACGGTATGGGAGCCCGGGGCCAGGGTAAGGGTCTGGCTGGCGGCCAGCGTGCCGCCGTCCGTATTTTGGTACTGGACGGTGAGCGTGCCGGAAACGGCCTCCTGCTCATACACGAAGGCGACCGAGGCGGGCGACACAGCCCCCGTGGAATCCACTGTGACGGTATACTGCGAGGCGGAGGACGCGGACAGGAGATACCCGGAGGGGATCAGCGAGGTATCCGGGGTGATGGGGTAGGAACCCTCCTCAAGGGTAATGCTCTGGTCAGCCGCCAGCGTGCCGCCGTCGGCCGTCTGGTACTGCACGGTAAGCGTGCCGGTAACGGGCTCCTGCTTTTCGCTCAGGGTCAGCAGGCTGTACCACACGTAGCAATCCACATCGGCGTAGCGCACATAAGCCCACATCCGGTCCCCGATGGTGAACGAGCCGTGTACCCATACGGCGGTGCCCAGCGGCACCTTGGAAATGATGTTGGTGGTGATGGTGGATTTGGGCGTGGAGCGCAGGTTGACCGCGGTGTCGTTGGTAACGGCGGATACATCCAGCGGGGTGTAATCCGCGTAAGTGCCGGAGATATCCGCGGGCGGGGAAGCCTCGGCGTCCAGCGTATAGGTGAAGACGACCGGGTTGGGCGCTACGCCGCCGCTTGCGTCCACCGTAACGGTGACCTGCGCGGAAGCGGGATCGGCCAGATCGTACTCCCCGGAGATCAGCGAAGCATCGGGGGTGATGGTATGCGTGCCCGTGGCAAGCGACAGCGTTTGATCGGCCGCTACCTCGCTGCCGTCGGCCAGGCGGTACTGCACGGTGAGCGTGCCGGTGGCGGGCTCTTTTTCACAGACAAAGGTGACCGTGGCCGGGGTGACGCCGCCGGAGGAATCCACCGTGACCGCGACCTGCGCGGGCGAGGCGGCGGACAGCAGGTAGCCGGACGGGATCAGGTCGGGCGTGATGGTATAGGTGCCGACTTCCAGCGGCAGGGATTGATCGGCCACAAGCTCTGTGCCATCGGCGAGGCGGTACTGCACGGTGAGCGTGCCCCGCACGGGGACGGAGGCTTCGTCCACATCCAGCAGGCTGTACCATACATAGCAATCGGTATTGTTATAGCGGATATAGGCCCACAGGTTGCCGCTGTTGGTAAACGAGCCGTGCACCCACACCTCGGTGCCCGTGGGCACCTGAGCAACGATATTGTAGATGGAGGCGGAGGTGGGCGTGGAACGGAAACGCACGCCGCTGTCGTTGGTAACGGCGGTGGTGCCCAGCAGGGTGTAATCGGAATACTGGCCGGAGATATCCTCGGGATCGCCAAGGTCCAGCGCGGTATAGGTGAAGGTTACGCTGGCGGGGGACACAACGCCGCTTGCGTCCACGGTGACGGCATGGGTGGTGTCGCTGCCCGCGGCGAGAGTATAGCCGTCCGGCACATGGGCGCTGTCGGGGGTGATTGTGTAAGCTCCGGTTTCCAGAGTAACGAGCTGGTCGTCGGCGATGGCGGCGCCGGAAGCGTCCAGATAACGGACGGTGAGCGTGCCGCTTTGCACGGCGGCGGCCGCCTGGGTATAGGTGAAAGCAATCGTCTCAGGGTCCACATAACCGCTGGAATCCACAACGACGGCATAAGAGGCGGCGCTGCTTGCGGCGAGGGTATAGCCGTCCGGGATATGGGCGGCATCGGGGGTTACGTTATAGGCGCCGGTTTCCAGGGTCAGGGTCTGGTCGGTGGCGATGGCAGCGCCGCTTGTGTCCAGATAGCGGACGGTGAGCGTGCCGCTGTTTACCTGGGCTGTGGACGGGGCATAGGTGAAGGTAACGGATGCAGGCGAAACTGCGCCGTTTCCATCGACGATAACCTCGTAGGCGGCGGCGGTGGTGGAAACCCACGCATAGCCGTCCGGTACATGGGCGGTATCGGGGTAAATTTCATAGGTGCCGGTTTCCAGCGTAAGGGTCTGGTCGTCGGCAATGGCGGTGCCGTCCGCGGTGAGGTAGCGCACGGTGAGCGTACCCGAGGCGGTTTCCGGCGTATCGGAAACCAGATCAATCAGGGAGCTCCATACATAGCAATCCGTATTCTGATAGCTGATAAACGCCCATTCCCGGTCGCTGAGGATAAAGGTGCCATTCACCCACACCTGCGTGCCCTGTTCGACCGTGGGGAAGACGATGTTGGTGGAAATGGAAGAGTTGGGCGTGGCGCGCAGGTTGACGGCGGGTGCGTTGGTCACGGCATAGCGCTCCACGGGGGTGATGGTATAGCCCTGGGCGGTGGTCGCCGTGAGCGTGAAGGTGATGGTATCGGGGGATACCGTGCCATAGGCGTCCACGGTTACGGAAAACTGCGTCTGCGCACCTTCGGCCAGCGAGTAGCCCGAGGGGATGGTTGACTCATCAATGGAGAGGGTATAGGAGCCGGTTTCAAGCGACTGGGAAGAGGACGTGAGTACCTGCCCGGAGGCGGAATCCTGATACTGGATGGTGAGCGTGCCCGTGGCGGGCTGCTGCTGCACAACCGCGTAGACGAACGTGACGGAGTCCGGGGATACGACGCCCTGGCTGCTCACCGAGACGGCATATTGGGCCTGCGAGGCGGAGGAAAGCGTATAGCCGTCGGGTACCATCGCGGCATCGGGGGTAACGGTATAATCACCCGGATCCAGCGTACGGGTTTCGGCGGACGACAGCGGATTGCCGCTTTCATCCGTGTAGTAGACAGTGAGCGTGCCCGAGACGGGCTGCTGCTGCACAGGCTCATACACAAACGTGACGGACAGGGGCGACACCGTGCCGGTGGCATCCACCGTGACGGTGTATTCCCCGGGCGTGCCGGAGGCCAGCGTATAGGTGGAGGGGATGGAAGCGGCGTCGGGGGTTACGGTATACTGCCCCTGCTCCAGGGTGCGGGTTTGGGGCTGGGTGATCTGCGCGCCGCTCTGATCGGTATAATAGATGATCAGATCGCCTGTTACAGGCGCCACATACTCCGGCGCGTACACAAAGGTGACATAGGCCGGCGTGACGCCGCCCTGAGAATCCACGGTGACGGAAAACTGGGTCTGGGAGCTTGCGGAAAGCACATAGCCCGCGGGGATGAGGGCGGAATTGGGGGGGTGATAGTCTGCGTGCCTTCGCTGAGCTCCAGCGTTTCGGAGCCGATGAGCGGCGTGCCGGTTTCATCGGTATAATTGACGGTCAGATACCCGGTGACGATGACGGGCTCATAGATAAACGTGACGGCGGCGGGGGAGGTGTTGCCCAGCGTATCCACGGTGACATCGGCCAAAGCGGGGCTATCCGGAGAGAGCACATAGCCGGACTGCAGATCGGCGGGGGCTGGATCAATGGTATAGCTGCCGGGGTCCAGGGTGCGGGTTTCCGGCGTGGCGACGTTGTTGCCAAAGACATCCTGATAGTAAATATTCAGCGTGCCCTGCAGGGTCTGCGCCTGAAAATAGAAGGTGACCCACTCCGGCGTTGCCTGACCCAGCTCGTTTACGGTGACGGTGGCGGAGCCTTCGCTGATCAGCGTATAGTTGGCGGGCACCAGGCTGGTATCCACGGTGATGAAGTTATCCTGATCGTAATAGGCGGTGATTACCTCATAGTGCAGGACGTTGGAATTATCGTCCGCGTCCACATAATACACGGGTACCTCGGCGGGCTCCACCGCCAGGGGAACCTCCACAGTGGACACGTACAGGCGGTAGGTATCCACCATCACATCGTTCTGGTAGGCGGTGATCAGCGTGGACAGGCCGTTGTAATCCAGAGTATTGATATCGTAGACCAGCGCTTCGCCGTTGGCGGGGGTAAAGGTATAGGGCGCAAATTCGCTGGCGGTGATGGTAAGCGACATCGGGTAGAAAAAACGCTTCCGGCGGGAGCGTAACCCAATACGCCTTGCCCAGCGGGCTCAGCGAGGGGGTGGCGTCCAGCACCAGGGGTTCGCCGCCTTCTTGAATAGAGTAAGTAATGCTGACGATGGGCATGGCCTGCAACTCACCATCGGTAAGCCCGGTTGCGCCTGCCGGCTGAACCAGCATGAGGACGGCAATCAGCAAAAGCCAAAATGCCTTGTGCAGAAACGGAGATATTTTTCTCTTCATATCGGAGTTCCTCCTTATGGAAATGGTCAGCATCTATCCCTTGAATATCCTTGATTGTAATTCTTTTGTAACAGTTTGTCAATAAAATTGCGTGTCCGGGCATGCGCGGGCGGACCGGGGCTGCGCAGGGTGGCAACAAGGGTTTGCGATGCGGGTGTAGAATAGCAAGGATAGACTGAAAGGGGGACGCGGATGATGAACGACAGGGACCTTACGGAGGTGTTTGTACGGGAGCGGCGGAAATACGAGGGAACGCTGGTGGATGTGAGCGAGCGGATCGTGCGGCTGCCAAACGGCAAAGAGGCGCTGCGTGAGCTGGTGTACCATAAAGGGGCCGCGGCCATTGTGCCGGTGGACAGCCAGGGCATGGTTACGCTGGTGCGCCAGTACCGTACGGCGTTCGATCGTCTGATGCTGGAAATCCCCGCCGGAAAGCTGGACAGCGCGGCCGAGGATCCGCTGGACTGCGCCCACCGCGAATTGCTGGAGGAAACGGGGCTAAAGGCCGGACACATGGAGTTTTTAACCCGCATGGAGCCCAGCCCCGGCTACTGCACCGAGGTGGTGAGCCTGTACCTGGCGACAGAGCTGAGCCAGCACAGCCCCGATCCGGACGACGACGAGTTTCTGTGTGTGGAACGTATGCCGCTTGCAGAGGCGGCGGAGCGCGTGATGCGCGGTGAGCTTAACGACGCCAAAACGGCAATCGGCTTGCTGATGGCGTATCGTAAGCTCTGCTGATACAACGAATAAGGGTCCTGCTGGATTCCATAAAAGGAGAAATCCCAACCATGCTATTTGATCCGCTGTTCGAGCCCCTGCCCATTACCACGCCGCGCCTGCTGCTGCGCCCCGCGCGCATGAGCGACGCGCAGGACATGTTTGAGTATTCCAAGGATCCTCTGGTGGCCAAGTATGTGCTGTGGGACGCGCACACCTCCATCCGTGAAACGCGGTCGGTGCTGCGGCACATGATCCGGGATTACCGCTATGCGCCGCCGTTTACCTATGTGATTGAGCTGCGGGCGGAGCACCGGGTGATCGGCACGATCGGGCTGATGAACGTGAACCGGATGTACCGGTCCGCGGAGGTGGGCTATAGCCTGAGCCGCGAGTACTGGAACCGGGGGATTATGTCCGAGGCCCTGAAGGGCATGCTCGGCTTTTGCTTTGACGAGATGGGCTTTAACCGCATCGAGGCGCAGCACGAGGTGGAAAACCCCGCCAGCGGCGCGGTGATGCGCCATGCGGGCATGCGCCATGAGGGCACGCTGCGCAAGCGGATCTACAACAAGGGACGGTTTCGGGATGTGGAGCTGTACGCCGTCCTGAAGGAGGAGTTTCATGCGCGTGTATAAAACCGGAAAACGGTTGGCGGTGGTGGTGGTGCTGTGCCTGTGCGCCCTGCTTGCCGTGGGTTGCGGGGATAAGACCGCGGCCTATAACAAGGCGCTGAAGGTTTTCGGCGAGGGGGACTATGCCGAGGCGGCGACGGCCTTCGGCAGGCTGGGCGATTTTCTGCAGGCGGAAACCTACGCCGCCTACTCGCAGGGGCTTACCTACTGGGAGCAGGGCACCTATGACGCGGCTGAGCCGTATTTTGAGCAGACGCAGGCCTTTATGTACGGGGCGCAGCGCTACCGTTTCTGCCACGCCTACGTGCTGGAGCAATCGGAAGCGTTTGCCGAGGCGGCGGAGTGGTATGGGGCGCTTGGCGCGTTTGAGGACGCGCCCCGGCGTGCCGCCTACTGCCTGGCCCGTGCCGCCATGGAGGAGCTGGATTACGCAGCCGCGCTGACGCACTACCGCGACGCGGGAGACTATGCGGACGCGGCCGCCCGGCTGGATGCGCTGATTTTTGAGGTGTACGACCGCGCGACGACGCTGAAAGGCGAGGCGCAGTACGGGGAAGCGCTGACGCTGTTCATGATGCTGGGGGACAGCTACGACGCGCAGGAGCAGGCGCGCCAGTGCAAAAACTATTTCCAGGATCAAACCTACGCCGCCGCCGAAGCGCTGATTGCGTCGGGCGATTTGCAGGGAGCCTACAATGACTTTTCCATGCTCTCCGGCTACCGCGACGCGGCGACCCGCGCCACGGAGCTGGCCAAAGAGTTGGGGCTGGATGTGCCGCCGGAGGAAGAATAGAAAGCGCTTGGGTGTGAGGGAGCATTTTACGCTTGCGCTTTGCTTGGCGCTTCTGCTATGATGGCTCAGGGTTTTCCGGAGGGGAGACGGCCGGAATCCTCTGGGCCGATTTTATTAAATCGAGGTGTTCCGGCGTGAAGAAGCGCCTTGGTATTGAAGGCAATCTGATTATCCTGGCGACCGCGCTGCTGTGGAGCACGGGCGGGGTTCTGATCAAGTTTATTCCATGGGGAACGTTGTCGATCGCATCGCTGCGCGGGCTGATCAGCGTGACGATCCTGATGGGGCTGCGGCAGCTGAAGCGGCGCAACGGAACCTATGAAAAGCTTCGTTTTACCAAGTACAATATTGCGGCCGGGGTGGCGATGTTAACCACCTCGGTGCTCTTTTTGGCCGCCAACAAGCTGACGACGGCGGCGAACGCCATTGTGCTGCAGTATATCGCGCCGATTTTGATTTTGCTGTATACGGCGGTTGTGCAAAAGCGCAAGCCGACGAAGGCGGAGATCCTGCTGACGGTGCTGGTGTTCTGCGGTTGCGTACTCGCGTTTTCGGACAAGCTGGGCGGCAACAGCCTGCTGGGCGATTTGCTGGCGATTTTATCGGGGTTCAGCTTTGCGGCGTTGATTTTGCTCAGCCGTAACGAGCATACGCAGGCCGAGGACGGGCAGATCATCGGCACCGGGATGGGGTTCATCTTCGGACTGCCCTTTCTGCTGACCGATTCTACGATCTCGCCCGATCCCGCAAGCGTGGGCGCGATGCTGGCGCTGGGGCTGCTGCAGTACTGCCTGCCGAGCTTTTTGTTTGCCAGAGGCGTGAAAATGACGCATCCGGTGGCGGCCTCCATCATCCTGACGGTGGAGCCGATCATGAGCCCCATTTGGGTGTTTCTGTTTTTGGGCGAGCTGCCCGGCACGCTGGCCATTATCGGCTTTGTGCTGGTGATCACGGCGGTGACAATGCAGTCGCTGATCCCGATTCTACGCAGGCCCCGGCCGGGGGATGTGGAGCCTGGTTAAGCGATGAACCAATCCCCTATGCGCTGGCACGTCATCTTTCCTCTTGGTTGGGCTTGCAGAAACCTTGGCGCAGCGCTGCTGCTACTTCGGGTTGTGCAAGCCCCAATCTGACGAAAAGCTAACGCATCATCGCACAAGCGCTTTACTCATCTTTTACCTACGCATAGCGCAGCGTGCTCAGGGCCGGACGGGTACCAGAATATCCACACAATGGTTTTCATGCCTGAGCAGGATATAGGGAGCGCGTATTGCGGGCGCGCTGAAATATTGATCGCTGAAGTACCGCAGGGAGCTGGAAAGATCGTCGGAGTGGACGCGCAGCAGGGCTTGCAGCCCGCTCAGCCGGAAAGCCAGGCGGCTGGATTCCGCGAAAACCGGCGTGCCATGGAACACCTGCTCGATTTGATACGGGTTTGCGGCAGACAGCTGGACGAGCCGGGAGGCCGGGGCGCCGGTGCCGGGTCCGGTGATTTCGAAAAACAGGTCGGGGTGCGGCGCGCCGAGCTTTTCCGCGCGAAGTGTGCACAGAAACGAGAGATACTGCGCATCAATCGCCTCGAAAACGGCCAGCGGCCGGTAGGCGGCCGCCTCGCTGGGCAGCTCGCCGAAGAACTTCTTAAAAGCCCGCGTATACACCTCGTGGGATTGGAAGCCATACAGAAAGGCGAGATCGACGATCCTGACCTTTTCCTGAAACAGGCGCTTGCAGGATTCGGACACCTTCCGCTTCATAATATAATCATAAACGGTCTGGTGCGTGCACCGCGCAAATTCTCTGGAAAAATAGAACTGCGAATAGGATACGGAATCCGCTACATCGCGGACGCCGATAGGCCGGGACAGATTGGCTTCGATATAGTCGAGGCTTTTTTTGACCGCTTCAAATACCGCCGTGTTCATCTTGCTTCACCACGGGGAGGTACAGGACCAGCGTGGAATTTTCGAGGTCGTCCATGCCCTGAAAGCGGTTGTCGTAGGCCTGAATAATATAATCGGGGCGGGACGCATAGCCCTCGGCGGGGAGAATCTCCTGTTGGACGCGGTGTGACCAGTCCTCGGTGATCTCATGTCCCGTCAGCGTGACCTTGACATACTCCGAGGCCGGGATGCACTTACTGCTCAGGCTGGGCGGCAGCTGGGCAGAGAAGATTTCCTCGCCGATAAACACCTCGAAGTAGCCCTTTTCGGGGGTTTCGGCTCCATAGATATGAATCTCGTACAAAACGGCCTGCCCGCATGAGCAGGGGTAGGCCTCGCCCTTAAGCGCCATGAAACGCTGCCAGGTTTTGCCGATCTCGTTTTGGGAGTCCCATCCTTCCTTTTCGCTGAAGGGATCGCCGTAATAGCTGACGCCGCCGAGCAGCAGGGCGGGCAGGCGGACAAATTCGGTTTTCATAGTTTTCTCCTTGGGCAGTATTCATCACATCTCCTGCATTGTACCAGATATACGCCCTGAAATGAAGCAGGAAACATCAAGCGGAAAAGGAGGCCCTGCCGTATACTGTGATACGGAGGGCTGCGCAGCCGCCGCACAACCGAAAAACAGGAGGAGAATGAAATGACTGTGATCTTTGAGCCCATCGGATGGGTACAGCATGAAAACGGCCACAGCTATATCCAGCTGAAGGATGAGGTGTTTGCGGCTACGCAGGGGCTGGAGGAATTCAGCCACATGCAGGTGCTGTGGTGGTTTAACCGGTACGACAGCGCGGAAACCCGGGCGTATTATGTGATGGACAAACCCTATCGAAACGGGCCGAAACGCATCGGCGTGCTGGCGACCCGGGGGCCGGTGAGGCCCAACCCGATCGCGCTCACGGCCTGCGAAATCATCCGGCTTGACCCGGACGGCCGCCGCATCGAGGTGGCGTACATGGACGCGGAAAACGATACGCCCGTGCTGGACATCAAGCCCTATCACCCTTCGGAGGACAAGGTGCGGGACGCCGCCGTGCCCGCGTGGTGCGCCCACTGGCCGGGGTGCCTGGAGGAAAGCGGAGCGTTTGACTGGGAAAAGGAATTTGTGACGCCGGAGTAAAACGTACTACTATAGCGTTTAGGAGGGGAGGCGAAGCCTGATGGGGTGCTGCCTGATGGTGATCGATCTGCAAAACGGTGTTTTTGAACTGAAACGGCCGATTTATCACGAGCGGGCGCTGATGGAGCAGGTGGAAACGGCGGTCCGGTTTGCAAGGGACCGCGGCATGCCCATCATTTTCAGCCTTCACGAAAACAACAGCTTTCTGCGGCCGGGAACGCCGGGACACCGGATACGGGATGGAATGACGATGCAGCAGGAGGATATCGTGATCCGGAAAAAGCAGCCCGATGTTTTCACAAATACGAATCTGGAAGATATTCTTGAGCAAAAGCATGTCGATACGGTAATGATCGCCGGGCTGATTTCCAACGGCTGCGTGAAACAGGCTTGCCTGACGGCGCTGGACAAGGGATACCGCGTTGTTTTAATCAAGGACGCCCATAGCACGTTTTACAGCGGCGCGGACAGAATGATCGAACAGACCAACTGCGAAATGGAAGCGGCCGGTGTCCGGACGGCGGCGGCCGGGGAGCTGCCGGCCATCATGAAGGATTGAAGCCTGGCAGGGTTGCCGTGCGGTACCGTAAAACTCCATGTTACGCTGTGTAACACGGGGTCAGGCTATCAAAAAAGAAGGGTCCAGGGCTGAAAGTCCTGGTCAGGATGCAAGGGTGAAACCCTTGCCCAGGGGTAGGGGTGGAACCCCAAAGGCTTGCGTTACAACAAATGGCAAAAGCGAGCGAACAGCGCCGAAGGCGCTATGAGGCGAGCGGCGATAACGCCCCGAAGAGGTTCTTTGACAAGCAGAAACCCCGTGTTACGCTGTGTAACACGGGGTCAGGCTGTCAAAAAAGAAGGGTCCAGGGCCGATGGCCCTGGTCAGGATGCAAGGGTGAAACCCTTGCCCAGGGATAGGGGTGGAACCCCAAAATCTTGCGTAACAACAAATGGCAAAAGCGAGCGAACAGCGCCGAAGGCGCTATGAGGCGAGCGGCGATAACGCCCCGAAGAGGCTCTTTGACAAGCAGAAACCCCGTGCTATGCCCTTGTATAACACGGGGTTTCTGGGGTATATCGGTTGTGCTTGGCGTATAGATGTGTAAAGAATAATTAAATCGTGCGCTCCTTGCCCATGAACACGCTGGCGACGGTGCCGGGGCCCGCGTGCGCGCCGATGACGGGGCCGACGAATACGATCTTTACGCCGCCGATTTCGGGAACGCGTTCGCGGATCAAGGCTTCGAGGCGGCGGGCGTCGTCCTCGGCGTCGGCATGCATGATGACGAGGGTCTGGCCGGCGGGGTTTTCAATATTCTCAGCGGTTTTTTCCGCCAGGTAGCGCAGGGCGGACTTGCGGCCGCGGATTTTATTCTCGGCGATCATGGAGCCGTCCCGGCAGAGGGTGAGAATGGGTTTCAAATCCAGCATCGTGCCCATGGTGGCGGCCATGGCGCTGATGCGGCCGCCGCGTTTCAGGTACACCAGATCGTCCACGGTAAACCAGGCATGCGCGTGCAGGCGGTTATCCTCCACCCATTTGGCGACCTCGTCCAGCGGCTTGCCCTCGGCATAGAGCTCATAGGCTTTTTCAACCAGCAGGGTCATCGGCCGGGAGATGGACAGGGTGTCCACAATCACAATCCGGCGGTCGGGATAGGCTTTGAGAAGCTCTTCCCGCGCCTCGTTTGCGTTGACCAGCGTGGCGGACATCTTGGAGGAAAACGCAATGAAAAGAATATCCTTGCCTTCCTTGAGCGGGGGCTCGAAGTATTCCAGATAGGCGGAAATCGGCAGCAGGGAGGTTTTGGGGGCTACACCGTCGCGCATGCGCTGGAAATATTCTTTCTGCTTGCCCGCGCGGCCCAGATCGTCCGGGTACTCCACCCCATTGATGACATAGGGCATATAGATCATGTTCACGTCGTGGGTATCGACGAATTGAAACGAGATGTCGGAATCAGAATCGGTAAAGAACACGTATGAATTCATAAGAGCCTCCTACAATGAAGAATGAAGCCAACAGATCATACAGCCATTGTACCTTGAACGGCTGGATTTTGCAATGCGGCGGGAAGGATGCAAAAAGCTCACAGCCGGATGGCTGAGAGCCGTTGACAGCGTACAGGCTTATTGCGCCGCCATCTGCACCAGATCGCAGACGCCGTCGAGGATATATTTGGGCCGGTAGGCGAACTTGCGCATTTCGTGCTCGGTGGTGACGCCGCTGAGTACCAGTACCGTGTCGATGCCGGATTCCGTGCCCGCGACGATATCGGTATCCATGCGGTCGCCGATGATGACGGCTTCCTCATCCTCCACGCCCAGCATGCGCAGGCCGTGGCGCATCATCAGCGGATTGGGCTTGCCCAGGTAATAGGCGTTGCGGCCGGTGGACAGCTCAATGGGCGCCATCAGGGCTTTGCAGGCGGGGGCGATTTCGCCGCCTTCCACGGGGCCGGTGAGATCGGGATTGGTGCCGATCAGCTTGGCACCGGCGCGCACCAGCTTGACCGCGCGCTCGATGCGGTCGTAGGCGTAGGAGCGGGTTTCGCCCAGCACCACGTAATCGGGGTTGATCTCGTTCATGGTGAAGCCCGCCTCATACAGCGCGCCCACGAGACCCGGCTCGCCGATGACGTACACGCTGCCGCCCGGGCTTTGCTGCTTTAAAAACGCGGCGGTGGACAGCGCGCTGGTATAGAAATGATCCTGATCCACGTCCAGCCCCAGCCGCGCCAGCTTTTGCTGCAGCTCGCGCGGAGCGCGCTCGGACGAATTGGTGAGGAACAGAAACGCCTTGTTTTCTTTTTTCAGCCAGTCTACAAATTCCGGAACGCCGGGCAGCAGCTTGTTGCCGTGATAGATCACGCCGTCCATATCGCAGATGAACCCTTTTTTCTGCCGGATGGCTTCCAGTTCCTGTTTGCTGATCGCCACGCTGGTGTCCTCCGTGGCCCGCTGGGCGGGCTTTCTTTTCATTATGGGTGAGGCCAGAGGGGTACACGATGCCCTATGGGAGATATCCGGGAAACCGGCGCGGCCGGGTTAATCGTAATCGATGCCCTGGGATAGAGGCAGGCTGTGCGTACAAAGGTGGCCTGGCAGCTTTGCGCCAGGGCGGACTGCGCCACGTTGCGGCGGATGGCGTCGGCCAGGAACGTGGTGACGCCGCGGTCCTTGAGGGCGGTCATGCCTGCGGCGATCAGCGTTTTGGCCAGACCCAGCTTGCGGTAGTGCTGCGATACGTACAGGCCTACGACCTGGGCGGTGTCGCCCTGGCCGGTGAACGCGATCTCGCCGACGATCTCATGCCCGCGCGCGATATACAGGGCCAGGAAATGCTGCATGCCCATATACTGCTGGAGGTTGGGCTGGGTGAGCAGGTCCAGGCGGTACATGTTCATGCGCATTAAAAACGAGGCCTGCTCCATGGAGCTTTGCAGCGGGATGACGCCCATCTCGTATCCCAGCGGCGCGGAGGGCTTGGCCGGGGGGATGGAAATTTTGATGATATCCAGCGCGTCGTTGGCCTTAAAACCCGACTCCAGATAAAGCGAGAGCATGGGGGCGTCGTCCATCCCCACCTGCGCGAACACGCGCGCCTTGAGGTAGGGGGTTTGCTGGTGAAGCTGGATGGCGCGTGCCAAAAGCGCGCCCAGCAGCATTTCACGGCCCTGGCCCCGGGTGGAGATGGACAGGAATATATTGATGGGCCGCTCGGGAAACAGGTACGGATGGTGCGTGCGCACCAGGTGCCCCTGCCCGATGACCATATTGGAATCATCGGCAAGCAAAAAAACATTTTCCGGCGGAAAGCCGTTATTGGTTTGCGCCGGATGGAAAACATGCATCGTGTCAAATCGTCCTTTCCGCAATGGATACGGTTTGGGGAAATGCCGCACAGGGATTTTCTCAGCATTTCCCTACTATATTGTACTCGGAATGGGCATTGAATGCAACAAGGTGCGGGAATGTGCTATAATGAAGGAAATATACGAGGGGAGGGAAATGCGGTATGAAACGTATAGTCCTGGCGCTGCTGTGCGTGCTGGCGCTGCTGCTGGCGGGCTGCACGGACATCAACCAGAACAATAGCTTTGTGGGCCAGCCCACGGCCGAACCCGCGACACAGACCCAAATACCGGAGACGCCGGAGGCTACCCAGCCGCCCGCGGCGACGACGGACCTTGGGCCCGCGGACACATTCGAGCCGATGGGAACGCAGCAGGTGATCCCGGAGAACGTAATGCTGCAGGTGCAGGAAACGCTGCCGCCGGCAACCTCCGCGCCGACCAACGGATTCAACGGCTGACCGAAGCCGGAAGATGGCTGTCCCACAGCGGAAAAAGGAGGAAACCCGTATGAAGATACTGATGATCAACGGAAGCCCGCACCTGTACGGCACCACGCGCCGCGCGCTGGATGAAATCGCGGGAGTGCTTGCGCAATACCAGATGGAAACGGAGATTGTAACCGTTGGACACCTGACGGTGCACGGGTGCACCGGCTGCGGCAAGTGCGCCACAAGCCCGCACTGCATGGCCTTTGACGATGCGGTGAACGAGACCATCGACAAGATGGCGATGGCCGACGGGCTGATCATCGGCTCGCCGGTATACTTTGCCTCGCCCAACGGCACGCTGATGGCGTTTTTGGACCGGATGTTCTACGCGGGCGGACTGGTGTTTGCGGGCAAGCCCGCGGCCTGCGTTTGCGCGGCGCGGCGCGCCGGAACCACGGCGACGCTGGACACGCTGTTGAAATACCCGCTCATCAAGGGGATGCCGATCGTTGCCTCTACCTACTGGCCGATGCTGCACGGCGCGAACGCCGAGGACGCGCAGCAGGACCTGGAAGGCCTGCAGGTGCTGCGCAACCTGGGCCATAACATGGCGTGGATGCTGAAGTGCATCGCGCTGGGCCGGGACAACGACTTGTGTTTCCCCGCGCCGGAAACGCCAAGGGAGAGAACGAACTTTATTTAATGAGAAATTAGGAATGGGCAACGCAAGCGAGCGCGTGCCCAGTGGCGTTTGAGAGAGGCGGGTGCCCGGTGGGTACCGCGGCGCAGCCGCGAGCGGCCCGAACACGAGACGTTTTGCAAAGTGCGCAAACGGGAGTGCAGCGCGCGAAAATAAAAACGGACGGATCACTTGCACGAAGTGCGAAGCGAACTGAAGTTGGGAGCTTTTACAGAGCAATGCGACCGACAAGGAGCCCTGCGACAAGAAAAGCGAGCGGGAACATGGCGGTACGGCTGCCAAAAGCGACCGTAAGCGTACAGTCTTTGCTTTGTAAAATCTGAGGGATCGGAGAGCCGAAGCCCTCTGAGGGCAATCGTATCGACCGGCTTTGCCGGTTGGGCGGGCGGTTGCGATGCAAGCATTCCTTACACCGATGCCTGGCCGTGAGCGAAGCGAACAAGGCAGCGGTGCAACTTCCCGCAAGCGGCTGCGCCGCTTGCGGGAAAGGCCGTCAGGCCGCATAATTGCGACCGCCACCCCGTGATGTCGTCACATCACAAGGTGGCGGTCTATATTTTTTCTATGTAATCCATTGTTCAGGCATCCGCGCCGGGGACCTGCGCCGGAGATTCCGGCGGAGCGGTTACCCTGACGGCGAAAGGCCATGCGGCGGGCGCCGGTTGGTTTTGCCCGGCAGCCCTGTTACCCGGCCATCCGCCCGGCGGGAGCGGCCCAAACGGGTTGAGAAGGGGAGTCAAACCCGGTCACGCGGTTTTGAGACGGTAGCCGCAGCGGTATACGGTTTCGATCCGGTTTACACCCAGCTTGCGGCGCAGCCGCTGCACATGCACATCCACCGTGCGGGTTTCCCCCATGCTTTGGTAGCCCCAGGCCTGGCGCAGCAGATGCTCGCGGCTTACGGGCAGATCGGGATTTTCCATCAGGGTCAGCAGGAGAGCAAGCTCCTGGGCGGTCAGCTCCACACGTTCGTCGCCCAGCATCGCCACGCGGGCATCTTCATCCACGGTCAGCGGCGAAAGCTGCTGGTTGTGCTGCAAAAGGTTTTCCACGGCCAGCTCTGCGGATTTGGGCGAGAAGGGGAGAACCAGTACATCCGAGCGTCCGCGGTACAGTGCCCGCAGATGGGACACAGTCTCCTGATCGGCGGTCAGAAACAGGACGGGATATTCCATCCCCTGAATTTTCTGAAACAGTGTCCGGCACTCCGGCCATTTCAGGCGCGCGTCCAACACAACCAGTGTATCGCGGGTCTGCTGCGTGGGAACGCCGTCTGAGGGAGCCAGGCGCTGCACTTCATGGCCGTTTTTGGTTAAGATACGATATAGCTTTTCTGTAACATGCTTGTCATTGCCATAGATAAGTATTTTCGCCATTGTTATCACCTCACCTATAGTATGACGGATGAAAGTGGCTAAGTATTGCCTAAAATGTAAACGAATTATGTCCAAGGTGTAAATAAACGCCGGAAAAATGCGGATAAATCCCGAAAAAACCCGATATAATGCCAAAAATCCCGATATATTGCCATGAAAAAAGTAAAAACGACCCATCATCCGCCAAACGGCGGAGAGCTATCCGCACGCCATTGCACCGGAAAAGACCCTATACTCGTACCATCAAGGCGTATGAGGAGGGGTGCGATGACCGCGGGCAGAAAAAAACGGACGGCCAACGCGCAGATCGCGGGCGAGGATGAGGTGCTGGAGTGCCTGACCTCGGTGCTGCGCGGAACGGAGGGCGAGGACGAACGCATCACCCCGCGCGACAAGCTGCGCGCCGCAGAGCTGCTGGCCAAGCGCTACGGCGCGCTGGACAACGGCATGCCGCCCGTGCAGGCACCGCGCATTATTGACGACATCCCCAAGGGAAAAGACGAAGGGAAGGGGAGCTGAAATGAAAACCGACATCCGGCTTTCCGCGCTGATCGCGCCTGGATTTTTTCCGCTATGGCGCGCGGCGCGCGAAGGCCGCTGCGACGAGCTGTGGCTGTACGGCGGACGCGGATCGGGCAAATCCAGTTTCGTGTCGCTGTATATCATCTGCGGGCTGATGGACGAGCCCGAGGCCAACGCCATCGTATACCGCAAGGTGGCGGAAACGCTGCGGGAATCGGTATACGCGCAGCTGAAATGGGCCATCGAGCTGTTGGGCGTGGCGGACTGGTTCCGCATGAAGCTGTCACCGCTGGAGATTGAGTACATCCCCACGGGGCAGCGCATCCTGTTTCGCGGGGCGGACCGGCCGGAAAAATCCAAGGGCGTGAAGCTGCAAAACGGATACTTCAAATACCTGTGGTTTGAGGAGCTGACGGAGTTCGCGGGGATGCAGGATATCCGCACCATCAAGGCTTCCATCCTGCGCGGAGCGGAGCAGCAAACGCTGACCTTTTACAGCTACAACCCGCCGATGTCCCAGAACAACTGGGTGAACGAGGAGGCCCGGAAACCCAGAAAGGGACGGATCAGCCACGCAAGCGATTACCGGAGCATCCCCAAAGCGTGGCTGGGGGATGCTTTTTTACAGGAAGCCGAGGCGCTGGAAAAAAGCAACGAGCGGCAGTACCGGCATATGTACCTGGGCGAGGTTACGGGCACAGGCGCGCAGGTGTTTGACAACCTTACCCTGCGCAGGGTGAGCCCGGAGGAATGGCAGGGGCTGCGCATCTACGCGGGGCTGGACTTCGGCTTTGCGTCCGATCCGGACGCGTTTGTGCGCTGCGCCTATGACGGGCGGCGGCGCACGCTGTTTATCACGGAGGAATACGTGGCGCGCAAGCAGCTGGCCGACGACCTGGCCCGCGCTGTGAAGGCGCGCGCCCGCGACGACGTGATCACCTGCGACAGCGCGGAGCCGCGCTCCATCGCGGAACTGCGCAGCCGGGGCGTGCGCGTGGTGGCCGCAAAAAAGGGACCGGACAGCGTGGCCCACGGCATGAAGTGGCTGCAAAGCCGCGTACAGATCATCATCGACCCGGAGCGCGCGCCGCGCGCCGCCGAGGAGTTTTCCACCTATGAATACGAGCGCGACAGGGACGGCGCGACGCTGCCCCGCTACCCGGACCGCAATAACCATCTGATCGACGCCGCGCGCTACGCGCTGGAAAGCGTGAGCGACCAACGCAAGGCATTGGTGCCAAGGTAGTATGACGAATGAGGAATGGGCGCACGCACGCTTGCGTTGCCCATTTCACAGTAACCAAAGTGGGGGGTTGTTATGATTACAATTGACAGGACGCTGCTGCTGGCGGACGGGCTGCCGCCATCCGATCTGCTGCTGGCGCTTTTAAACGAGCACCGCAGGCAGCGCGAGACGCGGCTGGACGTGCTGAAACGGTATTATGACGGGGATCACGATATCCTGCGGCGGGTGCGGCTATCGGGGCTGCCCAACAACCGGCTGGCGCACGCGCTGCCGGGGTACATCACCGCGATTGCGGCGGGATACCTGGTGGGGTCGCCGGTGCAGTATACGCTGAAGGACCGGCCGGCGGGGTTTGAACAGCTTGCGTCCGTGCTGCGGCGGTGCGATACGCAATCCCTTGACGCGGAGCTGGCCGTGGACGCCGCCGTGTACGGCAAGGCGGTGGAGCTGTGCTATGCCGACGAACAGGCCAAGCCGCGCGTGGCGCAGGCCGACCCGCGCCATGCCTTTGTGGTGTACGATGATACGGTGGAGCACCGGCCGCTGCTGGGCATTGAAGTGAGCGACGTGCTGGACAGGCATCTGAAAAAAATTCGGGAGCGCGTAACCGTGTGCACTGACACGCTGGTGGTGCGCATGGAGCGGCGCGGCAGCGAGGCGCCTGTGGAAACCACGCGCGCGGCGCACTATTTTGGCGGGGTGCCGATGACCGAGTATTGGAACAACGCCTCCGAGACCGGGGACTTTGAGTGCGTGCTGCCGCTGATTGACGCCTATGACGCACTGCAGTCCGACCGCATCAACGACAAACAGCAGTTTACCGACGCCATTATGGTGCTCAAGGGCGTGGGCGCGCTGGGGACGGAGGACACCGAGACGGACCTTCTGGCCGAGGAAGCGCCGGAGCTGGCGGCGATGGAAGCCAGCCAGCGGCTGCGGCACACACGCACGCTGTTTCTGCCGGGAGACGGGGCGGACGCGGGCTTCATCACCAAGCCGGACCCTGAAAGCGGCAGCGAGCTGCTGCGCAGGAGCCTGGCCGACGATATCCACAAGCTGAGCTTTGTGCCCGACCTGACCGACGATAAATTTTCGGGGGATCTGTCCGGCGTGGCGATGCGGTTTAAGCTGCTGGGGTTTGAACAGCGAACCAAGATCAAGGAGCGGTGGTTCCGGGAGGCGCTGCGCACCCGGCTGCGGCTGATGGCGCATTTCCTGTGCGTGCAGGGCGCGGCGGAGCTTGATGTGGATCAGGTGGTGATCACATTCAAGCGCTCCCTGCCGGTGAACGATCTGGAAATCGCCAAAACCGTTCAGGCGTACCGGGGGATTGTGCCCGACGAGATTTTGCTGTCGCAGGTGCCGTTTCTTGAGGACGCCAGGGACGTGACGGGGGCAAGGACGAGGGGTAATGAAGAAGCAGGCAAGAAGAAGTAGGAATGGTGGTGCGGTTGCTGCGCTACCGGATGGGTTTAAATATTACAATCGCAACAGAAAATCAAAGATCGCGGCGTAGTCTTTCCGCCATTCCTCATTTCACGCTCCACAGCAGACAAACGAGTTGTCTTACGAAACAGCAAGCATGTAAAAGCGCCACCGGACGGACAGGCGCTTTTTACATACCACCCGCGTGGCGGGGGAATAGCCGACGGGCGTTAAACGGGAGGAAAAACCATGAACACGGATTGGAAGAAACGCAGGGAAGAGCTGCCGGAGGACGGCGGCGAAACGCAGGCCGAAACGACGGAAACGACCGAACCCGCTGAAAAGAGCGAAAAAGCCTTCATGCAGGATGATATCAACCGCATTGTGAGCCAGACCATCGCCTCCGAACGTAAAAAGGCGGAAACCGCCGTGGCCCAGGCCCGGCAGGAGGGCGAGGCGCTGGCGCAGATGACCGCCGAGCAGCGCGCCGAGCACCAGATGACCGAGCGGGAGACCGCGCTCACTGCGCGCGAGGAGGCGCTGAAGCGCCGGGAAATCCACGCCGGGGCCGTGCAGCTGTTACAGGAAAAGGGTCTGCCCGCCGGGCTGGCCGACACGCTGGAGTACACCGACATCCCGAGCATGCAGGCGGCCATCGGGCAGCTGGAGCAAGCCTTCCGCGCCGCGCTGCAGCAGGGCATCGAGGAACGGATGAAGGGCATGGCCCCCGCCGCCGCCACGAGCACCGCCGCGGGCTTTGAGGACAGGCTGAAGCGGGCGGTTGGGATACAGTAACACGGAACAGTGACGAATGAGGAACGAGGAACGAGACTGGCGGAAGGATTGCCGGACGGCAATCTTTTGCTGGAATTGGGCCGGGTGCGATTGACTGCCGTTATGGCGATCAAACCGACGCCGCTGCACTCAATTCATGAGCAGTAAGAGTTTGTGCAGCGAATGAACCGACATTGTTCTATGCTCGTTCCTCATTGCATATGCTGTATCATCCCATCCCGGCCGACACCTGAAAAACGGACCCGCAACAAGTGAAAGGAAGAAGAACATGGCAAATTCGATCACACTTTTCAAACAAACCCTTTCCAACACGCTGGACGAGGTGTACAAGATCGCCAGCCTGACCGCCGTGCTGGACGGCAACGACGATATGGTGCGCCAGGGCGCCAACGCCAATGAGCTGATCATCCCCAAGATGAGCGTGCAGGGGTTGGCCAACTACGACCGTGCCAGCGGCTATGTATCCGGCAACGTGACATTGACCAACGAGACCGTGAAGTGCAATTTCGACCGCGGCCGCATGTTTACCGTGGACAGCATGGATGATCTGGAAACCGCGGGCATCGCCTACGGGCGGCTGGCGGGCGAGCTGATCCGCACCAAGGTGGTGCCGGAGCTGGATGCCTTCCGTTTTGCCAGATACGCCGCGACCTCCGGCATCGGCGGGATCACCGCCGGAGCGGCGCTGACCACCGGCGCGGGCGTAATCACCGCGCTGCGCAACGCCGTGACGGCGCTGGACGAGAGCGAGGTGCCCTACGAGGACCGCTACCTGTTTATCACCCCCACGCTGGACGGGATGATCGCCGATCTGGATACCACCAAGAGCCGTCAGGTGATGGACCGCTTCCAGGGCAAGGTGCTGGTGCCGCAGACGCGCTTCTACACCGCCATCAGCCAGCTGGACGGCACCACCACCGGCGAGGAGGCCGGGGGCTACGCCAAGGCTGATACGGGCAAGGATATCAACTTTATGGTCATCCACCGCGACGCCGTGATCCAGTTCTCCAAGCATATCGCGCCCAAGGTGATCCTGCCCGACATCAACCAGTCCACCGACGGCTACAAGTTTGGCTACCGCCATGTGGCGATCGCCGATGTGTACGACAACAAGGTGGCGGGCATTTACCTGCACTACGCCGCATCGTAACCAAAGGGGCGGTGGGTTGGAAGCCCCACCGCCCTTTCCCTGAAAGGAACAGGCTATGGCAGAGGTTTTAGACAAGCTCAGGCGCAGGCTGCGCCTTGAGGATACGCAGCAGGACGCGCTGCTGGAGGATTTGATTACCGACGCTTCGGCGTTTGCGCAGGGATATACGGGGCGTTTATCCTTGCCGGAGGAAGCGGCGGGCGTGCTTGTGGAGCTAGCCGCCGCCAGCTATAACCGGTTGGGGATGGAAGGGCAGTCGGCGCATGCCGAGGGCAGCGTATCCATCCATGTGGACAGCCTGCCAGCCATGATCAAGGCGCAGTTGGACAGCCTGCGCATCGCAAAGGTGGGCTAGGCATGCGGCTTTTGGAAAAACACAAACAAACTGTGACCGTGAAGCCGGAAGCGGCTTCGGTTATATATCAGGAGAACGACAGGCTGTACCGGTTTGACGGTGCGCGGGCGTTTGCCGTGCGCGCGGCGATCCTGCCGGGTACGGGGAAAGCCTCGGCCGCCGTGTACGGCGAAGCGCGGGAGGCGCGGGTACTGATGCTGTACGACGGCGGCGAAACCTTGGTGCAGGGCATGGGCGTGTGCGTGGACACAGCAGCGGATGAGCCGTGCGACTACCGCATTGCGGAGCCGCCCCGGCGGTATGAAAGCCACAGCGAATTCACGCTTGCCCTGATTCCCCCGGAGCTGCGCGGATGATCCGCGTACAGGGGGCGGCGGCGGCCGTGCGGCAGCTGGAAGAGCTTGCCGACGCGATTACAAACGGCACGGCCGCCGCCATTACGGCGGAAGCGGAGCTTCTGCAAGCCGAGGCGAAGCGCCGCTGCCCCATGAAAACGGGCGCGCTGCGGGAAAGTCTGCGCGCACAGGTGCTGGTACGGGGCGCGCAAACGGAGGCCACGGTGGGTTCCGTGCTGCCGTATGCGGCCGCCGTGGAGCTGGGCACGCCGGGAACCCCGCCGCAGCCGTACCTTGCGCCCGCGCTGCGCGCGCGGGCAAGCGCAGTGACCGAGCACCTGAAACGGGTTGTGCAGGACGCAACAGGAGAAAACCGATGAACGAAGCAAGCAATATGGCCGCCGCGCTGGCGCAGATCCCCGGCGTGGCCGGGGTGACGCGCGGCTGGCCCAGGCAAGCCGCCGCACTGCCGTGCATCGCCGTGGGGCTGGAGGAAGAAAGCACGGCCGATACCCGCGACAACGCCGCGTATCTTACGCGGCAGCGGTATAGTGTGCGGATTTTCGCCGCCACGATGGGCGCGTGCGATGTGCTGCGGCAGGCCGCCGTGCCCGCGCTGGAGGCGCTGGGGTACACGCTGGAGCGCGTGGCGGAGGCGGACGGCGAAACCGCGCAGCTGAAGCTGACGTTTGAAAAACTATTGTAGGGAGGATACCATCCATGAGTGCAAAACGAGCCATTATCGGGTTCAGGGGGGTGGCGCTTGCGCCGATCCTGACCGATTCCCTGACCGCCTACGAAACAGGGGCCGGAGCGGCGCTGACCTATGCCGGACAGATGAGCCGGTCCGTAAAGGAACAGAAAACTGATCTGTATTACGACGATGATCTGTACGCGCAGCTGCGCAGTGTGAGCGGCGAGGATGTGGAGCTGCGCATGGCCGAGGTGCCGCTCAGCCGCCTGGAAACGCTGGGGCTGGGCGTGTATGACGCCGAAACCGAAACGCTGGAGGCCAACTTCTCGATATCCGGCAAGGTTTTCGCTCTGCGCTGTGTGGCGGACACTGTGAGCGGGCTGCCGTTTTACTTCAACTACCGCGTGTTTGAGCTGACCGGGGTGAAGTTTGACAACTTCGCTTCCAAACAGGCCAACGCCTCGGTGTGCGAGGTAATCCTGTCCGGGGTGTTCAAAAAGCCGCAGCTTGCCTCCCTCAAACCCTGGGCCGTGATGCAGCTCAAGGAGGACGGATCCAACGCCGACGCGTGCACCGCGTTTCTGACGGCGGCCGAGGTGAGGTAGCCACACCGATTGGCTGGGAAAGCCAGTTTACCCAATATCATCAGAGAGCCGCGGCTCTCCGGCATCTTCCGGAGGAGATTTGGTTTCCATACCCATCACGATACGCTGCGTATCGTGATGGGTATGGAAGCTTGTGATGGGAGCGAGAAGCTATGAAGGACTCAATCGATTTATCCCTGCCGCGGAGCGTGACCGTGCGCGGGTGTGAGATACGGCGGATGCCGCTGGGCAAGTACCTGCAGGCGATCCGGCTTTTGGAAACCTTTCCGCGGGAGACGGCGGAAAAACTGACGCCGGACGGCGATCTGACGGGCATGCTGGAGGCGCTTAAAGCGCTGGACCGCGCGGCGCTGATCGACCTTGCCGTAAAGGCGCTGGCGGTGGTGCCGGCACAGGCCGTGGCGTTGATCGCCGCGCTGACGGATATCCCGCAGGAACGGCTGCTGGGCGACGAGGCAATCGGCGCGGACGGGCTGATGGAGATCCTCGACGCGTGGCTTACGCTGAACGGCACAGAAAATTTTCTCTTGGCGGCGGGCCGCGTAAAGCAAAAGATCAGCCGGTTCGCCGCAGCGCTGAAACCTGGCTGCAAAGGCTGATCGCCGCGTGCCTGGGCCTGGGCATCTCCAAGCGCGAGCTGATGGAGGACTATTACCCGGCGGAGCTGCCGCACATCCTGCACGCGTGGACGGAGCTGCACGGCGGCGCGGCGGAGGACCGGGCGCAGGCTGCGGACCCTATGACTTTCTTTGGTACGGGAGGCGAAACGATTGACGGTTGAACAGATTTCCATCCTGATCTCGGCATCGGCGGAGCAGGCGATCAGCCAGCTGGATACGGTATCGCAGAAGATTGCCGCGCTGATGGGCGCAAAGCCGCTCCGCGTGACGCTGAACACCGCGCAGGCGGAGGAGAAGCTGGCCGCGCTGCGGCGTACCGCCAATCAGCTGCTGACCGATTTAAGCGGCAGCCGGACGACCGCCGCGGCGCTGGCGCAGGCGCAGGATAATTACCAGAACGCCATTGCCCAGCTGGAAACGCTGAAATCGCTGTCCCGCGCCACCTATGAGCAGGAGCTGGAATACCTGCTGGCGCTTCGCGGCAGCATGGAGCTGTACAGCCTGAACACCAGGGAAGCGCTGGATTTGGAAAAGCGGCTGCTGGCGGTGCAGGCGCAAATCGCCGCGCGTGACGCCCAGAGCCTGGACAGCCTGCTGGGCGGAATCATCTCCGCGCTGCAGACCCGATACGAAACCATGCGCGACGCGGAGCTCGCCTTGCTGGCGGAAAGCCGCGAGGCCTGGGAAGCCTGGCAGAAAACCGGCACCGGCGCGATACAGGCGCAAATTGACGCGCTGGACGCGCTCGCCGAAGCGGAAAACCGGACCGCCACGGAAGAGGGCTATGTCCGCAACATTGAAAAGCTGAAACAGGCGCTTGCTTATGAGCAGGATGATTTCAACCGCGGGCAGATCACCCGGCAGCTTGCTGCTGCGCAGGAGGAATACGAGGCGTGGCTTGCCAAAACGGCGCGCGAGGAGGAGAAAACCGCGCTGGAAGCGCAGCTTGCCGCCGTGAACGAGCGCGCACAGGCGGAGCTGGATGCGCTGGACACGCAGGCGGGCGCAATCCGCGAGGCGTATGCCCGGCGGCTGGAAACCGCCGCCCTGGAAGCCGAGGCTGAAAAGGAGCTCATGACGGGCACACAGGAGGAGCTGCTTTCGCTGATCGCCGCCTACGCGCCCGATTACAACGCCGCCGGGCAAACCCTGGGCGAACAGCTGCTGAATGGGTTTCTGGAAAAGGTAGGCAGTGTGGAAGGCTGGACGGACACCCTGAACGGCATGATTGCGGCGGTGCAGGAAAGCCTGAACACCGCCATGCAGAGCGCCGCCGAAAGCTTTTATACCGGGCATGCCGGTACCGCGGCCGCAGGGGTGACCATCACCCAGCAGAACACCTTCAATACCCCGGTGGAATCGCCCGCCGACACGGCCTACCGCATACGGCAGGCTAACGAAGCGCTGGCGGCACAATTGCTGGAGGCGTAGGTGGCTTGGGAGACGCTGAATAAAGAGTATCTTTCAAAGGGAGAACCTCTGAGGATGGAAATGCAAGCATCGACAAAAGTGAGGAACTATGCAGAAGCTGACGTACATTAACCTGAACAATGAGCAGGCTGTGTTTTGCGGGGCGCCGTATGTGCTGGCGAGGCTCGGGGGGCTGGGGCTGCCGGAGCTGGAAATGGATAGCATCCGGGGCGCGTATCAGCAGGGGGGAAACGGCGGTGGGCTGCCGCCGCCAGCGGCGCATGCTCACACTCACGCTGCACATCATGGCAGATTCACGCGCGGAGCTGTACCGGCTGCGCATGGAGCTTTTGAAGATCCTCTCGCCGGATAAGGCCGTGCAGGACACGCAGCGCGCGATGCTGATTTACGAAAACGACAACGGGCGCTACCTGACCTGGGCTATCCCGGACGGCGGGCTGGACGCGGGCGTCCGCATGCTGGATACCCAGCCCAACGTGAAGCTGAGCTTCCGCTGTGAAAGCCCGTACTGGTACGCGGTCAATCCTACGTCTGTGGCGTTTGAAAACGCGGGCGAGGGCTTTTCGCTGCCGTTTGGGCTGCCCGTGGATTTCGGCCGCCGCGATTATTACCGGGACGCCGATAATGCGGGGCAGGTGAGCGTGCCCGTGGAGATCACCATCCGGTGCAAGGGGGAGATTCCCCGGCTGCGCAACCGCACCACAGGCCGGGAGATTGCCCTGAGCGCGGCGGTGCCGGAGGGTAACACCCTGATTTTGAATACCGATCCGGCGCGGCTGGACGCGCGGATCATCGACGCGGTCGGCAAGGAAACCGGGGCGTTTGGCAAGCTGAGCCTTGGCACGCCGCTGGCGGATTTCACACTGCGCCCGGGGCTGAACGAGCTGCAGTACGAGGCCGGGGGCGCGAGCGCGCAGAGTGAGATCCGCGTAACGTGGCGCAATGCGTACGAGGGGGTGTAGCCCATGATGACGCTCCAACTTCTGAATTTCGCCTTTGAAAAGCTCGGGGAGCTTGCCCAGTTTGAAAGCCTGCAGCTGACGCGCAGCTACTTCGGCACGGGGAGCTTCAGCCTGACGATGGATCCCCGCGCGCCGGGGGCGGGTGCGCTTGCGCCCGGTGTGGTGGCGCTGCTGGATGAGCGGCGGGTGTTTATAATCGAGGATGTGCAGACGCTGTCCCGCGGTATGCTGACGGTGAAGGGCTGCATGCTGAAAGGGCTGGCCAAGCGCCGGGTCTGCGTACCGCCGCTGGCGGCTGCGGCGCGGGCCTATCAGGATTTCGGATGGGACCGGTTTACCGGCAGCGCGGAAGCGGCGTACCTGCACTACGCGGACAACAACCTGATCAGCCCGGAGGACGCCGGGCGCGCCATCCCCGGCCTTGTGAAGGGGGAGAACCTTGACCGGGGCGCCGTGCTGCCATGGCAGGCGCGGTTTGACCGGCTGGATACGCTGTTCCAGTCCATCGGCGAGGGCACGGGGCTGGGATGGGATATCCGGGCGGATGTGGAGCACAAGCGTTTTATCTTTACCGCCTGGCAGGGGACGGACCGCACGACGGGAGAAACGCTGTGCCTGATCAGTGAAAAAAGCGGCAACGCCGCCGATGTGACGTACAAACAGATCCGTTCCGGCAGTGCGACCACATTGTATGCCGGGGGCGCGGGCGAGGATGAGGAACGGTTTATCCTCTGCGCGGGCGGGGACGCGCAGGGCATGGCCCGGCGCGAAAGCTGGGCGGAGGCGGGCAGCCTGGAGGATGCCGGGCTGCTGGCGCTGTATGCCCGGATAAAGCTTGGCGAGCTGGACGTGAAAACCACAATCAGCGCCGCGCTGATCGATTCGGGCGCGTGCCGCTACGGGCGCGATTATGATGTGGGCGATACCGTGCTCATCGCGGGGCGTTTCGGCAGCGCCGCGGTGCGCATTGCCGAGATTACGGAAACCTACGAAAACGGCGCACGCTCGCTGGCGGCCAGCTTCGGCGACGCGCCCGTGACGGTGGGTGCGCTGCTCGGCCAGCTGAAACAGGCGGCACGATAAAGGAGGAAGCATAGCATTGGCACAGGAACGGTATGGTTTTTTCAACAGCACGGCCGGGGACGAGCGCAGCTACGATTCAGCGGACATGGCGACGGCGTTCCACACCCTGGCCTCCAACGGCGTGGCCGCGCTGGACGCTTGCCTGCAGGTGACGGCGGAAGGCTCCACCATGCGCACGCTGGTGGGCTACGGCACGGCGATGATTGAAGGGTACTATTACAGGCTGCGCGATGACGGCAGCGGCATCCGGGCGTTTACGCACACCACGGAGGCGGAGCTCAGCCGCATCGACCGCATTGTGCTGCGGCTGGATTTTACGGCGCGTACCATCGGCCTGGTAAAGCTGATCGGTACGGCGGCGGCTACGCCGGAAGCGCCGGAACTGACCCGGGACGCGGAAATCTACGAGGTCTCGCTGGCGCAGGTGGGGATCCGCGCGGGTGCGGAGGAAGTGCTGGCCACGGACATCACCGACGAACGCGAGGATGACGCCGTGTGCGGGATGATCGCGCCGGAAAGCCTGCGGCGGTCGGCCGTTGCGCAGATGATAGCGGATCAGCTTTCGGAAGAAGTCGCCGATGTGATCCGCTTTTCGGAGCAAACGCTGGAAACCGCGGCGCAGGCGCAGGCGCGCGTAAACATTGACGCCCTGAAGAAGGTTGGCGAAAGCACGGCCATCCAGAAGGGCAACGGCAGCGGCGATACCGAGGACGCGGTGCCCGATACGGACTATGCCCCGGCGGTGATTGAGGTTGCGGCGACACTGCTAGCCGCCTCGTGGAGCGGGGCGGAATCGCCGTATACGCAGGCCGTGGCCATAACGGGCATGACGGCTGCCAAAAAGGCGGTTGCCGGGCTTCCGGCCACGGCGACCAGCGCGCAATACCTGGCCGCGGTCAATGCGCTGCTGCATGTGACCTCGCAGGGGGCGGGCACGATCAGCATTGCGGCCGAAGGCATTCAACCGGCAGTGGATATCCCGATCCTTGTCCGGATCATAGGAGGCTGACATGAGCATACTGAGTGTGTTTCCCGCCGGGCCGTACAACCCGATCCCGGAGTTTACGTATACAGGCGTCTATACCCTGCTGGATGACGGCGACGGGGACTGGCGTATCAAATTCCTGACAAGCGGCACCCTTATCCTGACCGATAAAAACCGGACGGTTGATGCCTTTCTGGTCGGCGGCGGGGGCGGGACCAGCGTCGAGACCTGGACGAACGGGTTATTCCGCTGGAGCGCAAAGGGCGGCGGCGGGCATCATGCGCTGGCGCCTTCCGTGGGGATTGTCCGCAACGCGGCGTACCCCATTGTGATCGGCGCGGGGGGCGCGGGAAGCTTTGTTTCGAACGCCAACGATACCGCGGCATCCGGCGGGATTACGACCGCTTTCAGCACGACTGCGGTTGGCGGCGAAGGCGGAATATCGGATATTAATCTTGGACAAATCGACGGAACCAACCGAGGTGTGTACGAGTTCCAGGGAACAGAAGGCGATATATATGGCCGTGCAGGATCTGAAGCCTGGAACAACGCCGCGGCCAATACCGGCAACGGGGGCGGCGGCAGCGCCAACGGCATCTTCAACGGCGGGTCGGGGATTGTGGTGATCCGCAACCACCGGGCCGCATAAGGAGGACAGCATGAACTACGCGTTGATTGAAAACGGAACCGTTGTAAACATCGCGGTGATCTACGAGGGAAACGCGCACGAGTTTGCCAATGCCGTGCTGACCGGGGATATCCCGGTACGGATCGGCGACGCCTACGCGGACGGGGTGTTCCTTAGGGACGGGGTAAGGCTGCTGTCCCCGCTGGAGCAGGCCAACGCGACCATCGCGGAGCTGGACGCCGCGGTGGTGGACTTGACATACCAGAACATACTGCTGGAAATGGGGGTGTAACAGGTGCTTTATACCATACTGGAGCGCATGATTGCGCGGGGCAACACCGTCGGGCTGCAGGACAAGCTCGACGTTTTTTATGCCGTGGGACGGATCACGGAGACCGAATATACCGAGCTGGCCGAGGCGCTTACGGGAGGAAACCAATAACATGATTACCGGAACGCAGATTGCGGAAAAGGCGAAAAGCCTGCTGCTGATGGGCACTATCCCCTATGCGCAGGGCGGGGAGACGATCAAGGGCATGGATTGCCAGGGGCTGGTGGAGTGGACGCTGCGGGAGCTGGGCATGGAAGCCGACTACGCGGGCACAAACGATATGTGGCGCAACCTGCTCAGCGAGAAGGGAACGATTGAGGATTGCGTGGTAAGACATGGCGCTGTGCCGCTGGGCGCGCTGATTTTCATCGTGGACAGTGATGGCGGCGAGCCCGCAAAGTATCAGGGGGACGGCGAGGGCAACTGCTGGCATGTGTACCTGAAAATATCGGATGAGATGCTCATCCACGCCAGCGCCGCCAACCTCATGGTTACTACGCGGCTGTTTGCCGACGAAACCATAAAAAACGGCGGGCCCAACTCATATGGCCTGATCAGCGGGGTGGACTACGGTGTTACGGAAACCGCGGCGGATTCGGCCGCGGATGCCGGGGATACGGCGCAGGGCGCGCCAACGGCGGCACAACCCGCGGCTGTGGTGATTATGAAAACGTGGAAACCGCGCTACCGGAACCTTACCTTTGCGGAAGGCTGCATGGGCAACGGCGTGCGCGAGCTGCAAACGGGCCTCAACCGCCTGGGCAACACGCTGGATGTGGACGGGCGCTTCGGGCCGGATACCGAGCAGGCCCTGCTCCGTTTTCAGCAGCAGCAGGGGCTGGAAACGGACGGCGTTGCGGGGCCGAAAACCTGGCAAACGCTCATCGCCGCGGTGAACGCCTGAGAACCTCCAAAGCGGAAAAGGAGCAAGGAATGATGGAATTTTCATGGGATAAACTGATCAAGGCCGCGGCGACGGCTCTGGGGGCGGTCGCGGGCGCGCTGGGCGGGTGGAGCTGGCTGGTTACCGTGCTGCTGGGCTGCATGGTGGCGGATTATGTAAGCGGCGTGCTGGTAGCCTGGATGGGCAAGAGCACGAAAACCGAATACGGCGGCCTATCCTCCAAGGTGGGGGCGATGGGGCTGGTGCGCAAAGGGCTGATGCTGATGGTGGTGCTGGTGGCCGCGCTGCTGGACCGGGCGCTGGGCCAGGGCAACGCGCTGTTCCGCGACGCTGTATGCTGGTTTTATGTAGCCAACGAGGGTCTTTCCCTGATGGAGAACCTGAACCTTGCCGGGGTGCCCTTTCCCCGGAAGCTGAAGGAGTTACTGGGGGAGAAAATGGAACAGGACGGGAAGGAATAATCTTATTCCATAATGCTGAGCCGCCGGACGTGATCACGTCCGGCGGCTCTTTTGCAATACAATGTGGGTATTCCAACCAATAGGATTATCAACGGCGGACTTCTTTACAAAAGCGCTCTATATCTCCTGGCAGGATACCACCCGGTTGCGCCCCCCGCGCTTGGCCGCGTACAGCGCGTCGTCGGCGGCTTTGAGCAGCTCATCCGCGGTATGGCCGCTTTGGGGATAGGTGGCAACGCCGATGGAGATGGTACAGGTGCGCATTTGCGTGCCCAGGTGCGGCACCTGCAGCTGGCTGATGCCGATGCGCAGCTCATTTGCTTTTTCCACGGCGCTCTGATGGCGGGTGTTGGGCAGCACGACCACAAACTCTTCCCCGCCGTAGCGGCATACGATATCCTCACCGCGCGTATTCTGCTTTAAGAACTCGCCCAGATAGCGCAGCAGGGTATCGCCGCCATCGTGGCCGTAGGTATCGTTGAAATCCTTGAAATGGTCAATATCAAACATCAGAACCGAAACCGGGGCCTGTTCCCGCTGCGCGCGGGACAGCTCGCGGAACAGGGATTCCACCATGTACCGGCGGTTGTAGATGCCGGTGAGCACATCGCGGATGGACTGTTGGCGCAGGGATTGCTGCAGCATGATGTTGGCCAGCGAAAGTGAGGCGGTTTCCGCCGCGGTGGTCAGCAGCCGGAGCCGGGATTCGAAATATGGCGGCTGCGCGGCGGGGTTATCTTCCGCGGCGGGGCCGGAAATATAGCTGATATGCAGGATGCCCAGCAGATCGCCGTTGGCTTCCATCGGGATGCACAGGTACTGCCCGCCGGGCACGGCATGGATGTGCGGGCAGGGAAGGCCGCGGTGGTTGGCGTCGATCAGGTTGTGGCGGCCGCGCCGCACCGACCAGCAGCTGGTGGGCGTAAACAGCTTCTGCGAAATGCTTTCATCTCCCCAGGCTTCCTGAGCCTGGGCCTGTGACGGGTCCGGGGAGCCGTCGATCAGGTACACGGCCCCGTTGCTTTCGGGGCAGATGCTTTGCACAAACTGCGCGCAGATGGTACAGGCTTCCTCCACGGTATGGCATCCCTGCAGATAGCCTTCCATATCGGCCAGCAGGCTGATGGCCTGGTTTTGCTCCTCCAGGTTCCGAAGCGATTTTTCCAGCTGACGGTTTGCTTCGCGCACGGCTTCGTGTGCTTTTCTGCTTTCGGTAATGTCGCTGCCGGTGGAGACGATGTAATCGTGTCCATCCTCATCTACCAGCGCGGTGGACGCCCATTTGATCAGGTGGATACGGCCGTTTTTTGCCTTCCAATAGCATTCGCTGTTTTCGAAATGAGGGTCGCCGATTTGGGGCAGAGGCTCTCCGGCCTGCTCGGCATCGGGGGCAAGCAGCTCCCAGAACGGGGTTTCCTGAAGCTCGTCCAGCGTGTAGCCGGTGGCCTTTTCGCAGGCTTTATTGAACTTGATCATGCGGCCGTCTTTGCTGTAAACCATGATCAGGGAATCCGAGGTGTTCAGAATGGCCTCGGAAAAATCGCGCTCCTTGATGAGCTTGGCTTCGATGCTTTTCTGCGAGGAGATATCGCGGATGGAGGCGAGCAGGGCGTTTTTCAAATGGCCGAAGGTAATGACATCCGCATTGAGCAGCACCTGGATCGGCTTTCCATCCTTGCGCACAAAGGTGGTTTCAAAATTGCGCACCGTATTGTCGCGGAAAAGCTGGGCGATCAACCGGCGGCGGTCGTCGGCGTTTTGATACATGGCATAGGCGGTGAGCTCGCGCATTTGCAGAGGCGGATATGCCATCATTTCGGTAAAGGCGGGGTTGAACGCATAAAAATTCCCGTCGCTGTCGGTGATGGCGATGCCCACCGGCACGTTGTTGAAGATCAGGTGATACCGGCTTTCGGTCTGCTGCTGCCGCTCGGCGCGGTTATCAAAGCTGAACAGGATAACCAGATACTTTTTCCCGTTCAGAGTAATCGGCTGTATGCTGAGGCATACCGGAATAATCAGACCATTGGCATGGTTGAAGGCGCTCTGGAAGCCTTCCACCGTACCGCGTACCTTCAGCTCGGTCTGGATGGCGTACTGATCGTGCGAATCGGCCAGCAGATCGAACACTGTGCAACCGCTGATGCTCTCCTGCGTAATATCCAGCAGGGATAAAACAGCAGGGTCAAGAAAAAGCAGCTTTCCGTCCCGGGTGCTCAGCGCCATGGCGGCAGAAAGCGGGAACGCAGCATCGGACGCGCCCTGCTGCCCGGTGGCTTGTTGTGGCTGCGGCGGCGCGGGCATATCCGCCGGGGGCTTGGCCGGTGGTTGATTGGGGGGGTGCTGGCGTGCCAAAAGCATGATCCTTTCCTGTGCAACTGCATATTGCCGATCTGTGTATAGCTGTATCATACCAAAGCTATGCCGAAAACTCAATCCTCTGTTGAATATCCGGCAAACCGGGAGAAGGATAGGGATTGTACTATTGGTACAGTTGTGGTACAATTGTTTCACAACGATACCATACCGCATGGGGAATGTAAAGATGAAACACATCATGATACAAAAATACATCATCTTCGTTGTCACCTGTCTGTTGTTCTTTCCGCCCTGCTGCGCTGTGGATGCCACGGTACTGTGCTATAATCTGAAATAGCGGCGGCAAATCGGCGGAGTTTATAAAAAGGGGAAAGTCCGGGATAAGGGGAAGCGCTATGGAGATTGTGCTGCCGTCGCTGTTAAGCTTTTTTCTTGGCTTTGCGGCCTCGTTTGCCGTATGGCTTTTTACCATAAGAGGAATTCCGCCGAAAATTGATATATCGGAATTTATTGTCCGCGTTCCGTCCGTTTATCATAACGAAAAACCGATCCCGAAGATCAAAATTGAAAACAGAAGCAAGTCGGATGTCTTTGAGCTGAATCTGAAGGGCAGGCTTTTTCTGTTCGGCCTAGTGGAAGCGTATCCGGATATGCCGACACTGTTTATTGTCAATGTCGGCAGCGGTGCCCATCCTTATCTGATGGGCAGAGAAGATGGGATGCAGGAGCAGACAAGCGGAAGGGCTTTTCGCCTGCACATGAATAAAACCACACAGAAAAAAATGGCGGAATCGGTGTTTCATCTTCCGGAGGGGCAAACGCCTACTCTGCACGACTACCTGATGCTCAACGATAAAAACTATATCGAGATCTGTGTTTTCAGCTCCCATAGCTTCAGCTTTACGCGGGGGATGTGCAAACGGAAGTATCATAAAGATGATTTTGCGGACGGATATTTCGTGGATCATGGCGTATCCGTGCGCAGCTCTCCGGGCTTGGGGTATAAAAGGCAAGAGGTGGATGCGGAAGGGGGAGAGGAGACGGAATAAACCGGATTGATCATTCGCCCGGTTTGCGGTACAATGGGGACGGGAATGAAGGTCTCCCGTGGCCTGTGCCAGAACCGCTTTCCTGCTGATGCCTTCTGTTGGGAAGAGTATCGGCATTTTTTATAGGCGGACATAAGGAGTGAAACCATCGATGCGCGCATGCTTGCTGATTGGACTGGGAGGGTTTCTGGGGGCGGTGCTGCGCTATTTGCTTTCGCTGCTTCCGCTGTCGCAGCGGGTCGGGTTTCCCGTGATCACCCTGCTGATCAACATCGCGGGTGCGTTCCTGATTGGGCTGCTGGCCGGGCTGACCCTGAAAAACCCCGCGCTGGATACCGAATGGATGGCGTTTTTGCGTGTCGGCCTGTGCGGCGGGTTTACCACGTTTTCCACCTTTGCGCTGGAAAGCACCGTGCTCTTTGGCTCCGAGCGCGTCGGCGCGGGGCTTTTGTATATCGGGCTCAGCCTGCTGCTGGGCATCGGTGCGGTATGGGTGGGGCGGCTGCTGGCGGCGTAGGCGTTCGTTCTGCTTTGCCGGTGTGAAAGCTGCAAGGGTATGTATGCGGCGGTTTTTGAAAACATATCAATATTTTAGGATGGGTTTACGGGGCGGCGAGGTTTAGCGGCTCTGCAATTTCGGAGAGGGAGAACGGCCGGGCTGTGCCCTCCCTTCCGGGTTACAGGAATCCAACCTGACGGAAACCTGATTCACCATGACGGTCGTTGTAAAACGCGTGGCATTCTGATGCCGCCGGGAAACGGCTCCTTCTGTTGCAAAATGGGAGGAGCCGTTTTGTTATTCATGCGCCGGGTATCGTGTTGAAATCGTGTGCGAAAAACGACATCGTTTTGCCATATAAATGTTTTATGGTATACTGGCAGCAGGAAAGAAAGCTGCATACCGACAAAAAGGAGTGTAATGATATGAAACGCTTAGTAAAAGCCGTTGCGATCGCCGCCGCGCTGGCGGTGCTGCCGGTGCTTGCGCTGGCTGAAGAAGCCTTTGGTTCCGCCTCCGTTGAAACGGGAACCAGCTATACCCTCGCCGAAATGCTGACCTATGCCATGCAGGACGAGTATCTTGCCGAGGCCGAATACATGGCCATTCAGGAGGCCTTCGGCGTGGACAATCCCTATACCAATATCATGGGAGCCGAAGTAACCCATCAGGAATCGCTGCGGACGCTGTTTAACGCTTATGGCATTGCCGCGCCGGACAACACGGCGGCAGACCATGTGGTACTTCCGGAAACCCTGCAGGAAACGTATGAAATCGGCGTACAGGCCGAGATAATGAACATCGCTATGTACCAGGCCTTCCTCGCCCAGAAAAACCTGCCCCAGGATGTGATCAACACATTCACGGCGCTGATGAACGCATCCAAAAGCCACCTGGAAGCCTTTACCCAAAACGCGGAAAACGAGGGCGTTCAGCTAAACCTTGGCGACGGATACCGCAGTGGGCAGGGCAATGGAAAGGTTGATAACGGGAAAGACACGGCGGAGGATACCGCGCCGGCCACACAGAACCAGCAAAACAGCAATGGGAAAAACTAATCTTCGCCAGGGAAACGCTGAATAAATTCCCTGTACGCCGGCACGTTCTCTTTCCGCCAGCTTGAGGCTGCGAAACCTTTGGCGTAGCGCTGCTGCTACTTCAGGTTCCGCAGCCCCAACCTGACGAAAAGCTGACTCACCATCGCACATGCGCTTTACTCATCGTTTGCCTGGGGGCTTGCGCCCGGCCGTCAGGATTCAACGGCCGGGCCTGCGGTTTATCCAAAAAAGCAGCGGTGAAAGCAGAAACGGATTGATATTGAAAACGATTTCGTTAAATGTACCACACAGACTATGCATTTGGTTTGTGATGTGCTATAATAAAAAAACATGATGGTAGCATATCAGCCGGGCAATTGTTACATGTATACAAATCGTTGTAATTTATCGTTTCATACGAATACCGTAAATGGATAGAATCAATCCAATGATAACGACTTAAATAAAACGTGTAGAACATAAAGGCCTTACAGGAAAGGAGCCATGCATCAAAACGTAATGGATTTTGTTACGTTGTAATAAAGTGCATCTTCTCCATGTTTTCCTGATTGCCGCCGCACTAGCAATACAGTTTCTCAGGTCTGTTGATACGCGGTTCCCGCCGCACGCACCGGGGTTTCGGCAAAATGCTGCCGCCGGGCCTTCCGGATACAGGTAGACGACGATTGTGAAAAGAGGATAAGCCGTGGCGAAAGTATTCCCAAGACCACAAAATTCAATCTGTATAATGATCGGCGATGTGAGCTTCGATTTTTCCGCTGAGCTGATGAAGGGGATTTTCGATTCGGCCGCCAAGGAAGAGATCCGGCTCCTGCTCATGATGGGGATGCCTCGCCATGCCGCCCATCTGGAACGCAGCAGCGCCCAGAACACCAGCTACCATTACAACAGCATTTATGATTACGCCCTGCTGTCGGGTGCGGATGCCTATGTGTTTTCCTGCGGCGCACTGTCCGGGTTTGAAAGCGAAAACACCTATCAGCAGTTCCTCAAACGCTTTGAGGGGAAACCCTATGTGATTTTGCAGGAAAACATCGAAACCGTAACGCCGCATACCTCCTGTATCACAGTGGACAATTATTCCAGCTTCAGCCAGTGTATTGAGCATTTGATCCTTGTACACGGCTGCCGGAAAATCGGCTTTGTCGGCGGCCTGAAGGAGCACCCGGATACCCGGGACCGGCTGGACGCGTACCGCCAAACCATGGAAAAGCACGGCAATCCCGTAACGGATGCAATGATTGTCTACGGGGATTATTCGGAGTACTCCGACCGGCAGGTGGCGGAGCTGTTCGACCGCAATCCGGGGCTGGAGGCCATTGCTTTCTGCAACGATGAAATGGCCAAGGGCGGCTACCGGGAATGCGCAAGGCGCGGGCTGAAGGTAGGCGTCGATATTGCCATTACGGGGTTTGACAATTATTCCGCAAGCCGCTTTTTAGTGCCGCCGCTGACCACGATCTCGCAAAACACCTATCAGATGGGCGAAATGGCCGTAAAGCAGGCGACCGCGCTGATGAAGGGAAAACGCGTAAAGCCGGTCAAGCTGAAAACGGATTTGTTTATCCGGCGATCGTGCGGGTGTTATCCGGATACGGTTCACGACCTGTTTGCCTGCCTGCACGAGAACGGGGACATGGATATCGGGTCTATCATGAAGGGGATTAAGGCCGACCTGATCAACACACATCCGTTCAGTGAGCGCGGAAAGTGCGAAGCGGCTGTTACCCGGCTGACGGAACATCTCGCATGGCTGTGCGGGCAGGACATGTGCCAGATATCCACCCGCGTTGCCCTGGCCGACTGGCTGCAAACCTACTGCGAGGAATACCAGAGCGCAACCTTTATTCTGGCGGAGCGGCTTAATGATTACATTCTGCAGATTCCGGCGGAATGCATGGTCTATATGGAAATACAGAAATTGTTCAATCTGATTGTCTTTGTTCAGGGATTTCTGTTCTCCTACAAAAACCAGATTACCGAGCGCAATCTGGACGAGTTCCGGGCCCAGTCCTGGTTTATCCCCGAGCTGATCCGCGATCTGGTCGGCCACGATATTGAGGATGAAAGCGTATTTTTAAGCGTGGTGGAAAGGCTGCACGGCATCCACCTTGACAGTATCTATATCTGCCTTCTGCCAGAACCCCGGCCGTTGCTGGATTCCCATCTGCATATACCCGACAAGCTGCTGCTGGCAGCCTACCTGAGCGACGGCAAGGCCAAAGCCTATACGATGTCGCAAATGCCCGAGATCAACGCGGATAATCCGCTCAGCGAGCTTCCGCAGCTCAGCGGCACGACGAACCTGATGTGCTTCAGCATTTTCTCGGGGGATGTGCAATACGGTGTTTTCCTGTGCGAGATGGATATCCTCAAAAGCCCGCTGATGCATATTATCGGGCTGCAGCTGGGCATACTGGTCAACTTTATGGAGCTCAAGCAAAAGGAAAAAATCGTCGGCAACGAGCTGGAAAACATCCGTGAGCGCAACGAAATCCTGAACTTCCTGACCGAGTACGACCAGCAGTGCTCCATCCTCAACCGCCGCGGGTTTATTGAGCGCGCCATCCGCCTCAACCGCGAAAATGTCGGCAAGCACGCGATCTGTGTATTTATGGACCTGGATCACCTGAAGGAGATCAACGATACCTTCGGCCATTCCCAGGGCGACGTGGCGCTGGTAGCCGTGAGCGATATCCTGCGGCAGACTGTGCGCAGCAACGATTTGATGGCGCGCATCGGCGGCGATGAGTTTGTGGGCATGTTCCTCATTGAGTCCCCGGCGTACGCGGGCATTTTTAAGTCCCGGCTCAAGAAAGCCTTCGACGATTACAACCGTACTTCCGGGCTGCCGTACTATGTGGAAGCGTCCGTGGGCATCGCGCATTTCACCTGCCATCAGGGGCTGGAAATTTCCAAAATCGTCAACGACGCGGACCACTACCTGTACGAGGAAAAGAAGCACCGCCGCGTCAGCGCGCTCAAGCCCGCGCCGTAACCGCGGAGGATACGAAACGAACGGGAAACGGTATATGGCCGAACCCCCGCATACCGGTTTTTACCGGTGCGCGGGGGTTGGCTTGTTTTGCAACCGCTTCAGACTGTTATCGCCGCTCGCTTTATAGCGCCTTTGGCGCTGTTCGCTCGCTTTTATCATAGCTTGTAATACAAGGCTTTGGGGCCCCAATCCCCGGCAAGGGCTTCGCCCCTGCACCCTGACCAGGGCTATCAGCCCTGGACCCCTTTTTTCAGCCTGAAACCCGCCGTGTTCCGGCGACTGCGCTTACAGCAGCGCCCGGATATCGGCCTCCAGCGCCTCGGGCTCGTCCTTGGGCTCAAAACGCTTCACTACGTTGCCCTCGCGGTCCACAAGGAATTTGGTAAAGTTCCACTTGATGCGGCCGGAGCCTTCCCCCTTCTGCTGTTCCTTTAGATAGGTGAACAGGGGAGACGCCTCCTTGCCATTGACGTTGATCTTGGCAAACTGCGGAAAGGTGGTGCCGAAGGTCAGCGTGCAGAACTGGTGTATTTCTTCGTTGGTTCCGGGCGCCTGCCCGGCAAACTGGTTGCAGGGGAAATCCAGTATCTCAAACCCCTGATCGTGGTATTTTTCATACAGCGCCTCCAGCCCGTTGTACTGGGGCGTGTGGCCGCACCGGGTGGCGGTGTTGACAATCAGCAGCACCTTGCCCTGGTATTCCTTCAGGGATACCGGATTCTCGCTGCGGTCCAGAACGGTGATATTATAAAGTCCCATAGACGAACACTCCTTTACTGGATGTACGGGATGTACGGGTTTTTGCGTACAATTAGTTTATACACAGCCCCATGGAAGTGTAAACGTCTTTTTGTAAGGGGTATGCGGTTGGCGCCGTCAGCGCGGATGGTATTCCCAGCCTTCGTCGCCCGTGTAGATCATCCGCTTGGTCATACCGCCGTCCACCGTAAGCACCTGCCCGGTGATGAAGCGGCTCTCCTCCCCGCAGAGAAACAGAACGGCCTGCACGATATCCTCCGGCGTGCCGACGCGGTGTGCGGGGTGTTGGCGGATGTCCGCTTCGGTCAGGGAACTGTTCAGGGTATCGATCCAGCCGGGGGCGACGGCATTCACACGCACGCGCCCCGACAGGGTTACGGCCATGGCGTGCGTCAGCGCTGTAATGCCGCCCTTGGCGGCGGTGTAGCTTTCGGTGTTTTGCTGGCTCATGAGATAGCGCGTGGAGGACAGGTTTACCACCGCGCCGCCGGGGTTGAACGCGGGCAGCAACAGCCGCGTAAGGTAATACGGCGCGGCCACGCCCACGCGCAGCACCTCCATAAAATCGTGATATCCGCAGCGGTCCAGCCCGCCGTGGGTGAGCATGGCGTTGTGGATGAGATAGTCGATCTGGCCGTAGGTTTTTATTACCTGCGCGGCAAACGCCTCCAGCGTTTTTTCATCCGCCAGATCGCCCTGAAAGCCCTCGTGGGGCAGCCTGTCGATCGAGGCCACCCGCACCCCGCGGGCCCGGAACGCCTCGCAAAGTGCCTTGCCGATGCCCTGCGCTCCGCCCGTGACCACGGCAACCTTGCCCTGCCACTCCATCGGTATCCCTCCCTGTGTATTTCGGCTTTTTCAGTGCTTGTAAAACCCATCATAGCGAAACAACGGCATAAATTCAAGATGGAACGCGGAAACGGTTGCCTGCGCCGCGCAAACATGATAGGCTAGGGAAACACTGATGAAATCCCCTGTACACTGGCGATTGTATTTCCGCCAGCTTGGGCTTGCTGAAACCCTGACATAGCGCTGCTGCTACTGCGGTTTCAGAAAACCCAATCTGACAAAAATCCAATTCGTTATTATACAGGTGCTTTACTCAGCGTTTACCCAGGGAAACACTGATGAAATCCCTTGGCGCTGGCGCGGTATCTTTCCGCCAGTCCGGGTTACCGAAATCTTCGACACAGCGCCGCTACAGCTTCGGGTTCTGCAAACCCAATCTGACGAAAACCTAACGTGGCATCGCACAAGCGCTTTATTCAGCGTTTACCCAGGCGCAGAGAAGCAAAACACATAAACGGAGGGCAGGCTATGGAGAGTTGCTGGAACATGGAATATCCGCATACGGTGCGGCAATGGGATGTGTTTGAGATCGTGCTGGAGGGCCCAACGGACGGCAATCCGTTTGAAGAAGCAATGGCCGGGGATTTTCTCGGCTCCGGCGAGCGGGTGACCGTGGAAGGCTTTTACGACGGCGGCGGCGTGTACCGCGTGCGGTTTATGCCGTCCTTTCCCGGAGAGTACACGTTCACGGTGCGCTGCGGTTATTTGGGGGTGCCTTACCCCGGCCGGTTCACAGTGCTGCCGGCGGAGGCGGGCAATCACGGACCGGTGCGCGTGCGGGACACCTACCATTTCGCCTATGCCGACGGCACGCCGTACTACTCCATCGGCACCACCTGCTATGTGTGGACGCTGCAGCCGGATGCGTGCGTGGAGCAGACGCTTGAAACGCTTTCCCACAGCGCGTTCAACAAAATCCGCTTCTGCGTGTTCCCCAAGCACTACGACTACAACCTCGGCGAGCCCTGGTCGTATCCCTTTGAGGGCACGCCGATGGATTCCTCCGTGCTTACGCCGGAGAACTTCAGCGAGTATAACGGGCAAGCGCCCGGGAACGACTGGGATTTTACCCGTTTCAACCCCGCGCATTTCCGGCGGCTGGAAGCCTGCATCGCCCGGCTGCAAAAGCTGGGCATCGAGGCCGACCTGATCCTGTTCCATCCCTACGACCGCTGGGGCTTTTCCTGCATGACGAAGGAGCAGGACGCGTTTTACCTGCGCTATGTGCTGGCCCGGCTTGCGGCCTACCGCAACGTGTGGTGGTCTCTGGCCAATGAGTACGACCTGATGCACCATAAAACCGTGGAGGACTGGGAGCGGATCGGCATGACCATCGCGGACGGCGATCCCTATGGGCATTTGCGCTCCATTCACAACTGCGTGAAGCGCTACGATTATACCCGCCCATGGATCACCCATTGCTCTGTGCAGCGCACGGAGGTGTACCAGGGCGCGGAGTATACCGACCAATGGCGGACGCAGTATCAAAAGCCTGTTGTGCTGGATGAGATCGCCTACGAGGGCAATCTGCCGTTTGGCTGGGGCAATATCACCGGCGAAGAAATGCTGCGCCGTTTTTGGGAGGGCGCGCTGCGCGGCGGCTATCCGGGGCACGGCGAAACGCTGCTGGGGCACCACGATGTGCTGTGGTGGTCGCATGGCGGCGAACTGCACGGCGAAAGCCATAAGCGCTTTGCGTTTCTGGCGGAGGTGCTCAGCCAGACCCCCGGCCTTGGTCTGCAAAGAAAACCCAAACACGGGTGGGACGAGCTGTGCGCGATTCCTCAGGATGAGCGGTATCAGGGCAGCTATTACCTGTTCTATTACAGCTTCATGCGCCCCTCCTACCGGGTGTTCTATTTGGATGATACGACGCAATTTGAGGTCGCCGTGCTGGATACGTGGAACATGACCCGGGAGGAGAAGGGCGTTCATCAGGGAAAATTCCAAATTGATCTCCCCGCCCGGCCGTATATCGCCGTGCAGATCCGGCGGGCGGAGGCCTGAAATACCCGGCCGGTTTCCAGGCAAATCAAACCGCCGCAGGCTGCTGTGAACGGGAACCCGATTGTTTTCGGTCTATCATACCGTTAACAGGCAGGGTGCCGTTCAGCGCCTGCGGCGTTTTATTGTTGCGGAAAAGGGCGCTGCCGGGTGATCGGCCTGCCCTTGCGGTATTCAAATACGAAGTCGTTCAGCGTAACGCCCAGCACGCCGGCGATGACCGGGCACTTGGCCTTGAGCAGGTAAAAGACACCGCGGCTGCTGTCCGACAACGTTTCAAAGTTGCCCTGCCCCTTGCTGATCACGATATCCGCGCTGTTGAAAATCTCCTGAAATTCGGGGCTGCATTCCGCCACGATGGTGCCGGGCAGATCGCTGCCGGAGGAGATTAGCCGCGCGTACCCCTCCAGACCGGAGGCGATGGCTTCTTCCATGGTAACGTCGTTGATTACGGGGGCGTTGCGCACCGCGTAGGTGATGCTGAGCCCCGGAAACTGCTCCAGCAACAGCCGGTCAAACACCGATTCCCCGGTGTTGTCGCCCACTACCAGCAGGGTTTTGGCTGTTTGCAGCTTTTCCCGCAACAAGGGCAGATCGCACACGGCAAAGGGCTTTTCAAACTCGGCGTCGATGCGGCTGATATCAAAATCCGCGCAGATGGCGGAATCCAGCACGTTGCCCGTGGCGGCGGCCTTCAGCCCCCAGTACAGGGTATCCTCCCGCGCCAGCACCTGCGCCCGCAGGGCGGGGTACAGCCGCAGCGCCGTCTGCAGATCCCGCTGCTTCACCTCCCGGTACGGATCAACCGCGCCGGTGTGAACCTTGACAATGCGGTGCAGTTTCCGCGTAATATCGGGGGAGTTACAGTAGTGCGCATAACCCTTCAGCACGTCGAGGGCCTCGTCCATCACGGCCTGCTGCACCTGTTCGTCGTCCGTCGCCATCCGGGAAGCTTCCAGCACCTGCCGCAAAATGCAGGGGAGACAATCCAGAAAAATTTCCATGTATCACAACTCCAAACAAAAGATTCCTTTCTACTGTTTCCGTTTTGAATGGGGATTTCCTGCCGGGATGGGAGCCGGAAGTGTTTTACGTTGGTTGAGAGGGAAATAATGCTTTATTGATGTGTTATGAAGGTACAATAAGTGTTCAAATAGAAGTATCTATAAATATTCGTCTATTAAACGAGGTGGCTCTATGAAACATTGTGATCAGCACACAATAACCTTCAAGGATGATAAACTGGGTCGTGATAAATATGCAGACTTTCTGATTGAGCTTGCCCGAAACGCGAAAAGTGAAGAGGGGAGCTATACAATCGCGGTTAATGCTCCTTATGGCAGCGGAAAAACAACACTGCTGAAAATGATGTGCTCTGAAATTAAATCGAAATACTCCACAACGAATATTCCCAAACCTTTAACCGTTGTGTATTACAATGCCTGGAAGTATGACTATTTTAAAGAACCTCTTATGCCGTTGGCGTCATCGTTGTTCGAACAAGATGATCTAGCGGATCGAGAATCATATAATAATATGATGAAAGCGGCAAAATTTATTGCCTCTTTGTCAAACGGCGTTATAAATCATTTTACGAGAATAGATATTCAGGATGCTTCTCAAAAAGCAAAGTCCACAAGCGATAATGAAAAGGAGTTTTTGCAGTATAGCAAGGCAATAGATGAGCTCTGCGATGCGTTGAGCGAAGCGGTAGATGAATATGGAAATGATTCAAAGATGCTCGTAATTATTGATGAACTGGATCGTTGCCGGCCGGATTTTGCGATTCAAACGCTGGAAGTATCAAAACATTTGTTAACGAACGAAAATATTGTTTTTATGTATGCGGTGGATATGGGGCAACTTCAAAAAGTTGTGGAGAAAGCGTATGGAGAGGGAATGGATTCCGCAGGGTATCTATTGCGCTTTTTTGATTATATTACAACGATTCCAAAAGCTGATAAAAGTAAATATATAAAAGCAATAGTGGAAAATATAGAGGGAGAACGGTATGTTGATGCCGTTTCCGAAGAAATGAACCTCTGTTGTGGGTACTATGATATGACCTTGCGTGATGTTGATCGTGTTTTGTCAGCATATAATATAATGTATAATTATTTCCTGTCCGAATATAAGAATATCAACGCACATCAGTTATATTTACATTTACTTTGTTTAAAATATAAGAAGAGTTCATGGTTTGAAGGTATCTTTGGATTAAACAAAAGAAATGGTGAAAAAGTAGAATATTTCTTTGATCGCAATAATCGCAATAAAGGAACCACTGCTTATAGAATAAATATGATTCTTGATAATTTTGGCGTAATGCCAATAGTAAAAAATGGAAAGTTAGAGTTTTCCAACCATGTACTTTATGAGAATCGAAAAGGAGAGAGTAAGATAAATAAACCTGTTATAACTTTTAAGGAGGGAAAGATGTGTCTTTCTATTGTGTTAAATGCTGTTTTGGAAATTATACCGGTAGAAGATAACGACATATTTTGCTATGCTGTATTTCCTGAAGATTTAACGAACTACTCGTTTGAGAATGAGCTTACTATTCTAGAATACTTACATAGAAAAATTGAATTCTTCGACTTCGAAACAGGTTTATATGAGAAGAGGGACTTAGAGTAGCAGAAAATGTATGCTAATTTTGCTTTGTTCCTATTTCACTTAGTAAATGGGTTCCTTTATGGCTTAAAAGAATACTGCTGAAATTAGTCAATATTCTTGACAGCCATTCCTTTCACACTTATAATAACATAGTTACATAACAACGTTACCTATAAACAAAACCCAAAGGAGCGCTTCCCATGCCCCCTAAAAAGCAGCTAACCGAGGACGTAATCCTCAACCAAGCCTTCGCCCTGGCACGAACCCAGGGCTTTGAAACCATCACCGCCCGGGGACTGGCAAAGGCGCTGGGCTGCTCCACACAGCCGATCTACCAATCGTTTGGGGATATGGAGGGGCTGAAAACCGCCGTCATCCGCAAAGCCGTCGAGGAGCTGACGGCGTTTGTGGCCCGTCAGCGGGATGCCGCCCTGCCACAGGAGCTGGATACGCTGATCGGTTATGTGCGGTTTGCCGGGCAGGAGAAGAAGCTGTTTCAGCTGATCTTCACCTCGGGGCCCGCGGCGCTGGGGCAGGCCCTGCCCGCGGGCAGCCGGATGCCGTTTGACGAAAACCTGCTGATCTACGCCAATGGCATGATCATGATGTCGGCGTTTCAAACGCTGCGCCGGTCGCCGGAGGAACAAAAGGCGATGCTGATGCGCGCCTATGCGTTGTTTCAGGGCGGCGGCGCGGCCCGCCCGGCGGAGGACACGGGAAAGGAAGCCGGAATATGACGGAGATAATGGAAGGGAACCGGAAAATGACGGAATCCATCGCTTCGGTTGATAAGGAACGGCTGTATCTGTTCGCGCCCGCGGCGGCCATCCTGATGCGGGTAACCTTTGCGACCATAGTGTCGGCGGAACGCCTGCAATCGGCCATCCAAAGGGCGGGGGCCCGGCAGGCCGTGCTGGGGTGCCGTGTGGAGCAGCGGCTAAACGGCGAGGCGTTTTTTGTGCCCTGCGTTTCACCCCTCGTAACCGTGCGCGAGGCCGCCGCGGAGGAAACGCCGGAGGCGCTGATGCGCCGGGAAATGCGCACACCGTTTGCGCTGGAGCAGGGGGAGTGGATGCGCCACCACTGCTGGCAGGCGGACGGGCGCACGGTGTGGCTGCTGTCGTTCCACCACATGGCGGGGGATGGCACTGCGCTGCTTTTCTTCATCCGGGACGTACAAAGCGCGCTGCGGGACGCGGGCCTTGTCTGGCAGCGGCAGCCGTTTTGCCTGTGCGCGCCGGGCAGCCTGGACGGTGAGCTGTCCGCGCCGATGTGGTGGGGCCTGCGCGGCCTCAACCGGCAATGGGAGAAAGCAAAACGGTGCTTCACGCCCGAGGACCGTGTGCGGATGACGGATACATACTGGGCGGGACGGAGCCTGTCCATGGCGCAGACCGTGGCGGAGCCGCGGCAGCTGGAGCGGATGCTTGCCGCCTGCCGCCTGCACCACACCACGCTGACCGCCGCGTGGCTGGCCGCCGTGCTGTTTGCAACCGGGGAGCCGATGGACGCCGGGATTGCCGTGAGCATCCGGCCCGGCGGGCTGGACGGCATGGCGAACTGGGCCACGGGCGTCAGCGTCCGCTGCGCGCCGGGCCGCGCGGCGTTCTGGGAGGTGGCGCAGGATATCCGCCGCCGCATGCTACGGAAAACGGAGGACCCGGCCCGGCTGAACTTTCTGCTGCACTTTTTGCGGGCGCTGTCGCCAACGCTGATCGACGCCGCCTATTTCGCGGCGTTCGATGGTTTTCAAAACAAAGCGGCGGGCAGGCTGAGCCGGATGTTCGGCTACGACGGCCATCCCAAAAGCTGTTCCGTTACCAATCTGATGCGGGCACCGCTGGCGGAGGACGATCTGGAGAGCCTTGCGTTTTATCCCCCGATGGTGCCAAACGCCAGGCGGCTGTTCGGCATGGTTACGGCCGGGGGCAGGCTGTGCGTCACGCTGCAAACGCTGGGGGACGGCGCGGACGCGCGCACCCTGCTGGACACGGTGATGAGCCGGATGGCGCAGGCATGCGAAAAAGGCTGAAGCCCGGTCCCTATACGCACAAGCTCAACCTGCTTGTACCGGGCTGTGCGGTGTGCAAGGGGATCGCCCTGCTGGCGCTGGCGGCCGCCGGGTGTGCCGCGCTGGGGTGGGATCGGTTGGCGGCCATCCTGGGATACCTCCTCGCGGCGGTTCTCGTACTCTTCTTCATCCTCCTGTGCGTAGAGCAGCATCAGGACCGGGTACACTGCGAGCGGGCATTGGCGGAGGATGCCGCGCGCGAACGCCAAAAGAAAAAGTACTGACGGTCTTTCCAGCTGAACATTGTCCGGATACGCTTACGTGAGGGTATGCCGCGATACTGTAGAAACGAAATTATATCATGCGGGCGCTGGCTTTTGTCTTTTCACCATGGTGAATGTCTTTCTGCCGTACCCTAATGGAGTTATAGATGCGGTTACTCTCTTATGGTCACGACGAAAATACCCGGCTTTCTTACTGAATAAATAGCCTCGTTCCGGGTAATATAATTTCCCGTTCCATGATGGTTTCCATTCCAGCATCGTACCCGCAAGGGTAAACTGCATAAGCAAAAAGCCGCTCCCGCAAAGCAGGAACGGCCCAGCTTGACATAAACCCTTTCGGGTCGTTACCGCCGCTCGCCTCATAGCGCCTTCGGCGCTGTTCGCTCGCTTTGGCATTTTCTTATATATCAAGACTTTGGGGAGCTCCACCCCAATCCCCGGCAAGGGTTTCACCCCTGCACCCTGACCAGGACTTTCAGCCCTGGACCCATCATTTTAATATCCAAAGGCCGTTCCCACATTGGGAACGGCCTCAGCCTGTCAAAGAACCTCTTGGGGTCGTTACCGCCGCTCGCCTCATAGCGCCTTCGGCGCTGTTCGCTCGCTTTGGCATTTTCCTATATATCAAGCCTTTGGGGTTCCACCCCAATCCCCGGCAAGGGTTTCACCCCTGCACCCTGACCAGGACTTTCAGCCCTGGACCCTTCATTTTTAATACCCAAAGGCCGTTCCCGCAATGGGAACGGCCTTTGGGTATCCATACGGCGGCATGGCCGGAGCCATGCTCCGCAGCGTTACGCGATATGGTTGCGGGCGTGTGTCTTGATATACTCCATCACCGCCGCGGGGCCTGCGAACTTCACCGCGGAATCGCCCGTGAGCGCCACCAGAGACGGGGCCTGCCGCACGTCATAGTAATCCACAAGGTCCTGGTTGTCGGCGGCGTTCATCAGCTCATACTCAATCCCGGCGTTCGCCAGCATCTTTTTCACCATGGCGCAGCTGGCGCAGGTGGGCGTGGTGAACAGCAGCAGCTGCTCCGGCTCGGCGGCAACTGCCGCCGGGGCCTGCGCCTGCAAAGGCTGCTCGGCCGCGGGCTGCGTTTGTTGCTGCGCCTGCGCGGCGGCGGGGTGCGACCCGGCCTTGCCGATCACATATTCCCTGCGGTCGATAAACTCCTGGGCCTTGCCGTCGTTCCAGTTTTTCACGGGACGGTAGTACCCGGTGATGCGGCTGTATACCTCGGCATCGTCTCCGCAGACGGGGCACACACTGTGCTCGCCGCCGATATAGCCATCCTTGCTGCAGACGGAATAGGTGGGGGAAATGGTGTAATAGGGCAGCTTATAGTTTTCAGCAATCTTGCGCACCAGCGCGGCGGCGGCCCGCCAGTCCGGCAGCTTCTCGCCCAGGTAGGCGTGGAATACCGTACCGGAGGTATACAGCACCTGCAGATCGTCCTGCACGGATAGCGCTTCAAAAATATCGTCCGTCGCGCCCACCGGCAGGTGGGACGAGTTGGTGTAGTAGGGGCTCTTGTTTTCCTCGGCCGCGGTGATGATATCGGGATAGCGCTTCTTATCGTGCTTGGCCAGGCGGTAGGTGGTGGATTCGGCGGGCGTCGCCTCCAGGTTGAACAGGGCGTTGTAGGTCTCCTGATACTGCACCAGCCGGTCGCGCATATGGTTTAACACGTTCTTGGCAAAGGCCTGCGCGTGGGCGCCGGTCATATCCTCCCCAATCCAGTCTGCGTTGAGGGCGGCTTCGTTCATGCCCACAAGGCCGATGGTGGAAAAGTGGTTTTCAAACGTGCCCAGATAGCGCTTGGTGTAGGGATACAGCCCCGCGCGCATCAGCCGCGTGATGACCGTGCGCTTGGTGTCCAGCGAGCGGGCGGCGATATCCATCATCTTGTCCAGCCGCTGGTAGAACTCCTGCTCGTTTTTGGACAGGTAGGCGATGCGCGGCAGGTTGATGGTGACCACACCCACGGAGCCCGTGCTCTCGCCGCTGCCAAAGAATCCGCCGCCCTTTTTGCGCAGTTCGCGCAGGTCCAGCCGCAGTCGGCAGCACATGCTGCGCACGTCGGTGGGCTCCATATCCGAATTGATATAGTTGGAAAAATAGGGCGTGCCGTATTTGGCGGTCATTTCAAAGAGCATGCGGTTGTTTTCCGTGTCGCTCCAGTCAAAGTCTTTGGTGATGGAATAGGTAGGGATCGGGTACTGGAAGCCCCGGCCGTTGGCGTCGCCCTCGATCATGATGTCGATGAACGCCTTGTTGATCATGTCCATCTCTTTTTTGCAGTCTTTGTAGCAGAAGTCCACCTCGCGGCCGCCCACGATGGCACGCTGGTCGGCCAGATCGTTGGGCACGCTCCAGTCCAGCGTCACGTTGGTGAACGGGGCCTGCGTACCCCAGCGGCTGGGGGTGTTCACGCCGAAGATGAAGGACTGCAGGCACTGCTTGACCTCTTTGTAGCTCAGGTCGTCCACCTTGACAAACGGCGCCAGATAGGTATCAAAAGAAGACACGGCCTGCGCACCGGCCCACTCGTTTTGCATGATGCCCAGAAAGTTGACCATCTGGTTGCACAGCGTGGATAGATGGCTGGCGGGGGAGGAGGTGATTTTGCCGGGGATGCCGCCAAGACCCTCCATAATAAGCTGTTTCAGCGACCAGCCCGCGCAGTAGCCCGTGAGCATGCTCAGGTCGTGGATATGCATATCCGCGTTGCGGTGGGCGTTGGCCACTTCCTCGTCATACACCTCGGACAGCCAGTAGTTGGCGGTAATCGCGCCCGAGTTGCTCAAAATCAGCCCGCCTACGGAATAGGTAACGGTGGAGTTTTCCTTCACGCGCCAATCGTCGATCTTTACATAGCCGTCCACCAGCTTTTTGTAATCCAGCAGGGTGGAGGAGGTGTTGCGCACCTTCTCGCGCTGCTTGCGGTATAAAATGTAGGCCTTTGCCACATCGGCATAGCCTGCCTGCACAAGCACGCGCTCCACGCTGTCCTGGATGGCTTCCACACCGACCAGATCATCATGAATGGTGTCCTGAAAATCCGCAGTCACCTTCAGTGCGAGAAAATCGATTACATCCGGGTTATACTGCTTGTTCTGGGCGTTGAAGGCTTTGGAGATCGCGTTGACTATTTTGCTCATGTTGAAGTCTGCGACTGCGCCATCCCTTTTAATAACCTTATACATCCTTCGTTCCCTCCTGAATTTTATACCGTAGCGTAATACAGCGTTGGGGATAACGTCTGTATGTAGTGTATCCTACTCATAGGTTGTCTCTTGTAGAATAGTGCTATTCTAATCTGATTTGCCTGGGTTGTCAAGGTATAATTACAACATATTGTGTGCGTATGGGTGCACAATATACAATATACAGTAATAAATTTCCATTTTCGCTATTCGCCGCGGATGGCCACAGAGGGCACAAACGGGCGTACGGCATTGGCCAGGGCCGCCATCCCGGCGGCATCCACCGGCTGCAGTCCGGGGCGGAGCACATCGGGTGAATCTACATAATTTTGCAAAAAATACCGCGGCGCGCCCGCTATCCACCGGCCGATGGAGGCCATATCCTCCGCTGTGTGCAGCGACCGTGCCACTGTGGTGCGAAACTCAAAGGCAACGGGGCCGGACAGCAGATAGGCGGCGCTTTCCTTTACCCGGGCCACGATGGGCCAGGTGGTGCCGGCTGTTTCCATGTAGCGTTCCGGGGCGTTTTTGATATCCATCGCCACATAGTCCACCAGGCTGTTTTCCACCAGCGACCGCAGCTTTTGCGGGTAACTGCCGTTGGTGTCCAGCTTGACCGAAAATCCGAGAGCCTTGATCTGCGCAAAAAAAGGTTCCAGGTTTTCCTGTGCCAGCGGTTCGCCGCCGGATACGCATACCCCGTCCAGCAGGCCTTTTCGCTTTTCCAGAAAGGCAAAAAACTCTTCCTGCGGCAGGGCCGCCGCCCGGCCGTTGCCGGATACCAGCGACGCGTTGTGGCAGTACGGACAGCGAAAGTTGCACCCGTCCAGAAACACGGTGGCGGCTACTTTGCCCGGATAATCCAGCAGCGTTAATTTCTGCAGACCCGCAATTCTCACCCTATCGCCTCGCTCTTTCACTGGTTTCACCAACGCGCCTTGGCATGGTATCGGATGGGGCGAAGGTTGTCAAGAGGGGCCGACGCCCGCCGCGATGGGTTTGGCGGAACGTTTTGCAAGCGCTGTCGGCGTTAAAACTGCGTTTGTTACACCTTCGTAACACATTATACACCAAATTGGGAGAAATGAAACGTAAAAAACACGAAATACACAAGATATTGTGCATTTTAATAATTCCGACGCAATTAATAGCGGTTGGGGTTGGAAGGAACTGGCAGCCAAACCTCCGCGCGAGGGGGCCGCAGCACCCGCCGCATAACAGATACGCGGTGTTATGCGCAGTCTGCTCCGGCAAGCAAACAGGCCCGGTATGGATGCCGGATGAAACGGAGGGATATTTATATTTTAAATACTGTGAAAAACAGGGACAATATGCCTGTTATGATACTTACGGAAGGCAGCGCGCCTACTTCCCGTCCAGCAGGCTGCCCAGCACGTCGCCGATCGTATCCGCAACGGAGCCGCCGGAAGAGGACGAGGCAGCTGAAGCGGAAGAACCCGTCAACGTGCCGATCAGCGTGGAGATCAGGTCCGGGCTCTCGCCCTTTAATACCTTGGTGGCCGCCTTTTTGGTGTCGCTGTCCGCCAGGCGGTAGTATTCGATCAGCTTTTTCTCCGTGGAGGTGACGCGCAGGCTGATCCCGGCGTTGGACGGGGTTTTGGGCTTTTTGGCGGCGGTGGTTGCGGCGGCGGTTGTGGATTTGCCGCTCGCCTTGGCGGCGTTGAGCAGCGAGGCCTGTGTTACGCCGGTGGCCTTGGCGATTTTTTTGAGTACGGCCTGGGAAAGCTCCAGCTCACCCCGCTCCGCCCTGCCGATATCCGAGGCCGTTATTCCGCCGCCCACCTTTTTGGCGAGCTTGGCCTGGGTGAGGTCCGCGCCGGTACGGGCTTCTTTGATCAATTTTCCTACTTTATTTGCCATGGTGAGTCCCTCCCGCAGTTTTGATACCCTATTATACCGCAGATTCCCGGAAAACGCCGTACCCTTTGCCGCGTTCGGCGCACTGTATTTCCGGCGTTACGGGGATCCGCCGCCGCAGCCCGAAAACGGAAAACAGGCCGGGCGGCCGGGCCGTCCACGCCCAAGGCGGGGAACCGTTTACAATCAGCCGATGATTTTATATAATGGAAGAAAGTCCGCACAGTGCGGCCGAATGGAACAGGAAGCGCGACAATTGAAGGAGGGTGCCTATGAAAAAGAAACTGCGGCTGAGGGCGGTCTGCCTTGTGCTGATCGGCCTGCTGCTTGCGCCCGCACTGGCCCAGGGCGCCGCCGTGCTCAGCTCCGGGGCTGCCAGCATCACGGGCTTTGTGAGCAGCCTGGAGGAGATGGCGGATTACGCCAACGCCTTTGCCGCCGCGGGCACGGCGCAGGATTACCTGAACATCGCCTTAACCGGGGGCTTTCAGCAGGACGCCGCAAACCTGATCGCCAACTACAATGCCCTGAAATCGGCCGGGTGGGTTTCACAGAATCTGGCGCAGACCCTCAGCTTTCAGCAGAGCGTGCAAAACCTGCTTGCCGGTATCAGCGAGCTCAGCGGGGCCGCGGCTACCGGCTATCTCGCGCTGATTGCGGACCAGAGCTTTTTGCAGGATATCGTCAACTTTATCGACAGCTATACCCGCCTGCCGGATTCGCTGTATACCGGCTATACGGAGTTTGATGACACCGCCTACGGCGGCACCGGCTTCTATCCGGTGTATGCCCTGCGCGCCGGGATTCCCGCGACGCTCATCATGAAGCTGTCAACCCGGCTGGGGCCCGGCACCGCCTATTCCGAGGAGCTGGGCACCCTGCCGCAGACCACGGCCATTACCGTGTTTGAGCAGGTCACCCTGCACGGCGTGCCCTGGGTGATGGTGGAATATGGATACAAAAACCAGCGCTACCGCGCCTATACGGGGATGAAGCGGATTTCCGCCAGCCAAACGGTGCCCTACGGCAATACCGATCCCCAGTGGGCTGTGGTGCGGGAGCAGACTGAGGCCTACTATGGGCCGGGCACCCAGTACGCGCGGCACGCGGCCGATGTGCCCGCCGGGACCGCGCTGGAGGTATACGGCGTGGAAAACGGTTACCTGCTGTGCGATTATCAGGGCGAGGTGAAAATAATCCGCGCCTACCTTCCGCTGGATTCGCGGATCGAAAAAACGGAGTAGCGGAGAGGATTTTCATTCTCTGCCGCGTTGCCGTTTGGGCTGAGCAGCAAACCGCGCCCGGCAGTCCACGCAAAAAACCCGCCCTCCGCAGCGCGCACAGCGCCGGCCGTAGGGCGGGTTTTATGTTGGAGGAAATCCTTTATTCCAGCGAGAACACGCCGAAGGGGCAATAGCGGATGCATTTGCCGCACTTTACACAGGCGTTTTCATCAATGGTCGGGGCGGCGTAGCCCTTCTGGTGGATGGCGCCCGACGGGCATACCCGCACGGAGGGGCAGGGATGGTTCTGGGGGCAGGCGGATTTGCGGACGGTCATCTTCATTTTGGCTCTATCTTCGGCGGAAAGGGTTTGCTTGTCCGATCCTTTGAAACGGAACAGGTCGTTGAACATCAGGGCAGTACCTCCTCATATTGGTCGGAAGTTATCATACCCCATGGCAAAAGGGATGTTCTGTAACTTTGTCACAGAAGGCCGGGGAAAGCGGTTCTTTGGGTTTCATCGCTTACTCAGAATTACAGGTCTTTATCGCCGCTTGCCTCATAGCACCTTTTGCGCTGTTCGCTCGCTTTGGCTGTTTGTTATGGTGTAAGGCTTTGGAGCTCCCACCCCATACCCTGGTCAGGATGCAAGGGTTTCACCCTTGCATCCTGACCAGGGCCATCGGCCCTGGACCCATCGTTTTTACCGTTGGTTTCACGGCTTATCTGGAATTACAGGTCTTTATCGCCGCTCGCCTCATAGCGCCTTTGGCGCTGTTCGCTCGCTTTGGTTGTTTGTTATGGTGTAAGGCTTTGGGGCTCCCGCCCCATGCCCTGGGCAAGGGTTTCACCCTTGCATCCTGACCAGGGCCATCGGCCCTGGACCCACCGTTTTTACCGTTGGTTTCACGGCTTATCTGGAATTACAGGTCTTTATCACCGCTCGCCTCATAGCGCCTTTGGCGCTGTTCGCTCGCTTTGGCTGTTTGTTATGGTGTAAGGCTTTGGGGCTCCCGCCCCATACCCTGGGCAAGGGTTTCACCCTTGCATCCTGACCAGGGCCATTGGCCCTGGACCCATCGTTTTTACCGTTGGTGTTGGCGATTTATAAATGCTGGCCCCCGTCGGCCATCAGGTTCTCGCCGGTGAGGAAGCGCGCGCCGTTACCGCAAAGCATCACCACCGGGGCCACGCAGTCCTCCGGGTCGCCGATATAGCCCGCCGGGATGCGTCCCTCCACCTGCTTGCGGTAGGCGGCGTCGGCCAAAGCCTCGGTGTTGCGGTCGGTCAGGATGGCGCCGGGCGCGAAGTTGTTCACCGTAATGCCATAGGGGGCGAGCTGGAGGGCCAGATTGCGCACCATGGACAGCTGGGCCTGCTTGGCGGCGGCGTACACCACCATCTCCGGGTGCGGCTTTGCCTGCTGCACGCTGCCGATGGTCACGATGCGCCCCCAGCCCTTCTCCCGCATGGCGGGCACGCACTGCTGAATCAGTTGCAGGGACGAAAGGCAGTCGATATGCATTTGCAGGTCAAACTGTTCCGGGGTGATTTGCGGCCACGGCGACCGGATTTGGTAGGAGGCGTTGAGCACCAGGATATCCGGCAGGCCGAGGCTGCTTCGCATCTGCTCCGCGATGCTTGCGGCCGCCTGCGCGTCGGCCAGGTCACCGTACACAGCGGCCGCACGCGCGCCCGGCGCCGTGAGCGCGGCAAGCGTTTCCTCCGCCTTTGCGCTGGGCTTTGTGCCGTTCACGTACACCGCCGCGCCCTGCCGGGCCAGCCCCAGCGCGATGGCGCGGCCGATGCCCCGGCTGGAGCCCGTAACCAGCGCCAGCTTCCCCGACAGATCAAACAGGTTATTCATGGATGTTCTCTCCCGTGCAGTATTCCTGCATCTCCATCAGTCCCTTCAGATAGCCGATCGCAAACAGCCGTCCGAGGGATTCGTAGCCGGGCCGGTTGTTTTCCTCACCCGCCAGCGTGGGCACATGATCGACGCGCACATACACATCCGGGCATTCCTCGGCGTAGGCCTGCACGCAGGCGGCCATGTCGGTCATTCCGTTGTCGTGGAAGGTTTCATGAAAGCCGTTTTTATCGCCGGTCACATCCCGGAAATGGATCAGGTGGATGCGGTTCAAAACACCGAAGCGGTGGATGCAGCGCACCACATCCTCGCCCATCATGCGGAAGGTGGCCTGGCACATGGCAATTCCGGCGTTGGGGCTTGGGCGCAGGTTGATGGCTTTTTCCATGGCGTCCGCGCTGGTCAGAATGCGGCCGATGTGCTGTATGGCGGGCTGGGGCGGATCATCCGGGTGGAGGGCCAGCTTCACGCCCGCCTCCTCGGCAACGGGCACAATGGCCTGCTGCAGGTAGTTGAGGTTATCCCACAGCGCCTCCTGGGTGATGATGCCGTCCTCTGTGACCACGCTCTGGTCCAGATCCTGGTGATAGTACCCGGTTACCAGCGCGCCGCCGCGCTCCGGCATGCCGTAGCGGGTGCGCACCCAGTTGAAGTGTGCCGTAAAGTTGTAGCACAGCACCTCGATGCCCAGCTGCCCCATGTGGCGGATGAGGCGGATCATGCGGTCGATCTCCTCATCGCGGCCCGGCAGGTTCATCTTGATCTTCTGGTTGGGCGGCGCGGGCTCCAGCACCTTCAGGGCAAAGCCCCCGGTCTCGTAACGCTCCTTCATGGCCTTGAGCAGGTCATAGCTTTCCGCCGTTTCCTCCATATGCCCGTCGGGCATGCGGCCCACGGCGTAGCGCACGCCCAGCTGTGCCGCGTAGCGCCATTGGATATCCGGTTCGTGTAGCAAATAGTCTGCCAATCGCATGCGTGTACTCCTCCTTAAACTGTAAATCGCCACGGCAGCCTGCCGGGCACATCCACGCGGATGCGGAACACCGCCCCGGCCAGGGGCTGGCCGCGCAGCAGGGTATCGTGCGCCGCCGAGGTGATGATCAGCTCGCGCAGATCGTCGCCCGCAAAGGCGCAGCAGGCCGCGTTACGCACGGGGAGCCTGATCTCCCGCAGGATGCGCCCGTCCGCGGGATCCATGCGGATCACCCGGCCGTGGCCCCACAACGCCACCCACAGCATGCCCTCGCTGTCCAGCGTCATGCCGTCGGGATGGCCGTCCTTTGGGGTATAGCGCCGCACGCAGCGCCTGCGGCTGATCGTCCCGGCTGCTTCGTCAAAATCAAACGCGTCGGTGCGCAGGGTGGGGGTATCGTTGTAGTAGAACACGCCTTTATCCGTATCCCAGTCCAGCCCGTTGGAGTTGCCTACGCCGGTCAGCAGCGTGGTTACTTGCAGCTGCGGCGTAATCCGGTACAAAGCGCCGCGGCCCTCGTAGTGGATGGTGCCGCCGTACAGGCAGCCGTCGGGGCCTGCCTTGGCGTCGTTAAAGCGCGGGCCATCCAGCGCGATGGGAGCAAGCAGGGGCTCCATGCCGCCCGCCTCCGTAAGCCGGTACAGGCCGTCCTCCATGCAGCCGATCAGCCCGCCGCTTTGCGCAAGCACCAGCGCGCCGATCTGCTGGGGAAACACCGCGTCCCGCGCCGCGCCGGATGCAAGGTCGATCCGGCGCATCCGCTGTCCGTGCACATCCACCATATACAGGCAGCGCTGCCGGCAGTCCCACACCGGGCTTTCGCCCACAATGCACAGGGCGGCGCACAAAACCTCCAGTCCCTCATACAAGAAACATCACAATCCTTTCGTACCGCATCGTTAGGTGCCGGTGCGGGAAACCTGAAAATCAAAGGCGATGCGGCGGTTGATCTCACGGGTGGCGACCGTCAGCTTCTGCAAAATCTGCCGGTGCGCGCACAGGGCGGCAAAATCGCTGCCGAAGCTGTCCGCCGCGGCCACACCGATGGCGCCCACGCTGCGCTCGCTGTTGTGGATTTCGCAGGCAAAGCCCAGATCGGAGGGCCGGTCCTCATGCGGGGTGCGCACAAAGGCATAGCCTTGGCGGCGGTAGGCTTCCAGCAGCTTCTCCAGCGCTTCCGCGCTGCCCGCGCCCGGCCACACATCCGGCGCGGGCAGGCCGTATTTCTGTAAAAACTCCAGGCGGTCCCGGCGGCTCATGGCGGCGATCAGGATGCGGCCGCTGGCCGTGCCCATCAGGTTGCCCAGAATCATCTCGCTGTTTTCGCAGCCCAGCTTGCGGTCGGCTTCAATGCGGTGGATAACAAACTTGCGGTCCTCGTAGAGCACAGTCAGCAGCGCGGTCTGCCCGGTTTCGTGGTTCAGCCACCGCAGCACCGGATGGCACACCTCGATCAAATGCTGCTGATACTTGCTGTTGCGCGTCAGATAAAAGGCAAACGGGCCCAGCCTGTAGCCTTCCCTGGCCGATACATGCTGCACGAAGCAATCCTCGCGCAGCGTGCTCAGCAGCCGCACGCAGGTGCTCTTGTTCAGGTTTGTGGCCTTGGCGATCTCTTCCAGCGGCACGGCGCGGCCGCAGGCGTTGGAAAGCACCACCAGGATATCCATCGCCCGTTTCACGGACTGTACCATGGAACCCCTCCTTTCAGGCGGAGGAAACGGTCATCGACCAGCGGAACACGCCCTGCGGGGGCAGGGTCTGGATGCAGGGCTTTTCCGTCAGCGCCCGCACGGGGCCGGGGGTATCGTCCAGCCCGTGCCATGGCTCAACGCACACATACGGCGCGCGGGGGAATGCCCACAGCCCCAGGCAGGGGGGCGGCGCGCTGAACGACAGGCGGACGCCCGGGCTTCCGTCGGCCCGGCACAGCGTAACCTCCCGGCTGCGCGGATGCTCCACAATGAGCGCGCCCCAGTCAAACCGGGTTTCCGTCAGCAGCACGCGGCGGCGGGAAGTGTCAAACACCGGGGTATCGGCTTCGGTCAGCAGCCTGTTTTCATCCAGCCGGTGCGCATACGCTGTTTCCTCTTCCTCAAAAAGCAGAAAGTCGCCGGGGGAACAGAAAAAGCCGGGGTGCGCGCCCAGGGAAAACGGCAGGATTTCGTCGCCGGGATTTTGGACCTCGTAGGCCATGCACAGTCCTTCGTCCCCCAGCGTATAGGTGAGCGAGAGGCGGAAGCGGAACGGGTACTGCGGCCAAAAAGCCGGGCTATCCGTCAGCGTAAAGCGCGCACAGCGGGGCGAAACCTGCTCCGCCGCAAAATCCGCGTCCCGCGCAAAGCCGTGCTTGGGCAGGGTAACCGCGCGTCCGCCCGCCAGGTAGCGGTCCTCCCGCAGCCGCCCCACGATGGGGAACAGCAGCGGGCTGCGGTCCGCCCACACCGCGGGATCGCCCTGCCAGATCAGCTCCCGCCCATAGGCGGCGCTTTGCAGGCTTTGCAGCTGCGCGCCCCGCGCGGCAATCGCCGCCCGCCAGGGCCCGCAGCAAAGGGTGAGGATCATCCCTTTACAGCCCCGGCCACAACGCCCTCCACAAAGTACTTTTGCAGGGACAGGAACAGCACCATGATGGGCAGGGTTTGCATCACCATCGCGGCGCACATGCGCGTCCAGTCCAGCGAGAACTCGTTGACAAACGCCAGCAGGCCGATGGCCAGCGTTTTTTTGGCGGCGGTGGTAATCAGCACCAGCGGCAGGAAAAAGTCGCGCCAGATCTGCAGCCCGGACAGGATGATCACCGTGGAGATGATGGTTTTGGAAAGCGGCAGGATGATGGCGAAAAACGTGCGCAGAATGCCGCAGCCGTCGATGGTACCGGCTTCGATCAGCTCGTTGGGGATGCTGCGGAAAAACCCGGTGAACATCATCATTGCCAGCGGCAGGCTCATCCCGGCGTACACAATCGCCAGCCCGAAGTGGGAGTTGACCAGCCCCATGATTTTCAGCGTACGAAACAGCGGCAGGATGACCGCCTGCACGGGAATGAACATCCCCGACAGCAGCAGGTAGTAGGAAAAATTCACGGCCCGGTAATGGAAGCGCTTGATGGCATAGGCGCACAGCGAGGCGGACAGCATGATGATCACCAGCGCGATCGCCATCACGATCAGCGTGTTGAAAAAGTACTGCACCATGTGGCCCTTGGCAACGGCCTCAGGATAGTTGGTCAGGGTCGGCTGATAGAACACGCTTAAATAGTCCCGGCTGAGCGCCTTTTTTTCGCTCAGGGACACCAGCACAATGTTCAGCAGCGGAAACAGTATCACGATGGAAACGAATATCAGCACGGCATAGGCCAGCACGGAGCCCTGGCCTTGCCGCTGTCTGGCGCGCATCATAAGTCCACCTCCCGGGAGCGGAAAAATTTCACCTGGATGATGGCAAGCACCAATATGCCCAGAAACAACACGGTGGAAATCGCGGTGCCGAACGCCATCTGCCCGCCGCTGAAGGCGGCGTTGTAAATGTAGGTGCCGATGGTCTCGGTCGCGTTGCCGGGGCCGCCCCCGGTCATCACATAGACCTGCTCAAAGCACTTCAGGCAGCCGATCATGGTGAGGAACACATTGATGGTGATCGACGGCATCAGCAGCGGGAGCGTAACGTGCAAAAACTGCCGCGCGGGGGAAGCGCCGTCGATGGAGGCGGATTCGTACAAATCCGGGGAAATACCCTGCAGCCCGGCCAGGTAGATCACCATGGAATAGCCGGAGTACTGCCAGATCATGGTCATGGCGATCGTCAGCAGCGCGGCGAAGCGGTTGATCAGCACGGAGTAATGGATGAACCCCTTGGTAACCCCGAACAGGGTGAGGATGTAGTGCAGCGTGCCCATCTGCGGGTTGAGGATGTAAATCCAGGTATACCCGATCACGATGATGCTCAGCAGCGACGGAATAAAGAACAGCGCGCGGAAAAAATTGCGCCCCCGGAGTCCCTTCCGGTTCACCAGCACGGCCAGCAGAATGCCGCAGGTGTTTTGCAGCACGGTCACGATCAGGGTGATGAACAGGGTATTGGCCACCGCGGTGTAAAACACGGGATCGCCGAATAACCGCTCGTAGTTGGCAAAGCCGATGAAGCGCATTTCGCTCATCATGCCGCTCCAGTTCGTCAGCGAATAGCCAAACCCCATCACCGCCGAGGACGCGATCACAAACGTGAACAGCGCGACAGCCGGTAAAATCAGCAACAGGGCGGCCCATCGGTTTCGAACGGAACGCTGGGTAAGACGGGCTTGTACTATACGCATACGTTTCCTTCTTTCTTGGCATCAGGCAGTGGTAAAAAAAGAGGATCGGAACTGCGGGCCGGAATCCGATCCTCTTTGCCGTATCAAAAACCGTTGATTATATCAGGGGGGCTCAGTGGGTCGCCAGAGCGGCGTCCAACTTATCCTTCAGGTACTGCACCATGGTCTCGGGATCGGTATTGCCCAGCACCAGGTCCTGCATTACCTTGCCGTAATCGGTGCTCACCACGGAGGGCTCCTTCTGGAAAAGGCCTTCCTTGTAGCCCAGCAGATCGTCATAGATGTAGGATTCTTCGGAGAAGGCCGGGGTTTCGCCCTTGGTGGCCACCATGTGCTTGGCGTACACCGCGTAGGTGTCCATGTGGTCGATCCACCACTGGAAGTATAGGAGGGCGGCATCCTTGTTTTCGCTGGCGGCGTTCACGCAGTACATATCGGAGATCGCGCCCACGACCACAAACGGCTCCTCGCCTTCATAGTTGATCGGGATGGGGCAGGTGCCGACCTGAAACTCGGGTTCCGCTTCCGGGAAGGCCTGCGCGCTGTACCAGGTGCCGCCGGACATCATGGCCGCTTCGCCCTGGCAGAACATCTGCCATGCTTCGATAAAGGTCAGGCCGATGGAGGCTTCATGCAGATACCCGGCATCGATAAAGGCCTTGGTATGCTGGTAGGCTTCCAGCACGGCGGGGTCCAGGAAGCTGGTTTCGCCCGTCAGCATTTTGGCGGAGAACTTCGGATCGGTGGCGCAGAAGCGGTACATGGGGTCCACGCCCACATACTTGCACTGCCACAGGTCCTGCATGCCCTGGATGTAGGGCACCTCGCCGTTGTCCACAAGGGCCTGGCACACGGCCATCCACTCGGTGTAGTTGCCCGGCACGGAAAGGCCGTACTTGGCGAACATATCCTTGTTGTAGAACATGCATACCTTCAGCTGGCTTTCGGGAATGGCGTAGATCCGGCCGTCGGCGGCGGTCTCCTGCGCCTTGGCGGAGTCGCTGATTTTGTCCAGGAACGGATACTCCGTCAAATCCACCACGCGGCCCTCGGCCACAATCTGCTCGTAGGTGTCAAAGTAGCGGGGCGCGAAGATATCGGGGGCTTCGTCCGCCAGCAGGCGGGTGTTCATGATGTTCAAATACTGGTCGCTGGAAATCATCTCGTAGGAAATTTTGATGCCGGTGTCCGCTTCAAACATCGCCCAGAACTCCGGATACTCGGGATGCCAGCCCGCCATGGTGATCGTCGTTCCCTCAAACTCGCGGCTGTAGGCCGCGTCGTCGGCCAGGGCCGCGGTAAGGCTGAGCAGCAGCATAGCAGCCAAAATCAAACCCAACAGTTTCTTCATTCGTTTATCCTCCTTCAAATGGTACATTCCGTGCGCAACGTTGCTTTTAATGTCATAGTAGGCGAATAATCGACCATAAACAAGGGTACTGCGCTTTGAATTGGTATACTATTTTATGATTTTGCGTATTGCTCGCGGAACTCGCTGGGCTTGAGATCGGTTTCCTGTTTAAAGATCCGGTTGAAGTATTTCACGTTTTGATATCCGGAAAGCGCCGCGATTTCGTAAATCCGCAGATCGGGGCGCGTGGCCAGCAAATGCTTGGCCAGGCTGATGCGCGTGCGCGTTAGATAGGCGGAAAAGTTGATGGTGGTCTCCTGCTTGAAGAGGAAGCTGAGGTAATTGGGGCTCATGCCCAGCGCCTCGGCCACGTCCGCAAGCATCAGCTCCCGGCCGCAATGCTCCTGGATGTAGCGCTTGGCCTTTTCGATAATCCGGCGGCTTTTGCCGCTGGCGTTTTCACACAGCAGATCGTTGACCTCGGCCATGGCCTCCCGCAGGCATGCAAGGTAGGCCTCGCCGCCGCCGTACTTCATGGCGTCGCGCAGGGCGTGCACGCGCTCGGTGACCAGCGTTTGCAGCGGGGGCGTATCCTGCTGGCAGTCCGCCTGCACGCGCTGCAGGATATCGGCAAAGCACTGCAAAACCAGCTCCGGCGCCACCCGCTGGCCGATCAGCGCGCGGTAGAGCGACAGGGTTTGCGCCATCAGCGCGTCGGGGTCCGGCAGGCAGAGCATATCGGCAAGCTGCTCCTGCTGGGCGGCGGTTTCCGGCGGGAGCTGCTGCATGCATAACAGGTACTGCGCGTAGGGGTAGAGGGATTGCCTGGGCTCGTACAGGTGCATCATCAGCGCGCTGTTGGCCTGCTGGCTGCACCGCTGCAACTGCATCAGTTCCGTAATCGAATCGCTGATGCCCACCGACGGGCGCAGGTGAAACGCCTCGGCCAGCACGCGCAGGCTGCCGCGGGCCGCGGCCAGAAGCAGCTCCGGCGTGATATCCGGGGCGTTGATCACCGTCAGCAGCACCCCGGGATGAAAGCCTTTGATGAACACGATGGCCGGGGTATCGAAAAACGGCTGGAGCGCGTCCTCCAGCGCCGGGCGCAGAACGGGGTACTCCGGCGGGTTGGCTGCCGCGTCGGCAAAAAAGTAGCGCAGCATGGCAAACCGCGGATGGTGCAGGCTTTTTTGCAGCTGCGCCCGCATCTGCCCGGACAGCGCCCCCTGCGCCGCGTTGCCCCCCAGCAGCAGCACATGCAGGCTGCTTTCCACGTTGGTTTTCTCGCTGCTTTGCAGGCGCACGCTCATCTCCCGCCTGGCGCGGAGCTGGGCCGTCATTCGCTGCAGCAGGGCGATCAGCTCGTCGTCGTCGATGGGCTTGAGCAGAAAATCCTCCACGCCGCTGCGCAGCGCGCGCTGGGCGTACTCAAACCGGTTATACCCGCTGATGATGATAAACAGCGTCGCCGGGGACATCTGCGCCGCTTCCTCGGGAAGGGAAAGCCCGTTTTCGTCCATCTCGATGTCCGTAATCACAATGTCCGGCGTCTGCGCGGCAATCAGGCGGCGGGCCTCGCCATAGGTGGTCGCCTCGCCCACAATGCGCAGGTCCGGCAGCCGGTCCCGGATGATTTTGGATAGCCCCTTCACAATCAGCGGCTCGTCGTCCGCGATCAATATTTTATACATGAGGGTACTCCTTTGGCTCGGATACCGCCGCCAGGGTCAGCACAACGTCCATACCGCCCAGCTCGCCCCGGCGCAGGCGCAGCCCGCCCGCGGCGCCGAACAGCAGCCGCAGCCGGTGCTGGATGTTCATCAGGCCGATGTTGGCGCTGGTATCGGCGCTGTCGCCGTCCAGCAGAGCCTGCACGCGGGCCATTTCCTCCGGTGGCATGCCCACGCCGTTGTCGCTGACCACAATCACCAGCGAGTTTGCGGAAAGCTCCGCGCGCACGCGCAGCAGGCCGCCCTTCCGGTTTTTCAGGCCGTGCGCAATGCTGTTTTCCACCAGCGGCTGCAAACACATCTTGATCACCTGATACTCGTACAGGCTTTCGGGAACCTGCTGCTCAAAGGTGAAGGACGCGTTTTTCAGCTCGTAGATCTTCAGGTAGTTCTGCAAATGCGCAAGCTCCTCCCCCAGGGTGACAAAGCGCTTGCTCCAGTCCATGGCGTAGCGCAGGTACAGCCCCAGGTAGCGGATGGTGGCGGATACGTCGTAATCGTCGTTAAGCACCGCGAGCATGCGGATGGACTCCAGCGTGTTGTACAGAAAATGCGGGTTGATCTGCGCCTGCAGCGCGCGGTTTTCCGAATCCTTCTGTTTAAGCTCGGTCTGGTACACGGTGGTGATCAGCTCGTGCAGCTTTTCGGTCATCTGGTTGAAGGTTTTGATGATGTCGCCGATCTCGTCGGTGCGGTCGGTGTGCATGTGGGCGGTGAAATCACCCACCATTACCTGCTGCATGTGCGCCTTCAGGCTGGCGATGGGGCGGCTGATGGTGCCGGACAGGCGCGTGAACACCCATACGGTGACCAGCAGCGTGCACGCGAAAATCGCGTAGCTGATCATAATCACCTGCCGCAGCGCGCGGTTGATGTAGTCCATCGGGATGGCGCTCAAAATCAGCCAGCCCGTGACATCGGAATGCACGGTGTTCACCAGCGTGTTCAGCCCGGCGAGCTTCACCACGGCGCTGCCATCCTGCGCGGGGCGGTAGGCCCGCAGGGCCAGGCCGTAGGCGCTGTCATCGCCGTTTTCGGTCAGGTACACGGTTTGCTCCCGGTCGTACACCGCCACAATGCCCTGGCCGCCCAGATCAAAGGCGGCGGCAAACGCGTCCAGATTTTCAATATCGTAGCTGACCACCACAATGCCCGTCCACGCGCCGGTTGCGGGATCAAACACCTTGCGCACCATGTTGTAGCGGGTCTGGTTGGCGCGCGTTTGGCTGATGTAGTTGGTTTTCACGGACTTGTCCTGTGCAAAGGCTAGGTACCAGTCCTTCTCGTACGGATAATCCGGCAGGGAAAAATAGGCGGATTTATCCGCGTACACGCGGTCCGCCCACGCGGCGGGGAACAGGTTCACGGCGGTGATCAGGCTGTTGTAGCTGAGCATGGTGCTCAGCATTTCCTCCACCGTGTAGATCTGGTCCAGCTGCTCGCGCTGGGGCAGGGTTTCGCCGGTGGCAAAGTAAGCCTGCACGGTCACGTTGAAGGCGAGGTAGTTGAGCGTTTTGCGCACGGAATCCAGATCGTTTTCGATGCTTGTGTTGAACTGGCGGAGGATCTGCGCGTTTTTTTCGGTGGTGCTGGTCGCAAAATAGCTGTGCAGCCGCACCGAGGTGGTAATCCCGATGGCGGCGGACGAAAGGAGCGCGATCAGGCCGAAGGTGAGAACCAGCTTGGTGCGCAGGGTAAAATGCCGCATTGCATCATCTCGGTTCTATCAAAATCGGTGGCGCCGTCCCGCCTTGCGCGCGGCGGGATTCCGGAGCGCCGTATGCCTTTTGTATGCCTTTATTGTACACAGGGCAACAAGTGAAAGTCAATTTGCGCGGCGGGGAATTTCACGATGCGAAATCGCGTTGACAAACCAAACGGCGGACGATATGGTACAGACAAGAAATCGACGGGCGCGCCGCTGTGTTTCGGTATCAAAGCGAGGGAAACGCTGAACAACACCCCCGCACGCTGCCGTATTGTATTTCCGTCGGCCTGGGCTTGCAACTCCTCGGCGCAGCGCGGCTGCATCCGGGCTGCAAACCCGGCCTGGCACCAAATACGGCACGGCATCGCACCGGTGTGTGTTCATCGCTTGCCTGCAACCTGACAGCCTTGGTTTTGGAAAGGAAGCTTAAAACATATGAAAGCGCTGCGATTAACCCAGCCGAAAAAGCTGGAACTGACGGAGGTTACCCTGCCACCCCTTGCGCCGGGCTGGTGCCGGATACAGGTACTATCGGTCGGCGTGTGTGGGTCCGATATCTCCAGCATTCTCGGCAAGCTGCCGTTTACCCGCTATCCCGTTACGCCGGGACACGAGTTTTCCGGCATCGTGCTGGAAACAAAGGAGTACGCCGCGGTGCGGCCGGGCCAGTTTGTGACCGTCAACCCGATCTTCAGCTGCGGTGAGTGCCCGGAGTGCCGCAGGGGCAACATTCAGCACTGCGCCCAAACCGAGGTGATGGGCGTTGTGCACTACGACGGCGCCTACGCACAGGAGGTGCTGGTACCCGCACGCATGGTTACCCCGCTGCCGGACAGCCTGACGGCGGAACAGGGCGCCATGGTGGAGCCCGTGACCGTGGCGGTGCAGGCGGTATCGCGGGCGGGCGTAGGGCCCGGCAGCACGGTGGCGGTATTCGGCGCGGGCAACATCGGCCTGCTGGTTATCCAGGTGGCGCTCGCCTATGGCGCGGCGCGCGTTGTGGTGATGGACCCGGTTGCCTCCCGGCTTAAGGCCGCGCTTGCACTGGGCGCGGAGGAGGCGCTCACCCCGCGGCAGATGGCGGAGCGCCAAAAGGAGTATGAATCGGCCTTTACCCAGATTATCGACGGCGTGGGCATCCCGGATACCCTCGCCCTGGGCATCGCGCTGGGTGCGCCCGGCGCGGCCCTGACGGTCTACGGCGTACCCGCGCCGGGCGACCTGCCCGTGGCGGTGCTGGACGCGTTTAAAAAGGATATGACCCTTGTCACCTCCCGGCTGTATCCCCGCCCGCTGGACAGGGCCATTGCCCTGATCGCGGAGGGCAAGCTCCATTTCGAACCCATGATCACCCACCGCACCACGCTGGAGGGGCTGCCGGAGCTGATCGAAAAAGCGGCGAACCGGGAGATTGACTCGATCAAGATCATGATCAAAGTGGGGGAGAAACAGGATGAATGATTTGTTTGAGGTAACCGGCAAACGCGTGATCGTTACCGGCGGGTGCGGCGGCATCGGCGGCAGCATCGTGCGTGCGTTTGCACAGGCGGGGGCGCAGGTGGCGCTCATGGGCCGCTCGCAGGAGAAGCTGAACGCCTTTGCGGCGGAGCTGCCGGACTGTAAGCTTTTCCCCGTCGCGGCGGAGCTTACGGACCTCGCGGCCACAGCCGGGGCTGTGGATGCGGTCGCACAGCGCTTCGGCGGGATCGACATTCTGGTCAATTCCGCCGGAACCAATGTGCGCAAGCATTTTCTGGAGGTCGCCCCGGAGGAGTACGACCGGGTGATGGATGTCAACGTGAAGGGACTGTACTTCATCTCACAGGCGGCCGGGCGCGTGATGGCGGAGCAGAAAAGCGGCAAGATCATCCACATCGCGTCGCTGAACACCTTTATCGCGCTGAGCCGCGTATCGGTGTACGCCGCCAGCAAGGGGGCCGTGGGCCAGCTGACGAGGGCCATGGCGGTGGATATGGCGCGCTACAACGTGCAGGTGAACGCCGTCGCGCCCGGCTTTATCAAAACGCCGTTCAACAAGCTGCTGTGGAACGACCCTGAAAAGAGCGACTGGATTGCCCAGCGAACGCTGATGAAGCGCTTCGGCATGCCGGAAGACCTGAACGGCACCCTGCTGTATCTGGGGTCGAAGGCGTCGGATTTTGTTACCGGGCAGATTTTCACGGTGGACGGCGGCTTTCTGGCCGGGGCGGATACGCTGTTCGGCTGAGCGGGATTGGGCGGCGGCGCGGGGCCTGCCGCTTAACCATACAGGATGAATGACAGAGAAGAACGGAGAGAACGGTATGAACGAGAAAATTTTTGATGATTACGAGCGAAAACCCCTGGTGCTGGACTATGACGTGGAGGAGGTTGCCGCGCGCTACCGCAGGCTGTACACGGCCCTTGTATACGATACCATGGAAACCATGGGCCTGTCCGGCCGCTCCATGAAGCCCGGCATCGGCCCGCTGGACCACGATATCAACAGCAACGCCCACAAGGTGGCCGGTCCGGCGTTTACCATCCGCCGCAAAACCATGCCGGATATGGATACGCACACCCACAACATCCGCCTCGGCCTGGTGATGAGCATGACGCAGGGCTGTGTGCTGGTCAGTGATGTGCAGGGCAACGATAACTGCGGCCAGTTCGGCGAGATTACGGCCACCACCATGCGTGCCCACGGCTGCGTCGGCGCGGTGATCGACGGCTCCACCCGCGATTCCGATTATCTGGTCGCCATGGGCTTTCCCACGTTTGTGCGCTGGTGCAGCCCGGTGGAGGGGCTAAGCCGCTCCATGATCACGGAATATCAGGTATCCGTCTTTATCCACGGCGTGGACGGGTTGCTGCGCGTTAACCCCGGCGATTACATCTTCGGCGATGGGGACGGCATTGTGGTCGTTCCTCAGGAGAAAACGCTGGAGGTGGTCGAACTGGCCGAAAAGGCCTTTGATGCCGAAAAATGCAGCCGCCAGGCCATGCGCGAAGGCGAAAACCCGTTTGAGGTTTACAACAAATACGGACGGTTTTAACCGTATGCGCTAACACTGCCGCCGCCTGCCGGGCAAGCACTGAACAGGTTCCGCATGCCGGAGCGTGATTCATCGATTGCCGGAAGCCGCCCCGTTCTTCCCGGCCTGGAGAACGTACGCGTTCCCCGGCCGCGGGCGGGGCGGCCCCGCCGCGGCACACGAAAGGAGATTCTCATGAAACCTTGTTTTCAGGCTTTGGCGGATCAGGGCATCGCGCCCGTGATCGCGCTGGGCAAAACCGAGTATGCCGTTCCGCTGGCGCAGGCGCTGCGCCGGGGCGGCCTTAACAATCTGGAGCTCACCCTCCGCACCGACGCGGCGCTTGAATCCATTTCCCTCATCAAGAAAGCCTTTCCGGATATGACGGTCAGCGCCGGTACGGTGCTCAGCCGGGAGAACGTGGACGCGGCTGTCGGCGCGGGCGCGGATTTTGTGGTTACGCCGGGCTTCAACCCCGAGGTGGTCGGCTATTGCTGCGACCGCGGCATCGGCATCATCCCCGGCTGCACCACCGCCTCCGAGATTGACCGGGCGCTGACCTATGGCCTGACCGTTCTCAAGTTTTACCCCGCCGTGCCCAACGGCGGCCTGGAGGCTATCGAGCTGCTGGCCGGGCCCTTTAAACAGGTAAAGTTCCTGCCCACCGGCGGCATGACCTACGACAACATCGGCGCGTACCTGCGCAGCAAGGCGGTTATCGCGTGCGGCGGCAGCTACATGGCCAAAACATCGCTTGTTGAGGCGCAGGCGTGGGATACCATCGCCGATAACTGCCGCAAGGCGATGGATCTGTCGCTGGGGTTTGAGCTGGCGCACGTCGGCGTGAACCACGAGGATGAGGAATCCGCCGTGCGCAGCGGCAAAACCATGGCGGAGATCTTCCGCATGCCCCTCAAAATCGGCAATTCCTCCGTGTTCGCGGGCACGGCCGTGGAGCACATGAAAAAGAACTATTTGGGCACGCACGGGCACATCGGCTTTTATACCAGCTCCGTGGCGCGCGCCAAGGCCTATTTTGAGGCCAACGGCATCCGCATCAACGAAGAAAGCATCCGGCTGGACGCAAAGGGCGAGAAGGTGTCCTTCTATCTGGCGGACGAAGAAGCGGGCTTTGCCCTGCATGTGGTCAAGAGGTGAATGAAATGAAAACAATGATCGGTCTGGGCGATCTGCTGGTATCGCTGTCTCCGGAAAACTATCTCCGCTTTTTGCAGGCGGATCACTTCATGGTGTCCTACACGGGCGCGGAAGCCAACGTGTGCGTGTCCCTGAGCCGCTTCGGGCTGAAAACCCAGCTGCTCACCCGCGTGCCCCAGGGCGCGATCGGGGACTGCGCCCTCGCGCATTTAAACCGCTATGGCGTGGGCACGGACTATGTGGCGCGCGGCGGCGAGCGCATCGGCGTTTTGTACATGGAGCGGGGCGCGTCGCAGCGCCCGTCCCAGGTGGTGTACGACCGCAAGGGGACGGCTGTGTGCGAGGCGAAGCCGGATGACTTTGATTTTGACGCGGTTTTTGACGGCGCGGGCTGGCTGCACTTTACGGGTATTACCCCGGCCCTGAGCGGGCACACCCCCGCGCTGTGCCTGGAAGCCTGCCAAAAGGCCAAGGCCCACGGCCTGCAGATCAGCTGCGATCTCAACTACCGCAAAAAGCTGTGGACGCCCGAACAGGCCAAGCTGGTGATGGAGCGGCTGCTGCCCTATGTGGATGTGCTCATCGCCAACGAGGAGGACGTGGAAAAGGTGCTGGGCATCAAGGCCGCGCACTCCGATGTTGCCGGGGGCAAGCTGGATGTGGACGCGTATATCTCCGTGGCCGGGCAGCTGCACCGGACCTACGGCATCCCCTATATCGCCACCACGCTTCGGGAAAGCTATTCCGCGTCGGATAACGGCTGGTCCGCCATGCTGTACACGGGCGGAAAGCCCTATGTATCCAGAAAATACAACATCCATCTGGTGGACCGCGTGGGCGGCGGCGACTCGTTTTCCGCCGGGCTGATCTACGGCCTGATGAGCGGGTTCGAGCCCCAGCGCGCGCTGGAGTTTGCCACCGCGGCCTCCTGCCTGAAACAGACAATCGAGATGGATTTCAACCTCACCACTGTGGCCGAGGTGGAGCTCCTCATGAAGGGAGACGGCTCCGGGCGGGTACAGAGATAGGAAGATAGGAAAACGATGACGAAATCGCCTGCACGCTGACGAATCGTATTTCCGCCAGCTTGGATCTGAAAAAGCCTTGACGTAGCGCTGCTACTACTGCGGCTTCTTCGGACCCAACCTGACGAAAATCCGATTCGCCATCGCACAGGCGCTTTCGTCATCGTTTACCAAGGGAATATAATATCTTTACTTGTTGTTTTTATACTTTACGAAAGCAAGACCCGGTAACGCTGAATGCGCAACCGGGTCTTGCTTGTTGTTGTCAGGGTAATTGCTCATCGTTTGCCTATCGTTAAAATCTCCCGTACCGGTTATACACCTCAAAGGGATTCATGCCGTCGGCCATGGCGTGGCGGCTCTTCTTCTCGGACTCGAACCACGCCTCGGCCTGCTCCAGCACGGGCAGCACCATATCCATGGGAACTACCACCACGCCGTCGCCGTCGCCAAAAATGTAGTCGCCGGGGTTGATGCGCAGCATCCCGTCCACGCCGTCCACATAGATGGGGATCATGAAGTCCACGGTCATGGAGCGGCCGTAGCCCTCCACGGGGCTGCACCAGCGCACAAAGGTGGGGAAGCCCATGTCCACCAGATGGTCGGTGTCGCGGGTGGAGCCGTCGATCACCGCGCCCGCGCAGCCGGCGGCGCGCATGGCCGTGGCGGTGATCTCGCCAAACTGACCGCAGTTGCGGTTGCCCTGCACATCGGATACATAGATGCAGCCCTGGCACATGCTCTTCATCAGCCCCAGGCGGATGTTGTGCACCTTCGGGTCGGTGTTGGGCGTGGTCATGCGGCGGGTGGGAAAGGCGGGGCCCGCCAGCTTGTGGGCGGGGCTGTGGGTATCGTGGTCCAGCGGGCCGATGCCCGGCTTGACCGACCGGCCGGACAGGCCCATGGATTCCATCGAATCGTATACCAGAGCGGTGTACAGGCGCTTGAAGCGGGCGTTCAGCTCTTCCACGCGGTCGCGCCAGGCCTCCGGCAGCACATTGTGCAGGGGCCGGTACTCATAATGATCCACAATCTGATCGGTTTTCTGGTTCTCGCTCATGTTTCTGACTCCTTTAGTGGCCGCCGCCCTGGCCGGGGCCTGTCCCCGTCCGCGCGCGGCATTTTAGAAATGACCGGTTGTTTCCGGCCCGGACCCTCCGGGCCAAGGCCCGCCCTGCCTGTCCCAAAGGTGGCGGGGCGGTTATCCAAACGGACCGTTTGCCGGCCCGGTTTGACCGTCAAAAAACCTCTTCGGGTCGTTATCGCTGCTCGCTTCATAGCGCCTTGGGCGCTGTTCGCTCGCTTACCCCTTTGTTGTAAGGCAAGCCTTTGGGGTTCCACCCCAATCCCCGGCAAGGGTTTCACCCCTGCACCCTGACCAGGACTTTTAGCCCTGGACCCTTCTTTTTTGACTGCCTGACGGGCCGTTTGTCGGCCCGTCTTGACCGTGAATGACGCCCGTTCCCTCCGTTTCACCCGCGGCCGCGCGGCCCGCCGCGATAAGCGAGCTACGCAAACACACCGCCCGGTATGAATTTCATAGGGTGAAAATAACGGCGCGTGCCAACGGGCGTTTCGCGGCTTGTTGCGCACCGTCAGGGGATGATACTATTCCCTGACGGACGTATCAAAATCCAGACGGCGGTTGATCTCGCCGGCGGCGCGGCGCAGCTCGGCAATAATGGCGCGGTGGTCCTCCCCGTCAATACGGGGCACGCCCAGCCCCAGCGCGCCCACGGTGCCCCGGGCGTTGTGCAGCTCGCAGGCAAACCCGCACGCGCCGGGCTCATCGGCGGCATAGGCGTAGCCGTTTTTGCGGATCTCGGCCAGAAAACCCTTCAGCTTGTCCACGGTATCCGCCTCCAGCCACTCCTCGGGCCGGGGCATGCCCATGCGCAGGATAAACGCGTCCAGCTCCTCCTCGGGCATGTGGGCCAGCAACATGCGCCCCGTGGCGGTTAAATAAACCTGCCCCTTGATCATCCGGTGCTGCGCGGGGGAAAGCTTCAGCTTCCCCTCAATGCGGTGGATGATCAGCTTGTACTCCTTGTACAGCACCGACAGCACCACGGTTTCCCCCGTGCGCTTGTGCAGCCAGTTCATAATCGGCGCGCAGATTTTGATCAAGTCCTGTCCAAAACGGCCGTTTTGGGTGAGGTAATACACAAACGGCCCCAGCGTGTATCCTTCGGTGCGCGACGGGTGGGTGACAAAGCCCACGGAGCAAAGCGTGGAAAGGATGTGTGCGCAGGTGCTCTTGTTCAGATTGGTTTCGCGGCTGATGTCCTCCAGCGATGCCGCGCCGCTGAACCCGCTGATAATGGTGAGGATATCGGCGGCCTTTTTCACGGATTTGATCATGTCGGGTTTCCTCCGGGTTGTGCGGATATCAGGTAATAAGCGACGGTAGCCAGGTGGTGATGCCGGGGATGTAGGTGAGCAGCATCAGCGCCACGACCAGCACAAAATAGAAGGGGAGCAGCGCTTTGGTGGTTTTGGCCACGCCCAGCCCGGATACGGCGCTGCCCACGTACAGCGCGGCGCCCACCGGCGGCGTCAGCAGCCCGATGCCCAGGTTGAGCACAAACACGATGCCAAACTGCACCAGGCTCACGTCCAGCGCCGTCAGGATGGGCACCAGAATGGGCGTCAGGATGAGGATCAGGGAGCTGATGGACATGATCATCCCCAGCGCGAGCACCAGCACGTTGATGAGTAGCAGCACCACATATTTGTTCTGCGTAATCCCCAGAATGGCGCCCGCGATAAGGTTAGGCAGCCGCAGATAGGCCACCACCCACCCGAACGCGTTGGCGACCGCCATGAGGATGAGGATAATGGAGAGCATTTTTACAGCGGCCTTGGCGATCTGATAGTAATCCTTCAGCTTGATGCCGCGGTAGATCAGCCAGGCGCACATAAACGCCCACAGCGCCGCGATGGCCGCGGATTCGGTCGCCGTCATAATACCGCCGGCCACGCCCAGGATGATGATCAGGATGGTCATCATGCCGAAAAAAGAGGATGCGCCCGTGCGCAGCAGCTCGCGCAGGGAAAAGCGCTCGCGGCTGCGGATATGCTTGCGGATGGCGTATAACACGCTGTACACCATCAGCACGAGGCCCAGAAAAATACCGGCCGGGAACCCCGCCAGAAACAGCGCCGCAATGGAAACATTGCCCGCGGCCACCGCGTAGATCACCAGATTGTGGCTGGGCGGGATGATCATGCCCTGGATGGCGCTGCCCATGGTCAGCCCCGTGGAAAACTCCTTGTCAAAGCCCTGGCTTTCCATCAGCGAAATCTCCACCGGGCCGATGGAAGCGATATCCGCCGGGGCCGAGCCGGAGATGCCCCCGAAAAACATGGAGGCTACCACATTCACCAGCGCCGCGCCGCCGGGGATCCACCCCACAAGCGCGTTGGCAAAGTTCACCAGCCGGGTGCCGATGCCGCCGCGGTTGATCAGCTCTCCGGCCAGGATGAAAAACGGCACCGCCAGAAAGGTGAACACGTTGGTGCCGCCAACGGTATACTGCACCACCAGGCTGAGCGGCAGGCCCAGATAGGCATAGGTGGCCAGCGCGGCGATGCCCATGGAAATCGCCACATGCACGCGCAAAAGCAGCAGCGTTAAAAAGGTACCCACCAAAATCAGGGTGGCAACGGCTTCCATGGTCATGCCTTCAGCTCCTTCCCAAACCGCTTCATCAGCAGCTCCGCGATAAAGCACACGCAGTTGAGCATCAGCGCGACGCCCCCAACCGTGGCGGACAGATACAGCCAGCTGGTGGGCACGCGGAAGCCGGTCAGCTTGATGGTGGCTGTAATCTTGAGGATCGGCTGACAGTAAAAAACCATGGCAAAGCCGAAAACGCCTGTGACCAGCGCGCAGAAAATCTGAAACCAGATTACGTTTTTCTCGCCCACGATCCGGTCGATGACCTCCATTTTCACGTGGGTATCGTCCCGGATGGAAAGCGAGATGCTGAGCATGGCAAACCATACCAGGCAGAACAGCGAAAATTGCTCCGTGCCGGGCGGGACAAAGTTGAACACATACCGGCCGACCACCATGGTGATGATCGCAACCGTTTGGCAGGTCAGCAGCGCGATACAGATAAACATGACGATTTTATCAATCCAATCGCACAGGCTGATGAACCATCGATACCAGCGCATCGGGAAACCTCCTTATCACAACAGGCTGCGGGCCTGTGTGCGGCGCTCGGAAAACAGAAAAGGAGAGGGAACGGAATATGGAAAGCCATCCGTTCCCTCCCGTGGATTACAATTACTCCACGGCGTCAATGCGCTCGATCAGGGGTACCAGATCCGCGCCGAATTCGTCATACACGGGCTGCATGGCCAGCACCCACGCGTCGCGGTCGGTAACGTCGATCACTTCCATGCCGCTGTCGGACAGCTGCTTTAGCATATCATTCTGGTAGTTTTCGATTTCGGGCTTCGCTTCGGCCAGACACTCGTCCCACGCCGTGTGCAGCACTGCCTTCAGCTCGTCGGAGCAGCGGGCCCAGGTGGCGGAGGAGAACAGCAGCACGGGGATGTTGTAGGTATGGCCGTCCAGGGTTACATAGCTGCAGACTTCATAGTATTTGTTGCTGTAGATAGCGCCCAGGGGCTGTTCCGCGCCGTCCACCACGCCGCTTTGCAGGGCGCTGTACAGCTCGGAAATGGCAACGGGCGTGGCGGCGAAGCCCAGCGCGTTGGCCATGGCCTGATCAATGGCGTAGGATTGGATGCGCAGCTTTTTGCCTTGGATGTCCGCGCAGGAGCGGATGGCGCCGCCGGCTTGCGTGGTGAAGTAATGGCGCGCGCCGTCGGGATAGAAGCCGAAGCCCACCAGCCCAAGATCCGCCTCGGTAACCTTGTCCAGCAGCTCCTGGCCGATCTCGCCGGTGAGAGTGTTCCAGTAATGCTCATAATCCCGGAACAGATAGGGCAGGGAAAGCACGCCCATTTCCGTTACGCCCAGGTCCGCACAGCCCGCGGGCTGCACCACAACGATGTCCAGCGCGCCCATCTGGGTGGACTGGAGCATTTCCAGCGATGTGCCAAGCACGGAGCCGGGGTACACCTCAACGGTCACGGCGCCGCCCGTTGCCGCCGATACCTTCTCGCCAAAGGAAAGGAAGGATTGGACGTACATCGTGCTTTCGCTGGCCGCGGTGCCAAAACGAAGCGTCATCGGGGCAAAGGTCGTTTCCGCCATGGCGCTGCATGTGAAAAGCACGAGCATAAGTACCATCACGGAACACAGTAGCTTTTTCATGGGAACTCCTCCTATGTTTTTGAAATATGATAGACGATCCTTGCCGTCTTCCTGCCGGATCGCACCGGTTTGGGTGCGGGTCCGTTTGTTACCGTGATGATAACACCGGGGGTATAGCCCGTCAAATAATTTCATAATATGAAACGGGGATAAACCGCCGCCGTGGAATGGGCGGTGCGCCGTTGTGCGCCGCGCGCCCGGCGCGGGGCACCGTTAGATAATAGAAAAGCAAGCACGTACTATGAGCCATTCATGTTTGGGAAAACCTCATGCAACCCGCTGCGTGGTAGCCGTCAGCCTGTCAAAGAACCTGTTCGGGTCGTTATCGCCGCTCGCTTCATAGCGCCTTTGGCGCTGTTCGCTCGCTTACCCCTTTGTTGTAACGCAATCATTTGGGGGTTCCACCCCAATCCCCGGCAGGGGCTTCGCCCCTGCACCCTGACCAGGGCTTTCAGCCCTGGACCCTTCTTTTTTGACTGCCTGCCGGCTGCGTTACAGCCGCGTGCTCATGGCCGCAAACCGCCGGGTTATTGGCCCCGCCTGTCCTCCCGATATTGACAAAAGCGGAAATCCTGCTATCATTGAAGGAGCAAAACGATTTAGCTAATCATCAGGCAGGTGTGTGACATGAAGGATTCTTCCACGTCCCAGCTCAAGCGGATCGCGGAGTCTTTACAGTTATCCCAGAGCACGGTTTCGATTGTATTAAACGGGCGGGGTGATGAGCTCCGCATTTCCAAGGCGACGCAGAAGCGGGTAATGGACGCCGCCCGCAGTGTGGAGTACAGCCCCAACATCTATGCCCGCAGGCTGCGCAAGAGCAGCGAATCCAACGCCCGCGTGGTGGGTATTTTCTGGAGCAGCCTGTTTCTGGACGAGAGCATGGGCCGCTTTTTCCGCGGCGCGACCAGCTATGTGGAAGAAAAGCAGCTCAACTGCGAGTTTATCATCCGTTTTTTCCCGCCCGGCCAGCTGCAGGCCCTGAGCGACCAGTTTACCTCCTGGCAGTTCAGCAGCATCATCGTCAGCGGCGCGTCCGCAAAGGATGTGGAATTTTTATCCTCGCTGGATAACGAGGTGCCCATCGTGGTGGCCAACGACAGCAGCGCCAACATCAGCGGCATCTCGGCGGACCATTACCAGCTGGGCAGGCACTGCGCCCAGACGCTGATTGATTACGGCCACCGCCGCATCGCAGTGGTCAGCGTCGATACCCGTTCGGCCGGGTCATCCATCCGGCTTGCGGGGTTTTTGGATGTCTGCCGCGAAAGCGGCGTGGAGATTCCGGAAACATGGCTGGCGGAAATCAAACCGGACGACGGCGAGGCGTGCGGCCGGTTTATGGATTTGATCTTTGCGGCCGGGAAACCGCCCACGGCCTTGTTTGTTGTGCGCGATACCAGCGCCGTGAACGTGATCCTGGCCATGCGCGAGCGCGGAATCCGCATCAATAAGGACTGTGCGCTGCTGGTGCACGGCGTGAACAAAACCATGCAGATACTCGCGCCGGACGTGGCTTATGTGGATATCACCATGGAGGAGTTTGCCCGCTTCAGCATTGATCTGGCGGTGACGCTGATGAACAACCGCATCACCACCCCCTTGAAGCGGATCATGACCCCGAAACTGCATGCCGAGAAGTTGTTGCGGCTTAATAGCTAAAATAATTTAGCTAAAACAAAAAGCATTCGCAAGGGTACGAATGCTTTTTTTGACCATTTTCCGCCGTTCCGCTTCTCGGATTCCAACAGGAACAAAGCCCTCGCAGCGGCGTAAAAGCCTGAAATGATAAGGAAATTTGGATAATATGGTCAGCATATACCCGTAATCATACCAGAAATAATGGGGATCGGCGAATATTTTCTGAAAATTTGCCCGGAGTCGTATTGACAAATTGAGAGACCTCCCTTTATAATGGGATAAACTAAATCGAAATAGCAACTATTTCGTACAAATTGAAACGGAGGATACCCCAATGAAAAAGGTCTTATGTCTGCTCATGGCAATCACGATGGTCTTTGGACTTGTGTCCTTTGCGGCCGCCGCCGACACCGACCCGATCACCATCACGTTCTGGAACGGCTGGACCGGCTCCGACGGCGACGTGCTGATCGAGAAGGTGGAAGAGTTTAACGAGAACAATCCCTACGGCATCACGGTGGAGATGGATATCAACGCCGAGTTCCAGACCAAAATCGCCGCTTCCTTCGCGGCGGACGGCGGCCCCACCATCATCCTGGGCGCCAGCAGCTATGCCGACATGTATTCCGATTATCTGATTGATATGAACGAGATCTTTACCGCCACCGAGCTGAAAAAGGACGACTTCGTCACCAGCTATCTGGATGCCTGCACCCGCGGCGAGATCCTCTACGCGGTTCCCTTCCAGGTCACCGGCCGGTATATGTACTGGAACAAAGACCTGTTCGCGGCCGCCGGGCTGGACCCCGAAACCCCGCCGGCCACCTATGCCGAATGGGCGGAATTTGCCTCCAAAATCACCAACGAGGATATGAATGTTTATGGCTCCGGCATCAGCTACAACGGCATTTTCACCAACCTGCAGCTTCTGCAGCGCATGGGCGGCCTGTTTGTGGACTATGCTGCGGACGGCAGCATGAAGGCCAACTTCGCCGGTAACCAGGGCTATGCCTACTTCCTCAACTGGTTCAAGGGCATGGTGGACGCGGGCGACAACCCTGTGGAATCCGATACCGAGAGCATGTTCAAGGCCGGTCAGGTCGGCATTATGCCCGATGGCGCATGGTTCAGCGCGGGCGCGGACGATGCCGGCATCAACTATGGCGTAGCCATGCTGCCCTACGGCGACGCGGGCGCGATGAACCCCAGCTCCGTTACCGGCTTCTGCGTAACCAAGTATGCGACCGATGCCGAAAAGCTGGCTGCCTACCGCTTTATCGACTGGTGGTATGAAGGCGCCGAGGATACCGAAACCACCGGCGCGCTGGCCTGGTCGCTGGAATGCGGCTATCCGGGTTACTACCTGCCCGCCATCAACGACGAGCGCTATCAGGCCTCGGAAAAGCTCGCCCTGATGACCTGCACCGATCCCAACGCCGCTACCACCTACATGGCGCCCATCGCGTTCACCCAAACCTATCTGCTGGCGATCGAAGTGATCGAAGCGATGATTGAAGATGTGATCGTGGACAGCCAGGCCGCCGAGGTTGCGCTGGAAAACGCGCAGGCGGGCGCGGACGCACTGCTGAAATAAAACGTATCATCCTGCGGTAATCTGAAACAGGGGGGCCGGGGACCCGTTGCCCCAGCTCCCCCTTTTCCCATTTGCGAGGAGGACCGTCCATGGAGATGTCCATCGGTAAAAAACCGCTGCGCAACCGGATCATCCCGTATCTGTTCATCGCGCCGGTCATGCTGCTCTTGCTGGTTTTCAACATCGGCCCCCTGCTGGGCTGCTTTGGCATCGGCCTGTTTGATATCAGCACAACGCTGGGCAACAGCACGTTTCTGGGCCTAGGCAACTTCAAGGAGGCGTTTTCCGACTGGCGCTTTTGGAACAGCCTGCAAGTCACCGTAAAGTGGACGCTTGTGGAAGTTCCCGTACAGCTGATCATCGCAATCTCGCTGGCCGGGCTGCTGACCAAAAACACGAAATCCAACAAGATTTTCCGGGCGGTTTATTTTATGCCCATCATCTGCTCCGCCACCGCCACCGGTATTATGTGGAAGCTCATGCTGCACTCCAATGTGGGGTATGTCACCTATCTGTGCAAGCTGCTGGGCTTTGGCAAGATCAATTTCATGAACGATTCCTCCATCACCATGTACGTGATCGTGTTCATGTCGGTGTGGAAAACGTTCGGGATCTCCACCACCATCCTGATCGGCGCCATGCAAAACGTGCCCGCCAGCCTGTATGAGGCCGCCGATATTGATAACTGCGGCAAATTCGGCCAGTTTTTCCATATCACGCTTCCCGGCATCAAGCCCACGCTGTGGTTTTTGATCATGACGCGCGTCATCGGCTCCTTTCAGGTGTTCGATATCGTGTACACCACCACGGGCGGGGGGCCGAACTATACAACGGAAACGCTGGTATCGTACATATACACGCGCGGCTTTGAAATCAACCGCATGGGGTATGCGTCCGCGCTGTCCATTATTCTGCTGGGCATTGTGCTGCTGATCACGATCGTGATGTACACCGCCATGCTCAAGCGCGAAACGGATTGAGGAGGGGAGGATCACGATGTCTATCAAACTCAGGAGGCGTATCGCCGGTATGCCGATCTTCCTGCTGCTGGTCCTTATCGCGCTGATTGTGCTCACACCCGTTGTGTGGATGATGATCAGCTCCTTCAAGCCCGCCAAGGAGATCATCAGCTATCCGCCGACCTTTTTTGCCAAAGCGTTTTCGCTGGAAAACTATGTGCGCCTGAGCAAGCGGCTGAAGATATTCCAGTATATCCGCAACTCGGTGATTTACGCTACGCTCACAACGCTGCCGTCGGTGTTCATCTGTTCGCTGGCGGGGTATGCGTTTGCGCGGTTCCAGTTCAAGGGCCGCAACGCGCTGTTCATCATCGTGCTGGCGACCATGATGATCCCCTTTCAGGTGATCATGATCCCGCTGTTTCTGGTGGTCAAGTCCATGGGCATGTACGACAGCTATGCCGGTCTGGTGCTGCCCAAGCTGGCCGTTGCCATTTCAATCTTCATGATGCGCTCGGCCTTCATCGCCTTGCCCAAGGAGCTGGAGGAGGCAGGCCGGATCGACGGCGTGAACGAGTTCGGGCTGTATTGGAAAATCATGATGCCCCAGGTGATGCCCACGATGATCACCATGCTGATTTTGGGCGTCAACGCCTCGTGGAACGACCTGATGTGGCCGCTGCTGGTTACCGGCAGCACCAAGATGCGCACGCTGGCCAACGGCCTGGCGCTGTTCATCGGCTCGGATACATCCGAATACGGCCCGGCCTTTGCGGGCGCGCTGTATTCCATTCTGCCCATGCTCGTACTGTATATTATCGGCCAGCGTTACTTTGTGGAGGGTACCGTGACCAGCGGCCTCAAAGGGTAACCGGCGGCCAGGGAGAAAGTGACTATGTCTTTATTTTGCAAAACAATACAAAAAAGCGGACGGCAGCTGTACCTGTATTTCCCGGGCGGGGAAAACCGCACGCCCTTCAAGCGCTGCAGCCTGACCGTGCTGATGGATACCGTAACCCGTGAAAGCGTGGAGGCCGCGCTGCGGGATTGGCAGCTGCAGGCCCTCGCCGACGAAAAGGAAATCATCCTGAGCTTTCCCGTGCCCGCGCCGGGCGGCTGGAACGCCGCGCTGAATCCTGATCTGCCCGACGATCTTACGGCCTTTGCCGAGTTTCAAAACGCCATGATCAAGGTGGATGACGGCCCCCTGGCGGTGAATGCCATCGGCATTCCCACGCTTGCGTCCATGCTGTCCACCTGGCACCCGATGAACGATACCAAATACCTGCTGGGCATCGGCGGAGGCGCGGATATGGCGCTGACGCTGGCCGCGGCCCGGCCGGATAACATCGCCGCTGTGCTGGCGGCAGGCGGAAGCCTGTGCCCGCAGGCGTTTGCGCAGGCGGTGCTCGCGCCCATGCCCCTGTGGCTGTCCGGCGCGGACGAGGATACCGCGGCCTATTTCTGCCGGGCCAACGGCGCGGCGCTCACCGCCGGAACGCCGGAGAAAACCGTGTACGAAAACGCGGTCAACCCCCTCCAGCGCGTCTGCGTGCTGCAGGGCGCGCCCGCCATGGATTCGCAGTTGCTCCGGGACGCGTGGGAGAACCTGTACCGCCCTGTGCGGCGTTCCAACACCGGCGCGCACGGCGATGCGGAGCCCCGCATCCCCGATCCCCAAACAATTATGGAATGCCATGTGGAGGAAACGGGCCTGGGGGACGGCCTTGCGCACACCTGGTTTCTGCATGTTCCCCAAAGCGTCAGGGCCAATCCGTCGGTCAAAGTGCCGCTGATGATGTTTTTCCACGGCGGCTCCGATAACCCCGCCGAGGCGGCGGAGATGACCAAGTTCCACGAGCTGGGGGAGAGGGAGGGCTTTATCACCTGCTATCCCTGGGGTACGGACCGCTGCGGCTGGAACAGCGTCATGGATCCGCAGCTGTGCGACGACGTGGGCTTCAACGCCCTGCTGATAGACCATCTCATCGCAAGCTATCCGGTGGATGCCGGGCGCGTGTACCTGTCGGGCTTTTCCAACGGGGCGGCGCAGGCGATGTCCGTGGCACTGCGCTATCCTGAAAAGATCGCGGCCATCTGCCCGATTGATTCCAACTGGCCGGGCAAGCGCGGCGGCTATCAGGCTGTGGATTACGCGGATATCCGCCCCTTTGCCGTGGGCATGGAGCGGAAAACGGAAAGGGATTTCCGCATGCCCGTGTGGTATACCTACGGCACCCGCGAGCCCAACTATCCGGTGTTCCGGCGCAGCACCCAGCAAAACCAGTACGATTTCTGGAAGCAGTACAACCATATCCCCGTGCGGCCCACACCGGAGGCTTGGGGGTATAACCCCACCGGCTGCGGCGTGACCGGCGACATCAGCGAGGTGCTCATGCCCTCACGACGCCATCCGCACCACGCCTACGATGTGCAGCGCTTTTTCACCGCCGATGATCCGCGCCTGGACCTGTACAACTATGTCATCATGCGCGACAAGGGACACGAGGTAGCCCAGATGGACCCCGCGCTGGGCTGGGCGTACGTACGCCGTTTCCGCCGCGAGGCGGACGGCAGCTTGACGGTGACGGAATAAGCGCGTAAGGAGGAAACACCATGGCCTACCGTTTCAGTGACAACGAAGTCATCCGCAGCGACGGCCTGTTTTTTGACGCTGTGGATTTGAAAATGATTCTGTATAAGGATAAGGACGGCAATGTCGGCCCCCGCCACGTGTTTGAGCGGGAGGCCGCCCGGGTGGAGGACAACGGCGACGTGACTTTCACCTTTTATGCGCCGGATGCGCGCGAGGTGGCCGTGAGCGGCTTCGGCGGCGCGATGACCGATGCGAAACGCCCCATGGCCCGGGATGAGGAGGGCTACTGGAGCGTGCGCGTAAAGGACCTTCCCGCGGGCTTCCACTACCTGAACTACTATGTGGACGGCGTCTGCGTGACCAGCCCGCTGGGCCGGGTGGCCTATGGCGGCCACAAGACGGCCAACTTTGTGGATATCCCCGAGGCGGATGATTTTTACGCCTGCAAAAATGTGCCTCACGGCACCCTGCGGCTGGAACACTTCTTTTCCCAAACCACCGGCCGCACCCGTGATTGCTGGGTGTATACCCCGCCGATGTACGATCAGCAGCCCGGAAAGCAATACCCGGTGCTCTACCTGCAGCACGGCGGCGGCGAAACCGAAACCGGTTGGCTGTGGCAGGGAAAGATGAACTACATTCTGGATAATCTACTCTTTGCCGGGGAGTGCGAGCCCATGATTGTGGTGATGAACTGCCTGTACTGCGTGGATACCCGCACGGACAACGCGTTTCTCTCCGGCGATTTCGACAGCATGCTGGTCAACGACTGCATTCCCTTCATCGAGCAGAGCTTCCGCGTGCGGGAGGGTAACCTGAACCGCGCCATGGCCGGGCTTTCCATGGGCAGCTACCAGACGACGATGACCACGCTGCGCCATCTGGGCATGTTTCCCTACATCGGCATCTTCAGCGGCGCGCTCACCCGGCGGTGGTACTGCGATTTTGATTATTATGAGCAATTCAGGGATGCCGCAGCCTTCAACGAAAAAATCCGCCTGTTCTTCTTTGGCTACGGCGAGCAGGAGAGCCGGATTGTGGATGGGCTGGCGCCGGATTTCAAGGCGTTTGATGCCTCGGGCCTGCGCTACCAAACCTTCACCTGCCCTGGATACCACGAGTGGACGGTGTGGCGCAAGTGCCTGCGTGCCTTTGTATGCCAAATCTTCAAGGAAAAGGCGGTATACTGAACATGGCGATGATGCGCTATAACTTCTTTTCCGAGGTGCTCAGCCTTTGCGTGGACGTGACCATCACCTATCCGGCGCGGCGCTTTACCTACGCTCCCGACAGCAAACCCGAGAACGTAATCATGGAAAGCCCCAAGGCTGCGCTGCGCGAGGGGATGAAATTCCAGACCGTGTACATGCTCCACGGCGGCGGCGATGACGATTCCCTGCTGTACCGCTACACCAACCTGGAGCGCTATGCCGAGGATAACTGCGTGATGACCGTCACGGCCCAGGCCAAGGACAGTTTTTTTATCGATACGGAGTACGGCTTCCGCTATTACACCTTCCTTACCGAGGAGCTGCCCCGCGTGGTGCAGTGCCTGTTCGCCTCCTCTCCCGCCCGGGAGGATAACTTTGTGATCGGCATGGCGATGGGCGGCAACGCCGCCCTGATGCTGGCGATGAAGCGCCCGGACCTGTACGCCGGGGTGGTGGATCTGTCCGGCGGCATCGGCTGCAGCGTGGACACGGACTATTTTGTGGAGGAGCTTTCGACCTGGAAAAAGATCCGCCGCCTGCCCGCCGCCTTCGGTCCCGATGATCCGCGCGGCGGCCCGTGGGATTTGGGCGCGCTCGCGCAAAAGAACTGGGATGAGAAGGTGCCCATGCCGGAGCTTTCCATCGCCGTAGGCGAGGACGACTTTATCCGCGATGTGGTGCGCAAGGACCGCGATGCCCTGCAGGCCATCGGCTACCGTTTCCGCTACGAGGAAGCGCCGGGCCTCAAGCACGAGTGGGCGTTTTGGGACCGCTATATCCAAAAAGCGCTGTACGAGTGGCTGCCTCTGCGCCGCAAGCCCGAAGCACAGGCGGAATAACGCCTCCGATAGCGACCAACCGCAAGCGACCTGCTGCCTTGCCGCCTTTCTTTGCGGCGCCGCGGACTGCCGCTGCCTTTTTTAGGCATGCCCGCGTTGGCACTTTCCTTGTGTTTTCCCCGGCCCCGGCCCGGCAGCGCGGGGGCCCGGGGGATATCGGCACGGTACCGCCTGCGCGGTATGCCGTAAAAAACGCCCCATCGCGCGCCGGAGCGAAAGACGGACGGGAGGATCCCCAGATTGCGTAAACTGTTTGTTCGGGACAAAAATTTCTATAAACTGGTGTTCACGCTCGCCATCCCCGTGGTGGTGCAGAATATGATCACCATCGCGGTCAACCTGCTGGATACCATCATGCTGGGGTACTACGGCGAAATTCAGCTGTCCGGCGCGTCGCTGGCCAACGAGATGATCAACCTGTACCAGATCCTGTGCATGGGCATCGGCGGCGGCGCGGCGGTGCTCACCGCCCAGTACTGGGGCGCGGGCGATAAAGATGCGCTGCGCAAGGTGATCTCCATCATGGTGCGGATCGCCATGTCGATCGCCGTGGTGTTTACCGTGGCGGCCTTCCTCATACCCGATACCCTGATGTATATCTATACCAACGATCCCGCCATTGTGGAGCAGGGCGCGGTCTATTTCCGCATCAGCGCCGTGAGCTTCCTGTTCATGGGTTTTTCACAGACGCTGACCATCGTGCTGCGCTCGGTGCGGCAGGTGAAGGTGCCACTGTACACCTCGCTGCTGACGTTTGCGATCAACCTGTTTCTAAACTGGGTGCTGATCTTCGGCCACCTGGGCGCGCCGGAAATGCAAATCGCGGGCGCGGCGCTGGCAACGACCATCGCGCGCTTTGTGGAGGTGCTGATCATCGGCGTGTACACCTTTGTGGTGGACAAGCGCGTGGGGCTTCGGGTGCGCGACCTGTTTACGCGCTGCGGCGGATATCTGCAAAATTACCTGCACTACAGCGTCCCCGTGATCATCTCCGATTTTCTGCTGGGCATGGGCAACACGGTGAGCTCCATCATCATGGGGCACCTGGGGGCGTCCTTTGTGGCGGCCAACGCGATTATCGCGCAGATGGCGCGCCTTTCCACCGTGATGAACCAGGGCATCGGCAATGCCGGGAGTATTTTGACCGGCAATACGCTGGGTGAAAAGAAGCCGGAGCAGGCCTACGAGCAGAGCATCACGTTCTTCCTGCTCAGCCTCATCGTGGGTGTTCTGGCGGGCTTCTTCCTGCTGGCGGTGTGCCCGTTTATCATCAACACTTACAACATCACCGAGGAAACCAAGCAGGTGGCCTATGGACTGATGTACGCGATTTCCTTCATGGTCATCTTCCAGGCGACGCAATCCATGCTCACCAAGGGCGTGCTGCGCGGCGGCGGCGACACCCGCTTTTTGATGGTGGCCGATATCCTGTTCATGTGGCTGGCCTCGCTGCCGCTGGGCTACCTGGCCGGGTTTGTGTGGCACCTGAGCCCGTTCTGGATCTACCTGCTCTTAAAGATTGATTACCTGATCAAAACGGTGATCTGCCTGTTCCGCCTGCGCAGCAAAAAATGGATCCGCATGGTGGACACACGGTAAGCCGATGCATTCCGCAACAAAACGGAAGCCGTGCGCTGAAGATCCGCGCCCGGCTTCCGTTTTGTGATGCTTTTACAAGGGCTCTTTCGGTTGTGTCGTCGGTTCAGCCGCGATTGGTTTTCTGGGTAAGGGATGAATAAATCCCCTGCACATTGGCGCGTTATCTTTCCGCCGGGCTGGGCTCGCGGAACCCTTGACGTAGCGCTGCTACCGCTTCAGGTTCCACGAGAACACCCCAACAAAAATCTAACACACCATCGCACAAGCGCTTTACTCATCGTTTCCCTAAGGCTGGTCGGGTGCGAAACCCTCAAAAATCCACGTGGAATAGAGCCTGCGCGCGCGGTTGAGCACGGCCTGGTCCCGCACGGTCCACGCCACCAGAAACGCGCCGAACCAATGCTTGTCCATCAGCAGGGAGAGGCTGGCCGTGTGGTTGCAGTCGAAGGCCACAAAGTGCGGCCGTCCCATAAAGTTGTACAACAGATACTTGTGGGATACATAGTGGAAAAACCCCTTGGATTTGATCGCCGCGGGGTTGCCGCTGGCCAGCTGCCCGCGGATAACGCCGGGCGCGTGCCGCCGCACATAGCGCACGATGTGCGGGCTGAACGATTCGATGCAGTACGGCCCCGTGTACGCCTTCAGCTGGTCCAGCGTCGCCTGCGTGGTCTGGTCCAGCCGGTTATGGGACTTGATTTCCACAATCAGGGGCACACGCCCCGCGACGAGCTTCAGAAAATCGGCAAACAGGGGAACCGGGCTTCCGTCCGGCAGAGGGGGCAGATCGGCATACGCGGTCTGCGCAATCACGCAGTCCTTGCCGCAGACGCGCGCGGTGCTGGCGTCGTGATGGATCACCAGCTGGTTGTCCAGGGTGAGCTGCACATCCATCTCCATGCCGTATCCGGCGTCCGCGGCCAGCGCGAAGGCCTTCATGCTGTTTTCGTATACCGTTTGGTTGCCATCGTGCAATCCCCGGTGGGCGCACAACTTTCCTGTAAACGGATTGCTTTGGGGGCGGCGCCCCGCGGGCGCTGCCAGCCACAAAAATACGGCGGCCAACGCCAAAGCAAAGCAAAGTACCCATCCAAACCAGGGCATACCATTCACCTTCCATTCAAAAATCTGCGCATCGGCGCGCATGTTTTCTGCATCATAGTATAACGGACCGCCGCCTGTCAACCGTACGATGATGCGCGGCGTGACATCCGGCAATTTGAAGCGGCAGAAGGCTTTGCGGCACGCCAACGCAGGCATTATTGGTGAACCTGAACAAAAATGCAAAGGGCGATTTATTGAAAAAGCTTGCAATCATTTCGCTGCCGTTGTATAATGCAGCTGAGATAGTGAGAAACCAGACTGACAACTGCATGTGAATATACTCTCCACCTTGAGATTAGAGATCAACGAGAGATGTTTTTTATTCTCTTGTTGTTTTCTATTCTGTTTCTCCGACAATTGAATGTTCATGCCGTATGGCATGCAGATATATTATTTTTGAAAGGATGAAACCCATGAAGAAGTACCTGGCCTTTGCTTTGGCGGCTCTGATGCTGCTGTCGGTAGCGCAAGTCGCTCTGGCGGATAGCTATGAGGTGACCGAGCCGATTACCATTCAATGGTGGCATGCCCATGAAGACCGCTTCAACCCGCAGATCGAGTATATGATCCAAAAGTTTGAGGAGACCAACCCGCTGATTACGGTGGAGCCGATTTATATCGGATCGTACGGCGAAATCAACACGCAGCTGATCGCGGCGGTAGCCTCCGGCGAAGTGCCCGCGCTTTGCACCGCCAACACCTCCTACCCGGCAAGCTACGGCGCGGCCGGTATCTGCGAAATTCTGGATCCCTACATCGCGGCGACGAATTATGATGCCGCGGACTTCGGTGAAGGCCTGATCGCCTCCACCAGCTACGACGGCCAGCAGATCTGCCTGCCGTACCTCATCTCCACCCAGGTGATGTTCTACAATCAGGACGCAGCCGACGCCGAAGGCATTGTAATGCCCAAGACCTTCGACGAAATGGACGCCTTCCTGGAAAAGGCCACCCTCTTCAACGAGGACGGCACCACCAAGCGGTACGGCACGGTTTTCGCCGGCTGGGACTATTGGTACTATGAGATGCTGTATAAAAACAACGGCGTCAACGTGATCAATGAAGACGGCGTGACCACCGACCTGAATTCCGAGGCCGCCGTGTATGTAACCACCAAGATGAACGAGTGGATTGAAAAGGGCTACGCCTATTATGCCTACGGCACCGATGCGTCGGCCAACATGCGCCAGCTCTTTTGGGACGGCGGCGCCTTCAGCGTGTTCCACACCTCGTCGCTGTACGACCTGTATGTGGAGCAGTCCAGCTTCAAGGTGGGCATGTCCTGGCTGCCCGGCGGCATGGACGGCGAAAGCTTCAAGAGCGAAGTCGGCGGCTCCGTCATCCTGATCCCCGCCAAGGCCTCGCAGGCGCAGAAAAACGCCGCGTGGGTGTTCCTTGAGTTCATGACCAGCCCCGAGATCAACCTCTACTGGGCGGACAACACCGGCTACTTCCCCACCCGCCAAAGCGTGCTGGCGACCGACGCGGTTGCCGATTATCTGACGCGCAAGCCCGCCATGAAGAACGTGATGGAAATGTCCGGCTGGATCAACCCCCGCAACCAGCATCCCGCGTACAACACGGTGGCAAACCTCTGGCGCGATAAACTGGCGCTGATCTTTGTGGAAGGCGCACCCGTGCAGGATACGCTGGATGAGCTTGCCATGGAAGTAACGGAAGAACTCGAAGACCAGTAATCATTCCCGATAAAAAACCGGGGGAGAGGGGTCTCTCCCCCGGTTTGTTACAGAGGTGATGTTCCGCAATGGGCAATTCTTACACCTTACGCGCGGCCGACCCACGCCATGGCCGCCGCATCAAAACAGCGCAGCTGCTGTTATGGATCGTCGGCTCGGTTTTCGTACTGATCGGTCTGTTTGGGTACATGGCGGGCGATTTGCAGGTACCGTTCCTGCAGACCCTTGCAGGCGAGGTTTATGCGGCGCGCACGGCCGCGCAAAGCGCGGGCACGGCCGTAAGCGGGCAGGTGCTTGCGTTCGGCGAAGGCTTTTCTTTTCTGTCCTGGAACGGCGCCCTGCCCGCGGGGCTGCTGAGCACGGTGATGAACGCCGCCGTGATCATCATGCTGATCGGCCTGACGCTGATTTTCAATGCCGTGATGCTGAAAAAGCAATCCTGGGAAAACATGAAGGATTTGCTGTGCGTGGAACCGGCGCTGCTTTTTTTCCTGCTGTTTGTGTACTATCCTGTGATTGAGCTCATCCGCATCAGTTTTACCGATATGCGCATGCTCAGCGACTCCACATTTGGTTATGCCGGATTCAAAAACTACAAGTGGCTCTTTCAGGGCTCCGGCATCAAGTATTTCCTCGATTCCCTCAAAATCACCGCTACGTATACCTTCTGGGAGCTGACGATTACGCTGGTGGGCGGCATGCTGCTGGCGCTGCTTTTCGGTCGGCTGACCAAACTGTTCAATGGGATGCGTACCATTGTGTTCATGCCCAAATATATCGCGGTTTCCACCAGCGCCGTTGTGTTTATCTGGATTCTCAACGGTCGGTTCGGTATCCTCAACAGCGCGCTGGCTGTGTTCAACATACAGGGCCCCGACTGGCTCAACAACGCCGATACCGCGCTGGCAGGCGTTCTCATTTTAACGGCATGGCGCGTTGTGGGCTATGCGATGATGATCTACCTTTCGGCGATGATCGGCATTCCCCGGGATTATTACGAGGCCGCCGCCATCGACGGCGCGGACAGCGTAAGCCGTTTCCGCTTTATCACCCTGCCGCTGCTGGCGCCCACCACGCTGTTTTTGTTCGTTACCACGTTTATTGCCAGCATGAAGGTGTTCCAGTCCGTGGACGTGATGACCGAGGGCGGGCCGAGCAAGGCCACCAACGTGCTGGTCTATTGGGTGTTCAACCTCTCGTTTGTGGATTTCCGCGTCGCCCGCGCGGCCGCGGTATCCGTGATCTTCTTTATCATCCTGTTGGTTTGCACGGTGCTGACCATGCGCTGGTCCAGCCGGTCCGTCAACTATGACTCGTAAGGGGGGCGCAGAAAGATGAAACAAAAGCATTTACTCACCATGCGCCAATCCGGCTGGTTTTCGATTTTGGCGTTTTTCCTGATTCTCGGCCTGGCACTGCTCGCCATGGGCGTGTTTGGCTTGCTGCAATACAACGCGATTGCACAACGGCTGGGGCCGGATATCGGCGCGTATGATCTCAACCAGGCGCAAACGTTTTTCAGCAAGGCGCACGGTGCGCTGCTGAGCGTGGGCGGGATTATGGCAGGGGCCGCGCTGCTGGGGTTTGCCGCGCTGCGCTTTATCTCCCCGGTCATCCGTGCCAATATCCGCAGGCAGAAGCGTTTCCGCCGTGTGGGAACGGTAGCCCAGTATACCGTTGCGATCCTGATTACGCTGCTGATGATCTTCCCGATCTACTGGATGATCGTATCCTCCCTGAAAACCAGCGATGAGCTGCTGCTGGCCGTGCCTACCCTGTGGCCGATGCAGATCATGTGGGAAAATTACCCGAACGTGCTCAGCCGCGCTCCGTTCACCCTGTATTTTTACAATACGCTGGTGTCCACGTTCCTGATGATGATGGGCGAGCTGGTGATGGGCGTGCTGGCGGCCTACGGGTTTTCCAAGGGCAATTTCAAGTATAAGAACACACTGTTCATGCTGGTGCTGGGCGCGATGATGGTGCCCATACAGGTTACCTTCGTGCCGATCTACGTCATCGTGTCGCGGCTGAACTGGCTGAACACGTTTGCCGGGCTGGTGGTGCCCAACCTTGTGTCGGCGTACTTCATCTTCATGCTGCGCCAGGCCTTCCTGTCCGTGGACAACAGCTATATCGAGGCAGGCAAGATCGACGGCATGGGCAGGATCGGCACCATTATCCATGTGCTGGTGCCCATGTGCGCGCCCACGGTGATCACGATCAGCATTATCTCCTTTATCAACGGCTGGAACAACTATTTCTGGCCCCGCATGGTCGCCCCGCTGGAAACCCGGCGAACGCTGGCGGTGGGCATTACCCAGCTCAGGCGTACGTTTGCGGGCATCGTGACCTCCAACTACAACGAGATCATGGCCGGCGCGGTGCTCGCCATCATCCCGATCATCCTGTTGTTCCTGTTCCTGCAGAAGTTCATCATGACCGGTATGAGCAAGGCGGCAATGAAATAAATGAAAAAGCTTCTTGCCTATACCCTTTGTTTCGTACTTCTTCTTTTCCTGGCCCTCCCCGCCTGCGCGCAGGACCGCACCGCCCAGGTGCTGGATACCGGCGCGGACGCGGGCAGCCTTACGGCACGCTTCCTCCGGCTGGTAACCGATACGGGGGATAAATCCGGGGACGCCACCGTGCTCACCTCGCCCGACGGCCAGGTGATGCTCATCGACGCGGGCGACCCCGGTGCGGGCGGGCAGGTGGTGGCCGCGCTGCAGGCGATGGGCATTACCCGGATCGACTATCTGGTGGCCTCGCACCCGCACGTGGATCACGTCGGCGGTTTTCCGGCGGTGATGGCGGCCTTTGAGATCGGCCAGGTGATGACCAGCTATGTGGAATACCCGTCCGTATATTATGAAGCGTACATGGCGGAGCTCGCGGCGCGGGGGATAGAGCTTGTGCGGCTTTCGCAGGGGGATGTGTTTTCCTTCGGCGAGGACGTAACGGTGGAGGTGCTCTGGCCGGGCAGCGAGATTGCGTATTACGACGGCTATCCGGAGTCCAGCACGCAGTTTATCAACAACCTTTCGCTGGCGCTCAAGCTGAGCTACGGGGAATCTACCCTGCTGTTCTGCGGGGATCTGTACACCGCCGCCGAACGGGAGCTGGTTTCGCTGTATGGGGACAAGCTGGACTGCGATGTGCTCAAGGCCAACCACCACGGGGCCGCAACCTCATCGTGCAAGGCGTTCCGCGACGCGGTTTCGCCGCAGATCACGGTGATGCTTGCCGATACGCTGGAGGATTTGAACATCTATCAGAAGTTCCGTAAAATCAGCGACGTATACATCACCCATTTCAACGGGGATGTCAAGGTGTGGACTTCCGGGGACGGCGCCTTTCAGGTGCTGACCGGGATGGACTGGGATCCGGGACTGTAACCTGTGAGCTTAGGCTGTGGGAGGGCCGCGCACGCGGCTTTTCCGGGCCTGCGGATAAAGAGAGTGAGAAGGCATGTTGTCAACGTTATCACTGGAATCCATAATCAACCCGGGTATGCCGTGGGTGGAAATCGGCATACGGATGATCGCGGCCATCGTTGTGGGCGGCGTGATCGGCATTGAGCGCGAGTACAAAAACCGGCCCGCGGGCATGCGCACTCATATCCTGGTGTGCCTGGGCGCGGCGATGATCGCCCTGCTGGAATGCCTGATTCTGGCCAATACGGACACGATGGATCCCTCCGGCAAGTATTCCTTCACACTGACGCGCCTGTCCGCGCAGGTCATCAGCGGCATCGGTTTTCTGGGCGCCGGTACCATTTTTATCGCGCAGAAGAAGATCGCCGGGCTCACCACGGCCGCCAGCCTGTGGAATGTGGCCTGCCTGGGGCTGATGGTGGGCTTCGGGTATTACTGGATCGCCATCCTGTGCTCCGTCTTGATCCTGACGGTGCTGACGCTGTTCCAGAAAATCATCCGTGTCAACTCGGTCAAGCGGGTGGAGGTGCGGTTTATCAACCGCGCCGAAACGCTGGAGTATATCAACAGCTATTTCGAGTCCATGAACATTAAGATTCTGGACGTCGATTTCCATGTGGAGCTGTTCCGCGACAGCCGGAAGATGGAGATGAACAGCTATACCAACCTGTACACGCTGCACCTGCCCGCTAAAACCACCTACACGGACATCGTAAAATACCTGTCGGAAAACGAGAACATCCAAACCGTGCGCACGCGCAACACCTGATGAGAGCAGGAAAACGGTGAACAAATCCCCTGCACGCTGCGCATGAAATCAGTTTTCATTTGACAGGATGCCGATGACATGGTACTGTGAACCGGGGATTCCGGCGCGGAGTACACGGCGGCCCATGGAACCATAACACCGGGCGGGGAAACAAGCGGCATGCGCAATGCTGCATCCCGCGTATCGCCCGACGATGAAAGTGTGACGACCATTGGATACGATCTATACCCGGCTTGGGCAGAACCCGATCATCGCCTCCGTGAAAACGCCGGAGATGATGGGAAAGGCGCTGGCGTCGCCCGTTGAAGTCATCTTCATGCTGGCCGGCAATATCTGCGAGCTGAACGAGGCCGTTGCCCGGGTGCACGATGCCGGTAAGCTGCTGGCCCTGCACATCGACCTCATCGAGGGGATGGGCAAGGATTACTACGCGCTTAAATACCTGAGCGAAAACGTGAAGCCTGACGGCATCATCACCACGAAGGCCAGCCTGGTGAAATACGCCAAGGAATTTGGCATGTTCACCATCCAGCGCATGTTTATGCTGGACTCCATGTGCTTTGACAACGCGCTGAAGTACACCACCAACAGCGGGCCGCGGGCCGAGGCGATTGAAGTGCTGCCCGGTGTGATCCCCAGTATTATCCGGGAGCTGACGGAAATGGTACCCTGCCCGATTATCGCGGGCGGCCTGGTGCGCGATAAAAACGACACCATCCAAAGCCTCAGGGCCGGGGCCGTGGGCATCTCCACCAGCTGCGAAACGCTTTGGTACAGCTGAGCCGGCCGGGATAAAACAGGCACAGGAACCATTCCCCTGATACCCCGCCCGCGTGCGGGATAATAGAATAGACGACAAGAGCTTAGAGAGTCGCAAGAAGAAAGGGCGTACGCGCCCGGCCTGTCTTGTGATTTTTTCTTTGTCAGGGAAGCAATGAACAAATCCCCTGCACGCTGACGATTGGAATTCTGCCATCTTAGGCTTGCTGAAACCTTGACGTAGCGCTGCTGCTACTGCGGTTTCAACAAACCCGATCCGACAAAAACCCAATTCGCCGCCGCACAAGCGCTTTATTCATCGTTTCCCAGGGAAAAATCGCTGGAAAGTCAGAGTTCCATGGGTTGTTTGAAAGGAGTCGGAAACAGGATGTTTGATGTTGCGATACTCGGGGGCGGCGTGATCGGCTGTACCATTGCGCGCGCGCTGGCGCGCCTGCGGCTGCGTGCTGTGGTGCTGGAAAAAGAAAGCGACGTGGCCTCCGGCAGTTCCAAAGCCAACAGCGGCATTGTGCATGGCGGATACGATTGCAAGCCGGGCACGCTCAAGGCCCGGTTTAACGTGGCGGGAAACCCGATGTTTGACGAATTGAGCAGGGCGCTGGATTTTCCGTTCAAGCGCGACGGATCGCTGGTGCTGGCCTTCCAGGAGGAGGACCGCGCCCAGCTTACTAAACTGCTGGCGCAGGGCGAACAAAACGGGGTGCCCGGCCTGCGGATCATCGGCAAGGAAGAAATTAAAACTCTGGAACCCAATATTTCGGATGGGGTTGCGGCGGCGCTGTATGTGCCCACGGGCGGCATTGTGTGCCCGTATGAGATGACCGTGGCGTTTGCGGAAAACGCGGCGGAAAACGGCGTGGAATTTAAACTGGGCTTTATGGCGGAAAAAATTGAAAAACGGGACGGCGTCTTTCACATCACCGGCCCGGCGGGCGAGGTTACGGCCCGCATCCTGATCAACGCCGCCGGGCTGTATGCCGATGTCATCAACAACAGCCTGAGCAACCGGCATTTCACCATCACCCCGCGGCGGGGCGAGTATTGCCTGCTGGACAAAACTGAGGGCGGGCTGGTAAACCATACGCTGTTCCAGCTGCCCACCAAGGCGGGCAAGGGCATTCTGGTTACGCCGACGGTGGACGGCAACCTGCTGCTGGGCCCCACCTCGCAGGATACCGACAGCAAGGAATCGAAATCGACCACCCGCGAAGGCCTGCGCGAGGTGCTTACAACCGCGAAGCTGGATGTGCAGCACCTGCCCATGAACAAGACCATCACCTCGTTTACGGGTCTGCGCGCCACGGCCAGCGGGGATGATTTCATCATCGGCTGGTCGCCCGATGTGGGAAACCTGTACAACGTCGCCGGGATCGCCTCGCCGGGCCTCACCAGCGCCCCGGCCATTGCGGAGTATGTGGCCGGGCAGGTGGCGCAGGCCACGGGCGCGCAGCCAAACCCGGATTTTAAGCCTGAGCGCAAAGCGTTTCCCCGCTTCCGGCATATGAGCGATGATGAGCGCAACGCGGCGATCGCCAAAAACCCGGACTACGGCCACATCGTGTGCCGGTGCGAGCAGGTAACCAAGGCGGAGGTGCTGGCCGCGATGCGCGGTCCGCTGGGCGTGCGCGACGTGGACGCCATCAAGCGCCGTACCCGCGCGGGCATGGGGCGGTGCCAGGGCGGCTTCTGCCTGATGCGCATCCCGGAGATCATATCGCAGGAGCTGAACATTCCGCTCAACGAGGTGACCAAAAGCGGCGGGGGTACCAACCTGCTGATGGACCCCGATAAACAGAGCTTATCAACAGGAGGCGATCCGCATGCAGGAAATTGATTTGGCCATTATCGGCGGCGGCCCCGCGGGGCTTGCGGCGGCGCTGGGCGCGCATGCCCAGGGGATACGGGATATCGTCATTTTTGAGCGTGACGCCGCGCCCGGCGGTATTTTGAACCAGTGCATCCACAACGGCTTCGGCCTGCACACCTTTCAGGAGGAGCTCACCGGCCCGGAGTATGCCGGACGCTTTATCCAGCAGGTGACCGATCTTAAAATTCCGCTGTGGCTGAATACCATGGTGCTGGATATCACCAAAGACCGCGAGATTACGGCCGTGAACGAGCACGGCGTGCAGCGGGTGCGGGCCAAGGCGATCGTGCTGGCGATGGGCTGCCGGGAGCGGCCGCGCGGCGCGCTGAACATCCCGGGCACGCGCCCGGCGGGGATTTTTACCGCCGGTACGGCCCAGAAATTTGTAAACCTGAACGGTTACCTGCCGGGCAAGGAGGTAGTCATCCTCGGATCGGGCGATATCGGCCTGATCATGGCGCGCCGCCTTACGCTGGAGGGCGCTCACGTGCAGGCGGTGGTCGAGCTGATGCCGTTTTCCACCGGCCTGAAGCGAAACATTGTCCAGTGCCTGGATGATTACAATATCCCGTTGCTGCTTAGCCATACCGTAACCGAGATCATCGGAACCAAGCGGCTGGAAGCCGTCAAAATCTGCGAGGTGGACGCAAACCGCGACCCTATCCCCAGCACCGAGCAGCTGATCCCGTGTGATACGCTGCTGCTGTCCGTGGGGCTGCTGCCGGAAAATGAGCTGTCCAAATGCGCGGGGGTTTCGCTGTCGCCCGTCACGGGCGGCGCGGTGGTGGACGAACGGTTCCAAACCAGCGCGGAGGGGATTTTCGCCTGCGGCAATGTGCTGCATGTGCACGATCTGGTGGACTTCGTATCCGAGGAGAGCACGCTGGCCGGGCGCAGCGCCGCGCGCTATATCCAGCAAACCGCGTCGCAGGCCCGGCACAACATCCCCATCCTGCCGGGTAAGGGCGTACGCTACACGGTGCCGTCGCTGATCGATCCGTCGCAGACGGACGGCGATCTGGCGGTACGCTTCCGGGTGGACACGGTATACCGTAACCGGCGTATCGGCGTAAGAATCGGCGATGAGCTGGTGTACAGCCGCAAGGCGCGTATCCTGACGCCCGGTGAAATGGAATCCATCACCCTCACGAAGGCGATGTTTGCGGAGCATCCCTCCGCATCATCCATCGCCATTGCCATAGAGGAGGCCTGAGAGTATGACGACGCTTACCTGTATCAACTGCCCGCTCGGCTGCCAGATTACCGTAACCACGGACGCGCAGGGCGGCCAGCACTTTGAGGGCAACGGCTGCAAACGCGGCATTGCCTACGCGCAGGCCGAGCTTACCCACCCGACGCGCACCATCACCAGCACGGTCCGCTTGCGTGATGCCGCCATCGCCCAGCTGCCGGTAAAAACGGATGCGCCCATCCCCAAAGATAAAATTCGGGACTGCATGGGCTCGCTCAAGCCGGTGGAGGTCTGCGCGCCGGTGCAGGCGGGGGAGATTATCGTGAAGGACGTGTGCGGCACGGGTGTAAACATTGTCGCCACGCGCAGCGTGCCGCGCCTGTAACCGCAGACCCCGCATCCCAGGGGAACCGGGCGGGAACAGGCGATGCGGCGTTCCAAGCCGTGCTGATGAACAGTCCGGCTCTGCCATTTTGCTGCTTGCTTCTCGGACGGTGCTTTTACAAAGCCGGGTAAAGACAAGGGCGGGATCAAAACAAACAGGGGCTGCGCAGTGTTATTCTGCGTCAGCCCCTGTTTGCATCATGGGGGATTTCAATCGCTGTAAGCTCTGGAATGTAAAGCCTCCGCTTCAGGGCAGGGGGTTACTTCGTGTTGCCCTTATCCTTGTTGGTGCTGAGGCCAAACAGCGAATACAGCGGACAATAGTTCAGCAGCCCGGTGGCCAGCGGAATGATACCAATCAGCCCGAGCCAGCGCCAGTCGGCTTTGACCACCAGAGCCATCACCAGTAATGCCACACCCAATACAATCCGAATCCACCGATCCGTGGAACCGACGTTTTTCTTCATAGCGTATACTCTCCTTTTATCGGATGCGCACCAACCGGTTCGCTCCGTTTCGTCTTTTCTGCGCCCGCACGGAGTTTTGCGCGGGGCCTGTGCGCCCTGCCTGCAAACCTGTGCGGTGATGATGCCGCCTGCCATGCCCTGCGGCGGGAATGGACCGGCCCGGGGGTTTCCGGTTTCCCGGAAGCGTAACCCTTCGCCGTGCGGCTGCCGGTGCGTGACCGGCATTTCACCCTATGATTATACTATGTCACAACCGGAGAAATTGTAAACAGGTTTTTGCGGAACTGCGTAATAACGGCGGCGGAAACCGGCGGGGGAGACCTACCCCAGCATCAGCCGCGCCGCGCCGTACATCCCGGCTCTGTTGCCCAGCGCCGCCAGCCGGAAATCCGTTGCCTCCGTGGCGGCCCAGGCTTCCTTACGATAGGCATCCCGCACGGCATCCAGCAAAAACGTCCCGGCCTTGGAAACTCCCCCGCCCAGTACGATCACCTCCGGGTCGCATACGCAGGCGATCATGGATAGCGCGCGGCCCAGCTCCGCGGCAAAGGTATCCGTCAGCCGCAGTGCCAGCGCGTCGCCCGCCTTGGCGTGGTCGAAGATCAGCTTGGCGGTTATCTCCTCGTACTGCCGCAGCGGGCTTGGCTCCGTGGTGGAGGAAAGCAGCTTGTTTGCGGCGTACACCAGCCCGGTTGCGGAGGCATACTGCTCCAGGCAGCCCCGCCTGCCGCAGCCGCATACGCGCTGCTCGTCGGTGTGCATCCGTATATGGCCGATCTCGCCGCCCGCGCCGTGCGCGCCCTCCACTACGTGGCCGTTAATCACCACGCCGCCGCCCACGCCTGTGCCGAGGGTAACAAACAGCATGTTCCGCGCGCCCATGGCGCTGCCCCGCCAAAGCTCGCCCAGCGAGGCGGCATCGGCGTCGTTGGCCACCTTCACAGGCAGGCCGCACAGGGGGGAGAACGCCGCGGCCACATCAAACCCGCCCCAGCCGTTCAGGTTGGCGCCCGGCCCCGCGTAGCGCTCCTGCGTTACCGCGCCCGGCACGGCCAGGCCCACGCCCAGCACATCCTCCGGGGTTAGCCCGCGCGCGGCAAGCTGTGCGCACAGGGAGTCCGCAAGGTTACGTAAAATATTTTCTCCGTGGTTCGTGGTATCGGTTGGTATTTCCCATTTCTGCACCAGCTCGCCGGCAAGGGTAAAAAGCCCCAGCTTTGCGGTGGTACCGCCAAGGTCAATGCCCGCAATATATTGTTTTTTCATGTTGCTTACTCCAGCTTTTCCGCCGGTTTTCCCTGTTATTCGATGGAATACAATACGGTGGTATCGGGATGCAGCTGCAGGATGGAGGCCGGTACCCTTGGGGTAATGGGGCCTTCCATCGCCTCGCGGATGATCGCTTCCTTATCCTTTCCGTTTGCCGCCAGTATGATCTTGCGGGAACACATGATGGACCGCATCCCCATGGTAATCGCGCTGCGCGGCACATCCTCTTCCGAGGGGAAGAACCGGGCGTTGGCCTGAATGGTGTTTTCCGTCAGCTGTATGCATGTCGTATCCTTGGAAAAAAAGTCGGACGGCTCGTTGAACCCGATATGGCCGTTGTGGCCGATGCCCAGCAGCTGCATATCAATGCCGCCGAGGCTGTTGATCAGCGCGTCGTAGCGCTTGCACTCCTGATGGGCATCCTCCGCCAGGCCGTTGGGCACGTGCGTGTTGGAGGGCTTGATGTTGATTTTGGAAAAGAAATTCTCGTTCATGAAACTGTGATAGCTCTGGGGATCGTCAAACGGAAGTCCGCAGTATTCATCCAGATTTACCGTGCGCACCTTGGAAAAGTCGAGATCCGATTTGCCATACCAGCCCGCCAGCGTGTTGTAAATGCCAAGCGGCGTGGATCCTGTCGCAAGCCCGATTACGCAGTCTTCTTTCAAAATGATCTGCGCGGAAATCAGATTGGCCGCCCTGCGGCACATTTGTTCGTACGTGCTAAATACCTGATACTTCATGGTCGATTACCTTCCCGTTAATAATAATGGAGACGAGGTTGAACTGAGCGTCAAGCAGCAGCATGTCCGCCCGGCTGCCCACCGCCAGCGAGCCGATGTCCGCGTCCATACCGATGGCCCTGGCGGGCGTCAGCGTGGCGGCGGCAATGGCGGCGGCGGGGGGAATGCCAAAGGCAATGGCGTGCTGCACGGCCTGCAGCAGATGGATGGAGGACCCGGCCAGCGTGCCGTTGTCCAGCGTGGCCTTTCCGTTCTTCACGGTGAAAACCTGCCCGCCCAGATCGTACCGGCCCTCCGGCATACCGGCGCAGCGCAGCGAATCGCTGACCAGGATCAGCCGGGGCCCGAACAGCTGAAAGGCCATGCGCACGACCGACGGATGGATGTGGATGCCGTCGCAGATCAGCTCCGCGTACGCGCAACTGTCAAAGGCCGCGCCGATCACGGCGGGCTCGCGGTGGTGCAGGGGGTTCATGCCGTTAAACAGGTGGGTGGTATCGGTCGCGCCGTTTTGGTAGCCTTGCATGGCCGTATCGTAGTCCGCGGCGGTGTGGGCCAGCGAAACGGTGCATACGCGGGAAACCTCCCGGATAAACGCCATCGCGCCGGGCAGCTCCGGGGCGATGCCCACCAGCTTGACCCGGCCCCCGGAGGCCGCGTTCAGCCGGTGGAACAGGGCCACGTCTGGCTCATGCAGGTTGGCCGCCGCCTGCGCGCCCCGCTTGGCATCGGACAGAAACGGTCCTTCCAGATAAATGCCCGCGCAGCGCGCCTCCCGCTCGCCGCGTTTGTGGTCGCGTACGCGCGTCACGGCGGCGGTCAGGGTTTCCTCCGGCAGTGTCATCAGCGTTGCGCAGAACGAGGTGACGCCGTGGGAGGCGTAATACTCGCCCAGGCGGGCCATGCCGTCCGCGCTGCCGTCGCTGAAGTCGTGGCCGACCGCGCCGTGGGTGTGCAGGTCGATCAGGCCGGGAATCAGATAGCGTCCCTCGGCGTCGATGTCCGCCGGGCCGCCGATCTGCCCGGTCTGCCGGATGCGGTCGTCAAAGGACACATCCAGCGTATCAAAGGTTCCTTCCGGTGTAAACATCCGCGCGTTTCGTATCAGCATACCGCATACCCTCCGATTTCTGCATAGCCGGGGCCGTAACGGCGCAGGCGGGGCGCCCTCCGCGCATCCGGGCGGAGGGAAGAGAAAAGAAATGTCATTTGTACTGTCGTCCGTTATCCTTTCACGCCGCCCGAGGTAAGCCCCGCTACCAGGTGCCTTTCGATGAACATGAACAGGATGACCACCGGGATGGTCGCCAGCAGCGCCGAGGCAAACAGGTACTGCCACTCAATCATGTTAAACGAGCTGAACTGGGTAATGCCGACGGTAATAGGCTTCTTGACCGGTGTGGAAATGAGTACGGTGGAAATGGTGTATTCGTTCCAGGCGTTGATAAACACAAAGATCAGCGTGGTTACAATACCGGGCGCGGCCATGGGCAGCAGCACGTTCCACAGCGCGCCGCCCACGCTGCAGCCGTCTATACTGGCGGCCTGCTCCATCTCCGGGGAGATGGCGGAAAACGTGCCGTACATCAGCCAGATGGCAAACGCCTGATTGAAGGCCGCGTTGATCAGCATCAGGCCCCATATGGTGTCGTTCAGGTGCAGGAAGGTCATCAGCTGCGATATGCCCACCAGCAGCACGATGGGCGCGAACATCTGGCTGATGATCACAAAACCCAGAAACGCGCTCTTGCCGCGGAAGCGCATGCGCGCCATGGCATATGCCGCCGGTATGCCGCACAGAAGCGCCAGCAGCGTGGCCCCGGCGGACAGCAGCAGGGAGTTAAACAGGAAACGCGGCACATTGCGCTGCACGATGTCCGTGATGTTGGACCACACCCAGCGCGTGGGGAAGATGTGGGTAAAGTACATGTCCGTAGTCTCGGCGTTGTCGCGGAAGGCGGTGATGAGCATCACATAGTAGGGGTAGAGGATGATCACGCACATCACGATCACGGCCGCGTACAGCCCGCCCCGCGCCAGCGTGCGCTTCAGCGATTCCTTGGTGAGCATAATCATCCCGGCAAGCATGGCAAACAGCACGGGCAGCATCAGCCACAGGGAGGGCAGCGCCTGCTGGGAAAGCCCCTTGAGCAACGCGGCGGTGTCCGCACCTGCGTGCCCATTGTATAAAAACGCGTCGGCGGCGGAAATCAGCGAAGCAAGCCGCTGCGTCGGCTCCTGGGACAGCTGGTTGATGATCTGGCGCTGGAACAGGCTGACCGTGTAAAAATGGAATACCGGCACCAGCAGCATGGCGATCAGCGCCAGTGCGCAGGCCGTTTGCCGCAGAAAGACGGTGGTCCGGTCCAGGTGCGCCGGATCCCGGGCCAGCGTTCCGGGCAGGGTAATGCTCAAAATACCCGCGGCCGCAAACAGCGCGGCGAGCATCACAAACAGCAGCTTGCCCGCGGGCAGGTTGGAAGTGATAAAATTCCACCCGCTGCGGGTCACCGTGCCCGTTACGTGAAAGGCGATCAGCGAGGTGGTTTCCCCCTTGGAGTTTGTGCGCAGGGTAACGGCCTCGGTCACCTCCACGTCGCCGTAAACGCCCCTGGCCGCATAGTCATCCGCCATGGCGTCGGCCTCGGCGCGGGCGGCGGTATAGCGCTCGTCTCCCATAAAGGTGTTGCTGGATTTCTTGGTGTACAGGTCGGTGGTAAACTGGTACACTGGCAGCGAAAACAGCACCAGAAACAGCACCGCCGCCCCCAGCACCGCAAGCAGCAGGCGTTTGTTCTTGATAAACAGGCTATCTGCACTCATTCTCTTCATCTTCACAGCTCATCCTTCCGCATGGAGATCATCATGTACAGGCCCGCGACGACGCACAGGATCATAAACCCGATCACCGACAGCGCGGTGGCCGGGCCTTTTTCCTGATCGTAAAAGGCCAGCATGTACAGGTAGGTGACCATCGTGTCGGTTTTGTTGGCGGGCGCGCCCTTGGTGATGGTGTAGATGATGGGGAAGGAGTTGAAAACATAGATAATGTTGAGCACCGTGCTGACCATCAGTGCCGGGCGGACCAGCGGCAGGGTAACGCGGGTCAGCTTTTTCCAGGCTCCGGCGCCGTCCACGGTGGCGGCCTCGTAGTAAGCGCTGTCGATGGACTGCAGCCCTGCCAGCACACAGAAGGCCACGAACGGAACCGTGACGAAAATACCCACGCCGCATTCCCACATAAACTCAACCTGATAGGAAATGCGCCAGTTGACGGCATCCCTGATGATACCGAGATTGAGCAGGATGTTGTTCAGGTTTCCGTATTCGAATTTGATAATGTAGTTCCAGATGGACGCCTGGATGACCAGCGAGGTCGCCCACGGAAACACCACGATTGACCGCGCGATTTTGCGGCCGTGGAATTTGGAGTTCATCATCAGCGCAACCACGAACCCCAGCACCGTGGAAATGCCGACGACCGATACTACCCAGATCAGCGTGTTGATCATCACGGTGCCAAACGCCTTGTCGTTCACCGCGGCCTGGAAGTTTTGAAGCCCGACGAACGAGCCCACGACGCCCGCCTTGGATATTTCGCTGAAGGAAAGTTTGAATACGATAAAAATCGGGAAGATGATGAAAATCGTCATCAACAGCAGGCTGGGGAGCAGCCATAAATAGGGTTCCCATTTCCGTCGCGTTACCATCGTATTCAAGTTCGGTTCCTCCTATCGTTGTGTAATACTAATTCCAATCATTCATGCGATAAGGATTTCAAGCATTTTGTCCGTGGCTGAGGAGAGGAAACGCAGGTGTAGCCGGGGCTACATCAAGTTTTCACGACGAAAAGCACGGGCAAAAGACGAAGAAAGACGATAGCGTTACTGGTTGGAATTAGTATAAGGCAAGCGGGATGTCCGCGCGTACCGGCCGTTCCGGGAATCCCGGTACGCGCGGGCGTTGATCGCCGCTTACGAAAGGGAGGGCCCGGCAGGGCCCTCCGGGGGTTACGCGGTTACTGGGTTACTTTGGTCTGCAGCTCGTCCAGAAGGGTTTTCACGTCGCCGCCCAGCAGCGCGTTCTGTTCCACTTCGATCACACCCTGCTTCACGTCGATCCAATTGCTCATGGCGGTGGGATAGAACTGGCAGCTGTCCAGCACGCTCAGCCAGGCGCCGAAGCCGGGATCCGCTTCCACCAGGAAGGAAACCGCGGAGCTCACGGCGGGCAGGAAGCCTTCCATGCTCACCCAGCCGGTGTACATCTCGGGGCTGTAGAAGAAGTCGAGGAACTTGCCGATCGCGGCATTGCGGGCCGCCTGATCGGGATACGCGTCGTCTTTGAAGGCCATCACGCGGTCCATAACGCCGGTCGCGCCACCTGCTGCGCCTTCGTTATGCGGAAGCGCGGCCGTGCCGAAGTTGACGCTGTAGCCCTTCTCGGTGAGGTAGGTGGGCAGCTGGTTGGTGGTGATAACCATGGCCAGCTTGCCTGCGCCGAACATATCCTGCAGGTCATAGCGGGTCTGGGTGGCGGGGTTGGGGTTGGTATAGCCCTTGGTGTACAGGCCCGTGGCGAAGTTGATGGCTTCCACGTTGGCGTCGGAGTTCAGCGCCCAGTTGCCGTCCGCGTCCACAAAGCCGCCGTCGTTGTTCCACACATAGTAGGAGAACGCGGCCTGGCCTTCGTCGGTGGTCACGTCCAGACCCCAGGGATACACTTCGCCGCCGTAGTAGTCCACGATGGCCTGGCAGGCGTCTTCCAGCTCGGCCCAGGTGGTGGGTACGGTGATGCCGACTTCGTCAAAGATATCCTGGTTGTAGTACATGGCGCGGGCGGATGCGAGGTCCGGCACGGCCCATACGGTGTCGTCAATCACAGACTGCGCAATGAAGGACGGGAAGAAATCGTTGTACAGCGCTTCAGAGCAATAGTCTTTGACCGGCAGCAGCAGACCCTCGGTCGCATAATCGGCAAAGGTGTCGATGTTGAGGATATCGGGGGCGTTGCCGTTGCTGACACGGGTGCTGACGACCGTGTATACATCGTTCCAGGAAACCACTTCGAGGTTCAGCTTAATACCGGGGTTGGCTTCCTCGAACAGGGTCACGAAGTTGGAACCGTTGATGCCGGTGCCCGTGAACCAGTTGTTGGTGTTGTTGCCGTACTGGCAGATGATGACATCCAGGGTGATGTCGTCCGCAGCCGCGGCAAAGCCGATGCAGGAGACAGTCAGTAGGACGGTTAAGACCAGGGCCAGAAACTTTTTCATATTTTTCCCTCCCAATATATTGAAACGTTATCACGTTTCATTCCTGCTCAGTGCGCGGGGTTTTCGGGGAACGACAAAGCGCCGTCGTATTGCGGCTGCACATCGTTGTGCTGTACGCGGCCATCGTATACAGTAAGCGTATAGAAACCTGTCGTTTCTATCAATATACCAGAAAATCAGAATTTGTCCAATCCGTACGCCTGTATGCAGCGAAGAATACCCGAAATGGAATCGTCAAACACGATGCGGGCCGCCGCTGCTTTGGCCGGATCCATGCACAGGCTGCGGGGCGTATCCTCCACAGGCCGCAGATCCGTACGGGTAAGCCCCAGCGCCTTGCGCCACCCCTCCGCGATCTGGATGACGCTGTGTATGCCTCCGCTGCCGAAGTTGTACACCCCGCCAGGCAGGGCGAACGCATTGGGGAGGTTTTCCAGCACCTGCCCCGCGTAGGTGATACCGCGGAAATCCGTGGCGGACAGGGTCAGCGTTTCCCCGCGCGTACCCGCGGCCAGCAGGCGGATCAGCAGGTTGCGGTGGGTGGGCAGCCGGTAGGCGGGCAGATCGTACAGCCAGGTCAGGCGCAGGATCACCGCGCCGCAGGCCGCCGCCAGCGCCTCGGCCTCCAGTTTGTGGCGGCCGTAGACGTTTGCCGGGGCGAGGAGGGTATCCTCCGTAAATGGGCCTAAGCCCCCGCAGCCGTTGTATACCTGGTCGGAGGAGCAGAATACGAATCGGCAGGCCAGCCCGGCGGCGATGCGCGCCAACGCTTGTGTAAGGAGCACATTTGCCTGGCGGGATTCCTCCGGATGGTGCTCGGCGTAGGCGACGTCCGAGATCGCCGCGGTGTGGAAAAGCACGTCCGGCTTTTCAGCAGCGACCGCTTGCTGGAGCGCTGCCATGCGCTGTGCGGTCAGCTCCCCGCGCAGCAGCGCGGAAGGCAGCGTGCCCACCTCGTAGCCCTGCCGCAGGTACGTAAGCGCCCGCGAACCGAGAAACCCCGTAGCGCCGGTCAGCAGCAGCTTCATGGCTTACCTCCATTTTACCGTCCGTCCGGCGCGTCAGTACGCCATGCGTTCGCCGCCGTGCAGACGGGAGTCCTCCGCCAGATAGACCAGACGGTGGCCCACCAGCGAATCCTCCAGCGTTGTGGAGCAGATGGACACCGGCTCTCCCCTGAGCATCGCCACGAAGTCCGCCACCAGTGCCTGGTCGCCGCCGCCGTGCTCGCGGCCCTCGGCCGCGTCCGCATCGGTGGCCGGCACGGACACCGTTTGTTCCCGCACGCCGCCCTGTGCAGCGGGATCGATCAGCGACAGGGTGAAGCGCCCGTCCTCAAACCGGCCCTCGGCTTCTCCTTTGGTGCCTGTGATGTGGATGCGCCGGGAGGATGTGGCCGCGCCGCCGTTCATGCTGAAGGTAGCGGTGGCCCCGTCCCGGAAGGCGACCATCAGGGATTGGTGATCCACAATCCGCAGCCCGCAGCGGTATACGCAGCGGCTGTAGGGGTTGTCCGCCCGGGAAAGTAGCGCGAGCTTTTCCGCCTCTGTCGCGTTATCCTGTCCCAGGTCGTGCCAGATGTTGGCGGCCCAGCGCTGCGGGTGCTCCAGGTACAGCCGCCGCGCCGAGTAGCTGCAGGCCCGTTCCACAGGGCAGTTCAGCAGGCAGTGCGTGCCCGCGCCCTCCGGCGCGCGGTCCGGCCGGAACTGGGAAAGCGAGCCGAAGCTGGATACGCTTTCGGGCAGGCTCTGGGCCATCAGCCACGCCAGCAGATCCATATCGTGGCTGCACTTGGACAGCAGCATGCCGGACCCGCATACCTCCGGGGAGGCGTATTTCCCCCGCACATAGGAAACCGATTCATGAAAGTAGCTCACCTGCTCGGCCATGCGGATGTTGAGGATCCGGCCCAGCGCACCCGCCGCGATCAGCTCCTTGAGCCTGCGGTAGAACGGCGCGTAGCGCAGCACATGGCATACCATCACGCGGCGGCCTGTCTCCCTCGCGCAGGCCAGCAGGCGGTCGGCATCCGGCTGGTTGGTGGCAAAGGGCTTTTCCAGCAGTACATCGTAGCCGCGTTTCAGCAGGGGGAGGGTGGTTTCCACATGCTGCGGGTCCATGGTACCGTTGATGGCGGCGTCGGCAAAGCGGGGGACGGCTGTCAGCGCGTCGGCGGAGGTAAAACAGCGCTCCGGGGGAATATCAAACAGCTGCCGCGCCATGGCGGTACGCGCGGGATCCACATCCGCAACGCCGACAATGCGCAGCGTATCCGGGTGGCGCAGCGCCTCACGCGCGTAGATTTCCGCGCGCGCGCCCATACCGACGACGACTGCCGTAACCGGTTGAGAATGCCGCATTGCCGTTTCCCCTTTCCGCACAGCCGGTTCAGCGGCCGCGCCCGCGGTTTACGCCTGCCGGTGCGCCGCGATGATCCGGTTCATCGGATCCCACTTGCGCTCCATCTCCTGTATCAGCGCAAACTGGGTGCGCGTCCGGTCCAGGTTGTGGTCCGGACGGGAGATGGCGTAATAGGGATCGCCCTGCAGGTAGTCCGTCAGGAAGCGCACGGCGTTTTCCAGCGTCATCAGCTTGGCGCCCATGGGCAGCGTTTCTGTTTCACATGGGGTCAGCCGTGCGCCGCACACGCCCAGAAACCCGGTTACATAGGCTTCGTACAGCGCAAGCGAGAGGTTTACCTTGCTGAGATCCGTTTCATCCTCCGCGGCGGTGTTGGCCCCGAAGCGGATGGAATCGCCAAAGTCGTTGGCGACCAGGCCGGGCATGACCGTATCCAGGTCAATCACGCACAGGGCGGTACGGTCGTTGGTGTCAAGGATTACATTATTGAGCTTGGTATCATTGTGCGTCACCCGCAGGGGCAGGTCTCCCGCGGCCAGCAGGCGCATCAGGAAGGAGGCCTCCTCCTCGTAGCGCAGCGCGCGGTCGATCTCCGCTTCCACGGCCCGCCGCCTGCCCACGGCGTCCGCGGCGATGGCGGCGTGCAACGCCTGATAGCGCCTGGGCGTATCGTGAAAATGGGCGATGGTTTCGTGCAGCGTTTCGGCGGGGAAATCCGCCAGCATGTTCTGAAACCGGCCGAACGCGACGGCGCTCTGGTAAAAGGCTTCCTCGCTTGCGGTAAAATCCAGGCTGATGCCGCCGGTGATGAACTCGTACACGCGCCAGTACTCGCCCTCGTCGTCGGTGCAGTACGAGCGGCCGTCCAGCGTGGGCAGCAGCGTGAGCACGTGACGCGGATCGGGATCCTGCCTGGACAGGTACAGGGTCACGGCCAGCACGTTTTCCATCAGCGCGGGAACATCGGTAAACACGCGCCGGTTGATGCGCTGGAGGATATAGCGGTGCGGCGCGTCGGTAGTGACAAGATAGGTATGGTTGATATGGCCGCTGCCGTATCGGTCACAGGTGAGGGGAGTGCCTTCCAGCCGGAAATTGCGCAATATTCTCTGCATATCATTACCGCCACAGTGTATTGGGATACAGCCCGTTTTGTTTCTTATCGGCAATGGCGGCGTGGACCTTGGCCATGTCTTCATGGTAGGTTACGCCGTACCATTTTTCCTGCGTTGGCAATACGGTGACCGTCGCCTTGCCTTCCCGGATGAGCTGGTTGGGGATGGACGGCAGGAAATACTCGCATTTCAGCGGGTTCTGGGGCAGCGACTGCAAAAGAAACGCAGTAAAACGCGTTTCGATCTCGCCCAGAATCGAAGGCTGAAATCCCCAGAAATTCATGCTGACCACCGTGCCGTCCGGCAGAAAGGTGAAGTGCTCCCCGTCCTCGGTAAAAGCTGCGCCGCCCGGACGGGGCTCGATGTGCGTGCGCTCCGTAATTCCGGTCAGCAGTCCGTCCTCCACCTGGCAAACGCCGCGGGCTACATGCCCGTTTTCGGTGAGGGTGTTGCGGATATCGTAGCCGACCATCACATGCTCGCCGCTTTGGTGCGGGCGGGCAAGAAACTGTGCCAATTGCTCATAGGCCGTATGGCCGTAAAAATCGTCCGCATTGATCACAGCAAACGGCGCGTCGATCTGGTCCTTTGCGCACAGCACGGCATGCGCCGTGCCCCAGGGCTTTAAACGCCGCTGTGGTACGCTGAAACCTTCGGGGAGCCTTTCCGGCCGCTGGAAGGCGTAACGGAGATCCACAAAGGGCGAAACGCGCTTGCCGATCACCGATTGAAAGTCGTCCTCCATTTCCGGCTTGATGACGCAGATCACCTTGCCGAAGCCTGCCCGCTGTGCGTCGTAAATGGAATAATCGATCAGGATCTGCCCCTGCGTATCCACAGGATCGATCTGCTTCAGGCCGCCGTACCGGCTGCCCAGCCCGGCTGCCATGATCACCAGGATCGGTTTTTGACGCACGCGAGAACGCCTCCCCTATTCCTTCCTATTGTAGCAAAGGAATCGCAGAAAAGCATTATCAATTCGGCCGTAATGCTTATCAAAAAGGACGAATTTTATGCTTGACACGCACCCCCTGCTGTGGGAAACTGGCAGCGGGAGGATACGATGATGTCCGAGTATCAGATGTTAAAGCCGAAAAACGAAATCATCATCAGCGGACTGTACAGCCTGCACTACTTTCAGTTCGCCTCAGGGTATGTATTTGCCGGGGAGAAGCACGATTTCTGGGAGATGGCCTACATCGACCAGGGCGAGGCGGAAATCGGCGCGGGGCGGGAGGTGTTTCAGCTGTATCCGGGACAGCTGATTTTCCACAAACCCAACGAGTTTCACACCATCTGGGCCAACTACGCCAAGGGAACGAACATTTTTGTAATTTCCTTTGCCTGCGCAAGCCCGGCGATGCGCGAGTTCCGCGGCAAGCAGTACACGCTGCTTTCGTCGCAGCGCCGCCTGATTGCCCGCATGATTGCCGAGGGGCAGCGCGTGTTCGGCCCCGTGCTGGATATATCCGATCAGAAACAGCTGTCTATGGTTCCCGCGGCGCCGCGCGGCGGCGCGCAGATGATTGTGCTCTACCTTACCCAGCTGCTGCTGGAGCTGCTGCGCACCCGCCAGCCCTCTTCCACATGCCCCATCCGCCCCCGCGTAACCGAGGAGGAGGATTTCACCGCGTATTTCGACCGTGCGCGGGATCTGATGGAAGCCCGGCTGAACGGTACGCTGCGCTTTGAGCAGGTATGCCGGGAGGCGGGCCTGTCCGCGACGGTGTTCAAGGAGCGCTTCCGGCGCTACACGGGCCTTACGGTGATGGATTTTTACCGCCGCCTCCGCATCGATGAGGCGCGGCGGCAGCTGCGCAGCGGCAACAAAAACATCGCCCAGGTCGCCGATGAGCTGGGCTACTCCAGTGCGGCCGCGTTTTCCCGTCAGTTCAAGCAGGTGATGAAGCTGACCCCCAGCGAGTACCTGTGCTCCGTGCGGCAGTGACGCGTACTGGCGGGCCGGGCGGCATTATGGTGTAACGGAATAACAAAAAAGTGGCGCCGCCACTTTTTTTGTTGTCCTGCTTGGAAAGGCTTCAGCCCTTCAGCCTATACTATTGTCGCGCTTTGCTATCCGGCGGTTCATGCCGGAAGGCTATAAAACATAGTCCCGACGGATCATTTCCCGCCGCACGTGACCGCCGTCAACAGAGGACGCCGGTATGCCCTTGTACAAAAGGGACGCCGCGATGCCTGCCGCCTCTCCCGTGGCGGCGGCGGTATTGGTCATCCGGTAGGCGGAGTGCGCGTAAAAATCACCGCTGATACACCGCCCCACAAGAAACAGGTTGTCCGCGTCCCGTGCGATCAGGCTGCGCAGGGGGATTTGGAAGGGACGGCTTTTCAGCTTCGCTTCCTGCGAATCGGGCTGATAGGAGGCGGACAGGGCATGGATATCAAAGCTGAAGCTGACGAGCGTAATCCCGTCGTCAAACGTACGGCCCTCCAGCGCGTCCGCGGTATCCAGCCGGTATAATCCCAGCACTCTGCGGCTGTCCCGCAGCCCGATCTGCTCGCCGGTGGAAACCAGCTCCAGCCGGTTCCATCCGGGAAGCGTTTGCAAGGCCGATACACAGCGGTAGATTTCGTCGCGCGCGTCAAGCGTGGCTCTGGAGAGCGCCAGAGGATGCTCCACGTCCACATCATACTGGTGATTCACAGCCAGATTCCACGTGGCCCCGTTGGGCGCAAGGCGGAACAGCAACGGCGCCTGATAGCTGCAGGGGATGCCCGCCTGCACCAGCAGCGCGTGTAGGGCTTTTTTCCGCTCCGGATTATGGATGTCCGATACCCAGCTTTCCGGTACGCCCGTTACAAGGGCTTCCAGGCTTGCGGGCTGCCGCGTGCCGGTCTGCGGGTGCCCGCTTTCCCACGCGCAGCCGGCCATCGCGGCCAGATCGCCGTGGCCGGTGCCATCCACATAGTAATCCGCCGTAAAGGCCATGGGGGCGGAGGCTTCCGCCAGAATGGCCTGAATGCGCCTGCCCTGCATCAGCACATCGGTTACACGCGCATAGAGCAGCACATCCACCCCGGCCTCCGTCACCATGCTTTCCAGGGTGTGCTTCATCGCTTCAATGCTGTAGGTATAGCTGGCGGCGTCAACCCATTGCGCGGCGTTGTTGGCGAGGAGCGTATGGATAATCTCCGCCGGAAGGCCGCCCTTGCCCGGCATATCCAAGGCGATGCCCAGCAGCCCGCTGGTCCAGTAGCCGCCAATACACCCCGCCTGGTCGATCAGCAATACGCGTAGCCCCCGGCGCGCGGCCGATACCGCCGCGCAAATACCGCCGGGACCCGCGCCGCAAACTATCAGGTGATAATGCCCCTGGCTGGGAATGTCCTTCGAAAACAGCATGGCAGGAGTTCCTTTCGTGAGAGCAAAATAGGTTCGCAATGGTATATTGGAAGAGGAGGCAAGGCCGTTTTCAGCCTTGCCTCACAATGAATGGGCCTACAGGATATTGGCGTCCGTCAGGTTGGCGGTGCCCAGATCCAGGTACTGCTGCAGGCCGTATACGTCGAACAGGGTGGCAACGAAGTCATCAAAGGTAGCGATGTCACGTTTGCCGTACAGGAACCGGATCGTTTCTTCCTCAACGTAGCGGATCATATCGGAGTTGTTCAATCCCGCGGGGGTCAAAACGAAATTGTTGTAGCTGTTAATGCGCGGCAGCTCCGCGGCGAAGGCAATCTGCGCCTGGCAGGTCGGGAATTTTGTCGCAAGGTATACAGGCTCGTTTCGGCCCATGATCTGGTGCTGCCAGGCGAAGCTGACCTCGCTGATCTTGTCCGTGGCTACAATTTTGCCGTCCGTAATGTTGAAATGCTTGCCTTCGACGCCGTAGCAGACCAGGTTGGAGCCCTCTCCGGCAACGATGTAATCCAGGTATGCCAGCACACGCGCAAGCTTTTCGGGATCGTTGGCCAGATCGATGGAGAGCACGCGGCCGCTGTTCATGGAGCCGGGAACGTTGTAGGAAGAGTCATACGCGCCTGCGGGGCCGACCGGCGGATTGATCTGGATCCACTCGGCATCGGGCGTCATCTCTGCCAGCGTCTGATCATAGGGCGGCTTGATGAATTCGGCCCAGCTGAAGTAAATCAGGCCGACCTGGTTGCGGTATACCTTTTCACGCACTTGGTCAAACGTGTTCATGATCATGAGGTCGGGGTCCACGGCGCCGGTTGCGATGAAATCCGCAAACCATTGCAGCGCGTCCCGGTATTCGGCCATCGTCGGGGCGAACGCCAGCTTGCCGTCGGCCAGCTGATAGGCTTTGTAGCCCACGCCGAATGCGCCCAGGAAGGGGTTGAGGGCGTTGTAGGACACGGATGCCGCGCCCATGCCGGAGTAGCCGAATGTGTCGTTGACGCCGTTGCCATCGGGGTCGTTCTGGGCAAAGGCCACGGCGACCGCCTTGAGCTCATCCAGCGTCGTGGGCACGGCGAGGCCCAGCTTGTCCAGCCAGTCCTTGCGGACCCAGAGGCTGGAATAGCTCTTCACCAGCTGATCGGCGGGCTTGTTGCCGGCCAGGAAGTACAGGTGTCCGTTCACGCGCAGCGTTGCGTCGGTCAGCACGTCGGGATAGGTGGCCATGAAATTGGGCATCTGCTCCACATAATCCTCCAGAGGAAGGAGCAGGCCCTGCTCCAGATAGCTCTGGAACTGCTCGGCGCTCACCTGCATGATGTCGGGGATGTTTCCGCTGGCAACCTGAAGATTCAGCTTGCTGGCGTATTCGCTGTCGATGATGTTCAGCCGGAGGTCGATGTTGAATTTGTCGTTGAGAGTCGCCAGGATCTCGTCCTGGTCGTCGGGATACCGGCCCTGGCCGTTGCCGTTGTGGTAGTAGGTAATGGTGTAGTTCTTGCTCAGGTCAACCGCGCCTTCGCCGAGCGCGGCGCCGGCCGTTGACAGCAGGAAAAGCAGCGCCAGGGTTGTACAGAGTACCTTTGTGATCTTCATGGGATCTCCTCCTCAAACTATATTATTCATTGCACGGCAAAAGGGACTTATCCTTTTACGCCGCCCAATAAAAGACCTTGGGTAAAATGCTTTTGCAGCAATGGGTAGATCATCACAACGGGCAGGGCCGTCAGCACCACGGCGGCCTGCTTCATCGCCTGTGTGCTGGCCGTTACATCGGCGTTGGTTTCTTCCAGCGTGGATTGGGCCTGCAGCAGGATGCCGCGCAGCACCACCTGCAGCGGCTGCAGCTCCGGATCCTGCACATAGTACAGGGCGGCAAAGAACTCGTTCCAGTGGCCCACGCCATACATGAGCAGGATTGTGGCCAGCACGGGCTTGGCCAGTGGCAGCATGATGCGGACCAGGATGGTCGGCTCGCTGGCGCCGTCAATGCGCGCGGCCTCGATATAAGCGTTGTCCAGCGTGGAAAAAAACGACTGCGTGATCATCAGGTTGTAGCTCCAGATCAGGGAGGGCAGGATCATGGCCCATACCTTGTTGATGATCCCTGTCATGCGGACGACGTAAAAATTGGGGATCAGCCCGCCGTTGAACATCAGGGGGATCAGCGCGAACAGGAGGAAAAATTTGCGGTAGGGCAGCTCTGGACGGCTGAGGGGATACGCCATCGACACGGTAAACAGCATATTTCCAGCCGTGCCAAAAACGGTAAGAAAAATGGTGATCAGGAAGGAGCGCGGCACCGCGGCGTTCGTCAGGAAGTTTTTATATCCGTCAAAGCTCAGCGGCATCGGGAACAGGACAAGGCCGTGGCTTGAGATGTACTGCGGATACGAGGTAAACGAGAGCACCACGACATAGTACAGGGGAATGACAATCAGCAGGATCACAACCAGTAAAATGAACGCCACAACCAGATCAAAAGGAGTGATTTTTCGCGTCCTTACCATAAGGCTTCCTCCCATCTGCGGGCAAAACTGTTGACGCTTACCAGCAAAGCCAGGCTGATGAGCGATTTAAACAAGCCAACGGCTGTGGCAAGGCTGAAGTTCATTTGCTCAAGTCCTGTGCGGTATACCCATGTATCGATAATATCCGCAACGGAATATACCTGGATGTTGTAGAGATTGTAAATCTGGTCAAAGCCTGCGTCCATCACGGTGCCCATGCGCAGAATCAGCATGATGAGGATGGTCGGCCGGATACCCGCCAGGGTGATGTGCCATATCCGCCTCAGGCGCCCGGCCCCGTCGATTTCGGCCGACTCATACAGGGAGGGATCGATACCGGCGATGGCGGCCAGGTAAATAATGGCGCCCCAGCCCATATCCTTCCATACGTCGGAAAAAACCAGCAGCCCTCGGAAGATCTTTTCGTTGGTCAGTATGGGGATGGTGCTGCTGCCCATGCCCCGGAGCATGGCGTTGATCAGCCCCGAGCTTTCCGACAGCAACGCATACAGGATGCCGTAGACGATAACCCAGGATAAAAAGTGCGGCAGATAGGTGATGGTTTGTACGAGCCGCTTAAACCGCTGGTTGCGGACCTCGCTCAGCAGCACCGCGAGCAGAATGCACGCAACCGTATGCACAACCAGCTTTTGCAAGCTGATGATGGCGGTGTTGCGGATAATCTGTCCGCTGTAGGGCGATTGAAAGAAATACTGGAAATGCTTCCATAGCGGATTGGCCCAGGGCGATGCCAGAATGCCTTTGCGAATCTGGAAATCCTTGAACGCGATCAGCACGCCATACATGGGCAGATACCGGTAGACAAGATAATAGATGATGCCCGGTACCAGCATCAGCACAAGGGCAACCTGATAGTTCCGGATTCTGGTTTTTCGCCGGGGAATAAGGTGGGGCGTCCTTTTGGCCGTGTGCAAACATATCACCTCTATCTGCAATTATCCCGGGATTGACGGAGGAGAACAAGGATACAAATCAACAAAAAGCACTGAAAACCAACGAATGCTTTAGGCACTATTGTCCGCCGGACGCGGATATGTCATAATGCAGGGGGTGATGAAAATGACGGATAAGGCAAGAGTGCTGTGCGTTGACGATGATTATCCGATTTTGGAAAGCCTGCGGCATTTCCCCTGGGAAACCTACCGCTGCGAGTGGGCCGGCGAAGCGTGCAACGGACAGGCGGCCCTGAAACAGCTGGATACGCTGTGTCCCGATGTGGCGGTGGTGGACGTGGTTATGCCCGTGATGGACGGCCTCGATTTTATCTGCCAGGCCAGGGAAAAGTTCGCAAACCTTCAGTTTATTATCATCTCTTCGTACTGCGATTTTAAGTATGCGCGGCAGGCCATGCGCTATGGCGTGTGCGAGTATCTGACCAAAGGCGAATACAGCGATGAGGATCTGGGGGAGGCGCTTTTGCGCATTGTGGGCGCGGACGGCGAAGCGCTGGAATACCGCTACGAGGTGCGCAAGGTGATCCATATTCTGGAGATGCGGCTCGGAGAGGAAATCACGCTGGAGAGCATTTCGGAAGAAATCGGCATATCACCGAATTATCTGGGCATGCTGTTTTTTCAGCAGACGGGAACGCACTTCAAGGAATACCTGATGACGATGCGGATGCAGCGGGCCAAAAAGCTGCTGCTGCACTCGCCGCTTAAGATGTACGAGATTGCCAATCAGGTGGGCATACAAAATCCGCAGTATTTTACGGCGCTTTTCAAACGGGTATACGGCGTAACACCCGGAAAGATGCGGGGCCTGTAGCGTGTTTCGCTCGCTGGTATGGAAAATGACCTGGACATCCCTTCTGCTGGCGGCGCTGGTGCTGGGCAGTTGGATACATTTGATGACCACCAATACGCGCAATGCCCTGCTGCAGCAAAAGACGGACGACTGCCAGATGCTTCTGGACCGTTCCTGCGCGTATCTGTCGCTCTACACGGAAGGGATTAATACCGCGCTGCTGAATTTTTCGGACGCGGTTGCGCTTACGGACGGGAATGACGAAAGCCTCATAACGGCGCTTCAGGCGTTTCAGACGAGCAATTCCAATAAAATACTGGTCACGGCCTGCGTGCTTTCGGACAGCCGTTTGCTGTGCACCAAGCAGCCGCTGTATGAAGTGTTTGGCAACGAACGCTTTTTTGATTGTTATCGCCGGGCGCTGGCGTCCGAGTATCAGGGGATCCGGTGGACGGAGCCATACTATTCCACCCTGGCGTTATCCAGAACGGTTGCGATGTATAAGCCGGTCACGGTGGGCGGGCAGACGGACGTTCTGGTAACGGAGATCAACCTCAGCGCAATGCTTGCCGACCTGCTTTCCGCAAACGGCAGCCGCACCATGACGTGGGCCGTGGTTTCCGAAGGCGGCCAGCTGATCGCCACCAGCGACGATTATACGGTTTTTAACCTGTCCACCTATAAAAAACTGCCGCGGGAGCTGCTGGAGGAAAAGCTGCCGGATATCCTCTACGGCGATCCGGATTTGCAGCGCAACCAGCTGGGGGAAAACGAGTATCTGACGCTGATCAAACGCTCTATCGGTATGAACTGGACGATGATCGCCTTTGTGCAGATGGACGATCTGTATGCCACGGTCGATCCGCTGGTTCTCAGCAGCCTGCTGCTGGGGCTGTTCCACCTGCTGCTGCTCGCCGTTCTCATCGTCGCCTTCGGCTATGGCTATATGCATCCGTTTAGGCGGATTGCCAATCAGCTGATGGCCTTTCCCGAACCCTTTGCGCTGGAGTTTAATAAATACGCGAAACGCAAGAATGAAGCGGGCGTGCTGGCCCGCGCGCTGAACGATTTGATCAGCCGCGTCAATACGCTCAAGGACCAGCAACTGGACATGCAAAAGCGGCAGCGCGAATTGGAAATTTCCATGCTCCAGGCGCAGATACACCCGCATTTTCTGGGGAACACGCTGGCCTGTATCCTGAGCCTGGCAAAGGAAGGGCGCATCACGCAGGTGCGCGACGCTTTGCAGGCGCTCATCAAGCTGCTGAACTACAGCATTGCCCGGCGGGATGAAAAAGTGGTGCTTCGGGATGAGATCAAATGCATAGACGCCTATGTGGTGCTTCGCCAGATGCGTTCAAAGGACGGCTTTGATTTTGAGGTGAATATTCCCCAGGCGTACCTGTCGCATGTGGTTCCCCGCCTGCTGCTCCAGCCGGTGATCGAAAACGCCATCGTTCACGGATTGGCCAGCATCAGCCACAGGGGCAAAATTACCGTTACGGGCTTTGAACGGCAGGGAAAGCTGATCCTGACCATTGAGGATAACGGCGCCGGGGCCTCGCAGGCGTATCTGGACCGGGTTGCGGCGGGCACTGTGGAACCGTCCATGCACGCGCATGGGATTGGCATGAAAAACGTGCTGGAGCGCCTGCGGCTCTACTTTCCGGATTCCACGGAAAGCAGGCTGGAGGTAATGGAAAGCGGCGGCGTCCGCGTTTCGCTGGATCTCGGGGCTATTTATCCGCCGGAGATAGAGGAAATCTGAGAAGATGCCGGGCCCGTTCTTTCCATACGAAGAAAGCGTCAGGCAATCAAAAAAGAAGGGTCCAGGGCTGAAAGTCCTGGTCAGGGTGCAGGGGTGAAACCCCTGCCGGGGATTGGGGTTCCATGTATAGACTAGTAACATGGTTTACAGAAAGTCCGAGGACATGATTTACAGTTTTCGAATAAAATAGAGGCATGAAAACGCAAGGGAGCGGTGGCCATGCCTTGGGAAGAGAGAACTGTGGAAATGAATCGGGCTGAGTTTGTCAAAAGAGCGCTGGCCGGGGAGAAGAACAAGAGCGCTCTGTGCCGTGAATACGGAATAAGCAGGCCAACAGGAGACAAGTGGATCAAACGGCATAAAGCCGGAGAAGGGATGAGGGACCGAAGCAAGGCGCCGTTCCACACCCCGAATAAGCTCAGCGCAGAGACTGAAACCATAATTGTAGAAGCGAGACAGAAAGAACCTGCGATCGGCGCCAAAAAGATCCATCGGATGCTAAGCAACCAGGGCTATACGAAGCTGCCCTGTGTCAGCACCGTCAATGCCGTGCTGAAACGCAATCACCTCATCACACGGGAAGCAAGCCAGGCTGCTGCACGATGTAAACGGTTTGAAAAAGAAGCCCCGAACATCCTGTGGCAGACCGACTTCAAGGGCAACTTCGCGATGCAAAACGGAGAACGTTGCCACCCCTTGTCGATCATCGACGATCACAGCCGGTTCTGCCTGTGTGCCGATGCGAAAGCAAATGAACAGCACAAAGGCGTAGAAGAGAGTTTTCGTAAGGTTTTCAAGGAATACGGATTACCGCAGATGCTGCTTTGCGATAACGGAAACCCCTGGGGTACAAATTACAGCGGCGGATATACCCCGTTTGAGGTCTGGTTAATGGAGCTTGGTATCCTGACTATTCATATTCGTCCGCATCATCCGCAGACACAGGGGAAAGCGGAGAAATTCAACCGGTCCTACAAGGATGAAAGGCTACAGTATCACGTGCCTTACGACCTAATTGATGCCGACCGCCAGCGGACGGAATACCGGGAGTTTTACAATCAGAAGCGGCCGCATCATGCGCTGGGGCTGGATGCTCCGGCAGAGCACTATCAGGCAAGCACACGCGTTTTCCCTGAGAGAATAACGGACTGGGAATATGGAACGGAATGTGAATTGCGTGAAGTTAAGAAGAAAGGGTATATCCACTATGGAGGAGAGCGTTACTTTCTCAGCTGTTCGTTCGGGGGCAAGTGTATTGCGGTAAAGCCCTCATCGATAGATGGTTTTGTAAATCTGCTCTATCGACAATTCCGGATCGGACGGATAGATTTGAGGGAAAAGAAAATGGTATCCCGCACATGCTATTTGGCAGAGGGCGATCCCCGCTTGACTGAAAAGTTGTAAACTATGTCCTCGGACAATGTGTAAACTATGTTGGGCTTGACATGGAACCCCAAAGGCTTGCGTAACAACAAATGGCAAAAGCGAGCGAACAGCGCCGAAGGCGCTATGAAGCGAGCGGCGATAACGACCCGAAGAGGTTCGTTGACAGCCAGACGCTTCCTTCTTATACGAAAGAAGCGTCTGGTTGATCGACAAAGGCCCTGATTTTATTTGAAATCAGGGCCTTTGCCGACGGTTTGAAATGCCGCAGGGGATTCGCTTGTTTTGGTTGCCCCTCGCCATCCGTGCTTCCTGACAGATGAGACCTTTACGCAAGCTGCCATCTCACTGCCAAAAGGGGTTTGCCAACGGCCTGAGGGTATTTGTCATTCGGCAAACGTCCTTTGCGCAGAAATCTGCGCGGCAAGGCGGAACGCTCTCAATAGCTATAAATACAGGCCGTGCTTACGAATAGGCTGATGAATCACTCAATTCGCCTGCCGGTTCTAAAAACGCAAATCATGCGTCGGAACCAGAACGCTGGAAAAACGCCGGTAGTATCCAAACCCATACTGTCTTTTTTTATTGCGACCCGCGCCCGGAGATACGGCCAGCGCAAGGTGCCCGCCCATTTTGCCCATTACGCAGCAGTAGCCGGTTGTACCATCTGCGTGTTCAACAGCAAACAGCTGTGTATCATACAGCTGCTGCCAAAGCTTGGTTTTCCGGAACTTGAACCCGGCCTCGTACAGGGGGCCAGGGATCATAGGGCATCCTCTGTTCGCTGCGGCGCTTTGGGAAGGCTGGATTCGGCCGGGGACTCCATAAGAGAGGGTATGCTCAGGCACTCCTCGGCGTTTTGCCGTGGGTGTCCGCGGTTTTGGGGATCACAGCCCGCCGCCGATATCGTCGATCGAAAACGTAAACTGCTTGCTGAAATCCTGTTTGATGACGACGGTCGCGTTCAGGTGGGTCAGATCATAAAGCACCGACCATTGCGTGATGGTGGTAAACTCGTCGGGCGCCTCGCGGCCCACCAGCTCCAGCAGGCACAGCGCCTGCCGCGGCGTGAGTGTGTTTTCGCGGTAATCAAGCGTTGCCTGAATGACGGGGTAGCGCTTGTCATGGTCCTTGGGCCAGTCGTGGGAGGGCTCGAGATAAAAATTGGTAACGTAGTTGGCGTCCAGCACATACAGCTCGTTTTCGCAGTACTCCAGTACCACGGAGCGGCCGGTGGCGTCGGCAATCAGGAAATGGTAATCGTAGTCCGACATGATGGAAACCATATCGTAGGCTTCAAACAGCGCGATAGCCTCGTCCACGGTGGCGGCGCGGTCAAGCGCCAGGCGCATGGCGACGTTTGTGGTAATGATGGGCTTGCCGGTATCCTGATGTGTGGAATCGTACTCCAGCTCCAGCACGGTCACGGCGAGGCCCTTTTCGTTCATCCCGTCCAGCAGGTAGTAGGGCATGGCGGCCAGCAGGGACAGGTCGGTTGTGCCGTCGTCCAGGCTGCCCTTGCCGTACCACCCGGTCATTCCGGCGTCCGCCAGGGCAATGGAGGCATATCCGTTTTCCGGCGTGGTGCGCACCAGCACGGCCGTGATATCCGTATTGTCATAATCAAAATTGCGCCCGAAGAGCACCGCCCCGTCCGGCGTTCGCACGGTGAAGGCGTCGCAGCCGATATGCAGGGGGGACGCCTGCGCGCTGCTGCCGCTCAGCAGCGACTGCTCAACAAACGTGATCAGGGAAGGAATATCATACACGCCCGCGGCCAGGATTTCGTCCAGCTTATAATCCGCGGTATAGTCCATGGAGTACAGCGCTCCGTCGTCAATGTTGAGGATCGAGGCGACCGACGCTTCCTGCTCCGCCGTGGTGAGGTACGCGTGGGGATTTCCGCCGCCCGCCAGCGCGGCGGCTGCGGTAAAGGAGATAACGCATACGAGCGTGACCGAAAGCAAAACCAGCTGAAATCTTTTCATTTCTTTTTCCCATTTCTTACTGCATAAAACTTGGCACGGCAGCGCGGACGCCGTGTGCAGGCAGACTTTTACCCGCCCCTGCCGATTGATACCAGTATACCATATCCTGGCGGAGCAGCCTACCGGTAACGGCAGAAAGCCGATCATCGGCAATCGGAAAAACAGTTGGAGTGGGAAGGGCCGCGAGACGGATTTGGCTTTGAAAAAATCCGGCGCGGATACGCACAGGGCTCCCGGCAGGCATGCAAGCCGCCGGAAGCCCTGTGCCCCGTTCCCTATAAAACCGTCTGCGCTTACGCGCAATGTCAGGTGTTGATCTGCAGCTGCTCCTGCAGGGAGCCGTCGTCGTCGAACACCAGAAAATCCACCGGCGTCAGATACACTGTGTCGCCGGTCCGGAACTCGCTGTAGGTCCAGGCATCGGCAATGACGCGGACCAGGGCCTTGCCCACCCGCACACGGACGTCGTTGACATCGCCCAGATAATAGCTCTGCTCCATCACGCCCCTGAGCGCGCCGGGGGCTTCCTCTTTGGAAATGCGGATGCGCTCCGGCCGGATAGCGGCCTCCACGTTGCCTGTTTTGGGGCCGTCGTAGGGCAGCGCCTGACCCATATCCTCAAAACGGATCACATTGTTTTCCCGGCGGCCCTTGAAAAACTGAACCTTGCCCAGAAAATCCGCCACGAACTGATTCACGGGCCGGTTGTAGATTTCCTCCGGCGTGCCGCTTTGCTGCACCACGCCCCGGTTGATTAAGAAGATGCGGTCGCTCATGGCCATGGCCTCGGTCTGGTCGTGGGTGACATACACCACGGTGATGTTCAGGTTGCGCTGGATTTCCTTGATTTCAAACCGCATCGATTCCCTGAGCTTCGCGTCCAGATTGGACAGGGGCTCGTCCAGCAGCAGCAGCCTGGGGGCGGCCACCAGGGCCCGGGCCAGGGCCACGCGCTGCTGCTGCCCGCCGGACAGCTGGTTGGGGAAGCGCTGGCTGTACTGGTTCAGGTGCACGATGGACAGTACCCGCTCCACCTCCTTGGCGGTTTGCGCCTTGGAGGTGCGTTTGATGTTCAGGGGATAGGCCACGTTGTCGAACACGTTCATGTGGGGCCAAACGGCATAGCTTTGGAACACCATGCCCACGCTGCGCTTCTCAGGCGGCACAAAGGCATTGGCCGAGGAAACCAGCGTATCGTCGATCGAAAGCTCTCCCTGCGTGGGACGCTCAAACCCGGCGATGATGCGCAGCATGGTGGTTTTGCCGCAGCCGGAGGGACCCAGCAGGGTGACAAACTCCCCATGCTTGAAGGTTTCGTTAAACTCCTTAAGTACCACGTTGTCGCCGAAAGCCTTGGTAATATGGTTAATCCTGACGGTGGACATGCGTTTCATCCTTTCCTCAAATGGAGAATTCACCCTTGGTGAGGCGGTTCAGCAGCGCGTTTAGCAACACCACCACCATCAGGATGCCGAAAGCCATGGCGCTGGCCTGGGGCTGGCTGGTGTAGGTCCAGTATTCGTATAGCTGGAAGCCGATGGTTTTGGTGGTGTTGGAATATAGCAGCGTGGTCATCGAAAGCTCATAAAAGCTCGGGATGAAGATCAAAAACCAACCGGCGGCGATGGAGGGGAAGATCAGCGGCCCGGTGATGCGGTACATGGTGCGCAGCCAGCTGGCCCCGGATACCTGGGAGCTTTCCTCCAGCGATACGTGGATTTGCGACATGGCGGATACCACCGTGCGCATGCCCATCATCAGGTATTTGATCATGTACGCCACGATCATGATATACGCCGTGTTGTAAATGTTCACGCCGAAGCTGCCCTTCATGGTCATAATCAGCCCCAGCGCGATCACCACCGAGGGCGTGCCTGAACCCAGCGCGATCATGAAATCCGGTATTTTGCGGCCTGCAACCCGGGTGCGCTGGAGCAGGTAGCTCATCACGCAGCTGACGAGGATGCCGATGGTGGCCGTGCACGTGGCAAAGATCAGCGAGTTTTTCAGGCAGCCCAGTGTTTCGGTGCGGGAGAAAATCTGCGTCCACTGCCCTGTGGTAAAGTTGCCCGCCTCCCACAGGGTTTTGCCCACGTCCACCTTGAAGGACGTGAACAGGATGGTGATGAACGGCAGCAGAATCATCACCACGGCAAACAGCCCCACCAGCACGGTGAGGGGAATCCGCCATTTGTTGAGCTCCACAAGGTTGGGCCGCGTGGATTTGCCCGACACCGTGATGTATTGCCGCCGGGATACCACAAAATCGGAAAAATACAAAATCGAGATGGCCAGCAGCATCAGGAACACCGCCAGGCCGGTGGCGTCGTTGATGCCCTGGGTGCCAAGCCCGTAGTACTCGATGATACGGGTGGTTACGGTGTGAATTTTCCCCGGCGCGCCGATGATGGAGGGAATGCCGTAGGCGCTGGCCGCGCCGATGAATACCAGCAGCGCGCCCGCGATGAGCGACGGCGTCATCATGGGGAAGGTGATCTTCATCACCGTTTTCAGCGGCGATGCGCCGGAGATGCGGGAGGCCTCCTCCAGAGAGGGGTCCATCTTTTCCATCGCCCGGGAGATGGTGATAAACGCGTAGGGGTAGTAAAAGGAGGTCAGCACCCACACCAGGCCGCCGATGGAATAGATGTTGAGCGGGCCGACGCTCTCCTGCATGCCGAAAATCCAGCGCAGCACAACGTTGATGTTGCCCACGTTGGGGTTCAGCAGCCGCAGCCACGCCATGGCGCCCAGATACGGGGGCACCATGTAGGTGAGCACAAACAGGCTGCGGAAAAACTTTTTGCCGTACAGATCGGTGCGCCCCACCAGCCAGGCCAGCGGGAAGGCGATCACCGTACCCAGAATCATGGTGAAGGTGGCGCAGATCAGGGTGTTCTTCAGCGCGCTCCAGTTCATACTGTAGCTGTACAGCCGCTTGAAGGTTTCCAGCGACAGCGAGCCCTCCGGGAAGAGGGACTTGATCAGCAGATATATCGTGGGCATAAGCTGGAATACCAGCATAAAATCGACAATCAGCAGGATGATGATCCATTTGAAATCCACCCGCCAGTTGCCTTCCTTATTCAGCAGAAAGGCCAGCAGCAAAATGTCCAGTGAGAGCAGGATGCCGCAGAGAATCACGCTGCGGCTGCCGGTGTACACCAGCCGCATCAGGAAGGAAACCTGCCGGGTCACGGTCATTTCATAGGCGGTCAGGCGCGCCGCGGAATCGCGCACCGATTTTTTCAGGCTGTTGGTCAGCTCCGTGGGCACCGTTTCGCCGTCCGGTGAGGCGGACACGAAGAACAGCTGCAGCAGCATGGCCTGCCGCTCCGTGCCGGATAATCCCTCCAGCGCGGCGGAAGCCGCTTCCGGCGCCGCCCGGCTTTCATCCGGCAGGCACAGCAGCAGGCTTTGGCGGAAGCTGTCGCGGTCGGCAACGGCCGCCAGACTCTTTTTCACGGCGGAGGTTACCTTGGGGCCGGATAGCGCGTAGGAAAGGGATAACAGCTCGTACTGTGTGCGGACCGGGTCCTGCGCCTTGGCCAGAAGCGCCGTCACACGCTCCTGCGCGGCATCCCCGCCCGCGCTCCACTGCAAAAGCAGCAGGCTGTCCGCCACGGGCTGCAGGGCCTCCCGCTGCGCATCGGTCAGCAGCGCAAGGATGGGGGCGGTATAGTTGTCGTATCCATCGTCCAGCTCGCCGCCCAGCTTGTAGATGTCGGAATAGGCCTCCTCGGTGTTGAACCCCGAGGCTTTGTAAGCGCGAATCCCCGCAAGCCCGCTTGCGATCATTCCCGCCCCCAACAGCAGGAGCACCAGCAGCGCCAGCCTGACCGCCATGGTGGAGCGGCCACGGGATTGCAGAACCGGTACCGCCTGTCCGGCGGATATTTTCATGGAGAAAGTCCTCCTTATTTTGCATCGGCAAAGCGGTATCTGCCGCTTTGCCGATGCTGTGAGTCGCCCCGCGGGGCGGCTGTTTTTTTACAAACGATCAGGAAGATACGATGGCTATCCGGTTACTGCGTAACGCGCTCCTGGAACTCGGTGCGGATTTCCTCGCGCATGGTGTAGCAGCGTACCCAATCCACGCCCATATCGCTTTGGATCAGGCTGTCGGTGCTGATGGAATCATAGGGGATGCCCGTCATGCCCTTGAGCACGCCGTGCATGTAGCCCTGCAGGACAAACGCCTGGCCCGCGTCGCTGAGCAGCCAGTCGGTAATCGCCTCGCAGCTTCGATGTTCATGTTGGCGCTGCGGTCCTCGGCCACGGTCATCACGGTGGAGGGGATCATAATGTTGCCGTCCTCGGGATAGATGCAGGCGATGGTGCTGCCCTCTTCCTTGCGGATCTTTAGTACGCTTTCCTCCAGAATCATGATCACCTTGCACTCGCCCGTCTGCAGCTTGGCCAGCGCCGTGGAGCCGGACTCGATCATCACATCGTTTTCACCCAGTGCGGTGAAATACTCATAGCCGTATTTGTCGCTCAGCGCCGCCACGGACGCCATGGTGGTGCCGCTGGTCAGCGGGTTGCCCATGGAGATCTGGCCCTTCAGAGATGTGTCGTACGCGAAATCATAGAACGTTTTGGGCAGCTCCTCGGCGCTGAACAGATCGGGATTGTACGCGAGCACCATGTTGCACACGCGCACGGGGTACCAGTAGCCTTCCTCGTCATAGGTAAAGCGCAGCTTGTCCGCGGCGCCGTCGATGATGTAGGAATGGAGCCAGCCGCCTTCCTTGAGCTCCAGCGAATAGGCGGGCTCGGCCACCAGCATCATGTCGCAGCCCAGGGTGCCGGTTTCCATTTCACCGGCCAGCTTGGTTTGCAGCGATCCTGTGCCGCCGTAGAAGAATTCCACTTCCAGGTTGGGGAATTCCGCCTTGAGCGCTTCGGCCATCATGTCGATAACGAACTGGTACATGGACGTGTAGATGGTCACCTTGCCGCCGATATCCTCGTTGACCGCCAGAACCGAGGGAACCGCCGACAGCATTGCCAGACACAGGAAAACCGCCAGAATCTTTTTCATGTTTTCTCCTCCTTCAATGAAGCGCGAAAACCACCGCAGCACAGGCGATTGTATTTGTGCGCGGCTTTCGGTTGTTTGTTGCGACCAGTATACCACTTGTAACAAAAAATGCAACCCCGGGATTCTCAGGATTTCCCAGCCGTGCGGCACACAGGGCAAACGGGGCGGCGCAGGCGGAGCGGGCCTCCGGTGTGCCGGACGAAACGGGACACGAGGCTCTGTTTGTTTCGCTTTCCGGGTCCGGCAACAGAACCGGAAATCGCAAAAATTTGCGGTTTCACCCTATGAAAAAAAGTTTTCTTGCGGTATAGTAATAGCGAAGCCGTCCCCTGAAACCGACGGCAGCCGCCCGGGGAACGCCATACGAACGCCCTGTCCCATCGGCTGATCCAGCGAATACCGACCGCCTGCGAAATACAGATACGGACCTGGGTCTGCGGGATGAGCGCAGGCATTTTTTTATGGGCTGCCACAGAAAAAACCTATCATTTACCAAGGAGTAAGGAGCTACGGACCGTGACAAGAATCATTGTAGACAGTACCTGTGACCTGCCCAAAGGCCTGCTGGAACGGTTCTCCATCGCCGTGCTGCGGCTGTCGGTGGTTATCAATGGAAAGCCGTATCTCGACGGGGTCGATATTCAGCTGGAGGATGTATACCAGGCGATACGGGAGGGCAAAACCCCTAAAACCTCACAGATCCTGGCGGAGGATGCCCAGGCGCTTTTTACGTCCATCGCGCAGGCGGGGGATGATTTTATTTATCTCGCGTTTTCCTCGGCGATGTCGGGAACCTATACCCTGGCAAGCACCGTTTGCGCATCGCTCAAGGAGGCCTATCCGCAGCGCCGTATGGAAGTTGTCGATTCCAGGGGCGGGTCGATGGGCACGGGTCTGATCGCCGTTCAGCTCGGCCTGATGATGGAAAAGGGCGCTTCGTTTGACGAGCTGCTTTCCCAAAGCCTGTGGATGGCCGAGCATATAAAGTACGCCTTCACCATCGACGACCTGTCCGGCGCCATGCGCGGCGGCAGGGTGCTGGCCCGCGCGGCGGGCGGCATCGGCGACATTTTAAGCATCAAGCCCCTGATGGATGTGCGCAACGGAATGCTGCATATTGTACGGTTTGTCAGAGGCTCCCAGAAATCCCTGGGGGCCGTCGCCGAGATGATCGAAAGCTACGCCCGCGAGTTTCAGTGCCAGATCATCGGGGTAACCCACGCGGATGATCCGGACCGGGCCGAGTATATGATTTCACTGCTGAAAAAGCACCTGCCGGATTGCACGTTCCTTTGCGAGCAGATCGGCAGCGTCCTCGGCTCACATCTGGGCATTGGCGGCGTCGGCGTTTTTTGCCTCAACCAGCGCCCCGCCGTTTACCATGCGCTGTAGACGCTTGGCTGCCTGCTGAAAAAACCGCGGGCTTTTGCCGCAGGGCTTACGAAAAATTACACAACGCCGCGCTACAGCCCGGAGGACGGATTGCCGTTATCGTCCGCCCCGGTGCAGCGGTAGGGAATCAGCACGGATACCGTGTTTCGGTAATAGGGAATGGACTGAAACACGATGTCCGTTTCGTTTCCGTAAAGAAGGCGCAGGCGGGTGTATACGTTGTTGAGCCCAAGATGGGCCCGCGGATCGGGGCTCGTGCGCATGATCTGCGTGATCTTGTTCACGTCAAAGCCCATCCCGTTGTCGATAACGGACAGCACAAGCATTTCGTTTTCCAGATGGCATTTGATGCGGATGGACGGGGTTTGGATGAAGGAATTATGTTCCTCCAGCAAAAAGCCGTGGCGGATGGCGTTTTCCACAATCGGCTGGAGAATGATCTTGAGCACGCGCCGGGTGCGCAGGTCCTTTGGGATATCGGCGGTAAAACAGATATTGTGGTTGAACCGGTGATTCATGATCGTCAGGTAGGCCTGCACATGCTCCAGTTCCTTTTCCAGGGGTATCTGATCACTGCCGAAGCTCAGCCCGATGCGCATAAAGCTGCCCAGGCTCTGGATCATCTGTGCGGCGTTTTCCGTGTGGCCGTTGTATACCTCAAGGTTGATAAACTCCAGCGTGTTGTATAAAAAATGCGGATTGATCTGCTCGGTAAACAGCCGCACCTCGGCATTGTACTTGGCGCGGCGCTCCTCATAAATCTGTTCGATCTGGCTTTGGATCGTATGGTACATCGTATCGATGGCCTCGCTCAGCTGGCCGATCTCATCGTGCTGGTGCAGCATGCTGTCCGATGTGTATGTACCGTCCGAAATGGTGCGGACCACGCCGGTCAGCCTGCGCAGCGGCGCGGACAGGAAAATGGCCGAAAACAGCGATACCAGAAACATGATCAGCACCGAGGCGGCGCTGGCAAACAGCAGGTTGGTTTTCAGCTTTGTGAGCGGCGACAGCAGCGTATCCCTGGAGATGACCACGGTCAGATACAGATCGCGCCGCCCCAGCCGCGTGTTGAGCACCCACTGGTCGCCAAGGCGGTAGGACTGGGTTTCGCCCGGTTCCCCGCCGCTGCCGGACGGCAGATCAAAAACGCCGTCCTCCAGGGCGCGGCGGAACGCGTCGTTGCCGGGCGATGCGTTAAGCACGGTTCCGTCGCCGCCGATCAGGTAGGCAACGTTGTTTTTCCCCTCGCCGTATTGCCCGAGTGCCTTGTTGAGGGCTTCGGCATCCAAAAACAGATACAGGATCGCAAGGGCGCTTTCCGCGTCCGGCGCGATGGTCAGCAGGCTGTCGCCGCCCAGAAAGGCGAGCGGAATGGCCAGCGGCACCACCGCGCCCTTGCCCCGGATGGGGCTGGGGCAGACCGGCAAAAACGTAAGGCCGCGGATCTGAGAAGGATCATAGCCCAGTGTATAGCCGCCTGCGCCTGTGGTAAGCTGCTGCGACAGCAGGGTAAACCGCATGTCCTGGCGCGAGATGATCACGGCGGAGCTGACCAGCAGGTTGCAGGTGCCCAGGTTGTACAGCGTATCCTGCAGGTCGTTGTTCAGCTCCGTATAGTCTGCCGCGTCGGCGTTGCGTATCCGAAACATGATATCCTTGAAGTCGAGCGTGCCGCAAACGGCAACGAAGCGGAGAATGATGCTGTCGATGGATTCGCTGGCGGCCTCGGCGGTGCTGCGAACGTTTTTGGCCGTGCGCTCCAGCGCGGAATCCACATAAAAGTGGTTCAGAAAGAACTGCGCGCCGAAAAGAACCAGCATAGAAAAGGCCAGCATCACCGCCGCCGTGTACAGCCAGATTTTCACCATGATATGGCGCGACGGGCTGACGGCGGATAGATATTTGGACAGTACGTTTTTGAGCATTCTTTTCATTTGCTTTGATACCCGGAGGGGGATAGACCGGTAACGCTTTTAAACGCCCGCGACAGGGAACGGTAATCCTGATAGCCGGTGGCGGCGGCGATTTCGCTGATCGTGAGACGGTTTTCCGAAAGCAGCGCCTTGGCAAGCTCCGTGCGGGCGGCAAGCACATAATCCCGGTAGTTCTGGCCGGTTTTCTGCTTAAAATATATCGTGAAGTAGGACTCGCTCAGGTTGACGACCGCGGCGATATCCTTTGCCTTGAGGGGGGTGCTGATGTTGTCGTGGATGAATTGCTTGGCGCACCGGATGACCGGGTCGGCGTCCTCCTTCATTTGCCGGTAATGCCCGGCCAGCGAAAGCAGGCCGCCTTCCAGCCACTGGCAAAGCTCGCCGACCGTGTTGCACGCGCGGATGTTCTCCGCGGCGTCCCTGGCCGGGGGGTTAAAATCAGGGTGGCGGGCCCGCAGTTGTACCCCGGTGACGGTGATCAGGCGGACGCACATCGCGCGCAGGTAATCCGGCGGGGGGAGCTTGACAAAGAACAGCGAATCCATATAGGCCCGGCACAGGCGGCGCACCGCCGCCGTGTCGGAGGTTTCGATGGCGTCGAGCAGCTTTTCGCCGGAGCTTGTGCCGGGGGTTACGGGCGGCTCCCGGCGGCAGATGATGGTGTTGTCGTACACATCCCCCGGCCGCTCGTACAGGTGGTACGACAGGGCGCGCAGGGCGGAGGCGTAGGAAACGGCGGCCTGACCGGCGCCCTGCACCAGCTTGCCGATGCCCGCGTAATAGCGGCGGCCGGTTTTGGCCGCAAGGTCGGCGATGAGCGCGGTAAGCGTGCGGTACAGGGAGGGCAGGGCGGCTTTATCCATGCGCAGCACGGTGACAAGCACCTCGTCGCCGTACATGAACACCTCGTGCCGGAGATCGGCAAAGGCGTCGTGGAAGGCGGGGATAGCGTCCCGCAGGCCTTCGGACAGCGCCTCCCCGGCGGGGAGTGCGGCCGAGCAGGCAAGTACGCACCAGCTTTCCGACAGCCACCACAGATCCACCAGTAGCGCCCGCCGCTCAATCTCCTCCGGCCCGTGTATTTCGTTGGCGATCAGCTGGTTTAAATAGAAGGTGCGGGAGCTTTGCAGCAGCGCTTCCATGTTCGCGCCCGCCGCGCCCGGGTTTTTCCGGGCCGAGATCTCGCGGAACTGGTGGGAAAGCTCATCCTCAAACTCCCCGATCTTGAGGGGCTTGAGGAAATACGCGCACGCGCCGTAACGGATTGCCTTCTGCGCCAGGGTAAAGTCGTCGTACCCGCTCAGGATGATGAACCGGGTGTCGAGACCGGCTTCCCGCACCCGGTGAATTACCTCCAGGCCGTCCATCAGGGGCATTTTGATATCCACCACCGCAAGCTCCGGCTTATGCTTTAAAATCATGGAAAGCGCCGTCTGCCCGTTTTCCGCGGCGCCGATGATCTGGGCGTTGAAAAAATTCCAGTTGATAGCCTCCGTCAGGCCGCTGCGGATCACTGCCTCGTCGTCGGCAATCAGTACGCGGAACCGGTCCATTTCCATGCGCCTCCCGCCAGGATGAAAATAGGGAATAAAGCCTCCGGTTTCCCTGCCGGATTCACGGTCCGGACAAGTTCTGTTTCCTGTCATGTGACGCAAGTATAGCATAAGAAGAACGGGTTTGCATCCGTTATCATGGAATGTGTTACATATACCATGGAATATGTGGTTGAAATGCACCCATAATGATAGTATAAAAATGAGCAGGATCCATCGGGGGCCGCTTTGACGGATGATCCCCGATGAAGAAATAACAGGAGGAGTTTGTACGATGGTCAACAAAAAACTGAGCCTTATGGTTGCACTGGTAATGATACTGGTCTCCGTACTGAGCGCCGTACCGGCATTTGCCGAGGGCGAAACGGTGATCACCTACTGGACCAACGACAGGCACGACGCTGAATACATGAACCAGATGATTGAAAAGTACAACGCCGAGAACACCGACAATATCCGCATTGATATGCAGGTGATCACGGACGAGTACGAAAACCAGATCCTGCTCGCGTATCAGGGCGGAACCGCACCGGATATCGTGGGGCACAGCATTACGCTGAAAAACTTTGTGGACAATGGCATGCTGGTATCCCTGAGCGATTATATCGCCGCGGATGAAACCTACCAGCTGGTCAACGAGCCCTATGAGCACGCCTATGAAGGCCTCAACGCCATCGGCGACGACATCTACTGGGTTTTCTCCGGCATGCGCTCCGGCGTCCGCATCGAGTACAACAAGGCATTGTTGGAAAAGAGCGGCTTCACCGGGATTCCCGCAACGCTGGATGAGTACATCGACATGGCCAAGCAGATCACCGCGGACGGCAGCGGCGCGTACTACGGCATCGGCTTTACGTCGTCCTCGCCCTTCGAGCGTCAGCTGGAGATGATCGCGCAGGTTTCCGGCATTTACTACTACGACTATGTCAACGGCAAGTTCGATTTCTCCGGCTATAAGCCGATTTTGGAAAAAGGCCGCCGCTTTATCGAGGAAGGCATCGCCTATCCCGATCAGCAGGGCGTGGATAACATGCGCGCACTGTTCCAGAACGGCGCCTTCGCCCTGTGGGGCAATGCATCCCAGGAAGCGGGCGTATTCACCGAGCAGCTGCCGATTACCGCGTTTGAGTGGGGCGTAGCCGAAGTGCCCTCGCTCGACGGCGAAATCAAGGGCGCTTTGCAGACCACGCCCTCCAAGGGGTATGTCATCCTGTCCTCGTCCGCCAATCAGGACGCGGCATGGAAGGTGATCCAGTACTTCCAGTCCGAAGCTTTCCTCAAGGGTTATCTGGAAGGCGGCTACTGCCTGCCGATCAGCTCCTATATGAATAACGTGATCGATAAGACCAAGATCGGCCGCCTGGCGGATTTCTCCCTGCTGGAGTATGAGTCCGTTTATCCGGCAGTGCCCACCATCAACCTGACCGGCGACAACTACCGCACCGTGCTGTGGAACGCCATCATGGGTTATGTGGACATCGATACCGCCATTGAGGATCTCAACACCCGTTACAACCAGGCCTATGAGGATGATATTGCCAGCGGCAACGTGCAGCGGCTTGTGATCTCCGATTACGATCCCCTCCATCCCTCGGCGGGCACCGCAACCTACCTGGATAAGTAATCCCATACCGAAGCGTCCGGCCCGACGCGACGGATAGACCGTGAACCGGAGAGAAGCTGTTCGTAACGGGAATATCCATACGAACGGCTTTTCTCCGTTGCACAACCATCTGGCTATGCGCCGGGGCCGCACATCCGCTGTTTTCCGGTTCAATCGCTATGGGGCGGTATCCGGCCCGCCGCCGCTCTGGAAAGGGAGAATCCTATGAACAAGGCAAACCATTACCCACGGCGCCGCCAGGGGATGAAGGAGAGAAACGGCCTGTCCGCCACGCTGATGCTCGCGCCCTCGGTGGTGCTGCTGGCCGTATGCTCCATCTATCCGTTTCTATGGATATTCCGCTATATCTGTTATAACTACAACGGATTCAAAGCGGTTTATACCGGCACCAGAAATTTTTCCCGTATGTTTTCCGATGTTACTTTCTGGGCAAGCGTGCTCCATACGTTCGAGTATGCGTTTTACAAGCTGATTTTTATCCTGCCGCTGGCCTTGATCATTGCGGTTCTGCTCAATCAGCGCCTGCGGGGCTCGTCTTTCTTCCGCGGGGTATACTTCATGCCGACGGTTATCTCCAGCGCGATTTCCGGCATGATCTTCATGTTTATCTTTGCTACGGGCAACGGCATCCTCAACGCGATGCTGAGGAACTTCGGCATCATCGCCAGGCCGGTTGGGTGGCTTACCGACCAATCCGTGGTGATGTCCGCCGTAACAATACTCGCGGTATGGGGCGGGTTTGGCACATACATGCTGTATTTTGCGACCGGTATCGCGGGAATTCCGGAAGATGTGTATGAAAGCTCTAAAATCGACGGGGCAAATGGGATTCAGACATTTTTCAAAATCACATTGCCGATGCTGTCGCCGGTTTTAAAGGTCGTTTTGCTGCTTGCGATAACGAGCGCGTTTAAAGATTACGAAGCGATTATGGTGCTCACCTATGGCGGACCCGGCAACCGATCAATGGTGATGTTCCTGTATATTTTCAAGCTGATCTTTGGCACGGAGGCCGGTACACAGGCGCAAATCGGGTACGGTGCGCTGCTCAGTTTGATGGCGGCGCTGATTGTTGGCGTGGTTACGGGAATCTTTTTGCTCGTTTCCAAAAAACTGGACGACGTAGTGTGAAATGGGGAACGCTATGATATTGTTAGGAAAAAGAACGGGCGTTGTCTATTCATCAACGCAAAGAATCATACGGGGAGCGCTGATGCTCCTGCTGCTGGCGATTGCGGTCGTTACAATCTTTCCGGTGCTGTATGTTGTGTTTGGATCGTTTAAGGAAAACGGGGAGCTGCTCGTTGGCGGTTCGAATCTATTCCCATCAAAATGGATTATTGAAAACTATATTGATGCCTGGAACCAGGCGAATTTTGCGGTATACACGCGCAACAGCATTATGCTGAGCATCGGCGTGATGGTCATTTCGCTGATTAACTCCACCATGGCCGGGTATGTGTTTTCCCGCAAAAAGTTTTGGGGAAAAGAAGCGCTGTATCTGATGTTTGTCGCGTTTTTATTCATCAACGTCGGTTCGGTTTCGCTGCGGCCGCTGTATGAGCTGGCGATCAAGCTCAGGATCAACACATCGTTATGGCCGGTCGTGATATTCTCGGCAGGCACCTACCAGGCAACCTATATTTTTCTGGCGCGGGGCTTTGTCAATTCCATCCCGCGCGAGCTGGACGAGGCGGCCAAGATCGACGGGTGCGGCTTTTTCAAAATCTATTACCGCATCATCATCCCCATGCTCAAGCCGGTGATGGCGACCATCGCCATCCTGTCGTTCCGTCAGGGGTGGAACGAATATATCCTGCCGATGGTTTTCACCATGACCAACGATAAGCTGCGCCCGCTGACCGTGGGCGTGAACATGCTGAAAAACGCAGGCGACGGCACCGCGGCCTGGAACATCATGTTTGCCGGGGCGACAATATCCATCGTGCCGATCATCATCGTGTTTATCTGTTTCAGCCGTTTCTTCATGAGCGGGCTGACCGCCGGCGCGGTGAAGGGCTGACGCGACGCCGCCGGGAAACGGAGGCATCAACCGGAAGGAGAACGGGGCTATGAACGACTGGAAGCTGGACCGGCAGGATTTTGTGACAAACTATATGGTAACCGGGCCGAGGGTGAGCGACTGTACGCAGGAGGCCGGGGAGGGGGATCAGCTTCGCCGCGAGGCGCATTTACGCACCGTAATCGCCCGGCACGCCCCGGTGGACGGCGCACAGCGCATCACGGCCGGGGAAAACAGCCGTCTGGGCCTGCCGTGGCGGTACTGCTATACAGAGGGGGGCGGCTTTGTCAACCTGTCCACGTTCTATTCCACCCTGCGCAGCGTGGCGTTTGACGCGGCCACCGTGCTGATAGCCCCCGCAGCCATGGCTGTGCGGGCCGTGCTCTGGTCCTACGCCGCCGTGGACGTGTACTGCAACGGTGTGTACGCGGGGGGGATTGAGCACCCCGTATACAAGCCGATCACCAGAACGGAGCTGACCCTCAGCCTGCGGCCGGGCCGCAACCTGCTCTATCTGGCCTGCGAAAACCTGGGGGTGCGCGATACCCGCAGCGTGGTGGGCCTGCAATTGCCCGGCATGGCTAAAACCCTGCGCACGGCGCTCCCGGACGAAAAATTCCATCCTGCGGTGTATGCCGCGCAGGCGTTTCTGGATGGCGTCCGGCTGACGGAATCCGCCCTTGTGTTTGATCAGCCCGCCCCGGAGGGCACGGCGTTCACCTACCGGCAATGTGAAGTGGACTATGCAAAAAGCAAGCTGCCGACCCAATGGATACCGGCGTCCGGTGAGCGGGAGGTTTTGCTGGCGGACGGCGAGGGCTACGTAACGCTCCGCGTGCAGGCCGGGGGCGCGGAGCTTGTGCGGCGGTTTGAGCGCACGGAGCAGATTATGCCCCTGTACGTGGATCATCCGGTAACGCCGGAGGAAAACCGGGAGCTGATTTTCCGGCGCATCGCGCAGGTGGAAAGCCTCAACCGCGGCGGCAAGTTCGGCTTCCCGATCGCCAATATCCTGGCCCGGAAGCACCTGGGGGAAGCGTCCGTCAACGATGACGCCCTGCTTTTGGATATGCTCCGCCTGATTGAGATCCGGGTGGACTGCTCTGATTTTCTGATGTGCGGGTTGGTCCGCTATCTTCATCATTACCCGGCGGAGGGCACGCTGCGGGAGCGCATCCGTTCCGTGCTGCTGGGCTACCGCTACTGGATGGATATGGAAGGCTCCGACGGCATGTGCTTCTGGAGCGAGAACCACAGCCTTATGTTCTATTCCAGTGCCATGGCCGCGGGAGAAATGTTTCCCGACGACGATTTCACGCTGGCGCACAGGACGGGGCGGGAGCTGTACGCCTGGGGCAGGGCGAGGGTGCTGGAATGGCTGGAGGATGTGGAAACGTATGGCTTTGAGGAATTTTTAAGCACGGTGTATATGTGCGTCACCTTCGCGGCGCTCATCAACGTGGTGGATTTTTCCGAGCCCGCCATCTCCGCCCGGGCGGCAACGATAACCGACCGGCTGCTGTCCATGCTGTCGCTGCACACCTTCAAAAACGGGATCGTCGCGCCGATGGGGCGGGTCTACCGCAACGTGCTGTTCCCGTTTGCGCAGGGGGCCATGGCGCTGATGAACCTGATCAACCCGTCGCTGCCCTATGAGTACGGCGAGGGCTGGCTTGGGTTTTACGCGGACAGCGGCTACCGCATCCCGGACGGGCTGATCCCGCTGATGGAAAATCCCGTATCGACCACCTATACAACCGGCAACGCGCGGATTGTGCTGGACAAGCACGAGGACTGGTGCCTGACCAGTGTCGCCTCCCCCCGGGAACCGTTTGCGCGCTGGGACAACAAAACCCTGCAATCGGACGCGGATACGGCGTCCCACAGCTATACCAAATCGTTCAACGAGCGGTTTCACGGGACGACCTGTTTTCAGCCCGGCATCTACGGATACCAGCAGCATATGTGGCACGCGGCGCTCGACGGCGAGGCGGCGGTGTTTATCAACCATCCCGGCTCGTCGTCCGAGGAGGGGGACATGCGCCCCGGCTACTGGCACGGCAACGGCGTGATGCCCGCGCTGAAACAGCAGGGCGGCCTGCTGGGGATGATCTACCGCATCCCCGCGGCACATCCCCTGCACTATATCCATCTCTATTGCCCGGTGTGCCGGTTTGAGGAAACCGTGAGCGACGGCCAATGGATTTTCCTGCGTAAGGGGCAGGGTTATATCGCGCTGTGGTGCAGCAAGCCATATGAAGCATACAACGGCATGAACTTCGGCTGCGAGCAGCGTATGTACGGAGATGATATCGCCTGCCTGTGCCTGTGCGCGGGCCGTGAAGCGGGCTCCCTGCAGGCATTCATGGAAACGGCCAGGGCGCTTTCCCCGCACTACGATGGCGAAACCGGTACGCTGCGGGCCGGGGCGTTTTCCATGGTATACCGGCAAGGGGACGACAGGACACAGTATTTGTAAAAGACGAATTCCCGCCGTTTCCGGGGCGCGGCGGTTTGCCGGTACCAGCCGGAATACCGCAATCGGCAGTCAGCCGTTTGCGGCTGGAGGCACGAAAAAGTCAGGGCGTTTTCATCAGCCGGGCGCTGCGGGGCAGCATCCGGCTGATTTGTGTTGTCGGCCACTCTTTTCCGCGGCCCGCCCCTGCGCAACGGAGCGGAAACACGCCGCGGGCCCGCCCGCGGTTGAGGCCACGGCGGCGGCATCAGCGTCACCGCCGACCCCATGAAAGCGCGTGCGGTAAAATTTGAACAGTTGGTCGTGCAGTTCTGCCTGCGATAACGCAGGAATCCGCAGTCCGTTCTCAAAAATGGCCCGAAGAAGCAAAAGCACGTTTCGGAAGGGGATAGGTACTGCAAATTTTACAAATCGCTTTTCAAACAAACCGATATGCTATATAGTAGAACAGTCGTGAGAATGACGGCCAGTAAACAACAAAAGAGTGTATGATGATGAGACGCAAATACCGGGGATTGCTTTTTTCAATTGCCCTGCTTGTATTGCTTCCCTGTACGGCGTTTGCGATCTCGTCCCTTACGATCAACGGCAGCATATATAACAGCACGGCGCTTGCGGGCAGCCCGTCCGGTACCGGCTGGGCATGGTCGGCTTCCGCAAATGGCGGCGCCGGAGAGCTTACGCTGAAAGGGTATAATGGAAGCTATATCGCTTCGGTTGACGGTGTGCTGAATATCCGCCTGATCGGGACAAACACCATTACATCCGTCGAAAAGGATGTACTGTCTATCAGCGGCAGCAGCACGGGACTGAATCTCTACGGCAGCGACTCTAATACCGACAGCCTGATGCTTAGCAGCGCCTATCAGGTAACCAGTTCAAATCAGGTCGTGAATGGCATCCATGCGGGTATATCCAATTCCGTAACCATGCCGTTTACGCTGCGCAATATCAGCCTGAGCCTGGATACCTCGCAGATCAAAGGGTATGAACTGGTCCCCGGCTTTGTACTTAAGGGGAACGTTTATGGCATATCTGCCAATCATACTACCACAGATGTCGCTCTTCTGGGGATCACTATGCAGATGGATCACACGGTGATCACGTTCAGCAACAACAATACACAAGCTCTATTACAATATGGCATGTGGGCTAATCCGCTGTACGGTATGATTGAAGCCGCCTTTGATAGCTGCACATTCAACCTTTCGGATTTTACTCTCCGGGGATGGTATGTGGGCAGGGATCTGGCCAGCGTCTCCACGGCTGTCTACAACAGCTGCCTGTTCAACATCCATGGTGATGTGGGCAGCACATTCGCTATTGGACTGCATGTCAGCGCGGATAATGATTTCGGGTTTGGAAAATCTACGCTGATACTCAACAATCCAACCGGCGAAATCCAGACCGTGGGCCATTTCGCAGCTTTGTCCAGGGGATCCAACCCGACACTGGAGATCAACGGCTCTTCGATGCAGGCATGGCAAGAGGACGGTACCGAGATTGTCGCCCCGCATGCGGTAACCGTATTCATGGACGCCAGCCGGACCGACATATACTCCCTGTCCATCGGCAGTGTGGATGCCGTATATTTGAGCACTGATTATGATACATTGGCCTCGCATATCCTGTTCACGCTGCTGCCGTCCCCGTTACCGTCCCCGCTGCCGTCTCAGTTTCCCCAGACCGGTGACAGCAGCACACCGGCACTGTATACGCTTGCCTTGCTCTTTACGGCGGCGGCAATCGTGCTCCTGCGCAGGCGGTCGGCGCGGGGATAACGGTACGTTTCCGAGTGTAATGAAATAGCCTTGACGCAGCGGTGCCGCGTCAAGGCTTTTGCATAGGCTCAGATGGCTGGCGGAACACGGGCGATATTCCGTCATGCTGCGGATGCCGGGCTATATCTCCAAAAACTCCCGAAACTCCCGCATAATCCCCATCCCGTCCGGGTAATGCGCGGCGAACTGGGGCACGGCGTGGCTGGGGAAGGAGTTGCCTTCGATAAAGCAGGGGCCTTGGTTGGTCACGGCCACGTCCCAGGCGATGAAGCGCATCTGGGGCACCTTGCGGGCGGCGCGCAGGCACATATCCACGGCTTCCCCAAAATAGGGGACCTCAAAGCCGATGATCGGGGTACCGGTCATGGGATGGATTTCAAACACGTTGCCGGCCTTGTCCGCGCCCACAGTAAGCAGGGTGCCGGTTTGCAGATCCACGCGGGCGGCCATGCCGCCGCAGTCCACATTATCCATCACCTTGCCGTTTCCGATGCGCAAAAAGGCGTATACCACGCCCTCCTTCTTGTCGCCCAGCAGGGTGGCGATGCGGATGGTGTTTACGGAGGTGGGGCACAGCGCCATCATGCGGTCGTGCTGAATCACGCGCTGCTCCAGGATGCCGATGTTCTTGTCCAGCAGCTCCTGGCGGAAGGCTTCCTCCCGGCCCGTAAAATCCTGCAGGGTATAGTGGGTGATGCCCACGCCGGAGCTGCCTTCCAGCGGCTTGGCGATGATATCCGGGTTCTCCCGCAGGAACGCCGCGAGCTCGTCCGGGGCCGTGGCTGGGGAAAACTGCATCCAGTTGCGCTTGATATCCTCTTTGAACAGGGTGTTGAAGGTGGCCTTGTCGTCAAACAGGTGCCAGTAGGCCTTGTCGTTCATGCGCCGCACGATGGTGTTGCTCAGGCCGCGTGTGATGACGGTTTTCTTTTGCTCGTCGTTCAGGCGGTACATCTCGGCGATCTTGTAATCCATGTAGCCCGCGTTGTATTTCAGGGCGCAGCGCGTCATATCCCAAAGCAGCCACGCGCGGCTTTTGCCGCTTTTTTTTACGAGATAATCCAGGGTTGTGCGCATGCGTTTGGTATCAATGCGCACGGCGCGCTTGAGAAAAAAGGTCAGCCTGCTCATGACGTTGCCTCCTATACGTTGAAACGGAACAGCGTCACATCGCCGTCCTTCATAACATACTCCTTGCCCTCGCTGCGCACCAGGCCCTTTTCCTTGCAGGCGGCCATGCCGCCCTGCCCGATGAGCTGATCGTAGGCCACGACCTCCGCGCGGATGAAGCCGCGCTCGAAATCCGTATGGATTTTTCCGGCCGCCTGCGGGGCCTTGGTGCCGTTTTCAATCGTCCACGCGCGGCACTCGTCCTCGCCGACGGTGAAAAATGAGATCAGCCCCAGCAGCCGGTAGCTGGCCTGGATCAGCCGGTCCAGCCCGCTCTGGCCGATACCCAGATCGGTAAGGAACATCTGCTTTTCCCCGGCGTCCATCTGGCTGATTTCTTCCTCGATGCGCGCGGAGATGGTGAACACTTCCGCGCCCTCGGCTTTGGCGACGGTTTCCACGGCTTTCACCAGCGGCAGCTCATCGGCGGATTTGCCGATGTCGTCCTCGGAGATGTTGGCGGCGTAGATGATGGGCTTGTCCGTCAGCAGAAACCATCCGGTGAGGATGGCCTTTTCATCGTCCGTCGTTGCAAAGGTGCGGGCGGGCATGCCGCTTTCCAGATGCTGTATCAGCCGCCTGCCCAGATCGGCCTCGGCGGCGTATTTCTTTTCTCCGGTCTTGATCAGCTTTTCGGCCTTCTCGGTGCGCTTCTGCACGGTTTCCAGATCGGCAAAGATCAATTCCAGATTGATTTCTTCAATATCGCGGGCGGCATCCACAGAGCCGTCCACATGGATTACGTTGTCGTCGGCAAAGCAGCGCACCACATGCACGATGGCGTCCACCTCGCGGATGTGGGAGAGAAACTTGTTGCCCAGCCCCTCGCCGCGGCTGGCGCCCTTCACCAGCCCCGCGATATCCACAAATGTGACGGACGCGGGCACGCGGCTTTTGGGGTGATACATCTCAATGAGCACCTCCAGCCGCCTGTCGGGCACGGGCACAATGCCGGTGTTGGGCTCAATGGTGCAAAACGGATAGTTTGCCGCCTGCGCCCCCGCCTTGGTGATGGCGTTAAACAGCGTGCTTTTTCCCACGTTAGGCAGTCCCACAATCCCCAGTTTCATGATCGGCACATCCTATCCTTAATCATTGTTCAACCATGAATTATACTGGATTGGAGGGGTTTTTGCAATCAACAGGCGAATACGGGGCCAATCCCATCCATGCCGGTACAGCAGATTTCCGCCAGAATATGCCCGCAAACCCATGGCACGGCGCTGCCGCTGCCGCGGGTTTGCGGGCACAACCTGACGGAAATCAAATCGTTCTTTGCTCAAGCGTTTTATTCAGGGTTCCCTTCAGCTGGCCTCGTCCTCCAGATACCGGTACTGCGCCTCGTACAGCGCCCGGTATTCCCCGCCATCGATGGCCATCAGCTCCTCGTGCGTGCCGGTTTCCACAATGTGGTTGTTCTGCACCACCATGATCTTGTCGGCCTTGCGGATGGTGGACAGCCGGTGGGCGATCACAAAGCTGGTGCGGCCCTTCAGCAGCACGCCCAGTGCCTGCTGGATCAAAAGCTCCGTGTGCGTGTCGATGGAGGAGGTGGCCTCGTCCAAAATCAATATCCGCGGATCGTTGAGCAGCGCGCGCGCAAAGGAGATCAGCTGCTTTTGCCCGGTGGACAGGCTTGCGCCCCGCTCGCCCATTTCCGTGCGGTAGCCGCGCTTAAGGCTCATGATGAAGTCATGCACGCGCACCGCCTTGCACACGGCAATCACGTCCTCCTCGGTGGCGTCCAGCCGTCCGTAGCGGATGTTGTCCAGGATGGTGCCCGAGAAGATGAAGCTGTCCTGCAGCATCACGGACATCTGCTTTCGCAGGGAGTGCAGCTGCACGTCCCGCACGTCGAAGCCGTCAATGCGCAGGGCGCCTCCGGTTACATCGTAAAAGCGGCTGACCAGATTTACGATGGTGCTCTTGCCCGCGCCTGTGGGGCCGACCAGCGCCACGGTCTGCCCCGGCTCCACGGTGAAGCTGACGTCGGTGAGCACCGGCTGGCCCGGATCGTACCCGAAGGTAACATGATCAAATTCCACCTTGCCCTGGATGGGCGGGAGCTGCGGCATATCGTCGCGGGGATCGAACACCAGAGGTTTGGTATCCATGATTTCAAAAATGCGCTCAATGGAGGCCATGGCCGCCAGAATGTTGTTGTAGAAGTTGGATACGTTGTTGATCGGCTCCCAGAAGCGCCCAAGGTACCACAGGATGGCCAGCAGATCGGCCAGGGTAAGGCCGTCCACGCTGCCCGCCGGGCCCATGAAGATCATGCCCGCGATGTATACGCCCGCCGTGCCCACGGCGCTCAGCGTGTCGATGAACGGCCAGAACAGGTTGTTGATGCCGACGGCATTCATCCAGCTTTTTTTGATGTCGGCGTTGGTTTCGTCAAAGATTTCCTTGTTCACCTTTTCGCGCACAAAGCTCTGGGTTACGCGCATCCCGGCCAGGCTCTCGTGCAGGTAGCCGTGCATGGTGCTGGTTTTGGCGCGCACAATCTGCCAGGCCTTGCGCATGCGGCGGCGCAGGGACATGATGATGAGGGCCAGGATCAGCAGCGAGCACAGCGCCACCAGCGTTAGCTTCCAGTGCAGCACAAACATGATGCCCACCAGCAGCACCAGCGTGAGCAGGTCCACCAGCACGTTGATAATGCCGCCCGTGAACAGGTCGTTGAGACGGTTGACATCGTTGATGACGCGCACCATAATTTTGCCGGCGGAGCGGTTGTCAAAAAACGGAAGCGACAGCGACTGGATGTGGTCAAACAGGTCCTGCCGCAGCGCGGCGATGGCCTTGCGGCCGGATACATCCATCGTGCGCACGCGCAGCCGCAGGCACACGCCGCCCACCAGCACCGAGGCCACCATGGCCGCAAACAGCGCCGGAATGTTCTGGAAATTGCCGTTGGACAGCTCACCCACCGCGCGGCTGAGCAGATAGGGGTTTAACAGCGAGGCTCCCGAAACGATGATCATCAGGATCAGCGCGATGATCATCTGCTTTTTGTAGGGCTTCAGGTATTCGAATACCCGCATGAACAGCGTCCGGTCAAACGGCGCCTCAAAGGCTTCGTCGTCCAGGTTTCGCAGGCGTGTCACAGCGGCTCACCTGCCTTTCCCAGGGTTTCAAAGTCCCGCGTCTGGTCGCGGTATAGGGCAGCGTACAGGCCGTCGATGGCCAACAGCTCCCGGTGCGTGCCGCGTTCGGCGATCTGCCCGTCCTTGAGCACGATGATCTGATCGGCCTTGCGCACCGAGGAAATGCGGTGGGCGATGATGAACGTGGTACGGCCCTTGAGCACCTGCCGGAGCGCCTTCTGGATCTCCGCCTCGGTTTCCATATCCACGGCGGAGGTGGCGTCGTCCAGCACGAGGATGGACGGATCAAACAATATGGCGCGGGCCAGCGCGATGCGCTGCTTCTGCCCGCCGGACAGGCCCATGCCGCGCTCGCCGATCACGGTATCGTAGCCCTGCGGGGAGGCGAGGATAAACTCCTCCGCCTGCGCGGCGCGCGCGGCGGCCTCCACCTGCGCCTGGGTGGCATCCGGGCGGCCGAAGCGGATGTTGTTGGCGATGGTCTCCGAATATAGGAAGGTTTCCTGCATCACCACGCCGATATCGTCTCTGAGGGCCTGCAGGTTTTGCCTGCGCACATCCACACCATCCACCGATACGCTGCCGCGCAGCACATCGTAATACCGGCCCAGCAGCGTAACCAGCGATGTTTTGCCCATGCCGGTCGCACCCATGACGGCGATCACCTGTCCGGGCTCCACATGCAGGTCGATATCGGTGAGCACCGTGTTGTCGCCGTATTTGAAGGTGACATGATCAAAATCCACGCGGCCTTCGCGGCGCGCGGGGGTTTGCGGCTCTTTGGGGTTTTTGATGCGGGAACCCAGATCCAGATAGTAAATCAGCTTTTCGGAGGATACGATGCCGTTGGTCGCCATGTTGACAAACGAGGCCACCTGCCGCATGGGGGAGATGAGCATCCACACAAAACCGGTGGCGCCCACCAGCGTACCGACATCCAGCATCCCCTTTGCGATCAGGGCGGCGCCCGATACCATCAGCACGGGGATGGCGAGGCGGGCGATGGTATCCAGCAGGGGAAAGTAGTTGCTCCAGATGCGCGTGACACGCAGATGGTTTTGCAGCACCTGGCCGTTGTCTTTGGCGAAGGCTTCTTTTTCGTAGTCCTCCCGGGCAAAGGCCTTTACCAGGCGCACCCCGGCGATGTTTTCCTGCGTGCGGGTGTTGAGCACGGCGTTTTGCTCGCGCACGGCCACATGCGCGGGGCGGATGCTGCGGTGCAGCAAAAAGGCCACCAGGCCGATCAGCGGGCAGAAGCACAGCATGATCAGCGTCAGCCGCCAGGACATCAAACTCATGCCCACCAGCGACAGCGCGAACATCATGGTGTTTTCCACAATGCCCAGCACGCCGTTGACGATCAGCATGCGCACACCCTCAATATCGCCGGTCATGCGGCTCATGATCTCGCCGATGTGGTTGGCGTCGTAAAACGAATAGGACAGCTCCTGCATATGGCCGTAGATGCCGGTGCGCAGGTCGTACACCACGCTTTGGGATACGTCCTCCACCAGCATGCCGCGTTTGTACAACATCAGGCTGCGGAGCGCGGTCAGCCCGATCAGCGCCGCGCACAGCTTGATGAGAAGGGTCATATCACGGCCCGGCAATACATCGTTGACTACGGCCCGGGTGATATAGGGCACCACCATGCGCAGCGCTGTTACCAGCGTAAGCAGAACAATGGCGGTCATTAGTTTTCCACGATACGGCTTGAGCCATCCGAGGATTCGACGGAAGGTATTCATAGCGCCTCCGGTGCGTTGGCCTGAACGGTTTCAATTGGCAGGTGCTACAATACACCCATTTGTTAAGGATGTAAAGAGGGTTGGCGTCGCAAAAAAACAGGGTGGGGGAACGAACTGCGCAAAGAAATTTGTTGCGAAAGCCTTTGAACAGCGCCGTTACCGTTTCACAGATCCAGGGAACCGCCGGATAAATTTCTTATGCGTTATCGCGTTATCTTTCCGCCAGTCCGGGGTTGCAAAACCTTCAACATAGCGCTGCTGCTGCTGTGGCTTTTGCAAACCCAATCTGACGAAAATCCAGCGCACCATCGCACAAGCGCTTTACGCATCGTTTACCCGGATGTAAAATTCCTATGGAAAAATTTTGACGCGGATTCCGGCAAACGCATCGTTTCAACCGCTTTTTATAGTACAATAGCAAAGGCGGAATGGGATCGCCTCCCGAGGCGATCCGGCCCCCGCGCAGCATGCGCTGGGCGGGGGAGAAACGCTTTTGCAGCATTCCGCAGCTCCTTGATTGAAACCTGCAGCCCAAAGGAAGGACGATACATCATGAAACCGTTGAAAGACATGACCCTTGAAGAGCTCATCGCCCCGGAGGGGCATCCCTGTGCCTGCGGGCGCACCCACAGCGCGGGCCTGCGCTATGTAAAAATCGGCAGCGGCGCGATCCGCTTTTTACCGGACGCGCTTCAGGCGATCGGCATTACAAGGCCCCTGATTGTATTTGACCAAAACACCTGGAAGGCCGCGGGCGAGGCGGTGAAAGCCGCGCTGGGCGGGGCCGGTGTGGCCTATACGGTATTTTGTTATCCACAGGCGTTTGTGGAGCCGGACGAGCAGGCCGTGCAGCAGATTAAGGACGCTGTGGATGAAACCTGCGACGGCATTCTGGCCGTTGGCTCCGGGGTGATCAATGACTGCTGCAAGGTGGCCGCGCATGATCTGCATTTGCCCCAGGCGGTGGCCGCCACTGCCCCCTCGATGGATGGTTATGCCTCCAACTCCTCGTCCATGATACAAAACCGGGTAAAGGTCACCCTGTACAACGCCTGCCCGCAGGCCATTGTGGCCGATACCGACATTGTGAAAAACGCGCCCGAGCATATGCTGCAGGCGGGGCTGGGCGATATGCTGGCGAAATATATCGCGGTGTGCGAGTGGCGGATCTCCCACATTGTGACCGGGGAATACTATTGTGAGGCCATCGCCGCGCTGATGCGAAGCTCGCTTGCCAAAATCGTCGCCGCCGCGCCGGGGCTGGCGGCCCGCGAGGAAAAAGCGGTAGAGGCCGTGATCGAGGGGCTGATTCTCTCCGGCCTTGCGATGGCGTTTGCGGAAATTTCCCGGCCCGCTTCGGGGCTGGAGCACTATTTTTCGCATATCTGGGAGATGCTTGCCATCGCGCAGGATAAACCGCACGCCCTGCACGGCATTCAGGTGGGCGTGGGCACGGTGATTACCCTGCGCGTGCTGGACCGGCTGCGTACGCTGACACCGGATGAGCACGCCGCGCGGCAGGCAATGGAAGCGTTTGATGAAAAAGCGTGGGAGGCGGACATGCGCCGCGTGTTCGGCGGCACCGCGCAGACGCTGATCGACAAGGAAAACACCCTGTGGCATAAAAACGATCCTGAGGGCCGCATGGCCCGCTTCACATGCATCCGGGATCACTGGGCACAGATGCTGCAGATCATGGCGGAGGAGCTGCCCGCCACCGCCGATATTCTCACCCTGATGCGGGCGCTGCGCCTGCCGACGACCCCCGGGGAGATCAGCGTCAGCGACCAGGAGGCGCGGGACGCGTTTATCCATTCCCGTGATATCCGCGATAAGTATTTAACCAGCTCCATGCTGTGGGATATGGGGATTCTGGATGAGTATCCGCTGATATTGGAGTAGTTTTCAAAAATAAGAACAGCTGAACCGGCCGCATACTTGCGGCCATTCAGGCTGACAAAAAAGAAGGGTCCAGGGCTGAAAGTCCTGGTCAGGGTGCAGGGGTGAAACCCTTGCCGGGGATTGGGGTGGAACCCCGAAGGCCTGCGTTACAACAAAGGGGTAAGCGAGCGAACAGCGCCCAAGGCGCTATGAAGCGAGCGGCGATAACGCCCCGAAGAGGTTCCTTGACAGACAAAACCGGCCGCGTACTTGCGGCCGGTTTATCGTTATAATCAGGTTATTGCGGTTGAATAAAATCCAACAGACTGGCCCTCAGCCCCAAACCCAACCGCCCTTTGATCCTACTCAATCGACAGCAGCAGCAAAAGCTCAAAGCACGGATAGCTTTCATCCGGAACGGTTTCATCGGCGGCGGCCTGGCCGGTTTCGCCGGCGACGGACATACCCACCGAGGTGCCGTACATCATCAGCCGCGTGCCGATGTCGTAGGCAGGCTCCTCCGAGGCGACGACAAGGATGAAGTTGGAATAGGTGTCGCCGCTCTTGCTCAGCGCCATTTTGTAAATCCAGTCGCCGCCGGACGGCTGCACCTCCACCAGATAGCACTTGTAGCCCACCGTGCGGCCATCGTAGCGCGCCACATTATCCACCAGCGTGGCGTAGTTGGGGCTTACGGCATCGCTCTTGATGCGGTTGATCATATCCTCGGTGGACCAGCTGCGGGTGAAAGAAATATTATAGTTGCGGTCGGCCAAAATCTTTTTGCCGGTGGTGGTTTCCGAAAAAGCGAGCACCACATCGTAATGCCCTTCTTCGGACGTGTCCAAATCCACGGTGAATTTGCCGTCCGTTGAAACCTTTTTGTCGGCCACTTTTTCATCGTTGACAAAAACCTGGAGGCTTGCCTTGGGCTCGGCGGTGCCCGTAATGGTGATCGAATCGGATGTCACAACCTCCGGGATGTTGCTTGTGATGTTAACGACAAGCAGCGAGGAGGAGTAGACAATATCATATTTCAGCTGCGCAACGGTTTCCCCGTTGTATTCAGCCTCCACGGTGATCATAAACACGCCGTTTTTGGGAAGCTCAAACGGAATGGAAAAGCTGCCGCCGGCGCCGACCGTTACCTCGTTTTGTATTTTGCCGTCATAGTTCAGCCCCATCAGCACGGCCTTAAAGGTTACGCCCTCGGCGGCGGTGCCGTTGATGGATACGTTGGGATCGTGGGTTTCCATGGGCGGCGTGGACGTGATGTTGATGTGCGAACTGGCGGCCGCGGGCAGACCCAATATCTCCACAAACTTGAAGGTATCCCATATTTTGTTCAGCGCCGTGTTGTCCTTGGCGGTCAGGCGGCGGCCGTACACCTGCATATCCAGCGTGATCTCGTAGCCGTTGCGGATGGTGCGCCGCATGTAGCCGCGGTGGTCGATCTCGCCGTACTGGCGCATGATGTATTCCAGGATCAGAAACCGTCCGTTGTCTGCGTGCTTCCAGTTGGAGGTGGAAAACGTGTAGCCCTCGGCGCCGTATTCGTTGCCCGGATAATAGCTCGTGCGGTAGCTGCGGCGGTAGTCCTCGCTCTGCTCGTTGACATCGAACACCAAAAGGGTCTGCTCGTCCTGGGTGGCGGTCAGTTCAAAGCGGCGGGTATCGTCCTCCTTGTCCCAGGCCTGCAGCAGTATGCCGTGTCCCAGCATGTTGTTGACCAGATCCTCCGAGGAAATGCCCCGTTCCGCCAGCCAGTCGGAATAGGTGGAGATATTGTCCGGTGTGATTACCACATAGGTTTCGGGGATCTCCACCGTTGCCATCAGCTCGTCCAGAACGAACGTTTCCGCCTGGGCCAACAGGGATATACATAACAGCGATACGGTCAGTATCAGGCCGATAAGCCACTTGCGCATGTTGCACCATCCTTTGAACGCGTTGAAACATATCGTCAATATGCATCATTCTACCATACAATCAAGGCGTTGCGCAACAAGGGCGGCCGCAGCGTTACATCTGATACGCCAAGCCTTTCATCCGTTTTTACGGGCCGAAATCCGAAACCGGCAGATAGCCGATCAGGCCGTTGTCGCAGATGATGTGGTACCACTCCGCACCAAAAACCCCAAGAATGGTGATATGCACGCGCCCCGGTCCGCGGTCGGTGAGAACACCGGCGTCGTCGCTTTGCGCGTCCGGCCGCAGATATACGGTTATGTCCTTCCCGGCCAGGGATTCCCGGATGCTCAGCGGCGGGAAGGCCGCCTGTACGTTGAGCATATCCATGCCAAAGGCAAGGTATTGCTTCATCATATAGCCTTCCACGTTGGCAACCATAACCTTCACCCAATCGCCCAGGTCCTGTGTAACATAAACGGGGGTTCCGCTGTAGTATTTGCCCTTGGATACCGCCTGCTTATCCGGGGCGGCGCGCAGGTGCAGCCGGTCGGCGGGATCGGGGTTGCTGACAAGGGCATAGCCGTCCGTTTCCAGGCTTTGCACCGCACGGTCAAAACCAGCGGGGAAATGCGCAGGATCAAACAGCGTGAGCGTTATGGTGGTTCTGTTCCCGGCAATCGCCCGGTCCGCGCCCACGCCCGGCTCAATCAGCCGGTAGCGCGTGCAGCGGTAGGACGATTCGGCGGTTACGCCCGTCAGGTTCCAGCCGCCATAGTGGTTGAGGGAAAAAGTATAGGCAAGCCCCTCGCCATACTGGAGGGTGAAGTTTTCAAATCCGGCGATGAGGGAGGGCTTGATGCCGTTCACAGCGGGAAGCGGCGCGCTGCCGCTGTTTAGATAGTAATACCCATTGTCCTTCTGGAAGATTGTCACATGCCGCAGGCCGTCGGCATCCTCGGTGAGGATATACAGGAAGGGGGAAACGGTCATCCCCTGCCGATAGGTTCCGCTATCCAGCACATACCGTGTTTCCTGGGGAAGCTGGGCTTCCGCTATCAGGATGGGATCATCCCACGCGGCGGCGGAAAACAACGGCAGCAGCAGTGTAACCAAAAGAAGAAGGCTCAGCGCGCGTTTCATGGACAGCACCCCTTATGTAATAATGGCCGGTTCTATGGAGTAAACGAACGGAAGTCTCCCAATCATGCCTGTTTTGCGAAAAACCGCGGTTTGACCGGCGGGCGCGGAAGGTTGCCCGGCAAACCGCGGATATGGTATACTGAGCGCACACAGGATGAAGAAGGAGGGCGTGCGGATGGCGCTGTTTGATGCGGATAAAGCCGGTGTGCTCTGGGATTGCGTGGCGCTGCCCAACGCCTTTATTATTGAGTATATGCCCACCGCGCCCGAAAACTATGTCAAGGTCTATCTGTACGGCCTGCTGTATACGCGTTTCAGCTGTGCCGCCGAAGCGCTGACAGTGGCCGGGCTTGCCAAAGAGCTGGGGATGGAGGAAAGCGAGGTGCTGGCGGCCTTCCAGTATTGGGAACGCGCCCGCCTGGTGACCCGCACACAGGATCAGCCGCCGCGCTTTATTTACGGCAACGTGCAGCAGGCCATGATGGGGCGGCAGGCCGCCCCGGTGGACGAGAAGTATATGGAATTTGCTCAGGCGCTGTATGCGGTGTTCGGCGACCGCCGCAAGCTGCACGGCGGCGAAACGCAGCTGTGCTACGAGTGGGTGGAGCAGCTGGGCTTGCCCAGCGAGGTGGTGCTGCTGCTGGTGCAGCACCTCGCGTTTACCCGCGGGGTGAACTTCTCCTTCAAGGCCGCCCAAAAGATGGCGCTGGAGCTGAAGGAGCGAAACGTTGTAACGCTGGAAAACGCGGAGCAGTTTTTTGCCCGCAGCCAGGCCGCGTGGGATGGCACAGGCAAGATCCTGCGCCGCATCAGCAAATTCCGCCCGCCCACGGTGGACGAGATTGATCTGTACCTGAAATGGACGCAGGAATGGGGTTTCGCTCCCAAGGCCATCGAGGCCGCTTGTGCCGAGATGACGGGCGGCGACCCTAGCTTTAAATATCTGGATTCCATCCTGCGCGGCATACACGAGCGCTCCGGCAGAGCGGCAACCTCCGCGGTGCAGCTGGAAAAACAGCTAAGCCGCGAGAAGGAAGAAGGCGCCAGCATCCGCGAGGTGCTTTCGGCGGCGGGGCTGAAGATCAACCAAAACCAGCCCGCCATGCGCGAAAGCTACCGGCTGATGACGGAAAAGCTGAGCCACGAGGCCGTTGTGCTCGCGGCCCGGGAGATCAGCCGCAGCAAAAAGCACCAGTCGCTGGAAAAGCTGGAGGAGCTGGTGGAAAAATGGCACCAGAAGGGCCTGCGGGATGAGGGCGACGTAAAGCAGTACCTGGCGCTGGTAAAAAAGCAGAACGCGTTTTTAGGAAAGCTTTTTGCGGCCATGGGCGCGGAGCTTGCCCCCTCGCCCGCCGACCGCGAGCTGCTGCAGAAGTGGCGTACGGACTGGGCGTTTTCCGATGCGGTGCTGCTGGAAGCCGCGGAGTACGCCCGTGGTAAAACGGTGCCGATGGCGTTTTTGAACAAGGTGTTGGAAGGCTTTCACCATAAGGGCGTTACCACCGTGGAGGCCGCGCGGCTGGCGCACGAGCAGCACCTGCAGGGGGCGCAGGCCCCGCAGACCGCCGCCAAGCGCGGCAAAACCGTGATCGAGCAGCAATATACGCAGCGGGAGTATAACCCCGCGGATTATGAGGGCCTGACGCCCGAGGAAATTGAGGAGGCCCTGAAATATGACGCGTGACCGCATGATCCTCCTCCTGCAAGCCGAATACGAAACCCGGCGTGTACATAACCTCGCCGTTTACGAAGAACGCGTGAACGAAACCTGCGATGCCTGCCCCGGCCTGCGAACGCTGATCGACAGGCGCCGGTCGGTACTGATGGAGGGTATCCGCTCCGCCTTTTACCCTGAAGAAGGCGGCGTGGGTGCCGCGGCGGGCGTGACCAACGCCACCCATCTGGAGCGCATGAACGATCAGATCAAGGTGTTGCTGCATAAGAACGGGCTGAGCCCGCAGGCGCTGGACCCGGTCTATACCTGCACGCGCTGCCGCGACGAGGGCTATGTGTACGATGAGGCAAACCACCGCAGTATGTGCGATTGCTTCGAAACCGAGCTCAACCGCCGCATGCTCGGCGAGCTGGGCCTTGCGGGCGACCATACGTTTGAAAACTTCAATCCCGACGTGTTCGACAAGGACGCACCCTCGCCCGTGAGCCAGCGGCAGATGATGCTGCGCAACCGCGATCTGTGCGAGCGCTATGCCGACGCGTTTCCCGGCGGGGAGTACAGCGACCTGCTGTTTATCGGGCAGAGCGGGCTGGGCAAAACCTATCTCATGCACGCCGTTGCGCTGCGGGTGGCGGCACGGGGGGTGCATGTGGAATACATCAGCGCCTTCAAGCTGCTGGAGATCACACGCAGGGCGTACTTTGAAAACAACCCCGGCCTGCTCAACACGCTGATCACCGTGCCCCTGCTGCTGATAGACGATCTGGGCACCGAGCCGCTGATGGAAAATATCACCGTGACCCAGCTGTTCAACCTGCTCAACGAGCGGTTGAACCAGAACCGGCACACGGTGATCTCCACCAACCTGACCATCCCGGAGCTGAAGGCGCGCTATACCGAGCGCGTCACCTCCCGCCTGCTGGACGAGAGCCGCTGCAGGCTGCTCAAGTTTATCGGCGACGATGTACGCCCGATGCTGAAAAAGAGGAACGCATGAACATCCAGATCTATGTGACCAAATCCAATCCCGACGTGCTCAAGGCCGAGCGTTTTTTCAAGGAGCGCAAGATCAAGGTGCAGCGCGTGGATATCCAGAAAAACAAGCCCGGCCCGCGGGAGCTTGCGCTGTTTGCCAAGGCGGCAGGCAGCGCCCGCGCGCTGGTGGAGCGCCGCGGTATGAAGGCGCTGGAGCGCCCCGTGGCCCACATGACCGACAATAACCTCATCCTCTCCGAGCTGCAAAACGATCCCATGGCCCTGGTCAGCCCCATTGTGCGCAACGGCCAGAAGGTGACCGTGGGTGTGGATGAGGCGGAGTGGACACGGTGGGTGGAGGAAGGGTAAACATAAGAGGAGTGCATGAGTTAATCATATGGGTGTTTTGCAAAAATTCCCTAAAAAGATTATCTGGTACTTCTGAAGCGTAGGGTTCTCGGGAAATCACATTTTGGGGATCAATTTATGCTTGTTGACAAGATATGATATACTTTGTACCTGTCATCCGATCCCCAAGGATGACGAGCAAACAGTTACCCCCGATAACTACATAATTGGAGGAGATCCCAATGAAAAAATTCTCTCACTTTTCCATCAAAGACATTACCATTGCCGCCGTGATCGCCGCGTTGTACGCTGCGCTTACGGTGGTTTTTGCACCCATCAGCTACGGCGTGGTGCAGTTCCGCATTTCGGAAGCGCTCACGCTGCTGCCCATTCTGTTTCCGCAGGCCATTCCGGGGCTCACGGTGGGCTGCCTGGTGAGCAACCTGATCGGCGGCTACGGCGTTTGGGATGTGGTGCTGGGCACGCTGGCCACGCTGATTGCGGCAATCCTCACCTACCGCCTGCGCGGCAGGCTGTGGCTGGCGGCCCTGCCGCCCATGGTGGTGAACGCGGTCATCGTGGGGGGTATGCTGCACTTCCTGTTCGCGCTGCCGCTGCTGGCCACCATGGCCTCGGTCGGGCTGGGGGAGCTGGCGGTGGTTGCGGTGCTGGGCATCACGCTGATTCTGGCGCTGAAAAAGGTTCCGGCGCTGAAGCGGTTTACCGATCAGAAATAGGCTGGACAGATACGCAAGCTGTTTATTTTGGCAACTTATGTTTTTCCACAATCGTAAACAGAAGCATGTGGTAAACAGAAACACAGGCACAGCGCCGCTGTGCCTGTGTTTCTGTTTGTTAAAATCCTCTTGGGGCCGTTATCGCCGCTCGCCTCATAGCGCCTGCGGCGCTGTTCGCTCGCTTTCGACCTTTATATATGATGATTTGAGGCTCTGCCTCAAACTCCGGCAAGGGGCTCGCCCCTTGCATCCTGACCAGGGCCATCGGCCCTGGACCCTTCATTTTAAGTTTCTTGTGTTCCTTTATAGGGGCAAAGAGATTTATGCGGCTTTATTTTGAATACGATCAATCCTCGTCGTCGTCATCCAGCCGTTTTTCAATGGCCTCGATCACGGTCTGCATCACCTTGATACGCGCGTATTCCTTATCGTTGGCCTCAACCACCGTCCATGGCGCGCAGGCGGTGTGCGTACGTTGGAGCACCTCATCCAGCGCCTGCTCGTAGGCGGACCATTTGGCACGGTTGCGCCAGTCGTCATCGGTGAGCTTCCACTGCTTTTCCGGGTCGGCCTTGCGCTCCTCAAAGCGCTGCAGCTGGGTATCGGGATCAATTTGCAACCAGAACTTGCACAGGATCGCCCCGTCGTCGGTGAGCAGCTTTTCAAAACGGTTGATTTCCTCAAAGGCGCGCTGCCACTGGGGCTTGGTGCACAGGCCTTCGATGCGCTCCACCATCACGCGGCCGTACCAGGTGCGGTCAAAAATCGTAATATGTCCCTTGGGCGGCAGCGCCTGCCAGAACCGCCACAGATAATGATGGCTCAGCTCCGTGGGCGTGGGCGCGCTGATGGGGGCCACGGTAAACCCGCGCGCGTCCAGTGCGGCGTTCAGGCGGCTGATGGCGCCGCCCTTGCCGGCGGCATCCCAGCCCTCAAAGCCGATAATCAGGGGAATGCCCTTACGGTACAGCTTGATCTGCAGCTTGGCCAGGCGCTTTTTGGCATTACGCAGCGCGTCGCGGTAGGGCACTTCCAGATGCTTTTGCAGGTCGATGGTATGGGAGGGCGGGAAACCCAGCGACGGCAGGGGGGTCAGGTTGGGCAGCATGGGAAGGTCCCAGGAGCCAGCGCCGCTTTCCCGCGCGGCAAGCGCTTCTTCAAACGCCTGAATCACGGTCAGGTAGATCTGGTACGCGCAGGACTTGGGATTGGCGGCGTCAATCACGTGCCAGGGCGCGCCCTTCAGGCTGGTCGCGGACATCAGGCTGTCCATGCTTTTCATATAATCGCCGTGGCGTTTATTCTGCTCGTGATCGTGCGCATCCACCAGCCAGGCGGTGGATTTCTTCTGCTCCATCTTTTTCAGGCGCTCAAGCTGCTCCTGCTGGGAAATGTTCAAGAAGAATTTTAAAATCAGCGTGCCGTCGCACACCAGCTGGCTTTCCATGCTGATGATCTCATCCAGCCGCCTGCGCAGCGTTTCGGCGTTGATCTCCTGGGCGAAGGCGGCCTTGTTCAGCTCGCCGTACCAGCTGGAGCAGAACAGGGCGATCATGCCCTTGGCGGGCATCTGCGTCCAATACCGCCACATGGGGGGATAGTTCTTTTCCACGCAGTTTGGCTGGCGAACCGGGTGGGAGGCATACCCACGGGAATCCAGCCCTTCCACAAGCCGGGACAGCATCGTGCCTTTGCCCGACGCGCTCATGCCCTCCAGCACGATCACCACGGGGATTTTCGCCTCGCGGATCTTTTGCTGCAGGGCGGTTAAGCGGATTCGCAGGTCGCCCATGCTGGGCGGCTCGGGATTCGCAGCCGTATCGGCCGCCGGTTTGCGTGCCGGATCGGCGGACAGAGCCGTGGCGAAAATGCTTTTCATCAACTCGATCATATGCAGCTGTTCGTCCGTCGGCCGGAAGGCATGGGCCGGAGGGGAAGCCGGGTTTTCTGTGGTTTCTTCGTCTTCATCATCGTCCACGGCAGGCTGTGCGGCGGGTGGCTGCGCGGCAAAGGCAGGGGGCTGCGCGGCGGGCGCGGTTGCCGGTGCTGCGGGCGCAGCTGGCTGTCTGTCTGGGGTCTCCATCCCGTATACCCCGTTATGGGGGGGCTGCGTGAAGGGATATGCGGGCTTGGCGGTTGCGGGCGCAGGCGCGGGCTCGTTGGCGGGTTCCTGGCTTTTCAGGGGTTCCCAGAAATCGTCCTCGTCGTCGTCGTCATCCTGCACCAAAGTAAAAGCGGGCATGGGCGCAGCAGGCTCGGCCGCGGATGCTGGCGCGGGGGCCGGGGCGGGCGCGGCAGGTGTGCGGTGCCGCCAGGACTTTTTTACCGTATCATCGGCGTTTTCCGCCCGGGTATTCTGTGCCACGGCAGAGACGGGCGGGGGCGCCGGAGCCTTGGGGGCGGGCGTCGGATCAGGTTCCCGGCGGCGAGTGGGCTGTTTATGGAGGGCATATACATCATCATCATCATCATCCGGCGCAGCGGCAGGGACTGGGGCCTTGCTTGCAGGCGGGGGGACAGGCGCCGGGGCAGGCTGGGGCGTGCGGCGGTAATAAGGCTCCTTTTGCGCGCCAAACGAATTACCGTCGTCCTGCGCCTTATTGAAAGCGGAAGCTTGCTGCGCCTGCGCGGCGGCCGGAGCCTTTTCAGCGGGCGCAAAGGCGCGCGGGGCGGGGGCGGAAGGAATCTCGGCTGCCGCCCGGTTTGCCGCTTTGGTCTTTTGCAGGGGCTTCAAAAGAGCGGCATTATCCAGCGGTTTTAAATGCAGATCGTGCTGCAACGGGCCATCGCTGTGTATATCGCTCATAGGGGTGCTCCCTTCGTGTTTTTCTGTTTATGGCTATTCTGGATAGGACCGGTTTACTCCTGCTTGTTTTCAAATAACCGCTATGTTACAATCAGCAAAGAGAAAGAAACATAGGAGGATAGAATACGATGAAAGCATTGTTCATCGGCGGTACGGGCACCATTTCCACAGCCGTTTCGGCGTTGTGCGTGGCGCAGGGCTGGGAGCTGTACCTGCTCAACCGCGGCAACCGCGCCGGGTTTGTGCCGGAGGGTGCGCATGTGATCACCGCGGATATCAACGATATGGACAGCGTTGAGGAGCAGCTTGCGGGGATGACGTTTGATGTGGTAGCGGATTTTATCGCCTTTACCAAAGAGCATGTCCAGCGCGACATCGGCCTTTTCCGGGGCAAGTGCGCGCAGTACATCTTTATATCGTCGGCATCGGCCTACCAAAAGCCGCTGGCGAGCCCCGTGATTACCGAGTCCACCCCGCTGGCCAATCCCTATTGGCAGTACAGCCGGGATAAAATTGCTTGTGAAAAGAAGCTGATGAAGGAATACCGCAAATCAGGCTTCCCCGTGACCATTGTGCGCCCCAGCCACACCTATGGCGACACGTCTGTGCCGCTTGGCGTAAGCGGAAAGTTCGGCAGCTATTCCGTCATCAATCGGATTCGGGAAGGGAAACCGGTTATCATTCACGGCGACGGAACCTCACTGTGGACGATGACGCACAACACGGACTTTGCCAAGGCGTTTGTGGGGCTGATGGGCAACATCCACGCCATCGGCGAGGCCTACCAGATTACCAGCGACGAAAGCCTGACCTGGAACCAGATCTACCAAACCGTAGCGGCGGCGCTGGGCGTGGAGCTGCACCCCGTGCACATCGCCACCGATGTGCTGGCCGCCTGCTCCGTGGATTTTTACGGCGGCCTGATCGGCGACAAGGCCAACACCGTGATCTTTGACAACACCAAAATCAAGCGCGCCGTGCCCGGCTTTACGGCTACCGTGCGCTTTGACCAGGGGGTGCGAAGGACGCTGGCCTATGTGCTGAGCCATCCTGAGTGCCAGCGCCCCGATCCCGCGTTTGACGCCTGGACCGAGGAAGTGATCAAGCGCCACGAACAAATGCTGGAAAAATTACCGATATTGGAGAATTAATCGGAAACCCCACTTGCAATGCAAAGGGAAAATATGCTATAATTCCAACGCCGACCATGAAAAATGGTCGGCGCAACCATGGGGCATTAGCACAGTTGGTAGCGCGCTACATTCGCATTGTAGAGGTCAGGAGTTCGAATCTCCTATGCTCCACCAATCACCACGAAATACGAACCGTTCATTCATCTTCGTAAATGGATTGTTCGGAATGATCGTGAAACAGGATCAAGAATGATCTGTGCAAACCCCTCACAGTATACTCTGTGAGGGGTTTGCAGGCTCAAGTCCCATCGACCGTACCATAGCAAACGCTTATGAAATAAGGATTTCATAAGCGTCTTCTTTTGTTTGTACCGCACTTTATACCGCACTTGATTCTGCATTATAATTAGATAGGGCACCCAAGTATTCGGCATTTTTTGATGAGAATATTATAACCACACCCCAGTATCCGGTTGATAAATATTGGCTCGATCTAGCGTTGTTACATGGTGAGCATAGGCTGGATATCGAAGTGGATGAAGAAATGTACCATAAGGATTGGAATGGCGAACTTTGTTATCGGGATCAGCTGAGAAATCAACTGCTATTTGAAATGGGTTGGGACGTAAAACGATTTTGGGTTTATCAAATCAGAGACAATCTGCCATGGTGTATAGAACAAGTTCAAGATTGGTTAGTGAATAACTGACTGCTTATAATAGTAAATATTGATGAATAAAACTGTGTGTACAACTAGCAGACATGTCTAACATCAGTATATTCCATTTCTTGATGTTAGACAAGTCTGCTAGTCGTACATTAGATGCTACTAACTTACTATATTTCAAAAAGCTATCTATCTGGAAAAAACAGGTTGGAAATACTGTAACTGCTCCTTCAGAAATATGTTCTATGTATTTTAGAAGCATAAGCAATATTGTAATGCGCTGCTGTCCGTCAATAATATAATATTTTTTTCACGTTGCTTACTAAGTATTATGTTGCCAAGAAAAACATCACCCTTACTAATATCTGAAGCTAGCTCAATAATATTTTCATCTTTCCAGCGGATTTCACGTTGAAAATCAGGTATTATATATTTTCTATCCTTCTCAAGAACTATTGCAGGCCCATCATCTGGAGTAGAGGGCAAGTATACTTTTGCTTCCTCATTTTGTAAAAACTTTTCAACGGTTATTACAGTTCCAATGATGTTTGCCATAATTACGCCTCACTTTATCAAGCAGTATTTACTAGATAAGTATTTATCAAGAATGAGTTGCTTTAAGAATAATGTGTAAATCAAGTGTTTGCAGCAGTTATTTATAGCCATTATATCACAAGAGTATAAAAATACATATTCTCAGTGGCTTTATGGGTTCTATTATTGCTGGGATTTTGGGGAATAAGCAGCCAAAACCATTTTGATAACTCTTTATTATCGCAATAATTGGAATAATTCATCGCTTGCATCTTTATATGATCTGGAATAGTTAAGAATGGTATCATCTATTAGTGCTTCCACATATTGTGGCACATTTTGCAAAGAAGAGAGATTATGCTTTAGGGCAACTGGATTCAAAAAAGTATCACGGGTTTGAATGGCAGAGCGTATTCTATTGAGCTCTGGATGCATAGAGCGGTAGTAATCAGCCAGTACATTCCCTTTTGCTAGAATAGCTTCAGCAGCTTTTTTTGCTGAATACAACGCATAATAGATTCCCTCTCCAGTAATGGGATCAATTAGCCCGGCAGCATCGCCGACAAGTAGAATGTCATGCAGACCCTCCAAACCAAGCAAAGCAGTGTTTCCCGATGGAAGATGAGCACCTTTACACGACGTGTTTTGTGGAATCCCCCGAGCTTTGCAAAATGTATCGAACGCAGTAACAATATGCTTCTTGTTTTTGAAATTTTCTACATTGCCTAAACCAGTAACAAGGGCATCTTCTCTGGGAAATAACCAAGCATACCCACGTTCACAGAAACCGTAGTGGATCTCAACCATTCTCTGGTTAATAATGAAGCCTTCTTCTGACGGGTAGGGCATTTGCAGATCAGCACAAAATCCGGCAAGATTTTTCGGCAATCCCATCTTCTGACGAACGGTGCTAAACACACCATCTGCCCCAATCAGAAAATCGTAGTGTATTTCTGTATGATTCTCAAGCAGAATGGTTTTAATATCGAAATCATATGCGATAATAGATTGGCCTAACAAGGCTTTTGTGCCATTATGAATTGATTCATTAAGTAGTGCATTATCGAACTGATACCGCCAAACTAATTTTAAGGGTGATAGAGCAGTCAATGAGAGAACAAGGTCGTTTTTATGAAAAACAGCAATACCGTCTATTTGGCTGCTAACGATCTTAAGGTCGGGCATATGGGCAAGGATAAGTGCATGCGCCTTTTGCGTAATCAAGCCCCCACATATTTTATCGCGAGGGAAAGAAGATCGATCAATCAAGCAAACATCAAGCCCTGCCTTTGATAATAAACTTGATGCAAATGAGCCGGAGGGTCCACCCCCAACTACTAAAACGTTACATTTTATCAATTCGCTTCACACTCCTTAAAGAAAGCTGGGTATGACATGAGAAATAAGAAAATGAGGAATAGATTACCACAGTGGGTTATAAATAAATTCATTAGCTTCCATTGGAAGAACTGGGTAATATATTGTTTATTACTATTTATTGTTGGACAGGTTATCGACTACTATTCTAACTTTAGGTTCTCAAATTTCACGCTCCATCAGGTCTTGCTTATCTTGGCCACTACGATGTTAGTCTATGCTATGAAAGGTTTTTTCAAGGAAGTAAAACGTTTTGAAATCGATAGCACTGATTTTCTCTTAAAACGAAATCCAGAAAGCTAGTGTCAAGAAAAGGTTGCAATTTCAGGGCTCCGAACGATGCATCAAGCGGCTTTGCCGAGCAATCCCTGCAGGGATTGCTCGCTGAGGTAGGCGCGGGAAACCGACCAGTCCTCAGCGTATTCGATCAGGTAGGTCGTCACGAGCCGCACATACGATTCCTGATTGGGGAAGATCCCGACAACGCGTGTTCGCCGCCGGATTTCCTTGTTAAGCCGTTCCAGCATATTGGTCGAAGCGATCCTGCGCGCGTCCAAATCCGGAAAGCCATAGAAGGACAGGGAATCCTCCAACCCATTGTCCAGCGTTTCAATGGCCTTGGGAAAGCGTTTTTCGTAAGTTTCCGCTAATTCTTCAGCCCGTTGCCTCGCCAGCGCAGCGCTTGACACCAGCCAGATTTCCTTGAGGTGTTTGGCAAAGGTGTCCTTTTCTTTGTGCGATACATGGGCGAGGATATCCCGCATGAAATGCACCTTGCATCGTTGCCATGACGCACCGGGAAAGCTTTCCCGGATGGCGCGGATTAACCCGGCATTCGCGTCCGATACGACCAGTGCAGGCGTTTCCAATCCACGGGTCTTCAACTGCGTGAACAGATGCTTATAGCTGCTGGTGGATTCCTCCAGCATCGGCTCAACGGCCAGCACTTCGCGTTTTCCCTGCGTGTTCACGCCGCATACGATCAGGATCGCCATACTCACGACCTTCCCGTTGAAACGCACCTTCTCATACAGTGCATCCACCCATAGCACAGGATAGCGTGTGTCGGACAAAGATCGATTGCGGAAAGCTTCCACTTGCTCGTTGAGCCCCTTCGTCATGACGCTTACCTGGCTGTGCGACAGGTTTTCTATCCCCAGTCGCTTGGCCAATTTTTCGATCTTGCGCGTGGACACGCCCTGCACAAACGCTTCCTGCACCACCTCAATCAGGGCTGCTTCGCTTCGTTTGCGTTCGGTGATGATGCAACGGGATGTACCCGCCGTTTCTGGCTTTGGGTATGAGCAGGTACATTGTTCCCATCCGTGTATCCAGCCTTCTGGGCCGGTAGCCGCTGCGATACCCTCCGCGCCCTTCGCTGCGTTCGTTCTTTTCCGCTCCCAACTGCCCGGATATCTCTGCCTCCATGAGCTGATCGCAGAGCCACTTCAGCATATTGAGCATTGGGTCGGGTTTCCCCATGCATTCCAGTAGTAATTCCGTCAGGTTTATGGTACGCTTTCCTTGTGCCATTAGGGGTTCTCCTTTCGAATGTATCTCTCAATTCATTCTTTCGGAGCCCTAATGGTTTTTCCATCTCTCTTTTCCTAAATTGCAACCTTTATTGTACGCTATCTCCAGAAATATCAGGCGCCTTTACTGAGAGATATTTGCCGATACAAAAATCATTGTGGCCCTTTCTTGCATCCATCATTGTTACAACTTTTTTCTTTACCTGTATTGTTTTGCTGGAATACATAAAAATAGATATAGTTGGAATATACGCGATTTTTATTGCCGGTAGCAGCGTGCTTTTCGGAGTATATTCGTATGCCCAGTACTTGTTCTTTCTATGGTTTATTTATAAAGCAGGGAAATGCGAAGTAATAGACTATGATCAATATACGCCGGCGGATACCAAATGGATCACGAACATGGCTATGATCTCACAAAGATTAAGGAACTATTTCCTATTTATTGGCCTAATTTATGTAATAGAATATGCCATCTTAGTTCCAGCTAATCAAATCACAATTACAACCACGATTTCTATCAACATGCCAAACAATTTCGCTTTTATCATATCGTGGATTGCCGTATTCCTGCTTGTAGTCGTTGCATTCCCCATAATTAACAGAGTGCAATTCCAGCTGATATCTAAGATTGTTTCTAATTTGAAAGGGCGAAGTATTAAGAATTTAAGCGAATTGATGTTTTTGGAAAAGGAACGTGCTGACGAGAAATCTACCAGTTTTACGACAATAATTGCGTATAACATATTAGTTGATACGATACGAAAATCGAAAGATTACCCACTCAAACGCCAGCTCAGCTATGAAACAATCATGTTAATGGTTACGTTTGTTGTTCATATATTCAATCTGTATAACAAAGTAGCAAGCCTTCCTTTTATATCTTTACCGCTGCTCTAGCCTTGAGAAACAAATGGATACCATTTCATTAATAAAAGTTTTAAAATCATTGATACACTCTTTCATCACTCCGTTTTGTGGCATTTGATCTGCTTGGATTAATATGCTTTTTACTAGGAGAGCTACCTCATTACTGAGCATTTTATGTACACAGTATTTCGTGTATAGATCAAAAAGCATTTTTTGCAGCTCAACATCATCAGCAGCAAGAAGTTTGTCCTTCTCCCTATTTGTTGCCGCGCCAAAAATATATGCTACCGCAATATTCTTTCGATTTCTGTTGATATCTATGTTTTCTCCGCCTTTGTATTTTTGATTTTTTTCCATACATGCGAATGGTTCGAGATCGTTTAAAACTTGAAAGATATAACCACAATCCTTGCCAATTTCAATTATTATCTTTTCTATAACTTTATTTTCATCCCCATGTGACCAATACCCAAGTAAAAGGCTGTTTTTTATCAATGATATAGTTTCAAAATCTATGATCTCCTTAATCCGCTTAGATTCAAAGCGTGTTATTCTATCTAAATCCAGCTCATACAAACAACCAGTTGCCATCCGCTTGATTGTCTCTGTATACAGCTGTAAGCATTTCGTATAAAAGCTTCTTCCGGTAAAAATTTCACTTAAAGCAGACGCTCCTTTCCCAATAAGTACCAGTGCGAAGATAGTGGCTCTGTCTTCACCATACTGTAGATGAAAAGTTTGCTTCCCGTGCCTGGCATCATCGTGATCTATCATATCATCAATAATAATAGATGCCTTATGCAGCATTTCTATGCTTGCTGCGATTTTTGCAACCAAATTGAGATCTATATCTTCAGGACTATTGCTATGAATAGCGGCTCCCCAGCATGTCAGCTTTGGCCTTAGCTGATTACCAATACGCATTTGGATTGCATTTGCATACTTTAGATCCAAACAATCTAGTGATTGATTCCATTGCATATTAAATAATTCCTGAAATGAATTTGGCTTCGAAGACATGACGATATCATAAAACGCCCCCACACATTTCACCACCTATGATAATAAAGAGTTATCATTCATATCATGTCACATTCTATACTCCAAGTCAATATTTGTAAACGATTATCCTATTATCCTTCAACTTGAAGTTTCATTGAGCATCTTGGGTGATGCAGCTGTAATGCCTGTTTGAGCTTGCCTGTCGTCAAGTGAATGTATATTTGAGTTGTTGTGATTGATGAATGTCCAAGCAGCTCTTGTATCATTTTAAGATCCACATCGTTCTCCAATAAAAGAGAAGCAAAAGAATGCCGAAACATATGAGGGGTGATTCTACGCTTTAACAATGGAGAAATCGTCCTATGGATCAGTGCTCGAACGGCTTCTTCTGTATATCGTGGCCCATGTTGACTAACAAAGAAATACTGCGATTCAAGACCGAGAGTTTGCTTTATCGAAAGATATTTTTTCAAAGCTAGAACAACATCAGGAGAGGCAATGAAGATGACACGTTCCTTGTTGCCTTTTCCAATCACAGTAACAGTGAATGCTTTCAAATCAACCGAATTTGAGCGCAAATGGCACAACTCACCTATACGTAGGCCAGTAGCAAACAATAGTTCAATACATGCCACTGCTCGTGATGCTCTGAATTTCTCCTGGGAAGAACGAGCTTTTGCCTCCATTGAATAAAACAAGTTCAAAATCTGCTCCATTTCTTGTTCAGACATTGTTTTTGGCAGTCTCTGGGGTTCTTTGTATTTGATTCTTATTTTGCGAAATAGATTGACCTCAATAATATCCTCAAACTCTAGGTGGTTGAAAAACGCTTTAATACATGCAATTTTTCGTTTGCATGTTTGGGAAGCATATTTCGACAAAAGTTCCCCGACAAAGCTGCGAAGCATATCCTTTGATATATCTGCGACATTCTGCACTTCGGGATATTGCGATCCTATATACTCAATAAATTGCCTGAAATCTACTTTATAAGCGCGAAGACTGTTCTTAGACAAAAGTTTCTGCGTTTTACAAACCTGCATATAGTTAGCCACCTGTTCTTCTAGACATGTCATTATTCAAGTCACTCCTGTAATATGTTTATATTATCCTAAACATTACAGAATGAAATTAACAGTGCTTGGCAGCATTGAGGAGAACTGGAGGGTTTCGCTATAGGGTTTTCTTTGCTGCTTGATACTTTTTTTGTGAGTGCTTTTGCTCGATTATGGCTCTGATAATTCCTAATTATCAGTTATTTCAACTGGTTGGAGAGAGATGCTCATATGTGTCACTAATTACTGATATTAGATATTATGGATGCCATTTCGATTCACTACAGCTCGATATACACGGATGCATAGTCTGGGGCAACCAATATTAACGTACTGTGTCTTGTCACTGGAATATCGAAGCAATAAGTCCTTTATAACAAGCAATCTAATCTCCACGTTTAGATCGGGTTCGGCACATTTATATCGTCCGTGGATATCTACGGCTTATACAGGTATGACCCAGCCAGTATGATCTTCGCAGCAAAGCAGCGTCGCATTGCTTTCGCTTGGTATACCACATGCTCAGATATCGATAGTGTCATATGGGGCTTATCGTCCAATCGAGTACAATGGCCATTATGGCAGATGTTGCGGATGAATCCATGCTAAAACAATTGGTATACTATAATCAACAGTATGTATCGTCCAGGACTTCATACTTTTCTGTACCGCATTGTTTGAAAGACATTGATCCACCTGGTTCAATATAGATTATGAACTCACAATAATCGGCGCAACAGTGGAATTGTGCCACTAAATCTGCCAATTCTTTGAAAAAGGTTATGACTGCAGTTTGAAACGATAACATGCTCCCCTTTTTAGCCAGTAGTCAACCACTATACTGACAAATACATAAATCAGATAAGAACCTTGGATCGATTACTGGGATCCATTGTTGTTGCTGACGACATCGGAGTCTTGCATTCACACATGGATACGAAAGTGTAGTACTTCAATAAGTTGGGATTTGCTGATAATTTTATCATATCTGCTAGTCCGCATACCAAATCGCTAATATCCATAGCAACGGTTATGAAGTTCTCAATTATTATCAACTTCGGACTAAATATGAAGACTTTATTGAGCAATGGGTAGACCGTACTGTCTGAGCTCAGGTTACCTCAATCGACTAGAGATCGGTATTTATCCCATTGTGTTAAGGAGTCTCAGAAAACTATAAGGAATGTGTTATTGAATATCATCAAGCACATAAAAAGAAATAAGGAAAGCGTCTGGAAAATATTGCTGGTTAACGTGCACATGTATTGCAACAACTATGCCCAAATGCATATGGGCATTATATTATCGATTTTCTTAAAATCCATTTCGCCAGATGCTGCTTTAACTCTTTGTCCTTTCAAACGAATGCTAGTATACCAAGACAGTGAAGAATGCTCTGGTACCCTGTGAAAACCCCTTTGCATGGATATGACAATTCGTATGGAGCATGCTTGTCTGGGTACTAAAATCTTGAACGCTTGATGTAAATGATCTTGCTTCTTCAATTATATAGATATCTCTTACATTTGCTGGCGTTGAAATGACCTAAACCATTAGAACTTTGAGATTTTTCTCAAATTCACGGAATTGCACCACCTTATTTTGTTTGGAAGTATTTAGCAATTGGTTTTGAATAACAATATGGCAAACATCAATATACTGTCCGCGCATGCCGAGGTAGTTTTTACCACTATAGAAAATCAGCGATACCATGATCAGGATTTTAATTCTTCTACTATATCTAGTTCTATGATAATTGCCACTGAATTCGTAGATACATCATTTTACAATGCAAGCTTTATGGGCACACGTCTAATCAATTCTATGTTTCGATCTTCAAATATGAGCAATGCAGATATCATTTCGATTGTTTTTTCTCTTCCTTGTACAATTTGTCCTATTCTGTTTTGTTATAAGCTTCAATTGCCGATACTACATTCCCGAACAGGCTTATTATTTGTTGAATGATAAGGCAAAAACAGCATCAATGCTTTCAAGCCATGCGATAAAGTTTTCCTTGAATGTACTCTTCACAGTTTTGATGTTTCAGATAGTACCATCACATTAAACGTCATTGTGGTCATTGTACTATGATTGAGCAAGCATTGCAAGGGGCCTCTATTTGGGGTCTATGATTCTTCAAGACGTCATATGGCAGAAGTCATCTTACTGGATGATTACCTACATCAGGAATGGAATTTTGGAGCTTTTCTATTGATCAAATGAAACAGTGCAATATATCTGTGGAGGCTATTGAAGACTTAAGGAGCAAATACCTTGAAAGAGGCTTGCTGTTAAATGCAGCAATAGTAGCAATTAATTCGAGTGCCTCTGTCTATGATTTAGCAATCGAATGGCATGGTTCCAACAACGATTGTATAGTGATGGTAAAGCGCAACTCTTTCTTTAAGCCAGATGAATTGCGATTTATTAAGCTGCTTAATACAATCGCTTTATCTGGCTTAATGAAAGATTTTCCGCTTTACCATCTCAACAATCGTCGAGGAACATGCCACGATTGCTAAATCATAGACAGAGGCACTCGAATTAATTGCTACTATTGCTGCATTTAACAGCAAGCCTCTTTCAAGGTATTTGCTCCTTAAGTCTTCAATAGCCTCCACAGATATATTGCACTGTTTCATTTGATCAATAGAAAATCCAAAATTAAAACCTGATGAGGTAAGCATCCAAAAATGACTTTTCCCATATGACATCTTGAAGAATCTGATAGAAAAAAGAGGCCCCTAGCAATGCTTCTTTCATAGTACAATGATCAAATGAGTTTAGTGTGATGGTACTATCTTCAACATCAAAGCCGTCAAAAGTACATTCAAGGTTCCTTTATCGCATGGCTTGAAAGCATTGAACAAATTTGCAGTTCGTAAATGTAGAATCGGCGATTGAAGCTTTGTCAAAACAGACTTTGATGTACAATCAGAAGATACAATCGAAATGATATCTGCATTGCTCATATTTGAAGATCGAAACATAGAATTGATTAGACGTGTGCCCATAAAGCTTGCATTGTAAAATGATGTATCTACGAATTCAGTGGCAATTATCATAGAACTAGATATAGTAGAAGAATTAAAATCCTGATCATGTATCGCTGATTTTCTATAGTGGTAAAAACTACCTCGGCATGCGCGGACAGTATATTGATGTTTGCCATATTGTTATGCATACATTACCCTCTCCAAACAAAATAAGGTGGTGCAACCATGAACATCTCAATGCTCTCTGGTTTAGGTCTTTCAACGCCAGCATAATAATAGATATTCGATAAATTGGTAAAAAACCTTTCCAAAGTTCAAGATTTTAGTACCCAGACAGGCTGTAAGGTACTGTATTCTTTAAAGGGGTAGAGAGCAGCGCACGTTTGGTATACTAGCATTCGTTGAAAGGACAAAGAGTTAAAGAGCTCTGGCGAAATGGATTTTAAGAAAATGATAATATAATGCAGCATCTGGGTTGTTCGAGGCTCGTTTAGGCTCTGCAGGCATAGTGTGGTGAAATACAATGTTTGAGACGCTTTCAGCATATTTTCCAGAAGATATATGCTTGTGATTATTGAATGAATGCGATTCCACATTGTTTTCTGAGACTCCTAGTAAGCACAATGGGATTATAAGTACCGATCTCTAGGTCATGAGCCAGACAGTACGTCTGGGCTCAGTTCCGGCCTAAGAATAAAGTCCAGAGTTATTCCGAAGTTGATAACAATTGAGAACTTCATAACCCTTGCTACAAACATTCGCGATTTGGTATGCGGACTAGCAGATATCCGATAAAAAAATCAGCAACTTTGATTTTATTGAAGGACTACACTTTCATATCCATGTGTGAATGCAAGGCTCCGATGTCGTTGGAAAGAACGGTGGATGTCGTAATCGATCCAAGGTTCTTATCTGAACAATGTAAAAGTCGGTACAGTGGTGAAATACTGGGTAAAAAGGGGCATGATATCGTTATCCAAACTGCATCATAACCTATTTCAAAGGTTTGGCAGAGTTAGTGGCACAATTCCAGTGTTCCTCCGATTATGGAGTTTTCATAGTTATATAATAGGTGAACCATGTGAAAACAATTCTTTCAAACACGGCTGTACTTATCACCAGAGTCCTAGACATTGTTGATAATGGTATACCAACTGCTATACTGGATTCATCCGCCATCTGCCATTACCCATGTGTCATTGAAAGCCCATATGAACTCGATATCCTTGATACGGTAGATTCGACTCAGCCTGGCTACGAATATATACTGGCTGGGTCTACCTGTTTAGCCGGAGATATCCTTGGACGATATAAATTCCGAACCCGATTAAGTGTAGACAGACCCCTTATTATAAAGGACATGGCTTCATATTCAATGACAAGAAACAGTACGTTTACTGGGGCGAATTATCCATCCGTGTATATATATAGTGAATCGAATGGAATCCAATTACTAAAAAAAGTACACATATGAGCATTATCTCGAAAATCAAATAACTGATAATTAGGAATTATCATATATATCTTGTCACAAAAAATACATTAAGTCAATAAAGGGATTTTGGTTTAAGCACAATAAGCACTATAAAAAACTTCATGAATGGTTTCCATAGGCATAAATGCAAAGGCAGCGGTTTTGCAAGCGGCTTGTTCCCCGAGCTTGCCAAAGAATCCAACCTTCCTTGGAGATGAGCAATATCCACATTTTTACGGCTGATTGCATTGCGGCTAACTCTTTAAAATTATCCTAATGAGGTTTTCTATCCAGATAAAAATGCAGAAATCGTGCATTCAACTTCCTTTTCTTGGCTCTGAGTATGTAATGCTATCCGCGCATTCGCCTGATGTTGCATTCTACGCAGCGAGGAGAGACTTTTTGTTTTGGAACGTATGAGTTTGTTATTATACTCATATGCGATACGATACCAAACGATCCCATCCAACAAATGGCGCTTAATCACATACCGCTCATCATCGGAAAGTAACTGCATCCACGATTCTAGCATCGTCAATGCGCTGTTGATTAAAGCTAGACGATCCCTTATCTGCGAAGAGGAAACGTGCGTTCTCGCCTCAACAAAACGCTTCTCAGCATTGATTTTATGCCAATTACACAGCAGGCTGTATATGTTGCTCTCATGTTGATTCATAAAGAACACCGCCTGTCATTCTCGTATGAAATGTTATCGAAGATCGCGTGCATAACCGCTTGATGCGTATCAACAAACGAAGCGATCTTTGCAATGGCTTGCTCCCGAAGCGGATAAGGTGTTAGTCTTTCTTTGGAAATACGCCACATCCACTCCATCGCAGCGGATTGCATAGCAGCGGATGTGCAGCCTTGCAGCGCTTGCCGGAACGCAACTCTTTCGTCTGCATCCAACAGCGCAAACCAACTTTCAACAGTTCCGATTTTAATTTTCAATTCTGTGAGCGCGTCGCGCATATCACGGTTTTCCCGCATTTCAAGATGCCGCTCAAAACGTGCTTCTTCATCGAGATAGCGGGAATATTCCTCGATGATCTTCTGTATATAGTCTTTCATATCAATCAGCGCCTTCTTGCGCATATATCCATTTTGGGGTGCAAAAAATAAGCCAGTTTATCCACCAGAAATATTCAAGGTTAAAAGATTCGACTTTTAATCAAAACCATTAGAACTTCATCTTACAGAACATCCATCCCTTAGAGGATGGCAGCGGCCAAGCTCGTCTGCGATATGTGTTCATCGGCTTCAACTGCCCATCGGAATCACCCATTTCTGTGGTTTCGGTTTGTCGGTTCTTTTTGTTGCTTCCGATCTGTTCCCAGTGTACAGCACAGCATGTTATTTGAACATTGAAGAGTTCACGCAAAAACACGGAAGATTTGAACGCTGAAATCCTCGATGCAGGCACAACGTTGACAATCCGGCTATTGTGCCACAAAATGAGGCGGTAGAATGTTTTGCGGGGCGCCACCAATATGAAAGCCGCCTTGCACGATGAAGATTCAGCGAAGAAACGACGAAATAATACAGAAAAATTTCTGCGGGGGGCTTAATTTTTTTGATTAACTTGCGTCTATATAAGTGATGGAGGTGAAAAGCGTATGGGCGTTGTCCTAGGCCCGGACAGCAACCGTGAGGAACAATTGATCCGCATGATTGCACAATATGAGAAAGATTTGCTTCGGATGTGCTGCGTTTATCTGCGTGATACCTCTTTAGCGGAAGATGCGGTGCAGGAGGTGTTTCTGAAAGCGTATAAAAACCTGTACGCTTTCCGGGGAGATTGCAGCGAAAAAACATGGCTGATGCATATCGTCATGAATGTGTGTAAGGATTTCAGAAGAAGCGCATGGGTTCGCTTTGTTGACCGCAGCGTATCCTTTGAACAGCTGCCCGCGCCCTGCGCACCGCCAACCTTGGATCATATCACGCTGACCACGGAGATCATGCGGCTTCCCCGAAAACAGATGGAAGCGGTACTGCTGTATTACTATCAACATATGAAGATCAAGGAAATTGCACAAGTGCTCAAGGTTTCCCCTGCGGCAATTTCAGGAAGACTGGATAAAGCTCGAAAGCGATTGCATAACGCGCTGAAAGGAGGCGTTGGCTATGATGGCTAACCTTACGCGGGATCATGACTATGTGCGTTCCGCCATTGACGATTGTTTCTCCGGAGTGGATACCATGCCTTCGCTTCGTAGTGACATCATGCGCAAAGTGAGAGGAGAAGTAAAATTGAAGAAAAAACTATCGGCTGGGTTTGTTTTAGTCATTGTTCTTGTTCTGATTGCCGTCACCGCCTTGGCAATTGTTAGCCTTACGCAAACAGCGCAGCTTATGGCGCAGACAGAAAAAGAGGATGGGGATTTTGCCTATTGGCCTGTAGAGACGAAGGTTAAAGTTATTCGGGAACTAAACACAGAGGGATATATAGAAACTGACGATCAGCTCAGAAAACTTGCATCCGGCAATATTTCCTTAGAGGAGGCTGACAGTCTGGCGGATGCTATTATAGAAAACTTCACGTACGAGGAGGCTAGGTATGTTAGCTTCTTGGTAATTATGACATCAGCATGGGGTGAGTTTGATACATGGACAACGGAGCAAAAGGCTTGGTATTCAGAGATTGTGCTGGATGCCGGTATTTCTGAAATTGGAGACCACACAATCTATACCCTCCCAAATGGGGAAGTGAGCGAAGCAGAGGCATTGGAAGTCGCCAGGCAAGCTATGATGCAAGTATATGAGATCGATGATAGCACGCTTGATGCTTATGACATATTGGTTACCTTTGAAATTCCGGAGTTTGTGAGCGATGGACAATCTTATTGGGCAATTACATTCGAAGCGCCTGCTGATATGTCGGAGGAGGAAAGGCAGTTCGAGCTTCGAACAATATACGTCCATCCTGACACAGGTAAGCTCTACCAATCGGTAGAAAGCATGATGGCAACTGAAACAACGATTACACAGTCCGGGAACGAGATCTTTACGGCTATTCGTGAATTATCAGCAAAAACGGATTCTGGTGAATTTCGACATTGGCCGCTTGAACTCAAAGCGGAGTTTTCCGAGATAGTCAGCCCTTTGGTCCGCGCGGTTATGGACAGTGGCGATTTAGCGCCCCTCATCAGTGGGGGAGGCGTGCAAATTGGTGTGATGGCACAATCAACCTACACCTATGGTTTGCCAACAGCGGACGACATCTCGCAAGAGCAAGCGTTAAGCCTGGCTAAACAAGCGCTGAACCAGCAGTATGACATTGGATTGGATGTTTTGGAGCTCTACGAGGAAATATCCGTATACTATGACGTGACAAATCCTGATCAACCGTTATGGAAATTCTTGTTCAATCCCAAATCACTGCATGAGCTGGAGGCTGGAGATCCACTGAAAAGTATTTGTTACAAGGTGGAAATGGATGCACGTACAGGCGAAATCGCATTGTTGGATGAATTTTCGTGGCAATGGTTAGGCCAAGATTATGACTATGATGTGAAGTGGTATTAATTGGATTTCACCCACTATATTGCATATAAGAGAGGTTTCATTGTTCTGTATGGTGGTGTGTATAATAAGAAAATCATAAAGCCCGAGGATAACTGCAGCTACAGTTATCCTCGGGTTGGATGTTCAACAAATACCTTGATGCCTATTTGAGCGTATCACAGATTTATTGTACAGGGACACAACTAGCTGGAAGGTAAATTATTCCTTCCCAAAGCTTCGTTTTTGTGTTATAGCAACAGATGCCATCAACCACTAAACCACCCATATTGATAGCGTACAATAAAGGTTGCAATTTAGGAAAAGAGAGATGGAAAAACCATTAGGGCTCCGAAAGAATGAATTGAGAGATACATTCGAAAGGAGAACCCCTAATGGCACAAGGAAAGCGTACCATAAACCTGACGGAATTACTACTGGAATGCATGGGGAAACCCGACCCAATGCTCAATATGCTGAAGTGGCTCTGCGATCAGCTCATGGAGGCAGAGATATCCGGGCAGTTGGGAGCGGAAAAGAACGAACGCAGCGAAGGGCGCGGAGGGTATCGCAGCGGCTACCGGCCCAGAAGGCTGGATACACGGATGGGAACAATGTACCTGCTCATACCCAAAGCCAGAAACGGCGGGTACATCCCGTTTTTCATCACCGAACGCAAACGAAGCGAAGCAGCCCTGATTGAGGTGGTGCAGGAAGCGTTTGTGCAGGGCGTGTCCACGCGCAAGATCGAAAAATTGGCCAAGCGACTGGGGATAGAAAACCTGTCGCACAGCCAGGTAAGCGTCATGACGAAGGGGCTCAACGAGCAAGTGGAAGCTTTCCGCAATCGATCTTTGTCCGACACACGCTATCCTGTGCTATGGGTGGATGCACTGTATGAGAAGGTGCGTTTCAACGGGAAGGTCGTGAGTATGGCGATCCTGATCGTATGCGGCGTGAACACGCAGGGAAAACGCGAAGTGCTGGCCGTTGAGCCGATGCTGGAGGAATCCACCAGCAGCTATAAGCATCTGTTCACGCAGTTGAAGACCCGTGGATTGGAAACGCCTGCACTGGTCGTATCGGACGCGAATGCCGGGTTAATCCGCGCCATCCGGGAAAGCTTTCCCGGTGCGTCATGGCAACGATGCAAGGTGCATTTCATGCGGGATATCCTCGCCCATGTATCGCACAAAGAAAAGGACACCTTTGCCAAACACCTCAAGGAAATCTGGCTGGTGTCAAGCGCTGCGCTGGCGAGGCAACGGGCTGAAGAATTAGCGGAAACTTACGAAAAACGCTTTCCCAAGGCCATTGAAACGCTGGACAATGGGTTGGAGGATTCCCTGTCCTTCTATGGCTTTCCGGATTTGGACGCGCGCAGGATCGCTTCGACCAATATGCTGGAACGGCTTAACAAGGAAATCCGGCGGCGAACACGCGTTGTCGGGATCTTCCCCAATCAGGAATCGTATGTGCGGCTCGTGACGACCTACCTGATCGAATACGCTGAGGACTGGTCGGTTTCCCGCGCCTACCTCAGCGAGCAATCCCTGCAGGGATTGCTCGGCAAAGCCGCTTGATGCATCGTTCGGAGCCCTGAAATTGCAACCTTTTCTTGACACTAGCCCCATATTCTTGTACATCTTTGACTGTTTGTTCGGTTAGCGAACCGAAAATCCCGTCAATTGGACCGACACTATAACCACAAGACGCAAGCATGCGTTGAAGATTCGCAACGGCGGTAGAGACGTTTCCACGTTGAAGAGTGGTTGTGCCTAGATATACTGCTGCAGCTTCGTAGCCACCATCAAGTGCCGTTGCCGGAACAGCAATTGCCAGAACAGACATAACCGCTAAGGCTAAAGCAAGCATTTTCTTCATATGTTTCATTTTGAATTCTCCTTTTCAATTTGGGCACACGAAACACAGCTAAGCGCAGCTCAGGATTTTTGCGTTTCGTGTTTTCCTGTGTGCAGAGTTACAATGAAAAGCGCATCACAGCGCCTTGTTGCGTACTATGAATCCTTGCAGAACATCCATCCCTTAGAGGATGGCAGCGGCCAAGCTCGTCTGCCGGGATCATCTACGCCTGTGGCATGTCCAACGGAATCACCTCTATCCATTTGAACTTGGAGCAGGCGCTGGATAAGCGATCTTTCAGGTGTTCTTATCCGCCCTTGACTCATATAAAGTGTAGTGCAATTATGCCCTTTTGAAAATTGAAGAGTTCACGAAAAATCCGCGAAGAGTTTACGAAATGGCCTGTTCATGGTATTAGTTGGAATTCTCACTGCTGTTATATACAGCTAGTATCTTAATTTTGTATGGATGCCGAAATATACACCGACGAATCTGTTGTGATTTCGCGCTGTTGCTTTAACGCTGGCCGTTATAACACAAGGCGCATTTTATTCGACGGACATTTTGGATGATATTTGAAGTAGCTCAATAAGAATTTGAGAGTAGACGGCAAGGCGGCTCCTGAAGTCTTGATGACTGATGCCCGTGCGAACATTGAAGAAATTATGTAAAAACACGGAAGATTTGAACGCTGAAATTCCCGGTGATGGCACAACATTGACAATCTGGTTATGGTGCCACAAAATGAGGTGGTAGAACGCTTTGCAAGTCATCGTTAATATGGAAGTCACCATCCATAATGATGATTCAGCGAAGAAACAATGAAGAACTACGGAAAATTTTTGCGGTATTGAAAAAATTGCAGATAATCCGTGTCTAATAAAGTGAGGGGGTGAACAGTAGATGGGAGTTGTTATGGGCCCTGACAACGTCCGTGAAGAGGTACTGCGTCGATTAATGATGCAGTATAAAAACGATCTGATGCGCATGGGCTGCGCATTTCTGAAGGACACATCCCTGGCTGAGGACGCCGTACAGGAAACATTCGTTAAAGCCTATCAGGCGATGGCGACATTCCGGGGCGACTGCAGCGAAAAAACATGGTTGATGCGCATTGCCCTCAACACCTGCCGGAATATCCGGCGGGATTCATGGTTTCGCTTTGTAGATCGCAGCGTTACGCCGGATACTATACCCCTCCAGTCAGCCAACGATCAGGATCGCGCGTTACTGGAAGCGGTCATGAGCCTCCCCTACAGGCACAAGGAGGTCGTCCTGCTCTACTACTATCAGGGACTTAATCTACAGGAAATCTCGGACACATTAGGTGTCGCCGTTTCCACCGTATCCATAAGGCTAAAAAAAGCCCGTGAACGGCTTCACCGTGAACTGAAAGGAGGGTATGAGCATGTTTGATCACGCGCAACAGGACAATGAACTCCGCCGGGTAATGGATGCCTGCCTTCCCGGATTGGAGCAAAGGCCCAATTTTGATCGGGATGTACTTCGTCAAGTGAGAGGAGAAGTAAAGGTGAAAAAGAAATTATCAGTAGGCTTTGTATTGATCATTGTACTGATGTTGGCAGCGGTTACCGCGCTGGCAGCCGCATTGCTTTGGGAACAGCAGGTTGTTCCTATGAAGGAAATTGAACAAACAGAAGGAGATTATGCAAGCTGGCCGATCGAACAGAAGCAGGCGTTGATCCGTGCGCTGATCGACTCGGGTAATCTTGCAGAAAGCGCGGAAACCGCACAGCTGTTTGAGGATTCCACAGACGAAGCGATGAAACATTCCCTTGCCGACCAGCTTTTACTGACACTTACAGGACAAACCGATGTACAGGAAATCAGCATTGACATCATTACCTATGCGATTCTGGGGCCTAGCGATACCTGGACGCCGGAGCAGCGTGTGTGGTGGCAGCAGGTGACTGATCAGGTTTACGGAAGTAAGGATGCCGTCGATACGCTGGTCATTTCCAAAGAGGATGATATTTCCGAGGGAGATGCGATAGCCATTGCCAAAGAAGCGATTCTCGCGGCTTATGCTTTACAATCGGACGCGCTGGATAACGCCCTGTCCGTAGCGGATCTGTATGTAACGGAACAGCGGCCTGACTACCGGCGATGGAATGTGCAGTTCAAGCTGCTGCGAGAAGGCAGTGACAATTACGTAGAACGCGTTTACACTGCTGTCGTAGACGAAACGGGGCAGGTAATCGAGGATCCCGACGTGGGCGCGGTTACGCCGCAGACCAGTGCTGAAAGGGCGGCGGTTCTTTCAGCCGGCTATCCCGATACGCCGCTGTTTGAACAGATCGACGACCTCGCCATGCAAGCAGGCAAAACGGTTTTTCAGCTATGGCCGCTGGAATTGAAAGCTGAATACTCACAAACCATTGCCCCGCAGGTTCGCACCATTGTGGAAAGCGGAGATTTGACGACGCTTAACAATGGCGGCGTGACAGACTATGACGTTATCGCGTATTCCTCCTATACGTACGGCCTGCCCGGCGGGATGGATATCACACAAGAAGAGGCCTTCACCCTTGCTCGGCAAGCAATCATGGAAACCTATCATTTAGACAGTGAAACTGTTGCCCTGTACGACAATTGCTACATCTATTTCGATATCACCGACCCGGTGGTAACGCTGTGGAAGATCGTGTTCTGGCCCAGTTATGCCTCTGCGGCATCATTCCCCGATGGATTTGCCAGCGGGCAGGGCCATCTGCGGTATAAAGTAGAGCTAAACTCGCAAACCGGCGAGGTAACCAAGGCGGAAGAATTTGCGTTTGATGCGTTAGGTGGCAACCTGGAATACAAACTGAAGCTTTACTAAACAGCATGGGATGATACCGTTAGTTCGCTGATGCAATGAATAAGGGGGAAGGGTAGCTAATAGCAGCCCTTCCCCCTTTATTCCTGTTAGGTATTAGTAAACAACGATAAGGTTAGGCCAGATTTGACAGGCACTCCAGAGTGCTTGCTTCGTGTTGTCGCCAACGATTCCGTCAACCGAAGAAGAACCCATAAAGGCCCGCTGGAAATCTTCCACCGCATCCTCAGTCGCGGAACCAAAAATGCCGTCAAGCGTTAAGCTTGTGCCGATGGTGGCGTTCAGGAGCATCTGAAGGTTTTTCACCTGATCACCGGTATGGCCCCGACGAATGTAATAGCTGCTCCCCGTTCCGCCCAGGTAAGGGGCATAGCTGCCCGTCAGTGCAAGTGCCGGTGCAGCAATTGCCAGCAGGGTAGTGATAACCAAAGCGAGGCTAACGAATTTTACCACATGCTTCATTGGAAAGTCTCCTTTCATTTTGGGTGCACTTAATACAGCTAAGTGCAAGTTGTTTTTGTTGAGTTGTCTGTGCCCTTGGATATTCCATCAGACGCGCATTACAACGCCCCGTTACGCATTGTGAATCCTTGCAGAACATCCATCCCTCAGAGGATGGCAGCGGCCAAGTTTGTCTGCCGGAATCACTCACGCCTGTTGCTTGCCCATTGGATTCACCCCTTTCCAGTTCATCTTCGAGCAGGCGCTAGATAAGTGATATTTCAAGTGCTCTTATCCGCCCTTGGCTCACTTAAAGTGTAGTGCAACTATGCCCTTTTGAAAATTGAAGAGTTCACGAAGAAACCGCGAAGAGTTTACGAGATGAGCTGTTCATGATGATAACCAAGCGATTCACTCGTCTTTTATGGGCGAATTTGGACATAGAAATACCCCTCGCTGTGCAAGGGGATTGGCGAAAAGTGTCTTATTCTGCGTTGTTGCCGGACATGACATCAGTAAACAATCTGGTTGTAATTTCACGGTGGTTTTCTGCGAATGCGGTGATCTTTGCCAATGCATTGGCCTGATAGACTTGCAATGAACGCTCTGTTCGTGTAAACTCGCCGTTCCAGCGATCCCGATATTCAAACGCCACGCGGGGCCATTCCATTTCCTCAATCAGGTGTTTCTGGATCACGAACCTCTCGTCCGCGTTCAATAGATTCATCCATGCGTTGATTGCCGCAAGCTTTAGCTCCAACAGTGTTAAATAGTTTTTTGTATCCGGGTCATCGACCTGCGCAAGCCATTTTGTATAAAGCTGCGCTTCGGCCTGGTAGTCATTGTACTTGCTAATAATATTACGGATTAACTCCTCCATCCTTCTTCCTCCGTTCTAATCAATACCGGAGAAAGGCTGCTACTGCTACGGTCATACTCTTGCAGAACATCCATCCCTTAGAGAATGGTAGCGGCCAAGCTCGTTTTACAAGAAGTGCTTTCGTATCTGCCCTTTCTCTTTCGGTAATTCGTTCATTTACAGCTCGTTTTTCGCGTGCTATACTGTGATTGTCCTTGCAGAACATCCATCCTTTAGAGGATGGCAGCGGCCAAGCTCGTTGTGCAGGGACATTCCTTTTGTCTGTCCGGCCAACGTGTTTCTGAGAGTTGAACTGCCGTCAATGTCTAACCAACGCGATTGCCTGCATCGTGATCACCTCCTGCTGCACTTTGGAGATTGGATCCATTCGAATTTTTCTCCTAATAAAATTGTAGGGCGATTCCCGAATTTTAGGGAGTGATAATACTGTGAAAAATACGGGAAAATTTCGCAGCAAAAAGGGAATATTTGGGAAACGAAAACTGCTGTCGTAACTCCCGCTTCTCAACACCGTTTACTCGATAGCCACTAATTCGTCAATCAAAGGGTCTTCCAGCCATGAAAAATCAAACGTATCCGCATAACGCTCAACATAGTATCTCATTTTCTTGATTGCTACCTGTTGGCGATATATATAAGTTCTTTCCACTTGGCTCATTTCGGACGCTCATCTTTTTATATACTTCTCCATAACGGTTTCCCATTTCATGCCTTCCATAAGATGCAACTCAAGAACGTATCGCTCTTCCTCTGTGACAAGCAGCAGTAAGCCATCGAGCCCATCCAGCAACCACTGTATACGTTCAGCGTATTTTTCTGCCGGCGGTTTGGTATTTTTAGGTTTGTTGCAATAAGATAGATTATAGAAAATAAGCTGTGCTTGCAGCTTATGGCGCACGGATAGCAACAGTCTGATTCTGCTCTCGGTATCGCTGGCCATTTGTACGCCCCCTGCCTTCACAAAGCGCAAGAAAAAAAGGGATTAGAAACACACCTGACATCATTGTTTTCTGTCAACTATTCCTTATTTGCATTAGGAATTTTCATCTTTTTAAGAGTGAAAAGACAGCATGTTATCCATACAAATTTTGTGGAAGAATCATCCATTTCTTTTAGTCTACACAATTTGATACCATGCCTTATGTCCGAGGTTCTGGGCATAAGCAAAAAAACGGTGTACAAGCTCCTGCAAACCGGAGCGGTTACCTGCCTGAAAATCGGGCGTTGCTACCGGATACCCAAAGCTCATCTTTTGGCTTACCTTCAAGTCGGCAAAGAAACTCCATCTGGAAGTTGACATCCTTGCCATAGACAAACGCCTGCGATACGCTATCCGTGTCAGCGGGTGAATCCCTATGGCTGCCGACAAAGGAGGTATAAACATGGTAGCCGGACATCTTCAGGAAAAGAAGGGCCTTTTCTATATTGTACTGAGTTTCAACAACGCGGCGGGGAAGCGCACGACGAAATGGATAGCAACAGGATTACCCGTCAAGGGTAACAAAAGGCGGGCGGAGCAACTGCTCCGCGATGCCAGGGCAAACTACGTGCCGGACAGGCCGCCCGACAAGGATATACCGTTTGCAACTTATCTGGCGCAATGGCTGGAAATGACGAAAAGAACGGTTGCAGTCGTATTGCGATGCTGTGGTGGGGGAAACGCTGCCGACATAGTCCCCGTCCCATCCGTCTTCCTCTAAAAGCCGGATGTTGTCCTCACCCGTGGGCGCGGCTGCGTTGCCCAGCTGCGTCAGCTTGATGGGCGTTGGGGTACTGCTCTTTCTGCGCCTTGGTTTTTAACGGGTAACTGCCCCAATGCTTTAGCCGGTCGTGCAACTCACTGTACACCATTATATACTGCGCTGCCATGCGATCGCCGCCTTCGTTTGGTTTGCGTTTGATGCTATCACTATACAATTTTCGAACGAATATGCAAATGAGAATATTTCACATATTTCCACATTATTTCACATAACTGTGTGGAAGAATGTGAAAAATCCACATCAGGAGGCCGTTTGATGGGAGTAAACCGGTTTGGGCCGGCGGTTTCCGATGTTTATGACGGGCTGCCCGTCCGTTTGCCTTTCCTTCCACCTTGCCAGCGCATAGCGGTACAGCGACTCGGCCTTGCCATGCAGACCAGCGGTATCCGCCGCGGAACACTGCGCGCCGGACAGGCGCACGATGCCGCCGCAAAGGTATTGGTATTCGCAGGTTTAGCAGCGGCCCGGGCCGGTTTCACCGGGTTGGCCACATTCGGCGGGGGCATCTGTTTCCATTTCCGCGGGAACAAAAGAAACCTGTTCCAGATAGTCCGGCGCGGCCCACAGGGCATCGGATTTGCCGGACGGGGGACAATGACCGGCGTGAATCCGTTCCTTCAGCCGTCGCAGGGAAGCCCGGAGCGAGGCCTGCGACCGGCCGATGGCAAAGGCTCAAGTGCGGCGGCGGTCATCTCCACATCATCCCGGCAGCGGGCCAGCTTGCGCGCGGCGATCACCCGCCTGGCGCTGCGCAGTGCGCTGCGGGGCGGCTCCGGTTTGGAAAACGAGATCATCCGGCCTCTGCCCGCGGCAGCGGATTGCCGCCGGGGCTTGTGCCATACAGCACCAGTGCGGCCCGGTTTTGCGCGGAGGTGCATTCGGCAAGCGCCGTTTGGGGACAGCCGCCCTTGCAGTAGGGATAATGCTCGCAGCCGCCGCAGGCTTCCGCCACCTGCCGCTCCCGCCGCAGGAAGCGCGCCGCGGTTTCGCCGCCCAGCAGGTCGGCCGCCGTCAGGCGGTTTGCGATATTGCCCAGCGAGAAGGCCGGGTTTCCGGCAAACCGTGTGCAGGGATATAGCTCGCCAGTCGGCCCGATGACCAGAAACCGTCCGAAGCAATCCGTAAATGTGCAGACATGCCCAACGCCGCTGGCCGCTGAGCTGCACAGGGTGTTGAGCGTGGACATGGTTATACTTGCGCAGGTGTTTTTGATAATAGGCGAAGGCCTGCCGGAAAAAGGCCTTGTGCTGCTCCTCCGGCAGCGCAAATGCAGCCGTGCCGCCATTCGCGGCGGATACCACATGAGTAGCAAACGGCAGCCCCTGTCCGGCAAAGAAATCAAAAATCTCCGCAGCGCTGCCCGCCGTGCGGCCGGTGACCGTTGCGATGACGCCCACTGCAAGCCCGCTCCGCCGGGCGAGGCGGATGCCCGCCATGGTGCGGTCGAAATAACCGTCCCCCCGCTGCGGGTCGTTGAGGTGTTTGGGGCCGTCCAGACTGGCGCCGATGGAAACGTTGTATTTCGCAAACAGGGCGCAAAGCCGCTCATCAAGCAGCCAGAGGTTGCTCTGCACGGACAGCCGCAGGCGCTTGCCAGCAAGCGCGCGGTAAAGCTCCGCGATCAGCGCCTCCAGTACCGGATAGCCCGCGGCGAGCGGCTCTCCGCCATGCAGGGTAACGCGGATGTCCGCCTGCTCGGTTTCTTCCGCGATCCGGCGGATGAAGTCCACCGTCCGGGCCGCGTCCTGCCGCCGAATCGCGGGCCTGGTGTTGGGCCCGAAGCAGTATGCGCACGCCGCCGGACAGGAAAGGGATGGGATGATCATGAAATGGGGTGCAAACGGCCGGTTGGGGTCGCCGTTGATGCAAATCACGAGCGGCTCCTCCCTGGCGGATTAAAAATCGCTGTCGGACAGGTTCTTATAATAGGAGGAGGCTTCCATATCAAAATGCCCGCTCTCGTCATGGTCGGCATGCTCTATACGGAAAGGTTCGTTCAGGTCGCTGACCTCCTCGTCCACATGCGAGAGCTGCTCGTCGCTGTGGGGGAAATCCTTATGGTGCGAAGCAATTGCCTGCGAAAGGCCGGGCGTGCCGCAGGCCAGAAAGCACGCGGCGAACTGCCTGCGCATATCGTCGCCGGAGGCGTTGTACATGTGGATCACGTCGCGCTTTGCCAGCGTGTTCCAGCCGTCGGCAAACCGCTGGGCATCGCCATCGTCCCCCTAAAACAGGGCGCGGAAGTCGGGCTCGCCAAGCGTGTGCAGCCGGTCCGCCGCGGCGAGCGAAATCGCCAGCCTTGGCTTGCGGGTGTAGGGTTTTTTCATCACGCTTTCGATCTCCGCACGCGCGCCGCGTACCCAGCCGATGACCCGGCTGCGGCCCTCGCGCGCCAGCAGGCGGTCGATATCCCCGTCCTCGCCGCAGATGATCTGCGCGTAGGCCGGTTCGCCGAGCTTATGCAATATCTGCGCCGCAAAGGTGCGCGTACTGCGCGGCAGCGCCAGCCTGGGAATCGGCAGGGGGATGGCGCGGGCGTCCCCCTGTTGCCCAGCGGCGGCCAGCGCTGGAGCTATTGCGCCGCCCCGCGCTTTTTCCAGCGCCGCGCACAGCGCCTCCGGGGATGCCTGATGGCCGATAGCCCGGAACGCCTTTTGCACGGCCTTGTCCAGCTTCGTGTCGCCGGGGCCCAGGTGGCGGGCCAGCGCGTCGGCGGCCCGCCGCCCCCCGATCTGCTCCAGCGCCTGCGGGAGATACGCCTTGTCTACAAAGACGCCGCCGCCCTGTGAATCCAGCAGCTCCAGCAGCAGCGAAAGCGCGCCCGGACTACCGATTTCGCCCAGCGCCCGTACGGCGTTTTGCGCGTAGGCTTCCTCGGCGAGAAGCAACCGCCGGATCACCGGCAGCGCCTCCTGTGCCCGCAGCCTGCCTAGATGCAAAACGGACAGATCCACAACGGCGGAATACCGGGGGCGGGGCTTCGTATCCAGATAGCCGCCGACGATCTCCGTAAACTGCCGCGCGGTCAGCGCCTTTTCTGCGGCAAGGCGGTCAAAATCCAACGGGGACATGGCGCTGTATTCATTGAAGAGATTACTTATTGTTCATCCTTTCTGCCGCAGCCGAATCGTGTATATTGCGAAGCCAGCACACAAACCGGAAAGCAAATCAACAATCAAAACAGGCTTCGTTCTATGTGTGGCAGTCACGGCCCGTCCACGGGGTTTTTGTGCAATAACGAAGGCTGTCGCGGATTGACATGACGGGCGTTTCCGCTTGTCTGCGGGGAATCGGATTCCGCCCGGCCAGATGACCGCAGGGCTGTGATTTCCTTTCGTGCTATGCGCGTGGCTGATTTGGGTTACATTGTACCAGATGAGACTCCTGGCTGTAAATGTGGATTGAAAGATAGGAAAAAGAATGGATCCACATTGCGAAGGGAGAGGGGCTATCGGTATAATACAATCATCAGCGGATCTCCTGAGGACATGGAAACCGGGGCTGACGAATGAGTGAAAAAACATGATTTATTTTTTCGGAAGTTGGAGGATATCGTACGCTGGGTGTAGAAAACACTGCAAATAGCTATCTGACTTCTTTGAATTCTCACTGAATACGACTGTAAATGGAGAAAAAAATGCAAGATCCAAGAGCGTTACGCAACAAACGATTGATAAACGAAGGCAAAGAGCTGATGAAAATCAACGGGCCGGTTATCGAGATAATCCCCGTTGGAAGCGAACCCTATGATACCTACAAAATTATCTATCATGTCCGCACGATCATCGGGCCCGGCCCCAGGCACCGTAATCAGACACGGTGTACGCTCACCATACCGCCAAACTATCCTGCCGGCGCGCCGACGATCGTGGCCGACGACAAACCCTACCCGTATCATATCAACTGGTTCCAGAGCGGCCGGTGGTGCTGCGGCGGCTGGAATCATGAGGAGTCGCTGGTCAATTTCATCAGCCGCTGTGCCAAAACGCTCCAGTTTGATCCCGATATCGCAAATCTGAGAAGTGTGGCCAATTACGACGCCGTTCCTTTCTGGAACGCCAACAAGAACGATCGGCGATACATCCCCTCGGATACGCAGGTGCTGCCGACCCTGGATACGCCGGTTGTGATCACCATTCTTGGCGGTTCCGCAATCAACCCGGCCCCGGCTCCGCAACCGGCGCCTGTACCGGAAATCATCTTTCTTACGCCGCAGGAAAAGCTGAAAATCACATTCCTTAACAACGACCGGGATTAGGCGTGCTCGCCACGGGGAAGGAAGCCCGGCGCATCGGCGGAAGGGTATGGCCGCTGCGTACGGGTTCTCATTGAAGTTTGTCTGTAACAGCGGACTGGAGGTATACGTATTGATGGTTGATCCAAGGTCCCTGCGGCATCGCAGGCTGATGAACGAATACAACGAACTGATGCAGTTTCGAAACGATGTGATTCAAATCGAGCCGCTGAGCAAATCACCCTGCGATAAATACCGGATTACATTCAATCTGCAAACCATCATCAGCCCGCAGCCGATTTACCGCAACAGAACGGTTTGCATTCTCACAATCCCGCCCGGATATCCTGATACGGTTCCGAAGATTTCAATGGACGGCGATTCCATGCCGCCGCCGTGGCATGTGAACTGGTACCGCGGCGGTACGTGGTGCTTCGGTACCTGGACCCGGGAGGAATCGCTCGTCAACTATATCTACCGGTGCGCCAAAACGATTATTTTCGATCCAAACTTTACGGACGCCCGCTATGATGCCTCGGCCAACAAGGATGCAATCGCCTTCTGGAACGCGAACCGGTTGAGGAGGGATATGTTTCCCACCGATAAAAAGGAGCTGCCCACCGCCGAAACCCAGAGAGAAACAATCCGTATTCTGGAGCCCGAAAAGCTCACGATCAAATTTCTGTAAAGATCAGGCTCCGGGATGAAGCGTACTCACCCGCAAGGGATAAAATTGCGGGCACCCATGCTGAATAACCAAATGATAACGAAGGAGAACGGTGTTGGGAAGAACGGCAGGGGCCGAACCGGATCGTATCATCTCCTTGTAAGCTCGCGATATAATCCTGACAGGATTATGCATGATAAGGAGGCATACCTATGGAAACCATCAATGTGAAAATTATCCATCCGACCAACAACTCCGATGTGGATCTCGGACTTCCGGAAAGTATTCTGCTCAAGGATGTGTTCAGCCAACTGATTGACAGCGGCTTCCTGAGCTCCGGCCAGCCGTATACCGGTGTACTCAAGCCCAGTGGAGCGCGCAAGGAAAGCCTGCCGCTGGACAACGATAAATCGATCAGAGAAAACAGTGTGGAGAACAACGACACAATTCAAACCCTGATTGCAACACAGGCAGGCTGACAGCGGTCTGTATTGCGGCCTGCGCACGGAAGGGATTCAGGCAAACGCTGAAACAATCCCTGTGTTTTGCCGCGTCTGCTTGCTCTCGGCGCAGACCCGCACATCCGGCTAAGAGCCGCAGGGTTTCCGGCTGCTACACGCTGCAAAGATTTCCGGCTTCGGCTTTGCGCTTCGTGCAAACGCCCGCATAATCAACGTTCGTTACTGTTTCCCATATTATATCTGCGCGGGGCTGCATTCCATTGTCGTGCCGCGGCGATAACCCGCGCTTGCTTCAGGAACTTCGGCCCTTCCGGCCTGGCAGCCGTGGATGCCGCCTGGGCCGCGCCTTTCTCCGGATGGCAGCCATCGGTGCCCGGCTGCTTTTATTCGGCGTACGGATAGACAGGAATGCTTTAATCAACCGCCGTATTGCTGCCAGCGGGGCCCGGCGGCGCGCCCTCAGCGTGCTTTGTGGGGAAGCGCTCCACTGCCGGATTACCCGGCCCGGCTGCGAACGTGGGCTGGCGATGCCGATGTATAACAAATGAGGATCGGGGTGCACGGTGCGGATGGCAGGGAAACCATCCGGGCAGGCAAGGGGTGGATTCCCTGCACGCGGGCAACGGATTTTCGTCGGCACAGAATTGTGCAATGCTTAACGTAGTGCTGCAGCTCCAGCGTTTATCGCTCGATAGGACGGAAATCCAACGCACCGTTTCACAGGCGCTTTCTTCATTGCTTGCACGGACACTTGCTTTGCGGAGATATGCTTCGCTTTCAGCCGACAAACCGCTGTATAGGGCGCGGACATGGATCAACCGGTCTGCTTTTGCGGGAGGGTTATAGCTTGTCTGATCTGAAAATCAGTATTCATGGGCGTAATGATAATACGATTATCACTGAAAAAGTGTTTCCGCAGCCGCAGGATGAGCGTATGCGCATATTTGCGATGGGCGGACGAAACGCTTCCAGAAGTGTACGGATTATCTTTGAACCTTCGGCTGTCGAGCGCCTGTTTACGGAGATCAGGTGGGGAAGACAATGTATGCAAGGCGATATGGAACAGGCAGGAATTCTGATCGGGAACTATTACCGTGACAACAGCAGCCCGGAGGAGATTATCTGGGGAGACGTCATGGCTGTTATCCCGGCCGATCCGGCGCTGGTAACCGCGTCGTTTGAAGCGATTGAAATCGGGCCTTCCGCATGGAAAAAAATGTATGAGGATGCCGAGGCATACCGCACCGAAAACCTCCAGATTCTGGGTTGGTACCATACGCATCTGGCGCATATCAATACCCGGTTTTCCGGTGTGGACATCCGCACGCAAAGCATCGCGTTCACCTATCCCTACAGCTTCGGCGCGGTATTCAACCCCAATCAGCGGCGGTGGTCCGTCTTTTATGGGCCGGACAGCCGGGAGTGCGTGGGAGAGCTACTGATTGACGAGGCGAACAACAGCCGGTTCAGAAGGCCGGCCATTACCATCAAGCAGGTAAACGGGGATCAGGAACTGCCCCCTGCCGGAGCTATAGACGCGGCTGATATGCAGACGGATCCCTACGCACAGCAGGAACAACAAGGGCAGGCGGAGGAGAACCCAGGCGTGCTGTCCCCCGTGCAGCTGGCGGGGCAGTTTTTTTCCGGAATGGGGAAATGGCTTTTAAAGCCCAAGGACAGAAGCGAAGAAACCGAATACGTGCCCGAGAGGCCGCGCAGGCCACATCCGGAACAGGAGATATCCAGGGAAAATCCGCTGGAAACGTCTTTATCGCCCCCTTTGATCCATACGGCCTACCCGAAGCCGCACCAGGCGAGGCAAGCGGAGGTTCCCAAAATCACCATCAGGCAGCACAGCACTCAGGATCCGCGCGTGACCGCCGCTCCATACCGCACGCCTGGCGAGTATTCCGCCGCTATGCGTATTACGACGATGTACTATAACCTGTATCCTGGCAATAAAATTTATAAGGCAGATAAAAACTATTGGTTCAATAGCAAATCCGTATACGATACCATCCAGCAGATTCAGCGGGATCCCACCTATCGAACAGCATCGGGGATACCCCCGATTCAGGCAAATCTCAATCTTGTCAAAGAAACAGAAATGTATCTGTCGCTTCAAAGCATCGCGCCGAATGCCGTGCTCGTGGTTTTGAACAACGAGGCCGACCGAAATCTGCTGTCCAGGGATTCAATCGATCAGATCCGGGTCATCTCCCAAAGAAATGCAAACCAAAACGCATCGGCCAACCATATCATTATCATCAACATGCTTGACAACGGCGACCTTAATGTAGTGGTTGTGAAAATTGAGAAGAACCCGTAAGAAAGGACGAGACGAATATGGCCATCCTTATCAAGGAACATTCGGAAACCGCTTTCGACCGTGCCAACCTGATCGCCTGGTGGTCGCAGGAGGTGGTTTCGTCGAGCAGAATACTGGTAGTCGGCGCCGGCGCTATCGGCAACGAAACGCTGAAAAACCTTGCGCTGATGGGCGCCGGGAACATCTTCATCTGCGATATGGATACGATATCGGTGTCCAACCTGAGCCGCACCGTGCTTTTCAGCAAGCACGACGTCAACAAGTACAAGGCGGAGGTAGCGGCCAAACGCGTACAGGAGATGAGCAACAATCCCGACTGCAAGGTGGATTATTTCATCGGCGATATCGTGAACAAGCTCGGGGGAGGCGTGTTCCGCAGGTTTGATATTGTGCTTGGCTGCCTGGACAATATGCTGACACGCGTCAATGTGAACAGGCGGTGCTGCCTGTTTCAAAAGCCCTATCTGGACGCGGGGATTTCGGAGCTGGGCCTGTCGCTGAACGTTCACCATTATCCGCATTCCAGCTGTCTGGCGTGCGGCATAAGCTCTCATGATATCGCAAGGGAGCGGATGATACGGTTTTCCTGTGACGTGTTCAAGAAACGCGCCATTCAGGAAGGCCATGCTGCCACCGTGCTGGTATCCACGGCGATCGTCAGCGGCCTGCAGGTGCAGGAGGCCATGAAAGCGCTGCATTACCTGCGCGGCATTCAGCTGGAGGCGCCGATCCAGTTCGGAAAACGGTATTACTACCAGGGGATGAACCATGTGGTTGAAAAGATGACCGTGCCGGTGAAGGACGACTGTGATGCGCATATCTGCTACGAAGAGGTGCTGGAAACCCCGCTCTCTGCCAAAACTACCCTGCGGGAGACGCTCCGGTACTTGAACGGCCAGTTCGGCCATGAATGCGTGCTGGATACCTATCCCGACAGCGCGTTTGTTACCCAGGGCAAATGCATCCGCTGCCATAAGGATCTGGTGATCAACAAGCCCATGAGCGAGATTTTCTCCGATGAATTCTATTGCCCGGACTGCTCGCCGATGAATACGGACGGCTATACGCCGGAATATAAGGCGATTGATATCTTCGGAATGGATATGCCCGATAAATATCTCGACAGGACGCTGGAGCAGCTGGGGGTGGCGCCGCTGCAGGTGTTGGTGGCGCGGGAAAAAGCAAACCAGGAGAATTTCCACGTCTTTGAGCTGACTGGGGATCTGGAGAGCGTGCTCCCCAACATTTGCGGTGAGGCGCATGTATAGCCATACACTGACCGAAAAAGACCGGTGGTTTATCGATAAGGGAACGATCGACTCGCTTTCGCGGTCCCTGTTTACCGTAGGGGATGTGGTGGTGGTTTGCAACCACAAGCATGTAATGCTGGAGGAGTTTTATACCGGCAGCTGCCCGATCTGTAAAAGCACGGTTACCGTGCCGTTCTGCCGGGATAATGTGATTTATTCGGATCAGAACAAACCAAGGATTCAACTTCCCAAGCCCCCGGAAGAGCGTCCCTACGTTGTCACAAGGCCGCGGGTGCGCAGAAACGCCTTTGAATATCTGGCGGACCTTTTTCCGTACGAGGAAACAATGTGCCTGCTGAACCGGATACTGGGATGGATTCTGGGCATTCTGGGGGTCGTTGTGGCGGGACTGCTGATCTTTGGGGTTATCACCAACGATTTGCTTTTGGCGTATATCAACCGTGTTGTTTTGCCTAAAACCCACATTATGGGGGCAGTTGCACAGGGGCTGCTGCCCATGGAACAGCTGTTGAGGAGGGCGGGCGAAACACTGCGGCCTTTAGCACTGAACAACGGGATGGTTCTGCTGGGGATATCCAGAGTTCACGGGTCATTTTCCATCGGCTATGACTTGCTGATCCGCGGCTTTCTTGGGTATATGAGACAAACGGTGTTTAAAACGAGAGAGCTGGGCGGCCAGATTGCGGTGCAGACACAGGCGCTTATCGACCGGATATTTTAGGGAGCCAATGAATAGCCCCTCGCGGTGACGGTTCCGGGCAAGCCCTATACACGTGGCGTGATCATAGCCCGCATGGGAGTGGGCATCAGACTCCGGGTTATATTGAAATGAAGGAGACAAACGACAAGATGGACGGTGTGTTAAAGATTTTCACCATTATTTTCTTCTCGATATCAGCTGTTTCACTGGTGGTTTCCATCATTGGCAGCGGAGACGAGGATATCTCAAAAAGCTCCAGGAGGGCCGCATTCCTTTCGTTTTTCATCGGTATCGTGATGCTCTATCTGTATCTCGTGGCCGGGCAGGCTATCGGATAAGCGGCGGACGGATAAACTGCTGTGGCTGCCAGCTGGCTGCATACGCAGCGGGCGTTCCAGCCCGCTGCCCGGAACGGATTGTGATTCACAGGAAATCCTTTTACCGGTGAAAACGCCGATGCCGCCGTCCTGAGTCCACAGCAGCATCGAATCGGCACCGCGGGGCGGCTCAGGCCATCCTGATATACGACAGACAACAGAATACGGAGAGTGGAGTATGAATATACGGGATAGAATCAAGGCGTACTTACAGAAAACGAGCAGAACATATGATCATCATACAACCACCACTCCCAGCACATCCGCCCCGGCCGTGCCGAGAATTACAATTATCCAGCGCCATGACGGCGCACAGCCGGAAAGACACCGGCGCAGCGGGAATGCCAGCATTACCATCCGCAATATAAACAAACGTACCGCTCCCATTAGCGGAACCCTTGCGGAGGGCTCGGGACAGCAAACCGATCTTGGAAACGGCATCACGATGAAAAGGCAGCGCAAGCCAAACCGCTGCCCCATCTGCGCAACCACGGGAAAGATCGAAGCAAACGCGGACGGCAGGAATAAATGGCTGTGCAAGGCGTGCGGACATACCTTTAACTGACGGAAAAAGCACGCTTCACAGCGGCGGGACGAAACAAACAGGAGCCGAAGCAGATGCGCCCATACGAGCGCGCTAACGATAAATGTTGCCCTGTATACAGGAATGCGTAAACCAAGCCCGGCCGATGAACCCCGCAGCGTTGGGGTATGATCTCAGAATGCGGCTGAAAACAGGATTCGGGATTGAGCTGCGTATTCGGAACGGAGGATATTATGGTCGGGTTTCAGATGGATTTCACTCTCTTTGTTTTATTCTGTGCATTGTTTGCGGTCATCGTGCTGCTGGTGGTAACGGTAACGCGGGATCTGATGGAATGGGCTGCCGGCCGGAAAGCCGCCCGCCCAGCGGAGACGGCTCCCGCCGCAGCCGGGCCTGAGGCGGAAGAACCGAAGCCTGAATCGGAAACAGAGCCACCCAAGCCGCTCCAGATTGTGATTAAGAAGAAAACACAGTATGAGCCGGAATGGGTGGATCAGCCATTTTCGTTCACCGGGAAAACGCCGAATCCAAGGAATGACGGGCGCTATTACCTGATCCTGCGGCCGTATGCGATGAAGAAGCTGAACCAGTCACTGGATTGGGGAACAAAAACCACCCGAAACCAGGTGGAGCAGGGCGGCATTTTGCTTGGCAGAGTGGCCCGGTATCAGAATGAGGTTTATAATTTCGTAGAAGATATTCTGCTGGCGGATACAGCCGGGCATCCCGCGTTTGTGGAGTTCACCAATAAAATCTGGGCGGATATGCAGCATAGGCTGACCCAGTTGAATATGCAGCGGGAGACAAGCGGGCAGCTGGTGATCGTCGGATGGTATCACACGCATCCCAACGGGCTGTCTGTGTTCATGTCCGGTACGGATATGGGAACGCAGCGCCTGAACTTTTCCCAGGACTGGCAGGTGTCGCTTGTGATGAACCCGCACACCAACAACCGGGGCGCTTTCTTTGGTGAAAAAGCAACAGCGGGTAAGATCGTATTCCCGGAACAGCAGGAAACCGCGTAGAAATAAACCGGCACCTTGCTAAAAGAAGGAACCGGGGCTGATAGCCCTGGTCAGGGTGCAGGGGTGAAACCCATGCCGGGGATTGGAACCCCAAATCCTTGTATAACAACTGCTGCCAAAGCGAGCGAACAGCGCCGCAGGCGCTATGAAGCGAGCGGCTATCATGACCCGAATTGGTTCTTTGACAAGCGATCATCCCGCTGCCAAACAGGGTTTGCCAGCGGTTTGGGGGATGCCCTTTCAGGGTGTCCCGTTTCTATTTTGGCAAAGGGAAAGGCTTATTTGCTGCGGACTTTTGATATCAGCGAGTAAATCAGCGGTACAAAGGACAGGATGACGACCAGAACCTGAAGCGCAGGGATACCCTTGAGGAGCGGAGCGATGAAGCCGGGGCCGATCCAGAAAAGATTGACCAGGATAAAGCTCAGGACGGCGACCAGGGCGGTGGACAGCATGGATTTAATGCGCTTGCCGAGGCTCGGCTTGTACGTGGAGGCGCTGTGGGACGAGCTGGACGAGCTGGACGAGCTGGATGTGGAGAAGCTGGAGCTGGGCGAGTGAGGGTAGGATAAATCGCTGGTGAGATCCGGCCTTTCTGCGATATATGCCTGGAGCAATCTGTCGGTCAAATCCTTGATCGTATAAATCCCGTCACCGTCAAGCCCGCGGACCGGCAGATCGGACGGAAACTCAATCAGAAAGCCGATCATCACTTCTTTATTTTTCGTTTTGTTACACAGCGCATTAAACGCAGCAACGGCAAGCGACGCTCGTTCGTCCCGGTCGGTGGTAGCCGCGGTAATCCTGCGCCAGATATCTTCCCCCAGATTCTTGCCGTCGCTGGTGTCATAAACATAGCTGGCTTCGATGACCGCTACGATCTCCTTTCCGGGGTTCCGCTGCGCAGAAATTGCGGAAAGCAGGTCTTCGATCGTTTCAAACATCTCCGACTTCAGCGGGAGAGAGTTGGGGAACGCCGACAGAAACCCGATGAGATTCTCTTTCTCCGAGGAAAGTTGCATAAGCTGGTTTATCGCAATGTTCGCCAGCAGGCCCCTTGTTTCAGTGTCCTCGGTTCCCTCGGCGATCAGCGTCCAGACCTGCTTGCCCAGTGTTTTGTAGCCGTTGGCCGTGGTGATTCTGAATGTTTTATTCTTTGCCATTCTCTCGAGGATCTGTTCCTTCAAATCCATGCCGGTGAAGGCTGAAACCGTGAGTACGCTGCCGTCGGTCTGATGGGCGATGATAAAATCCGGCGGCATAATCCGGCGCAGATCGCGCGCCTGTGCCTCGGTAACGCAGTGCTCCTCCTTGTTGAGCTGGTTGCGGATCTGATTCGCGCACGCCTCAAAAAAGCTTTTGGCCTCCACCTTCACCAGCGCGCTGCTTCCGGCCATGAGGGAGCGTACGTTCAGCTTGCCGCCCCACAGGATCACGAGGGCGCAGTCTCCGTGTCCCTTGCTCAGCCGTTCGCATTCCTTGCGGAGTGCGCCGATCATCGAGATCAGCAGCTCGTTCCCAGTATCGTTTTTCTGGATCGCGGCGGGGCATTTGGTATAGAGCTCGCTCGCCGTTTTCAGGCTGAGAGCGTTCTGGATAGCGTTTTTATAAGGCAGCTTAAGCTCCGCGAGCGTGTTTTCGTACAGGCCGGGGCAATATCTTTTTACGGAGGGCATTTCCAGGATGCTGATTGCGCTGGCGATGCCGATGGTTTTGCCCTGCTTTACATAGCCCTGCAGGCGTTCGGCTGTTTCTTCCGCCTGCATCCGAAAAAACCTCGACCAGATGTCCCGGCATTCGTCCATCTGCTTTGCGTCCTTTTGAATGCCGAACGCGAAGCTGTTTTCCACGGCCGCAACCTTGAAAAACTGTTCATAGTAATCCAGCGCAACAAGCCAGGCGGCGGCGGCCGATGTACCGTCTGTGGTTTCCGCATTAATGGCGATGCGCCGGGCGATGGCTGCCGCGCCCTGCAGAAACCAGGGATCGGTCCGGCTGGCCGAGGACAGAACCCCGGCGGTGCTCAATTGGGGAACAAAGGAACGCAGCATGTTTGTTTTCAGCAGCGCCGTAAACCACGCGCCGGCATATTCCAGCGGAATCGGATCCGCGCCGGATTTGGCGAGGGACTCGCAGAACAGCGCGTAGCCGTTATCCCCGCCGTCGTAGGTTTCTTCCATACGAACGGTGGTCAGCTCGTCGTACATCCTTGTTTTCGGGTCTAGCAATTCGGTGCGGCATTTATTTTTGGTTTCCACGGGCACGCCCTCAAGTGCGCCTGCGATCATCGCAAGCTCCCTGGTGCTGCAGCATGTCGGCGCCATCAAGGTTTCAAAGCGATTCATCTGTTTGCCCCCTCAATTCTTATATCATCAGAATAAACGCCGACTGGGCATTGCCGGGACGGCGGCGTATCCACACCGCCCCGCGCGATTTTTCATCATCGTCTATCTGTGAATACAATACCACAGGAAATTTCCGGGTTTGCATTCAGGGTTGCATTGAATGCCAGGCAAGCGATTTGAGCATCGCTTGCCTGGATAATGACGGACGTAACCCGCCCAAAGCGGCATGGACAGGATTGCCTTACTGCCCGTATTTCGAAACGATGCCGCGCATCCCCGCCGCCATTTGCTCCATCGCGGCGCTCTGCACATCCAGTATCTCCGTCAACAGCTTCCGGGTGGTATCGTCATCCTTTTCCAATTTTACGCTCAGTGCCTCGTAGTGTTTCTCGGTTTCCGGATCATCGGCAATCGCCATCATCTCCGCGAGCACGTTGAGTGCGAGCGGGATGTTTTCGGCCTTCTCCGCGGCATAAGCCCACGCCTGAAGGATTTGCAGATCGTCCTTCTTCAGGCTTGCGGCGGCGCACAGCCTGTCGCACGCGTCCACATACCGCTCCTGACGGATATAATCGATGCCCTGGTTGAAGAGAATATCCGGTGCGTAGTATACCTGCCGGTATTCGGCCACCGAGGTTTTACAACTGGGGCAAACTGTTTCATCGAGCGCAATAACACTCGCACAGATCGGACAATGCATACGGATGTCTCCTTTCCTGCTGGTATTTCATTAATGCTGGATACCGTTTTGCGGCTGCTGCTCCTCTGCGCCAACGCCAAACACCATATGTTGGATCTTGTGCCATCGCTGTCCGATTTTGCTGACGGTGATGATGGATTGGGAGAGCTTTTCTTCGTCAGTTTCAAACATCAGGCTCTGCATGGCGGCAAGCACTGTACGCTGGTCATCCGCTTTCGTGCTCATTTGATTTTTACGGAACGCCTCCGGCAGATCGGTTCGCCCGTCAACCATCTGAATAATGGTAAGCGTGATCTGACACAGCTCCAGCAGCTTTTCCTGTGGGGTTGTCGGGGGCTGGGGCTTCGGTTCTCCGGTGTTTTCTTCCAGGTGCTTTTGGATGCGTGAGAGCTTCTTCTGCGCATCCGTCAATCCGGCCTGGTCGCCGCGTTCGTAGCACACGGCTCCGCTGCTGCGGATGCTTTGGATTTCGGCCAGGGTATCCGCAGAGCCCTGCGCGGATTCCGCGTTGAGCCTCTCGCACTTGTTGACCAGGCTCTCGAAGGCTTCCTGACTGGGCTTCAGTGAAACGGATACCGGCTGCAGCTTATCCACATACGCGATCATCTCGTTGAACCGGTCGATCGCCTTGTTGACATCCTTTTCGGCGATGCCCTGATGGATATCGTCCAAATAGCGTTCGATCTTCTTCTGGGCGGCGATTTCCTTGCCCTTGTTCAGCGTCGGCTTAACCTGCTCAAACCGGTTGATATGATTGCGGATCTCTTCCTCGGTGGGCGGGGGCGGGGGCGGAGAGGACTCGAACTCGATGCTGATGGTCTTGTCCGCGACCTTTGCGAGCGCCGAGAAGATGCTCTGCTTGTTGCAGCTGATCGACAGGGAAATGGGGGTGCCGGCCGGGATCGGCGGATCGAAGATGATCGGCACCTTTTTCAGGAACCTTGTTTCCTCAAAAAAGCGAAGCTCCGCCATATATTCGTTGAGCACCGTGAACGCATAGCTGTTGGAGGTGGGCAGCGGCGTGCCCTTGAGCAGCAGCGGAAACAGCTCCGTTGAGCCCGTATTTGAACGGGTTACCTCAATATAATAGTTGCGGGACAGTACCACCGGTACATCGCCAACCTCGCCGACGGCGGCGTTGAAGGTGAAATCCAGCAACTTCTGGCCGTCCGCCCATACGGAGCAGGCATATGGATCGTTCTTTTCCCTGGCGGGCAGCTTGCTGAAGGAAAACGATCCGTCCGCTTCCACCGGGAATTCGGCGGAGAAGGTGCCGTCCGCGCGCTGTACCTTGGCCGTACAGCCAGCGGGCAGCGTGCCCTCCACGGCGGTCAGCTGGCCCTTGACGGTGCTTTTACCCGCACTAGCCCATACGCCGGGTAGTGTGGAAACAGACAGCACCAGCGCGGGATTGCCGCTGTGATCGGTAATCGCGTCCGAAATCTTGCGCGTTTCCAGTGACGAGGCCGCGATGGCCGCGCCGTATCCGACCGCCATATCAGGATCCTGGGTAAGCGGCTCGGGCTCGATGGTATGGATGGGCAGATCGGGGTTGGTGAAACGTTCCCGCACAATTTCCTTGACGAGTGGGATATGGGTGCTGCCGCCGACCAGCAGCACGCCCTTGATCTGATCCAGCGTGATGCCCTTCTTCTGCTGCGCCTCCGCAAGCGCTTTGTCGCATTCCTCCAGCGTCGTCATCAGCACCGGGCGGATGAGGTCTTCGAATTCTGCGCGGGTGATCTCCGCCGCCAGGTTGACCTTTGCGCCGTTTTTATCGGTGAACACACCTTCGTTGGCGATGTAGTACTCGTTGTTTTCGGACAGCTTTTTCTTGATGACCTCCGCTTCCAGCTTCAGGCGAGTGAAGCGGCGCGCGTCCTCCTCGTCGTTGTAGATGTCCAGGTTCAGATCGTATCCCTGTCCCGGATCCTGTAAAATTTTCAGCAGCTTGTTGGCAAGCAGCTCGTCAAAATTATCGCCGCCGAGGTAATTATTGCCCGCGATACCGATCACATCCGCAACGCCGCCGGCCATGCGGACGATGGAGACGTCGAAGGTGCCGCCGCCCAGATCGTACACCATGAAAATATCATCGTCGATCTGGTTATGCTTGCAGTAGTACAGCGCGGAGGCGGTGGGCTCCTGCAGCGTCAGCTCCACCTGCAGGCCGGCCAGCTCGCCGGCCTTCGTGGTTGCCTCTTTCGCGTCCGAGGTGAAGTATGCCGGTACGGTGATCACCGCGCGGTCAACCACGTACTCTTCATAGCCGTCGATTTGATGGAGGTATGCTTCCATCTGGTTTTTCATTTCCCTGAGCACAACCGCGGAAACCTCGCTGGGCGACATCTGCCGGTCGCCCACGGCAGCCCTGTATTGCGGGTTGCCCATCTGGCGTTTGATGGATACGATTGGCTCCGGCCTGGTGCCGCGCCGGTTGAATGCCAGCTGCCCGCACTTGACGGATTGACTCTGCGTATCATACACGACAACGGAAGGGAAGGTTTTCCGGCCGTTTTCCTTGTTGCAGATGATTTCCTGATTGTCTTCCTTCATGATGGCAATGACGCTGTTTGTCGTGCCCAGGTCAATCCCAACCGCCTTACTGATCTTCATTCGGGGCTGCCTCCTTCGATGCTGTTATTTTGGTTTGGCTCCATAGCCTGGCAAAAATGCTGAGGATTCGCTGAAACCATCCGATACGCGCCGGGCTGACGGTGGTAAGTGTAACCGTTTGCACAGGCTCCTCGTCGGCTGTATCCTCTTCCGTGGCGGGCCCTGCTTTTGCCACAGCCTCAGCCACAGCATCCTTCGACGCGGGTTGTGCTTCGGCTGCGTTCTTTTTCACTTCGGCTTCCGCTTCTGCCTCATTTGCCGCCTCGGCTTCCACGGCGCCGGGCCCGGCCTGCACGGGTACCGAGTCCGGCGCGGCGGCCTCCGGCGTTTTTTCGGCGGCTTTCCGGCAGGATAGCTTTGCCTGGTGCAGCAGAATACCGTCGCGGCGGATTTCCGGCTCAAGCGTTTCACCTACCGTTTCCCGGTCTGTGCTGCCCGGAACCCACTCGACAATGTCGGTGGTTTTCTGTATCCCCTCGGTCAGATCCCGGCCATCGTACAGGATCATCTCCACGCCCGCGTTTTCCAGAATATCCCCAATTGCCTTGGCAAGCGGCGGCGGCGCTTCGCTTCTGCCAGCGCGGAATACCTCAAGCGCCGTCTGGCAGGCCAGCCGGTTCAGCTTTTTCTCTGCCTCGCCGTACTGCCTGGAAGCGGCCTCCGCGTCCTTTTTTTGAGCGATCATCAGACTTGCCACGAGCTCTGCCGGGTTTTTGACCTTGTGCAGATCCGCCGGGGCATTTCTCTTTTGCAGCCAATCCATATCGACAACTCCTTATTTCAGTTTTTTATTCCAAAGCCGGGCCATGCCGGCCTGTCCTTTTTGGCGGTACAGCGTTTCGATTTCGGATACCAGCTGGTTGTGCCGCGTGGGCAGGTGAAAAAAAACGAAGCTGGTTTCCGCTTCCTGATAGGCTTCCCGAAGCTGATTCAGCGCTTCGTCCGCAAGACTCTTACCCCGCTGGGCGCTGCCCAGCGCCCAGAGCAGGGTAACCTTTTCTTCCGGGGAGAGGGTTTCACGGGCAAGCCCCTTCCGGGCGAGCTGGATGGCATAGTCATAATTGCCCATGCCGATCGCTTCCTGCACGAGCAGGCCTGCGTCCTGCTGCTCCAATGCGTCCAGCACCTCCTGCGCGGACTGGAAGCGTGTGTCCTCCGCATACCGCAGGCACTTGGACAGCACGCTGTCCAGCAGCTCGGACGGAGTCACGTTGGGAAATTTGCTGCCGGGGAGGTACTGGAACTTCAACCGCAGCTGACGCGCGTGCTCGGTAGGGTTTTCGGTGTAAAACTCGCGTTTTTCAAACGGCGCGTATCCGGTGTAGTATTTGTAGAACATCAGCCCGGCCTGGTAGATATCGGAAGCGACCGTATATTTACCCTTGAAGTTCTCCGGCGCGTAGATGGAGATCGTCGTTTTCAGTGCCGCGTCCCGATCATCCAGATAAGCGCCCATCCCAAAATCTACAATTTTCAGAATGCCGTCGGCAATCATGATGTTGGCGCCCTTGATATCCCGGTGCAGGACACCCGCCCGGTGCGCCAGCGATAGCGCCCCGAAGAACTGCTTCATATACCCGACGATGGTTTCCTCGGAGGGGTAATATCCGCTGCGGGCGGAACGCTCGATGAGATCCTCCATTGTATTGGCCCGGCGCACAAGCTCCATGGATACAAAGGAGCACGGCCCGTCCGGCGTTTCCAGCTTGCCAAAGTCGTGGATAGCCACAAAATGCTGTTTCTGCTCCAGCGGCGCGTCGCTCGCCATGATCTTCGCGGGGAGGGCGCAGTCCTCAAACATGCCCTCCACGCTGCCCAGCCGGGTTGCTTCCGGAGAATAGATTTTGAGCGCAACCTCCCGGACGGCCGCGCCGTCTAGGTACTCCTCCGCGCGGTATACGGTGCCGAAGCAACCGCTGCCAAGCCGGGATACCAGCTTGTATTTGCCGTTGCCGATGATGCTGCCCACCCTGTTTATGCCTGCCATTACCTGCCACCTCTGATTGTGCCGCAAACCTCGGACAGCAGCGCATCCATCCGCGCCAGCTGCGCGTCGTTCATATCGCTGAACACACCCGATTCGACCGCGGCGATTGTCCCGAAGCGATCTGTTATGCGCGTGATCATCGCATTGCGCTGGCTTTGCAGGTATTCGGCGGCCGCCTCACCGGAGAACTCGGGGATCAATGTGGTATCGTCGCCGTTCATCACGATGCGCACCAGAGGCGCGGATGCGATTTTCCGGATGTCCACGGAGATTTTCTTGTTGATATAGCGGTCAATCAGCTCGCCCAGGCCGCGGCCACCCACATAGGAAACGCGGGCACGGATGGCTTTTTCGTTCTGCTCCCACGCGATTCCCGCGATCCTTTCGATCACGGCGTCATCCACGATCAACTTACTGCCCTCGTGCGTGCTGCCGTAATCCGACGCGATGCCGAAAATCTTATTGCGGGCAATCCCCGTCAGGGCTTCCTGGCTGAGCGCGTTGAACACCACGATGCCGCCGCGCGGCATGATGCGGCCGAGAAACTCGGGGCGGAAACACTTCTGGCTTCTGCCGCCGCTGCCGAAGGTGGCGTTGGCAAGCTCGTACTTCACCTTTTCCTCGATTTCCGACATCTCCGCATGGCGGGAAAGCATATCGGCAATCTCATACTGGCCGATGTTGGAGGTCAGAACAAAGAAGGCTTTGTTGCCGTAGGCCGTAACGCCGCGCCTGTCCGTGATGATTCCCTCGTCGAACAGGTTGAGGAAAGGGTCCCATATTTTGGGGTGAGCCTTTTCCACCTCGTCAAGCAGCACCACAGAATACGGATCGCGGTTCAAATCCTTGATCAGCTTTCCGCCCTCCTCGCAGCCTACATATCCGGACGGCGCGCCGATCAGCCCGGACACGCTGTGCTCCTCGGGGAAATCGGCCATGGCGTAGGTGATCAGCTTGCGGGAATTAGAGTACACCTGTGCGATTTGCTTGGCAAGCTCCGTTTTGCCCGTGCCGGACAGGCCTGCGAACAGGAAAATGGCCGCGGGCTTGTTTTTGTCCACCAGACCCTTCTGGATCAGGTCGAGGCGGTCGGCAACCTTGGATACGGCGACGTTCTGCCCCTTCACGGCTTTGGAGAGGATGGACAGATAGTCCTTTTCGGCGCCGATGCCGAGGATTGTTTCCGCAGGCAGTTCAGTAATCTCGGACAGCCGTCCCGCGATATCCTCCCGGGTCATTTCCGGTTTGTCCTGGCCCCGGAGCTCGGCTTCCGCCGCCATATCCGCGGCGGTGCGCGTAATCAGGCTGATAGCCTTTTTGGGAAACCGCTGCGCCAGCAGGTAATCGCTGGCCATCCGGTAGACCGTGCCGCAGATATCCCGCGGAATGGTGATGCCGAAGCGGCTCTCGATGAGCGGAAGCTCGCTTTCGATGATTTTCAGGCTTTCATCGTGGGAGGGCTCCTGAATATCCACGATATTCACGCTCTCCTGAAGAAACTTGGTGATGATCGGCAGATCGGAAGGATCCTTCGGGTTTTGCAGCTCGATGAGATCCTGGGGCGACAGGATCATCATCAGGCGGTATTTGCTGTGCGTCAGGCGCTGCTCGCAGGTGTGGATATTTTCTTGAAAATAGCGGTGCAGGCCGTCCACCACATAGATTCTGTGGGAATTCCATTCCATAAATTCCAGCAGCTCCTCGACGCAGGCTATATACCGCTGGGTTGGCAGGGCGGCAAGATCGACATAGATCATGGGCATGTAGCGCAGGCTTTCGTATGCGTTCTGCCGCAGGGCCTGCGCCAGGCTGCAGGCGATGCTGGTACGGCCGGTGCCGCTGTCCCCACACAGGATGACGTTATGAAAATCTCTGCGCAGAAAGCATTTGGTAATTTGCTCCTGAGGGCCTTTCCGCTGCACGTATTCTTTCTGCTGTTCACTGCCAAGGTGTACAGCCTTGAATATGGGCGGCGGCAGGATCGGCTGGATTACGTCCGCCTCCTCCGTTCTGTGCGCTGTTTCCCGCAGGGGTGTCAACGGCCATTTCAATGTGTTTTCCAGAAAGCTGAGCGTGTTGATATCCCCGGTTTGTAAAACGCTCAGCAGAAATTCTCTTTCGCCGATCCGGTCGCGCCCGATGGAGAGCGCCATTTGCATGGCTTGCGATAAAAGCTCGGCTGTTTTTTTCGTAAAGCTGTCCCGGTGCGGAAGCAGCTTCACGTTGGTCGGGGCGCAGCGGTATAGCAGCGCCTGAAAAGCGGTATCATACCGGATTTCGCTGTAGCCTACGTTCACTTTTTCAAGCACGGCGTTGAGGTAGGATTCGCGCAGGGATACCGAGGCATACAAAAGATGCAGCGGTGTTGCGGCGTCCCGGCCCGATTCGGACGTAAGCCCGAGCCCTTGCCCCACCAGGTACAAAAAGCGATCCGAAAAGGCGTCGCCGTTCAGTGCGCCGTCCGGCAGAAAGACGCAGATCGGTGCAGGTGGCGGCCCGATGGGAACAAACAGGCTTGCCACATCCGCGTCGGTGGCAAACACATCGGCCTGCCGGGTGAACATGCGGTAAAGCAGATCGTGGATGCTGGCGTCCTTCTCCAGCGCATCAGCGATATCAGCCAGGGACGGATCCCAGCATTCGCGCAGGAACGGATTGATCTCCGTCTCGCCGGGAACAAAGATGGCGTCAATCGCCTCCACGCAGTCGCCGGCCGTAACGCCCTCCGCCACGTGGCTGCGAAGCATCAGCGACGCATTGGCGTACTCGCTGCGTTTGGCCTCCGGCATCTTCAGGAATTCCTCCGAATCCGTCCTCAGGGTCAGCAGGCAGCGCAGGATATGGAAGCCCGTAACGGGTGAAATACGCTCGGTTGCGCAATGGATGAGCACATTGTCCAGCAGCTCGCCCACTGCTCCCTGAAATACAGTGGTATCTAGCTCCGGTTGATTTCCGTTCCACATGGATGATTTCTCCTTTGCTTGTTTGCTGTGTTGATTGTATCATCTGTTCAGACTGGCTTTTCCGTCTGAAGTTGCATGGTGCGGCAGCATACAGGGGATTTTAAAGCGCGGTGTTGTTCGCCTGAGCCTGCTCAATATACTTGTTCCAGTAATACCAGATTTCCCGGATCCGGGTCGGATGCGTGCTAGCGAACGTATCCGTGATGAAGGTGAGCAGGTCTTTGCCGCCCGCATCATACCCCCGGATGCATACCGCCATAATCAGCTTGAACGACCCGGAGGTGATCGGGATGCCGTCCGGATGCCTGTCGCACGCGATGGTCAAGGGCAGGAGCGATTCAGACACAAGCTCCTTCTGCGCGTCGGTCAGCTCCATCCCCTCCGTTGTCCGGCAGTCAATCATTTGCTCCACGGCGTACCGGTAAATGCTTGAGTCCTTCACGCAGCGGATCTGGGGCTCAAACCGGCGGGAAAGAATGTGGTACCCGATTGAATGCACGCTGGCCGGGATGCGGAGCTGCTTCAGGTTTGCGCAGTAGGTAAAGGCTTCGTCCCCGATGGATACGGTTCCTCCGGGAATTTCGAGCGCTGTCAGGCCGTCGCACCCCGAGAACGCCATGCGGCCGATGTGCTCCAGCGAGGCCGGTAGCGTGACCGAGACGAGCTTTTTGCAAAACTTGAAAGCGTAGGCTTCAATCTCCATAACACCGGCCGGTACAACGAATGGATTTTCCGATTTCCCAGCGGGGCAGCACAGCAGCGAATGCCGGGTTCGGTCGAACAATATGCCCTGATTGTCGTAATAATGCGTGTTAGTCTGCGCGACATGAATGTTCTGCAGCTGTGTGCAGCCAAAGAATGTGCCGCATTCGATCAGCTCCACGCTTTCGGGGATATACACGGTGTGCAGCGCGCCGCAGCAGCGCTGGTCATCCGGATCGGTCATGAACTGTTTGATGAGATCGGCAAGGGTTTCGGGCTTTTCGCTTTTTTCCGGCTGAAGGTTGAGAAACATCTGCTCGCTGAGCGCCGTAACCCGTTTTCCTTCGATTGTTTCCGGGATCAGTGCACGGCCGAAATCATCGATATATTTGCACTTGGTGATCTTGACCTCGGTATCGTTGTTGATATACATCCAGTCGAAGATGCCCCAGTAGTTTTCCTGATGCAGATAGGACTGTGCGCCTGTATGCCCCTGCGAGGCCGCCTTGCGGAACCATTTTTCCGCCTCCTGCGGATCGCGCTGCACGGCGTAGCCCTTCCGGTAGCAATAGCCCAGGCGGAACTGCGCGTCGCTGTGCCCGGCGCCCGCGGCTGTGCGGAAATAACGGACGGCCTTTTCATAGTCCGTCTTTTTCACGGTTTGGCTGTAATAGTACATGCCGCAGCAGTAGGCCGCTTCCATGTCCCCCGCGTCCGCGGACGGCAGCAGCAGCTCCAAGCCCCGGTCGTGATCCTGCTTCACGCCGTGCCCATGATAATAGCACAGCCCGGCAAACCGGTTCGCGCCGCCGTAGCCCGCTTCATAGGCTTTGGAAAAGTTTAGAAACGCACCGTCGTAATCCGATGCCTCGTAGAGCTTTTGTCCGGTTTGGCAAAGCCATTGTGCGTAGGCAAGCACCGGTTCGCCGTTCTCCAGAAACGCCGAGAGATCTTCTTTCATCTTCGCGGCGGACTGATAGCGGTTTTCAGGCATGTACTGGAGCGCTTTCCATACGATGCTCTGCAGCTTGTCGCTGACGTGCGGCAGCGAGGGGATTTCCTTTTCGCAGCGGCGCTTTTGCAAAAGCTCATCCTGCCCGCAGGGGCCGAAGGGCAGGTTGTGGTTGTTTAAAAGCTTGTACAATACAAGCCCGAGGGAGTACAGATCGGAAAGCATATAGTCCGCCTTCTGCGCGCTCAGAATTTCCGGCGCGGCATACATGGGGGTGTATTCGTTGATTGCCGTACGGGTGATTTCCCCGTTGTCGCGCAGAATGCGCGATATGCCGAAATCCCCAAGCTGAAATACGCCGTCTTCTGTTTTAAAAATATTCTCCGGCTTGATGTCCCGGTGCGCGACCCGAAGCTGATGGCAGTGCTCCAGCGCTTCGCAGATATCAATTCCCAGGTGTATAACCTCCTGATCGGCAAGCTCGGCCTCCTCGCACAGCACCCGCAGCGATGTGAGCAGCGGCATACGGATCAGCAGGTATTCCCCGTCCTCCGCTGCGTGCCAGCAGAATTCTTCCACCGGCACGATGTTGGGGCACGCTTTCATCTTCTGCATCAATTCCACTTCCCGCTCCGCCTTTTCTTTTTTGGAGGCGAGCACGCGGATCACCTTCAGCGCGGCATGCTCTGCCGAGCCCTCTGTGCCGGGGGACAGAATACGGTAAACCTCCGTCTGTCCGTTGTCGGCACGCTTGTAGAGTGTTTCCTCAATTTCCCAGGGCTGCCTTAAACAACGGGTCAACGCTGCCTGTATTGCCTGTTTATTCATGATATAACCTCACATGCATATTCCAGTATAACTCAGTCGCTTTCCATGGATACTCTATCATACCGATGGGGCAAGCGTTGCGGGAAGAGTTGCATTTCGGTTGGCGGGAGCGCGAACTGCACAGATTCGGACGGGGTTATTCCTGCGTTCCGGCATCCAGCTGGGAGAGGATCGCTTCGGCCTCCTCTTCCATCTCCAGACGCTGGAAAACATATTTCACATAATCGTTGACGCACAGGAAGTCTGTATCCGTATCGGACTCGGTAAAGTCCATCTGCTGGTGCCGGGCCATGATGGCCGAGCTGGCTGCACGATCCTGTGCGTCATCTGAATGCTGCGCGATTTTAAGTGCGATATCGTATTCCATGGTCGGATCCAGTAGGTGAATGGTACGGATGGCGTAGATTAGAACTAGCTCGACCCGATTCTTGGCGCAAAGCGGCTCCATACGTGCGTACGCCAGCAGCTTGTCTACCATTTCCGTCGTCATGTTAAAGCTCATGCCCAGGGCGATGATCTTTTCACGGTTGGGAATTTCGCCCTGTGAGCGCAACTGGGAATACATGCGCTCGAAGCCCTTGTTCAGCATCCCGTTGTGTACCAGCATGTGGATGGACGGTACGATAGCGGGATTGGTTGCGTCAACAACCTGCATTTGAATAAACCGGGTAAGATGCCGCTGCAGCTGTACATACGGCTTGGACAGGAAAACCTCCCGGTTTGCTTTGACATAGTCCAGAAACTGGTCGCTGCTTTCTGCGGAGAAAATGGCATCCTGTATATATTTCGTGGCATAATAACGTTCCAGCTTTCCGCTCCTGTGCCATTCGTCGATGCGCTCGAGGTACTCGGCTTTCAGTGCCCGCGCCTGATTGTAGACGCAGTCCCTGCTGCCCAGGCCCCGGCCGGGCAGTGCGCAGTACCGGTCGATGACAAAGATGCAGATGGCGTCGTCAATGTTTTTGGCGTACAGGCTCGGATATTTGCCGTACCGCTGCAGCAGCCGGTTGATTTCCTCAAGGTTCATGCCCAGCCCCATACCGACGGTGATGAACCCTTCGCGCGAGGCGGGCAGGGCGCCCTTGTTCTGCCACTTCTCCACCGCCTGCCGCGTAACGCCGCATCGCGCTGCGAGCGCGGCTGTTTTCAGGCCCCGGCTTTCCTTTTCGGCACAGAGAAAAGCTGACCATCTGTACTGATGCTTGGACAGCTCGCCAAGCAGGATTTTGATATCGTTGATTCCCTTTTGCGCTTCAACGGTATTTCTCCATTCTTGCGTAGAAAAATCATTCATTCGTTCATTCCCTGTCCGGATCGATGTGCATGAGGCATAGAGGGTTCTTTCAATAAAGAAATTATTATTGCTATTGGATGACTGAGTAAAAAAATCCTTCTTTTAACATGGGCTTGCAGAAACAAATATCACTCATGTTTCGGCAGCCGTACAGAATTAGCGCAACGAAAAACGGGGCGCTTCTCCTTGCGGATAATGAAGGGCGGATGCGGGCCTCCCTGCGTCGGCAGCGCGCCAGGCCATGGCCAGTCATGATTTTGCAATATGCAGTTTGCTGCTATCTAACACTCAAGATATTAGGGGAATAGAAACGCCGGGTGCGGCGGCCATAGGCGCCCCGACACCCGACGGATCGGAGTAAGAATTTACAGGTGGAAAATCAGGCCGGAAAGCCGTTCATAGCATGCTGCAAATCACGCAGAAAGCAGCTTACATGATATCCGTCGGTTGTCGCGTGATGGCACGTGATGGACAGCGGCATCAGCGTGCGGCCGTCCTTTTCATAAAACCCGCCCGATTCTATGGAAGGGTAGTAATAGGGCTTGCCTGCATCGCTGTGGACGGCAAAATGGGAAAACGTAATCCATGGAATGCAGGAAACGGTATAGCAATTGGCGGGCGGCGGCGTATCCGGCTGCGCCAATACGCCGTGACGGTTTCCGTGTTGCTCCCTGTTTTCCATATAGCGCTGATAGAAAACGGAAAAATCGTCGTAGAAGCCAGTCCACATCAGGGGAAAATTCCTGTCGTACTCGTGGAATGCCGCGTAGAGCGGGGTAAGCGTATCATAGTAGCCAAGCTGCCCGTCCAGCTCGGCAATCCTGAACTCAACCTGCCGGTTGAGCGTTTGGGTTACAAGCCAAAGGTAAGCCGGGAATAACTTCAGCCCCGCCTTCTTCAGCGCGGAGCGCATATGGGTTGCGTCCAAATCGACGGTAAGGGAATACCCGGTGGGGGCCATTTTTGAGAAGTAATAAAACATTTGTCCGCGCGGCCAGGTTTGCAGATTGATGGGCGTGAATTTCATATATTCGGCCCCGCTACACTGTCTGTTAAAACAGCCCGTGGCGCGTGCAGTGCCACACGAGCATGCCGTGCGCAAAACACGGGATGAGCATTTGCAGGTTCCATTCCGGGTACTGCTTGCGGAGCATGAGCGTGTCCCCGGTCAGCAGGGCCACAAACGTGAGATAATGCTCCCTTGTCATTTCATGGTCAGAAGAAATGAAGTAGTCGTTTTCGATGATTTCTACCGACAGCCTGTCCGCCTCTGCGGCCTTGCGGGGAAACTGAGGCTTCAGCAGCTTACCGCAGCAGGACACGGTCGCGTCCCCGGTCGCGGTCAGCAGATTTCCGCAGCTAGGACAGAGATAGAACGCCAGCTTTTTCATATTGCCTCCTACCAAATCATGGACGTTCGGCTCTCCGGACAGAAGCTCTTCAAGGTTGATGCCAAAGATTTTGGATAACTCGGGAAGCAAAGACACGTCGGGGCAGCCCAGGCTGCGCTCACATTTGGAAACCACCTTATCGCTGATGTTCATGTGGGCGGCCAGCTGCTGCTGGGTAAGCTGCCGCTCCTTTCGCAGGGTATAGATCAGCTTTCCGACTATTGCACAGTCCATATGTTTCACCTCCGGAGTTCAATTGTAGCAGGCAAACCGGAAAAACAATCAACGCTCCGTAGAGACGCCGCCGGGCGTCACCGGTTGGGCAGATACTCCAAAAACCGCTTGACCGCCACAGAAGCCGTTTTCTTTTTCCTCCTGGAATTCCCAGATGATGTTGGGCAGCCAATGGGTTGCTACGCTGGAAAAGGTGCCGATGCGGATCAGCCCGGACTGAAGCCCGTTCAGCCCGTCAACTTGGGTTTGCAGCTTCTGGTATTCGTAGCACAGGCTTTTTGCATAGGGCAGCAGCTTTGTTCCGTCGGAGGTGAGGCGGATCCCGGCGCGGCTGCGCACCAGAAGAACCACATGCCATTCCTTTTCCAGGTCGCTGATCATACGGCTGATGCCGGATTGGGAATAGTTGAGCATTTCCGCCACCTTTGTAAAGCTGCCGTACGTAACGGTTTGGATAAACGCCATATATTTGAGAAGGTTCATGTCCATCGTATCATCTCCGTAGAATCTGAAATTGTAATGGTATCCATGAAAAACATTCGCTTTCATCATTTATGCTCCTATGATATGCTATCGGTACGCAATATTCAAGCAGGGGAGAGGAACAGCATGCCTTTTGTAAGCGATATATACAAATCGGCGCCCGCAACGTTCAGGACTCCGTTGCAGGCAAAAACCTATCAGACGCTCCGGACCTTGGATATTCCTTTTGAGCGGGTGGATACCGGGGAAGCCATTACAATGGAGGACTGTATTGTAATCAACGACCGGCTGAAAACGAATATCGTGAAGACGCTGTTCCTGTGTAACCCCCAGCAATCGGTGTTTTATCTATTTGTTACAGCGGGTGATAAACCGTTCCGGTCCAGGGATTTCAGCGCCGCCCTGGATGTTACCAGGGTTTCGTTTGCGCCCGTTGAGCTGATGGAGCCCATGCTTGGAACGAAAATCGGGGCAGCGACCGTGTTCAGCGCCCTGTTTGATGTGGGAAACGCGGTGCGGATTGTATTTGACAGGGATGTGCTTTTGCGGGAATGGTACGGGTGCAGCGACGGAACGACGACGGGATATATGAAGGTGAAAACGGATCGGATCACGGATGATTTCCTTTCCTATGCCGGGCATAAACCTACCGTAATAGAGGTGTGATATGGGACTTTATCAAAACCGGATTGTTGTTAAGGTTGGAACCTCTACGTTGACGAACGAGGTGGGGAGAAGCGATATCCGTTCGTTTGACCGGTTGGCGTGCGTTTTGGCCGATGTGCAGAATATGGGCTATGAGGTTGTTCTGGTATCCTCCGGCGCGATTGCCGTAGGGACCAACAAACTGAAAATGAAAACACGACCGGACAGTATGCGCCTGAAGCAGGCGGCCGCGGCGGTGGGGCAGTGCAGCATTATGTTCCTGTACGATAAATTTTTCGGCGATTATTATAAAACCATCGCCTAGATCCTGCTGAACGCCGAGGACATTGAGCAGGAGGAAAAGAGGGAAAACCTCACAAACACGTTCAACGCGCTGCTGGAAATGGGCGCCATCCCCGTCGTCAACGAAAACGACTCCGTCAGCTATACGGAAATCGAGTCGGAGGAACGCCTGTTTGGCGATAATGACATGCTGTCCGCCGTTGTTGCCGTGCTGTGCAGGGCGCAGAAGCTGATCATCTTATCCGATATTGACGGCCTGTTTGACAGTGATCCCCGCCTGCACACCAATGCCAAACGGATAGAGCGTATAGAGCACATTGACGATAGCGTTTATGCGTTGGCCGGCGGTGCAGGCTCCCGGCGCGGCACGGGCGGCATGCTCACCAAGCTGCAGGCGGCCACCCTTGCCACGGCGCAGGGGATTGATACCATTATCGCCAACGGCAAGAATCCACAGGCATTGTATGACGTTATCAAAGGCGTGGGCGCCGGAACTCTGTTTGTGGGCAGATGCGGGGTGTAATACGGGCGCGGCATTTATAGGTTGCAATATAGCCCTGTGCTGTACTGGCTGTGGACTGGTGATTTCATCTTGGCATATTAAATTGCTGTTTCATTTCGTTCACCACCATGTTTTGATGGTTTATTATACTATTTCTGGTAATCTAAATTTAGTATAAATTTCATCGAAAATAGTAATTACTGAGATAATCGCAAAAAACCGAAACTATCTACTATTCGGATTTTGATATGCGATTAATCTATACAGATTACAAGATTATAAGTATATGATTGTATACCGCACTTGATGCTAGTGTCAAGAAAAGGTTGCAATTTCAGGGCTCCGAACGATGCATCAAGCGGCTTTGCCGAGCAATCCCTGCAGGGATTGCTCGCTGAGGTAGGCGCGGGAAACCGACCAGTCCTCAGCGTATTCGATCAGGTAGGTCGTCACGAGCCGCACATACGATTCCTGATTGGGGAAGATCCCGACAACGCGTGTTCGCCGCCGGATTTCCTTGTTAAGCCGTTCCAGCATATTGGTCGAAGCGATCCTGCGCGCGTCCAAATCCGGAAAGCCATAGAAGGACAGGGAATCCTCCAACCCATTGTCCAGCGTTTCAATGGCCTTGGGAAAGCGCTTTTCGTAAGTTTCCGCTAATTCTTCAGCCCGTTGCCTCGCCAGCGCAGCGCTTGACACCAGCCAGATTTCCTTGAGATGTTTGGCAAAGGTGTCCTTTTCTTTGTGCGATACATGGGCGAGGATATCCCGCATGAAATGCACCTTGCATCGTTGCCATGACGCACCGGGAAAGCTTTCCCGGATGGCGCGGATTAACCCGGCATTCGCGTCCGATACGACCAGTGCAGGCGTTTCCAATCCACGGATCTTCAACTGCGTGAACAGATGCTTATAGCTGCTGGTGGATTCCTCCAGCATCGGCTCAACGGCCAGCACTTCGCGTTTTCCCTGCGTGTTCACGCCGCATACGATCAGGATCGCCATACTCACGACCTTCCCGTTGAAACGCACCTTCTCATACAGTGCATCCACCCATAGCACAGGATAGCGTGTGTCGGACAAAGATCGATTGCGGAAAGCTTCCACTTGCTCGTTGAGTCCCTTCGTCATGACGCTTACCTGGCTGTGCGACAGGTTTTCTATCCCCAGTCGCTTGGCCAATTTTTCGATCTTGCGCGTGGACACGCCCTGCACAAACGCTTCCTGCACCACCTCAATCAGGGCTGCTTCGCTTCGTTTGCGTTCGGTGATGAAAAACGGGATGTACCCGCCGTTTCTGGCTTTGGGTATGAGCAGGTACATTGTTCCCATCCGTGTATCCAGCCTTCTGGGCCGGTAGCCGCTGCGATACCCTCCGCGCCCTTCGCTGCGTTCGTTCTTTTCCGCTCCCAACTGCCCGGATATCTCTGCCTCCATGAGCTGATCGCAGAGCCACTTCAGCATATTGAGCATTGGGTCGGGTTTCCCCATGCATTCCAGTAGTAATTCCGTCAGGTTTATGGTACGCTTTCCTTGTGCCATTAGGGACGCTCCTTTCGAATGTCTGTCTCGATTCATTCTTTCGGAGCCCTAATGGTTTTTCCATCTCTCTTTTCCTAAATTGCAACCTTTATTGTACGCTATCCACTTGATTCTGCATTATAATTAGATAGGGATATACATTTACACAATTTCGTAGAATCATTATCAAACGAATCCTGCTTGAACGTGTTATAAATGGATTGCTCTGTTTAATCGCAAAGTATTGCTTTTTCATGAGATAAATCGATTCTATTTATATCTGGATTTCTAAATGAAATGATTATCATTAAAACGGCGCGAACTCCAGCTTGCCGTACTGAATTTCAATGGTATCGCCGGATTTAAGCGCCAGGCGGCCTATTTCATCGTTGTCATCCGTGGACAGGTATTCACATACCTTAAGATCGCCGTCGCGGTAAACCTCAATACTGGCCGATTTGATAGGGGTAACAACATACTCCCCGGCGGGGATGTGGGCGGGGCATTCCCATTCGCCGATGGAGAGAGTTATGGAAGCTTTCTTCGAAAGGATATATTCTGGAAATATCTTGATACTTGACGTGTCGCAGATTTCGCCATGGAAATCTAACCAAGCGGATGACCATTTAGAATATTTGATGCCTATATATTCATCTGCACTAAAGACCTGAAAACCTAATTTGAGATTTTGGCAATATATAATGATGTCAATGGTATCGAATAACAAGCACTGCTCTGCTATAGAAGTCCAAAATTCGGTATCAAATTCGCCGGTATAAGTATATTGTATTTCTTCGAAAGAATCATTGCGCATTAGTATGGTTGATAGCATGTCGCCATAGAGATTTGATAATGTTGTATATACCGTTAGAAAAGCATCTTTGGACAGTGGGAAAAATTCATCACCAGGTATAGCACGAGTATACTCTTCTGGATTATTCCCTTTAAGAATTACTTGAAAATATTCAAGGGAGTTACTTTTGCTGAAATATACATAATATTTATCTATTTGCGCGCCAAATAACAATGCCTCTGACGATTCGTGATCAACACTTGAAAAAAACTCTGATGATCCCTCTATTTCTACCCCCAAATTATTCTGGAATAATTCGATAATATTATTTGGCTCAACTTCATATGGTATATTATAAAAGGGAATTAACTCTTCCGCAGATGCCGAAGAACAGAAGAAAATAAGGACGATAAGAAACAGTGCGATAAGCTTTTTCATATTAGTACCTCGATTCTATTTCTTTACGGGATCTTTACACAATGTAGCTTGTTTATGCTTTAGTAAAAACTATCTATATAGTAAAAACACGCAAGGAAATACGTGTCGTATTTACTTCTTATCTCGTTCTCTTATAAACCGGGCGAACAGTTTGATTTCTTCATATTGTGCATCGGTGACGTCCGGATCACCGAACACGGCAAATTTGATGTCGTCGTCGCTTATATCTTCTTCCTCTTTGCCGAGGAGGTAGTCAGTAGAAACTGAATAGAGTCGAGCGATTTCTGAAAGCGTTTCAATGGTGGGAGCCCTATCGCCTGATTCCCAATTTGCGATTGTACGAGTTGTGACACCAAGCACGTCGGCCATTTCACCTTGCGTTTGCTTGTGCTTTTTTCTGATGATACGAAGTCTTTCACCGAACAATTGCATCACCACCCCCGTTTGTTCATACTACCACAATTTGTTCATGTACTAAATGCACTAATATTTCATTATCTATATTGATTTCATGAACATATTGAGTTACTATAGTGTCATACATACTCAATTATTTCTTGTTTGGAGATGAAATAGTGAAACTTGGTGCATTAAGATAAGCAAGCGGACAAACTCAGTCTGCTCTGGCTTTATCTATTGGTGTAAGCACACGCTCAATTGCAAATTACGAATCCGGCACGCGCCGCCCCCGCCCCGAGATCGCCGAGAAGATCGGCAAGGTGCTGGGGCTGGATGAGAGTCAGCTCTGGCAGATGTTCTACGCGGGGAAGACCGGGACGAATTAGGAAGGAGGGAAGAACATGCGTTACTTCTTCGCAAGTGACAGGAACGACGATATATAAATCGTCGCTGCAAAGAGCATTGAAAACGCGTGGAGATATGTTGGGAAAACAGACATGAGTGCGAACGATCATTCGCACTCAGCATGCATCCTCATGCTATTATTTTCATAGTTACAGTATGAAATATCAGTTTTTTACGATTCCTATCCATCACGTTCATAAGAAACAATTTGACTATTTCAGTTTTGAATAATCCCATAGAGTACAGTCCATATCCACGCGACGCGCATGCACCGTCACTTCCCCCGTCCACCCACAATCCCGATCATTTTTTATTCTTCGTTCGGATAATCGCCCGGGTTTTCTCAAACAGCGTCCCGGCATCTTCCTTGATGTTTTTCACATAACCGACGAACAGCAGATCAACCACCAGCAACGTTGCGTATTTCGATTGTACCGCTGCATAACGGATCTCCGGCTCATTCTCCGGAAGCGGAAGCGTAATCGTCGCCATGTTTGCCAGAGGTGTGCGCCCAAAGCGCGTTACCGCAATGCATTTCATTCCTCTTGACGAGGCAATCTGGACGGCGCTGTTAACCCGTTCGTTTGTTCCGGAATAAGAGAAAACAACCATTACGTCCTGATCCGTCATATAATATGCATCCAGTAAACCCAAATCCTGATCTTCCCGGTATATTGCCTGTTTGCTTACACGGACAAGCTTTTGCAGCAGGTCGTGCGCGGGGAGGCTGGAAGCGCCGGCGCCGTACAAATAGACCGTCCTTGCCTGCAACAGCATCTGCACCGCCTGGTCCAGATCCTCATATGACAGCATTTCCAGTGTGCTTTCCAAACCGGATATGATACGGGATGATATTCGCGGAGCAATCACCTCAAGCGGCGCAGAAAAATCCATATCAATCTGCTGCTCCGCCTTCATCTGCTGTGTAACGTCGCGTTGCAGATCATCCCTCATTTCTCTGAGGGATGAAAAGCCGAGCATTTTTGCAAACCGAACCACCGAGGCAGGCGATATATCGCAGCGTTGGGCAATGGATTTTGCCGACCCGCTCATAACCAGGCAAGGATCATCCAGAATTAACTGGGCCAGCTTGCGTTCGCTTGCCGTCATTGTATCAATCGCGGTGCGCACCTTGGATAGGCATGCCATGAATGATCCTCCCTTTTTAACGCAAGTACGGGCTACTGATAAAGGCTATATTTCGCCCTCACAGTAGCGAATCCCTTTGCTTCCGTTTCCCAGCCGCTCAAAATCTCGTCTGCGCTTGCCTTGTTGGTTCGCAGTTCATCCGTTCCGGTCTCTACATCAATATGATATCTTCCATCAACCGGATCGGTGAAATTGAATTGATCAGGATAAAGCTGCTGCAATGCACGGATCAGATGAACGCCCAGGGCAACAGGCCTGACTTGTTTACGGTCAAGTATATGTATCTGCACACCCGCGCATACCTGTCCGGTGTATTTGGAGAAAACCGGAATAAAAAACACCGGACTGAAGCGCAGCGCCTGCAGAGGAAGCGCATCCAACGCATCCTTCAGTTCAAACGGATCGATAAACGGAGCGCCGATTTGTTCAAAGGGACGGGTTGTGCCGCGGCCGTCGCTGATGTTGGTGCCCGGGAGCATACACGTGCCGTTGTACAGTGTAATGGCGTCCAGGTTTGGAAGGTTTGGGCTCGGGCATACGGCAGGCAATCCGGTCTCGTTGTAGAACATATCGCGCGTCCATCCCGATACCGGAATAACGCGCAACGGACAGCCGAGCTGATATTGCCCGTTATAGAAAAGCGCCAATTCACCAAGGGTCATCCCATGACGAATCGGTACCTTCGTCAAGCCGATAAAGGAGAGGTTCTCTTCCCGGTGGCAATTGCCTTCAATGGCTCCGCCGATCGGGTTGGGGCGGTCAAGCACAATGCACTCTTTTCCCGCCGCTACACATGCCTTCATCACAAAAAATAAGGTGGAAGGATAGGTATAGTACCGTGAACCTACATCCTGAATATCAAAAACAACCGCATCAATTCTATCGAGCGCTTCCTGTGATGGCCTATAAGACGAATTTTGCGGTGATCCGCGATCAATAATGGAGGCTTCCGCAGAAAACAGGCTATACACAGGCAACCCGGAATAGGGGTCTATATGGTTGTGGACCACCACACCGCCCTGCTGTTCTCCGCGCACACCGTGCTCAGGCGCAAAAAGCGTTGTCAGGTTATATTTTTCGCGCAAAATTTCAATACTGGAGCGGTAATCCCTTCCAATGCCGGAGCCTCCGGTCACAAGGCCTAATCGCTTTCCGCCCAGAAGATGGGCATATTCCCCAATGCGATCGATGCCGCAGTATGTACTCATGCAAAAATCTGCCTTTCCCCAAAAGGGGCGGCGCTGGCAGCCGCCGCCCCGGAATAACAAGGGAGGGTTACTTCATGATGCTGTCATAGGCCGCGATCTGTTCGTCGATAATTTCCTGCCAGCCATCGCTCTTGATCTCTTCGTACTGGGCATAGAATTCATCCACAGACAATTCGCCCACAACACACTGCGCGAAAATGCTGTTCAGCTTGCTCTTGAATTCGCCGCCGTATTCGATATAAGCATCGGTATCGAACAGCGGAACCTGATAGTAGAAGTACGGCTCGTTGAGATACAGCGCATCGTAGAAGTACTTCACGGGTTCGGAAAGCTCATCATAGCTCAGGCCGCGGGTCAGAATCTGCATATAGCTCTCGCCCAGCCAGTTGTAGTTGATCAGCGAAGGAACGATGCCGGAAGCGCGCGCGGAAGTAAAGCCGCCGGAAAGCACTTCATCCGTATAAACATATTTCCCATCGACCAGGTTGTAATGACGGCCTTCAATCCCGTAGTTCAGAAGGTCCGTGCCTTCTTCAGAGTAAATGTAGTTCCACACCTTCATAATATCGTCAACCGTTCCGCGTTCTTCCGCGGCAATGGTAACGGCAAGGCCGTTCGTATACATTTTGGAGCGGGCCTTAATATACGGATGGGACCCTTCAAAGTAGGTGGGAGGCACGATGCCCATAAACGCGGCATCCGCATCGCCGCTGTCCCTCAGGGTAGCTGTGGTCAGGCTGCAGCGCTCGGCGTAATAATTTGTGCTGCCGGCGGTACCGGTATCCAAAACGGATTTATAGGTATCGCTGCGGGTTGCAAATTCTTTATCCAGAATACCGTCGTTGTACAGTGCGATCATGGTTTCCAGATAGGTGCGGAAATTGGGGTGCTCGAACAACGAAACCAGATTTCCATCATCCGTTGTTGCAAAGTAGCTGTTGTTGACTTTGATATCAAACCAGCTTCCCAGCTCCAGCAGGCCGTCGGTATTGTTTACAACCAGCGGGATTTCATCGCTGGCATCGCCGTTGCCATTGGCGTCGGTATCGTGAACATAGGTCCAGAAGGCCATCCATTCAGCCCAGGTAGCGGGCATTTCCATACCGGCATCCTTCACCCAGTCGGCACGAATCATGTTGGACATAGCGGGCGCAAAGTCCAGTATGTGCGACATGAAATACATATGCCCGTCGGACGCATTGCAGATATACGGATAATCTGCTTTCGTTAAAAGCGCCAGATAATTTGGGCACTCTTTCTGCAGATAATCATCCAGAGGAATAATGGCGCCCTGGTTCAACAGCAGGGAGGTGGTAGCGCCATAAATCGCGTCCGGCAGGTCACCGGAAGCCAAAATGGTGTTCACCTTTTCGTCGTAGTTGCTGTTGGGGGCCCAAATCCATTCGATCTTCACGCCGGTTCTGGCTGCGAGCTCATCCCAGATGGAGGTTTCTTCGGGGTTATAGGGAGACCAGGTTTTTGCTAAAATTGTGATGGTGGTGACATCATCAGCCGACGCGCTGATGGGCACAAGCGCGGTTAAGAGAACCAACGCCAGCAGTAGGGTGATTGCCTTTTTCATGGTTTGCTTCCTCCTTTTATTAATCCAAATATTTGCTTTTCAGCAAACACAAGATTCAACATTATCCTTTTACGGCGCCGATCATGATGCCTGTGACAAAGTATTTTTGCAGGAACGGATAGATAACCAGCATGGGAAACATGGCCAGCAGAACAACGGCATTCTTGGTCTGCTCGCTGATGGCGGAGTGGCTGGAGCCTTCCACTGTGGTTGCGGATATTCCGTAAATTTCCGTGCCGGTCGCTTCCATAACGATATCGCGCAGCACCAGCTGGAGTGTAAACTTTTTGGTATCGTTGATATAAATGAGCGGGGCAAAGAAGTCGTTCCAGTGGCCCACAAGGCACCATAGCATAATAATCGCAAGCGCCGGCTTCGCCATCGGCGTTACAATCCGTATTAAAATCTGAAAATCGTTGGCGCCGTCAAGGTATCCGCTTTCCAGCAGCGCAAACGGAATTGATTCGTAATAGTTGCGCAGAATGATTACATTAAACGCAGAAATCAAATTGACGAAGATCAGGCTAAACAGGCTGTCGATCAGGCCAAGGTTTCGGACAATCATAAACGTCGGAATAATCCCGGCCGAAAACCACATGGTAAACATGATGATAAAGGATACGAATCGCTTGCCGTAAAAATCGCAAAACGCCAGCGGATATGCCGCAAGGGATGTAAACACAACGGACAGCAAACTGCCGCATGTCGCTACAAGAATGGTGTTCAGGTAAGAGGATATCAATAGTTTGTTTGAAAAAGCCTTTTCGTATGCCGTCAGATCCCAGCCGATTGGGTAGACGGTCACACGTCCGGTGAGCACAGGGGTATCGTTGCTGAACGATATCGCCAGGATATTGAGAACCGGATACAGAATGACCATCATGAAGAGAACCATAAGAATGGCATTTATGGTGATAAACGCCTTTCGGCTTGGGCTCTTCTTCCCTATGCTTTGCACAGCCATTCCTCCTTTCTTACCACAAACTGATTTCGCCGGATTTCCGGCTGATTGTGTTGGATCCAAGGATAAACGCAAAGTTGATCAATGAGTTGAATAAGCCGATTGTTGTGGAATAGCTGTAGTTGGCGTTGATGATGCCCATTTTATACAGATAGGTCGATATAACTTCGGATGCACCGAGGTTCAGATCGTTTTGCATCAGATATACCTTTTCAAAGCCGACATTCATGATTTTGCCAAGCTGCAGAATAAACATGATCACAATGGTAGACCGGATACCGGGCAGCGTAATATGCCATACCTGCCGCAAGCGTCCGGCGCCGTCCACAATGGCCGCCTCATATAAGGATGGATCAATGCTGGTAAGCGCGCACAGATACACAATGGCGCTCCATCCCGTGTTCTGCCAGATTGCCGACAGAACATACACCGGGCGGAAATACCGCTCCGCACCCATAAAGTAAACAGCTTCCCCGCCCAATGTTCTAATCACACGATTCACGATGCCGATAGACGGCGACAATAGTGTGTTCAGCATCGCAACGACGATCATCGTGGAAATAAAGTACGGCAGATAGCTGATCGTCTGGATGGCTTTCTTAAAATGCCGTCCGCTTACCTCGTTAAGCAGCAGCGCAAATAGGATCGGCACTGGAAACACGAACAGCAAAACGGAAAAATTAATCTCAAGCGTGTTCGTCAGAATGGCCCAAAAATCCGTGCTGTTAAAAAAGCGGATGAAGTGTTTCAGGCCTACAAACTTACTGCCGTCAAAACCGCGCAGAATTTTAAAATCATAAAAGGCCATACGCAGCCAATACATCGGCCAATACCTGAAAAGGAAAAAATACAGCAGAACAGGGATAAGCATTAAATACACGTAGCGTTGTTTCCAAATTCTTCGCCGGATTTGTTCGCGCCGTTGCGTGATGGTTTTATGATTCATCATCTCGGTTACCCTCGCTTTATTTGCAACGAAGTATTCATTTTGGTACATCGATAAATGAAACGATTCGATGCCGGTCAATAGAATTATATCAAGAATTTATAGGTTGTCAACACCTTTTACTTAGATATAACGGTAATTTTATAGGGTTTTCATTGAACACTGAGGTTATTACGTTTCATTTATTTACTTTTAATATTGAAATCATATTTCTTATTTGGTATAATGGATTTGAAATTTCAGAACAACTTGGAGGTGTATAGCATGAGACTTTCCACCACCGTAAATTTCTTCATTCCACCTTATATGAATTCGATCGATGTCTGCGTGCAGGAATTGAAGCGATATAAAGCGGTTGGCTTCCATTGCCTGGATGCGATATTTTGCAGCGCGGGCACAGAGGGCTCTCCACTGCGTGAAAGCAACTGGAAATCCTGGGTACAAAGCATTGCCGACGCAGCGCAGGAAGCCGGGATAGTATTCGTTCAATCCCATGTTCCTTTTTATAATTTCTATACAATGCCCAACGGCACACCTGCAGATATGGAGGAAATCGTTGACCGTTCCATTATATCCGCTTCTATTCTAGGCGCTCCATGGACGGTGGCTCATCCTGCCACCGCGTTGGGTCATCCGATGCCATTTATCAAATCAAAAGCAATAAACCTTGAATACTTTACCCGTCGTTTGGAGGTTTGCGAAAAGTACGGCGTCGGATTGGCCATCGAAAACATGGCTGATTTTGATGGCGGCGGGCGCAACCGCTGGTACTGCGCCCACGTTGAGGAGCTATGCGATTTAATTGATACCCTGTCCCAAAACGGCGCAAAAGTCGGAGCGTGCTGGGACTTTGGCCATGCTAACTTGATGTATGCCGATCAGAGCGAATGCCTGAAAATGCTGGGCAACCGTTTGAAAGTGACACACGTCCACGATAACAGCGGCGCGCGCGACGAGCATATTTCCCCGCTTCGCGGTACGGTGGATTGGTTTTCCATCATGCGTTCGCTTGCCGCCATTGAGTACCGGCATGATTTCAGCTTTGAGGTTAAGCGGATACTGCAGTCTGAGGTTCCGGATGCAATTAAATTTTCTCTGTGGCGCCACCTTCGCGAAACCGGCGAATATCTGATCAGACTCTATGAAGAAGCAAAGATAGGATTTTGATATGAATAATCCATCAGAAACACTTTCCGCCCTTTCCACGGAGCAGCCCAATAAGCAGGCAGAATGCATTGACACATTCTCTACGCTTGATATTGTAACCCTGATGAACGAACAGGATGCAGGCGTCATCCCCGCCGTACGCGAAGCGCTGCCTGCTGTTGCCCGCGCCATCGACAGCATCGTTGCCCGGATGAAACGCGGCGGCCGTATGCTCTATATCGGGGCCGGTACAAGCGGCCGCCTGGGCGTGCTTGATGCGTCGGAGTGCCCGCCGACCTTTAATATAGCCGATGATCTGGTAATCGGCATTATTGCGGGCGGAGATACCGCATTACGAAAATCTTCCGAAGCAAGCGAAGACTCCGTCGAAGGCGGGGCGGACGATCTGGCCCCACACCGTATCACGCCGGAGGATACGATTGTTGCAATCAGCGCCAGCGGTCACGCGCCCTATTGCTGCGGCGCGCTGGATTTCGCCAGACAGGCAGGCGCGTTAACGGTGGCCATCAGCTGCAATCGAAACGCGCCTTTCTCCCGCTTAGCCGATATCGCCATTGAAGCGCCAACCGGACCCGAAGTGATTTCCGGTTCTACCCGATTAAAAGCCGGGACCGCGACCAAAATGATTCTGAATATGCTGTCCACCGGCATTATGATCCGCCTCGGCAAAACCTATCGAAACCTTATGGTGGATGTCCGCGCAACCAATTCAAAGCTGCGGGAACGTGCTGTGCGGCTGACAATGGTTGCAGCCGATGTTTCACGCGAGAAGGCCGCCCAAACGCTGGAGCAGGCAAACGGAGAAGTCAAGGTGGCGATTATCATGTGTCTTTGCAGCATGAGCGCCGGGGAAGCGCGCGCTGCATTAACCCATGAAGAGGGTTATGTGCGCCGTGTTTTACAGAATCATAGTTAATAGTATCCATTTGCCGGGCAACCCGGCTTCTGCGCTATCATCCGCTGTTCAACGAAAGAAGAGTATAGACTTAACAGCGTTTTTCATACAGGTTCAGCGCCAATCACGGCCACGCCGTATACGGAGGTCATGTGGAAGCCTTGAAAATGATGAGCCGTATGCCGGATCTTACAGTTGAAGGCTTTGGAAAAAGAAGAGCCTTGCGGCGGACCGGGCGCTTACCGGTTGATTGAACCGGAAAGCATAGCCTGTTTCGCTGCATCAATATCAGTACGGTGCTTCGCTGCATAAACACCGGCTTTGCGTGAGCGGCGAACACCGACAAACCATCGGTAATCACTTGTTTCTTTTCCTCCCACGCTATTGCCATGGCGTGCAGGAGGCCCAACCCGAATCATAACAAAAAAAGCGGTACGCAAGCGAAAGCACCGCTTTTTTTGTACATCCCTGATTTATTTCCGGATTACGGCAGCGTAACCGTATGCAGCATCGTCATGGTTTGTTCACGGTTTTCGAGGTGACCGTTGGCAACCAGCACAATGCGGTCGCTCAGCCGGGCAAGCGCATAGCTGTTGGGTCTGGTGAACGGGCTTAGATCCGGGGCCCAGTCCGCCAGCTGCCTGCCCTGCAGATCATATTGCACAAAGCGAAGCGTATCGCCGGGCATCGTGCCCTTGGTGGCGACCAGATACCCGGTATCGGTAGCGGCAATCACGGGCATATATGAGCCTTGCTGTGTGTCCGTAACATAATCGGTACGCCACACCAGCCCGTTGGCATCGTACTGGGCAATCAGGCAATCGACCGGGGATACCTCGTATCCGGCGGAATAATCGGTGCCGACCAGCACCAGGGTGTTGTTATCCACCACGGTGCAGGCGTTGAACAGAGCATATTCCTTCGTTTCATACTGCCACAGAATCTTCCCGTCCAGCGACAGCTTCATCACCACGCCGCGCGGCAATGCATCCAGATTGCCGCCCTGGGGGATCATCCGCCGGCCGACGGCCAGAAAGCCGTCATCCACGGCATGGACATCCATCATGCGGGTGGAACCCTCGAAGGTTTTTTTCCAGAGCTTTTTGCCGTTGCTATCCAGCAGCGCAAACACATAATGAAAGCCGTCGGGCTTGCCCTGTATCAGGACGCCGCCCTGACCCTGCGTGACCGATACCACCTGGAAGTCCTGGCCGTACCAGGCTGCCAGGGCATTGTCCTGCACTACATCGACCCCGTAGTAGTAGTCGTTGCCGCCTTTGGTGCTGCAAATCCAAATCCGGCCATCATCCGCCGCCGTAGTTTCATGAAACACGAGGCGGCCGTCGGCGTTTGTCAGCAGCTGTGTGAGCACCTGTCCCTGCGCATCCAGGCTGTAGAGCACGGCCTGGCTGTTTCCGTTCTGGCGGAAACTCCCCGAGAGCAGCAGCCGGTCCCCGGGTATCGCCGTAACCACGGACAGGTTAAACCCCGGGATACAATCCGTTATCACGGTCTGCGCCCATGCGCCGGATGCGCCGGTGCAAAGCAAACCAAGAACCAACAGGCAAACGATGAATCGTTTCATTGTAATATTCACGCTCCTTCACTATACAGCTGTCAGGACAGACAGCAAGATCGATTCTCCATTGAACCTATGCCGCCCCAAATGCCGTTTTTCCACAAGGGTTTGCGGCTGTTATCGTTAATAGAACGAAATTGTGCGGACATAACCTGCCGCCGCCGGACGAAAATATGAATTACGTACCAAATAAAAACAGAAGCGCAAAAAAATCCCCGTATCGTTTCTGCGTAGCGGCAAAGAAAAACCATCGGCATCGCGCTGCGATGGCAAGGCTTTCAGGCGCTGATCACGGGGAAAAGACGCGGGTTGATGCAGGGGTTCCGCTTTGTTATATAAAAAAGCCGCCGCCCCGCTGATAAACGGGAGTGGACGGCGGATATGGCCCGGTGTTCCGTTACGGGGTCTTTGCGGGCGGGTCGTTGTTGGTGAGCGCAAGCTGTAGGGAAGTGTTCAGATGATGCTGAATGGCATCGCGTGTTTTTTGTATGTCACCCGAGCGCAGGCTTTGGATGATGCCCTGGTGCTCCACAACGGTGCTTTGGCTGCGGCCCTGTATATAATCGCTTTTCAGGTGCTGCGGCATAAAAATGTGCAGAAACGTGTCGTACTGGAGATTGAAGGCGGAGATATTCATATAGTTGAGCGGGGCGAAATGAAACTCCTGATCCACAAGCCAGAACTGGCGCAAATCTACCCGGTGGCCGCTTTCCAGCAGCGCGGTTTGCAGATGGAGGCATTCCTGCATCTGATCAAGGGTCTTTTGTGCTTCCGGTGTCTGGCAATCGGAGGCAAGCTTTTCGCCGCAGTAGCATTCAATCATCATGCGGACGTGATAGGCCTCGTGGACATCGTTTTCATCCGGCGAATGGAGCTGAAACCCGCGGTTGGGGAGAATATCAATATAGCGCTCGCGGTACAGGTGGTTCAGCGCGTCGCGGATGGGCGTGCGCGAGATGTTCAGCTCCGACGCCAGCCGGGTTTCGCTGTAAATAACGCCAAACTTAAGCTCGCGGTTGTAGATCATCTCCCGCAGCCGCTCATAAGCCATGTTTTGCAAGGGTTTGTATTCGTACATAAGTATCTTACACTTTCATCTTATTGATCCTGTCAGGGAAGGAAGCACCGAACAATGTCAGATACCGTTCCAAACACTGGACACTGCCAAACTATTGTACCATCTGCGGGGCTGTTGCGCTGCATTTTCTTTGTATGGGCCTTTTGGCTGTGGCTGGGCCTGCATAGCGGCACAGCCGCGCCGGAAGGGGGCTCCGCCCTGCGGCCGCCCGCCGGGCGGGGCCGCAGAAGGGCTGAGGCTCCTGCGGCTCCGCGGTATAAGGAGGAAGGCGGAAGTTCATGGTACTGTCCGTCCGCGGAGCGCGTTTGCAACCGCGGCGGAGGGGGATATTCCTGTCCTTGCGGATCAGTGATGCAGTTCTTCGCCGGTGAGCTTCTGGTAGTATTTTACCAGCGCGCTGTGGTCGCAGCCCGCGTCCTCGTCGCGCCGGAGGATTTTCATCATTTCCAGCACGGACTGCGTCAGCGGAATCGGGCTGTCGTACTTGGCGGCGGCATCAACCACGTTGTTGAGGTCCTTGATGTGCAGGTTGATGCGGAAGCCGGGCTTAAAGTTCTGGTCCATCATCATGGGCGCCTTGGCGTTCATCACTGTGGAACCGGCCAGGCCGCCCTTGATGGCTTCGAAAATTTTCTGCGGCTCCACGCCGCACTGCTGGCCAAGGGTCATGGCTTCGGCAACGGCGGCAATGTTGACCGCAACCACGATCTGGTTGCACAGCTTGGTTACGTTGCCCGCGCCGATATCGCCGCACAGCACGACGGACGCGCCCATTTTTTCCAGAAGGGGCTTCACTTTTTCAAAGACTTCCGGCTTGCCGCCCACCATAAAGGCCAGCGTGCCGTCGATGGCTTTGGGTTCGCCGCCGGATACCGGGGCGTCCATCATCTCGACGCCCTTTTGGGCCAGCCTGGCGCTGATCTCGCGGGACGAGACAGGATTGATGGATGAGCAATCCAGCACGATGCTGCCCGGCCGGAGCGTTTCCGCCGCGCCGTTTTCCCCGAAGAGGGCTTCTTCCACCTGCGGGGAGTTGGGTACCATGGTGATCAGCACGTCGGCCTGCGCGGCGGCCTGCGCGTTGGTTTCGGCCTCGGCCGCGCCCGCGGCGACGAGCTCTTTGACCGCGTCTTTGGCGAACTTGTCGCTTACGACCAGATCATATCCAGCTTTGATAAGGTTTTTGGCCATGGGCTTGCCCATGATACCCAGTCCGATAAAACCGATTTTCATGATGATTTCCTCCAATCAAACGTTTGCGTGGGGTAACGGATTACAGCAGGCTTTTCACCTTGGCAACGATGTCTTCGGGCATCAGGTGATAGTATTTCAGCAGCTCTTCGTAGCTCTGGGCGCAGGTGCCGAAGGTATCCTGAATGCCGATGATGCCCACGGGGATACGGCTTGCGGCAGGCCCGGTGCACAGCGTTTCGCAGACTGCGGAACCCAGTCCGCCATAGATGCTCGCTTCCTCAACGGTAACGGCGGCCTTCATCCCGGCGGCGGCGGCCAGCACGCCCTCGTCATCAAAGGGCTTGATCGTGGCAACGTTGACCACCTTCACGGAAATGCCTTCCGCCTGGAGCGTTTCCGCCGCTTCCAGCGCCTGGTACACCATGTAGCCGGTCGCAAAGACCACGGCGTCGCTGCCGTCGCGCAGGGTTTTCACCTTGCCGACTTCAAAGGGTTCGTCGGGATTGGTCACCTCGGGGATCTCGTTGCGGTTGACACGGATGTAGCACGGGCCGGGGATCTCGGCCATGGCCTTCATGATTTTGGTTGTTTCCAGAGCGTCCGCGGGGGAGAACACCTTCATATTGGGCAGAACGCGCATCAGCGCGATATCGTCAACCGACTGGTGGGTTTTGCCGTCGCCGAAGTCGGACAGCCCTGCGGAGGAACCGCAGATCTTCACATTCAGGCGCGGAATGGCCACGGAGGAGCGGATCTGGTCGTAGGGACGGCCGGAGGCAAACACCGCAAAGGAGCTGGCGAAGGGCACGTATCCCGTCAGCGCGAGCCCGGCGGAGGTGGAAATCATGTTGGCTTCCGCGATGCCCATCTGGAAATAGCGCTCGGGGAACTCCGCGCCGAAAATATTGGACATGGTGGATTTTCCAAGATCGGCTTCCAAAGCAACTACCTTGCTGTTGGAGCGGCCCAGCTCAAGCAGGGCCTGACCATACGCGTTTCGCATATTACTCGTTTTCATTGTTACGCCTCCTCCAGCATTTTCCGGACCAGCTCTTTGGCCTGATCATATTGCTCGCAATTCAACGCGGCGTTGTGGAAGGCCGCCTTGCCTTCCGCAAAGGTAAAGCCCTTGCCCTTGATGGTATGGGCCAGAATCACGGTCGGTTGCCCCTTGACCGTTTTGGCTTCTTCCAGCGCGGCGAGGATCTGTTTCATATCGTGGCCGTCGATTTCGATGGTTTTCCAGCCGAACGCTTCCCACTTTTTTTGCAGGTCCGGATTGGCCAGCACCTGGTCGATGGTGTCGGTCGCCTGCACGCCGTTCACATCCACGATGGCACAGAGGTTATCCATCTTGTAAGAGGCGGCAGCCATGGCGGCTTCCCAGATCTGGCCCTCGGCCAGCTCGCCGTCGCCCACGATGCAGTACACGCGGTTTTCCTTTTTGTCCAGGCGAAGGCCGAACGCCATGCCCAGGCAAACCGACAGGCCCTGGCCCAGGGAGCCGGTAACGGCTTCGATGCCCGGCGTGTGATCCATGTCCGGGTGTCCCTGCAGCGTGCATTCCAGGGTTTTTACGTACTTAAGCGCCTCGCGCTCCACATAGCCCAGCTCCACAAACGCGGCATACTGCGCCAGCACCGCATGCCCCTTGGAAAACACCAGCAGATCGCGGCGGGGATCCTTGGGATCGTCATACACATGCATGGTGTTGAAGTAGAGCGCCGCGACAACATCCATAATGGAAGAGCTGCCGCCCAGATGCCCGACCTTTCCGGGGGGGATCATGTCGATGAGATTGCTTCGCAATTGCGCTGCGCGTTTTTTCAGTCCGCAGATTTCCTTTTCGCTAAATTCCATAATGCATTATCTCCTACTCATTATTTCCGATTTATCAGTAACAGGTCACACCGCCGTCGATGGGCAGCGCGACGCCGTTGATGAAGGAAGCTTCCTCGCTTGCGAGGTAAAGCACCGCGTTGGCCACATCGGCGGAGGTAGCCAACCGGCCCAGCGGCACCTCGCCCAGGCGCTCCGCGCGGCTCTGCGCGCCCTTTTGGGGATCGTTGAACAGAAGCTGGATAAAAGGCGTATCCACGGTGGAGGGGTGGATGGAGTTGCAGCGGATGTTATCCTTGGCGTAGCGGGAGGCAATCGCCTTGGTCAGCATCGTGATCGCGCCCTTGGTGGCGGTATACGCTTCCGTGGTGTATTTATGGCCGACCAGGCCGCACACCGACGAGGTGTTGATAATCACGCCGCCGCCCTGCTTGCGCATTACGGGGATGGCGTATTTGCAGCCCAGGAAGGCGGAGCCGGTATTAACCTTCATCATGGTCATCCATTCGTCGATGCTCATTTCCTCTACCGGCTTTCGGATGTTGATACCGGCGTTGTTGACCAGCACGTCCACCTTTCCGGCAACTTGCAGGGCAAAGGCGACGGCCTTTTCCCAGTCCTGCTCGGAGGTAACGTCGCAGCCGAGGAACCACGCCTCGCCGCCCGCAGCCTTCAGCTCGGCGGCAATGGCGTCGCCCTTTTCCTGGGTTGCTTCCAAATCCATCAGCAGCACTTTCGCGCCGTTTTCGCACAGTACCCTCGCCATGGCGCTGCCTAAACCACCGGCGCCCCCGGTTACGAGAATCATTTTGTCCTTTACGTTCATGGTAATTCTTCTTTCTGTGAGTATTCTCAGTTTATGCATGGCCGCAGGAAATACGCCGTTGCTGCAATCCGGTCCAACGGGAGGCTTCGGTCGTGATATTGAGTCGCCTGATCAGTTTTCCACGGGATTGTTTTTGTTCTTGATTTCCTGTTTCGTCGCCTTGATGGTTTTCAGCGCGCCGGAGATCAGTGTAAGGACTACGACAACAATCAGCACATCGCCTACGGTGCGGGAAAGCAGCGGGATGATCGATCCGTTGCCCAGCGACAGGGCCTGCCGGAAGCTGGTGTCGGCGGTGCCGCCGAGGATCAGGCCCAGCGTGATGGGCGCCATGGGGATTTTTACCTTGCGCAGCAGGAAGCCGACTACGCCGAATACCAGCATCAGCTTCACGTCAAACAGTGTGGAGCGGGACGCGTACGCGCCCACAACCGTGAGTACCACAATGATGGGCATCAGGATCTTGCGGTTGATCTGCAGGATCTTGGTCATCGGCTTGGTTAAAAACAGCGCGATGATAAACATGGAAATTGATGCGATCACGAGGGTCAGGCCGACAACGTACATAAAGGTCGGCTCTTTCAGCGTAAGCATCGGGCCGGGCTGAATGCCGTGCAGGTTCATTGCGGCCAAAAACATGGCGGCCTGCGTGGAGCCGGGGATGGCCAGCGTCAGCATCGGGATCATTGCGCCGGGGATGCAGGCGTTGTTGGCGGTTTCGGAGCAGGAAATGCCTTCGAAGCTTCCCTTGCCGAACAGCTCCCTGGCTTTGCTCCTGGCCTTGCCTACCGAATAGGACAGCCAGGCCGCGATATCCTCGCCGGCGCCGGGGATGGCGCCGATGCCGCAGCCGATGAGGCTGGAGCGGAACACGGGCTTCAGGATGGCCTTCATTTCCTCTTTATTGGGGATCATCGTACCGGAGGTATCGGTGATCTTAATGGGCGTACGGTCCTGCAGCACGGACAGCACCTCGGCAATGCCGAACAGGCCGATCAGCGCCGGGATCAGGGTAACGCCGCTGGTGAGCTCGGGGATCCAGATGAAGCGGGCGCCGTTGTAGATGCCGTCCACGCCGATCATGGCGCAGAAGAAGCCCAGAAAACCGCCGATCCAGCCCTTGAGCGGCGTGCTGTCCTGGGTGAGGTTGCCGCAGATGGTGATGCCGAAAACCGCCAGCAGGAACAGCTCCCACTTGCCGAATTTCAGCGCGACGTTGGAGATCACAGGGGTTGCCAGCATCATGATGACGCAGGAGATCAGCGTGCCCAGCATGGACGCGAAAATGCCGCCGAAGCGCGCCTTGGCGCCCTTGCCCTGCAGGGCGAGCGGATACCCGTCCAGTGCGGTGGCCGCCGCGTTTGGCGTGCCCGGGATGTTCAGCATGACTGCCGAAAACAGGCCGCCCGACACCGCGCCCACGTAGGTGCCCAGCATAAACGCAACGGCCGCGGACCTGGACATGCCGTAGGTTATATTGATTAAAAGCGCCAGCGCCATGGTGCCGGTCAGGCCGGGGATCGCGCCCACGACCAGGCCCAGCAGAACCGCGCCCGCAATGATCAGCATATTCGCACCGCCCCAAGCGCTGCCGATGGCCGATACGAAATAGCCGAGTTGGTTTGATAATTCACTCAATTCGGTATCCTCCTTAGGGTAGCGTGAGGCCCAAGCCCAGCTTGAACGCATAAAAAACAATAAAAGAAGTCAAAACGGAGGTAAACAGCGAAAGCACCCATCCCGGAATGTTCCATTTTTTCTGGAATGCTTTCAGATAGAGGAAGGTAACGAATAAATAAATGGTGGTCGCCCATACAAACGGTATCCAGCCCAGGAGGATAAATACATACACGGCCATCAGCGCCACAAGAATTACCACGCGTACCGTATTCTCATGCTTCAGGAACGCCAGCAGAAAACTGCCGGTGAACACTTCCTTGAGCTCCGCAAACCCACCGGCGTTGATCCCGATGAAGGTAAGAACCGCGCCAAGCCCCAGCAGCACGCATCCGATAATCAGCGGGAAAAACCCTGCGCCGTCTATGAACTGCCTGAAATATTTCATTTGTAACGAACTGACGATGACGTAGATGCTGAAGATTACGAGAAGCGCGCCAAAGGCCGTGTTTGTTGCTGCGCTTCTCTTTTTCCCGCCGTCCATTGCAGTCACTCCTTTCCTTGTGCGAAGAGAGGGCACCGAAGACTGTGTGTTGTCGCCGATGCCCTCATGTTGTTCGATTTGGGCTACGCCTGCCGCCTGAAGGCAGGCATAGCCCTGTCACTACAGTGAGTCATCCACCAGGCGAATGTTACTGAACCGTGGCTTTCAGGGTATCCCAGTCGAAGTCTGCCAGGGTCGGGATGCCGTGGTCCGCGGGATTGCCGTCCGCCAGGCCGGCGTTGAAGATCGTCCAGGAATAGCCGGAGATCGAATAGGCCAGGAACTTGTCGGCCGCTTCGCCGGTCAGCCCGATGATGTTGAAGCCCTTGGAGGCTGCGAATTCCTTAACCTTATCGGTGGTCAGGGCATAGTTGAAGGCTTCGGTCAGCGCCGTGACGATTTCGGCGGGGGTGTCGCGCGGGATCATGATCGGCCAGGTTTCGTTGAGGCTGGGGATGGAGTCGGTGCCGGCGATTTCGGTGGTTACGGAAGGCGCGATGACACCGGCTTCGGTGAAGTCAAAGGGATTGGCGCACGTCACGAAGATGGGGTAGAGCTTGCCCGCGTTGATGTAATCGATAACTGCGGACAGGGAGCCTGCGCCGACCATGGCATCGCCCGCGATGCAGGCCACGCCGGAATCGTTGCAGGAGCCGAACAGTGCGTAGTTGGGGGAAGCAACGCCCTTGGCGGCGCAGATGGCTTCAAACTGGGTGTGGGGGCCGTTGCCGAACGCGCCGATGGCAAAGTTCGCGCCCGTGGCCAGATAGTCGAAGAGTGCGTCGGCCGTGGTGATGCCGGAGTCAACATTGGCAAACACGACTGCCGGGCCGGAATACGGATGGAAGGAAATCCAATCCTGCCAGCTGGAATCGGAGTAGCCGTAGACCGGGAAGGACGAGAACCCGCCGGTGCCGGTGGCAAACATCGTGTAGCCGTCATGCGGCTGGGAAAGGACATAGTCGCACGCTACGGAAGAGTTTGCACCTTCCATGTTGACCACGTTGATGTTTTCGCCAAGATACTCGGCCATGGCGGCAACCATGGGGCGAACCGCGGTATCGGTTCCGCCGCCGGCGCCGTAGCCAACGTACACGGTGGGTGTTCCGTTGGGCCATACCGCGGCCATCGCGGCTGTGCTAAAGAGAATAAGGGCCAGGGAGAGAACCAATGCGATCAGTTTTTTCATAGACTTACCTCCTTATATTTTTCAGCATAAACGTTCGGTTTATGCCAAAATACGGTGTTAACGAGGCTTGTTACGCAAGCCCTTTGAGGATGTTCCAGCCGCACTGCACAAACTGGTCCAGCGTCCGGTTGCTGGGGCCGAAGGTGATAAATTCATCAGGCTTCATGCCGTCCGGCTCGTAGGCTTTTACAAATTCCGGCATTTCCATCAGGCGGGCGAGGATGGCGGGATCCACCTCGTCATCAATGTGCCGGGTATAATCAGTTTCGTTTTCGAGCGCCTGCGCAATGCCGGGCGAAATGCTCATAATCATGTCCGCGCCTGCCAGCTGGGTGATGTGGTATGCGCCGCGGCCCGCGGCCGGCATCAGCATGCAGGCGTAGTTTCTATCCTTGAAGATGCGGTAGGCGCGCTTGATGGCCGCCGTGCCCGCCCAGAGGATATCCGTTTCGGTTGCTCTTGCGCGGGTATCCTGCGCCACGTCGCGCAGGTAATCATCCAGACGGCCGACCATGACCACCGCGATGCCCAGGCCCGGCTTGATGCCGTTCTGCTTGGCCCGCTCGTGGCCGCGCCGCACCGCCTCGCCTGCGGCAAGCACCTGCGAAACCGTGAAGCTGACCGTTGCCGCAACGTTCAGCCCAAGGGCCGCGCATTCTTCCATCGCTTCGATACCGGCACGCGTGGCGGGCACCTTGACTACGATATTGTCGCCGTACGCGGCGTACATTTTGGCGGCGGCGACGGTCGCTTCCACATCGCCGGGCCGGGCCGGGTTGGTCTGCGCGCAGCAATAGCCGCGGTAGTTGCCCCCGGCGCGCAGGGGGCGCACCGTATCGGCCAGGTAGGAAGCCGTTTGGGCAATCCATGCCTGCGCCCGTTCATTGCCTTGAATGCTCTGTGCAACGCCCGGCAGTACGGAATGCCAGAATTCCGGCTGCGCTTTCAGCGTGGCCGCAATCAGGAAGGGGTTCGTCGTCAGCCCGCACGCGCCGTTTGCCAGCGCTTGCTCAAGCTCCGGTACAAGGGCGCTGTCGTGCCAGTACACGGTGGGCGTTTCCGAGGTCAGCCATTGTAAATAGCGGTTTTCTTTCATGATGTCTTGTATTCCTATTCCTCGTCAATTGTCATCAGCACTTTGTAGTATTTGCCGCTGCCGACCTCCGCAAAGGCCTGTTCCCAGGCGCTGAGGGGCAGGATATGGGTGATGTAGGGTTTGAGGTTGACCGTGTCGATCAGGTCCAGCATTTTTCTCCAGCTCGATGGGTTGGAGCCGAAGCTGGTGAGCAGCCGAAGCTCCTTGTACAGCGCGCCGTCCAGATCCACCGCAACGCTGTGGCCGTACAGCCCCACCTGCACCACGCGGCCCTGCTTGGCCGAAAAGCGGATGCAGTTTGCCAGGGAGGGCGCCGCCGCCGCGCACTCAAACGAAAGGGAAAAGCCCGGTTCGCCCAATGCGTCCAGAGCCGCGGCAATTGCCTCGGGCGAGGTCGCGGTTTGGTCGCATCCCAGCGATTTTGCCAGCGCAAGGCGTTCGGCATCCGAGGGGAGCCCCGCCATCACTGTGCGGGCCCCGGCCTTTTGGCACAGCTGCATGCAAACCTGCCCCATCAGCCCGGCCCCGCTGATCAGCACGGTATCGCCGTCCGTTACCTCGCCGATCTCGTGCACCGCGCGCACGCAGCAGGCGGCAGGCTCGTACAATGCCATTTCGTCGGCCGGCGCTTTGTTTACCTTAAAACAGCTGCGCGCGGGCACCACCAGGTATTTGCACATGGCCCCGTTGCGCCAGGAGCCGATGGAACGCCGCTCGGGGCACATCATATCCAATCCGGCCTCACAGTACCGGCAGGCCTGGCAGGTATACGCGCAGGCCAGGGAAACCACCGTATCGCCAACCTGAAAGCCCTCGGTTTCGCTTCCGGCCTGCACAACGGTTGCCACATACTCGTGGCCCAGGGTTACGGGCAGGCTGTGGGGATATTCGTCCCGGATGATATGGATATCCGTTCCGCAGATGCCGACGGTTTTAACTTCCAATAACAGCTCGTTTTCCGCGGGAGAGGGTTTGACAACCTCCCGCATGCCGTAGCCATGAACCCCGTCAGTAAACTTAACAATTGCTTTCATGATTCAGTGCTTCTACCCTGCTATTTACGCTTACTTTCTTGTGAATGTGTATACCAGTATACCGATATACAGCACTTTAGCATGGCTTTTTCAATTTGTCAACAAAAATGTGGAGTTTCTGGGACATAAAATATACTAATACTACATCGTGATGCGCGTGAGGGGAAGGCGAAGTCCAGTTGCTTTTGCCGCCCGGGTGTCGGCCCGGCTTGGAAAGCAAAGGTTCCATGACGGCGTACAGATAAATTTCAGGGGCTGTTCAGCGGTTTTCGGATCGATAAAACAGCTGGTGAAGCGTGCCGGATCCGCAGCGGGTAGGGGCAGTGCTTACTCCTGATCTTCCGGAAAAGGAAATAAAACAGGGAGGGCGGCATAGCGCCGCTTTTTGCCAATATGCTTTCATGATAAACCTGTGCCATTATTATAGTAGAAAGACCTACCGGTTGTAAATAGCAGGAAACGCTTCCTTTCCGGACGAATGTACAGGGCGTCGTGTAAAACAGGATTGCTTCGGGAAGGCAGGCTCAGCGGAAGAACCGATGCGGATGCCGCGGGATTTTCGTGGGATGGGGCCGGGAACGCCTGCTTCGCCGGGACCCGGGTCTGATCCTGTGCCTGAATGGCCATGACGTTTTCACGCAGGACGCCGCACAAACCGGAGGGGGATTGGAATGCCGTTTACGATTCATCAGGGTTCCATCGTTACCATGCAAACCGACGCGATCGTCAACGCGGCCAACAGCCGCCTGCTGCCGGGGGGCGGCGTCTGCGGCGCGATTTTTGAGGCCGCAGGAACTGAGCGGATGCGGGCGGCGTGCGAGGCCATCGGGTTTTGTCCCGAGGGCGGGGCTGTGATTACGCCCGGTTTTGCTCTGCCCGCGCGGTTTGTAATCCACGCGGTGGGGCCGGTGTGGCGCGGCGGGGATCAGGGCGAGGAAAAGGCGCTGCGTTCCTGCTACCGCAGCGCGCTTGCGCTGGCTGCGGACAGCGGCCTGACCAGCGTTTCGTTTCCGCTGATCTCCTCGGGCATTTACGGATATCCAAAGGAGAAGGCCCTGCAAACGGCCATGGAGGAAATCCGATTGTTCCTGCGCGGACAGGAGCTGGCGGTAACCCTTGTGCTGTATGACGGACAGACCTTTCAGCTGGCTGAAAAGCTGTTCGAAAATTGATAAGCCATCCGAGCCCACAAAGGTATACATTGATACGGAAACGGTACACTTTTTCAAGGAATCTGGCGTCTTATCTTGATCATTCGCGGCAAATACGGTACTATTGTGGGTGGCGCGAAAAGATTTCGCAAGGCGTGGCAGGGAAGATGGAACCGGAACCCCTGCACGGTAGAATAGGCAAGCTTGATGAGGAGGAACTGCGAATATGAACATTCAGGAAAAATCAATCAACACGATCCGCGTTTTATCCGCTGATATGGTCCAGCAGGCCAACAGCGGCCACCCCGGTGCACCGATGGGCATGGCGCCCATGGCGTACGCACTGTGGGCGGAGGTGATGAAACACAATCCCGCCGACCCCGCGTGGATCAACCGGGACCGTTTTGTGTTGTCCTCCGGGCATGCGAGCGCGCTTTTATATTCGCTGTTGCACCTGTTTGGGTACGGCTTACCCATGGAGGAAATCAAGCGTTTCCGCCAGTGGGGCTCCAAAACCCCCGGCCATCCCGAATATGGCATGACCGTGGGCGTGGAAACCACCACCGGCCCGCTGGGCCAGGGCATTGCCAACGCCGTAGGGTTTGCGATTGCCGAAACCATGCTCGCCGCGAAGTTCAACCGTGACGGCTATCCGATGATCGACCACTATACCTATGCGTTTTGCGGCGACGGCTGCATGATGGAAGGCATTTCGTCCGAGGCCTGCTCGCTGGCCGGTACGCTGAAGCTGGGCAAGCTGGTTTTGCTCTATGATGATAACGAAATCTCCATCGAGGGCTGCACCGACATCGCCATGAAAGAGGATGTCGCCGCGCGCTTCAAGGCCTACGGCTGGCACGTGCAGCGCGTGGATAACGGCAACGACGTCGCCCAGATCCGCAAGGCGCTGGATGCCGCCAAGGCGGACGACCGCCCCTCGCTGATCGTGGTGCCCACGACCATCGGCTACGGCTGCCCGGCCAAGGCCGGCACGGCGGGCGCGCACGGCGAACCGCTTGGCGCGGATAACCTGGCTGCTACCAAGGCGGAGCTCGGCATGCCCGCGGAGAGCTTCTCGGTGCTGCCGGAGGTATACAACCACTTTGCAGAGGCCGCCAAACAGGGCGCGGAGCAGGAAGCCGCGTGGAACAAGCTGTTTGAAGACTATCAGAAGGAATACGCCGATCTGGCCAAGGAATGGGCGCAGTGGTTCAGCAAGGAGCTGCCCGTGGATGTCGCCGCCACGCCGGATTTCTGGGAGTTCCCGGAGAGCATAGCCACCCGCAACACCTCCTACACCGTAATCAACCGGCTGGCGAAGCTGCTGCCCAATCTGGTCGGCGGCTCGGCCGACCTGGCCCCCTCCACCAAGACCCTCATCAAGGACGGCGGCGACTACAGCGCCGAAAACCGCGCGGGGCGCAACCTGCACTTCGGCGTGCGCGAGCATGCCATGGGCGCGATCTCCAACGGCATGGCGCTGCACGGCGGCCTGCGCGTGTACTGCGCGACGTTCTTCGTGTTCTCCGATTACATGAAGTATGCCATCCGCCTCTCCGCCATGATGCATCTGCCCGTGACCTACGTGCTCACGCATGATTCCATCGGCGTCGGCGAGGATGGCCCCACCCACCAGCCTATCGAGCAGCTGGCCGGTCTGCGCGCCATTCCGGAGCTGACCGTGTTCCGCCCGGCCGACGGCCCCGAAACCGCCGCCGGATGGCTGACGGCCCTGACCGGCGGCAAGCCCGTGTGCCTGGTGCTGACCCGCCAAAACCTGAAGCTGCAAAAGGGCAGCGGCGATGTAGCCTGCAAGGGCGGCTACATCCTGTCCGACAGCAAAAAGAGCGTCCCGCAGCTATTGCTGATGGGCAGCGGCAGCGAAGTGGAACCGCTGATGGAAGCCCAGCAAACCCTGTGGGAAAGCGGCATTGACGCGCGCGTCATCTCCATGCCCAGCATCGAGCTGTTTAACGAGCAGCCCGCCGAGTATAAGGAGGCCGTGCTGCCCAACGCCGTGCGCGCCCGCATCGCCATGGAAGCGGCCCGCTCCATGCCCTGGTACCAGTTCACCGGTCTGGATGGCGCCACCGTGTGCGTGGATCACTACGGCGCTTCCGCCCCCGCCGGAATCCTGTTCAAGGAGTTCGGGATTACCGCGGAGCATGTGGTGGAAGTGGCGAAGGAAATGGTGGGGAAATAATAACTACCAAAAAACAACCAGAGGACGGTATATTTTATACCGAGCTTCTGGTTGTTTTTGTTATATTAATAGAAGGTGCTCTTACTATAGCAATTTCTATGTTCTAGCATTTTACTCCACAAAGATAAGGACAATTCACCACTATCGGTTTATAATGCAGAATTAATTATTTCCTATCTTCTTCGAGAAGTTTTGAAACTATTTCTTCAGATATTCCGAAATAATTTGCTGTTTCTTCCCAGACTTTTGAAGTGTAGTTATCTTTGGTGTCAGTACCCTCCTGTCTGTCATAATACGCATATCTGCTAGTCATATACTTTTTGATGTTCTCAACTGTAACATTTTTATCGAAAGAAATGTCTTTCGCGGGTATGGAAAAATTGTCAGTTTTCTGTAATACTTCCAAAATCGCATTTTTTACAGCAGCTTTGATAATTAGATAGAAGATAAATAGTGTTAAAATAATCCCTATTATCCAGCTAATAAACATACCTGCGGATATATTTGAAATCGTATTTCTTGCAGAAGTATATGAAGATGCTGTTGTAGCGACTTCTAGCACTGGTATAGATAATAGAATAAGAATAATAACTAGCGAGATTAATTTCTTGATATTAGGTTTCATTGTTTTCTCTCCTTTGTGATTTTTTACTCATGTAATTCTGTCTTATGGCTAATATTTCCTTTAAAGCGGCATCGGTTTGCTGATCTTGTTCACCGTGTAGAAAATAGCCACTGCGAATTGCTACCCAAGAACGAAAGTATGAGAAGCTGATCGCAAGAATCAGCGTAAGCCGCCCATTCCTCCATCTCGTCGATTCTTTCGTACTGCCTGATTTCCATGCTAAGAATCTTGGGACACAATGGATAAATCCCGTATTATGCACGAAACCGCGATTAAAATATAACTTGGATCTTTCCTTTGCGTACAGGGCATGCCACAATTCATAATGTGGAATTCTCACGAACAATCTTTATTACTGCAAAGAGGCCATCGTTAGCAGGAACTCCCACTTTTTCCTCGTATCCCTACATGTCACGGGATGGGACAAACGGCAAAAAACACGACCATCAAGCCTGATTGGCCGGGAATTGCCCGGATGATACATCCCAGGACAAGAAGAGTGAGGAGATGGTACCATGGAATTTGAGCTGCTGCATCCGGCCGACCAACTGGTGCTGATGATGAACCGCATTTATCGGGGCGGGCTGACCACCACGTCGGGCGGGAATCTGAGCATTTTAGACGACAACGGGGATATTTGGATTACCCCCTCCGGCATCGATAAAGGCACGCTGACCCGGCACGATATGTGCTGTGTAAAGCCGGATGGCACGGTGCTGGGGCCGCACAAGCCCTCAGTGGAGCTGCCCTTCCATGCGACCGTTTATCAAAAAAGGCCCGATCTGCGGGCCGTGCTGCACGCGCATCCGCCTGCCCTGGTGGCGTTTTCGCTGGCCCGTGTGCTGCCGGATACGCGGCTGGTGGCCAATGCATGGCGCACGCTTGGCAACATTACCATGGCGGCGTATGCCGTGCCGGGCTCGCAGAAGCTGGGCGACAACATCGCGGCAGAGTTTGAAAAGGGCTATGATATCGTCGTGATGGAAAACCACGGCGTGGTCATCGGCGCGGAGGATTTGTTCCACGCGTTTATGAAGTTTGAAACGCTGGAGACCACCGCCAACCTGGATACCTACGCCCGCTCTCTGGGCACGCCCAAAGCGCTGAAGGAAAACGAGGTCAACCTCACCGCCACGCGCGACCACCTGACCATGGATGAGTTTGTACCCAACAAGCACAGCTCTGAGGAATGCGAAGCCCGCCGCGATATGATCACCCTCATCCGCCGCTCGTATGCCCAGCACCTGTTTGTCAGCACGCAGGGCACCTACTCCGTGCGCCTGTCCGACGGCAGCTTCATCATCACGCCGTACGGGCTGGACCGCGACTATATGGAGGAAGGCGACCTGGTGCTGATCAAAAACGGCATGAAGGAGCAGGGGAAAACCCCTTCACGCTCGGTGAAGCTGCACCAGAAGATTTATGAATTGCATCCCGACATCCATTCCGTGCTCGGCGCCAACCCGCCCCACGCCATGGCCTTTGCCGTGACCGACGCGGAATTTGATCCCCGCACCATTCCCGAAAGCTATATCATGCTGCGCCAGATTCAAAAGGTGCCGTTTTCCTCCATCTACCTCAAGCAGGATGAGGTGGCCGCCATGTTCTCGCCCAAGACGCCCGTGCTGATCTGCGAAAACAACCAGATTCTGGCGACCGGCAACAGCCTGCTCAACGCCTTTGACCGGCTGGAGGTAACCGAGGCTACCGCGCACTCCATCCTGCTGGCGCAAAGCATCGGCCCCGTGGTGCACATTACGCCCGAAGAGGTGGACGATATCGACGTGGCCTTCCACCTGAACGACTGATAAAAAATCAATCCTTTTCATCGCCCCCGGCTGTGCCGGGGGTTTTTTGCTGCGCGGGTAACAGAAGCGGCGTATTTGTGGTACGCTCTATCCATGGGGTTTCCCGTACCGGAATCGGCCCATGCCGCGGGAAATATTTCACAGGGCAATCCTTTTTCCGCTTTTCTGCGACTTAGTATATGACCCCCTTACCGGGGCTTGCGCAAAGTTCCCAACCCAAGGAGGGATACGGTGGATATTCAGACCTTTGAAAAAAACGTTCTGCTCTACGAGGGCCTGCTCTACCATGTGAGCTGGTCCATGCTCAGCAACCAGGAGGACAGCGCCGATGCCGTGCAGGAGGCGCTGACACGGGCATGGCAGAACCGCGATACCCTGCGAAGTGACAAAGCCTTTAAAAGCTGGATGGTGCAGATACTTACCAACGTGTGCCGGGATATGCTGCGCAGGCGGCAAAAGCAGCGCTGCGTTCCGCTGGAGGACGAGCCCATGGCCTTTGTCGCCGGGGATCACAGCGCGTATTCCGTGGTGGAAATTCTGCAATACTTAAACCCTGAGCACCGCCTGGTGGTTGTGCTGCACCATCTGGAAGGCTACCGCGTACGGGAGATTGCCCAAATGCTGCATGTCCCCGTCGGAACCGTGAAAAGCAGGCTGCGCAGCGCGCGCACATGCCTGCAAAAAGCCAAGGAATACAACGCTGAATTGCTGGGGGGGATTCATTATGAAGAAACGTGAGTTCAACCGGGTGCTGCGTGCCGCCGTGCCGCCGGCCTCGCCGCGTTTCGGACAAGCGATCCGCGATACCCTTGCACAGCTCGAGCATGCCCAAGGGGCAAAGGAGGAGCCTGTGAAACTGAAAATCAACAAACGACGCACGATGTATATTGTGCTGGCCGCTATCGTGCTGGTGGCAACGGTCGCCGCGGCCGCCACCCTGCTGGCCCAGAACCTGTTTGATGTTACCATGGGGGAGATCCCGCAGAACGCGGCCTCGATCACCCGGTACAACCTGGCCGGGGAAACGGTGGGCGATGCGGAAATCACCGTCAAGGAGGCGGCCTACGATGGGATGTCGCTGTATATCCTGTGCGGCGTCCGCGATATGACGGCTGCCGAACCCCTGGGCGAGGCGGATGAAATCAGCGGTGAGCGCTACCTGACGGACGACGACTATGACCGGATAAACGCGCTGGACGCCAGTCTGTGGCTGGACGGCCTGTGGATTGACGGCCGCTATGTGAGCATGCCCAACATGTCAATCACACAGGATCTGCCGGGCGCGGAAAACGGAGAAATACTGTACTACTTTATGCTCCGGCTGGACCAGAACGATCTGTATCTGGATGGCAAAAACGTGGAGATCGCGCTGCCCATCGGCAGGCCGCAGGCATACGATACGCTTACGTATGATGAGGAGACCGGCGAGCTGGAAAAACCCGAAGCGGGCTTGATTTCCTTCAATCTCGATTGCTCCGGCCATGATCAGGTCACCGTAACGCATCCGGAGTATCTAACGGTTGGCGCAAAGTGGAGCGCCAAAGCCGGTCAGGTGGTCTACAGCCCCCTCCAGCTTTATATCACGCTGGATTGGGAGATCAAGCCCGAAGTGCTGGCGGCCTACCTTGCCGAAAACGGGGACGGCTACTATGAAAACGGCGTCAAGTACTGGGATTACGACGCGGTGGAGGTCTGCGGCGGCGAAATGATAAGCATGCGGCTGGTGGACGAAACCGGAGACTATGTGTTTGACGGCATGGACGGCTTCCACGGCTGCGGCGGCGTGAGCAACACACAGGCCTGGTATACCTTCCCCTATGCGGAAACCTACCCCGAGCCCATGTATCTGGCCCCGGAGATAGACGGCGAGCTGGATATGGCCCAGGCGGTACGGATCCGCTGACGAACAAAACGCGCCCGGTTTCCGCGTTGCGCAAGCCGGGCGCTGATATAATGAAACAGTACGGAAGAGGAATGAAAATGAAAAAGGCCACAATCCTTTTCATCTGTGTTCTCTGCCTGTGGGGCAGCGCCTATGCGCAAAGTACCCGTATGGAGCAGATTACCCTGTCGGAGCTGAAACAACAAATGCCCGACCGGCTGCAAATGACCGTGACCACAAACGACAACCGTACGGTGGAGATCGACGCGCCGATTTACGTTCCGGCTGCCGACACGATGCCGGTGGTGCTGGTGCAGCGGGCCATGTTTGATACCACTGGCCTGCACGATGTGTATCCCTTTCCGGATTTTTACAGCCAGGAATACAGCAAAGGGGAGCTCAAATCGATGCTGGAAGACGATCATCCGGGCGTGGTTGGCTTGCAGCTGTACGCGGAGGAGAAAAACCACCGGCTGAGCGGCCGGGTGGACATCACCGGCCGCGACATTATGCCTCTTGGTGCAACGCCCTCGGATAACGATGTAACACCGGAGGAGATCATGGCGTTCATCGCGGAGAATGTGGAACGCTTTCACTGCGACACAGAGCCGGATTTCCGCGTGATCAAGGCAAACGCGCTAACGGGGCTGTACCAGATGAAACGGATCAAAACCCCCGATGGCTGGACGGAGTATGCCATTGATGAGAAGCAACCGGTGAAAAACGCCGGGAAAGGGGCATGGGGGCTGGAGCTGGCGCAATACATGCACGGTGTGCGCATTCTGGACAATTACCTGCCGTACGGCAGCTATCTGACACCGGAGAACACCCAGTACTGGTATTCGCCGATCCATCTGTATGTGAATTATCTGGATGAGAAGAACTTCAACATTGTTATAATGGCTGTGAAAGAAATTCAGATCCTGAACGACGACGCGCCGCTGCTTTCCTATGATGCGCTGGTGCAGGCGCTGCAAAACAGAATCCGGGAAGGAAAGCTGAAAAGCGTTTATCAGCTCACCCTGGGCTATTCGGTGAAGCTCGTGAAGGGGGACGTGTTTTTTTCAGATAACATGAAGGATAATTATTTCAATCTTGACGCCCGCTTCGTGCTGGTGCCGGAATGGGAGATCCTCGGGTTTGACGAGAAAAACGAGCGGGACGCCCAATCCGTCGGGCTGGAGGAACCCACCCGGGATATGGTGCTGCAGCCGGAGTGCTACAGCCGCTATGGACTGACCTACGATGTGCGCATGGACGCCGCTACAGGCAAGTTTATTGTGGATTCCGATGCCATGGAGTACGAGCTGGCGCGGTGAGGGAAACCTTTTCCTTATCCCAAAAGAGCCGTTTCACAAGGGGACGGCTCTTTCAGCCTGTCATAATACCTCTTCGGGTCGTTATCGCCGCTCGCTTCATAGCGCCTTGGGCGCTGTTCGCTCGCTTTATCCTTTGTTATAACGTAAGCCTTTGGGGTTCCACCCCAGTTCCCGGCAAGGGTTTCACCCCTGCACTCTGACCAGGACTTTCAGCCCTGGGCCCTTCTTTTTTGACAGCCTGAAAGAGCCGTTCCACAAGGGGACGGCTCAGCCTGTCAAAGAATCTCTTCGGGTCGTTATCGCCGCTCGCTTTATAGCGCCTTGGGCGCTGTTCGCTTGCTTACCCCTTTGTTATAACGCAAGCCTTTGGGGTTCCACCCCAATCCCCGGCAAGGGTTTCACCCCTGCACCCTGACCAGGACTTTCAGCCCTGGACCCTTCTTTTTTGACAGAATGAAGAGCCGTTCCACAAGGGGACGGCTCTTTGGCATTGGGTAAAATGCAGTTATTCGGCGGCAGCTTCATCCGGCCCGGCGGTTTCTTCGTTTTCCTGCTGCGCTTCCATGTACTGGTTGAAGTAGGTTTGTTCCTTTTGCAGATACTCGTCCACAACAGGGTCCATCGGCTCCAGCTCGTCGCCCGCCCGGTACACCACCCGGTAATCGTCCGGCTTGCCCTGCCGGATTTCCTGAATCACGGTATCGCCAAAGGTCAGATTGCCGTCCTGCGTGATGGTCATCCGTATGCCGTACTGGGGATTGGGGAAGGGAGTGCGGCTTCGTTCGATCAGGATGTAGGGGGCCGTCCAGTAAATGTACAGGATATCGCCATCGTCTTCCCGGAGGATCATCGATCCGTTGGTGGTGTAGTATTTGGAAAAGGAGGTTGCACCGTAGGCGACGCCGTTGCTGCCCCGATAGACGCTTACCTTATATACGTCCAGCGGCAGCGCCCGGACATCGGTATACGCGCTGTATACGCACAGATAGTAATATCCGCCGTAGCCCCCGATGAGGAGCGCAAACACCAGCACAACGGCCAGGACGGTGGTTTTCAGCCGCCGCCAGCCCATGGTTTTGCGCAGCTGCCCCATGGCGGCCTTGAAGGACAGGGCGCTGTCCGCGGCCGCGCCGGGGGTTACCGTCTGGATTTCGCTTTGCATATCGGCATATACCTGCGCGCAGGGCTCGCAGGCGGCCACGTGCTGTTCCACAAAGGCCCGGCTTTCATCGCTGGCGATTTGGTCAATCACCGGGGGCATCAGGTCGCGGGCGATGGCGCAATCTTTCGTCATGGTTTTGTTTCCTCCCTGAGCTGCGACAGCAGCGTTTGTTTGGCACGGTAGTAGGTGACGCGCGCCCAGCTTTCGGTTTTGGCAAACAGCCTGGCGATGGCGGCATAGGGCAGCTCGCCGAACACGCGCAGCGTAAAAACCTCCTTGTAGGGCTCGGGCAGCGCATGCAGCAGCTGGTGAAACCGGGTGATGTTCTCCGACTGAAAGAAGAGCTCCTCGGGGGATGGGCCGTGCGCGCGGGCTTCCTGGGCCGGGGGCGCGTCGGCCTGGCGTTTTTGCCTGCGGCAGGCGTCAAAATAGCGGTTGCGGGCGATGCCGATCAGCCATGTTTCCACAGCGCAGTCCTCCCGGAAGGAATCGATCTTTTGCAGGGCGGCAAAGAAGGTCGCCTGGGTAAGCTCCTCCGCCTGCGGCGCGTTGCGGCACAGCGAAAGCAGATAGCGGTAGACGGTGGCGAAATAGCGGCGGTACACCGTTTCGTAGTCCGTCATCCGTCCATCTCCTTCCGGGGGATCGTTCTGGCTTTTTCACGTGTGGGCAGACAGCGCTTTTCCACATCGGTTTCACAGGTTAGACGCGGCAATGCGGGTTTTGTTACAACAAACTTCGGGAAGATTGTAAAAAGCCCTGCCGCTGTGTTGCGGCAAAGAAAACAGGCAAGGGAAATCAAATGGCAACGGGCGGCGTTTTGAGCGCCGCCCGTTGCCGGATACTCTTTTTGTGCTACTGTGTGTAGGCGGATAAATCCACCAGAAGGTGCTCTATGGGCTCGGCGGTAACGGCATCCAGCCTCAGCTCGAATTTGCCGTCCAGGTTTTGCATCACGGTCTGTTCATCGGGCACAGTGTTGCCCTGGTAATAGCGGTAGTATTCGTCCTTCAAATCGTATCCGCAAATCTGCCAGGTGGGCAGCAGCAGATAGTCCACCTCCGGGCTGTGATCCCGGATCGCGTCCAGATCGGAGTCGTCGGGGAGGAAAACGGTGTAACCCAGTGAGAGCTGAAAGATGTTCTTCAGCTGCCCGCTTTGGATGCGCTCCTCAATGGCAGCGGCCACTGCGGAAAACGGAGCGAGCGCCGTATCCGGAGAGAGCATTTCCCGTTCCCTTACATAGCCCACGCCTATTGCCAGGGTGGTCTCATCCAGAAATCGTCCGTTGATGCAGATGGGATTGGGGCGGTACTCGTTTTCCGGCGTGAGCTCGTGGGTGATGGAATAGCAGTTCGGAAATATGGGAATGTTGTGAAGATACTGGGTGAACTCCATATTCCATATTCCTTTGGATTTCCCGGAAACGGGCTTGGTTTCGTCGATCACCTGCATCCGGTAGCTTACGCCGGATCCATCCGTTGCGGTGAAGCGCTCGCTTTTCGTGTGGTACAGGCCGCTCATGGCCACGGCGCGGTATACGCGCAGATCAGCCGAAGTATCTCCCTGAAACTCGGCGATACGGGCGTATATGAGATTCAGCAGATCGTTCGTTGTCAGATCGTTTTCGGGCGGTGCTGCCCCGATAGGCAAGCTGGCGCGCGTGCTGGAATCGGTAGTGCCGAACAGCAGGGTGGCTTGTCCCGCGTCATAACTGATGAGCGTGGAATCCGCATGGTTCCAATAGGCGTCGGCGATCCGCGTCATGTTGCTGGGATTGCCTTCCATCGGGTATCGCTCCCGCAGGTCAGCGGTGTTGAATACCGCGCTTCGACACAGCAGAATCGGCAGGGTATCAGCCTGCGGCAGGATAACGGGCACATCGTAGACCGTGCCGTCGATGGTGAAGGTGACGCGTGCGGGCGCAGTTTGCCGGAGCGTTTCCAGGGTTACAGAACCGTCATCGGCCAATGCGCCGCCGGGTGCGGCGGTCAGGATGATCAATGTCAGAAGGGTCGGCAGGATGGCTTTCAAGGAGTTGGCTTTCAATTTGAAAAGGATATGCATGGTTTCGGTTTCCTCCTTCGTGCACCGGAAGAATTACAGCCGTACTTTGGCCGCTTCTTCCGAAAAACATCACAGTGTTCCTTGTAACAAAGACGATTCACAGGTGCGTTTGGTTTCCGTGCCCCGTATTTTGCCAAAAATTTCTGAAAAACAGGCAAACATGTAAACCAAATCCTTCCATTGGACGTCTTACTATAAAGAACGGAGGGTGCGCCATGCGAAGGATTTTATGCTGGATGATTGTTTTTATGCTGCTTTCCACGGCGGCGGCGGCCGATACGGAGATCACGCTGACCTTTGGCGGCGACTGTGTGCTGGGCACGCGGGAGGAATGGGTGGATACGCCCGGAAATTTTGATGATTGCGTTGCGCGGCATGGGATGGACTGGTGCTTTGCCAATCTCCGGCCGCTGTTTCAGGCTGATGATTTTACGCTGCTCAATCTGGAGTGCGTGCTGCAGGACGGCAATCAGGGGCATAACAGCAAAAAGCAGCACACCTTCCGCGGTAAAACGGCGTATGCGCTTATGCTGGCGGATGAGGGCGTGGAGGGTGTGAACATCGCCAACAACCACTATGTGGATTATAACCGGAGCGGGGAAGAGAGCACAAAGGCGGCGCTGGCAGACGCGGGTATCGAGTACTGCGGATACGGCAACCTGTTTGTGTGGGACTGCGGCGGTATCAAAATCGGCTTCGGCGGCTGCCGGGAAACGGTGTTTTATGAGGAAAACAAGGCGTATATCTACCGTGAAATTCAGGAGCTGAAGGATAGGGGCTGTAATGCGGTGATCTACTCCTGCCACTGGGGCACGGAATACAGCCCGGCACACAGTAAAAAACAGGAACGTATGGCGCAGTATGCCGCCAACAGCGGCGCGGATATCGTGGTGGGCACGCATCCGCATGTGGTGCAGGGCCTGCAGAACCTGGATGGCTGTGCCGTGCTCTACAGCCTGGGCAACCTGGTGTTTGGCGGCACGCAGGAATTAGAAACGTTTGACGCGCTGCTTGTGCAGGCCACCCTGCGCTTTGATGATGCCGGGCACTACCTCGGCGTTACGCTGGAGCTGATCCCCGTGCTCACCTCCGGCAGCGCGCCGGAAAATGATTTCCGCCCCGTACTGGCAGCGGAGGAGGACGCGGCGCGCATCCTTGCGCTTGTGCAGGCCGATTCGGTGTTGGATGTCACACAGCCGGTCCGGGTCGAAAAAGAATAGAATTTCGCGGGATGGTTTCTATAACCACATGATCTGGGAAAACTCGTGCTCCAGACTGTCGTTTTCCAAACACGCGATACGGGACAGGCGCAGCGCCGCTTCCTGATCGCTTTCCGGGCGTTCTCCTGCCTGATAGGCCTCCAGCATACTGCGGATGCTTTCGTTGTGATAACGGCTGATGTCCGCGTTTTTGCTGTTTTGCTTCAGCTTGTCCGTCAGCTTTTTCACCAGCTCGGCGGAGGTGATGGCGGGTGAAAGCAGTTCCCTGATCTCTGTAAGGGAGAAACCGACCTTCTTGTAGCTGATGACCGCGTTGACGGCTTGGAGCTGCTCCGGTTCGTAGTACCGGTATCCCGTATCCGGGTCAACACGTACGGGCTTGACAAGCGCCATCCGGTCGTACAGGCGCAGCGCGCGCACCGACAGATTGCAAAACGCGGCAAATTCTCCGATTTTCAATTCCATGCGATTCCCTCCCGGTATCGGTCAGTAAAAAATAAACACGCAACCGCTTGACACTGTCCCTGCGGCAGGGTTTATGGTGTTTGGGTAAACTGTTATGGAGGCGAGGCGTATGCCGTATTATTCCATTCTGTTTCCCTCTCCCGCGCAGGAAGCACAGGCGAAAAACTGCCCGTGGCTCACCTTTCGCGCCCGCCGGCCGGGCGGCGCTGCGCAGGTTGTTACGCGCGGCAATAAAACCTTTTCCTCACAGCCAAACCATTTGACAAACCAGCCGGAAACTCCTTTGTTCTTTGCGGATATTGGTTTGGATTCGATGCTGGATGCCGTTTTACCGGGCAATAAGCCCGAGCAGCGCCGCGTATACTATGCGCTGGCCGCCGACAGGGATACCGTTTGCTACCGGCAGGCGGTGATGCGCGCGCTGGAGCGGGAGGAAATTTCAGCCTTGTTTCTGGGCTTCTGCCGCGCTGTGGAAGGCGCCATGCGGACAATGGCCGACGGCCGAACGGTGCACAGCAGGGCGCAGGCGGATCAGTATACCGTGGACGGGGCCGTGGCCTACTGCGATGCCGTAGCGGCTCTGCTTGCGGGCGCGGCCGGGGTGGAGCTCGCTTCGGAGGGGCTTATGGCGTTTGTGGAGGCGGTGCGCGCCTATGCCGCCCAGCCGCTGTACCGGCAAATGGAGACGCTTTCGCGGCAGGCGAAGACCGCAACCGCGGCGATCAGCTTTTCACTGCGCGTGCGCAAGGGCAGGGTGATCGTCTGCAACGACGCGCAAAGCGTGGATTTTGCGGCACAGACCCGCGCCGATTTAACCGGCCCGCCGGAAGCCGGAACGGAGCCGTTGCCTATGCGTGAAATCCGCCTGTTCGGCGAGCTGGCCTTTGGACCGCTGGGACTTTTGGTAGCCGGTATTCTGGAAAAGCGCCACCCCGCGGCGTTTGCCTTGCTGCACCGGGCGGCCGGGGAGATCCTGGATATCCCGGCGGACTTTATCCGCCGCTTCCTCGAAGAGCTGCGTTTTTATGAAAGCTTTCTGGATACGGCAAATGCCCTGCGCAAAAGCGGACTGCCCTTTGACTATCCGATCGTGACCGGGGATGATACGCTGCGGATCGCAGGTATGTATGACATGGATTTGGCCTTGCAGACAAACACCACCGTTGTGCCCAGCGACTGTCTGCTGCTGCCGGGGGAGCGCGGGGTGATCGTAACGGGCGCAAACCATTCCGGCAAGACTACGTTCCTCCGCGCGCTGGGGCAAACCGCGGTGCTGGCGGCCCTGGGCCTTCCCGTACCCTGCAAACAGGCAGAGCTGCCGCTGTTTAGGGGGTTTTACTCGCATTTCAGCGAAGCGGAAGAAGGCGAGGCCCGGCAGGGGCGGCTGAAAGAGGAGCTTCGAAAGCTGAAGCCCATCCTGACAAACGCCGGGAAGGGAAGCGTTGTGCTGCTCAACGAGATGTTTTCCTCCACCACCGCGCAGGACGCGCAGGACATGGCCGATCGGGTTCTGGCAACGTTGACCGCGGGGGGCGCGCGCGTGTTTTGCGTGACGCACAATGCCGGGACCCTTGCGGACACGATGGTCAGCATGGTGGCACAGGTGGCGCCGGGCAGCCACGAACGGCTGTACCGGGTGGTGCGGGCCCCCGCGGAAACCCACGCGCATGTGGAGGCTCTGGTGGAAAAATACCGCCTGACGTATCAGGCGGTCAGGGAGCGGATTGGGCATGGAGTTTGATTTGTTGTTTGGGGCACAGGATACGGAGACCGGCGGGTTGAAAAATGATTCACTTGTGGATGATCTGCGGCTGGATGTGCTGCTGCGGGCCATGGCGGGGGAGGACAGCCGCATGGCGGAGGTCTGCCGCAGCGTGCTGCTGCGGCCCCTGACCGATGCGGAAAAGCTTGCCGCGCGCCGGGCCGTGCGCCGGGATGTGGCCGCACACCCGCACCTGTTTGAGGAGCTGCTGGCCGCCGCGCGCGAGGCGGAGGACGGCGCGGTCCGCTATGCCGAGTTTCAGAAGCCCCGGTACGACCGTGTGATTTCCAATCAAAAAAAGCTGCTGACCGAGTGCAAAATCGCGCGGCTGTACGAGCAGGCCCAGCGTCGTATGCATGCCGCGGTAACAGCCGGAGAAGCCGCGTTTTGCAGCGATGCGGTCTGTGGATTTACAAAACAGATACATGCGGTATTTTCTCCGGAATACACCGCGCGTATTGAGGACCGGCTCAACCGGCTGGAGAGCCTGAGGCTGTCGGACGACCTTACGCTGAGCGCTGCCGTCGGCGGCGGGCTGAAACCGGCAAACGTTGTGCTGAACGCGCTGGCCGAGCCGGAACCCGGCAGGCGTTTTCGCCGGACGCAGCCGGGAGACATAATCGCGCTGACCAGTGTCGGCCTGGTCCGCAATGCCGAAGACATGGTGCAAAGCGCCGTACTGCCGCTGGTGCAGGCGGTAACGGCGTATAACAAGCGTATGAAGGCGTTTTGCGGGCGGCTCTCGTTTCAGCTGTGCTTCTATCTGGGGTGCGCGCGGCTGGAAGAACGGCTGAGGCAGACCGGCGTCGCGCTGTGCGAGCCGGAGCTTGGCACAGGCAGCGGCATCGAAAGTGACGGGCTTGTCAGCGCGGCGCTGGCCCTGCAGCTGGGGAAAGCCCCGGCGGGGAATGCCGTGCGTTTTGCGGGCAAGCGGCTGGTGATCGTTACAGGGGTTAATCAGGGCGGGAAAACCACCTTTCTGCGAAGCGTGGGGCTGGCGCAGCTGATGGCGCAGTGCGGGCTGTTTGTTACGGCCCGGTACTACCGCGCCCCGCTGTACAGCGGCATTTTTACGCACTTTCCCAGCGGGGAGGACACGGCGCGCGGCATGGGGCTTTTGGATGTGGAGCTGGGAAAGCTGAGCGCGATCGTGGACGGCATCCGCCCGCACAGCCTGCTGCTGCTGAATGAAACCTTTCAAACCACCATGCCGCAGGACGCAAAATACCTGGCGGAGATCACTGTGCGTGCGCTGACCGATTCCGGCATTACGGTGGTGTTTGTAACGCATCTGTATGCCTATGCGGCGGCGGAGTATGCCCGCCGCCGCAGCGATACGCTCTTTCTGCGGGCAGAGCGGGGAGAAACGGCGGAAAACGCTTTTGTGCTGCGGGAAAGCGAACCCTACCGTTCCGCGGCGGGGATGGCGCTGTACCGCGAGGTTCTGGGCGGATAAAGCCGCGGGGTGCGGATGAACAACGGGCAAGCTGTAAACCAACCGAAAGGGTTTGAGGATTTCAATAACGGACGCCGGATATTCCGGCGTCCGCTTCGGTCTGTTAAAGAATCTCTTCGGGTCGTTATCGCCGCTCGCATCATAGCGCCTTGGGCGCTGTTCGCTCGCTTACCCCTTTGTTGTAACGCAAGCCTTTGGGGTTCCACCCCAATCCCCGGCAAGGGTTTCACCCCTGCACTCTGACCAGGACTTTCAGCCCTGGACCCTTCTTTTTTGACAGATTGTAACGGACACCGGATATTCCGGCGTCCGCTTCAGCCTGTCAAAGAACCTCTTCGGGTCGTTATCGCCGCTCGCATCATAGCGCCTTGGGCGCTGTTCGCTCGCTTACCCCTTTGTTGTAACGCAAGCCTTTGGGGTTCCACCCCAATCCCCGGCAAGGGTTTCACCCCTGCACCCTGACCAGGACTTTCAGCCCTGGACCCTTCTTTTTTGACTGCCTGTAACGGACGCCGGATGTTCCGGCGTCCGCTTGTGTGAAAGGATCGTTCCCGTTATCTCTCCAGCGTTTTCTGCGGCTCGCCCCACAAGCCCAAGGCGCGGCCATCCCAGCCGAAATAGGTTTGGCAGGTGGTGCGCGCGGGCTTGATTTCCGCCAGAAGCTGCCCGGGGGCTTTGTCTGCGTCGGTCAGCGCCCGGCTGTGCAGCACATTGCGGATCTTACAGAAAAATACTTCACCGCCGTCCAGCGGCACGGACTGCTGTACTTCCAGCTCAAAGGTGACGGGGCTTTCCACCAACACGGGCACGGGCAGCACCGCGCCCTGGCTTACCGCGGCCGCGATCTGCATTTTATCCGCGTCGTAGCCCGGCTTGTTGCCCAGATAATCCGCCAGCGGCAGCAGCGCCTCGGTGACGAGATTGGCGGAAAACACCCCGGTGGCCTTGATGCGGTCCTTGGTCAGCTTGCTGCCGCCGATGCAGGCCATCACGCCCAGCTCCGAATCCCTAAGGTAGCTGATCCAGCAAAACAGGCCGAAATCCGGGCGGCCGTCGGCCTGATAGGTGCCGTAGAGGAACAGGGTTTGCGGGCAGAAATCGTTGGTAAGGGGAACCGAAACCTTGGCGGTGGGTTGATAGCTGTTCATGGATTGCCTCCTGTGTTGGTCGTTTGGGCAGTGGATGCCCGTATCAGGGTTTGAGCTCTTCCATATTACGCAGGATACGGCGGAGGGTGCTTTCAAAGGCAATGATTTCTTCCTCCGTAAATCCGGCGTAAAAAATCTCGTTCATGGCATCGGATACCCTTTGGTACTCGCCCTGCAGCCGCCGGGCCTGCGGTGTGAGGGAGATGCGGATCTGCCGCCGGTCGGCCGGATCAAAGGCACGGACAATCAGCCCGCCCTGCTCCATGCGGTCCAGCATGCCGGTGAGGGTGGTTTTAGCCAGCCCTGTTTGTTTGGACAGCGCGGCGATGGGAATGCCATCCTCCTGCCAGAGCACATACAGGATGCGCCCCTGCGCGCCGTTGAACGCGTCCACGCCCGCCTGCGACAGCAGCTTTTCAAACCGTCTGCCGCTTACCTGCTTGATCTGCGAGATGAGAAACCCGCCGCTTGTTTTGGAAATCACGCGCATACCTCCCTATAGAGGATAGTACTATATAGTAATAATAATGTCAAGGGGATCAGCTTCCTCCAAAACAGTCAAACACTGTGCCCGGGCACGGTATACGGGGAAATATTTGTGTGATACAATAATGGCCGGAGAGAATGATCCGTTCATACGAAGCCATCAGAAAGGAACCTGCTTTCATGTGTAAAATCGCGTTCATCGGCGCGGGCTCTGTGGGGTTCACGCGCGGGCTGCTTACGGATATCCTGTCGGTGCCGGAGCTCCGGGACTGCGAAATCGCCTTTACCGATATCAACCCCCATAATCTGGATATGGTGTATCAGCTTTGCCAGCGGGATATGCAGGCCAACGGCATCAAAACGAAAATCTTCACCACCACCAACCGCCGGGAAGCGTTTACGGGCGCCCGCTATGTGATCAACTGCGTGCGCATCGGCATGCTGGAGGCCTTTCAGCTGGATGTGGAAATCCCCCTTAAATACGGCGTGGACCAGTGCGTGGGTGACACGCTGTGCGCGGGCGGCATCCTGTACGGCCAGCGCGGCATCGCAGCCATGCTGGACTTTTGCAAGGATATCCGAGAGGTGGCGGAGCCGGGCTGCATGCTGCTCAACTATGCCAACCCCAACGCGATGGTTACCTGGGCCTGCAACCAGTTCGGCGGCGTGCCGACCGTGGGCCTGTGCCACGGCGTGCAGGGCGGGCATGAGCAGATTGCCAGGGCGCTGGGATATGAACAAAAAGATGTGGATATCATCTGCGCCGGGATTAATCATATGACCTGGTATATCTCCGTGAAGCACAACGGGGAGGACTTGACCGGCAAAATTCTGGCGGCTTATGAAAGCGACCCGGAGCTTTCCCAAACGGAGAAGGTGCGCATCGATATGCTCCGCCGGTTTGGATATTACTCCACCGAGTCCAACGGCCACCTGTCCGAGTATGTGCCCTGGTACCGCAAGCGCACGGACGAGATCAAAAATTGGATTGATCTGGGCCGGTGGATCAACGGCGAAACCGGCGGCTATCTGCGCGTATGCACCGAGGGCCGAAACTGGTTTGAGAGCGATTTCCCCCAGTGGATGCAGGAACCGCCCAAGACCTACGACTATGCAAAACGCAGCCGGGAGCACGGCAGTTATATTATTGAGAGCCTGGAAACCGGCCGTGTGTACCGTGGGCATTTCAACGTGGTCAACCGGGGAACAATCACCAACCTTCCGGACGACTGCGTGGTGGAGGTGCCCGGCTATGTGGACGGCAACGGGATTTCCATCCCCAAGGTCGGCGATCTGCCGATGGGGCCCGCGGCGTGCTGCCTGAGCAACATTTCCGTGCAGCGGCTGGCCGTGCACGCCGCCGTGGCGGGGGATGACGCGCTGCTGCGCCAGGCCATGATGCTGGACCCGCTCACCGGCGCGGTGTGCAGCCCGCCCGAGATTGACCAGATGGTGGACGAAATGCTGATCGCGCAGGAGCAGTGGCTGCCGCAGTACCGGCGGGCGATTGCCGCCGCCAAGGTGCGTTGGGCCAAGCGCGAAGCGGAGCATACGCTGATTCCGCCGATCGTTACCCGCGGCGCGGCGCGCCTGCACACCAAAACCGTGGCGGAAATGGCGCAGGCTCAAGAGGAAGCACGCAAGAACGCCGCCAACGCGGATAAGGCGCTGGAGCGGCCATCGGCCGCCGCCGCCGCGCGGGCGGAGGACGGACAGTAAAAGGAGAAGACAATGGATTATTTCAGGAGCAACCAGGCCGCCTGGGAGGAAGCGTTTGACCATCGTACGGAAAACTGGTGCGAAAATATGGGGGAGCGGCTGCAAAACGAAACGCTGCCGTACCTGAACCCGATGCTTGCCATAGCCCTGCAAACGCTGGATCTGCGGGATAAAATGCTCGCACAGTTCTGCTGCAACAACGGCCGGGAGCTTTTTTCGGCCATGCAGCTGGGCGCACGGGCGGGCGTGGGGTTTGATATCGCCGCCAACATGATGGAGGCGGCGCGCGGCATCGCGGCGCAGACGGGGATTGCCTGCAAGTTTGAAACGGGCAACATTCTGGAAATCGGAGCGGAATATAACGGCGCGTTCAACCTGGTGTTTTTCACCATCGGCGCGATTACCTGGTTTCAGGATCTGGAAGCTTTGTTTGCCGTAGCGGCGCGCTGCCTGAAACCCGGCGGCACACTGCTGATCAACGATTTCCATCCGATGATCAACATGCTGCCGATCCCCGGGGAGGATGCGTTCGATCCCGAACATACCGACAGGGTGGCTTATTCCTATTTCCGCACCGAGCCATGGCTGGAAAACGACAGCGCGGGCTACATGACCGGCCACAGAAATTCCAGAACCTTTACCAGCTTTTCTCACACGATGGGGAGCATCATCAACGCCCTCGCGGCATCGGGGCTGTATGTAACCTCGCTGGAGGAATATGACCGGGATATCGGCATTGCGGATGCCTATAACGGCAAGGGCTTTCCTTTGTCGTTTACCCTGCTGGCGGTGAAACGGGGTTTGACGGAATAGAACGGATCGCAACAGAATAGAATAAGGGAAGCTGCCAAAACCCCCGCAGGCCGTCGATTTGTCACCGGCTGGCTGCGGGGGTATTTATTCGGAATGGGCGTTTGCCGTTACTGCTTTTCAAAAACCGGCATCACATCCAGCGGGGCGGGCACTTCCACCCAGCCGCCGCCTGCGAGGATCTCGCCCGTGTCCACGTTGCGCCACGCGCCCCGGGGCAGGTATACCCTGCGGCTGCGCTGTCCCGCCCGCATCACGGGGGCTACCAGGTAGCGGCTGCCGAACAGGTACTGGTCCTGCAAATCGGCGCAGGCTTCATCCTCCGGGTATTCATAAAACATCGGGCGCATCACGGGCTTGCCAGTTTCGTGCGTTTCGCGCATGGCGTCGCGCACATAATCGCGCAGGGCTTCCCGCACGCGCAGATACTTGACCAGAATGGGATACGCTTCCTCACCGTAGCTCCAGATTTCGTTAGGCGCTCCGGCGGGCTGGGTCTGGCTGCCGTCGGCGCGGGTAACGGGCTCCTCCGGCAGGCGGTCGCCGTGCATGCGCATCACGGGGCAGTACGCGCCCCACTGGAACCAGCGGACCAGCAGCTCCCGGAAGGCCGGGTCATCGGGATAGCCGCCGAAGAAGCCGCCGATATCGGTGGTCCACCACGGGATGCCCGCCACGCCCATGCTCAGGCCCGCGCAGACCTGCTTGCGCAGGGTTTCCCAGTTGGAGTGGATATCGCCGCTCCACACCAGCGCCCCGTAGCGCTGGCTGCCCGCCCAGGCGCAGCGCAGCAGGTTGACCGGCTGCTCCATGCCGCTGCCCCGCATGCCCTCGTAAAAGGTGCGCGCGAACATTTGCGGGTAAAGGTTACCCACGCGCACCGCGGGGCCGAGGTGGTAGCGGTAGTTGTTGTAATCGTAGGTGCCGTATTCCGGCTCCGCTTCGTCCAGCCAGAACAGGCGCGCGCCCTGATCATAGTAGTTCTTCCTGCACTTGTCCCACACGTAGGCGCGGGCACGCGGATTGGTGGCATCGTAAAACATGCTGTCGCCCTGGAACCGCATGCCGATCTGCTCGCCGTGCTCGGCGCGCACCAGCAGGCCCTGGCGGTACATCTCCCCGTAGTTTTCGCTCTCCAGCGATACCTGCGGCCAGACCGATACCATCAGCTCGATGCCCATGGCGTTCAGCTCGTCCGCCATGGCTTTGGGATCGGGAAAAAACTCCGGATCATAGCGGTAATCGCCCATCTTTGGCCAGTGAAAAAAGTCGCACACGATCACATCCATGGGCAGACCGCGCCTTTTGTGCTCCCGGGCGACCTCCAGCAGCTGCTCCTGGTTCCAGTAGCGCATTTTGCACTGCCAGAACCCCAGGCCGTACTCGGGCATCATGGGCGCAAAGCCCGTCGCCCTGGCGTAGGCAAGGCTGATTTCGGCGGGGCTGTCCGCGGCGGTAATCCAGTAATCCATCTGCCGTGTGCATCCGGCCTTCCACAGTGTGTAGTTTTTGGCAAACACCGCCTCGCCCACGGCAGGGTTGTGCCACAGAAAGCCGTAGCCGCGGCTGCTCATGACAAACGGCACGCTCGCCTGGGAGTTGCGGTGCGCAAGCTCCAACGCGCAGTGCTTCAGGTTGAGCGTTTCCAGCTGGTACTGGCCCATGCCGTACAGGCGCTCGTCCTCCTCGCCGTCAAAGCGCACGGTCAGGCTGTAGTCGCCGCCCGTGAGCGGCTCAAAGGCGCGGGCATGCAGGGCCAGCGCGCCGCACTGCGGGGTTTCCCTCAGCAGCGCCTTTCCCTGCGGGTTGGTGTAGGCTATGGAAGCCAGGTTATGCCAGCCGTCCACCGTTACCTCGGCGGTCAGCCTGCCGTTGGTGATGCGCGCCTGTTTTTCCCCGATCTGTATATCGGGCCGCGTCGGCTGGGGTTCAAGCAGCGCCCAGCGGTCGTCCGTTACATCCTCCATCATCACGGCGCGCACGCGCAGGCTGTTTTCCCCCCAGGCGCGCAGCTCCAGCGTTTCTCCCGCGTTGCGGAAGATGAGCGCGGTCTGATCTGATGTAAAGTAGGTCATGGGCGGTTCCTCCCTATGCGTTTTCGTTTTTTTTCACTGTACTCCGCAGCAGGGGGAATGTCAATTTCCTTTTTCGATTTGTGCGGCAGAATGCCTTGTGGAATGGCAAACAGGGATGGTATAATAACCCAACAGAAGGAAACGTGAATCGGATGGCATACGCAAGATCGTGAGGCGATAGGCGTGCTGAACACAAAAGCGGCGCTGATCACCGGGGCAACGGGGCAGGGCATGGGCCGGAGCATCGCGCTCACGCTGGCGCGGGAGGGCTTTGCCGTTGCCCTGAATTACCGGGAAAACGAGGCCGCGGCCCAGGAGCTTGCCTTTTTTGTGCAGCAGCAGGGCGGCCGCGCCGTAACGCTGCAGGGCGATGTGTTCCGCCGGGAGGCCTGCGAGGCGCTGGTGGAAGGCGCGGTGGCGGAGCTGGGCCGGCTGGATGTGTGCGTGATCGGGCCGGGCGCGAACTGGAACCCTGAGCCGGTTACGGAGCTGAACGCCGCCAAAGCGCTGCAGGACGCGGCGCAGGAGCTGGCTCCGGTATACGGCCTGCTGCCGCCCGCGCTCAGGGAAATGCAGAAGCGAAAGCAGGGGAGTATCATCGGCATCGCGTCCAACCTGAGCATTCCGTCCCCGGCGTATGCCTACAACGCCGCCAAGGCCGCCCGCACCGAAGCGCTTCAGCAGGCGGTGAACAGCGCCTGGCAGCTGGGCGTTACGGTGAACATCATCGCGCCGGGGCCCGTGGAGGCGTTTTCATCGGCGGACGAGGCCAAGGCCTTCAGCGCGCGCGCCGGGGCGTGGCAAACCCGCGGCAGGGTAACGCCGCAGGATATCGCCGAGGGCGTCGCGTTTCTGTGCTCCGACGCGGGCCGGTATATTACCGGGTGCGTGCTGCCCTACCGGTTTTAACCGGAGAGAATACAACAGACGGAGGCCACCGCATGCCGGTTTTCCTTTTGATTCCGTGTCTGCTCCTTGCGCTGGCGGCCGCCTTCTGCCTGATCGTGCTGTGGAGGATTGCCCGCGCGCACCGGGAGCAGTTCAAACGGGCCGACGCCCCGGAAAACCAGCCGGAAGAGCAGATCACCTATGCAGATTTCTCCCGGGCCTATCCCCGGGAAACGCTCCACATACCGTCCGGAAACAATACCCTCTGTGGATTTCTGTACGGCGCCTGCAACCGGCGGGGCTTGATTGTGATCAGCTCCGGGCATCGGGTTTCGGCGCAGGCCTATCTGCAAAACATGAAGTATTTTGTGGACAGGGGCTGGATGGTGCTGTGCTACGATTACACGGGCTACTATGCCAGCGAGGGAAAAACCATGATCGATTATGGCCAGGCCGTGCATGATCTGGACGCGGTTTTATCCTTTCTGGAGCAAACGGAGCGGTTTGAGGAACTGCCGATCCTGCTGTACGGCCATAGCCTTGGGGCCTATGTTTCGGCGGCTGTGCTGCTGTTTCACCATCGCGTATCTGCCGTTGTTGCGGCGTCCGGCTTTGATCAGCCCGCAGAACAGTGGGGGTATTCGGTGAAGCGGTTTTCCGGTTGGCTGGGCGGCATTCTGGGCCCCATGGCGGCGTTCTACCTGCGCGTCGCCTTTGGGAAGGAAACCGTTCGCCTTTCCTCCGTGGACGGGATCAATGCCGTGGATATTCCCGTACTGGTGGTCAGCGGCACGCAGGACGAATACTATGGCGGGGAAAGCTAGGTAAGCGATGAACAAATCCCTTGCACGCTGGCGTGTTATATTTCCGCCGGGTTAGGCTCGCAAAACCCTTGACGTAGCGCTGCTACTACTGCGGGTTCCGCAAACCAAACCCAACAAAAATCTAACGCACCATCGCACAAGCGCTTTATTCATCGCTCACCCAGATATACAAAAAGCGAAACGCGATAACCAATCCCCGCTGCACGTTTATCCTTATGGATCGGGAGCGCCATAACGGCCATTTCAATTACATGGTTTCCGACCGTGCGCTGGAGTATCAGGCGCTTTGCCGGGCGAAGCATACGGCTCCCGCGGACAAATGGCGGGCGTCGGAGCCGGACGATGAATTTATTAATCGGGTTCACACGTTTTTTCTATCCGCGCTTGCGCAACAGTAAGGCTGTGCCGCTCGGGCAGGCGGGCGTCCCCATGCCGACGTACCAAAGCAAAGGAGTATGCTTATGAAAACCAAACGTTTTGTATCGGTTCTTGTACTGCTGATGCTGGCGCTGCTGCCGCTGCACGCGCTGGGCGACGGGGCGCTGTTCCAGGTGTCCACGCTCCAGGCGCTGATGCAGGGAGACTATGCGGGCGCGATGACCGTGGACGCCCTCACCGGGCACGGCGATACGGGCCTTGGCACCTTTGACGGTCTGGACGGCGAGATGATCGTGCTGGACGGCGTGGCCTACAAAGCCGCGTACGATGGCTCCGTAACCGCGGTGGACGCGGCGGAGACCGTGCCCTTTGCCAACGTGGCGTTTTTGGGGGAGTGGGAAAGCGTTGATACTTCCTTTGAGGGCGGGTACGACGGCCTGCAGGCGGCGCTCACGGCCTCCGTGCCGGAGCAGAACATGCCGGTGGTTTTCCGCGCTGCGGGCACGTTTACAAACGTCAAGGTGCGCAGCGTGCCCAAGCAGCAGGAGCCCTATCCGCCGCTGACCGAGGTGGTGAAAAACCAGGCGGTGTTTACCCGCGGGCAGGCGGAAGGCACGGTGGTTGGCTTCCGTTTTCCCGATTACATGGGGGATATCAACACAACGGGGTATCACCTGCACTTTCTCTCTTCGGATACCGCCTTCGGCGGCCATCTGCTGGATATCGAATCCGGCGAGATCACCATACAGTACTGCGTGCTGAACGAGTTCACCATGGTGCTGCCCGATACCATCAGCCTGTACGATGTGGCCGGGACCACTGAAAGCGATATTCAAACCGTGGAAAGCAAGTAACCTTCGCACTCAATAAAGATAACTTTTCAAGCGGCTGTTTGAGCGGGCAATCCCGTCGGCGGCCGCTTTTTTTGCCGTTTGGGCGAAAAGCGCATAACTGTTACAACTAACCGTGCGCGAGCTTTGGAAGGTGTGATACAATCAATAGACAGGGAGATGATGATTGCAGCACAACGGATTGCTTGCGAGATATTTGGAACCGCTGATAAAACCTCTGCATACTGCCGCACAATGGCCCGCCGGACCTATCATGCGCTTACCGCAGCGCCGCTGCCGCAAAGCCAGCCGACCCGGCCACATAAAACCCAGCGCGGCGGCGTATGGGTTTGATAAGCGTTTCCTCAATCATCCGGCAGGAATATGGGAAATGCCGAAAAAACCGTCAGTATGAAATATTTGGATGAAGGAGCACAAAACAATGTTTGGGAATAAAATGAATGCGATTGCAAAAGCGGTAAAGAAGGGCAATGTATCCGCCCTGAGCGAACTTGCCGCCAACAAGGATTCGGCCATCAGCCTGGCCGCGATCGAGGCCCTGGGCACGGTGGGCGGATTGGAGGCGTCCAATTATCTGGTAACCCGTTTGCAGAGCGAGGACCCGAAGGTGCGCATTGCCGTGGCCAACGCCTTGGGCGTGATTGCCAACATGCACACCAAGGCGTTCCTGTTTGCGCAGATGAACAAGGAAACGGACGAAACTGTAAAACAGGCGATGGGCGAGGCCATGGCAAAGATCAAGGACTATTAACCCCCGCTACCTCCCGCGGCCGTGAGAAACGGCTCGCGGTTCCGCTCCGGCCTTTCCTGCGGGAGGAAGCGAAAGCATATCCCACCGCATTCCCCGGCCTGTGAGCATTTCCCGTGCAGTTGTCCGCCAGCCATAACCAGCTTTCTCCTGATCTTCCAATCGGTATCCGCCAGCCCCGAACCGCAAATCGCCGCAGCGAAGCCGATTTTTGAAAGCCGCCTGTTTTTGGGCGGCTTTTCTTTGGAACCTGAAAAACGGCCGGAAGTGGGATAAAACGTTTTCACACATTCACAGATTAATTACGCAAGGTGTGGTACAATGAAAAGAGAACAACGACGAGGCAATGAAGCGAAGCCCGGAGACGATTTGCTTTTGCCCAACAGGGGAAAAACGGAAAAACGCCGGCCGCGGGGCCGACGGGCGAATGAAACGCAGGAGGAAAAATTATGTTTGGCAACAAAATGAACGCGGTGGAAAAGGCGATCAAGAAGAGCAATGCAAACTCGCTGATCGGGCTGGCCAACGGCAACGATCTGGAGGTCGCTCTGGCGGCGGTGGCCGGGCTGGGCAGCATCGGCGGCGATGACGCATGCAACTATCTGGTGGCCCATGTCGGCAGTGAAGCGCCGGAAATGAGAATTGCGGTGGCCCAGGCACTGGGTAAGATCGGGGACATGCACACCAAAGCGTTTGTGTCCGCGCAGATCGCCAAAGAAACCAATCCGGAGGTGCGCGAAGCGCTGACCCGGGTCATGTCGCAGATCCGCAGTTATTAACCATACCTGTTGCGCGGCGGCTGTCCGCCGCGCGGCAGGGAATGGCTGACCGGGGGATACGATGTTTCATATCCTGGTGATTGACGACGACCGCAACACACGCAAGCTGATGCAGGCTGTATTGCAGGCGGAAGGCTATTGTGTCTATACCGCCGAGAACGGCGAGGACGCCCTGCGGGTGATGGACGAGGAGCACGTGGATTTAGCCGTGCTTGATTTGATGATGCCTAAAATGGACGGCTATGCCTTCACCCGCGCGCTGCGCGAGGCGGACAACACGCTGCCCATTTTGATGGTCAGCGCCAAGCAGGCTCCCGCCAGCCGCAAGGAAGGCTTTATCGCGGGCATCGACGATTATATGACCAAGCCGGTGGACGAGGAGGAGATGCTGCTTCGCATCAAGGCGCTGCTGCGCCGGGCGCAGATCGCCTCCGAGCGCCGGATTGTGATCGGCGAGGTGTGCCTGGATTACGATTCCCGCACCGTAACCCGCGGGGAGGACGCGGTAACCCTGCCGCACAAGGAATTTCTGTTGCTGTATAAGCTGCTGTCCTATCCGGGGCGGGTGTTTACCCGCATCCAGATCATGGACGAGGTATGGGGCATCCAGAGCGAAACGGGGTGGGAAACCATCACCGTGCATATCAACCGCCTGCGCAAGCGCTTTGCCGAGTATCCGGAGTTTGAAATCGTTTCGGTGCGCGGGCTGGGCTATAAGGCGGTGAAGCGTTTATGAAAACCGGCAGGCGGCGCTGTGCCGTCAGGCATCCGTATGTATACCATCATCCACAGGGCCTACGGCACCGGTTTACCCATCTGGTGCTGGTGTTTACGGTGATGTTTTCCATCATTCTTGCGGTCACGCTGCTCATCGTCACGGCGGGGGCGCTGGCGCTGCATGCGCTGGGTGTGATCACCCTGCCCGATTCCTCCAATATTATCGTGGGTGTGATCGTATGGGCGCTGGTCAGCCTGGGCGTGGGTGTGATCACCGCCGCGCTGCTCAGCTATATTCCGCTTCGGCCGTTTGCGTTCCTCATCGAGGGGCTGAGCCGCCTGGAGCATGGGGATTATACCGCGCGTCTGCATATCGGCCATACGTCCGTGTTCAAAAAGCTGTCGGACAGCTTCAACGCCCTGGCCACGGAGCTGCAGAACACCGAGCTGCTGCGCAGCGATTTTGTGAATAACTTTTCCCACGAGTTCAAAACGCCCATTGTGTCCATCCTCGGCTTTGCAAAGCTTCTGAAACGGGCGGATCTCCCGCCTGAGAAACGTGAGGAATATCTGGATATCATCGTTAGCGAGGCCAAGCGCCTTACCGATATGTCCGACAATGTGCTGAGCATGGCAAGGATTGAAAAGCAGTCCATCCTCACCGATATTACCGAGTTCAACCTTTCGGAGCAGGTGCGCACCTGCGTGCTGCTGCTGCAGAAGAAGTGGGAGCAGCGGGGGCTGGACATGGAGTTTGACGAGCATGAGTATGCCTGCACAGGCAACGAGGAGCTTTTAAAGCAGGTGTGGATCAACCTGTTGGATAACGCCATCAAATTTGCGCTTGAGGGCAGCCGCATCAAAATCGGCATTACGCAGACGCCGGAAAGCCTGGTGGTTTCCATCGCCAACGCGGGCGAGGCCATCGGCGAGGAGACACGCAAGCGAATCTTTGAAAAATTTTATCAGGGAGATTCCTCCCACGCCATGGAGGGCACAGGGCTGGGGCTGGCGATTGTGGATAAAATCGTGCGCCTGCACGGGGGAACGGTCGATATCGGGTACCGGGACGGATATAATGTGTTTATGGTTACGCTGCCGCAATACGCGGCGGATGAACAGGGATAAAAATAGAATAAGGACCCGCTGTTTAGATTCCGTTTAGATTTCAGCGGTATGCTCTGCCCATCAACACCAAGGAAGGGGTAGTGTATGCTAAGTATTTTTAAGCACCTGCGCAAAAAGGAATGGGCACTGGTACTGTTGAGTATCGTGTTCGTATACGCGCAGGTGTGGCTGGATTTAAAACTGCCGGACTATATGCGGGAGATTACCACGCTGCTGCAGGCCTCCACCGATTCGGTTGCGGACATCTGGCGTGCGGGCGGCAAAATGCTGCTGTGCGCGCTGGGCAGCCTTGCAACGGCGGTCATGGTGGGCTTTTTTGCGGCGCGTATTGCGGCAAGCGTGGCGTTTCGGGTGCGCGCGGGCCTGTACGCTAAGGTGGAGGCGTTTTCCATGGAGGAGATCAACCGCTTTTCCACCTCCAGCCTGATCACCCGCTCCACCAACGATATCACACAGGTGCAGATGCTGATTGCCATGGGTTTACAGGTGCTCATCCGCGCGCCGCTCATGGCCGGGATGGCGCTGGCGAAAATCGCGGGCAAGAACTGGCAATGGTCGATGGCGACCGGGGTTTCCGTGGCGTTCATGCTGCTGCTGGTTACGGTGCTGGTGGTGTTTGCCCTGCCGAAATTCAAGATCATCCAATCCCTGACCGACAAGCTGAACAGCGCGACCCGCGAAAACCTGACCGGCGTGCGCGTGGTGCGCGCCTATAACGCCGAGGAATACCAGGAAGCAAAGTTTGAAAAGGCCAATGGGGAGCTGACCCGGACCAACCTGTTCACCAGCCGCCTGATGGCCATCATGATGCCCGGCATGACGCTGGTAATGAACGGCCTGATGCTTTCCATCTACTGGATCGGCGCGGTGCTGATCAACGACGCGGGCTTTATGGGCCGGATCTCCCTGTTTTCGGATATGGTGGTGTACATCAATTACGCTATGCAGATCGTGATGGCGTTTGTGATGATGGTTATGATCTTCATCATGCTGCCCCGCGCCGCCGTGTCAGCCCGCCGCATCAATGAAGTGCTGGACACCCAGACCCATATCAAGGACGGCGAAAAGGCCGCGCCTTCCTGGGGCACGGGGCAGGTGGAGTTCCGCGATGTGAGCTTTAAGTACCCGCAGGCGGACGAGTATGTGCTCAAAAACGTGTCCTTTACCGCCAACGCGGGCGAGACTGTGGCCTTTATCGGCTCCACGGGCAGCGGCAAAAGCACGCTGATTAACCTGATTCCCCGCTTTTATGATCCCACTGAGGGCGCGATCCTGATCGATGGACAGGATATCCGCGACTACCGGCAGGAGGATCTGCACAACAAGATCGGCTATGTGCCCCAGCGCGCGGTGCTGTTCTCGGGCACGGTAGCCTCCAACATCGCCTTTGGCGAAAACGTGGGCAACCCGCCCGATGCCGATGATATCCGCGATGCGGCCGTCGTGGCGCAGGCCGCGGAGTTTATCGACAAGCTGGACGGCGGCTATGATGCCCATGTGTCGCAGGGGGGCACCAACCTGTCCGGCGGGCAGAAGCAGCGCGTGGCCATCGCCCGCGCCGTGTGCCGCGAGGCGGAGATTTTAATCTTTGACGAATCGTTCTCGGCGCTGGACTATAAAACCGACCGGGAGCTTCGCAAACAGCTGGCCGAGCAGACCATCGGCTCCACCACCTTTATCGTAACCCAGCGCATCGGCACCATCCGCCACGCGGATAAGATTATCGTGCTGGATCAGGGACGGGTAGTGGGCATCGGCACACACGACTCGCTGCTTAAGGAGTGCAAGGTGTATCAGGAGATTGCCTCCACGCAGCTTTCCAAGGAGGAATTGAATTATGCATAGCGGACCAATGGGAGGCGGCCCCATGAGGCGCGGGGCGAACGGCGCCATGGCGCCTGCCGAAAAATATAAGTTTTCCGCCACCTGGGGCAAGCTGATCCGGTACTGCAAAAAATACTGGCTGCCGGTGCTGGTGGCGCTTGTGGCGGCGGTTGGCGGCACGGTGTTCACCATTCTCGGGCCGGACCGCATCAGCGAGCTGACCGATATCATTACCAACGGCATGTTCGGCTCCATCGATCTGGCTGCCGTAACCGCCATCGCCATGGTGCTGGTGGCTTACTACGGTGCAAGCTCACTGCTGCAGTACGTGCAGGGTTTTATCATGGCAACGGTCACCCAGCGCATCACCAAGGGCATGCGCACGGATATCTCCCATAAAATCAACCGCCTGCCGCTGAAGTATTTCGATACCACCAGCTACGGCGATATTCTCTCCCGCGTAACCAACGATATCGATACGCTGGGCCAAACCCTGAACCAGTCCATCGGCAACCTGACGGCGGCCGTGGCGCTGCTGGCGGGTTCCACCATCATGATGTTTGTCACGGACTGGCGGCTGGCCTTCACGGCAATCGGCGCGTCGCTGGTCGGGTTTTTCCTGATGTCGTTCATCCTGATGCGCTCGCAGAAGTATTTTACCAAGCAGCAGCAGCTTCTGGGCCAGATCAACGGGCATGTGGAAGAGGTGTATGCCGGGCATAACGTGGTGAAGGTGTACAACGCCGAAAAACCGCTGGGCAAAACCTTTGACGGGCTGAATAAAAAGCTGTTCAGCTGCGCGTGGAAATCCCAGTTCATCTCCGGTATCATGATGCCGCTGATGCGCTTTGTGGGCAACCTGGGCTATGTGGCCGTTTGTGTGGTGGGCGCGGTGATGGCGCTTAACGGCGATATCACCTTCGGCGTGATCGTGGCGTTTATGATCTACATCCGCCTGTTCACCCAGCCGCTGTCGCAAATTGCCCAGTCCTTCACAAGCCTCCAGGCCACCGCGGCGGCCAGCTACCGTTTCTTCGAGTTTCTGGATGAGGAAGAAATGCCGGACGAAAGCGAAAAGCATCTGTCCCTTGAAAACGTGAAGGGCGATATTGAATTCCGCAATGTGCGCTTCGGCTACGATAAGGAAAAGACCATCATCCACAACTTCTCCGCCAAGGTGAAGGCCGGGCAGAAGATTGCCATCGTCGGCCCCACGGGCGCGGGCAAAACCACCATGGTAAACCTGCTGATGCGCTTTTACGATGTGGACAGCGGCGAAATTCTGGTGGACGGCGTTCCGCTCCATTCCCTGCCGCGTGAGAAGGTACGTGAGCTGTTTTGTATGGTGCTGCAGGATACCTGGATGTTTGAGGGCACCATCCGCCAGAACATCGCCTACAACAAGCCGGACGTGACCGACGAGGAGATCATCAAGGTCTGCAAATCCATCGGCGCGCACCACTTCATCTCCACGCTGTCCAAGGGGTATGATACGGTTTTGAACGAGGAAGCCAATATCTCCGCGGGCCAGCGTCAGCTGTTGACCATCGCGCGCGCCGTGATCAAGAACGCGCCGATGCTGATTCTGGACGAGGCCACCAGCTCCGTGGATACCCGCACCGAGCAGCTGTTGCAGGAAGCCATGGATCAGCTGATGGTCGGGCGCACATCCATCATCATCGCGCACCGGCTGTCCACCATCCGCAACGCCGATCTGATCATGGTAATGAACGACGGCGATATCATCGAAAGCGGCACCCACGAGGAGCTGCTTAAGCAAAACGGCTTCTATGCCGATCTGTACAACAGCCAGTTTGAAAAGGTTTCGTAACGAGATAAACTACCGCCCGGCGGCGAGGGCGTCAAAATCCACAGTGAGGGCAAGCGTATACTCCGCCGTATCAGCGTAGAGCGCGGTGGAAAGGGTATCAAGGCTGTACGCCGCCGCTTGCAGAATCAGCGGTTCTCCGGCCCGGCTTATGGGGAGATACCCCCGCGCGCGCCAGGCCGCTGCGTCCAGATCGCCGGATTGGGCGACGGGAATGCCGTATTCCTCCAGCAAGGTCAGCTGGGACTGGCGGTCCGCCTCGGCGGCCGCGTCCCCGCTGGGGGTCAGGAGATTCGCATCCACCACCACCAAAGGCTTTTTGGGTTGGAGAACGGTGAAGGCGGCGGCAATCTCAAGCGTGCCCTGTAACCCATAGGCGCGCGCCTGATCCGTATAAAATCCGCCCATAAAATCGTTGTCGGGCTCGCCGGCCGGGACCACGCCGAACACACGCGGCCACCACTGCGCGCAGGGAAACCCGGCATCCCCGCCCACGGAAACCCCGCCGATCGTGATACCCTGGCAGATGACCAGCGACGGGGACTCCGGCTCCAGACTGTAGGTATTCCAGCCAAGCAGCAGGCGCTGTCCATCGTAATACAGCCCCTGCAGGCGCAGATCCAGATCCAGCACCTCCATGCTTTCATCCGCCGTGAGGATGTGCGCCCGCACCTGCGGGTCGGCGGCGTCCAGGCCATAGTCCGCGAGCAGCGCATCAAAGGTCTGCGCCGGGGCGGCGAAGGCGGCCGCAGCCGCCAGCGCCAGCGCGAGGAGAAGAAGAAGGAATATCCCATGCCGGATGGATTTCATTATGAAGCTCATATTGCAGCACCGCCTGTATGTGAAATCGTAAGGTTGCTTTCATTAAACGCTGACGGATAGGACTTGTCAACCCAAAGAGGCCCGTGCTGCAGAGCACGGACCTCTTTGGGTATGGGTTCCTGTTGGCAAGGAGAGGCTTAGTTTCCCGCCAGGGCGTCGAAATCCACCGTGAAGGACAGGGTGATATCCACGATATCGGCGTCAAGCAGATCCTCGCCGTTGAGCGCGACCATATCGTTGGTCGTTCCCTCGGTGTTGAGAAACTCCCCGCCGTAGTTGACCACCAGATAGCCGTTGTCCATCCAGGTCTGTACATCCATTTCATCGGGCTGGGCAATGGTTACACCGCAGGCTTCCAGCGCGGCGAGCATGGACTGGCGGTCGGTTTCGGTATCCTTGTCCTCATAAGGGGTCAGGACGTCCGCGTCCACGATAACGATGGGCTTCTGGGGCCGCTTTACTGTAAAATCGGCGGTTACCTCCTGTGTGCCCTGGAGCAGAAAATCCTTTGCGTTTTCAGAGTAGAACGCTTTCATCAGGCCGTTGATGGGATCGCCGGTCACGAACAGCCCGAAGGCTTCCGGCCACCATAGGGAAAGCGGATAATCGGCGTCCGCTTCCACGGAAATCCCGCCGAGGCGCACGTTGGTATACAGCACCAGCACCGGCTGCTCCGGCTGAAGGTTCTCGGTCTTCCAGCCGATCAGCAGACGGTCGCCGTCGTAATAGATGCCGTCCACACTGATGGCCACGCCCAGCGCCTCTGCGCTTTCGGCCACCGCCAGGCTGTGCGCCTGCGCGTCCTCCGGTGTAATGCCATAATCCGTCATCAGCGCGTCAAACGTTTGTGTAGGCGCGGCAGAGGCGGCCGACAGGGCCAATACCATGACGATCACCAGGGCAACCCAGAGTATATGCTTTTGTTTTTTCTGCAATTGGAGCACCCCCTATTTCTATTTATCCATTGGAGTAAACGATGTAAAAGCGGCTTTTAGTGCATGAAGTAGAAAAATTTGCAAATAGCGGTGGCCGTTCAGGCCGCGATATGCGGTGATAAGCGCCGAAACGCAGGTATACAAACGAACGATCACATCAATACTTTGAACTATGCTATACTTTATATCATAAGAAATACATGCGAAACGTGACGACAGGGAGGATTTCTGATGACATTCAAACAGTGGTGGCAGCGCCTGCCCCAGTGGCTGCAGGTAACGGTATACACGGTGCTCGGCATGGCTGCCATAGCCGGTGTGGGCTATCTGGGCTTCCAGCTGATGGGAAGACTGCTGCAAAACGGAGCGGCTGAGGGAGCGCTGTCCGAGACGATCTGGAAAATTGCGGGGGCTGTGGTGCTGCTGGGCATTGTGTTTGGCGGAATTGGCCGCAACAGCCATAGGGTGCGCAGAAGGCGCAGCCGGCAAAACGGCGGGGAAGAACCGCAGTGACACAATTTTATCGTAATATTTTGTAACCGCTGCAATAAACCGCCTGATTTCCTGTCTTACCTGTGTGAAAGGAAAGAGGAGGCGCCCATGAAGAAGGACGAGCACGGCAAGCTGTTCGCATTCTTTGCCGCCGAGGGCGACAGGCTTCAACGGTACGTACAGGCCAGGGTGGGCCGCATCAGCGATATGGACGCTGAGGACATCGTACGGGAAGTGATGCTCAGCCTGATACGCCGGGTGGACCGCAGCGGGCCGGTGGAAAACATCGCCGCCTACACCTACCGCTCCGTGCGCAACCGGATTGCGGACTACCAGGCCGACAGGGCACATACCGTTTCGCTGGATGGCTACGCGGACGAGGACGCGGCGTTTTCCCTGCAGGAGATGCTGCCGGACTATACGCAGGATGTGATCGCCCGGGTGGAGCGCAAGGAGCTGCTCACGGCCCTGTCCGCCGCCATGGACGGGCTGGAGCCCAGCCAGCGCGCCGTGCTGATCGCCACCGAGTTTCATGGCAAAAGCTTCCGGGAGCTGTCCGAAGCCTGGCAGGAGCCGGTGGGCACCTTGCTTTCCAGAAAATGCAGGGCGGTAAAGGCCCTGCGCGACAGGCTCAGGGACCAGTGGGAATAGGGAAGGAGACTCTCTATGGGTTATTATGGGGAACGGTGGCGGGAACTGTCGCCGTGGGTTAGAATTCCGGTTTATGCGGTATTTGGCACAGCGGCCGCGGTGGGGCTCGGACTGCTGTTCGGCATGGTGGTCGTATGGCTGTGGAATTGGCTGATGCCGATGATCTTCGGCCTGCCGACGATCACATTCTGGCAGGGCGTGGGCCTGTTTGTGCTGGCCAAGCTGTTCTTCGGCGGCGTTAGCGGCAGCTCGCACAGCGAGGAGAAGAAACGCTGCAACCCGCCCAGACCGCCCAGAGACAGGGCGTACGGCGGCACGATGGGGCATGGGCCCATGGATCCCGGCCCGGCAGACCACGATCCGGCGCAAAACGGCCCCATGGACCGCGGCCCTGCCCGCGGATTTGAAAACTGGCGGTATTATGACGAGTGGTGGCACAGCCAGGGCAAGGCGTCGTTCAACGATTATGTGGAGCAGATGCGCCCCGCGCCTACCCCGCCCCCGTCCGATGCAGCCGATGCAGCCAAGACAGAAGAAACGCCTGAGACAGATGAACCGTGACACGGAAATACGATCAGCAGGCAGCCGTCCCATACGGGGCGGCTTATTCTGTTAAACCCCCTTCGGGTGGTTATTGCCGCTCACCTCGTAGCGCCTGAGGTGCGGTACGCTCACCTTCGCATCATGTATGCGATACAAGGCGTTAAGGCTTCACCATGAACCCAGGCAAGGGTTTCACCCCTGCACCCTGACAAGGGCTGTAAGCTCTGGACTCATCATTTTTATGTTTCGGACCGCCTCAAACGGGGCGGCTTTTTCGTGTTATGATGATTTATATTCTTCTCATCCATACCATTGGGTTGTTCTTTGCGTCTTTAGAGATGAAACCGGTTATCAAATACAGGGAGGCTCTCATGGACGAACAAACCTTTGCGGCCGCCGTTACGCAGCAGGAGGATTCACTCTACCGAATTGCCTTTACCGTGCTGCACAACGACGCGGACTGCGCCGACGCCCTGCAGGACGCGCTGATACGCGCCTGGCGAAGCCTGGGGTCCCTCAAGGAGGAGCAGGCATTCCGGGGCTGGATGGCGCGCATCGTAATCAACTGCAGCAAGGATATCCTGCGAAAGCGCAGGTTCCGCACCGTGGTGCTGGATGATAGCATCCCCGCGCCCGTTGTGCAGGACCGGCCTCTGGCCGAGGCGGTCGCTTCGCTGGCGGAGGGCCTTCGGCTGCCGATTACGCTGTATTACATGGAGGGACTGAGTGTGCAGGAGGTGGCGCGAGTGATGCGCCTGCCGCAGGGCACGGTGAAAAACCGCCTGTTCCGCGGCCGGAAAAAGCTCGCGACCTTTCTGGATGAGGAGGAATTTGAATGATGTTGGACAGAGACAGGCTGAGCGGAGCCTATCCGCAGATGCCGGAAATGGTAAAGGCCCGTATGCGGAGCACGCTGATCCGCATTCACCGCGAAGCGGCAAAGCAGCCGCCCCGGCGCACGGCCCGCAGGCTGAGCTTTGTCACGACGCTGCTGTTGGCGCTGGCGGCTGCGGCGGCGGCCATCGCGGCGGGCGCGCACTTTGGGGTGTTTGATTTTATGGCGAAAATGTTCGGCGAAAGCGGCGTGCTGCCGGAGGCGCAGCAGCTGGTGCAGCAAAACCTGGGCCGTATGGAGCTTGCGCATACCACCCTGAACGTGGACGAGGCCGTGTACGACGGCGGTGCGCTGCATGTGGTTTATTCCATTACCCTGAACGATGCCGACGCACCGCTGACGCAGCAGGAGGTGTGGGATCCCCAAAGCGCCTTTAGCCGTACGCTTGCCGCCGATCAGGCGCTTACGATGTGTGATTCGTTCTGGCTGAACGATGTGGAATACAGTATGACCAACGGCTCCACCGGCGATATGATGGCCGGGGAAAACAATGGCGAGCTGCTCTGCTATCTGGATATACAGCTGGCCTCGGATGGCATTGTGCCGGACGGGGATTTCACGGTGCGGCTGCCCGTAGTGGGCGGATACGGCGTGTACCGCACGCTGGATTTCACCGTACAGGCGGCGGAGGATAACCGGCAGCCCATGACGCTGTTTACCGACACCGAAACCGTAACGCTGCAAAGCGCGTTCCTGTCCCCGGTGCGCACCTATGTGAGCCTTCATGTGGAGATGAACGCGGACGCAACCCTGCGCCAGGCCGATGATATCTTCTGCGATTGGGCAGAGGCGGAGCTGGTGGATGCCCGGGGCGCCAAGCTGGCTGATCTGGTGGAGGTAATCCCCCAGCAGCTGGTGGATGGCAGGTATGTGGAGTACAGCTACACCTTCCTGCCCGTGGACGCGCAGGAAGCATACCTTGCGCCGACTACTATCAATGAACAGGGCGAATGGACTGTGGATATGACCCGCGCGATCCCGCTGCAATAGAAGGAGTAATTTATGAAAAAGCAATTCTTGGCATGGCTTTTGGCCGCGCTGCTGGCGCCACTGGCCGGGCTTGCCCAAACGCAGTACGTGCCCATCGATACCCTGAAGGACGAAGCACAGATCCACTGGACGCAGACCTTTGAAACCAAATGGCGTACCGTGGCAATCGACGCCCCGATCATCCTCCCGGATGTGGACGCGGTTCCCATCGTGCAGCTTGGCTACGATATGCGCGCACCGCTGCTTACGGCGGAGCAAACCGGCTGGGACGAGGTGAAGGGCTCGGAGGAAACCGAGGGCAGCCTACTGCTGTACCGCTACGAAGCCAGGGAGGTTCCCCGCAGCGTGAACGGCAGGCGGGTAAACCAAATGCAGGAGCAAAAGGGAGACTGGTACGGCGGATTTGCGCCGGAAAACACCTATGTGCCGATGAGCGATATCACCTTCGGCGAAATCTGCGATCAGATCAACGCGGAGCTGACGCGTTTTGGGTACGATCCCAGCGCGTTCATGGTGGCCGAGCCGCTGCGCCTGTGGTCCCAGCACTGGTACTACTATGGTTACAAGGAGGACGCGCTGCCCGGCACCATCCTGTTGGAAGCCTGTTCCACGGTCATGGGTCTGCCGATTCTGGATCATATTTGGGACGCCGTGAACGACCATACCAACGGCGAAAGCCGCTGTGACGAATGCTGGGCGCTGTTCAGGCTCAGCGCGGGGTATGATGCCTACGAGGGACGGATGGGTCATCTGTTCGTCGATGCGCCGAAGGTAACAAAGGTTTTAGCGGACGATGTGCCGCTGTGCGCGCTGGACACGGTGAAGGCCGCTATCGAGCCGGAGATCACCGCCGGGCATATCCGGAAAATTTATGAGCTGAAATTCGGCTATGTGCTCTATAACGAACCGGGTCTTTACCGGGAACCGAATACCGCCATGCCGCTGGATGAGCAGCTATACTATGCCAAGCCGGTGTGGCAGGTGAACTGTCTGTATGTCAAAAGCCCCGCGGGCAGCCTGCGCAAGCTGCCGGACGATGTGTATGATGATCGCAACACACTGGACTATTATCAGTTGCTTGTGGACGCCCAGACCGGCGAGTTGATTCAAGAAAGCAATGCGCAGGACCGCTGCGAGTACAAGGGTTATCTTTCCTGGATCGATGCCGGCGGGCGGGAATAAGGAGGAACGGAAAATGAAAATGTATCGAAAAATCCTGACTGTGGCGGCTGCCACCCTCGTGCTTCTGGGCACAGTATCGGCGCAGTCCGCGCCTGCCAAAACGGATGCTGTAACCCTGAACCAGCTGTGGGAACAGACGGCGGAGGGCTGGCACGCAACCTATGAGGCGTTCGGCCGAACCGTAACCGTGGATATCCCCGTACAGGTACCGCAGACAGACGCGTTCCCCGCGCTGACGGCGGTGGAGATGCCGCCGTCGGGCAGCGCGCCGTTTAACGACGGCGACGAAATGCTCACCGTGGGATGCGAGAGCTTTGCCAATGCCACCGGAGAGTTCCGCGTGGATACGCCGTCCATGGAAACAATACATGCCGCCGCGCGGCAGGCCAACCCGCAGGGACACTCCCGCCGCATGGATGTCAAGGTGAATCTCGTACCCCTGAACGAGCTGGACTGGGATGCCGCCTACTCCTACAACAATACGGCTACGGTGCGCCAGACTGATGATCTGATGGCGGACATGCTCAGCCGGTTTTTCCCGGACGGGGATATCCGGCTGACGCCGCATTGGGTATACGCGCGCAGTGGCGTGTATCTGTACGACAAGAGAACCGATACGTTCTCCGGTGATCCGTGGCCCGATTTTTATCCGCCGCTCATCGTGTATTACGATCAGGTGATCGGCGGCATTCCGCTGCTGAGCACCGCCGCCGGGAGCTTCTATTCATTTACGGGCGATACCCGGGCAAAGGAAAAGAACTACGTCGGCGGAGTCGCTATCCTACAGGAGCTGGCTGATATCGGCCTGACGGATATCTATTGCAGCCTGCAGGCCCAACTGCTCAAGCCAACGGGAACTCTGGCGGAGGACCTGCCGCTGTGCGGTTTTGACAAGGTGCTGGATACCTACGAAACGCTGATCAAGGCGGGAAAGCTGCGCACTGTGGACAGCCTGCGCCTCGGCTATATGGCGTGGCAAAAGGGTGAAAGCTTTACACTGCTTCCCGTATGGGCGGCAGAAGGCGAGCTGTTCCAAACGGCGGAAGCGGAGTACGCGATGCAGCCCACACAAAATAGCAGCGGCCCGGTGGAATACAGGATGATACTGGTCAACGCGCAGACAGGGGAGTGGATAGATCCGTGGAACGGGGAGGAAAACAGTCAGGGGTTTATTCCGGCGTTCCTGAACTAGGTAAACGCTGAATAAATCCCCTGCACGCTGGCGCGTTATCTTTCCGTCACCTTGAGGCTGCGAAACCTTCGACGTAGCGCTGCTACTACTTCAGGTTCCGCAGCCCCAATCTGACGAAAAGCTAACGCACCATCGCACAAGCGCTTTACTCATCGTTTACCTGGGTAAGCGCTGAACAAATCCCCTGCACGCTGGCGCGTTATCTTTCCGCCGGGTTAGGTCCGCAGAACCCTTGACGCAGCGCTGCTGCTACTACGGGTTGCGCAAACCCGACCCAACAAAAAGCTAAGCACCATCGCACAAGCGCTTTACTCATCGTTTACCTGGGATACCGTCAGGGAATAACAGGCAGCTTGATTGCCGAAATAAAACAAAGCAAACCCACCGGCCAGCAAAGCCGGTGGGTTTGCCTGTCAAAAAACCTCTTCGGGTCGTTATCGCCGCTCGCTTCATAGCGCCTTGGGCGCTGTTCGCTCGCTTTTCCCTTTGTTGTAACGCAAGCCTTTGGGGTTCCACCCCAATCCCCGGCAAGGGTTTCACCCCTGCACCCTGACCAGGACTTTCAGCCCTGGACCCTTCTTTTTTGACTGCCTGACGGTGGGTTTTTGCTGCGGCGGGAAATTATCAGTTCACGTCGTCCCATGTGAGGATGTCCGGCACCTTGCGGCGGGAGGCGCGGGAATCGTCATACGCCATCAGCGTGCCGAGCTGTGCCTGAAACACCACCTCACGGTAGGGTATGCCGCTGTCCACGATGGCGCCGGTGCTGTCCGTATAGGGGGTAAACTCGCGGCCCGGGCTGCGCGTGTAAGCGCCCTTTACATACCACACGGGCAGCAGCCAGAGGAGGGTCGGATCGCCCGGATCATAATAGGGAGCATAGCAGAGCTTGACCGTATCCACGCTGCGCAGGTGTCCGGCTAGAATCTCCTGCTCGATGGCAGCCTTCGCCTGGGCAAAGGGCAGGATGGGCACATCATCAGCTACGGTATCCAGCTCCTGGCGCAGGGTAATGAAGCAGCTGTAGCTATCTGCGTCATAAAGGCTGAAACAGGCATACGGGTTGTTCATATAGTCCTCGTTGGACAGGTAGAGAGCATCATAGCATTCGAGGCTCGCTTCATAATCGATGCCGCGGAAGCCCTGATGGAGCACAAAGAAATAGTAGCCCTTTTCGGTCACAGGGTCCAGCCATTCACGCTGTCCCTTTACGGTTTTAAAGCGGTACACACGGCCGAGAATGCTTGTCTGCTCCACGGAAAGCTGTACATCGCCAAACAGCCGCGCACATTCGCCTTCGGCGATATCCAGCGCTTCTGCGTATGTCAGCGGGTTGTTTTCCGGCTGCACGGCAGGTGTCTCCCCGCCCCAGAAAGCTTCGTTCTGCCGGATGGCTTCATTGTTTACGATCGTATGCTCCATCGTACCTTTAACTGCAGAGAAATTTCCGCTGGTGTTGTCGGCAATCCTCTGATAGCCGGATAGCAGCGCCTCCTCCGCGGCGTCGCGCAGGGTGATGCGGATCACGGGGAACTGCTCCACGTCCGGTACCTGAATGGCAGCGTCGATGGCCACGGTGCGCCAAGGGGTTTCGTAGGTTTCCTGCCAGCGCTGCGGCGTGCTTTGCCGGATATCCGTAATGGACTGGTACCGGCTGTCGGCATCGGCGCTGCCTGCGGCAAGCAGGAAAAGACAAAGGGATGCGGCCATGGCTTTGGTGAGGATTTTCATACGCGTTCCTTTCTTGTTAAAGCGCGCCCGATGGCGAAACACCGGGCGCGCCGTTTGGTTATTGCAGGGGTACGGCCTGTGCCATATCGGCGGTGTCTCCGTCCATTGGGGCAAGATACAGGGTATCTGGATAGGCTTCCAGACAGGGGTAGGTAAACCAGGCGGTTTCATCGTCGTAGCCCTGCAGACCGTATACACCGGCAAGCGCTGCGGGGTCGAACACGGGAAGCCCGTTCCCGTCCACCAATTGCAGGCAGGATATCCAGTCGGCGAACACATCCAAGCCGCTGTAGGGGCACACCAGGGAGCCGTCGTCACCATACCAACCCGCGCCGTGGGCCGCAATGTAGGCATCCAGCGCCGCTTGCTTTACGTGCAGGTCCATGGTGATATACAGCTGGATAGGCGAATAGGTTACCTCGGCAACCGCGGCCGTGTGTGTACCCAAATCCGTTTCCCGGTTGGGATGGGTCACCGTAATGCCGTCGCGTACGGAACAATCCAGATGGAATGTGATCAGCCCCTGATCGGGCTTCAGGGTCTTTGGCTTATCTCCGGAACGGTCGGTTACAAGGCTTTTACCCGGCTGCCGTTTGCCGATGGGCAGGGCAATCTCCACGTTTTTACCGTTCAGACAGAGCCCCTCCTGATCCAGCCGGAACATTTCGTAAAACAGCAGCTCTCCGGGGATGTCGCTGCCCACGATCATGCCGGTGGACATACTGGGCATATTTACATTTTCTCCATCAATCCAGAATTGATCCGTCCACCAGCCAATCCGGTCGCGGTCCATAGCGGGGAAAGTATGCTCTCCGTAGTAGTACAGGCCGGTTTCCGCGTCGTATTCGCCCAGCAGACCGACGGCATCACGCTCGCGGATGCTGTACACGATGTACAGCGATACGCCGTCGTACGCGGCTTGCCTGATTTCCACATCGCATTCATCAAACGATTCTTTGGCCAGATCGTATTGTATGACGCTGTCGGCATTTTGGGGCAAATTCCAAAGGATCAGCTCGAACACATTCTGTTTCAGCAGTGTGGATGCGACCGCCGCAGCGCCCACCAGCGTGATGGCGATCATTGCAATCAGCACAGCCTTGCGGGGAAGGCCGGGCAGAATATGGCGCGGCCGTGTGCGGATGGGCGCATTGTTTTGCTCCTCGGCTATAATGCATTTCAGCTGCCGCTGCATAGCCTGCTCAAAGTGTTGGGGAAGCGCGGGCGTTTCGGCCTGGAGTTGTGTGCGGAATTCATTCTTTTTCATCAGTACAGCTCCTTTTTATCAGTCGTCAATGGATTCGTGGAGCATATCCCGCAAGCACAGACGCGCGTACAGCAGTCTGGTTTTCACGGTTCCCGGCGGGGTATCCAGCATTTTTGCCATTTCAGCCACGGAATATCCCTCCAGATAGTGGAGTGTGATTACCGTACGGTGATTGGCGGAGAGGCGGGTAATCGCTTCGCGCAGATCAACGGCATCGGATAACGGCTCGATGGCCGCCGCCTCATCATCCAGCGGCAGGGTGTTCTGGCGCGATTGCTTTCGGAGCATATCGCAGCAGGTGTTCACCAGAATACGCACCAGCCATGGCCGGAAGGCGTGCAGGCTGCGCAGGGTATCCCGCTGCTGCCAGGCTTTGGCCAACGCCTCCTGAATGGCGTCGTCGCAATCCTCCGGCCGGTTGAGCATCGACCAGCTTACCCGCCACAGCAGGCGTTTGTGCTTCAGGGCTTCTGTTTGAAAGGTTATCGCATCCACGAGTGTCCTCCTTGTTGTCGGGTGTCCATGGCATGCCTTGTTTCCCGGGTTCACTCCATAAGTCGCTGTAGAAAGGAAAAAGGTTCAAAGGATGTAAAAAAGGAGTACGGCGTATAAACCGTAATCCTGTTGGAGAGCAAAACCGCTGTCAGGGAAGCGACGTAAAAAGCATCTGCGCGATCGAAATTGAATTTCTGCCAGACCGGACTTGGAAACCATGATGGTCTATCGGCGCTATGCTGAAGCGCTTCCCGATCCGAACCTGTTGAAAATACAATAGCCAGCGTGCAGGGGAGCCGTTTAGGAAGCGGAGGCGGACAGCGTTTCCAGCATGCGCGCAAAATCAATGCAGAACTGCATGTCCTTCACGCCCAGCGTGCCGTGGTAGTAGCGGTGCGATGCCTGATCGACGGCAATGCGGGCAAGCATAGCCTCCGCACTCGCGGCGGCGACATCCGCCACGGAGCGGTATCCCGCGCGGCAGAGCATAACGGCGGCGTTTGCGCCGACGCCGTTGATTTGCACCAGGCGGCACAGGCAGGCGAGTGTATCATCGGGGGTATCCGGGCTTTGCAGATACTCCGCCGCGGTATGGATGCCCCGCTGCGCAAGGGCTGCCGTCAGAGCCGGATCCAGCGCCGGAAAGTCCGTCAGCGCGACGCGGTTGGGTTTCAGGGTACCGGCCTCCCGCCGCAGCACCTTCAGATACTCCTCGGGAATGCCGATATCCGCCGATACCCGGGCAACCTTTGCGCCGGACGACAGGGCTTGCAGCAGATCGGAAACCGTTTCCACCCCCGCGGCGCCCAGCGCCGCAAACCTGGCGTCCAGATCGTCCAGCAGCAGCCTGCGGGACGGCAGCAGGGTTTGAACGCGCAGCAGATCACGGTACGCTGCGAGCGGGATACGGGTGAGATCCAGACCGTATGTCATTGCTTTCTCCTTTACGCTTCGGAATCCTTTTCCTGTTCTCCCCAGCGAAACCGGCGGTTGCGCAAAAGCACCTCCAGATCGCAGCTGAGGCATAGCCCGTTATGGCAGCAGAGCAAATGCTCTCCGCACTGCGGACAGGTCCACTGCCGCCGTTGATCCGCAAGGAAGGCATCCATGCCCCGCTCCTGAAGGAAGCGCAGGTTGGCGATCATGCTCATGTGATATTTCTCGCGGTAGCGATGGTCCAGCGCCTTCAGGCGGGTGCACGGAAAATCCGGACACTCAAAGCAGAAGCGCACCAGACCGTTCCCGATCGTCGGACAGGCGTTTCGCATGTGTACGCAATGCTCGCCGCGCGCAACGCACCCGGGGCAGTACTTGCGGTGGATGCCCTTTTGCTGTAGGTCATACAGCTGCGCCTGATACGCCCAGCACAGTGCGCAGTTCATGCCGCAGGGGGCGATAAGCGCCTGCGGGCCGGAGGATGTGTTCATGGTTCTTTCCTCGCTTTCCGGAAATAATGCCTTGCCTTATCTGCCTCTTCGGATCGGCAGCCGCAGGATGGTTTTCATTTTGCCGGGCTCGGTGGTTTTCGGGTTGCTGAGATAAAGCTCGTGGTGCCTGCGCTCGGCGGTGTAATCCAGCGTAAACCGTCGCTGTTCCTGATAGCGCTTCATAGCTTGGAGGGTAGCGGGTTCGGTGCTGTAAGGGCCCAGGTGCAGCGCCTGCACGCACAGACCTTCGCGGAAGGTTTGCAGCCGGACGCGGTCCAGAGCAAGCTCCGGTTTCTTCTTGGTTAGTTTCGCTTTCGCCCTTTCCAGCACCTGCGGCGTAACAAAATCGGGCTGGCGGATGGCGAGCGTCCACACGAACTGGCTTTTGTCTATTGCGGTACGGTCTGCAAGCGCGGTCTGGGGATCGGCGAAATCCCAAAAACCTTCCGAGGGCGGCACTACATAGGCAATGTACTCCGGTTCTGCTTTATTCATACGGATGGCATAGGCAAGGCTATACAGCGCCTCGATCGCCGAGGCGAAGTCATCGCCGGTATTGGGGTCGCCCTGCCCGTCCGCCATCAGAAACAGCATCTCGGGAACGTCTACAATGACCGGGGCCGTGGTTGGCTGATACAAATCCTTCTGGTTTTTCTTGAAATCAAAAACTGCCATTGAGTATCCCTCCCTGTTATGGATTACCTATAGGATACCCTTCATAATAGGACAACTCTGCGTCCTATTGATGCGAGAAACGCAGGATAAATTTACAGTATGCTGCCGCAGCTTCTCTTTCCAGAGCCTGATGGCCGGGCCGAACTTCTTTTTAACGCATTGGATAGTCATGGCGTGACCGGTTTTTATCCCTCTTGATATTTTTGAAGAACCGATTTCGCAAGCGCGGCCATATCCGCGCGGATTTCCGGAGGCGCCAGCACCTCCAGGTCGGGGCCGAAGGTGAACAGATAGGAGATCATCCATGCTTCCGAGGACTGGAATGTGCATACCTGCAAATACCCATCCTCCCGCCGGGTGATTTGCTCTATACTGAACTCATCGTACACGCGGTGTGCCTGACGCGGATGAAACAAGAGGGTCATCGGCATCGGCGGCTGCGTGGGCTCCTGAAAATCAATCGGTGGGGCCTGCAGGTTCAGCTCCCCGAAGTAGCGGTCGATCAGCTTGGGATCGTGCAGGCGGCTGAGCTTGAAAACCCGGTAATCGTTTTTCAGCGTACAGTACGCGCTCACATACCAGGCCATGGACTTGAAACACAGCTTGAGCGGATAGATAACGCGCCGGGCGGTTTCGCCGTGGGTGTTGGAATAGGTGATGGCAAGGGCCTGCCGGTTCAGCACGGCGGCCTGAAGCGTTTCCAGCTTTTCCTTATCGGCAATCCCGCTGCCCCAATGGGAGAAATCCACCTCCAGCCAGTCCACCGTCTGCTTGAGAAAAATCCCTTTCAGCTTGGAAATCACGGACATCGTTTCCGGATACTGCGTGGCGGACAGCTGCTGCAGGGCGGCCAGGATACCGGTTTGCTCATTTTCCGAAAAAAGCGCTTTATTGAGCACATATCCATCCATCAGTGATATGCCGCCGCCCTTGCCGCGCGTGGTGTACAGCGGGATTCCCGCTTCGGAGAGCACATCGATATCCCGGCGGATGGTACGTACCGATACCTCAAAATGCTCCGCAAGCTGCCCGGCTGTCATGGTTCTGCGCTCAATGAGCAGGTAAACGATTTCAAACAGGCGATGGATTTGCATGCTTTCACCCCCGGTATAAAGGATTCCGGAATAGAGGACAGGTTGATGTCCTATTATAGCGGATAGGAAAGAATGTATGCAAGGCTGCGGGTAGGCAGAGCCAAAATCTTACTTCCAAAAGGGAAACAAAAAAGCCGGCCGCTGTTGCGGCCGGCTCCTGTTTGTTACGCGATGTGTGGGTTATTCCACGATGCTGGCGCCGGTGAAGTCCACGGTGCCCAGCACGGAACGATCCCAGCCCTCAACCACGGGGGAGGCGAGCATGGTGTCGGAATAGTGATAGACGGGGATGATGGGCATGTCGTTCATGAAGATCGTCTGCGCATCATACAGATACTTGAAGTGATCGGCGGGAGTTGCTGCGGCAGAGGCAGCGTCCAGCGCGGCTTCAAAATCAGGATTGTAGTAGTTCGGATCGTTGTAGGCAAGATCCTTGGTCTTGAAGATGCCCAGCATGCCGATCGGATCCATGAAGTCGGTCAGCCAGCCGCCGCGGGCGAGTTCAAAGTCGCCTTCTTTGCGGGTATCCTGGAACACGGCCCATTCCTGGTTCTCCAGCTCGCAGCTGATGCCCAGGTTGGTCTTCCACTGCTCCTGCATGATCTCGGCAATGGTCTGGTGCGCTTCGGAGGTGTTGTACGTAAGAGCGAATGTCGGGAAGCCCACGCCGTCGGGATATCCGGCTTCAACCAGCAGAGCCTTTGCGGCATCTACGCTGGATTTGTCGGTGGACAGGCCATAGGTGCCGGCAGTTGCGAAGAAGTCGTTGCCGTCCGCATCCAGGAATCCGGGCGGAATGAAACCAGCGGCGGGCACTTGCCCGGAGGCCAGGGTGTCGCAGACAAGCTGACGGTCAAAGCCCATTGCGAGGGCTCTGCGCACGCGGGCATCGGACCAAAGTTCAAGGTCCATGTTGAAGCTGTAGTAGTAGGTGCCCAACAGCGGGAATACGAAGAAGTTCGGATCTTCCGCGATCAGCCGGGGAATTTCGTCCACGGGCACATCGGGGATGAAGTCCAGCTCGCCAGCCTGGTACGCCAGGTAAGCGGTGGTGGCGGTATCGATGAACTTGGCGTTGATCGCGGTCAGGCCAACGTTCTCGGCATTCCAGTATTCGGGGTTCTTTTCCAGGCGCAGGCCGTCGCCAATGGTGTACTCGGTGAGCACAAAGGCGCCGTTGGATACGAACAGGTCGGGATTGGCGGCCCAGGTGCCGTCTTCGCCGCCCACGGCTTCAACTGCGGACTGCTTCACGGGCTTGAAGTGATAGAACGCCATCAGGGATACGAAGTAATCGGTCGGGTCAGACAACTGCACCACGAAGGTGTTGTCATCCGGAGCGGAGATGCCAACGGCATCCGCCGTGCCTTCGCCGGAGACATAGTCCCAGGCGCCGACCACATTGGTGTACTCCCACAGCCAGGAATACTCAGAAGCGGTTTCCGGGGCCATGGCGCGCAGCCAGGAGTACACAAAGTCGTTCGCGGTCAACGGAGAACCGTCGGACCAGTTCGACGTGCGGAGGTGGAAGGTAACGGTCAAGCCATCTTCGGAGGTTTCCCAGCTCTCGGCGATACCCGGATACACAACGCCGGATTTCTCGCGGACAAGGCCTTCAAAGGTCTGGTTGATCACGTCGCCGCCGTCAGAGGCGCCGTTGAGGCCGGGATCCATCGTTTTGGGTTCCGCACCGATGTTCCAGTTCATTTCCGTGCGGCCCTTGGTCAGCTCTTCAAGAGCAGCTTCCGCTTCCGCCTTGGCGGCTTCCGCTTCCGCAGCCTGCTGCTGATACTCGGACAATTGCGTTTCCAGGGTTGCGATCTGCGCGTTGAGCTCGTCAACCTGCTTGGAAAGCGAGGACTGACCTGTGAAGCCTATAACAGCAAATACGATTGCTACCACTGCTACCAAGCTTAACAGGACAAGAACCGTTGTGCGGCTTTTGGTGCCAGTTGTTTGTTTTTCCGACATGGTATGCCCCTCCAGTTTTTAAAATGATACCCTAATTGTAACATAGGTTACGGGAAAAAGAAAGCGGCTTTCCCAACCCGGCCTAAAAAGATTACATACACTGTATAAAATCTTTTTATTATCCGGCCGTAAAAAACACGTTTCAGATTACGAAAATCACACAAAGTGACAGGCCACAAAGTGCCCGGGAGACACCTCCCGCATTTCCGGCGCCTGCTCGCGGCAGATGGCCTTGCACTTGGGGCAGCGCCCGGCAAAGCGGCAATTGTCCTTGGGATCAATGGGGCTGGTAACGTCGCCCTGCAGCACGATACGCTTGTTTTTGCGGGTGATGCGCGGATCCGGGATGGGGATGGCCGACAGCAGCGCCTGCGTGTAGGGGTGCAGCGGATTCTGGTACAGCTCGTTGCTTTCGCAAACTTCCGCCAGCTGCCCCAGGTACATCACGCCGATACGGTCGGAGATGTGCTTGACCATGGAAAGATCGTGCGCGATGAACAGATAGGTCAGCCCCATCTCATCCTGCAGATCCTCCAGCATGTTCACCACCTGCGCCTGAATGGATACATCCAGCGCGGAAATGGGCTCATCGCAGATGATCAGCTCCGGTTCCACGGCCATGGCGCGGGCGATGCCGATGCGCTGGCGCTGGCCGCCGGAAAACTCGTGCGGATAACGGTTGGCAAACTCGCGTTTCAAATCCACCTTGTCCAGCAGCTCATAGATGCGGTCCTGCCGATCCTTGCCCTTATACAGGTGATGGGTGTCGATACCCTCGCCGATGATATCGGTTACCGTCATGCGGGTGTTGAGCGAGGCATAGGGATCCTGAAAGATCATCTGCATACGCTTGCGGTAGGGGAGCATTTCCTTTTGGGAATAATTGGTGATGTCCACGCCGTTGAACAAAATCTGTCCGCCGGTGGGCTCGTAAAGCTTCAGGATGGTCCGGCCGGTGGTGGACTTGCCGCAGCCGCTCTCGCCCACAAGGCCAAGCGTTTCGCCGCGGCGGATATAAAAGGAGACGTCATCCACGGCTTTGAGCTGTTTTTCGTGTTTGGAAAACAGCTTTTTGCCCAATGAAAAGTATTTTTTCAGCCCCTTGACCTCAAGGAGGACTTCGCTTTTATCATAGGCCTTACTCATGCTGCGCACCTCTCTTCTGATATCCTTCCACGTCCGGTGCGTTTTCATCCAGCAGCCAGCAGGCGGAGGTATGCGTATCCGAGATCTTCACCCGGGGCGCCGGATGGTTCATGCACACCTGCATGGCGTGCGGGCACCGGGGCGCAAACGGGCAGCCCGGGGGGGGCATCATCAAATCCACAGGCGAACCCGGGATGGGGATCAGGCGCTCTTTGGCGTCGGTTTCCATATGGGGGATGGAGCTTTGCAGCCCCTTGGTGTAGGGGTGCTGGGACTCGTAGAAGATTTCTTCCACCGTGCCCTTTTCCATCATCATGCCGCCGTACATCACAATGATGTCGGTGCAGATTTCGGCGATTACGCCCAGATCGTGCGTGATGATGATGATTGAAATACCCAGCTCCTCCTGCAATTTTTTCAGGAGTTCCAAAATCTGCGCCTGGATGGTGACATCCAGCGCGGTGGTGGGCTCGTCGGCAATCAGCAGCTTGGGATCGCAGGAAAGCGCGGTGGCAATCATCACGCGCTGGCGCATGCCGCCGGAAAACTCGTGCGGATAGGACTTGATGCGCGTGGCCGGTTCAGGGATGCCGACCATGTCCAGCATATGGATGGCGTGCTCGCGCGCCTGCTTTTTGCTGATATTGCGGTGACGGCGGATGACCTCCACCATGAGGTTTTCAATGGTGAACACGGGATTCAGGGAGGTCATCGGATCCTGGAAGATCATGGCGATATCGTTGCCGCGAACATTGGACATTTTGGTGTCGGACCAGTTGGTTACATCGTTGCCGTCGAAAACGATCTTGCCTTCCTTAATGCGGCCCGGGTTTTCGATCAGCTTCATAATGCTGTGCGCCGTCACGCTTTTACCGCTGCCGCTTTCGCCTACGATGCCCAGAATGTCGCCCTTTTGCATGGAAAAGGAGGTGCCGCGCACGGCCTGCACCTCGCCCAGATGGGTGAAAAACGAGGTGTGAAGATTGGTTACTTCTAAAATGGTGTTGGTATTGTTGGTCTGCTTATCCATGATGCACCTCAGCCTTTCCGCAGTCGTGGGTCGAGCGCATCCCGAAGGCCGTCGCCCAGGAAGTTAAACGCCAGCATGGTGATGGCGATCGCGAATGCCGGGAACATCAGCTGGTAGGGATAGGTTAGCAAACCGGGAAGCGCGTTGTTGGCAAGCGTACCCCACGAGGCCATCGGGGCCGATACGCCCAGGCCGATGAAGCTGAGGAAGGATTCGGTAAACACGGCCGTGGGGATCATCATGGTCATGGAGATGATGATGGGGCCCATAGCGTTGGGAATCAAATGCTTGCGGATGATGTTGAGGCGGGATACACCCAGCGTCCGCGCCGCCAGCACGTACTCCTGCTCCTTGAGGGAAAGCGTCTGCCCGCGCACCAGGCGGGCCATGCCCACCCAGTATACGGTGCCGATGGCCAGCACAATGGTCCAGATGCCCTTGTTGCCCACCAGCACCATCAGCAGGATGATATACAGCATCAGCGGGATGGAATTGATGATGTCCACGATGCGCATCATGATGTTGTCCACCCGGCCGCCTTCAAAGCCGGAGATCGCGCCGTAGAGCACGCCGATCACAAAGTTGACCAGCGTGGCCACCAGCGCCACCAGCAGCGAGATGCGCGCGCCGTACATTACGCGCGTCAGCAGGTCGCGGCCCAGCACATCGGTGCCGAAGGGAAAACGCCGGTTGTACACGACGCGCGTGGTCTGCGTCGCCTCGTAATCGCCGTAGATGATCTTTACCTCGTAATCGCCCACCGGGGTGTCAATCACGCGGTTGGAATAATCCAGCAGAATTTCGCTGTCGCCGTAGAGATAGCTTTTCGTGTGCTGCTCGGACTGGTTTTTGGCTTCCGCCTGCTGCTTTTTCAGCTCCGCGGGCGTCATTACCGCACCGGTAAACGTGCGGTCCAGCGTGGTGGCGTTGGATTCCACCTGCTGCAGGTGTGTCAGGTTTCCGTCGTTATCCACGGCAAACATATTGTAGTCGTTGGATACGTAAACGGAAAGCTCGTCCGTGAGCGTATACACGTGCAGCCGCGGCGGCAGGTTTTTGTATTCGTTGCTCTGATCGGAATAGGAAACGGCGGTAAAATAGGGACCGGCCACGCCAAACAGCACGATCAGCACAATCAGCACCAGGCCCACCATGGCCAGCTTGTTCTTTTTCAGCCTCCGCCAGGCGTCCTGCCAATAGGTCAGCGACGCGCGGTAGGTTTCGCTTTCTTTGGCGATGTTGCCAACAAAGGTAAATTCCTGTTTATCAATCGCACTCATGCTCTCTTATCCTTTCGTAAACTTGATTCTGGGATCAATGAGCGCATAGGCTACATCCACCAGTTGCACCATGATGATATAGAAGGCCGAATAAAACACCGTCATGCCCATGATGGTGGTATAGTCGCGGTTTGTGATACTCTCCACAAAATACTGGCCCATGCCGGGCAGCGCGAAGATCCTTTCAATAACGAAGGAACCGGTCAGGATGGCGGCGATCATCGGGCCCACGTAGGTGACCACGGGGATCAGCGCGTTTTTCATCGCGTGCTTGAACATCACCTTGCGCTCCCGGATGCCGTTAGCGCGCGCCGTGCGGATGTAATCCTGCCGCAGCACCTCAAGCATGGACGAGCGCGTGAGGCGCGCCACAAAGGAAAGCGAGTAGCCGCTCAGCGCAACCACCGGCCCGATGTACCCCAGCGGGGACGAGAGGCCGAAGGTTGGCAGCCACCCGAGTATACCCGCAAAGATATAGATGATCAGGGTGGCGACAACGAAGCTGGGAACCGTCACCCCCAGTGTGGCAAAAAACATGACGATATAGTCAATCGGCTTGTTTTGCTTGAGCGCTGAGATAATACCGATGGGAATCCCCAGCAGGATGATCAGCGCCGTAGCCAACAGGCCGATTTTCGCCGACGTGGGGAAGCCCCCCGCGATCAGCTCGTTCACTTCCACACCTATTTTTGAATAGGACGGTCCCAAATCAAACTTTGCCAACCCCAGCATGTAGTCGGCGTACTGTTTGAGCAGCGGATCGTCCAGATGATATTTTTCATTGAGCACCTTCAGGATGGAATCCGGTACCGGTCTTTCCCGTGTGAACGGGCCGCCCGGTATGGAATGCATCATGAAGAACGTTATCGTGGCGATCAAAAAAATCGTCAGGATAGCGGCGAACACCCGCTTGAGTATGTAAGTTGTCATTCTATCCCCTCGGCATTCTTCAATTATCTGCAAAAAATATGCAAATCTAGTATACAACGTTTTACCTGTTGTTACAAGGAAGAAATTCTATGGGGAGAGCCTTGCGCCGCGCGGATTTGCGAACGGTTGGGTTAATATGGAATTGTATACAATGCCCGCAGCGGCTGTATAGATTGAATCCGCTGTGCTGTTTGCCCGGGCACGCGCCGTTTGCGGCGGCCGGAGGAAGGGGTTTGGAAAGACTGAAATGCATAAACCGGGGGAAAGGAGCGAAGATTACGGCGCGTCCTGTTTCAGAATAGCGCAGCGGTCGATCACGGATTGATCCGCGGCGCGAAAGGCGGTTATCGAAAGCGAATCGTCGGTCACGGCGATCCGGTGACATAGGAGGTTTCATACCCCTGCCAGCGGAACGCGCTGTACGCCGCGTCCACGTTTCGCAGATCGTAATACTTGCTGCCGCTCGCGGAATTGGCGGTAAGGTACAGCGTGCCCGCGGGGGTTGCGGCGGCGGTTTCGCCGTCGGAAATCGCCTCGCCGCCCAGCATTGGAAAGGTGCGGGTATAGCTGTGGTCGTGGCCCATCAGCACCGCGTCTATACCGCAGGCATCCATCATCGGCGCCAGAACCCTGCGCCAGCTGAGGATGATCGGCTCGTCGGCGTGCGGGCCCGAGCTGTAGATGGAATGGTGGAACACCACGATCTTCCAGCGGATGCCGTCGCCCGCCGCGGCAATGGCCCCGCCGAGGAACGCGCTGTGGGCGTCGGGGTGGAAGGTGTTGGTGTTCAGCACCATAAACAGAACCTTGCCGTAGGTAAACCAGTAGTCGCCGCCCGCCATGGATGTGCCGCAGCTGTCGGATTCGTTGGGCAGGGTGAAATGCCGGGCGTGCGTGCCCCACACCTCGTGATTGCCGATTACGGGAACCAGCGGAACGGAGGTCAGCTGCTGCGGCGAGAAAAACCCGGTATATTGGTCCTCGTTGCCTTCCGACTCGATCTGGTCTCCCGCACTGAGGATGAAGGCGGCGTATCCGGAAACGCGCCGAGGGCCGCGTCCAGCGTTGCCTGCCATCCCCTGGCGTCGCGCCGCCAGCCGCCGCTGGCCCCGATCTGCGGATCGCCGACGAAAAGAAACGCAAATTCCGCCGGGTTCTGCGTGGAAAAGAAGAAGGGATCACTATAGCCTGTGCCGTCTCCCAGCCGGTACACATACTCCGTGCCGGGTAAAAGCCCGCTTACCGTGACGGAATTGGACAGACAGCGGCTGGAATACCGGTTTTTACCGGTAAACGTCTGGGCCGCCCCGTCGGGAAAGGCGTCTCCTTCCATCGCGGATTTCAGTGCGATCTGCACCTGGCTCCGCCGCCCGGCGCGGTACTTGCTGTACCAGGTAAAGCTCATCTGCGTTTCATTTGCGCCGGGCTGCAGGGTGATATCCGTTACGTACTGGGCTATGTCCGCCGGTATACTGTCGCTTTCGGCATAGCCGGGCTTTGCGGCGTAGCGAACCCAATACCGCCCCGCGCAAAGACCGTCGGTCTTGTCGTTTCCGCAGGGCTTCCAATCCACGCCGTCCGCGGTGCGGTATTCCATGGCCTGCGTTGTGCCAAGAATGCATCCGTCGTTGTCGTCCAGATTGGTAACCCCATCTGCCGAAAGGCTTTCCGGCGCGGGCTGGGGCAGGGGCAGGAGAGTGTAGGCCACCCGCAGCACGGCGGCCCTGGCCGGATTTTTTTCATAGCTGAAGGCGACGCGGCTGCCCGTGCCCCGGAACAGGAACGAGATCGCGTTTTCATAGTGCCAGCCGTCCCGGTCTGTGATCTGCTGTACCAGCGCGGACAGATCCGGCGTTCGCTGGGCTTCCCCGGAAGCGTTTGGAGTGTGCCACAGCAGCCGGTTTTCCTCATCCGAGGCCCAACGGATGCTATCGGTTACGGCGCGCGACGAGAGGGCATATGCCGTATCCTGCGCCGTTTCATCGGGCAGGGGTGCGGAATGGGCGCCGGCCTCGGCGGCGATGGAGAAATCGAACACGTCCGCGGAGGGGCTGTCGCCGTAAGCGGTAAACTGGATATAGGCGCTCAAAATCAAGGCGCCTGGCGGAATTTGCAGCCGGTCAAAGCGGATACAAACCAATTGCGCCATGCTGTCATCCGCGCTGCCGGGGTGCTCGCAGCCCAGCTCCAGATGAGTGCTGCCAAAGTGCAGGCTGCCGTCGGACAGCCGTTCCTCCCATATCGTCGGATGCCGCAAGCACCGGTGCGGCGATTTCAAAAATTTGTTCCTCCCCGGCCGCCGGGGCGCGGAGCGGAAGGAAAACGATGACAGAAATACAATCAGGAACAGGGTGTGGGGAAACGCCGTTCTTTGCATGGGATAGCCTCCCGGCGGCGCGGATAGCGTAAAATGGCGTGCGCCTGTGCCTGCCGCGCCCGTTAATCAGGGCCCATGACTATCTAAACAGATGAATGTTATAGGCGCGTGAGGATTTCGTTTAAACTTCGGAAGCGGCACGGAAAATATTTTCTGCCGACTGCCTGCTTATTAAGGAATCGAAGACGGGGAAACCCTTGCCAGGATTGGGCTTCCGTGTTTGTTAAATGTTGCTGCGGGCTCTTGACATCCAGGCGGATGGCTCGTATAATAAACAAGCGCAATTTTGGGGAATTGTGTAACGGTAGCACCTACGACTCTGACTCGTATTGTCTAGGTTCGAATCCTAGTTCCCCAGCCATCGTCGCCACGGACTGCATAAAGTTCATGGCGGCGTTTTTTATTTGCGCAAAAACGGTGGCATTGCGCACACCGATGCGCCGTGAAAGCGGCTTGACGGCACAGAGGAAAAGGGATACGATTTTGGCAGCAAAACGCAAAGGCGGTGCCGCGATGATTATTCCCTACCTCTCGTTTCAAGGAAATTGTGAGGAAGCCTTGGCCCTGTACGGCACGGTGCTGGGCGGCAAAGTGCAATACCTTTCCCGCTACACCAAAGAAACGGGCGGCGAGGCGCTCAACGGCAAGGTGATGCACGCGGAAGCCGTGTTTGCCGGCAGCGCAATCAGCGGCGCCGATCAGGCGGAGCCCGTGGAAAATACCGATGCTATCCGGCTGATGGTGCACTGCGGCGCCTCGGCGGAGGCAGAGCGGATTCTGGAGGCTTTCGGCGGGTACGGCACAGTGCTGCAGCGGCTTACGCCGCATCCCCCGCCGGATGACGGGGGCATGGGCGGCCTCGTGCGCGATCCGTTCGGCTATACGTGGATTATCACCGCGCCGAACGACCGGAAATAAGGGCGTGCGGCGTTGAGATAATCTTTCTGCGGATACGGAAACAGGCCGGAGGGAATTCTTTTTCTGCGGTTCACTTTATTGTTTGATAAACGAATACCGGCGAGGGTGCGGCTGCATGCTTTGCCCCGCTTTTCGGCTGTTTTCCCGCGGGTTGGCGGGGATCGCTTCAGGGGTTAGTGTCTGCTGCGCCTTCCCTGCTCTACGCCTGCGCCCGGGTCCGCCTTCCCTTGACCCACTCGCCCCAATAGGTGGAACCCATAATCAGCAGTCCGCCCGCGATCTGGGCAAGGGACAGTGTCTCCCTGAGAAACAGCACGCTGCATACAATGCCGAACAATGGCTCCAGATAGCTGTAGGTGACGATCTCCACGGATTTCATGTGCTCATACACCGAGAAGAACAGCGTATAGGCCACGCCGGTATGGAGCACCCCCAGCAAAACCGTAAACAGCAGGGCTTTCACGGGCAGCTGAAATACAGGCAGACCCTCGCCGCTCAAGAGCACAAACGGCAGCAGCGTGAGCACAGCGGACAGTATCTGCACAAAGGTTGCCGTCTGGTTTGGCAGCCGGCGCCGTATGCTGCGGTTGATGAGCACAATCACGGCGTAGATCATACCGGACACCGCGCTCATTAGCAGACCCGCGGAGCCGATCCCCTGCGCAAGGCTTTGCCCCATAACCAAAAGCAACCCTGCAAAGGAAGCGATGATGACGAGGATCTGGCTTTTTTCGATTTTTTCTTTCAGCAGCAGCGGCGCGGCGATCATCACATAAACGGGGCACATATTGTAGATGATCACCGCTGAGGAAACGCTGGTATGCTTGTACCCGTAGAACAGCGTAAGCCATCCGAAGCCCAGCAATACACCTGAAAACACATAGGGCAGATACCGCCGGGGTTCCACGGCCCCGGCGGGCCTGTGCAGCCGCATGGCGGCAAAAAGCACCGGAAGCGCGATCAGCGCGCGCAGAAACGCCAGCTGCAGCGCGGACAGGGGAATGGCGTTAGTGAAAACGCCGAGACTGCCCCACAGCACCATAACGAAAACCAATTTCAATCTGTTCACAATACGCCTCCTGATCATGGATCAGGATAAGCGTATACCGGAAGGTTCTGTCTGTATTGTATAAAATTGAGGCTATTGCCGGATCTGCTCCTGATAGGCGGCGGGCGTGATACCGTACATTTTTTTCAGCTCCCGGATTAAATGGGCCTGATCGTAAAAGTGCAGGGCCTCGCACACGGCGAACACATCCCGGTTCAGGCCCAGCAGCCGTTTGGCCTCGGCCACCCGGCACTGCAGGTGGAAGGCGGCGGGCGTGGTGAGATAAAGCTGCTTAAACTGCCGGATCAGCGTGAATTTATTCAGGCCGAACAGCGGCTCCAGCCGTTCCAGCGTGATGGTTTCGTACACATGGGAGGCAATATACGCGTGCGCCTGCCGCACGGCCTGCGCGTCCGTGTCCTGCGTGCCGGGGGCGGTTTCGCCAAAGGCCAGCAGCATTTCCAGCAGCGTTGTTTCGGCGGTATCGGGGCAAGGCTCCGCCAGCAGCCGGTCTATATAGCGCCGCAGCGTGCGGGCCTGTGGGCCGGTGAGCCTGCGGGGAGCCGGAAAATGCACAGCGTCCGCGTAATAGCCGGGCGGGACAAACAGCATGCAGTATTCCCACTGCGCCACATCGTGGGGCGCGCAGCGGTGCGTGGCCATCGGCGGGATGATCACGCCGTCACCTGCGGTAAAGTGAAGGGTTTCATCGCGCAGGGTGAGCTCCGTGGAGCCCCGCAGGATGCAGCCGATGGACAGCTCGTGATGCACATGCGGCTTGCAGGAAGCGGAACCATAGCGGCAGCGCTTGATCTCCACGCCCTCCACAACGGCTTTGCGGAACTGTATATTGGGGTGCGTTTCGGCGGATACCGCCGGGGCTTGTACAGGGGTTTTCAGGGGAGGTCACCGCCTTTCCGCGGCGGAATACGCGCTGCCGCATGAAGAGTATTGTAGTGATACCACCGGAGAACGCATAAGCGCAACCCATGGCAAACATAGGGCGTGCGGAACCGGGAAGCAGGAAAACGGTAAAACGGAAATACGAGGAGCCCCCTCCAACAAGGCGTTCGAGGGGGCTCCGGGGGTAAGGAAAAGGAGTACCTATACAATAATCCGTTATTCCGCTTTGGTCAAGTGCACCACGGTCCATTGTGTGATCGGCAGCCGGGAGCCGGGAGGCAGGATTTCATCCTGTAGCAGACGGCAGTTCCACACATCGTAGATGCGGGCGCGGTAGCGCAGGGTGGAGCGCGCCTCCGGCGTCTGCCAATCTCCCACGCGCAGGGTGGTGCCGGGAAGATCATGTTGCATGAACACCAGATACTCGTCCGTGCCGCGCATGCGGGCATAGTAGTAATGCCCGTCGTTGTTGCGGATATCCAGTTCCATGTCCTCGTAGCGGACGGTGGACAGGATCTCCTTTAAGTACCTGAGCCTCGGAGCGCTTTCGCCGATCATCTCGCCGCCGTACGCCCAGAAGATATCACGGTTGTTGCCGTTTTTAATGTAGGCCTCGCCGTGCGTGGCATAGCCCCCGGCCATCACGCTGCGCCAGTGCTTGCCCACGGTCGCTTCCGCCGGGTTGTTGCCCCACGGATCGGGCGTGTTGCCCTCGTACTGGTATTCGTCGTCAATGACGGGCTTCTGGTACTGCTGCTGGAGCTGCATCATCAGCGTGTAGGTATCGGGGTGCTGGTAGCTGACGTGCGTCATCCACGGGCGGTTGGGGTAGATTTCGCCGAACGTGATGTTGTGGCAGGAGATGGGATGATGGGAGGGATCGCGCGCCTTGATGAACTCGCCGATCACATCCCAGTCGCGCACCTGAAGGCCGATCTGCATCGTTTTTTTATCGTCGCGCATCTCAATGTCGTACTCGTTGGCCAGGCTCCACCACACGTTGGGGTGGGCGGCAAGGCGCGCGATGATATAGCGCAGGTACAAAAGGGCGTCGTCCTCATCCATGCAGCAGTCAAGGTCCCAATGGCCGAAATCGTAGGGATGGAACAGGATCACATCGGCGATGGTGCCGCGCTGACGCAGCTCCAACAGACGGTCCTCAAACTCGCGGAAATAGGCGGGGTTGGGGCGGCGGAAATCAAACGCGCGCGGCTCTCCCTGGAAGGGATAGCAGGGCGGCTCGTAGCGGACGTCAATCTTGCCGAAGCCGCCGGTGTAGTGCTTGGGGAAAAACAGCATGCGGATTTTGTTGAAGCCGTTTTCGGTAAAGGCGTTCAGGGTTTGGGCGCGTACGGCTGCGGGGCGGTGGTGCCACACATAGGCGGTGGTGCCCATCACGAAAAAGCGTTGGCCGTCGGCGTGGAAAAAGTGCATGCCGTTTGCGCTCACAGGGCCGTGGCAGCCCTCCGGGGCGGGCAGCGCCGTAAAGGTGTGGGTTTGCCCGTCCAGCTGCGGTAGGCTGGAGCGCAGGGTGAGGGTATATTCCCCCTCGCGCAGGGGCAGATAGCGCACTTTGTAGGTTTTGCCGCCGTCATAAAAGCCGTCAAAGCGGCGGCGGCCGTCCGGGCCGGTGACGGTTGCCTTGAGGGAAACCTCGGTAAAGGGGTTGGCAACAGCGGCGTCATCCGCCGTCAGCGTCCATTCATAGGGCAGGTAACGGTAGGCTGTGTTCATGCGTTTCCTTTCGTTACGGCCAGCTCCTGTGCCATGTTGACCACCAGCATGTTCCAGTTGAGAAATCCGGCGCTCATCACGGGCTCGCCCGTTTCCGGCACATAGTATTCGTGCAGCTCGCCGGTCTTTTGCAGGTCGGAGCCCAGCAGATCAAGCGTCTGCCGGTACAGGGTTTCGGCTTCCCCGCGGTAGCCGTAGTTGAGCAGGCCGCGGAATGTGACATAGTTCACCACCAGCCAGATCGGGCCCAGCCAGTTGGAGGGATTGTTGGTGGCCTCCAGGTTGTACATCTTTTCGTCTTTGGACAGCGCCCGGATACCGAACGGCGAGGCAAAGGTGCCCTCGTCCTGAATGTGGCGGCGGACGATATCCTCCGCCTGCTCCGGCGTGGCGATGCCCGCCAGCAGGGGGATGAAGCCCGTCCACGTGCGGATTTTGATGGGCAGCGTGTTCCAGAACACACCCAGCCCCTTGTGAAACCAGTCGTAGGCGCGGGTTTTGATATCCACATCCTGCGAGTAGAAAAAGCGGTCGCGTGTGTCCCAGCAGTTTGCCTGAATGGCGTCGGCCAGCGCCTGCGCCTTCTGGGCGTACGCGGCGGCGCGCGCTTCGCTGCCAAGCCGCGAAAGCAGCTTTTCCATGGCTCTCAATTCCATCACCATGAAGGAATTCAAAAACATGTTGGCGGTGGAAAAACGCGGGCGGCCGAAGGTGGCGGGATCGTTGTCCATGCCGATCATCACATCGTCGGCCCACACATACAGCCCTGTTTTTTCGTGCAGATAATAGCGGTCGTAGCACTCGAAATACTTTTCCAACTGCGCCTCGCGGCCCTTTACCCAGTCGTACGAGCCGCAGAAATCGCTCACCAGCACGGCCTGCTGGCACAAAAACGGCTTGTGCATATTGAGGATGAAGCCTTCCCTGTGCTTGCGGATGAGGTAGGATTCCTCCCCGTCGCCCTGAATGTTGTTGGCGACCATCATGGGGATATAGCCGTCCTCCAGTTGAAAGGCCAGAAAGTTGAGCACGTTGCCCTGCGCGTGGGCGATCAGCTTTTCCCGGAACGCCGCTTCGTTTTGGGGGTGGGTGCCGCAGTAGGCGATCAGGCCGTAGACCGTCCAGTAGGTATCCCAGTCCCACAGGTTGCCGTCGTAAATGGAACCCGGGTCGATGAACGGATAGGGGAATCGCTTGCCCGGGCTTTTGAACGCGCCGGGAATCCGTTCCTCCAGATAGGTTAAAATCTGTGTCAGATTGTTTTCCATGTCTCTGTCAACTCCCGTAGGCGCGGATCGTCCGGCTGGATAAACCCTTCGGTGATAAAGTCCCGCAGGCAGCGTTCGCCGGCCATCATCTCAAACAGCATCATGGCGGGGAACTCCGGCAGGATATCCTTGAGCGCCTGCAATGCCTGGGCGTTTTTAAACACCCGGCTGATGGGGGTATCCAGCGTAAAGCCTTCCGGCGCAAGGCTGCGGGTAACGGTATGCTCACCCGCCGCCAACTCCACGGGGGGTTCGCCCGGCAGCTGCAATACCGCCGCCGTGCCAAACGGCACCACAAAGCGGTAGCGCAGGGTATTGTTATCGATGGCCCATTCGCTTTCGATGGTGCCCGCGGGGGAGTGGAACACACCGGCCGCAAAGCCCAGCGAGGCGTCGGGTTTGGGCGCCAGGCGGAAGCGGCGGAAGCCCGGCGCTTCTTCCAGGGGCTGAATACCGCATACGTCCTGGTACATCCATTCCACGATGGAGCCGTAGGCATAATGGTTGAGCGAGTTCATACCCGTATCGCTGATGCTGCCGTCCGGCAGGATGGAGTTCCACCGCTCCCAGATGGTGGTCGCGCCCATCTTCACCTCGTACAGCCAGCTGGGGAAATCATCCTGCAGCAGCAGCCGGTAGGCGATATCGTTGCTGCCGGTGGCCGAGAGCACACGGCACAGATAAGATGTGCCGATGAACCCGGTGCGCAGGTGGTAATCAGATTCCTTCAGCTTCAGCCGCAGCGCATACGCCGTCTGCGCGCGGAAGGCTTCCGGCAGGATGCCCACGTACAGGGATAGTACATAGGCGGTCTGTGTGGTTTCGGCGAGCTTCCCGTCCGGGGTTACATAAGCGCGCAGGAACGCCGCCTGGATGGCGTCGGCCAGCGGCTGATAGGTATCGATGTCCGCCTGGTTGCCCAGCACGCGCGCGGCCTTGAGCAGCAGGCAGGTGGAATAATAATAGAAGCAAGTCGCCAAAAACGTGCGTCCGGTGCCGCCGAAACGGTAACCCACGGGGTCTTCCACGTCCAGCGAAAGCCAGTCCCCGTAATGGAAGCTGCCCTTCCACAGGCGTGTGGCCCCGGTTTGCTCGTCGTGTGTATGGATGGCGTTCACCCAGGCTTTCATGATGGGGTACTGGCTGCGGAGGATTTCCTTGTCCCCGTAGCGCACATATTGCTGCCACGGGATGATCGTGGCGGCGTCGCCCCAGGCGCAGGCCCCCACCTGCCACACATCGTGCCTGGGGATTACGACGGGCACCCAGCCGTTCAGCGCGGCCTGCTCCCGGCCCAGATCGTAGATGTATTTGTCAAAGAACGCGCACACATCCATGTTGAAGGCGGCGGTGCCGAAAAAGACCTGCGCGTCGCCCGTCCAGCCCATGCGCTCGTCACGCTGCGGGCAATCGGTCGGCACATCCAGATAGTTGCCCCGCTGGCCCCACAACGTGTTTTCAAACAGCCGGTTCACCAGAGCGTTGCCGGTTTTGATGCTGCCGGTGCGCCGCATATCGGAATACAGCACCATGCCCGTAAAGTTGTCCGGCTTCACCTCGCCCTCCCACTGTGTGAGCTTGACAAAGCGGAAGCCGTAGAACGTAAATTGCTGGCGCACCCAGCGGGGGGTACCGTCGGTACGGTAGACAAATTCCTGCTTGGCAGTGCGCAGATTGTCGTTGTAGAAATTGCCTCCCTGCAGCACCTCGCCGAATTGCAGCCTGATTTCGGTTCCGGCCGGGGCGTCGCAGAAAAAAGAAAAAAAGCCGACCATATTCTGGCCCATGTCCAGCACGGTTTCCCCCGTCGGGGTATGGAGGATCTCCACAGGCTTGCAGGTGAACATTTGCCTGACCGGCGGGTTGATGCGCGGCTTGAGCAGGCCCTTGTCGATGGCGGCCGCCTTTACGGGATATACCGTAGCGTCCGAAAGCGTCGCGTCCACCTGCTCGCCGTCGAAAATGCTGCTGTCGAGCACGCGGCCGCGTTTGGCCTGCCATTGTTCGCTGGTTGAAACACGGCGTATGGTGCCGTCCGCCAGGGTGATGATGAGCTCCAGCAGCAGCGCGAACTCCGCGCCGTACTGGAAGCGCTTTTTGCGGTTTAAGCCATAGCGGCCCTTGTACCAGCCGTTGCCAAGCGCCACCTCGATTTTGTTGCCGCCCGCCCGCAGCAGGCCGGTTACATCATAGGTTTGGTAGGGCAGCCATTTGTCGTAGGCGCAAAGACCGGGAGACAGAAAATCGTCGCCCAGCTTCCGCCCGTTAAGCTCAGCCTCGTATAAGCCAAGGCCGCACACATATGCGCGGGCCGTGGCAACCGGACCGTCCACCGTGAAATCCGAAAACAGCACCGGGTGCCAGTCCTCCGGAAAATCCGGGGATATCCATTGCGCGGCCCAGGGCTCGCACAGCTTGGCGGTTTCAAACCAGGCCGTGTCGCTGACGGTCGTTTCACCGTTTCCCTGGCGCACCTTCACATGCCAGAAATAGCGGGTGCGCGGCAGCAGCGGCTGCAGATCCGGGGTAAAGGAGATCCCGCTGAGCGCTTCCTGAAAGCCGCTTTCGTATAAAACGGACGCGAACCCCTCGTCCAGTGCGATTTCAACGCATGTTTGCAGGCTCTGCGCGTCGCCCTGCCCTTCTACAATCCAGTTCAGGCGCGGCGCTGCGCCCAGATCAAATCCCAGCGGGTTTTCGATTCGGTTTACCAGCAGATCCCGGATGATGATTCCCATGTATATTCCTCCGCATGCGCTGTGTTTGCTCAGCCCTTGACCGCACCGGCGGTCATGCCCTCGATGACCATCTTGTTCATGGAAATGTATACCACGATAGTGGGCAGAACGCTGATGGCAATACAGGCGAAAATCGCGCCCCAGTTGCGGTTGCCGTACTGATCGGAGAAATACAGCAGGCCGGTTTGCACGGTTTTCAGGGTGCTGTCGTTGACAAACGTCATGGAGAACATCAGGTCGTTCCAGCGGAAGTAGAACTGGATTACGCCCACGGTTACGATGCCGGTGGTCATCAGCGGAAGCACAATGTGCCAGAACACCTGATAGATGCTGGCGCCGTCGATTACCGCCGCCTCCATCATATCATCCGGAAGCGCCGTGAGGTAGCTTCGCAGTAGAAAAACCGAGAGCGGCAGACCGAAGGCGATATACGTCAGGATCAGGGAAAAGCGGGTGTTGATCAGCCCCACATGGTTGTAGATGATGTACAGGGGGATCAGCACCACGGCGGTCGGCACCATGATGCCGCTTAAAAACAGCGTCATTACGCGCGAACGGTTTTTCCAGATCATCTTGGTCAGGGCAAACGAGCTGGTGGCGGAAAACAGCATAATGAAGAAAAGCGATACAAACGTTACGATCACGCTGTTGACAAAGTACGTGCTCATGCGTCCCCGGTTCCAGGCTTCGATATAGTTCTGGTAATAAATGCCCTGCGGCAGCGCGTAGGAGGGGGTCAGGGTGAACTCCGTGGTGCTCTTGAAGGAGCTCATGAGAATCCAGAACACCGGATAGATTTCGATGAATAGAAACAGTACGATCAGGATCTTTCCGATGACCGTCAATACGCCTTTTTTTCGTACCATCGCTCAGTACCTCTCTTTCCCGACGCGGTTGATGATCAGCGTGATCAGCAGGCATTGCAGCAAAATGAGGACGGCCACCGCGCTGCCGTAGCCGAATTCGTTGAATTTGAAAGCGTTTTGATACATGTTCATCGTCATGGACATGGTTGCCTGGCCGGGGCCGCCTTTGGTGAGGGCCGTGGCGCTTTCGAACATTTTAATCGTGCCGGTGAAGCTGAACACAAAGCAGGTGGTGATCATGGTTTTGAGCATCGGCAGGATGATGCGGCGGAACAGGCCAAAGCTGTTGGCGCCGTCGATGCGGGCGGCCTCGATGATTTCGTCGGGGATATCCACCAGCGCGCCGTAGATGATGACCGTGTAAAAGCCGACGGCCGTCCAGATATCCATGAGGCACAGCGCGCCGAACGCCGTATCGGAAAAGCCCAGCCACGCCTTGATCAGGGAGTCCATACCCAGCTTGTCCAAAACCGAGTTGAACAGGCCGTAGTTGGGGGTCAGCGCGTACATTTTGATAAACATCTGCGCCACGGCCACGGCGGGCAGCACTGTGGGGATAAAGATCAGCGTCCGGGAAAGGGTTTTGTATTTGCGGACGCTGAAGTGCACCATCAGGGCGGCCAGCAGGCCGAAGCCTACCTGGCAGGGTGTGACGATGGCGATGTACTTCCAGTTGACGGCGATGGCGTTCACGGTTTGCTTGTTGGCAAACATATCAATATAGTTTTGAAAACCATAATATTCAAAATCAATGCCGGGCATGCCCGAAAACAGGGAATAAACCATCGTCCAGATGATCGGCACAAAAATAACGCCTACAAAAATGAAAAGTGCCGGAAGAACGAACAAAGCGATTGCTTTTTTATCACGTAATACTTTTTCCACGGGACATGCCTCCATCGTTCAGAAGGGAAAGGCGGACGGTCCGCCTTTCCCTTCAGTCCGTTTGTTCATTTGCGGAAGGTGAGAAATTATTGCATGTTCTTGTCGGTGGAGTCCTGCAGGGCCTGCATGTAGTCCATGGCGCTCATTTCGCCGGTGTAAAGGAGCGCGATGTTGTTCTGGGCGATGGTGGAGGTTTCGCTGTCCATCTTGGCTTCGAACCACAGGAACGCGCCGGAGGCGGTGCTCAGGGCATTGCCGACGATCTGCGTGTACACGGGCAGATCCGCGGGCATGTTGTCAATCTTGTAGCCCTTGAAAGAATCCTGGTATTCCATGGCGAAATCGCCGATGTGCGTTACGAGGAACTTCAGGAAGTCGCCGACCGCTTCGTCATACTTGGCGGCGGAGACCATCATGATGTTGCCGCAGTTCATGCTGTAATCATCCAGTGTGGAGGAGTCGTTGACCAGCGGAACGTTGAAGAAGCCGATGCCGTTTTCGCCGGCGGCGTTGGCGTCGGAGGCGAGGTTGGAGGTCACCCAGCTGCCGTTATACTGCATGCCGGCCTGGCCGCTCATGACCATTTCCACGGCGGTGGTGTAATCAACGGTGTTCATGCCCTGAACAAAGTAGCCGTTTGTGGCCAGGTCCTGGAACATTTGGGCCGCGGCGACATAGTTTTCGTCGGTCCATTTGGTGGTGCCGTTCATGGCGTTTTTCACGGCGTCAAGGCCAACGCTGCGCACCAGGTAGGCGTTCAGCACGCGGGTCATGGGCCACTGGTCTGCGCCGCCCTGTGCGATGGGGGCGATACCGATGGCTTTGATGGCTTCGCAGGCTGCAAGGAACTCATCCCAGGTCTTGGGGGGGTTTTCGGGATCGAGGCCGGCGGCTTCAAAAACGGATTTGTTGTACCAGAAGCCTTCCACGTTCAGGCCCAGGGGCAGGTCGTACAGGCCAACGCCGTCTACCAGGCCGATCAGCAGGGAGGCCGCGCCGTCGTCCACATAGTCGCGCACGCCAAGATCGGTCAGCGCCGCATCCAGATCGAGGATCTGGCCGGATTCGATGACGCCCTTGAGCCGGACACCGGATTCGTAAATGATCAGCTCGGGCAGGTCGCTGCTGGCCATGAGCGTGGTCACCTTCTGGTCCAGTTCGGTGATGCTTACATACTCGTAATCCAGTTCAAAGCCTTCAACGGTTTCTGCGTACTGCTTCGCCAGCTCATACAGAATATAGCCGTTGGAGGTGGGGTTGGTTTCGTCCCAAATGGAAAGCAGCTTGATTTTGCGCGACTGGAATTTGCCTTCCGCGCTGGCGGAAATCGTAACCAGCGAGACTAACAGCACAACCGCAACAAGGAGGGAAAGAAAACGCTTCATTGTGGAATCAACTCCTGTTTTAATATTTGCAGCAAACGCTCAGTTTGCCTACTGCCTTTATCGTGTGGCGGGGTTGACCGGGGTTTGTTTTTCATGAAATTCGCATTGGCGCTGTCCCGGGGATCACTAAATGCGTTTGCAGACGGTTTATATCAAACGTTCAGGCGACAGGTGGCACTGTGTAAGGTTATTATAATAATCTCCCCACAGGTTGTCAAGTGAAATCACAAAAATGAACTAGCTAATTTTTTTGTGATTATGCTAAATATTCAGCATTTGTTTAAGAAACGCGCGTTTTATTATGTATTACGGCCGATAATCGACCACATTCCATAACGGCTGTCGCCCGGCAGCCGCGTATCAACGGAACAACGATCTGAACAAACGACTGAATTTAAGATAACTGTTTCTGTGGCCTGCATGGGAAACACAGAAGATTGTTTTCGGATCAGCTGTGGCGGTGCACGTCCCAGCCCATGTAATTGCCCAGCGCCTCTTCCAGGATATCCGCGGCCTGCGCCTGCACCAGCGCCACGTGGTGCTCAAAGCCGTTGCGGGTGATGTAGCGCATCAGCCCGTTAAGGTCGGGCACACGGCACACGGCGACGCCGCCGAAGGTGTCCAGCGGATCGGCGGTGAACTCTCCCTCGCCCAGATAGCATTTGATTTTGCCCTGCCGGTCGTCCGTGGAGAGTTTGAGATAGGTCATTTTGCCGGGCTTTACGCGGCCCTTGAGCGCGCCGAAGGAAACGTCCGTGCCAAGCGTGGTCGCCAGGATATCCAGATTGCCGATCTCCGGCTTGTGCTCAAAGGCGCAGGCGGGATAGTTGGAGCAGTGTACGTTGATGCACTTGTTCCCCTCGGCGGCATAATTGTTGTTCCAGTCCTGATAAATCGGCGGTACATCCGAGGCCTTGAGCAGCGCGAGCATGGACAGCGCGCCCATCACGTCGGTTTCGCAGGCGGAGGGGCTGCCTTTTTGCCCCATCATGGACATGGACAGGCACACGGCGCAGCCGTAGTTGGCTTCCACACTGTCCCAGCACTGGATGGCGCTGGCCTGGCAATCGTGGGCTTCCATCCACTGGTCCAGGGCCAGGCAGAGCTTGGCCTGCTTCACCAGCTTTTCGCGCCCGATGCCCTCGCATACGGTGCCGTAGGCTTCGATCTCCGCGATTTTGGCGTTGATCTGCGTTTCGTCGGTTATCTGGGCAATGTCGGCCAGGATCTCCGAAAAGTCCTCGGTTTCCACGGTGATGCCGCTGGCCTGGAGCAGCTTTTCGGAATACCGCACCGTGCGAAACGGCATGACCCGCGCACCGATCTGGCCGATGCGGGCGGAGCGCAGGGATTTCACCACCGCGCAGACCTTGGCAAACCGCTCCACATCGGCGTGGAAGGCTTCGCTGTCCACCGCCACGACGTGGGAGGCGGTCAGGCTGTATTGAATGCCGTACTGGTACAGGTTGTTGCACAGGGAAAGCTTGCCGCAAAACGCATCCCGGCGGTTTTCCAGCTGGAGCCTGTCCAGATCGTCCGGGCTGGCCTGCACAAGAATGGGCAGGTTGCATCCGCTCATACGGATGGCGTCCGCCACGCCGGTTTCTTCGCCAAAGTTGGGCAGGCATACGATGATGCCGTCCATCTCCTGCGCATGGCTGCGCAGCAGGGCGGCGCACTGCTTGGCTTCCTCGTAGGTCATGGTCTGGCCCATAAAGGTGTCGGTATCGGACAGCGTGATCACCTCATGCCCCCAGGCCTTGAGCGAATCGAGCAGCGCCTTGCGCGCCGTGAGCACCAGATGGTCGGGGAAAAAACTGCGGTTGGTTACAATAACGCCAAACGTTGCCATAGTGATGTTCCTCTCTGCGATGTATTGTTTTTACAATAGGTTTTGAACGGCTTGGGCGATGCCGCCGCCGGTGAGGCCGTAATGGGCCATCACATCGGGGGAGGCGCCGTTGTAAGGGTCCTCGTCGGGCAGGCCGAGGATTTTCATCCGCGTCGGCTTGCACTGGGACAGCACCTCGGCCACGGCCGCGCCCAGGCCACCGTGCACGTTGTGCTCTTCCACGGTCGCCACCAGCGGCGCATCCGCCGCCAGCAAAATGGCCTGTTCATCCAGCGGGCGGAGGCTGACCATATCCCACACACCGGCGGATATTCCGGCTTTTTCCAGAATGGCGGCGGCCTGCAGGGCGGGGTACACCATCTCGCCGCAGGCGATCAGGCTGACATCGGTTCCGGTGCGCAGCCGGTTGGCCCTGCCGGGGGTAAACGGCGTGTCCGAATCGGCATACACGTCTTCCACGGCGGCGCGGCCCACGCGCACATAGGCCGCGGTATCGCTTTTCGCCAGATATTTTGTCAGCTCGCGCATCTGCCGCCCATCGCTGGGGAGATAGATTTCAATGCCGGGGATGGCACGCAGCAGCGCGATATCATGGGTGGAATGATGGGTGGCGCCCAGTGCGCCGTAGCTTACGCCGCCGCTGACGCCGATAATTTTTACGTTGGAATGGGAGTAGGCCACGTCCACCTTCACCTGCTCGGCGCTGCGCAGCGTGTAAAAGCAGGCGGGCCCGCACACAAAGGGTCTGAGCCCGCTGTTGAAAAGCCCGGCGGAGATGCCGATGGCATCCTGCTCGGCAATGCCGCACTCCACAAACTGATCGGGAAGCTGGTCCGCGAAATCGGTCAGGGTTACGGAGCCGCGGCTGTCGCTGGCAACCGCAAACAGGGAGCGGTCCTCCCGGGCAAGCTCCAGCAGGGTTTGGGTAAACACCATCCGCAATGCCTGTTTAGCCAAGCCAATCCACCCCTTCCACACCCAGCGTCTGATAGGCTTCCTGTAGCTGCTGCTCGGTAGGCACCTTGTGGTGCCATTCCTTGCGGTTCTGCGCGGCGGGCACGCCCTTGCCCTTGATGGTATGGGCGATGAGCAGGCGCGGCTTGCCGGGCGTATGCTCCCCGTGGAAATAATCAAGCAGCGCTTGCATATCGTGGCCGTTTGCCTCGGTTACGTCCCAGCCGAAGGCGCGCCATTTGTCGCTCAGGTTTTCCAGGCTCATCACCTGCTCGGTGGTGCCGCTGATCTGCAGGCCGTTGCGGTCAATGATGGCAAACAGGTTATCCAGCTTGTAATGGGCCCCGGCCATGGCGGCCTCCCAGACCGATCCCTCGGCAAGCTCGCCGTCGCCCATCAGCACATAGGTGCGGTAGGGCGCGCCGGTGCGCCTGGCCCCCAGCGCCATGCCCACGCCGATGGGCAGCCCGTGCCCCAGCGCGCCGGAGCAAACCTCCATGCCGGGGATTTTGTTGCTGGGATGGCCGATCAGGCGGCTGCCGGGCTGGCTGAAGGTGTTCAGCTCAGCCCTGGGAAAGTATCCGAGGTCCGAAAGGATGGCCAGATACCCCTCCACGCTGTGGCCCTTGCTGAGGACAAAGCGGTCCCGCAGCGGGTCCTTGGGGTTTTGGGGGTTGCCACGCATCACATCGTAAAACAGGCAGGTAAGGATATCCAGGCTGGACATCGCCCCGCCCGTGTGGCCGGTGCCCGCGCGGTAAATCATGGTCAGGGCATCCGCGCGCCTGCGGTTGGCAATTTCCGTCAGCATTTCACTCTTCATGGTTTTCTCATACCTTCGGTTCATTTTTTCCGCGCGGCCCCGCCGCCGGACAAAACGCGTACGCTGGCGCGCTCCACCAGATCCACGCTCAGTTCGGTTTTCAACACGCCCGTCTTCATCCGCGCGGCCACGGACAAAAGCGTCTGCACGGCGGCGACGCCCATTTCGTGGCGGAACACCTTCACCGTGCTCAGCGGCGGGGTGGATATCAGGCACAGGGCCATGTCGTCCATCCCGATAATGGATACATCCTCGGGGATGCGGATGCCCTTATCGTGCATGGCGCGCATACAGCCCACGGCCATAATGTCGTTACCTGCGAAAAAGGCGGTGGGCAGCTTCCGGCCGGATTCCAGCAGCCGCAGCATATCCTGGTACGCGCCCTCCAGCGTGGGGGTGACAAACCACAGGCTGTCGGGCGTTACCTGAAGGCCGTTCCCCTCCAGCGATGCCTGATAGCCCTTGCGGCGGTAGCGCACATTGGAAAACGAAACGGTGCTGGTGATGTGGCCGATATCGCGGTGACCGGCCTCGTACAGGGCGTTGGTCGCCTGAAAACCGGCGTCGTAGTTGTTCATCACCACGGAATGCACATGCTCGTGGCGGAACAGGTTATCCAGCACCACGAGCGTGGATTTGCAGGGCGTAAACAGCACAAGCTCCTCCGTGCTCATTTCGGTGCCCAGCAGCAGAATGCCCATGCAGTCCTCGTTACGGATCTCCTGCGCCCGCGCCGTAAGATCCTCATCCTTGGCGTGCAGGTGCGTTATCATCAGCTCCAGCCCCTCCGATTTGCATTCGCGCTGGATGCTTTCAATCAGCTCCGCAAAAAACTGCGTGTCCATCACGACCAGGCCGTGGGACTTGTATACCACCATGCGGATATATTTGCGCTCAGGCTCCGCCTTGCTCTTGGGCGGGTCATAGCCCATTTCGGTCGCAATGCGGATAATCCGGTCCGCCACCTTGGGGCTTACACCCGGCTTGCTGTTCAGCGCGTTGCTGACCGTGGCGGGCGATACCTTGGCCTTGGCGGCGATATCTCTGACTCGTATTTTCATACATTTCCTCCTTGTGCTGTTGGGGGTATGTGATGTGCCTGTAAATCCGCGGGCCTGTCCGCGCCATGCGGCTGTGGACAGGTTACTTAATATATGCTGAACGTATTATAACATTTTTATAAATATCTAGCAATATGTTTTCAGAATACACGAAAATATGAAAGGAATAGTCTTGAAAATGGCTGTATGACTAAGAATGGACGGATATAAACGCATTAGTAGCCTGTTTATCCATTTACATTGACGGTGAATTTTTATCTGTGCTATAATGCAGAAAAAACAGGGAAAGTCGGTGCTGGAATGAAGTACGCCATCGCGCTGGACCAATCGACCGCGGGAACCAAAGCCGCATTGCTGAATGAAAACGGCGATATACTGCGCACAGCCGGGCTTGCACACCGGCAGCTGCACCCCGCGCCGGACCGCGTGGAGCACGACGCGCAGGAAATATGGGAAAACACGGCTGCATTGCTGACAAAGATTACGCAGGAAATCGATACGGCGGATCTGCTGGGCCTAGGCATCGCCAACCAGCGGGAGACCACCGTCGTCTGGGAGCGGAAAAGCGGCAGGCCCGTGGCCCCCACTATCGTATGGCAGGATGTGCGGGCCAAGTATTTGACCGATCAGATGAAGGAACACGCCGCGTATATCCACCGGCAGACGGGGCTGATCCTGTCGCCGTACTACTCGGCGGCCAAGGCGGCGGCGTTGCTGCGCGAAAATCCAGATTTACAAACCCGCGCTGAAAACGGCGAGCTGTGCTTTGGCACCGTGGACAGCTATCTTTTATACCGGCTGACCAGCGGGGCGGCGTTTGCCACCGATGTGTCCAACGCCAGCCGCACGCAGCTGATGCAGTTGGAAACGCTGGCGTGGGATACGGAAATCGCGCGGGCGTTCGGCCTGCCGGAAAGCATGCTGGCCGATCATATCCGCATGTCCGACGCGAATTTCGGCAGGATACAGGCTATCGAATCCCTGCGCGGCGTGAAGATTGCCGCCTTGATGGGCGACAGCCATGCCTCGTTGTACGGGCACGGGTGCACGAGGCCCGGTATGGTGAAAACCAGCTACGGCACGGGATCGTCGCTGATGATGAATGTGGGGGACAGCCCCCTGCGCTCTGACCACGGCCTGTCCGCCTCAGTCGGCTACGGCAGGGAGGGTAAGGTATGCTATGTGTTGGAGGGCAACATCACCTGTTCGGCGGATACCCTGATGTGGCTGAAGGACGATTTGCAGCTGATCGGCGATATGAGGGAGCTGGAGCTGGCCGCCTCCGTGCCCGATACCCAGGGCGTGTATCTGGTGCCCGCGTTTGCCGGGCTGGGCGCGCCGTGGTTTGATGAAAACGCAAAGGCCCTGCTCTACGGCATGAACCGCGGCACCACCAAGGCGCATGTGCTGCGGGCTGCGCTGTTAAGCATCGCGCACCAGAACGCCGATGTGCTGGACGCCATGCAAAAGGATACGGGTAGCCCCGTGCGCTCGTTGAGCGCCGACGGCGGCGGCAGCGTGAACCCCCTGCTGATGCAGATGCAGAGCGATCTGGTGCCCTGCGAGGTGACCGTAGCTCTGGAAAAAGACCTGACGCTGCTGGGCGTGGGGCTGATGGTGCTGCACCGGGCAGCGCCCGAGCTGTGCAGCGCCAAGCAGAACTTCGCGGCGATGTATACGCCCAGGATGGCGGAAGCGGAGCGCGCCGCGCAGCGCGCGGGCTGGGCGGATGCCCTGAGAAGGTGCCGCTGATGGCGCAGGAACCGAATCAAATGGAAATAGACCTTCAGGAGCTTCTCTGCGGAGGGATGCCGCACTGCGCCTGCGGCAGGGAGCACCCGGTGCCCGATACGGATATCCTTACGGAAAACGGGGCACTTATGCGGCTGCCGGAGCGGCTGCGCAGGCTGGGGGTTACAAAACCCTATCTGGTGATGGATGGCAACACGCGCAAGGCGGCGGGGCACCGGACGATGTGCTTGCTGAACGGCGCGGGGATCTGCTTTCATACCTGCTGCCTCAACGCCGCGCCCCGGCCCCAGGCCGACATGGCCACGCTGGAGATTCTGGCGCGGGGCATGGAGAATGACTGCGACTTTGTGCTGGGCATCGGCAGCGGCGTGCTGAATGATTTGTGTAAGATGCTTGGCAAGCAAAAGGGCCTTCGGACCGGGATTATCGCCACCGCGCCCTCCATGGACGGCTATGCCTCCAACTCCTCAGCCATGATCCTTGAAGGCGTGAAAACCACGGTCTACAACCAAACGCCCGCCCTGGTGCTCTGTGATTTGGAGGTGCTGCAGGGCGCGCCGCGGGCCATGCGCGGCGCGGGCATCGGCGATATGGCGGCCAAGGCCGTCTCCATCGCGGAATGGCGTATATCCCGGTTGGTAACGGGAGAATACTACTGCGGCGCGATTGCGGAGATGATGCTGGGCGCGTACCGGCAGGCGGTTACAGATGCCGCGGCGGTGATGCGGGGCGAGGCGCAGGCCGTGCGGGGGCTGACGGAAGGGCTGGCACTGTCCGGCATTGCCAGTTCCATGGCGCAGGTATCGCGGCCCGCGTCCGGATCGGAGCATACGCTGTCGCACCTGATGGATATGCTCGCCATCGCCCGCGGCACGGAGCACCAGTTGCACGGTGTGCAGGTGGGCTACGGCGTGCGTGTGGCGCTGGCCGCATATGAGGCGCTGTTACAGCTGGATGATCCCGCGTCCGCCGCGGGCGACGTGGTCCATCAGCATCACCAGGCGGCGTGGGAACGGGACATGCGCCGCGTGTTTGGCGCGCAGGCCGAAGCGTTGATCCGGGATGCCGCCCAGGAGGGCCGCCAACACGGAAAAAGCCCTGCGGGCGCGCTCGGCGGCGGCAGCGGCGCATTGGCCGGAGATCCGTGGAATACTGCGGGAGGTTACACAGCAGAAGCAGCCGATGCTGGCCGCGCTGGATGCCGCCGGGATTCCCCGGCTACCCCAGCCGCAGCGGCTGGGGCTGAGCGCGGAGGATGTGCTGGATATCTTTGTCCACGCCAAGGACCTGCGCAGCCGCTATATTTTCCCCGCGATGGTGTTCGACCTGGGCCTGATGCCGTGGATGAGAAAGCAGCTGATGGGCGTACTCGGCATTGCTAAAGACCATACGCGGTATTTTGACGAAGCATAGAAAATGACCGCGTTGAAAACGCGGTCACAGGCTATCAAAAAAGAGGGGTCCAGGGCTGAAAGACCTGGTCAGGGTGCAGGGGTGAAACCCTTGCCGGGGATTGGGGTGGAACCCCAAAGGCTTGCGTTACAGCAAAGGGGTAAGCGAGCCAACAGCGCCCAAGGCGCTATGAAGCGAGCGGCGATAACACCCCGAAGAGGTTCTTTGACAGCCTGATGACCGCGTTGAAAACGCGGTCATCCGGGAACGGAAGGCCCTGCCGTTGGAAGGGCCGGGCTGCGGCCTCAGAACCGGTACAGCACCGGCAGCCAGACGCGCATCTCCCCAAACCCACGGTTGTCCCACGCAAAGTAGGGAACAAAGCGCAGCGGGATTTTACGGATGCCGGACACCGCAAGCGGCTGGTAGAGGGCCTCGGGATCGTGGCCGGTGATCATCTTCGCGGCCTCGGTCTCCAGCGCGGTCACGATATGCCCGTCAATGGCATAGGGCACGGCGGTGAACCGGGCATCGGAGAACAGGAACACGTCGCGTAGGGTATCGCCGGGCACATCCGCCTGCTCCGCGCAGTACAGCAGCGGGCCGCGCTGCACGCAGACCTGGTTTTCATCCTCCTCCAGCTTGGCGTGGGCGCGGGTGAGGAATGCGGCCATCTCAAAGTAAACTTCCACCGCAGTGCCGGGATCGGGCGTAACCGGCACCGCCACAAAGGTGTTGGCGTCGCTTTCCGTCACAGGGATGGTAACGGCCCCGGCGGTGATGCGCCCGCGCCGCGCCCAGCCGGGCACGCGCACCATCAGGGTGAAGGGCTCGGCGCGCTGTACGTCCTCAAACGTGAAGGTGATTGCGCCGTCCCACGGGTATTCGGTGGTCTGCTTCAGGGTAAACGCCGCGCCGTTTTTCAGGCGGATGTTGGCGCTGCCCGCGCCGTACAGCCCCGTGTACACCGCGTCGGCCGACAGCCGGTAGGCGTACTCGGATACCTGGGTCAGGTAACGGGAAATGTTGGTGGGGCAGCAAAAGCACTGGAAAAAGCTCTCGCGCTGCAGCGGCCACACCAGCTCGTAATCCAGCTCTTTTTCCCGGCGGAGCATGTTTTCGTAGAAATACTTGTTGCCGCTCAGGCTTACGGCGGCGAGCACCAGATTGTAGCTGGCGCGCTCGATGTAGTCCAGATACTCGGCTTTGGGATCGATGGCAAACATGCGGTCGGCCCACAGCACACTGCCGATGGTGGCGCAGGTTTCGTTGTAGGCGGTGATGTTGGGCAACTGGTATTCGTAGCCGAACGCCTGATGCACCCGCTGCGACCCGATGATATCGCCGAAGGGGGACGCGCCGGTGTACAGCGCTCCGCAGCCGCAGTTGATATACAGCTTCTTGTTGACGAGGTTATCCCAGCAGGCGTTTAACACGGGCAGCAGGGTTTCGTCCCCGGTTTCCAGGTAGAGGTCGGCCACCCCGGCGTACAGGTAGGTGGAGCGCACGCCGTGGCCCACGATGGCGCGTTGCTCGCGCAGGGGAATGCGGTCCTGGTTGTCGTCGGTGCCGTGCTTCACCCGGTCGCGGATAGCAATGGCGGTTTTGGCCAGCTCCAGATATTTGGGGTCGCCCGTGGTGCGGTACATCTCCGCAAGCCCCATGTAGTGGGAGGGGCACACGGCTGTCCACGCCTTGTCCTCCCGCAGGATGCGCTCGTACAGCCCTTGCAGATAGCGCGCAACGCCCGCGGCGACGGCCAGAAAGGTATCCTTGCCCGTTACGCGCTTGTGCACGCAGGCCGCCGTGAACAGATGGCCGAAGTTGTACTCCTCAAAGTCGTTTTCATCGCCGTGGCGGGATACGCCGTTTTGGCTCCGCTCGCCGATGATCTGCTTGGTGGACAGGTACCCGTCCGGCTGCTGGGCCTTGGCGATGAGGGCGATGTAGCCGTCCAGCTGGCAGTTCACCGCTTCGTCGCCCCGCACGGCATAGGTGTAGATGAGGCCTTCCATCAGCTTGTAAAAATCCCCGTCGCCGTAGGGCGTGCCGCGGAACTCGCCGTCGCTCAGGCCCGCGGCAATGCGGAAGTTTTCCACCTGATGGAAAAAGCTCTCCCGGTCGTCAAAGATGGACAGGACGTGCGGAATGGTCACATCCGCACAGGTGTCAAAACGATCCTTCCAAAATCCCTCGTGCCAGCGCACGTCGGGCTGGGCCAGACCGTATACCTTGGCATAATTGCTTTTCCCCGTGTCGATCAGCATGAATGTCTCCCCCTTACGGTTTTCGGCCACGGCGAAAAATGCCGCGCTGCGTGACCCCATTATATAGGGTTTTCCGAATATTTCAAATACTGTCACCCGACCCGCAAGGAGGCCACATGAGCGAAACGATTTTTCTTCCGCCGCCCTATCCGCTGTACAAAAGGCAACTGATCGACCGTCTGCTGCGGGAGGCGGTGCAAAACAGCCGCCGCAAAATCGTGGTGCTGGACGACGATCCTACAGGCGTACAGACCGTGCATCACGTGAGCGTATATACGGACTGGTCGCTGGAAAGCCTGCGCAGCGGGTTTGCGGAGGCCGCGCCGCTGTTTTTCGTACTGACCAACTCCCGCGCGATGACCGCCTTGCAAACCACGCAGGCGCACACGGAGATCATCCGCAATGTGACGGCGGCCGCCCGGGAATGCGGCAGGGATTTCCTGATCATCAGCCGGGGAGATTCCACCCTGCGTGGGCATTATCCGCTGGAAACGGAGCTGCTGGCGGAATATGACGGCCGCCCGGCGGACGGCGAAATCATCTGCCCGTTTTTCAAGGAGGGCGGACGCTATACCCTGAACAACATCCATTACGTGAAAAGCGGGGAGCGCCTGATCCCCGCTGCGCAGACCGAGTTTGCGCAGGATAAAACCTTCGGCTTCCGCCATTCCGATCTGCGGGAGTATGTCGAGGAAAAAACAAACGGCGCCTATCCCGCGGCGCGGGTGCAGACCGTTTCGCTGGACAGCCTCCACGCGCTGGATTTTGACGGGATCACCGCCGTTCTGCAAGGCCTGCACGGGTTTGCCAGGCTGGTGGTCAACGCGGCGGACGAGTACGACGTGAAGGTGTTCTGCATCGCGCTGTACCGGGCGCTGGACAGCGGAAAGCGGTTTTGCTACCGCACCGCCGCCTCGTTTGTGAAAGCGGTCGCGGGGATTGCCGATCAGCCGCTGCTCGCTTACCCCGATATGATTACGCAAAAAACCGGCCGCGGGGGCATCATCATGGTCGGGTCGCACACGCGGCGGACTACCGAGCAGCTGGAGCGGCTGCTCACGCTGCCGCAGGTGGAAGCTGTGGAGCTGAACTCCGATCTGGTGCTTACGGAGGGCGGGCTGGAGGCGGAAACACGGCAGGTGATCCGGCGGTGTGACGCGCTGATCGCGCAGGGCAAAACCCCCGCGGTTTTTACCAAACGTACGGTGCTCTCGCTTCCCGGCGATACGCCCGAGGCCGCGCTGGAGCGCAGCGTGCGCATTTCCGGGGCTGTGCAGGCCGTGGTGGCGGGGCTTAGCGTACGGCCGGAATTTATCGTGGCCAAGGGCGGTATCACCTCCAGCGATATCGCCACCCGGTCGCTGCGGGTGCGGAAGGCGGAGGTGCTGGGGCAGATCAGCCCCGGCGTGCCCGTGTGGAAAACCGGCCCGGAGAGCCGGTTTCCGGAGATCCCCTATATCATTTTTCCCGGCAACGTGGGGCAGGAAAACACCCTGCGCGACATGGCCAAAACCTTGCTGAACATCGACCGACAGGAGGAATTTTCTATGAAAATCGGATTGGTTTATACCAGCACTACCCCGGAACTGATTGAAACCGTGGAACGGGAAACACGGCAGGCTGTGGGCGCGGATGCGCAGCTCATCAGCCTGTCCGACCCCAGCATTATTTCGGAGATCCGCGAGGCGGGCTATGTGACCGCGCCCCCGGCGGCGCGGCTGATCGGCCTGTATACGCAGGCGGCGCTGCAGGGGTGCGATGCGGTGCTCAATATCTGCTCCTCCGTGGGCGAGGTTGCGGACAGCGCGCAGGACATCGCCCGCTACCTGGGCATGCCCATCGTGCGTATCGACGAGGAGATGTGCCGCGAGGCCGTGCGGCTGGGCGGCCCCATTGCTGTAATGGCGACGCTCGCCACCACGCTGGAGCCGACCAAAAACACCCTGCGCCGCGTGGCGCGGGAGATGGGCAGGCACATAACCCTGATCGACTGCCTGGTGGAGGGCGCGTTCGGGCTGAGTCCCGAGCAGTTCAAGGCCCGGATGAGCGAGAGCGCTGCCGCCATCACGCCCGAGGCGAAGGTCATCCTGTTTGCGCAGGGCTCCATGGCGTACTGCGAGGCGTATATTGCCGGGCAGGTGCAAAAGCCCGTACTCTCCAGCCCGCGGTTTGGCGCGGCGGCACTGCGGCGCGCGCTGGAAACCAAAGGGCTGCTGTAAAGGAAGTAAGCTGGAGATGGATAAGATATTGATTTCGGTCGCCCCGGTGGCGGCCACGGCCACGGAAAACGACCCGCGTCGGATTGCCCGCGAGGTGGCGGAGTGCTGCCGGGCGGGCGCGGGCATGGTGCACCTGCACTGCCGCGACGCGCAGGGGCGGCTTACGGCGGATACCGCGCTGCTGGAACAAACCGTGCGGGAGATCAAGGCCCTGTGCCCCATTGTGATTGAGATCTCCACAGGCGGCGTATCCGGGCTCACCATTCAGCAGCGGTGCCAGCCCTGCTATCCGGACTGGGTGGAGTGCAATTCGCTCAACGTAGGCTCGGTCAACCTGGGGGAGAGCGTATACCAAAACCCCATCGGGGATGTGCGCTATTGCGTGCGGCAGATTTTGGAAAATTGTAAAATACCTGAAATTGAGGTATTCGAGATCGGCATGCTCAACACCGCGCGGGTGCTTTCGCAGGAGTTTGCCTTTACAAAGCCCATCCTGTTCGCGCTGGTGCTCGGCCATTTCGGCGCGATGCCCGCCACCGAGGCGGCGCTCCGGGCGATGATCGACGGGGTGTATGAAAACTTTCCCGACCGCGGTACGGTGCTCTGGGGTATCACCCAGGCGCACCGCCGGGATTGGGCGTTGATCGAAACCGCGCTCACGCTGGGCGCCAGCAGCGTGCGCATCGGCTTTGAGGACAGCGCGTATGTGGATCCCGATACGGTGGCGGCTTCCAACGTTGCGCTGGTGGAAAAATGCGCGGCGGTTGTGCAGGCCGGGGGTAAAACGCCCGCGACGCCCGATGAAATCCGCCGGATGCTGTCCATCCCGGTGCGGTGAACCGGCAAAATATTTTTCTTCCCCTCTGTTAAAAGCGTGTGAACCATCGTATAATCGGTACATACGACAGTAAAACCGTATGACGGCGCCTGTACTCCATGGGATGACCGAGTGCCTCTTGCAAAGGTACGGGCGTTTGGCAAAGGCTTGAAAAGTACTTTGATAAACCCGATTGATGAAGGAGGACACCCTATGAAATCCGGCAGACGCATCATTGCCTTGGCGCTTTCTATCCTGCTTGTATGTTCTCTTACCACTGCATGGGCCACACAAACACAGAATCCGCTGGTCGCCCGGTTTTCCGCCAACGATATGGCCGTTGGCTATGTCTATGTGCTATCGACCAGGGAGGAAGCCCAGGCGGTATTCGGCGAACCGGTCAGCCGCGAAACCATTATGCAGGAAGCCACCGGAGAAGAGCTTGAAACCTGGTATTACGACGGCCTCGACCTGATCTTCGACGGCGAGGGCATGCTGACCGGCGCTAATGTGTCGTCCCCGGCCTATGTTGGCCCGCGTGGCATGCGGGTGGGGCAGACGGCTGAGGAGATCATCTCCCTGTTCTTTATTGATACAGCCATAGCCGACGATACCGTGCTGTATACGGCCCGCTATGTGGATGCGCTGGGCGCGCAGCTGCCCCCCTTCGGCGAGCTGTTCAGCCTGGACAACGGCGGGTTTACCCTGCACTACGCGGCCCCGTCCGCGCCTTTCAGCAACGAGATCCTTAACGATCCGATGGATTTTATTTATGAGGAGCTGGCCTCGCTGACCGTCATGTTTGATGCTTCGCAAACCGCAACGGAGTTTCACTGGTTCCTCGGCCCCTGGGCGGAGTGATGCCCGTACTGCTTAACAAACCAAAACCCATGGCCGCCGACGCAGCCATGGGTTTTTTGGTGGAAGGCTTGGACTTCCGGTACGTGGTGCCGCCGCATAGCGGGGTGCCGTGGTTTGTGCGAAAAGGTGCGGCGGCGCTAATACCCCAAAACGTCCAGCACCTCCGTCAGGGTCATCCCGGCCTGCACATCGGGGCTGTATACCATTTCGATTATTTTCCAGTCCAGTGCCGACAGCTGCTGCACCTCCGTCCATGGGGCGTAGAAGATGCTGTCGGGTTCATCGTTGGAATCCTGCATAAGGCCCAGCGACTGTGTGAGCTCTTCCAGAATCAGATGGTTGCGCTGCCGCTGGGTGGTCACGTCCGTGGCAATGGCGATCTGGGCCCTGATCATCTCCCCGGTACGGCTCCAGGTGTTCCAGAAAAATCCCCAGTTGCCTTCCACATAACCGTCGATATAGTTATGCATGCGGTTCAGCGCCACGAAATAGATCGATAGATTTGGCTCCGTGTCCACCCGGGTAATGGCGGGCATGTTGTCCACCTGATTCAAATCGGCGATATGCCGGTCCAGTGTGGCAAGATCCTCCTCCGTGGGGCTGCCGTATACCTTGATGCGCAAGGGCTTCTCCCACCGCCGGAGTATGTTTTTGGAATTTTCCCCGCCGTATTCGATATCGAACACGACCTTTGTGAAGTACGCTTTGATTTCCTGCCTGCCGGGCAGGGCGTCTGCGGCGGGCTGTGCCGCCAGGCAGGGGGCCGCGAGCAGGCAGAGGGCGGCCGTCAGGAGCAGCAGACATAGCGGCTTTGGCAGCAAACGTTTGGGCATGGCGGGATTCTCCTTTCGCACAAAGCTGGCTTTTCTTTGAAGATTCAAGGGTTTGACGGATTGTTAATAATTTGTCGTTCTGTGACCAAGTCACGGAAAACGCGTGGCGTGGTGGGGTATACTGCGCATGTACAAACATTCAAGGAGTGATTTTCATGGCAGCAGTAGTTTTGAACGAGAAGAATTTTGAAGCCGAAGTAATGCAGTCCGATATGCCCGTTTTGATCGATTTCTGGGCCCCCTGGTGCGGCCCGTGCCGTATGGTTTCCCCGCTGGTGGATGAAATCGGAAACGAAGTCACCAACGCCAAGGTCGGCAAGGTGAACGTGGACGAGAACCCCGGCCTGGCGCAGAAGTTCGGCGTGATGAGCATCCCGACCCTGGTCGTGGTCAAGGACGGCAAAGTGGTGCAGCGCGCCGTAGGCGCACGGCCCAAGAGCGCCATCAAGGACATGCTCAACGTGTAATACCGGCGGGAAACGGCAGGGGTTCGCCTCTGCCGTTTCCGGGTAAAACGACAGTTGGTTTTTTTATGCGGTTCTGCGTTAAAATATTGTCAAACCGGGCCGCGCCTGCAAAAAGTGGGCGTTAAGTCCGAAACGGGCAGTATCGCGCCGCATGGAAACGTACCTGGCGTTTGCCTGCTAGACCAGCTTGCGGAGCTTTTGCTTATCGGTTATTTCCACGCCGCCGCGGTGCACGGCTACCATGCCTTCCTTGGCAAAGTACTTCAGCATCCGGCTTACCACCTCGCGCGCGCTGCCTACATAGCGGGCGATCTGCTCGTGGGTCATGGTAATGTTGTCCAGGCCTGATTTTGTGGTCTCATCCAGCAGGAAAATGGCCAGCCGGCGGTCGAAACTCATAAATAATATCTGTTCCATCGCCCACATCACCTCGGAAAAACGTTCGGCGGTGACGTGCAGGGCGAAGTTTTCAACATAAACGTTCTCCTGCATCAGCTTGGAGAATACCTTCGCGTCAATCAGGTATGCCTCGGTGGCGCGGACGGCGTCAATAAAGATATCGAATGTGATGCTGTTAAAAAGGCAGGACGCGGATAAAACGCAGGCTTCACCGTCGCCCAGGCGGAACAGCGTAACCTCCTTCCCCTCATCCGAGAGGATATAGGTACGAAGTTCTCCTGATTTGATCAGTAAAACGCCCACGCAGTCGTGCGTGCTGGAGTGTACGGTTTCCTCCTGTTCGTAGGTCACCGTCCGGATGTTCTGCGTAAGCAGTTCTGCCTCCTGGGCGGTTAACCGGTTCCAGAACGGGAGCATGGACCTGATGAATTCCACATCCGACTTTTGCATAGCATACCTCACATTTCACCTTATTCTACCATAAATCGGGAGGGTTACACCATGACAAGCCAAAAAGTACTCATTGTCGGCGGGGTTGCAGGCGGCGCAACGGCGGCCGCCAGGCTGCGCAGGCTGGACGAACAGGCGCAGATCATTCTGTTTGAGCGGGGCGAATACATTTCCTTTGCCAACTGCGGACTGCCTTACTATATCGGCGGGGAGATCACCGACAAATCCGCGCTCACCCTGCAAACGCCAAAGAGCTTCCATGCGCGCTTCAACGTGGATGTGCGCATCCAAAGCGAAGTCATCGCCATCGACCGGGCCAATAAAACCGTGACGGTGCTGAACAAAAAGACCACGGAAACCTATCAGGAGAGCTATGACAAGCTTATCCTTTCCATGGGCGCGGAGCCTGTGGTGCCGCCCATCGAGGGCATTCAGAACGAGAAGGTTTTCACGCTTCGTAACATTCCCGACACCTATAAGATCAAAGGCTTTATTGAAGAAAACCATCCCCAGTCCGCGGTTGTGGTCGGCGGCGGCTACATCGGCGTGGAAATGGCCGAAAACCTGCGTCACGCGGGGCTGGACGTGACCCTTGTGGAAATGCTCGATCAGGTGATCGCCCCGCTGGACTTTGATATGGCCGCCGATGTGCACCGCCATATCATCACCAAGGGCGTCAATTTGATGCTAAAAACCACCGTCAAGGCCGTGCGCGATGATAAAGAGGGCCTGACAGTTGTGCTGGACAAGGGTGAAGTGCAGACCGACATGGTGATCCTTGCCATCGGCGTGCGCCCGGAGAGCAAGATTGCCAAGGCCGCCGGGCTGGAGGTTTCCAAGCGCGGCGCGATTATCGTGTCCGACGATATGCGCACCACAGACAAGGATATCTTCGCCGTGGGCGACGCTGTGCAGGTAACGGATTTCATAACCCAGGAAGAAACGTTGATCCCGCTGGCGGGCCCCGCCAACAAGCAGGGGCGCATCGCCGCCGACAACGTCTGCGGAGGCGACAGCCGTTACACCGGCACGCAGGGCTCCGCCATTCTCAAGGTGTTCGATATGACGGTCGCCACCACCGGCGTGAACGAAAAAACAGCCAAGCGGCTGGGCTTGAACTACGATAAGGTGTTCACCTATTCCGCCAGCCACGCCAGCTATTACCCCGGCGCGCTGAACATGGCGATCAAAACCGTGTTTGAGAAAGAAACCGGCAAAATCCTCGGCGCGCAGATTGTGGGCTACGAGGGCGCGGACAAGCGGGTGGATGTTATGGCCACGGCCATCCGTTTCGGCGCGACGGCTGCCGACCTGACCCGGCTGGAGCTGGCGTACGCGCCGCCGTATTCTTCCGCGAAGGATCCCGTGAACATGGCGGGCTTCGTGATTGAAAACCTGTTAAACGGCAAATCAAAGAACTTCCACTGGCACGATGTGAAAAACCTGCCGCGCGACGGCAGCTTGACGCTGCTGGATACCCGTACCAAAATCGAGTACGAAAACGGCCACATCGACGGCTTTATCAACATTCCGCTGGACAGCCTGCGCGATCATCTGGATGAGCTGGACAAAACCAAGCCCGTCTACATCACCTGCCAGGTGGGCCTGCGCGGCTATGTGGGCGCGCGCATCCTGATGGGGAACGGGTTTGATACCTACAACCTGAGCGGCGGTTACCGCCTGTACAACAGCATTTTCGGTGTCGCGCCCAAATCCACCGTGCGCATGAACCCCGAAACCCAGCTGCCGGAGGAAGGCGAAGAGAAGCTACCTAAAATCATGCCCACCGGCAAGACCATCAACATCGACGCCTGCGGCCTGCAGTGTCCCGGCCCGATCGTGAAGCTGAGCCAGGCCATCAAGGAAGCCGATAAGGGCGACCTGCTTGAAATCAAGACCACCGACCCCGCCTTTGCCTGCGATATCGAGGGCTTCTGCCGCCGCACGGGCAACTGCTTTGAGGGCATGGTAAGCGACAAGGGCATCGCTACCGCGCGCATCCGCAAAGGCCCCGCCGAGGGCGGCAGCGCAACCCCCGCCACGCGCGACGACGGCAAGAACATCATCGTGTTCTCCGGCGATCTGGATAAGGCCATCGCCAGCTTCATCATCGCCAACGGCTCCGCCGCCATGGGCCGCAAAACCAGCATGTTCTTCACCTTCTGGGGTCTGAACATCCTGCGCAAGACCGAGCATGTGAAGGTAAAGAAGGACTTCATGTCCAGAATGTTCGGCGTGATGATGCCCCGCGGCACGAAGAAGCTGAAGCTGTCCCAGATGAACATGGGCGGCATGGGCGCCAGGATGATCCGCGGGATTATGAAGAAAAAGAACGTGGAAAGCCTTGAAAGCCTGATGCAGATGGCCAAGGACAACGGCGTGGAGCTGATTGCCTGCTCCATGAGCATGGACATCATGGGCATCAAGCCCGAAGAGCTGATCGACGGCGTCACTGTAGGCGGCGTGGCGGCAATGCTCGCCCACGCTGAGGAAAGCGACATGAGCCTTTTTATCTAGTAAGGCAAACAATGAACAAATCCCCTGCACTCTGGCGGAAATATGGCCGGTAGTGTGCAGGGGATTTGTTTAACGTTTCCCTATAGGTTTGTTCAGCGAACGGGAACGGGGATGATCCGATTTTTTTCGTTGCTTTCCGCTGCTTTCTCTGCCGGAGATTTCTTTCCTTGGAATGAATAGGATTTTATCCTGACAAAACGTTGAATTACATTCACATTTTATACATTAAGAACCGTGTAATGTGGCATACGTTTATCAAACCGCCCGCTTTTCCTGTTTGAAAGGCGGGCGGTTTGCGTGTTGCAGCACGGGCGCAGGCACAGGTGCGGCGGATGGAATTTTGGACTTGGGGAAGAGGGATGGATGAAAGATCCGTTATACAGGAGGGAGACGTTTTTTGTGCGCAGTCTTTTGCGTTTCGGTGTGCGGACCGGCGGCGCGGCAGAATGCCGCCGGATATTTATTTTTGATACGATGGGACTTTTGGAGCGGTCAGGGCATCTAATCTTTGGAACGCGTTACCGGGCAACACCCCCCTCAGGAGGAAGCATGCTGGATAAAACGACCTTCGTCGCCCTGATCAATGAAAAGAGCGACACACTGTACCGGATTGCCAGAACCATTCTGCGCAATGACGAGGACTGCAAGGATGCTTTACAGGAAACGGTGCTCAAAGCATGGGCAAACCGCCATCAGGTTCGGGAAGAAACATATTTCGGTACATGGATGACGCGGATTCTCATCAACGAGTGCCATGCCATGGGCAGAAAGCGCAGAAAATATGTGCTGTCTGCGGAGGTTGGGGCGCAGGCTGTGATGGTCCCAGCGGATCCTTGCCTGCGGCAGGCGCTGGAGGCCATCCCCGAAAAGCTGCGCTTGCCGTTGATCCTGCACTATCTGGAGGGGTACACCTATCAGGAGATATCTTCCATACTCCATATTCCACGCACAACCGTGCGCAGCCGGTTAAGCCGGGCACGGAGCACATTGCAGACAGAAATGATCAAGAGAAACGGAGGCGCGGCACAATGAAGCGGAGCGACCTGGCAAACGCATATACCCCGATCCCCAATGAGTGTTACAACGCGATGATGCGTGCGGCGTACTCCGTACAGGAGGAAACGATTGTGAAAAGGAAACTTTCTGCGATCGCGGCGATTGTGATCGCAGCTATTCTGCTGACGGGCATTGCGATTGCCGCCATTACACTGGAAAACACGGGCGAACAGATCCTGGAGATTGAGCAGACCCAGGGGTACTACGAAAATTGGACAAGCGAACCTAAGATCGATTTGGTCAGGGCGCTGACGGAGCTTGGATATGTGCCCGTTACCCCCGATGTGAAAAAGCTGATCGAGGGCCAGGTACAGGAGGATGCGGAGATCGGCCGAATCGCTGATGAAGCGTTGGTTGCGTTCACAGGCAAGGACGTGTCCGAAATCAGCTTCTGGGAAATCATGATTGCGGCATGGGGGCCCTTTGATGATTGGAGCGCGGAGGAACAGGCATGGTCCTCGCAGCTGATGGTGGACCTGGGTATCCATCGGGACGGGCTGACACGATATGTACTGCCCGAGGGTGAGATCGATAAACAGACCGCTGTACACATGGCGCGTGAAGCGATTGCCAAAGGCTTCGGGATGGAAGAAAGCGTGCTGGATACCTATGAGATGAACACCTCGTTTCAGGTGCCGGAGTTTGCCGTCCCCGGGGACACACAGGCCTATTGGTACATCGAGTTTCTCCTTCCGCAGGGTGCGGTGATCAGCGATCCGCCGTTTCAGGATTTCTGGGTTTTTATCAATCCGGAAACGGGCGAGTTCTACCAGACTGTAGAAGAAATCATTGCCGAACGCAATGATCAGCAATCGCTCATCGACGCGATGACAAACGATCCGCTGCTGATGGAAATGCGGGCGTACGAAACGGAGCATGATTTGCCAAAAAATTATGAAAATTGGTCCGTGGAGCAGTTTGCGGACTTCAGCAAAACGTTTCATGAACGAGGGCTCCGGAAGCTGGCCGAGCACCCGGAGTACTTCTCCGCCGACATGCCCGTCCTGCTTACCTGTGTTTATGGACTGCCGGACGATAAGGCGATTTCACAGGCGCAGGCGCAGGCCATTGCCGAGGATGCCATCGTATCGCGCATCGGCCGCAAGCAGGATGAGGTATATTTCTTTACGCACAGAACAACCGTCCTGTATGATATAACGGACCCTGATCGGCCGCTGTGGAAATTCTGCTTCCACATGCCCAACAGCTACGACAGCACGGACCCGGATTTCGCAAAAGAGATAGTTGCCTATTACGGAAAGAATGAAGAGCGCCTTCCCTATATCAAAGTGGAAATCAACGCGTATACGGGGGAGATTTTCAGGGCGTTCACGTACGATTTTTCATACGACTGGGACAGCGATCCTCTGGGCGAACATTACGGCGAACATATCATCAAGCTCTTTATGGACATTTATTGATTCTGCCCGGCAGGCAAACAATACCCAGGAAAGCAAAAAGCGGCATGGCCGCTTCAGTCTGACAAAAAAGAAGGGTCCAGGGCTGAAAGCCCTGGTCAGGGTGCAGGGGTGAAACCCTTGCCGGGGATTGGGGTGGAACCCCAAGGGCTTGCGTTACAACAAAGGGGTAAGCGAGCGAACAGCGCCAAAGGTGCTATGAAGCGAGCGGCGATAACGACCCGAAGAGGTTCTTTGACAGGCTGAAGCGGCATGGCCGCTTTATGCTTTCCGGGGTTTTCCGTGCGCAGAGGCATAGATGTTATTTCTTTTTATCGGATTTAGCGGGGTCCTCCTTGGGCTGGGGTTCCTTGTGGTGGTTATGCGCGGCTTTATCGGCTTCCTCCTTGGGTGTGTGCAGCAGGGTGTTGCACAGCAGCAGGTAGGCGGCACCCCGCACGGCGCAGGTCATCATGGGCATGGGCAGCACATCGCTGAGCGAGGACAGTACATTGCACTCCGATTCGCAAAAGGCTTCGTAGTGCGACTGCATAACGGCGCCTTCGGGGGGCTGCACCAGCGCTTTCATATTCTCGGCGGAGATGGATTGCTTCAGCACGCAAATCATCAGCAGCTGGGCCAGCTGCTCACGGCCGTATTTTTTGGCCACGGGGCGGTCCACCAGGCCGATTTTTACATAGTTGTTGATCATGGAGGGCGTAAAAATGTGGTCGCCTTCCATAAACAGATCCTTGGACTGGCGCTCCACATAGGTGATCACCTGGTCCATATATAACCCCAGATCCGGGATCAGATCCCATGGGGTAGGCTGAAACGCTTTCAGCCGCGCGGCAAACTGCAGTTGCTTTTCCGTCATAGCGATACCTCCGAGCCTGTGCTTTTCACTTGGGGTGACCAGCGGTGTCCTGTATTTTATCACATTATGTAAAAGATAACAAGAAACAGTGAATACTACTTGACAAACATATCAACATGCCGTAATCTAGTAATTAATACTAGATGATAAGGGCGTGAAACTATGTTGGCTTCTGAAATTCAAATCTGGGGCGATTCGTTGGCGGTCGGTATTACATATGACGAGAAGCGCGAGCGCTATGCCATTTCCAAAGAACGCTGCCCCAAGCGGTTGTCCGAAGAGCTTGCTTTAAAGGTGGTCAACAATGCCAAAATGGGGGCAACGGTGCTGGACGGGCTGAAGCGCTTTGAGACTTCCGTACCCGTGGAAGGCGCGCTGTGCGTAGTGGAATACGGCGGCAACGACTGCAACCTGGATTGGGCCCGCCTGTCCGATGATCCCAACGCGGAACCGCTGGCCAAGGTAAATCTAGCCGAGTTTTCGCAGACGCTGGAAACCTTTGTGGGAGAAATCAAGAAAAAAGGCATGAAGCCGCTGCTGGTTACGCCGCTTCCGCTGCACGCCGAGCGGTTTTTCAACTGGGTATCCCAGGGGCTCAACCGCGAGTCCATCCGCCACGCGCTGGGGGACATCCAAACCATCTACAGCTGGCAGGAGCGCTATGCCATCGCCGTGCGCAGGGTGGCGCAGAAAATGGGCGCGCCGCTGCTGGACCTGCGCGACGCGATGCTGGCCAATAACCGCTATCCCTTTTTAATCTGCAAGGACGGCATGCACCTGTCCAACGAGGGGTACCGTTACCTCACGGATTACCTGTTGGGGCAGGTAAAGCTGATGCCGGATTTTAGTTTCGCATAAAACACGGCCGTCTTTGCGGCTGCCCGAGCGTGGCTGGAATCATTGGGTTTCCAGGCTGTGCTCGCTGATATACGGATGCTGCACAATATCCTCTTTTTGTATATGGCCGATAATCGCTTCGTCCAGCAGAAAGGTGAAAAAGATGGGGGTTTGAAGCTTCCCGTCCTGGTAGCGCTGATACGCATTGGCGATGCGGTTCCACAGCGCGCTATGGGCGGCGGCGTGCTGATCCGCCTGCGGAAAATGAATTTCATACAGGAATGCCTCTTCCCATTCAAAATGACGCTGAATGTGCTTAAGCAATTCGTCCGTCACCTGGGGGAGGTTTTTTTCACCTGTATCCAATAAGGCTTCAATGGCCTTGTTTCCCAGCGCGACGATCTGCCGGTGCTGGCTGTCGAGCGTCGCGTTGCCGCTTTCCCACGCTTCGTTCCATTCCATATAGGTTCTGGCGGCAGGAATGGAGTCCGTCCAGCTTATGTGGGATATACAGTTGCCGCCCTCGCTTTTGGAGCGGAACAGGGCATGGTCCACACGCTGAAACCAGCTCTCCTTGGTTTCGCCGTGCATATATTCCGTGATGCCAAAGCTGGCCGTAACCGTTGCGGTGATGCCGGGATGGTGGAGGGCCTCAAGGGTTCCCCTCAGCTTTTCGGCGGCTTTGGCGGCAGCCTCCATATGGGTATGCGGCATCAGGATCACAAATTCCTCGCCGCCCCACCGGGCCAGGATATCATGAACGCGGATCGCTTTTTCGGCGGCAGCGGCTATCCGGCGCAGCACCTGGTCTCCCATATCGTGGCCCCAAGTGTCGTTGATGAGCTTGAACTTATCAATATCAAACAGGACGATCGACAGCGGGTATAGGTATCGCTGGCTTCGCTGTGCTTCCTCGGTTACCTTGCGGTCGAAGGCATACCGGTTGTATATGCCGGTCAGGGAATCCTTGGTAGCAATCTCGCGCAGCGCTTTGTTTTTTTGATGGAGCTCCGACGTAAGCCTTTTCAGCGCTTTTTCGGAATCTTCCAGTCGTTTGATGATTTCGTTTTTGCTTTCGAGGGCTTGGGTCAGCTGGTTTTCCAGCTGTTTTCTTTCCGTAATATCACGCGTGATGCCAAGCACTTCAAGTGCGCCCGTTTCTTCGTTTTGAATCAGCTTTACCGTTACTTCGATCTGCTTGATGCTGCCATCCTTGTAATAGATCTGCATATCCCTGACGGCGGAGAGGATTTCCGGCCTTCGCTCTCCCTGTTTATACAACGCAACCATCCGCCGGGTATTTTCCATGGCCTCCCGATAGGTTTCTTCGGGCACCGCGTCTTCCAGAGACTCCTGCACGGCCTCTTCCTTGGGAAGCCCCCGGAGCTTGAACACATTCGGGCTTACATACGTAAATATCTGCTTTTTGATATCGTAAACCCATATGCACTCCAAAGCGTTTTCCGAAAGGATCCGGTATTCGTATTCCAATTTTTTATATTGTTCATCATTCATTGTGATAATACCGCTTGGCACAGATTTTATTGTTTTCCAGATTGTCGATTGTATAAGTTTGACATTTGCTGCACTCAGTATAGTTGAATTGCGGGGATACGTCAAGATTGCTCCCGCGGCGAAGGGGCTTGACAATCCCGCACAGTTTTTCTATAGTAGGGGCAGACCGTTCCAATGCTTTGAAAAACGATCAATCCGCGCTCTCGTCGGACAAAGGAGGGAGACCGATGAAGAAAATGTTCGCATGGCTCTTTGTTGTCCTGCTGTTGTTTTCCCTGTCCGCTGTTTCCGCAACCGCTGAAGAAGCGAAGCCGACGCTGACCTACATCGGGCACGCGCACCTGATGATCATCACCGCCGAAGGCACCGTGATCTATATCGATCCCTATAAAATCGACGGCTACACCTATACGCACAAAGCGGATATCATCCTGGTAACGCACGAGCACAGCGACCACAACCAGGTGGATATTGTACCCAAAAATGATGATTGCACCCTCCTGCGCGTGAAGAAAACCATCAACAAGAATGGAACATATAACACCTTTACCCTGGGGGAGGTCACGGTGATTCCCGTGCCCGCGAAGAACAAAAACCATGATATCAAAAAGACCAACGGCCTGATCCTCCAGTTTGACGGCATCACGGTGTACCACGCCGCCGATACCGACCTGCTGGATTCGATGGCCGATCTGCAGCAGTACAACATCGATTACGCGTTTTTCCCGATCGACGGCAAGTACAACATGGACGCGGATGAGGCCATGGAATGCGCGGCGCTGGTGGGGGCCAGGCATAACACGCCCATCCACTGGTTCAGCGCCGATCCATCGGCCTTTACGCCCGATAACCTGCTGTTTTTGAACTATGGGGATACCATCACGCTGGAAAAGGCGGACGAATAACCGACGCCGTATCCTTACAGAAAATCGCGTTTGCCTTTCAGGCGGACGCGATTTTTTGGATAGCTTCCACGTCCAAAAGACGCACACTGGACAAATAGTAATCCAGCAGCCCCTCGTCCCGCAGCAGCCCAAACTCGCGGGACAGGGACGGGCGGGACACGTGCAGGTAGTCCGCCAGCTCGTTTTTGTTCAGCGGTAGAATAAACGTATGACTGCCGTGCAGCTTTTTTTGTTCTAGCAGATAGGTGCACAGCTTTTGGCGGATGCCGCGGATCTCCAGATATTCCACCTTGCGGTTCAGCCGCAGGGCTTTTTGCGCCAGGATTTTCAGCATGTTCTGAATCAGCTGTTTATGAAACTCGCACGCCTTGGGACAGCCGCCCACAAAGCGTTCCGGCGGTATGAACAGCAGTGTGCAGTCCGTGCGCGCGGTTACGGTGGACGGCCATACGGGCTGGCCCGCGAAGGCGGCTACCTCCCCAAAGGTGGCTCCCCGCGCCGCGAAGGCGAGCAGCGATTGGCTGCCCGCCGCGTTTTCGTGCAAAATCTCCACCTCTCCCTCCAGCACAAGGCCGATGGAGCGCAGCGGCTCGCCCGCGGCGGCGGCGATTTCACCCTTTTGGCAATGGCGGATCACCGGGCTTAGGCAGGCCGTCAGCGCCCGCAGATCGTCCGGCGAGATGCCCGCAAACAGGGCCGTGGATCTGAGAAAATTGAAATGCTCCGGTGTCATGTTTCTCCCGCCTTTTGTATCTGCAGATACAGCGCTTTTTTCTCCATCATAGTAGGATTGAGAAGCGAAGTCAAACCGCCGAAAAGGAGAGAGCGATATGAAACGAAAGATTATTACCATAGACGAAGAAAAATGCAACGGCTGCGGCGTGTGCGTTACGGCCTGCCACGAGGGTGCGATTGCGCTGGTGGACGGCAAGGCCAGGCTGGTGTCCGAAAGCTATTGCGACGGCCTGGGCGCGTGCCTGCCCCATTGCCCCATGGACGCCATCACCATGGAGGAGCGGGAGGCTGAAGCCTTTGACGAGGCATACGCCATGCAGCACCAGCAGGAAGCGCTGACGGAAAAACAAAAAGCCGCCGAAGCGGCTCCGCAGCCCGCCGCCTGCGGCTGCCCCGGCACCCGGCCGCACTGGATTGAGCGTGCGCATGCCGCCACCGTGCCCAATGAAGCAATGCGGGAATCGCAGCTGAGGCAATGGCCATGCCAGATCAAGCTGGCGCCCGTCAGCGCGCCGTATTTCCACAAGGCGCATTTGCTGATCGCCGCCAGCTGTACCGCCTATGCCTATGCCGGTATCCACACGGAGTACATGCGCGGCCGCGTTACGCTGATCGGCTGCCCCAAGCTGGACGGCGTGGACTACGCCGAAAAGCTGACGGCTATCCTGAAAGCCAACGAGATCAAATCCATCACGGTGCTGCGTATGGAGGTGCCCTGCTGCGGCGGTATTGTTGCCGCGGTGAAGAACGCGATTATCCAAAGCAACAACTTTGTCCCCTGGCATGTGATTACCCTATCAACCGACGGCAGAATTGTGGAGGACTAGAGAATGACGGAACAGGTATTCAACCTTGCGGAAACCGGCGAAAAAACCATGGAACGCGTGCTGCAGGATGGCAATATTCATTTGAACCACATGGTGCTGCCGCAGGGAGAGGGCTTCCCCGGCCATGCCGCCAACGCCACCGTGTACATGACCGTGATGCGCGGACGGCTTTCCATCACCCTGAACGATCAGCCCCCGCACGCCTACCCGAAGGGAACCGTTCTTAAAATACCGCTGGGCACCCAAATGCGCGGAACCAACGAAGACCCGGAGGTGCTGGAACTCCTGATCGTCAAAGCCCCCGCGCCCGGCAAGTAAAGAAAAAACATCAAGGAGGAACAATCATGGGCATGTTTTGTTACCAATGTCAGGAAACCGCCAAAGGGCACGGCTGCGAGATGCGTGGCGTGTGCGGCAAGACCGAGGAAGTGGCAAAGCTCCAGGACCTGCTGATCTATACCCTGAAGGGCATGGCGGAGATCGTTGTGAAGGGCGGGCTTGCCCCCCAAGCACTGCCGGAGGCAAACCGCCTGCTGGTGCACAGCCTGTTTATGACCATTACCAACGCCAACTTTGACGGCGACGCCATTGCCGCGCAGGTGGAAAAAGCAATTGCGCTGCGTGACGCCCTGAAAAAACAGATCGGGAACGTGCCCCTGCACGACGCCGCCACGTTCCGCGCGGATACCCGGGACGCCATGCTGCAAAAAGCCGCGGAGGTGGGTGTGCTGGCTACCGGCAATGAGGACATCCGTTCCCTGCGCGAGCTGATCACCTACGGGCTGAAGGGCATGGCCGCCTACACGCAGCACGCGCTGAACCTTGGCAAGGAAAACCCCGAGATTTATGCCTTCCTGTACGAGGCGCTGGCCGCTACACTGGACAATAGCCTGACTGCGGATGCATTGGTAGCCCTGACCCTGAAAACCGGGGAATACGGCGTAAAAGCGATGGCGCTGCTGGATGAGGCGAACACGGCCAGGTACGGCAATCCGGAGATTACACAGGTGGATATCGGCGTGCGGCAAAACCCTGCCATCCTCATCTCCGGCCATGATCTGACCGATTTGGAACAGCTGCTGGAGCAAACGCAGGGCACGGGCATGGATGTGTATACCCACAGTGAAATGCTGCCCGCGCACTACTATCCCGCGTTTAAGAAATACGAACATTTTGCGGGCAATTACGGCAATGCGTGGTGGAAACAGACGACCGAGTTTGAATCCTTCCACGGACCTATCCTGTTTACCACCAACTGCATTGTGCCGCCCAGGAGCGAGGCGATCCGCGAGCGTATTTTTACCACCAACGCGGCAGGCTATCCCGGCTGCAAGCACATTCCTGCGGATGCGGCCGGCCGGAAGGACTTTGCCGAGATCATCGCGCTGGCCAAAACCCTGCCCGCGCCCCAGGAGATTGAGACGGGCAGCATTGTGGGCGGGTTTGCGCACCATCAGGTGCTGACGCTGGCCGACAAGGTGGTGGAGGCCGTAAAATCCGGTGCGATCCGCAAGTTTTTCGTGATGGCAGGCTGCGACGGCCGCATGAAGAGCCGGGAGTACTATACCGAGTTTGCCGAAAAACTGCCCGCTGATACGGTGATCCTCACGGCAGGCTGTGCCAAGTACCGCTACAACAAGCTGAACCTCGGCGAGATCGGCGGCATCCCGCGCGTGCTGGACGCCGGACAGTGCAACGATTCCTACTCGCTGGCGGTGATTGCCCTGAAGCTTAAGGAGGTATTCGGCCTTGCCGATATCAACGAACTGCCGATTGCCTTCAACATCGCGTGGTATGAGCAGAAGGCCGTCATCGTGCTGCTGGCGCTGCTTTCGCTGGGTGTGAAAAATATCCACCTCGGACCGACGCTGCCGGCGTTTCTCTCGCCCCATGTTGCCAAGGTGCTTACGGAAACCTTCGGCATAGCGGGCATCGGCACGGCGGATGAGGATATCGCCCTGTTTTTGAACGCGTAAGTGATTGAGCGGTCAGTACTGTCTACACGAAAAGCGCCCCGGGGCTTCCGCCCGCGGGCGCGTTTTGTATGGCGGACTTCCAGTTATATACAAAGGATTTGAATTTTATGGTTTCAATCCCGAAACACTTGGCGTATACTTATAATAGTCACTCTGATGAACTCACGATCTGACAGGAGGTAATCAATATGTGCCCAGTTCATTTCTTCTATTGTAAACATTGCGGTAACCTGATCGGAACCCTTCACTTCTCCGGAGCGATTCCCGTTTGCTGCGGCGAGGCGATGACGGAGCTCGTGCCCAACACTGTGGACGCCGCTGCCGAAAAGCATGTTCCCGTTATTGAAGTAAACGGCAGCAAGGTTACGGTTAAGGTTGGCGCCGTAGCCCACCCGATGACCGAAGCGCACTCCATCCAGTGGGTGTACCTGCAATCCGAGGGCGGCGGCCAGCGTAAATGCCTCAAGCCCGGAGACGCGCCGGAAGCTACCTTCCTGCTCGCCGAAGGCGACAGACCCGTTGCCGCCTATGCGTACTGCAACCTTCACGGGCTGTGGAAAGCCGAAGTGTAACAACCCTTTCGTAGAGATCATCCGCAAGACCGCCGATCATAATCGGCGGCCTTTTTGATTGGAATGGGTTGACAAAACAGAATATGTATAATACTATAACAATAATTATAACAGTGTTATAATAACACGGGATGAATAGACAGAGCGTACCTGAATCGGGAGCCAAGGAAATGGAGAATGAGGGATGAAGAAAATGATGATATTCGGTATCCTTGCCGTTGTTGTGATTGCCATTGCCTGCACAGCCGTGGTGATAGTGGGCAAGGTAAAAAAGCTCAATGCCTTTATGGACAGCTTCCAGCTGGGCGGGCTCAATCTGGCAGCCGTTGCGGACGGCGCATATCAGGGCGAGGCGGATGCCGGAATCATACAGGTTACGGTGTGCGTCACGGTGAAGGATCATACGATTGCGGGTATTGAGCTGCTGCGGCATAAAAACGGACAGGGCAAGGCGGCGGAAAGCATCACCGGCAGCATGGTGCGTAAGCAGAAGATTGCCGTGGACGCGGTATCGGGCGCCACACTCAGCAGCCGGGTCATCCAGAAGGCGGTGGAAAACGCGCTGGCGGGCGGCAGCCCGGTTACGGTGAGCGGCCTTTAGTTTCGCATAAAAATCCGAACGGGTAAAACGAAACGAACCACTTTGCAAAGGGTCACAGCCTGTCAAAGAACCTCTTCGGGTCGTTATCGCCGCTCGCTTCATAGCGCCTTGGGCGCTGTTCGCTCGCTTACCCCTTTGTTGTAACACAAGCCTTTGGGGTTCCACCCCAATCCCCGGCAAGGGTTTCACCCCTGCACCCTGATCAGGACTTTCAGCCCTGGACCCTTCTTTTTGACAGCCTGGAACCATTTTGCAAAGGGTTATGCGGCGCTTCCCCGGCGTTGCGCCCCGGCCCGGTATTGTGGTATCGTGGAGGAACAAAATAGCAGAGGGTGTGTGCGGCGTGAACGAGGAAACGATCAGTAAAAAATCGCAGCGGCTCCGGCTGTACTTTGCCCAAACGGCGCGGGATATCATTTTGGAATCGGGCGCGCAGGCAGTGTCCGTCCGCAGCATCGCCAAGCGGGCGGGCTACGCGTACGCAACCCTCTACAATCACTTTGAAAATCTGGACGAGCTGCTGTGGCTGACGCGGAGCCTGTTCATTGAAGATATCGCCGCGGATATGGATAAAAACGCGCCCGGCCGCGCGGCGCAAAGCACGCAGGAGGTTTGCGCGCTGTTTGTTGCCTATGCCGACTATTTTGTCAGGCATCCGGCCGCGTATGAGTTTTTATATTTTTATCCGCTGCAAAAGGACGTAAAAAAGACCCGGGGCTATCATGAAACCGAGGCGTTTCAGGAAAAATTCAGGCAGACCTTTGCCTATCTGTCCGCGCAAAAAACGCCGCAGGAAGTGGAAAACGCAATTAAAACCATCCTGTATGCCATTCACGGGCTGCTCACCCTGTGCATCGCGGGGAACGATGATCTCAGCATCCGGGATATCCCGGACGAGATCGGCAGGATTGTCCGGTTCGCGCTGGACTGATCTGGCCCAACACTCGCCTGCCGCTTACGGCGCGGGGGCCCCGGCTTCGGCGGCAAAGGCTTGGTAGGCGTAGGCAAACTGCCGCCGGGCCAGCACGCCGATGTAGTTGTTCAGGCCGTTGTTGCAGCCGTTGGTCAGCATCACAAACCCGAACTGCGTTTCGGGCTCGAAATACACATTGCATAAAACCCCGGAGATGATTCCCTGCTGGCCGTAGAAGGTATGGCCGTCCACCAGCGTTTCCACACGCTGCAGGAACAACCCGCAGGGGCTTTCGCCGGTTACGCTCGCGCCGAGCGCGGCCTGGTCCTTTCGCATCAGGGCTGTGCTTTCGGGGGTGAGCAGCTGCACGCCGTCCACCGTGCCGTCGCCGCACAGGACAATGCCGATTTTCGCCAGATCCACGGCGCGGATCCACAGGCCGCCCACCGTGGTTTTGTAGTGGTTTTCGGGATCGGGGAAATGATCATACGGTTCCCGCAGCAGGCCCCACGCGCTGCGGTAGCGCTGGCCGTCGCTGCGGAACAGGTCCACAAGGCAGGCGGGGTTCAGCAGCTGCGCGGGATCATAGGACGCGTCGATATCCAGCGGCGCAAACACATTCTCCATCATGTACCGGTCAACGCTCTCGCCGGTGACGGCTTCCATGATGGCGCCCGCGAGGCCCGCGCCGAAGTTGGAATAAGCGTACACGCTGCCGGGCCTGTTGTCCGTATAATTGCCCTTGCGGCTGACATCTTTGGAAAGCATCTCGTATACCGGGCGGGAGGCGGAATAGCCGCCGCTTTCGCTCACCGTGGAGGTGTGGCTCATCAGCTGGCGCAGCGTGAGGGGCGTATCGGGATAGTAGGGGTTGGCGATGCCGTAGCCAAAGTATTCGCCGATATCCCCGTCCAGATCCACAAGCCCCTGCTCCGCCAGCTGCATCAGGCCGACGGCCGAAACCAGCTGAGTGACCGAGGCGACGCGGAAATAGGTTTTCTCGGTAACGGGCTCATAATTGGAGAGGTCCTGATAGCCGTAGTAATATTGGTAGATGATTTCACCGTTCTTGAACGCCACCAGCGCCCCGCCAATGGTTTTGCTGCGGGTAAAATAGCTTTTCACCTGCCGGTCGATCTCTTCCGGGGTATCGGCCTGGGACAGGACGGGGAGCAGGGCGAGCAGAAAACACAGGATAACGGACAGCCATCGTTTCATACGGCAAACATCTCCTTATCGGTCGTCGGTTCACGGGCGGCGTGCGCTGAGCGATGCGAAACCAATGAGATCGGTATGAAAAACGCGCGGGGGTCTGCGGCGGGGCATCCTCCGGCGTGCGAGGGCAAAGGCGCTGAGAACCGCTACTTGAGCAGATAGGGCTGATAGTCGCCGTCCATAAAGGTGGAATAGGCAAAGGTAAACATGCGGCGCGTGAGCACGCCCACATGGCCCTGCATCACGTTGTTGCAGCCATTGGTCAGCAGGATGAAGCAGAACTGCGTTTCGGGCTCGAAATACACATTGCACAAAACGCCGCCGAATACGCCCTGATGGCCGTAAAAGGTGTGGCCCTCCACCAGCGTATTCTCCCGGTTGGTAAACAGTCCATAGGGGCTTTCTCCGGTTACGCTTGCGGCAAACGAGGCCTGGTTGTCCCGCATCTGGGAGAGGCTTTCAGGGGTCAGCAGCCGCACGCCGTTCACCGTGCCGTCGCCGCACAGGGCGATGGTCAGCGCGGCAAGGTCCGTGGCGCGGATCCACAGGCTGCCCACCGTGGTGCGGTAGTGGTTTTCGGGATCGGCAAAATCCTCGTACGTTTCGCTGAGTAGATAGGGCGCGCTGCGGTAGCGGGAGCCGTCGGCCGCGTAGAGGTTGGGAACCGAAGCGGGGTCTGAAAGCAGGCTGGGATCATAGGAGGCGTCCAGCCCCAGCGGGGCAAACACATGCTCGGTCATATACCGGTTTACGCTTACGCCGGTGACGGCCTCCATAATAGCCCCGGCCACGCCCGCGCCGAAGTTGGAATAGGCGTATACGCTGCCGGGTATGGTATCGGTAAAGTTGGCGCGCCTGCGCAGCTCTCTGGCAAGCATATCGTGGACCGTATGCTCGGCGCCGTAGCCGCCCTTGGTGCTCAGGGTGGAGGTGTGGCTCATCAGCTGCCGCAGCGTGATGGGCGTATCGGGATAGTAGGTGTTGGCAATGTCATAACCAAAGTATTCGCTGATGTCCGTATCCAGCTCCACAAGCCCCTGCTCCACCAGCTGCATCATCCCGATGCCGCTGATCAGCTTGGTGACCGACGCGATGCGGAAATAGGTGTCCGCCGTTACGGGCAGCAGCAGCGCCTCGTCCCGGTTGCCGAAATAGTGCTCGTAGAGGATTTCACCGTTTTTGACGATCACCAGCGCGCCGCCGGTGGTGCGGCTGCCTTTAAAAGCATCGTCCACCTCGTGGTTGATTTCGTCCAGGGTCAGGGCGGGGGCCAGGGAGGGCAGCAGCGCCAGCAGGCAGCACAGGATGAGGGCAAGCGGCTTTTTCATGCGGTCGCGTTCTCCTTACGGGTGGTAATCGCCAGCAGGCACAGGGGATTGAGCAAAAACAGCGGCAGGAAATACCGGCTGATCATGCACGGCAGCAGGAACAGCGGCAGCAGTACGCACAGCGCAAACAGCAGCAGGCGCATGGCGTGCCGCCGCCGGTGGTAGGCCGCATAGCACAGCGCGATGACTATTGTCCAGGTTTGAACTCCCAGCGCAAACAGATAGCGCAGCATCGGCACGTTCAGATAGCGGTTGTCCATGAACGTCCGTTCCCAAAACGCGCGCAGCGCGGGCCATGCTGTGTGATAAGCGATGGGAATGGCGGTTTCCTGATATTTCTGCGTGGTTTCCAGATAGCCCGTGTAGCTGAGCCAGAAATCGATTTTGGTGTGGGACAGATCATCCGTAAACCACGCGCCGCGCGTGAGCTCCAAAAACGCCTCCAGATAGGCCTTGGGGTATTTGACGCCTATTTTCAGCCAGGCGCGGAGCGCGTTGACGACGTTTTCATCGGGGTAGAGGAACGCCGCCTTTACGGGATCGGAGATATCGGGGCGGTAGCGCTCGCGGATGTCCTCCACGCCGAACAGCCCTTCAATGCGGGCGATATCCGCTTCGTCCTGGGCGGTTAGCAGCACGCGGGCCATCTGCTGCAGCGGCAGGCTGAGCTTGTCGCGGTTGACGGTTTCCGGGGTAACGGCGCCGGTAGCCAGGCTGAGCAGCGCGCCCGCGCCGGTGGCGAGCGCCAGCATCACCGGCAGCAGGATGAGCATGCGCTTCATCATTGCCGACAGCCGGATATGCCTTGCCAGGCGGTACAGCGCGAGCACGACTACGGCGCAAAACAGCAGGATCAGCGTTGCGGCGCCGTTATAGCGCATCAGGCACGCGAGCGTGGCAAACAGCGCCATGCGCACCCGGCTCCACACCCCGCCGGATTCGCAGGACAGCCGGTACAGCTCGATAGCCGTCAGCAGGATAAAGCAGGCAAACAGCGTGTCCTTGGTGGTGGAAAACGCAAAATACCCAAACAGCGGAAACAGGCAGTAGTACACCGCCGCGGCGATCACGGCGCGCCGGTCCGCCCCGGCGGCGTTCAGGCTGATCAGCCCATAGCCGATGGACAGAGCCATCACCGCCATTTGTATAAGCCCGAGCACCAAAAACGCCCAGGCGTTGGCAAACCCGAGCGCGGACGAGAGCCGGAGCAAGCCCTGAATCAGCAATGTATAAAGCAGGGAATGGTGGGTTTCGTACTGCCCGGTTACGAGCTGCAACAGGTGGGCGTGGATATCATAATTGGTCATGATGGGATAAAACGCGAAAAGCCAGCTGGCGGCCAGCACGCAGAAGGAAAGGCACACGCTCCACAAAAGCGGGGTGCTGTGCAGCCTTTTTTGCGGCCGTGCGGGCTTCAGCCACGCGGGAACCGTGACGAACAGATGGCACAGCAGGAAAAACCAAAGCGCCCAGAACCCGGCCAGGGTCAGCGCGTTCTCGGGCCGCAGCGCAAGCGTGCCGTACACCTGCAGCTGCTCGCCCAGCACAAAGCTGAGCGCGAGGCAAAAGGAGAGCGGCAGCGCAAAGCGCACCAGCCGCCGGTGCAGCCGCCCCGCCAGCCCGCCCGTGAGCAGGAAGCCCGCGCAGCCCGTGAGCAGAAACGATACCGCCGTCAGCGCCGACAGCCGCAGCGGCGCAAACGGAGCGTACAGGGCGCAACCCGCGCCAATCACAAGCGCGGCGAGCAGCCTCAGGGGAACCGGTAACTGTTGTTTCGTCATAGCTTGCTCCGTTAAATGTAAAACATATAGCTTTGGTTTTCTTGTTTGCGGGTCATTTCGTCAGAGAGTGTTTGCAGGGTGAGTGCCTGAAGCGTTTCGCGTACCGCGCCGTCCACCGCGCCGAACACCGATTGGCGCAGCGTGTTTTCCAGCGCGGGGGCTTTATCGGCCACGGTGTCCCCGGCCTCCTCAAATAATGACAGATCGGCGGCGGAAAGCACCTCCAGCGCCGTGATGCCGGCGGGTGGGCGGGAAAGCCGGTAGCCCCCCTGCGCCCCCTTGTGGGAGGATACGATATCCGCCTTTTTCAGCAGCGAAAATACCTGTTCCAAATAGATCTTGGAAATTCCAAGGCTTTCGGAAAGGCTGATCACGGTGATGTTTTCGCCGGTTACGTGGCAGGCCGCCATGCTGACTGTCGCCGCCAGCGCATAGCGCCCCCTTGCGGATATCTTCATTGTATCTCCTCGTTTTCATACTGATTGAATATGTTTTAGTGTATGCATGGAAGAAATTTTTGTCAAGAGGGGATTGACGGCTTTATATGGCTGGAGTATACTGTAAACATACTAATCATATATGAATTAGTTGAATGGAGGATTCGAGAATGAATATTAAACAGAATTTAACCGAAATGATCGGCGGCACGCCGCTGATGCAGTTGAACGGTATCATGAAGAACCAACAGTTAAACGCGGTGCTCCTGGCAAAGGTGGAAGGCAGAAACCCCGGCGGCAGCGTGAAGGACCGCATCGGCAAGGCCATGATTGACGACGCGGAGGCACGGGGCGTGCTCAAGCCCGGCGCGGTGATCATTGAGCCGACCAGCGGCAACACCGGCATCGGGCTGGCGAGCGTGGCGGCGGCGCGTGGCTACCGTCTGATTCTCACCATGCCGGAAACCATGAGCGTGGAACGGCGCAACCTCCTCAAGGCCTACGGCGCGGAGCTGGTGCTCACCGAGGGCGCCAAGGGCATGAAGGGCGCGATTGAGAAAGCGGATGAGCTGGCCAGAGAAACGCCGGGCTCGTTCATCCCCGGCCAGTTTGTAAACCCTGCCAACCCCGAGGCGCACCGCAAAACCACGGGCCCGGAAATCTGGGCCGATACGGACGGCCAGGTGGATATTTTCGTTGCGGGTGTGGGCACGGGCGGCACCGTTACGGGGACCGGCGAATACCTGAAGGAAAAGAACAAAGCGGTACAGGTAGTGGCCGTGGAGCCGGACGCATCCCCGGTATTGAGCGGCGGCACGGCGGGCCCGCATCCTATCCAGGGCATCGGCGCGGGCTTTGTACCCAAGGTGCTCAACATAAAGATTCTGGATGAAATCATCCGCGTAAAGGGCGACGACGCCATGGCCGCCGCGCGCGAGCTGGCCAGGGAAGAGGGCCTGCTTGCGGGCATCTCGTCCGGCGCGGCGCTCTGGGCCGCCATCCAGTTGGCCAGGCGCGGGGAAAACAAGGGCAAGCACATTGTGGTGATCTTGCCCGATACCGGAGAACGCTACCTTTCCACCCCCCTGTTTTTTGAATAAGGAGGCGCAGTATGCCCCATACGCTGAAATTTGAAACCCTGCAGCTGCATGCCGGGCAGGAGAACCCCGATCCCGCGACAGGCGCGCGCGCCGTGCCGATTTACCAGACGACCTCCTATGTGTTCCCGGATTCCGCGTCGGCCGCCGCCCGCTTTGCCCTGGCTGAGGAAGGAAACATTTATACCCGGATCATGAACCCGACCACCGATGTGTTTGAAAAGCGCATGGCCGCGCTGGAGGGCGGCGTGGGCGCGCTGGCGCTGGCCAGCGGGCTGGCCGCCATTGACTGCGCCATCCGCAACCTCGCGGGCGCGGGCGACCACATTGTTTCGTCCGCCGCCATCTACGGGGGCACCTACGGCCTGTTTGCCCACACGTTCAAGGAGATCGGCATTGAGACGGCGTTTGTGGACGGCGACGATCCCGCGGCGTTTGAAGCCGCCATCCGCGAAAACACCAAGGCGCTCTACACCGAAACCCTGGGCAACCCCAACAGCAACGTGGCCGATATCCGCGCCCTTGCCGATGTGGCGCACCGCCACGGCCTGCCGCTAATCATCGACAACACCTTCGCCACGCCCTATCTGCTGCGCCCTCTGGAGCACGGCGCGGACATTGTGGTGCACTCAGCCACCAAGTTCATCGGCGGGCACGGCACCTCCATCGGCGGCGTGATCGTGGACGGCGGCCGATTTGACTGGGCTGCGTCCGGCAGGTTTCCCGGCCTGACGGAGCCCTGCGAGAGCTACCACGGCGCGCGGTTTACGCAGGTGGCGGGCAGCGCGGCCTACATCACGCGGGCGCGCGTCGTGCTGCTGCGGGATACCGGCGCGGCCCTGAGCCCCTTTAACGCCTTCCTGTTTTTGCAGGGGCTGGAAACGCTGTCGCTGCGCATGGAGCGGCACGTGCAAAACGCGCTGGGCGTTGTAAACTTTTTAGCCGCCCACCCCAAAGTGGAGCGCGTCAACCATCCCGCGCTGGAAGCAAGCCCGTGCCACGCGCTGTACCGACGCTATTTTCCCAACGGAGCCGGTTCCATTTTCACGTTCGAGCTGAAGGGCACGGCGGAGCAGGCCAGAACGCTGACCGAGCGCATGCAGATCTTTTCGCTGCTGGCCAATGTGGCCGATGTGAAATCGCTCATCATCCACCCCGCTTCCACCACCCACAGCCAGCTGAGCGAAGCGGAGCTGCGGGCGGCCGGAATTACCCCCAACACCATCCGGCTTTCCGTGGGCACCGAGCATATCGACGACCTGATCGCGGATCTGGGGCAGGCGCTGGCAGGCGTATAAGAGAACCGAAGAATAACACAGGGCCGCGCGGAAATGCGCGGCCCTTGGCCTGTCAAAAAAGAAGGGTCCAGGGCTGAAAGCCCTGGTCAGGGTGCAGGGGTGAAACCCTTGCCGGGGATTGGGGTGGAACCCCAAAGGCTTGCGTTACAACAAAGGGGTAAACGAGCGAACAGCGCCCAAGGCGCTATGAAGCGAGCGGCGATAACGACCCGAAGAGGTTCTTTGACAGGCTGAGGGCCACGCGGAATTGCGCGGCCCTTGGCCTTTCAGGAGCGGAGTTCCTGTCCGGCGGGAGGCGAGGAAAGCAGGCCTGTTTCATTGCCCGCCGTCCCCGCCTGCCCTTTGATAGGCACATACATCGCCGAGGCGATCAGCGCGGTGATCGGCGCGGTGGCGACCAGCCCGAAGCTGCCCACCAGCGTGTTGAGAAGCTGGCTGGATACGTATTTCAGGTTGATAATATCGCCGGGCGGGGTGCCCTGCCCCGCAAAGTACATCAGCATCGACAGGTAATTGCCGGAGTAAGCAAGCATCAGCGTGGTCGCCATCGTGCCCAGCACGTTGCGGCCGATCACCGTGCCGCTTGTAAACAGCTCGCGGCGGGAGATACCGCAGCTGTGGCGCTGCACCTCATGGCAGGATACGGCGATATCCATGCTCAGGTCCATCACCGCGCCGGAGTTGGCGATAAACATCATCCCGATGAACAGCGCCCGCGAATCCAGCTGGAGCGATGACTGCGATAGCAGCGGCACCAGATAGGGGATATCCCCGCCGTCCAGCTTCAGCCAGCCGGTAAACAGCAGCGCCAGCAGGCAGGTGACGAACGTGCCCGAAAGCGAACCCAGCAGCGCCACGGCGCAGCGCCGGGTGAAGCCCGCCACCAGCAGATCGATCAGCACGGTGAGCGCCACCACGGTGACAAACGACGCCAGAATGGGGTTGACGCTGTCCAGCAGCAGCGGGATGAGCAGCTTCCAGATGATGATCGTGCTGGCCGCCAATGAGATCAGCGCGCCGCAGCCCACGATGCCGCCGAATAAAATAAGCCCCGCGGAAAGCGCGGCGATGATCCACAGCTCGGTCCGGCCCCGGTAATGGTCGATCAGCGTAACGCTCAGGCCGCCCGTGGTACTGCTGACCAGCGCGTAGCCGATATCCCCGGGCTGAAACAGCTTGTCCTTGTCCAGCGCGGCGTTCATATAGTTAACAGCGCTGCCTGTGCGGCCCTTAAAATCGCCGGTCAGTACCGTGATCTCACACTTCTGCGCGCCGGAATACACAATGCCGATGGGGTTTAGCTCCTCGTTGTTCACCGCGTCGATGCGCACCTGCACGCGCGGCAATGTGGAATACACGGTCGGGTGCGGCTCGGGCAGCAGGCACAAAAGCCCGCAGAACACGATCATCACCGCCGCGAATATCAGGTTGCTTTTGTGTTTCTTCATGTCCGCGTAAATGCTCCTTTTAAAAACGGGGTTGCCGCCATGGCGGCAACCCCTCGGGTGTGGGAGGGCCGCTACTCGGCCAGGCCCATCGCGGCCATGGTCTTGGAGAAGATATCGGTGTTGTCGTACATGCCGTTGAACAGGTCGGCCTGTGCGCCCAAGGCGTATACGGGGATCTGCAGTCCGGTGTGGGCGTACGAGGTGTAGCTCAGCCCGGCCTTGTTGTTGATCAGGTGGCTGACGGCCATGGACAGGGGCTCGTAGCCGCCGTAGAGCAGGGTATCCGTATCGGTGTAGGCGCGGGCGTCCGAGGCGGTCATGCTCAGGTCAAACGCGGCCTGCAAAGCGGCCAGGTCCCCTTCGGTGAGGCTCAGGTTGGTATCCGGCGCAGTGGTAAGGCCGTAGCAGGCTTCGATCAGGGCCAGGGCATCCGCAAAGGACGCGCCGCTTTCGCGCAGTTCGGCAACCTTTGCGGAGAAGTTGGTGAAGCCGATGGTCTCGTTCTGGAGATAATCAAAGTGCGTGGAGTAGGCGGTGGTGGCAAAGCCGATGGTCATGCCGCCGGTCTCGTGGTCGCCGGTGACGATGATCAGGGTTTCCCCTTCGTGCTCGGCGGCAAAATCTACGGCCACCTGTACGGCATCGGAGAAGGCGATGGTGTCGTAAATGCTGGTGGCCGCGTCGTTGGCGTGGCCCGCCCAGTCAATCTTGCCGCCTTCGACCATCATGTAGAAGCCGTTTTCATTGTCCAGCACGCGGATGCCCGCTTCCACGATATCGGAAAGCCCGAGGATTTCGCCCTCTTCGGCTTCGCGGTGGATGCGGTCGATTTCATAGGCCATGGCGCTGTCATCGGCGATATCGGGGTTCACGCACAGCACGCGGCCGGAGTCGGCGTTCAGGGCCTTGATCCCGTCGAGGGTGTTCACAATCGTCCAGCCGTTTTCGGCGGCCAGCGTGTCCATGCCGGGCTTGCCTTCGACGGTCATCTTTTTCAGGGTGCCGCCGCCCAGAAAATCAAGGGTGGAGGCGGTCAGCGCCTGCACGCCGATATCGTAGTAATCGTTGCGGCTCTGCTGCTTGGCATAGTACGCGGCGGGGGTTGCGTGGTTTAAAGACACGGTGGAGATCACGCCGACCTTCATACCGGCCTCCTTGGCATACTCGGTGATGAGCTTCGCGGGGTCGGTCAGCGCCAGCGTGCCGTCGGCCTTGGCGGCGAAGTTGTAGTTGATAACGCCGGACATCGTTTTGATGCCGGAGGCCATGGCGCTTGCGGTGGAGGCGGAGTCCGGGTTAAAGGAGGTGGCGTCGTAGGTGGTCATCAGGCCGACGTTCTTCCACTCGGTAAAGGAGAGCTCCGCGGGCACGGGCACGGCGGAATCCGGGTTTTCAATCGCGCCCAGATAATACTGGGTGGCGGTTACCTGGGGGCTGCCCATGCCGTCGCCGATGAACATGAACACATACTTGGGGGCCGCCGCCGCATCGTCGGCAAAGGCCGAAACACAGGCAAGCAGGAGGACCAATGCGAGGAGAATTGAAATTGCCTTTTTCATGATAATTACATCCTTTCTGTCGTTGGTTCGTTCGCTTTACGATACCAAGACCGTGTAAGGCCGGATGCGGGACGGGTGTAAAGCCTGTGTAAGAAATAAACCGGAAATGTAAACGGCCGTCCCGGCATGCGGAGGCGGAAAAGGTGGCGGGAATTGGGTTTGCGCACGTCCGGACGATTTTACATACTTTATGCGGATTTCATATTTCCAATCGTTCGTAAGGCACGGGAAAATTTCCTGCAAAAACCTATTTGCAAATCGCCGGGCCTGTTATCGCCCGGGGCCGCCGCGGGCTGCCGTGCGGATGCTTGACGGCCTTTTACCGCCATGATATCATTTTCAGAGACTTGTGATCGTTCCGGGCCGGAAAGGTCCGTGTACTAAGTAACGGAGGACGAAACCCAATGAAAAGAATAACGGCGCTGCTTACCTGCCTGCTGATCCTGCTGTGCCTGTCGCTGAACGCGGCAGCCGAGGTAACCGAGGAGGAGCAGGATTATTACTACTATATAATGGATGACCTTGTGGAAGGGATCGGCAACCGCAACATGGCGATTGACGGCCAGGCAAAGGCGTTGGCGTATATGGTTCAAGCCTACCGGGACCTCGGCTGCAGCCAGGAGGACGGCACCCTGCAGCTTTGCGCCGTCAAGGATACCACCAGCTGGAGCTTTGTGATTGATTCCTCCGATGTGATCGGCATCCGCAAGGCGCAAAGCAGCGAGCCGAACATCCTCATCGTCGGCGCGCATTACGATACCATCGGCCCCGGCGCCCGGGACAACGCCAGCGGGGTAGCCATGGTGATGACGCTGCTGCGGCGCTTTTTGCAGCAGGAGCCCTACCCGGACGCCGAGCTGCGCTTTATCGCCTTTACCGCCGAGGAAACCGGCCATCAGGGCTCGCAGGACTATGTGGCGACGCTGCCCCAGGCGGAACGGGACAGGATCCTCGCCGTGTTCAATATCGACGTTATTGTAATAGACAACTGGGAGGACGACATTGCCCTTTCCTGCGATACCCTGGGCGGGCGCACCACGAAGGGGTATGCAGAGGGCGAGGATAGCGCCCCGGCAAGCAACTGCGCATCCCGTGCGTTTTTGCAGGCGATCAGCGATTTGCAGGCCTTTGACCCGGACGAGGAGGGGCTTGCCTATGCCGTTCGCCATATGGGCTCCAGCGACCACGATTCCTTCAGCGACGCGGGCATCGACGCCGCGAGCATCAACTTCCGCGGCAACGTGAACACAGACGGCGAATGGACGAGCGTGATGCATACGGACTATGACACGATGGGCGACTTTGACTGGGACCGGACCTGGCAGGCGCTGGATATTGTGTATACCGCGATGGACGGCTTGGCCAGGGACGCCGCCTACGGGCAGGGGATGGAATAGCCGGGCGGCTGCTGTGAAAACGATACCCTTTTGATGCGCGGAGGGAGCTTATGAAACAAACCAGGGGCTTACCAGAATCTGCACAGGGCGGAGTTACTGTTTTCAGCGGGCTGTCTGTTTTGTGCGGTGTGTGGTTTGCCGGGATACTTGGGATTGTGGTCTTCAAGCAGCGTGCGTTTGAGTTTGCATACCAAACCAACATGCTGTTATCCAACGGCTTGCTGCTGCTTATGGCGCTGCTTTTGCTGCTTGGCTTTTTTGCGCTGCGGCCCGGCTGGGGCCGCGGCCTGCGGCTGGATATCCGGAGCAACGGATTTCTGCTGGGCTATTTTGCCGCGCTTCTGGTTTTGCAGCTGTTGATTGCACGCAGCCTGTGGTTTTATCCCGGCTGGGATGTGGAAACGGTTTATCAATCGGCGTTTACCGTGGCGGGAGGCGGCGCGGTGGAAAAGGACTATTTCGCTACCTACCCCAACAATGCGGCGCTTGCCCTGCTTTTGAGCATCCCGGTGTGGGTTGTCGGCCGGCTGGGCAAGGATGTGCCCTATACGGTGCTGGTATACCTAAGCGCGCTGATGGTCAACGTGGCTTGCTTTGTGTGCATGCTGTGCGTGCGGAAGCTGATAAAAAGCCGGGCGGCCTGGTTGGCCGCGCTGTTGCTGTGCACCGCCTGGATTGCGGTTTCACTGATCATCACCATTCCTTATACCGATACGTTTGCCATTGTGTTTCCGGTGCTGGCGCTGTACGTGTATCTGAGCAAAAAGCTGCCCCTGTTTCCCAAATGGGCGCTGATCTCGCTGATCTGTGTTTTCGGCGCGAGCATCAAACCAACGGTGCTGGTGATCCTGTTTGCGATGGTGCTGGTGCTGGGCGCCAACGGGATCCTCTCCAGACAGGGCAGGGCGCTGTGGAAACGGGGGCTGATTGTTGCGGCGGCGCTGATCGTGGGGGCTGTGCCTGGGCGTATCTGGCAGGACAGGGTGCTGCTGTTGATGGCGGGGGATGCCACGCCGGAAGCCCAGCACAGCATAACGCATTTTCTGATGATGGGGATGAATGACACAGCCTATGGGGGCCATTCGGATGAAGACGTGGCGTTTTCCACATCCTTTCCAACGCTTGCGCAGCGCAGGCAGGCCAACCTTGCCGTTGCCTGGGAACGGGTTTCCGGCCGCGGCGTTACAGGAAACCTGCGCTTTTTTGCCGTCAAGCTGTATAAAGGGTTCAACGACGGCACAATGGCGCAGACCAAAAGCTTTATCTCAATGGAAACGCCTGTGCGCAACGACGTGTGGGGCAAGCTGCTGAAATCGGTGTTTATGGCGGAAGGCAGCAACAACGCCCTTTACCAAACGGCGGAGCAGGTGCTGTGGATGGTGATTCTCCTGTCGGTACTGGCGGCGATGCTTGGCGGGCCGCGCAAGCAGAAGGTAACGGGCGTGCTGGCGGTAACGCTGGCGGGGCTGAGCCTGTATCTGATGCTCTTTGAGGTATGGCCCCGGTATATATACCTGTACGCGCCGATCTTCGTGGTGCTGGCCGGTATGGGGCTGGATGCGATCCGCCAGCGCCGGTTTGCCCTTGCCGTGGCGAAGGGATAGAGGAAGCGCTGATACGGTTTCTTGGGTATCCGCTGTAGAACGGTACGGGTATAACAAGCAAACGAACCTGCGCGGTCACGCGCAGGTTCGTTTGTTGTGAGGGGTTTGCCAGCGGCTGATCAGCCGTTGCTGGCCGCCGCCGAGGTCAGGGTGACGCTCTGGATTTCCCTGTCGGCGGCGTTCAGCGATACATACCCTGTGCCATCGCTTCCGTTGAAGCCGATCCACCAGGTGCCGCCGTTATCCAGCAGGTATTCCACGGTGAGCGTATAGCGGCTCAGCTGTTCTTCCTCCGTCAGGGCGTATCCGTCGGTCATGGCGGCCATGGCAAGCGCGGTTGCCTGCGTGGCGGTGCTATCGGTATCCCTGGGCAGGCCATGGTTATAGGCCGCCGCGTCGAAACCCGCGCTGCGGAAAGCCTGGTCGTAGGCCGCGGCATCTTCCACGGAGAACCACTCGCGCTGATCCTCCGGATAGCGGACAATGATGGCTTCGGTCTGGTGCAGCAGGGCCAGCACATAGGGCATGATCTGCGAGGTATAGGCAGGGGCGTCCGCCCAGTTGTTCTCACTATAGGCTTGGGTTTGGCTGATACCCTCCAGTGACCATTCGGCGGACAGCACCTCTCCGCTTGCCGCATTGATGGTTACCAGATAACTGCCCAGCTTTTGGCCCAGCGTATCTGCCCAGCGCCAATCCGCGCTTTGCGGGTTTCCCGCGCTGACGGGCAAAACGGCGTCACCGGCGGGCTCGGGCAGATCGTCCGGCGTTATGCTGCGGTTCACCATCCGCCACCAGCGGCTGCGCTGTATATCCCGGCAGGTATTAACGGCGATGCGCATCAGCCATGCCCTTTCGGTGTCGCCCTCCCGCAGCCCGGCCAGCGAGCGGTAGGCCTTGAGAAAGGTTTCCTGCACGGCGTCGCGGGCAAGCTCGCGGTCGTGCAGCAAGGTCCAGCACATCCGAAGGAGGTTGTCTCCGTACTGCGCCATCAGGCGCTCCAGCAATTGAACGTCACCCGGTACCAAAGCATCGTTCATGCGGGCACCTCCTTCTATCTGTATATACGAAGAACGCGCAGCAGCCGTTGCAAAATATTCAAAATAAAAACCGCCTTTGACAGGCGGCTTTTATGCGGGCGGACAGCGGCTCAGCCCATGGTGTTAAAGGTTACGCGCTGCTCCAACGGCAAGCGATCGTGCTGGGGGCAAACCTCTACGGGCACGCCGATGGGCAGGATAACCGATACGGTAAAATGCTCCCGGTCCTTCAGTCCGATAAGCCCGGCAATGGCGTCGGCAATGCCGTCATGCCGAAGCACGCCATCCAGCCACACGGTGGCATAGCCCAGCGCGGTGATGGCCAGCAGCATGTTTTCCACGGCGGCGCCATAGTCCTGCGGTTCAAAGCTTGTATCGCCGTAAGCCGGGCGGTTGTCCGTGACGATTACAAGGATTGCCTGCGCGGTTTGCACCACGGGGCGCGGCAGCAGCCGGGCAAAGGCCTCCAGCTTTTCGGGATCGTTCACCACGCAGATATGCGTGGTTTGTTTGTTGCAGCCGGAGGGTGCACGCACCCCGGCTTCGGCAATTTTCATCAGGTCGGCTTCCGGTACGGGCGCCTGGGTAAACGCGCCACGGTAGCTGTGGCGCAGGGCGACGGCTTCAAACAGTTCCATCCTGCATTCCTCCTCCGGCTGATGGCTCTATCATAGCACAGGCGGCAGCTTTTGATCAAAGGAGCTCGCTCACCGTCCGATCAGCCCACATACGGCATATAGTCCGATCCGTATGGCATCACGGCCACGATTTCATCCTCGATGTAGATGATGCGGTACAGGGTGGAGCCGTAGGCGCGGTAGTTGGCCAGAAAGTTGGCAAAGCTGGTGGCGCGGATGGGGTTGGCCATGGTGCCGTAGTAAAAAATGCAGTTGTCGCTGCAGGCGTAATCGTAAATGTAGTAGGTTTCGTTTTCAAAGGTTGAAAGGTTGGTGCCCTCGGTATAGTTGACCGTTACCAGATCGGCGCGGATGTAATTGGCGGTGCCGTTGGAGTACATCGATTCGATATAGCCCGCGGAAACGCGCGTGCGCTTCTCACTGGGCCGCCGCTGGAGGTAGATAATGTAGGTGTTGGATTTGCTGTCGGACGCGACCAGCGTGAAGGTAACAAAAGTCGGTTCGTTGGACAGGGTGATGCTGGCGGTTCGGGTGCCGCTGGCCACCGCCTGGCCGTTGAAGTAAATGGTTACGCCCGGCGTATAGCAGTAGGGGGTGAAGTACACGTTGGATACCCAGTCCGCCACCGTGAGCAGATAGGAGGGCTGCTCAGGCTGAAAGGCATCCGGCAGCATGATGCCGGTATTGGGCACGTTGTTGGTGAGGGCGTTGAGCACCGGGCCGTCCGTAAACTCGGCCGATGCGGTTACCGGCGCGGCCAGAGCAAAGAGCAGCGCAAGGATGAGAAGGATACGGCTGAGCTTTTTCATGAAATTGCCTCCTTTGGTAGTTCTGTAAATCTAACGAAAGCTGATGCGGGATTCTTGCAGGTCAGGGGGAGATACGGCGGAAAAACGGAGAGCGCTCGCGGGGAGGTACGGGCTGCCCGGCATAGCAGATTTGGGACCTGCCTGGATGCTCACGGCGGAGGACGATTGTGGATGAAGGGGCATCTATGTACGGGGAATAATGCGGCCTGCTCACGGTATGGCAAGGCCGGACCAACAGAACGGCAAAGCCGCAATCAAGCGGCACAAGCAGCATCGTTATTATTTGGGTTACAGGGCAGGCTCCCGGTAAGACGCGCATCTTGCGCCGGACCTGCGGAGGCGGATTACCGGGTCTTGGAAAACAGGGCGTCCAGCCGCATGCTTTTCACGTTCAGCCCACGGGCCATCAGCGTATTGTTGCGGCGGATGCTCTTGAACACAAAGCCCAGCAGCACGTTGGTGAAAACCTGCGTCGTCAGCGAGGCGGCCGCCGCCCCCAGGGTGCCCCACAGGGGGATCAGCAGCAGGTTCAGCACAATATTGCACACCACGCCGCAGAGGTTGATCTTCCACAGCAGCCCCTGCTTATTCTCCCCGAGCATCCAGATATCGCGCACCGCGCCCAGATAGGAAAACGCGGTGTACCACACCAGCACCAAAATCACCGGGGCGGCCGGCGCGTAGTCCGGGCCGTACAGCACGCTCACCAGCACACCCGACAGCAGCGCGATGCCCACACACTGCGCCAGCGAAAAATAGATGATCACGGAATACAGCTGTGTCACGCTACCCTCGTAGGCCTCCGGGCCTACCTCCTTGTTCTCGAAAATCACGGGGCGGAACGAGTTGATGATGGCCGCGCACACAATGCTGGACAGACCGCAGATTGTGACCGCCGCCGAATAATAGCCTACCACTTCCTGCCCGATCATCCACTTGAGCATCAGCTTATCGGTTTCGGCAAAGATGCTCACCATCAGCGCGGGGATGATGTAATGCTTGCTTTTTTTGAACATCTCCCCGGCTACGGACCGCGACAGGGAGAGCTTCTGGCCGCCCTGGCGGCGGTAAACCCACAGCAAAATCAACGCGACCACGCCATGGTCGATGGCCGCCGTCATCGCAAACCAGTACACGCTCTTGCTGGTAATCAGCAGCGCCACCCGGTAGGCCGATACCGCCGTGTAGGCAATCAGCATGGCGACGGCGTAATATTTGGACTGCAATTTGGCCTGAAACCAGTATTGCAGCATATCAAACGCCTGAAATAAAAGTCCGATGGAATACAGGCAGCAGACGATCACAATCTCCTGCTCGCTGGCGTTGACGAAGAACGCGAACGCGCATACGCCAATAAAGCATACCACGCTCGCCAGCGACCCGATGAACAGCGACGTGCCCAGCACCTCGCCTTCGCGGTTGGGGCGGGTGATCAGCTCGTGTACCAGCGTGGCGTTGAGGCCAAGGTACAGCACGGGCGCAATGAACGCCGTCATCGAGGCGGCATAGTTGATGCTGCCAAAGTTGGACGGCCCCAGATACCGCGCCGTCAGCGCGCCGACCACAAGCCCCATCAGCGCCTGTATGACCCTGCAGGAGATAATCCATGCCGCGTTTCGGGCTACCTTGTGCTGCTGCTGCGGTTTTACGCCGCTCTCCGGTTGCTGCCGCTCCATCGGTCCGCCTCGTATTTCTGTAAACTTGGCAAACGCAAAATCACGCGTTTGCTATGCCTGTATTATAACGGAACGGGGCGGGCAGCACAAGCCGGCAAAGCGGCGGAGGGAATGGGCAGGGCGCGGCCAGGCCCGCAATGCACAGGGCCGCAGGGTTTTTTCGGTTTGCGGCATAAGAGAAGCCGGGGTTACCATAACCCCGGCTTCCATAAGGAGGAGAGAAACCTCGGCAGATCAGTTGCTCATGCTGTCTTCCGTGGTGGTGTCGGTTGTTTCTGCGGTGTCGCCGGTCTGTTCGCCAGCGTTGGTGTATACGTACACGGTCTTTTTGTAGTGTCCGCCAAACGGGCCGGTGCCTTCGGTTACGACGACCTTGGTGTTTTCATCGTTCATCAGTTCCGTCCAGGCCTGCTCCTGCTGCGCTACGCGCGCCTTGCGGGCAAACGCCACGGCGTTCTGGTACGAGCCGCTGAGTACGGTGCTGAAAATCATCTGCGCGTCCTTGCCCAGCGCTTCCTGCTTCAGGTAGGTTTCCATCAGCTGCACGGTGTTGCCCTCGGCTTCGGCAATCGCCTGATAGGTGTCGGCCTTGGTTTCGGGTACGGTTACATCCGTTTCCGCGGCGGGCAGCGCCACAGCATTGGCCTTAAGCAGCATCTCCAGCAGAACGATCTGGGAATCGATGGTCAGGCTGGTAATGCTTTGGCTGTCCGTATATGCCGCTGCGTATGCGGCGTAGGCAGCCTGCCTGGCATAGGCGTCCGCCATGGCGGCGGTCAGCATTTCTTCTGTCGTATAGGTTACGGTCTGCGTGGTTTCCCCGGCGGCTGCCGTTTCGGCGGTCTCCACGGCAGCGGCATCCCCGGCGGCGGTTTCGGTGGTGTTGGTACTTTCTGCCAATGCGACTGCGATGGAGGAAGCGACCAGAACAACAGCCAGGATCACGGACAGGATTTTCTTCATTTTCATGCTCATGTCACCTCACTAATAATCATACGGTTTACTTACCGTATGATTAGTGTAGCAGGGAAATATGTCCAAACTTTGTATGGATTTTAATCAGGCTGTAAATTGCGCGTGAAAGAATCAAATTCCCCGGCCGCCGGGCCGCAAAGCCTGCCCCGCGAGATGATATTCGATAAAATCATTGGTTTTGCGGTAGCCGAGCTTTTCGTATACGTGGTTGGACACGGGGTTGTCCGCCTCGGCGTACAGATAGGCGTACGCGTATCCGCCGTCCAAAATCAGGCGGGTGAGCTGCCGGGTGCAGCAGGTGGAATATCCCCGGCCGCGGTAGCGGGGCGGGGTGTAGATTACGCCCACCGCGCGGGCGCCGGGTATTTTGCGCTGGAGGCGGCCCATGGTAACCACAGTGTTTTGCTCCATAAGCACATAAAGATCATTGCTTTTCAGCATCGCGGCGATATCCGTTTTCAGCTTTGCGGGATCGTATACCGTATGGCTTTCTCTGAGGAAGCCTTGGTAATCCTCCGTAAAATCGTAATCGACCTCGTTGGCGTTCACAAGGGGCGGGCACGGCGCGGGCGCCTCGGGCAGCTGCTCGCACTTGCGCTGGTAAAGGCGGCGGCCCGCCTGATATACGGCGCCGCACGCCGCGAAGGCTTCGGTCATCACCGCGGTGGAGGCCGAATCGCCGTTGAGATGATCGGGGATTTTCCGCTGGTCGGTCAGGTAGCGCGCCATCTGCGCGGCAAGCTTTGTAAGCCCCGTGCCGTCGGCAAAGAAAATCATGGGATAGGACAGCGTCTGGATTGCCAGCAGCGTACCGTTTTCATCCTTCACCGCCGCGCCGAAAAAGCCCTGTTCCACGCCGATGTTGTTGCGGGCGTTGAGATACACGAGCTCAGCATCCAGAATATGCGCAAGAATAAGCTGCTGATGCTCGGCCCAAAAATCTTCGGAATGGCGGTACGCTGTGGTGATCATGCTTTCCTCCGTGGCGGAATGAAATTATTCGATGCTTACTCCATCATATCATACCGGCGGGGCTTTCGACAAATGGATTCGGCCGCGGCAAGGGGCTGGGTTTGGTATCATGGCACGCAAAAAGCCCCGGACGGCTCCGGGGCTCAGTTTGTCAAAGAACCTCTTCGGGTCGTTATCGCCGCTCGCTTCATAGCGCCTTGGGCGCTGTTGGCTCGCTTACCCCTTTGTTGTAACGCAAGCCTTTGGGGTTCTACCCCAATCCCCGGCAAGGGTTTCACCCCTGCACCCTGACCAGGGCTTTCAGCCCTGGACCCTTCTCTTTTGCCGGGTTGGCTATTCCCCGCTCTTGGGGTATGTTTTTACGCCCAGCCCATCGTAATAACCGACGTTCGGCTGGGGGGTGACGCCGTTTAAGTACAGGAGCTCCTCCACCGTGGCAAACATAAACCCGCGCTCCTGCAGGTTTTCCAGAAAGTACGGAACGGCCAGAGCTGTTTTTTCCTTGGTATCGTGCATCAGGAAAATATCCCCGTGCTCGGCCTTCTTTTTAATCCGGCTCGCCAGATCCAGATAGCCGCCGTCGCCCGTATCGCTGATGGACTTGGTCCAGCGGATCAGCGGCCAGCCCACCTGGCGGTACACATAGGTTTTCAGGTCGCCTCCTGGCGGCCGCAGCAGTGTGACGGGGATGCCCGTTACGCTTTGAAACAGCTCCCTCTGCTCATCATACTCGGCCAGCATGTCCTCCTTGGACTGTGCGCTGGGGGTGGTGTGCGTCATGGAGTGCGCGGCCACGGCGTGCCCAAGGTCCAGTTCACGGCGCACCAGATCGGGCTGGCGGACCACCGCGTTGCCCACGCAGAAGAAGGTGGAGCTCGCGCCGTAGCGGGCCAGCGCGGTCAGTGTGATTTCGGTATTGATGCGGGTAGGGCCGTCGTCCATGGTCAGGGCGATCATGGGGCGGGAGGAATTATCCGTCTGCAGCATGGCCTGCGGGCGCATCAGCGCGCGGTAATCGGGATAGGGGAGCTTCAGCCAGGCGATCTGCGGGTGCTCCGGCAGTATCTCCGCCAGCGAAAACGGCACCAGCAGCTGCCCCGCGCAGGGCAGAAACGCGCACTGCGCAAGCGCCTGTGGGCTGGTCAGGATGTCCAGCGTAATCTCATCGCGGTTTTCCCCGGGATAATAGCTGTACAGCAGCTCCCGGGCAGCCTCCCCGATCATAGGCCAGGCGTTGCTGGCGTCCGAAAACACATCGGCCAGGGTCAGCGCTTCTCCGGTTTCCATATCATAGGTCTGCACATTGTAACAAAACGCGGCGGTATCCTCCACGGTAATGACCTCGTTGTCCCCCTTGGTCACCGTTACGGCGCGGGCCGTGAGCAGGAAGCCCGCCCACCGGGTGCCGGAAATGCGGTAGGTGGACAGCGTGTCGATGCGGCAGTCCGCATACTCGGCCATCTGCGCAAGGAGCCCGTCCATCGTGCCGGACAGGGCATGGGTAACCGCCTCGTTGCCGGTTACGGGGATTTCCACAGAAACCGCTCCAAGGCCGTCCGCTTGCCGTACCTCGGTTTCCACGCTGATTTGCAGCGCCTCGGGGTAGGGGTGCTCATAGGGCTCGGCGGCCGCGGCGGCCGAAACCAGGAGCGGCAGGAGGAAACAAAGAAAGCCTAATCGGCGCAGGTGCAGCAAACCATCACGATCCTGTCTTATTGAAAGTACCGGGTTCAGTATGGCTGATGCGGTACGGAAAGTCAATACGCGCACACCTGTAAAACCGGGCACGGCCCGCACAGGCATTGGTTGTCATTGTATCCACAAACATGGTATAATTCGGAGTGGTGCTCATGGGCGCCGAGTTTTGAGTACAAATTGTTACAAAGGAGAACAAAGCATTGTCGTTTACAGATATTGTGAGAAAAATGCTGGGGCAGAGCAACGAGGCCGAGGTGAAACGGCTGCAGAAAATCGCCGATCAGGTGCTCCAGAAAGAGGACGAGTATCAGGCGCTGTCCGACGACGCGCTGCGCAAAAAGACGGACGAGTTTAAAGCGCAGCTCAAGGACGGGAAAACCCTGGACGATCTGCTGCCCGATGCCTTTGCCGCCTTCCGCGAGGCTGTGTGGCGCATCGACGGCAAGCGCCTGTTCCCCGTGCAGGTGTTGGGCGCGGTGTGCCTGCACCAAGGGCGCATCGCCGAGATGAAAACCGGCGAGGGCAAAACGCATACCGCCACCCTGCCCGCCTACCTGAACGCGCTCACCGGCGAGGGTGTGCATATCGTAACCGTCAACGATTACCTGGCCAAGTTCCAGGGCGAGTGGATGGGCAACATCTTCAGCTTTATGGGCATGCAGGTGGGCATCATTACCCACGGCCTCAACAACGAGCAGCGCCGCGCGGCCTATGCCTGCGACGTGACCTATGGCACCAACAACGAGATGGGCTTTGATTACCTGCGCGACAACATGGTCATCCGCGAGCGGGATATGGTGCAGCGCGGCCATGTGTTCGGCATCGTGGACGAGGTGGACTCCATCCTGATCGATGAGGCCCGCACCCCGCTGATCATCTCCGGCCAGGGCGACGAATCCACCGATATGTACGAAAAGGCCAACCGCTTTGTCAGCCGCCTTAAGGTGGAGGACGATTATACCATCGCCGAGAAGGAAAAGGCCGTATCCCTCACCGAGGAGGGCATCGACAAGGCGCAGAAGGCCTTCAATGTGGAAAACATCGCCGATCTGGACAACGCCGATCTCTACCACTACATCCTAAACGCGCTCAAGGCCCACGCCATTATGAAGCGCGATGTGGACTATGTGGTGCAAAACGGCGAAGCTGTGATTGTGGATGAGTTCACCGGCCGCCTGATGATCGGCCGGCGGTATTCCGACGGGCTGCACCAGGCCATTGAGGCCAAGGAGCATGTGAAGGTGAACCGCGAGTCCAAAACGCTGGCCACCATCACCTTCCAGAACTACTTCCGTATGTACAAGAAAATCTCCGGCATGACGGGCACCGCCAAAACCGAGGAGGAGGAGTTCCAGGGCATTTACAGCCTGGACGTGGTGCAGATCCCCACCAACATGCCGATGATCCGCAACGACATGAACGACGTCGTATACAAAAACCAGAAGGCGAAGTTCCTCTCCGTGGCGGATGAAATTGTCAGGCGCCACCAGTCCGGCCAGCCCATCCTGGTGGGCACCGTGAACGTGGAAACCTCGGAGCTGGTGTCCCGGCTCATCCAGCGCCACGGTATCCCCCACGAGGTATTGAACGCCAAGAACCATGAAAAAGAGGCCGAGATCGTAGCGCAGGCGGGCAGCGTGGGCGCGGTGACCATCGCCACCAACATGGCCGGCCGCGGCACCGATATTCTGCTGGGCGGCAACCCGGATTTCATGGCCCGCCGCAAAATGCGCCAGGACGGCATCCCCGAGGAGATCATCATGGAGGCCATCGGCCACAATGAGGATGTGCCCGACGAGGTGCTGGCCGCGCGTAAAACCTATGAAGAGTATTTCGCCGGCTTCAAAAAGGAAACCGACGCCGAGCACGAGCGCGTGATTGCGCTGGGCGGCCTGCACATTATCGGCACCGAGCGCCATGAGAGCAGACGCATCGATAACCAGCTGCGCGGCCGCGCCGGGCGGCAGGGCGATCCGGGCTCCTCACAGTTCTTTATCTCGCTGGAAGACGATGTAATGCGCCTGTTCGGCTCGGACCGCATCGCGCCGATGGTGGAACGCCTGGGCCTCAAGGATGATGAACCGCTGGAGGCGGGCATCCTGACCAAGCAGATCGAGGGCGCGCAGAAGCGCATCGAGGGCCACAATTTCGACATCCGCAAATCCGTGCTGCAGTTTGACGACGTGATGAACAAGCAGCGCGACCTTATCTACACCCAGCGCCATGATATTTTGAAGGGCGACAACATGCGCGAGACCCTTGTCTCCATGATACACAACATGATCGACGCTACCGCCGAGCGCAACTTTACCGGCGACGGCAGCTACGACTGGAGTCTGGACGATGCCGCCGAATACCTGGAAAAGCTCTGCCTGAAGCCCGGCGACATCAAAAAGCATGAAGCCGAATTCGAGTCCATGGAGGACGCGAAAGAGCTTGTGGCGTTGCTCTATCAGGACGCCGAAGCGTTTTACGAGGAGCGCGAGAAACTGCTCACAGAGCTGGGCATTGACATGCGCGAGTTTGAGCGTGTGGTGCTGTTGAATGCCATCGACCGCCACTGGATGGACCACATCGACGCGATGGACGACTTGCGCAACGGCATCGGCCTGCGCGCCTACGGCCAGCGTGATCCCGTGCAGGAATACAAGATGGAAAGCTACGACATGTTCAACGACATGGTGTTCCTCATCCGCGAGGATGCCCTGCGCAGGCTGTACCAGAGCCGTGTGGAGCGCTTGCCCGAGCGCCGCAAGGCCGTGGATACCGACAAGCTTAAGGAAGGCTTCGCCGGGCAAAACCGCGTGGCCGAGGGCGCGAAGGCCCACCAGGGCGGCGGTGCGCCCACCGATAAAAACCAGCCGGGCGCCGTGGGCCGCAACCAGCCCTGCCCGTGCGGGAGCGGCAAGAAATACAAGCACTGCTGCGGCAAGTCCGCATCCTGATGGATAAGCCCGCGCTGCTTCTGCGGCCTCGCCCTGCACTTCGTTTGAGCGAGGCTACGCGCTTCATTCACTTCGTGAATTTCGGGCGCTAGTCGGGCTCCGCCCTCCCTTGCTGCTGGCTGCGCCGGGGCTTTGCATCACATACAGGGGAGTAAGCTCAGCTAAAATCTGCCTTGACGCTTCGTATATCACATCTTTTGAGCTGACGGACGGCGGGCTGGAAAAAACAGACAATCCGATAGATAGTCTGTGGGTACGAAATAGCGAGGAATAATATGGCACAGGCATTACAGGGCATCACCATCCGGCCCATGGTGATCGCGGATTATGATCAGGTGTACGATCTGTGGATTTCCACGCCGGGCATGGGGCTGAACACCGTGGATGATTCACGGGAAGGGATTGAAAGATACCTGAAGCGTAACCCAGCCACCAGCTTTGTGGCGGCGGAGGGGGACGAGATCGTCGGCGTGATCCTGTGCGGCCACGACGGACGGCGCGGGGTGATCCACCACACGGCGGTCAGGCCGCGGCTGCGGCGGCGCGGCGTGGGCCGGGCGATGGCGGAGACGGCGCTGGAGGCGCTGCAGGCTGAGGGCATCACCAAGGCCTGGCTGGTGGTGTTCGGGAAAAACGAAACGGGCAACGCCTTTTGGGAGCAGCTTGGGTTTGAAAACAGGGCGGATTTGAACTTCCGGGGCATCACGCTGGACCACAGTCTGGTTCGAATCGACACATAGGAGTTTTGATATGATAGATACGGAAGGCTTTCAGCAAACGCTGAACGAACTGCGGGAGAGTGTGGCCCGGTCTGCGGACGGCCTTCACCTGCCGCAGATCAGCGAAGAGCTGGCGGAACTGAAAGAGGAAATGAACGCGCCGGAGTTCTGGGGCGATCTGGAACGCTCCACCACGGTCAACCGCCGCGTGAGCCAGATTGAGGAAAAGATCAACCATGTGGCAAGCCTCAATGCGCGTATGGACGATGTGGAAGCGATGATCACCCTGCTGGATGAGGAAGCGGACGCGGAAATCGCCGCTGAATGCGAAAAAGAACTCGACGGCCTGCAAAAGGAAGCCGACGCGCTGGTGCTGGAAACGCTGATGCGCGGCGAGTACGATAACTGCAGCTGCATCCTGAGCCTGCACGCGGGCGCGGGCGGCACCGAGGCGCAGGACTGGACCCAGATGCTCTACCGCATGTATACCCGCTACTGCGAGCGCATGGGCTTCAAGGTGACCATCAACGATCTGCTGGACGGCGATGAGGCGGGCATCAAATCCGTCACCTTTCAGGTGGACGGGGATAACGCCTACGGCTATCTGCGCTCCGAGCGCGGCGTGCACCGGCTGGTGCGCATCAGCCCGTTTGATTCCAACGCCCGCCGCCACACCTCGTTCGCCTCGCTGGATGTTGCGCCCATTCTGCCGGATTCGGACAAGTTTGAGGTCAACATGGAGGAAGTGCGCATCGATACCTACCGCTCCGGCGGCGCGGGCGGCCAGCACGTAAACCGCACCGACAGCGCCGTGCGCATGACGCACGTCCCCACCGGCATCGTGGCCCAGTGCCAGAACGAGCGCTCCCAGATCCAGAACCGCGAGGTCTGCCTGCGCATTTTGAAGGGCCGCCTCATGGAGCAGCGCATGCGCGAAAAAGAGGAGCAGATGGCGGATATCAAGGGCGAGCTGAAAAAGATTGAGTGGGGCAGCCAGATCCGCAGCTATGTATTCCAGCCCTACACCATGGTGAAGGATCACCGCACCGGCTTTGAATCCGGCAATGTGGACGATGTGATGGACGGCAACCTGTCCGGCTTTATCACGGCGTATCTGAAGATGATGTAAGCGTTCTGCGCGAGCCGAGAAACCCCATGGCCCCGCGCGCAGGCGGTAGCACCGGCCGGACATTCTATTCACTGCTGCGGAGGTTGCGGCGGACGGCCGGATCCAAACGACACGGAGAGAGCCAATGTGATGGAACCGTATGCTTATGCAAAGAAAACACGGGTCAACCTGCTCGGCGCGCTGCTGAGCCTTGCGCTTGGCCTTTTGATGATGACGCTGGGCATGACCTATGCCGTAGGCGTGCAGGTGACCGATCTGGAAAGCTTTCAGGCGGCGGCGGATACCGCGCTGGTGCAGACCGGTATCTTGTCGCAGGAGCACGCGGAGCGGTTTGCACAGGAAACCATCGGCTACCTCACGGGCAGGCGGGTCATATGGCTTTCGCAAATCGCCGTGGGCAGCCATAGCGTGGCTGTGTCGGACGCCTTTGCCGGGCACATGGCTCAGGTGCGGGTCTGGGTGATGAAAGTGCCTTATCTGATCCCGCTGATGATCACGGCGTTTGTGGTGCTGATCTTTCTCACGCTCCTGGGCGCGTCGGCGCTGCGTTCGCGCATGTTTTCCGCGCGCGGGTACCTGCTGGGCGCGGCCATCCCGCTGGTGCTGGCGGTGCTGTGCTTTTTGTGGGCGTCGATCGATTTCAGCGGCTTTTGGAAGGTACTGCACAGCCTGCTGATACCCGGCGGCATTTTCGCTTCGGATGAGCCCGTGATGCAGCTGTTTCCGCTGACGCTGTTCCAAAGCTATCTGGAGCCGGTCGCCCTGACCTTTTTGTACATGCTGGGCATTGTGCTGCTCGTGCCTGTAATCCTGTCCCTGCTGGACCGCACGGTGCGCAGGCGCAGGCTTGTGCGGCAGCGGATGAATCAACAACCGATGGAGTACCGATAACCGATGAAACCATTTCGCATTTTAGCCCTGGAAACCAGCTGTGATGAAACCGCCGCCGCCGTTGTGGAAAACGGCAGGCGGATTTTATCGAATGCCGTATTTTCGCAGATTGATATTCACGCGCTGTATGGCGGGGTGGTGCCGGAGATCGCCAGCCGCGCCCATGTGGACGCCTGCGACCGCATGATTGATCAGGCGCTGCGCGGGGCGGACCTTACGGTGGACGGGATCGACGCCTTGGCCGTTACCTACGGGCCGGGGCTGGTGGGCGCGCTGCTGATCGGCGTGAACTGCATGAAGGGGTTCAGCTATGCCACGGGCAAACCGCTCATTCCCGTGAACCATATCGAGGGGCACGTGAGCGCTAATTACCTGTCCAATCCGGCGCTGGAGCCGCCTTTTTTATGCCTGGTAGTCAGCGGCGGGCACAGCCATCTGGTGGTGGTCAGCGATTACGGGCAGTATACCCTGCTGGGCCAGACCGTGGATGATGCCGCGGGCGAGGCGTTTGACAAGGGCGCGCGTGTGCTGGGCCTGCCCTATCCCGGCGGGCCGCACCTGAGCAGGCTGGCGGAAGGCGGCGATCCCGCATACCTCACGCTGCCCCGCCCCAAAGCCGAGGGGAAGTACGATTTCAGCTTTTCAGGCCTCAAGACCGCGTTCATCAACGCCTGCCATACGATGGAGCAGAAGGGGATCCCGCTGCCCAAGGCCGATCTGGCAGCTTCCTACCAGCAGGCGATTGTGGACAGCCTGTGTGATAAAACGCGGCTCGCCGTGCGGGACAGCGGACTGAAAACCCTGTGCCTTGCGGGCGGTGTAAGCGCCAACGCAAAGCTCAGGCAGAAGATGGCCGAGCTGGCGCAGGAAGAAGGCGTAGCCCTGTGTATGCCGGATATCGGGCTTTGCACCGATAACGCCGCAATGATCGCGTCCGCCGCGTATTACCGCCGCCACACCACAGCGCCGCTTACGCTGAACGCGGTGCCGGGGCTGAAGCTGGTGTGAAACGGATCAGAGGCGGCGAAGGGATCCATCCGGCCATACACCGGTCTGGGTCGGCCGACCCTGTGCCTATGTTGGAGACGGCAGGACGGTTGTATTTCACGTTTTAAACGCTGGAAGGGCGATTGGAAGGGGTGGCGAGGTTCCGGTATTTTTTCAACCGGAGAATATACTGCCCAATACGGCCCGGCAGCATGGCGCTATGGAGGTGATTGGCTCCAATATTGTACGTAGCGTGGCTGCGGCTACGGTCATAGGACATCCATTAACAATTTGCAAACGCTGCCTTTCAGCGGCGGGGGATGGCCAAGGCCCTGACCAGCGAGGCCGAAACCTGCTTTGCGGCAAACGCTGGACGGCATCCGCGTAACGCCATGATCCTGCTACGTACGTCTGCCAAGAGGATTGACGCGCTTGTGCCGCGGATGGTACAATGGAAACAACAGATATACTAGCCGACCAGAATAGAGATGGAGATCAGGATGAATATAACCGAGCGTTATGCGCGCGAGACGGCGCGGGATTATGCCCTGCGGATGCTCAAGCGCAACATTGCCTCCATGGAGTTGGAACCCGGCGTGATGCTCAGTGAAAACGAGCTGTCGTCCGTGCTGGGGTTAAGCCGTACGCCCGTGCGCGAGGCGCTGATCGAGCTTTCCAAAATCCGCATTGTGGAGATTTTGCCCCAGCGGGGCAGCCGCATTTCGCTGATCGATTATGGCTTTGTGGAAGAAAGCCGTTTTATGCGGATGGTGTTTGAAAAGGCGATTTTTGAGCTCGCCTGCGATATGGCGTCCGAGTTGGATTTTTCCACCGTGGAAGCCAATGTGAAGCTGCAGCAGTTTTATCTGGAAAACCAGCTGCCCGAAAAGCTGATGGAGCTGGACGATGCGTTTCACCGCGAGTTTTTCCGCCTGACGAACAAAATGCAGTGCTATCAGATGCTGGAAAGCATGACCCTGCATTTCGACCGTGTGCGCAATTTGAGCTTGTTTGTGATCAAGGAAATCAAAATCGTGGAAGACCACCAGCGGCTGCTCAGCGCCGCTAAATCAGGCGACCGGGAGCAGGTATCCGCTTTGATCGTCAAGCACCTGAGCCGCTATAAGGTGGATAAAGAGGAGATTTATTCCCGGTATCATCAGTATTTTACAGATTAGGGAAACAGATGATCCGGGCTGGAGAGAATGCGGAGCATCTTTTGCCCTGAAAAGTACCAGAAAACCCTGCGCGCCGCCGGAAAACGTCCGGCGGCGCGCAGGGTTTCTTTTACATAACCAGAGGGACGGGGGAGCGGGTTACCCGGCGTTAAAACACGCTTCCCGTCGAAAACAGATAGTACAGATAATACATCCCGGAATAGATGTGCCACAACAGCAGAAAGAGGGTCGCCAGAAACCCGGCGGACTGGAGGTTGAGGCGGGTTTTGCGGCGCGCCAGATCGGCGGAATGCACGATGCCCTTCACGGTGTTTTCCTGCAGGCGCGCCCGGTCGTCCCGGTAGTGGCGGGCGGCGTTAATCCACTGGGGCAGCATGACCACCCATAGCAAAAAGGCCGCGTTCATGCTCGCCCAGTTGAAATTGCCATGGTTTTCACGCATGCCGGTTTCGTAGAACAGCGCGGATTCGATGATGGAAATTCCGGCGATCAGCAGGCACAGGAGGATTACTGGATTGCGGAAAATCTCCTTTTTGGGCAAAAGCGACAGGGTCAGCAGGGGGAACGCCGCCATCATCAGCATGTTGCGCACCGCCATCCACACACGCTGCGGCGTAAGCGATATCGCCACCCCGCTGGTGAACGGCACCACAACGCCCGTGTAATACAGGTATTGCATCACAAAATACAGGACCGCCGGAAGAAAGGCCAGGATCACCTGCAAAAAGAAGCGCGTATGTTTGGGATTGCTGATCCACATTCCCAGAAAATACAGGCCGCACGCGGGCAGAAACGCCTGCAGAAAGGTGGGCTTGCAGATAGCGGAAAACAACGTGATGGCCGCCAGCAGCACAAGCTTTTTCCACGGCAGCATCACCCCGTCGGCCCGCAGCCGCTTCTGCTGCCTGAAGCAATACACGATATGCGCCGTGTAGAAAAGGCATAACAAGGAGGATAACTCCGCCACGATCTGCGTGGGGTTGTGCCACACGGTTGGCGAGCCGATGCCGATATACACCGCAGGATTCACCTGCGGGATGCGTACCGCGGTCACAAACATCGCGGCCAGCGCGGCCAGGGTGGCAAGCTTCGGGTTGGTGTTGGGCGCCAGGTACAGGCTGATGACGCGCTGTACCAGGAGAAATACCAGCATTTTATACACCACGCACACCGCCGCGGCCGCGGGCACCAGAGGCACGCCCAGCTTGTACAGCAGCGCGAAGCTCACATGCCAGAACGGATAGGCGATCCGGCTGGTGATGGAATGCAAATCGAGAAAATTGAATTCCGAGGCTATGACGGCATGCAGATAAATATCGCTGCTCCCGGAGGACGCTTCCCGGTAATAAATGGTGCTCACAACGATCAGCAATAGTGTAAACGCCGCCCAGAAAAACGTGTCGAAACGCTTTTGGATTTTACGCCTGCGCAGATCGCGGTTGCACTGGACAATATCGATGTTCATGAAAAATCTCCTTTGCCGGGGGTATCAGGGGCAGAACCGCACTTTATGGGCGGTGATGGCGGAGGCTTACGCCTGCGCCAGGGAAACGATGAATAAATTCCTTATGCGCCAGCGCATCCTGTTTCCGCCGGGTTGCGTTTGCGAAAGTCTTGATGTAACGCCGCGGGTACTGCGGCTTTCGTAAACCCAATCTGACGAAAATCCAGCGCACCATTGAATAAGCGCTTTACGCATCGTCCTACCTAAGCCGTGGCTTCCGGGGGAGCGGCCTGCTGGCCGCGCAACGCATCCTGCTCATAGGCTACCATGGCCCCGATGCTCTGCGTCAGCGCGTTTACGATGCGAAGCTTCTCGTCGTTGGCCGGGGCGGCAGGGTTATACACAATCCCTTCGCCGAAGGTGAGGGTTTTCAGGCGCTTAGAAGCATAGGTGGGGATAAACACGGCGGTCTTGCCGGTCTTTTTGTAAAAGGCGGGCGCGATCATCGCAAAGCCCGTGTACAGCTCGCCGATTCCCCCGTCCGCATAGCCGCGCTCGCCGGGCTGCCTTTCGTCGCCCCGCTCGGGGAAAACCAGCAGGTTGTCGCCCGCCTGCATGGCCTCCACGGTCATGCGGAAGGTTTTGATCAGCGCGCGCGGGTTGCTGCGGTACACGGGAATGGCATCCAGGCTTTTAAACGTCCACAGGAAAAACGCGGCGAACAGCTTGGTGAGTGGCATCTTTAAAAAATCCGGGCACCAGGCCTGCCGCATCGCGGTGTTCTGGTAGAGGTAATCCACAATTACGTCCTTATCCATCATCTCCGAGATGCTCCAGGGACGGAAGCTGATGGGCACGTGCAGCGTGGCGACCACGGGGCCGTATACCTCGCCGTGGTTGCAGGTGAGCACCACGGTGCCGTCCTCCAAACCCTGCAGGTGCTCCGCGCCGATTACCTTGTGGGGCATCAGCAACCGAAGGAAAAAGATGATGATTTTCAGGCCGAAGCGGTTTTTGTGCTTGTGCACCACCACGGTGTCCAGTTGCTTTTTCAGCGCCGGGTTATCCTCTCCGGACAGGGCGAGAAAACGCCTGAGCTTCTGGAAATGGCGGCTGCTCATCGGGAAGCGCAGCACCATTAAAAACGCGCCCACGGTCATCAGCATCGGCGGCAGAATCATCAGCGGACGGAAGTCCGAAACGATCTGGGAAAACTCCAGTGTTTTCAGGGTTACGCCCGCGGGCAGGCACAGCGCCGCCAGCAGCACCAGCGCCAGCAGCTGTCCCGCCAGCATGGAAAGCTCCGTACTCACGGCGCGCATGGTTCCGTAGCCCTGCATATTATCGTGCAGGCGGTACTGCGCCACGGCGGTCATTTCGCGCTCCATCTGCGCCAGGCAGGTGACCGAGATGCTCAGGCCCGCCGAGCATAGCCCGAGGGTGAGGTAGGTCATCAGCAGCGAGGGGCCATCCGGCAGCATGCGGTAAAACAGGCTCAGCGCGTACAGCCACAGGAACAGGCCGATCAGCAGCAGGTTAAGCGTGGCGGGCTTGCGCCGCTTGAGGCGGCTCAGGAAAAAGTCCGTCGCCTCGCGCATGCTGATGGTGCAGGCTACCGAGATGGCCAGACAGGAGATCATCTCTTTGGTGGTGATGCCGATGAAGGTATACACCATGATCAGCGTGGTTTGCAGCGCAATCAGAATAACCGTCTGCATGCGTTGGTAGGCGCTGTAGGCGTTCAGCTGCCGCAGCTCTGCGGCGATATGCTCCGCGCTTTCCGGGTCCAGCGGCTCGGGCTCCCGCTCCATGGCGATGGCATCGCGGTCGCGCCACTGGGTGTAGGCTTCCAGCAGCATGCTGAGCGCGTAGCCGCCCAGCATGTACCAGGCGGTGCTCAGCGGCAGGGTGAGGAAGAACAGCAGTGCCATCAGCCCCGCCAGCAAAAGCTGCACCAGGGATATGAGAATCCAGAACGCGGACACGTTTATGCGCCGCCTGAGCACACCGGCGATCATCTGCCGGTTGATGCCTGGGCGCATCGTGAGCACCAGCGATACGGCAAACAACTCCCAGAAATGGGAGATGCGGGCGAATACCGGGTAAATAACCCACAGCATGAGGGCCAGCAAGAACATGAAAGCCAGCAGCAGTGTGCCCAGCACGCGCATGCGCCGGGTCAGGCTTTTACGCCGTTCGCCCAGAAAGGTTTGCGTATAGGCGGAGGCGGCCGCGCCGCTCATAAACAGCGCGCCGCCGAAAACAGGCGAGAGCGTATAGGCGCTGGAAATGGTCATGGAATACAGGTAGTTATACAGTGTCGGCAGCGACATCATCACCAGCATCACGCGCCGGGATGAAATCCAGGCTTTATTTTGTATCTGCTTTCCCAATGTTATTCCCTCTGTTTACGAAGTGTCAGGGCTGCTTTGGCGCGATAACCGCTTTGATGCGCCGTACACCGGCGGAGGAGCTTTCTTCCTTGCTGATCTTGAAGGAACCCAGCTCGGCGGTGTTTTCCGCATGCGGGCCGCCGCAAATCTCCTTGGAGAAATCGCCCATGGTGTAGACCTTCACCTTTTCGCCGTACTTGCTTTCGAACAGGCCCATGGCGCCTTGCGCCTTGGCCTCGTCCACGGTCATTTCCTCCACGGTGATGGGGAAGGCGGCGGCGATTGCGTTGTTGACGAGCGTTTCCACCTCGGCCAGCTCTTCCTTGGTTACCTTGCGGCCAAAGGAAAAGTCGAACCGCAGACGCTCGGCGGTGATGTTGGAGCCCTTCTGGGCCACCTCGTCGCCCAGCACCCGGCGCAATGCCGCCTGCAGCAGGTGCGTGGCGGTGTGCAGGCGCGCGGTCTGCTCGCTATGGTCGGCCAGGCCGCCCTTGAAAATCTGGTCGGCGCCTGCCTGGCTTTTTTTCTGATGCTCTTTAAAGCTTTCCTCGTAGCCCGGCAAATCCACGGTGAGGCCGTTTTCTTTGGCGAGCTCCATCGTCATCTCAATGGGGAAGCCGTAGGTATCGTACAGGTGGAAGGCGCTCAGGCCGTCAATCTGTTTGCCGTCCATACGGGCGATGATTTTTTCAAACTCACGTGTGCCCTGGTCCAGCGTTTTGGCAAAGCGGTTTTCCTCCAGAGCAAGCTGCTCCAGTACGAACGCGCTGTTGCGCTGAAGCTCCGGATACACGGCTTTATATTGGTCGATGATCACGCGTGCGATCTCGCCTGTGAACCCGTCGGGCAGGTTCAGCTCCATGCCGTAACGCACCGCGCGGCGGATGAGGCGGCGCAGGATATACCCCTGCCCGTTGTTGGAGGGGGCCATGCCGCGGTCGTCGCCCAGAATGAAGGTGGAGGTGCGCATGTGGTCGGCTACGATGCGGAACGGCTTTTGGTTTTCTGCGTAGGCCTTGCCGCTCAGCTGGGCGATTTTGCCCAGGATGTTTTCAAACAGGTCGGTTTCGTATACGTTATCCTTGCCCGTCAGCACGCAGATGGTGCGCTCCAGGCCCATGCCGGTGTCCACGTTGGGCTGCTGAAGGGGCACAAAGCTGCCGTCCGCCGTTTTATTGTACTGCATAAACACGTCGTTCCAGATTTCCAGATAACGGCCGCAGGAGCAGGCGGGGGAGCAGTCCGGGCCGCAGGGCGGCCGGTTGGTGATGATGAACATTTCGGAGTCCGGACCGCAGGGGCCGGTGACGCCGGCGGGACCCCACCAGTTGTTTTCCCTGGGCAGGTAAAAGATGCGGTCCTTCGGCACGCCGCAGCTGTGCCACAGGGCGGCGCTTTCTTCATCGCGGGGGGCGTTTTCGTCGCCCTCGAACACAGAGAAGGCCAGCTTCTCCTTGGGTATGCCCAGGTATTGTTCGCTGGTCAGAAACTCCCAGCTCCACGGGATCATTTCCTTTTTAAAGTAATCCCCCAGCGACCAGTTGCCCAGCATTTCGAAAAAGGTCAGGTGGCTGGCGTCACCCACATCGTCGATATCGCCGGTGCGGATGCACTTCTGCACGTCTGTCAGGCGGGTGCCCTCGGGGTGCTTTTGCCCCAGCAGATACGGTACCAGCGGGTGCATGCCTGCCGTGGTAAACAGCACCGTGGGATCGTTTTCAGGAATCAGCGATGCGCTGGAGATGACGGCGTGGCCTTTATCCGCGAAGAACTTTAAAAATAACGAGCGCAGCTGATCGGATGTGGTGAGCTTCATGGGTTTCTCTCCTCGTCTTTCATATGGCGTATTCAACTTATCATTATAGGGATTGCCCGGTGGGATGTCAAACCGGAAACACAGCGAAAAGGCCGATTGACCGGGGAAACCGCGCGGCTGGACGGCGTGGGAATACAAGGGAAACGCGGATTAAATCCCCTGCATGCTGGCGCGTTATCTTTCCGCCGGGTTGGGGCTGCAAAACCTTCGACGTAGCGCTGGGCCTGCTGGTCTGTGTGGAGGGGCTGTGCCTGGTCTGTGTGAAGGACCTGCGAATGGCGCGGGCAACCCCATGGTGCTGATGATGGCGCTGGGCTTGGCCCTGCTGCCGGGCATCGGCCCGTTGCTGGACAGGCTGTGGCTGGCCACTCGGCGCGCCACAGGGGCCGCGGCAAAGCCCGCGGCCGATTTGCGCTGACCCCAAGCAACGCGCGGAAAAGTGCCGCTTTTCCATATCCCTGCTTTCAGGATGGAAACTCCCTGTGGCCGCTCAGTGCGTTCCCCCTGCGAATCTCTTGACAGGGCAATGATTTCAACGGTAATATGAGGGTAGAAACAGCATAAGAGGGCGAGTGCATGAGATCGGATCAGAATCACCCGGGGAGAACGCCCCGAAGCAATTCTTCGATACCTGTTCCCGGCATGCCTTACGGAATGCACGCGGATACAGGCCGGGGTCCATCCGATAAACAAGGCATTGAGTTTATCGAGTCCGGCTCCATGGCCGGGCAGCATGCCGCTGGAAATACCTATAACCCCTGGAAGGATCAGGGCTGGGACAGGCCGGAGCCCGATCCGCCGATGGAAGCCGAAACGGACGGGGAGGATACTCACGGCCAGCCTTATCAGCAGCCCTATTACGCAGGCATATTTGACAGCCCCGGCGCGTTTACGGCGCAGTACAGACCGTACGGCGCCGACAACCCCCAACCGGCATACGGAGCGTATCAATCCGACGAAACCCAGCCGATCTATGCATCGTACGAGCCCAACGAGCCCCGGCCGGTATACGGATCGTATACGCCCAACGAGCCCGCCGCCTATGGAACGTACGAGCCTAACGAGCCCCAGCCTGCATATGAGCCGTTTGAACCGAACGAGCCCGGCGGCAGGACCGGGGCCTGGGAACCTTACGAAGCCTATGCTCCGTATCAGGAATATCCGCAAAATGTTCCTGATCCCGGTTTCACGGCGCCGTATCCGCCCTCCCAATCCACCGGGGCGTATCCGCCCGCAGACGCGTATTCCGACGGGGGATACGAGGAGGCCGCCGAACCTTATCCTGACGCGGCTGCGTATGATGAACCGGCCGATTTCTTTCCCGAGCCGCCGTCCTACGGCGATGAAACCCAGTCCTTTTCTTCCTCTGATTTGCAGCCTGAGCAGGCTGACTATCCGGAATCCGGGGATAACAATCCGCCCCCGCCGCCGCAGCCGAAGAAGCGGCTGTTCAATATGGAGCCCTGGCGGATGGTAGTGATTCTGAGCTGTGTCGCGGGGCTGCTGTTTTGCGGGCTGGAGATCTATAAAATCGCCAGCAACGTGATGGAAAGCGAAGCGGAGCTGAGCAACTACCGCGATCTGTACCTCAGGGAAAATAATGTGGAGCTGTCCCGCCGCGCGCAGGCCGTTGCGCTGCGTCCGGCGGGGGAAACCTATCCCCCCAGGGTTACGCAGGCGCCTGTGCAAACGCCAACCCCCACGCCGCGTATTGAGCAGAACGATCCGCTGATCGCCGCGATGAGCGACGGCGGGCTGAACGCCGGGCAGACGGTAGCCCCCTATGGTCCGACGCCCGAACCGCGCACCCGCCTGGAGCGCTATCCCCTCAACCCGCTGCTGGTGGAACGGGATGACATCACCACGCTGCAGGCGCAAAACGAGGATATTGTCGGGCGGCTGATCATCGACGGCATTCTCAACGAAATCGTGGTACAGCGAAACAATACCTACTACTTAAACCATAACGCGATGGGGCTGACCTCCAACTACAGCGCGGTGTTTGCCGATGAAAGCCTCTCCTTCCGTACGCCGCCGGAGAACATTCTGCTTTACGGGCGCACCTCTTACGAGGGCAAGGCGTTTTCGCAGCTGAAGAACTACGTCTCCCAGGGCGTTTCGTTTGCGCAGCGTTACGCGTTTCTCTCCTTTAACCACCTGTACGAGGAGACCCGCTATGTGACCGTGGCCATTGTGCAGGCCGACAGCAACCCCGCTTCGCAGAACTATTTCAAGTACCGCCAGCTGACCTTTGAAAGCGATTCGCAGATGCTTTCGTTTGTGGCGGAGGCGAAAAGCCGCAGCATTTACCAGTTTAACGTAGCGGTGGCCGCGTCCGACCGGCTGCTGACGCTGGTAACCCTGTCCGACGGTACGGATACCGATAACCTGATCATCCTGTGCCGCATGCTGCGCGATGGGGAACGGGACGGCGTTGTGCAAACGCAGTAACCACCGCCATGGGAAACCGCCGCGCAAAGGAAAGCACACAGCGGACGGCGAATACTGAAACGGACAAAAGGGCAAGGAGGATTTGAATTTGTTACAGAATACATGTGTTTATCCGGGCGAGCTGCTGCTCCCCAATCCGGCCGTGGACCGTACCGCGTGGGCCTGTGTGGCCTGCGATCAGTATACATCGCAGCCCCGGTACTGGCAGGAGGCCGAGACGCTGGTGGGCGATAAGCCCTCCACACTGCGGCTGATTCTGCCGGAAATTTATCTGGATCAGGCGGAAACGCGTATCCCCGCCATCCATCAAACCATGCGGGCATACCTGCAGAGTGGCGTGGTAACCCCGGCCGTGCGGCAGGGCTTTATCCTGGTGGAGCGCTCCACGGGCTCGGGCGCGCGGCTTGGGTTGGTGACGCTGTTGGATCTGGAAACCTACGATTACCGCAAGGGCAGCCAAAAGCCTGTTCGCGCCACGGAGGGCACCATTCTGGAGCGTATTCCGCCGCGCCTTGCAATCCGCCGCGGCGCGCCGATGGAGCTGAGCCATGTGCTGCTCCTGTTTGACGACCAGACCTACAGCGTGGTGGACCCGCTGTTTGAAAAGCGCGCCGCGCTTGAAAAACTGTATGACTTCCCCCTGATGATGGGCGGCGGGCATCTGGTGGGCTATGCCGTGACCGATCCCGCGGATATCGAAAGCGTGCAGGCCGCGCTTGCCTCGCTGCAAAGCCGCAGCGACATGCTGTTTGCCGTGGGCGACGGCAACCACAGCCTTGCCGCCGCCAAGGCGTACTGGGACGAAATTAAGCAGACGCTCTCTCCCGGGGAGCAAGCTTCGCACCCCGCCCGCTTTGCCATGGTGGAAATCGAGAATATCCATGACGACGCTTTGGTCTTTGAGCCCATCCACCGCGTGCTTTACGGCTTTGACGGCGACGATCTGCTGCCCGAGCTGGAAAACTATGCGGTGCAGAAGGGCTGGTCGCTTTCCGCCTGTGGGGACGCCCATTGCATTACCGTGGTCTATGAGGGCAAGGAAGTGCAGCTGAGCATAGCCGGTTCGCAGGAGCCGCTGGCGGTGGGCACGCTGCAAACCTTTCTGGATGAATGGATGCAGGGCAAGCCTGGCCTGAAGCTGGATTATGTGCATGGCGAGGAAGCCGCCCGCACGCTGGCCCGCGCGGAGAAAACCGTGGCGTTTCTATTGCCCGCGATGCATAAAAGTGAGTTGTTCCCCGCCGTGAAAGCGCTGGGCGCGCTGCCGCGCAAGACCTTTTCCATGGGCGAGGCTCATGAGAAGCGGTATTATATGGAAGCGAGAAAAATTCAGCCGTAATAAATAGGATAGTTAATCTGAATGTTAATTATCAGACTATGCAAGATATTAATCTTTACATAGTCAATGCACATGTGGTAAAATAAGTACGATTATATGAAAAGAAATGGTGCAGTATGGATAAACCAATTATTCTATCTGAGTGGGGGATTCCTCCAATTGAAAAAATCTACGAAGCATTAAGTGCGGTTATAGATAATCGTGTAGAAGTGAATGATAATAAGGCAATAGTAAGTTCATCTGGTAATAAGAAGCGGTATAATATTGTTTGGGATGATGTGTCATATTCTTCCAACGATAATGCATCTTATTGGCAGGGATACATAGGTTATCCAGTTATTGCTGTATTAATGGTACAAGGTAAAATTTCTTATCCCGAAAAAATCGCAAAATACTTCAGGGATGTTAATTGGAATGAACTTAATAAACAATACAAACGTGATTATTCTGCTGTTGTAGAGTTTCTACTATCGAAGCTCTATGAGAATGGTGTGGATACGAATGCAATTAAAGAATGTATAGCAGGTATTTATGAAGAGGTTAAGAAATTCCCTTCTGAGTATAAATATAAGAAGAGTCGGATGTTTCCTCCAAGATAGTATATGAGAGTTGATAATTATGAGAAAGTATAATGTTTTTATAGGTTCTTCAAGCGAAAATATCGCATATGCTGAGGCAGTTCAAACATCTCTCTATCATATACCTGATGTGTTGACACAGTGTTGGAGTCAAGGTGTTTTTAATATTGGCAACTATCCCATGGAAGATTTGTTTGCGGCACTAAGAATTGCTGATTTTGCTGTGTTTATCTTAAGCCCTGATGATTATCTTATATCAAGAAACGAAGAGTATTATACAGTACGAGATAATGTGTTATTTGAATTAGGAATGTTCATGGGTTTTCTTGGACGGGAACGAACGTTTTTCATTATTCCAGAATTCGGAGATTATCAATATAAAATACCTTCAGATCTATTTGGACTGAATTGCGCAAAGTATAATGTTACTTCCATTAAACAAAATATAGATGCAACACTTGGCCCTGCATGCACACAAATAAAAAGAAAAATCATATCTCAAATTAACACGCCTAGTTTAAATCTTCAAATAGAAAAATTTGGTCTTTTCCCAGAGTTTGATGTACATTATAATGAGTTATTCAGGGAGTCAACAGAAATTTCAACGTACTTTATACATAGCAGACGATGGCGCGAAAACAACTTAGATAATTAAGAGGATATTTTGAAAAGGATAAATCAGTTTGGAATATTATTCTGCCTGATCTTTCGAATCGGATGCTTCTTTCACAGCTTGAACAACATTTTCTTGATGGATTGACATTGGTGGAAAAGATTAAAGATGCATATCTTTTCTTTTTACAGTATATGAAATTATATCCAGATAAAGTGCGGATTTTTTCCCATCCATTATATCCATCATATTCAGCATATCGATTTAATAATAAGATGATTATTTCTATGTATCCAATAACAAATGATCGACGGCCTACTCCAACATTTATGTTGAATTGTCAATCGAAAGCGGCTGAATTTTTTAATCAAGATTTTAATGATGTCTTACTTAATGGTGTCCCTTTGAAAGAACGCGAAATTAATAACCTTATCTTTATAAGGAATGATATTTGAATTATTGATATGTAGATATAAGTTTAATTCACGGGATAGTTAATTTTGGTTGACAATCATAAAATAGATAATAGAAAGATGCTGGGCATCCAGCATTTTGGCTTGTCAAAAAAGTCCCATTCAAAGGGGCTTTTTTAGTATAATAGAGGCAGGTAATGAAGATGCTGCACAAGGAAGAAAAGCAACGATAGAGATAACGTACAATAAGTTACGCAAATTGAAAAACAAATAAGAAAGGACAAGTCAGCAGCCTTTTGGTAGAATAAAGTCACCACAACCATTCACCGAAAGGGGAACTGCCGACATGTCCAAGAAAATAGTACAGCTAAACGAGGAAATCATCAAGGGTGAATTGAAGGAACTGGTGCGCAGCAGTGTGGAGGAAACGTTGAACAACCTGCTGGAGCAGGAGGCCAAAGAACTGACCAACGCGGCGAAATACGAACGCACGGAAGCCCGGGAGGGATACCGCGCGGGGCATTATGCCAGAAACTTGACCACGACATCCGGCGACGTCACGCTGAAGGTTCCCAAGCTGAAAGGCGCTTCGTTTGAAACGGCCATTATTGAACGGTACCGGCGCAGGGAAAGTAGCGTGGAAGAAGCGCTGATCGAAATGTATCTGGCCGGCGTCTCCGTTCGCCGGGTGGAGGACATCACAGAGGCGCTGTGGGGCAGCAAGGTATCGCCTGCCACGATCAGTGAACTGAACAAGAAAGCGTATATCCATATTGAGGATTGGCGTAACCGACCATTGCAGAGCGGCAAGTACCCATACGTTTATGTGGATGGCATCTATCTTCGCCGCAACTGGGGCGGCGAATACGAGAATGTAGCGATCCTGGTTGCCATAGCGGTCAACGAGGACGGATACCGCGAGGTCATCGGGGCAGCGGAAGGAATGAAAGAGGACAAGATCAGTTGGGTAAGCTTCTTTCAATGGCTCAAAGGACGCGGGCTGAACGGCGTGCAGCTGGTCATTGGGGACAAATGCCTTGGGATGCTGGAAGCGGTCGGCGAGGTCTTTCCGGAGGCTAAATACCAACGCTGCACCGTCCACTTCTACCGTAACGTATTCTCCGCAGTTCCCCGTTCCAAAATGAAGCTGGTGGCCAAGATGCTCAAGGCGATCCATGCGCAGGAGAGCAAGGCGGCTGCGCGGGTCAAAGCCAAGCAGGTCGTTACGGCTTTGCAAGAGATGAAACTGAAAGAGGCTGCCGCTAAGGTTGAGAATGGTATTGAAGAGACGCTGACCTACGCGGACTTCCCGTTTGAGCATTGGACGCGCATTCGTACCAACAATGTGATTGAGCGGCTGAACCGGGAGATCCGGCGGCGAACAAGGGTTGTCGGCACCTTCCCCGACGGCAACTCGGCCCTGATGCTGGTGTGCGCCCGCCTGCGACATGTCGCAGGCACCCAATGGGGAAACAAGATGTACATGAGCATGAAGCATCTGGAGAATGCCGGTTCCATGCCGGATTCCATAGCCGGTTGATCTCACATTACCAAGGCTGCTGACCAATTTGCGCAAAACTATTGACGGTACCACGATAGATAGCGTACAATAAAGGTTGCAATTTAGGATAGCAGGAATGGAAAAGCCATTAGGGCTCCGAAAGAATGAATTGAGACAGACATTCGAAAGGAGCGTCCCTAATGACTCAAGGAAAGCGTACCATAAACCTGACAGAATTGCTACTGGAATGCATTGGAAAGCCCGACCCAATGCTTAATATGCTGGAATGGCTCTGTGATCAGCTCATGGAGGCGGAAATATCGCAGCAGCTGGGAGCAAGAAAGAACGAGCATAGCGAAGTACGGGAAGGATATCGAAGCGGTTACCGGCCCAGACGGCTGGATACGCGCATGGGAACGATGTACCTGCTGGTGCCCAAAGCCAGAAACGGTGGGTATATCCCGTTCTTCATCATTGAGCGTAAAAGAAGCGAGACGGCCTTGGTAGAAGTGATCCAGGAAGCGTTCGTACAAGGCGTGTCCACGCGTAAGATCGAGAAGCTGGCCAAGCGGCTGGGGATAGAAAACCTGTCGCGCAGCCAGGTAAGCGTCATGACGAAAGGGCTGAACGAGCAGGTAGAAGCCTTCCGCAATCGTCCTTTGTCCGATATATCTTATCCGGTGTTATGGGTGGATGCTCTGTATGAGAAGGTACGTTTCAACGGCAGAGTGGTCAGCATGGCAGTGTTGATCGTATGCGCTGTGAACAGCGCAGGGAAACGGGAAGTGCTCAGCATTGAACCGATGTTGGAGGAATCAGCTGAAAGCTACACGCAGCTGTTTATACACCTGAAAACCCGGGGCATGGCAACTCCCGCATTAGTGATTTCAGACGCGAACGCAGGACTGGTCAGCGCGATCCGGCAAAGCTTTCCCGGCGCATCATGGCAACGATGCAAGGTGCATTTCATGCGAAATATCCTCGCCCATATACCTCACCGTGACAAAGCAGAATTCGCTGGGCAGCTCAAGGAGATTTGGCTTGCCCCCTCCGCGGAGGGGGCAAGGGCGCGCGCCGCGGCGCTGGTGCAGAAGTACACAGGAAAATACCCCAAGGCAATGGAGGTGCTTGAGGAAGGGTTGGAGGATTCCCTTTCCTTCTATCTGTGCCTTCCCGAAGCTCGATTCCCGTAAGATTGCCTCAACCAACATTTTGGAGCGTCTTAAAGAGGAGATACGGCGGCGAACAAGGGTTGCTGGAATCTTCCCTAACCCAGACTCATATCTTCGCCTGGTCATCACGTTTCTCATGGAATATACGGAAGACTGGTCGGTTTCCAGAGCTTATCTCAGCGAAGAATCCATTCGTTCCTTGTTGCCCCAGGCGGCTTAATTCATTGGCGGAGTACTTCGAAATTGCGAACTCACCTTGACACTATTGTCAGCAGCCTTTTGGTAGAATAAAGTCACCACAACCATTCACCGAAAGGGGAACTGCCGACATGTCCAAGAAAATAGTACAGCTAAACGAGGAAATCATCAAGGGTGAATTGAAGGAACTGGTGCGCAGCAGTGTGGAGGAAACGTTGAACAACCTGCTGGAGCAGGAAGCCAAAGCACTGACCAACGCGGCGAAATACGAACGCACGGAAGCCCGGGAGGGATACCGCGCGGGGCATTATGCCAGAAACTTGACCACGACATCCGGCGACGTCACGCTGAAGGTTCCCAAGCTGAAGGGCGCTTCGTTTGAGACGGCCATCATCGAGCGATACCGCCGCAGGGAAAGCAGCGTGGAAGAAGCGCTGATCGAGATGTATCTGGCAGGCGTTTCCGTCCGCCGGGTGGAGGACATCACCGAAGCGCTGTGGGGCAGCAAGGTATCGCCTTCTACCATCAGCGAACTCAACAAGAAAGCGTACGTTCCTATCGAAGACTGGCGGAACCGGCCCTTGCGTGGAGGGAAATACCCGTACGTGTATGTGGATGGCATCTACCTGCGCCGCAACTGGGGCGGCGAGTACGAGAATGTGGCGATCCTGGTCGCCATAGCGGTCAATGAGGATGGATACCGCGAGGTGATCGGCGCGGCCGAGGGAATGAAGGAAGACAAAGCCAGTTGGGTAAGCTTCTTTCAATGGCTCAAGGGACGCGGGCTCAACGGCGTGCAGCTGGTCATTGGGGACAAATGCCTTGGGATGCTGGAAGCGGTCGGCGAGGTCTTTCCGGAGGCAAAATACCAACGCTGCACCGTCCATTTCTACCGTAACGTATTCTCTGCGGTTCCGCGCTCAAAGATGAAGCTGGTGGCCAAGATGCTCAAGGCAATCCATGCGCAGGAGAGCAAGGCGGCTGCGAGGGTCAAAGCCAAGCAGGTCATTACGGCTCTGCAAGAGATGAAACTGAAAGAGGCTGCCGCTAAGGTTGAGAATGGTATTGAAGAGACGCTAACCTACGCGGACTTCCCCTTTGAGCATTGGACGCGCATTCGTACCAGCAATGTGATTGAGCGGCTGAACCGGGAGATCCGGCGGCGAACAAGGGTTGTCGGAACCTTCCCTGACGGCAACTCGGCCCTGATGCTGGTGTGCGCCCGCCTGCGACATGTCGCAGGCACCCAATGGGGCAACAAGAAATACATGAGCATGAAGCACCTGGAGAATACCGGCATAAGGCCGGATTCCATAGCTGGTTGATCTTACGCTACTATGGCTGCTGACTAATTTGCGCAAAACTCTTGACGGTACCAAAGCAACGGCAAACAATCGAAATGTTGTGCACAGATATGTTGATACCCAAGGATCATCTGCTGCGAAAAAAAGACACGGCGGTGGATTTCGATCGCATCTATGGATTTGTTGATGATTTATACTGCCCGGACAACGGCAGGCCGAGTATTGACCCGGTCGTACTGAATAAAATGGTTTTAATACAACATTTATATGGAATACGTTCCCTGCGCCAAACGGTCAAAAACATAGAGCTTAACATAGGCTACCGGTGGTTTCTGGGGTATACCATGGCACAGGAAATCCCGCATTCTGCGACCGTGAGCTATGCGTTTGCCAACCGGTTTACGCAGGATGTGATCGAAGAGGTATTCCGCTGGATATTGGAGGAAGCCAATCAGGCGGGCTTTCTGTCTCCCGATGTCGTATTTATTAACGGAACGCACATCAAAGCAAACGTGAACTTGAAAAAGAGAATTATCAGAAAAAATTCCACAGACGGCACGCATATACGAAAAACAGTTCTTGGAGGAAGTAAACGTGGACCGTGTCGCGCATGGCAAGAACCCTTTCGATGATGGCGACGATCCCAATCCGCCCAAGGAGAGGATTGTCACCGAATCAACCACCGACCCTGACAGCGGCGTTTTCCACAAGGGCGAGCATAAGAAGCGCTGTGCTTATAGCGCACACACTCTTTGCGACAAGAACAACTTCGTGCTGGAGGCGGTTGTAACCGCGGGAAATGTCCATGACAGTGTAGCCTTTGATGCCGTATACCAGAACCTGCTGAAGCATTACCCCGAGGTTGAAGTGGTGGTTGCTGATGCGGGGTACAAAACACCGTGAATCTGTAAAACGGTCTTTGACAGCGGCTGGATTCCCTCCCTGCCTAACAAACGACCCGTGACAAAAAGGATAATTTGCCGTGGTATGACTACGTTTACGACGAATACTATGATTGTGTTCTTTGTCCGCAGGACAAGGTTCTCAGCTATTCCACCACCAACCGGGACGGCTACCGGGAGAATAAAAGTAAATCCTACATTTGTAAGAAGTGCCCCGAAAGAAATCGATGTACAATCAGCCAACACTGTACGAAAGTGGTAACGCGCCATATTTGGAAAGACTACGTGGAGCATGCCGAGGATGTCCGGCATTCGCCTCTTGGCAAAGAAACCTACGCTATGCGGGGGCAAACTATTGAAAGGGTATTCGGAGACGCCAAGGAAAAACATGCCATGCGATACACACCGTACCGGGGGCTTGACCGCGTAATCAACTGGGTCAAGCTTAAATATGCGACGATGAATCTCAAGAAACTGGGAAGATGGAAGTGGATACCCTTCCTTCTTCTCCGCTTTTTGGCGTTGTTTCCCGTTTTCGTTGTCTTTGGGCCTCTCGCGTTGATAATTTCTCGCTTCTTGCTGTTTCAAAAACGGGTTGTTTCATAGACTGAACCGGTCCGTTGAAAAACGGGCCGGTTTTTTGATGTATAGCTTTCGCGTTATCCACTCACCAGCAGGGCGGTGAGTGGAATAAGCTTCAGCTATCAGTTGCAGAGCGAAGCAAATGACAGGTCTTTGTTTACTCCCTTACAGGGTGTGGCTCGTTTACAGGCAGGGCTTTTGATTATTTCCGCGCGAAAATTGAAAATCAGCCGGGAGCTTTTCACTTGCCGGCGCGTCTAATAGGTGTAGTACTGCTATCACCCCTGCTGCGGCAATGCTTTCTCTCTGATTTGAATAACAACTCACAACAGACAAAAATGGGATGTGAACCGGAAAATGGACAAAGCAACCTTTGTCATGCTGATAGACCGTACGAGCGAAACGCTCTACCGGGTGGCCCGCACCATCCTCCGCAACGACGAGGATTGCCGGGACGCCCTGCAGGAAACGGCACTCAAGGCATGGGAAAACCGCCACCGGCTGAGAGACACGGCAATGTTTGGCACATGGGTTACGCGGATCTGCATTAATACGTGCCACACCATCGGCCGCAGGAAAAGGAAGTATCTGCTTCAGCAGACCGTATACCCTGCAGCCGAAGCCCCGGCGCCCGATCCGTTTCTGCAGCTTGCGCTGGAAATGCTGCCGGAGAGGCAGCGTCTGCCATTGGTGCTGTTTTATCTGGAAGGCTGCAGCTATCAGGATATTTCCTCGCTGCTCCACATCCCGCAAACCACGGTGCGCAGCCGGTTGAACCGCGCACGGGAACAGATGCGCCGGTCGCTCGGCGCTGATAAGGAGGCATGGTTTCATGAAACTGGTAAGACTGCAGAACGCGTTTAAACCCATGCCCGACAATTGCTATCAGGCGTTGATGGGAGCGGCGTGCAGTGTGAAGGAGGAACCCATTGTGAAAAGGAAAATCTCATCCGCGGCGGTGCTTGCCGTTATCGTTGTGCTCATCACGGGGATGGCGCTGGCTGCCATCACCCTGCAAAGCACCGGGCAGCTCATATTGGAAACCGAGCAAACGCAGGGGTATTACGAGAACTGGACCAACGACCATAAAATATCGCTGGTGGAAGCCCTGATCAGCCTGGACTATTTGGAAAACACCCCGCAGCGGCAGCGCCTGATTGCGAGGGAAATCACGGATGCGGACGAGGCCGCCCGCATCGCGGATGAAGCGCTGACGGCGTTTACGGGCATGGCGGTATCTGAGATCAGCTTTATGACCATCATGCAGGCGGCCTGGGGGCCGTTTGAGGCGTGGGATACGCAGGAGCAGGCATGGTATTCGCAGCTGCAGGCGGACATGGGCCTTCAGCGGGAGGGAGAAACCCTGTATGCCGTCCCCGAGGGCAGCGTGGATGAGCAAGCCGCCGTATCGTTGGCACGGCAGGCGATTCTTAAAGGATATGGCGTACCGGAAAGCGCGCTGGACCGGTATTCGGTGGAAACCTCTTTTCAGGTGCCGGAGTTTGTACAGCCCTGCGATACCCAGGCCTATTGGGCCGTCAGCTTTACAAAGCCCGTCGATATGCCCGCGGAGGACGCGCTGTTTGAGGTACTGACGCTTTTTGTGAATCCGGATACGGGCGCGTTCTATGAGCCGGTTGCCGATACCATCGCGGAAAGGCAGGCGCATAAAGCACTGCAAACGGAGAGGAACAACGATGCGCTGCTCATGGAAATGCGCACCTATGAGGATACCCTGCCGTCTGCCCCGGGGGACTGGAGCGTGGAGCAGTTTGCCGCATGGAGCGCTGCCTTCCGTGACCGTGTACTGGCAAAATACCCGGAAGCGCCCGCGTATTTCGACCACTTTGAAGCCACGATGTTTTCCTATGCCTATGGCCTGCCGGATGCAAACGCCATGACACAGGAGCAGGCGCTGGCCGTTGCGGAGGATGCCCTCGTATCCGTCATCGGGCGCAAGCCGGATGAGGTTGTCTTCTTTATACATGATGATACCGTTTTATACGATATAACTGATCCGCAGGCTCCGCTGTGGAAATTCTATTTCAGTATGCCCAGCGAGTATGACAGCGATGCGGTTTTCGCCAAGGCCGTGGCAGCTTATTATGGCCAGAACGGCGAACGCCTGCCCAATATCAAAATTGAAATCAATGCGTATACGGGCGAGGTTGTGAACGCCTTTACCCTGGATGCCAAGGATTTCAACGGCACGGAGGGATTCAGGAAGATGTATCTGCTGATGTTCTGACGGCAGGCCGCCAATGCCGCCCCGCGCGCCGCGCGGGGCGGCATTTTGTATATTTTCGCTTTTTGCGGGCGGGCTGCGCGGGCCATATTCACCCCTGATTGTGTGCCAAAGAAGGGAAAAAGGGATCATCCGGCAAAATAATAAACGAGGGTTGGTGGAATTGGTCAAAAACCGCACAAACCATCTATGGGAAAGCCTTGACAAACCATCACAGTTCATGCATAATTTACGAATAATTATTCAAGGGGGCATTGCAATGGCGCAAAAGCCGGAGATCAAAAAAGTAGTACTTGCCTATTCGGGCGGACTGGATACATCCGTGATTATTCCCTGGCTGAAGGAACATTATAACAACTGCGAGGTTATCGCGGTTTCGGCCGACGTGGGACAGGGCGCGGAGCTGGACGGACTGGAAGAGAAAGCGCTCCGCACCGGCGCGAGCAAGCTGTACATCGAGGACCTCAAAGCGGAATTCATTACCGATTTCATTTACCCCACTATGCAGGCGGGCGCGGTATACGAGGGCCAGTACCTGTTGGGCACCAGCTTTGCGCGGCCGATCATCGCCAAGCGCATCGTGGACATCGCCCTTAAAGAAGGAGCCGACGCCATCTGCCACGGCTGCACCGGCAAGGGCAACGATCAGGTGCGTTTTGAGCTCGCCATCAAGGCCTATGCGCCGGATATGGCCATCATCGCCCCGTGGCGCGAGTGGGAAATGAAGAGCCGCGATGATGAAATCGCCTATGCCGAGGCACACAATATCCCGCTGAAAATCAGCCGGGAAACCAACTATTCCAAGGACAAAAACCTCTGGCATCTCTCCCACGAGGGCATGGATCTGGAGGACCCGGCCAACGAGCCGCAGTACCAGAAGCCCGGCTTTCTGGAAATGTGCCTGAGCCCGGAGCAGGCGCCCGACCGCGCCACCTATGTGAAGATCACGTTCGAAAAGGGCATCCCCACCGCGGTGGACGGCGAGGCGCTTTCCCCCGTAAAGCTGATTGAGAAGCTCAACCAGCTGGGCGGCGCCAACGGCGTGGGCCTGGTGGACATGGTGGAAAACCGCCTTGTGGGCATGAAGAGCCGCGGCGTGTACGAAACCCCCGGCGGCACCATCCTCTACCGCGCGCACGAGGTGCTGGAAACCCTTTGCCTGGACCGCGATACCCAGCATTATAAGGAAGTCGTCGCCAACCGGTTTGCCGAGCTTGTGTACTTCGGCCAGTGGTTTACGCCGCTGCGCGAAGCCCTGTCGGCCTTTGTGGACAAAACGCAGGAAACCGTTTCCGGCGAGGTAACCCTGAAGCTGTACAAGGGCAATGTGGTGCCCGCGGGTGTCACCAGCCCCTACAGCCTCTATTCCGAAGAAATTGCCACCTTCAACGAGGACGAAGTGTACAACCAGAATGATTCGGCCGGGTTCATCTCCCTGTTCGGGCTTCCGGCCGTGGTCAGAGCGAAAATGATGGGTAAAGGCAAATAGCAATGACAAAGGTTTTCATCAACGGCTCCAGCGGCACCACGGGGCTGCGCATCCGGGACAGGCTGCAAAAACGGGCGGATATTGATCTGCTCGGCCTGCCCGAGGCGCAGCGCAAGGATGTGCGGGCGCAGGCGGAACTTGCGGGGCAGGCGGACATCACCATTCTCTGCCTGCCCGACGAGGCCAGCCGCGCGTTTATGGACGCGCTGGGGGACGCGCCCTGCAGGGTGCTGGATACCTCCACGGCCTTCCGTACGGACGACCGCTTTGCGTATGGCTTTCCCGAGCTTTCCCGGCAGCACGAGGAAGCCATTCGTCTATCCAACCGGGTTGCCAACACGGGCTGCCACGCCGCGGGCGCGATTGCGCTTTTATACCCGCTGCTTGCGGCGGGGGTGATCGCGGCGGATATGCCGATCAGCATCACGTCCGTTACCGGGTATTCCGGCGGCGGCAAGAAGATGATCGTGGAGTATGAGGACGCGGCGCGGGACAAAGCGCTGGATTCGCCACGCGCCTATGCCCTGACCCAAAACCACAAGCATATGCCGGAAATCGTAAAGGTGTGCGGCCTGGCGCAGCCGCCGGTTTTTCAGCCCATCCTCTGCGATATCTACAACGGCATGCTTGTTTCCATTCCGCTGCATCCCGCGCTGATGCAAAAACCACTGGGGGTGGGCGGCCTGACGGCCCTCTATCGAGCGCATTACGCAAACCGGCCCATGATGCGCATCCCGGACCCCAATCCCGAACCGCTGATCGCCACCAATGCGCTGGCCGACAGCGACGTGATGGAGGTTTTCGTAACGGGGTGCGATCAACGCATGATCGTCTGCGCACGCTTTGATAACCTGGGCAAGGGCGCGTGCGGCATGGCGATCCAGAACATGGATCTGATGCTTGATAGATAGGAGAAAACCACAATGGAATGGATAGAGGGCGGCATTACAGCCGCAAAGGGATATAAAGCCTCGGGCGAGCACCTGGGCATCCGGAAAAACCCCGGCAAACGGGATGTGGCGCTGATCGTAAGCGAAAAGCCCGCGTCGGTCGCGGCCTGCTTTACCACCAACAAGGTTAAGGGCGCGCCGCTGCTGGTAACCAAGCGGCACATGGCAAACGGCGTGGCGCAGGCCATTATCTGCAATTCCGGCAACGCCAACACCTGCAACGACAACGGTATCGAGATTGCCGAGGGCATGTCCGCGCTGGTGGAGCGGTATACGGGCGTCAAGGCGGAGGATGTGGTGGTGGCTTCCACGGGCGTTATCGGCCAGCCGATGACGCTGGAACCGTTTGAAATCGGCTTCCCGCTCCTGACGGAAGCCCTGCACAAGGACGGCGGCCACCACGCCGCCAAGGCCATCATGACCACCGATACCGTACCCAAGGAGGTTGCCGTGCGCTTTGAGCTGGGCGGCAAGCTGTGTACCCTGGGCGGCATCAGCAAGGGCAGCGGGATGATCCATCCCAACATGGCGACCATGCTCTGCTTCCTGACCACCGACGCGGCCATCGCCCCGGAGGCGCTGCAAACCGCGCTTTCCGCCGTGGTGAAGGACACGTTCAATATGCTGTCCATCGACGGCGATACCTCCACCAACGATATGATCACGGTGCTGGCCAACGGGCTGGCGGGCAACGACGCCGCCTGCGATATGGCCCCGTTCCGCGCTGCGCTGCAGGCCGTGTGTGAAAAGCTGTGCCGCATCATGGCCAAGGACGGCGAGGGCGCAACCAAGCTGATCGTCTGCACCGTGACCGGGGCCAAGGACGAGCCAAGCGCCAAGGCGGCCGCCAAGGGCGTTATCTGCTCCTCACTGGTGAAATCCGCCTTCTTCGGCGCCGACGCCAACTGGGGGCGCGTGCTGTGCGCCATCGGTTACTCCGGCGCGGAGGTGGATGTAGAAAAGGTAGACATCCAGTTCCAGAGCCGGGCCGGAATGCTGGCCGTGTGCAAGCAGGGACGCAGCATTCCCTTTGACGAAGCCGAGGCTTCCGATATCCTGCGCGAGGACGAGATTGATATCCTGGTGCAGTGCCACGACGGCGAAGCCAAGGCGACCGCGTGGGGCTGTGACCTGACATACGATTACGTGCGCATCAACGGCGATTACCGCACCTGATGACCGGGAAAGGGAAGAAATAACCATGACCATCAACGAACGCGCGGAGGTGCTCATTCAAGCGCTTCCCTATATACAGGAATACAACGGCAAGATCGTGGTCATCAAATACGGCGGCAGCGCCATGCAAAGCAAGGAGCTGGAGCGCGCCGTAATGGGCGACCTGCGGCTGTTGCAGCTGGTGGGCGTGCGCGTGGTGCTGGTGCACGGCGGCGGCCCCGAGATCAGCGAGATGCTTAAAAAGCTCGGCAAGAAGACCGAGTTTATCGACGGTCTGCGCGTGACCGACAAGGAAACCGCCGAGGTGGTGCAGATGGTGCTGGCCGGCAAGGTGAACAAAAACCTGGTCGCCTATCTGGAGAGCATCGGCGGCAAGGCCATCGGCCTGTGCGGCATGGACGGGCACATGATCACCGCCCAAAAGCGGGACGAGGTGCACGGCTTTGTGGGCGAGATTACCGATGTCAACGTGCAGCCGATACTGGATGTACTGGAGAAGGGCTATATTCCCGTGATCTCCACCATCGGCTCAGACGGTGAGGGCAACGCCTACAACATTAACGCCGATACCGCCGCCGCGCGCATTGCGGCCGCGCTGCATGCCGAGAGTATGATCAACATGACCGATATCCGCGGCGTGCTGCGGGACCCCAAAGACGATGAGACGCTTATCAGCGTCGTGCCCGCGGGCGAAGCGCCCGCGCTGATCCGCGAGGGGGTGATCTCGGGCGGCATGATCCCCAAGGTGGAGTGCTGCATCGAGGCGATCCGCCGCGGCGTCGGGAAGGTGTTTATCATCGACGGGCGCGTGAAACACGCGATCCTGATCGAGTGCCTGACGGACGAAGGGGTAGGAACGATGTTCACCCAAGGATAAGGAGTTATCATGAGCAATATCAAACAACTGGAAAACGAATATATCGCCCCCACCTACGCACGGTTTGACGTGGCGTTTGTGCGGGGCGAAGGCGCCACGCTGTACGACGACGAGGGCAAGGCTTACATCGATATGGGCAGCGGCATCGCCGTAAACGCGCTGGGCTACGGCAACAAGGCGTGGGAGCAGGCCGTGTGCGAGCAGGCCCACGCGCTTGCGCATGTGTCCAACCTTTATTACACCAAGCCGCAGGGAGAACTGGCAAAAATCCTGTGTGAGCGCACGGGCATGAAGAAGGTATTCTTCGCTAACTCCGGTGCGGAGGCCAACGAGTGCGCCATCAAGACGGCCCGCAAATATGCCGCCGACAAGCACGGCGAAAACGTGAAGCCCGTGATCATCACCCTGAACGACAGCTTCCACGGCCGCACGCTGGCTACGCTGGCCGCCACGGGGCAGGACTATTTCCACCATTATTTCGGGCCGTTCCCCGAGGGCTTTGTGCATGTGCCGCCCAACGATACCGCCGCGCTGCAAAAAGCGCTTGACGAATACCCCGCATGCGCGCTGATGCTGGAAGTGGTGCAGGGTGAGGGCGGTGTGGAGCCGCTTGACCCGGACTACATCAAAGCCGCGCGCGAGCTGACCGAGGCGCGGGACGTGCTGCTGATCGTGGATGAGGTGCAAACCGGCAACGGCAGGCTGGGCACCCTGTTTGGGTATCAGCAGTCCGGAATCCTGCCCGATATCGTTTCCACCGCCAAGGGGCTGGCCGGCGGGTTACCCATGGGCGCCTGCCTGCTGGGCGAGAAGGTGAAGGAAACGCTGTCTCCCGGCACGCATGCCACCACCTTCGGCGGCAACCCCGTATGCGCGGCGGCGGCTGTAGCCGTGATGAACCAGCTGACGGATGAGCTGCTGGCCGATGTGAAAAAGAAGGGCGAGTACATTAAGCAGGAGCTGAGCGCGTGCCCCACGGTGCAGCGTGTTTCAGGCTGCGGGCTGATGCTGGGCGTGCAATCCACCAAGGATTCCAAGGCATTGGTTAAAGCTCTGCTGGACAGAGGTGTGGTGACCCTCACCGCCAAAACCAAGCTGCGCCTGCTGCCGCCGCTGACCATATCGTGGGAACAGCTCAAACAGGCCGTTGAAATCATCAAGGAGGCATTGCAATGAAACACTTGCTGAAATTATCCGATTGTACGTCCGAGGAAATCATCGAGATCTTAAACCTGGCTGATCAGCTGAAATACGAGCAGAAGCACGGTATTGCCCACCCGGTGCTGGCGGGTAAAACGCTGGCGATGATCTTTACCAAGTCGTCTACGCGCACCCGGGTATCCTTTGAGGTAGGTATGGCGCAGCTGGGCGGCCACGGGCTGTTCCTCTCCGGCCGCGATCTGCAGATCGGCCGGGGCGAGCCCGTGCAGGATACCGCGCGGGTGCTGAGCCGCTTTGTGGACGGCATCATGATACGCACCTTTGCCCAGCAGGAGGTAGAGGACCTTGCCAAATACGGCTCCGTACCCGTGATCAACGGGCTGACGGACTACGCGCACCCCTGCCAGGTGCTGGCCGACCTGATGACCGTGCGGGAAACCAAACACAGCTTTAAGGGCCTCAAGCTCTGCTTTGTGGGTGACGGTAACAACATGGCCAACAGCCTGATTGCCGGTTGTGTGAAGGTGGGCATGAAGATTTCCATTGCCTGTCCCAAAGCCTATATGCCGGATGACCAGCTGGTGGCGTGGGGCAAGGAAAGCGGCCTGCTGACCCTCGGCGAGGATGTGCTGGAAATGGCCAAGGACGCCGATGTGCTCTACACCGACGTGTGGGCCAGCATGGGCGAAGAGGGCGAAGCCGAGGAGCGCAAGAAGGCCTTCAAGGGCTATCAGATCAACGATGCCGTGATGGCCGTCGCCAAGCCGGACGCCATGGTGCTGCACTGCCTGCCCGCCCACCGCGGCGAGGAGATCACCAACGAGGTAATGGAAGCCCACGCCGACAATATCTTCGACGAAGCCGAAAACCGGCTGCACGCCCAGAAGGCGGTGCTGGTGAAGCTGTTGAAGTAAGCGCGGGAACGAACGAGGAAATAGGAACAGGCAACGGAAGTGGGCGTGTGCCCAGTGAGCGCTTGCTCAAAGGACACTGCGAACGGTAGCTGGAAGGTTTTATACAGCACAGGGACCGGAAGGGCGCTGCGCGACAATGAAACCATGTGGGCAATGCTGAATGGATTGCTCCGCAAGTTACCGGTTTCCTTTCCGGAATATAAAACAGGGAAACGCTGAGGCTCTCGGCGTTTCCCTGTTTCAGCTTGTCAAAGAACCTCTTCGGGTCGTTATCGTCGCTCGCTTCATAGCGCCTTGGGCGCTGTTCGCTCGCTTACTCCTTTGTTGTAACGCAAGCCTTTGGGTTCCAACCCAATCCCCGGCAAGGGTTTCACCCCTGCACCCTGACCAGGACTTTCAGCCCTGGACCCTTCTTTTTTGACAGCCTGAAACAGGGAAACGCCGAGCACCTCGGCGTTTCCCTGTTTTATTGCATCAGAGGAATACAATCCTCCGGCTACGGGAGCAATCATATCACAATTCTTAATTCCCAAATCTTCATTTCACTTAAGCCGAATTAGCCGATTACGAATAAACCTTCGGGTCCAGCACCCCGATCAGCGGCAGGTTACGGTATTTTTCATTATAGTCCAGTCCGTAGCCGACCACGAAGGCATCCGGAATGTTGAAGCCGGAATAATCCACCTCCAGCGGCACCATGCGGCGGGAGGGCTTATCCAGCAGGGTAACGATGCTGATGGTGGTTGCGCCGCGGTTGCACAGGATGCGCTTCAGATAGGCCAGCGTTTTACCGGAATCCACGATGTCCTCCACGATGATCACATGGCGGTTTTCAATGCTGGAATCCAAATCCTTCACCAGCCGCACCTCGCCGCTCACGGTGCTGGCGCCATAGCTGGAAATGGCCATAAAGTCGATTTCCAGCGGCAGATCAATGGCGCGGATCAGATCGGTGAAAAAGATTGTGGAACCTTTCAGAATGCAGATCATCAGCGGGGTTTTGCCTTGGAAATCCCGGGTAATCATCTCACCAAGCTCCTGTGTTTTTTGATGAAGCTGGGTTTCCGTAATGAGGATCTCCGACAAATCCTTAAACATGGGGCAATCCTGTTTCATAATGAACTCCTTTGTGATGAATGAATGATAAGCCAGGGCAGCGAGCCCTTCAGGGTAAGCAGCATGGAGGGCTCTTTGCGGATGCGCGTGCTTTCCGCCGCGCCTACACCCACGGCCCACAGCACCTCTTTGCCGATGGCGACCACCGGCAAGGACTTGCGAAACGGCGGATCGAGCTTTTTATCGGTCAGGTAGCGCCGCAGCGGTTTTTTGCCGTCCGCCCCAAAGGGGTGGATGGTATCGCCGGGCCTGGGCTGGCGCACGACGGCGGCTTGCATCTGTTCGCGCGTGAGCACAACGGTGCGCCTGCCGTCCGGGCAAAGGCCGCCGGGCGCGTGGGGCATCATGTGCAGGGCGATGCCGCCAAAGATCAGCGGCTGGGTGTCCCCATCCAGCCGGATGGGGGTGAGCGCGGGCAGATCGCGCAGCAGGGCGTCGTCCTCCATGCGGGTCAGGTGGATAAAGTGCTGTGTCGCCGTGGCGTGCAGCGCGCCCGGCAGATTGAGGGTGGCGTTCTCCGCGGCGCCGAGCAGCCCAAGCAGGGCCATGGAATCAGCGGCGGACAGCGATAAGGCTTCGGCGGAGATGCCCCGTACCCCTGCTCCGATCTCCGCAAATTTCCGCAAAACACGCAGGGCCACGGCAGCGTCGGCCTTTTTCAGCAGATCCCGGCGCAGACAAAAATAAGGCGGGGTGTTGACCATCGCCTGTTCCAATACCTGATCGGCCTGTGATTGCAGGCAATGCTCATCCAGCCGCAGCAGCGCGGCGGACTGGGCGATGTGTGAAACGGCGGCGGGGTTTTCCATAACCAGCTCGGGCAGGATCGTAAGCCGCAGACGGTTGCGCTGGCATACGGGGCGCAGGTTGCTCTCGTCTGTGCGGTAGGGCTCGCTGCCCAGCGCATCCAGCAGCGCCTGCTTGGGCAGGCTTAAGAACGGACGGCAGAGCAGCACGCCGTTGCGGTGGGTGATCTCGTCCATGCCGCTCAGGCCCCGCGCGCCGCTGCCGCGCAGCAGGTGCTGGAGCACGGTTTCAGCCTGATCATCCTGGTGGTGGGCCAGCAGCAGCGCATCCGCGCCGCATTCTCTGGCACGGGCCAATAGCAGTGCGTAGCGCGCTTCCCGCGCCGCCGCCTCCATGCCCGGCGAATCGGCATCGCCCGGCAGATCGGCGGAATCGCAGGTAAACGGCACGCCCAGGCGCTTGCAAAGCGCTTCGCAGAACGCCGCGTCCGCCAGCGATTCTTCACCCCGCAGGCCATGCTCCACATGCGCGGCGCGCACTGCGGGGCCGTGGCGCTTGCCAAGCGCAAGCAGGGTATATAAAAGGGCAACGGAATCTGCGCCGCCGCTGAGGGCGACCAGAACCGTTGCCTTGGGATTCAATACTCCCGCGCGCTGAAGCACTGCTTCAGCCGCGGAAATCAAGGATGTATCCATGGGAATATTGTAGCACGACCGGGGACGGAAAATCAATTCCCGCTTGGGGAAGCGGACCGCGAAAGACTACTTCATTTCCACGACGGCCATCACCTCGGCGGATACGGTGATCATTCCGGTTTCGATCGGTATGGAGGATGAGAGATCCATCGCGTAGGAGCGTTCGGAAGTATAAAGGATGCCGCTGTTGGACATTTCTTCCAGCGACAGGGTTATGCCCGCTTCCCGGCCTACGGCCTGCGCCATCATGATAGCCTTGCGCTGCGCGTCCTGGGCGGCGGCCTTCAGGGCCTGATCATAGGCGGTAGCCTGCTGCGAGCTTTGGAAGCCGAGGCTGTACACATTGTTGGCGCCCGCTTCCACAGCAGCATCCAGCAGGGAAGCCAGCTGCTGCAGGTCGCGCACAATCACCGTCAGGGTGTTGCTCACTTCGTAGCCTGTTACGGAGGGGGAGCTGGACTCGTAATTATACACCGGGTATACGGAGTAGTAATCGGTCTGCACGTCGTTCTCGCCGATGCCAAGGGCCAGAAGCGAATCCAGCACGGCCTGCATGGCGGCGTTGTTGGCCGTCTGCGCGGTGGTTACCAGCGTATCCTGCGTGGTAATGCCCACGGAGAAGGTGGCCATATCGGGCTCCAGAGCTACGGTGCCGGTGCCGATGGCGGATACGGTGTTTCCATCGGCCAAGGCCGATACTGCGAACAGGCTGAGGGCGATCACGAGAATCAAACTGAGGAATCGTTTCTTCATAGGGGTATCTCCTTTAAAATAAGTTTCATTATCAGGGTTTGTTTACTTCCGCCTGCGGGTGATGCGGAGGATGAAGAGGACCAGCACGATGAAAACCAGCACGGGCACGGCCGCGATAAGGAAGACCAGCATGTTTTCCAGAAAATCACCGAGCCAGACCAGCGAGGCTTTCAGGCTGCTCTCCAGGCGTTCTCCCAGGGTCAGCTCCTGCGCGCCTGCGGTTTCGGCGGGCGTTTGCTCTTCCAGATACACACTCACGGATGCGTAGTCCACCTGCCGGTCGATGGTGCGGAGGGAGCTTTCCAGACTGTCGATCTGGTACTGGGTATCGGCGATCTCGTTTTCGATTTCCAGCAGATCCTCCACGGTATCGGCCTTGGCAAGCAGCTCCGTGAGGCGCGTCATTTTGCTTTGCTGGGTCGATAGCCGAAGCGCTGTATCGGTGTAGGTTGTGGTCATATCGGCTGCGGTTTCGTACCGGTTGGTGATGCGGCCGATTCCGGATAACCCGCTCAGGCATGCATCCAGCGCGTCGGAGGGAATGCGCAGACTGAAGGAGGCGGTGCGGCTGTTGACCCGGTACTCGGACGTGCTGACGCTTGCCGCATATCCGCCCGTGCTTTCTACCAGGGAAAGGATGGCGGCGTAATCCGCGTCAAAAGCGGTAGACGCGATGGTCAGGTCTGCGGTGCGAACGATTTTGCGGTCGTCAGCCGTCCTGCGCTCCGCCGTCTTCGCGCTCTCCTGCGCATGGACGAAGTTCATGGCGTTGTCGGGCATTGGGACCGGGACAAACACATACTTCGTCGCTTTTGACATAGCCGAGCTTTGCGGCAGCCATCGAGGTTATGTAGGAATCGCTGTCGATGGTAGTGGATGTTGCTGCGAAGTCCTCCATGACCGTTTCCGGCATGCTGGTGTTGGTTTTGGGGCTCAGCATGCCCGTGATCAGCGTGCCGGTGACCAGCACAACGGCGGCTGCCAGCGGCAGCGCGGTACGTTTCAGCCATACGGGGAAATGAATGGATTTCATGGTGGGTGGCTCCTCCCGTTTCACGGCATCACGCCAGGAAGCCCGGAAGCTTTCGGGGATGTCCGCTTGATACAGGTCGGTCAACGCGCGGTCGAGTGCATCGTTTGCGGTATCTTTTTTCATTGTGTTGACCTCCCTTCCTTATCAATAGACGAGCAGGAATTCCATTGGTTCCTTCAATCTTCCATTCCCTGCTGGGCGATGGCGCGCAGGTGCTCCCTGGCGCGGTTGAGCGCGCTTTTTACCGTGCCCAGCGTGAGGCCCATCACCTTTGCGATCTGGGTATACTCCATGCCGTCGCCGTAGCGCAGGGAGAGCAGCGCCTGCTGCCGCTCGGGGAGCTCCGCGATGGCCTCATGCAGGGCGGCCTGCCGGCTGGCGCGCTCATACGCGCCGTCGGGGCCTTCGCCCTCGGCGGGGGGATCGAACCCCTGTTCGCGCAGAGCATCCAGCGAAGCGCCTTCGCGCTGGCGGTGCGCCTTCTTCAGCGCGTCCAGACACACATTGTGCGCAATGCGGAACAGCCAGGTCGCCAGCTCGCTTCGTCCCTCGAAGGTGGTAAAGGCGCGGTAGGCGCGCAGCATGGTTTCCTGTGCGGCGTCCTGCGCATCGGCGGGGGTTTTGAGCATCTGCAGGCAGTGACGGTAGACCATGCTTTCAAAGGGTGCGCAAAGCGCGGTGAACGCGTCCGCGTTCCCGTGCCTGGCTTTCCGCAGCAATCGCTCCGTCAAATCCGCGCACCTCCCGTAAGCTGTCTTTCCATTAGACGATCCGGGCCCATGGTTTGTTCCCAGTCCGGGTTCACAATCATTGTAAATCCGGCCGTACGGTTGACAACCGTTTAGAAGCGATGGTATATATGGTAAGGTATTTTGGTCAAGGAGAGCGATCATCTTGGAATATATTGACGCGCATGCCCATATTTACCCGGACCGGATTGCCCAGAAGGCGTCGCAGTCCACAGCGGATTTCTATGAGATGAGCATGCGGTGGGGCGGCAGGCTGGACACGCTGTTGGAGCGCGGCAGGCTGGCCGGGATAGAAAAGCATGTAGTGCAGGGCGTTGGCATCACCCCGGACCGGGTGGAGGGCATTAATAATTACCTGATTAAAACCGTGGCAGAAAACCCGGACCGCATCATCGGCTTTGGCGCGATGCATCCGGATCTCCCGGATGTCCGGGCGGAGCTTAAACGGATCAAGGCCGGAGGGCTTTCGGGGATCAAACTGCACGCGGATTTCCAGAAAATATTTCTGGACAGCGACGGCGTGATTGAAATTTTCAAATGCCTGGCGGATGAAAACATGCCCGCCATGCTGCACATGGGCGATTACCGCCATCCCTTCAGCGAGCCGGAGCGGCTGAAAAAGGCGCTGAAGGCCGTGCCGGACGTGAAGGTGATCGCCGCGCACTTCGGGGGCTGGTCGGTATGGACCGAGGCCTGGAAGGTGCTGGCGGAGTATGACAATATATGGGTAGACACCTCATCCAGCCTGTATGCCTTCACGCCGGAGGAAGGGGCCAGGCTGGTACGGCATTACCGGGGGGACCGGGTGCTGTTTGCCACCGATTACCCCATGTGGGATCCCGTGGAGGAACGAGCCCGGTTTGACGCCCTGCCGCTTTCCCATGAGGAGCACGACGCCATCGGACGGTATAATATCGAAGCGTTTTTCAAACAGTTTCAGTAGGGGCCGATTCCCCGTTGCCTTCGGGCCGTCCCTCGGCCTGCAGGCGGAATACATTGGTCAGCAGCTGCCGGGTGCCATAGCCCGCTTCGGTGGACAAAAGGCTGGTAAACAGCATTGTGGCCTTGGCGCGCTTATCAAGATCCAGCTTGTTGAAGGCGGAAAACAGCTTCAGGGACTTGCCCTTGAAATCCTCAAGCATCGTGCCGATGCTCTGCTCGCCCATGCCGGAAACGATTTGGAAAATCACGTCCACCATAAACTGCCGCTCCTGGGTGGAACGCTGGTCCAGCCACCGGTTGAGCGCCTCGTTGGCCACGCGCGTGGTGAGATTGAGCTCGCTAAGCTGCACAAAGGCGCCGTTTTCCACATGCCAGGTAAAGGAATCGTGCTGCATCAGCCCGATGGCGCTGCTCTTGACCACCAGATAATCGGGATGGTAGCACAGCAGCATGCCCACGACGGAGCTTTGCGGAACCCAGCTTTGCACCCGGTTGTGAACCGTATGGTATCCCTCGCCGTCCAGCGTGGGCTTATCCACGCCGGGGCCGTCAAAGCTGTATACCTGGCGGATACGGTCTAAAACGGGGCCGGAGACATGGCAGGCCGCGTACAGCGCCAGGTTACCGCCCTTGGAATGTCCGCCCAGCAGCAGCGGCCCCCGGCAGGCTTTGGCAATGCGCTCCACATAGTCCGCAGCCTCGCGCTGCGCGGGCACCGTCATAAACGACATATTGAAGTCTTCCTTCCAGCCGGTCATGCTCACGTCGGTGCCGCGGAACGCGATGTAGTGTGCGCCGTCCGGCAGGGTGAAGGTGCAGGCGCAGAACTGCGTTTCCTGATGGGGATCCACATGGTTGATATAATTGGATATTTTCAGCTGCGCATAGCGCGGCGCGGCCGCGCAGCTTTGCAGAAATGTATAGCATTTGTTCATATAAAAGGTGGGGAAAGGCTCCAGATAGGTCAGCGACGCATCGATCCACAGCTGGCGCACGGTGGTTTCCCCCCGGCGGTTGAGCATCCCTTCCATGGGGATGTATACCAGCTGGGCCAGCGCCAGGCTGTCCAGCGTATCAAACGGTTTTTCGGCCATGGTTTGTTGGCCGTTCGCCCGTACATGCGACAGTATGTTCATGGTTTGCCCTCCGTGCGTTTCAGATTGCAGGTCTGTTTATGACTGCATTATAGCGTGGGCGGCATAAGGCCGTCAAGCGGTTTGACAGTCCCTTCCTTTTCCAGTATATTGGGGGCAGCGTGCGAATCTGCTTCCCCTGCGGGGGATTGCCGGAGCGGGCCGGATGCCCCGCCGCCTGACGGTGTGCGCCGGGAGATACCGTTTCGCATGCCCGTACCGCCGGGGGCACCCTCCGGGCGGGACGAATTTCGTACCTTACAAAACCATGGTTGCTGTGATATACTATCAAAATAACCAGGTTGTATGACACAATACACGGCGAAACGGAGGCTTATCATCTGTGCTGATTGGACAGTTCTGCGAGTCCTTTCCGCCAACGGTGGACGGTGTGGGGCGCGTCATGTTCAGCTATTGCCAAAATCTGCAAACACGCGGCCACCGCGCTGTTTATATCGCTCCCAACAATCGAAAGTATCCCAAACCTGCGGAATGCGAAATGCTTTTATACGGCGGCATGCATGTGCCGGGAGAGGCATACCGGGTAGGCGTTCCGCGGTGGTCCCGCAGCTATCGCAAAACGGTAAGCGGCATGCGGTTTGATCTGGTGCACGCGCACAGCCCGTTTTTGGGCGCGCGCGAGGCGCGGCGGCTGGCGCGCCGCTACCATGTGCCGCTGGTGGCCACCTTTCACTCCAAGTACTACGATGACTTTCTCAAGGCGACCCATTCCAAGGTGCTGGCGAAGGCCGTTGTGAAATATATCGTGAATTTCTTCGATACCTGCGACGAGGTATGGGCGGTGAACCGGCAGACGGGCGCGGTGCTGAAATCCTACGGATACCGCGGGGAGATCGTGGTGATGCCCAACGGCACCGATCCGTTCACCCTGACGGACGCGCAGCGCCGGGAGGCGCTGGAGCGCTTTCCCGTGCGTGCCGGCGTGCCGGTGCTGATCTTTGCCGGCCAGCAGAACCTCAAGAAGAACCCCGATTCCGTGCTCAGGGCCTGCCGCATCCTCAAGGACGCGGGGCATGAATTGCAGCTGATCATGGTGGGCAGCGGACCGGACGAGGGCAAGCTGCGGGCGCTTACGCGGGAGCTGCAGCTGGACAAGGACGTGCTGTACACAGGCTTTTTAAGCGATCGTCCCACGCTGATGGCGCTGTACGAGCGGGCGGACCTGATGGTTTTCCCCTCCCTGTACGATAACGCGCCCATGGTGGTACGCGAGGCGGCGGCGATGGGAACCCCTGCGCTGCTCATTGAGGGCAGCTGCTCAGCCGAGGGCATTACCCACGGCCAGAACGGCTATCTGTGCCACAATTCTCCCGAGGCGATTGCGCGGGCGATTGAGGAAGCGCTGCCATCCACCCATGCCGTAGGGCTGGAGGCGAAGCAGACCATTCCCATTCCGTGGAACCGGCTGATCTTGGACGTGGAAGCGCGCTATGCGGCGCTGATACAGGCAAAGCAGAGAGGATCAATGCATGAAACGTAGGATTTTCAGCTTCCTGTTTATCGCAGCTACGCTGGGATTGATCGTTATCATCGCGTTTTCGAACAGCGATCTGACCAATGCCTGGGAAGCGCTGTTCACATTGAAGACCGAGTGGCTGCTGTGCGGATTTTTAGGCTGGTTCGGCTATATGTTCTTTGATATGATGGGCCTGCATTATTTTCTGCGCAAGCAAAAATATCCGGTTTCTTTAGGCTTTGCCACCTATGTGACCCTGTTAGGCTTCTACTACTGCAATATCACGCCTGGCTCCAGCGGCGGACAGCCGATGCAGGTGTATTTTATGGCGAAGCGGAAAATTCCTGTGCCGATTTCCACCTCGGCGCTGTCCATCAAGTTTCTGTCGCTGCAGATTATGCTGGTAATCATCACAACCCTTTTCTGGGCGTTCAACGCCGGGTTTGTAAATGCTCAGCTGCCCCGCGTAAAGTGGTTTATCTATATCGGGTACGGACTCAACGCGCTGTCCATCCCGCTGATTTTGCTGGTGGCGCTGCACAGGCCGCTGGTGCAGGCGATCATCCTGTTTTTTATTCGTGTCGGCGCCAAGATGCATATCATCAAGCGGCCGGAAGAAAAGATTGTGCGGATCGACGCGGGCATGGATATGTACCATATGTCCATTCTCCGGCTGATGAAATACCCCAAGCGGATTATCGGGCAGCTGGTGTTTGCGGGGCTCAGCCTGTTTTCGCTGATGAGCATCCCGCTGAGCGTGTACCGTGCGTTTTCATTGAGCGGGGAACCATGGTACCACCTGATGACGCTCTCCTTTCTGCTGTTTGTTTCCGCCAGCTACACGCCGCTGCCGGGCGCCAGCGGGGCGCAGGAGGGTGGCTTTCTGATCTTCTTCAGCGGCATCTTCACGCAGGGCACCATCGGCGTAGGCCTCTTGGTATGGCGGTTTTTCAGCTACTATCTGTTCCTGCTGATCGGCGCGGTGATCAGCATCGCGGGCAGCTTTCGCGGGCATATCGCGGACCGGAAAAACAGCGGACAGGAGACAGCGGAGGATTCGCCTCCGGAGGATCTGCAGGAGGACGATGAAACGCCCTGAGCGCCGATACATAAATCCCCGCCGCAGGCTGTCGGTGGGGATTTTGCATGATTGGGGAGAAACAATGTATGATACGGACAGGATGAATTGACAGGACGGCGCAACAACGCTACCCTATCTACAGGAATGGCCGCGCAGCAACCCCGGATAAGAAAACCGGAGCGCGGCGGAGGGGAGAATGGAATGAAACTGGAGGTTATCAAGCTTCAAAAAAGCTTTGGGGACCATGATGTGCTCAAAGGGGTGGACTTTGCGGTGGAAAGCGGGCATTCCCTGGGCCTGCTGGGCCGCAACGGCGCGGGCAAAACCACCACTATCCGCATCATCATGGATGTGTTTTCCGCCGACAGCGGCGAGGTGCTGCTGGATGGCAAACCGTTCCGGCGGGGAGATTACCGGATCGGCTACCTGCCGGAGGAGCGCGGACTGTACCCCAAGCGGCTGATTTTGGATCAGCTGATCTACCTGGGCACGCTGCGCGGCCTGACGCCCGCCTTTGCCAAGGCGAGCGCGATGCGCTGGATGGGGCGTATGGGGCTGATGGACTATATGAATAAAAAGGTGGATACGCTCTCCAAGGGCAACCAGCAGAAGATTCAGCTTGCCGTCGCCATGCTCAACGATCCGGAGATATTGATTTTGGACGAGCCGTTTTCCGGGCTGGATCCCGTAAACGCGCAGCTGCTGAAAACAATTGTCCGCGAAACCATAGAGGAAGGCAAGATCGTGCTCTTTTCCAGCCATCAGATGAACTATGTGGAAGAGTTCTGCCGCGATATCGCCATCCTCAACAACGGCCGCATCGTGCTCAATACCTCCATTGAGGAGCACAAGCGCACCTACGACCGCCGCCATCTGGTGCTGGATATTCCCGGCGGCGCCCAGGAGCAGGAGCAGGCGCAGGCTTATCTGCAAAGCAGGGGGCTGCGCGCGGAGAGCAAGGAACAGCATTTCCACCTGTATGTGCCGGAGATTTCGCAGACACTGTCCATCCTGTCCGGGATGAGTGAGGCGGGCATCCCTGTGGAGGGCTACCGTGTGTTTGAGCCGACGCTGGAGGATATCTTTGTGGAGTATACCAGCAACGCCGTTTGAGGAGGAAGAACATGAAACAATTTTGGTCCGTGCTCCGGTTTGAGCTCAACGGATATTTTAAATCCAGAATCTACCGCGTGATGACGATCCTGTTTGCGGTAGTGCTGATGATCGTGCTCAGCTATCCTAACCTGAAAACGCTGTTCGCAAAGCCTGAACAGCCTGTGGAAAGCACGGTGGTAACCCAGGCGGAGCAGCTGGCGGAAACCGGTTCCGGGGAGGATGTGGTTGCCGTCATCAACCAGAACGGCGCGCTGAGCGACGACGGGCTGGTGCTGCTGGCCAACGCGCTGGGCACTCCCGTGCGCCTGACGGCGGACGATGTGCAAACCGTGCGGGACGCGGTGAAGAATAGCGATTACGCGGGCGCTGTTGTGCTGAAAGACCGGAATACCGTTACTTATATCACCCGCAGCCTGACCCTGGGAGACGATATGCAATCCCGGCTGTATGCCGCTATGACCGAGGCTGCGCGCTATGATACGCTCACAGCGATGGGCGTTTCCCAGGCACAGACCCAGGAGATACTGTATCCGGAGGTCAGCGTGAACTTGGAAAACCTGGGCGTCAGCCAGACGGATACCTTCTTTTATACCTACATTATGCTGATGGCGCTGTATATGGCGATTATGATTTACGGGCAGATCGTGGCATCGTCGGTTGCCACGGAGAAAAGCTCGCGCACCATGGAGCTGCTCATCACCTCCGCCCGGCCCAATAGCCTGCTGTTTGGCAAGATGATCGCCGCGGGCCTGTCCGGGTTGATCCAGATGGCGGCGATCTTCGGATCGGCGGTGCTGTTTTACCACATCAACGAAGCGGCTTGGGCGGGCAACGCGATTATCGCGTCCATCTTCAACATGCCGCTGCCCATTGTTGGCTACGTGCTGCTGTTCTTCCTGCTGGGCTTCTTCCTGTACGCGTTCATGTACGGCGCGGTCGGGTCGCTGGTATCCCGCGTGGAGGACGTTTCCGCGTCGATGACGCCGATCCTGATGTGCTTCGTATTCGCGTTCATCGTGGTGATCAATGCCGTATCCAGCGGCAATGCGGACGGCACGCTGATGGTGGTGTGCTCCTATATCCCGCTGACCTCGCCGATGGCGATGTTTGCGCGGATTGCCATGTCCAATCCGGCGTGGTATGAGATTGTAATTTCCGTTGCGCTGCTGATGGGTACCACAGTGGGCATCGGCTTCCTGTCCGCCGCGATCTACCGCATGGGCGTGCTGATGTACGGCAAAGCGCCAAAGCCCAGCGAGCTGATCAAGGTGGTCCGTATGGCGCGGACGCACAGGGCATAGGGGGTACGGGCAGCCGGACAATTGGATATTGCATAGGAACAGGGCCGCGGTTTCGCGGCCCTCAGCCTATCAAAGAACCTGTTCGGGTCGTTATAGCCGCTCGCTTCATAGCGCCTTGGGCGCTGTTCGCTCGCTTACCCCTTTGTTGCAACGCAAGCCTTTGGGGTTCCATGTCAAGCCCAACATAGTTTACACATTGTCCGAGGACATAGTTTACAACTTTTCAGTCAAGCGGGGATCGCCCTCTGCCAAATAGCATGTGCGGGATACCATTTTCTTTTCCCTCAAATCTATCCGTCCGATCCGGAATTGTCGATAGAGCAGATTTACAAAACCATCTATCGATGAGGGCTTTACCGCAATACACTTGCCCCCGAACGAACAGCTGAGAAAGTAACGCTCTCCTCCATAGTGGATATACCCTTTCTTCTTAACTTCACGCAATTCACATTCCGTTCCATATTCCCAGTCCGTTATTCTCTCAGGGAAAACGCGTGTGCTTGCCTGATAGTGCTCTGCCGGAGCATCCAGCCCCAGCGCATGATGCGGCCGCTTCTGATTGTAAAACTCCCGGTATTCCGTCCGCTGGCGGTCGGCATCAATTAGGTCGTAAGGCACGTGATACTGTAGCCTTTCATCCTTGTAGGACCGGTTGAATTTCTCCGCTTTCCCCTGAGTCTGCGGATGATGCGGACGAATATGAATAGTCAGGATACCAAGCTCCATTAACCAGACCTCAAATGGGGTATATCCGCCGCTGTAATTTGTACCCCAGGGGTTTCCGTTATCGCAAAGCAGCATCTGCGGTAATCCGTATTCCTTGAAAACCTTACGAAAACTCTCTTCTACCCCTTTGTGCTGTTCATTTGCTTTCGCATCGGCACACAGGCAGAACCGGCTGTGATCGTCGATGATCGACAAGGGGTGGCAACGTTCTCCGTTTTGCATCGCGAAGTTGCCCTTGAAGTCGGTCTGCCACAGGATGTTCGGGGCTTCTTTTTCAAACCGTTTACATCGTGCAGCAGCCTGGCTTGCTTCCCGTGTGATGAGGTGATTGCGTTTCAGCACGGCATTGACGGTGCTGACACAGGGCAGCTTCGTATAGCCCTGGTTGCTTAGCATCCGATGGATCTTTTTGGCGCCGATCGCAGGTTCTTTCTGTCTCGCTTCTACAATTATGGTTTCAGTCTCTGCGCTGAGCTTATTCGGGGTGTGGAACGGCGCCTTGCTTCGGTCCCTCATCCCTTCTCCGGCTTTATGCCGTTTGATCCACTTGTCTCCTGTTGGCCTGCTTATTCCGTATTCACGGCACAGAGCGCTCTTGTTCTTCTCCCCGGCCAGCGCTCTTTTGACAAACTCAGCCCGATTCATTTCCACAGTTCTCTCTTCCCAAGGCATGGCCACCGCTCCCTTGCGTTTTCATGCCTCTATTTTATTCGAAAACTGTAAATCATGTCCTCGGACTTTCTGTAAACCATGTTACTAGTCTATACATTCCACCCCAATCCCCGGCAAGGGTTTCACCCCTGCACCCTGACCAGGGCCTTCAGCCCTGGACCCTTCTTTTTTGACAACCTGAGGGCCGCGGTTCCGCGGCCCTGTTTCAAATGGAACGGAAGGTGTATACTATAAGGGAAAGCGTTACACGGCATGCCGCCGCAGGGCAGCGTGCTTACACAGATACACCACGACAATGATCGGAGGCAGAATCATATGTATCCCATTCAAAAAACCCACGGACGTGAAATTATCGATTCCCGCGGCAACCCCACCGTGGAAGCGGTCGTTACCCTGACAAACGGTGTGGAAGCTACCGCTGCTGTGCCAAGCGGCGCATCCACCGGACAGTTTGAGGCGCTGGAGCTACGCGACAACGACCCCAAACGCTTCGGCGGCAAGGGCGTGCTCAAGGCCGTGCAGCACATCGACACCAAGATCAACGAGGCGCTTGCGGGGATGGACGCCGCGCAGACGGCGGAGATCGACAAGGCCATGATGGCGGCCGACGGCACCCACGACAAATCAAATCTCGGCGCCAACGCCATCCTCGCCGTTTCGCTGGCAGCGGCCAAAGCGGCTGCGGCGGCGGAAGGCATCCCCCTGTACCGTTTCCTGGGCGGCGCCGCAGCGCACACGCTGCCTGTACCCATGATGAACGTATTGAACGGCGGCGCGCATGCGGCCAACAATATCGATATTCAGGAGTTCATGATCATGCCGGTGGGCGCACCCACCTTTTCCGAAGGGCTGCGCTGGAGCACCGAGGTGTTCCATACCCTGGCGAAGATCCTGAAGAAGGACGGACACTCCACCGCCGTCGGCGATGAGGGCGGTTACGCCCCCAACCTGCAAAGCGACGAGGAAGCCATCCAATACCTGATCCGCGCCATTGAGGAAGCCGGATATAAGCCCTACGACGATTTTATGCTGGCGATCGACTCGGCGTCCAGCGAATGGAAAGCCGAAAGCGGCTATTTTCTGCCCAAGCATAGGATTCACTATACGGCCGACGAGCTGATTGATTACTGGGAGAAGATGGTGGACAAATACCCGATCGCCTCCATTGAGGACGCGCTGGACGAGGAGGATTGGGACGGCTGGAAGAAGCTGAACGAACGGCTGGGCCACAAGGTGCAGCTGGTTGGCGACGACCTGTATGTTACCAATACCAAGCGCCTGAAAAAGGGCATCGACGGCAAAAGCTCCAACTCCATTCTCATCAAGCTCAACCAGATCGGCTCCCTGTGGGAGACCATCGAGGCCGTGCAGATGGCCCACAAGGCCAACTTCACCGCCGTTATTTCCCACCGCTCCGGCGAAACCTGCGATACGACCATCGCCGATCTCGCGGTGGGCGCTTAACGCCGGGCAGATTAAAACCGGCGCGCCCAGCCGTAGCGAGCGTGTGAGCAAGTACAACCGTCTGCTCCGGATTGAGGAGGAGCTCGGCCAGGCTGCGACCTATCCCGGCAAGGCAGCCTTTACTAAGTAATAGAATGGCTCAAAAAGCCATATGGTAACAACAAAACCGCCGCATGATGAATGTGGCGGTTTTACTGTCAAAAAGAAGGGGTCCAGGGCTGAAAGTCCTGGTCAGGGTGCAGGGGTGAAACCCTTGCCGGGGATTGGGGTGGAACCCCAAAGGCTTGCGTTACAGCAACGGGTAAAGCGAGCGAACAGCGCCCAAGGCGCTATGAAGCGAGCGGCGATAATGACCCGAAGAGGTTCTTTGACAGGCTGAAGCGGACGCCGGAATATCCGGCGTCCGTCAAGCTGTCAAAAAAGAAGGGTCCAGGGCTGAAAGTCCTGGTCAGGGTGCAGGGGTGAAACCCTTGCCGGGGATTGGGGTGGAACCCCAAAAGCTTGCGTTACAGCAAAGGGGTAAGCGAGCGAACAGCGCCCAAGGCGTTATGAAGCGAGCGGCGATAACGACCCGAAGAGGTTCTTTGACAGGCAGAACCGCCGCATGATGAATGCGACGGTTCTCGTTTTTTATGGGGAGGCTAAAACGCAGGACTGATTTAGAGCGGAAAAGTACAACCGGATCAGCCTTTTACGGCGCCGGCAACCATGCCCTTGATAATTTCACGGTTGAAGATGAAGTACAGAATCACGATCGGGGCCATGGTCAGCAGCATGGCAGCCATCTGCTTGGGGTAATCCGATGCGAACTGGCCCTTGAACTGCGTAAGCGCCAGGGGAACGGTTTGCAGCCGCACATCCTTGATCAGCACTAACGCGAATGAAAACTCATTCCAGCAGCTGAACACCTGGATAATGGCGATGGTGATCAGGATCGGCTTGCAGATCGGCATAATGATTCGCCAGAGCGTATTGGAGAAGGTGCTGCCGTCAATGGAAGCGGCCTCCTCCAGGGATATGGGGATGCTTTTAACGAAGCCCTCCACCAGAAAAATACCGATGGGGAGCCCGAAACTGACATAGGGGAAGAGCAGCGTGTACCACTGGTTGTTAATGCCCATGCCCTTGAACACGACGTAAATGGGAACCAGCAGGGAATGCACGGGGATGAGCAGGCCCATCAGGAACATGACATAGAGCGGACGGTTGAGCGCAAAACGGACGCGGGACAGGATATAACCGACGATGAAGCTGAACAAAACGATCAGCAGGATGCTCAGAAACGTGGTGCGCAGGCTGTTGAACATGCTTTCGGTTAAATGATAGTCGCTGTTGCTGAGGATGCGCTGGTAATTGATCAGGGTCGGATCCTTGGGCAGGCCCATGATATCCGCGTTGAATACGCGCTTTTCCTTGAGCGATGAGTAGCCCATCCAGATCAGCGGAAATACGCAGGACAGGGAGAAAATCCACAGCAAGAGGTTGATCAGCGAGCCAAGGACGCCTTTTTTTGCGTCAAGCTTCTTTTTCTTCTTTGCCACGCCGTTACACCTCCACCCGTTTGGAGATTTTTTTGATCAGCCACTGCGAGCCGCCGATCACCAGCAGCGACAGCACAAAAATCCCGACGGATATGCTGCTGCCGTAGCCCATGTTGCTTTGCTCGAAGGATATTTTGTATCCGTACAGCGCCATCACCATGGAGGCGGTGCCGGGTCCGCCCTTGGTCATCACATAGATATTATCAAAAGCTTTCATGTTGCCTGCGATACACAGCGTTACACATACAAGCATCGTGTTCTTAATCAGCGGCAGGGTGATGTTCAGCGCGGTCTGCACCGCGTTGGCGCCGTCAATTTCGGCGCTTTCAAATACTTCGCGGTCAATCCCCGCGATAGCGGAGAAGAGAATAATCATATAATACCCGATAAATTGCCAGATCAGCGGGATGGTAACGATCAGCATGATGTGCTGGGTATTGTTCAGCCAGACCTGGCAAAGGTCGGCGCGGCCGATGGACGTTAAAATCCAGTTAAGAATACCGTATTTGTTGTGGTAAACCATGGTCCAGATCATGCCGATACAAACGGCGGAAATGGTGCTCGGGAAAAAATCGAGCGTGCGGTGAAGGCTTTTGGTTTTAGCCAGCTTGGAGTTGATCAGCAGCACCATGATGAACGCGATACCGATCTGTCCGATCAGACAGGCGACAACCAGATAGATGTTATTGCCAAACGCATGCCAGAAATCCGAATCGTGCAGCAGGGCAATGTAGTTATCCCATCCGTTGAAGGTTTTCACCGGGCCGCCCTTCCACTCAAAAAAGCTGAACACGAAGGCGGCCACCAGGGGAACAAACACCGTAAAGGCGTAAATGATAACGGGCAGAAGGAGATAAAGAAAAATCGTTCGTTTCTTGGGCCTGATAGAATCAAGCATTGCGGAAGCCTCCCAACGAATTCCGTAGTGTATGAAAGAAAAACCGTCCTGCCTACCGGAAAAGCAGGCAGAACGGCTTTTCACATTGCTAACAGACTACTAACAGGTTGGATTAGTAGTTGGCTTCGTACGCTGCCTGCGTTTCCGCGGCCACGTCCTCAGGCGTCATTCCGCCGTTGGTCATGGTCTGGAGATCCGTGTTCAGCACACTCCACACAGCCGAGTTGATGTAGGAGTCGTAGATTTCACAGGTGGAGGTGTCCACATAGGACCAGTTGTAGAAAGCCTGCGTGACGGCGTCGAAAGCGGACAGGTCCACATCGCCAGCCTTGGTGAGGCCGCCCAGAGCGTAGTTCTCGGCCACATAGCTGGAGAAGGCGGGGCCGGTGATTTCGCGGGCCAGATCAATCGCGGCAGCCAGTTTGGCGGGATCTTCGGCCACTTTGGGGTTGATGGCTACGGCATAGCCCAAGCCAATGTTCTGGGAGTCGGGAGCCTTGGTGGCGTCCGCAGGCTGCGGCAGAACGGCGAAGCCGAGGTTATTGAACTTTTCGGTGTCTTTCAGGGCGTTTGCAATGTAGGACTCATCCCAGTTGCCGCCGATGAAAGCAGCCGCGTCGCCGGCGATGAAGTACTCACGGGTATCTTCGTTGGTGACGGCGTTGAAGTCTTCGTTGAAGATGGAGGTTGAGGCGAACAGGCGCTGGGTTTCAGCAAGAGCTGCCACAAATTCAGGATCGGTGAAAGCGGCGCCGCCCTTGGCGATCAGGCTGGCAAACCATTCGGGGCCGGTGTAACGGTTGCCCAGCGTGGACAGGAAGCAGGAGTTCATCTGCCACTGGCCGCCGTTGCCAAACGCGATGGTGTAGATGCCTTTTTCGTTGAAGTACGCGGAAGCGGCTTCCACATCAGCCCAGGTGGAGGGGAAGGTGTCGTAGCCGGCTTCGGCCCACATGGCCTTGTCGTACACAACCACGGTGCAGGTGCCGCCGGTGAGTACCGGGAAGCCATAGATGGAGCTGCCCACGGTGAAGGGGGTGAAGTACGCGGTGTTGTAATCCGCATAGTAGGGAGATCCGGTCACGGCTTCGGTCAGATCTAAAACCAGTCCCTGATCGGCCCAGGAGATGGTATTCATGCCCTGGAGCAGGAACACATCGGGCAGATCGCCTGCGGCTGCAAGCGTTGCGACCTGGGTCTTATATTCGGCGTTGGCGAGAACGTTCTGGGTCAGGGTGATGCCGGGATGCGCTTCGCTCCAAGCAGCCAAAACGGTGCGGAATCCATCCGAGCCGCCGTTGCCTTCGGACTCTTCGGAAGTGGAGAAGTGCATGATTTCCAGCTCTCCCGTGTAGGCCAGATCAGTTGATGCCACGGGCGCTGCGGCGAAGGCCGCACTCACGCTTACCAGCATCGTAACAGCCAGAACCATGGATAGGAATTTTTTCATACGAAAGTTTCCTCCTTTGTTGTTTGTGCGGCAATGCCGCAATTCTCTCAAACAGCGTCATAACACTGTTATTGATACATCGTAGGCGGTCTGCCTTAGCGTTGTGATGACGAAACGATCAGGCGGACCTGTAAGCCGGGCTGCCGTTTGACGCGGCCTTGTGTACGGCAGTCCTTTCACGGATAAACCCCGCTGCGCGGGAAAAATGGTTTTAACGCGGCAACGGCTTGCCGGGATATGATTGGGCATGTCCTGCGCGGCATACGTGTGCCTGGCGGGCGGACCTGAAACCCCGATATAACAATGAACGAACGACGCAGCGTACCCTTCAGGCCGAACCGAAAACGATATCGGAACAGACTATAGTTACCCTTGAGAAATGAGAATGGCGGTTTCGCGGTATTCGAGAGGGGGTTCGATATAGAAACCGTAGCGGGAAACCCTATCCTTCCACTATTTCCCGAAAAGGTTTTCGTTCAATATGGCTATTATACAGTCGGCTTCCAAAAAAGTCAACAATTGATAGTATGATAATGCTAAAAAAATATCGGATTTACAAAAATGTCCCCAACACGGATTTGTTTGGCAGGGAAGAAGGGCCGGAAAACCGGATGAAGCCGGGGAATCAAAACGTGGAAACCATGCGGAGAAGAATGGCGCGGTTGTTACTCTTCACCTCAAATGATTTGGGATGGGAACCCGGCAGGCCGCCACGGCCGCTGTCGGCAAATTCTCAACGGCAAACCAATGTGCGCGCGGCGGATTACCCTGGTAAAGGCGGCCGGCCTGGTCATACGGCGGAGCACGGAGGCTGGTTCTCTGAAAATTCCGCAGTCGGAGTACAGCCCTTTACCGGCGTGGAAAACACCCTGTAAGCAGAGCCTTTGGTATCGCTTCATTATTATAGCAACCGCCGGACACTTGACAATTGGATGCAGACGGTATACAGTAAGCTACTAAAACGATATCGTAAAATAAACAGAGACTGGGAGGGATGCGTATGGCGATCACAATCCGTGAATTATCAAAGCAGTGCGGACTTTCCATATCGACAGTCAGCAAGGCGCTTAACGGGTATACCGATATCAGCGACGCGACCCGTGAGATGGTGATCCGGGAAGCCAAAAGGATCGGGTACTACCCAAACGTGCATGCGCGGGCGCTGAAAACCAAACGCAGCTATAACCTGGGCGTTCTTTTTTCGGATGATACGCAAAGCGGACTTACGCACGCCTTTTTTTCCTTCGTGCTGGAAAGTTTTAAAAAGGAAGCGGAACGCCATGGGTATGATGTGACCTTTATCAGCCACAACATCGGGGATAGCACGATGACCTATCTGGAGCACTGCCACTACCGCGAGGTGGATGGTGTGTGCATCGCCTGCATCAATTTTTTTGAGCCGGAGATCACGCAGCTGGTCAACAGCGATATGCAGGTGGTGACCATCGACCATCTATTTAAAAACCGCACCTGTATCCAGTCCGACAACATCAACGGCATACGGGAGCTTGTGCAGTTCGTCTACGCAAAGGGGCACAGGAAGATTGCCAACATCCACGGGCAGAAAGGCGCAGTAACCAATGTCCGTCTGGAAACGTTTTACCAAACCATGAAGGAGCTGGGCATTCCCGTACGCAGCGACTACGTGATGGCGTGCGAGTATAACGAGCCCGCGACCGTATATAAGGCCACCAAATGCCTGCTGAGCCTTGAGGACCGGCCCACCTGCATTTTAATCGCAGACGACTACGCGGCGCTGGGCGCCTATGACGCGATTCAGGAGATGGGGCTGCAAATCGGCAAGGATATCTCCATCGCCGGGTACGACGGCATCCCGATCATGCAGCTGATGAAACCCAGGCTGACCACCATCCGGCAAAACACCACACGGATTGGGGCGGAAGCAGCCTGCAAGCTGGTGGAGCTGATCGAAAACCCCAAAACCACGGAGCCGGATATCACCCTTGTGCCGTGCACGCTGCTACAGGGTGAAACGGTGGGCACGATCGACAGATAGATCGGTTCAGCCCGGCGGGAAATTCTTCCCGTGGCGGTGTATTTTTGACTGGATTATGGATTTGGGCGGGAGCGGCGCGCAGAAAAAGCGGCCGTTCAGACTGCCGCATACCCCCAATGGCATAGGGTTGCGCGGGGCCCGGCGCAGCGCCGGAGGGGGCTGTGCCGGTTGCGGTGTTTTCCAAACCTTTCTCAAACGCGCGAAATCACCCGAATTATGGGTTGACAAGGAAGGGGAAAGGAGTTAAAATAGGCTCTGTCTGGGCGTGGTGTGCGGACGTGCGGGCGTAGCTCAATGGTAGAGCTCCAGCTTCCCAAGCTGGTCACGTGGGTTCGATTCCCATCACCCGCTCCAACCGCATGCAACCGTACCGACGAATAATAAAGAATCGGATCCGGAATAGAAGGAGGAAATCCACAATGGCTAAGGCACATTTTGAGCGCACCAAGCCGCATGTAAACATCGGCACCATCGGCCACGTTGACCACGGCAAGACCACCTTGACCGCCGCCATCACTATGACGTTGGCTCAGCTGGGCGAAGCCAAGGCGATGAAATATGAAGACATCGACAAGGCCCCCGAAGAAAAAGCACGTGGAATCACAATCAACACCGCGCACGTTGAGTATGAAACCGCAAAGCGCCACTACGCGCACGTGGACTGCCCCGGTCACGCCGACTATGTTAAAAACATGATCACCGGCGCGGCCCAGATGGACGGCGCAATTCTGGTTGTGTCCGCTCCCGACGGCCCCATGCCCCAGACCCGTGAGCACATCGTGCTTGCCCGTCAGGTTGGCGTTCCCTACATCGTGGTCTTTATGAACAAGACCGATATGATGGACGACGAAGAGCTTCTCGAGCTCGTCGAAATGGAAATCCGTGAGCTGCTCGCGCAGTACGAATTCCCGGCAGACGACATTCCTTTCGTAAAAGGCTCCGCACTGAAGGCGATGGAATATCTGCAAAACGGCGGCACCGACGTGAAGAACGCTCCCGAATGCAAATGCGTTTTCGAGCTGATGGACGCGGTGGATGCTTACATCCCCGATCCCGAGCGTGCGGTTGATCAGCCCTTCCTGATGCCTGTTGAAGACACCATGACCATCACCGGCCGCGGCACCGTGGCCACCGGCCGCGTAGAACGCGGTATTGCCAAAGTAGGCGATACGGTTGAAATCGTCGGCCTGATGGAAAAGCCCCGCTCCACCGTTATCACCGGTCTGGAAATGTTCCGTAAGACCCTTGACAGCGCTCAGGCGGGCGACAACGTCGGCGCATTGCTGCGCGGCGTGCAGCGCGATGAAATCGAGCGCGGCCAGGTGTTGGCCAAGCCCGGCTCCATCCACCCCCACACCCACTTCGTTGGCCAGGTATACGTGCTGACCAAGGAAGAAGGCGGCCGTCACACTCCGTTCTTCGATGGCTATCGTCCGCAGTTCTACTTCCGTACAACGGACGTAACCGGCAACATCAAACTGCCTGACGGCGTTGAGATGGTTATGCCTGGTGACCACATCGACATGGAAATCAAGCTCATCACCCCCATCGCCATCGAGCAGGGCCTCCGCTTCGCTATCCGCGAAGGCGGCCGTACCGTGGGATCCGGTGTTGTGGCAAAAGTGATCGAGTAACACCTAGTCCTGTATTGAATTCGCATAAGGAAGCTGCCTTCGGGCAGCTTCCTTTTTTAGTATTAATGGAAAGTAAGCTTGACATTTTATGAAAGCATGATATACTCACAAATGGAAAGCACACTTTCCATTTGTGAGGTGATGGGATGAAAAACCGACTGGAGACAATCCGGAAGGAGCGGGGAATACGGCAGGAGGATTTGGCAAACGCGCTGGAGGTGTCGCGCCAAACGATCTGTTCGCTGGAGAACGGCCGTTACAATCCATCCATAGTACTGGCGTTTAAGCTGGCAAGGTATTTTCAAATGCATATTGAGGACATCTTTATTGATGAGGAGGGCGACAATAAATGAAACAAAGAAGTTTACTCTATTATCTGCTGGCGCTTGTGGGAGCCGCGCTGTTTGCCGCGGGATTGTACGGAATTAACACAGCGGATGGGGGAAAAGGAATCATGCAGATATTGCCCTATCTGGGTATCGGTATTGGCAGCGGGCTCTTTGGCCATGGAGTCGGAGAGCTGATCAGCCGGGCGAAGGAAAAACGCAATCCCGAGGCTGCCCGCACGGTTCGGATTGAGAAAAATGACGAACGCACGATAGCCGTTGCCTGCCGTTCCAAAGCGAAGGCGATGGATACTATGATCTATGTTTTTGCCGCGCTGAATTTGGCGTTTGTGTTACTGGGTGTTGATGTTCTCATCATCCTGCTGTCGATCGTTGCATACCTGTTTGTTCTGGGCAGTATGCTCTATTATTGGATAAAGCTTAATAAGGAAATGTAATTCGCAGCAAAAGAAGCTTGTTGGTTTTGGTAAACGCGGAACAAATCCGCTGTGCGCTCCCACACCTTATATTTGTCGATTTAGCCATGCAGAGACCTCTCGGTTCTATTGCTACACGGCAACTTACCAGTTGCAGTGCGCTGCATAGCATCACGCCTGTGAGGTGCGCATGGCTTTCCCGGGATGTGCGCCGTGCTAACGCTTTCCTTCGGGGCCTTCGCCGAAGTGCCGCTTCTGCTTTCGGGCTTTCCCGGCCTGACAAAACACGGTACGGCAGCGCACAGGTGATTTGTTTATTGCCTGCTGGATAAGCATGACGAATCCCTTATGCGTTAGCGCGTTATCTTTCCGCCGGGTTTGGCTGACAGAACCCTCGACGCAGCCCTGCTGCTACTTCGGGTTCCGCAAGCTCAACCCAATAAAAGCTAACGTACCATCGCATAAGCGCTTTATTCAGCGCTTACCCAGAGATCAACAGGAACCACAAAGGCTTTCTTCTCAAAGAAAAGGTTATAAGATCCGGGGCGAACGCATTGTCATCCTCAGCCTCAGGTGATATGATACGTTGGTATCAAAACAGGAGGCAGGATTGATGATCCAAAAGCGAACGATGCGCCGGGAGATGACGCTGTTTTTTATTATGATAGCGGCATCGGCATTCGGCTTGGGCCTGAGCGATTCCATATTCGGCAACTATTTCAAGGACGCCTTCAATGTAACGGCTACGCAGCGCGCGTTTCTGGAGTTTCCCCGGGAGCTTCCCGGCCTTTTGTGCGCGTTGGTGATTGCGTGGCTTTCCGCCTATGGCGATGCGAGATCCAGCTTTGTCGCACAGATTTTCTCATTTCTGGGCCTGCTGGCCCTGGCTGTGCTGGCGCCTTCCTATGGTTTGATGATGTTCTTTTTATTCATCAACTCCATGGGTATGCACCTGTCCATGCCGCTGAACGATTCCATCGGTATGACCATCGCCGAGCCGGAGCGGCTGGGCCGCCGGATGGGCCAGTATGCGAGTGTAAAAACGGCGATGGGTTTCATGGCCGGGCTGCTGGTATTCTTCGGGTTCCGGTTCAACGTGTTTTCCTTTACCACGAAGCTAAACCTCGTGTTCCTGATCGGGGCGGGCGCGTTTTTTGTTGCGTTGGTCGCGGCGGCGCTGCTGGTGAAGGAAAAGGTGCCCGCTTTATCCGCAACAAAGGAAAAGAGAAGAAAACTGGTGTTCCGCAAGGAATACAAATATTACTATATGGTAACCATGCTGCATGGCGTGCAAAAACAGATTGCCTTTGTTTTCGGCTCGTGGATCATTATTGATCTGTTGGGGAAAAAGGCGGATACGATGTCGCTGCTGATGATCACGGTCAGCTTCATGAGCATCTTTTTCATGCGGGCGCTGGGCCGTTGGATTGATCGTTTCGGCGTGAAGAAAATGATGTATCTGGACGCGCTGACGTTCATTTTCATTTATATCATCTATGGCATGGTGGTATGGGGGATTACGGGCAAGGTGCTGCCCAGTACGGGCTGGTCAGCGTTTGCCATCTACGCGCTGTTCGTGCTGGACAGGCTTTCCATGCAGATCGGCGTGGTGAAGTCGATCTACCTACGCTCCATCGCCGTCTCCAAGGAGGAGATCACTTCCGCGCTGTCCACGGGCACGAGCCTGGACCATGTGGTGGCGATCCTCGCCGCCCAGCTCAGCGGCCTGGTATGGACGATTTGGGGACCGCAGTGGGTTTTTTTCATGGCGGCGTTCTTTTCGCTGGGTAACCTTTTCGTTGCGTGGAGAATCCCAAAGGATCATGGGATCCAGGGATCTCCCGAGGAGATACGGGAGGAAGTGCTGGCGGATGAATCTGTGGATTCTATATAGTCCGCCGGATAACCGGATTATACCGGCAGTTATGTTGCGTCCGGTCATTCCGCAGTTTGTTGAATAATCAGTAAAATACAACATTCAAACCATCCCATTCAATTGGGATGGTTTGAATAGTAGGCACACACGGAACCGTGAACATTATCAAATGATGTAACGCCCAGTATATATAGGACTTGAGGGTGTTCCTATAATTATTTTGGCGATTCTTAATAATTTCCTTGCAAAATGATCTTCTATCTATTATAATAACAAAGCTGTCTGTTTTGAAGGCGAACTGCGCCCAAATGGCGCTTTGCATGGCTTTCATAGGGATGAAACGATAAGTTGCCGCCATGGCCATGGCGGGTAATTATCGCGGACCAGCCCGACGATCGGGCGACAGACTTGAGTATGCACAAGGGTTTGCACACTGTGTGCACTGGAGGCGGCACTGCCGCACGCGGCATGGCTGCCTTACCAAATGGGCACAGTGGGCACACACGGCACGGTGTACTTGAGATGAACATCAAGGAGGTAAAATAATGGCCAAGCAAAAAATCCGTATCAAGCTCAAGGCGTATGAGCACACCCTCATCGATCAGTCCGCGGAGCGGATCGTGGAAACCGCCAAGAGAACGGGTGCGCGCGTATCGGGTCCCATTCCCCTGCCCACCGAGAAGGAAATCGTCACCATTCTCCGCGCTCCCCACAAGTATAAGGATAGCCGGGAACAGTTTGAAATGCGCACCCACAAGCGTCTGATCGACATCTTGAACCCCAATCCCCGCACCGTTGACGCGATGATGAAGCTGGATCTTCCCGCTGGCGTCGAGATCGAGATCAAGCTGAACAATTAAGCAGGAGGCAGTTATCATGAAAAAAGCGATCGTAGGAAAAAAGATCGGCATGACGCAGATCTTTACCGATGACGGCCGCCTCGTCCCCGTTACCGTGGTAGAGGCCGGCCCCTGCAAAGTGGTGCAGAAAAAAAACGTCGAATCGGACGGCTATGTCGCCGTTCAGGTTGGGTTTGACACCTATGTGGAAGACCGCGCCAAGAAACTGGTTTCCAAGCCCCTGCAGGGTCACTTCAAAAAAGCAGGCGTGGAACCCGCCCGCCATTTGCGCGAGCTCACGCTGGACAACGCGGCGGACCTGGAAGTCGGCAGCGAGCTGACAGTAGCCCAGTTCGAAGCTGGGGACAAGCTGGATGTCTGCGGAATCACCAAAGGCCACGGCTTTTCCGGCGCGATCTACCGCTGGAACCAACACACCGGCCCCATGGCTCACGGCTCCAAGTATCACCGTGGCGTCGGCTCCATGAGCGCAAACTCCGACCCTTCCCGTGTTTTCAAAAATAAGCACATGCCCGGCCACTACGGCGTGGAGCGCGTTACGGTGCAAAATCTTGAACTCGTCAAGATCGACGCCGAGCGCAACCTGCTCCTCATCAAGGGCGCGGTGCCCGGCCCCACCGGCGGACTGCTCATTGTCAAGAGCGCCGTCAAGGGCGCCTGATCCAAGCTCGAATGAAGGAGGAAGTAATCCATGCCTAAAACAGCACTTTATAATATGGAAGGAAAGGCCATCGGCGAGGTAGAGCTGAGCGACGCGATTTTCGCTTCTCCCATCAACACCGCGGCGATGCACCTGGTTGTTCGTTCCATTCTGGCTAACCAGCGCCAGGGCACGCAATCCGCGCTGACTCGTAACGAAGTCCGCGGCGGCGGCCGTAAAATTTACCGTCAAAAAGGCACCGGCCGTGCACGCCACCATGGCAACCGCGCGCCGCAGTTTGCCCACGGCGGCGTGGTGTTCGCACCCAAGCCCCGTGATTATGTCATTAACGTACCCAAAAAGGTCCGCCGCCTTGCCTTCAAGAGCGCGCTGACCTCAAAGCTGAACAACGAGGAGATCATCGTGGTGGATGAGCTCAAGCTTAAGGAAGCCAAGACCAAGCAAATGGTCGCTTTCCTGAAGGGCTTTGAGCTGAACAACACCACGCTTTTGGTGCTCCCCGGCCGCGACGAGACCGTTGTGCGCGCTTCGGGCAACATCCCCAAGCTCCAAACCTTGTATGTCAACACCCTCAACGTGTACGACATCTTAAAGGCCGGCAAGATCATCCTCACGCAGGCAGCCCTCAAAGGGGTAGAGGAGGTTTATGCATGAAACATCCGCATGACGTTATCATTCGCCCGGTGCTTACCGAGGCATCCTACGAGGGTATTCCCGAAAAGCGTTACACCTTCGTGGTAGATATCGGCGCCAACAAGACCGAGATCAAGCTCGCGCTGGAATCGATCTTCAAAGGCATCGAGGTTGAAAAGGTGAACATTGTCCGCACCATGGGCAAGATCAAGCGGCAGGGCCGCACGCAAGGCCGTACGCCCGAGATCAAGAAGGCCTATGTAACGCTTAAAGCAAGCTCCAAGCCCATCGAATTCTTCGAAGGCATGGCCGAATAAAGCAGGGAGGAAAATAAAATGGCAGTTCGCGTATACAAGCCAACCTCGCCCGCCCGCCGCTTTATGTCGGTGCTGACGTACGAGGAAATTACCGCAACGAAGCCTGAAAAGTCGCTGATCGAGATCAAGAAAAAGAACTCGGGCCGCAACAAGCAGGGCAAAATCACCGTTCGCCACAAGGGCGGCGGCACCCGGGTATATTACCGCAAGATCGATTTCAAGCGCGACAAGGCGGATATCCCCGCCAAAGTTTCGACCATTGAGTACGATCCCAACCGCTCCGCGTTCATCGCGCTGCTGGTTTACGCAGACGGCGAAAAGCGCTACATCCTCGCCCCCGAAGGGCTGAAGGTGGGCGACACGGTGATCAGCGGCGCAGGCGCCGATATCATCCCCGGCAACTCGCTGCCGATGGAAAACATCCCCGTCGGTACGCTGCTGCACAACATCGAGCTCAAAGCCGGCCGCGGCGGCCAGCTGGTCCGCTCCGCCGGTAATTCCGCCCAGCTGATGGCCAAGGAAAACGGCTATGCCCTGGTGCGTCTGCCCTCCGGCGAGCTGCGCAAGGTGCCGATGAACGCCAAGGCGACCATCGGTGTGGTCGGCAATTCCGATCATGAAAACGTACGCATCGGCAAAGCCGGACGTACGCGCCACATGGGCATCCGGCCCACAGTACGCGGCGTCGTGATGAACCCCTGCGATCACCCGCACGGCGGCGGCGAAGGCAAGAGCCCCGTCGGCATGCCGGCCCCGGTAACCCCGTGGGGCAAGGTGGCGCTGGGCTTGAAGACACGCAAGCACAAGAAGTACTCCAACAAGATGATCGTGAAACGCGCGGGCAAGAAATAAAGCCTGACCAAGGAAGGAGGAAGCCCATCCATGAGCCGTTCCATTAAAAAGGGACCTTTTATACAAGAAGCGCTTCTCAAGCGCGTTGAGGAAATGAACACCTCGGGCAAGAAAGTGGTATTGAAGACGTGGTCTCGTTCCTCTACCATCTTCCCTGAGTTTGTCGGGCATACCATTGCCGTGCACGATGGCAAAAAGCATGTGCCCGTCTACGTTACCGAGGACATGGTCGGTCACAAACTGGGTGAATTCGCACCCACGAGAACGTACCGCGGCCACGCAGGCGAGAAATCGTCCGCAGGCAAATAAGCGGAGGGAGGATAGAACATGGCAACAAGAGTTCAGAAAAAAGCCGAGGCGCATATGGCCGACCGGGACACCCGTCCCTCAGCGCATGCCAAATATGTGCGCATCTCCTCCCGCAAGGTCAAGATTGTGGTCGATTTAATTCGCGGCAAAAAGGTGGATGACGCGCTCGCAATCCTCAAGTTCACCCCCAAAGCGGCCTCGCCGGTGGTGGAAAAGCTCTTAAACAGCGCTATCGCCAACGCGGTGAACAACAACGAGATGGATCGCTCCACGCTCTATGTCGCAGAAGTTTACGCCAATCCGGGTCCCACGCTCAAGCGCTGGATCGCCCGCTCCCGCGGCAGTGCATCCCCGATCTTAAAGCGCACCAGTCACATCAGCGTGGTGCTCGACCAGAAAGCTTAAGGAGGCAGCAGAATGGGTCAGAAAGTCAACCCCCATGGCGCTCGCGTTGGCGTAATCTTTAACTGGAGTACCCGCTGGTACGCCAATAAGAAAGATTTTGCGAACAACCTCATCGATGATTTCAAAATTCGCAAGATGCTCAAAGATAAGTTTTATCAGACCGGCATCAGCCATATTGATATTGAACGCAGCGCCAACCGCGTGACCATCAACATCTTCACCGCCAAACCCGGCATGATCATCGGGCGCGGCGGCGCGGGGATCGAAGCGCTCAAGCGCGATGTCGATGCGTTTTTGGGCAGCCCCGCCAATATCAACATCATGGAGATCAAGGTCCCCGAGACCAACGCGCAGCTCGTGGCGGAAAACATCGCCCAGCAGCTGGAAAAGCGTATCTCGTTTCGCCGCGCGATGAAGCAGACCATGCAGCGCGCGATGAAAGCCGGAGCCAAGGGCATCAAAACCTCCGTGGCCGGCCGCCTGAACGGCGCGGACATTGCCCGCTCCGAACACTATCACGAAGGATCCATCCCGCTGCAGACGCTGCGCGCGGATATCGACTACGGCTTTGCCGAAGCGAAAACAACCTACGGCCGTTTAGGCGTGAAGGTGTGGATCTATAAAGGCCAGCGCCTGCCCAAGGCCAAGCGTACCCAGGGCAACGCGCCTAAAGGAGGCAACTAAGCAATGTTAATGCCGAAGAGAGTTAAACGCCGCCGTGTTTTCCGCGGCCGCATGAAGGGCAGAGCACAGCGGGGCAACTTTATCGCCTACGGCGAATATGGTTTGGTTGCCGTTGAGCCCTCCTGGGTAACCAGCCAGCAGATTGAAGCCGCCCGTATCGCGCTCACCCGGCACACCAAGCGCGGCGGCCAGGTTTGGATCAAAATTTTCCCGGACAAGCCCGTTACCGAAAAGCCCGCCGAAACGCGCATGGGTTCCGGTAAAGGTTCGCCGGAATATTGGGTCGCCGTCGTAAAGCCCGACCGCGTATTGTTTGAAATCGCGGGCGTGAGCGAGACGGTCGCCAGAGAGGCCCTGCGCCTTGCGGGGCACAAATTACCGCTCAAGACCAAGATCATCAAGCGGCAGGACATTACAAAAGAAGCGGGTGGTGAAGCATAATGAAGGCAAACGAGCTTCTCGCAATGAACGCAGCCGAGCTTCAGAACAAGGTTTCCGAGCTCAAGGAAGAGCTGTTCAACCTTCGTTTTCAGCTTGCAACCGGCCAGCTGGAAAACACCATGGTCATCAAGGGCGTCAAGCATGATATCGCCCGCTGTATGACCGTCCTTCGTCAACTGGAACAAAAAAACGCGTAAGGGATTGCGCTGACTGAATATGAAGGAGGAAGCCGCTTCAATGTCTGAAGAGAGAGGACTTCGCAAAACCCGTGTCGGCGTAGTGATCAGCGATAAGATGGATAAAACCGTCGTTGTCGAGGTCAAAACCCGCGTGAGTCATCCGCTGTATGGCAAGATCATGAACCAGTCCAGCAAACTGAAGGCTCATGACGAAAATAACGAGTGCGGTATCGGCGATACCGTTTCCGTGATGGAGACCCGCCCGCTGTCCAAAACCAAGCGCTGGCGCGTGGTCGAAATCGTCGAGAAGGCGAAATAAGGAGGAAACCCATATGATCCAGCCGCAAACGCGACTTAAAGTAGCCGATAATTCCGGCGCTAAAGAAATCATGTGCTTCCGCGTGCTCGGCGGTTCGTTCCGCAGGTCGGGCAGCGTGGGCGACGTGATCGTGGCCAGCGTGAAATCCGCTAACCCCGGCGGCAATGTGAAGAAGGGCGATGTGGTGAAAGCCGTAATCGTCCGTCAGCACAAGGAAATTCGCCGGCAAGACGGCAGCTATATTCGCTTTGACGATAACGCAGCCGTGCTCATCAATGACGACAAAATGCCCAAAGGTACCCGTATTTTCGGGCCTGTGGCAAGAGAGCTTCGCGAAAAGGGTTATATGAAGATCGTTTCGCTGGCTCCCGAAGTATTGTAAGGAGGGAGAACGAATGAAGGTTCATGTGAAACGGAACGATCAGGTCGTTGTCATCTCCGGGCCTGAAACCATCAAGGGCAAGCAGGGCAAGGTGCTTACCGTGGCCCCCAAGGACAACAAGGTTATTGTCGAGGGCGTCGCCTATGTAAGCAAGCACCAGAAGTCCCGCCGGCAGGGTCAGCCCGGCGGCATCTACCAAAAAGAGCGCGCTTTGGATGCGTCCAACGTGATGCTCATCTGCCCCAAGTGCGGCAAAGCCACGCGCGTCGGCCACAAGCTGACCGAGACTGAAACCGACAAGGGACACATTAAAACGACCAGAGTACGCGTTTGCAAACGTTGCGGCGCGGAAATTGAGTAAGGAGGTACGGCTGAATGGCAACCCGGTTAAAGGAAAAGTACCAGAATGAAGCCGTACCTGCGCTCAAGCAGAAATTCGGCTACAAAAACGACATGCAGATCCCCAAGATCCACAAAGTCGTAATCAACATGGGCCTGGGCGATTGCAAGGATAACGCCAAAGCGCTGGAAAACGCCGTGGCGGAACTCACCCAGATTGCGGGCCAGAAGCCCATCATAACCAAGGCGCGCAAGTCAATTGCAAACTTCAAGCTCCGCCAGGGGATGAACGTAGGCGCCAAGGTAACGCTTCGCGGCGAGCGCATGGAACAGTTTGTGGACAAGCTTGTCAACATCGTTCTTCCGCGCGTACGCGACTTCCGCGGCGTATCCGCCAAAGCGTTTGACGGCCGAGGCAACTATGCCCTGGCCCTGCGCGACCAGCTGATTTTCCCCGAAATCAATTACGACAAGGTGGAAAAGGTCCGCGGCATGGAGATTATTTTCGTTACTTCGGCCAAGACCGATGAGGAATGCAAGGAACTCTTGAGCCTCCTCGGCATGCCGTATGCTCAGTAAGGCAGAAGGGAGAAAACAAAGTGGCTAAGACAAGCATGAAGATCAAGCAGACACGCCCCCCCAAGTTCTCCACTCGGGCTTACACGCGTTGCCGCCTGTGCGGGCGTCCGCACTCGGTGCTTCGCAAGTACGGTATCTGCCGCATCTGTTTCCGTGAGCTGGCATATAAGGGCCAGATCCCCGGCGTCCGCAAGGCCAGTTGGTAAGCGGAACTGAACAAAGGAGGTTCTACCATGGTCATGAATGATCCCATCGCTGATATGCTGACCCGTATTCGCAATGCGCAAGTGGCCAAGCATGATGCGGTCGTCATCCCTGCTTCCAACCCCAAGAAAGCCATCGCCAAGATTCTGCTTGCCGAAGGTTATGTCAAGGGCGTGGATTTCGTCAAGGATGGTCCGCAAGGCAGCATTAAAATTACACTCAAATATATCGAAGGCAAGCAGCCCGTCATTGCGGGGTTGAAGAAGATTTCCAAGCCCGGTCTGCGCGTATACGCGCAAAACGGCTCCTTGCCCAAGGTCCTGGGCGGCCTCGGCATCGCCATCATCTCCACATCCAAAGGAATGATGACCGATAAGGAAGCCCGTAAACAGATGGTTGGCGGCGAAGTGCTCGCCTACATCTGGTAACGGCAGGGAGGGAAATGAAGAATGTCTAGAATCGGCAAAAAGCCCATCACCGTTCCTGCCGGTGTTACGGTAAATGTGGACGAGAAAAACGTCGTTACCGTGAAAGGCCCCAAAGGAACGCTTTCGCAGGAAGTTAACAGCGATATCACGCTCAAGCAGGAAGGCGATATCCTCACGTTGGAGCGCCCGTCCGAAGCAAAGCCCCACAAGGCGATGCACGGCCTGTACCGCAGCCTGGTAAACAACATGGTCGTCGGTGTGACCGATGGGTTTTCCAAAACCCTGAAGCTTGTGGGCACCGGATACCGCGCCGCCGCAGACGGCAGCAAGCTGACGATCAATATCGGGTTTTCGCACCCCGTGATACTGGATGCGCCCGAAAACATTCAGTTTGAAACACCGGACCAGACCACCATCGTGGTCAAAGGCATCAATAAACAGCAGGTTGGCAACCTTGCCGCCGATATCCGCGCCATCCGTAAGCCGGAACCCTATCTGGGCAAAGGCATCAAATACGTGGACGAGCATATCCGCCGCAAGGAAGGCAAGGCCGGCAAATAGGAAAGGGGATTGCAAATGTTTAAAAAGAGTGATCGCAATGCCGACCGTGTTATCCGGCATGCGCGCGTGCGTAAAAAGATCTCAGGCACCCCGGATATGCCGCGCCTTTGCGTGTATCGCAGCCTGAACAACATTTATGCGCAGCTGATCGACGACAGCAAGGGCGTGACCCTCGCCGCCGCCTCCACGCTTGAAAAAGAAGTGGCCGAGCGCATCAAGGACGCAACCAAAAAAGACGCCGCCAAGATCGTTGGGCAGGCGATTGCAGAGCGGGCTGTAAAAGCGGGCATCAAAAAAGTGGTCTTCGACCGCGGCGGCTATGTGTACACCGGCCGCGTGGCAGAGCTGGCCACGGGCGCCCGTGAAGCCGGACTCGAATTCTAAAGGAGGACGAACGCATGCAACGCATGGGACAGGAAAGCGAATTCAAAGAGAAGCTTGTCGCCATCAACCGCGTCACCAAGGTTGTCAAAGGCGGTCGCAACTTCCGCTTTGCGGCGCTGGTCGTGGTGGGTGATGAAAAAGGCCGTGTGGGCGCGGGCATCGGCAAAGCTGCCGAAATTTCTGAAGCCATCCGCAAGGGCGTGGATAAGGCCAAGAAAAACATAATCACCGTTCCGCTGACGGGCACAAGCATTCCCCACGATGCCATCGGCCGTTTCGGCACCGGCAAAGTGGTGCTGCTTCCCGCGCCGGAAGGCACGGGCGTTATCGCGGGCGGCGCAGCGCGCGCCGTGCTGGAACTCGCCGGTGTACGTGATATCCGCACCAAGAGCTATGGCACCAACAACCGCATCAACATGGTGAAGGCGACGTTGGAAGGGCTCAAGCAGCTCCGCACAGTTGAGCAGATCGCCAAGCTTCGCGGCAAAACCGTTGAAGAAATCCTGGGCTAAGGAGGACGACGAAATGAAATTGTACATTACGCTTAAAAAATCGCCGATCTCAAGCCTTCAGGTGCACAAGGACACCGTTGCCGCGCTGGGCCTGCACAAAGTGGGCCAGACCGTGGTAAAGGAAGATAACCCCTGCATCCGCGGGCAGATCTTCCGGGTGAAACACATGATCGACGTAGAAGAAAAAGCAAAGTAGGAGGGATTGCCGATGAAATTGCACGAGTTGCAGCCCGCCGCTGGTTCCACAACTTCACCCAAACGCCTTGGCAGAGGCGTGGGTTCGGGTTTGGGCAAGACTTCCGGCAAAGGGCATAAGGGCCAGAAAGCCCGCTCCGGCGGCGGAGTGCGCCCCGGGTTTGAGGGCGGCCAGATGCCGCTGACGCGCCGTATTCCCAAGCAAGGGTTTACCAATATTTTCCGCACCGAATATGCGACAGTGAACGTCGGGAAACTCGACATCTTTGATGATGGCGCCGTAGTAACAGCGGAGATGCTCAAGGAAGCCGGATTGATTAAAAAGGTCATGGACGGCGTTAAAATCCTGGGCGACGGAGAGCTTACCAAAAAGCTTACCGTACAGGCCGATCAGTTCTCAGCGGCCGCCAAAGAAAAGATCGAGACCCTCGGCGGGAAAGCCGAGGTGAAGTAACATGGCCTCCCGGAACCGTAACAATCCCGGTATCTTTGAATCGCTTCACAATGCGTGGAAGGTGCAGGACATCCGTAAAAAGCTGATCTACACCTTCATGATGCTGGTACTCTTCCGTCTGGTAGGCGTGATTCCCGCGCCGGGCGTCGATTATGTCGCGGTGCAAAACGCGGTCGGCTCGCAAAACCTGCCGCTGTTGGACCTCGTAAACATGATGACCGGTAACAACTTCAGTCAGATGACCATCATGGCCATGGGTATCACACCCTACATCAACGCCAGCATCATCATGCAGCTTCTGGCCTTCGCCATCCCGGCGCTGGAAAGATTGCAAAAGAGCGGCGATGAAGGCCGTAAAAAAATCGCACAGATCACCCGCTATGTCACCGTCGGGCTGGCCGTATTCCAGGCGATCGGCCTGGTATCCAGCCTCGGTTACATCAAGGCCGGGTGGTATAACTATTTTCTGGTCGGTATCTCCATGGCAGGCGGCAGCGCACTGGCCATGTGGATGGGCGAGCGCATTACCGAAAAAGGCATCGGCAACGGTATTTCCCTGTTGATTGCCGCCGGTATTGCCAATAACCTCTTCAACGGGATTGTTTCGGTGGGTTCTGAAGCGATTACCGCCACCAGCCTTACCCCGTGGCTGACCCTGCTGGCCGTGATCGCGGTTTCGCTGGGCATGATCATCGTCATCACCTGGGCGGACCTGGGTGTGCGGCGCATCAATGTGCACTTTGCCAAGCGTGTATCCGGCCGCAAGATGTACGGCGGACAAAACCAGGTGATCCCGCTCAAGCTGATCGCCGTGGGCGTGCTGCCGCTGATCTTCGCGTACTCGTTTATGGCGTTTCCCAGCACCATCATTCAGTTGGTGGGCGGCTCGGAAAGCGGCCTTGGCCTGTGGTGGTCCCGCTACATGTTCTCCACCTCCGTATGGTACCAGTCGATTACAGCCTTGCTGATCTTCGGCTTCACGTTCTTCTATGCCTCCATCAGCTTTAACCCGGAGGATATCGCCAAGAACATCCAACAGCAGGGCGGCGCCATTCCCTCGGTACGGCCCGGCCGACCCACGGTGGACTACCTGAAGCGTATCAACTCCAGGCTGACCATGTTCGCGGCCATCTTCCTGGCGCTGCTGGCAACTATCCCCAGCACGTTTGCCCGGAGCACATCCCAGGCGCTGCCATTTGGCGCATCCAGCCTGCTGATCGTAGTTTCCGTAATTCTGGAAACCAAGCGCCAGCTTGATGAGCACCTTGTGAGCCGCAACTACGATAAGATTTCTTAGTGTTGACCGACGAAGATCAATGTGGAATAAGGAATGAGGATTGGCGGTACAGAGACTTTCGCAACGGTTCCGAGTTCGGGCTTGCGAAGCAATCCTTCCTCCATTCCTGATTCCTCGTTCCACATTCCAACGAAAGGTAGTCACATGAAAATCATTCTACTCGGCCCTCCGGGCGCCGGAAAAGGAACACAGGCGGATATTGTCTGCGCGAAGTATGCGCTTGCCCACATCTCAACGGGCGATATGCTGCGCGCTGCGATCCGCAACCAGACCGAAACGGGCCTGAAAGCCAAGTCCTTCATGGACAAGGGTGAACTGGTACCCGATGAGGTTGTGATCGCGCTGGTGCGCGAGCGCGTGGAAGAGCCGGACTGCAAGAACGGCTATATCCTGGACGGATTTCCCCGCACCGTGGCACAGGCGAAAGCGCTGGAAACCATCGCGGCGATGGACGCTGTGGTGGATATCAGCGTGGCAGACGATCATCTGGTTAAGCGTCTGTCCGGGCGCAGGGTGTGCCCTGCTTGCGGGGCGACCTACCATGTGGATCTCCTGCAGGGAGAGACCCAGTGTGAAAAAGACGGCACGGAGCTGATTCAGCGCGACGATGATAAACCCGAAACGGTTTTAAGCCGCCTGTCCGTCTATCATCAAAAAACCGCTCCCCTGATCGCCTACTACGAAGAGAAGGGACTCCTTCAAACCGTAGATGGCTCGCAGCCGATGGAAAGCGTCAGCGAAGCAATCGCCGATGTGTTGAAGGCGGTTCAATGATTTATATCAAAAGCGCTCCGCAAATCGCCATCATGCGAAAGGCGGGCGCGCTCCTTTACGAAGTGCTCATGGAACTGCGACAGGCAATCAAGCCCGGAATGTCCACCAAGGAACTGGACGGGATTGCCGAGAAGCTGATCCGGGACCGTAAGGCGACCCCATCGTTTCTGGGGTATCGGGGATTTCCAGCCACACTTTGCACCTCGATTAACGAACAGGTGGTACACGGTATCCCTGACGAAAATGTCTTCCTTACGCAAGGCGATGTGCTTTCGGTGGACTGCGGGCTGATTTATGACGGCTGGCAGTCCGACAGCGCTTTCACGGTGGGAATCGGACAGATCTCCGAGGAGAACCGCAAGCTGATCGACGTGACGGAACAGTGCTTTTTTGCCGGAGCACGGCAGGCTATCCAGGGCAACCGCCTGCAGGATATCAGCCACGCCGTGCAGCAGCTGGCGGAAAGCCACTGCTACGGCGTGATCCGCGAGCTTGTGGGGCACGGCATCGGGCGTGAAATGCACGAAGAGCCCAGCGTGCCCAACTATGGCAAGCCTGGGCACGGTGTGCGGCTGCGCGAGGGCATGACGCTTGCCGTGGAACCGATGATCTCCCTGCACAGCCCCGCTGTGGAGGAGCTGGAAGACGGATGGACCATTTCCACCATCGACCGCAGCCCCTGCTCCCATTACGAGCACACACTGGTAATTAACGAGCACGGCCTGCCGGAACTGCTGAGCTATCCGGGGTACCAATTCACGGAGGTGGATGGCGCGTGAAACCGTCGGTGCATGAGCTGGGGCGTGTAGTGCTCTCCAAACAAGGGCACGACAAGGGAAAGGCGTTTGTCGTGGTCGGCATTGTAAACGAGAATTACGTGCTGATTGCAGACGGCCAAAGCCGGAAGCTTGAAAAGCCCAAAAAGAAGCAAGCCAGGCACCTCATCCCCAAACCCTATGTTGCACAGGAATTGTTACCGGCCATCGCAAACCAGGTGCAAACCGCCGACAGTGACATCCGTAAAGCTCTCAGGACCTATTTCAACATCAGTTCTCGCCCACAAGACAAGGAGGAAAACACATTTGTCTAAAAGCGACGTCATCGAAATGGAAGGCACGGTCATAGAGGCGCTTCCCAACGCCATGTTTCAGGTAGAGCTGGCAGGCGGCCATAAAATTCTGGCCCATATCTCGGGCAAGATGCGTATGAACTTCATCCGCATTTATCCCGGCGATAAGGTAACCATCGAATTATCGCCCTATGATCTGACCCGCGGCCGTATTACCTGGCGCTCCAAAGGCTGACGGGACCATCCAAAACGATAAGCGAAGCCTGTTTCCAACGCTGCGCAACGCCCATAGAGTCCAGAACCTACGAATGGAGGATAATAGTATGAAAGTTCGTCCCTCAGTGAAACCGATCTGTGAGAAATGCAAGATTATCAAACGCAAGGGTCGTGTGATGATCATCTGCGAGAATCCCCGGCATAAGCAGAAGCAGGGGTAAGCAAAAAGCGCTGTACGGTAGCCTGTACGGCGCTTTTTTTGTGGGCTGGTGCAGTGGCGCGGTCTGCGGATTATTGCAGTAAAAAGGTGATCAGCTTCCAGCCAGTGACCAGTGAAAGGGAAACGCCGGACAGACCGTGAGCAATGCGGAGCATTACGGTCGGCGACTGCCTGGCGCCCAGGATGCCTCCTGTAACGAGCAATAAAATCAGCGCCGCCGAAAACACGATGCCCAGTGTGATATCAAAAGGCGTCAGCCCATCCGTGCGCATCACCTTGAAATAGAAGACAATACACAACACGGCGGATGCCGCGCCCGTCAGCTTGTGAAGGGTAAACAAAGCGGTGGAGTAGGGGAGGCCCGCAATCGCGGTCCATATGCCAAAGCCGAGGGAAACCGCCAACAGCGCCAACGCGGCGAACACAAGATTCCTCATACAGGGTCACTCCTTTACTGTGGTTGAAGGAACATTTCTTCCGGCCGGATCGCTGGCTGGCGATATCGTTTGCCATCCAGTGTGCCCGTTCCGAACTGTAGCGCCTGCGCGGGGCACCACTGCAGACAGGCAAAGCACTGCTCACAGCGGTGACTCCAGTGCGGTTTTCCATTGGCAAAGCTGATATTATGCACAGGGCAGATCCGCGCGCAGGTTTGGCATCCCATACATGCCTCCGTTGTGAAAAATCCGGCATCCATGAGCTGTACGCATTCAACGGATGTCATTTTTGTTTTTCCATGGTAACCGGCTTTGTGAAGCCAGAAACGCTTTTGGAGGGTATTGCGCAGGTTCAGCCGTTCTGCCAGCCGCTCAATGCGTTCATACTCCGTTTCCAAGGTTCCGCGTCTGCCCGCTTTGATATACAAGGCGATATCGGCAAGCTTTTCCTGTGCGGCGGCGAAAAGCTGCTCCTGCGTATCCGGTGAAATCTCGCGAAGACGGAAGGGCTGGAATACACTGCGCAGCGAGCCGGAGGGCGAGATATAATTGTACGGCATTTTAACGGCAAAACCGCCGGAAAGCGTGCCGCCCTTTTCTGCGATTCGCCTCTGCAGGTATTCCAATGAAACACCGGGGCTGTCACCATAGGTACACACGGCATATATCGTCTTATCCGCGAGAGAGGGGAGCTGCTGTATAAACCGCTGCACCAGATAAGGGATCAGGTGATTATAGACGGGAAATACGAGCACGACCAGATCGGAATCGGTATCCGGACCTACACGCTGTGCTTGATTGTGTGCCATGGGCACGCACTCCGCCTCCAACAGCGCGGCAAGCTGCTTCGCTGCCCAAAGGGAATTGCCTGTGCCGGAAAACCAGGTAACATATGCCTTCATAGAGAGAGCCTTTCATCACTGGGAACTTCCAGCATGCGGGAAAAGAAATCAATATGGGAGGAGATGCGGGAAAGGATGGGGGTTAGGTCGGCGTCCCATAATTGCAGCAGCAGATATTCATCCAGCATACCTTTGAGCGCATAATAGTATTCGGCCGTGACCGCCTGCACATCGTACGCCCGAATGGCGCCGCGCTCCATCAGCCCGGCGAGCACCTGCTCGGTATAGTCTCTGCGCAGGTGATAGAGGTTTTTCTTCGCAATCTCCGCCGCCCTCGGGTGGAGATAGCTTTCGGTCAGCACAATCTGGAGCGCGGTATGGTAGAGTACGTTGGAGGTGATCGCGCTGAAACGCTTCATGTTTTCCTCAAAAAATGTCCGCACGCTGCCCCGCTCGATCAGGGCGAGGATTTCCACATCGGTCATCACCACCTGATCGCTGGCCTGATCAAAATAGGCGAGGATCTCCTCCAGCAGGCTTTCCTTGCCCGTGTAATGGTTATAGAATGAGCTTTCCTTAATGCCGACCATCCGGCACAGCTCTCGGATGCCTACGCTTGCGTACCCTTTCTGCGAAAAAAGACGGAGACCCGCGTAAAACAGCTTCTGCCGGGTTGATTCGGCCTGGCGAATCAAAGTTTCGAATTTTGCCTGAGAATCCATAGTGAACACCTCAAATACTAACGATCGTTAGTTATTGTAGCAAAACGGAGTGAAAACGTCAAGAGCCTGCAAAGGCAGAAAAACAATACGATTGCGTATACAAAATATTGCGGTGCGAAAAGCCGGAGAGCACAAAAATGAAAATATTCTTTTGAAAGAGCGATTAAAAACCGAAATTGCCGTTGTCTCTTGATGAAACATGTGTTATAATTCCAAAGTTAGACTATGCGATAGCTGTGGGCGGCTGCGCATGCGGGAAACCGTGTGCGACCACGGGATTGCGAAAATCTGACAACGTTAACAAAGCGCGCAAGGACGGCGAAAGCCGCCCCGATGCACGCGGGATCTTGGGTGGTGTTTTGCCGCCAACTTCAAGAGATCCTCAGCCCAACGGGTTGCTGAACGGCAACCCACAGCAGAGGGCAAACCAAAGTCTGGAATAGATCCTGCACGTGCCCTGTAAAAGGGATGCGTGTGGGCTTGTCGTGACTATGGTTCCCCTGAAACTTTGGAGGTGTAAATCTACACATGGCACGTATTGCAGGCGTTGACCTGCCCAATGAAAAGCGCGTGGAGGTAGGCCTGACCTACATCTTCGGCATCGGCCTGGCCACATCGCAGGGCATCCTGGATTCCACCGGCATCAGCCCCGACACACGCTGCAAAGATCTGACCGAACAGGAAGTTTCCAAACTGCGCGAATACATCGAGCGCCACGTGAAGGTGGAAGGCGATCTCCGCCGTGAGGTGTCTATGAACATCAAACGGCTGATTGAGATCGGCTCGTACCGCGGGATCCGTCATCGCCGCGGCCTGCCTGTGCGCGGTCAGAAAACCAAAACCAATGCCCGTACCCGCAAAGGCCCCAAGCGCACCGTTGCCGGGAAGAAAAAGGCAACCTGATCGTACGGATCCAACCCCTTACCGCATGCAGCCCGCCCTGTATTTTCACCATGGTTCCTGCCGAAAGCTTTCGGCACCGCATCCGCAGTATCAGCGGCTGCCCGCCGCGGCGTAAAGCCGGCGATCCGGTTTGCATGAAAGAGTTGAGTTCGTATAACGAATGCTATTTGAGCATGGAGGGAGTTTCAACGAATGGCACCAAAACAAAAGCTGAAAAGGGTATCGCGTAAAAAGCGTGAAAAGAAGCTCGTAGAGCGCGGCGCAGCGCATATCCGTTCTTCGTTTAACAACACCATTGTGACCCTGACCGACACCAAGGGCAATGCCCTTTCATGGGCGAGCGCGGGCGGACTTGGCTTCCGCGGAAGCAAAAAATCCACCCCCTTTGCCGCGCAGATGGCTGCGGAAACCGCCGCCAAAGCCGCCATGGAATTTGGCCTGAAAACCGTTGAGGTGTATGTCAAAGGTCCCGGTTCCGGGCGTGAAGCCGCCATCCGCAGCCTGCAGGCTGCCGGTTTGGAAGTGAACATGATCAAGGACGTGACGCCCATTCCCCATAACGGCTGCCGTCCGCCAAAGCGCAGAAGAGTGTAAGGAGGTACAGAGAATATGGCAAGATATACAGATTCCGTATGCCGTTTGTGCCGCCGCGAGGGCACCAAGCTCTTTTTGAAGGGCGAAAAGTGCTTCTCTTCCAAGTGCGCACAGGAAAACCGGCCCACCCCCCCCGGCCAGCACGGCCAGGCGCGCGCGCGCAAGCCTTCGGAGTATGGCCTGCAGCTGCGTGAAAAGCAGAAGGTCCGTCGTGCCTACGGCATGATGGAAGGACAGTTCCACCGCACGTTCAAAAAGGCGGAAGGCATGAAGGGCATCACAGGTGAAAACCTGCTGCAGCTCCTGGAACGCCGTCTGGACAGCGTTGTGTACCGCAGCGGGCTGGGCTCCAGCCGTGCGCAGGCGCGCCAGTTTGTTTGCCACGGCCTGATTACCGTCAACGGCAAAAAGGTGGATATTCCGTCGTTTGTCACCAAGGTCGGCGATGTGATCAGCGTGAAAGAAACCCGCAGGGATATTGAACATTTTAAGATCGTCAAAGAAGGCATCAACCGCGTGGTTCCCAAGTGGATTTCCACCAATGCCGATGCGTTGACCGCCAAAATTGAAGCTTTGCCCGAGCGGGAGGATATTGATCTCACCTTGCAGGAGAACATGATCGTCGAGTTCTACTCTCGGTAGTTAACCTATCGGCTCAATACAGGAGGGTACAACCATGATCGAAATTGAAAAAGCGCGAATCGAGCGTGTAGAAACAAGCGCCGATAATACCTACGGCCGTTTTGTGATCGAACCGCTGGAAAGCGGCTTCGGCAATACGCTGGGCAACGCACTGCGCCGCGTGCTGCTATCTTCGCTTCCCGGCGCTGCGATTACCAATATCCAGATCGACGGTGTGATGCACGAATTCACCACCATTCCCGGTGTGGTGGAAGATGTGACCGAGCTGATCCTCAACCTGAAGCAGCTGTGCTTTAAGATGTACACCGATCAGACCAAAACCGTGATCGTGGATGTAAAGGGCCCCATGGAGTTCAAATCCGGAAACATTCCCATGGACGACGAAATGGAAATGTCCAATCCCGATTTGCACATCGCGACGCTGAACGAGGACGCACATCTGCGCATGACGCTGACCATGGAAAAAGGCCGCGGCTATGTAAGTGCCGATCGTAACAAAGCACACTCAATGCCTATCGGGGTGATCCCGATCGATTCCATCTTCACGCCCATCCGCAAGGTGAATTACACCATCGAGGATACGCGCGTAGGCAACGTAACCGACTACGATAAGCTTACCCTGGATGTGTGGACCAACGGCACCGTGATCCCCGACGAGGCGATCTCCACGGCCGCGAAGATTTTAACCGAGCACCTGAGCCTGTTTGTCAGCCTGACCGATCAGGTGATGCCTGTCACCTTTACCGATCAGGAAGACGACAAGCGCGAAAAGGTACTGGAAATGACGATTGAGGAACTGGATCTGAGCGTGCGCGCCTACAATTGTTTGAAGCGCGCAGGCATCAATACCGTGTCCGAGCTCGTACAGCGCAACCAGGAAGATATGATGAAAGTTCGCAATCTGGGCCGCAAGAGCTTAGAGGAAGTCGAACAGAAACTGCAGGCGCTTGGCCTTTCGCTCAAGCCCGGCGAGGAATAGACCAGAATAGTCCTACCACAAGGAGGAACCTACTATGGCACAACGTAAACTGGGCCGTACCGCCGATCAGCGCAAGGCATTGATCCGCAATCAGGTAACCAACCTGATCTGGTACGGCCGGATTGAAACCACGGAAGCGCGCGCCAAGGAAGTGCGCCGTGCAGCAGAACGCCTGATTACGCTGGCAGTGAAGGAATGCGAGAACAACGTTGATGTTCAAAAGCAGACCCACAACGATAAAGGCCAGATCGTGATGATGGATGTTGTCAACGATATGCCCACCAAGCTTGCTGCCCGCCGCCGCATGCTCGCCTTCCTGTACCCGGTAACGGAAGTGCGCGGCAAGGATGAGGACAAGGACGATTTCCAGGAGCGCACCAAGGATAACAAATATCCCGTGGTGGAAAAGCTCTTCCGCGAATACGGCCCCAAGTTTAAGAAGCGCAACGCTGAAAAGAATTGCGCCGGCGGTTACACCCGCATCTTCAAGCTGGGCCCGCGCCGCGGGGATGCCGCAGAAATGTGCGTCATCGAAATTCTGTAATCAAACGGTTAACCAAGAAAACATGCGCTGAATAGAGAGTCATAAGCTCCTGACGCGCGTTGAAGTTGTATCGTTTACAGCAATAGCATCATGTACTCGTTCAGAGTCTTGATGCTATTGCTGTTTCTACATAAGCGCAGATTAAATCCAATATGCGACAGCGCGTCATATTTCCGCCGGGTCGGGCTTGCAGAACCCTCGACGGAGGACTGCTACTATTTAGGGTTCCGCCAGCTTGAGGCTGCGAAACCTTCGACGTAGCGTTGCTACTGCTTCAGGTTCCGCAGTCCCAACCTGACGAAAGGCTAACGCACCAGCGCACAAGTACTTTACCGTCTGTTTGATATGGCAAGCGTGGTCGCATCGCTGGTGGATACGGATGGCTCCAGTGCGGCATTGATACAGGGTGAATATACTGACCTTGTTTCAAATGATACCCTCTGTGAAAGCGCTCCGCAGCAATTGGCCAATGGGGTGTACCGTACTGTGGAAATGCTGGCGATTAAGGCGCTTGAATTATTGTAAGGCGGCGATTATTCTATATAAGCTGATGATTTGATTGTCCGTCCTTCTGGGCTCGTTAAAGCTTCGGCGCAGCCCGGCTGCCCCTTCAGATTCTGTCAAACCTTATCTGACTGGAAGCGGGTTCCCCGTCTGTGTTTTCGTTACTATAAATTACTCCGTATGTCTGCAAATAAAACGCCTTGGATAACAAACAAGCGGAATCCTCATGAAGGATTCCGCTTGCCTGTTGTATTTCATTATCATACGTACGATGATCCGGATTAACCAGTATTGGGAATAGCTACGCAATGAGACAGGGACGGATCAGGAGGTAAGTACGCTCTATCTTTCGCCCAGCGTTCTCTCCGCCTCGGCGCACATGATCAAAAATGCGCCGACACCGTGGAGATCGTTGGTGCAGCGTTTACGGTTGCAGTAGAAATCATAATCGCCGATCCATGTACCCTCGCAAATGTTTTCGATGAGCACATCGTCCCCGTTGTAGGCAAGACGGCTGATAACGCCTGTAACGGCTTTCCTGGCGGCGTCCAGTGCGGTTGCAGGGAGTATGCCGTTACGCACAGCCTTAAATAAACCGGCGGCATACAGGCAGGAGCAGGAGGTTTCCAGCCAGTTGCCGGGCTGGCCGCCTTTATCGACCACCTCATACCACAGTCCGGTTTCCTCATCCTGATAGGGGAGCAGCGCAAGCAGCAGGTCACGGGTAATGCGGGCGAGGGAAGCCTTATTCTTGCCGTCCATAAAGTCCATATCGTTGAGGAGCGCCACGGGCACCCAGCCCATCGCGCGGCCCCAGAACTCCGGCGAGCAGCCCGTATTGGCGTCTGCCCAGGCATGCTGCTTGCGGATATCCACAGCGTGGTACCACAGCCCGGTTTTGGGGTCGCGGGTGAATTTTTCCATCAGCTCGGCCTGGAGTGTGACAACATCCAAAAGCTCGGGACGGTTGAATGTTTTAGCATACTGCGCTATATACGGCCCTGCCATGTACAGCCCGTCCAGCCACATCTGGTCGCGGCCCATGCAGTTGTGCCAAAAGCCGCCGTAGCTGTTTTTCGGGAAGCGCTCGTAAAAATAAATGATGGTATCCATCGCGCGTTTATAGCGGACATCGTTTGTCTGCTCGTACAGCGGAAACAGCAGCCCGCCCGGTTCCAGATCATCCAACTGGCCGGGGTTGAAGTTGCGGATGTCGCCATATTCGTCGATGATGGAATCCACCCAGCCCTGCACATAGGCAAGCAGCTTTTGCTTGCCGGACAACCGGTAGGTTTCCACCATGCCGGACAGAAACACGCCCTGATGGTAATGGAAGCGGCCGACCGGCGGCAGCGCGGCGGGCTCAAATTTGTGCATCATGGTTTCACAGGCGGCCATGGCATATTGCAGAGGGGGCTTTCCGTTGATCAGCAGGCTTTGCATTGTATCTCTCCATCCAATATAGAAGTGGGGGAAGCGATGAACCGTATTTGAAACAACGAACCGGATTCTTGCCGGAATGAGCTTGCGGAAACCCAAAAACAGAAGCGTTTCGGTAAGGTTTATCCAGGCTCAGAACGGGAGAAATCCGGTTCGTCAGTCCGTGCGGACGGGCAGTTGCCTTGCGTCTGCTCAGCGGTTTGCGTACATCTGCTCGTAATAGTGCTGGTATTCGCCGCTTAAGATCGGCTCCCACCAGGCTTTGTTGTCCTGGTACCATTGAATGGTTTTCACAATGCCATCCTCAAACTTTGTTTCCGGCAGCCAGCCCAGGTCGCGGTGGATTTTTGCGGGATCAATGGCGTAGCGCAGGTCGTGGCCCTTGCGGTCGGTTACATAGGTGATCAGGCTTTCGGGCTTGCCCAGCGTTTGCAGGATCAGCCGTACGATATCGATATTGCGCATCTCGTTGTGACCGCCTACGTTATACACCTCGCCAACGGCCGCTTTGCGGATGATCATGTCAATCGCCTTGCAGTGATCCTCCACATAAATCCAGTCGCGCACGTTCAGGCCCTCGCCGTACACGGGCAGGGGTTTGTCGTTGACGCAGTTGGAAATCATCAGCGGGATGAGTTTCTCCAGAAACTGGTACGGGCCGTAGTTGTTGGAGCAGCGGGAGATGGTTACCGGCAGCCCGAACGTGCGGTGATAGGCCAGCGCCAGCAGATCGGCGCTCGCCTTGGAGGCCGAATAGGGGCTGGAGGTGTGGATGGGCGTTTCCTCGGTGAAAAACAGGTCCGGCCGGTCCAGCGGCAGATCGCCGTAAACCTCGTCGGTGGACACCTGATGAAAGCGGATGTTGCCGTACTTGCGGCAGGCGTCCATCAGTACCTGCGTGCCCATCACGTTGGTTTTCAAGAACACATCGGGGGTCTCCACGGAGCGGTCCACGTGGGATTCGGCGGCGAAGTTCACCACCACGTCCGGATGCTCGCTTTCCACCAGTTGGAAGATGGCGTCACGGTCACAGATATCCAGCTTGTGAAAAGAGAAATTCGGGTTCGCCATCACGGGTGCCAGCGTGGTCAGGTTGCCCGCGTAGGTCAGCTTATCCACGCATACGATCGAATCGTTGGGATATTGATCCAGCAGGTGGAAGATAAAATTCGAGCCGATGAAGCCGGCGCCGCCGGTGACGAGGTATTTCATTGTTTTCACTCCCATAAAAAAGGATGATGAAATGCGGGTACGCTTGCGCGCCGGATTTCATCATCCCCTTATTCTTTATGCTTTGCCGTTGCAGCCCAGCACGTTGACGATCTTGTGGCGTACCATGGAGCGGATGCCGTCGCGCGCGTCGGTGAGGTACTGGCGGGGATCGAAGTGATCGGGATGCTCCGCGAAATGCTTGCGGACTTCGGCGGTAAAGGCCAGGCGGAGATCGGAGTCGATGTTGATCTTGCACACGGCCATGGAGGCCGCCTTGCGCAGCATCGCTTCGGGTACGCCCTGCGCGCCGGGCATGCTGCCGCCGTACAGGTTGATCATCTCCACGTACTCGGGGATGACGCTGCTGGCGCCATGGAGCACAATGGGGAAGCCGGGCAGGCGTTTGCCGACCTCTTCCAGAATATCAAACCGCAGCTTGGGCTCGCCTTTGAACTTGAACGCGCCGTGGCTGGTGCCGATGGCGATAGCCAGGCTGTCGCAGCCGGTGCGCTTGACGAACTCTTCCACCTCATCGGGATGGGTGTAGGAAGAATCCTCGGCGGATACCTGTACGTCGTCTTCCACGCCGGCCAGGCGGCCCAGCTCGGCCTCGACGGTGACATAGTTCTTCTGGCTGTGCGCGTATTCCACTACGCGAAGGGTTTGCTCGATATTTTTTTCGAAGGACATGTGGCTGCCGTCGATCATTACGCTGGTAAAGCCGCCGTCGATGCAGCTTTTGGCGGTTTCAAAATCCGGGCCGTGGTCCAGGTGCACCGCGATGGGCAGATCGGTGTCTTCCAGCGCGGCCTCGATCATCTTCATCAGGTACACGTGCTTGGCGTACGCGCGAGCGCCCTTGCTGACCTGCAGGATCAGCGGCGCGTTTTCCAGCTTCGCGGCTTCGGTGATGCCCTGTACGATCTCCATATTATTCACGTTAAAGGCGCCGATGGCATACCCGCCATCATAGGCTTTTTTGAACATTTCCTTTGTGTTGACTAACGGCATGGTTGAACCCTCCTTTACGATATCGGTTTATTATAGCATTGATTTCAGGTTTCGTAAATCTTTGGCCCGGTTATCGCGCGGCCGGGGAAACTGTGATATACTCATCCCAAAGGAGTGTATGTGCTTGTTCAGACGTACGATGGCGCTTTGGATTGCGGGACTGATGCTGTTTGCCGCCGCAGCGGCGTTTGCCGAGACGGCGGAACAGCCGGAAGCCTCCCCTGCCCAAACGGTAACGGATACAGCCCCTGCGGATCAGGTGGATATTGTGGAAGATGTTGTGGAAGACGACGGCATGAGCGAAATCGTGGGCGAGGCCGACCGCGTAGCGCCTATTATCGACGGGCTTACGCCGCTGTACACCACAAAGATCAAGTTTTTAACCTCCAACGGCTATACTGTGTCCATCCGCGAATATCAGGACCAGAACAGCAAGGCTGTGGGGTATGCCAACAAGGGCGACGTGATCACCATTTATCAGGTGTATCCCGCCTATGTGCTGGCCGAGTTTGAAGGTGTGGCGGGCTTTATCCTGCGCACCTGCATTGATGAAAACGTAACCGTGCTGGATCCCGAAAACACGCCGCCCTATGGCGTGACTATGACCCGCTATGTAGCCACTTTCGCGCAGGACGCCAAGGTGTATGTCGATCCCGACACAACCAGCGAAGCGTTTCCCATCGAACCGGGCGCCGGCGGCAAGGTGGCGATTCTGGAGTTTGTCAACGGCTTTGCCAAGGTGCTGTACTGGCGCAGCTACGGCTATATCGATGCTTCACTGCTGACCGATCTGGTGGTGGTGTCGCCAACGGATGCGCCGATGAGCGCTGAAACGCCGATTGCCGCTTTCTCCTCGTTTTTTGCCTATAACAACGGCTCGGAGCTGAACGACGGACGCGTGAAAAACATCATGCGCTCCTGCGAATCCATGACCCGCGTCATGCAGCCGGGCGAGAGCCTGAACTTTAACGAACAGATCGGCCCCTACAAAAAGGACAACGGCTATTTTCCCGCGCCGGTACTGGTGAACGGCGAGGCACAGCCCGGCTACGGCGGTGGTACCTGCCAGAGTTCGTCCACGCTGTACAACGCCTTGCGCCAGCTGCCAGGGGTGACCATCCTGTACCGCCGCCCGCACGGCCCCGCCTGCGCGCGCTATCTGCCCATGCACCAGGACGCCGCCGTGGGCAGCGACACCCTGAACTTTTTGTTCCAGAATGATTACGATTTTCCCATCCGCATCCTGGCCGAAACAACCGGCGAAGGGGTGCTGACCATTCAGGTGTTCAAGGCTGAGGAGTAGCGGGAAAACGTGCGCAAAGCATGCGCATGCCTCGTCTTTCCGCGGCTTTCTTCCAAGGGTTTGATAGCATAAACAGATCGAAATGGACCGGGGCTGCCGTATCAATGCGGCAGCCCCGGTTTCTGTTTGTTCAACATCCGCTTTGGGTCGTTATCCTTGCCCGCCTCATAGCGCTTGCGGCATTGTTCGTTCGCTTTTCCATGTGCTGTGCCGCAAGGTTTTATGATTCCGTCACAATCCCCGGCAGGGGAGGCATCCCTGCACCCATCCTGTTTGGAAAGTTTTGTTCATAGCGTGCCGTATACAGCGCCTTACAGCTCCTCCCGCCGCACCTTTTTCTTCCTGTTCTTCATCAGCACCACCACTACCATCATCACAACCGTGACCACATAAGGGGCCATGGAGGTGATATCGGAGGGGATGTAGCGCTGCAGGCGCAGGCCCAGCGCATCGATAAAGCCGAACAGCAGGGCGGCCAGAAACACGCGCGGGGGATTGCCGCCGCCGAAGATGACGCACGCCACGGCCACAAACCCGCGCGAGGCGCTCATGTTTTCGGAAAACATGGTCAGGTAGCCAAGGCTCAGGTGCGCGCCGGAAAGCGACGCCAGAATGCCGCACAGCACGGAGGCGAGCATCTTCATGCGGTCGGGGTTCCTGCCGGATGCGCGCAGGGCTTCCGGCGCTTCGCCGGAGGCGCGCAGGTGAAACCCGAGCGGCGTTTTATACAGCAGCAGCCAGCATAAGAGCACCAGAATCCAGCTGACGTACACCAGCAGTGTGTTGCCGCTCAGCAGCGTGCCCAGCACCGGAATGCCCTCCAGCCACGCAAACCGCAGTGTGGGTAGCGGCACAATGCCGGGGCCGGAGAACGAGCCCTTGACGCCGAACAGCGTGCGCAGCAGGAATACCGTCAGCCCGCCCGCCAATATATTCAGCGCTACGCCGATCACAAACTCGTCGCTTTTGAATTTGATGGAAAACACATAGTAGAACAGCCCCAGCACAATGCCAAGCGCTACCACAAACACGATGCCCATCACCCAGCTGCCGTACAGGTAGCTGCCCAGCACCGCGAAGAAAGCGCCCATGAGCATCATGCCCTCCACGCCGATGTTCATAATGCCCACACGCTCGGTCATCAGGCAGCCCAGCGCGCACAGCACCACGGGTGTGGCGGTTCTCAGCGTGTTCTGCAAAAGCAGCAGATTGAATACCTCGCTCATATGCCCGCCTCCCCCGCATGCGCGCGCCGCACCCTGCGCTTGGCCGCCCAGGCGTGCAGCGACTGGCGGATGCCGCCCTCGGCCGCCATGAAGAAGATGATCACGGCCTGCACAATCAGGATGACCTCGCTGGAGATGCCCGCCGAAAGTTCCATTGCCGAGCTGCCGATGTTGAGAATGGCAAAGAAAAAACTCATCAGGATGACGCCCATGGGCTGATACCGCATGATCATGGCGACCAGCATGCCGTCGAAATAGTACTCGTTGGAAAGGTTGGTGATGAACCGCTTGTGAATGCCGAATACCTCGATCATCCCCACCAGCCCGCACAGCATGCCGGACAGCACCATCCCCGCGATCATCAGCCGGTCGGCGCGGATGCCGCCGTACTCGGCAAAGCGGCGGTTGGTACCCGTGATTTTCATTTCAAAGCCCGTCGTAGAGCGCGACATCAGATACCAGATGATCAGCGCAGCCACAATGGCGACGTATACGCTGCCGTTCAGGTTGCTCAGCCGGATCAGCGGGGAAAACGAGGCAGCCACACTGTCCGTACCGGAGGAGATGCCGCGCTCGGAGGTTTTCAGCGGGCCATTGGCCAGATAGCTGCAAAAGTAGATGGCGGCGGAATTTAACAGGATGGTGGTAACCACCTCGTCCACCTTCCACTTCACCTTGAGGATGCCGGGCACCCACGCGTACGCGCCGCCCGCCGCCAGGGCTGCCAGCAGCGCGCAGCCGATGATCACCCAGGCGGGCGAGCCCGCCATGCCTGCACCGACGGCCGCCGCGGCGATGCCGCCGAAATACAGCTGTCCTTCGCCGCCCACGTTGAAGATGCCCGCCTTGGCCGCCACGCTCATCGCAAGGCCCGTAAGACAAAGGGTGACGGTTTTGGCCAGCGTGTTGCCCAGGGCGCGGGGCTTACCCAGCGCGCCCTTGAACAGCGCCGCGTAGCAGGCAACAGGATCGTATCCGCACAGCAGCATGATGCCCGCGCCGACCAGAAAGGCCAGCGTGACCGCAATCAGCAGCGACAGCAGGTATTGCGCGGTGAGCTTTTGTTTGGGCTTGATCATCATCAGCGCCCGCAGCGCGGGGGGAAGCCTGAGCTTTTTCACGCCTCCACCTCCTGCCGTCCGCCGGTCATATAGTAGCTGATTTCCTGCTTGCCGATGCTGCCGTTTGCAAATTGCCCCGTAAGCCGTCCCTCATATAGCGTCACCAGTCGGTCGGACAGGCGGAACAGTTCGTCCAGGTCCGCGCTTACCAGCAATATGGCGCAGCCAGCGGCCCGCTTCTGCAGAATCTTTTCGTGGATAAACTCAATCGCGCCGATGTCCACGCCGCGCGTGGGCTGGTTGATGATCAGCACGGGTGTATCAAAGGAAAACTCCCGCGCGATAACGGCCTTTTGCATGTTGCCGCCGGAGAGGCTTTTCATCGGGATATCGACGCCCCCGGCGCGGATATCGAACGCCTCCGACAGCTCCCGCGCATAGGCATTGGCGCGCCGTTTGCGAAACTGGATGCCGAACGCGCAAAACTCCCCGCGCCGCTGCTTGCCCACCAGCAGGTTTTCCATCACCGTTGCCTCGGCGGACAGCCCGGTGCGCACGCGGTCGGCTGGAATATAGCTCACGCCCATACGGCGGATCTCCCGGGGGTTCAGGCGGCTGATGTTGAGGCCGTTCAAATATACCTCGCCGCCGCTTTGGGGCCGCATGCCCATAATGCATTCGGTGAGCTCGGTCTGCCCGTTGCCCTCCACGCCGCATACGCCCACAATCTCGCCCGCGTGCACGGTCAGGTCAATGCCCTTCACGGCGGGCAGATCGCGGTCGTCCAGCGCCTGCAAGCCCTCCAGCCGCAGCACCTCGCGCGCGGAGGGCTCGCCTGTGCGCAGCTCGCGGAACAGCACCTCGCGCCCGACCATCATGGCGGCGAGCTGCTTTTCACTGGTTTGGGCGGTGTTGACGATGCCTTCCAGCCTTCCCTGCTTCATCACGCCCACGCGGTCGGAAAACTGCATCACCTCGTGCAGCTTGTGGGTGATCAGGATTACGGTCATGCCTTGCTCTTTCACAATGCCGCGGAGCACGGCAAACAGCTCGTCGCATTCGTCGGGGGAGAGCACGGCGGTGGGTTCGTCCAGCACCAGTATATCCGCGCCCCGGTGGAGCGCCTTTAAAATTTCCACGCGCTGCTGTAGCCCCACGCTCAGCTCATCCACCACATCGTCCGGGTTCACGGGCAGGCCGAAGCGCTCGCTCACGGCCAGCACCTCGCGGCTGACCTTTTTCTGGTCGTAGAATACCAGATTTTTCAGCGGCTCCGAGCCCAGCGCAATGTTCTGCGCCACGGTAAAGCTGGGCACGAGCTTGAAGTGCTGGTGCACCATGCCCACGCCCATAGCCATGGCGCGCATCGGATCGTGATGGGACGAAATTTTCCGCCCCTTGATGATAACCTCTCCCAGCGTGGGGCGCACAAGGCCGTAGAGCACGTTCATCAGCGTGGATTTGCCCGCGCCGTTTTCGCCGACCAATGCAAAGGCCTCGCCCTGCCGGATTTCCAGACTAACGTCATCGTTTGCCAGCGCGTTGGGGTAGCGCACGGATACGTGATCAAAGCGAACGATGGGGGAGCCGTCCATCATGCTGTCACCTCAAAAGATATTTCCTGAGAATATGTAATGCGCAAAGAAATAGAAAAGCAAGCTGCTTGCTGTGGATAGGATAAACGGGTTTTGGAAAGTGAAATCGGATTACCGGATATACCGCACTCTCGCCTTATCGTAAAACCCTTTGGTGGCGGGCGCTTCGGCAGGAACGCCTATGGCGATCAGCGACAGGGGAACCTCGTTCGTAAGCCCCAGAATATCCGTGATCACGGGGGTGCGCGCGCCAGGGTATACGCCGCACCAGCAGGTGCCGTAGCCCAGCTCCACGGCCTGTAACATCAGGTTCTGCGTGGCGGCCGCGCAATCCTGGGACCAGAACCCTTCCCGGCTTGCGCCCTGCGGGGTGCCCGGGTCGCCGCAGATCACCACGGCTAGGGAGGCGTCGTTCAAAAACCGGTTGGCGTTGGTGCCGTCCACAATTTTCTGGCGCACCTCGGCGCTTTCGATCACGATAAAGCTCCAGGGGCGGGTGTTGCGGGCGCTGGGCGCGCACATGGCGGCTTCCAGCATTAAATCAATATGCTCCTGGGGAATGACAACGCCCGGCTGATACTTGCGGATGGACCGGCGGGCGCGGATGGCCTGGGTGGTATTCATGAGATGCGCTCCTTTCAGAACGTGAGGTGGGGAACGGGAATCCGGTTTCCCTTCATTATAGAAACCGGAGCAAGGCCTGTCAATCTTGTCATCCCCGGATGCCTGTGCTACAATGACACCATGCAGGAGACGGGGAGGACGCCGTATGCTGAAAAAGCGATTGACAACCGAGAGTACCAGGCTCTTTGCGGCGCTCTTTTTTTTGCTGTTGCTGGCGCTGGGCGTTTGGACGGGTCTGGATTACGGCCTGTCGTGGGATGAGCCCTGGGAGCAGGACATCCTGCGGATGAATATCAATGAGTACGCGGCCCAGCTTGGGCTGGAGGGGCGGCTTGCGCTGCTGTCCGATATCGCGCAGCCGGAGGACGGGCGGATTTCCCAAAGCATTGAAAAGGATCACGGGGAAAGCGCCTATTACCCCGCCGCGCTTTTGGTGATGAACAACGGCCTGTCCGCGGCGGCGCGCATGCGGCTGTGGCATGGGTACACCTGGCTGTGGATGATGGCGGGCGTGGCGGCGCTGTATCAGCTTGCGGGGCGGGTAGGGTTATCACCCGTCGGGCGCTGCGCGGCGGTGCTGTTTTTTATAATGTCGCCGCGTCTGTTTGCACAGGGACACTACAACAACAAGGATATGGTGCTGCTGTCGCTGCTGCTGCTGCTGCTGTGGCTGATGATGCGCTTGTGGGAGAAGCCGACTGTGGGGCGCGCCGTGCTGTTTGCACTGGTCGGGGCGGTGGCGGCCAACACCAAGATTATCGGGCTGTTCCTGTTTGGCCTGTGCGCGCTGCTGGCGCTCGCCCGGCTGCTGGCCCAAAAGCGGATGGACCGGGGCGCGTGGATGGCGGCGGCCGCGGCGCTCGTTTCGTTTTTCGCCTTCTGGGTGCTGCTGACGCCCGCCATGTGGCCGGACATCCCCGGCTATCTGGCATACGCCGTGCAGAACGCGCGCAGCTTCAGCCGCTGGTCGGGCTATGTGCTGTTTCGGGGAACGGTGTTCGGGTATCAGCGTGCGGCGCTGCCGTTTTACTATCTGCCGTATATGGTGTTGGTCACAACCCCGCTGTGGCTGCTGGCGATGATGGCCGTGGGGCAGGGCTATGCCTTGCACTATCTTGTAAAACACCGCCGCGGGCTGTTCCGCGACGCCACAGCGGCGCTGCTGGCGCTATGCACGGCGCTGTGGCTGGTGCCGATGCTGGCGGTGATGGCGCTGCGGCCCACCCTGTACAACGGCTGGCGGCATTATTACTTTATGATGGCGCCGCTGTTGGTGCTGGCGGCCTATGGCCTGCGGCGGGTGGGGAGCGCCCTCAGGGGTCTGCGCAAACCGGTTTTTGCCCGTGCGGGCGCGGCGCTGCTGGCGGTGTTGATGGGCAGTACGGGCGTTGGTATGATTGTGAACCATCCTACGCAGTATACCTATTATAACGCGCTGCTGACCGGGAAATCGATCCCGGATACCATGGAGATGGATTACTGGAACGTGTCGGTTCTGCAAACGCTGGATACCCTGCTTGAGCAAACGCAGGGAGAGATCAGTATAACGGGCGCAGACGGCTGGGCGCAGACGGGGCTTACGTATGCCGCCGCCGTGCTGCCGGAGGAACAGCGGCAGCGCCTGACCGTGCTGCCGCAGGCGGACCCGGACGCGATGTTTACACTGGCAAACCCGACCTATACGCGCTACAGCGGTTGGCAGCCCGCCGATGGGATGGCGCTTGCCGCGGAGACGGTAAGTTACGGCTGGCCGGTGTGCGAAATTTACGCGGCGGCCGTGCCGCCGCAGGGGACAGAGAATGAGTAAACGTGTATCGGCCCGGTGGGCCGCGGTGTTTTTTACCGTGCTGACGTGCGTGGGCCTTATCGCTTCCGCGGGCTATGGCATGCTGCTGGACGGGCCCTCCGAACAGGTGATTTTGCAGGAAAACCTCAAGGAGTACGCGGTGCTGTTATTCGGCCCCGACAGTGATCAGGCGCGGGGGTACGACGAGCTGGGGATCCGCAGCATTACCCAGAGCATTGAGATGGATCATGGACAGGCCGTTTATTACCCAGCCGCACCACTGCTTAAAGTGAAGGATACCAACCCCTATCTGTTTAACATCCTGTGGCATGCCTATACCTGGCTTTGGTTCATGGTGGGTGTGGTTTCGGTGTACGCCATGATGCGCAGCCTGAGCGCAAACCGGCTGATTGCCTGCGCCACGGCACTGATGCTTTATCTGTCGCCCCGCTTTTTCGCGGAGGGGCACTACAACAATAAGGATATCCTGCTGCTGTCCCTTACGCTGTGGACGATTGCGGCGGGAATCCGCCTGTGGCAAGGGCCTACGGTGCGGCGCGCGCTGTGGTTTGGGCTGGCGGGGGCGCTGGCGGCCAATATCCGAATCATCGGGTTTTTCGTTTTCGGGGTGATGGGCGCCGCCGCTGTTGTGACGCTGGCGATCCGCCATGAGCTGAACGGGAAAACGCTGCGCAAGGGGCTATGGGCCATCCTGAGCTTTGCCGCGGTCTATGTGCTGTGCACGCCCGCGTTCCTGGTCAATCCCTCCGGGTTTATTGAGCATTTGCTGCACAATACCGCCGCGTTTTCACGCTGGGATGGTCTGGTGATTTTCAAGGGGGCGGCGTATGACCCGGCCAACGGCCTCAAGCTGCCGCACAGCTACTTGCCCACCCTGATTGCCTTTACGACGCCCATTCCGGTGCTGGCGCTGGCGGCGCTGGGCGCGGGATATGCGGTGTACCTGTGCGTTACGGGCGACGGGCGCAGGCCCGCGCTGCTGGCGATGATGCTTTTATTCGCCGTGCCGTTTGCCTACGCGGTGCTGGCGCAGCCGCTGATGTACAATGGCTGGCGGCATTTTTACTTTCTGTACGGCCCGATCGTGGTGATGGCGGGGTTCGGGCTGCTGGTGCTCCAACGGCTGTTGGGCCGCAGGCAGGCGGGCAAAATCATCGGCGTGGCGGCGCTGGCGGGGGTTTTTCTCTGGCAGGGGATCGGCATTGCGCGCAACTATCCCTATGAATACGCGTATTACAATGAGCTGGCCGGCGAGGTGCAGGGCGAGTTTGAGTTGGATTACTGGGAGGTGTCCACGCTCAACGCCATGCTGCTGCTCGTAGAAAACGGCGACCGCAGCCCGTTGCTGCCGTTGGTGATCGGCGGCGGCGACCCCATGAGCCTGTTCAGCCTGCAACAGTGTGAAAAGATGCTGCCCAACGCCATCCGCACCACGGTGACGGTGACAGAGGAGGACCAACCGCCGTATCTGTTTTCCAACAGCACCTATGCGCAGATCTACCAGAAATGGCCGGGAGAAACCTACCGGCCGCTGTTTGCCATTGAAAGCTACGGAAATGTGATCTGCACCCTGTACGAGCGGCAGGACTAACGCAAAAACGGCTGAACGGCCGCAGCCTTTGTTCCTGCCCGGCGATGGCTGCCGGAAAACCCTGACACAGCGGCGGTTTCATGTTGCCGGGCATGGGGTATCCTTTTTATAAGCGGTGATACCGCTGATGAAGAAGGGAGCAAGCCCTATGGCATTGAAGAATATACGGAAACCTTTTTGGAAGAACCTTACCCTGATATCCGGCGCATCAGCCGAATCCGCAACTGCCGTGCTGGACAGAACCCGGTTCAGCGGAACCGGGACGGGTTATCACAAGATCAGCGCGCGGGAAGCGAAGGATATTATAGACTCGGGCGAAGCCGTCACTTTGCTGGATGTGCGGGAGCCGTTTGAGTATAAATCCGGGCACATCCGCAGCGCGAAATCCCTGCCTGTGGGCAGTGTGGCGGAAAAGGCGCCGGGGCTTCTGCCGGAACGCAACGCGAAAATCCTCGTATACTGCCTGAGCGGCGGCCGGTCCCGTGCGGCGGCCAACCTGCTGGTAAGGCTGGGCTATACCCGGGTGTACGATTTCGGCGGCATTGCCGACTGGCCGTACGAGGTTGCGATTGAGTGAGTGAAATGGACAGCCATTTCGGGATATAACAAACCGCCCTGCGTGATGGCAGAGCGGTTTTGTGTTTCCCTGAGCAGTGATTACAGAATATTGCGCACCAGTGTATCATACACCCTGTCGCCCAGAAACTTTTGCAGGTATACCATGGGCTTGGCCCCAAACCCCAGCAAATAGCGTGTGCGGGGGCGGGCGGCCGTGGCGGCCTTCACAATACAGCGGCCGATAACCTCCGGCTCGGTGGCAAACCGGGAACGGTACACCCGCTCCAGATTATCGGCCGATCGCTCGGCATCGGCGGCATAGGGGCCATTTTCGGCGGAGGCCCGCAGGTGCCGGGCGGCAATGCCGCTCCATGGGGTGCGGATGCTGCCGGGCTCGATAATGACGACATTGATATTGAAGGGCTCCAGCTCCAGCCGCAGGCTGGCCGAAAAGCCCTCCACGGCGAACTTTGTGGCGTTGTACCACGCGCCGTAGGGTACCCAGATGCGCCCGCCCATGGACGCGATATTGATAATCCGGCCGCTGCAGGCCTCGCGCATGGAAGGGAGCACCAGCTGCGTCATCCGCGCCAGCCCAAACAGGTTAACCTCCAGCTGGCGGCGGGCTTCCTCCATGGGGATATCCTCCACCGCGCCGAACGAGCCGTAGCCCGCGTTGTTGACCAGCACATCGATAAACCCTTCATCGGCCAAGATCTGCTGCACGCAGGCCTGCATGGAGGCGTCGTCCGTTACATCAAGCGCGATGGGGATGATCGTACGCGAGGCGAACGCCTGCAGCTTGTCCATGCTGCGGGCCGCCGCATACACAGTGAAGCCCTCCGCGGAAAACCGTTCCGCCGCGGCCTGCCCGATGCCTGATGAAGCGCCTGTGACCAATGCGACACGTTTCATTTTTCTCATTCCTCCGTTTGCAGTCATATCTTCCTTCATAGTAAGCGGATTGGCCGGTCCGTGTCAAATCCAATCATGGTAAATGGCGGACGAAAAGCAGGCAAACCTTCTTCCAGACCGCCGTGCGACTATGATATACTATAACAAAGTAGGAGGGGAGGCTACAGTATGTGGAAGGAATTTAAGGAATTTGCCATCAAGGGCAACGTGATGGATTTAGCGGTGGCGGTGATCATCGGCGCGGCGTTTGGAAAAATTGTGACCTCTCTGGTCAACGATGTGATCATGCCGGTGCTCGGCTTGCTTGTGGGCGGGATTGATTTTTCCGGGCTCAAGCTGGTGCTCGCGCCCGCCGCGGGCGATACGGCGGAGGTTGCCATTCTCTACGGAACCTTTATCCAAACGGTGATTGATTTCTTCCTGATCGCGTTGTCCGTGTTTTTTGTGGTCAAGCTGCTGTCCAGATTCAAGAAAAAGGAAGAAGCGAAGTCTGCCGCTCCCGCTGTGCCGCCGCAGGATGTGGTACTGCTGACGGAGATCCGGGATCTGCTCAAGGAAAAGCAATAGCACAAAACAACATTATATCCGGGCGGGCGATGTGCGCCGCCCTGTTTTGTGTATGCGCGCGGTCCGCATCAGAGAAGCGGCGCACACAACAAGCAGCGCGCCCGAGAGCGGCCACATCAGCCGGTAATCGCCGCCTTTGCTGACGAAATACCCGGCGCCCGAAGCAAGAATGCCGCCGATCTGCACGATGAACGAGAACAGGGACAGGATGCTGGAGCGCTGGTCGTCCTGCACACAGCGGTGGATAAGCGTGCTTTCCGCCACACTGCTGCCGCCCAGAAAAAAGTAGCTCAGCATGTATACGCCGATGAACGAAAGCGCGTGCGTGGCAAAAAACAGGCCGATCAGCCCAACCCCGAGCAACGCCCGCATCAGGAGGAAAGCCGGGGCGACGCGGCTTTTTTGTCTTTTCATAAAAACCGTAATCAGCTTGGTGCCCGCCATGACACTGGCAAAGCCCGCGAAGCTGACCAGCCCCAGCGTCCAGGCGGGAGGGTTGAATGCGGTATAAGTCGGCTGCCAGTAGGCTTCCACGGAGATCAGCGCGAACCCTGTTGCCACCGACAGCACCAGAATGGCGCGCACAATGCCCTTTTGCAGGATGAAGGCGATGCTTTGCTTGATCTGCCCGTTGATCAGCGAGTGCAGCGGTTTGCGTTCCACAGTCCTGCGGACGGGCTTGTTTTCGTGGATGAAAAACAGAGCGCCGAAAAACAGCAGGGCGTACAGCGCGATATTGGCGGCAATGTTGACGATGTATCCGTCTCCGATCCCCGCCATCAGGCCGCCCATCAGCGCGCCCAGGGCAAGCCCCGCGCTTTCCAGCATGGAAAAGCGGGAGGTGATTTTCAGCAGCGCGTGTTCATCGCGTGCCTGTGCCAGGTTAACGGCCAGCGCATCCAGCGTACCGGATGAAAACGCGCGGGATAGCCCCGTGGCAACCATGGCGGCTATCAGTACCCACATTGACCGGGAGAAAAGCACCAGCACAAAGCTGAGCACAGCAAACAACACGGAGAGCAGAAACGCCTGCTTTTGCCCAAACAGGTCTGCCAGCACCCCGCTGGGGAACTCCGCCGCGATGACCGTGGCGGAGTAGACGCCGATCAGCAGGGACACGGTTTCGATGGTCGCCCCATGCGCCATCAGCATCAGAGCCAGCACGGGCGAGATAATGCCTACCGCCAGCATACGCCCGAAGAAAATCAGCTGGATGGCTCCGTTCATGGGTGCACCTCATCGATGGGATAGGCGATCAGCGCGTATTCCCAGGCCTGGCTTGAGGGGGTTTTGGTTTCGTGGGTCTGGATGAAATCATGGATTATCGCATACAGTTCTTTGACCTGCTCCGGTTCCAAATGCAGGATGCCGTACGACATATCGCCGAACGGCTCGCCCGGTTTTACGGTGGGATAGCCATGTTCGCAGTAATGGACGAAGCCGGAAAACAGCTGGGCCATATCGTTTTGCAGCACGGCCATGCGCTGCTCCTGATGATCGGCCTCCAGCCCCAAACCGATGCTGATCGTCTTGGGCGAAAGCCGGTAATACCGGGCGACGATGCCGTGAATCAGCTCGCTGCGGTCCAGTTCCACCACGCCGATGGACAGCAGCTTTTTGATGTGGTGCTGTATGGACGAGGGGGAGATCCCGATCTGATCGGACAGCTGTTTGGGGGTCATCGGCTCGCCCGCAATGCGCATGCGGCGCAGGATGTTCTGCCGCTGCGGATTGACGTAAATATCCAGATCCTGTTTGGTGTGCAGCGTGATGGTTTCCATAGTGTCCTCCTGTCGGCCTGCCGTTTTGCCTGCCGGGTGTTTCGGGCGTGCTTAACGATACACAAAATATAACATTACACAATATGTAATTTCAATACAATTTTACACAGAAAATGCCTGGCATCAATACAGTTGCTGAGCCAATCGGACAATGGATAACGATATGAGGATAACGATATGGGGATAATGGTACGAGGATAATGGATAATAGTATGCGAATAATGGATGATTGATCACGGGAGATTGATAACGGATGGACGGCAATGGATGGTTTGTGAAAGGCAGTGGATAATGGCTTATTAACAACGTATGATTGGATATTATGATCTAAAACCAGATAATAAGCGGACCATATCAAAGCGGAATCACAATGCATGCGCTGGCATCCGTACAACAAAACACCCAATAAACAGAGTGCGTTGCTTGACAATGGATATGGCTTGGGCTACAATAATCTTCGTCCCATAAGCGCCCGTAGCTCAGCTGGATAGAGTGACAGACTCCGACTCTGTAGGTCGCTGGTTCGAACCCAGTCGGGCGTACCATAACAGTAACCATCTATTGATAAAGCGAGATTTATCGGTAGATGGTTTTTGATATAAGAATGAAAGTCTTGATATATAAGGGTTTCAGGTGATATGAGAAGTACGTCTTTGATACTGCTTTGGGGTTTGCAAGCTGATTTGTATATTAAAAACGCTTGAAGGGAGCAATTCTGCACCCAATCGTTGAACAGGCATCGTTGAATTTGAACCCACATGGGTATAAGTTCAACGATTTATCACAAAGAAAACGATTACCATGTGTTATGTATGGATCAAATTTGTAGGTTTGTCAAACATATTGGACAGAATGGTTACGAAAGAAGTCCAAAGGGGATAACCAGTCAAGTGGACGCATGGGAAGCATGTTGCTTCTGGATTGGTGGGCAGCGAGCTGCCCACCAAAATCGGCGAGGGAGTAAAACGAGTGGGAAGCATAGAACCGCTTCTGGTCCTCGCGGTGGCTGCGCTCCACCTTGCCGTTGTGCCTTGGTGTGTAGGGGCGGATCAGCTTGTGCCGTATCCCGTAACGTGCCAGCGTCGTTTCAAAGAGCGTTGGAATATTCCGCTTGCTGCTGGAAAACCGGTTGGTAAACTCAAATCCATTGTCTGTTTGCACACATTGAACCGCTATTCCTCGCCGCTCAAACCAAGCAATGGCACGCTCTGCGAAATCAGCGGACGAGTAAGTACTCTGTTCCTCGTAAGCGCCCAGAAACCGCAACCTGGTCTTCTCATCGATGGCGGTGTACTGATACAAACGCAGACCGGAATTGGCGATACAGCGTATGGGAACCACCTTCACGTCTACCTGAATGCGCTCCCCCGGGTAACGCATTTGCTCATAAGGCTTGGGAATACACTTTCGTTTTGGCTTCTCCTTTGGAAACATGCCTTTACGCTGCATCACCCGGTACAGGCTCTCCGGCCTGCGGGTATACCCTCTTTTTCGCAATCGGAACCACAACTCAGTCAAACCAAGCCTTGGGTTTCTTCGCCGCATATCCGTGATGAGCTTGATCTCGGCTTCCGTGTGTTGGTTTGGATGATAATGCGGGCGTTTGGACCGTGGACGAAGAGATTCAATACTGCCGTCGTAACGGTTGAGCCAGAAGTAGATGTAGGATCGGCTTTTGTTGTACTTCCTGCCCGCACGGCTTACGCCATATTTCTGTGCGTAGTGGATCAGGGATTGCCGATACTTCATATCCTGCGTTATACTGTCCATGAAGGATGAGGCTCCTTTCAGCTTGTGTTGCCGCAACTCCACTATAACTGATCTTGCTTCGTCCTTCCTCCTTTTTTCCTCCACATTGTCCAAGATGTATTGTAAACCTACAGTGTGGGAATTATTCGTGCAGTTTATTAAATGCTTTTTGTTTATTTGGGTAGATTGATATCTGCTAAATAAAGACTTATCTTATATCGCTTCCCAGGATGGTATTAAAGGCAAATTGTTGCTCGCATGCTATCTAGCGTTATAATTTTTTACTCAGGACAATGAACAAAAAATGAAATTTGTTCTATATCATCACGCTTAGGATCTTCAACATCAATAGAGATCTGCGATGTGTCGAAGTTAGTAGTTTCTGGATAATATAGTTCAATAATTAGCGTACCTTCCCATATTGCTTTTCCATTACTGACGTAATATTTATCGGTTACTCCTCCCCACAAATAATATGAACATAAATTAAAGCTGAATTCCTCCCCGAAATTCGAATCATTATCTGCATCGATATATGCTTTAAAAGAAGCAATACTATATGCACTATCAATATAATCTTGTAGTATGGCTACAATATCGAAATTATAAGATTGATTAGATGTAATTATAACAGGTCTTTACATGCCATATGCTAATAAATCTGTGGTATTATTTATTCTGACTTGAACGTTAAAGTACTTATTAGCGCCCAGCGTATCGGTTTTAAAAATCACAGTTTTATTACCAGTTATTTCTAGCATATCAAATTGTATTTCTCTATTTGAATATTCCATTTCCACATTTACATTGGGAGGGAGAACTTTAAAAGAAAAATCACTGATATCATTGACTACATTTACCCATTCTTTTCTTAAAGAAGATATTGTAATTGAAGCAGTAACATTCTCTGCAGCTATAGGGCCTATATTTTCAAATCTTACATTGCCATTTGTTCTGTGTGTATATGGTATCATAAAAGAAGTAGCCACTACAGCTGCTTGCTGGTTAACATTAACAAGACCTTGTATCCAAGTATAATATACTGGAATATTTGCAATTATAAGAACAATTAATGGGATAAGGACAAGCCCTAACCATTGCAGTCTGAAATTTCCTTGCTCAGTACGCTGTTCATTAATTAATACTGACGGCCTTTTTTTCTTCATCCTAACACCCTATAGTAATCGCTTCCAATAATGCTAAAAGTTGAATGAAATGTTATATTACTTTTATTGTACAGAATATTATGTCATTGTTCAAGATAAAAACATTTTATAAGTTTCTAGGTGATAGTGGAGTTTATCGCAAACTATTTTCATGTCATATCGCGTGTCATATTATTTCTTAAATATATGACACAGAACAGAAGTTGCTGGTTGCAAAGTGAAATATTTGAAACGCTGAAACCTATATAAATAGAGGGCTACGACAAGAAACGGCCATCTCTGGCCGTTTCTTGTTTGGTGCGGGAAACAGGACTTGAACCTACTTGCCCGGCTGAGTATTGGCGGCAATCGATTTATCGGTTCTCGAAAAAGTGCGGGAAAAAGTGCGGGATGAGTAAAGTAAAACTCCTATGAAACCTTTGTTTCATAGGGGTTTGATGCTGGAAGAGGCTGCTAATATTGATACAATCGTTGCTGGGTGCACGCTGAAACGGAAATCGTGTGATGATGCACCCACGTTCATTTTCATGCGTAAAATACACCTGTACCGATGGACTGAAGACATCGGGGTGGGGACATAGATGTGAGTGCAGATTAATCGGGTTGATCGGCTCGTTCCCTTTCACCCAGGAGCACTTCCACCTCATGCGTGCTACCGTCATTGACCAGCGGGATTGCGTTGCCTTGCAAAAGCTGTCCGTCCAAGAGAACCTCTCTGACTCCCTTACAGATGCCATCCGGGTTTTGCACGAGAATGGCATATTGGGTATCCATGTACTGGTACTGGATGGCATATCGCTGCCATTTGGCGGGAATGCAAGGCTCCATCACCAGCGTATCGCCGTTTTTCTGAAACCCGAGAATGGCTTCCAGCCCCGTCCGGTACATCCAGCCGGCGGCGCCGGTATACCAAGACCAACCACCGCGCCCCTCGTTGGGGTAAACCGCATAAACATCCGCAGCCATGACATAGGGCTCTGTCTTATACCGCGAATACCCTCTTTCGTCATGGGTATGATTGATGGGGCTGATGAGTTCAAAAAGTTCTTCGGCTTTATTCCCTTTGCCAAGCAGCGCAAAGGCGGTAATCGCCCATGCGGCGGCATGGGTATACTGTCCGCCGTTTTCGCGAACCCCTGGGACATATCCCTTAATATAACCGGGTTCCATTTCCCCGTCCGTAAACGGAGGCGTAAGCAGCAAGATAATGCCATCCTTACGCAGCACAAGGTGATCTTCCAGCGAATGCATGGCTTGTAGGGTTTTGTCCGGGTTACCCGCGCCGGAGATAACCGCCCAGGACTGCGCAATGGAGTCGATCCTGCATTCGCTGTTTTGTTCGGAACCCAAAGGAACGCCATTGTCGAAATATGCCCGCCGGTACCAGTTGCCGTCCCATGCGGATTGTTCGATATTTGACACCAGATCCTTGCTAAGCTGCTCGTATCGGTCCGCTCTTGCGCTATCCTGCCGGGCGCGGCACAGCGGCGCGAACTTATCCAGGATAGTGGTTAAAAACCAGCCTAACCAGACGCTTTCCCCCAATCCGCGATTGCCGACAGTATTCATGCTGTCGTTCCAGTCGCCCGAACCCATGAAAGGCAGCCCGTGTACGCCAAAACGCAGCGCCCTTTCCACCGCCCGCAGACAATGCTCAAAAAGCGTAGCCGTTGTACCTGACAAGCCGGGAGCGCTATATCGTTCAGTCTCAAACGCTTGCAGTACCGGAGCTTCCAAAAAGGGTATATCTTCATCCAATATTGCAGCGTCTCCCGTGATACGAACATATTCAGCCGTGACATAGGGCAGCCATAAAAAATCGTCGGAAACGCGGGTGCGAGTGCCCTTTCCAAGCGGGCCATGCCACCAGTGCAGCACGTCGCCTTCCACAAATTGATGCCTGGCGTGCAGGAGGATTTGCTTGCGCGCTGCCTCCGGCCAAATAACCGCAACTGCAAGACAGTCCTGCAGCTGATCCCGAAAGCCAAATGCGCCTCCGGATTGGTAAATACCCGTTCTTGCCCATAAACGGCACGAGATGACCTGATACTGCAGCCAGCCGTTAAGCATCCTCTTCATGGCGACGCTGGGCACATTGACTTGTACCGTGCTGATTTTTGCCTTCCAAAAGTACATGGCTTCTGTCAGGGCGTTGTGTGCGCCTTCCGGCGTTCCATAGCGTCCGATCATCGTATCCGCCGAAAGGTTTCCTTCTGCCACACCCAGTAAAAAGACGACTTCCCGTTTTTCTCCCGGAGCAAGCGTCAGGTACCCCTGTATCGCGGCACAGGGATCAAGAGCCACGCCTACATCCTCTGAAAGGGCGGTAGCCATGAGCGCATCCGGCGCAGCCATATCCCCGCTGCCAAAGAAGCTTGCCCGGTCGCCGGTGAAAGACGTGATGTCCATGGATGCGCTCACAAAGCAGACCTTGCTTGTCCAATTTCCGTCATATCGGTTTTCAAGCAGCATTGCGCCGGAAACCGTGATGCTGGATGCAACATGCAGCGCGGTATCCTGCACGTTCCCCCCCAGCACTGGCTGTACATAATACGTTATGGCGATGCTGCGCTGCCTTGCCGTTGTATTGTGCAGATGGAGCAGACCAATCTTCACCGACGCATCCATAGGCACAAACTGCGTCAGTTCCTGCGTAAGGCCATGGCTGTTGTGCTCAAACACCGTATATCCAAATCCGTGGCGTATGAGATAGGGTTCATCCTCCCGAACAGGCATAGGCGTGGGCGACCACATCGCGCCGGTATCGGTATCCCGCAGGTAGATCGCTTCCCCCGGACTATCGCATACCGCATCATTGGACCAGGGAGTCAGTCTGCTTTCGTGACTGTTCTCCATCCAGGCATATCCGGAACCCGCCTCCGATACGATGAAACCAAACTGAGGGTTCGCGATCACGTTCACCCATGGCGCAGGGGTGTTTTGGTTTGGATCGAGCCGGATGATATACTCGTTTCCATCAACGCTGAAACCGCCAAGCCCGTTTCCATCCAGCACGATCGGCTGTTTCAGGGGCACAGGCAAATCAGCTGCCGGCATGGGTTTCGCAAGAAGAACTTGCGGTTGTGCGGCGGCTTGCGGCCGTTTCATCTGCTCTACCAGCGTTTCGCCGTTTCCGTTAATGATGATATGCGCAGCCGCATGCAGCAGCGCCAGATCCTCAGGCGTTACCCTATTGCTGTCCAGCAGAAAAATATCGTCGGGCATTTCTGTCAGGGTATGGGTTTGACTGGAAAGCACGATATCGTTGACCAGAGTAAACAAAGGAAGCGAATAGCTGTACTGTTCTTCGCTGACGATGACCAGGTCGACATGCAAATCCATCAATCGCCAGTATTCCTGCGCTTTCAGCACATCGTAAAGCACTGTCATGTGATCGATTCTACCAAGGGTCATCAGTACGATGGGCAGATCACCGGAGATGCCGTATTTCCAAAGCGAGGGCTGCCCCTGTGTATTTTTGGCAATGATGTGTTCATATGCTTTTCGTGTCGGGCTGAGGAAAACCAGATCGCGGATCATATTCTGATACAGTTCTATTTCGGCGGCTTTGATATTCAGGTATCCGGCTTCCACTTTGCTTCGGGTCAGCGCCAGTGTAAAAGCTTTCTCAATCGCAGCCGGCGTATTGTATTTATCGATCAGCGAAAGCAGCAATTCCATATTTTCACCAAGCGCTACCACAAAGGAAATCGCCGTCTTTTCCCCGGGCCTGATCTGCACTTTCGCCCGCAAGCTCATCACGGGATCCAGCACAGCGCCATACGTACCGGAGAGCGTTCGATGGCGTTCCATTGCTGCAGGCGCTTTGAGCGTATGCCCCCGGCCGATCCATTGCATGCGGTCGGTTTCAAACTGCACATCGCCAAGGATACCGCTTCCCAATACGGCGGCATTGGCGACCCATAACCGTTTGTCCGCTTCCGATTTTGGCCTGCGGTTTGCAATGATGCAATGTCGGTTCTTATCAAAGCTGGTTTCGATGAACAAGTTACCAAAGGCGGTATGATTTTGATCGGAGGATTGTGATGCCAGCACCACTTCAAAATAGCTGGTTATGTCCAGCGTGCAGGGTTCGGCGCCGGAATTTTTCAGCGTAACGCGGCGTATCTCCACATTATCACCGGAGGCGACCATGACCTCGGTCATCGTTTCAATCTGCCCATCCGTACGCCGAAAAACGGCTTTATCGGAGGCAAACGTTACTTCATAATGTTCCGGTAAACGGTTCAACGGCGCGTATGCGGCAGACCAAACGGCATCTGTCGTATGATTTCGAATATAGAAGAACATCCCGTAAGGATGAAGCAGCGTATCCGTGCGCCAGCGCGATATGCTGACCAGCCTGTTTTTGCTGTGGCTTGTTCCCCTGTCCGTAAGCAAAACCATATAGTTCCCGTTGGAAAGGATGTGTGCGTTGGGCATTTGGGAATCGATGCCTGTAAACTTGCGGAGAGTGGGACGTTCCTGAAAATCTATATCTTTCAGAGGCAGCGCTTTTTCTTTGATTTCCTTGGTAAACAGAAGCTGATTGGGTATTTTCTCCTGCAATAAAAGATGTGCGGCGTTCATTTCCACATCGGTATAAAAGCGATGCTGCAAAACATGATGGTGCAGATAATCATCCATGGCTAACAAACTCATACCCTGATGGTGCGCCATAAAGCTTTTTACAAGGGTTCGCTTGTTTTCAAACAGTAACCGTTCCGGCGTATAATCCGCCGCTTCATAAAACCCATGAGAACCTTCCAAACCTTCTTCCTGAAGCCTGCGGATATTGCGAATTGCCGCCTCAGGGCGTACCAGCAGTGCGAGGAAGGTTGCGTATGGCGCGACAACCATATCCGCCGTGAGGCCTCGTTTGAGCCCCAGCCAGGGAACGCCAATGGCTTTATACTGATAATCCTGATTGCGATCCAGCGTGCTGAAGCACGATTCTGAGACGCCCCAAGGTACGCCCTTTTGCCTGCCGTATTTCATTTGGCTTTTTATGACAAAGGAATACGTTTCGTCCAACAGCGTGTTCGGATAGCTTTTCATAATCAGAAGCGGCATCAGGTATTCAAACATCGTGCCTGTCCAGGAAACCAAACCTTTGTAACCATCCACCATCGTCAGCGCTCGGCCCATCCGAAACCAATGCTCGGGGGGGACTTGCCCCCTGGCAATGCTGATATAGCTGGTTTGCCGCGCCTCGGAAGCCAGCAGATCGTAATAGGAATTCGTGAGCTTGTTATCCTCCAGATGAAATCCGATGGAAAAAAGTTGTTTATCCTTTGCGTATAGGGGAGTGAAATCTGTGGCGTCAATCAGGGCGTCAATCGTTTTGACCAATCCTTGTATCCGGTTTAACAGCAAGGTCGCGTGTTCGTGGGCGGCCAGCAGCTGTGGCTTGGCAAGCCCCAACCATGTAAGCATCGGCTGGTGCTCGTCGGCTCCGCCGCGGTGTAGTTCTCGGATCAGCTGATCCATACGGCCTGCGATATGCCTATACTGCTGCGGCAGATCCTTAAGCCTGGGGTTTTCCGCAAGCATCGTAATCATGGTTTGCGTATCGTTGTCATACGCAACGTTCTGTTCCTCGGAAACCTTGTTGGGCAAACTGAGCAGAAGATGACTGCCGGGCAAATACAGTGCCGCTTCCTCTGAAAATTGTTTCAGCATACGGCGCGCCTTGTCCCGCCAGATTACGTCGGGCAGGGCGGTTAACCGCTCGTCCTCCAGCAGATTGTTCATACACTGGTTCCATACGGCTAAATCCACAGTCCCTGGCTCCGGTACCGCATGTCGAATGCCGCTGAGCCGCGCAAGGGCAATGCCCTGCGTACCCGCACAAGTCAGCGTGTCCTCCAGGCCGTCCACGAACCGCGAATCGATCAGGGGGCTGTTCAGATATTCCAACAGCCCTTGCCGCAGGGTAATCAGGTATCCAATGTAGTTGCCGCTGTCGACCGTGGAAATGTATTCGGGTTTTAGCGCAAGCAGGGTTGCGGTATCGTACCAGTTCAGCAGATGCCCGTTCCATTTGGGCAGCGCTTCCACGGTTGCTATGGTTTTTTGCAGCAGCTCCACCATGACGGTGGTGCCGATAAAGCCAAAATCTCGAGCAGCCAGTACCGCAAGCAACCCCAGCCCAATATTCGTTGGCGATGTTCGGTTGGCAATTCCACGCGGAGGGTCCAACTGATTGCTGTCCGGCGGCAGATAATGCGTACGGGCTATCATAAACTCTTCAAAATACCGCCATGTCTTACGGGCAATTCTGCGTAACTCCAGCGCAGATTTCGTGGAGGGCTGTGGGATTGCATTCTTTTTCTCTTTGCTCATCGCATGAGCTATCAAGGGTGAGCAGCTCCATGGCAGTGCAAAGCAAAGGCTGTAATATAAGGCTGCAGGCGCCAGAATATAGACGAGTATCGGAATACAGAGACAACCCAACGTGGGAATCCACATCTGTGACCCATAACTGCGCAGTGTATTTTTTTGCGTTTTTTCCACATCTGCCGAAGGAATCCACTCCAGCATGTTCTTTTGGGAGACCAATACGCGGTAAAGGGTGATGGAAATGGCGTTTCCCATTAAATAAGCTTGATACGGGAGCATCGTAAAAGTAATTAAAAACCGTAAAAAAGATGCTTTCAAACCCAGTATGACGGGAATGTAGCGTTTCGAACTGACCATGGCTGACCGGGAAGTGAGCAGCGTTTGAACAAGAGAAATGAAAAATGGGGCAGCAAGGGCGCCAATCAGGTATATCAGCCAGAAAAACGGATTACCGGGAAGTGCAATAAAAGCCAGAATAGCCAGCGCCATCAGCGAAGGCGCAAGCAAACTGCGGCGCATGTTGTCCAGCATCTTCCATCGGGATAAGGGAGAGAGAGGATTTTTTATCTTCTCACGATTGCGGTTACGGATTTTTCCGAAAAGCAGCGGCAGCAGCTGCCAATCTCCGCGCACCCAACGGTGGAGCCTTGCGCTATAGGAATTGTAATGGGAAGGATAGGAATCGATCAGGCTTAAGTCGGTTACCAGACCCGTTCGTACATAAGAACCTTCCAATAAATCGTGGCTTAATATGGTATTATCCGGGATAGCGTTTTCCAGCACAGTTTGAAAAACCTTAATGTCATAAATACCTTTACCCGTAAAAATACCTTCGTCGAATAAATCCTGATACACATCGGATATCGCGTTTGCGTAAGGGTCGAGTCCTTCATGGCCCGCAAACACTCTGGCAAAGATTGTTTTGCTGGAGCTTTCGCAATCCACGTCGATTCGGGGCTGCATAAGGCCGTATCCTTCGACTACAATGCCCTTTACAGGATCGATCAGCGGTCGATTCAAAGGGTGTGCCATGGTCCCGACCATCTTTTTAGCCATTCCCATAGGCAGGGTCGTATCGCTATCCAGCGTGATAATATACCGAATATTGTGAAAGGGCGGGGCAGCACACGAGGCATGAACAAAACTGGTTGTGATGGAGCCGGACACAAGTGTGTTGAAGTCCATCAACGCACCTCGTTTCCTCTCCCAGCTAAGCCATTTGTCGTTTTTGCTGTCGAATTGCCTCGCACGGTGAAAGAGATAAAAAATATCGGGTCCGCCATGGGCATATTTCCGGTTGAGGTCTGCAATTGCGTTCATGGCGGCTTGGATGATGCCGTCATCCTCCGGATCATTTCTAGTGGCGCAATCCTTAAACGCTCCAATCAAAGCAAAGAAAAGATTAGAATCTCTGTTTCGCAGGTACTGCCCTTCCAGATTGCGGATGATATCCAACGTACGGTTGACATCCGGCAAGAGGGTGGGCACGGCAACAATCGTACCCATGTTTTCAGGGATTCCGTCTTTCAATGCCAGCCGGGGGAATGTTTTGGGCCGAAGCGCTTTGCTGACGACCCAATTGACAACGTTTACGGCAACCTCCATGGCGGGAGCGAGTACACAGAAACCTGCAACAATGCAAAGAATGACCCTATGCAACGATGCGACAATGGCTGCGTACTGTACCGCAATGCTTGTCAGCAGCAATGTAATGATCCCGATCGTCAGAAAATAGAGCAGCCCCAACCGACGCTTTGGCAAACCGGAAAATCGCAATAAGGATTTTTTAAAACCTTTTTCCTGCGCAAGCAGGCGAGGCAGCCCTTTGCCAATCAGATAAAATCCAACGTGCGTTACGCACTGTCCCGGATGAAACCGATCGTCCTCAGAACAAGAATCTGCCGCAGTTTGTGCCAGTGTCACGGCTTCTTTGGCAATATGCAATTCCGATACGTGCAGGGCCAGCGCTAATTCTTCCACCCGGGTGCGATAATGGTCGCGGGTTGTCTCATCCATCAGGGGGTAGGTGCCGTCCGGGTCACCGATCAGAACTTGTTCAATTTGGCTGATGGTATCGAATAATTCGATGCCATTGAGCGCGGAAATAAACCGGATGCTGGCAATACAGTTACCCATGGATACCGTGTTCATGGACTGGACGTTGTGTTCCTTTTGTGTGATCTGCGCCGTATCCGTGCCGAATTTCTCGAGTTGTTCGTCGACAGTACGCAATACGCTCACATAGCTGCGGCCGGAACGGCGCAGCCGGTAAAACAAATGCTCAATAAAGGTGGGATCCGCATTGTCCAGCGTATTGAGGTTCGCGGCAAGCAGCTTGGCAATGCCCTCGGCATCGTCTCTTTCCCTCTCCAGCCAGGTATCGACAATCTGGTTTGCTCTATCCCATTGCAGGAGCGTTTCTTCAATACCTTCGCATAAATAACGGATGTATTCGATAACGGCCAGCATTATAACCATGGGTACAACACTGATTTCCCGATTGAGCAATGTGTTGTGTGTTTGATAAGCCTTCAAATAATGGATGAGGGTATCTTCGTCAATATGTCCATCGCTATGGGAAATAAGTTCCGTTGCAATCGCATAGATTCGGGCAGAACCCTTCAATTCCCCTGATTTAAGAACCGGCAAACGAAGATAGCTTTTTGGGGAAAAATCCCTGCGCAGCACCATCACTTGCTCTTCGATCAGGTAGAAATTGTCCAGCAACCACTCTGCGGCCTGCGGTACGGAACTTTTTTTCTGTACGTCCCGGGTTAGCTTATGATAGGTCGTCAGGATACGATTGTAATTATCGTTCATTCTGGAAATTGGAAGGATTACGCGGTATTTTTGGCTGGTTACAGCATGCTGCATTGAGATGGATTTGGCATGCTCCTCCAGATCTGCGCTGGACAAGGAAGCATCACGGATGTTCACAGTTTGCTTTTTTTGTGATCTTCCAAGCATAACCCAAAGAAAAACCACGATGCCAATCAGTAAGATTGCCGGTATAATATAAAGAAACAAGGTTGTCTGCATGTTCGTCACCCTTCTCGCGGTAGGGCGGCGCTTCGCACATGTCGTCACGGTGTGTCTGCATGCCGTATACTCGCGTCACCTGCCGGTATGGCAATCTAGCCATTAGATTGCCCGGAAATCCAGAACGCCGCTCAATGTGCAGCGTGCAAAAATACGGGGATAGATCGCAATGAAGGCGGCCAATTGATCGAGGGTATCCTCAATCGTTCTTGCTTATCATACCGCCGCGTCTGATTATCAACAAAAACAAAAAAGAGCAAAAAGCGTATTTCTGCCTGACTTCTGTCGATACTATGGAGTTATTAAGACGTCGGTATTGCTGAATGATGCGAAATTTCGTTTATACTTATTGTGCGAAATTTGCACAAATGTTTTGCCGTCGGTCGGTGAGCACCCTTGTTAGCTTGAACCTTAAGATTAAACATATAGGTCGTACTTGTACTGTAGACTTTATTTCACCGCTTGTCAATGCGCAGGCTCCTATGTGTATGTACGCAATGTTGCCTTTCAGCATTACTGCCGGCAAGCCGGAATCGAAAGGGTAACAGAGGTGTGGTATAATAAAGCTAGAGAGATTGTCTGATGCATCAACACGGGGGATCACCGTATCCGGTAAAAGTATACGCATGGTCGTATAAAAACCGGGAAAACAAACGGTGCGCAGGACACGAGGATCGTTACGTAAGCCTGTTGATCAGGGCTTTGAAATGCAGGACATAAACGAAGACAGGAAGACAAAAAAATACTGACCGATGGTTTGGGATGAAATGTACGTTGCATAGCTTCGGCACATACACACGGGAAACCATGCCGATGCTGCAACCGGACGATCCGGAATCGTAGTTTTTGAAAGAGGATGAATGCAATGTTTGGAAGTAAAATGAGCAAAGTTGAAAGGGCGATTGAAAGGAAAGACGCCCTGAAACTGATCGCGTTGGCCGATAGCCGCGACCAGGCCATATCCCTGGCCGCAATCACAGGGTTGGGAACGGTGGGGGGCGATGATGCCGCCAACTACCTGACAACCCTGATCCAAAACGCCGAACCGGAAATACGGATCGCCGTCGCGCAGGCATTGGGCATGATTGGCGATATGCACACTAAAGCATTCCTTTCCGCACAATTGGGCAAGGAAACGGAACCGAAAGTCCGCGAGGCCATCGGTACGGCAATGTCTGGCATCAAGGATTATTAGCCCGTAATCATGGCAGCACAATCCGTCAGACAAGGGGAAACAAACAGCTCGTGCGTTATCGTTTCGTGCTTCGTGCGTTGCGATAGATCGGAGTAAGCATAGAAATCTGCAGAGCGTAAGGATTACCGTTGCAAACAGGCGGCAAGGGTATGTGTTTGCCGTGACGCATGCTAACTATGCAACGATGAATGGAAAAAGCAATCGGCGAAATTGCGCCTAAAGGGCTGGCTTGTGTCTGCCAGGGACTGTTCGAGGGAAACGGAGCATCGCTTTTCAATACCGGTAAATGTACGTTTCAGATAAACTGTCAAACATGCAAGAGGATGAACAAATTAAAACGAATCACCGAACATACCGCTTTCCCGGACGGGCTGCCCATAACTTCAACCGACCTACCCCCGCATGAGGAGGATCTACAATATGCTGTATCAGATCGTAAGGAAATTCCCTGATGATATTCTATTTGAACAGGAAGGCCCGTTTATATCCCTGTATCTGCCCACAAACCGACACGCGCCGGAAAACAGGCAGGATCCTATTGTTTATAAAAACTTACTCAAGACGATAGAGGCTTCGCTTACACATATGTATGCTTCCAAAGATGTAAGTGAAAGCATGAGTGTTTTGCACCAAATCGGTGAAGATGAAGAGCTCTGGAACAACACGCGCAACGGACTGGCAATTCTCAGCAGTCCGAATCGGTGCGTGGTATACAAACTGTATGACGCCGTGGAACCGCTGGCGATCGTGGCGAACAGTTTTCATACAAAGCCGCTGATTAAGGCCTATCAATCGATAGGCCAATATCTGCTGCTGGGGTTGAATAGTAACGAGTTTGACCTTTTCCAGGGCAATCAGAATAGTATAGAAAAGCTCCAACTCGAGCCGGGGACTCCCCGTGACATTGAGGCGGTATTGGGAAATCAACTGACCGAATCATATCTGACACAGGGATCCTTCAACGGGGTTGGACACAGCCCCATATACCACGGACACGGTGGCGCAAAACCAGAGATCGACAAGGATACCGAGAAATTCTTCCGCTATGTGGACCGCTTCGTCGATGAAAACTATACCAAGCCGTTGAAACTGCCGTTGATTCTCGTAGCGCTTCATGAGCATCATGCCACGTTTACGGGGATCAGCAATAATCCTTACCTGGTAAAGGACGGGATAAAAGGAGAATATTCATCCTTTAGCCTTGAACAGCTCCGGGAGAAAATCTGTACGCTGCTGGAACCTCTCTATCTGGCTCAAACGCGGGAGCATCTGCAGCGCTTTGAACAGGCCCAGGCAAGCGGGTTAGGGTCGGATAGCCTTGCCGTGATTTGCAAAGCCATCTTTGAAAATAGGGTAGCCACACTATTTGTGGACGTGAACCGGATCATTCCCGGGAAAATTGAACCCGAAACCGGGAAATATCTCGCCCGCAATATTGATGCGCCCAATGTCGGCGATGTATTGGACGCTTTGGTTCAGCTTGCATTCAAGAGCAAAAGCGAAGTGGTTGTTTTGCCTCCTGCAGCAATACCGGGCAAATCGGGAATTGCCGCCATCTTCAGATATTAGTATTGCTACAATCTTTTTCACTTGCATAAGCTCTATAAGCAGGTGTTGCGATTCGCAGGTATCAATCCAGAATAACGGATGATTCTGGATTGATTTGGATTATCTTGCGCATATATACATTGTTTTTCCCTCATCACGGGGGATCCTGCGGATCCGTGTAGCCTTGCATGTGAATCTGGCGTCATTGACAAACCGTAAATATAAGTTTACAGTGAAGGTACAACCTCAATGTTCAATCTTTAGGTTTAAGAGTGGCCTGCCCAATACAGACCTAGCGCGAGGCATTGCTTAGTGTTTCGCTTCATCCGGTGAAATGCAGCACTTTATGTGATTCACCAGTTTTAATAACTCCATATTACCGACAATGCCACACAGAAACAAACGTTTCTGTTCGTTGGTGTTTGTTTGAAAATTGACAGGAACAATCGACGGCTCGTCAACCGAGCTTGCGTTTTTTGAATGCAAAAATAACCGATATAGTTGTTGCTGTGTGGCAACCATGGGTCGGGTGAAAACGCAGACAAAGCAAATCCAACAGAGGCGGAAATTCAGTAAAGGAGAGCGTACCATGACAAATATCAAGCGTACCGCGTTGGTTGTGCTCAGTGTGATATCCCTTATAGCGGGAGTGCTGGGTATCGGCAATGTGCAGTTCTTTACGTCCAACATTATGCTGGAATTGTTGGAAATCGTACTGGGTGTAGGCGGACTGTTTATTGCCGTTCGATAACAGGGAACGGCGATCACAACGAGGTTGCTCCCGGGCAAACTTAAGCGTAAACATACCGGGAGTATTTGCGGGAAACAACTTGAAAAGGCATGGACTTGCAACCATCCGTATCAGTTCGCCCGCAGGAACAGGGTATCCGGATTTCATTGGAAAGAGGTGCATTCTTCTATGGATAAAGGGAAATTAAAGCAAACCGCACTGGTTATCTTGAGCCTTGGGTCGCTTGCCATCGGCGCGCTCGGGCTTGCCGACGTTGGTTTTTTTACATCCAACAATGGGTTAGGACTGCTCCAAATCATGCTGGGCGCCGGCGGGCTTGTACTCGCGGCACAGAAAGACTGAAGCCTGGCTCATAAGCTTGCCGGCCTTGCATGCTGCATAGAAGGGGAAGCGCCAAACGGGTTGTTAATCCCGGGCTGCAGCTGCGGCAATTGCCGTTGCATATCAACAAAGCCTTCGGGCTAAACAGGACTTTACCGTAAGGAGAGGATACTTGTGGGTAATAAAAAGGATCACAAAAAGGCTAAGAAGGAGAACAAAGCCATGAAGAGTGACGCCAAGAAAAAGGGTAAGGCAGCGCAAGTGAAGGAATTCGCCTCAAACACCGTGGATAACGTGGTAGCTGCCAAGAATGCTGTTTTCAAAAAGGCTGCCGAAGTTAAGGCTTCGGCCGTGCACGCCGCACAAACGACCAAATCGGATATCAAGGCCGACATCCAAAAGGTCGGGCAAATCAATCGCGATATCTCGACGGGGTTTGGGAAAGTCGTCAGTGATTTTAAACATACGGACCATGATGCCGAAAAAAATGATGAGAATCATTGACGGTTGAAAGAACCAATCCTAAAAGAGGTCGTTGTTTATAACCATTTTTTGCATTTGCTGGAAACACAGGGGCGGGAAATACTCGCTGATTCCCTCTTCGCCGCCTGCCATACATGAAAAGCAACATGATGAGGAGGAAACGGTATGTTATGGACAATTGCAGTCGTACTGATCATTTTATGGGCTATGGGGATGATCACGTCCACCACGATGGGCGGCTTCATTCATATTTTGATAGTGATTGCCGTTATTGCGATTTTGGTGCAGATCATCAGAGGCAGAAGATAATCCATGGCATCTGCGGCGCAGCTGTAGTCTGTGCAGCAGATGCGCGAACAACTCCGCGCTGTATGGACATTCGATAGCAACGGAGAGACTGATAATCCATAACGCTGCCCTTTCGTGGGAAATGCAATGTGCTATAGGATGGCAAAGAAAAGTGAGCTGGTTTGAATGCAAAACGATCCAAATAAACCAATCAAAAAGGGCATGGAAACCGATATAACGCTTTCTGTTAAGAAAGCTGTCGGGGAAATATCGTCACGGGTACGGAAAAAATATAGTTTCATCCAACCGGAAACGATCCCGGATCACGTCAACTATGCCAAGATCGAAAAATACCTTCGTTCCGTAAACGTGGAGGTTACCCGTAAAATGTTTGTCTCCTATATAAAACAGCAGCTTCTGCCCGGCGGGCAAGATATCAGGAATGCCAATTTCTCGCTTTATACACATGAACAGATTCTCTATTACATTCTGGTCGATATGTTTAAGCCCATTTTACCGCTTGGAAAAATCAAGGTTTTATTTCAGGACGTGCTGCATCCCATGATTTATCTGATTGGGCTGGACACGACATATGTACGTCTGTGCGAAAACATCCTCTCAAAGCTCGATGGCTTTGAAAGCGCTGTTGCGCTGGCTGTTGAGGATGATATGAAAATGATTTCCAACCTCGTTAACCAGCCGGAAAACATAGCAGATGCGGTGGTTCAAACCATCGGCAGCATCGCTTATTATACGCAAGTTGAATCGCTTTGCCTGGCAAAGGGAGCTCAGGATTTTTCGGAACTGACCCCCGGCAGTCCGCTGCAATGATCTCCCAGTCGTAGTAATTAAAGGAAACCATACGCAGTTCCATTTCTGGATCGCCAGATGACGAATACCCGAACTCCGATGCCTGCTCCCAAACCTGCACTGCCGATCATTCTGAGGCATGTTGCCAACCCGGAAGGGAGCACACGCCTTGAATAGAGATTGGAGAAACCGTTATGAGGAAATTCTTATCCCTTCTTCTGGCAGCATGCCTCTGCATGGCGTGTTTCGTACCCGCAGCCTCGGCCCAACAGGCGACGCTGCCGTCCAGCGCCTTGAGCAGCCTGACCAACAATTGCACAAACACAGGGATTATAGTCCCGGAAGCGTTTGACCCCTTTGTTTTTACATACCTGCTCACCGTGGCCAGTTGGGTAAGCCGGGTAACTTTTACGCCTGTAAGCGCCGATCCCCAGGCGACGATTGATGTTAACGGGTCACGGGTACCCTCGGGCCAAACATCCCAGATTATTCCGATGACAGACGAGCCGCAGGTTGTAACTATTTCTGTTACAGGTACGAATCAGGAGATATACGTTTATACCGTCTTTCTGCAGCGCCGCCCGAGCACCGAACGCACCAGGGTTTCAACCGGATATTTGAGCGAAGTGCGTGTAGAAAACGGGAAAACCTTTCTGGTGATGGATTTGGTGACGATAGCATACACCGATGGCAACGCCATTGGGTTTTCCAACGATGCCATCATCGACCAGTTTTCCTATCCCGTAACCGACGAATGTATTTTCTACTTTGGCCCCAGCGAAAACCCTGTTCGCGCCAATGATTTGGCAGACTTCGAGGCGCATGTGACGCCGGGCGGAACCGAGATGTATCAAATCGTATACATTGAGGATGAGATTGTTGTTGTACTGCCGTTTGCATACGGGCTTACCGTGACACCTTAAACCAACAGATTTAACAAAATCAGCGAAGTCATACCGAAAGATGATGAGAAGCTACTCGATAACAGGAAAAGTGAGAAGTCGTGTAAAGCTATATGGATAAAATCAGAAAGCAGTCAAATAAAGTGGCACCCAAAAAGCAAGGGAAGCCATTACGAAAAATACCCATAGAAAATGATAAACGTTCAGCAGAGCTGATTGCTGCCAATAAAGAGCTGGCCTTTCAAAACTCAGAGAAAGCAAAGCGCGTAGCAGAGTTGGTGATTGCCAATGAAGAGAAAGCAAAGCGTGCAGCAGAGCTTGTTATTGCCAATAAAGAGCTGGCCTTTCAAAACTCAGAGAAAGCAAAGCGCGTAGCAGAGTTGGTGATTGCCAATGAAGAGAAAGCAAAGCGTATAGCAGAGTTGGTGATTGCCAATAAACAGAAAGCAAAGCGTGCAGCAGAGTTGGTGATTGCCAATAAACAGAAAGCAAAGCGTGCAGCAGAGCTCGTTATTGCCAATAAACAGAAAGCAAAACGTGCGACAGAGCGTGCTATTGCCGAAAAAGAGCTTGCAGTGTTGTTGAAAAACATGATTTCTGCAATTGTTGTCTACGAGTCTGTTTTTGATGAAGACGGCAAATATATAAGTTATAAGTTTGGCTATTTCAATAAAGCGTATCAGAAAATTACAGGATTAACACTGGAAGAAGTCAGGGGTAAAGACGTATATGATGTATGGCCGGGCACTGAAGCAAGCTGGCTTGAAGTTTACGGAGCGGTCGCAGTTACAGGTGTTGCCAAGGTGTTCGATATGTATCATGAACCGACAAAAGGATGGTATCATTGCAATGCATATCGCCCTTCTAAGTCACCCGAACAAATATGTGTTGTTTTTGAGGACATCACCGAACAAAAAAACGTCTGGGAACAATTACAGGCTTCAGAGACTCGCTATAGGCGGCTGTTTGAAACCGCAAAAGACGGCATCATTATTTTGGACGTGAACACAGGGGAAATAGATGATGTAAACCCGTTCCTGATCAAGTTGCTGGGCTATTCAAAAGAAGCGTTTATGCAAAAGAAGATATGGGAAATCGGATCATTCAAAGATATTATACCCAATAAGGGAAACTTCGCAGAGCTACAAAAACAAAAATATATTCGATACGAAGATATGCCACTTCAAACATCGAAAGGAGAAACAATCGAGGTCGAATTTGTCAGCAACGTATATTCTGAAGACCACAAAGATGTGATCCAATGCAACATCCGGGATATTACGGAACGCATCAAGTCTGAGAAAATCATTGCGCGACTCGCATCGTTCCCTCTGCTCAACACGGACCCGATCATCGAACTCAACATTGATGGGAACATCAATTATTCCAATGCAGCGGCGCAACATTTATTCCCTGATTTAGAGGCGATGGGCATCCGCCATCCATTTCTGGCAGGTTGGAAAGCTTCCGTTGAGCAATTATTGGCTCAAGAGGCCGATACGATTGCGCGGGAAATTATGGTCGGGGACTGTTACTACCTGCAGACTGTTTATTACATCAAATCATTGGCGGTCTTCCGTATTTACAGCCATAATATAACAAAATTGAAAGCGGCAGAATTGGCTCTCAAAGAAAGTGAACAAAAGTATAGCAGTTATATCGAAAACGCGCCTGACGGGGTGTTTATCACCGACGAGAAGGGGCAGTTTATTGAGGCCAATAAAGCCGCAGAGGAGATTACAGGATACAGTAAAGAAGAGCTTTTAACGATGAATACCAGCGAGTTACTCTTGGGGAAGTACAAAACGGCTTGCAAGAGACATATAATGAATGTATTGAAAAGCGGTTTTGCGAAAGGAGAATTTCAGTACCAGCAAAAAAACGGCTCTATTAAATGGTGGAACATTTCTTCTGCAAAGCTCTCGGCCACTCGTATTATTTGTTTTGGAAAAGACGTTACTATTCGAAAAACCGCGGAAGACAAACTCATACATCAGAATTATCATGATAGCCTGACAGGCATATATAACAGAAGATTTTTTGAAGAAGAGTTAAGAAGATTGGATACAGATCGGAATCTTCCGCTTTCTCTTTTAATGGCCGATGTTAACGGATTGAAGTTCATTAACGATTCTTTCGGGCATGCCACCGGGGATACAGTTCTCACAAAAACGGCAGAAGTCATCAGGAAAACATGCCGGGGAGACGATATTGTTGCCAGGCTTGGCGGGGACGAATTTGTTATAATATTACCGAAAACAGATCCATCAAAAACGAGGCAAATAGTTAACCGCATAGAATCTCGGGCGTCAAAAGAGAAAATTGCTGGCGTAAAACTATCTATATCAATTGGATATGATACGAAGGATAATAGCGAACAAAACATATCGGATATATTGGAAAACGCAGAAAACCATATGTATACACACAAGATATTCGAACGTGCCAGTATGCGGAGTGAAGCAATCGATATTGTGATGAACACGTTATTTGAAAAAAGCAGCCGGGAATCCCTGCATTCAAAGAGAGTGAGTAAACTCTGCGAATCAATTGCGGTTAAGATGAACTTGGATATGGATGATGTGAAACAGATTCGAATCGCAGGGCTAATCCATGATATCGGTAAGATTGGCATAGAGGATACTGTTCTTAATAAGTCTGAAAAACTAAATGATCTCGAATGGGAAGAGATCAGAAAACACCCTGAGGCAGGCTGGCGTATCCTCAGCTCAATCAAGGAGTTTGCGAAATTGGCACAATTTATTCACGAGCATCATGAAAAATGGGATGGGACAGGGTACCCAAAGGGGCTGAAAGGCGAAGCAATATCTTTGGAGGCAAGAATAATCGCAATCGCTGATGCTTATGATGCCATGACCAGTAATAGAAGCTATAAAACGGCGTTAAGTAAAGCGGATGCCATTGCAGAAATCAATAGATGCTCCGGAACTCACTTTGACCCACAAATCGTAGATGTGTTTGTAACGGCTGTACAGGCTAAGTAGAATACTAAAGAAGAAATTTTGCACCAGTGCCCCGAACGCTCTTACGAAAATAAACGTCACCAGCTGTTCGATTTCTGGTTTTTTTTATATCGCATTTTGATGGAATACAATGAAATTGCGAACTTGATTATACTCGACCCAGAGTTTCGGACGCAACTCTGTGAATCCACATTCTGCTGTCTGTTTATTTGTCATTTCGTCTAGCGCATGTTGAGGTTTGTGCATGTGTAGTGATGATGAGTAAATGATAGCAAGTGATAGCATACTTGCGCGCACGTAAAAGTTTGTGGAAGTATCCTTACCAGATCAATTTCTACGGTGACGTTATAGAAAACCTCAGATTCAGTTTCGTTTTTTTAAAGGAAAGCCATCACAATTATTGGATTACAGAGTACCTTGGAGAAATGATAAAGACAGAGATGAAAAACGACCAGCTTAACAAGGTTATTTATGATTATTTTATGGCATGTTTGCCATCTTATCCCAAAGAACAAGTTCAAGCATTGCTTGACTATTTAGAGAAACAGCAGAAAGACGATTGGTTGGCGGAAATCGTTAAAGAATATATGAATCTGAATTCGAGATCGCATTATGTGGAATATATTGTTAATCTAGTATCGTCCTAGATAATATGTACAGCTAGAAATGAGACATACAAACTTATGTATGTAGACAACAGAAAATGTTCTCGCTAGATGACCTTTTGTCATGGTTGTCATGTATGCTTTTTGCCTTTTGGCATACTTTTATTTGTTGCGTGATAAGGGTTTGAGTGCTTTTGTCATTTTTGTCATGGATTTCTGAGAATAATATGTGAATTGCTGAGGTTTCACCCCTAAAAAAGCTGGGTTGCTGTCAAAACTACTGTCAAATGGTAGATTGCGTAGCAATTTGCTTGATAAAAGAAAACCCGCAATCCCTTATCTTGCAAAGGATTGCGGTCTGGTGGAGCATAGGAGACTCGAACTCCTGACCCCAACACTGCCAGTGTTGTGCGCTACCAACTGCGCTAATGCCCCGTATTTAGTTGAGCGAGATATAATATATCATATGGAAATGGGTTTGTAAAGGGTTTTGGGTGAAAATCCAAGTGAAAATTTGATCGGTATGGTGTGAAAAGCAATGGGATATACTGTAAATCAACGTTCCATAAACACAGGTATGCTGCCATGCCTTATATCTGCTAAATTGGATTTGTTCAACCCTAAAAGTGATAGCCCTATCGTAGAGGTAAAGGCTCTGGGAATTCCAAACAAGCGGAATCAGGACAGGGCAATGCGCAGGGGCTTCCCATATTGCCTGCTATAATAAAAAATACTGAGATGTACGCATACAACTTTTACCATATGAACTGTGTCATTGAAGCTGACTAGCGGGATTATGGGGAATCCCGCTGGTTTAAGGAGAAGCGGTTTACAACAAACCCACGCAGGATGATCTACTGCAAGTACAAGCGGTTATAAATGCTAATACAATGCTGTTGTGAGCAGAGAATACAGAGAATACAGGGGATACACGCTACTTGGAATAGGAGATCAGCAAGCTCAGCACCGCTTCCCCTTCGCCGGTGTTGCGGTAGCTGTGCCGCTGGTCTGCTTTAAACCGCAGGGAATCCCCAAGGCTCAGGCAATATACGTGATCGCTGGCTGTGATCTCCACACGGCCCTGGAATACCGTTACAAACTCCTCAGATAGCGACAGATGCGGTTCCGCCTGCAAAAATCCGCCCGGCCTGATCAGCACACGGTACATTTCAAACAGCTTTTGGTCGTCAAACGGAAACGTGGTATAGTTCAGCACCAGGCCCTTGTCGTCCTCCATCACGGGAGCGGAGCAAGTGACCACCGTATCGTGATGCACGGCGCTTTCCAGCAGCGATGAAAACGAAACTTTGTACCCGTTGGCGATCTTCCACAGGAGAGAGATCGTGGGGTTTACATCGCCTTTTTCAATCTGCGCCAGCATGCTTCGGGATACTCCGGTCAGCGCGGCGGCGGCGTCCAGCGTCAGCTGGCGCATCTCGCGTGCGGCTTTCACATTACGGGCTGTTGTTTGGGTGATATCCAATGGCGAATCCCCCTGTTGACAATATAATAATACATAAGTACAATATAATAAATTTTGCGGGGATGGGAAAGCTCATCCATATCGTACACGCTGCCGGGATGGAGGTCAAGCCAATGAATTGGATGAGTTTTTTACCCTATGCGCTGATCACGGCGTTTACGCCGGGTCCGAACAATATCATGTCGCTGTCCAATGCGGGACGGCTGGGAATCAAGCGTTCGGTGCCGTTCAGCTTCGGGGTGCTGGCCGGGTTTTCTACGGTGATGGTGCTGTGCACGGTGCTCAGCACCACGCTGTATTCCGCGCTTCCGTCCATCGAAATGCCCATGCGTTTTATCGGGGCGGCCTATATGCTGTACCTGGCTTGGAAAACGTGGAAGAGCACGGGCATCCAGGAGGAAAGCAGCCTGAAAACCGGATTTTGGACCGCATTCCTGCTGCAGTTTGTGAATCCAAAGGGATTCATGTACGCGATCGTTTCGCTGGAAACGTACATCCTGCCGGCCTATCACGGGCAGCCGCTGATTTTGGGTGGATTGGCAGTGCTGCTCGCGTTTTTCGGCTTCGTTTCCACGCTGTGCTGGGCTACGTTTGGCAGCGTGTTCAAGCTGCTTTTTTCCAAATACAGAAAAACAACCAACGCTGTGATGGCGCTGCTGCTTTTATACTGTGCCGTTTCGCTGTTCCTGTAGCTGTTTCTCCGGGCCGCGATGGTCTGTAAAATGCGATGTTCATGCCGCTAGCGCCGTTCGAAGTCTTCCGCATGCTCTTTAAAAAAGTCATAGTACGCGCGCACGTTGCCAAGCTCTGTCCAGCGTTTGATGTCCACGGGATCGGAATCCAGATCGTAAATCTTCGCCCCGCGCATGGAAAGCATAAAAGGGGAGTGGGTGGACAGGATGAACTGGCAGCCGAAAAAGCGTGCGGAATCCTCAATATACTGCTTTAACTCCAGCTGGCGCGCGGGAGAAAGGCTGTTCTCGGGCTCGTCCAGCAGATAGAGGCCGTTTTCCTCGATTTTCTCTACAAAATAGCGGTGCGCGCTTTCACCGTTGGAAAACGTGCGCACATTGTCCATCAGGGTTCCCCGCACGAATTTGGATTGGGTTTTGCGGCGGGTGGTGTTCACCTTTTTTAGCTGCTCGTAATCCGCCATGGATTTCAACTGAAAATCGGAGTACTTCGCCTCAAGGTACTCCTCGAAAATTTCCTCGCGTTTGCGGTTGATGCCCTCGTTGAGGTTGCGGATGTTGAGCATATAATCAAACACATCGTCGCTGGTGATAATGGCGGCCTGCGTCGGCACGGCGGCCTTGCGGTGTACGCCGCACATCTCCACATAATCGGGGAAAAAGTTGGAGCGGTTGTATACCGCCTCCCGCTTCACGCCCAGCTTTTCGGCAATCACGTTCAGCGCCGTGGTTTTGCCCGATCCGTTACCCCCGTACAGGATGGTCACGGGCTCGAAATCAATCCGTGCAAACCCGTGCCGGGACAGCACCTTGAATGGATAAAACGAATCGTAACAGGTGCGCCGCACCCCGCAGATAAACCCGGTCTCCCGGTCGTCGTCCGGAAACTCAAACACATCAATATAAATCATAGTCTCTCGCGGTCAGGGCAGGGTGTTGCCCGCGGCCAGCAGCAGCGCGTACCATTCGTCCCGGGTGAGACGGATGCCGCCTGCCCGCACGCAATCCCTCAGCCGACCGGCGTTCATGGTGCCCGTTACAGGCTGCATCTGCGCCGGATGGCGCATCAGCCACGCCATCACAATCGTGGTGGGGCTTACGCCGTACTTTGCCGCAAGCTCGTCAATCTTCGCGTTCAGCGCCGGATACCGGTCGCTGCCGAGGAACACGCCCTCGAAAAAGCCGAACTGGAAGGGGGACCAGGGCTGGATGGTGATGTCGTGCAGGCGGCAGAAATCCAGCACCCCGCCGTCACGGTCCAGGGCGGTGTCGTCCAGCATGTTTACGTGCAGGCCGCGGGTGATCATGGTGGCGTTGGTAATGCTCAATTGCAATTGGTTGGCTACCAGCGGCTGCCGAACGGCCTTTTGCAGCAGCTGAATTTGATAAGGGCTTTGGTTGGATACGCCGAAATGCCGCACCTTCCCGGCGGCGTGCAGCGCATCAAACGCTTCGGCCACCTCTTCCGGCTCCACCAGGGCGTCGGGGCGGTGCAAAAGCAATACGTCCAGATAATCGGTTTTCAGCCGCCGCAGGCTTCCGTCCACGGAGGCAAGAATGTGCTCTTTTGAAAAATCAAAAGCCACGCCGGGGCGGATGCCGCACTTGGATTGCAGAAGAACCGTCTCGCGCACGGCAGGCGTCATGTGGATAGCGTCGGCAAAGATCGACTCGCAGACGCCCTTTCCGTAGATATCCGCGTGATCGAAAAACATCGCGCCTTCTTCTATAGCGGTTTGGACAAAGCGTTCCGCCTCGGACGGGGAAAGCCTGTTGATGCGCATGCAGCCCACCGCCAGCGCGGGTATCTGCAGGCCGGATTTACCCAAAGGAATGGTTTTCATCATCCTACCTCCTTTTGTTTCTGTTATCTGTTTCGCGGATCATGAGTGAAATCCTGTGCGCGTCGGTACCCCTTGTTCTATTCTATAGGCACCTGGCATTCGGCCTGCGCCCGGTTGGCGGGCAGGGCTCCCGATGGATGCAGGACCCGTTTATTCCAGCTTGGCCGTATAGCTGAGCAGCGTTACGCTGGGCACGTTGAAAAAGCGCATCGGCATGGGGTAGATGCCGCTGGCCGCCAGCCCGCCGGAGATATACTGCGAAATGTTGTTGATGCGCATCATGCCTACGATGCCGTCGTCGCCGGGAAACCAGCCCCTTTCGGGTACATACAGCGGCCCCAGGCTGCCCAGCCGCCACTGCCCGCCGCAGTAATGCCCCGAGAGCACCAGCGAAAGGTTGCGGTAGGAAAATACCTCGTTCTCGTCGGCCCACTCGGTCATCTCGCGCACATAATCGGCGTCCAGCGGAATGTGGATCACACCCACCTGCAGGTCTTCCTCCCGCATGGCGGCCACGGCCCCGGCGCTGGCTTCAAACGCCTCCAGCCGGTAGCACAGCGCGCGGTAGCTGGCGCCGCCCTCGGCCTCGTACTGCCTGCCGCTGGCCTCCATTTCCGCTTTTTGGCGCTCCAGTGTGGCCACCATGCCCAGGATGCCCGCGTTGTCGGTCAGGCCGATGGAATACAGGTTTTCGGGGATGAACCACACAGTTTTCTTGCCCACCTGCTGGCTCACGGCGCGGTCCAGATACACCGCGCCCGCCGCCTGCGCCGCGCGCACCCACTCCGCCAGCGGCTCCGGGCTGCCGTGCAGCGTGGAGAGAACGGGGGTGGGGTCCTCGTCGCCCGCAATGAAATAGATCGGCACATCGGTCTTGATCTCCCGCAGGGTTTTGATCAGCGTCACCAGCGGCGCGTAATCGCCGCCCACACCCACCATATCGCCCGTCATCACCACGGAGGTAAAGCCGTTGCCAAACAGCAGGTCCTTCCATTCGTCGGTTTCAAAGCCGAGCTCGCTGCCGTGGAGATCGGAAATATGCAGAATGGTAAAGTTGTTGTACCCGGAGTTCAGGTTCATGATGCGTACTTTCTCGGTTTTCAGGCTCAGGCGCTGGTTGAGCAGGTTGTTGCTCAGAATGGAAAGCGCAATCACGGCAAAAATCACCGCGAGCAGCAATATCAAACACCCTGATGCATGGCGTTTCGGCTTCTGATCCATGAAGATATAGGCGTTTTTCCTGCGTCCCATTCTCTTTAACCCCCAACATGTTGTATCTATAGTATATCGTATATCCGCATGATGCGCGTTAAACCTTTTTTAGGAATGTGTTACAAAAGTAATAGCGGGCCCTGCCGGCTGCCCGCCTCCGCTATAACAGACGAAACGCCCCGCCTGATTCATCCCGCAGCGCCTGCGCCCGGCGGCTTACAGAGATCCCCGGCACGGCCGGGTTTACAACTCTGTTACACCGTGGCGGGGTAGGATTGTGCTACAATGGGAACAGCGAAAAGGGGTGATTTCTTGGCATATATTCTTGTGGTGGACGATGAGCCGTCCATTGTTTCCATGCTGTGTATGCACCTGAAGCTGGCGGGCCACGACTGCCTGTACGCGGCGGACGCGGCGCAGGCCCGGGCGCTGCTCCTGGAGCATACGCCGGATGTGGCGCTGCTGGATGTGATGCTCCCCGGCGAGGACGGCTTTGCCCTGTGTGCCGTCTTTACGCAGCGCTCCATTCCCGTGATTTTCCTCACCGCGAAAACAGCGGTACAGGACCGCGTGTACGGCCTGCGGCTGGGCGCTGAGGATTATATTCTGAAACCCTTCGAACCGGCGGAGCTGCTGGCCCGCATCGAGGTGATTCTCCGCCGCACGGCCAGGCCGCACTACGAGGACGGCCTGCTCATGATCGATTATCAGGCACGCACGGTGCAAAGCCGGGGGCGGACTGTTGTGCTGACCGTGCTGGAGTTTGATCTGCTTTCCCAGCTCACCCGCAGCGCCGGGCAGGCGCTCACCCGTGAGGCGCTGCTTGCCCGCGTGTGGGGGTATGACTATATGGGGGAAACCCGCACGGTGGATGTGCATGTGCAGCGGCTGCGTAAAAAGCTGGATACCGACCGCATTGAAACCGTGTATAAATACGGCTACCGCTACCGGGGGGACGAGACATGAAAAAACGGCTGACCGTGTGGCTGATTGCGCTGTTCGTGCCGCTGCTGGCGGGGTCGTTTCTGCTGTTTTTGCAGCAGAGCTTCACGCAAACGCTGGAGCGTGAGCAGGCGCGGGCGCAGATGAGCGAGGGGCTGATTTACCTGCAGCTCAAGGAAGTATTTGCCGATCTTACCTACGCGCAGGGGGTGGAAACCGCGCGCGGCTACCGCCATCTGTATGCTGCGCAGGGCGTGGAGCTGCTGTTTCTGTACAATGGCCAGCCCGTGGCGGGCGCGGTTCTGCCTTCGGAGCGCTATCAGGCGCTGCTGATCGGCTCCCGCGCGGCGCTGCTGGATACCCTGTCCGTACCGCAGCGCTATGTGATTGCCGATCCGCTGCACGAAAACTGGACGCTGCTTACCCTGCGGGACGTGAGCGATCTCTATGCCCTGCGCGGCCTGCTGCGCCGCATCGCGCTGTGGATTGTGCTGGGGGCGGGGGTTGCCACCGCCGCGCTTTCCTATGGGCTGGCATCGTGGTTTACCGCGCCGGTCAAGCGGCTGACCAGGGCTGCCGAGGCCATGCGCCGCGGCGGGTATACGCCGGCGCTGCTGCCGGGGCCGTCGAAGGATGAAATCGGAGCGCTGTCGCGGGCGTTTGAGGATATGCACGCGGCGGTGGCGGAGCGCGAGCGGCACCTGGCGGCGGAGGCGGAAAACCGTCAGCGCCTGCTGGACGCGCTCGCCCACGAAATGCGCACGCCCCTGTGCGCGCTGCTGGGCAACGCGCGCCTGCTGCAAAACCCCGCCGTGGACGGGGCCGCGCGTTACCGGCTGGCGGACGAAATGGCACGGGATATCAAACGCCTGTCCGATATGGATACGCAGCTGTTAAAGCTGACAGACCTCACCCATGAAACGATTCAAACCGCACCTGTGCCCATGTGTCCGCTGCTCAGGGATACGGCCCGGCGGCTGGCCCATCAGGCGGGGGAGGTTGCGCTTGCGGTGGAAGGCGGCGCGGCGGTGCTTGCGGGCGACCGGGAGCTTTTGTCCCTCATGGCGGACAACCTGGCGCTTAATGCCGTGCGCGCGTCCGCCGCGGGCCAAACCGTGACGCTCCGGTGCCTGCCGAACGGCTTTGCCGTGGAGGATCACGGCATCGGCATGACGGCGGAGCAGATCACCCACGCGCAGGAGCCCTTTTACAAGGCCGATCCCGCGCGCACCCGCAGGGCGGGCGGCGTGGGGCTGGGCCTTTCGCTGTGTAAGCAGATCGCCGCGCTGCACGGCGGCGCGCTGCAAATCGTCTCCGTGCCCGGCAGGGGCACGACGGTAACCTTTACAACTCCGTTACAACCTGATGCAGATTTGGCAACAGAGCCTGATGTATCCTTGCCTCAGGAGGTGAAACCCATATGAAAAAATTGTTTATCTTATTGCTTGTGCTTTCACTGCCCGTGGCGGGCGCGGCGGCGCAGGCAAACGAGGTGGTGGCCCTGCCCGCCGTGACGCCGTTGGAAACAGTGGAGGTTTCCGACGCCGCGGATTATTCCACCGCGCCGCTGCGGGAGTATTACGGTACAGATGACGATGAGGCGCAGGTGGTCGATGAGCAGGCTCCGCGGATGAGCGCGGAGGAAAAGGAACGCGCCAGGGCACTGCTGACCGCGTACCAGAACGGGAAACGCCCGGAACAGAACGTGCTCAACAAGCTGGAGAACGTAACGGTCGGCGTGTACACACTCAACTCGGAGGACTACGAGGGCGAAACGCTGTATGTGCTGCTGCCGATCAACCCGCAAATACCGGGCACCCAACTGACCGACGACCAGATTCTGGAGGTGATTGACGCCTTTGCCCAGTGCGGACAGACGTTTGATCCCGACGCGCTTTCCTATAAAAACTGCATGCGCGGCGGCGGGGTGGACGTATCGCGCTTTATGCAGGAGGAGGAGCGGGAGCGCTGGCGCATCCTGACCGAACTGTATACACGGCAGGGCTTTGTCAGCGAAGCTCCCTTTACGCCGCTCGTTTCGGACGACGGGCTGGGCATGGTGAAGCTGGATCCCGATGCCTACTGCGGCATGGATAAATTCACGTTCTTCCCCTGCCGACCCATGACCGACGACGAGTTGTTGGGGTATGTGATCTATGACCAGCGCGGCGATCCCACGGAATATGGCAACTATGCCGCCTACGAAAAACAGCTCCGGCTGGAGCTTGCCCGCCTGATGGGCGCGCCGCTGGTGATGACCCGGCAGGATGAAAGCCTGTGCCGGATGGGGGATTGCAGCGTAAACTATGACGACGAAACGGTGTACTACGCCTCGTTTGTAACACCGGATGGCACGCAGTACTTCGGAAATCTGGATATCGAAACCGGGCAGGTGCTGGTGGCTGACGAATGGAATGCCGCTTCGCTGGTCTACAGCGATCTGTATCTGGATCCGTTTGATGAAAAATGGCTGGACATTGCCAGAGCCGCCGTTACAAACGCGCGGAGCGACGGCATGGCCATCCGCACAGTGGAAAGCCAGGGGGAGGTTTGGCTGCAGGATGCGGGCTACGGCGCATCGGTCCGCGTTACGATGGAGGACGGCAGCTATTATGACGTCCGGATCGCCTACCAGAACGAAGAAGTGTTCGGCGGCCTGTGGTACGAATGCCGCGCGCCGAGGCTGGACCGGATGTATCCCAATGCGATATTTGAGTGAGGAGGATGGGAAGATGAAACGATGGCTTTGTGTGCTTGTGCTTGGACTTCTGATCCTCGGATCGGCAAGCGCGGCCGATACAATGAGCGAATATTCGCTGGCTCCGTTTGCCTTTGATACGGGGGTTATCCTGAATATGGCCTTCGGCGACCAGATAGCAAATGCGCGGCTGAATACCGGGGAATGGACATTTTATGATCTGCCGTCGTCTATCGACGGCGCGCCTTACTGCGGACAGAACGATATCGTCGGCTTCGGACAGATGCAATTGTCCATCTATACGGCGTTGAATTCGGCAGAAAAGCACGAGCCGGATATTGGAGACAATATCGAGCCCTCCGGCGCCGCTCGGTGCGCGCTGACCGCGGCGCAGGCACAGGCGGAGGCGGAAGCGCTGCTCTCGGAGCTTGGCATATCGGATGCCAGCCTCCAGAGCGTTACCGCCTATGGCAAAATGGAAAAGTTTGCGGCCGGGTACAGGCTTGCCTTCGGGCAGACGCTGGAGGGCGTTCCCGTGTACTGGGCTGCATCCACGCATGTGGAGGAGATAACCGTTCCTTCGTACACTCCGCAGTCCAACCGGATGGTGATTGTGATCGGCGACGGCGGACTGGTGCGGATCAAAGGCTGGTGGAGCGCTTTTACCCCGACGAAGCAGAACGTCGCCATAGTGTCCGAAGCGGACGCGGCGGCGGTGTTTGCCGGGCTGGGGGAGGACACGGCTTATGCGCAGCGCTGCTACCTGCTCACAGGCAGCTATGAAGCGGCTGTTGCCCTGCCCGCCTACCGTTGCCACAACCGCTTCATCAGCGCGGAAACCGGCGCGGAGCTGCAATAGCCGTCGGCGTTGGCATGCCGCCGGGGGGGAAAAACGGCAATCCGGATAAAAAATCGACCCATGGGATGAATTCATCCTTTTGATTGGAGGTGCACCCTCATGAAAAAATGGTTTTTAGTCCTGCTTGCACTGCTGCTGCCCGCCGCGGGCGCGTCGGCACAGGCAAACGTGGTGGTGGCGCTGCCTTCCGTTGCGCCGCTTGCGCAGGCGGAGGAAGCTCCGGCCGGGGATTATTCCTTTTCGCAGATGGAGGCATATTATAACGCGAATTTCTATATGGACCGGGAGGATTACCAGGCCCCGCGCATGACGGCGGAAGAAAGGGAGCGTGCGCGGGCGCTGCTTTTGGATTATCAGGCAGGGACAAGGCCGGAGCAGAACGTGCTCAACAAGCTGGAGAATGTAACGGTCGGCGTGTACACGCTCAACCCGGAGGATTACGAGGGCGAAACGCTGTTTACGTTGCTCCCGGTCGATCCACTGACCGACGAGCAGATTCTGGAGGTGATCGACGCCTACGCCCAGTGCGGACAGACGTTTGATCCCGAAGCGCTTTCTTATACCAATTGCATGCGCGGCGGAGGCAGCGGCATATCGCGCAGTTATCAGGATGAGGAGCGGGAGCGCCTCTCCGCGCTCCGGGATTTGTTTATCCGGCAGGGGTTTGCCAGCGAGAAGCCCTTTACGCCGCTTGTGTCGGATGATGGGCTGGGCTTGGTACAGCTGGAGGAGGACGCGTACTGCGGATGTGACGGATTTGTTTTTCTTCCCTGCCGACGCACGACAGACGATGAGCTGCTGGGCTATGTGATCTATACCGAGAATGGCGATCCCACGCAGTACGGCAGCTACGCGGAATATGAAAAGCAGCTGCGGCTGGAGCTGGCCCGCCTGCTGGGCGCGCCGCTGGTGATGACGCGCGAGGGAGAAGAACTGCGCACGATGGGAGATTCCAACATCAGCTATGGGGATGAAAAGGCCTATTATGCCTACTTCTCCACACCGGATGGTGCACATTATAGGGGATACCTGAACACCGATACCAACAAAGCGCTCACGGCGCAGGTCAGCCAGAGGGAATCCCTGCTGTACAGTGATCTGCACCTCGACCCGTTCGATGCCAAATGGCTGGAAATCGCCAAACAGGCCGTTTCGCAGGCGCGGGCGGACAACATGGCCATTCTCACCGTGGAAAGCTTTGGCGAGGCATGGATAGCGGAAATCGGCTTCGGTGTGATGTTGCACGTGACCATGGCGGACGGCAGCTATTACGAGATGAAAATCGCTTACCAAACCGAAGCGGTGTATGGCGGTCTTTCGTATGCCTCCCATGCGCCCGATCTGGAAAAAATGTATTCGGACGAAATGTTTACCAACAACAACTGAAGGAGGGACGGACGATGAAACGTTTGATAACGTTAGTACTGGCTGGCTTGCTGCTGGTTGGCTCGGCCGACGCGGCCACAATGAACGAGTATGCGCTTTCCCCCTTTGCGCCGGATACGCAGGCGCTGCTTTCGCTGGCCTTCGGCGGCCGGGCGTCAGACGCGGTTCGGGATGACCGGGATTGGCTCTTTTATGGTCTGCCGGGGGAAGACGGCGCGCCCTTCTGCGGGCAGGATGAAACCATAGGGTTTGGCCAGACGCGGCTGTTTATTTATACGGCGCTTACAGTGGCGGAAAACCACGAACCCTATATCTATGATAATATCGAGCCTTCGGGCGTTGCCAAGTGCGCGCTGACCGCCGGGGAAGCGCAGGCCGAAGCCGAGGCGGTGTTACAGGCGCTGGGGATTACGGACTACGCCCTGCAGAGCATCACCGCTTATGGCCGGATCAGTGGCCTGACGGGCGGGTATATGGTAGCTGTCGGCCAGCGGGTGGACGGCGTACCTGTGTACTGGGCGGCGGCGGTGCACCGCGACGAAATGATGATGTATCCCGAGTCCAACCGCGCGGAAATCAACCTTGGCGACGGCGGACTGGCGTTTATGGAATGTGATTGGAGCGCCTTTACCCAAACCCGGCAGGATATCGCTGTGATGTCCCCGGAGGAAGCCCTTGCCGTATTTGCGGCTTTGGGGGAGGACGCGGCATCCGCCGAGCTTTGTTACCTGCTCATCGGTACGCAGGAGGCGGCCGTTGCCCTGCCTGCCTACCGTTTCCGCAACCGCTTCATCAGTGTGGAAAACGGGGCGGTGCTGCAATAGTTGTCTGCTGAACCGGGACAAGCGAAAACAAACGGAAGCATTCGCACACGCGGTGCGGGAGGCCTTAAAACCTTCCGCACCGCGTTCTTCCTGCGGGCATAATATCATCCGGCTTGTAAAAAACCGCTCCGGCGGAAGGGGTATGCGGTTTATGGCTGGAACATGAAGGGTATACTGTTTGTTTGCAGCCGATATGTTGGCTGACCGGAGGAAAGAGCATGGCACATGTAATCGGTATCGACCTGGGCACCACCAACTCCTGCGTCGCGTTTTTGGAGGGCGGCGATCCCACCGTGATTCCCAACGCGGAGGGCGGCCGGACGACGCCGTCCGTCGTAGCGTTTCTAAAAGACGGCGAACGGATTGTGGGCGACGCGGCCAAGCGGCAGGCGGTGACCAACGCCGGGCGGACCATTGCCAGCATCAAGCGGGAAATGGGAACGGATTTCCGGGTGAAGATCGACCGCAAAGCCTATACGCCGCAGGAAATCAGCGCGATCATCCTGCAAAAGCTGAAGGCGGATGCGGAGGCGTATCTGGGTGAAACCGTCAGCGATGCCGTGATCACGGTGCCCGCCTATTTCAGCGACAGCCAGCGCCAGGCCACCAAGGACGCGGGCCGCATCGCCGGGCTGAATGTGATCCGGATCATCAACGAGCCCACGGCCGCCGCGCTTGCCTATGGAGCCAACAAGGGCGAGAACATGAAGATCATGGTATACGATCTGGGCGGCGGCACGTTTGACGTGAGTATCCTGGAGATCAATAAGGGCGTGATCGAGGTGCTGTCCACAGCGGGCAACAACCACCTGGGCGGCGATGATTTTGACCGCTGTGTGGAAGCGTGGCTGGTGAAGGAATTCCGGCAGAAGGAGAAAATCGATATCTCCAAAGATGTCATGGCTATGCAGCGTATCCGGGAGTCCGCGGAAAAGGCCAAGATTGAGCTGAGCTCCGTAACCGCCACAAAGATCAGCCTCCCGTTCTTGGCCGGTGGAAAACAAGGCCCCAGGCATTTGGATGCGGACCTGACGCGCGCAAAGTTTGACGACCTGACAAGGCATCTGGTGGAAGCCACGGTCAAGCCGATGCGTCAGGCCATCGCGGATGCGGGGATTAACGCTGCCGATATCAAGCAGGTGCTGCTGGTGGGCGGCAGCACCCGGATCCCCGCCGTGCAGGCGGCCATCAAAAAATTCATGGGCAAGGAGCCGAGCAAAGGCATAAACCCCGACGAGTGCGTGGCGATGGGCGCAACGCTGCAGGGCGGCGTACTGTCGGGGAAGGTGTCCGGGCTGCTGCTGCTGGATGTTACGCCGATGTCGCTGGGCATAGAAACCGTCGGCAACGTCTTCAGCCGCCTTATCGAGCGCAACACCTCCATCCCCGCCCGGTACAGCCAGGTGTTTACCACCGCCGCGCCCTTCCAGTCCTCGGTGGAAATCCATGTGCTGCAGGGCGAGCAAAGCCAGGCCTCCCAAAACAAGACGCTGGGCAAATTTATGCTGACAGGCATCCGCAGGGCCCTGCAGGGCGTGCCGAAAATTGAGGTCACCTTTGCGATCGACGCCAACGGAATCGTCAGCGTTTCGGCACGGGATCTGGATACCGGCCGGTCGCAGGCCATCACGATTACCCAAAGCTCCAATATGTCCGAACGGGACGTACAGAACGCCGCCGCGGAGGCAAGGCTCTATGCCGCGCAGGAGAAGGAGCGCATGAAAAACCAGGCTTGAACTGCCTGATCCAGGCTGTCAAAAAAAGAAGGGTCCAGGGCTGAAAATCCTGGTCAGGGTGCAGGGGTGAAACCCTTGCCGGGGATTGGGGTGGAACCCCAAAGGCTTGCGTAACAACAAAGGGGTAAGCGAGCGAACAGCGCCCAAGGCGCTATGAAGCGAGCGGCGATAACGACCCGAAGAGGTTCTTTGACAGGCTGAACCAGGCCTGATCTGCCTGAGTTGATAGAAGAAAAAGGGATGCAAACAAAAACCGGCCGTGCGCATAGCGCCGCCGGTTTTGTTTGCCGTTTGTTGGATTATTGCAGGTTCAGCCGGTTTTTCAGCATGTAACGCGTCACCAGGAAGAACACCGCGCCAACCGCGCAGACGCCCAGCAGGGCGATCAGCATCACGGCGTGCACCGCGCCCGCCGGATGGCTGGAGATGAAGGCGTTCAGCCCCGCGCCCAGCTGGAGATCGACCGAGGAAGCGATGCTTGCGGCGATCACAGCCAGGATCTGGAACAGGATGATCATTGCGATATAGATGGCAAAGGAAATCGATACCCTGTGCCTGTTGAACAGCAGGCTCAGCGCCATGCAGGCATAAAGGCTCAGGATGGCGCTCAGCAGGATGCCCGCCATGATGGCGATGAACTCCACCGCGAAGAACCCTTCGTTGACCGAGGGAAAACCGATCCGGGCAAACGCCTGCGCCAGCGTATCCAGCTCGTTGCCGGACATCGCCATGATCATGATCGACAGCGATACCACCGCCACGCATACGATGTTCCATATCGCGGCCACGAGCAGCTTGGACCAGATCAGCTTGTCGGTGCTGACGGGCAGCGTGAACATCAGATAACCCTCGTTGGACATGAAGTTCTTATAAAACCGCTGGATGGTCAGGATCAGCGTGATCACAAACGCGGAGGCAATCAGCAAGGAGGCCGCGGTGACGCCGATCACATGCGGCGTTTTGGACTGCAGCGCCGACATCAGCCGGCTGAAGGCCGATACGATCAGCAGGGCGGAAAACAGCGGCACAAAGATACGGCTGGTGGCCTTGAACTCATATTTCATCAGTTTTCCGAACATTTGAATACCTCCCGGAACAGTTGATCCACGGATTTTCCCTTTTCCTCGCGGATGGCGTCCACGCTCTCCTGGAGCACCACGGCGCCGTCCCGCAGGAAGATGACATCATCCAGCACCTGCTCCACATCGGCGATCAGGTGGGTGGAAATGATCACGGTCGCCTCCGGATTGTAGTTTTTGATGATCGTGTTCAAAATGTAATCCCGCACGGCGGGGTCCACGCCGCCGATTGGCTCGTCCAGCAGGTACAGCCGGGCCTTGCGAGCCATTACCAGAATCAGCTGCACCTTTTCCTTGGTGCCCTTGGACAGCGATTTGATCTGCGCCGAAGGCTCGATGCCCAGCGACTTGAGCATATGGCCCGCCTTGATCAGGTCAAAGTCGCGGTAAAAGTCATCGAAGAAGGAGAGGATGTCGCGCACCTTCATCCAGTCGTTAAAATAGGCGTTCTCCGGCAGGTAGGAGACGATCTTTTTGGTTTCAACGCCCGGCGACATGCTGTCGATTTTTATCTCGCCGCCGGTGGGCGTCAGCAGGCCGTTGCACAGCTTGATAAACGTGCTTTTGCCGCTGCCGTTGGGGCCCAGCAGCCCCACAACGCGCCCCGGCTGAATGTCCAGGGTGAGCTCCCGCAGCGCCGTGGTGTGCCCAAACTGTTTGGTCAGGTTGGAACAGGTGAGGATACTCATGATGGTTTTCTCTCCTTTGTGTTTTGAAGCAGCCGTACGGCTTCCTCCGCCGTGTAGCCGATGGCTTGCATTTGGCCGAAATACTGGTCGATCACGCCCGCGGCCAAATCGTCCTTGGCTTTGCGGACCAGGGCTCTGTCCTCGGTCACAAAGCGCCCGCTGGTGCGCAGGGCGTATACCAGCCCGTCGCGCTCCAGCTCCGCCAGCGCCTTTTGTAGGGTGTTGGGGTTTACGGCGGCTTCCTCCGCCAGCTCGCGCACGGGGGGCAGCTGCGCGCCCGCGCCGTATTCTCCCGATACGATCCTGAGCAGAATGCGCTCCTTGAGCTGCTTGTAAATGGGCCGGTCGGCGTCAAATTGCCAGGTCATTGTGTCACCTCCGATGCCGTGTTAATGTATTAAGTGAATAACACAATAGGACAATAGCACAATCCAAAAGGGCTGTCAAGCGTTTTACTAAAATTATCCGGATACTCTCGGCGGTTTTCTTGAGAACAGGCAGCCATACCTATAGTATAAAAGAAGATTACCGCAAAACTTTCAAATGCCTGTCACAGCGGCTGCCATACGCTGTCTCATGGATGATAGAAGAAAACAGGAAGCGAAACCATGAAACCATACGACGAACACGAAAGGATTGATCTCGCGGTACAGGGAACCGGGCAGAAGCGCTGCCCGGTTCAGCCTGTCAAAGAACCTCTTCGGGTCATTATCGCCGCTCGCATCATAGCGCCTTGGGCGCTGTTCGCTCGCTTACCCCTTTGTTGTAAAGCAAGCCTTTGGGGTTCCATGTCAAGCCCAACATAGTTTACACATTGTCCGAGGACATAGTTTACAACTTTTCAGTCAAGCGGGGATCGCCCTCTGCCAAATAGCATGTGCGGGATACCATTTTCTTTTCCCTCAAATCTATCCGTCCGATCCGGAATTGTCGATAGAGCAGATTTACAAAACCATCTATCGATGAGGGCTTTACCGCAATACACTTGCCCCCGAACGAACAGCTGAGAAAGTAACGCTCTCCTCCATAGTGGATATACCCTTTCTTCTTAACTTCACGCAATTCACATTCCGTTCCATATTCCCAGTCCGTTATTCTCTCAGGGAAAACGCGTGTGCTTGCCTGATAGTGCTCTGCCGGAGCATCCAGCCCCAGCGCATGATGCGGCCGCTTCTGATTGTAAAACTCCCGGTATTCCGTCCGCTGGCGGTCGGCATCAATTAGGTCGTACGGCACGTGATACTGTAGCCTTTCATCCTTGTAGGACCGGTTGAATTTCTCCGCTTTCCCCTGAGTCTGCGGATGATGCGGACGAATATGAATAGTCAGGATACCAAGCTCCATTAACCAGACCTCAAACGGGGTATATCCGCCGCTGTAATTTGTACCCCAGGGGTTTCCGTTATCGCAAAGCAGCATCTGCGGTAATCCGTATTCCTTGAAAACCTTACGAAAACTCTCTTCTACGCCTTTGTGCTGTTCATTTGCTTTCGCATCGGCACACAGGCAGAACCGGCTGTGATCGTCGATGATCGACAAGGGGTGGCAACGTTCTCCGTTTTGCATCGCGAAGTTGCCCTTGAAGTCGGTCTGCCACAGGATGTTCGGGGCTTCTTTTTCAAACCGTTTACATCGTGCAGCAGCCTGGCTTGCTTCCCGTGTGATGAGGTGATTGCGTTTCAGCACGGCATTGACGGTGCTGACACAGGGCAGCTTCGTATAGCCCTGGTTGCTTAGCATCCGATGGATCTTTTTGGCGCCGATCGCAGGTTCTTTCTGTCTCGCTTCTACAATTATGGTTTCAGTCTCTGCGCTGAGCTTATTCGGGGTGTGGAACGGCGCCTTGCTTCGGTCCCTCATCCCTTCTCCGGCTTTATGCCGTTTGATCCACTTGTCTCCTGTTGGCCTGCTTATTCCGTATTCACGGCACAGAGCGCTCTTGTTCTTCTCCCCGGCCAGCGCTCTTTTGACAAACTCAGCCCGATTCATTTCCACAGTTCTCTCTTCCCAAGGCATGGCCACCGCTCCCTTGCGTTTTCATGCCTCTATTTTATTCGAAAACTGTAAATCATGTCCTCGGACTTTCTGTAAACCATGTTACTAGTCTATACATTCCACCCCAATCCCCGGCAAGGGTTTCACCCCTGCACCCTGACCAGGGCTTTCAGCCCTGGACCCTTCTTTTTTGACAGCCTGATGCCGCGCAGAAGCGCTGCCCGGTTTTTTCGGTTACAGTTGTTTGCCGGAAGGGTTTGTGCGATAATCATTGCGTACGATTAAAGGAGTGATGGCTTTGACACCCAAGGAACAGAAGGCCCATGATTATTTCTACAGCGGCTACAGCTGCGCAATGTCCGTGTTTGCCGCGTTTCATGAGGAGATGGGGCTCAGCGAGGAAACCGCCCTCAAGCTGATGATGCCCATGGGCGGCGGCGTGGGCGGCCTGCGCGAGATCTGCGGCGCGTTCAGCGGCGCGGCCATGGCGCTGGGCATGCTCCGGCACGAGGTGGAGCCCAGCGATGTGGAAGGCAAGAAGGCTATATACGCGCTGGTGCAGGAAAAAGCCGAGGCCTTCAAACAGCAGTTCGGCACCTACATCTGCGGGGAACTGCTGGCGCTTAATGATATTACCCCGTCGCCCGTGCCCGCCGAGCGCACAGAACAGTACTACGAGGTGCGCCCCTGCGGCAAATATGTGGAAGCCTGCGCACGGCTTGTGGAAGAGGAAATGAGCAAGGCTGGTGCCTGAAACCCGTAAAATGCAAGAATCGTTGACTTTCCGGTCACACTCTGTCATAATATTTCGTTGGCTGGCCGCAGCGCGGCCGCCGAGCGGAACAGGCCTTCCTGTGCCCGCCCTGCGTTTTTCGCAGGCGGCGCGACCCTGTTGCGCTTGCCCGCAGCGCTGGCATTTCTTTGGTTTGTCTGCTGCCGCAGGGCGGGGCAGACCGATCCCCAACCCGACCATCAAGCGGAGGTTCCATACCCCATGTCGCAGTTCATAACCACCAAAGTCAACCAAAAGCAAATCGAGAAGCGAAGGACCTTCGCTATTATTTCGCACCCCGACGCGGGCAAAACCACGCTCACCGAAAAGCTGCTGCTCTACGGCGGCGCCATCCGCCAGGCGGGCAGCGTGAAGGCGCGCAAGGCCGAGCGCCACGCCACCAGCGACTGGATGGATATCGAGAAACAGCGCGGTATCTCCGTTACCACGTCGGCGATGCAGTTTTCGTTTGCCGGTTACCACATCAACATTCTGGATACCCCCGGTCACCAGGACTTTTCCGAGGATACCTATCGCGTGCTCGTCGCGGCGGACGCCGCCGTGATGCTGATCGATGCCGCCAAGGGCGTGGAAGCGCAGACGATCAAGCTGTTCAAGGTGTGCAAAATGCGCGGCATCCCGATTTTCACCTTTGTGAATAAAATGGACCGCGCCGCCAAGGATCCCTTTGCCCTCATGGAGGAGATTGAAAACGTGCTGGGTATGCGTTCCGTGCCGATGAACTGGCCCATCGGCGTGGACGGCGATTTTCAGGGCGTCTATATCCGCGGTTCTGAAAAGATCGATCTGTATTCCGGCGGCGACCACGGCGCGCACATCGCGGCCAAAAGCCGCATTTCACTGCACGAGGCCGAGAACAGGCTGGACGCCCACTATCGCAAGCGTCTGCACGAGGAGATTGAGCTGCTGGATGTGGCGGGTGATCCGTTTGATCTGGATCAGGTGCTGTCCGGCAATCTGACGCCGATGTTCTTCGGCTCGGCGATCACCAACTTCGGCGTGGAGCCGTTTCTGGAGGCGTTTTTGGAGATCACCCCCAAGCCGCTGTCTCGCCAGAGCGATCAGGGGCTGGTAAAGCCCGAAAGCGATTTTTTCTCCGGCTTTGTGTTTAAAATCCAGGCCAATATGAACCCCGCCCACCGCGACCGGCTGGCGTTTATCCGTGTGGTATCGGGCGAGTTTCAAAAGGATATGAGCGTGTGGCTGTCCGGCGAGGACAAGCAGATCCAGCTCAAACAGCCCCAGCAGTTTATGGCCAACGAGCGCGAGGCCGTGGAGACTGCCTACGCGGGCGATATCATCGGCCTGTTCGACCCTGGAATATTCCACCTGGGCGATACGCTTTCCGACGGCCCCAAGCTCCGCTTTTCCTCCATCCCCATCTTCGCGCCGGAGCACTTTGCCCGCGTGCGGCCGGAGGACAGCATGAAGCGCAAGCAGTTCTTGAAGGGCCTCACCCAGCTGGCCGAGGAAGGCGCCATCCAGCTGTTCACCCGCAACGAAACGGGCTTTGAGGAGCTTCTGGTCGGCGTGGTGGGCATGCTGCAATTCGATGTGCTGGAGCACCGCCTGCAATCGGAATACAACGTGACCATGCTCAAGGATACGCTCAGCTTCCGTTTTGTCCGCTGGCTGCACGGAGAACCGCCCGCGCCACTGGACAAGCTCAAGCTGACCTCCACCAGCGGCCGTGCCTTCGACGGTGACCAGCGCCCTGTGCTGCTGTTTGAAAACGAGTGGTCCATCCGCCTGGCAATGGAAAACAACCCCGGGATGGAGCTGTCGGAGACGGCATCACGTGTTACATATTAGAAGAACCATCTGCCCGCTGAGCGGCCAATGATGAGATTGGTAAGAGCAAAGCTCTTACCGTAGATTGTAGGGGCAACACCCCAATCGTTCTCCCGAAAAACGAAAGGAATTATATGATCCGAGAAGATATCCGTAACATCGCCATCATCGCCCACGTAGACCATGGCAAGACCACCCTGGTGGACGAGATGCTCAAGCAGGGCGGCGCGTACCGCGAAAACCAGCAGGTGGTCGAGCGCGTGATGGATTCCAACGCGCTGGAGCGCGAGCGTGGCATCACCATCCTGGCAAAAAACACCGCCGTACATTACAAGGACAGCAAAATCAACATCGTGGATACCCCCGGCCACGCCGATTTCGGCGGTGAGGTGGAGCGCGTACTAAAGATGGTGGACGGTGTGCTCCTGCTGGTGGACAGCTTTGAGGGCCCCATGCCGCAGACGCGCTTTGTGCTCAAGAAAGCGCTGGCGCTGAAGCTGCCCGTGGTTGTGGTCATCAATAAGATTGACCGCTCCGACGCCCGCTGCGACGAGGTGGTGGATGAGGTACTGGATCTGTTCATCGATCTGGGCGCGGACGAAACGGCGCTGGACCGCCCCATCATCTATGCTTCCGCGCGCACCGGCACCGCATCGCTCGATCCGCAGAACCCCGGGGAAAACCTGACCGTGCTGTTTGAAACCATCATGAAGTACATCCCCGCGCCGCAGGGCGATCTGGAAGGCCCCGCGCAGATTTTGATTTCCACTATCGATTATAACGAATACGTCGGCCGTATCGGCATCGGCCGCATCAACCGCGGCACGCTCACCGTAGGTGAGAACGTGATCAAGACCAACTACGACACGGGCATGCAGAGCCAGCCCCTGCGGCTGACCAGCCTGTACACCTTTGACGGCCTCAAGCGCCAGCCCGCGGAGAGCGCCTCCATGGGCGATATCGTGGCGCTTTCCGGGCTGGAGGATCTGTCCGTGGGCGATACGGTGTGCGCGGTGGAGGCGGTGGAGGCGCTGCCCTTTGTAAGCATCACCGAGCCGACCGTCATCATGACCTTCTCGGTCAACAACAGCCCGTTTGCCGGGCGCGAGGGAAAGTTTGTTACCAGCCGCCACCTGCGCGCGCGGCTGTACAAGGAGCTGCAGACCGACGTCAGCCTGCGTGTGAGCGATACCGACAGCCCCGAGGCCTTTGAGGTGCGTGGCCGCGGCGAGCTGCACCTGAGCATTCTGATTGAGAATATGCGGCGGCAGGGCTATGAGTTTCAGGTATCCAAGCCGCAGGTTATCTACCGGGAAGTGGACGGCGAAACCTGCGAGCCGGTTGAACGCATGGTGGTGGATGTGCCGCAGGCCTCGGCCGGCGCGGTGATCGAAAAAATCGGCCGCCGCCGCGGCGTGATGGTGAGCATGCACGGGCTGAACCGCGTGCGGCTGGAGTTTCTGGTGCCGTCGCGCGGGCTGTTCGGCTACCGCAGCGAGTTTATGACCGATACGCGCGGCGAGGGCATTATGTCCTCCGTGTTTGAGGAATACGAGCCCATCAAGGGCGATATCCCGCACCGTTCCATGGGTGCGATGATCTGCTTTGAGGCGGGCGAGGCCACGGCCTACGGCCTGTTCGGCGCACAGGAGCGCGGCACGCTGTTCGTCACGCCGCAAACCAAGGTGTACAAGGGCATGATCTGCGGGCAGAACGCCCGGCCGGACGACCTGGTAGTGAACGTGTGCAAGCAAAAGCATGTTACCAACATGCGCAACGCGTCCGCCAGCGAGGACAGCCTCCGTCTGGTCGCCGTTCACCCGATGACGCTGGAGGAGTGCCTGGAGTTTATCGACGACGACGAGCTGCTGGAGGTCACCCCCGAAAACCTGCGCATGCGCAAGCGGGAGCTCTCCCACGAGCAGCGCGCCCGCATGCTGAGCCGTACCAAAAATATTTAACAGAACCACCCGCCGCCCGGCCGAAAGGTTGGCTGCGGGTGTAACAAAAAGAGTACGAAGCCCTTTTCTTGTGGTATACTGCTTGTAATCCAAACCTGAAGGAGGTTCGAATCCCATGAAAGCAACCGCCCTGCGCCTTGTCGCGCTGGTTTTGTGCCTGATCCTGCCCGCCGCCGCCGTGGCGGAAACCTTCCTCGTGCAGGACGATGCCACGCATGTGGATTTCACGCTCGGGTTTGGGCTGCACGCAGACGGGTTTCCGCAAAGCGAGGCGCACCTCAAGGATTGGGAAAACTTTCTGTCGCGGCTGGATATCAGCGGCAGCCTGAACGGGCAGGCGTTTTTGCAGCCGGAAAGCCGCATGTATATGGAAGCGGCCATGCGTATTGACGGGGAGGAAAAAATCCCCTTCACGTACGACGGCGCCCACAGCTACCGCTATCTGATCAGCCCCATGTTCAGGGGCGATTCCATCCATTTCCAGATGCACAACTTTTTTGATTTCATGCTCAAGCCCTACTATTTTACGGAGCTGCCCACGCAGTATCTGGCGATGTTCATGTACCCCAACGCCACCTATTTTATCGCCGACGCCTTCTACACGCCGGTGGCTGAGATGATGGCCGAGGCGCATGAGGACGCCCTGCTGGAGGCGGACGGCGATGCCGCCGGGGACCTCACCTATACGGTGCCCTATGAGCGGCTGTTTGAGCTGTGCGAAACGCTGGATTATGTTACCACCGACGACAGCGCCTTCCGCGTGTACGCCTATTTCGACGCGCTGCTGGCCGAGCTGTACGCTTCCTACGTGGTTACGGATACACTGGAAAATCTGGAATATGTGCTGGAAGAAATCGATCCCGGCGAGGAAGGCATGACCGTGGAAGAGACCGCGGACAGCCTGGTATGCAGCTTCGGCGATGTCGAGGTGTTTTCCAAAACCGTCGTCGATGGCGTAACCGATATCAGCTTCCAGCTGCCCTTTCCCACGGATTACCTGACGACCGTCAGCTACCATAGCGAAACGATGGGCAATTCCACGGATCTGTCCGCCCTGATTGAGATTTCCTATGAGGACGAACCGGCCGTATCCCTGTCGCTGGAGGGCGTGGGCCTGCCCGCCGAGGGCGCGTTGCAAGGCGAAGGCTCCCTCACCGCGGTGATGGACGGCACTGTGTTTGAAGAGACTCCCGCGCCGCTTACGCTTGCCTTTCAATGGTCGCGCACGGCCGCGGAACTGCCCTATGATCTGGACCTGACCGTGGACTGGATTCATCCGGAAACCAGCCAGCCGGCCTTCTCGGTGTACTTTAACGGTTCGCTGTCCGTGCGCGACAAGGATGTGTTTGTGGATGTGGAATACCCGCAGGAGGATTTCTTCAGCCTCAACGATATGTTCCTTCAGGAATACAAGGCGCGCTGGATGCCGACCATGGGCCTGTACCTTCTCCCCGTGGTGCTGGAGATGCCCGCGGGCGTGATTGACGATACCGTTGGATTTTTGATCGATACCGATCTTCTGATTTCGTTTATTGAGTAGCGCTCCGTTTCCTTTTATCCCAAAGTCCCCAATAGGGTGTGCAGGGCCGGTATTTGCCGATTGCGCTTGAATAGAGTATACTGGTAGCGCTATGGAGCCGTTGTGGTAACCCTGAATGCTGACGGCGCGGGGCCGGTTTGGGCCCGCAAAGCGCCGCGAAAAACCGGCGCGGCAGCATAAAGGCATGTAAAACGGCGGTTCCCGAACCGGGAGGTGGCCGTATGCAGAAAACCCCTTTGAAAAAAACGAGCGAATGGCCGCTGTATCAGCAACTGATGGCCAGGCTCCGCAATGATATCTCCGCCGGTGTGTATCCCCCCGGAGAACAGATTCCCGGCGAGCAGGCGTTGTGCGATGCCTACGGCGTCAGCCGTGTTACGGTACGTAAAGCGCTGGATGAGATCGTACAGGAGGGTCTTTTGGTGCGCCGCCAGGGCAAGGGCACCTTTGTGGCGCAGGAAAAGATCAAGCGTGATCTGGGGCATGTGACCAGCTTTTCGGACGCCTGCGCGCAGACCGGGCTGGCGGCGGAAACCCGCCTGGTGGAGCGCAGGCGGGAGATGGCTACCGAGGCGGATTGCCGGGATTTGGGCGTGGAAAAAGGCGGCGAAGTGATCTCCGTCTGTCGGCTGCGTCTGGCGGGCGGCGAGCCGGTGATGCTGGAGTACAACCGCTTTTCCGCGGCCCTTTCGTTTTTGGAGGAGGAACCGCTTACCGATTCTCTGTACGGGGTGCTGCTGCAACACGGGCTGGCGCCCGGCCGCGCCGTGCATGATATCGCCATGGCCGGGGCTACGGCATCGGTCGCCAGGCTGCTGGAAACCAGCGCGGGCGACGCGCTGCTGCTGCTGGACCAGGTGGTGTACGACCAGCATGACCGCCCCCTGCACACCAGCCGCCAGTGGATACGGGGCGACCGCTTTACATTTCGCATCTAAAAAGGGAAATGAGGAGCAAAGCCCGCACAGGCTGGCGATTGCGCTTCCGCAAGCGTATGCCCGCGGAAGCTTCAACGTAGCACGGCTGCTGCTTCAGCTTCAACAGCTACAGTCTGACAAAAACCCGATTCACCATCCTGCACGGTCTATACTCCACATTTCCCTACGGAGCCCGGTTACCCTGGCGCTTCAGGGGGGAGACGAAAGGAACTGCACTTGTATAAGCGCTGAACAAATCACATGCACGTCGGGGCGCTAATTTTCCGCCAGCTTGCGTTTGCGAAAGTCTTGATGCAGCGCTGCTGCTGCTTCGGGCTCCAAACACCCAATCTGACGATAAGCTAGCGCACCATCGCACAGGCGTTTTACTCATCGTTTGCCTACAGGATACGGGTTTATTCTTTGCTTCCGCCAAACACATAGGGTTAAAACGAATCCTATAAAATCTACCAAGTTAAAGGAATGATTTATCTGCCGAAATTTGCATTATTTGTAGACCTGGAAAACTGCGGCGCGAAGGTGCCCACGTTTTTAAACGTGCTGGAAAAGGTAAAAATCCGCGGCGACGTGCTGCTGGGCAAGGTGTACGGCTATACCGACCAGTACGCGGGGCTGAAGGAGGTACTGCTCAGCAACACCTTCACGGTGGTGCCGTCGCTGCGGCACGGCATCAGCCAGAAAAACAACGCTGACATCCTGCTCGTCATCGACGCGCTGGAGGTTGCGTATACCAACCCGCTGATCGACAGCTTTTGCATTGTGTCCGGCGACAGCGATTACACACCGCTGGTGGGCAAGCTCAAGAGCATGGGCAAGTTCGTGCTGGGCATCAGCCGCAGCGAGGCCGCGTCCACCATCTTCATCAACGCCTGCAACGAGTTTCAGTTTCTGGAAAACGTCGGCGTGCGCTCCCACAAGCCCGTGAGCAAGAAGAAGAACGTGACCGAGGACAAGGAACCGCTGGATGAGGCCGAGCTCAACAAGCTGATCGGGAACATTCTGGAGGAGCAGACCGACAACGACGAGCTCTACGCCAGTGAGCTCAAGGGCGTCATCCTGCGCCTGCGCCCCGATTTTAACGAGAAGGCGTTCGGGTGCTCCACGTTCGGCAAGCTGCTGGATAAGCTTATCCAGAATTACGGAACCCTGGACGTGCGCTCCGATAATTTCAACGTTATGGTATCGCTCAAGCAGGCGGCCAAAAACGGCGGCGCACCCAAGCTCACCCGGGAAAACTGGATGCAGGCCTTCCATGACCGGCTGGAGCAGTACAAGGACGACGGCTTCGAACGCATCAACCCCTCCATTCTCAAGGCCGATATTCAGGCCGTCTATCCCGATTTTTCCGAGCGGGCGCTTGGGTTTAAGCGCTTTTCCGATCTGCTTAAGGCGTTGGAGAAGGAAAAGATTCTGAATGTTGAGATGGACGAGCAGAACACGATGCTGATTAAGGTGCCGTAAGAAATCAGAAAAACACTGAACTTATTACCCGCACTGCCGTGTCATATGTCTACCAGCTTGCACTTGTGAAAGCCGTGACGCAGCGCCGCTGCTGCCGATGGCGGCCATGCCTTTCAGGCGCGGCTACGCGCTTCATTGCCTTTGGCAATTTCGGGCGTTAGTCGGGTTACGCTCTCCCGTATGGTTTTTACAAGCGAAATCGGATGAAAATCCGACACGGCATCGCACAGGCGCTATAGTCATCATTTTCCTGAGAAATTGCGAAGCGAATCGTTTTCACAGGTGCGATTGTATGGGTAGCGTCACATAAAAGCCTCAGTCATCGGGTATCTAAGCGGTACGGAGGAAACAGCATGAGCGATTTTGCGCGCATCGCCGCGGTCAGCCTTCGGGTGCACCTGGGAGATGTGGAAAAGAATAAACTGGAAATCCTGAAAAAAATGCGGACGCTGGAGGCGCAGGGCGTGCAGGCGGCGGTGTTTCCGGAGCTGTGCATCACCGGCTACACGCTGGGCGATCTGCTGCTGCACGAAACCGTACAGCGCGCCGCGTATCAGGCGATGCTGGATATCGCGGCCCAGACCCGCGGCATGGCCGTGGTGGTGGGCTTGCCCATCAATGTGCGCTCGCGGCTTTTTAACTGCGCGGCGGTGCTGCAAAACGGCGAGGTGAAGGGCATCGTGCCCAAAACCTACCTGCCCAACGGCAACGAGTTTTACGAAACCCGCTGGTTTGTCGGCAGCGATCAGGCGGATAAGCAGTCCACGCCGCCCTTCGCGCCGGACCTGCTGTTTGACGCGGGCGATTTTACCTTTGCCGTGGAAATCTGCGAGGATCTGTGGACACCCATTCCGCCGTCCAGCCGCTACGCGGTGGAGGGCGCGGACATTATTTTAAACCCCAGCGCGTCCAACGCGCTGGTTACCAAGCACGCCTACCGGCGCGAGCTGCTCAAGCAGCAGTCCGGCCGCCTGTACGCGGGTTATGCCTATGCGGGCTCGGGCTTTGGCGAATCAACCAGCGATCTGGTGTTTTGCGGCTATACGGGCGTTTTTGAAAGCGGCCGCGTGCTCAGCGAGGGCGAACGGTTTGTGATGGACGGTGGCTGTGCGATAGCGGATATCGATATCTGCCGCCTGCGCTACCAGCGCCAGCGCAACGGCAGCTTTCACCAGATCAGGCGGGGGGAAACGCCCATGACCGTGGTGCCGATGGCTTGTGTCAGCGCGGATGATACCGCGCCGCTCAAGCGCCCCATCGCGCCGCAGCCCTTTGTGCCACCGGATGCGCAGGGCGAGGAAAACCTTGCTGAGATCGTAAACATCCAGTGCACGGGGCTGATGACCCGCATGGAGGCCATCGGGTGCAGGCATACGGTGATCGGCGTCAGCGGCGGACTGGATTCCACGCTGGCGTTGCTGGTGGCCGCCCGCGCCTATGATGTGCTGGGTCTGGACCGTAAGGGGATTTTCGCCATCACCATGCCGGGCATGGGCACGGGCAACCGGACCAAATCCAACGCATGGCAGCTGATGGAAGCGCTTCAGGTTACCGCGCTGGAAATACCCATCGGGGCCGCCGTGAAGCAGCATTTTGCCGATATCGGGCAGGATGAAAACATCCACGACGTTACCTACGAAAACTGCCAGGCGCGCGAGCGCACCCAGATTTTGATGGACTACGCCAACAAGGTCGGCGGTATCGTTCTGGGCACGGGGGATATGAGCGAGATGGCCCTGGGCTTCGCCACCTACAACGGAGACCACATGAGCATGTATAACGTCAACTGCTCCATCCCTAAAACGCTGGTCAAGCGGCTGGTGCGCCACATAAGCGAGCACAGCTTTGCGGGCGTGGTGCGCGACGTGTGTCTGGACGTGCTGGATACGCCCATCAGCCCGGAGCTGCTGCCCGCCAAGGAAGGCGAGCTCACCCAGCGCACCGAGGAAATTATCGGCGATTATACGCTGCATGATTTTTTCCTTTATCACCTGATGGATTCCGGCAGCGGATACGCCCGCCTCAGGCGCTTTGCCATACAGGCGTTCCAGGGTGTGTACACGCAGGAAAAAATAGAAGCGCAGCTCAAGGAGTTTCTCCGCCGTTTCTTTACCCAGCAATTTAAACGCAACTGTGTGCCCGACGGCCCCAAGGTGGGCTCCGTCAGCCTGTCGCCGCGCGGCGACTGGCGCATGCCATCGGACATGAGCTATGCCTTATGGAGGGATTCAAATGGCTGAAATCACCTGTCCCCAATGCCATAAAGTGATCAATGAGCAGCAGCAGGCCGCGTTCTGCCCGTTCTGCGGGGAAAAGCTGAGCGTGTCCGGGCTGGATCTGTCCGCCGTGCGCGCCGAGAGCGATCCTGTAAAAAAGCATGAGCGGCTGGAGGCCCTGCAGGCGGAGCACCCCGATAACCTGGATATCGCCGAGGAAATACTGCACCTGGGCCGCCTGTACGAGCGCGGCAAGCGGGGCGTGGATTTTTCCATTATTAAAAGCTATCTTCTCAACGTATATCTGGAGCCGGACCTGTTTAAGAAAGACAAGAGCGAGGCGATGCGCCGCGAAATTTTTGAGCATCCCGATCTGCATAACTGCCTTCGGCTATGCGACGATCAGGAGGGCTTTCTGCGCCGGTACCTGGAACGGCTGTCCGAGGAGTTTATCCGGCTGTTTCTCAAGGGTTCCACACAGCATATGCGCTCGTTCTTCGGCTATGTAAACCAGTCCAAGGCCCCCAAATACCTGGCGCTGCCCGCGGCGGGCATGCTGCGCGCCATGCAGCGGGACGGCACCCTGACCGCGGAACAGAGCGCGATGCTGATGCGGGCGTTCTACACCGCTTTTGCCCGCCAGATGAACAGCGAAACCGGCTATCTGGACGAGGCGCTTGCCCGCTACGAAATAAGCCTTGATACGAAATAGGAGACACGTGCTTGGATAAAATAAAAACGCCCCCAAACGGCGGCCGCAGGCCGCCCGCCGATATGCCCAAAGAGGTTGAAACGATCAAACGCACGTACTTGCAGCCCGAAAAGCGCGACAACCTCCCCAAGCAGAAGGCACTCACCGACGAGCCCGAGCAAAAACTGCCGGCCAAATGGAAGGCCGTCGTCAAAAAAATACTGATCGTTCTGGCGCTGCTGATCGCGCTGGCGTTTTTGTACCTGTTTTTGCTGATGGGCGAGCCGGACGACGACGATGAAATCCTGTTGGCCAGGTCATCCAAGGAGGAGATTATCCAGATCCCGATGACGGGGCAGGAGATGGCCGGGACCGTGGATGTAACGGCCGCTGCCGTAAGCTTTGGCAAGCCGGTGCTCCTGCTGCGCGGCGAGCTGCTGCCGCTTAAAAAGGCCGCCCTGTATGATACGGCCTACCACGGCGGCTATGCCCGCCGGCTGACCCTCACCTACCAATTTACAGACGGCTCCGTGATGACGGTCGATTCCATCCGTCCGGCGGGTGCGATTGTGCTTTTGCAGGATTCCGGCTACAAAATCCACGTGGACACCCTCTACACCATGGGCGGTATGGATGCCGTGCGCATGGACGCGGACGATTATATCCGCGTAGCGGCGGAGGGAGAGGACGCCGTATATGTAGTCCACATCCCCCAGAGCAAGGAGGACCAGCTGGTCAACCTCCTGCGCTACACCGGCCTATTACGCACAGACGGGCAATAACTGAAGGAGATAACCAATGCAACCGGAGATACATACCCTGAGCACTTCCACTTTGATAAAACGGTTTGCCCCTTACTTTAAGAAATACCTGCCGATGCTGATTCTGGATCTGATCTGCGCGGCGCTGACCACCCTGTGCGATGTGACGCTTCCGCTGATCGTGCGCAACATTACCCAACTGGCAGTAGACGGCGCCGCGGCACTCACCCTGCAATACGTGCTCAGGATCGGGCTTTTCTATATCGCGCTGCGCCTGGTGGACGCGGTGGCAAATTATTATATGACCTCGCAGGGGCACATCATGGGCTCCTATATTGAGCGCGACATGCGCTACGATCTGTTTAAACACCTGCAAACGCTGGGCTTTGCCTATTATTCCAACGCAAAGGTGGGCCAGATTATGGCGCGCATTACCTCGGACCTGTTCGAGGTAACGGAGTTTGCGCATCACTGCCCGGAGGAATTCTTTATCGCGGGCATCAAGATCACGGTCTCGTTCGCGGTGCTGTTTGCCATCAACCCGGTGCTGACGCTGATCATCTTCGGCTCGCTGCCAGTGATGATTGTGATTACGTTTGTGTTCCGCAAGCGCTTCCACACCACCTTTCAGCAACGCCGCCACCAGCTGGGGGAAATCAACGCCCAGGTGGAGGACAGCCTGCTGGGTATCCGTGTGGTGAAGTCCTTCGCCAACGAGCCCATCGAACTGGAGAAGTTCCAACAGAACAACGAGCAGTTCATCAGCATTAAAAAGCGCGGCTACAACATCATGGCGCAGTTTTCCACCGTGACGCGGCTGATCGACGGTTTGATGTACATTATCGTGGTGTTGGTGGGCGCGTATTTCCTCATCCAGGGGTCCATCACCGCGGGCGATTATGTGGCGTTCCTGCTGTATGTAACCACGCTGCTTACATCCATCCGCCGTATTGTGGAGTTTACCGAGCAGTTTCAAAACGGCATGACGGGCATCGAGCGCTTCTGCTCCCTGATGGATGAAAAACCGGATGTGGAGGACGCGCCGGACGCGGCCGAGCTTACGGATGTCAAGGGCAACGTGACCTTTGACCATGTCAGCTTTCATTACTCCGACAACGACCGCGACGTGCTGGCCGATATTAACCTGAGGGTAAAGGCCGGGGAGCGCGTGGCGCTGGTCGGCCCCAGCGGATCGGGCAAGACAACGCTGTGCAACCTGATTCCGCGGTTTTATAACCTGTCGGGCGGGCGCATCCTGGTTGATGGGCAGGATATTACAACCCTTACCCAGCGGTCACTGCGCGAAAACATCGGCATGGTGCAGCAGGATGTGTACATGTTCTCGGGCACCGTGTTTGATAACATCGCCTACGGCATGCCCGGCGCCACCGAAGAAAAGGTGACCGAGGCCGCGAAGCTGGCGGGCGCGCACGAGTTTATTGTCCAACTGCCGGACGGCTATCGTACCTTTGTGGGCGAGCGCGGGGTTAAGCTGTCGGGCGGGCAGAAGCAGCGCGTTTCCATCGCGCGCGTGTTCCTCAAAAATCCGCCGATCCTGATTTTGGACGAAGCCACCAGCGCCCTGGACAACGAGAGCGAACGCCTGGTGCAAAAATCGTTGGAGAAGCTTTCGCAGGGGCGTACCACCTTTACCATCGCCCACCGCCTGACCACCATTAAAAACGCGTCCACCATCTGGGTGCTCACCGAAAAGGGCGTCGAGGAGCAGGGCTCGCATAAGGAACTGATGGCGAAAAACGGCGTATACGCGGGGCTGTACGCCATGTATACCGAGGAGGTGTAATCCATGCGCATTGTGAAACCCACCGCCGACGACCTGCCGGAGATTTACGCGCTGTACCAGACGGTGATCGGCGATATGCACGCGCGCAAGCTGTACCAGTGGCATTGGGGGCAGTACCCGTACGAAGCGCTTTTACAGGAGGATATCCGGGAGGGCCGCCTGCATATAATTACGGACGAGCTGGGGCTGGCAGGCGTGTTTGCCCTGTGTGTGGGGGGAAACGAACCCGAGTACCGTGAGGTGGACTGGCAGCTGGGGGACAACCCCGTATGCCTGCACCGCATCGCCGTGCATCCGGACCGCGGCGGCCGGGGCTATGCCAGGCAGGCTGTGATCTTTGCCAAGGACTACGGCAGGCGCCTTGGCTGCGACGCTTTCCGCGTGGATACGTACGAGGAAAACACCCGCGCGCTTGCCTTTTTTGCCTCCGAGACTGAGCGGGAGGCCGGAACCTTTTCGCTGCAGGGGTTTGATAAGCTATACCATTGCTTTGAATGTTCCCTGTAAGCCGCGGAGAGCGGAGCCCAAATGCCTGCGGCCGGGTGAGGCTGGCCGCCTATCGGGAGGAAAATGATTGCTTAGCACCGACAAACACCGCGTACGCACCCTTCTGGCCTGGGGAATGCTTGCGCTTACGCCGTTTCTGATGGTGGGAATCCTTTCGTTGATTCTGGGCAGGAACGGCTTTGCGGCCATCCCTGTCTGGTCGGATGAGCTGGATTACTGGCGCAGCGTGTATTCGTGGACGCAATACGGCGCGCATACGGGCTATATCGGTATCGGCGAGCTGACGCCGGACATCGGTGTGCTCAGCGTGCACGGGCCGGGGCCGCTGCTGCTGTACGCCTGGTTTGCCTATCTTTTCGGCTGGAGCTATTCCGCCATCCTCTGGGTCAACGCCCTTTGGGTTACGGCCGGGGCCGTGGCGCTGATTCTGCTGGTGCGCCCCAAGGCGGGCGCGGCGCTGCTGATTTCCCTGTCGATGCTTGTGTACGCGCCGTTTATCCTGTACAGCTGCACCTCAATGACGGAGCTGGTCAACTACGGGCTGCTGATGGCGTACGCGGGGCTTTTGTTCCGGCTGTACCAAAAGGTCAGCGTGCCGGTAGTGCTGGCGGCGGTGCTGCTGGTGGTTTTCATGAGCGTGTACCGCATTTTGTATTTCATGCTGCTGCTGCCGGTGATTTTCGTGGCCTGCGGCCGGACCCTACGGTGGAAAACAATCCTCTGGATGCTGGCCGCCGTGATGTTTTCGTTTTTCCTCAACGTGTTTACCCGTAAAATCACCAGCCCGTATGAGTCCGGCTTTCTGTACCATTTTCTCCGGGCCGATCTTATGGAAGGCGCGCGCATGTTCTGGTTCCACGCCATGGAAAACCTCTACGATTATTTTGTGCTGGAGATGGCCAATGTTGCCGAGGTGGCCCAGCGGTGGCTGTACTGCGGGATGATGCTCCTGTGCCTGCTGGGCGCGGTCTTCAAGCATGAAAACCGCCGAGCGTATCTGCTGTGCTTTCTGCTGCTGCTGCTGCCCTGGCTAGTGATCATCATTTTTTACGAAACACAGGATTGGTCGGATTACCGGTCGCTGGCGCCGTTTTTGTGGTTTGCGGTTGTTTGGCTGCTGCTGCACAAGCAGCGGCTGGTTCCGGTTGCGTATTTCGCGGGCTGTGCGGCCATCGTGGTTCTGCTGCTCACGGGAGTGCCGGAGGGATCCTTTGCCGATGAAACCCGGTTCAATCCCGAGCCTTTTTCCGAGGATCTGCAGGAGCTTTGCGAGATGATCCCCTATGATCCTGAGGCGACTGACCCCTTCCAGAACACGGTGCGCACGGAGATCATGAACATTCAGCTCATGGCGCAGCTCCACCCGGGGCTGGGGGTGCAGTCCGGAATTATGTATGATGACAACACCGGCAAGAGCCAGTGGATTCTTACACGGTTTTTACGCATCTTTGTGCCGGATTTTTACACGGTAGCCGCCAACAACGCGGGCGGCCTGTACCGTTTGGGCACCGGTTTGGAGGAGTAGGGTATGAAAAGAGCGCAGCGTTTTGATCTGTGGAAATGGCTGGCGGTCGCGCTGATGACCGCGCTGGGGATTTGGGTATTCGGCGCGCTGGCGCAGCGGCCGCAGAGCGATATTGCCATTCACACGCTATGGGCGCAGCAGGCGAGCCTTGCGGATCTAAAATCTTTCATCCGGCAGGCGGCGCACCCGCTGTGGCGCATCTGCGTGTTTTTGCTGATGCAAACGGGGCTGAGTGCTTCCGTGAGCGCGACGGTTTTCACCGCGCTGTGCAAGGGGCTGGAAACCTGGGCGCTGATCGTGCTTGCCCGGCGGCTGATCGGCCATCCGGGCTGGGAAGCCGCGGCCTGCGGGTTCTGCGCGGCGCTGGTGTCCTCCGTGTGGGTGCCGTGGATTAACCCCGCGGTGTTCATCGGCGGCGGATCGCCCAACCCGTGGCACAGCCCCACGCAGATTGCGGTGATGGCCCCGATGATTGTATCTGTTTCCTGGATAGCGCTGGCCGAGAACCGTTATGCGCGGTCTCAGGAGATCCTCCCGTGGAAGGATACGGTGCTGCTGGCGGCGGTGCTGCTGGCGGGCGCGTTGTTCAAACCCACCTTTTTGCAGGCGTTTTTACCGGCAGCCGGACTTTATTTTCTGGTAAAATGGATCAGAAACCCCAAGGGCAGCCCCTATTATCTGCGGCTGCTGCTGGCGGCATCCCCGGCAATCCTGGCGGTGCTGATGCAGTTTCTGTTCTATTTCGGCGGCATCATCGAAAGCCAGGGCGGCATCACACTGCTGGTCAGCGGGGATAAAACCATGGAGGTTATCAGGCTCGTGGTGCTATCCCAGCTGTTTCCGCTGTTTGTGCTCCTTGCGTTTTCCGACCGGGAAACGCTTAAAAACCCGCTGTTTATTCTGGTGCTCCTGCTGGATGCCGTTGCCATTGTGCAGATGCTCATCCTGTCCGAAACCGGATACCGGGCGCAGGACGGCAACTTTGGCTGGGCAGTGATGGGCGCGGCGCTGATGATGTGGGCCGTCACCCTGCCGCTGTACGGCTACCGGGCCTCGGCATGGATCAAACGGATTTTTGCCAAGGACGGCACCCCGCACGTAATCAGCCGCCCCCACACGGAGGCGGCCCGGATGATCACCGGCGGCGTGCTGCTGCTGTGGCACCTGGCCTCGGGGATCGGGTATGTGATTTATCTGCTTACGACGGCGAATGCGTTGTAAGAATAGGATGAAGATTCTAACGAGGCTTGCTAAGCATCTCATTAGCTTGGTTGGGAAACTTCCTGATAAGCCACTCTAATACTTTCAATTGGTCTGCGCCCGTTGCGCGACGTATTTGAATAAGTAGCTTATCATGTGATGGCCTATCAAGCGTAAGGTTTGCAGCTCCTTCATTACATACGCTGCATAATGCTCGCAAGTTTGATGGATCGTCCGTTCCTCCCATGCTTTTATCTATAATATGCCCGATATGCAGTCTTGTTTTTCGGGTCGGATCATATGGATGAGGTTCTCCCGCTACAGCGCCACACATTTGACAGGTGAAACCATTTCGATCAAGGACATAGGCTCGAACTTCTTTGCTTATTTCCCGCGAAAACGCGGGCTGAGGCTTTGGGTTTTCTAGAATGTATTGACCGGGTTTAAATCCGACCGATCGTTATGTGTGAGGATTTGATAGCCTTCCTCGTTTCGCAGTTCACGGATTCGACGGGCCCACTCACTGATCCCAGCGATCTCACGTAAGGTATCAGAATCAAGAATTTCACCAAGATGGCAAAGGAAATACTGTCTCAATTTATCTCTTGCGCCATTTCCGTTCATAAGGCTTTTGCCTCCATTTTCTCTTTGTCACAAATTGATATGGCACGAATTATAGCAGAGCCTATTGCTTTAGCCACGGGTGGTGGGAAGGCGTTTCCTATTTGACGATATGCGGGTGTTTTTTTTCCTTCAAAAATCCAATCTGATGGAAAACCTTGAATTAGAGCAGCCATTTTGGCGGTAAGTCTGGGATTACCAACAAAATCCTTGTCAGGCGGCTGGTCTGCAATGCCACGACCATCAACGCCAAGTTTTTCCCAAGCTGCTCGTGCACGGGTAGGGCCTAAATCAGCACCGCCATGCTTTTTACTACCGCCAACAATGGTGGGAGCAATATCATTTGCTTGTTGAGACCAATGCTTAGCACCTTTCCAACCCTTTGCAGACATTTCGTTATACAAAACCTGACCCACGGTTGGCGGTGGAGCAAGAACACCAATTGGCCAGCGAAAATTTTCTGCATACTCCATTTTTAGGGCAACTAGAATTGTTCGAGGACGTTGCTGAGGAACCCCATAATGATTTGACTGGATTAATTTCCAAGAACACTGATAACCCATAGCTTCGAGTTGACTTATTATATTCTGCCTGTATATATCAAATTTCGGGGCAAACAAACCACGCACATTTTCCAGCATAACGGCTTTTGGATTGCATTCATTAACAAGCCGTAAGGCTTCCGGGAAAAGGTCACGGTCATCATTGTTCCCAAGTTGTTTTCCTGCAACAGAAAATGGAGGGCAAGGAACGCCCCCGGCAAGTAAATCAATATCGTGATATTCTTTGGCTGAGAAAAGCTTGATATCGCTTTGGATTACATTCCAATTGGGACGATTCGTTCGAAGGGTAGCACAAGCAGCAGGTTCTATTTCAACCAATGCGACATGATTAAATCCAGCCTGCTCTAAGCCTAGGGCTTGGCCACCTGCACCTGCGCATATTTCAATGGATTGCAATTGTTTCACTCCTGAATTTATCCGTTTTCATAATGCTCTCTAATGATGGGATAAATTCAAGAAGAGCATACCATAACCTGCAATCCTTTTCAATAAATGCAACGGTTGCTCTTTCAGTTAAGCAATTACTTCAGCAGCGCCATCTGGCTCAGAATCTCCCTGTCATTTGCGTTATACACAAAATCGGACAGTCCTACGGGATCGTAGCTTACGGTAAGGGGCACACAGACCAGCGCGGTTTGGCCGCCCGAAATATCGATGGCTTCGCCCACACTGTGCTTTGCCTGCCGCAGGGGATTGTCGTCCAGGCTCGCGGGGTTCAGGGTTACATACACGGCCTGGTTTTCCAGCGTTACATTGGCGGAGGCTGCAAACGAAAGGGAAACCTCCAGCGTGCCGCCCGACAAGGTGAAAACGGCCTGCCCGATGATGTATTGGTTGCTGGCGCAGATCGGCACGGTAGCCCCGGTCCGGGTCAGATCCAGCACCGTGGCCATCGGCCAGTCGCCGGAAAGGCGCGGCCCCAGCGTGTAGGCGCTGTTATCGGTCAGGCGTGCCTGCAATTGGGTGTACGAAAAGGAAAGCGCCTCCCCGCCTGTTTGCAGCGACACGGTATAGGCTGTTGCGGCGCGGCCCGTGTAGGGGAGATAGATCTCGCCCGAATCAAACGCGCTGCTTTGCTCGCTGTAGGCTTTGTCCAAAATGACCGTACCCGAATCGGTTTGGGTGATGATCAGGCGTATCTCCGCGGGCGGTTCCACTGTTTTTTGGATACGGACCCCCTGCATATGCGAGGATAATTCTGCGCCCGGAACCAGCGTGTCCGCGTCAATCGGCAGGCAGTCCGCTGACGCGGAAGAAAAAAGCACCAAACCGATCAGAAAATAAAAAATCAAGAGTTTCATCCGGTATCGCCTCCAGTTACATAACGTTTGGCAGAAAGGGTTTCATCCACCGTTCGGCGTGTCTGGCAAATGTAAGGCGGGGATAATGTTCGTAACAAATTAGAAATATTGTATTTACTAATTCGTAATCTTTTGCTATAATAGCCACAGCAAAATCATGCTTGCGCACTCGCAAAAGGAGGCAGTTTTGATGAAATCGAAGGGTCAACGCATGGCATACAGGGTGATCGTGCTTGCGCTGACAATCATGTTGCTCAGCACATCCGGTGCGGCTGCACTTACGATATACAAAACACTGGAGTTCGGCGACAGAGGCAGCGATGTAACCAAGCTGCAAAAAGCGCTGCTCACCCTCGGCTATTATGAGGGCGAGGTTGACGGGCGCTTTGGCACCGGCACACAGGACGCCGTCAAGGTGTATCAGAAAAGCATCGGCCTGGAAGCGGACGGCAAGGCAGGCACGCTGACGCTCAACGCCCTCTATGAAGCGGCTGAAGTGGATACGTCGTCCTTTGCCACGGCCAGCAGCTCTTCCACACTGCAATACGGCGACAGCGGAGAGCGTGTACGCCTGATGCAGGACGCCCTCAAAAGCCAGGGCTATACCATCGGCACTGTGGACGGCAAGTTCGGCATGGTAACACGGACCGCCGTGATCGCGTTCCAAAAGGCGAAGGGCATCACGGCAGATGGTCTGGCGGGCTCCACAACGCTGGAGCTTTTGTATGCCGCGGCCAATTCGACCGCCTCGACAGCATCGCCGTCCAGCTCCTCCTCAACGGCAAGCTCCAGTTCTACGTTATCCAGCTCGCTCAAGCGCGGCAGCACGGGGACTACCGTGCTCGCGGTGCAAACGCAGCTGAAATCCCTTGGATATTATACGGGCACCCTGGACAGCAGCTATGGCAGCGGTACGCTGGCGGCCGTGAAAAAGTTCCAGACCGCCAATGGCTTAAAGGCGGATGGCGTGGTGGGATCCGTGACCTACGCGATGCTGTTTTCATCATCCGCGGTGTCGGCCAAGAGCTCCGGCTCCAACGGTTCAAGCACAACAACGACAACGACCACATCATCTTCCAAACTGACGCTGGGGTCTACCGGCGCCGAAGTAAAGGCGATGCAGCAGGCGCTCAAAAACCTGGGGTACAGCGTGAGCGCGGACGGTGTGTTCGGCGTGCTGACACAGTCCGCCGTGATTAAATTCCAAGCCAACAACAGCCTGACCTCCGACGGCATCGCGGGTACCAAAACGCTGGCGAAGCTATATAGCAGCTCGGCTGTGGGTGCGAGCAGCTCATCCCCGTCGTCCTCGTCATCCTCGTCGCCCTCCTCGTCGTCTTCGTCCTCCTCTTCTTCGTCTTCCTCATCGTCCAACAGCGGGCTGGATTCTACCTCCACCTCCTCGTCATCCGGGTACAGATCCTCGGATTACGGAACCATAACCGGGGCCAACGGCGCTACGGTGCATGTGCTGTACTGGTATACCGAGGTGAAGCCCAACCTGTCTACCGGCGACCATCTGGCGGTTTATGATTATCAAACCGGGCTTTCCTGGACGCTGAAGGTTTACAGCCGCGGCCGCCATGCCGATTGCGAACCCCTGACCGCAGCCGATACCGCCACCATGTATGAAGCCTTCGGCGAAATAACCTGGACGCCCAGGCCGGTGTTTGTGCAGTTGCCCAGCGGCATCTGGACGCTGGCTACCATGCACGATGTGGCGCATCTTTCCGGCGGCATTTCGGATAACGATTTCGACGGGCATCTCTGCGTGCATTTCCTGCGCACGATGGATGAAACCAATATTCTCGATCCCAACTACGGCGTAAACAACCAGAATACCATCCGTAACACGTGGAGATCGCTGAGCGGATATACCATCCCCAATAACTGATCGGCTGAGGCGGCAAGGTCTTCCTGATCATTCCAGAGGCGGCGGGTTCTTACGGTATGCGTAAGCGGCCCGCCGCTTCTTATATATGTGCGTATTCCGTCCGAACGGATTCATCTGCGGTAGCTTTCTGGTATAATCAGAGCAAGACAAAACCTTGATGCGGAGGGGAGAAACAGCCATGGACGAACAGGAGCGCAGGGGTTTGGAGATTATGAACGAGCGGTTTGGCCACGATACCCTGCTGGCATTGGCAACGATGGATGGCGGCCGCCCGGCCGTGCGCACGGTGGACGCTTATTACGAAAACGGCTCGTTTTATGTGGTCACCTACGCGCTCTCGGGTAAAATGCGCCAGCTTGCGGCCAACCCCGTGGCAGCGGTCTGCGGCGAATGGTTTACGGGGCACGGGGAGGGAGAAAACCTCGGGGCTGTACAGAACGACCAAAATCAACCGTTGATGCAAACGCTGCGAAAGGTGTTTGCCTCATGGTACGGCAACGGGCATGTGGACGAGAGCGATCCCAACACCGTTATCCTCCGCATTCGCCTGACCGACGGCGTGCTGATGAGCCACGGCACGCGCTATGAGCTGCGCTTTACGGAGTAACACGGCCATCTGGTGACGGCAGGAGTACAGCAAACGCTACCGCTTTATGCGGGATAAGCCGCCCTGCTCACGCCTCCGGCGCGTAGCCTGTAATCACCGCCGGGCCGAGCAGGCCGGAGACGAGGGTTTCCGGCTCGCGGTCGATATTATCCTCGTTCCAATAGCGGTTCCAGGCCAGCGCCAGGCCCTCGTCCACCAGCATATGGCGGCGCTCGCAGGCGGCGGCGTTGGCGATGATCAGGGTAATCTCATTGTCTCCGTTGCGCAGCGGCCCGGTGATATCCAAACGATAGGGCGGCCAGAGACGCGTGCCGCACAGCGTGCCGTTGACCCGGATTTCCGCGTAAAAGCAGACCTGGCCCAGATCCAGCACATAGCGCAGACCGTGATCCTTACGCAGGGTGACGGTTTTTTGGTATTGCGCGCGCCCGGAAAACCACCCAAGGCCGTAGCTGCGCCAGTCGCCGGGCAGTACGGGGCGGGGGCGCAGGCATACGCGCACGGCGTCCCGCAGGCCCTCATCCGGAGAGGATACGGAAACCTCCAGCTGCAGCAGGTGGGGCTGGTCATCCGCGGGTAACCCAACGGCACCCGCCGCAAATGATACGGGGCTTCCGTCCAGCCGGGCGGTATACGTGCCGGATACGTCGGGCGGCTCCACTGATGCCGCGCCTGCGGGCAGCGTAACCGTGTAGCGCACAGGGCGGGGATACTGCGGCAGCTCGCCAAACAGCGGCAGAGCGCCCCACGGAAGCATTGGCGGCTTGCCGCGCTCCCACGCCCACACCCAGTCGGCATCTCGCAGACCCGGCGCTACGTGGCAGAGCACCTGCCTGGGATCAACAGTCTGCACGGCGGCGGGCTCCGCATGCGGCCAGCCGGACGGCGCTTCGCTGGCAACGGCCCATGTGGCATCGGACAGCAGGGTAACGGTTCCTTGATTGGTCACGATCTCCCCCTGCAACAGCAGCGAGGCCAGCGCGTCCGGGGGAATGGTCTCGGCCTGGGTCAGCTCGCGGCTGTCCAGCGGCGTATCGGTATGCACCTGTACGGCCAGCAGGTTGCGGCCTGCCTGCAGAAAGGGCGCAATATCCAGCGTGCGCGGCTGCCCCCGGCTTTCCCCGCGTGCGGCCTCCTGCCCATTGATATACAGCGTGAAGCGGTTCACGGCGGCAAGGCATATACGGGCGCTATGTGATACGCCGGGCAGCGTGACAGGCTTGCAGAAATACAGATCGCGCTTGTCGGCATCATCGCCCCAGCCCACGCGCCGCCCCAGCCAGCTTGCCTGCCATAGGCTTATGTGCCGCCCGCAGCGGCCGGAGCTGATCGGCGGCGTTGCGGATGCGGATCAGGCTCTCGCGCCCTGTCCGCACATCGGTACACTGCGAAAGCGGTATGGCAAGCACGGTTTCCCGCGCGTCCGCTGTACAGGCGGCGTCGCAGGACGGATCCAGCGGCAGAAAATCCCACGCCCCTTCCAGAGGGAGGGTTTGCGCGGCATGTTCCGCCGGGGGAATGGGCTGCGGATCGCAGCCCGTGAGCAGCCAGCAGGCTTCGTCGGCTTCCAGCGCGAGATCGGCAATGATCAGGTTTTGCTCCTGTATGCAGGGTATGGGTACGCTTGCGCCGGTTTCCGGGCTGAGCCTGCGCAGCGCGCCCCGGCCCTGAAGGGCGAGGCGCAGCCGCCGGGGACGCGGCAGGGTGCTGGCGATCAGGTATACGTCCTGCCCGTCAATCACGCGGCGGTTGATATAGAGGCAATCGCGGCTCCCATCCGTCACCGCCGCGCCGGGGGTATTCGTTTGTAAATAGCGGGGGAGCATCTCCTCCACGGCGCACACCGCGGCTGGCGCAAACCCGGCGGGGGCGCCGCCCGCGCCCACGGGGTAAAACAGCACCTGCCCGCCCTGCGCTGTAAAGGCTTGCAGGGTGTTTTGCAGCGCACCGGTCATAAACAGGTTCGAGGGGCAGATCAACAGGCGGAATTGCTGCGTACCGGCGCACAGTCTGCCGCCTTCGATACGCGCGGTCAGCACGCTGTCGCGGTCGATAAAATCGGCGTCGATCTGATTTTCCACAAACAGCCGCAGCGCCTGATGAAACTGCCGGTCAATCTCCGCGGCAACGGCGTCCGGTTCGCCTGCCACGGTGTGCGCGGCCACCTCCTCCGCGGGATGGTACAGGCCCACATCCACCACGGCCCGGCCCAGACTGTTGAGATAGGACAGGCGGTGGATGTACCCTGCGAAGGTTTTGAAGGACTTCCAGTAAGGATTCTGGTAGAAAAAGCTGGCGGGCCAATCCGCCTGCGAGCCCTGATGCTCGCACTCATAGTAAAACCCGTGCAGCACAAACAGGTTGATCCCCATAGCCGCCAGCGCGTTAATCCCGCGCTTATAGGTTTGCAGGGAGCAGCTCCAGCCCGCGCCGCCCATCGCCTCGGACATGGCGCGGGGCTTGCCGTAGGCCCGGGCGACCGAGACGGCATACTTGGGCTCGTGTACGGAAATTTCCCGCGGAAAACGGTAGCGGTAGTCATGGCAGTCCGCGCCTGGCAGGTGCAGGTGGCGCATTGTACGGAAGTAATTTCCCTGCCGCCGGGGGTGGTGCAGCAGCTCCTCCTCGGTGTGCCCGGTCAGCAGCAGGCCGTGCGCCATGCACCAGTCGCCGATCTGCTGGAAAAAGGCCTGCTCGTACAGCCTGGCAATCAGGTTGAAGTAATCGCGCCGCACCGCCTGTGCGGCCTCGTCCTCCCCCTGCACCAGCGCGGGCAGGCGGGGGAGCAGGTCGTAGCCATACGCATCGGAAAACGCTTCGGGCAGGCGGTCCGTCCACGGCAGGGCGCGGGCGGCCATATAGATTTCATCAAAGAAGATGCCGGGTATTGCAGCGCCGAACTCCGCGCCGTAGCGTGCGAAATACACCTCGTGTGTGGAATCGATAAAATCACGGATGGTTTCGGGGTTCAGGTAATCCACCGCTTTTTCGTACAGGTGTTCATAAAAACCCATGGTGCGGCCGTCCTCCAGCGGGCAGGCGGCGATCAGGCGGCGGGTCGCATCGGGCGTTCCGGTGATGATTTCCGCGTCCAGCCCCTTGGCCATGTTGCACCGTCCCTTGGCCAGCACGCGGGAGGGAGCTTGCAGCCCGTGTGAAAAAATACTGCCGCAGGTGCCGCTGGGCCAGGCGTATTCATCGTACAGCCAGGGATAAAAGCCGGTTTCTTTCGCGTGGCGCACGCAGGCGTCCATTACCTGGAACCATTCGTTTCCCAGATACGGGGTTTTCAAATAGGCGCGGGCGTGCATAAAAGCGTTGGATATGCCCTGCTCGCGCATCTGGTCCATCTGCCAAAGCTAGGCGGTCGGCGTGCAGCTCGCCGTTCCAAAACCAGAAGGCGCAGGGGGAATACTGCGGCGGGGGCGTGCAAAGCGCTTTGAAACTTTCCATCCGGTACCTCATCAATGATTCTTTCCGTGCTCAGTATACCGGGAAAGGGGAGGCGAAAGCAAGCGCCGCCCGTTGACGGAGATAAAGAAATACAGTATCATCGGGGGAGAACCGGCGACCGAACGGAACCCAAAAATGAACCGGGAGACTTTCATGAAATACCGAATCCCCGCCGCCCTGCTGCTGATCGGTATCCTGCTTTCACCCTTGAACGGCTTGGCTAAAGGCGGCTTTACCTCCTACTTTGCGGGCGATCCCGCCTCGCCGCGGATTGCGATTACCGTGGATGATCTCTATGGGCTCGATGAGCTGGAAACGATTCTGGACCTGTGCCGGACCTATGATATCCACATGACGTTTTTTGCGCTGGGCGCGGTCATCAAGCAAGAAAACGCGGCGCTGTGGCAGCGTGTGGTGGATGAGGGGCACGAGATCGGCAACCACACCTACCGCCATGCCAACGTTACCAAGCTGTCGGCCTACCAGCTGACGCGCGAGCTCACCCGAACGCAGGACGCCCTCAACGCGGTGCTGAGGGAGCCCTGCCCCTTGCGCCTGTTCCGGCCGCCGTACGGCCAGTACGACCGGTCCGGCCGCGCCAGCACGCAGGTGCTGGGCAGCCTTGGGTATCCATACGTCATCCTGTGGTCGGTGGAAGAGACCGACGCGGACAAAGCGTTTGAAAAAACGGAAAACGGCAGCATCCTGCTGTTCCATACCAACCATAAGGGCGTGCGGTGCCTTACGGAGCTGATCCCCCAGCTGCTGGAAGCCGGGTTTGAACCCGTAACGGTCAGCGAGCTGCTGGGCCTGCCCGCCCCGGAGAGCGAAGAAACCGTTGAATAAGCAGCATACCCTCACCCTGCGTACGCAGGAAAAAATCCAAACGATCGCCTTTGCGGGAGAACCGCTGCTGATGGAGGTTGCTCCAGGTGCAGGGCGTTTTGTTCGCGCATCCGTGCGGCGGCCGGGGCGTGTGCGGCAAATGCGCGGTGGAGGCGCGGGGAGCGGTTTCCCCGCCGGACGAAGCCGAGCGCGCGGGCGGTGTCCGCCTGTCCTGCCGCATGCGGCTGCTGGGCGACTGTGAGGTAACCCTGCGGGAAACGGAAGGCTTTGACGCCCGAACGGCGGCCAACGGCCTATCCGCGACCACGCTTTTGATGGCGGCGGACATCGGCACCACAATGCTGAATCTCCGGCTGTTTGACAGCCAAACCGGCGCGCTTGTTGCGGAGGCTTCCGCGCTCAATCCGCAGGCGGGCTTTGCCGCCGATGTGGTCGGGCGCATCACCGCCGCGCTGGAGGGCAAGGGGGAGATGATGCGGGAGCAGCTGCTCAACGCGCTGCGGCGGATGATGGCGGGATATCCGCCCATCAGCCGCGCGGTGATCACCGGCAACACCGTGATGCTCCACCTGCTCACGGGCCGTAGCCCGCGGGCGCTGGCCGCCGCGCCGTTTGCGCCGGACTGCCTGTTTGGGCATACGGAGGAGCTGATGGGGGTTCCCGCCTATCTGCCGCGCTGTATCGGCGCGTTCACAGGCGCGGACCTCACCTGCGCCATCCTGACCAGCGGCATGACGGAGTGTGCGGACAGCAGCCTGCTGTGCGACATTGGCACCAACGGCGAGATGGCGCTGTGGCACGGGGGCAGTTTGTATGTCACCTCAGCCGCCGTGGGCCCGGCTTTTGAAGGCGCGGGGATTTCCTGCGGCATGGGCGGCGTGCCGGGCGCGATCGACAAGGTATGGGCCATGCAAAACGCGTTGGATTACCACGTGATCGGCGGCGGCAAGCCGCGGGGCCTGTGCGGCTCCGGCCTGATGGATGCCGTGGCGGCCCTGTTGCAGCTGCGGTGGGTGGACGAAACCGGCGCGATGGAGAATGAGGCCGTGCCGGTGGCCGGGGGAGTGTCCCTGACCCGGCAGGATATCCGGCAGGTGCAGCTGGCAAAGGCCGCCGTGGCGGCCGGGCTGGAAACCCTGATGGATACGGCGGGCGTTGCGCCCAAGGACATTCGTACGCTGTATATCGCGGGCGGGTTTGGCAGCCATCTGGATCCCCGCAGCGCCGCCGCCATCGGGCTGTTCCCCGCGGCGCTCGCGCCCAGGGTGCGGGGGCTGGGCAATGCCGCCCTTACGGGCGCGTGCCTGCTGCTGCAAAACGAAAATCTGCGTGCAAAGGCGGACGGCATCGCCCGCATGGCGCAGGAGGTGGCGCTGAGCGGCAATCCGCTGTTTGCCGACCGGTTTGTGCGGCATATGGATTTTCATGCCATGGGATAGCTTAGCATAGGCTTCTTTCGTTTGCAGAAATACACGGAAAGACCGACGCGGGGTATGGCCGTTGGCCATACCCGGACAGGAGGACGCATAATGCTGTTTTTGATGCTGGTCAAAGCCTCCCGGGCGGGAAAGCAGCCAAGCGAGGCGCTGGAGGAAGCGATGGCGGTGTATAACCGCGAGCTGGTGGCCGCGGGCGTGCGGGTGATGGCCAAGTGGCTGCATCCGGATTCGGAGGGCCTGCGCGTCTCGTTTCCGCAGCCGGGCAAACCGCCGGTCGTTACGCGGGGGCCGTTTGCATCGGACGATGTCGTGGCCGGGTTCTTTCTCCTTGAGGTGCGGTCCAAAGAGGAAGCCACGGCGTGGGCCCTGCGCGCACCCGATCCGCTGGGGTTTGGGGAAGGACGGTATGAGCTGCGGCAGGTGACGGAGGGGTAAACGCGGCGATTGCACGGAAACACCATAGTGAAACAGAATTCTGCAAGTAAAAAAGCGGATTGCCATACGCAATCCGCTCAGGTAGTCAAAAAAGAAGGGTCCAGGGCTGAAAGTCCTGGTCAGGGTGCAGGGGTGAAACCCTTGCCGGGGATTGGGGTGGAACCCCAAAGGCTTGCGTAACAACAAAGGGGTAAGCGAGCGAACAGCGCCGCAGGCGCTATGAAGCGAGCGGCGATAACGACCCGAAGAGGTTCTTTGACAGGCTGAAGCAGATTGCCATACGCAATCCGCTTGATTTGCCGATGAACTTCTTCGGGGCTTACCATCGCTCACTTTACAGCGCCGCTCGCATCATAGCTCCTGCGGCGCTGTTCGCTCGCTCTTGCCATGTGTTAATAAGTAAGGCTTTGGGCTCCGCTCCACCCAAGGCAAGAGCTTCGCCCCTGCACCCCGACCAGGGCCATCGACCCTGGACCCATCATTGATAGTCTACGTAGGTTTGCCGTCTTCTGTCCGCTATTCCTTCTGGTACATTTCCCACAGCGACCGCAAGCGCCAGCCGGTTGCGGGGCGACGCGCTTTCGGCGGGCAGAATATACGCCTGGTTCACGTGGCGGCGTCGTTTGTTGAAGTGCAGCCGCATATCCTCATAGGCGGCAAAGCCGACCGGCTGCAAAAGCAGCGTTACGTCGTCCGCGGCGCAGGCGGAGAGCGCTTTCTTCAGCCGCGCGCCCCACTGCTTTTGGGTGGTGGCCTCCCACATCGTGTTCAGCAGCAGCGCCTCAAAATGCATGGGTGTGGGCAGCAGGTGGAAGGCCCCGTCCGTCGCCAGCAGCAGGATGGCCTGCCGCGGCAGCGCAAAGCGCGCCTCGTGCAGGGTAAAGGGCTGGTCGGCGCACAGGTAGTTGCAGATCGGCGTATCGGTGTACAGGCTGTCCAGCGCGTCGCACGGCTGGGCGAGATCGTCCTCGGTCAGCTGGCGCAGGCCCTGCGCGGTGAGCAGATAGCCGCGGGTGTCGCCCGCCCAGTACAGCGAAACCTCATGCCCGGCGTGCAGCGCAATCGCCGTGGTGCTGGGCAGCGTGCGCACCATGCTGCCGGTCACCGCGGGGGGGCAAAGGTTCAGGTATTTGGCCTGATAGGCTTTGGCGGTTTGGGCAAACAGCGCGGTCAGCTCGGCCGCGATATTTTCTGCGGCAGAGCGGCGGCGTTTTCAAAAACCAGGTGCGCAGGCAGTCGGCATACAGACCGGCCGCCAGATACGCGCCGGTATGGTTGTCCATATGCGGATAGCGCCGCCCGCCCACGCCGCCGCAGCCGTCGAAGGCCGCCAGCAGGCGCAGGCCCGCGTGATCGGTACAGACTGCCTGATCCTCGTTCTGTTTTCCCCGCCCGCGAACGTGAGCTTGAGGGCCGGGGGAAAGAGCGTGCCATCTGTCATAGCGTTCCGCTTGCCTTTCTGTCGGTCAGTGATTACGAAAACCGGAGCACCACGATGGAAACGCCGCGTCCGCTGTATCCAGGTACAGCACCTGATCAGCCTTGAAGTAAAGCTCCAGCCGCCGCTCCACATTGTGCAGGCCGTAGCCCTCGCTGGTCTCGCTGCTGTCGGCGATGGCCCGCGCCCAATCCTCCGGGGTGAAGTGCGTGCCGGAATCCGCCACGCACAGCTCCGCCTGCCCCTGCGGCGAGGTGCGGTTGAATATGCGGATGGTGCCGCCGCCGTGGCCGGATTCCAATATACCGTGCAGCAGCGCATTTTCCACCAGCGGCTGGAGGGTGATCTTGGGCAGGGAGCGCGAAAGCGTTTCCCCGTCCACCGCGATCTCCAGCACAAACTCCTGCTCGTAGCGCACGGACTGCACGTTAAAATAATGGCGCACGATATCCAGCTCCTGCGCAACCGTGAGCACGTCCCGGCCGTGGCTTAAGCACAGGCGGTAAAAGCTCGTCAGGCTGCGCAGCGTGCTTTGGATGCGGTTCAGGACTGGTTCATTTTCGACATCCAGGAAACCGCCTCCAGCGTATTATAGAGGAAATGCGGCTTGATCTGGGATTGCAGGGCGCTGATTTCCAGCCGCCGCATCTCCTGCTCCGCCTGCTCCTTTTCGGCCATCAGGGTCCTCGATGTGGTTAAGCATCTCGTTATGCGCGCTGGATCAGCTGGCCGATCTCGTCGTTGCGCGTGGCTGCTCGGGATAGCGGTGGATGACCGCTTTGGCGAATACCCACCACATGCTGGTGGAAGTGGCGCAGGCGATTGGTGGCGGGCAGCAATATGGGAATACCCAGCAAAAATCCGGTCACGAACGCGAGCAGTCGCGCCGATGCACGGCCAGCAGCAGGTACTCCGGCAGCATGCCCTTCGCAGGTGCAGATCGCGGTGTACCACCATTACCAGCCGCCAGCCGGAGGCCGACAGCGTTTGGTAATACACAGGGTATCGCCGTCTACCATGAAGCGGTGTTGCAGCTGTCATGCGCCGCAAAGCCGCGCACAGGGATTGTCGCTGCAGATAGTCGCACGGGGAGGGTTCGCGTCGTGCAATGCCCGGTCAGCGCCACGGTTTGCCGGCCGTCGGTCGGTTTCCAGATAACAGGTGGTGAAACTCCTCCGGACTTCGATCGCGCTGCATCATGCGGCTGTAAGCGCCGTCTGGTTCATATCGATGCGCAGGATGGCGATCAGGCTTCTGATAGTTGGAGCTCTCGCGGATGGGGGCGATCAGCGCGGGCTCGGCGGCGGCGAGGGTTTCCGCGTCGTAAAAGCGGCGCCAGCCCCAGCCGCTGAAGGCCGCCTGCGACCACTGCCGTGTCCTGCACGGAGGCAAGCGACAGAATGCGGGAGGCATCGCCGGATCAATTTGCAGCGCCGGGTTGACGTACAGTTTGCAGTCGTAATCGCCGGAGCCGTCCAGCATGATATAGAGGATCTGCAAAAGCGTCCGTGCGTGCCCGCACATGCTCGCCGGACGCCATTTCCGGAATGGACACCAACAGACTCGTTGGCCTGCTGGTTTTGCTGAAACAGCGTCGCCAGGTGTTGCATGCGCGCTTCAAACCGGCTTAAAGCGCTGTAGACCTGGGCAAAGTCGTTTTCCGCCGTGGTAACTATATTCGCGGTAGGCGATGCGGTATCCTGTTATGCTGATGTACGCGCCGCAGGCGATCAGCATCACCAGCAGCACCAGCGCGCGACAGCCATATATTTCGTGCGGATGGAGGCGTCCAAAAACCGCTGCCATACGCGCTTCCGGACGAGCCGCCCTCATGCGAGCGCCTCCCCTGGCGTTTCGCGGTATTCCAGCGGGCGTCATGACGCCCAGCTCCTTTTTAAACAGCTTGGTAAAGTAGTTCGCACAGCGGTAGCCGACCTTTTCCGCGATTTCCGCGATCGGCAGGTTGGTGCTGTGTCAGCAGCGCGCAGGCTTCCTCCAGGCGGATATCGGTGATCGTGCGCTTCAATCCCAGGCCGGTTTCCTCCTTGAAGAGGGCGGAGGCGTAGATGGGGGACAGATGCACGCAATCGGCCACGGCCTCCACCAGCAAATCCGGGTCCGCGTAATGCCCCGCCAGATATCCGAATCATCATCTGCGCGGGGTGGCTGCAGGGCAGAGGCTTTGCCCAGAAGCGCCGCCAGCACCGCCGAAGCGGGCACGGCGTGTTTGTGCCGTCGATCCTGCTGCAGCCGCAGGGACTGTCCGCCGCCGGCGCACCGCTTGGGTTATGGCCTGGCTCAGCTCGTCCGATATCTATGGGCTTTTCAATATAGGCGATGGTCGAAAGCGAGATGGCCGCTTTCAGATATTCCTTGTCGGAATGGCTGGACAGGATGATGATTTCGCAGTCCGGATCGGTCCGTTTTGCCTTGGCCTGCGCGGCGATCTCCAGCCCGTTGCGGAAGGGCATGCGGATATCCCGTCAGCACGATATCCGGGCTGTGACCGCAAGCTTTTCGCAAAACCGGTTTTGCCGTCGATGGCTGTTTCCACGCGGGTGATTCCCAGCAGCATCCCAGCCGACACTTTCCAGGATTCCCGTACGGGTATAGATTTCATCTTCAATGAACAGCAAGATCATATGTTGTATCCCTCATCCGCAACGGTCTGTGTTCCTATCATACAGAATTCCGTGGGACGGATGCAAGACGCGGGCGGCCGGCGGGGCGCGCGATCCTTGAAAAATCTTGGAATAGGATACCCGTGTAAATTGGCTTTTTACCATTTTCTAATCCGCGCGGCATCCGCTAAAATAAGAAGCAGATAGATGGTTAAATATGGGGGAATACGGAGCCATGAAACACAAATACGCCTTGCCGCGGCGCACGCTGCACCGTGTCAATCCGCCGTTTTCGCGGGTCCTGCGCAAGCACTGGCTTTTGTTTGTGATGCTGGTGCCGGCCACCGTGTACGCGCTGATCTTTTCCTATATCCCGATGACGGGCATTGTGCTGGCATTCAAGAATTACCAATACAAGCGGCGGCATCTATTTTTCGCCGTGGGTGGGGTTTGCATAACTTTAAGTTTCTGGTACAGATCGCGGGCAAGCTCGGCATGGTAACCCGCAACACGCTTTTGTACAACGCCGCGTTTATCGCTGCTTGGCGTCGTGTTTGAAATGGGCGTCGCCATCCTGCTCAACGAGCTGAAGAAAAAGTGGTTCCGCAAGGGCGCGCAGACCATGATGTTCCTGCCGTATTTTCTTAAGCTGGGTCGTGGTCGGCGCGCTGATGTACAATCATGTTCAATTACGAGCGGGGCGTGGTCAATTACGCCCTGCGCGCGCATCGGTATGGAGCCGTTTGACCTGTACAACAATCCGGGCGCCTGGCCGTATGTGCTGATCTCGCTGCAGGCTATGGAAGTTCACGGGCTACGGCTCGGTGATCTACCTGGCCGCCATATCAAGCCTGGACCAGGAGATGTACGAGGCCGCTACCATCGACGGGCGCGAACGCATGGCAGAAGATCCGGCGGATTACTATTCCGTCGCTGGTTCCCACGATGATGATTCTGGTGCTGCTGGGAATCGGCAACATCTTCCGGGGTGACTTCGGGCTGTTCTACCAAACGGTGAAAACCAGCGCGCTTTTGCAGCCCACCACCGATATTATCGACACCTATGTGTTCCGCATGCTGATCAATACCGGCGACGTGGGCATGGCGGCGGCGGCGGGGCTGTACCAATCGGTGCTCTGCTTTGTGACGATCGTGGTCGTGCAACGCGCTGGTGCGCAAGGTGCAGCCCGAATACGCGCTTTATTAAGCGGGGAGGCGGAGCAGATGCATCGGCGTACGCAGGCGGCGCAAGCCGCCGGGAGCTGACCGGCGGACGTGGTCATGGGTGAATCATCATCGGCTATGCGCTGATGGGCCTGTTTGCGCTTTTGTGCATTTTTCCGTTCTATCTGGTGATCGTCGCCTCCATTACGCCCGGAGCAAAGCTGCTGATTCGCAAACGGCTACCCGCTCTACCCCGTGGCGTTCGATTTGCAAAGTTATGCCCTGTGCCTGAAAAACCCCGTGAGCATCCTAACGGCTTACGCCAATACCTTCGGGGTTACGGCGGTGGGCACGGTGTGCGCGGTGTTTTTGGCTTCCATGACGGGCTATGTGCTCTCAAGGCAGGATTTTCCCTACCGCAATAAATTTCGTTTTTCTTTTTCTTCACCACACTGTTTCACGGCGGGCTGGTGCCCTGGTACATCCTGTGCGTACGGTATTTAAAGCTGAAAAACTCGTATCTGGCGCTTATCCTGCCGCTGATGTTCTCGGTATGGAACATGATTATCGCCAAGAGCTTTATGAAGGGTATCCCCAGCGCCATCACCGAAAGCGCCAAGATTGACGGGGCCAACGACTTCACCATTTTCATCCGGCTCATCCTGCCGCTGTCCAAGCCGCTGCTGGCTACGCTGACGCTGTTCTCGGCCCTGACCTACTGGAACGACTGGTTTAACAACATGCTGTTTGTTACCAAGGATGAAATGTTCATGCTCCAGTACTATCTGCAGCGGATGCTGGCCAATGCCGAGGCGCTCAAGCGCGTGGCCTCGGCCAGCGGCATCTCCATCCCGTCGCTGCCGCTGGAGGGGATGAAGATGGCGATGACCATCATCGCCACGGGCCCGATTGTGCTGATGTATCCGCTGGTGCAGCGTTACTTCGTCAAGGGCCTCACCATCGGCGCGGTGAAGGGCTGAATAATTGGAACTCAAAGCCGACGGGCTTTGCACGATAGGAACTTCATTAAAGGAGGAGAACCCATGAAAAAAATTCTCGCACTGCTGGTAGCCTGCTGCCTGCTGATGACCGCGTCCGCCGCGCTGGCGGAGCTGGACCTGGGCGCGAGCATCTCCGCGACGCCCGATCTGTACTCAAACACCGACCTTACCAAGGACTACACCGTGAACATGTACCTGATCGGCGACACCCCCAGCGACTGGGATCAGGTGAAGGCCCTGATCGACGAAAAGCTGGCTCCGTTCAACACCAAGCTGGAAATCACCTTCATGAGCTGGAGCGATTACACCACGCTGTATCCGCTGGTGCTGGCGGGCGGCGAGCAGGTGGACCTTATCTTCACCGCGCCGTGGTGCTTCATGTACTCCGAGGCGGCCAAGGGATCGTTCTATCCGCTTTCACAGGATTTTATCGATACCTATATGCCGCTCACCAGCCAGTATCAGGCAAAAGCCAGCTGGGCTGAAACCACCATCGGCGGCGAAATCGTAGCCGTTCCCTCCAACCGCGCGCAGCCCATGGGCAAAATCGTGGCCGTGCGGCAGGACCTGATGGATAAATACGGCATCGCCCCGCTGACCAGCTGGGACGAGTTCATGACCTTCCTGTTGACCATCGCGGAAAAGGAAACCCCGGAAAGCGGCATCTACGCCATGGCGGCCGCCACCGACAACGCCGAGATGTGGGATGTGTACCGCGAGCAGTACAATTCCTTCCTGGCGCTGGATTCCAACTACCTGGGCCTGCTGTTTGAATATGACGGCGCGCTGCCCGCCAAGGAAGATATCAAGCTGATCTACGAGTTTGACTGGTACCGCGACTTTGCCAAGGATATGAAAACCCTCGCCGATGCCGGGGCCTGGAGCCGCAGCGCCCTGACCAACACCGTGACCGACGACGACGCCTTTGAGGCGGGCCAGGGCGCGGCCATCGCGTGGAACCTGTCCGTGATGAACTACGTCCGTCCGTTGGAAGCGGGCAACCCGGATGTAGCCTGCATGCTGTACGACCTGACCACTGCCAATCTGGTGGAGGCCGAAGCTTATTCCAACAACGATATGGCGATTGCCGCCGGTTCCGAAAATCCCGAGCGCGCCGCGATGGTACTGGACATCCTCAAGTACGACACGGAGATCAACACCGCACTGCTGCTGGGCTTTGAGGGCGTGCATTACGAGTGGGGCAGCGAAGCGGGCTATTACAAGCGGCTGGCCGACAAGACCAACGATTATTCCCGCTGGGCGTTTCCATCTCGTGGGCCATCAAGAACGGCAACGTGCGCGAGGAGTTCACCGACGCCCGTGAAAAGGCCATCTCCGACGGCTGGGATTCCCGCGTGGTGGTCAACCCGCTGGTTGCCTTCGTGTTTGACGATACCAGCGTGAAGCCCTATGTGGCCGCCGTATCCAGCGTGCTCAACGACTATGTGCCGATGCTGGAGCTGGGCCTTGTGGACGACGTGGACGCCACTCTGGATGAAATGGTGCAAAAGTGCTACGACTCCGGCCTCCAGCAGCTGCTGGATGAGTTCTATGCGCAGTACGACGCATGGCTTGCCGCGCAGTAACACACGATAAACAGGGGCTTGGGTTCCTGTATCTCCGGTAAGGGGTGTGCCCATGGACCCAATCCCTGGGGCTGCCGCAGAATGCAAGCTGCGGCAGCCCCAATTGCAATCCGATAAGCGGATTTGTGGTATCATACAGGAAAAGCAGACACCTCACACAGGAGGAGATACGGTTATGGAACGTTATTTGCAGGGGAGCGCATGCAGGCAGAAGGAGTTCTTCGGGTTTGACTGGCAGTTTGCCCTCACCGACGACACGCAGATGCCGCCGGAGGATACCCGGTGGCGGCCGGTGCAGCTGCCCCACGATTGGTCCGTGGACTATCCCGTGGCGCGGGAGCACGCAAGCTGCGGCTCGGGCGGCTACGCGCGCACGGGGATCGGCTGGTACCGCAAGCGCGTTCGATATCCAGGCAGCGGCGGACGAACGCGTAAGCCTGTACTTTGAGGGCGTATACATGAACTGCGATCTGTGGCTCAACGGCGCGCATATCGGCAGCCATGTGTACGGCTATACCTCCTTTTGGGTGGATATTACGGATACGGTGAAACAGACCGGAAACGAGCTGCTGGTGCGCGTGGATAACGCCCGCCAGCCCAACTCCCGCTGGTACACGGGCAGCGGCATCACGCGCGATGTGTGCCTGTGCAAAACGCAGTCCCTGTGCGTAGCACCCTGGGGCGTGTATGTGCACACGCCCGCCATCACGGCGGACCGGGCGGAGGTGTGTGTGGAAACGCAGGTGCTGGGCGGCGGCCCGGAGGTACGGCTGGAAACCGAGCTGTGGGACGCGGAGGGCGGCAAGCGCGTGGCCGCGGACCAGTGCGGCACTCCCGGCGGAGGATGGCGCGGTGCACCCGCAAACGCTGGTCGGTGCTTAGCATCCGCGGCTGTGGGATATCGGTTCCCCGGCGCTGTACACGGCCAGAACCATGGTCTTTCAGGGCAGTGAACGCTGAAAGACGCGGTGGAAACGCGCTTTGGCATCCGGCAAATCGCTATTAACGCGCAGCAGGGCTTTCTGCTCAACGGGCAAAAGGTGATCCTCAGGGGCGTATGCCTGCACCACGATGGTGGCTGCGTGGGTGCCGCGGTGCCGCCGGCCATCTGGCGGCGCAGGCTGCTGAAGTTTAAGCAGATGGGGGCCAACGCCCTGCGCTGTGCGCACAATCCGCCTGATCCCGCACTGCTGGACCTGGCGGATGAGCTGGGCTTTGCCGTGCTGGATGAGGCCTTTGATGAGTGGCAGGCGATGAAGGGCAAGGAGCTGGGCTCCAACACCCACGAAAGCCGGGGCTACTCCGAATACTTTGACCGCTGCTGGCAGGAGGATCTGCGGGCCATGCTCCTGCGCGACCGCAACCATCCCTCCATCGTGATCTGGTCCATCGGCAACGAAGTGGGGGAGCAGAACCTTGAGGGCGGCGACCGGATCGCGCGGCAGCTGGGGGAGCTGTGCCACGCGCTGGATGGAACGCGCCCTGTTACGCAGGGCTGCGACCAGCTGAAGGCGGAGCCCGCGGCGGCGAAGGAAGCGTTTCTGGAGGCGCTGGATATTGTCGGCGTAAACTATGCCGACCGCTGGCGCGAGCGCACGGAGACGTTTTTTGACGAGGAAAAGCGCGATCACCCCGAATGGCTGCTGCTGGGCACGGAGGATGTGGCGGTCAACGGCAAACGCGGCGACTACCGCCTGCACCCGGAGGGGAGCGTGTGGGGTCCCACGCCCTACTATGCCCGCATGCTCAAGGCGGAAAAGCTGTGGAAGTACCTGCGCGTGCACCCGTATATGATCGGCAGCTTTATGTGGACGGGCATTGACCACCTCGGCGAGTGCTTCTGGCCGGATATCGCCGGTTCGCCCGGCGTGCTGGACACCTGCGGGTTTGAAAAAGACGGGTTTGCGTTTTACCAATCCCTGTGGCGCACGGAGGAACCCGTGCTGGCCCTTTGCCCGCACCTGAATCTGGACTTGCCGCCGGGAACTGTCTATCCCGTGATCTGCTACACAAACTGCTTTTCGGTGGAGCTGTTTGCGGATGGCAAAAGCTACGGCGTAAAGGCGTATGAGTTTCCCATGCAGGGTATGACCGGTCAGTGGCCGCACTTTGACCGGCCGCTGGCGCCGATCACGACCAACGACCTGCACCTGAGCTGGGATGTGCCCTATACCCATGGCAAGCTGATTGCCGTCGGATATGACGACGCGGGCAGGGAGATCGCCCGCCGCACCCTCATCCATGCGGGCAAACCGGCCCGGCTGCGGGTGACGGCGGACCGGGAAACCCTCCCCGCCGATGGCCGCGCCGTGTGCCAGTTTGAAATCGCGCTGCTGGACGCGCAGGGCATCTTGGTACCGGACGCCGATCTGGATATCCATGTCAGCCTCACCGGCGGCACGCTGCTGGGCACGGACAACGGCAACCCCGCCGACCATACCCCGCACCCGTCGCCTGTGCGCTGCACCTACCGCGGCCTGGCGTACGGCGTGGCGCGCGCGCCCCGGCAGGCGGGCGAGCTGACGGCGACCTTTACCACGCAGGGGCTGGCCCCTGTTACGCTGGTTCTGCCCGTTGTGCTTTAATCCGGCTCCACGCTCCCTCGCGCCAGAGGTTGACAGTGTACCTTGCGTTTGGTACGATGAAAAAAACCGTTTTCATCAAAACCGAATAAGCAAGGAGAACAGAATGAAACATAACATACTGCGAACCCTGAGCCGGGCGCTGGTGCTGACGATTATAGGTATGGGTGTTATCGCGGCCATGGCTGCACAGGCTGCGGCCGCTGATGAGGATCCGCTGGGAGACGCCATCGATTCCCTGTTTGAAAAGCTGGATGTCGCGGGCATGGCCGTGGCGATTGTGGACGGGGACGGACTTTCGTATTTCAAGGGCTGCGGATACCGCAATGTGCAGGCAAAGCTTCCGGTGACCGAGGATACGGTCTTCCTGATGGCGTCCGTCACCAAAACCGTGACGGGAACGGCGGTCATGCAGCTGGCGGAGGACGGGCGCATTGATCTGGATGCGGATATCAGCCAATACCTGCCCTATGTTGTGCGCAACCCCAACCATCCCGATGTACCCATTACAGCCCGGATGCTGTTATGCCACACGGCTTCCGTGGCCGACAACTGGGATGTGCTGGAGCAAACCTATACTTACGGCGGCGATCCGCAGATCAGCCTGCAAACCTTCTGCAAGGAGTATTTTACAAAGGGCGGACGCTGGTACGACGATTGGGAAAACTTTCTGGATGAAAAACCGGGAACCGTTTATGAATATGCCAACTGCGGATACGCGCTGCTGGGCGGCGTTGTGGAGCAAATCACCGGGCAGCCGTTTTACGCATATTGCAGCGAATGGATTTTTAAGCCGTTGGGCATGGCCCAAACCAGTCTGATGCTGGAAGAACTGAACGCGGAATCCCTCGCCGTGCCCTATTCCGGCGGCAGGGCGCTGGAGCAGTATACCTTCGCCACCTACCCGGACGGCGGTCTGCGCACCAGCTGCAGGGATTTTGCCGGCTTCATCGCCATGATGATCAATGAAGGCGCATATCAGGGCGCGGCCATTCTGCGCGGCGATACCGTTCGCGCCATGCTTACGGAGCAGTACGCCGGAATTGCGGAAAGCCAGGGCCTGACCTGGGATCTGGCGGTGAACGAGATCTACGGCCTGCGCAGCGGCGGCACGCTGGTGGGGCATAACGGCGGGGAGAACGGCGCGGATACGCTGGTTTTCTTTAACCCGGACACCCGCCGCGGCGCGATGATCCTGATCAACGACGAGGTATCGCAGCGGCGCTCCTCCGTATATGACGATCTTCTGGAATGGGTTATACAGGCGGTAAACGACTGACCCGAACCTGTCCGGCATAATAAAAGGCATACGGCTCAAACGCCGTTTGCCTTTCAGGCTTTCAAAAAAGAAGGGACCAGGGCTGAAAGCCCTGGTCAGGGTGCAGGGGTGAAACCCTTGCCGGGGATTGGGGTGGAACCCCAAAGGCTTGGGTTACAACAAAGGGGTAAGCGAGCGAACAGCGCCCAAGGCGCTATGAGGCGAGCGGCGATAACGACCCGAAGAGGTTCTTTAACAGGCTGAAAGGCATACGGCCCAAACGCCGTATGCCTTTTCGTGCGCTGAAAACCAGCGGCTATACCGCCATAAACTGATCCTTCAGCACCAGAAACTGCCTGTATATATCGGCAATCACTGGGTATGCGATGGATAAAGCGCTTGTGTAATTGTGCGCCAGGTAAACGCTAAATAAGGCGCCTGCACACTGATGAAAATCCATCGTACCATCGCACAAGCGCTTTACTTATCGTTTACCCAGGGCGCGGCCTATCCTCCTTTGTTGAAAAATAGCCGGGAGATATTTATGAAGGCTGATCCGACAGCTTTCCTTTTTCCTGAATCCAACCCTTGCGGTAGGCTTCCAACAGCTTTTCCAGTACCGCGATCCGGCGCTTGATGGCGCGGCCGTTGTCGGTGTCGCTGACCATGACGCGCTTTTGGTAGCGCATAAACTCCTGTGAATCGGAATGGATATCGTCGTTGCCGTCCAGCGCGGCGGCGATGGAGGTGAACGGCTGATGGGCCGAAATCCGCAGTCCGTGGGAGTTGGCAATCAGCGTATAGCCCGCGATGCCCGTGCGCTGCTGGATGGAGCGGCAAATGCCGCCGTCGATGACGATCAGCTTGCCGTTGGCTTTGATCGGGCTTTCGCCGTCCTTGACGCGGATGGGCGTATGGCCGTTGATGATGCGGGCTTCGGGCGATTCCAATCCAAACTCCCGCAGCAGGTCCACACAAACGCTTTCGGACTCGCAGTGCCGGTAATAGGCGTTGACCGGCTCGTGCCAGGTGTGCTCATCCGTCAAAAACACGCGCTCAAAGGTTTTGGTCCGGCGGCCGCATACGGGAGAGTTTTCCGCACACCACAGATACCAGAGCAAATCCACCGCGTCCGGCGTGTGCTGCTCATGCGCGAGCCGGATCTGATCCTCGTGAAACTGCATCAGGCTGCGGCCGGAATAAGGCTTGCCGTTGAAAACCGCCACGGTAAAGCCGCCGTCCTCCCGCATGGGCACGCACCCGTGGAACAGCAGGTTACCGTTGGCCGTGCGGTATAGCTTGCCGTGCCGGTACAAAAAGTCCACATGACGCTGCAAGCGTTCGCTGTGCTTGAACTGGGAGCGCAGGCCGCGCATCACCTGTTCCTCATCCAGGGTCAGCCGGTAGGCGTCGGCGGCGTCCACTGTGGGCAGCGGCAGGGGGCGGATGGCAAAATCTCCGCTGTCCAGCCGGCAGCACATCGCGTCACGGTCAATCCGGTGCAGCAGCAGCCGGTCCTCCATATGGAAGGCCGGATTGCGCCGGATCAGCTGTCCCTCCAGCTTGAACATGATCACCGTAATCGCGTGTACCATCGCCTCGGGGAGCGGCAGTGTGGGATAGGTTTCCTGGGCGAACAGCGTCAGCGCGCGCAGGCTGATGCCGTAGCCGCTTTCCAGAATGGAAAGATTGCCGTAGGCCAGGCTGTTGCGCACCGCGCCCGCAACGCACGCTTCGTTGCCGCAGGCCGCGCCCATCCACAGGATATCGTGGTTGCCCCACTCAAAATCCACGGCATGGTATTGGATCAGCAAATCCATCACGCGCTCGGCGTGCGGGCCCCGGTCATAAATATCGCCGACAATGTGCAGCTTGTCCACCGCCAGCCGCTTGATCAGCGTGCACAGCGCGATGATAAATTCGTCGCCGCTGCCCAGCCGGATCATCGTATCCAGAATATTCTGGTGGTACATCAGCTGGTTGTTGTCCTCATCGGGCTGGGCGTGCAGCAGCTCATCCAGGATGTAGGCATAGTCGGGCGGCATCGCCTTGCGCACCTTGGACCGCGTGTACTTGGAGGACAGGTCACGGCTCAGCCGCACCAGCCTGGCGATGGTATCGGCGTACCACGGATAGGGCAGCGCCTGCCTGGCCTTCAGGCGGGCCAGCTTTTCCGCCGGGTAGTAAATAAGCGTCAGCAGGTTATTCAATTCAGCCGAAGGCATTTCATCCTGAAACAGCCGCTCCGCTTTTTCCCGCAGGATGCCGGAGCAATTGTTGAGGATATGGCAAAAGGTTTCATACTCGCCGTGCACATCGCTGATAAAATGCTCGGTGCCGCGCGGCAGGTTGAGGATGGCTTTCAGGTTGATAATTTCCGTATACAGGGATTGCTGGGTGGGGAATGAATCTGCCAGCAGGGAAAGGGCGGCCATTTCGTCAAACATCAATAGTTACTACGTCCTCCCGTATAAAGCTTGACCTTCGGCAACCCACTTTCCGGTGGGATGCCATGGCAAATGGTTGTGGCAAACCGCCGCAACATAAACGGATAACGGGACTGATACGGATACGAAACGCGGCTCTTCCGGGGCGCTCGGCGGGGAAAAGCACCTCCACCACCGGGAATGTGCCGCTCTTGCCGGTGGAACCCATCGCCTTTTCTACAATGGTGGACAGGCCGCCTATTTGTTGCCCGGTGTGGGATTGGCACTGCGGTCCATCTGACCCAGCTCCAGAAAATGATCGTATCACCGCATTTCGGCGGCCAGCTTATCGCGCGTCGCCGCGACCACACACCGCTCGGCAATCAAGGGATCGCCGTTCCGTACTTCCGTTACTTCGCTGAACAATACCGTGCTACCTGCCGCCACTAATAAATCTGCCGCGTATCCTGCGGCCGGTTAGCCGATACACCGGGAAACGCGTTGCGGCTGCCGCACTGCATACCGGCCATTAGCTGGCACAGGGGCAGTTCCTCCCGCCGCCGCTGGTGGAACGCGGCGAGCCTGCGCTCCGCCATTTGCTGAATAGCGTTCAGCATGACCTCAAAGCCCTTGTATTCTATGAGCTCGATCATGTTGTCCGGGGTGTTTACCCTGATGTTGTAACCCGGATACTTGGCAGGTTACGGCTTGCGGTTTCAGCGGTCATATAGCTGTCGCCGGAGGGGGAGTTGATTTCTATGCGGACGCGCTGGCCTTCATATACCGGGGCAAAGCGGATGCAGCGTACTCAGCACGAGCGTGAACGCCAGCGAAATGGTTACGGTATGCTTTTACGGATCTATCATTCCTTACGCATTATGTACCCGCAAACCCTCTGTGAGCGCGCATTGCTTAGCTGTATTCCTTCGGCTTGGCCTAAAAAAAGAAACGAAAGGACAAACCTGAAAAGGACCCCCGTTTCCTCAACGGGAGTCCCTTTTCATGAACAGGCTTTACTGTCTTTTTACGGCAACGGATTGCCGGCAGCCTGATACAGGCCGTACCATTCCTGGCGGCTCAGCGAAACATCCGTCGCCCGGCATATTTCCGCAAGGCGGGTTTCGTTGGTGGTGCCCACGATGGTCTGCATATTCGCGGGATGCCGCATAATCCAGGCAATCGCTACGGCTGAGGCGGTTACGCCCTGTTCCGCCGCGATTTGCGCAAGCTGTTGATTAAGCTGCGCATATGCGTCGTTATTGAAGAAAACGCCTTCAAACCATCCGTACTGGAAGGGGGACCATGCCTGAATGGTGACGTGATGACGCCGGCAGTATTCCAGCACGCCGCCGTCACGGTCAACCGCCTGGGGGTTTAGCGTGTTTACGTGAATGCCGCTGTCCACAATCCCCGTATGGGCAAGGCCGAACTGCAGCTGGTTTACCAGCAGTCCGCCGGGGAGACAGTCTGCAAGCATCTCCATCTGCGCGGTATTCTGGTTGCTGACGCCAAAGAAACGAACCTTGCCGCTTTGATGCAGCGCGGTAAACGCCTCGGCAATCTCGTCCGGATCCATCAGGGTGTCCGGCCTGTGCAGCAGCAGCAGATCAAGCTCCGATACGCCCAGCCGCTGGAGAATGCCTTCAACGGCCGTTTGGATATGAGCGGCGGACGCGTCGTAATAGCCCTTTTGGATGCCGCACTTGCTTTGCAAAAGCATTTTCTGCCGCATGCCGGGGTTGTTTTTAAGTACGCGGCCGAACAGGCGCTCTGATTCGCCTTGACCGTAGATATCCGCGTGATCAAACAGATCGATCCCCAGATCAAGCGACGTTTGGATCAGCGATTCCGCTTTGGCCTCCTCCATGCCCGCGATGCGCATACAGCCCAGTGCGATGGGAAAAGAGGTCAGCTCGCTGTTGAATTGGATTTTGTTCATAGGAATATCTCCCTTCAGCTTTTCACGGCGCCCGCCGTCAAACCGTTGATAATATGCTTTTGGCCGAAACAGTAGATCACCAGCACCGGCAGCAGCGACAAGAGATAGGCTGTAAACGCCATGGGGTAATTGAAGGAATACTCGGTTTTGAAATTATACTGAAACAGCGGCAGCGTCCACATATCCCGGGACTTGTTCAGCAGAAACAGCGGCAGCATGAAGTCGTTCCAATACCACAGAACATCCATAATCACCAGCGTTGCGATCATCGGCCGGATGAGGTGAATTACGATCCGGAAATAGGTTTTCAGCACGTTGCAGCCGTCAATCTGCGCCGCTTCCTCAATCTCAACGGGAAGCGCCTTGATATAGTTGACAAACAGGAACGACCCCCGCGTAAGGCTGAAGGTGATGTACAGCAGGATCAGCCCCCACTGGTTCATCAGCTTCAAAGCGGCCATCTGCTTTACGATCGGCAGCAGGATTACCTGGGCGGGGATGAACAGGCCTAGCAGCATGTACATATATAGAAACCGGTAATACCTTTTTTTCAGGTTACGCGCGATGGCGTAGCTGACCAGCGGCACGAATACGGCGACGACGCCCATGGAGATGGTAGTAACCAGCGTGCTGTTGGCCACATACCGGAAATAATTCTGGCTTTGTAAAAGAGCCCGAACGTTGTTGAGCGTGAAGGCTTCGGGAAGCGCGAAAAAGTTCTTGCTGGCTTCCTCCAGTGTTTTGAAGGAATTGAGCACAACCAGCACCATGGGATACAGAATCAGCAGAAAGCCGATCAGAATCACAAGGTTGCGCAGCGAATGCCACAGCCTGGCTTCCGCATGGTTCTGGATCATCCCCGACGGGGCGTTTACGGCGGCTCTGCGCTGCGTCATGCTTTGTTCACCCCGCTTCTGGAGGAAATATACAGCTGCACGGCCGATAGCAGTGCGATGACCAGAAACAGCAGTACCGCTTCGGTGTTGGCAATGCAGAAATTGGGTGTATCGCCAAAGGCGTCCTGGTAAATTTTGATGCCGATCAGCATGGTGGACCGGGCCGGGCCGCCGCCGGTGAGGGCGAAGGCGTAGTCAAAGGCCGTAATGCCGCTCTTGAGCGCCAGAATGGCGTTTACGCTGATGGTGGGCACCAGGTACGGCAGCGTGATATAGCGGAACTGCTGAAACATGCTGGCGCCGTCGATCACGGAGGACTCATACAGCTCCTCCGGCACGGACTGCAGCCCGGCCAGAAAAATGACCGTCGGCATGGCAAGCGCCTGCCACAGATTGACGAACAGGATTGCGTACAGGGCCATGGTTTTGCTCCCCAGCGGCGACCGGAACACCTCGCCGTAGCCAAGCATTGTGGCAAACGTGGGCAGCGTACGGTAAAACACCTGATCCCAGATCAGCGCGATGGCCACCGAGCTGATCATGGCGGGGAAGAAAAACGCGGATCTGAAAAAGGTTTTAAACCGCTTCAGAGAGTTGATCGCCACGGCCAGCGCGACGCCCAGAATGACCGTGCCCGCCACCATGATCAGCGCATAGTGAAGGGTGATGAACGTTGACTGAAAAAAGCGTTTGCTGCCCAGCACCTTTACATAGTTGGCCAATCCGATAAAATCGTAAGAGCGGGCGAGGCCGTCCCAGTTGGTGGTGCTGTAGGCAAAGCCCATGATTACGCTGTAAATATAAAAGAAGGTATAGAGCCCAAGCGCGGGAATGGTGATGGCCAAGAACGTAGCCTGATCAGAATTCATCCGTATCCGACGCACGCAACCGCATCCTTTCTCATACAATCTAGGTAAGCGCTGAATAAATCCCTTATGCGCCAGCGCGTTATCTTTCCGCCGGACTGGGCTTGCAGAGTCCAATCGGTTTAGTGTCGCATAGCTCCTTACCGGCCGCTATACGCTGTAAAACCTCCCAACTGTGGGTCACTCACGGCTGCGCCGTGGTGTTCACTGGACACACGCTACCCTTGTTGCCCTCGACGTAGCGCTGTTACTACTCCAGGTTCCGCAGCCCCAACCTGACAAAATTTCAGCGCGCTATCGCACAAGTGCTTAACTCATTGTTTACCTGGCCCCTGCCCGCTTGCGGAACGGGGCGAGGGGCGGCACGACGCTTCATGCCGCCCCAATGGGAGAAACCTTGTCCCGGTTACTGTTACATGCCGTCCACGGCCGCTTGAATGGCTTCGTCCAGGCCTTCGATATAGGCGTCCAGGTCGCCGTCCAGCAGCAGGCCCTGCACAACCGTGTACATTTCGTTGTACACCTGGGAAGCGATTTTGGAGGCGTACCAGTCGGTCACAACGCCGGTGGCCGCTTTTTCAATGATGGGGTTGAGGCGCGGATCGGAATAGGTCGTGCCCAGAATGCAGGAGGGCGCGCCGTCGATATCAGACCAGATCTGCGCGTTTTCCGGACGGGAGATGAACTCCAGGAACTTCATCGCGGCATCCGCTTCTTCTTCAGTCGCAGAGGCGCTGATGCACAGGGCCGCGTCCACGCCGGTGAGCAGCGGGCTTTCATCGTACACATCGCCGGGCACCGGGAAGCCGCCCATGTTCAGGTCGGGATTGGCAATCAAAATGGTGCCGCGGGCGTACGAGCCGGTGATGCACATGGCGGCCTTGCCGTTTGCGAAATTCTCCCACATCACGGTATCGGCGGTGCCGAGCGGATCGGGCAGGGCATAGGTGCGCAGCTGGAGCATTCTTTCGCCGATCTTGCGGAAGGGCTCGGCGTTTTCAGCAATGGTGGCTTCGCCGTTGACAACCTTGACCAGATAATCCACGATGCCGGGATACATGGCCTGGGACAGCGCCTGGTAGTTGTGGCCTACGCGGCCCGCGTTTTTATCGCCGAAGGAGAAGGGCACGATGTCCGTCGCCACCAGCTGGTCGCATACGGCAATCAGCTCGTCCCAGGTTGTGGGAACTTCGGTGATACCGGCCTGTTCAAACAGGTCAAGATTGTAGAAGATGGCCATGTAGTTCTGGCTCAGGGGCAGCGCGTAGGAAGTGCCGTCCGTGTTCATGGCCAGCTTGAGCATGCCGGGATTCACGCGGGAGAGGAATTCCTGGCCTTCGAGTGATTTGATGTAGCCGTTGGCAATCTTTTGCTTGAACTGAACCTGCGTGGGATAGTCGGAGAACAGCGGGGGAATGTCTCCGGTGGAGATGCGCTGCATCAGCACGGTACCGGCATCCGGCACGGTGTTGAGGTTGATGGCGATGTCGGGATATTCAGCGGAGAATTTCTCGATCACCTGTGCATAAGCGCGCTGGGGGCCTTCTTCCATCTTCTGCTGGAAAAATTCGACGTTGGTTTCCGCCAGCGCGGCGGTTGCCCCAAGCAGCAGACAAAGAGCAAGAATGGTAGCCAGAATTTTTTTCATGGGTCGCTCCTCCTTATAACCTGCGCGGTTGAACTGCGCAGCCTTTTGTGATGATTCCATTGTAAAACACGGATGCGTTTGTTACATGAGCCAAACATGACATCTCGTATGCGCTAATCATGACACATTCGGCCGGCCTCGCTTTTCGTAACGCTGCGAGCGCCCTTTGCCCGGTGCGTTTTATGGGAAAGCATAGCGGAAGCAGACAACAAAAAACCCCTTTCCCGCAGCGGCCGGCCGCGGGAAAGGGGGAATGGAGCGGGAGGGAAACGGCCGTCAGATGCCGCTGGCTTTACTGGTCATCAGATCCAGAATCAGCTGATCCGTTTTGGACATGCCGTCGCGGCCGACGCTGCCCAGGTTGTCGATGGTCTTTTCAACGTCCTTGTCCACAATGCCGTCGATATCGGGCGCGTGCACGTTGTTGATGGCAAGCACCGCGCACTGCACCGCGGCGCTGACGGATGTCGCCACCTTGACGGCACAGCCGGATTTGGCGCCGTCGCAGACCATGCCGGTGATGTTGGCGACCATATTTTTCACCGTGTAATCCACCTGGTTTTCCTTGCCGCCCAGCACGTACAGGATCCCGCAGGACGCGCCTACCGCGGCGGCAATGCCGCACCCGCACAGCGCGCTCAGGCGGCCGACGCTGTGCTTGATATGCACGGTCATCAGCGCGGAGAGCGCAACAGCGCGCAAAAGCGTTTCCTCGTTTACGCCGCTTTTTTGGGCAAAAACCGTAACAGGCAGCAGGCATACCAACCCCTGATTGCCGCTGCCGGCCACGCTCATCACCGGCAGCTTGATCCCGGCCATGCGGGCGTCGCAGGCGGCGGCGGTGGTGGAAACGGCGCAGTTGCCGATGTCCGCGCCCAGAATATGGCTGGTTTGACCGGAGCTGGCGATATGATATCCAACGGACATGCCATATTTACCGGACAGGCCTTCCTGGGCTATGGCAAGGTTCATTTCGATACCGTCCTTTAAAAAGGCCAGCTCGTGTATGGGAACCGTTTCACAAAAACGGTAGATGGCATGCACCGACAGCTCCGCCGCCTCTCCGCTTTCCTTATTCTGCGAGGAAAGCTCCTCGTGCTTTACCGAGACGCCGTCCAGAATCAGATCCGTAATCAGCGTATGCGAGCGCTGGATGATCGCCGTCGCACTGTGGCCGCCGCCAAAGGCGCGGACCTCGATATACAGGGGCTCCGAATCCGGCTGCTGCTTTACCGTGATCCGTCCTTCGTCAATCATGCGTCTGCCGTTTGCCGCGTCCTGCGGGGTGATGTCGCACAGCACTTCCAAACCGGCGTCCGTGCGCCCGGCCAGCGCGCCAAGCGCGGCGGCGATGGGCAGCCCGGACATATCGCTGCCGGGAATCCCCACGCTCATGGCGTTTTTCAATATATTGCGGCTTCCCAGCACTTCCAGCCGCTCTACGTCAAACCCAAGGGTTTTGTGCGCCCACGCGGCAGCATACGCTACAGCGATGGGCTCGGTACACCCCAGGGCGGGTACCACTTCCTTTTTCAGCAAGGCTATATAATCCATTGAACAAGGTCCTCCTGTTGCTTCCCCGGTAGGGGTTCGATGGGGTTACTTTCTGGACTGCGGAATGGTTTCCCGGTATACGCTGGGCGTAACGCCGTATCGCCCGCGGAACAGATGGATGAAGTGCGAAGCGTCTCCATACCCGCATTCGCCCGCGATGCTCATCACGCTGCGTTCCTTGGCCGACAGCATCTGCATCGCGTGGTCCATGCGGACCTGCGTGAGATAGTTTTTAAAGGATACGCCGGTTTTTGCCTTGAACAGGCGGCTTAAATAGCTGGGATTGAGGTAGATCCGGCTCTCCGCCAGCTCCTTCAGGGAGACGTTTTCGCCGTAATGCTCCTCGACATACTGCTGTAAAAAAGCAATCACCTGATCCGCGCCGGACATGTTGACACGTTCGTTCATGGCGCAGACCTTCGCAATCAGCGTGGACAGCTGCGTGAACAAAGCCTGCGGGCTTTGAAATTCCTCGGCCCGGATGCCGAGCTGAAGCAGCTCCGCGTCCATATCGCTTTCGCCGGACAGCGTCTGCGCGATGGCATAGTTCATGGCAACGCAAAGGCGGTTGAGCGCGTCCTGCAGCGACGCCAGCGATACATCCCTGGTGGCAAGCACGGCCCGGATCGCGTTTTCCGCCAGCGCGGCGGCCTGCTTGGCCTGCCCCATGGACAGGGCGCGCGCGAAATCCGCAAGGGCGGCCGGATCGGGCTGAACGACATAAACGGCCCGCTCCTTGAGAAAACCATAACTGAGAATGGGATCGTCCCGAAGCAGCCGGTAGTTCTGCGCGGCCTGGGCCTGCGTATAGGCGTGCGGGGCGCATGGCGTGCTCAGCAGGCCGCTCATGGCGATACGGGTATTCATGCCGCTCTGCCGCAGCTGCGCCAGCATGCCGGTGAGCATGGTCATCCGCTCGCGGCGGGAAGGCCCCTGCCCGCTGTAGCGGACCAATACGCAAATCGTATTGCCCTTGATGGAAAAAAGATCGTACCGGATTTCCGCGCATTGCTGCAGCGCTGCGTGCAGAATGGCTTCCGATTGCTTTACCGGCGCGGAAAACCCGAACACACGAAGCACCATGCAGGTGGGATAGGCTTCGTCCGCCTTCAGCTCCACCTCCTGGCCCTCCAGCCATTGGCGAAGCAGCGTTTGCTCCAGCAGGCGCTGCATGTTTCGGCCGTCGGTCTGCAGCGCCCGCTGCCTGCGCAGCGAAAGCCAGTACTCCTGCGCCCGCATCATGGCGTCGCACAGCTTATCGTCGTCTACGGGCTTGAGCAGGTATTCCTTCACGCCCGCGCGCAGCGCCGCCTGCGCGTACTCAAACTCTCCGTATCCCGTGATCATGATCATATAGGTGTCGGGGGACAGGCGGCAGATGTGGTCCGCCAGCGTCAGCCCATCCATCTGGGGCATCCGGATATCCAAAAAGACCACGTCGTAGCTGGCGTTTTCCAGCATCGAAAGAGCGGTTACGCCGTTTTCGGCTTCCATAACAACCGCGTTTTTCTGCCACATCAGCACGCTCTGCCGCAGCGCCTTGCGGGCGTAGTATTCATCCTCGACCAGCAAAAACCGCATGGGTAGCATCACCCCCGTCAGTTCGTTTGCAGCGCCGTCTCCAGAGTCGTCCAAAGGGTCTGCTCATCCCCGCTGAGTAAATAGGCGCTCACCGCGTTGCTGAACAGGGAGACGGTTTCCAGGGAAAACCGGCTTTTCAGCCAGTTCGCGTTGGGGTAGGCGGCGATATGCGCGCTCATCTTCTGCGCGATGGGATTATCCTGATGGACGCCGGTCAGGCAGCTGGGGCCCATATCCATGGAGGCGTAGAGCTGGCTGATGTCCGGCTCCATCAAGAAGCTTAAAAAGGTCAGGGCTTCCTGCCGGTAGGGTGAGGTTTCCGCTACACAGATGGCCGTATCAATGCTGGATAGCATAACCTGTCTGTCAGCCGTTTCCCCCGGAAAGGGGAAGATGTCCATCGAAAGCTCCGTATCAAAGCTGTTGATGGTATTGAGCGCGTAGCTGCCCGAAATCATCATGGCGGCATTACCCGCGGCAAACTGCTCGCAGGCCTCGTAATAGGTATACACGGCCTGCCCGTTGATCTGGCTGAACTCATATAAGGTGCGCATCAGCCGCATGGCGCTGAGGATTTCATCTTTTCCGGCGGGCGTGATCCGGCCTGCGGCGATGTTGTCCATCTGATCCAGATAATCGTCAACCAGCGTTGCCAGCAGCATCTGTGCCACGTGGGCAATCCGTCCGTAATCCCGGATGGGGAATACGAAGGGCAGCACGCCGCCGGAGGCCAGCGTATCGCAGACGCTCAGCAGCTCGTCCACGGTTTCCGGCACGGCCAGGCCCATGCGTTCAAAAATCTTGGTGTTGTAGAAAACCTCCATGCAGTTGTAATTCAGCGGCAGCGCATAAACCCCGCCGCTTTCACGCGTAACCATGGCAAGCGCCTGCGGGCTGACTCCGGCCAGAAAAGCCTGCCCGGACAGATCAACGACAATCCCCTCGGCTTCGACGGCGCCGAAGTTGAGCTGCGTCGGCCAATCCGTAAACAGATCCGGGATATCGCGGCTGCGGATACGCGCCACCAGCAGCTCCTGGGTGTTGGGTACGTTTCGCTGAAACACCTCGATCAACGGCTGTTGCTGGTGGAAGCGCCCAATCACCGCGGCAAACCCGGCCATCGCTTCTTCACGCTGCTGATAAAATTCCAGCGTAACGCTCTGCGCCTCCGGCCGCTGCTCCTGGGCAGGCTGCCGGTAAAAACCCAGCACATAGAAAACAATCGCTGTCGCCGTCAGCAACAGCGCGCCGATCAGCAAACCGAAACGTCTCATGGCTCCATCCCCCTGCTTGCATTATACCTGCCTGACCCCGGCGGGTATAGAATAATCATGACCAAATCAATAGGACAATCATGACAACCTCCGTAAAACCCTTGCTACCATTATATTTCGTGCCTATACTGAACCCAAGATATGTTTTAGGCATTACATGCCTGGGAAATGAGGGGTTATTATGAACAAGCGTGAACGCGTCCTTACGGTACTTGCGGGCAAACCGGCCGACCGGGTGCCGGCATCCTTCTGGTTTCATTTCGGCGGTGAAGCAAGCCAGGGAGAAGCCTGCGTGCAGGCCCACCTGCGCTACTACAGGGACAACGATCTTGACTTTATCAAAATTATGTCGGACGGGCTGAACTATCCGCTGCGGGTAAAGATCGGCTGCGCGGAGGACTGGTTTTCCGTATCGCCGCTTGACCGCGACGATCCGTTCTTTACGGAATCGGTGCAGCGCTGCCGCCGGATTAACGAGGAGCTGGGCGGGGAATGCTGCACATTTTACAATGTGTTTTCCCCCTTCAACATCGTGCGCGAGCGTGATGTGTTTACTGCCGAAGCGCTGGCGGGCCGCAGCTGGGACGAAACGGTCATGGCCCACATGCGGCAAAACGAGGCGGCGCTGATACACGCGCTCACGGTGATCGGCGACGATCTGGCCTATCTGGCAAAGAGCGTGATTGCGCAGGGGGGCTGCGATGGCATCTACCAAAGCGTGCAGGGCGCGGAAAAGGGCCGCATGAGCGCGGAGGAGTATGCGCGGATCATTACGCCGTCCGAGCTTACCGTCCTGAACGCCGCCAACAGTCTGTCTCAAAACCAGATCCTGCACATGTGCTCCTGGGCCGGGCATGCAAATCATTTATCTTACTGGAAGGATTATCCCACGCGCGTGAAGAATTGGGGGGTAGGCGTGGAGGGAGTGTCCCTGACCGAGGGCCGCTCGATGTTTGCGGGAGATGTTCTGCTGGGCGGCATGGACAACCGGAAGGACCATCCGTTATACTGCGGCTCCAAGGAAGTGGTTCAGGCGGCTGTCCGTACGGTACTGGCGGAAATGAGAGACGTTCCCTTTATTCTGGGCGCCGATTGCACCGTTCCCGCCGATATTGATCAGCAGCACATCCGCTGGGTGATGGAAGCGCTGAAAGCCTGATAGCAAATGAAAGCCGATACGTGACCTGCCGTTCAAGGTATTCGGCGCGCCGCGTATCGGCTCCTTTTTATTTCCGGATACCCAGCACAGCGGGAGGTTTGGGCATGCGTCATACCAAGACCATATTTTTCTCGGTCCGGCACATGCTGATGCTGTCGTTTTTTTTGCTGATTGTACTTCCATATCTCCTGACAACGACGTTTTATACCCTGTCCATGAGCGAGCAGCTGGAAAACGAAACGGCCGCCTCCCTCGCGTCCGATACCGCGCTTTTGCGCCGAAGTATTGAAACGCTGCTGTCGGAAACGGAACGGGTAGCCTATCTGCACCTGATCGACCAGGATATTGCCCGTATTCTGCAAACCCGGCACGATGCGTATGATCTGTCCTTTCGGGAGGACGAGCGCATTATGACCAACGCGATCAAGCACGCCACAAGCCTGAACAGTAATATTCTCGCCGTAACCTATTATGCCAAGGACAACAGCACCTACCAGATGAGCCATATCCCGACCATGAAGCTGGACGAGCGTACCGACTGGCTGCAAACCATGCGGGAGCAGGAGCTGCGGGTGTATGTCACGGACGCGCAGCCCTACAGCGACAGCGTTCAGACAATGACGGTCCTCCCGATCATCTACCTGCTGAGCAACTCGCTGGGCACGCAGGACATCGGCTTTGTGCGGGTGGATTACAACCTGAAGGCGCTGTGGGAAAGCGCGCTGCTGCAATGCAGCAGCGGCGCGGATTATGCGCTGTTTCAGGATGACCGGCTGCTGTGGGACAGCGGCGGATTGTTTTCCGCGGGCGAAAGCGGGCTGAGCGACACAGGCGTGTTAAAAAGCGATGTGCGGCGGGTGGAGAACGGGGACGCTGTCTACGCGCTGAGCGAGGCCGAGGACAGCTTGTCCAGGCTGCGCATCGCCGTTTATGATCCATTGGATTTATGGAACACGCCTGTGATGCGCAGCATTTTTGTGTACCTGATCATTCTGGGCGTTTTGTTGCTGGCTGATTTGCTGTTCAGCAGCTATATTTCCAACCAGATCGGCAATTCCATCAAAGAGCTTGCGTTCGCCATGGATAATGCCCAGCATGGGCAGAACACGCCCCTGCCCAATCCGGACGCCGGAGTGGTGACCAGCGAGCTCAACCAGCTGCGGACCAGCTACAATTCCATGATCGACCGGCTGACCCGCAGCGCAAAAAACGAGTACGAGGCCAGAGTGAGGCAGAAAAATATCGCCCTTCGGGTGCTGGAAAGCCAGATCAACCCGCATTTTCTTTACAATGCGCTCAACCTGATCGCCTCTCTGGCCCAGCTGATGCACCAGGATTCCATCCGCAGCGTTGCCATCAGCCTGGCTTCCATTCTGCGCTACTCCATTAAAGGCGGCTCGATTGTTACGCTGGAAGAGGAGATTCAGGAGACCGCGTATTATATCCATATCATGAAGATGCGCTTCCCGGACCGGGTGATTGTCCATACGGAGGTGGAAAGCTCGCTGCTGACCTGTCAGGTGCCCAAGCTCATCCTGCAGCCGCTTTTGGAGAACGCTTCCAAATATGCGGCCGATACCGCGGCGCTGATGGTGGTGCTGGATATCGGCGCCCGGCGCGTGGGCGACAATCTTGTGCTGAGCGTTGCGGATAACGGCCCCGGAATCCCGGAGGAAAAGCTGAGCGGAATCCTGGAAAAGCTGGCGAACTACAGCGTGAACGACGCAAACGCGGACCAGGAGGTCAACTCCATCGGCTTGATCAACGTGCATGCCAGGGTACGGGCGTATTACGGTTCCCCGTATGGCGTCAGCATCGACAGCACGGACAAGGGCTGCCGCGTATCCATTCTCCTGCCCATACAAACTGCGGGGGGCTAAGGATTAATTCACTCCGCTTGTTGTACACGATCTTCATCTATGATACAATTCTATGATGATGAGTAAGCATTGGCATTTGGTTTTTGGAGTGTAGACAATGGGAGAGCGCATAGTACTCGTTCACAATTTTTACCAAATCGGCGGCGGCGAACACACCGTATTTCGCAACGAAAAGCAACTGCTGGAAGAGAATGGACACTATGTAGTTCCGTATACCCGCACCAATGATGAATTGAAGAAATCCGTCTGGAAAAAGATATTGCTGCCCTTTTCAACCTGCTTCTCCTGGCGAACCTACCGGGAGATCAAAAGGCTGATCAAAGAAGAAAGAATCAGCGTCGTCCATTGCCACAACACGTTTCCGCTGATCTCCCCGGCTGTGTACTACGCCTGTTTTCGCATGCATGTGCCGGTGTTGCAGACGGTGCATAATTTCCGCTTGGTCTGCCCGGGCGGCACCTGCTTTCGCAACGGGGCCGTTTGCGAAGAATGCCTGAAAAAGAAGAGCTTGCTGCCTGCGCTGCGGTACGGCTGCTATCGAAAGTCCCGGCTGGGGACGGCGGTTGTGGTGGGGATGCTGTGGGTGCATCGCAAACTGGGGGCTTATCGGAAGCTGAATTATATATTTCTTACCCCGTTTTATGCGAAGAAAATCGCGCCCCTTCTCAACGTGCCTGAGAACCGTATCTTTATCAAGCCGAATTTTTGCCTTTCCGGCGGCATACCGGCCCCGGCGGACGAGGTGGATCTGCATAAATTCGTTTATGTCGGCCGGTTGGACGATTATAAGGGAATTTATCTGCTGGCCCAGCTATGGCTGACGCTGCCCAAAGAGTTTATCCTGAAAATATACGGGTCGGGCGCTATGGAAACAAAGCTCGCAGCCATAGCGGCGCAGCATGGCAACATAGAGCTTTGCGGCTTTCAGGATCAAAACGTTGTGCGGGAAGACTTGCGGACCGCCTGCGCGCTCGTTTTTCCAAGCATCGGGTATGAAAGCTTCGGCCTGTCTGTGATCGAGAGCTTTTCGCTAGGCGTGCCGGTGCTGATGAACGAGAACGAAAGCCTGGGGTTTGTGGAAGAAAACGGAACCACGGGATACCGCTTTTCGGTGAACGATCCGGCAAGCCTTGCGGAGGCCATACAGTATATATGTAAAAAAATGGCAACGCTGAAGCAAAACTGCTTGGAAGCTTATGAAAAACGCTATACGCCCCAGCGTAACGTGAAGGATCTTGAACATATATACGCACAAATTCAGGAGCAAGTCATGCAATGAATGATCACAGAGTAAACATCATCGGCGTTCCGATTTCTGCCGTTAATATGGATTCGGCACTGCAAGGGATCACCGGTTATATCCGCAATAAAACCTACGGCTATATCTGCATTTCGAACGTCCATACAACGGTGATGGCTCATGATAATGCGCAGTACCATGCGGTACAGAGCCAATCGCTGATGTCCTTGCCGGATGGGAAGCCGCTCTCCGTCGTCGGCAGGAAACGATGTCCCCAGATGGATCGTGTCAAAGGCCCTGATCTGATGAGCAGGATCCTGGAATTATCGGCGCAGGAGGGGTATTCGCATTATTTTTATGGGAACACGGCGGAAAACCTTGAAACGTTCATTGCGCATATAAAGGAGCGGTATCCCGGTCTGAAAATCGCCGGGTATGAGCCTTCCGTTTTTCGGGATTTAACCCAGGCGGAGGAAGACGCCCTGTGCAAGACCATCAACGATTCCGCTCCGGACTTCTGCTGGGTGGCGCTTGGCGCGCCGCGGCAGGAAATATTCTGTGCGAAACTTACTGGCCGCGTCCAATCTCTGATGATCGGCGTCGGCGGCGCGTTCAATGTTCTTGCCGGGCTGATCCCGGACGCGCCCCTCTGGATGCAGAAAGTCAGCCTGGAATGGCTGTACCGATTGCTGCAGGAGCCTAAGCGTCTGTTTAAACGATATGCGACAACGAATACAAGGTTCCTTTACTACCTGTTGAAGGAAAGGTTTGAAAAACATTGATGTATTCAAAGCGGCAGCTGAATAAAACCATGATGCTTGTGCACGGTGTTTTTCTGCTGGGCATGTTTGCCTTCGGCAACAATTTCCTAAAATTCCGGTTGGTGATTCCAAGCTTCTTTCTCGTTGTGTATTTTTTGTTGTGCCTGATCCATGTATTCGCATCCTGCTGGGTAAGCGGCTTCGTGCTGCGCATCAAAAGGCCGGGACAAATTGAGAAGACAGCACTTGCTTTCATTGTGTTATGTCTGTTATATGGCGTTCTATCCTATATCGGCGTATTCGACCATTCGGTAACAGATGGTTTGAATTTTAACCGGAACTATATCCTGCGCCATATGATGATGCTGGATTTGCTTCCAATCGGGCTTTCTATGTATATTGTTTTTTTGGATCCGGTATTTGAGAGATGGATGAATAAACCTCGTCATTATCTGTATATTCCATTGTACATTCTGATACTTATACCACAGTTCCGTACAACGGAGGCCAATTATCTTTTAATCCTACTGCTCTATTTAGAATATTCGGCGGCAGAAACAAAGGTGAAAAGGGCGATCATTCTGATCATGATGATTTCACTGTTTGCGCTTATCTATCAAATGGGCACAGTCGTTTTAATGATGCTGATGTGCTTGTTATTATTGCCAAAGAACAATCTGACATTCAACGCTCTGAGGAAATACAGACTGCTGATCGGCACAGGACTTGTGATTACGGCTTGCATGGCAGTCCTGTATCTGGAACCACTTATGAACTGGGTAAAATCCGCTGATCCCAACACATGGTGGCGAATGTATTACTGGTCTGTTGAGTTGAAAATCGCCGCCGCGAGAAAATGGCTTGGCGTTGGATATGGCACGGCTTATGCGACAAAATCGATATTCAATGTGCTTCAGGGCGGGTTTATCGATCCTGTCACACAGCTTTTCTCGCATGATGCAAGTGTTTTATTTACCACGGCGCAGCACAATTCCTATATGAATATTCTGTACCGAACCGGAATCATAGGTTTTATCCTGTTTGTGTCTATCAACTTTAACCTGCTGTTTCAGGGCATTCGGAAAACGCCGTTAGAACGGACCCTGATGCTGGCTTTCATCAACGCAACTCTGCTGATTTTATTGAATGTGGGACTGGAGTCGCCCCGGTTTCTCATTCTTTTCTATGTGGGGTTCTTCGGCGTGATGAGCCTGTACCGGCGCAGGCATGCCGTGCCTACACAAGGAAGTCCGGGCATCGCGGCCGACGGGGTATTAAGGCGGAAAATCAAAGGAGAAACAGAATGGCAGCGCTGAACTTGAAACAAAAGCAAATTCTGATGATCGCGCCGAAGTTTTTCGGCTACGAAGCCATGATCATGGCCGAGCTGCAAAGGCAGGGCGCTACGGTACACCTGATCTATGAGAACATGGACGACGCGAATGTGGTTTACAGGGCCATACCCGCCAATATTCACAGCCTGAAAATGCCTTTTGCGCAACGTTATTATTGTAATCGTCTGCGCAGTGTGACTGCGAAGGTGGACTATGTGTTTGCTATCCGCGGGGCATATCTGTCCGATGCCCTGATGAACAGCCTGCGCGAGCGCTGGCCGGACGCGCTTTTCTGCCTGTATCTGTGGGACAGCGTGAAGAACACGCCGAACGCGATTTTGGCCGCTAAGCATTTCGACAGTGTAATATCTTCCGATATGGTCGATGCGCGCGAATATGGACTTGGATACTGTCCCCTGTTCTATCGGAAGACGGATTTGCCGGCCGTGGAAAAGGATATCGATTTGCTCTATATCTGCTCCCTGCACTCACAGAGGGTGGCCATCTATCGGAAGCTGATGGAGTTTGCCAAGCGGGAAAACCTGCGCGTATATGCCTATCTGTTTGCCAATCGAGCCTACTTCTTCAAGCAGCGGTATCTGCACAGGAACCACGGGTTTACAGGGATCGCGCTAGGCGCAATACAGCATAAGACGATCTCCATTGACGAGCTGTTGAAGCTTTATCAGAGAAGCAAGGTGATTGTCGATTATACGCACCCGGGGCAAAACGGGTTTACCATGCGCACGATCGACAGCATTGGCTACCGGTGCAAGCTGGCGACCAACAATGCCAACATTTTGCAGACGGATTTTTATCATCCGAACAATATTTGCCTTTACGATCCGGAAAATTTCAGTATTCCGGTGGAATTTGTCCGTGAACCGTATCAGGAGCTGGATGCGGCTGTTTATAATTATTATACCATTGAGGCGTGGGTGGGACGCATGCTGGGAGGCGCCGAAGAATGAAAAAACGGAATTGGAGCCGCCTCTTGCAGTATGCTAAGGGGATTTGCTGGTACCGTTTCCGCTTTGCTGGTTTCGGAAAGCATACGCTACTGGTGAAGCCGATGCAGATCGACTATCCCCATACCTTATCTCTGGGCAATGACGTGGCGATTTCTCACTATGCCTGGCTGATGGGGAGCGCCTCGCTGCCGGGGCCGACGCTGACCATCGGGGATCACACGAAAATCGGTCACTTCTTCCACTGCAGCGCTTCCCGGCGCGTGGTTATTGAAGATCATGTGCTGATTGCCGATAAGGTTTTCATTTCGGACTGCACCCATCGGTATGAAGATGTTGCCGTTCCGGTAAATTTGCAGGGTGTTGAACCCTTGGCCGACGTGGTGATTGGCGCGGGATCCTGGATCGGGGAAAACGTATGTGTGCTGGGGGCCAGCATCGGCAAGCACTGTGTGATCGGCGCAAACGCCGTGGTAACGAAGAGTATTCCCGATTACTGCATAGCGGTGGGCGCGCCCGCAAAGGTGGTAAAATGGTATAATGCTGATGAACAACAGTGGCGGAGGGTATACGGTCCTTCCGGCGGTATGGAGGTAAGGCATGGGGAAGCTGAATGTGACGACAACGCCCATTGAGGGTCTGTATATTGTGGAACCGGAGATCTATGGAGACCGCCGGGGTTATTTTACCGAAACCTATAATCAGCGCGATATGGCGGCCGCGGGCCTTACAATGACGTTTGTGCAGGATAACCAAAGCCTGTCCGCAAAGGGAGTTTTGCGGGGCCTGCATTTCCAGAAGCAGCACCCGCAGGGAAAGCTTGTCCGCGTGATCAAAGGCCGCGTGTTTGACGTGGCTGTGGATATCCGCCAAAACAGCCCGACGTTTTTACAGTGGTTCGGGATTGAACTGTCCGAGGAAAACCGCAAGCAATTCTATATTGCCGAAGGCTTTGCGCACGGCTTTCTGGTGCTCAGCGATTTTGCGGAATTTTGCTACAAAGCAACTGATTATTACTATCCGCAGGACGAGGACGGTATCCCGTGGAACGACCCGGATATCGGCATCGACTGGCCAATCGCAAAGGGGGCCCTGGAAAGCGGCAGCCCCGCACTGCAGGACGGAACCGCGCTTCTGTTCTCCGACCGGGATTGTAAATGGCCCGGCCTGAGAGAACGCGGAGTGCTTTTCAGGGGCTAGGCGGACAATCCATCGATTTGAGATATATTTCGTCAGTGATGGCGATACAGCCAACGCGATGTGTAAAAGGGAGGCATGGCGTGATGGAAACGACCAAAACAGTCCGGGATTCGAATATTGAACTGCTTCGTATTCTCACGATGCTCGGCGTGATTGTTTTACATTATAACAATCCTGCGATCGGCGGCGGGCTTTTGTATGCTGCCGAAGGGAGCGCAAACTTCTACCTCCTGTATTTTTTGGAGAGCATATGCATGTTTGCGGTCAATATCTTTATCATCATCAGCGGGTTTTATCTATCCGGCAGCGATGAAAGAAAAACGATAAAGCCGCTCGAATTGCTGGTACAGGTAATTGTGCTTTCGGTCGCCGTCTTTACCTTGAAAATTGTGCTGGGCAGGGAAGCGTTTTCGGCCACGGGGCTGCTGATGGCGATGGTGCCCAACAACTGGTTTGTTATTCTGTATATTGCGCTCTTTCTCATCTCTCCGTTTCTGAATGCGATTTTCCATGTTGCATCCGGAAAAACCCTGAAAACCATGCTGGTGGTTCTGCTGGTCGTGCTTTCCATTTACCCGACGCTTGTGGACGTGTTTTCGGAAATCAGTGGCAACAAGCTGGTGGGGCTGAGCACGATCGGGGCTTATGGGAGTCAATGGGGCTATACGCTCACCAACTTTGTTTTGCTGTATCTGATCGGGGCGTACTTACGCAAAACTGACTTGCGTATCCGATCGGGGAAACTGCTCCTGTTTCTTGCTCTGTGTATTATCCTGCTTATCGGGTGGGCAAGGGTGAACGATTTTATCGGCTTTACCGGCGAGCGCAGCGCGTGGGTCTATAGCAATCCGATTGTAATTTTAGGTGCGGCGGCAGTATTTCTGTTATTCCGGAACCTGAAGCTGAAACCCAGCCGTGCCATCAATGCGCTGGCAAAGGGCGCGTTTACCGTTTATCTGCTGCATGCCGTTTTCGTGGTACAGTTGAACATCCCCCAATATGCTCAGGGGAACGTTTTTGCTTTGGCTGGCCATATTCTCATATCCGCAGTCGTGATCTATGGTATCTGCTGGGCGGTTTATTGGGTATACGATCTGTGTACGGCCCCGTTGTTTCGGCTGATTGCCGCAAAGGGAAAGCTGCCGGTGATCAAGCTGGAATTACTGACAAATGCATCCTCCGGCGATACCAAGTCCACTCGGGACATGCAGTGAACACTGGATTCCGTTTTGCAAAGATTGCATCAGGCGGAGGAATAAATGCGGTATCACCGCGGAATGCCGGAAATCCGCCTGCCGAATACAGGTAATACCATTGTTCTTTGGCAGCGCAGGGGTAGAAAATTATCGCAAAACAAGGTATCATCATACGGATACAGAAACGGTTTATAAAGCGACAGGGAGATTTCGTGGTGAGTGAAAAGCCGGATATAACAGTGATCGTGGCAACTTACAATCCAAGCTGGAACAAGCTGGAGCGGACGCTGAAATCTGTTTTGTTCCAGGATAATATTACCGTGGAAATCATCATTGCCGACGACGGCTCCAGGGATAACTGCTTCAACGAGATCAAGGCTCTGTTTGCCAAGTATCATTTTGAGCATTATACCCTGCTTCCCTCGGAAACCAACAGGGGAACATGCCGCAACTTTGCCGGGGGAGTTGAGGCGGCGGCGGGTGAATATGTTAAGTTGCTGTCCCCCGGGGATTATCTGTATGACGAAACGACGCTGGAGAAATGGTATCGGTATGTGGCGCAAAATCACATGGATATGTGTTTTGGCAACGCTGTATATTACGACGCAAACGCAAGCGATATCAGTATTGTGGCTACGAAAAATAACCCTGCCAACATGTCTGTTTACCTTGGCAGGCAAAAGCAGGCGCACATCCGAGAAAATTATCTGCTGCTCAACGATCTGGCATTGGGCGCGTCTTTTTTGATAAAGACGGAGCGTATGCAGGCTTATATCAAACTTATTGTGGATCAGGTAATCTATGCGGAGGATAATGTTATCCGCTTAATGATAGCGGACGGCGTTTCCTTGTTCCACTTTCCGGAGATTATCATCTGGTACGAATACGGAGGCGGCATTTCCACATCCAGCGTAAAAATCTGGCAAGAACGGCTTACGCAGGATCTGCTGGCGGCGAACCGTGTGATAGGGGAAAGAATTAAGAAAAACAGTTGGTTTAATATCCGGTATCGCCTTTGCCTTGCAGGAAATCCGCGGAGGGCCAGAATCTATAAGTTTTTTCTGTTTCCAAGGCTGTTCTTTTGGAAATTTCAGAAAACATTCCAGTACCGCTTAACGCCAACCAATGCGGATACAGGCTTTTACCGCCGGATATCGACACACGGAGCAAACGTGCTCGAGAGGGAGGACGACGGAACATGCAGATAACCACAATCACTTTCCAGTCGCATGGCGACGACCGGGGGCAGCTGGTGGCGCTGGAGGAAATGAAAAATATCCCGTTTTCCATCAAACGGGTCTATTATATGTTTGATACCACGGCGGGGATTACCCGCGGCTGCCATGCCCATAAGTTGCTGGATCAGGTTTTGATATGTGTCCACGGCAGCTGTAAGGTGCGCCTGGACAACGGTTTGGAAAAAGCAACGGTCACGCTGGATAAACCATTTGAAGGCTTGTACATTTCCAACGCCATGTGGAGGGAAATGTTCGACTTCTCCGCGGATGCCGTGCTGCTGGTTATCGCGTCGGCTTTGTATGATGAGGATGATTATATCCGGGATTACGGAGAGTTTTTACGGTTTGCTGCGCAAAGCGGCAGCGGAGTGGGAGGGGATTGCCTGTGAACGTACCGTTTGTAAGCTTCCTGCCGGTGCAGCGTGAGCTGGATACGGCCCTGCACGAAGCGTTTAACCGGGTCTATGAGAACAGCTGGTATATCAAGGGCAGGGAAGACATAGCCTTTGAGGAATCGTTTGCGAAGTTTTGCGGTGTTTCCTATTGTGTGGGAAATGGAAACGGACTGGACGCCCTTATGCTGTCGCTCAAAGCGCTGGGTATCGGCAGCGGCGACGAGGTGATTATCCCATCCAATACCTTCATCGCTACGGCGCTTGCGGTAACGTATGTCGGCGCGACGCCGGTACTGGCGGAGCCGGACATCCGTACGTTCAATATCGATCCGGCGCGGATTGAGGAGAAAATCACGCCAAAGACCAAGGCGATCATGCCGGTGCACCTGTTCGGCCAGCCGTGCGATATGAAGCCGATTCTGGCGGTCGCAGAAAAGCATCGCCTTTTCGTTGTGGAAGATTGCGCGCAGGCGCATGGCGCAAAATACCGGGGGCAAAGGGTAGGCTCCTTCGGTCACGCGGCCGGGTTCAGCTTTTACCCGACCAAAAACCTGGGTGCGCTGGGTGACGGCGGCGCGACGGTGACCAACGACCGGGAGCTGGCTGAAAGAGTGGCGTCTCTTGGCAACTACGGCTCCAAAGAAAAATACTACTTCCTCTATCAGGGAAACAATTCCAGGCTCGATGAGCTGCAGGCTGCGCTTCTGGCGGCAAAATTGCCGCATATGGACCGGATGAACGAGCACCGCCGCACCATTGCCAACCGTTATGCCCAGGGCATTACCCATCCCGATCTGGTGTTGCCGTATGTACCGGACGGCGTAGATCCGGTCTGGCATATTTTCGGCATCCGCACGCACAGGCGCAATGAGCTGGACGCGTTTTTGCAATCCAGGGGCATCGGCACCGGCAGGCATTATCCGACACCTATCCATTTGCAACCGTGTTACCAGGATCTCCATATTCCTCAGGGAGCGCTTCCGATCGCCGAAGAAATCAGCGAAACGGAGCTGAGCCTGCCCATGTTTTACGGCATGACGGATGATGAAGTCGCGTATGTCATCGACAGCGTCAACGCGTTTCGGTAACCGATGAGCAGCGTTTGGAGAATAAAGACCGCATCACACCTGCGGGTGAAGACAAACACCGGCCGGAAGGTTGCCGCATGAGTAAAGTTAAGCTGTTTACGGAAAATTTTCTGGTCTATGGTTTCGGCGGGATCATCGCAAAACTGATCCCGCTGGTTATGGTCCCGGTTGTGACGCGGCTGATGCCGGATTCTACCTATTTCGGCCTTAGCGATCTATCCACAACGGTGGTTGCGCTGGCCAGCTCCCTGGCGATTATCGGTATGTACGACGCAATGTTCCGGATGTTTTTTGATAAGGAAGACGAAGGTTTTCAAAAGGATATCTGTTCCACGGCGCTGCTGTTTACGCTGGGCACATCCATTGTGGTGTTTGTGCTGATGCTGCTGGGCAGAAACTGGATTGCCCGGTTTTTCTTCGGCGACCGGCAATACGCCTATCTGGTATATATCACGGCGACCGCCACGCTGGTGAGCGCGACCAACAGCATCATCTCCGCTCCCACCCGAATCCAGAACAAGCGGACGGTTTTCCTTGTCACCAATACGGTAGGCCCGCTCCTGTCGTACGGTGTGGCCATCCCGCTGCTGCTGCACGGTTATTATGTGATTGCCTTGCCGCTGGCGCTGATGATTTCAGGCGTGACCATGGAGGCCGCGTTTTTGGTGCTCAACCGCAAATGGTTTTCACCCAGGCGGTTCAATAAAAAGCTGCTGCGGCAGATGCTTGCCATCGCTGTGCCGCTGTTTCCGAATTTTCTGATCTATTGGGTGTTCAATTCCAGCGACCGGCTGATGATTACGAACGTGATGTCCATCGCGGCGGCGGGTATCTACTCCGTTGGCTCCAAACTGGGCAGCGCCAGCCAGCTGATCTATATGGCGTTTGCCGGCGGATGGCAGTATTTCGCGTTTTCCACCATGAAGGAGGAAAATCAGGTTGCCTCAAACTCCAAGGTGTTTGAGTACCTGGGCATTCTATCCTTTGCCGCGTTTGCCTTCGTGTGCGGATTCAGCTACTGGATCTTTAAAACGCTTTTTGTTGGAGAGTATGTAGAAGGGTATATTGTGGCTCCCTATCTGTTTTTGGCGCCGCTTTTGCAAATGCTGTTCCAGGTTGCCTGCAACCAGTTTATCGTGATCAAAAAGACGTGGCCGAACCTTTTTATCCTGTCCGGCGGCGCCGCGCTCAACATTGTGCTGAACCTGTTCCTGATTCCCGTTCTTGGCATTGAGGGCGCGGCCATCGCTTCGCTGATCGGGTATATTGTGTCCGTTGCCGTTGCCGTCGCCGTGCTGTACCGGATGAAGCTGATCGTCCTGTCCGGCCGGTTTTTGGCTGCCTGTATCGCGGTGGCGGCGTATTTTATCGCGTGGCGGATGCTGTTCAACAACAACACGCTGCTGGGCGCGGCCTTTGCCGCGTTGGTGACCGCCTTCTTCCTGTATCTGTACCGCAAGGAACTCCGGTGGCTGCTGTGCAGGCTTACGGCAAAGCGAAAAGCGCGGCAGGACGGATAAAAATACGCGGCTGTCGGCTTTGCGTTTCGATGGGAAAGATGATATAAAGGAATTGCAAATGCGCGGGGATACCGGCTGCGGATCCTTGCCCTGCGCTCAACACAGATAAGGAGAATAGAGGAAAGTGAGCAACAGCATAGCGCCAACCGCTACCATCATGGACGGTGCCATCATCGGCGACCATGTTGTGATAGAGGATCATGTCCATATTGATTATGGCGTCATCATCCGCGATCATGTACACATCAAGGCGGGGACAACGGTTGACGCCAGGTGTATTCTCGGCGAGCATTTGATGGATTTTTACGCGGACCGTATCAACAAGCGGCATCCGCTTGTGATCGGCAGAAATTCCATCATCCGCAGCGAAGCGATTATCTATGGCGATACCGTGATCGGCGACCATTTTCAGTGCGGCCACCGGGTAACGATCCGTGAGAAAACAAGGATCGGACATCATACCCGCATCGGCACACTGTCCGATATTCAGGGGAATTGCGAAATCGGTAATTACGTCAGTATTCACAGTGACGTTTTTGTGGCGCCGGAAACTGTTCTCAGGGATTACTGCTGGCTTTTTCCCCATGTGGTGCTGACCAATGACCCCACGCCGCCGTCGGAAACGGTAAAAGGCGTTGTTGTGGATGAGTATGCCATTGTGGCAACAGGGGCGATCATCATGCCGGGCAAGCATATCGGCAGGGATTCGCTGGTCGGGGCAGGCGCGGTCGTTACGAAGGATGTTCCCGAACAGAAGGTGTTTGTGGGAAATCCGGCAAAAGAAATTTGCGATGTCGGCCAGATTATTGATAAAACCACAGGAGAGCCCGCGTATCCATGGCGGTTCCATTTTGACCGCGGCATGCCGTGGAAGGATATCGGCTACGACAATTGGGTGATACAAACCGGGCAGCCGGGAAGCAATGCATAAATTCCGCATAGGCATGGAAAACGACTTGGACAGGCCGATGGGCTGCAATGAACCGGGAACGTGCCGTATGGGAAAACGGGAGCGTACGCTGCCGACCGTGATCTGGATAAGGGATGAACCGCTGCCGTAACCGAGACGCCGATCGGGCAGGCGGCATCGGGAAAGTGGATCGCAGGCCCTATGTTTTGACTGACGATAAGCAGGTAAAAGGTATCTTGGGCTAGTATTAGATGAATTGTAAAGACTGCGGAGCGCATTGATACTTAACATCGGCGGCTCCGCAATAACGAACAAAGGTTTCATTGCAGGCTGGGAATAGCGCAGGCAGGCGGGGAGCCCGCTTGCGGCATGCCCATCGCCTGAAAAACTGAGGTGGAGCATCACTTGAAAATATTGGTCACAGGCGCACAAGGGCAGCTGGGCACGGATATGATGGCGGAGCTTGCCCGCCGCGGGGTGGAAGCCGTCGGCGTGGATATCGCCGATATGGATATTCTGGACGGCGATTGCGTTCACCGCACGCTGGAGGCGGCGCGCCCCGACGCGGTCATCCACTGCGCCGCGTGGACGGCGGTGGATTTGGCGGAGGATGCCGAAAACCGGGAGAAGGTATTTCAGGTCAACGCGGCCGGAACGGAGCACGTGGCGCAGGCCTGCCGGGATATTGGCTGCAAGCTGGCGTACATTTCCACCGATTATGTGTTTAACGGCTTGGGCGAACGGCCTTGGGAGCCGGATGACGAACGCCGGCCGCTTAACGTGTATGGACAAAGCAAATATCAGGGCGAGCTTGCGGTGGAGCGGCTGATGAAACGGTATTTTATCATCCGCACAGCCTGGGTGTTCGGCATGGCGGGCAAGAATTTTGTGCAGACCATGCTGAGGCTGGGAACGTCGCGTTCCCAAATCAGCGTCGTGAACGACCAGATCGGCACGCCGACCTATACCCGCGATCTGGCGCGGCTGGTGGTGGACATGGTGATGACGGAGCGGTACGGTGCCTATCACGCGACCAACGAAGGCGGCTATATCAGCTGGTATGATTTTGCCTGTGAAATCTTTCGCCAGGCGGCGGCCCGTGACGCGGGATATTCCCGCGTAACCGTAAATCCGGTCACCAGCGAGCAATATCCATCCAAGGCTAAACGGCCCCATAACAGCCGCCTGAGCAAGCAAAAGCTGACGGATAACGGCTTTGCGCCGCTGCGACCCTGGCAGGACGCGCTTGCCGGATATCTGCAGGAAATCATGGCGGCAAGCACCGCATCTGACTGATAAAACATGTATGGATAGTACTTAAAAGATCAATGGAGTGATAAAAGATATGGATACTGCTGAAAATAGGCTTATGGAACCACAGGACTGGGAAATCAATCTGAAATATCTCTATCGGTACATACAAAAAAAGAAGAGGATCATTTTCCTGTCGGTGCTTTTATGCGCGCTTGCCGGATTGCTATACGCGCTGATACCCTATGCTTTGCACACAAGCGATGCGGCGTACATGGCTTCCTACGAAGCGGCGTTTAACGAGCAGACTCTTCGCTATAACACCGAGCTGGAAGAAACACAAGCGGATATTGCGTCGATCAATAGCTACCTTTCCAACAATCTGATCGGCAAGGATCAGCCCGTAATGGTCAATGTGGATATTCCCAACGCCGAGGGCGACCAGTGGATTTACTATATTAACCTGAATGATCTGTTGAATCAGAAGCAGGCAAGCCTGCAGGCGCTCAAGGCCGGAGGCGCCCCGCAGTGGGCCTATACGCGGGAGATATTACTGCACCAGATCCTTCGCTATGGTTTGATCGGTTTCGTTTTTGGGTTGCTTGCCTCTGTGCTGACGGTTACTGCGTATTATATTGCGTCTGATAAAATTTTGGACTCGGAAAAGCTGCGTATCAATACCAGAGTCAGCATACAGGGGCTGATACCGCCCTATGGCGGCAAACAGGGCAATAAAGCGGATCCTGCGAGGGAGGAAGCCTGCAACAATGCCGTTGCGCTGACCGCCCAAAGCATCCTTGCCACGCTGGAGGCAAACGGAGTAACCGAAGGCAGTATCGCGCTTGCGGGTACCCTTGGCATGGAAGGCTTGTTACAGACAGCGGAAGCGTTCAATAAAGCGCTGCCGGATGGGCGTTTGCAGTTTGCCGCGGCCGGAAACCCCTTGAGTGATACGGCTTGTGTGGAAATCGTCAAAACGTCGGCGGCGGTGCTGATCGTTGAACGGCAGGGCGTTTCACGCTGCTCGGATGTGGTCAGGGAAAACGCCCGTCTCATCGGCTGGGGCAAACCTTTGCCTGGCGCTGTGCTGCTGGACGCATCCATGTAACAGCTTGCAACATGGAATTTCCGGCGACCGACGGTGCCTGGGGAGGAACAAAACGGGATCAACGCTGTGTCGGTGTGCCGCATAACCGGGAGTACCACAGATTCGAAAGGAATGCGGATATGGATCAATCAAAGTGGAAACCGTTGAACCTGAAACGGCTGGATATTCTATTCTTTATCGGAATCGCTTTCATCTTTTTTCTCGAAATATTCCTGCTGTTTTCGCCCGTTCATGAAGAACGCATCCGTACCGCGTATCTTGAGCCGCTGATCGTGCTGATGACCGCGTACCTGGTAATGCGTTTGGGGCTGCCCCGTAAACCCGTATTGCTGCTGCCGCCGGTTTTTGCGGTTTGGCATCTGATCACCCGTATCCTCGATGGGGACCGGTATCTGCAGGCAAGCGGCGCGTATGTGTATATGATTCTTCTGGCGAGTGTTGTTCTCTATCTGGCGCCGTTTCTGGCGGATGCAAAGCGGCGGGAGACGCTCATGACTGGCGTTGCGTCGCTGTATGTTTTGCTGTTCAGCGTAACGGCGTGGATTGCGGTCATTGCCGCGCTGAGCGGGCATCCGTGGAGCAACCCGCTGGATCCAAACAGCATTCTGGGGATCAACCGGGTTTACTGGGATCCGTATCGGCTGAACGTTCTCAACATTCATCCAAACATCAGCGTTATCTTTTTCTACACATCGCTGGCTTTATTGGTATATTTATTTTTCCGCACGAAAAAGCTATGGCTTCGCCTTGCGTGCCTGGCGCCCGCGGCAGGGCTGTATCTGGCGATCTGCATGGCCGGCAGCATCTCTGCCATTCTGATTACCAGCGTGATGCTCGGCATGGTGCTGTTCGCTTTGATATATCATGCAAAGAAGACGTTCAAGGGACGGATTCCGCTGGCCGCGCTCGCCTTGGTTGCGACGGTGGCGGTGGGGCTTGCGACGTATCCGCTGGTGATCCGCTGGACAAGCTCCCTTTATGAAACGATGCAGGAGCAGCTGCCGTCCGCCGCGGCGGAAACAATGCAGGCCGAACCGGAGCCTTCCGCGACGCCGGTTGTGACCCCCATCCCCATGTTTGCGCAGGAGCGGCTGGACACAAGGGTGATGTCCGCCAATATGGGCGCGCGGTTTTTAATGTACTCCTCAGCGTTTTTGTGTGTTGCCGATCACCCGCTTACCCTGCTGACCGGCGAGCTGTGGGATGACGCAATGGCCCGGTCCGCCAGGCTGATCGACTATCCCTTCCAAAACCACGTGCATAATTCTTTCCTGCAAACGCTGGTGGTGGGCGGAGGCATTTCCTTTGTGATGGCAATCGTGTTTACGGTGCTGCTGGCCGCGTACGGCCTGCGGCTGTTTTTCCGCAAGGGCGTGCCGATGCATATCCGCCTGCTGGTGCTTGCGCCCGTAGGCATGCTGATACACAGCATAACGGAATCCATCCTCTTTATTGATACCCGGCTGCCGAACCTGCTGTTCTTTTTTCTGGCGGGCATGATCATTGCCTATTCGATGGAGCTGTGCCCGAAGAAAGAGCGTGCCCGTGCAAGGCGTGCAACGGTGTAAAGACGGAATGAATACTGTACCGGTTTCTTTCCCAATACAGAGGGGTTCTTGCCTGTTCAATGGTATATAGATAAAAGCGAAAGTGAAGCACGCTTTACGCATTGCGTTGCAATAGCGCGTTACCGCGTGAGGAAAGGTTTTCGTTCCAGGCTTGGCAGCATGAACGGAATTGCTTTCCAAGCCGGTGCGACACTGCTTTGTTCCAAATGCGTTTTGTTGAAATCAAACCGCAGGAACGAAATATACCATCGTGAATTCATATGATCGTTTTATGATGCCATCAGGCGCGTAACGAATAAGACTGATCAAACCGCAAAAGGCTCCATGCTGCAATCAATCAGATTGTTTCACGGAGCTTTTTCCGTTTTTATAACGGCTGGAGCGGCTTTCGGGGCAGTGGCACGGCCTTGTGAAGACTTGTACAGAACATGACAGGAGTAATGGATTTTGCTATAATGTGGGCAGAAATGGCGGCATTTTGTTACGACTGCTTACGCTCGTGAAATATAACGATCAACCATGAGACTTCTGGTTCTTGCAGTCAAAGCGTTACTGTACTCAGAAAATGCATGCTTCACCCGTGAAATGAGGTCATCTGATGAAAAAATGTTTAGGGTTCCTCCTGATGCTCCTGCTTTTACTTCCGCTGAGCGTGTTTGCCGATCAACCCGTTAGCCTGGAAGGACTGACGGTGGCTGAGCTGGAGGCGGTCCGGCAGGAGGCGGACGGGCGTATCCGCCTGCTGCGTCTGCCGGATGAAAACGGGTATCTGGATGTGCTGGACGGCGAGGCTTATGCCAGGGATCCGCAGACCTATTTGGAGGGGAAGGTCCGCCTGAGCGGCGCGATCCTGTCCGCACAGGAAGAAGCGGGGGAATTTCTGTACTATGTGTCGCTGGACGGCAATCCCGCGCGTGTTTTTGCCGTGCACTATGCGCTTGCGGCAGACGAGCGCCTGCTGCTGCCCGGCGACCTGATAACCGCCTATGGCGTTTATCAGGGGCTGTCGGCCTTTGACGGCGCCGATACGCTCAAGGATGGAGCGCCTGTTGTGCAGGCCGATCTGGTGATCCGTCGCCTGCCGGAGCCTGAGCGTCTGCCCGCCGATCCCTATGCCGGTACCCGAGAGGATCCCGTACCCATGGGCGTTGCAGCGGTGTACGAAGGGTCCTATTGGACGGATTATGCGTCCTTTGAAATTGAGATCACCGATTCCAGCCGAGGCAACAAAGCGGAAAGCGCGGCGGACCGCATGAGCTCCTATAACAACAAACCGGCCAAGGGGCAGGAGTATTTTCTGGTCTGGGTTCGCGTAAAGGCATTGTCCGCGCCGACGGGCCGCGCGGAGATCAGCAATGGGGATTTCTACTTCGTCAGCGCCGGTGGAAAGGAGTACCGACAGTATTTCCTGATCAACCCGCCCGCGTCGCTTAGCGCCCTGTATCAGGATGGAGAACAAACCGCCGTTCTTGCCTGCCTGATTGACAAGGAGGATACTCCGCTGATCGTCTATCAGCCCGATTCGGCAGCCCCCCTGTGGTTCAATCCGAACCCTGTGGAAGAAGGGGAGTAAAATGATCAGGAAAACCGCCTTTCTGTGGGCGCTGCTGCTGTGCCTGGCGGTGTCGGGCTTTGCCGGTGCGGCCGGAACCGATTCCGTTCAAGGGGTTACCAGCCGATATGGCGACCAGGGGCTCCAGGTGCGGCTGCTTCAGGAGGAGCTCAATCGCCTTGGATATAATCTGGGCGAACCGGACGGCAGATACGGCAGACAAACCGTTATCGCCGTGGAACGATTCCAGAAACTAAGAGGGCTGCCCCCGGACGGGCAAGCCGGGGAAACGATGCTGCTGGCGCTCTATGCACAAAAGGTATTCATTGGTTTACTTGCCGTTACGAACAGCCAAACGGAAGCGAAGGAGCCGGCCATTGAGGAGACAGTAAGCCTGCCCCGGGAAAGCGGACCTGGGGAACGCGGCAGCCATGTGCAGCGGCTGCAACAGGCATTGATTGCCTTGAATTATCTGCCCTCCGGGGCGGTGGACGGCGTGTTTTCGGAAGATACTTTGCGGGCCGTGCTGGCTTTCCAGAAGGCTCACGGGCTTCGGGAAACCGGAACGGCGGACCGGGATACCCTGCGGGTGCTGTTCACCAAACCGGGCAGCGTTCCCGGCACAACCCTCATGCCGTATTGGTACAGCGGCGGAAGCGACCTCATCCCTGTGGGTGCGGTCTTTGAGGTAAAGGATGTCCGCACCGGGATCAGGTTTACCTGCCGCCGCCTGGGCGGGGCCAGCCATCTGGATGCCGAGCCGCTGACATCCTTTGATACCCTGGCTATGAAGGATGCGTATGGCGGGGTGTGGAGCTGGAACCGGCGGCCGGTTCTGCTGCAATATCAGGGCGAAGTTTACGCCGCGTCCATGAACGGCATGCCCCATAGCTGGCAATCGATCACCGCCAACCATATGGACGGCCACTTCTGTATCCACTTTTTCGAAAGCCGCATAGATACGTCGCAGCGGGTGGACGCGGAACACCTGCAATGCGTGTTCGAAGCCTCCTTGGCCCGCTGGGATGATGCGGCTGTTGCGGAAGTGCTGCCGTAATAACCGTTCCCGGTTGAGGCAATACACTATGATGGATGCCTGTTCAGCGTAAACAAAGACGGTCGGCACTCTCGGTTTTCCGGGGAAATGGTGAATGATTCCCCTGTACGTCACCGCATCCTGGTTCTTCTGGCTTGGGCCAACAGAACATATCCAACCGGATGGATCGCTATGCCGCTTCTTACGGCTTGCACATTTCGCAAGGCTTTCCGTCCCAATCCCACCCAAACGAACAGAGCACGTTTCACAGTGCCACAAAAAACGAAGGCTGTGCTCTTGACTTAACCTATGCTTCAAGTGTTAAGGTTTTGGAAAGAGCTTAAGGAGGTTGCGCTATGCAGTATCATTCGTTTCAAGGGTTGCAGATATCGGCGCTGGGCATGGGCAACATGCGGCTGCCTACGCTGGGGAGCCGCGGGGAGATTGACGAAGCTAAAGCGCGGGAGATGATCGCCTATGCGATTGACCATGGCGTGAACTATTTTGACACGGGATACCGGTATCACGACGGAGCTTCCGAGCCCTTTGTGGGCAAGGCGCTGCGGGAATATCCCCGGGACAAATGGTATATTGCCACCAAGTTTCCCGGACATATGATGCAGATCAACAACGGCCGTGTGGAGCCGATCGGTTATTTGAAAGGGAGAACCGATATCTCCGTGGAAAGCCTGTTTGAGGAACAGCTGAAGCGGCTTGGCGTGGAGTATTTTGATTTTTATCTGCTGCACAATCTTTGTGAAACCTCGTATGAGTATTATACCGACCGCAACATCCGCGCGGTGGAGTACCTGTACAAGCAAAAACAGGCGGGGCGCATCCGCCATCTGGGGTTTTCTGCGCACGGCAGGGCGGAAACCATCGGCCATTTTCTGGATGCCTTCGATTGCTTTGAGTTTGTGCAGATTCAGCTGAACTATCTGGATTGGGTTTTGCAGGACGCAAAACGGAAATATGAAATCATCACAGCTCACGGGCTTCCCGTGATTGTGATGGAGCCGGTCCGCGGCGGGCGGCTGGCGCAGGTGCCCGCAAAGGCGGAGGCCCTGCTGCGGTCGGCCCGGCCGGAAAACTCCATTGTATCCTGGGCTTTCCGGTTTTTGCAGGGGCTGCCCAACCTCCTCACGGTGCTCAGCGGGATGTCCGGCATGGAGCAGATCGTGGAAAACGTCGCTCTGTTTGAACATAGCAACCCGCTTGACGGGGAAGAGGACAAGGTGCTGCGGCAGGCCGTTGAAACCATGCTGGATCTTGTCCCCTGTACGGCTTGCCGGTATTGTGAGGAAGCGTGCCCTCAAAAGCTGGATATCCCCAAGCTGATTGCCATGTACAACGAGGCCAAAAACATTTCGGTACGGGCCAACCATTTCACGCTGGACGCCATGAAGGCCGAAGAGCTTCCCTCCGCCTGCATCGGCTGCGGAGCATGCCAAAAGCTTTGCCCGCAGAATATTGAAATACCGGACGTTATGAAGCGCTATGCCAACATGCTGGCGGAAAAACCGTAACGTCACGGAAACGGGCATGATAATGCACTGCGGCGCACCGCCCAAAAGCAACGGCGCGCCGCTTCATAAATGTTGCTGATTTACCGGAAAACCCATTACTCTTTTAAGATCCGCCAGAGCGTGCTGCGGCTGATGCCGAGCCGGTCGGCGGTTTTCTGTCGGTTCATGGATTCTTCCATGAATACGGTCCGTACGATTTGCAAGGGCATTTCATGCAGCGTGCCGGTGAAACGCTGGTCATACGCATGGTCCGCCGACAAAATCCGCTTTTCTTCATCAATCGCCGTCTGCACCTGCTGTGCTGTAATGGTGTTGGACTGGGAGCATACCAGGCACTGCTTCACCAGGCGGCTGAGCTGCTCGTTGTTGCCCGGCCCGTCGTACCCTACCAGCAGCGCGGCCGCCTTTTCATCAAACCCGATCACCTGCCGGCCGAACTGGATGTTGAAATAACTGAGGTTCAGGCTGGCGAGACTGACGATATCCTCCGGCCTCTCGCGCAGCGCCGGGATGCGAAGAATCACGTACTCGTCATGGTTGAAAAACTGCATCACAGCGTCGCAGGGCTTTGGCGCGCTGCGGAAGCTATAGAAAACCCGGTTGCGCTTGTGCAGTGAGGTAGACTGGGCAAATTTGATAAACTGGAGCTGCCAGGCCTCGGGCAGGGAGGTAAAGCCATTCAGGTGAAGGGTGATGCGGGTTTCGTACAGCGGGGAATCCTCACTGTCCATAAGCCAGCGGAAGGATTTATCGTCGATCATGGCGCAGTCCACTGTGATCAGCGGCTGTGTGTGAAACAAGCTTTCCCGGTACAGGGTTTGAACAACGGTGTAAAAGGGGGCGCCCATCCCGCCGCTGCTGCACAGGGAGGCCATGGTTTTGCCTCTGCGCAAATTCTTATGGGTGAAGCGACCCGTTTCATTATGAAAAAAACGATTTATCATGATGCTAAACTATTTTGAGCTCATGCAAAGCCAAAAGGACAAGAATGCAGTTAAATTGCTTGTTGACACAGGTAAAGTTACATGCTATCATCTGAAATAAATGAGAAACGGATAAAAAAACGTTTTCTCAAATATGGAAATATCCAAGGAGGAACAGAAATGAACTCTGTCAAAAAGACCCTTGCCTTTTTGCTGGCCGTCATGATGATTTTAGGCATCGCCATGGCCACGGGAACAGCAGAAGGGAAAACCGACAAGGAGACGCTTACGGTGGCGATCTCCGGCGAGCCGACCACGCTGGATCCCTACGCGCATTCGGTGTATTACGGCTTTATTCCCGCCACGCTTCTGTTTGATACGCTGATTGCCAAAAACGCGGATGGCTCATATGCTCCCGAGCTGGCGACGGAATGGGAGTTTATCGACGATTTAACCCTCCGTGTCAAGCTGCGGGAAGGCGTTACGTTCCATAACGGCAATCCGCTGACGGCCGACGATGTGAAGTTCACGCTGAAGATTGCATCCGAAAGCTCTTTTTCCAGTACGCTGTTTGCCAGCATTGACAACGATGCCACCGCCGTGATCGACGATCTGACGCTGGACATCAAACTCAAGTACGCTTATGCGCCGCTGCTGGAGGTACTCAGCTCCTTCCGCGCCAGCATCGTGGACAAGGAAACCTATGAAGCCGATCCGGATTCCTATGCCCGCACCCCCGTGGGCACCGGCCCGATGCAGATGAGCAACTGGTATTCCGGCGACCGCATTGAGCTGACCGCGTACAATAATTACTGGGGCGAGGCCCTTGCCTACAAGACCTGCGTATTCCGTGTGATCGTGGAAGCGTCCTCCCGCACGATTGAGCTCGAAACCGGCGGCATCGACATCGCCGTGGACGTGCCTTTCTCCGACTGGAGCCGCGTAGAGGATACCCCCGGCATCCAGCTGGCCAAGGGCCGCACCAACCTGATGGCGTCTCTGGTGTTCAACAATTCGCTGGAGATTTTCCAGGATGTCCGGGTACGGCAGGCGCTTGCGTACGGCCTTAATCTGGATGCACTCGTGAAAACGGTGTGGGAAGGCACCGCCGAAGTGGCGGACAGCTACTACGCGTCCTCCATGCTGGGCTACAAACAGGAAGGCCCCATGGAATACAACGTGGAAAAAGCCAAGGCGCTGCTGGCCGAGGCCGGATATGCCGACGGGCTTGAGTTTACGTATACCACCTACCAGACCACGCTCAACCAGGCCTTTGCCGAAGTGCTGCAAAGCATGTGGGCGCAGATCGGCGTCAAAATCCAAATTGATATCGTGGATCTGGCGACCTTTATTGACATGAACAACAACGCGAAGCTGACGGCCTCCCTGATGACCCCCAACGTGCCGATTGCCGATCCGGTGGCGGCCCTGATTCTGTGGCCGATTTCGCGCACGATCTCGCTGCGCCACAACGACCAGCACATTCAGGATCTGCTGGACGCGGGCGCGTCCACGTATGACGAAGCGCAGCGCATCGCCATCTACCAGGAGCTGCAGGATTACCTGTACGCCAACACCTATACCATCCCGATCGCCTACACAACCTTCGCTTTCGGCGTTAATGACAATGTGGACGGGTTCATTTTCCAACCGAGTCTGGTTCCTGATCTGACCACTGTTTCTTTTCATTAAGCCTGCCGCCCGGACGGGCTGCCTGATCCTGCCGGTGCAGCCGCACACGGCGGCAGGCAGGTCCTGACCGGCGCAAAGGCGAACATTGTGTACTCCGATACCCGGCGCGTTTGGCGGGCGGCGGCAAGCAGCAAAGCGTTGCCGTCCGCCAGACCATCCGGCGGGCAAGCGGATGCGCGCGGGTTTCCCCGGAGGGTGAAACGGCCGAAACGGAACACATTTGTGAGGAGCCTGTATAATGCTAAGATTTATTACCAAGCGAGTCCTTGTAACGATCCCGGTGCTGTTGGGCGTTACGTTCATTATTTTCAGCATGATGTACCTCACACCGGGCAACCCGGCACGTATGATGCTGGGTGATCTGGCCACGGATGAGGAAATAGCGCAGCTGGAGGATGAGCTCGGGCTGAACGATTCGTTTTTTACCCGGTATTTTACCTATCTGGGCAATGTTTTGCAGGGAGATCTCGGAACATCCTACGCGACCAAGCAACCCGTGTCGATCGCGGTGATGGAGCGCTTGCCGGCCACGACCAAACTGGCGTTTTTCAGCTGCCTGTTTGCCATTTTCGTCGGCATACCGATTGGAATTATTTCAGCGGTAAAGCAGTACTCCTTTATCGATAACATATCCCGTATCTTTTCACTGGTGGGCATATCGCTGCCCAACTTCTGGCTGGCGCTGCTGCTGGTGCTGGCGTTTTCGGTCAAGCTGGGCTGGCTGCCGCCCTCCGGCCTATACGGGCCCTTGTACTACGTGATGCCGGTTATCAGCATCAGCGCGGTTTCGGTGGCGACGTTTGCGCGGATGACGCGCTCCAGCATGCTGGAGGTTATCCGGCAGGATTATATCCGCACGGCGCAGGCCAAGGGACAGGCCGAGATGACCATTATTTTCAAGCATGCGCTGCGAAACGCGCTGATTCCCATCATTACGGTAATCGGCCTCCAGTTTGCCACGGCCCTGGGCGGAGCGGTTGTCAACGAGCAGGTATTTGCCATTCCCGGTCTGGGCAAGCTGATGGTGGATTCCATCAAGTCGCGCGATTACCCCATGGTGCAGGGCGGCGTGCTGATGATTGCCGTCATGTTCAGTGTGCTGAATTTGGGAATCGATCTGCTGTACGCGTTTGTGGATCCGCGGATTAAATCCCAGTATGCCAAAATTATGATGCGCAAACAGCGCAAGCAGGCTTCCCTGGCCCCCGCCACGGGAAATTCCGGGGAGGAGAAGGCATGAGCAACAACACGCAAAACCGGAAACGAAAAAAACACGGACAGCTGTATGAAACGTGGATGCGGCTGCGCAAAAACCGGTTGGCTGTTCTGGGCCTGGTGGTTTTGCTGCTGATTGTGATTATCGCAATCTTTGCCGAGCAGATTGCGCCGTATCCGTATGATTTGCAGGACTACAATGTGGTGTCCGAGCCGCCTTCCGCGCAGCATTGGTTCGGCACGGATAATTACGGACGCGATATATTAAGCCGCGTGATCTTCGGCACCAGGCTTTCGCTGCGGATCGGGTTTATCTCGCTGGCCGGCGGCGCGCTGGTCGGGTGCCTGCTGGGCGCGGTTGCCGGGTACTTCGGCGGGTTTGTCGATACGTTCATCATGCGCGTTACGGATATCCTGATGTCCATTCCCCGGATTGTGCTTGCGATCGCGATCGCCAGCGCTCTGGGCTCGGGGCTGACGAACGCCATGCTGGCCGTGGCCATCAGCTCCATACCAAACTTTGCCCGCGTGGTGCGCGCCTCCACGCTGACGGTGAAGGATCAGGAGTATATCGAGGCGGCGCGGTGCGTGGGCGCCAAAAGCCCGCATATTATCTGGCGGCATATTTTCCCCAACGTGCTGGCGCCGATCATTGTGCAGGCCACGCTGGGCGTGGGCACGGCCATTATTCTGGCAGCCTCGCTGAGCTTTCTGGGGCTGGGGGTTCAGCCGCCGACGCCGGAATGGGGGGCCATGCTTTCCACGGCCAGAACGTATATGCGCGATCATGCCTACATGGTGATCTTTCCGGGGCTTGCGATCATGATTACGGTGCTGGCGCTCAATCTCTTTGGCGATGGCCTGCGAGACGCGCTTGATCCAAAGCTGAAGAAATAAGCGAGGTATCAACCATGGAAACGGAAAAACAGAACCTGATTTCAATCCGAAATCTTGTCATTCAATACACCACAGACAACGAGGTGGTGAAGGCCGTCAACGGCATTTCCCTTGACATTGCCAAGGGGGAAACGCTGGGGCTGGTGGGCGAAACCGGCGCCGGAAAAACGACCACCGCTCTGGGCATTATGCGCCTTATCCCCAATCCGCCGGGCAAAATTGTTGACGGCGAGATTCTGTTCAACGGGGTAAACATTTTAAAGGACAGCCATCTGAAAATGCGCCAACGGCGCGGGGCCGACTTTTCCATGATCTTTCAGGACCCGATGACCTCCTTAAACCCCGTAATGACGGTGGGGGAACAGATTGCTGAAGTCATCCGGCTGCACGAGAAAGTGTCCCATGTGGAGGCCAACAAAAAGGCGGCGGAGATGCTGGAGCTGGTCGGCATCCCGGCGGAACGGTTGAGCGAGTACCCCCACCAGTTTTCCGGCGGGATGAAGCAGCGGGTGGTCATTGCCATCGCGCTGGCCTGCAACCCGCATCTGATTATCGCGGACGAGCCGACCACCGCGCTGGATGTTACCATCCAGGCTCAGGTGCTGGCCCTGATGACGGAGCTGCAGGAAAAGTTCAAAACCGCCATGCTGATGATCACGCATGATCTGGGCGTCGTTGCCGAAATCTGCGACAAGGTGGCCATCATGTACGCGGGACAGATCGTGGAACACGGCACGCTGGAGGATATTTACGAACAGACCTGCCATCCCTATACCAAGGGTCTTTTCGGCTCGCTGCCCAGCCTGTCCTCCAAAATGCGGCGGCTGAACCCGATCAACGGCCTGATGCCCGATCCGACCAATCTGCCGGACGGCTGCCCGTTCCACCCGCGCTGCCCGCAGTGCTTCCAGCGCTGCAAGGTGGAAGCGCCGCAAAATATCGAGGTATCCGCGGGCCACTTTGTATGCTGCCACTTGTTTGACGGCAAGCAGAAGGAGGAAGCATAACATGGCGGCGATCCTTGATGTACAGCACTTGAAAAAGTATTTTAAAACCCCCAAAGGCATGCTGCACGCGGTGGATGATGTCAGCTTTTCCATAGAGGCCGGCAACACGCTCGGCGTCGTAGGAGAATCGGGCTGCGGCAAATCCACCCTTGGCCGGGTGATTATCAAGCTTCTGGAAGCCACCGAAGGAAAGATCATCTTTGACGGCGAGGATATTACCGATGTAAAGAACTCCGCAAAGCTGCACTGCCAGATGCAGATGATCTTTCAGGACCCCTTTTCTTCGCTGAATCCCAGGATGTCTGTGAGGGAAATCATTGCCGAGCCGCTGAAAATACACAGGATGTATAAAAATCATCAGCAGATAAACGACAGGGTGAGCGAGCTGATGGAAACGGTAGGGCTGGCGGACCGGTTTTCGTCCTCCTATCCGCATGAGCTGGACGGCGGCCGCCGCCAGCGAATCGGCATTGCGCGCGCGCTGGCGCTGAACCCGAGGTTTCTGGTGTGCGACGAACCTGTGTCCGCGCTGGATGTATCCATCCAGGCGCAGATTTTAAACCTGATGCAGGATTTGCAGGAATCCAACGGATATACCTATCTTTTCATCACGCACGACCTTTCCGTGGTCAAGCATATCTCCGACGATATTCTGGTGATGTATCTGGGCCAGGCGGTGGAAAAAACGGGCTCCGACGCGTTGTTTGAGCGTCCGATGCATCCCTATACCAAAGCGCTGCTGGCCGCAATCCCCGAACCGGTTGTCAACAAAAACCGGAAGCGCACCCTGCTGCACGGCGAGATCACATCGCCGATCAATCCCAAACCCGGCTGCCGGTTTGCCGCGCGCTGCCCGTACGCCCAGGAGATTTGCTTCACTGCCAATCCGGCGCTGGAGGAAGTGCAGCCGCAGCATTTTGTGGCCTGCCACCGGGTGAAGGAACTGAACCGGGAGATCCTATGAACAAAACAATCATCGAGGATCTGGCGGCATTTGCCCATGATCTGCAATTTGAACGCCTGCCTGCGCCTGTAGTCCGCAGGGCCAACGATTGCCTGTTTGACCTCATTGGCTGCTATTTTGCGGCGTTGAAACAGGATCCGGTGCGGCAGAAGCTGCGGGAAATCGCGGCCTTCAACCCCTCAGGCGAAAGCCGTATCTGGGGCACGGAAGATCACTGCGGCATCGCGGAGGCGGCGCTGGCAATCGGAACCGCGGCCTATCATTTGGAATACGATGACGGAATTTCCGTGTCCGGCCACTGGGGCAGCGCATCCGTACCGGCCTCGCTGCTGTCGGTGATCGCGCATGGCGGCACCGGAAAAGACGCGCTGACGGCGCTGGTGTGCGGCTATGAGGTGGGCGGCAGAATCAGCCGTATGTTTTCCCCGCAGCTTTTAAAGCGGCATGTGCATTTTCCGTGCACCATGGGCGCGTTCGGCGCCGCGGCCGGGTATGCCAAGGGTGCGGGGGTGTCCGCACAGGTCATGGCGGGGGCGCTGTCGCTGGCGGGGCTGTTCCCGGTGGGCACCTACAGCACGGCCACCGGAGGCGCACAGGGGAAAGGGCTGTATTCGGGCTGGCCGAACTATTTGGGCATCAATGCCGTCCGGCTGGCGGCCATCGGCCTGACCGGCGATCCGGATGTTATGGAAGCTCCGGACGGGTTTGCCCGGGCGCTTGGGCTGCCGCCCATCACGGATGAGCAGCTGGCTGGTGCACGCGAGTGCCTGGGGGAAACCTATCATTTTATGCAGGTGTACTTCAAACCCTACCCCTGCTGCCGCTGGCTCCACGCGCCTGTGCACGCGGTGGAAGGGCTGATGAGACAACACCATCTGCAACCCGGCGATATCGCGCGCATCGAGATCGGTGTGCCGGAATTCGCCATGATGTACGACACCCGCACGGGATACGATTCCAAGGTGACCTGCCAGTACAGCATTCCATACTCCGTCGGGGCGGCAGCGTACTTCGGGCAGCTGGGGCTGGAGCAATATGAGGCGGAGGCACGCAATGACCGGCAGCTGCACGCGTATATCGAACGGATCCACATGCATGTGGATGAGGAGCTGCAGGCGCAGTTCCCGGCGGCGTTCAGCGTTCGCGTCCGGCTGACCCTGCAAAACGGCACGGAGGTTTCCGCGCAGGAGGGAACGCCCTGGGGCCCGGATTCACCGCCGTCCCAGGCGGAGCTGATCCGCAAATTTACGGGCCTGACCGGAGGCATCTTACCGGAGCAGGATCAGGCGGCCTGGGTGGGGCTGTACCAGCGGGGCTTTGAGCAGGAAACCGCATGGCCGGAGGTTTTGCGCCTGCTGCACCAGCCACTGAAAAATACGCAGCTTGCATAACGGCAGCGCCCGGTAAAAAGGCGCGGCGCCGATAGAGAAAACAGGAAAAGAACCATACCCGTTTGCGATGGAGTACCGCGCAGTGCCGCGTACTTCTGGTTAATGTTATCCCTTGGGGGCGCACGGACGCGGAATGCGGCCGCCAAACCCTCCCGACTCATCGTGAAGGAGACGAAAAATAATGGACGCGATTGCAAAACGAAGCCGATTACAGGGAGATATTCTGGTACCGGGATCCAAGAGCCATACCATCCGTGCGGTGCTGCTGGCAACCATGGCGGAAGGCGTATCCCGCATTCACAATCCGTTGCCGAGTCTGGACTGCCAAACGGCGCTGCATGTGGCCGAGGCTTTCGGCGCGCAGACGGAAAAGCAGGACGGCCTGTGGATTGTCAAAGGCTGCGGACGCGGCCTGAAGGTGCCGGACAATGTCGTCGATTGTGAAAATTCCGGCTCGACCGCTTATTTTGCCGCGTCCATGGCCGGGCTGATCGACGGGTATACGGTGCTGACCGGGGACGCGCAGATCAGGCGGCGGCCCATCCGGCCGGTGCTGGACGCGATCAATCAGCTGGGCGGGCGCGCCTTTACCACACGCCCGGATGTAAACGCCTGCCCCGCGGTGATCGGGGGCAAAATGAAAGGCGGAACGGTACGGTTCCGCAAAAGCCTTTCACAGTTCGTGTCCAGCGTTATGATGGCCGCGCCGCTGATGGACGGCGACACGGAAATTATCAACGAGGACCCGCTGGAAAAGCCCTATCTGCAATTGTCGGTGGATTGGATGAAGCGCTACGGGATAGAGCTGATGGAAAACAAAGGGGATTATACCTATTTCAAAATCGGCGGCGGGCAGGTGTACCGCGCTACGGAAAGCCTTGTGCCAAGCGATTGGTCCGCGGTAGCGTTCCCGCTGGTAGCCGCGGTGACGACCGATTCCCGCATCCGGATCTGCGGTGTGGATTTTGAGGACAGCCAGGGCGACAAGGCGGTGGTGGATCATTTGCTGGCGATGGGCGCGGATATCCAGAAGGACAGCCAAAACCACTGCCTGGTGGTGCGCGGCGGCAAAAAGCTGACAAGCGGACTGACCATTGATTTGAAAGATATTCCGGATTCGCTGCCCGCCATGGCGGTGGCTGCCTGCTTTGCGCAGGGTGATACCACCTTCCGCGGGCTGGGCCATGTACGCATGAAGGAAACCGACCGTGTCGCGGTGATGGAAAGCGAGCTGACCAAGGTTGGCGCGAGCATCGAAACGGGAGAGGATTATATGATCGTCCACGGGGGCAGGCAACTGACCGGAGCGGATGTCAGCAGCTATGACGACCACCGTGTGGCCATGGCGATGGCCGTATGCGGCATGTTTGCCGACGGCGAGATGCGGATACGCGACGGCGAGTGCGCGGCGGTTTCGTTCCCCACGTTCTTCACCGTGATGCAAAACGCGGGGGCCGATATCGCTTGCCGGTAACGGCTATGCCTGATGGCGGCAGCTTGACTGCCGCACGATCAGGCTGACGTCGATCATCACATCGGAGCAGGGTTTGCCGTTGATCAGCTGTGCAATCACGTTTGTGCACTCCAGCCCCAAACGACGGGTATCCTGCACGATGGTGCTCAACTGCGGCTGAGAGCTGGTGGCCATGATGCCGTTGTCGTACCCGATGATGGAGACATCGTCCGGCACCTCAAGTCTTTGTTTTGCTAACATGTGGATGGCGCCGGTGGCGGAAAGATCGTTCGTGGTGAAAATTGCGTCGATATCCGTGGTTTTGGAGATCAGCCGCTGTGTGGCCTCGAAGCCGCTCTGGTAGGCGTTGCCCAGATCTACAAACTCTACAAGCTCCGGGTAGAAGGTCGCGCCGTATTCGTCCATGGCCTTGCGGGCGCCGATGTACTTATCGATACCGGAATAGGGGCCTGCCAGCACATGGTTTTGCAGAAACGGTTCCAGGTCGTCGGCCGTATGAAATGAATCGCCGAACACGCCGACAAACAGGGCAATCTTGCGGTGTCCCATTTCCAACAGGTGACGCGTCGCAAGATAACCGCCCTTCTGGTGATCGAAAAACACGTGCGGGCGGCCGGGGATCATTTCGCGGCGGGAGCAAAGCACCATGGGGATGTTGGCAATGTAGTTGTCCAGCACCTCGCGGTCAACATCCGCGATGGAGCAGAAAATAATCCCATCGACCGAGGACGCAGTAAGGCGTTTAAAACAGCCGAGCTCATCATACCCGTTGGCGGTATGGGAAACCATGGTGATGATATTCAGGTTTTGCCTGGCGGCGGTTGAGATTATGCTGTCCGCGATGGAGCCGAAGAACGGGTCGATGGTGTTGGGCAGGATAAGCCCGACGTTGGAGCCGTTCCCGTGCCGCAGGGATTGCGCTACAGAATTGGGATGCCAGCCGAGCTCCTCAATGGCCTGGTGCACCCGGGTGATGTAATCTGATGCAACGTTTTTTTCGTTGTGGACCACGCGGGATACCGTGGAGATGGATACACCGGCGCGAAGCGCGACATCCTTGATGGTTATTCTCTTCATCGTAAGCAGCAGGCCCCTTTCGTAGTGATTCAAAGTCTATCAGAATTCCGGGAAACCGTCAAGGAATACAGGGTTTCACAGGCTCAAGGCAGGGCCGCAAGATGTGTTTGAAAGTAGAGAATGCTCGAATGAACAGGAAACGTTTCTTGAATATGGATATACAGAGGATTGGCAAAAAAACAGGGTGGATTGTACTCACGGCCATCGTGCCGTTGCTGTTCTTTTTCAGCAATCCGTTGAAGATGGAGTTACAACAGCTGGCGGTGGTATCGCTGCTGCTGCTTACGATCATCTGGTGGAGCACCGGCGTGGTGCAGCGCACCGTGGCCTCCTGTATGCTGCTGCTGGGCTTTGCGCTGTTTTCCAATGTACCGGCCAAAACGATCTTCACGTTTCCGTTGTCCGATACGTTTCTGCTGATTACGCTGACGTACTTGTTTTCGCGCGGCGTGCAGAACTCCGGTCTGCCGTCCAGGTACCTGGAAACGATGCTGTTCCGCCGCGGCAACACACCCTGGCGCGCCATGCTGTTTGCCGTTGCGATGCTGTTTATCACCATGTATGCCATACCGCAGCCGCTGGCCCGGCTGATCATTGTAGGGGATATCTTCTGGAGCTACCTGCAAAAGACGGAAGCGAAGGCAAACCAGCGCTCGGTGCTGATGTTCAGCGTTTATGTGATTTACATTTTCGTGAATCTGTGCTCGATGAACGCCGATATCATTCTCAACACAACCTCCGTGCACGTAGCCGGACTGGATATGGCGGATTGGGACTGGATTCGCGCGATGGCCGTTCCGTCGCTTGTCTACCTGGCCATTGCGATGGGATTGATTACCCTGCTGTTCCGCCGGGAGCTGCGGGGGTGCAGCCTGCGCCTGCAGGCGGATCAGGCGGAGCCGAAGCCGCAGACTGTGGAAAAGCCGATGGCTTCCGGCAGGGACCGGATGCTGCTTCTCCTGCTGGGTATTACCATTGTGCTCTGGTTTACGGAGCCGCTGCACGGCATCCCCGCGTGGGCGGTTACGCTGGTCAGCATCGGCGTGATGTTTGCCATGAAGGTGCTCCGCGTGAAAGACTTCCGTGCGATTGATGTGCAGATGCTGGTCTTTTTAACGGCGGCGCTGAGCATCGGCGGCGTGATGCGGGCAACCGGAACGGCGGACATCGTGTTTTCCAAAATCAGCGCGATTATGCCGGAGAACTCCATTGCGCTGATGGTGCTGACGATTATGCTGATATCGATCTGCATGCATATGGTGCTGGGGAGCAATACCACAACGATTTCCGTGGTGGTTCCCGGGCTGGTGTTTATCTGCGGGGATATGCTACCCATCCCGGTGATCATGTTTCTGGTGTATGTCACCCTGACGACGCAATGGCTGTTCCCGTTCCATTCGGTAGGGCTGATGATGGGCACGGCCGGCAACTATTTCCCTTCCGGATACATTCTGCGGATGGGGCTGGTGATGACAATCGTGGTCTTTATCGCCGTGTTTGGCCTGTATATCCCGTGGTGGCGCTTCATCGGGCTGCTTGTGTGATCAACTGCGGCTGTGACGCTGCTGCCATGGGATGCGACGGATCGTAATGAAAACAAAAACGAAACCGTCCGGTATGCGGAGGTTGAAGCGGCCCCAAAACGTAAACGAATAGGTTCGCAAGGCAGCAGAGAGAGCTTGCAGTCTGTAAAACGCAGGAGGCAAGCTCTTTAGCGTTGCCTTTATGTCCGGTCCATATGATCTTGGACAAACAGAGGAAGGCTGCCAACAGCTGGTGAAGAGCACCTGAGAGGTCTGCGATTATTCGGCGCAAAAAGGGAATATGAAGGTTTCACACGAAATATTCGATTGCGATGCGGGAAAGCGTCGCTCATCGGCCCGGCGCGCCTAGAACCTTGCGTGGGCCCAATTGGAGGAAAGAGAATGAAAATCGTTGTTCTGGACGGATACACGGAAAATCCCGGGGATTTAAGCTGGGCGGGGCTGGAAGCCCTGGGCAGCGTCACGGTATACGACCGCACAAAGCCGGATGAGCTGATGCAGCGCATCGGCGATGCCGAAGCGGTGCTGACCAATAAAACCGTGCTGGACCGCGCGGCCATCGCCGCCGCGCCAAACCTGCGGTATATCGGCGTGCTGGCGACGGGCTATAATGTTGTGGATACACAGGCCGCGCGGGAAAAGAAGGTTGCCGTCACCAATATTCCCTCCTATGGCACGGATGCCGTAGCCCAGTATGTGTTTGCCCTGCTGCTGGAAATCTGCCACCATGTGGGGCATCATAACGATGCCGTGCAGGCGGGGCGGTGGACCTCAAGCGTGGACTTTTGCTTCTGGGATTATCCGCTGACCGAGCTTGCCGGGAAAACCCTCGGCATTATCGGCTACGGCCGCATCGGGCGGCGAACAGCTGAAATCGCCAAAGCGTTCGGGCTTACGGTGATCGCGTACGATGCGCAGGTACAAGCGGAGGAGAGCGTTTCCCTGGACGAGCTTTTGCGCCGGAGCGATGTAATATCCCTGCACTGTCCGCTGTTTCCCGAAACCCAGGGGATGATCTGCGCTGAAAGCCTTGCCAAAATGAAGGACGGCGTCATCCTGATCAACACCTCGCGCGGGCCGCTGATCAATGAGCCGGATCTGCGGGCCGCCCTGATCAGCGGCAAGGTTTTCGCCGCCGCTGTAGACGTGGTTTCCACGGAGCCTATCCGTGCCGATAGCCCGCTGCTGGGGCTTGCGAACTGCATCATTACGCCGCATATCGCGTGGGCGCCCAAGGAATCGCGGCAGCGGCTGATGGATGTCGCGGTGGACAACCTGAGGCAGTATCAGCAGGGCAAGCCGCAGAACGTGGTAAACGCCTGACGGATGCCCTTGGGCAATCTACTGGCAAAAGAGAAGAGAATAAAAGCAGGCCGCCCCTTCCGTCTCAAGCGGTGGATCGGCCGACTTTTTATATACGGTTTGATGGCTGCGGGCGCTGCGAGAGCTTCCGGGAAATCATGGGCTTGATTCTTCCTGCAATTTCACTTCGCTGGCGGCCGCGGCCATGCGTTCTTTCTGCACGCGCGCCATGATGTCCGTGGTGCTGTCGATAAAAAACTGCTTGAGCTCGCTCACATAGCGATTGTCATAAACGGCATAGAGCATGCGGGTCGTGGGCTTTCCGCCCGGCATCAGGAAGACGGGGCGTTCGGCGGTGGTGGTGGTATCGGCATAGCTGGACGCCAGATAGCTGATGCCCAGTCCCTTAACGGCCAGCTGATAGGCGGTGCTCAGGTTGGAAAGAAACAGGATGCTTTTGGGGATAATACGGTAGGTGGAAAAAAGCTGCTGGGTGTAGAAGTTCAGTCCGCCTTTCACGGAAGGGCAGATGAAGGTATGCCTGTTTAAAAACGCGGAGGGAACATCCAACGGCGTAAACCGCGTGTTGTGCCGGAGATCGAATTGCTCCAGTCCCGGAAGGTTGGGGGAAGTGATGAGTGTATAATGCTCCACCGGCAGGTGATGGTACGTCAGCTCCCGGTGATGGATGAAGGACTCGGTAACCGCCACGTCCAGCTGATTGTTGATCAGCTTGGCCACCATGCTTTCGTCACGGTCCTCAAACACCTGAATGTGCGCGTCCGGAAACCGCTTATAAACCGCCGGGAGCAGATAGGGCAGCCACAGGCTGCCGCGGTTGCGGCCGATGCCGATTTTAAGCATCGTATCCGGGGCGTAATCCATATGCGCGAGCTCATCCAGAACGTGGGCGTGCTGATTGTACAGCTTCTCCATTTCCTGAATGTAATACGATCCCGCCTGCGTCAGCTGTATCGGGGAGCTGGCACGGTCGAAAAGCTTTACGCCAAGCTCCGATTCCAGCCGGTTGATATAGGCCGTCAGCGCGGGCTGGGATAAGAACAGCCGTTCCGCCGCGCGGGTCATATTTTTTTCTTCCGCCAGCACCACCAGATACATCAGTTTATCCAGATCATTGCGGTGCAAAGTGCTCACCTCGCATGCCGTTTTGTACATCCGCTGCCGACTCAGTTTACTATAACGCGGAGGTTATCGTCAAATCAGCAACTCGGTATTGGACAGCGCGGAAGGTGGATTGCTACAATAAATCAAACGGCAGGCGCTGCAGGAGCGAGCCCGCGGCACGGGAATAACAGAGTGGCTCATTCGCCGTATTTTGGCTGCCCCGGCTGCCCGCCGCACGGAATGCGCAGAGCGCAATCAAGCCGGAACGCACGGCAGAGGCCGTGCGCTTGCGAAATCACAGCAGGGAGAATGGAAATTTTGAAAACGGTGATCATTCAGGAACCTTTTCACGTAGAGGTTGCGGACCGGCCCATCCCAACGCCCGGGCAGGGCGAGGCGCTGCTCAGGGTGCTTTACTGCGGTTTCTGCGGTTCCGATGTTGCCAGCTACACGGGCAACCAGCCTTTTACGTCCTACCCCCGTATCCCCGGTCACGAATTCAGCGCGCAGATCGTGACGGTTCCCGAAAACGCCCAGGGGCTGAAGACCGGGGACATCGTAACCGGCAATCCCTATTTTAACTGCGGCACGTGCTATGCCTGCCGCAGGGGCTACGTGAACTGCTGCATGGAGAACCAAACCATGGGCGTTCAGCGGGACGGTACTTTTCAGGAATACATTACCATGCCGGTGGAGCGCATTTACCATGGTCAGGGGCTTGACCCGCGCATACTGGCGCTGGCAGAGCCTTTCTGCATCGGCTATCACGGCGTGCAGCGCTGCCCCATGCGGCCGGGGGATAAGGTGCTGGTGGTCGGCGGCGGGCCGATCGGGATTTTTGCCATGCTATCGGCCAAGGCCCGTGGCGCGGAGGTATATGTTTGCGACGTTCTGGACGGCAGGCTGGCCCTTGCGCAAACGATGGGTGCATACGGCGTGTGCAACACGCGTACCGGCAGCCTTGCGGTGTTCGGCACGGAGGTGACCGGCGGAAATGGGTTTGATGTTTGCATTGAGGCCTGCGGCCTGCCGGAAACCTTTCTGGCCTGTATCGACCAGGCGGCGTTTGCCGGCAACCTGGTGCTGATCGGCAACGGAAAACGCGAAACCACGTTTCTTCATTCCCTGCTGCTCAAGAAGGAACTGGCCGTATTTGGAAGCCGCAACGCGCTGCAAAGCGATTTTGAAACCGTCATCGGGCTGCTGGCTCAGGGTGCGGTTGACCTTCGTCCGCTGATCAGCCGGGATTATACCATGGACACTGTGCAGGAAGGCTTTGAAACGCTATGCCATAATGATGGAACTGTGATGAAAGCACTTCTTCGCGTAACACAATCCACAACGGAAAGGGAGTGAGTGCGTGAGCGGATTCAGGCGTTCCGCCCGGCTGGCGGTCAGGCGGCGGGATATGGTGCCCTACCTTATGCTGGCGCCGGTTATTATCTTTATTGTCTGCTTTATGTTCTGGCCGATCGTCAACGTGCTGCTGATGAGCTTTGAATCCTACAAGGCTACGCGGCCCAACGCGCGCCAGATTGTCGGGATTGCGAACTACATAAAGATCTTTACCAATGACCGGATTTTTACCAAAACGCTGGGCAATACGGCGGCCTGGGTGCTGATCGGTGTCGCGTTCCAGTGCGTGCTTGGCTTCTGGCTGGCGTTTATCCTGAATAAGGATTTCAAGGGCCGTGGGTTTGTGCGTGCGCTGGCGCTGATACCGTGGGCGGTGGCCGGAGTGATGGTGGGTATCATCTGGTCGCTGATTTTCGGGGAAACCTACGGTCTGCTCAACGATGTGCTCAAGCGCATGGGGCTGATTACCCGGAACATCTCCTGGTTTTCCAGTGCGTCCAGGGCGATGACGGCGGCAGTGATCGCCAATGTGTGGCGCGGTGTTCCGTTTTTTGTGATCAGCTATTTATCCGCGCTTGCCTCCATCCCGGACGAGCTGTACGAATCGGCCAAAATCGATGGAGCCAGCGCGCCCATGACTCTGTGGCGCATTACCCTGCCGATGATCCGCGATACGATCATCCTCACAACCCTGCTGCGGGCCATCTGGACCTTCAACGCGGTTGATCTGATCATCAGCCTTACGGACGGGGGCCCCAACCGCGGTACCACAACCCTCGCCCTGTATATTATGACCAAGTTTTCCGGCGAATTTGATTACGGTTACGCATCGGCGCTGGCGGTGATCGCTACGACGATGATGATGATGGTCGCGTTTATCTATATTAAATTCGGCAAGCTGGGCAAAGGGGGGATTAACTGATGAATCCCCGCACCAAACGATGGCTTGGCACGCTGTTTTTCCGCACCCTGCCGCTGACAATGTTCCTGATTCTTATTCTGTTCCCGTTTTACTGGGTGGTGAACACGTCGCTGAAAAACTCCGTGGATGTGTTCTCCATTCCGCTCAAGTACTGGCCCACCCCTCCTACGCTGGAAAACTACGACTCCCTGTTTACCCAGCTGGGGTTTGATCATTACTTCTTCAACAGCTTATTTGTGGCGACGTTCACCACCCTAGCGGTCTCGGTGCTTTCGCTGCTGGGCGGCTATGCCATGAGCCGGTACCGGTTTAAGGGAAAAGGCCTGGTGTATGTGCTGATGCTCATCACCCAGATGCTGCCCGCTGTGGTGCTGATGATCCCGCTGTTCCAGACGATGAACACGCTGGGGCTGATCAACAACCTGTGGTCGCTCGTGATTGTATGCACCTGCACCAACCTGGCCTTCTGCCTGTTCATGATGATGGGATACTTCAACTCGGTTCCTGTCTCGTTGGAGGAAGCGGCGCAGATCGACGGCTGCTCGCTGGTGGGCGCGATTCTGCGCGTGCTGCTGCCCGCGATGCGCCCCTCCATTGTGGCCACCGGCGCGTACGCATTTATCAACGCGTGGAACGTTTATGTTTATGCCACGGCCTTTATTACCCGGAAGGACACCTATACCCTGCCGCTGGGGCTGAAGGTGTTTCAGGGCGAGTTCGGCACCGATTACGGCAGCCTGGCGGCCGGATGCGTGTTTGCCCTGATCCCCGTACTGATTATTTTTGCTTTTATCCAAAAACACCTGTCGGGAGGCGCAACTGCCGGCGCGGTGAAGGGATAGGGCGAAGAATAAAGTTTACTTTGCCAAAGAAAAAAAGGAGGAACCCTCAATGAAAAAAACGACAGCCCTCGTATTGACGGTGACGCTGCTTTTCACGATGTGCCTGTTCGGCACCTCCGCGCTGGCCGAAAAGCAAGTGGTCAACTTCTGGTATCACTCGGCGGATACCGTGACGGACAGTGTGTTTGAGCAGATCTTTGAAGAGCTTAACGCCGCACAGGACGAATACGAATTTGTGTATACCAGCTTTGCGTTTCAGGATTTCCAGGAGAAATTCCAGATGGCGGTCGTAACCGACACCATGCCGGACCTGGTATCGCTCGGCTTTTCCAACATCTCCACCTTCACGGCCCAGAACGCGCTTCTGCCGCTGAACGATTATGTGGAGGGGATTGCCAATTTCGACAAGATCGATCCCGGCCTGACGGAGAACCTGAGAAACCTGGGCAGCGGAACCCTGTACGGTGTTCCCTTTGCTTACAACCAGGAAGTGGCGTGGTACAATACCGAGCTGTTTGCGAAAAACGGCATTGCGGCGCCCCCGGCCACCCAGAGCGAATTCCTTGCCCTGTGCGAAGAATTTGCCAATCCGGACGCGGGTACTTATTTTGCCAGCCTGCGCGGCGTTCGTCCCTATGACGCGATGGTGGCGTGGCTGTTTACCTACACGGACGGCTGCGGCTACAACGGCAGCTGGTTTGATGAAAACAACAAGTGCATCCTGAGCGACCCCCGCTTTGCCGAAGCGCTGGACGCCTATGCAAGCCTGTATAAAAACGGATGGGTATCCGGCGATTCTGTGAACAACAACTTCTCCGAGATCGTCGCCGAGTTCGGCTCGGGCGTGTCGATGTACATTATCCACAATTCTTCTTCGGAGTCTACGCACCGCAACAACCTGGGCGATGGCAACTTTGCCAGCGCGCGCGTGCTGGCCAACGACGAAGGCCGTTACTATGCCTCCGGCCTGCAGCCGAATGTGTACTCGGTGGCCAACCAGGGCGCGGATCACGATTATACCGGCGCGATGACGCTGATGGGCTATCTGCTGGATGCGAAGTACAACGGCCTGCTGTGCGAAAAGGTCGGCCGCGTGCCCTGCAATCAGGAGGTAACTGAGCAGGATTGGTACAAGAGCAATGAGAACATGATGCTCTATGCCAGCTACCTTTCCGATCCCAATTATGTGCAAACGCTCAACCCTTACTGGTTAAGCGATTTCTCAACCATGATCACCAACGAGATGACCGCGAACTTCCAGGCCGTTCTGCTGGGCGAAATGACCAGCCAGGAATGCCTGGACGGATGGGCGGACATGCTGGACGGATACGAAGCAGAATACCTTGCCGCGCAGTAACCCGTAACAACGCGCTGGGGGAGGCGCCCGGTGCGGCGTCTCCCCCAGCGCAGCAGCGTTTATGCCATGGCGGCGCGTTCACTTTTGCGCGGTGAGGCCCGCCTGGCCTTTTCATACAACAAGGCCTAGCGGCCGGAGGAACGGCGCCCCGGAAAACGGGATGCCAGCCGAAGAATGAGAGGCGTACCATGCCGATATTGTTTCAAGATGATTTTCTGTCTTTTCCGATCGGCCCCCTGCCCTTTGACCGGGAGCATTCCGCGATGGGGGAATATCATTACTACCCCAACGCCGGATACGCGGGGCAATGGTACGACCCGATCACCAACTGTAATTTCCGAGGCCCCAACTGGGTGGTTACGGCGCAGGACGGCGTGCACTTTATAGAGCAGATGCGCGTGCGAAATCCGCTGACGCATGACGTATGCTCGGTGCTGGCCGCTGGGGACGAGCGCTGGCGCGATTACACGGCGTCCGTCGCCATGCGCCCCCTCAGCACGCAGGACCAGACGGGGCTTTTGTTCCGCTATCAGACCTCGCTGATGCACTATGCGTTTTTCCTTTGCGCGGGGAAGGCGCAGTGCTGGAAAATAGAGAAAAAGGAACGCACGAAGCTTGCCGAGGTGCCGTTTGCCTATGACGCGGATACCCTGTATACGCTGGAGGCACGCTGTGCGGGGGAGCATTTTGTGCTTTCCATTGACGGCAAACAAGTGATGGATATACGCGACGGCCGGTATGCCGAGGGAAAGGTGGCGCTGGCCGGGTATATGCCGGCGCAGTTTACCGGTGTTTCCGTTCTCTGCACGCCGGAGGCTTACGAAACCTACCTTGCCCGCAAAGCGGGCGATGAGCGCCGCGTGGCGGAAAAGCGCGCGCGGTATGCGCAGCCGATGCTGCACCGCGTGATCGACCTGAAAAACTTCGGGGCGTCCCGGCAGATTCGGTTCGGCCACCTGATGGGCGGCGAGGACTGGTATTTTGTGATGGCGCAGCACCAGAAGCGCGTGTTCAAGGAGCGGTACTGTAATATCTCCTGCCTGACGGCCGTTGCCGTGGAAACCGGCAGGGTGCTGTGGCAGCTTGGGGAGCCTTCCGGGCTGGCCGTTAATCAGGATACAACCTGCGATCTGCCGTTTCAGCTCTACGATATCAATGGCGACGGATACGACGAGGTAATCGTGGCCAAAGATTTCAAGCTGATGATTTTGGACGGGCGCACGGGGGAAACGCTTGCCTGGATTCCCACGCCTAAAAATGAGGAGCCCGCGGACGGGATTGCGGGTATCGAGTTTCAGAAGCATGCCTTTGACCGCCTGAATGTGGACGCGATCCGGATCGTTAACGTATCGGGCAACGACCGGCCGACCGATATCCTCATCAAGGACCGCTATGCACGGCTTTGGGTGTACAACGCAAAGCTGGAGCTGCTGTTCAAATTCTGCCGCAACAATACAGGACATTTCCCGTATGCGTTCGATTTCAACGGCGACGGCAGGGATGAGATCTTCAGCTGCTATAACATGATCGCAAGCGACGGAACCCTGCAATGGTCCCTGCCGATACAAAGCGATCACACGGATGAGATCATCTACGGGAAATTTGATCCCGACCGTGACGAGATGCTGGCGATCGTATCCGGCTGGGAGGGCTTTATGCTGGTGAGCCGCGACGGCGAGATTCTGTTCCGCGATATCAATGGGCACGGCCAGCGCATCAGCGCCGCCAACTATTGCCCGCAGCGGCCGGGACTGGCGATCTGCACCACCACCTATTGGGAAAACCAGGGCATCGTGTACCTGTACGACTGCAAGGGCAACGAGCTTTGGCACCGGGAGCCTTGTGGCAACGGCAACGTCATTGCGCCGGTCAACTGGCAGGGGGACGGCACGGAGCTGATTTTGCTGAACGGCAACAGCAAGCTTGGCGGCATGCTGGATGGGGAGGGCGACCGTGTGGTGACGTTCCCCGACGACGGACATCCGGATCTGTGCGCTGAGGTGATCAACCTTGCGGGCGACGCGCGGGACGAGATTGTGCTGTGGGACGCCAGCCGTATGTTCATCTATACGCAGGACCGGCCCTGCGGCATTACGGACCGCGAATATGTGCCCGAGAAATATCCGCATTACAATTCTTCCAATTACCGGGGAGAGTATTCCTACGCGAAGTGGCGGAATAAACGGTAGCCGGACTTCGGATTTGGCAGAGAGCGCTGCTTTCGCGCCGCCTTATAAAATCGCAGATGGCCATGCGCACAGCGCCGCCGTTTTGAAGGAGGATTCTATTCCCATGGTGTTTGAGCGATATATCGCGGGCTATACGCGCGCGTTTGCCAAAACGGACCGGAATATGTGGAACTATGAGGACGGCTGTGTGCTGATCGGCCTGACGGCGCTGTACGGGGCAACGGGGGACGAACGCTTACTCCAGGCGGTGAAAACCTTTATCGACCGCTATGTAAACGCGGCGGGCGAAATCCGCCTCTACCAAAAGGAAGAGTATAATCTGGACTTTATTCCCTCCGGCCGCGCGCTGTTTACGCTGTACCGGATCACGGGGGAGGAGCGCTACCGCAAGGTGATAGAACAGCTGATGGAACAGCTGCGCAGCCAGCCGCGTACCCGCAGCGGAAGCTTCTGGCACAAACGGATTTATCCAAATCAGGTTTGGCTGGACGGACTGTATATGGCGATGCCGTTTTATACGCTCTATGAAAACAGCTTTGGAAACGGCGCGGGATACGCCGATGTGCTAAGCCAGTTCGAAACGGTGCGCAGGCGCTTGTTCGATCCCCAAACGCGCCTGCACTACCATGCATGGGATGAAAGCCGGACCGCTTTCTGGGCCGACCCCGCAACGGGTCTTTCGCAGAATTTCTGGAGCCGGGCGATCGGCTGGCATTTGATGGCGCTCGCCGATGTGTATGAGTGCTGGCCTGCCGATGTGCCGGGCAGGGAACGCCTGGCGGAGCTTTGGGCGGAGGCGGTGGACGGCGCGCTGCCGTACCGGGACACAAAAACGGGGCTGTTTTATCAGCTGGCGGCGCTTGCGGACGCAAAGGGAAATTATCTGGAAACCAGCGCTTCACTGATGGCGGCGTACTCGCTATATAAGGGCGTGCGCCTGGGTGTGTTCCAGTCTGACGAATATCTGAGCGCCGCGGAAGAGATCCTGTGCGCGGTGGAAACCCGGCAGATGGCTATGGAAAACGGAACGCTGCACCTCGGCGGCATTTGCAAGGGCGCAGGCCTTGGGCCGGAGGGCAACAACCGGCGGGACGGCAGCGCGGCATATTATGTTTCGGAAAAAACCGTGGACGATGAGCAAAAAGGCGTCGGTGTGCTGATGATGGCCTGTGCGGAGCGTCAGCTGCTGGCAAAACGCCAGCCGATTGAAAGCTCCCTGCCCCGCGTGGAGGTTTTTACCATGCCCTACGACCCGATCATGCCCGATGAAATACTGCGCCTGCGCGGGCAAAACGCCGGAGCGTAGCTCCGCCCGGCCGTATACGGCGGATAAAGGAGATTGGCGATGGAGTGGACAGCGTATTTCCGGCATTACCTGACCGGCGTTTTTCCGGCAGTATTACAGGAAGGCCCCTGGAAATATAAGGATGATCTGTGCATGCTTGGCGCGAACGCCCTGCTGGAGGCGACGGGGGACGAAACCTATTGGCGGGCGATGGAGCACGCCGCGCCGTTTCTGCTGCCGCATGACGGGCATGCCCTCACCTTTGGCAGGCAGGAACACAATCTGGATAAAATCAGCTTCGGGAAATCCCTGCTGCTTTTGTACCGGCATACTGCGGAAGAAAAATACAGGGACGCCGCCATGGGCTGCTACGACCGGCTGATGAACCACCCGCGTACAAAGACGGGCGTGTTTATCCATAAGGATATCTATCCCCATCAGGTGTGGCTGGACGGGCAGTATATGGCCTTGCCCTTTTATGCCGCTTGTGAAAAACTGCTCGGCTCCCTGCGCTTTGACGATGTCATCGATCAGTTCGAGGCGGTGCGGAGCAAGCTTTATGTACCGGAAGCGCGGCTGTATGCGCACGCGTGGGATGAAAGCAGAACGGCGGAATGGTCGGATGCGCAAACGGGAAGAAGCCCGTCTTTCTGGCTGCGCGCGATCGGCTGGTATTTGATGGCGCTTTGCGACGTGTTTGAAATCGCCGCGCCGTATACGCGGCGGGCGGAAAGCCTCGCCCTGCTGCTCCGGGAGGCTGTGGAAGGGCTGATGCCGTATCAGGATCCGCAAAGCGGCATGTTTCTGCAATTGGTCAACCGCAAGGACCTGGATGATAACTATCCGGAAACATCCGGCAGCGCGATGGCGGCCTACGCCATGCTGAAGGGCGCGCGGCTGGGCATGCTGGACCGGACGTACGGCGATATCGGATTGGGCGTGCTGAGCGCCGTTGCTTTGCGCTATCTGAAAGCGGAGGCGGACGGGCCGCACCTGTACGGCATCTGCGCCAGTGCGGGGCTGGGGCCGGGGCCGGATAACCGCAGCGACCCGCGATGGAACAAGCCGGTATTATCTCAGCGAGCCGCAGATACGGGATAACCTGCATGGAGTAGGCGCCTGCATGCTGGCGTACGCGCAGGCGTGCCAGCTTGCGCAGCATACCTGAGGCCGGGAATACCGGCAAGCTGTTTATACCCAGGACCGTTGTGGATTTTTGTTTTATGAGATTTCATTCATGCCTCCATACACTGTGCGCTCGCATGGTGTTTTTGCTTTTTCGTGTGCGCCGCGCACAGAGCGGGTTATGCTGCTTTTGAGTGGAACAGCATAGCGGGAAAGGGGAAAATCCTTGCCATTATTCACAAAACTCTTTATAATTATGCTATCGTAGCTTTTATCGTTTTATCACTGCCAAGGCAGATATATAGCCAGTAAGCATACTGCCGAGAGAATGTCCGGCGGCAAACAGCCCGTCAGGGACGCCGTTTGATCCAGATAGCCAAGCTAATGCGGGCGGCGGCCGAGCCGTTGACGGATGCCGGAAAAAACAGAACAGAAAATCCATAAGCAATCGGGGGGATACGTGTATGACGGACACAGACGGTCTCTATCGCGCACAGTGCATCCGGAAGGTTTCCTCTCCGGAAGGGCTGAAGGACTATATCTGCGTCATTGGTCCGGGCGTATGGATCATCACCCTGGGCCTGGCGGCGCTCATTCTCTGCGCCCTGGTCTGGGGGGCGTTCGGCTCCATTCCGGTTACGCTGGATAAGCCGTTTATCGCGGAGAACAACGAGCTATTCTCCTTTTTTACGCAGCAGCAGGCCGCCATGCTGAGCGAGGGGATGACCGCAACCGCAAACGGTACGGACGCAACAGTGAAAGCCATCGCCAAAACGCCGCTTTCCGAAGAAGAAGCCGCTTCGCTGCTGCCCGATGATTATGCCATTCACCGAATGGAACTGTCGGACTGGAACATCAAGGTAACTCTTGATAGCTCCCTGTCCACGTCGCAGGGGGATCTGGTGGAGGTGTCCATCATGCCGGACGCGATACGGCCTATCGATTATCTGATCAACTGAAGGAGCGTTTCGTTTGCCGAAAAAGCGTGTGAAGGTGCCGGTTGTCATGCAGATGGAAGCGTTGGAGTGCGGCGCGGCCGCCCTGTGCATGGTGCTGGCGTATTACCACAAATGGGTGCCGCTGGAGCAGCTGCGGCAGGATTGCGGCGTTTCCCGGGACGGCTCCAACGCGATGAACATCCTGCGCGCGGCGCGCGGCTACGGCATGGAGGCAAAGGCGTACCGCTACAGCGATCTGGATGAGCTCAGGAAAATTGAATACCCCTGCATACTGTTTTGGAATTTCAATCATTTTGTCGTGCTCAAGGGCTTTTGGGGGAACCGGGTGTACCTGAACGATCCGGCGCGCGGCTCGGTTACGGTGGACATAAAGGAGCTGGACGAGTCGTTTACCGGGATCTGCCTGCGCTTCCAGCCCGCGGCGGGCTTTCAGCCGGGGGGTAAACGCCGCGTAGTGCTGGATTTTCTGCAATCGCGGATGCAGGGCACCGTGGCTGCGTTTCTGTTTGTGATGGTAACGGGCATCCTCACGGCGCTGCTGGGCATTGTGTACCCTGCGTTTGCGCGCATGTTTATCGACAGCCTTCTGCCGGGCTACAACCCGCAGTGGCTGTGGCCGTTCATCGGGGCGATGAGCGCCGTGGTGGCGGTGCAGGCGCTGGTGATGGGAATCCGGGTAGTGAATAACTACAGGATTGCCTATAAGCTGGCGGTAACCTCCAGCGCCGCCTTTTTTTGGCATGTGATCCGGCTGCCGATTGAATTTTTTTCACAGCGCATGATCGGCGATATCGAAGAAAGGCAATCCTCCAACGCGGATATTGTGATGATGCTCATCGGGCAGCTGGCGCCCGCTTTGATCAACACGGCGCTGCTGGTGCTTTACCTTTTCATCATGGCGCGTTACAGCCTGCTGCTCACGGCCGTGGGCGTGCTGGGCATCGCAGTCAACGCTTTCCTGGCGCAGATCCTTGCGAAGAAGCGGGTCAACATCACGCGCGTACAGATGCGTGACGCGGGCAGGCTGCGCGGCACATTGGTGGCCGGGATTGATATGATCGAAACCATCAAGGCCACCGGCGCGGAGGAGGGCTACTTTGAGCACTGGGCCGGATATCAGGCATCGGTCAACACGGCGACTGTAAAAATTACCCGGCTGAACCAGTACTTCGGGGCGCTGCCCGGCGTGGTAACCGCGCTGGTCAACGTGGCGATTGTAAGCCTGGGCGTGATGCTGGTGATGGACGGGCGGTTTACCGTGGGTATGATCCTGGCGTTTCAGGGGTTTATGAGCGCCCTCATGGCCCCGGTCAGCTCGCTGATCGGTATGTGGCAGAGCTTGCAGGAAACGCGCACCAGCATAGAGCGGATCAACGATGTGCTCGATTATCCCACGGACGTACAATTTGCCGATCCCGGCGATACGGACCCGGCGTGCTTTGCGCGGCTGCAGGGCACGGTGGAAATGCGGGATGTGACGTTTGGGTATTCCAAACTCGGTTCGCCGCTGATCGAAAACTTCAATCTCACGTTGGACGTTGGCAAAACGGTAGCGTTTGTGGGGCCGTCCGGCAGCGGCAAATCAACGCTCGCCAATCTGGTTTCCGGGCTGTACAAGCCGTGGAGCGGACAAATCCTCATCGGCGGCATGCCCATAGAGCAGATCTCGCACGAGTCGCTGACCGGCTCCCTGGCGGTCGTCAATCAGGATATCGTATTGTTTAAGGATACGATTGCCCAGAACATCAAGCTATGGGACGATACCATTCCCGACGACCGGATGACACAGGCGTCGCGCGACGCGCAGATACACGCGATTATATTGCAGCGCGACGGCGGATACGATTACCGGATTCTGGATCACGGAAGCGATTTTTCCGGAGGCGAGCGCCAGCGCCTGGAGATTGCGCGCGTGCTAGCGCAAAACCCCAGCATCCTGATTATGGACGAGGCGACCAGCGCGCTGGATGCCAATACGGAGGCGCAGGTTATCCGGAATATCAAAAACCGCAAGGTGACCTCGATTGTCATTGCGCACAGGCTGTCCACCATCCGCGACAGCGATGAAATTATCGTGCTGGATAACGGCAAGGTGGAGGAGCGCGGGACGCATGACGAGCTTATGAGCAAAAACGGGCTGTACGCCCGGCTGGTGGAAACGGAATAGGGGGGTGGGAAGCGGATGGCTGTGATGGATGAACCAATCAAGAGCCGCGTAGCGCAGGATGAAGAAGACATGCAAAGCGCGTATGAAAGCCTTGCGCAGGGCGTTGCCCAAAGGCCCCCGCTTGATGGGACCGGCATGCCGGACCGGCGGCTGCACGTGAAAAACGTGATGGACGATATCATCGGGTATTATCATATGCAGGGCGTATCCCTGCCCGACAACCTGAAAGACATTCAGGAGGCAATGGGCATCGCACTGGGTAAGAGCGGCATCATGCGCCGCGGCATCGAGCTTACCGGAGCATGGTACCACAACGCGACGGGAGCCATGCTCGGTTTTTTTGCCGGCGGCACCCCGGTTGCGCTGCTGCCCCACGGGCTTTTCGGATACGCGTATAGGGACCCGAAAACCGGCCGCAAAACCCGGCTGACAAAGAAGACGGCCGCCTTGCTCCAGAAGAACGCGACAGCGTTTTATAAACCGCTGCCGGACCGGCAAATCCATATCCGCGACCTGAGCCGCTACATCTTCCGCTCTTTTTCCACGCTGGATCTGGTACTGCTGGCGGTTGCCGCGCTGCTGGCAACGCTCATCGGGCTGATCGGCCCCTATGCCAACAAAATCCTGTTTTCCAATGTGGCCGGGAGCCACGATATCAACGCGCTGGCAACGCTTACGGTGCTGCTGGCGGGCGCCGCGGTATCCATGTCGATGATCGGCATCGGCAAATCGCTGCTGCTCAACCGCCTGGAAACCCGAAGCGGCGTCGCGGTGGCGGCCGCGATGGTATCGCGCCTGCTGATGCTGCCGGTTGGGTTTTTCAAACAGTATTCCTCGGGCAACCTTGCCTCGCGCATTGACAACGTAAACGACCTGTGCCAGATCATGATCAACGCGCTGCTCTCCATCGGGATGACCGCGCTGTTTTCGCTGATCTACTTCGGACAGATCTTTCAATACGCGCCCGCGCTGCTGCTGCCCGCGCTGGCGGTGGTTATGGCCACGCTGCTGGTGACCGTGATTACCCTGGCGCTGGGTGTGAAAAACGCGAGGAAGATCATGGAGGCTCAGGCCGATACATCGGGCGAGGTGTTTTCGCTGCTTTCGGGGCTGCAGAAGATCAAGCTTGCGGGCGCGGAAAAGCGCGCGTTTCTGAAATGGTCGCTTTCCTATGCAAACGTCGTCAGGGCAAGATTCAATCCTCCGCTGCTGCTGAAGCTGAACACCGCGATTTCCGTGCTGCTTCCCATGATCGGCAGCATTGTGCTGTATTATTCGGCGGTCCGCGCGCAGGTGTCCGTGGCAAACTATATGGCGTTCAACGCATCCTACGCCCTGGTCAGCGGTTCGGTGATGGCGCTTTCCACCGTGATGACGGATATCTCTAAAATACAGCCAATGATGAAAATCGCCGCGCCCATTCTGGACGTGCTTCCCGAGGAGAACCGGTGTACAAGCTCCTCCGGGCACATCAGCGGGCTGATTGAAATGGACGCGGTCAGCTTTCGCTATAACGATCACATGCCGCTGGTGACCGATGCTCTCACGCTGAAAATCAACCCCGGCGAATATGTGGCGCTTGTGGGGAAAACCGGCTGCGGAAAATCCACCATCTTCCGGCTGCTGCTGGGTTTTGAAAAGCCCCAGTCCGGCGGCATCTACTACGACGGCAGGGATATCAATACCTTTGATTTGAGGGAGCTTCGCCGCGGGATCGGCGTGGTGCTGCAGGACGGTAAAATATTCAACGGAACGATTTATGACAACATCGTGATCACCGCGCCATGGCTTACGCTGGACGACGCGTGGGCGGCCGCCGAGCTTGCGGGGATTGCCGACGAAATCCGCGCGCTGCCGATGGGGATGAACACCATGCTGTCCGAAAGCAGCGCGGGTATCTCCGGGGGCCAGCGGCAGCGGCTGATGATCGCGCGCGCTATCGCCCCCAAGCCAAGCGTGATGATGTTTGACGAAGCGACCAGCGCGCTGGATAACATCAAGCAAAGCCAGGTGTCCAAGGCGCTGGATTCGCTGAAAAGCACGCGGATTGTGATTGCGCACCGGCTGTCCACCATCCAGCAGTGCGACCGGATTTTGCTGATACAGGATGGCAAAATAGCGCAAGAGGGCACCTATGGGCAGCTGATCGCCACGCCCGGCCCCTTTGCCGATCTGGTGTACCACCAGCAGCTCAACCCGGCCGGGCAGGACACCGTGTAGAAACAGGATGGAATACAACATGAAAAAAAGAATGACCCTGCTGCTGGCGCCGCAGGAGCTGACCTTGTACGGCAAGGGCTTCAACCTGGCCAGGCCCATGCCGCTTGCACTGGGCGTATTGCAGGGGGCGCTGCGGCATGCCGGGCACTGCGTATCCGCCTACGACCTGAGCACGGCGCTGCAGCACGAGCCAAACCCCGACGCGTGGAACGCGCTGTATGATGTGAACGGCGTGCTGGAAAGCTTGAAGCACGGCGGCGAGGGACCGCTTTGCCAGCGCCTTGATACGCTGCTGGATGCCACGGACGTGGCGGCGTGCGACGCGGCGGGGATATCGCTGGGGGCAAACAACTCCATTTTTGAAATACACGCGGGCATGCTGCTGGCGGCGCGTATTATTGCGCGTTACGGCAAGCGCGTTGCCATGGGCGGCGCGAACGCCGATCATCTGTTATCGTATGACTGGATGTACCGCCCCCTGCTGGAGGCGGTGCTCGGCCTGGGCGTTACGCTGCTGGTGGGGCCGGGCGACGAGAGCCTGCCGATGTTTTTGGAGGGCGAGCCTGTGGAGACCCTGCCCGGCGCGGTACGGCTTGTGGACGGCCATCCCGTGCGCAATCCGGTTTCGCCGCCCAGCTTTGTCTGCCCGGACTTTGACGGGCTGGCGCTGGAACCCTACCGAACCTTTTTACGGCGCATGAACACCGCGCAGGAGGAGGAAACGGAGGCTGAAAAACAGCTGTTTGATGTTTCCATGCCCAAGGCGCAGGGAATCAGCGCCCGGATTGCGATGCTCCCGCCCGAACAGCTGCGCGAAACGCTGGTGCTTCCCTTTTACTTCAATTCCGGGTGCGTGTTTCACTGCGCGTTTTGCGTGCAGAGCCGGGAGGACTGGTCAAAGTATTGCTCCATGAGCCCGCAGGCCGCCGTACGCGACCTGAAAGCGCTCACGGAGCGGTACCAAACGCCGTATATCCGCTTTTTCAACAACGCGTTCAACCTGTCCATGCGCTTTACCCGGGAATTCTGCGCGGAGGCCAAACGGGAAAACCTCAGCATTCGTTTCAGCGACTGCGGCCGCTTCAATGGCCTGATACAGGAGGACGCCTTTCAGATGTACGGGGCCGGGTGCCGCAAGCTGATCTTTGGGCTGGACACGGCCAGCGACACGGTGCTTAAAACCATCGACAAGCAGCTGGACCGTGCGCAGGTGCGCAACGGCCTGCGCTTCTGCCGCGAGGCCGGAATCAAAGCCGATCTGGAAATGATTGTGGGCCTGCCCTCGGAGGGATGGCGGGAGTTTGAGGAATCCTACGCGTTTGTCCGCTCGCTTGTGGAGGACGGCCTGGTATCGCAAATCTATGTCAACCGGTATTTTGTGCTGCCGATGTCACGCTTTGGAAGCCATCCCGAGCGCTACGGCATCGCGCTGCGCTATCAGCCTGATGCCTACCGCGCAAAGGCCCGGCGGGAACAGGAGATTTTTTCGGCCTTTCTGCACCCGGAAACCGCCGCGGCCATGCCGATGCGCATCGATCCGATCCGGTATTACGAGCCGGGCGGCAGAAGCGCCGACCAGATTACGCAGGATACGCTGGAAAAGTATCGCCGCATGCGCGAGCTGACGGCCAAGGTGTAGCCTCAGCCCATGCTGATGATACTGCTGATGTATCGGCATAGCACGTGCGGGGGCACCACGCGCACCGCGCCCAGCAGATACAGCGGAAGCCGGGCCCGGAACCCCGGGGTGACAAACGTTTTTTCCTCGTAGCCTTGCCAGAAATGCTTTGCCTGCTCCGGTTTTTTGGAAAATACGTCCAGGTACAGCCGCGCCAGATCCAGCTCCACATTGCCGGGGGAAGCCAGCTCAAAATCGATCACGCCGACCAGATGCCCGTTTTGGCAAAGCAGATTGTGTGAGGCAAAATCATTGTGGCAGGTACCCATCGGGAGCAGTGTAAAAATTTTCGGATCCGCTTTGGAAACCAGCCACGCCTTTGCGTCGGCAAAAAGGCGGACGTCGCTTTCGCCGGTTTGTGTTTTTTGCAGATCGTCAAGGCTGCGCAGCCCAATTTCCAGCCATCGTTCCAGCCAGGCAGTTCCGTCCTCCAGCGTGGGTGCGTGATACGCGCCCAGCCACAGGCCGGTTTCGTACCACAGCACGGGATTGTCCGCCTGCGTGGGGCTTGCGCCGGGCAGGCGGCGGCTTACGGTGTAGGCTCTGCCGTCCGCCGTGCCGATGCGCAGGATGGCCGGGGCGGCCGCGCCCCGCTCGTTCGCCAGGGCGGAGAAGGTTTGCTCGGCCTTGGCGTGGGCCTCCGGCGTGCGGGTTTCCCGTGTGCCGTATATTTTTATCACTTCGTCCCCGCAGGCAAAAACAAAGTTGCGTTCATGCGCGGGGTGCGTCAGCTGAACGCATTCGTCCGGATTGTATCCGATCAGCGCGAGCGTTTTCCGATCCCGGCTCAGCATGAGGACGCCCCAAAGAGCGCGCCTAGCGCCGCCTGATTGACCGGGTTGTGGGCCATCTGCTGCTGGGGAATCCGCTGGCGGCGGCAGAGCGCCGCAAAACGGCAGTTGTTTTGTACCCCGCAGTGCTCGCAATCAAAACAGGTCGGCCATTCGTCGGCGCTGAAATGCCAGCCGGCCGCTTTCTGTGCCAGCTTGCCGCCATATGCCGCGGTCAGGGCATCGTGGGCTGCCTCCTGCGTAGTTCCCTGGGCGCGTGCCGCCCAATAATCACGCAGGGCCATGCACAGCCTTTTGGGGGCCTGGGCGGAGGTATCGGACGCCAGAAAGGCTTCCATGTGGCTTGCCGCCTCGGCAAACAAACCGGCGCACCCGTATACTACGGCCGAAAACGAATGCAGATCCCGCGCGAATAGGGGCAGCTCTTCACAGGAGAGGAACCATTTATCGGGCTGAAAATCGTCCGTAATCACAACGTCTTCCAGTGCTTTAAGCGCGTCGGCCAGCCGTTTCAGGGCCTGCGCGTCCGCGCCGGGGAGGTTCAGCAGCGTTTTCTGTTCTTTGGCGACGCGCCTCCATGCAAACAAATCCTCATGTCTGTCGTGATTGAATAAAAAATTGATTTCGCTGGCGCCGGGAACATAGAGCGTATAGGCGGGGAACCCTAAATTGGAGTTATCCCGCACGTACAGCCTTTTGCCGAGCACCGCCAGCAGATGAACCAGATAGTCGAAATCGTCCTCGTCGGAGCTGGAAACCGGATGATCAAACCCCCGGAAAGGCTCTCCCGTTTCCCGGATACAATCCGGCCCGGCGCCGTTGCCGCTGATGATCATGCCCTGATAGTCGTGATAATAGGCCTTACGCTGCGCGTGGGTAGCATCGGGGGCGGGTTTGCGCCCTGCGCTGTGCCCATAGTAGCGCATATCGTTTATCTCGGGACGGCCCTGAAACAGCTCGGTCAGACATCGTTCCAGCGCGGTGATCGGCGAGGGATCCGCGCCCAGGCGGAATGCCCGCTTGCCGTTTTCCCGGCTGACCAGCGTAAGCCCCATTACGGGCAGCCGCAAGCCCATGGAGCAATCCCGGATTTCGAAATCCAGTCCGTCCTCCGCCATTGCCTGCAAGCGCCGCAGAACATCCGTGCCCGCGAAGGTTTGCGGCGGCACGATGGGTGGAATGCGGTTTTCCTCATAGATCAGGCGAAAGGCGTAGCGCTCGAAAATTTCCGACAGCCCCTGTATAATGGCCTCACGCGGGCCGTTGCCCGCGCACATCCCGTTGGAACCGCAGACCCGCCACAATAGCTCCATGGGGATCAGGCGCGTTTTCTTATCGGAAACGGAATAGAAGGGCGAGCAGGGGGTGGCGGCTTCCTCCAGCGCCTGCCGCAAAAACGCGGGCACTCCGGCTTGGGGAAGGCCAAACATTTCTGCGACGATATCCCCACTTTCTGTGGCAAGCTCATCCGCCGTAAGCCAGCGCTCATCCGGGGTGAACAGGTAGAGTAAACCCGCCCTCTGCTCCGCAAGCATCCGGCGGAAGGCTTCCGGGGCCACGCCGCCCGGCCCGGTCAGGGCAAATTTCCGCTGGCGCATGGGATAGAGCGAGCCGTTTTCCAAACGCTCCATCATTTCCGCATAGCCGCTGGCCAGCGAATAGCGCGCGTTCATCCCCTTGCCGTTGGTGCCTATGGAGAGCGCTTCCACATCCTCATCGCCCAGCCAAATCCGGCAGCATGAGATACCGTTCACCTGATAGCGCAGGTGAAACTCGTGCACAAACATATCGCATTTTGCCAGAATGGAACGCACATGCTGCACGGTTTCCATGGGAGGACGCAATTTGTAGGCTTTTTCCCGGCGCGGATTATTCATGAACACCTTCCTTCGCTGAAAACCGGCGCTCCGCTTGCAAAAAACGCTCTTTCCAGCCCTGTTGATACATGGCGCAGGCACAGGGGTCCGGCCCGTTTAAAGAACCGCCTTCGGTCAGCGCGTAGGCGCGGCAGCCCATGCCGCATTCGGAAAAATGGCCGCAGCTTTGGCATTGCGGATTTTCAGAAAGGCGGATCGCCTTGCGGTCGCCGCAGAAACGGGAGAGGGAGGAATCCGAAAGCAGCGCTGCCAGCGGACGGGTAAACAGGCTGGGCATCGCCTGCGCGACAGCGGTTCCCGTAAAACCCGGACAGGGCAGCACGGTGCCGTTTGGCAGCAGAAAAACACGCTCGCGGGTTTCCGGGCACTCCAGCGAATCCGCCGTGTAGCGGATGGCGGTGTGCGGATCGGCCTGGGAATCCGGCTTGGCGTCAAAATAGGAAGCCAGCAGCATGCGCAGCGGTTTTCCGTCCGCAAGCCACCGGCGCTGCAGCGCGAGAAGCGCTTCGCCCATCTCGTCTGCCGTCAGGTTCTCCCGGCCACCGCGCCACAGGCCTGTTGCCTGCGCCTGATTGACGATCCACATTGAAACGCCGATCGCCTTCAGCCGCTCATAGGTCGGGATCAGCGTGTGCAGGTTGCTGCGGTTGAAAAGGGAGGTAACGCTGGTGATATAGCGGTGGGATACGCATAAGCCGATGGCATCCAGCGCGGCGGCTTCCGCGCCCTGCGTGCCGCGCATCCGGTCATGGGCGCCTACACCGTCCAGACTGAGCTGAAACACGGGTTTCTGCTCCAGATCCGAAAGCATCGCCAGAAAGGCTTCGCTGATCAGCGTGCCGTTGGTGGCAATCTGGCTTACGGGAATACCGCTTTCATGCAGCAGCGAGAGCAGCCGGGGCAGCGCGGGGTGGAGCAGCGGCTCCCCGCCGGTGAGGGATACAAACGCTACGTTGGTGTTAGCAAGCTGTGCCGCTATTTGGGCAAGCGTGTCAAAACCGGGTTCGGGATAGCAGTTTGTGGGGGATTCCATAAAGCAATGGCGGCAGCGCAGGTTGCAGCGCCCCGTAATGGCCCAGTGCACCTCGCGCAGATAGGGAGCGTCGGCCCGGCGCGGCCGCTGAAACGGAGAAAGCGGGGCGTGGGCTGTGCATTCTTCGGCATAGCCCCTACGGATCAGCTCGCGCAGGATGGCGCGATGCCGAGGCGTAAACGCGTAGCTGTCAAAATCGGAAACCCCGTCCAGGCCCATCAGCACAGCCCGGGCGGCCTCGGGCAACGGATGCACCTGAAAAAGCTGCCGGTCCGCCAGTCCGGCGGCATCGCGCCAGCAGCGCGGGCCATAGCGCGGCGCGGCGCACGCGAACAGCGCCATCTAGCGTTTCCCCTCATCAAGCGTACTGGCAAACGCGAAAAAATCATTAAAATAACCGCCCCGCCGCAGCCGGCAGGTGATGGGATCGCTGCGCATAAAATCGTCATGGACCAGCATGGCAACCGCCCGGCAGCCTGAACCGCATATAGTAAAGTGCTCACAGGAACGGCAGGCGGCATTGTACGCGCGCACCTCGCCTTTTTTCAAATCGCCGATGCGGCGAAGAACAGGGTCGTTCCATGCCTCGCACAGCGGCGTTTGCAACAGGTTTGGCATTTGGGCAAGCAGCGCGTTTTCCGTGTAGCTGGCGCAGGGCACCACAACGCCGTCCGGTTTAACATAGGGTATGGCATGGGTGTTGGGGCAATCGTAGCTGTCGTCGGTTACGGTACGGGCGTTTTCGCGGCGGAGGGGGCCGTGCGGTTCAAATTCCCCGAATTTCCACAGCGCAAGCTTAAACGGACGGCCCAGAGCGTCCCAGCGCCGGAGGATCTCCTTAAACCCGGCCACAAGGGGATCAATCTCCACTTTGGATCCGGCTCCGCGCCATGCGCCGATCTCGATCGGGGGGGCCATGCGCCAGCTGCTTACGCCAAGCTCCGCCAGCAGATCAAGCGTGGCGTTCAGATTCAATAACACCTGATTGTCGATGGTGGTGATGATTGTTACGGGATATCCACGCCGCAGCAGCAGGCGGATTCCGCGCAGCGTGCTTTCCTCCGCGCCTTGCACGCCCCGCATATGGTCGTGGCTGCCGACGCAGTCGAAGCTCACCTTGAAGCTGGGATGAAATCCGGCCTCTTCCACCTGGTCCAGCACCTCGTCGGTCAGCAAGGACGCGTTGGTGAATACCTCGGAAAACCCGATGCGCCTGTCCCGCAGGCCGAACAGAAACTGCTGCAAATCCTTCCGGATAAACGGTTCCCCGCCGGTCAGGGCAATGTTGGGCACGTTGGCTTCCGCAAACTGATCCAGCAGCAGCGTCAGCTTTTCCATCGGCAGCTCGCCGTAACGCCCCGTGGGCGCGTCCACATAGCAGTGCAGACAGCGGAAGTTGCAATGATTGGTGATGGAAAACAGCAGGCTGGCGATGTATACGTTTTTTGCCTTTCGGTACGCCTGGCCCTCCATCAGGCTCCGGCCAGCCCCGCAGGGCTGCGCAATGCCCTCCTCCGCCAGAAGGGCGGCGAGCCTGCGGTAAATTGTCGGCAGGGCGGGGGAGGCAAAATCGGTCCGACCATCGCACATCTGCGCAGCCGTCAGCATCGCGTCGTTGAGAAACCGTTTGGCCCCGGTTACCCAGTTATAGGCCATGTTGACGCCATCGGCATAGCCGCGCAGCTGCCAGTCGCCGTTCAGGATGTACAGGCACGGGTCGTTCATGCTTTTCTGCCTCCGATTGCCGTGAAATGCGCTTTCAAGCCGCTTTGCAAAAGGCCGCATACCATTTCATCGCGGCCCGTCAGGCCGTTGCCCGCGAGCAGCGCGTTCATGCGGCAGCCCATGGCGCACTCCGGTAGATGCTCACAGGCTGCGCAGCCGGGATTGGCGGCCAGCACATCGGCGATGGTGATGCCGCGGATGTGCTGGAGCGTGGCATTATCCCAGGCTTCCGCCCAGGTTGCCGTTGCAAGGTTTGGAAATTGTGCGTAATACTCGGTATCCTCATAGCATGCGCACGGCATCAGAATGCCTTCCTGCGAAACATACAGCCGGGTTTGGCAGCATGCGCAGGCAAACTGCTGCGGGCTGAACGGCGGCTTTGCGGACGGCGGCTTTGCGGACGGCGGCTTTGGTGGTACGGATTGGGAAAAGAAAGCTTCCAGCGCCAGCGTAAACGGTTCGCCGTCGTGCCGCCATTTGCCAAGAATTTCCTCGCAGGCATCCGCGATGCGCTGATCGCTGACCCGGGACAGGCTTTTGCCGCATCCCGCCGCCAGCGGCCTTGCCATGCCCCAGGCGTCTACGCCCAGGGCACGCATCACGTCATAGGTGGCGGCCAGCGAGGGAAGGGTGCCCTCGTCCACCGTTGTGGTAACGGTTACCTTGTATCCGCCGTCCACCAAAGCGCGGATTCCGCGCAGGGCCATTTCCTGCGCGCCGGGCACGCCGCGCATCGCATCGTGTGCGCCGATTCCATCAAAGCTGACAAAAAACCGGGGAGCCATCCCCGCTTCCCGTATGCGATATAAAAACCGGTCGTCTACAAGCGTCGCGTTGGTATAGAGGGACGAAAGAATAATGCCCCGTTCGGCAAGCGCGTCGTGCAGCGCAAACAGATCGCGCCGCATTAAGGGCTCGCCGCCGGTGAACTGCACCTGCGTAACCCCTCCGGCGCACAGCGCATCCAGAATATGCTCCATGGCCGAAAACGGCAGCTCGGCTTGCCCGGCGGGCGCGCTCATATAGCAGTGGCGGCATTTCATGTTGCATTTGCCCGTTATGGCCCATAGCACGCTGCGGATCATCGGCGCAGCAAGAGAGAAGCCCTTCGGGCAGATCCATACCGCGCCCAGTCCAACCAGGCGTTTGAGTGCGGCCCGGTGCCGGGGCAGGAAAGCAACGCTTGCAAAATCGTGGTTTCCATCGCACATGGAAAAGACGTATAACTCATCCTCAGAAAGGGCATACGTCTTTTCTGCGCTCATACCATATTGCCTGATGGCGGAAGCATCAGGCAATACAGCCCAGCCTTTTGTCTGCCGGGCAAAACATGCGGTCATGGATTACTGCTGGCCGTTGTAAATACCCAGATTGTCGCTGCAGATGGTGCCGCAGACCGATGTGCAGCCGGAGTTGTTGCCGCTGCATCCGCCCGCAACCTGCGCTACAGCCGCGTCATCCAGCTCGCCATCCTTGACGAACGCGCCTTTGAAGTCGGCGGGTTCCACATCGTACCCTTCGTCTTTGGCAAGCTGAACTACTTTCGCCTGCACGTCCTTGCTGGGCCCCTTCAGCGCCATCAGCTTGTTTTTCAAAGCTTCGTCCTCGCCGACTTTCTTGTAGAAAGCATCGAATTGCGCCTTGCTCATGATGGTTCCTCCTTCATGGATCGTTTATGAATTTGTGTTGAATTGTGTCGATTACTTATAGTATAGTATAAGTAAACATTGGATGCAACTAAATAATTGTTTATTCACACTTTCCTGCATTGTTTCCGGCGATTTCGCAGCCGGGTACCCCTGTACACCATGCAAAAGGCAAATCGCGGCTTTTTAGGAGGCACAAGATGTATTGGAAGCTTCAACAGGGTTACACGCTCCGCAGCTGGTTGGACATGCCCTATGCTTTGTTCAGGGAATCCGACGGCCGCACATTCCAGCTGAGTGACGCGACCTTCCATCTGCTGAAGTGCTGCGACGGCAAAACGCCCATACCGGGCGGCGGTCAGCTGGCGGCGCTGCAGGAATGCGGATGGGTGAAAGCATACGACGTACCCGATGAAACGGCGGACGATCTGCGGCCGGCAGGCTATCACGCCGCGCATTTCCGTTCGGTGAACGTTGCGGTAACCGGCCGGTGCAACTACAACTGCCGCCATTGCTTTATGGCAAAGGACAACGGCGTTCACCGGAGCGAATTTACCATGGCGCAGCTGGAACAGATGCTGGATTCGTTTGTGCGCTGCGGCATTACGAGGATCAGCCTTACCGGCGGCGAGCCGTTTCTCCGCAGGGATTTTGACGACCTGCTCAGGGCCATTGCGGCGCGCGGGCTGGTGCTGGAAAACATAACGACCAACGGCAGCATGATACCGGATGAAACGCTTTCGCTGATGACCTCGCTTGGGCAAAAACCCCTGATGCGCGTCAGCTTCGACGGGATTGGCTGGCACGACTGGATGCGCGGCGTACCCCATGCGGAGCAAATGGCGCTGGACGCCATCCGCAGGCTTAAGGCCGCCGGTTTTCCTGTGATGGCGCAAATGTGCGTGCATACCGGAAACCTTCACACAATGCGGGAAACCACGGAGCTGATGGCAAGCCTCGGCGTGGATAAGCTGCGCATTATGCGCACGGGGGAATCGCCCCGCTGGGTGGAGCGGATGGAAAATTCCGCGCTGTCCTTTGAAGCGTATTATGATGCGGCGCTCGACCTGCTGGCATGGTATGTGCGGACGGGCTACCGGATGGACCTCATCGTGTGGAGCTTCGTACACTATTTTGCGGATATCGGCCGCTTTCACTGCCTGCCGGTCCGTTGCCCCACGGGCGCCTGTGCGCCGGAAGCGCCGGTGTGCTCCGATATCTGCCATGAGCTGTTTATCGGCTTTGATGGCGAGCTGACGCCGTGCAGCCAAATCTCCGCGCTGCTGGGTACGGATGGCATCAGCCTGGGCAACGTGCTTGCGCAGGGCGGGCTGGAGCCGCTTCTGCGCGAAAGCGCTTATCTGGACAAGATCCGCATCTCCAAGCAAAGGCTGATGGACGAAAACAGCGAATGCCGAGAGTGCGAGCATATGCGCTACTGTATGGGCGGCTGCCGGGCCATGGGCTATGCGATGTCGCACGATTATATGGGACCGGACCGGATGAGCTGCGTGTTTTTCAAGAAAGGGTATTGGAGGCGCTTGTACGACACCATCAAAACCAATCAGCAAAAAGCCCAGTGAGAGGAGCGCTCCGCTTTCGCCGTTGGATACGGTAGAACGGATCCGGACGCTGCTTTGGCAGCGGGATATCCTGACCGTGGAAACGTTTCAGGCTTCGTTTGGCGGGGGCGTAGCCTATCACTGCGATCTGTCCCTGGGGGATACGCCGTTTTTCGGCGCGGGATTTTCGGTTGCAGCCTGCGGCCTGCGGCCCCGCGATACGCTGGAAGCCATATACCAGAAGTTCATGGCCCACTTATCCTGCGGGGCGTTGCTGCCGGTGGATGGCCTACGCGCAGGGAATGAAGTGAACGTACCCTGGCAGTCGTTTGCCTGCGACAGCCAGACGAACCTAAGGGCCGGGCTTGGGGCGGCGAACCCGGAAGAGCTGGCGGAATTCTTAAAAGGTATTTATGGCGAAAGCATCGGCTGTGTTCCGTATACCGTGGGCGAAGGAAAACAGGCGCTGCTGCCCCGCGGGCTGGTGCGCGCGCTGTGCGGTGTCACGGGCTTGTGCGCGGGCAATACGCGGGAAGAAGCTTTGCTGCATGGCCTGATGGATATTTATGAGCAGTATGCAACCCGGAAAATATTCCAGTTTTGCTTTACCGCGCCCCCCGTTCCGCCCGCCCTGTTTGAAGGGACGGACGTGCTCAGCCGCATACGGGGGCTGGGATACGCGTTTACCATTTGTGATTGCTCGCTGGGCAAAGCATTTCCGGTGCTTGGGCTGGCGCTGACCCGGCCCGACGGCAGCCGCGCCTTTGCCCCGGGGGCCGGTGTTTCTCCCGTACTGGCGCTGGAACGCAGCCTGGCCGTGCTGCTGCAGGGCGGAGAGGACGCGGTGCGGCGGAGATTTCACAAGCCGGGCTCGCTGGATCTTCAGGACAAGCGGCAGGTTGAACAGGCGTACCATCATTCGCTGCCGTCGCCGGACGGGCCCTGGCCGGACAGCGTTTTTGGGGGCAATCCGCTGTACCCCTTCACGGGCTTTGCCGCTCCGCCGTTTGAGAATGCGGCGCAGGCGCTCCGGTACTATCTCGGCACCGTGTCACAGTACGGCGGAACCCTGTACAGCCGGGATTGCTCCCATCTGGGGTATCCGGCGTACGAGGTGTATATGCCGGGCGCGTCGGAAACTGACCTGAACTTTACCATGACCCGGCAGGAGTTCTTGCTGCGGTCGCGGCTGGGCAGGCACCGTGAAACGGTCTGTTGTCTGCCAAAGGCGACGGGCGAGGCGCTGGAAGCGCTGGTGTCGGCGGCAGTGGATGCGCGGCCTTCGGCAGCTTCCATAGACCCGGAACCGCTCCGCTGGCTGAGCGAGCGTCCCCTGCCCGCAGGTGCGCCCCTGCGCGGTGCGCTGCTGCCCCTGTTGCTTGGCACGGCGAAGCGCTATGCCCGCGCCGCTGACGCGATGACGGCGTATCTGGCCACAGAGGAATCCCAGAGCTCGCCAAGGCGGTTTTTGGAAGCACTGACGGACTTCTGGCGGGATCTGGCCGACGGACGTTCCCCGGCGGAAGCGGCCCGGCCCTTTGGCCCTGTGCTGGCGGAACGCTGCTTCCGCAGCCTGGCTGAGCCTGCGTCGCTGTTTTCCCCCAAGGACTGGCCCGTGTGCCCCGCGTGCGGGGCGTGCGCGTTCGCCGGGCAATGCGCATATCCCCAGGCGGAAGCCCTTGCGCAGCGGATTTTCAAGGAATGACCGAAGAATGGTACATAACGAAAGCCCTATATCATAGCCGATACAGGGTCAGCCTGTCAAAGAACCTCTTCGGGTCGTTATTGCCGCTCGCATCATAGCGCCTTCGGCGCTGTTCGCTCGCTTACCCCTTTGTTGTAACGCAAGCCTTTGGGATTCCACCCCAATCCCCGGCAAGGGTTTCACCCCTGCACCCTGACCAGGACTTTCAGCCCTGGACCCTTCTTTTTTGACAGACTACGCACTGTATCATAGCCGATACTGGGTGTATTTTATCGATGCCAAAGGAAAGTAAAGGCAGTGGAAACCGGGCATGATTATCCCACGGCGCTACAGCCCGGATGTGAGACTGCCGATGTTTTCTGGCGTGTAGTCCGTCCAGCCAATGGTCTCCTTGCTCAATAAGGCATTATTAAGCGCGTTGAAATCCGCCTCGGTTCCTTCCGCGCCGCCGATTTGGTAATGGAAGGCGGGGGATTCCTCATCGTCCTTCCAGCAAATGATGTCCGTCTGCATCGTGTCGCCGTTGAAGATGGCGCGGTACCAGCCGAAGTTCTCCGCTCCGCTGGAGGCGTGTATTTCGCCGTCCGCCGTTACGGCTTCCATCGCACGGGCGAAGAACGGAAACCCGTACACCCGGCCGTCCTGATAGCGCAGCAGTTCATAGCCGAAATCCTCCGAAAGCGCCAGCAAAAGCTCCGGACTGCCGTCCGAATCCAGATCGGTAACGGAGAACGAAACGTACGTAAACGGGGGATCAAACAGGTAGCCATACCAGGAGGCGATCTCATCTGTGAAGGCGGCCTCCTGCGTCAGTCCGTCGTACAGATTGCATTGGATGTAGGGGGCTTTGCCGAGCAGGACGTCCTGATAGGTCTGCAGGATATCCGGCGGTGCAGCGGGGGCCGCCGTACCGGCGGCATACGGGACAAAACACAGAAGGAGCACAAAAAGCAGGCAGTGGCCTTTGTTCAGGTAATGCATATTCATCAAAATCCTCTCCTTTGGCGGGGGTCGGTTCATGGGGTTCAACAATCGCAGGCTGTGAATACTGGTTTACAAACCGGTTTCCTGGCATTCTCTTGCCGTATGGTACGCAGCAGGCCGCGGCTGGGCTGCCGGGCGCGGCGGCCTGCTCCTTTTGTTTTTTACATGGTGCCCCGGAAGCCCTTGCCGATGATTTCGCTGGTGTTATGAATCAGGATGAAGCTGCAGGGATCGGCTTCCTTCACGAAGTTGCGCAGCCTTACGGCCTGCGCGCGGTTGACCACCGTCAGGATTACCGTCTTGTTCTGATGGGTGAACGCGCCTTCGCCGTGCAGCTCGGTAGCCCCGCGGCGCAGTTCCTCCACAATAAAGCGAACGATTGCCTCCGGCTTGGAGGTGATGATCTGAAAGCTCTTATGAACCTTGATGTTTTCCAGCACCAGATCCACCACCATCGCTTTGATCATGAGGCCCAGCATGCTGAACAGCCCCGTTTCCACTCCAAAGGCCGGAAGCGTCATGAGGGTGATCAGAAAGTCGCCGATCATCAGGCTGACCCCGATATTGAGCGAGGTGTATTTGCGCAGGATCATCGCCACGATATCCGTGCCGCCGCTGGAGGACTCCAGGTTGAACATGATAGCGCTGCCGACGGCGGGCAGCGTGACCGCGAAAATCAGCTCCAGAAGCGGCTGGGAGGTGAGCGGAGCCTGTAAGGGCACGAGAACCTCCAAAATCCATGCGGCGCCGCTCATCACCAGGCTGCCATAGGCTGTACGCAGGCCAAAGCTGCGCCCGAAGATCATGAACCCCACCACCAGCAGCAGCTGGTTGATCACGAACATATAGGTAGCCTGGCTGATGGTGGGGAAGTAGTGGTTGAGGATGATGGAAAGCCCGCTGACCCCGCCTGTGGAAAAATGGTTGGGGAACTTGAAAAAGTACACGCCCACGGCGATCAGCAGCGAGCCCAGCGTGAGCAGCGCGTAATCCTTGGCGGGGGACGGTTTGATAACGGGCATCACGCGGAATTCCGCAGGCCCGCAGGTGCGGTCGTTTTGCATACCCGGCTCCTTTTCTAGATAAAGCATAACAATCTGCGGATATATTCTGGGTGCGGAGGGGCAACTCCTGCGTTACAGGCGTCCGGTGCGAAAACGCTCCATCAGGTCGAAGGCGATACTGGCTGTACTGTCGTTTTTGGGGATTTCCTCCCGTGTAAACCAGTGCGCTTCCGAAAGCTCGCTTTCCTGCAGCCGGATGGCCGGCAGGCCGCTCAGCTCGGCTGTAAAGCCCAGCATCAGGCTCTGGGAAAAGCCCCACGGCTGGCTGGCGGCATAGCGGATGTTTTTTACACGGAGGCCTACCTCCTCCATCACTTCGCGCTGTACCGCCTGCTCGGCTGTTTCGCCTACCTCCACATATCCGGCGATGAGCGATGGGTGCCGCCAGGCGCCGCGTGCGTTGCGGGCCAGCAACAGCCGGTCGCCATCCGTCACGGCGACGATCACCGCGGGCAGGATGGCGGGATAAATCGTCAGCCCGCAATGCCCGCATACAAGCGCCCGCTCCTCGGGCGCTTCCCGCAGCGGGCTGCCGCACGCGCCGCAATAGCGGTGCTGGCGGTACCAGACCGACAAATGATACGCCGCGTTGAGCAATGCGCCGTCCTCCACGGGCAGCAGGGTGCGGAAAACACGCATCCCTTCGAAAGCAAAACCCGGCGGGGCAACGGCGTTTGTTTGCGCTGTGGCGATAAAAAAGCGGCGGCTGTCCTGCGTGAAGGCGTGCAGGAGCGCCAGGCCGTCCAGCGCGTCCGCAACCTCCTCCCACAGGGGCAGCCGGTCCGTGAGCGGCGAGGTGCGCAGCAGCACCTCGGCTTTTGTAAAAATAAGCATCGTATCGCCTGCCTGCACAGGCTTCGGGTCAAAAAAAAGGGCAAACCCCGTATGGTTTTCGTTGATGAGCATTCCTTCACACCTCGTATTCCGTGAATCCCAGACTATCATAGCAAAAACAGGAGGGTTGTCAATGCTCATTCACGGGGGGCCAAATCACGGTGCTTTGGCCCCCGTTGAGGAGGGATCAGGGTTCTGAAAACCGTACGATACGCGTCACAGGTTTGCCACATCTGGCGGTTACAGTATAGATGCGGCAAGGAAAACCCGCAAACCAAACATAAAGGAGAGTATCCACATGAAACATGTAGTAAAAATTTTCGCAGTCGCCCTCGCAGTGGCGCTCCTGCCCACCCTTTCCCTCGCAGAGGAAGCCTTTGGCTCCGCCGCGGTAGATGGCGGCACGACCTACACCCTGGAAGAAATGCTTACCTATGCCATACAGGACGAGTACATGGCCAAGGCGGAGTACGAAGCCATTCAGGCGGCCTTCGGCGTAAACAACCCGTACACCAACATCATCAAGGCTGAGCAAACCCATCAGGAGGAGCTTGCCAAGCTGTTTGCGGAATACGGCATCGCCGTCCCCGCCAACACCGCGGCGGAAAAGACGGTAATCCCCGCTACGCTGCAGGAAACCTATGCAACCGGCGTTGCGGCGGAAATCGCCAACATTGCCATGTATGAAACCTTTCTGGCCCAAAGCGGCCTGCCGCAGGAGGTGCGCGATACCTTTACGGAGCTGATGAACGCATCACAGAGCCACCTGGAAGCTTTCTCCCGCAACGCGGAAAAATCCGGAACCGGCATGGGCAACGGCAAAGCCGACGGCACCCGGACCGGCCTGAAGGACGGCAGCGGCCGGGCATCCGGCAGCGCTGTAAGCGGTATCCAAAACGCCTCCCCCCGGACCGAAACCGCAGATATCACGCAGACCGCCCAGAGCTGGCAGGGCCGCGGCGGCAGAAACCGGAACTGAGGCAACGCTTCAGCCCGTTGAGATAAAGGCTTACTTCTTCACCAGAACCCCATTTTAAACAACGGCATAGCCATCAAACCGGTGTTCGCGGCAAAGCGGATACCGGTTTTGGATACCTGCCGTTTTGCAGTCCGCCGGTACGACCGGCGAAAGAATGTTTTCTGCTTGTTCATGTAGCTTTACGCTCCGTTTCAGCATGGATTGCCATGGTAAACATGGAACCAAACCCCAGAAGGGATGGAGGGAATGTGCAGCCTGAAAAAACCATACCGATGGGTATGCTATCAGCAGCGGCGTACTGTGCCGCAGCGTTTCGGGAGACAATGAAGATATGGCAATCAACAGATGGCAATTTCTCCATCATCAAGGAAAGCAATGTCACCGCGCAGAGCCTGCTAAACAACAGCGAGTGGCAGGTGCTTTCCTTTTAAGAAGCTGGCGGAAACCCCGGAGCTTTCCCGCAGCGGAAAGCGACTTTCTCTATCAGCCGCGTCGCCGCTGAGGCAGCGGCCAGGTACAAGCTTGCGATCCTGCCCAGAGGATCGATGGGTCTTTATTGCGGATATTCTCCGGTCGGAAGATGGGTATGTAGCCAGACCGCAGGATTTCCTATTGACAATCGGGTTTGGAATCGTGTACTATCAGGATAGATTGAGATAAACCTCAATTATCTTGGATATATCAAAACTAAAGGAAGGGAGAACCAAGGACGGTAGAATAAAAAATCCATCGCATGCAAGGGGAACCGTATCATCGCAAGAGGGTATCGGTGTCGCCCACCTGGAATCAAATGAGCCATGAAAGGATACCGTATGCTGCATTTACAATCACTGCGGGAAGGTTTGCCATTGTTTCGCACGCTTGGTTCGGAAATCCGGATCAGCATTTTGGAAACACTGGCACAGAACGGGCCGATGCATATGTCTGCGATTGCCGACGCCGTGGGGATTACGGACGGAGCGCTGACGCCGCACATCAAAGCGCTGGAAAAGTGCGGGATGATCACGATAGAAATTGCCTCCGGCCGCCATGGCGTGCAGAAGGTCTGCTGCATCCGGGAGGAAAAAATCCTTGTGGAAACCATCCGCAGCGAACGCGAACACAATGTGTTTGAAACGGAAATCGGCGTGGGGCAGTATACGGCCTATCAGGTGTTCCCAACCTGCGGCATTGCCACCCCGGAGCATTTGATCGGCGAAACGGACGACCCGCGCTATTTTGCCTCGCCGGAGCGTGTAAAGGGTGAAATTCTGTGGTTTGGGCACGGTTATGTGGAGTATATGGTGCCCAACTATATCGCCAGCACAAATGATCTGCTGGAGATCCAGCTTTCCATGGAAATCTGCTCCGAAGCCCCCGGCAGCTCCGAAGACTGGCCCAGCGATATCTATTTTCATATCAACGGCAGAGAGCTTGGGTTTTGGACAAGCCCCGCGGATTTCGGCGAAACCCTGGGCATTTACAATCCGGATTGGTGGTACCGCCATTGGAACCAGCACGGGCTGTACAAGCTGCTGTCGGTCAACAAAACGGGAACCTATATCGACGGGGTCAGAATTTCCGATGTTGTGATCGGCGATTTGGATATCGAACAGAACGCGGCCATTGCCTTTCGCATCTCCGTGCCGGAAAACGCCAGAAACGTGGGCGGCCTGACCCTTTTCGGCCGGTCGTTTGGCAACTACCGGCAAAATATCCGGGTACGTATGAAGTATCAGCGAAAAGGGAAATCCGCGGCCGACAGCGAATAATACAATCCATTGTATCCATGTGCCGTTCACGTATACCTTCCGGTGCCGGCCCCCCTGATGGTCGGCATGCGGCGGAGATAATAGTTTTGTTACTACATTAACGATCATGTTGGATACAGACAATCGGTATCCACAGCCCTTTCCTCCATGAAACCGGGGGAAGGAAACGGGGGTAAGGATTGCTGCTCCAGCCCGATAGGTCCGGCAGCGCAGCCTGAAATCAACACGCTCGATACGTTTTGCCGTGCCGGTAACCGCTCGCTTATCTCGCCGGGTTCCATACGCGGCAGGACGCAGCCACGGGTACGGGCACCGCGTTTACCCAAACGCTGCGCTGCGCACGGGCTTTCACAGCGGAACCCCGTCACGGAACAGACCAACGGCCGCAAGGGGCGGTTAGAAGAGTAATTCAACATCCGAAGGGAGACATACAATGAAAACGGCGAAAATGATTCTGGATAAAGACTTCAGCATCGGACAGATTGACCGGCGTATTTACAGCAACTTTATCGAGCACCTTGGGCGCGCGGTATACGGCGGCATCTACGAGCCGACGCATCCCACGGCCGATCAAAACGGCTTCCGCCGCGACGTGATGGAGATGGTGCGCAAGCTGAACGTGCCCATGGTGCGGTACCCGGGCGGCAACTTTGTGTCCGGCTTTCACTGGGAGGACAGCGTAGGCCCGCGCGATAAGCGGCCCAGCCGTCTGGATCTGGCCTGGTTTACCACCGAGACCAACGAGGTGGGTCTGCACGAGTTTGTGGACTGGGCAAGGGAAGCGCAGTCCGACGTGATGTATGCCGTCAACCTTGGCACACGCGGCGTGGACGACGCCCGCAATGTGGTGGAATATGCCAACCATCCGTCCGGCACCTATTACAGCGACCTGCGTGTGAAAAACGGCGCGAAGAACCCGTTTGATATCAAGCTGTGGTGCCTGGGTAACGAGATGGACGGCCCGTGGCAGATGGGGCAGAAGACCGCTTACGAGTACGGCCGTATCGCCAACGAGGCCGCTAAGGTGATGAAGTGGGTCGATAATCGCATTGAGGTGGTTGCCTGCGGCTCCTCCTCGCGTGAGATGCCGACTTACGCAACCTGGGAATACGATGTGCTCAGCGAGTGCTACGAGAATGTGGATTACCTGAGCCTCCACCGCTACTATGGCAACAAGGATAACGACACGCCCCATTTCCTCGCCCGGAGCCTGGAGATGGATGATTTTATCCGGGAGGTTGTCTCCATCTGCGATGCCGTGGGTGCGAAGAAGCGCAGCAAGAAAAAAATCAATCTTTCGTTTGACGAATGGAACGTTTGGTACCACTCCATGCAGCAGGATCAGGAGCTGCATAAGAGCGACCGCTGGGGACGCGCCCTGCCGCTGCTGGAGGATGTGTATAATTTTGAGGATGCCCTGCTGGTGGGGGCGATGATGATAACGCTGATACGCAATGCAGACCGCGTGAAGATCGCCTGCATGGCGCAGCTGGTGAATGTGATTGCGCCGATTATGACGCGCACAGGCGGCGGCGTGTGGGCGCAGACCATTTTCTACCCGCTGATGCAGGCCTCCACGCTTGGGCGCGGCACAGCGCTGCGCCCGGTGATTGAATGCCCAACCTACGCTTGTAAGGATTACGACGCGGTGCCGCTGGTGGATGCCGCCGCAACCCTGACGGATGAAGGCGGCGTGACGATCTTTGCCATAAACCGCAGCCTGAGCGAGGCTGTGGAGCTGCAGGCCGATCTGCGCGCGTTTGGCAGCCTGCGGGTGGTAGAACACAGTGTGCTGCACCATGACGACGTTAAGGCGATTAACACCGAAACGGCTCCCGATACCGTAGCCCCGGCGCCGGGCGATGCGGGCCAAATGGACGGCGGCAAGCTGCAAATCACGCTCCCGGCCCTGAGCTGGAACGTGATCCGGCTGGAAAAATAAACGGTTCTTACGCGGATTGTTTGCCGATTGGGGAACACAGCCGTAAGGCTTGAAGTAGCATGAATCGCAAACCAAGTGTTTGGCGCCCTGCACACGGAAGGGACAAAAGCACCGGCCCTATGGGCCGGTGCTTTTGCCTGTTAAAAAATGGGTCCAGGGCTGAAAGCCCTGGTCAGGGTGCAGGGGTGAAACCCCTGCCGGGGATTGGGGTGGAACCCCAAAGGCTTGCGTAACAACAAAGGGGTAAGCGAGCGAACAGCGCCCAAGGCGCTATGAAGCGAGCGGCGATAACGACCCGAAGAGGTTCTTTGACAGCCTGAAGCACCGGCCCTATGGGCCGGTGCTTTTGCCATATTGGGTAAGCGCCTTATTCAGCGGTTACCGGGTCCAGCACTGCCGTAATCGTGAGGGACACATTTCCTTTGATCATTGCCGCGACAGGGCAGAACCTTTCCTCGGAAAGCGTTACCGCATGATCGATATCCGCCTGTGAGACATCCGGGGATTGAACGTGCACCTGGAGATCAATGTGCTCAAAGGAGGTGGGATGTGTTTCCCTGCGCGTACCGGCGGCGCTTACGGTGATGCCGTTCAGCCGCCTGCCGCCATGGCGCAGCAGCACGGCCATTGATCCGCCAAGGCATGAGCAGAGCGAAGCTAAAAACAGCTCCAGTGATGTGGGGCCGTTTCCGCCGCCGTAAGGCGGTGTATAGTCGGTAACGAGAGAGTGAGCTCCCGCTGTGCAGGCAAACTTCATTTTGTCATCCATCAGCGTTGCGGTTGCCGTGACTGCCATTGCCATTCATCTCCATTGTTAAAAGATTAACAATATAGTAGCATACTTTATCCCGTTTTGGAAGTGCCCTGTCCTATGAAATATTACGCAGATAGAAACCTGAGTCTTTTGCCGTACCCTTACCCTGGCCATAGTTGCCTATGCCTGCGGTTTTTCTTCAAGGATACGGTAAAGTCTCAGGTTCCAATCTGCGAAAAACTTATGTTCCGTATGATATTCGTTCAGTCGTTGCGTATGTCAAACGTGAGGCGGCGATGGAGCGCCGTCTTGGATGGATTGGATTATACGGCAGGCGTGCCTGCGGCATCCACCGGGCTGATGCCCGTGAGTATCTGCAGCAGGGCTTCATACTGCGCGTTCCATGTGTCGGCGTTGGCGCCGTCAAAGGGAACTGTTTCATCCAGCAGCACCGCGCCGTCGGCCGCTTGCACCAGGGTGTGGATGGAGAAGCTCTTGCCGGCTTCCAGCACTTCCATCTCGGCGGTGCCAAGCGCTACGGGCGTTCCGTCCGCAAACCCGAACAGGGAATAGTATTGCAGCATCACGCCGTCGTTTTCCTGCGCGAGGATCACCTGCTTGTCCGGGTCGTAATAGGCGTTGGAGAGGATGCCGAGCTGCGATGCATAGTGCAGCTGACCGTCGGCGGGATCGAATAAATAATAGGTATAGGAGATGTTGGACGCACCCTGTGCGTACAGCGCGCCTACATCCAGGATCCCGTCGCCGTTCATATCTTCAAAATACAGATATTGCGCGGCGATGTCGTATTCCACGCCTTCCATGCAGGGAAAGAGAAGCGTATAGCTTGCCGCATCCGGCGGGGTTACTTCCATGGCAAGCGCGGCTTCATCGGGCCAGTCGGCGGCAGGCTCCGCGCTTTGGGTTACGCGAAACTGCGTGGGGGCGTCCCCCTCCCGCAGGGAAACCGCCGCTTCAAACAGCGGCTCGGCCGCGGCGGCAAACGCGCCGATCGGGAGCAGGGTTAGGCACAGCAGGCAAACAATCAGAAATCCTTTGATATTCTTCATCCGTCATCTCTCCTTTTGATGGGCTTTCCGGCCCGGATAGACCATGCCGTATAGGGGGCTACGGCTTTATTATACTGTCCGGGAACATAACGGATCAACAGAAATATTTATTCCCGCCCAAGGGATGAAATTACAGGAACAGGGTCAGTCTGCGGCGGGCGGGAAACCGGCAATGGTGGAGGGATCCCAATCGTTGACGAAGTTGTAGTAATATAGGGTTATAGAGCTTTTTGCGTTCCGGTTTGGCCTTTGATCCCAATATACCCAATAATCGAGTACCACATTGCCCCAGGCGGTAAAGGCACGGAGTGACTTTTGCTTTTCACAAAGCGAAAGCATCTGCTCTGCGTTCCACAGGCCATCCGCAAACATATACTCCGTGGCATTGTGCTTGGAAGGGTTGTATTCCTCTCCGTTCACGCGGAAAAACCGCCAGTCCGGCTCGCCGTATTCCTGGCATATTTGCCCGTCCAGCGCAATAAAATCCGCGATATCCCGCCGGAGCATGGCCATGAACTCTTCCGTGCCTTTGCCCCAGATGCTGCGGTCGGCCGGGCTCAGGATGACGCGGTCGAAGCCGATTTCCTGATTGGCGCGAAACCATACGCTGAGGGCAAACTCATAGCCGAAGGCCGTTATGCCGCTGTGTACATGGTTTGTTGACCCCGGATCCCAGCCGACGCCGTAGTTGGCCAGCAGGGCCTGCTCCACATCATCCGCCGTTGCGGTATCAAAGGAAAGGCTGAGGAAGGGATGCAAAACGCGTTCGGCTGCCGTTTCCGCATATCCGGTGCAGGGCAGGCACAAAAGCAATACGGCGAGCAGGCACAGCAGGGCGGTTGATCTGTGTTTCATAAATCCTCCGTTTCGTTGGGCGGGCAGGGATGTCAATTGCTGTCGGCGGGCGGGTAAACCAGCAGGGTATCGGGCGTAACCCCGGGGAACCACGGGATATCATGATAATACAGCGTAATGCAGGACTTGGATTTTTTCGGCCCGGCATCGCGCCAGATCACCCAATACTGCAATTCCACATTGCCCCATACGGCGTAAACCAGATTGCCGTTGTCTGTCCGGAACAACTCCATCAGCCGGTCCGCGTCCCACTCGCCGCCGGAAAACATGGCGACCACGGTGCCCTGCGCGTTGTACTTCTCTCCGCCGGTGCGGAAACAGCGCACATCCGGCGGGCCGTACTGCTCAGAAATCAGATTGTCCAGCAGCATGAAATCCGCGATATCACGCCGGAGCATCTGCGTAAACTCCTCAGTTTCGCCCGACCATATATTGCGGTGCGCCGGAGACAGGTACAACCGGACAAAGCCAACCTGATCGGGATTGAACTCAATCCCGAAGCTGAATTCGTGACCGAACACCGTAATCCCGTCGGACAGATAAAATTCGTGATTTGGAATCCAGCTCACCCCATATGCTTCCAACAGCGCCGCCTCCACATCGTGCGGCGTGGCGGTTTCAAAGGGAAGGCCGAGGAACTGATGCATCGTGCGCCCCTCCTGTGCCGTTTCCTGCCCGGCGGCGGGAAGGGCGGACATCCAGACCAGCAGGAACAGGCAGAGTATAACGGCTGTTTTGCGCTTCATGGGAGTACCTCCTTACAGGTGATCAAAGGGTTCGGTCTACTCAATATTGGCGGGCGGATAGGCAACGATGTCCGGCGGTTGCGTATCCGGAAGCTCATTGTCAAAATACAAATCCAGCTTGGTCAGATATCCGAACTTTTTTTCGTTTTTCCAGTCGGCCCAGAGCCGGAGGGTGGCGTTGCCCCACTGGGAAAATGCCACGAGGTACCGGTCCTCTTCGCAGACCCGCATCATTTGCTCCGCGTCCCAAACGCCGCCCGGAAACATGAACCGGGTGAAGCCGTTCAGGCCGTAGCGGGTGGTGTCCGTATAAAAATACCGGATGTCCGGCCCGCCCCAGCGCGCGGTGAGCTGCGCTTCCATATCCAGAAATTGCAGGATATCCCGCCGGATCAGCGCCGGGAATTCGTCGTCTGTTCCCCAGCCGTTTTCGGCGCTGCCCAGAAAAATCCTGTACGCGCTTTTCAGATCGTCGTGAAAAGAAACGGTCATCCGGAAAGCGTACCCGAAATCATCCACCAGATAATCGCCGTATTCTCCGGGGGTAACCTCCCCGAAGCTGTCCAGCAAGGCCTGCCCGACAGCCGCCGGGGTAACCGCGTCAAAGGGAATGCCGAGGTACAGGTGAAGCTCCTGCGCGGTGTCCGCGTACCCAGCGCGGGGCAGGCAGAACAGGATGAGCGCCGCTGCCAGGCTGAAGAACCGAAGCAGAGCTTTTTGCATGGGGATTACCTCCGTTCGTGGCCATGTTTTGATTGGATGGATTGCACGGATAACCGGCGTTGAAGCCGTGTGCTAAGAATGGATACAGGTACGCCGCCTGCCCATCACTCGCGGCCGTCCGGCGGATACACGCCGATGGCGACGGCCAGAATACCGTCCGCCGTTTTCAGATCAGGGTAGTAATACAGCATAACGCGGGACAGGCACTGCCCGAGAGTGTTTGTGTTGTCCCTGTCCACCCATGCCTTGAGGAGTACGTTGCCCCACAGGGAGTACGCCCAAAACCAATGGTCCTGCTCGCATACGTTCAGCATGGGTTCCAGCGCCCAGACGCCGCCTTGCAGCATGTATTTGCGGGTTTTGCCGTCGGGATCGTGAACGGTATAAAAGTACCGGCTGTCCGGCTCGCCGTACAGGGCGGTAAGCCGGGCTTCCACATCGAGAAACTGTAAAAAATCCGATTGCACCCGCGCGGGGAATTCATCCGCCGACATCCGGGCCGGCTGTGCGCTGTTGAGCAGAATCCGGTTGATGCCGATATAATTCTCGTCAAAGTCCGCCTGCAGGTTCCACTCATAGCCGGAATCTTTTATATCATAGGCTTTGCCGCTCCAAACCACCTCGGAAACCTCAAAGACGGCGTTCAGGTTTTCCAGCAGAATCTGTGATACGGTATCCGGGGTGGTTCCCTCCATGGGAATACCCTGGTACAGATGAAGCCCCCCGGCGTCCTGCGCCGTACCAAAGCCTGTGCTGGAAAGGCAGACCAACAGGAGCACAACGCTTAACCATACTGTCTGTAACATTTTCCGCATGCCGGTAGCCTCCCTCTCGTTTGTGACGGCAAATCAATCGCCGGTGACCGGTGGAAAATCGATGATTTCGTAAGGCGGCTCTTTGGGGTAAAGCTCGCTGTAGAAGGACAGATACAGACGGGAATAGTTGCCGCGCGCAGTGTCCGTAAGCCTGTTAATCCATAACCGGAGCGTGATATTATCCCAACAGGTATAAGCTTCCAGATACCCATCCTTGCGGCAGATCTCCGCCATTTGCTCCGCGTCCCAAACGCTGCCCGCAAGCATAAACCTTGTCTGCCCCTTCATGTGATAGTTTTTGGCGTTCGTAAAGAAAAACCGGAAATTCGGCTCGCCGTACCGCTGAACAAGCTGTGCGTCCATATCCACAAATTGAAGGATATCCTGCTCGGACAGGGCGATGAGAGCATCCCCTTCAGCCCGCTCGTCGCCCTCTCTGCCCAGGAGGATTCTGTCTGCGCCAACCAGGGATTCCCTGAAATTGACCGTGAAGTAAAAGGTATATCCAAAATCTGTGATGAGGGGTTTCCCGTACTCGTTATAACGGATGTCCCCAAACGCATCCGTTAATAGCTGCCGCTCACCCTCCGGCGTAATCGTATCATAGGGGATCTCCAGGTACAGGGAACGCCCCTGCGCGTCCCGTGCTTCCGCACATCCGGCGGAAGGCAGATACAGCAGGATCAGCGCCATGGCGAGGCACAGTACAGTGGCTATCATCTTGTTCATGGGGGATACCTCCATCATAATTGAGTATGGAATAGAACTACGCTTTCCTTTATCTATGTCGCTGCGGCCGCCAAACGTTACAGATGCGGAAAGGTTTTATTCAGCTTTCCATGCGAGAGGGAGGACATGGTCAAAATCCATGCTGCCGTCCGCGAGCGTGGCTGCGAGCACCATCGGCTCCGGCCACGTCCCGGCGGGAATATACTGGGTGATGATGGCGTCGATATCCAGCCCGTTTTTACTGGCATAGGCGGAGGGGCGCGCCTGCCCAACCGGGCTGCCGTCCGGGGTAAACAGCCGAAGCTCAAGCGGCACGCAGGGCTGATCCGCGTCCGCCGCGTGGTAGGCCACCTCCACAAGCCCGTGCAGGGGGGAGAAATCGGCGCGCACAACCTCCACAACCAGAGTATCCCATTGGGCGGTTACAGGATCGGCGGATAAAGCGGTTTGCGCCGCCTGTGCGGTAGCCATGGTAAACCGTACGTCGCTGTGCAGGCGCGTACGGGTTTGCAGATCCAGCTCGCCGATGGGCATCTGCACCGTGATCACCTCGGAAACCTGCATTTCCTCAGGAAGGGTCGCGGAAAGGTAATAGAGCATTTCCGCAGGCTCTTCACCGGGGAGCTGGAAGGTGTCTTCCAGATACACGTCCTGCCCGTCCACGGTCAGATAATCGCAGCAGCCGATCCCATCCAGCTGTGCGGCCGCGATGGAGGACAGCACCCGGTCGTCCTCGGTCAGAACAGCGCCGTCCCGCGTGTCCCGTAGGGAATAGACGAGGATCATCTGATGGCCGTCAAAGGCGGCCTCCCGCACACGGAGCTCGCAGTGCTCATACCGGGCGGTATACAGGTCCGTCTGCACCAGCGCCTGCGCGGCCTCGGTTTCAACGCTTGGGTATTGGCGCAGCGACGCCGACGGGAACGTAAGCACCCCAAGGTGGAACACCCAGGCAAGGCCGACGCCCACAAGTGTGAGCAGCAGCACGATCAGCGCAAGGGTAAGCGCCAGCCTGCGCCCTGGCACGCGGACGGGGGTTTGTATGCGTGCGATGATTTTGGTCCATACCAGGCTTTGGTGAGGTGCAGCCTCGGCGTCCGGCCGCTCGTCCAGTGCGTGCAGCGCTTCGGAAAGCAGCGTGGTATCCATCCGCCTGGCGCGGGTAAAAAGCACGCTTTTGCACAGGGCCAGCAGCTCGCCGCGTGTATAGGTATCCTGCATTCCCGCGCCCAGCGGGCGCAAGCGGTGTTTACTCTGTTTCATCGGAATCCTCCCATGCGTGTGCCAAGGGCCAGCAGCGCGACTACGCAAAGGAACAGCTCCCGGTTGGCCAGCAGCTTTTTCTTGAGCCGTGATACCCGCACCCGCACGCCGCTTTCACTCATATGGTAATCCGCGGCAAGCTGCCGGGCGCTTTGCCCCTGCACGCAGTAGCGCAGAAAGAGTTCCGCGTCCGGCTCTCCCAGCAGGCGGCGGAGGAGCGCAAGCTGCTCCGCGCCGTGCACAAAGCTGTCCGGCGTGGGAACGGAGGCATCGGCCATGTCCGGCGCATCGTCACGATCCAGCGAAAAGGCCTGCCGCTGGCGCTCCCGGCCCAGCTTGCGGCACTGCGCCATCAAACAGCGGCGAAAGGTTTCCACCAGCCACCCGCCGGGGTTGGGATGGGCTTCCAGCTTTTGCCGGTGCCGCCAGGCCAGCACGAAGGTTTCCTGGATTTGATCCTCAATGAGGTCCGCCTGCGCCGCAGATGAACCCAGAAACACCCGGCCCACGCGGTAAAGCAGGGCGTAGTTTTCTTCAAAGAGGGAGGAGAGAACCGTTTCGTCAACCGTCATAGGGCCTCCGATCGGGCGTGAAGTACAGCGGGGGACTTTTACATCATTTCACTGGCATGGCATTTTCCTTCCGGCCTGTGCTGGATGCCGCGGAAGCTTTCCGGCTTCAACCCTATATGGTTTTGCAAGGGCAAAACGTTACAGAACGCACAGAAAAAGAAAGGATCATGAGCGATAAAAGCGGCGCCGCACCGTGCAGCGCCGCGGAAGATCTATAAAGCAGGGTGTACGGGCTCAGCCGAGATAGTCCGCAATCTGTTCCGCCATGCAGGCGTTCACATCGCCGCCGTTTTGCCAGCATTTCGTCCATTCCACGGTCTTTTCCACGGCGGTGGGCAGCTGCCAGCGAGGCTGCCAGCCGAACACGGTTTTCAGCCGGGAGCAATCCAGCTTGAGGTAATTGGCTTCGTGCACGCCGCCGTCCGGCTGGTCCACGCGCCGCAGCCCTTCGCCCCAGGCTTCGATAAACAAATCCACCAGCGCGCCGGTGGCAAAGCAGCCCTCGTCGTCCGGACCTACGTTGTAGTTTCCGGCCAGGGTGAGGGTTTTCGTACTGCCGCTGCGCGATCATCAGGTACGCAAACAGCGGTTCCAGCACATGCTGGTAGGGGCGCGTGGAGTATGGATTGCGCACGATGATGGGCTTTTTGTCGATAGCCGCCCGCACACAATCGGGGATGATGCGGTCCTTGGCAAAATCGCCGCCGCCGATCACGTTGCCTGCGCGCGCTGTGGAAACGGGCAGGGAGGGCACGCCGTCCCGGCCCTCAAAAAACGAATGCCGGTAGCTGTAGGTAACCAGCTCCGAGCAGGACTTGGAGTTGGAATAGGGATCCAGCCCTTTCAGCTCCTCGTGCTCGCGGTACCCCCACGGCCATTCTCGGTTCAAATACACCTTATCGGTGGTCACGTTTACCACGGATTGCACGCTGGCACAATGGCGCACGCATTCCAGCAGGTTTACCGTGCCCATCACGTTGGTTTCGAAGGTATACACAGGGCTTTGGTAGCCCTCGCGCACGAGGGGCTGCGCGGCCAGGTGCAGCACGATGTCCGGCCGGGCGGCGTTCATGGCGTCCCGGAGGCCCTGCAGGTCCCGGATATCGCCGGTGATGGAACGTACGTCGGCCGCAAGGCCTGTGAGATCGAACAGGCTGGGCGTGGTGGGCGGGGCCAGCGCATAGCCCGTTACCTCCGCGCCCGCTGTGCGCAGAACATGGCAAAGCCAGGCGCCCTTAAAGCCCGTATGGCCGGTAACGAATACTTTTTTGCCGTGATAAAAGTTGAGATCAGTCATGAAAACCCCCCGTTCTCCGCAGGTCAGTCCCACAGCTTCCAGGGCGCGTTGCCGCCAGCCCACAGTTTTTCCAGCTTTTCCTTATCGCGCAGGGTATCCATGCACTGCCAGAAACCTGTGTGGCGGAAGCACATCAGCTGTCCGTCGTCCGCCAGGCTTTCCATGGGCTGGCGCTCGAACATGGTGGCGTCCCCTTCGATGTAGTCGATCACGCCAGGCTCCAGCACCATATATCCGCCGTTGATCCAGCTGACGTCAGCCTGGCTCTTTTCCCGGAAGGAAACCACCCGGTCGCCCTGCAGATCAATCACGCCAAAGCGGCTGATGGGCGGGATGGCGGTCATGGTGGCCAGCTTGCCGTGCCTGCGGTGGAAGGCAAGCGTGGCCGCGAGATCCACATCGCTTACGCCGTCGCCGTAGGTCAGGAAGAAGGTATCATCCCCGAGGTATTCCCGGATGCGCTTCAGGCGTCCGCCGGTCATGGTGTCCAGCCCGGTGTCCACCACGGTCACCTTCCAGGGCTCGGAACGGCGGTTGTGGATTACCACCCGGTTGTCCTGGGTCATGTCAAAGGTCCACATCGCAGGTGTTGATAAAGTAATTGGCAAACCATTCCTTAATCGCCTGCTGCTTATAGCCCGCGCAGATGATGAATTCGTGAAACCCAAACTGCGTATAATGCTTCATAACATGCCACAGGATGGGCATGCCCCCGATCTCAATCATGGGCTTGGGCTTGAACTGGGATTCTTCCGATATTCTGGTGCCGTACCCGCCGGCGAGTATGACTGCCTTCATGCTGGTGCTCCTTTTTGGGGACGGCGGCAGATTGGCGGGCCTGCCGTCCTGATTTTCGAACCGTGCTTATTGCAGCTTTATTATATAAGCTTTGCGGGGATTGCACAAGAAAATCCCCGGGAAAGGAAAAAGCCCGCTTGCACAGGCTTTGGCGTGCTGATGCCGGGAACTACTTCAGCTTGTCGGCATAAACCCGTTTTTGCATGAACCAGATCAGATCCTCCAGCATCATGGGCTTGGAAAAATAGAAGCCCTGGATGCCGACAATGCCCAATGATTTCAGGTATTGGTACTGCTCCTGCGTTTCCACGCCTTCCACAATCAGCCGCATCCCCTGATCAATGAACATTTTCACAAAGGCTTCGATAATGACGCGCTCCTTGCTGTTGTTCAGATGAATGGGCACAAAGGTGCGGTCAATCTTCACCTTCAGGTTTTCCAGGCTGCGGATGAAGGAAATGTTGGAGTTGCCGGTGCCGAAATCATCAATTGCAAACAGGATGTTGTTTTTATACATCTCGCGGATCCTGTCCTGCGTATCCTGGTTAAAGACAATGTTTTCCACAAGCTCCAGCACAACATACGCCTTTTCTTCCTCCGTAAGCTGGATGATGGTGGCCGGCGGATCCTTGATGAGGCTGGAAAAGGTTTGTTGGCAACAGTTGATGGAGATGAAGGTATCTTTAAATTCGGAGTGTTTCTCCATCACCTTCCAGTCCCTGCGCATACAGCGGAACACATTTTCATCCAGCATCTGTCCCAGCCGGTAGTGCTGGATTTCATCCATAAACATGCCGGGCTCAAGAATCTGCCCATGCAGATTCCAGCGGGACAACGCTTCGATCCCCAGCACCGATCCGTCCTGGATGTTGATGATCGGCTGATAGTAATTCTCAAACTGATGGTGGCTGAGCGCCTGCTTGATCATGGCTCTGGAGTAGCGGTTATCGGAAAACAGGTCGATAAACCGGGTACGGTCATAGCAAAAGATCAGGATGATCGTCAGCAAATACAGCAGCAGCAACCCGACGGCTGCAAGCAATTGCGTTTGCCAGGAGGCGATCAGGTGATGAAAATAGGAGTAATGCAAATCGTCCGCATAGGCGGAGTGCTCATCGTAATACACATAAAAGATAATCCTGTCGTTTGCGGCCTCGGAAACAAAATAATCCTTGCTGCGGTCATAGATATTTTCAAACGCGGTATAGGAGCATAGCTTGTTGCCCTGTATCAGCGATCCGCTTTCTGCCGAAAGATCCAACCCCGGAAACAACGTTTGGATGGTACGGTAATGCTGTTCGTAGGCTTCGCCATAGCAGAAGCCAAAGTTGTTGCTGTCGTTTTCATCGTTGAGCAGATAGCCGTTGCCGTCGGTGATCAGCACATAGCATCCGCCGCAGCCCAGAGAGCCGCGCATCTGGTCCAGATAATCCCGCATCAGGAACGTGGCCACAAAATATCCGATGCGCTGGGTGCCCGTTTCAAGGGGAGAGCTGATTTTTAGCACGGGGATTGTCTCCCCGGTAACGGGATCCGTTTGAATTTCTCCGTTTTCCATATACAGGTTCAAAACGGAAAACAGGAACTGGTGCTTGCCCAACAGCGTGGTTTCCTGGTAAAAATAACGGTCGGATTTATTTAGCAGCTCAGAGGGCTGAAAAACGTAGGGCTGACCGTCTGTCTGGTCCACCCGGATGAGCTCCATTCCAGCGGAATCCAACATGCGCAGTTGGCCGATGATGGGATATTCCCGTATGTTATTGATGAACAGCGCTTCAAAGGCATCCGATTGCTGTTTGTTGGCAACGAGCTCGATATAGTCCGATTCGATGTTGCGTACGATGGAGGTCATGTAGGAGATATAATTGCGGTACTCAATCATGGAGGCGACAATCTCAGACTGCTGCTGGCTGATGATCGTCTGCTGTGTTTTGTTGAAGTGACGGTAGCTGAGCAGCAGCGAGAACAGCAAAAAGAGGAGGATCAGCAGAGGAAAGAAGCGAAAAAAGGCACGTTGAATAGCTCTGCGCTCTCTGGTATCTATTCTGTTGATACTCATAGTATTTACTCCCATTTCGATTTTTACGGCGGGACTGGAAACTCACGGTTTTCACAGAGAGGGATATACTCACTTCATTTTGGCATAACACTATCCGTATTATAGCCCAGCAGTTAATTTTATGCAAATAGTATCAAGCGGAAGAACGCGCTCAATGCAATCATTTGTCAATGTTGACAAAAAAATAACAATGGACTATGATGTGCGTTAGCGATTACTAACATTTCATAAGGAGGACATCATGAGTACGGAAGAAAAGATCCTTCTTGCGGCGATGGGGGAATTTGAAATCCATGGGTTTGCGGCCGCTACCACCAAAGCCATCGCGGCGCAGGCGGGGGTTGCCGAGGTAACGCTGTTCCGCATCTTTGGCGATAAGCGGACGCTGTTTGACAGGGTGCTGGGCTATATCTCGGAGAAATTTGGCCTGCGGGAGATCCCCGGCCGGAAAACGGAGGATCTCCGGGCGGATATCCTCGCTTTGTGCCATGCGACGCTGCGCAATTTTATCCAGTACAACGCCCTGTTCCGCATGTTGATTTTTGAGGCGAAGCATCACGAGGATATCCGGGATATGCTGATGGGGATCCGCGGCCGGGCGCTTGAAAACGTGGATAAGCTGATCGGCGGCCGGGCGCAGCCCGGCGGCGCGCGGCAGCAGGACTGGCTGGAATGGCTGGCAAGCTCCCTGATGGGGGCTAGCCTGTGCTACTGCCTGTTCCACGGCGGAGAAGACAGGGAGGCATACATTCACACCCATGCCGGGCTGATCGCGGACGCTTTTTTACAGAATGAATACAGGATTGCGGGGAAACAGAACGATGGAAATTGATGTAAACCAGGTATCCAAGGGCTTTTCTGGCAAACCGGTGCTCAACAAAATCACCTTTACCCTAGCGGGCGGCGGCATATTGTGCTTGCTGGGGCCATCCGGCGCGGGCAAAACGACGCTGATCCGTCTGCTGCTTGGGGCAATCCCGGCCGACGGCGGCAGCATCGCCATTGAGGGGCGGCAGGTGCCCAGCCTGGAGGTACTGCAGGATATCGGCTACATGCCGCAAAACGACGCCCTGTACGACGATATTTCTGGCGAGGATAACCTGAAGTTTTACGGCTCGCTGTTCAAAATGGACAAGCAGCGCAAAAAGGAGCGCATAGACGAGGTACTTGAGCTTCTGGATTTATCGAAGGACCGCAGAAAACCGGTCAAGTACTATTCCGGCGGCATGAAAAAACGGCTGTCCCTGGCAACGGCCCTACTCAACGAGCCCAGGCTGCTGCTGCTGGACGAGCCGACCGTTGGCATCGATCCCGTGCTCAAGCGCACGGTGTGGGACACCTTTGCCGCCATGAAACGCAAGGGAATCACGCTGGTCATCTCCACCCATGTGATGGACGAGGTGACCGAGTGCGACAAAGCCGCGCTGCTCTACGGCGGAAGGCTGATCCATTATGACGCGGTGGACGCCCTCCTTGCCTCCACCGGTACGGGCCGGGTGGAAGAGCTGTTCTTCCGGGCGGCGGGAAAGGAAGCGTGCTGATATGAAAGGGATTGCGATCCGTGTGATCCGTCAAATGCTGGGCGACAAGCGTACGCTGGCCATGATTTTGTTTGCCCCGATCCTGATGTTTACACTTATATTTTTCCTGCTCGGCGATTCCGGCTATATCCCCACCCTGGCGGTGGATGAAAGCGCGCTGCCCGTAGCGATCGTTACGGCGCTGGAGGCGGAGGATATCCATCTGGTGGACCTGGCTTCGCTGGAGTATGGCAGTGAGGGGCAGCTGTTGATTGACCGCAAGGACATCGATATGGTCATCACCCGTGACCAGGCAGCAATCCATACCTGGATTTTGGAAAACACGCTGAAAAGCGCCCAGGCCCTGCAGGCGCTGCAGAAGGCCATGGCCGCCATCCCCCAGGCGGTTACGGTGCGGGCCCATGTGGTGTACAACGAGGGCGCTTCCACCTTCCAGTCGATGGGGTTTGTGTTTCTGGCGTTCCTGTCGTTTTTCTTCGTGTTTGTGATCTCCGGTATGACTTTGGTGCGCGAGCGGACCGGCGGCACGCTGGAGCGGCTGATGATGACGCCCATCCGCCGCTGGGAGGTGATGACGGGTTACACCCTGGGATATGGCTTTTTTGCCGTTCTCCAATCGCTGCTGGTGGTGGTGTATGTGCTCTACGTGCTGAAAATGCCATGCGCGGGCAGCGTAGGCCTGATATTTCTGCTGATGCTGATCAACACGGGGGTGGCGGTGCTGTTTGGCGCGCTGGTGTCCATCGCGGCCTCATCCGAAATGCAGGTGGTGCAGTTCATCCCCATCCTGATCATCCCACAGGTATTCTTCTGCGGGCTCATCCCGCAGGATACCATTCCCTTCGGGCTGGGCAATCTGGGGTATCTCATGCCTGTGTATTACAGCTCCGAGGCCATCCGCCGGGTGTTGATCGAGGGCGCGGGGTTTGATAAAATCTGGCTGTACGGCGCGGTGCTCATCGGCTACGGTGCGGTGCTGTGGGCCGTGAACACACTGGCGCTGAAAAAATTCCGCACGCTATAAGTGTTAGCGGTTGAGGATGGTGTGGTACAGCCACTTTAAATCTTCCTCGTGGGCTGCGTACAGGCCGAGTGCGCCGGCAATGGCAAACGCGAAGTCCACAAAGGCTTCACCCTGCGCGGTGATCACGTTACCGTCCGTTACCACGCGGTCTTCCACAAAGTGCGCGCGGGGGAAGGGATCCGGCAGGCCGAGCGCCTTCATGTGGTCGGGTCGGCAGGAGGTGGTGAAGCGGTGGGCGTTCAGCACCCCCGCCCGCGCCAGGTACTGCGGCCCGAAGCAGATGGCGGCCAGCAGCGCCTGCTGCCGGTCCAGCTTTTGAATCAAGGAAACCAGCGCTTCGTTGCGCTCGCAGATCGGCCCGCCGGGCATGAGAAACGCCTCGACATCCGGCAGCGCCGCCGCCTCTTCCAGGGTGATATCGGCAACGCAGCGCAGGCCGTTGAACGAGGTGACGGGCTCTTGGGTATAGCCGACCGTGACAATCTTTTTCTCGCCGATATCCCGCAGCACATGCAGCGCCAGCGTGATTTCAAATTCCGCAAACCGCGCGGGGACAAAGCACAGAACCGTTCCCATAAGACTCTCTCCTTTGGCTGAGGCGGGGTTGTTATATAAGCAGTTTGTCAAACAGCGCGCGCAGCAGGGGGAAGGTATTCAGCTCCGTATTGCCCAGAGCGGATGCCGATACCTGCTGATCGGGAAAGTACGCCGTGAAAAAGTCGATTCCAAAATCCGAGCCCACCGCGTACCAGGCTGTATGGCCATTCCTGTCGTACCGGTACACGCCAAGCCCGTAGCTGCGGCCCTCGCCATCCCGCACGGCCTGCGCTTGGCTAAAGGCCGCAAGCATGGCGGCGGACAGAACCCGGCCCTCGAACACGGCGCGCCACAGGGTGTTCAGGTCGTCCGCACAGGTGTACAGGCCGCCGTCGCTGCCGCCCACGATGGGCAGGCGGAACAGATTGTGCCGCCACTGCCCGGTGCTTTCGTCCAGATAATACCCCAGGGCCGTGTTCGGCGGCAGTGCGTCCGACCGGTAAAAGCCCGTGTGCCGCAGGCGCAGCGGCTGAATGATTTCCCGGCGGACAAATTCCTGATACGGCATACCGCTGACAGCCTCAACCACCAAACCTAGCAGCACGAAACCCGCGTTGGAATAGCTGAAGCGCTCTCCGGGCGCAAACTTGGGCGTGAGCGGGGTGATCATCGGCAGATAATACGGAAGATTCTCCCACAGGTATACCGGATATTTTTCATACAGGCCCAGCAGCTGCTCCGTACAGTTGTCGGCTTCCTCATCAATGTAATCCCCGACGCCGGAGGTGTGTGTGAGCAGGTGACGCATGGTGACGCGCCTGTCGATTTGCCCAAGATCACCGGGCAGGAGATCCCACAGGCGATCCTCGGGCTTCAGCCGCCCGGCATCCATCAGCCTGCACACGGCAAGGCCCGTGAACAGCTTGGTGCCGGAGGCAATGGCAAAGGCGGTATCGTGGTTCACCGGCAGCTGCTCGCTTCGGTTGCGCAGGCCGCGGCATGCTTTAAACAGAACCCCCTCGGGGCCGGATACGGAAAATACACCCGAAAACCGGTCGGCATCCTCCCAGCGGGTCCAAAGCTGTTCCATGGAGATTCATCCCTTCTCCGGCATGCGGACGGAAAACATGAGGTTGATTGTGCTTCCATCATAGCATACGATTTACAGCACCACAAGCCGGGAAAACCGCCGGACGCGCGCCCGGTTTGACGAAGGTAGGCTCGTCATCCTATGATGGGAGAAACGGAGCGAGCGGCGGCAAAGACTGGAAACTGACCAAATAATAATAAAGGGCGGCGGCCCGGACAGAGAAATGGAACCGTGATTGCACACCGGCAAGGGGCCGTCGGATCGGTGTTGAAAAGGAACCCGTTTCGTTGCTGCCGCAACGGCGGATATCGCGGCTGATCATCCTCCATACGTTCGCTTTGCCGGAACCCGAACCCTGCGGGTGGGCCGGACCGCCACGCACAGGCGCATGATGTGGTATTATCCAAAGGAAAAGAGGAAAGCAAATGAACCATCAAAAGAAGGAACTCATTCAATGGTGCGGCCTGCTGGGGATTGTGAGCCTGCTATCGTATACGGCGGCGGTTCTCTTTGCCCCGGCCGCCTACCCGGGGTACGATTGGGTTACGCAGGCGGTCAGCGACCTGAGCGCGGTGGACGCGCCCTCCCGACTGCTGTGGGAACGGCTGTCGGCATTGTACAACCTGTGCGGCGTTGTGACGCTGATGATGGTGCTGATCTACATCCAGGGCAAGCTCAACAAGCCGCTGCGCGTCGGGATCGACCTGTTTGTGATCATGAGCTGGATTTCCGCGGCGGGGTATGCCATGTTTCCATTATCGGGAAGCGGGTATGCGGGTACGGTTTCGGACATAATGCACATGTTCGCGGTTACCGTGCCGGTGGTGCTTTTATCCATCGCGTCGCTTGTGCTGATCATCGTCGGCGGCGCCCGTGAAAAACGGTACCGCTCCCTCGCCGTATGGGCCGCTGCGGCGCTGGGTATGATGCTGGCCGGTGCCGTCGGCACAGGAGCGCTGCCCTCGGTATTCGGCATTATGGAACGCTTCAGCGTGTTTTCCGCGGTCGGGTTTACAGCGGTGCTGGGCGTCTATTTGTTTATGGGATTCGGTGAAACACAGGCGTAAACGGGAGCGGTTTCACCGCACAGGCTCTGCCGTGGGTTTGCGGCGGAGCTTTTTTGCAGGCGGAATCCAAACCCTATTCGCCGCTACTGATACGGATGGCGCAAGCGCCTGTATTCTTGAAGTATTTTACCATGTGTGGTATATTGTGCTCAATGGAAATGTAGCACGATTCAGCCGTTGGAACACCACAAACTGGTTACCGTACGCCCGGTTTCACCTCCATTGCGAAAAACTGCTGCAGGCTCTGAAAAATTGAAAAGAGGTATGCGATAATGCAAAATAAGTTGGTCGCTCTGCTGCTTGCTTTCCTGCTGGTTCTGCCTTCGGTTGCAGGGGCTTGCACGACCATAATTGTCGGCCGCGGCGCCAGCGACGACGGATCGTTGATATTCGGGCGAACCGACGACGGCGAGGAGTTTCAAACAATCCAGATCGTTACCGTGCCCGCCCAGACCCTGAGTGAACCCTACGAGTACGTCAGCGTTTGCAACGGCTTTGCCATGCAGCTGCCGCCTGAAAGCTGCCAGTATGTCATGACCCCGCTCGCACCGGCCATGAATGCGGGCATTTGGGCGGAGAGCGCGCTCAACGAATATGGCGTATCCATCACCGCGACGGAGAGCATATACGGCGGCGAGGACGTGCTGCAGTATGACCCGTATGTGGAAAACGGCATCGCGGAGGACAGCATCCCCACGGTGGTGATCCCTTACGTGCAAACAGCCCGCGAGGGGATTGAACGGCTGGGGAGCATCGTAACCCAGTACGGCAGCGCGGAGGGCAACGGCGTGGTGATCGCCGACGAAACGGAAGCCTGGTATATTGAAATCTATTCCGGCCATCACTGGCTGGCCGTGAAGGTGCCAGACGACAAGGCAGCCGTGATCGGCAACGACGCGCTGATCGGCTGCGTGGATGTGACTGACGCGGATACGGTAATCGCCTCGCCGGATTTCTGGCGGCTGGCGGAAGAAAAGGGATTTCTGGTGAACATGGACGGGCAGCCGCACGCGGCGCTGACCTACGGCGAACCGCACCGCGACTACAGCCAGATCCGCGTATGGGCCGGGCAGCGGTATTTCGCCCCCTCGCAGGAGCAGGGCTATGACGTGAATCACACCTATGATCTCTTCTTTACGCCGGACCGGCCTGTAACGCTGCACAGCGTGATGGAGCTGACCCGCTACCGCTACGAGGATACCTGCTATAACGTAAATGAGAACGACCAATGGCGGCCCATCGGCATCAACCGCACGCTTGCGGTGCATCTGTTCTGGTACCGGCCCAGCCTGCCCGCCGTATACTGGGTGGCGCTTTCAACCGCCGAGTTCAGCGTGTTCCTGCCGATGTACGGCAACCTGACCTCCACCCCGGAGGCCTATACCTATGACTGTGATACCTACGATACAAACAGCGCCTATTCCGTATACCGCTGGCTGGATACGCTGGGCTCGCTGAACCGGACGGACTGGGGATATCCCATCCGCATGCATTGGCGGGCGATGGAGGAGGAGCTGATCGCCGGCATGCCGGAGATGGACAAGACGTATCTTGCTTCCGGCTCTAATGGCGATGTGGCTGCGCAGCTGTTTGCCGGTATTGCCGCCCACGCCCTGGCGGACGCGGTGACGCTGACGAACGAGGTCATCCCCAAGGTGATCAACTGGAACGTTGAGGGCAACGGCGCGTCCGCGATGCACGACGATCCCAGCAAGAATTAAGCGGTGAAGGTTCCAAACGAAGATCCTATCACATAAAAAGAGACGTAGCAAAAGGAGCAAATGTATGAAAAAAGCATTCACGCTGCGCAAACTGGCCCTTCTCCTGGTCCTGACCCTCACGCTGACTTCCTGCTGCGCGGCCCTGGCGGGCACGGCCGCCCACCAGCCGATCACCCGGGAGCTGATCACAATGGTGGAACATGACGCCAGCCTGAAACAGCTGCTGACCCAGTCCATCGAGCTGGCCAAGGAAATTAACCCGGATCCCGCTACCAACCCGGCGCAGACGCTGGAGGCGTATTATCTGTACATAGACTGGGCCTCGCTGGCGATGCCATGGAACATTTTAAACGAGCTGCCCTACACCAAGCTGTACGAGAAGCTTGACCAAAGCATCGACTACCTGTACTTTATCAACGATCAGCCTATGGAGGCGCTGGAGGGGAAGGGATATTACAACAACTCCATCCAGTATATGGAACCGTACCGCACCTGGCTGATACAGTTTACCAAACAGTGGGGTGAATACCTGAGCACGGCGGTATCCTGGAACGACAGCTATTACCGGCTCGCCCTGGCGGACGACCGCTTCGGCCTGGACAAGGGCTGGTACGAATCCCCCGATAATTGGCATTCGTTCAATGATTTCTTCTCCCGCTATCTGGTTTCGCCGGATGTGCGGCCCATCGCCTCGGCGGAGGATGCCTCCGTGGTGACGGCCCCCGCGGATTCCACCCCGCAGGGCGTGTGGGCAATCGACGGGGACTCCAATATCGTGCAAAAGGACGGCGTACTGATCAAATCCAGCTACTTCAATTCCATCCCCAATCTGCTGGGGCCGGACAGCGCGTATCAGGACGCGTTTGTGGGCGGTACGCTCACCCATACGTTTTTGGATGTGAACGACTACCACCGCTATCATTTCCCGGTCGGCGGCACGGTGGTGGAGGTGAGCCTGATCGCGGCGGATGACGCGGCAGGCGGCATTACGCAATGGGACGCGGAGCTTAATAAGTACGTGCTGCTGGATACCACGCCCGGCTGGCAGACCATCGAAACCCGCGGCTGCGTGATTTTGGATACGGACGGGTACGGGCTGGTGGCAGTGATGCCCATCGGTATGTCGCAGGTGTCCTCCGTAAACTTTGAGGACAGCGTTCAGGTGGGCGCGCGGGTGGAAAAAGGCGACATGATGGGCACCTTCTTGTTTGGAGGCTCGGATATCGTGATGCTGTTCCAGCAGCCTGTTAATTTTGAGCTGCTGGCGACGCCGAAAACGGACGCGGAGGGATACCAGCACATGTATATGGGCGAAGCCTACGGACAGCTTACGCTAAAGTAGGGCAGAGCCGCAATTCCCACAATACGGCAAGAGCTTCCCGCGTCCCCAGTTTGCACGGAGGGATTCCGGTCGTTCAGGCGAATGGGCGCAGCGGAAAGCCTGATGAAGAAAACAAGCATATACCGGGCTGTATGGCACGGTATATGCTTGTTTTCGGTGGCATTAGCCGGTAAAATAAAAAGCATGGAGAATACAGAAACGGATCAACAGGAAGGAACAATCATGAAGATTCTGCAAATTGAGGACCGTGATAAAACAAACTATCTGGAATTGCTTCTTCTCGCGGATGAAGAGGAGAACATGATTTATAAGTACCTGTTCCGCGGGGAAATGTTTGCCCTGTATGATGACGACGTACGGGCAATTTGCGTCGTTACGGAGGAAGAACCGGGGATTTTTGAACTTAAGAACATTGCGACAAAGCCGCAATACCAGAGGATGGGCTACGGAAAAAAGCTGGTTTCCTTCATTGTGGATCACTATCGGACACGGGGAAAACAGATGCTGGTGGGAACCGGCGATACACCCGCTATGATGGCGTTTTATCACAGCTGCGGATTTGCGTATTCGCACACCCTGAAAAACTTCTTTGCCGACAACTATCCCAATCCGATTATCGACGATGGGGTACGCCTGATGGATATGACGTATCTGAAAAGAGCGTTATAGCGCAGCGAGAGTATAATATATAATACGGATACCCTTTTGTCCGGGGTCGTTCTGCGGCGGGCAAACGGAAAACCGCCCCTCTGCGTGCAGAGAAGCGGTGTATTGCTGATCTTGCGGGAACTACCGGCTGGTGTTTGCCTTGTAGGGAGCCTTTTGGGCCTTGGATTTGCCATAGAATCGGCTGGTTGCATTTCGCCTCGGCGCGGGTTTGTTTACAGGCTGCGGGGGGAAAACCTGCATTTCGACCAGCGGATAGGGGTGGTTTTCCACCACGGTGATTTTCTGGTCAATCAGCTTCTCAATCTGCCGGAGCAGCTTTTTCTCCGTCTCATCGCAAAAGGCGATGGCCGTGCCGGTAGCCCCGGCCCGCGCCGTGCGCCCGATGCGGTGCACGTAATCCTCCGGCACCTGGGGCAGATCGAAATTCACCACGTGGGAAAGCTCGTCGATATCGATGCCGCGGGCCACGATATCGGTGGCGACCAGCACACGGGATTCCCCGCTTTTAAACCGTCCCAGCGCGGCCTGGCGCGCCGATTGGCTTTTGTTGGCATGGATTACATCGGCGGCGATGCCCACCTGGGTCAGCTTGCGCTCAATTTTATCCGCACCGTGCTTGGTACGGGAGAACACCAGCGCGGAAACCACGCTTTGGTCCCGGAGCAGATGAATAAGCAGATTGATTTTGTTCTGCTTGTTGACGTAATACACGGACTGTGAAACGTTGTCCACCGTGGATGATACCGGCGTAACCGCCACCCGCACCGGATCGGTCAGGATGGTTTTGGTCAGCTGTTCGATGCCCGCGGGCATGGTGGCCGAGAACAGCATGGTCTGCCGTTTTTCGGGCAGCTGCGCGATGATCTTTTCCACATCGTGCTGAAAGCCCATGTCCAGCATGCGGTCGGCTTCGTCCAGCACAAAATAGCGTACGGTTTTCAGGTTGACCAGTTTCTGGCCCATCAGGTCCAGCAGCCGTCCCGGCGTGGCGACCAGAATATCAATCCCGGCGTTCAGCCGCGACACCTGCGGCACCTGCGATACGCCGCCGAAAACGACGGTGTTTTTCAAGCCCAGATACGCGCCGTAGCTGGAAAAGCTCGTGCTGATCTGTGTGGCCAATTCGCGGGTGGGGGAAAGGACCAGCGCCTGGATGGCTCTCCGTTTGCCCGGCGTCCTTTCCTGATACAGCTGCTGCAAAATCGGGATGGCGAACGCGGCGGTTTTGCCCGTGCCCGTTTGGGCGCAGCCCAGCAAATCCCTGTGCTCAAGCAGCGGCGGGATGGCCTGCGCCTGTATGGGAGTGGGTACCTGGTATTCTTCTTTTTTCAGTGCCCGGAGAATGGGTTCGATGATTTGCAATGATTCAAATGACGACAATGGAAACTCCTTCTGGATAAAATCACAAGTAAGCCCGATCTTATCAATTATACTATAATGGGGGCTTGGAATGGCTGCTCTATCGTTGTGCGGGACTTTATCTTTCTCCCACACCCAATAAAAACCAACCCCGTTAAGGGGTTGGAAGTGAAAGACACTGAGAACGGCTTAAAATAATCAGAACCTCGTACCTCTTCCAAGTCAGCGCCTTTGGCGGTGACAATTTGTATTATACCACAGATGGCAACAATTTGCTTTGCAGGATAGCCTGCCTTCCAACATTATTTGCAGTGTCAGCCTTTAAAAATGCTTACAGTAAATTTTCTGTTGCGCGGGCCGTCGAACTCGCAGAAGTAGATCGCCTGCCATTCTCCCAGCACCAGCTGCCCGCCCCGGATGATGACCGTAACGCTGGATCCGATGCAGCTTGCTTTCAGATGCGCGGTCGAATTGCCCCCGACGTGGCGGAACTCCGGACGGTCCGGAAACGCGCGGGAAAGCCCCAGCAGGATATCCTGCGCAACATCGGGATCGGCGTTCTCGTTGATCGTGATACCGGCGGTGGTATGAGGGCAGTACACAACACAGATTCCGTCCTGCACGCCGCTTTTGACAAGCGATTCCCTGACTGTTTCCGTAATGTCCGAAAAACCTTCGTTGTCCGTTTTTACGATGTATTGATCTGACATGTTGAATGCCTCCCTTCAAATCGTAATATTTGATGGGAGGCGGGGGTTTACCTGCTTTAGTGGAAGGGGGATATGCTTCTTGGGGCATGTCTACAGGTGAAACTAGCATATTCATATTGTTGCCGACGGAGATGGGATTTGATTTTTTGTATTTCATACTTGCAATGGCTTTTACATATTATTGTGCTTTGTGAATTTATTACAAACCCCACTCAATAACATATTTACCACCATATATTGGCTTTGGGATAGAGTACTTGATGAAATATCTGCAACTTGAGGTATCGTATTCTGGGTACTTTTCTAGTATACAACGATAATGTTCTTCGTCTGTGAAATGAATGTATTCTAGCTTGCGTATGCTATGAAGGTTGAGGCTTGTTGGGAAATATACTTTCAATGAAAGAATTTCTGTTATATCAAAGACCCCAACAACCAAACGACCAGATAGTTGTTGTTTTGGATCTGTGTTATCGCTATAACTAAATCCTGTTTTAATTAACAAATCACTCTTATTGTACACTTTATTGTTAAAAACTACTTCTAACCGCTGATAACCATGAATTGATTCTATTATGTTAATGGTTTGATCTTTGACTAACGGTATTGGTTTATTCACATGGAAATTTTGTTTGCATGGAGTCATATATCAATCTATACCATCATGGCTATGCAGAGGTTTTATATTTATCTCATCACGACATTTTACCGTCGACTTGGTCATATACTCGTGTAGTACTGTTCTGGATGATATCTTGTATATTTTATCTGGTGCTGTTGAGTTCATTAGATGTACAGAAAGCCACTTTGCAAAATGCTTGTTTTTGCAAAGAAGTATAATAAATGTTATGAAAAGGACAATTGTTGCAATTAGTACCCATTCTATTGAAATAAAGATATATATAATGCCTGAAGTAAGAGATGCAATAAAAGTTAAAATTGTGATTAAATTGGAGATAAGAGATAAAACTTTATCATTATCTGTAGCTATAAATCTTCTCATATTGACCTCATTTATTTACCATATTTAGTGATCTTAGTATATAACTAGTTCACAATTGTGTCAATTAGAAGTGCTGGATTAAACTTATTTGTATATTTATCATAAGGATATAGAATTATGATTCATCATGTTCATGATTCTATATAATTACTATATCGAAATTGATAGTAACGATATCTACTTTGTATAGATAATCTACTTAGTATTTAGGAAATAAACTCGTTATCAACTGAGATTAAATACGCTAATGACAATTAGTATAAACATATACAATTATTTGAATTTTGTGCTCTTATGATAGTTTCTAAGAAATTGCTATTTTTTTGCTTAATTGGTTTATAGACATTGATAAATTTACTGCTGATCTTTACCCCTTCACCTGTTTCATCGACAACCCCAATCCGCTTCTTCTGCACATCCACACTCAAAACAATCACCTTCACCACATCCCCCACTGCAACAACCTCCGAGGGGTGTCGGATGAACTTGTTGGCGATTTCGGAGATGTGCACAAGGCCGTCCTGATGGACGCCGATATCCACGAACACGCCAAAATCAATCACGTTGCGCACGGTGCCGGTTAATACCATGCCGGGTTTCAGGTCCTTGATGTCCAGCACGTCCGTGCGCAGGATGGGGGCGGGCAGCTCGTCGCGGGGGTCGCGGCCGGGCTTGATCAGCTCCTTGATGATGTCGCGGAGGGTGGGCACGCCCACGCCGCATTCATCCGCGGCTTTCTGCTCCCCGTACAGCTTCACAAGGGAGGGAAGCGCGGACAGGTTTCCGGCGGAGGCGTCTGCCAGATCGAAGCCACACAGGGATAGCAGCGTTTCGGCGGCCTTGTAGCTTTCCGGGTGGACGCCTGTATGGTCGAGCAGGGATTTGCTTTCGGGCACGCGCAGAAAGCCCGCGCACTGCTCGTAGGCTTTCGGGCCCAGCTTGGGCACCTTTAACAGTTGCTTGCGGGAGGTGAACACACCGTTTTCCTCGCGGTAGATCACCGTGTTTTTGGCGGTTGTGGCGTTCAAGCCGGAAACCCGCTCCAGCAGCGGCGCCGAGGCGGTGTTCAGGTCCACGCCGACAGCGTTGACGCAGTCCTCCACCACACCGGCCAGGGATTCGTCCAGCCGCTTCTGCGGCATATCGTGCTGATACTGGCCCACGCCGATGGCCTTGGGATCAATCTTCACCAGCTCGGCCAGCGGGTCCTGCAGGCGGCGGGCGATGGAAACGGCGGAGCGCAGGTTGACGTCGTACTGTGGAAATTCTTCCGCCGCAAGCTTGGAGGCGGAATACACCGAGGCCCCCGCCTCGTTGACGATCATATAGCTGACGCCGGGCGTGTTTTTAATCAGCTCGCAGGTCATCTGCTCCGTTTCGCGGGAGGCCGTTCCGTTGCCGATGGCGATATGCTCCACGTTGTACTTTTTGATCAGCTTTTCAAGCGTGGCAATGGCTTCATTTTTCTGGCGCTCGCCGAAGGTGGGATACACCACGGCGGTATCCAGCGCCTTGCCGGTGCCATCCACAACCGCTACCTTGCACCCGTTGCGAAAGCCGGGGTCCAGCCCCATGGTCACGCGGCCCTTCACCGGCGGCTGCATCAGCAGCGGTTTCAGGTTGAGGGCAAAGTTGTGAATCGCGCCCTCCGCCGCGGTATCGGTAAACGCGCTGCGGATCTCCCGCTCCATCGAGGGATACAGCAGGCGGTCGTAGCCGTCCGTTGCCGCGGTGCGCACAAATTCCGTCGCGGCCGAGCCGGGCCGCACCACCTCGTTGTACACCAGCCCCAGCGCGCGCTCCCGGTCGATATCCACCGTGACCTTGAGGAAGCCCTCTTTTTCGCCGCGGTTGATGGCGAGGATCTGATGCCCCTGCAGCTTTGACAGCGGCTGATTGAACTGATAGTAGAGGCTGTAAACCGAATCTTCTTCCTTGGCGGCGGCGGAGCCCACCGCGCCGTGGCGCATGATCTGCTCCCGCAGCTTGCGCCGGATCTCCGCGCTGTCCGAAACGATCTCGGCGATGATGTCCGATGCGCCCGCAAGCGCATCGTCCGCGGTTTCCACGCCCTTTTCAGGGTCGATATAGCCCTCGGCAAGCGCCGTGATATCCGGCATATCCTTTAGCTGCGCAAACAGCGCCGTGGCCAGGGGCTCCAGCCCCTTGTCCTTGGCGATGGTTGCGCGGGTGCGGCGCTTCTGCTTATAGGGGCGGTACAGATCCTCCACCTCGGCCAGCGTCTGGGCGGCGTCAATCTCCTTCGCCAGCTCGTCCGTCAGCTTGTCCTGCGCGGCGATGGTCTTTTTCACCTCGTCCCGGCGGGCTTCCAGATTGCGCAGATAGGTCAGGCGGTCGTATAGATCACGCAGCACCGTGTCATCCATGGTGCCGTGCATTTCCTTGCGGTAGCGTGCGATAAAGGGGATGGTGTTGCCCTCGTCGATCAGGGTGACAACATTTTGTACATGGGCTTCGCTCTTGCCCAGCTCTTTTGATAAAATCTTTACAATACTATCCATGGGGTCTCCTTTGATGATTTCGCGTAATGGACGTATTCTACCACAAACCATGGCAGCTGTAAAAGCCGCCGTGCTGTTCCTCCGTGACAAAGCACAGCGGTTTGTGCTACGATGGCCGCAAAGATTTTCCGCAAACGCAACCTTGCCGTGTCTCCAGGCATCTATAAAGGGTAAGATCGATTTTACGGCAACCATCACACCAAACGGAGGAACGATATGACGCAGGCGGAGTTTACCGACCGCATCGTAACCATGCAGGACACGCTGTACCGGGTGTCCACCACGATTCTGCCGCAGCTGTGCGACCGGGAGGACGCGGTACAGGGAGCCATCGAAAAGGCGTGGAGAAAACAGGGCAAGCTGCGGGATGACCGTGCCTTACAGGCATGGGTGATTCGGATTCTGATCAACGAATGCTACACGCTGCTGCGCCGCCACAGGCATGAGGTGCCTGCCGATACGCTGCCCGAGCGGGAAACAGCGCCGGATGCGCTGCCTGATGTATATCAGTGGTTCACTTCTCTGAGCGAAAAGTATCGTTTGCCGATGGTGCTTTACTATGTGGAAGGCTATTCTGTGGAGGAAACCGCCCGGATGCTCAAACTGCCGCAGGGGACGCTTAAATCGCGGCTGCACCGGGGACGGCTGCTCCTGAAGGATCTGCTGGACGTAGAGGAGGTGCGCGGATGAAACCGGATGATTGCAAGCTGATGTACGGTTCTACGCCCGAAAGCTTCCGCCGCCGCGTGGCCTGCGCTCTGCGGGAAACGGAGGAAAAACCCATGAAACGGAAGTATACGGCGGCACTTGTGATTGCCGTTGTGGTATTGCTGACGGCGGCTGCCTATGCGGCGTTCTCGTCGCAGGTAGCGGAATTCTTTGGAAAGTACTATGGCAAGGATATGCAAACCTGGTTGGAACAGGGGGATGTGGCAACCGTCGGGCAAGCCTTTACCATGGACGGGGTCGTGTTCACGGTGGATGAGGTGGTGTACCGCAACAACGGCCTGTACGGCATTGGCACCATCCGTCCGCAGGAGGGCGGCAACGTGGTGATCATCGCGGAAGATCACCTGCCGGATGAACCGTATGGCTACGATATCTACGGCGAGGGCGGGAAACCGGAGCAAGCGCCGGACGGTACGCCGACCATCGCGGATGTGGTCAGGGAAAAGGGCGGACGGCTGCTGATCGTGCGCACGCTGCCCGAGCGCATCGGCGTGGATGGCGGCGATCTGCTGAACCTGCCCTGTGTGGGGTATACCCAAATGCCGCAGCGCGACGGCAGTATTCAGTTTTCCTTTGAGGCGTCGGACGCTGTGGCGGTTGCGCAGGGCGATGTATACACCATTTCCATGTGGGCGTCCGTGTGTGAAATGACCGCCGATGGCCAGGCGCTGGAGAATACCCGGCACGGCGAAACCTGGACTGTGGAAATCGAGCCGACACCAATGTATGGGCAGGAGCCGGACGCAGAGCCGGAACCGGCCGCAACGGCAGAACCGGACGTTTCCGCGGCAGGCAAGCCGGAGATTACCGTACCGCAGGCATACACGAACACCGGATCCCTGCCTGTGTACGCGGCGGTCACGCGGGATTTCGGCATGGACCTGCGGCCAGAGCTGTTCAACCAAAGCGGCATCGCCAGGGAGGACAGCTACCTGATCACCTTCAAGGATGAAGCCCAGCTGAGCTGGGCGCCCGAAGCGCTGTTTTACGAGGAGTACCGGGGCGCCTATAACGCAAATTATAAGGACCCGCAAATGAAGGAGAGCCTGATCCCGTTGGAAACCATCGCCCATGCCGCATCTGATTTGGCGGGAGACGTATACTCCGGCTGGCCGGATAATGGCGCGTGCTGGGCAGGTATCACCCTGCAAAAGACCGCGCTTGCCGGGATCACACTGGACGAAGCCAAAGCAAAGCTCGAAGCGCTGCTTTCGGCCCTGCAGGTGGAAGGGTATACCTGCGATTATGCGCTGGATATGGATGTGGCGCGCATTCAAACCATGGGCGGGCAGATGAATCAAATGATACAGGAAAACGAGTACTGCAATCCGCCGAATCCTTGATTATTCGCTGGCAACCGAGGCGGACGAGGGGTACTACCTGCATTACGACAACGGGATGGAGACAGGCGACGGGCAGTTTGATGTGTTTGCGTACGTAACGGCGGGCGGTATTGTAAGCCTGCAGATACGCGACGCTTACATCCGCGGAGAAGTATTGGAGATCCCCGGCGCGTTGATAACTCCCGAAACGGTGATGGCCGCTCTGCCTGAGGCGATAACAAACTCACGCTTTGGCGGCACGCTGGAGTCCATTCTCAGCCTTACGCTGACCTATACGCCTGCCCGCGCGGCCAACAGGGCAAACGGTATGGTGTTCACCCCCGCGTGGTATGTAACCTACCGCGACAGCAAGGCCGCTATGTATGAGTATGAATGTTATGCTATTTTTGACGCTGTAAACGGTACCCTGCTTGGGGCGAGCTTCCAGTAGATAATCACCCTTGCCGGCGGTGCGGCAAGCCTTATTTCCCAAAAAACCGCCTCCCAATACGGGAGGCGGCAGGCTGTAAAAATAGAAGGGTCCAGGGCTGAAAGTCCTGGTCAGGGTGCAGGGGTGAAACCCTTGCCGGGGATTGGGGTGGAACCCCAAAGGCTTGCGTTACAACAAAGGGGTAAGCGAGCGAACAGCGCCCAAGGCGCTATGAAGCGAGCGGCCATAACGCCCCGAAGAGGTTTTTTGACAGACCGAACCGCCTCCCAATACGGGAGGCGGTTCGGTCTGTTTGGGCGTTGTCCTATTGCAGCAGGATCGCGTTCACCGCTTCGGTCAGGGATACCACATCGGCGCGGGCGACGGTGAGGCCGGTTTCGCCGTTGAAGCCTGCGATGCAGGTGGCGCTGTTCAGGCGGTAGAAGGTCAGGCTGATGTCGGTGAAGGTGTCGGTGCTGCGGTGGAAGGTAAAGGCGATCTCCGCGGCGCCGGGGGTTTCATCGGTCGTTCCGGTGGAGGCCATGCCGTAAATCGTATCGAGCACGGCGTTCACCAGATCGCTGTCCACTTCGGTTCCGTTCATCAGGAAGATGTTCTCCTGCGTCACGGCGCCGTCAGCGCCGGTCACGTCTTTTACGCTGCGCTCAAAGACATAGGTCTGGCCGTCCAGCGTGACATCGAAGGAGGTCACGGTATCCCAGTCCAGCAGGCACACATCGGTGGGCCGCAGGCTGTCGTACGTGGCGTTGAACAGGCTCTGCGCCAGCGAGGAATCGATCAGGTATACCATGGTGGAACCCTGAATGCGGGCGTAGTAGCCGCCGTCGGTAAAGCCGCCGATTTCCAGCACAAAGGTCTGCTCCTGAGGGTTTGCCGTCGTTAGATCGGAGGATTGGGTGTTGCTGTCCACAGTGCCGCTGTCGGGCTGTGGTATCGGCCGCCGCGGTGTAGGTGGGGAGGTGACGGTGGCGCTGGGCTTGTCCAGTCCGTAGGCCGCCAGATCGTCGGCGGTGGCGTTGTAGTTTTCGCAGCGGATCCAGCTCAGCCCCTTCAGGCTGTCGGCCAGGGTATCGGCCCGCGTCGCCAAGCGCCCTGTAGGTTTCCGTTCTGCGTAAGGAACCAGTGATACGCGTCGGTATAGGCGTAGTCGCTGTTCTCCCAGTATTCCAGTTTTCAGGTCGCCGGACGCGGTGGCGATATCGATGCCGTCCAGCGCGGCCATCTCCGGAATGCTTTCCCTCTGGAGGATGTCCATCAGCCCGTAGGCGAAACGGTTCAGCCAGCGCGGTATCCACCAGATACACCTTGCCGTCGCCGATAGACGCATAGTATTCACCGGAGATCTCACTGGCACTGCCGAGGGTGAGCGTCGTATCCGTACCGGCGCTGACGGTGATGGTGTAAAACGGGCGCGTCCCAGCCCGTATTCGCTTTCGTCGCCGGAGGTGAATGGAGCGGGAGGCTGTGACCTCTTTCAGTGCGTCCACCATCGCGGCGGGATAGCTCTGGTCTACGGGGGAAGGGCGGCGTCGTCCCGCGTCCCGTCCATACCCCGCCCGCCGAAGCCAGGGGACACGGTTTCGCCGTTATAGGTCCATTGCAGGGGCGGTAACGGCGCCGGGGTCCACGGTGAGGGAAGGTTTACGGGGGTATTTTTCCTCCGTTTTTTTCCGCCTCGTTTCTGGTTACGGCATTTTGTACAACGACCGTCACAATCACCAGCAGCGCCAGGAATGGACGCCAGCAAAAACCAATTTCTTTCCGCGTTTCATTTGCGCTTCCTCCTTACGGCCGTCACAATGCCGATGGCCAGATATCCCAGCGGGATGAGGCCTACGATGATCACCGACAGCAGCGATGCCATGCCGCTGGAGATCGTCAGATACTCGTTATCCAGGCTCTTGGCACGGATGGAAATGCTGTTCTCCTGTGCGCACATCCAGTCAAGCGCGTTGATGAACAGGTCCAGATTGCCGCCGGAAACCTGGGCGTTGGCGCTGTCGTCCAGCAGAGCGGCCGAGGAGAACCCATACGATCTTGGTTTCCTGACCGGAGGAGGAGGGCGTCAGTAATGGCCAGACACAGCGCGAAGGGGCCTTCGATATCGCCCTCGGCCTTATCATAGGTTTCCATGGCGTAACCGGCCAGCTTGGAAAACGCGGTGGAGGAGGTCGTCAGCAGCTTGGTTACATCCAGTCCGTCACGCAGCGTGTCGGCCACGGTCAGGCCCTGCGCGACGGGCAGGAGCACATGGTACTTGCCGTCGATCAGCGGATCGGTAATCGCGTGGCTTGCCATATCCGGCAGCAGGTAGTGCGGCGCGCCCCACGCGTAGTGGCTGGAGTCGCCCTCCAGCACGATGCCCTCGGTCGCCTGCGTGCCATACTCGGCCATCAGCGCGTACAGGTTGGGGCAGCTCGGCGTCCCTTGGGCGGGTCGGTGATAAGCATCAGGGTGCCGCCGCCCTGCAGATAGGAAAGCAGCCGGTCCTTCTCATCGGCGGAAATATCACTGGTGGGCGCGTAGATCATCACGCAGTCCGCGTCCTCGGGCACGGCCTCCAGCGTGAGCAGGGAGAGCGTGTCCATCATGAGGTTTTCCTGCTCAACGGCCGTGGAGAACGTATCCGACAGCGCGGATTCCCCGTGGCCTTCCAGCAGATAGAGCTTGGGCAGATCATCGCTGGTTACATAGGATATCGCGCTGGTCAGGGCGTTTTCGCCCGCGAAGCTGACATCGTAGGTGCCGTTTGTAGTAGTAATTGGCGTAATCATACTCGTAGATATCGTCCCCTTGGCCACGTAGGTATCGCGGGTCGCCGCACAGTACGATCAGGCTGTTGTCCTCTACGGTGTCGGTGTACTGCTTCACAAAGGCGGGATACACGTCCGGGTCCTTTTCCACCACTGTCAGGTGGGTGCTCAGACCACCGTAGAGATCAAGCATGGTTTTTCAGGGTGGCGTCCTCATGATCGCTGCGGACCACCCAGTACACGGTTACATCGTCAGTCAGGTTGCCGATAACCTTTTTGGTTTGATCCGATACGGAAATAGAGCTGATTGGACGTCATATCCAGCTGGGTTTGCGGTGGAGGGCAGCGCGTTGACGAAATAGTTCACGGCCACCGCGATGGCGATCACGATGAGGGACCGCGAAAACGCTGTATCCGCCGATCTTGACGGAGCTGGATTTCAAAGAAGAAAAGTTCTTTTTCACAAAGCCTTTCAGGTTCAGCTTTTTCATCCGTTCCACCTCCGCTTCTCCATGGATTGCACGCTCAGGAACAGGAATACCATCACAATGGACGCCAAAGAAGACCAGCGCCCGGATATCAAAGACTCCGTTCGAGAACACATAGAAGCGGTCAAACAGGGAAAGCTGCTTCATCACCGCGGGGAAGCTGCCCGCAAAGCTGCTGCCTGCAAGGCCGTAGGCCAGCACCAGCCCAAGCCCGGGCACCAGCCCGCTCATGACGGCGGCAAAGGTGTTCCTGGTCAGCAGCCGCACAATCACAGCCAGCGCGATCAGCACGACGACATACGCGATGAACGAGGCCAAAACGCCGTGGTGGAAACATAGCCCGCCAGACTGGAGATGAAGTAATTAAGCAGCAACACCGCAAAGCAAAGCCCCGCCGCGCTTGCCTGGTTTTCCATCAGCGAGGAAATGAACACGCCGATGGCCGTCAGCGCCGCGCCCAGGAAGAAGAAGCCCCACCAGCGTGCCATAGGCCGCCGGGGAGGTACACATTGCCAAAGGCACTGAGCACCAGCGGATAGAGCGCGATGATGGCGGTGGGGATCAGCAGCAGGATCATCAGCACCAGATACTTGCCCAGCACGACCTTGGTCATGGTCAGGGGAGGGAATACAGCAAACTGATCGGTTTTCTGCTTGCGTTCGTCGGCGATGGTACGCATGGTTAAAATAGGGATTCCAATAATGAAAATAAAACTCATGGAGCTCAGTACGTAACTCAAAGTTCGCATACCCGACCTTCAGGTTGATCACCATGGAGTAGATCCCCGCAAACAGGCAGCATAAAGGCGCCGAAAACATAGCCCGTTACGCTTTGCAGATGGGAGGACAGCTCATGGCGGAAAATGGCTTTCATACGGTTGCACCCTCCTTTTCCGCTGCCGGTTCGGTGCCGGTGTCCGCGGGGGTTTGGGCAGCCGCCGCGGCAGTCTCGGCCGCTTCGGCCGAGGTCAGCTCGATAAAGATTTCTTCCAGGCTTGCCTTGGCGGTGGTCAGCTGCGTGATGGCCTTTTTCTGCTCGGCAAACGCGAAGAACAGGCTGCGGCAGAGCGCCTCGGGCGCGTCCGTTTTTGATTTTGGCGGTGGCGTGTTCCGTCAGGCCGGGGCTGTATTCCACCTCCGTGCCGGGGCGTAACGGCATCCAGGATTGTTGCCATTTCCGATTGGGTGGCGTCCGCCGTAAACGGTAACCGAGGATGTGCCCGCAAACAGGCTTTCCAGATTTTCGGGGTGTATCGCAGGCGACCAGCTTGCCGTTGGAGATGATCAGGATGGTCTGGCAGATGGCCTGCACCTCCGACAGGATATGGCTGGAGAGGATCACCGTGTGCTCTTTGCCCAGCCTGGCGATCAGCTCGCGGATTTCGATAATCTGGCGCGGGTCCAGGCCAACGGTCCGGCTCATCGAGAATGATTACCTCGGGGTTGCCCATCAGCGCCTGGGCGATGCCTACGCGCTGCCGGTACCCCTTGGACAGGTTCTTGATCAGCCGGTCCTGCATATCCTCAATCTGGGTAATATGCATGATCCTTTGAATTTGTTTCCCAAGCTCCGCGGCCGGCACGCCCTTGGCGCGCCCGACAAAGGTGAGATACTCCCTGGGCGTACGGTCCAGATACAGCGGCGGCTGCTCCGGCAGGTAGCCGATGAGCTTCTTGGCTTCCTGCGCGTCCTCAAAGATGTCGTGACCGTCTATCTTCACTTCTCCCGATGTGGCGGCAAGACATCCGGTCATTATACTCATGGTCGTGGTTTTCCCGGCGCCGTTGGGCCCCAGAAAGCCATAGATCTGTCCCTTTTCCACCGTGAAGGACAGATCGCTGACCGCGGTATGGCGACCGTAGTTTTTGGTTAGATGCTTCACTTCGATCATTCCCGGACCTCCTTTTGTTTTCCAGCTGTCAGGGGCATGCCGGGCGCGGCGCCATGCGGCGCCCGGCACGCGCAGCCAACCCGCGCGGCCTGCGCGGCGGCTGGTTTTTTCTGCCTGACTGAACTATCAACACGGTAGCACTCAGTTATGACCATATGGCAATCGAAAAATGAACAAGATGTGAATGAACGGTCAAGGTTTGATGAGGTGTTACGATAATATAATAAACCGCCTTTTGAAAGGCGGTTTCAATGTTAAGGGGCGGCTTTTAAAGTAAAAAGCCGCCGTATGATAATACGCTGTTCGCGGCGACTGCATGGCTGGGGTAGCAGGATTTGAACCTACGATGCGGGAGTCAAAGTCCCGTGCCTTACCGCTTGGCGATACCCCAATAAAAAATGGGGTGGGTAGTGGGACTCGAACCCACGACTTCCAGATCCACAATCTGGCGTTCTAACCGACTGAACCATACCCACCACGCTGGCACGCCTGAAGGGATTCGAACCCCCGACCCACGGCTTAGAAGGCCGTTGCTCTATCCAACTGAGCTACAGGCGCAAGTTCCGCCGCCACTTCACGGCGTTTTGGCAACAACTGTTACCGAGAAAAAATATTACCATACGAAGGTGCATCTGTCAATATGGAAATCGGGAGAAAATGCGGGTTGACAGAATGAGTAGACGTACGTATACTATAGTAAACAAACGTCTACTAACAACCTGCGAAAGGAGAACGCCTATGCAGAAAAAGCTGACGGACGCCGAATGGAAAATCATTGAAGTGCTGTGGGACGGGCATCCGCGGTCCATGTCGGACATTACCAAGGCGTTGGAGCCCACCATGGGATGGACGCGCCACACGGTGATCACCCTGCTCAAGCGCATGGAAAGCAAGGGTACCGTGTCGGTCGATTCCACCGGGAACGTAAAAATGTATTCGCCCACCCTTACCCGGGAGCAGGCAGCGGCCGAGCAAACCCGGAAGTTTCTCTCCCGCGTATTCTCCGGGGACTTATCCCTGCTGATCAGCAATCTGGTGGACTCGGGCGAGGCGGATGTGGAAGAAATCCAGGCCATATTGAATATGGTCAGGCAGAGCGGCAAAAAGCCGGAAGCATAAGGAGGAATAGAATATGCGTACAGCCACAATCTACAACTTCCTGCTGGAAGCCAACCTCATGGCCGGTATCGCCATCCTCTTGATGATCCCCATCCGCAAATTTCTGCGCAAGCCACTGGGCAACCGGCTGATCTATTGCCTGTGGCTGCTGATTGCCATCCGGCTGCTGCTGCCGCTCGCGTTTGCCAATCCCTACATTAATGAGTTCCGTCCGTACTATCTCACGGATACGGGCATCCGGCCTATTGCAGGGCAGATTAAGGTGCGGCTCACGGACGCGGTGGACGATCTGCGGCGCTCGATGCGGACCAATAAGGATACATTGCTTTACCAGAGCGCGGCACGAATTGTGGACGGTATGTATTTCGGCACACTGTCGGAAAAACTGATGCGGGTTTACCTGTACGGGGTCGGTGCGGTGGCGCTGTTTTTCGGGGTTTCCAATATCCGCTTCCGCCGCAGGCTGAAAGCAAACCGCATTGAACCAATCTCCGGCAGGCTGCAGGAGCAGTACCTGGCGGTGTGTCAGGAGCGGGGTGTGAAGCCCGTTCCCGTGTGGTTTGCGGACCCGCTGCCCAGTGCGTGTCTGGTGGGGGTGGTGCGGCCCTATATTGCCCTGCCGCTCACGGCCGCGCCGCAGGAGGCTGTGTATGTGCTCACCCATGAGGTGTGCCACCTTCAGGGCAGGGACCATTGGTTCGGCCTGCTGCGGCTTCTGTGCTGTGTGATACACTGGTTCAATCCGCTGGTGTGGATAGCGGCGCTGATGAGCCGCACGGACGGCGAGCTGGCCTGCGACAGCCGTGTGGTGGGCAAGCTTACCGAGGATGACCGGATGAACTACACCAACACGCTGGTGCTGGCCGCGTCCAGGCGGTATGCGCCCGGCGTGGGGGTGCTGGCCACCGGCATGACCATGACGGGCAAAAAGCTGAAAAACCGCGTACAGAGTATCGTAAACAGCGGACGAACCGTGAAATGGCTGGCTGCCGTCACGGCGGGGCTGGCCCTTGCGTTACTGCTGCTTACGTTTTTTACGGCGGAGGCGAGCATCGGCGCGGAAGCGTACCTGTCGCAGGTGCAGGGCTTTCACGGTATGGGCGCGCAGGAGGGCGGAACGTTTTCCTACCTGCCTAAGGCAAGAGATATCGATTTGAATACCGCGCTGGATATCGCCCTGGAAGCGGTGCACGAGGAATTCAAGCTGGATACGCAGGACCGGTCGGACTTTGATGTCAATATTGATTATAAAGAATTCTATTGGAGCTTCCTGTTCTATAATATTAATGACGGGCATACCTATGACGCCGACATCCAGGCCGAGGACGGCGCTGTGATGCGGCTGGACGGCCCGGGCAATGGCTGATGGAAAGGACGGACCATGAGAAAACAGATCATATGCATACTCCTGATTCTGGCTGTGTGTGCCATGGCGTCCGCGGCGGAAAACAACGAGGGCGAGGCCATCCGGATGGCGCAGGGCCTGTTGATGGAGGAATACGGATACACCAGGGACGAGGCGATGACATTTACCTATCAGGTACAGGATAACGGGGATACCTTGTATGTGCGCTTTTACCAGCGGACGGACTGGACATATTCCATGTCCATCCGCAGGCAGGACATGAGCCTGCTTGAATCCCAAACGCCGTTTGCCACGCAAAACGCGTATCAGGCGTCCGAAAGCAGCATACGGACAGTGCTCCGCGCGATGGACAAGGATGGCTGGATTGACCAGTGGAACGTGGAAAGCAAGGCCATGATGCGCGAGATGATCGACGGGTGCGGCGACATCCGCATGAGCGACTCCCTGCGGGATGGGCTTTCAACGGACGGATATACGCCCGCGCAGGCGCTGGAGGATCTGTTCATTTCCTGCTGCGGCGAGGAAGGACAATGGCCGCAGGCCGTATCCGCCTGGCGGGATGCTGCCTTTGAAAGCCTTGGCCTCATGCGCGCGGATATTGCATTGACCATGCCACGGGGGATTGCCACGCGGCTGGGAAACCTGAAGGGCAGCGGGGATGAAACCTCAATTACCGAGTTTGTGGGAGAGGTTCCCGGCGCGCTGGCTGCCGCGTTTGCCCATCCCATGCTGCAGGGCTTCACATGCCTGGCGGGCGCATATCAGGAGGGCGACCCGTTTCTGATGAACGATCAGTATGCGGGCACCGGGCTGGCTGCCTTTGAAAACGGAGAGGAACGGCTGCTGGTGATGCTCCTGAAGAATGCCGGTCCGCAGGCGTGGCAGGTGCAGCCCGTAAGCAAAACCGCGCTGCTGAGCGGCCGGGAGCTCTACATCACCTTCAACAGCAGCGAAAATTCGTACGCTATCCGCTATCCCCTTTCGGATACGGAGGAAGAGCGCTTTGAATGCCGTCTTTTGCAGACGAGCTCCGCGGAGCCCACAGTGCGCATTGCGTGCCAGCTGCTGGAATACCGCCGTACCGACCTGGGAGCCAACACCTCGCTGGTGATTGATTCGGGCATCAGCACCATGTATATCGGCTGGTACCGTGTGACCGTCACAAAGGACGGTGCGGAGGAAAGGACCCAGTACCTCACACTGGCTCCAAGCCATTTGGAATATATCCATGCCGATACCTTTCCCAAAACCGCGGCGCAATGCCGGGCGGCGATGGAAACAACCGCCGCCGTGCCACAGGGCTACGGGGTTTCATCCTATGTCCATCTTCGCCAGAAGCCTTCGTCCCGCGCCACGGACCTGGGCATGTACCGGCTGGGCACGCTGGTGCAGGTGCTGGGTACGGAGCCCGGCAGCAACTTTCCTTGGTACCATGTGCGCATCGGCACAGTGGAGGGATATATGTCTGGTAATTACGTGGATTATTATGATGACCTGAGAAGTGTTTCTCCAAGCGCCGTGGCTAATCTGGCGATTACAACGGTCGGTGTTGCGCTCAAGAAAACAACAAACAGCTTTGCCCAGACCGTGGAGGAATTACCCGCGGGCACGGTGGTGCGCGTGCTGGCCAACAGCGGAAGCTGGCTGCATATCAGCATTCCCCAAAGCGCGGAGGACTGGCTGATGCAGCCGGACGAGATCAGCGGATATATAAGCGCGGACGCCGTGGTGGAAGGGATGTCGGCGTTGCAGCTGGAATGGCTGATGGCGGAGGAGTAACCTTGGCTATCCCGGCCGGTGTGTGCAATCCCACAGAAAAACACCGGGAAAACATCGAAGCCCTAAACAGCATTTTGTCAGGAACGGCCCGGAAAACACCCGGGCCGTTTCTGTATTTGCGGCACCAGCAGCAATACCTTGGGATCCCGATAAAACACGGCGGCGGAGGCAGCCTGTTCTGCGGCGGCGTCAGGCCGCAGGGACCTCACGTCCGTCAAGCTGGACCACCGCCTTGATACCGCGCGATTCCAATGGTATACTCCGCCTGTACGGAAGGGGGAAACAGGTATGCGGGAGCTGATCCTCATTGTTTCGCCGGAGGACGACGGCAAACCGGTGCGCTTTTTGGCGCTGCAGCGGCTTTGCATGTCCTATGGGCAGTTTAAGCGCGCCAAGTTTCAGGGTGAGCTGCTGCTGGACGGGGAGCGCGTACACGCGGACCGCCGCGTGAAGGCCGGGCAGACGCTGGTGGTTCGTCCGCCGGAAGCCGTGCCGCCCGCCGTGGCGCCCTGCGCCATACCCCTGACCGTTGTGTATGAGGATGAGGACCTTCTGGTGATCGACAAGCCCGCGCCCTTACCCTCCGTGAGCTCCCGTAAGCAAGATGGGATGACGCTGGAAAACGCTGTGTGCGCCTACTTCGGCTCGCCGGAGGATTTTTTATACCGGCCTGTGAACCGCCTGGACAAGGGCACCAGCGGCCTGATGGTGGTGGCAAAGCACGCCCACGCACAGCAATACCTGCAAAAACGGCTGCACGGGGACGCGTTTATCCGCGAGTATCTGGCCGTGTGCGACGGCATACCGCCCGAACCGTGTGGCACAATCGACGCGCCGATCGGTAAAGCGGACGGAGCAACCATCCGCCGCGTTGTGTCGCCGCAGGGCAAGCCTGCACAGACGGACTACCGGGTGGAACGGGTATGCGGCTCCCAAAGCCTGGTGCGCCTGCGCCTGCGCACGGGGCGCACCCATCAGATCCGCGTGCATCTGGCGTCGGTGGGCTGCCCTGTGACGGGTGATTTTCTCTACGGTATGGAGCACCCGCTGCTGCCCCGCCGCTTTGCGCTGCACAGCGCGTTGCTGGAGCTGGAAACCGTCAATCAAAAACACATCCGGCTGGAAAGTCCCCTGCCGGATGTGCTGACGGATGTTTTATGGAGCGGAACGGAAAACGTGCCCTGATGCGGCCAACTCCCTTGCCGCTTCCCTGCAGTACGCGTCGGGAATCCCTGATACGGCCCGGCTGTGCCTGCATGAGTGTTTACTATTATGTTACCCCAGATTTGCGCCCTGATCCTCCTCGTTGATTTCGGGAGGCGCTTCCTGCTGGCCTTCGGGGGTGGTGGTTTCGTCAAGGGTTTCCCCGGTGGGCTCGGCGGTCGTCTGGGCTGCCAGGCCGTTATTAGTGAAGGTGAACACCGCACCTTCGCCGACCACTTTAACGCAGGAAATGGAATATGCGCCAAGCTGACGCTTGTACGCACCTAAATTTTTCTCCAGCTCTTTGGCGATTTCATCCGCCAGAAGAAACCGGCTGGAAACCTCTGCGGATATGTGCATCGCCATGATGTAGGCGAGACTGTGATACGACGCCGTAACAAAATCCATATACAGACTGTTGCCTTGGACTGCGCCCTCAGGATACAGCAGCCTGATTTCGCAGCTTTCGATAATGCCTTCCTCATCGGCAACGACGGTAACCTGCAGTTCATTATCGTAATAGAAATACTGCATATGCCCGGTATCGTCAAGATCCAGCTCGATCAGATCCTTTGGCAGCAGGTGCCGGCCGATGGTATTGTTAATATAAGTGACATCCTCTTTGTAGTAGGTTTCAAAGATGGATATGTTCTGCCCGGTCAGGGCCGGCGCGCTGACCGGAATCAGGATAAGCAGCAGCACGGCCGCCAGGATGCGGCGGATTGCGGCGCTCATTCAGGCCAGCTCCTTTTCGATGAGCTTGGCCATGTTGTACACATCTTTATCAATCTCGCGCTGGTTGGGGCCCTCGATCATCACCCGGACCAGCGGTTCGGTGCCGCTGGCACGGATCAGCAGGCGGCCCTTGCCCTCGTATTTTTTCTCCAGTGTTTTAATCATGGCCTGCACCTGGGGGTTTTGGGCATAGGTATGCTTTTTGGCGTCATCCACATGCGCGCCGTACAGGCTTTGGGGCATAATCTGCATCACCCCCGCCAGCTTGGACAGCGTTGCCTTTGCGTGCACCATGGCGCTCAATACCTGCAGCGCGGTCAGCTCGCCGTCGCCGGTGGTGTTGTAGGCGCGCATGATTACATGCCCGGATTGCTCTCCGCCCAGCACATGGTTTTCCTCGCGCATTTTTTCCAGCACATAGCGGTCGCCGACCTTGGTTTTGATAATCTCGATACCCTGCTTCTTCATGGCGATATCCAGACCCATGTTGCTCATCACGGTGGCAACCAGCGTATTGGAGGGCAGCTTGCCCTGCTTTTTCAGGTGTACGGCCAGCAGCGCCATCACCTGGTCGCCGTTGACAAGGTTGCCGCGCTCGTCGGCGGCCATCACGCGGTCGGCGTCGCCGTCAAAGGCAAAGCCTACGTCCGCGCCCAGCTCCTTCACCAGCTCGCAAAGGCGCTCGGGGTGGGTGGAGCCGCAGTTGTCGTTGATGTTGGTGCCGTCGGGCTCGTGATAGAATACGCTTACCCGCGCGCCCAGCTCTTTGAACACGGCGGGGGCGATATCGTAGGAGGCGCCGTTGGCGCAGTCCAATACCACATACAGCCCGTCCAGCCGCACATCCATGGTTTCCAGCAGAAAATCGATATAGCGCCGGGCCGCGTTGTACTGGCGCACGGGCCTGCCTACCTGGGCGCCGATGGGCAAATGGAATTCCTTGGGCAGACCGTTTTTGACAATGATTTCAATCTGATCCTCGATCGCGTCGGGCAGCTTGTGCCCTTCCTTGTCGAAATATTTTATGCCGTTGTATTCCACGGTGTTGTGGCTGGCGGAAATCACACATCCCGCGTCGGCCTCGTAATAGCGCGTCAGATAGGCGATGGCGGGCGTCGGCATTACGCCTACCAGCACCGCGCGCGCGCCTACGCTGCAGATGCCGGCCACCATGGCGCTTTCCAGCATCTCGCCGCTCAGGCGGGTATCCCGGCCCACGAGAATGGTCGGGCGGTGTACGTCGCTTGCGAGCACGGTAGCGCTGGCTTGCCCCAGCATATAGGCCATTTCGCAGGTTAATTCCGTATTGGCGATTCCGCGGACACCGTCGGTACCGAACATCCTTGCCATCTTAATCTCTCCTTGTTTGCACGTTCTCTATCAACTGCAGCACCGTTTCTGTTCCATTGCAAACGGGGCATGCTTCCATGGCGGTGTGTAACTCTTCACGGTTTGCGAGCAGCGTCATCAGCGCGTCCACCAAGGCGTCCGGGGTGAGGTCCTCCTGCCTGAGCACATAGGCATACCCCTGCTTTTGAAAGCTTTCCGCGTTTTTAATCTGGTCGCCCCGGCTGGCCGACAGCGGATAGGGGATCAGCAGCATGGGCTTGCGCAGCGCCAGCAGCTCGCTCAGCGTGTTGGAGCCCGCGCGGCTTAATACCAGATCGGCGGCGGCAAAGGCGTCGGGCATTTCATCCCGCAGAAACTCAATTTGCCGGTAGCCCGGCACATGGTTCAGGCTTTCGTTCAGGTGGCCCGCGCCGCACAAATGTAAAATATCCATATGCGGCAAAAGCCGCGGGAGGCACTCATACAGGCATTCGTTCACGGATTGCGCGCCCTGGCTGCCGCCGGTAACCAGCAGCACGGGCTTGCCGCCGTCAAAACCGCCCAGCGCAAGGCCCCGCTCGCGGTCGCCCGCAAACAGCTCATCGCGCAGCGGCGTGCCCGTCATCACGCCCTTTTCACCGAGACATGCGGCGCACTCGGGGAACGTGGTGGCCACGCACTGGGCAAACTTCACGCTGATGCGGTTGGCCAGCCCCGGGGTGAGATCGCTCTCGTGGCAAACGGTGGGCACATGGGTAAAACGCGCGGCCATCACCACGGGGATGCTCACAAACCCGCCCTTGGAAAAGCATACGTCGGGCCGCAGCCTGCGCATCAGCAGGACGGACTGAAGGGTGCCGTGCGCCACGCGGAACAGATCCGTAAAGTTTTCCCAGCTGAAATAGCGCCGCAACTTGCCGCCGTTGATGGGGTGGTAGACAATCCCGTCAATCGCGCTGATGATGTCGTACTCAATGCCTGGTTTCCGGCCGATATAGTGAATCTCGTATCCCGCCTTCTGCAAACGGGGGATCAAGCTCAAATGCGGCGTAACGTGCCCGGCGGTTCCTCCGCCTGTCAACACTATGCGCTTCATTACACGCGCTCCTTTTTTTCAGCAAATGCTGCAATACGAGCCTAGTATACACTAAAACCGGCGAAGTTTCCAGAGACGCCCTCCGGCTTGAAATGAGAGGCCTTCCGCGCTATACTGGTACCAAGAATCGCAAGGGAGATTGCAGCATGAAGTATGTTTTGGTGATCGGAGACGGAATGGCGGATGCCGCGCTTGAGCAGCTGGATGGAAAGACCCCGTTGGAAACCTTGACACTGAACGCCTTTGACCGGGCCGCAGGCTGCGAATACGGCCGGGTGCGCACCGTGCCCGTGGGCATGGCGCCAGGCAGCGATACGGCCATCCTGTCCATTTTCGGAAACGATCCCAGAACCTGTTATACCGGCCGCAGCGCGCTGGAGGCGGCGGGTATGGGCATTGCCGTACCCAAGGGCGGCATCAGCCTGCGGCTGAACCTGTGCGCCGTGGAGGAGAAGGACGGCAGGCGGATCATCCGCAGTCACAACGGCGGCGGCATACACGGCCGGGAGGCGGAGCGGCTGATGCAGGATCTGATGGCCGCGTCATCCCCGTTTTTCAGCCGGATGAAGCAGGATAAGCTGGCGGTTTATCCCACCGACACCTTCCGCCACATCGGCGTGATGCAAACCGAGGTAACGGATCTGTCCGCGGTGAAGCTGATGGAGCCGCACAATATACTGGACCAGGAGATCGAAGCCTACCTGCCCCACACCCTGACGGCCGATCCGCGGGCCGCGGCGCTCGCCGTGGCGCTGCGCGAGCTGATGGAAACCAGCTATAAGGTGTTGAAAAACCACCCCGTAAACCAGGCGCGCATGGCGAAGGGCCTGCTGCCCGCCAACATGATCTGGCCGTGGGGCGCGGCAACGGCGATGGAACTGGACAACTTCGAGGAAAAATACCATCTGCGGGGCACCGTGGTCAGCGCCGTGCCGCTGGTATGGGGTATCGCCTCGCTGGCGGGGCTGAAAACCCCGCATGTAGACGGCGCCAACGGCGATCTGGACACCAACTATCAGGGCAAGGTGGATGCCGCGCTGGAAGCGCTGGACAAGGGCGACGACTTTGCCGCCGTGCACATCGAGGCCCCGGACGAAATGGCGCACGCGGGCGACCTGGATAAAAAGATGACGGCCATCCAGCGGGTCAACGATCTGGTGATGCAGCCGATTTTGACCGAAATGGCCAAGCGCGGGGAGGACTTCCGCGTACTGCTGATGTGCGACCATCCCACACTGTTAACCACCCGCACCCACGACGGAACGCCCGTGCCCTACGCGATTTTCGACAGCCGCAAAACCCCCGCGCCGCCCCGCAAATACTGCGAAAAAGAGGCCGTGAACCAGCCGCTGCTGGAGGATGGCCCGAAGCTTTTGGAAAGGCTGTTTATACATGGATAAGCTGCGCCGCTTTGTATGGTATATCGCCAGCCGCCTGTTCATCCTGATTGTGCTGTTGGGGTTTGCGGTGGTTACGTTTTACTATGCCATGAACGCCACCAACATCTCCATCATTCTGAAGGATGGGATGGCCATGCGCGCGCAGGTGATCATGATGGATGAGGATCCGTCCGACCTGACCAAGTATTTCCAGACGACTTATTTACAGCGGGATGAAAACCTGCTTCAGGCGGAAAACGGGGAAAGTCCGTACGCCATTTACACCGTCCGCGGCATCGACCACCGGCTGCAGCTGACCTGGATGTGGTGCTGGCCGTGGGATGCCACAGCCAAGGCGGAGTTTATCGAGCGCATCCCACGCATTGACGGGCGCATTAACCGCACCTATGAGGAGACGGCCATCAGCCTGTACGGCGAAGGCAATTACGAGAGCCCGCCGCGCTGGCAATCCGCGCGCTATACGGCCACGCTGGTCAAGGAAAACGACCAGTGGCATATCCGCAGCCTGACGGTGAAGGAATTGCTGGATGACTGATGATCCCGGTTTGACAATGCGAATCAATCAAATGCGCGGGCCTTAAAACGGCTCGCGCATTTGCATTGTTTGCATTTTATGTTCCGGCCTATTGCCCGCCGTTCAGCCGGTCGATCAGCGCGGGCAGCCCGTGCAGGCTTTCCAGCACCTGATCGGTGTAGGGCTCAAGTGCGGGGGAGAAGGGCAGCAGATCGGGCACCATCACCACGTAGGCTCCGGAGGCGCGGATGGCCTGCAGGCCGCTTGCGGAATCTTCCACGCCGAGGCACTGGGCGGACGGATATCCGGCGAGCGCCGCCGCCTTGTGGTAAATTTCGGGCGCGGGCTTGCCGGTGGTTACTTCGTCGCCGCATATCTTGCCGTTAAAGAGCTCGTCCAGCCGCGGCAGGGAATGGAACAGCTCATCCACAACCCTGCGCGGGGAGCTGGTGGCCAGCACAATGGACAGCCCCCGCGCTTTGAGCGCCTCCAGGCAGTCCGGCACGCCCTCCATCAGCGGTACGGCGCGGGTGCGGTTATAGTTCAGTATATAATCCCGCAGCATGACCACCGCCTGATCGTAGGGATAGTGTTCGCCGTAAACCTCCGTGTACAGCCTGCGGCACTCGTGGGAGGAAATCCCCAGCGTGCGGAGGAAAAAGGCCATATCCATATCGTAGCCAAGCTTGCGGGAGATTTCGGGCAGCGCCCTGGCATACAGGCGCTCGGTGTTGAAAATAACGCCGTCCATATCAAAGAGTACCGCGTGGATCATCGGTTTGGACTCCCTTCTTCCAGCGCGGCCTTCAGGCCGTCTACCGCCGAGGAAATTATGCCGCCCGCGTAGCCCGCGCCCTCGCCCAGCGGATACAGGCCGCGAACAGGGCTTTCCCGCCGCTCGTTACGCAGAATGCGCACGGGCGAGGAGGAACGGGTTTCAGGGGCCGAAAGCAGCGCGTCGGGCAGATCAAAGCCATGCAGGCTGCGGCCCAGCAGCGGCAGGGCATGGCGCAGGTTATCGGTAACAAACGGCGGAAAAATCCGCGTGATATCCCCGGCCACAACGCCCGGGCGGTAGCTGGGCTGCACCGCGCCAAACCCGCGAGAGGGCCTGTTTTGCAGAAAATCCTCCACGCGCTGGCAGGGCGCGTGATAACCGCCGATTGCGTACGCCGCTTCCTCAATCTGCCGCTGCAGCGCAAGGCCCTGCAGCGGCGTGCCGAAATCCTCCGGCTTCACGCCTACCAGCAGCGCGGCGTTGGCGTTGACGCCGTTTCTTGCGTGGCGGCTCATGCCGTTGATATTCAAGCGGCCCGCCTCGCTGGAGGCGTTCATCACCTCGCCGCCGGGGCACATGCAAAAGGTGTACACGCCGCGGCCGTCCGGGGTTTTGGCGTTCAGCTTGTAGTCGGCGGGCGGCAGCGCGGGATGCCCGGCAAAGCCGCCGTACTGCGCTTGGTCAATCATCGCCTGCGGGTGCTCAATGCGCACGCCCACAGCGAAGGGCTTGGCCGCCATGGGCACGCCCAGGGCGTCCAGCCAGGCGTACACATCCCGCGCGCTGTGGCCCGTGGCAAGGTATACGGCGTCGGTCTGGATACGCTCAGTATCCACCCGCACGGCGGTTACCTGTCCGTTTTCAAGGGTCAGGCCCGTTACTCTCTGTTCAAACCGTATCGTTGCGCCCATCGAAAGCAGCTTGCCGCGCAGGGCTTTGAGCACTCCGCGCAGCAGATCAGTGCCGATGTGGGGCCGGGCGTCGGTCAGGATATCCTCCGGCGCGCCGCAGGCAACCAGCGTGCGCAGCACCGTGCGGATGGCCGGATCGTTCAGGCCGCAGGTCAGCTTGCCGTCGCTGAACGTGCCCGCGCCACCCTCGCCGAACAGCACGTTGCTTTCCTCGTTCAGCGTGCCGCCATGCATAAAAGCTTCGATATCGTCCGCCCGCCGGTCCACGGGTTTGCCGCGCTCCAGCAGCACCGGTTTTGCCCCGCGCACCGCCAGCCCCAGCGCGCAGAAAAGCCCCGCCGGGCCAGCGCCGACCACCACAGGCCGGGGACGGCCGTCGGTATACGGAGCCACGGGCAGGGAAAACACATCGTGCTCGACGATTTCCTCCATCAGCACGGCTTGATTGGGCTTGAAACGCCGGATCAGCGTTTTTTCCGCCTTGGGGGAGGATAGCGTCACATCCACCGACAGGGTAAAATGCACGTCGCCCCGGTCGCGTGCGTCCACGCTGCGGCGGGCTACCCGTGCCCGGAGAATCTCCGTTTCGGGTATTTGCAGACGCGCTGCTGCCAGCGCGCGCAAGGAATAGCCGTCTTGCGCCGCGTAAGCAAGCGGAAGCCTGATCTGGTGCAGCCTGAGCATGGCTTGCCTCACCTCCCTGTACCGGCTATCCTATCACAGCCCCTGCCGGAAAACAACACGCCGCGGCGCTGGATATGGTATAATGAGGCAATCCCGGCTAAAGGAGTGTGACCGCATGAAGCGAATCCTGCTGGTCCTGTCGGCCATTGCGTTTTTTTGCCTGCAAATCACCACCAAGCTGTTTGCGGTGGGGATTGTGGCGTCCGTTCCGTTCTTACTCTGGTTTGCCGTCAAACGGCCGGAATGGGCGGGGCGGCGCAGCATGCACTGGGCTGGAAAGGCGTTTTGCGCGCTGACGGCGATGGGCATCAGCCTGTGGCCGATTGAAAATTTTGCGGCCTGGCTGCGGTCCATCACGGTGTTTCAGCGGCTGCAGAGCCTGCTTGCGGTGGAGATGGGACAGCTTTCAAACATGACGGCCATCGGGTTTGCGGTAGTAGGACTGCTGTTTGTGTACCAGATGGTCAGCCTGTTCTACGAACGGCTCTATGCCGTTACAGAAGGGATTCTTGAGGATTTTTCGGGCAGGGAAATAAACGCCGTGCTGGCGGTTTCAACCGCTGTGATGGCGGCGGTTATCGCGGTGTATCTGTCCACCGACGCGTTTGCCAGCCCTACGGTGACCCGCGATTTGATTTATACCGCGGACTCGGGTGCGATTGTGCACGAAAACGCCTATCTTTCGCTCAGCGCGCTGGAAAATGATTTCCGCTCCCCGCTGTTTGCGGTAGTGACGCAAGCACAATGCGGGTAAATACGGCAAAATAGCTGTCCACCTGACCGGCCAGATAGACACCGATCAGGCTGAATGAAAACGCCCACAGCAGGGTGACACCCCAGAGAATTGGCATAAGCAATGGTCACAGCGACAGAATCAGGCGGCAGCATGCAGCAAACACTGCAACGAATCCAGCAACTGTGGCGGCGGCTGCAGACAACTGCTGTTTTTTCGTACACCGCTACTCCGGGGCCCGGGTCACGCACCGGCTGGCAGGGGTGTGGCCAGGGTCAGGTGAGGGTGGAGCCGGTGTCGGCCACGGAACTGCATTTTATCGAACAGGGCCGTTTTACCCTGCACAACGGGCAGACGGTGGAGATACATAACCGCTTTATCTGGCAGCAGAGTCCCGGCGGGGTGGCATTGTCGCACGGACGACGGGGGGAACCGGTGTTTCTGTTCGAACTCATCCCTACGGGGGATGCTTTATGGCGCAGCGCTCAGGATCACGTCTGCATTGATGATCTGTACTCGGGTAATATGATCGAAAATGCCAATGATTTTGAGCTGATATGGCATATTCACGGACCGAAGAAAAACGAACAGCTTGTCTACCGCTACTCTCCTGACATTTCGTAACACAGCCGGGGCTTGAGATAATTGCCGGCCCCTCTTACTGTGTCGTCAGCTTGTCGATAACAAAAATAAAACAGGAGCGTACTATGTCGTCAGAGATGTCGTCAGGACAGCCGATGTTCGGCCAGATGATGGACCGTCCATTACTTATCTCCGGTCTGCTGGAGCATGCAGAAACCACCCATCCCGGTACTGAAATTGTCAGCCGCCGCTGCGAAGGTGATATCCACCGTTACACCATGAAAGAGGCGGCCGGCCGTGCCCGGCGTATTGCCAATCTGCTGCACCGCTTCGGCATTGAGCAGGGCGACCGTATCGCCACGCTGGCATGGAACGGCTACCGCCATTATGAACTGTATTTTGGTGTGTCCGGCTATGGTGCCGTGCTGCATACCATCAACCCGCGTCTGTTCGCAGACCAGCTGGTTTACATCATCAATCACGCCGAAGACCGCTGGATCTTTGTGGATCTGACGTTTGTACCGCTGCTGGAAAGCATCCGTGAGCAGATTCCGCAGGTGGAAGGTTTTGTCATTCTCTGTGATGAAGCGCATATGCCGGACACGTCGCTGCCCAATGTGCATTGTTATGAAACTCTGCTGGCACAGGAGCCGGATGAGTTTGTGTGGCCGGAGTTTGATGAGCGCTGTGCTGCCAGTATGTGTTACACCTCGGGTACCACCGGCAATCCGAAAGGGGTGCTCTACAGTCACCGTTCAACCGTGATTCATGCCATGTCTTCCATCGGTCAGGAGATGCTGGGGCTGGCGTCCACCTCCTGCTTCCTGCCGGTGGTGCCGATGTTTCACGTCAATGCCTGGGGCACGCCGTATTCGGCGGCGATCACCGGGGCCAAACAGGTCTTTCCCGGACCGGGTATGGATGGCGCATCACTGTGGGAACTGATTGAGGCGGAAAACCCCGATCTGCTGCTCGGCGTCCCGACCGTGTGGCTGATGCTGCTGAATCATATGGACAGCATCGGTAAAAAACTGGAGTCGGTGCAGAATGTGATTGTCGGCGGCTCAGCAGCACCACTGTCGATGATCCGCGACTTCCAGGAAAAGCACGATGCTTTCCTGATTCATGCCTGGGGCATGACGGAAATGAGCCCGATCGGCACCGTCAATGCGCACAATATCCATATGGAAAGCCTGCCGCTGGAAGAGCGTTACCAGCTGCAGGCCAAGCAGGGCCGTCCGGTGTACGGCATTGAGATGAAAATCATTGATGATGAGGGGCATGAATTACCGCGCGATGGTGAGGCGCGCGGTCGTCTGCTGGTGCGCGGTCCGTGGATTATCAACGGCTATTACAAAAATGATGACCGCAGCAGCTTCATTGATGGCTGGTTTGATACCGGTGACGTGGCCACTATCGATGCCAATAACTACCTGCATATCGTTGACCGTTCCAAGGACGTGATCAAATCCGGTGGTGAGTGGATCAGCTCCATTGATCTGGAAAACGCCGCCGTAGGGCATCCGCACCTGAAGGAATGCTGCGTGATTGCCGCGCGCCATGAAAAATGGGCAGAACGGCCGTTGCTGCTGTGCGTGCGTAAGGACGGCAGCCAGCTGACGGAACAGGACGTGCTGGACTACCTGTCAGACAAAGTCGCCAAATGGTGGCTGCCCGATGCCGTGGTCTTTATCGATTCGCTGCCACACACGGCCACCGGCAAGCTGCTGAAGGTCAATCTGCGTTCAGAGTACGAAAATTACCTGCTGGAGCAGGCCTGACCCGGGAGCGGATCGTCTGCGTCCTGTCTGAACCTGAAACAACCCTGCAGCGGCGGCGGGGTTGTCGCAGATCATCTGTAACAGATTTTTCCATCCTTTTTACTTAATGCTACGTCCAATCCGTTTCTGACTTGCCTATACTTCCGCCCGTCAGGCCTGCCAACGGTGGCAGGCATTATTTTATTCCCATTCTGGTGATTGTTTGCTGAATATTCTGATCTGCGGGCCGACCCGTAAAGACAGTGCCGGCTCTAAGGGCGGAGTCTGCCCCGCATGAGCTGGTTACCGCTCCGGGCAGTTCACTGTCTGCCACTGTTGCTGTTACTGGCACTGAACGTAAAGGCGTTGCCGGTGGTACCGCTGAATGAAACGGCAGCGGCGATTATTCCCATGAGCGATTACGCCGGTTA
>CAXXOK010000010.1:0-1425204 GCA_963664595.2 Candidatus Limiplasma sp. | reverse complement strand
GACCTGGGAATTATGCTGCTGTTTGACCCGCAAACGAGTGAGTATAACACAATGCCGCTGATTCCCGCGCGCAGCCCGCGCCTTCGCCCGCACCGATCGCTACCGTGCCCGTGTTCCGTGTGGTAACGCCGACGCCGATGCCGGTCAGCTATGACGACGCTTCCATCCTCACCGTGCTCACGCAGGGGCTATGGAAGCCGCTGGGCTCGGATGGGTCGCAGTATTATCAATTCATGCCCGACGGCCGGCTGCTGGTGATCAATGTGGGCCATTACACCGTGGAGGACGGAACCCTGCAAAGTGATATTCTCAGCGGCGAGGTGCTGCTGGGCGGCAATACGGTGTTCACGCTGCAGGCGGAGGATGAATCCTTGAAGGGCTATGTGCTCAACCGCAATTCCGACAGCGTGCAGGCGGAAGAATTCGTAACGCCCACACCGTCGCCCACGCCTACGCCGTCGCCTACGCCGTCTCCCACGCCGTCGCCTACGCCCACGCCGTCGCCCACGCCGGTACCCACGCCCACGCTGTCGCCCTATGAGCGGGCAGAGCAGACCGCGCCCATGTTGGCCCCGCTGACCAACGCCGCGTTTTTGAAACGGCGGTCGCTGGATGTGTACAGTGCTCCCGATAATAACAGCTACCGCAAATCCAACGCACAGGTGACCACCAACAATACCGTTACCATCTACGGCGTGGTGGACGATTGGGTGCTGGTGTCATACCCCATCGGCTATAACGATGCCAGGGGCAGGGTGGGGTACATCCTCAACACCACGCTGCGGGATCCTGAATATGTAAAAAAAACTGACGTTTGCCAATATCGAACTGGTTCTTCTGGCAGACGCTTCCGCCACCGACGATCCCAATTACAGCAAGGAGGAACTGTTTGCCCTTCAAAAGGGCGACAGGGTTACGCTGCTGGCGTTTATGGGCGACGATTGGGCGTATGTGGAAACCACCTTCCAGGGCAAGGTATGCCGCGCGTTTATTCCCAAGTCCGCACTGATGGAATAAAACCGGGGAAGCACAGGCACAACGGCAGGGCGCTGTGCCACTGCCACAGCATTCACTTTGCCTGGACTGTGAAAGCCGAATATGAGAAAAACCCCGACTGATCGGGGTTTTTCTCATCGCCACATTGCCTTATCTCTATTGCAGCATTTTCAGAATCTGATCCTTGCTGCGTGCGCCCACCGCTTGATTGGCCACTTTGCCGTCTTTGAGCACCACCAGCGTGGGGATGCTCATAACGCCGTATTGCGCAGCCAGCTCAGGGGAACGATCCACATCGATTTTCGCTACCTTGTAGTTGCCGCCCTCGTTGGCGATCTGTTCAACAATCGGGCTTACCATGCGGCACGGCCCGCACCAGTCCGCATAAAAATCGATGAGTACGGGAACGGTGCTTTGAAGCGCCTCGGAATCAAAATTGCTTTTCGTCAATTGAATAACTGCCATTGTCAGGATCTCCTTTCCAATCGGTACGATACTATTATACCCTGTTATTCAGGATTGAAACAATAATCCCATGCCGGAAACGAAAGGTTGAAAAACTGCAGCGGGGTCTATATAATGGATTTAGGTAAGCGCTGAACAAAGCCCTTGCACGCTGCCGCGCTATCTTTCCGCCAGCTTAGGCTTGCAGAACATTTGACGTGGCGCTGCTGCAACTTCAGGTTTTGCAAACCCAACCCGACGGAAATCCAGCACAGCATCGCACAAGCGCTTTATTTATCGCTTACGTAGGTATCAAGAGGAGGGAATAACGATGCCCGATATCCGTCCGCCACAGCCGCAGTCCGGCCAGCCGGTTCGCCCCCCTTATCCCGAGCACCGCGAACGTCCGCGCAGGAGAAGGGCAGGAAGAATTTTCCGGGGATACCTCATGCTTGTCGGCGCTCTGACCACCATTGCGGCTCTTGTGCTGCTACTGGTGAAACTGTTTGTAGAAATTGAAAAATGGACCGCCCTTTAGGAAATGGGAGATAGATTGTGAAACGAATCCTGAAAACCCTGCTTTCGCTGATCCTATGCGCCGCGTTGATCGTAGGCGGGGTAATGTTTGGCCCGAAGCTTGTGAAGCTGCTGTTTGGCGGCGCGAACGCCACCTGGGTCAGCGAGCGCTTTTCAGAAGCGCTGACCGAGAAGCGGGAGCTGCTGGTACTTGAAAAAACGATCACCGGGCAGGAAAGCGTATCCACGGACGCGTGGCTGATCGGCACGGTGCAGAAGGTGACGATCCCGTATACGTTCTCCGTGAACTTTTCGGTTGACCTGCGGCAATCCAGCGTGAAATACGATGAAGCAAACAATACCATACAGGTGTATTTGCCCCGGCCGGAGGCCAAGTATTACAAACTGACCGTGGATGAGGAGAGCGTGGAGAAGAGCGACTTTCTCTATCCCCTTACCTCCGAGCGCTATTCGGAAATCAAACAGGAGCTGGAACAGAAGCTGTATGATGAGGTGACAGGCGACGCGGAGCTGAAAAACAGCGCCTGGGCGTCCGCAGTGAGCGAGACGGAGGCGCTGTATCAGTCGATCCTGGATGCCAGCGGAAAAACCGCATCCTTCGGCGTTGAGGTGCTGGAAGCCGTCCAACCGGCAGCGATTTCAGCGGAAGAACCCGCGAAGGAATAAGACGTTGATCCTCATAAAAAACCGTAGCGCGCTATGGATTTCGAGTATTTACCCGCCGTTGGGCTTTCGCAACGAAGAATGCGGATATAAGACGACGAAAGTCAAGAGCGCTACGGTTTGGAATTCCTATAAAGCCAGTGTATAAATAGCCACGGCAACCGGCCGGGTGACCGGCACATAGGCGCCAACCGCGCTGTCTGCAGAGGGCAGCGCTTTTTCCGCCATCATTTGCAGATCGGGGTTTTCAATACCGGCTTCCCGAAGGGTGATCGGCACACCCAAGGTGCGGTAGGCGGCTTCCAGCCGTTTAATGCCCTCCAGCGCGATCTCGGTTTCGGTGCCGAAATTAGCGGGCACGTCGAAAACATCCATGGCAAACTGGGCGATCTTCTTGGGTTTCTGCTTCGTGGCATATTTCATCCACGCGGGGAACAGCACCGAAAGCGCCGCGCCGTGGGTCAGCCCGTAGGCTGCGGAAAGCTCATGGCTGAGCTTGTGCGTCGCCCAGTCGCCGATGCGCCCGGTGTTGAGCAGCGTATTGTGTGCCAACGCGCCCGCCCACATGATTTCGGCGCGTGAATCGTAATCATCAGGGGTGGTCAGCGCAATGGGGGCGTTGTGCAGCACGGTTTTGATACCGGCGGTAATCAAACGGTCGGTCAGCTCCACGTGCTCCACATCCGTAAAATACCGCTCCATCATGTGCGCCATGATGTCCGCCGCGCCGCAGGCCGTTTGATAGGGCGGCAGGCTGTAGGTCCATTCGGGGTTGAGCAGCGAGAACGCCGGTACGTTGGTGATGTAGTTGAAGCCGCGCTTGAGCATGCCGTTCTCATTGGTAATCACGGAGGAATAGCTCATTTCGCTGCCGGCGGCCGCATGGGTCAGCAGCACGCCCAATGGCAGGGGAGCACAGGCTGGCACGGCGAGCTGCGCATAAAAATCCCATACGTCACCCGGATACGGTACGCCGTTGACAATGCCCTTGGCCGTATCAATCACGCTGCCGCCTCCCAGGGCAAGCACCAGATCCACATTCTCCCGGCGGCAAATCTCAATCCCCTCGTACACACGGGACAGCAAGGGGTTGGGCACGATGCCGGAGACCTCGAAAACCGTAAAGCCGCCTTCGGCCAGACGCTGCATCACCTGTTGGTACAGCCCGATGCGCTTGACGGAATGACCGCCATACACCAGCAGCACCCGTTTGCCGTAGCGAGAGGCTTCTTCCTGCAGGTGGTCGAGCGCGGTTTTGCCGAATATGATTTTAGCGGGGTTCTGAAAAACAAAGTCAATCATTCTGAAACATCCTTATGCTTTGGTTACGGACGAAATCATACGGTCGTTGCTTTCGATATGCACACGGTCGCCAATGCTGAACCCGTCCAGGTTTTTGAAGGCATCCAGATAAAACTGGCGGTCATCCTCGGGATCATTCTTTTCGCCGATGTTCAGCAGTACGGAATAGCAATCGATCCCGTCCTTGTCCATGACCGTTTCAGAGATTTCCGTGAGTATGCCGTCGGTTTCGCGCTTGCGGCCTTCCAGCATGTAATCCAGATGCTTTTTATACTTGCGCAGCGGCCCCAGATACACGCCGTAGAAGAAAATGCAGTAGCCGCCGCCCAGAATGGTAAACAGTGCCGAGAAGATCCAGCCGTTTGTGCTGTGCTGCATCCGGAACAAAATAAAGGTAACGATGGAAAGCGCCAGTAAAACCGCTGTGGGAATCCAGACAACGGCAGCGCGCTTTTTCATTTTGGCAAGGACCAGATCCCTGTCCGCCTGTGAATACAACATACCGGTCTACTCCTTTGTGTTGGAAGCGTGTTTGCTATCCGAGCGCTGAAGCAGCTTGATGGAAACGTAAAAAAGCGTGAGTACCAGAAATACGCCCACAAGCCCCAGCAGCGTGGTAAACAGACCTTTGGAACCTATCGACATGGCCGTCAGCGATGATTCAGCAACGGTGGAGGTGGCGGCGGGAATGAAGAAATGCAACATGGTTATCTCCTCTTTTCTTTAGCGGGTTCCGCGCCGGACGCGGCATGCGGCGGCGTCCGGCGTGAAAACCTGTTACCAGCCGATTAAAAGGCCGACCAGCGTAATCACCAGGCCGCCCGCCACGATGGAGCCAAGCTGCCCCGAAACGTTGGCGCTGGTGGCCTGCATAAGCAAAAAGTTGTACGGATCATCTTCCTTGGCCATTTTCTGAATCACGCGCGCGCTCATCGGGAAAGCGGAGATACCGGCGGCGCCGATCATCGGATTGAGCTTTTCCTTGCGGAACAGGTTCAGGAACTTGGCAAACAGCACGCCGCCCGCGGTGTCGAACACAAAGGCCAGCAGGCCGAGCGTGAGGATGAACAGCGTATCCCAGCGCAGAAAGTTTTTCGCCAGCATCGTGGAGCCGATGGTCAGCCCCAGCATGATGGTGACAAGGTTGGCCAGCTCGTTCTGCGCGGTTTTAGACAGGCGTTCCAGCACCTTGCACTCGCGCAGCAGGTTGCCGAACATCAGGCTGCCGACCAGCGGAACGCTCATGGGTACGATGATGCCCGAAAGAATGGTGACGATGATCGGGAACAGGATCAGCGACAGGCGGGAAGCGCGGTTTTCGGTGTAGGTCATGTGGATGGTGCGTTCCTTTTTGGTGGTCAGCGCGCGGATGACCGGCGGCTGAATGACGGGCACCAGCGCCATATAACTGTAGGCCGCCACGGAAATCGGGGCCATGTAATCCTTCAAATCAAAGTGGTTGGCGACATACAGTGTGGTGGGGCCGTCCGCCGCGCCGATGATGCCGATGGCCGAGGCAAGGCGCAGTACCAGGCTGTCCTTCTCGGGGCCTGCCGCCATGGCCGCTACGTTGGGGAAGGCGACGGGGATGAGCAGCATGGAAATTAAGAATGTGGCAAAGATGCCAAACTGCGCGGCCGCGCCGAAGAAGATCATGGAGGGGTCCTTGAGCAGCGGGGAGAAATCAATCATCGCGCCGACCGCGATAAAGATGAGGATGGGGAACAGCTCGTTCTTAATGCCCGCGTTGAACAGCACCGTTAAAAAGCCGTCGCTGCCCAGCACGCTGGCTGTGGGGCTGCCCGTGACCGCGTCAATGATCGGCGGCATATTGGCCAGGATGGCGCCGAAGGCAATCGGCAGCAGCAGCGCGGGCTCATAATCCTTTTTAATAGCCAGATAGATTAAAACGCCGGAAATGAAAAACATGACCAACGTTTTGAGGCCGTCCACGGAGCCCATATAGAGAACACCGGAAAACAATTCTTTGATGAGCGCGGTGATATCTTCCAAAGTCTTTCCTCCTCATGGTTTTCATGGTTCAAAGTATAGCATTTCCCTCAGGGAGTGTCAAAGCGAGCGCGCCGCCCGTTTGGTCTCGTACAGGGCTTTGCCCTTTTGGAAATCGGCTTGCTCCTCCGTGGTTTCGGCGAGCAGGCGGGGCACCTCGGCGGGCCTGTTGTGCTCGTCCAGCGCGACCATGGTCAGGTTGGCGCAATTTACCAGCCTGCGTTCCCGGCACGTTGCGCTTTCCACATAGGTATCCACCGTGACCAGCATGCTGGTGCGGCCGACATAGGATACACGGCCCTGCAGCACAATCAGGTCGTTGAGCGATGCAGAGGCCAGAAAATCGAGCCGGTCGATGGAAGCGGTTGTCACCGCGCGGCCCGAGTGCCTACGCGCCACCACGGCGGCTACGGTATCAATCCATTGTACCAGCTGGCCGCCGAACAGGCGGAAATATTGGTTGCAGTCTCCCGGCATCACGATGTGCACCTGCTCCGTACGGCTGTGGGATACGGGCTGGGAAACGGGGTTTGTTTCACAGGACATGGCGGCCTCTTTCTGCGCGGGCGGCACGGCTGTGCGCCGGTTGCGCCCCTGCGTGTTACAGATGGAGAATCTCCTCGGCGGTTACGATGGCATGCACCAGTTTCAGCGGGCGGGCAGGCTCCGGCAAGAGGGTAATCGCCTGCAAGAGCTCTGTTCCGGCAGCCGCGGCATCCGCCTGGGTGCGGGCATGCACAGTGGCAAGAACGTCTCCCGCCTTCACCACGTCGCCGATCCGTTTATGCAGCACAAACCCCACGGACGGATCGATGATGTCGGTTTTCAGGATGCGCCCCGCGCCCATACGCTGTGCCAGATATCCCAGCCGCATGGTATCCATGCTGTGCACGTACCCATTGGCTTGCGCGGAAACCTCGGTGATGACTTTCGCCTGCGGCAGAAGGGAAAGATCCTCACAGACGTTTGGATTCCCATGCTGGGCGATAATCATCTCACGCAATTTCTCAAGACCCTGTCCGGACGCAAGCGCCGAATCCAGCATGAGCTTTGCCTTCAGGGTATCATCCGCTGCGCCGGCGGCGATCAGCATCTGCGCGCCAAGCTCCAGCGAAACGCTGAGCAGCGGCCCTTGCACGCGGCCTGCGAGCACATCGATGGCTTCCTTCACTTCCAGCGCGTTGCCGATGTGGCTGCCCAGCGGCTCATCCATATCGGTGACCAGTGCGATTACATCGCGGCCCGCGTCTGCGCCGATGCGCACCATAACCTGCGCCAGCTCAATGCTCTTTTCCAGCGTGTGCATGATGGCGCCGGAGCCGGTTTTAACATCCAGCACAATCGCCCGGGTGCCGCTTGCCAGCTTTTTGGACATGATGCTTCCGGCGATCAGCGGCAGGCTGTCCACGGTGGAGGTTACATCGCGCAGGGCGTAGAGCACCTTGTCGGCGGGAGCCAGATCATGCGTCTGCCCGATCACCGCAAGGCCAATGCGTTTCACCTGTGCGATAAACTGCTCCATGCTCAGGTCAACCCGGAAACCGGGAATGGATTCCAGCTTGTCCAGCGTGCCGCCCGTATGCCCTAGACCGCGGCCGCTCATTTTGGCAACCGGAACACCGCACGCCGCTACCAGCGGCGCGACGATCAGCGTGGTGGTATCGCCAACGCCGCCTGTGGAATGCTTATCCACAGGCACGCCGGGAATGGCGGACAGATCGGCCGTTTCGCCGGACTGTGCCATGGCCAGGGTTAGCCAGGTGGTTTCGTTGCGGTCCATACCGTTGAGGCGGATCGCCATCAACAGCGCCGCCAGCTGATAATCCGGGATGCTGCCTTCGGCCGCGCCGTTGACAAAAAACGCAATCTCCGGCTGCGTAAGCGAATGACCGAGTTTTTTCTTTTCAATAATCTGAATGATATCCATCGAAACCTCTGCTCTTTATAACGAAACAATCATCCGGCCGCAGGATTCGCACTCGATGATCTTGGCCCCTGATTTAAGGTTACGGAGCGTAACGGAGGGAAGGCTCATGTAACAGCCGCCGCACTGCCCGTTGGTCAGCTTGACGACGGGTGGGGTGGAATGCTTTTTAATGATTTGATAGCGCTCCATCAGCTTTTCGTCAATGCCCTTGCTTTTCTCCTGCGCCACCCTGCGCTTTTCCTCCAGCGCCTTCATCTGCTCCTTGTACTCGTCCTCGTAGGCTACCTTTTGCTGGTCGTACTCGGATTTCACCTTGGCAAATTTAACGCTGATTTCCTTGTGCTTGCGCTCGTTTTCGGACGCCTCTTTCTGGATCCGTTTCATTTCGGTTTCATAGCCCTGAATATCCTGGAGAAGGGAATGTGCGTCGTTTTGCATTGCCTTGGTTTCCTCAAGATTGGTCGGCGGCTCCTCGGTCAGGCGCGCCTGCAGGGCTTTGAGCTGATCCTGCTGACGCTGGATGGCTTCGCTGATCACGTCCACCCGGTCCAGCATGGTGGCAATCTGCTCCTCCATGTCCTTGACCGTATTTTGCTGTTCCAGCAGAAAATCACGGTTTTTCTTTAACGCGATGCGGTTGGGGGCTCGTTTGATCTCCATTTCCAGCGCATCGGCTTCCATATCAGCTTCTTGAAAATCAAGAAGCATTTCGATTTGTTCCATTCGTATCCTCCTTCGTGCGTGGCTCCTTCGGGAGCGGCTTTATGCGTGCGTAAGGCACGGGTACGGCGGCTGCATATAAAGCGTTGCTTCCACGGCCCAGCCGTGGTGGGAAGCGGCCGCCAGAAAACGTTGGTGGAGTGCGGCAATGCCGGGAAACTCGGTAGGATAGTGCCCGGCGGTGAACACGGTCATACCTCTGCCGCAGGCGTCGATTACTTCGTGGTGCTTCAGCTCACCGGTTACAAAGGCGTCGGCATCGGCGTGGGCAATCTCGTCACCGCCCGCGCCGGGTGCTGCCGCAACACGGCGGATGAGTGCGCCAGGATCGCCGTACAGCCGCGCGGAGGCGGATAGGCGGCGGCTGAGCATAGACAGGAAATCCGCTGCGTTCAGCGGAGAGGATAGCGTTCCCGTGCGTAGATAGGGGCTTTGTCCGGTTACCTGCTCCAGCCCAAGCGTATAGGCCAGGGTGTCGGCCACGCCGCCCGCGCATTGATCCAGGTTGGTGTGCGCAGCGATCAGGCTGATGCCGGAGGCGGCCAGCGCACGGATGACCGCGCCTTCTCCCAGGTCGTAACGGATTTGCTTGATGGGGCTGAACATCAGCGGATGATGGGATACGATCAGCCCTGCGTGAAGGCGCTCCGCCTCGGCCACGGCGGCCGCGGTAACATCCAGCGTGAACAGAATCCTGTTTGCCGAGGCGGCGGGATCACCCATGACAAGGCCGGCATTATCGTACCCATCCTGCGTTTCAAACGGCGCGATTTGATCCAGCCATTTGAAAACATCGTTTACTGTCATGGCGTATCCTTCCTTCAGAGATTCTGCAGTACCTCCATGGTATACCTGAGTTCCTCCTGCGCCTTTAAAAGCCTGCGCTCCGTCGGATCGGCCCCGGCCTTCAGCATGGCCTCAACAGCTTTGTGCAGGTAGTGCTGGCGGCGATCCAGCCAAGGGCGCCAGTCTTCGGGTCGTTCGTGTAAAAATACGGGGCCGAGCAGCAGTTCGCGGCGGGTATAGGGAAGATCGTTCTCGCGGGTCGGTACGGCCCGCATCAGCACATACATATGGCCTTCCGAACGCACCACCTGCTCGCCTGTAAGCCGGTAGCCGATGGCCTGCAGGGTTTTACGTACGGTGTACAGGTTGGTGTGCGCCCCCAGAATCAACATGGCGCCCTTCATTTTTTCCTGTCCCCGCAGGAGAATGCCGCTCAGGGTTTCGCCGCCCATGCCCAGAATGCAGATCGTATCCGCCTTTTGGGTAATGGCGTCCAGCCCGTCCGCGACAAAAAACTCCGCTCTGCCTGAAAGCCCGTACCGTTTCAGGCAGTGTACTGCTTTTTGCAGGGATTTTTCACTGATGTCTGAAGCCAGCAGGTGCTTGGCACGGCTCTCTAAAAGCAGCATCGCGCCGAGCCGTCCGTGGTCGCACCCGATGTCCGCGATAACATCACAGGGTTCAACCCAATCGGCCGCTGCGCGAAGCCGTTTGTCCATTTTCAGCATTCGAGCCGTGTTTGTGCCCAGATTACCTTCAGCCATTCATACCCCTACTCCAGATAGTCCTTCAGTTTTTTGGAGCGGCTGGGATGGCGCAGTTTGCGAAGCGCCTTGGCTTCAATCTGACGGATGCGCTCACGTGTTACTTCGAACACGCGTCCAACCTCCTCCAATGTTCGCTGGTGCCCGTCGTCCAGGCCGAAGCGGAGGCGCAGCACGCGCTCTTCCCGCAGGGTAAGCGTGTCAAGCACCGCCAGCAGCTGTTCCTTCATCAGGGTAAAGCTTGCGGCTTCGGCGGGCGCGGGCGCTTCGTCGTCGGGGATGAAGTCGCCCAGATGGCTGTCCTCCTCCTCGCCGATCGGGGTTTCCAACGAAACGGGTTCCTGCGCGATTTTAATAATCTCGCGCACCTTGCTTTCGGAAATGTTCATGACCTTGGCCACTTCATCGGGGGTAGGCTCGCGCCCATACTCCTGCAAAAGCTGCCGGGACACGCGGATAAGCTTGTTGATGGTTTCCACCATGTGCACGGGAATGCGGATGGTGCGCGCCTGGTCGGCGATGGCGCGGGTAATGGCCTGCCGAATCCACCAGGTGGCATAGGTGGAAAATTTGTAGCCCTTGCGGTAATCAAACTTGTCCACCGCCTTGATCAGCCCGAGGTTGCCTTCCTGAATCAAATCCAGAAACAGCATACCGCGGCCCACATAACGCTTGGCGATGGAAACAACGAGGCGCAGGTTGGCTTCGGTGAGCTTCTGCTTGGCGCTTTCGTCGCCCTCTTCCATGCGCTTGGCAATTTCGATCTCCTCATCGGCCGTCAGCAGCGGCACCTTGCCGATCTCCTTTAAATACATGCGGACAGGATCGTCCACACTGATGTTTTCGGGAACGCTGAGATCGATCTTTTCCACCTCGATCACATCATCGACCGGAATGGGATCAAATTCGTTGACTACGTCAACGCCCATGTTTTCAAGGGTTTCATAGATCTTCGTTATCTGGTCGGCATCAATCTCCAGCTCCATCACCTGGGAGGCGACTTCGTCGCGGGTGACCGTACCTTTTGATTTGGCGTCTTCGTAAAGCTCGTTGAGTTTCAACTTGATCGCCTCGGGCGAATTGTTGCTCAACATCATCACTCCTTCACGGGTTCGTACGAACCCGGATCGTTGGCGGCGGATCCATTGCGAGGTTTTATCCGTGGCAAAGCGCACGGACAAAGACAAGGCCAAATACTCGCGTTACAGGATCGGGTTCGTATCAAGAGGGCTTTTGCGGGAAAGTTTCAGCGCTTTGAGCTGCTGCATGATTTCAAGGGACCGAAGCAGCAACTGCTGCTTTACCGGATCCTCATTGGTTAAGTTCTTCACGCGCTGTTCAATTTCCTCTAGTTCTTTTTCCAGTTTCGTTCGTTTGGTCTGTTCAAAGCATTCCTGGGCCATGCTCATGGCATGATCGTCGTCAATTTCAATGGCCAGTATCGCGCCGGCAGTCCGGCGCAGGGAGTCGGTCGCTTGTTCATCCAGCAGCGCCGCCAAGGCTTTGGCCGTTCAGCAGCGCTTCGGCAATCATCCGCAGGTCGGGATCGTCAAAATCGCGGGGGGTTACTACGCCAGGTGGCAGTTTACCCGCGGAAAGCAGAGATAAAACCGTGCATGCCGTCATATCGACAGGCGGTTCCCCCTGGCTTCTGCCGCGGAAGGCGGGCTCTTTGCGAGGCGCGTAAGCGGGACGGGATTCCGGACTGGCACCCATCTGCTGCAGGAGCACCTCGCGGGTATACCCCGTTTCCACCGTCAACTGCTTCAGGTGGTTTTCCAGCTCCACAGGCTCGCGTACCGCTTTCAGGATTTTGGCGCAGGCCTTGGCGTACTCGGTTCGTCCCTCCTCCTGGGAAAGGTCGAACCGGCCGCGCTCATACCGCAGCCGAAAGCCGACGGGGGAGAGCGGTTTGAGGCTCAGGAAGGCTTCCACGCCGTTCTGGCGGATGTACTCATCCGGGTCCAGCCCGCCGGGGATGGCCAGTACGCGGGTTTTTTACCTGTTGTTCGTCCAGCACATCCAGCCCGCGCAGGATGGCATTCTGCCCAGCGGAGTCGCCATCATAACACAGATGTACTTCCGGCGCAAACCGGCTTAACAGCCGCGCCTGCTCCGGGGTGAGCGCCGTTCCCAAGGTGGCCGCCGCGCCCGCAACGCCGAACTGCGAAAGCGCAACCACATCCATGTACCCTTCCACTAAAATAACCCGCTTGAGCCCTTTTTCCCTGCGCAGCAAATTTGCGGCAAAAACGTTATAACGTTTGTTGAAGGCCGGGGTATCGGAGGTGTTCAGGTACTTGGGCTGTGCGTCGCCCATGGCGCGTCCGCCAAAGCCGAGCACGTTGCCGTAGGCATCGATGATGGGGAAGACCGCGCGGTTGAAGAACATGTCGTGGGTCCGCTGCTCGCGTCTGCGGATCAATCCGGCTGCCAGCAGCTCGTCCTGAGAAAAGCCTTCCTTACCCAGCGCTTCGCCGATGCGCAGATCGCCCGCCGCCGCGCCGATGCCGAAGCGGCGGATCACAGCGTCGGTCAGTCCGCGGTCTTTTACGTATTGGAGGATCGGCTTTCCCTGTTCTTCCCACAGATTTTGGTGGTACAGGCGGGCGGCGGCCTGGTTGGCCAGGTAGATCCGCTCCTTGAGGGAACGCCGTTTCTCGTAATCCGGGTCGTTTTTCATTTCCGGCAAGGGCATGTGCAGCTGCTCCGCCAGGTAGGAAACCGCCTCATGAAAGTCCATATGCTCAATGTCCATCACAAACTGAATCACACTGCCGCCGGCCTTGCAGCCAAAGCAGTAATACAGCTGTTTCTGGGCATCCACGCTGAACGACGGTGTTTTTTCGTTATGAAACGGGCAAAGCCCCACATAGCGGTGACCGGCCTTTTTCAGCGGTACGTAGGAGGATACGATCTGCACGATGTCCGCACGCATGCGCAGCTCATCCAGCCAGGCCGGAGGATATCGAGTCATGAAACACCTCTACAGTCTTTCGCCGTGTGTAATTGCTTTCCTGCCGCATCCAAAAAACGGAGGAGCGTTACCCTGCTTGGCGGTATTATCAGGAGCGAACGGAAAAATACTTGGGAACAAAGCGTTCCGTAAACAGGTCCAGCACATAGCTGTCGGTCATACAGGCGAGAAAATCACATACGCCGCGCTGCGTTCCTTCCGCGTTGGCAACGGCGACATATTCCTCAGGCATCTGTCCGGGATGTTTACTGTAATAATCAAACAGGGTGGTGAGTACAAAATCGCAGCGACCTTCCTCCTCGGCGCGCCAGCCATCGTGGTACACATGCGCAAACAGAAAATCCCGCAGCTTGTCGGAGGCTGCCGCGATCTCCGGCGACATTTCCACCCGCTGGGGTTTGAACGGCGTTGCGGATGATATCGGTAATCATGGTGTTGATGCGCTTGCTGTGGGTGGCGCCCAGCACCTGTAGGCAGTCCTGCGGCAGATCGCCGGGTTTGAGGATTTCGCCGCGGATGGCGTCGTCGATATCGTGGTTGATATAGGCGATGCGGTCGGCCCGTCGCACACACCAGCCCTCCAGCGTGGCAGGCTCTTGCGCACCTGTGTGGGTGAGGATGCCGTCCCGCACCTCCAGCGTCAGGTTCAGGCCGCGTCCGTCGCGCTCGATGATATCCACCATGCGCAGGCTCTGCTCGTTGTGGCGGAAGCCGCCGGGCATCAGCCGGTTGAGTGTTGCCTCGCCGATGTGCCCAAAGGGCGTATGGCCCAGATCGTGGCCGAGGGCGATGGCTTCGGTCAGGTCTTCATTCAGCCGCAGGGCGCGCGCCAGCGTGCGTGCCACCTGCGCCACCTCCAGCGTGTGCGTGAGGCGGGTGCGGTAGTGATCGCCCCGGGGGGCGAGAAAGACCTGCGTCTTGCGCTTCAGCCGCCGGAAGCTTTTGCAGTGAATGATGCGGTCGCGGTCGCGCTGAAATACCGTGCGGATTTCACACTGCGGCTCCGGCCGGATGCGGCCTCTGGATTCCGTACTTTTCACAGCGAGGGGAGACAGCCAGGCCTGCTCGTGTTCCTCCCATTGCCTGCGAACATCCATGCTCTCATCTCCTTGCGTTAAGAAGCCAGCGCATGTTTTGCGGATGGTTTCTCTGGGAGAGTATTTCGTGCCGGGCACCGTAATTCCTGCAAAAGGAAACGGATTCACGGTATACCGTGAATCCGCAGGAATGAAACAACACAGGATGGGGGACTCCGGACAAAGATTGCTCGGATAATCCAGAGAATAAGAGGTTTTCTCCCACTCGCTTCCCTTTTTCGGAAAGAAATGCGGCTTTCTCTTGCTCGCTTTTCTTGCTTAAAAGATGTGGTTTTCTCTTACCCATGTCTCATCTTCAGAAAGAAATGCGGCTTTCCATTGCTTTCCTTTTATCAGAAAGAAATACGGTTTTCTCTTGCTTACTTCTCTTTTTTCCAAAAGAGAAGTAAGTCAGCGGATCACCGCGCCGAACTGGTAGGCGCAGGAGCGCTGGATTTTCTCCATGGCGCCGGTGACATCCGGCTCGGTCAGGGTTCGGTCGGGAGCACGGAAGGCAAGGGAGAACGCGACGGATTTCTTGCCGATGCCCAGCTGCTCGCTGCGGTAAACATCAAACATCTCAATGTTCTCCAGCAGTTGGCCTCCGGCCTTGCGCATGGCGGCCATCAGCGGGCCCACGGCTACGGTTTCTTCCATGACTAGGGCCAGATCGCGCGTTACGCTGGGGAAGCGCGGCAGGGGCTTGAGCGGGCCCATGGGTGTGGCGTGCTTGCGCAGCAGCTCCAGGTTGATCTCGGCCATCACGGCGCGCCGCGGCATATCAAACGCTTCCTGCACGGCGGGGTGTATCTCGCCAACCTTGGCAAATACCACATCGCCCACGCGCAGCGTGGCGCAGCGGCCGGGGTGGTAGTAAACCTCCGCTCCCGGCTCTACCGTGCATTCGATTCCCTGTGAGGCCAGCACGGCCTCGGCGGTGACACGCATGGAATAGAAATCGGTTTGCCCGCCGTAGCTGCCCAGACAGAGCGTCTGCGTTTCCGTGGGCAGGCCCTCCGGCGTGGGGGCGTGGTGATCAAACACGTTGGCAATCTCGTACAGGCTGGCGGCAGCGGTGCCGTGGTTCATGTTGAATGACAGGGTTTTCAGCATATGCGGCGCCAGTGTGGGGCGCATCACGGAGCTATCCTCACCCAGCGGGTTCAGGATTTTCAGCGGATCCAGCCGCGGGTCCCCGGCAGGCAGGTTCAGCTTTTCGATTTGCTGCATGCTCATGAAGGAAAAATTCATGACCTCGAGATAGCCCATCCCGTGCAGGATGCCCGCTACCTTCCCCTTCAGCCTGAGCTGCGGCGAGATGCCGCCCTGCGTGGTTTCTCCGTACAGATTGCTGCAGCCGATCTGCTCAAAGCCGTAAATACGAAGCACTTCCTCGCAGATATCGGCCTCGCCCTCCAGATCGGCGCGGAAGGTGGGCGGGAGCACGGTGAGGGTATCGCCGTCCAGCGTAACCTTGCAGAACAGCTTTTCCAGAATTTGCACCATCGTGGCGGCGGGGATTTCCACACCGCAGCGCTCGCAGATCCGCCGCACGCTGGCGGTAACCGCCTGGGGTGTGACGGGGTTGGGATACAGGTCGATGCAGCCGTTGACCACGTCGCCCGCGTCCAGCATATCCACCAGCATACAGGCGCGGTTGATGGCGTCCAGTGTGGTGGCAGGGTTCACGCCGCGCTCAAAGCGCCCGGACGCGTCGGTGCGCATGCCTTGCGCGCGGCTGGTGAGGCGGATGGCGGTGCGGTTGAAGCTCGCGCACTCGAACATCACCTCGGTGGTTCCCTCCTTGATCTCGCTTTCCTCGCCGCCCATAATGCCGGCGATGCCCGTGGCGCACTGTGCGTCGCAGATCAGCAGATCATCGGGCGTGAAGGTGCGTTCCACATCGTCCAGCGTGGTCAGCTTTTCGCCCTCCTTGGCGCGGCGCACGATGATCTCGCGCCCGCGTACCTTGCTCAGGTCAAAGGCATGCATGGGATGACCGTATTCGATCATCACGAAGTTGGTAATGTCCACGATATTGTTGATGGAGCGCAGACCGGCGCCCGTCAGATATTTGCGCAGCCACTTGGGGGAGGGGGCGATGCGCACGTTTTTGATCACGCGTGCGGTGTAGCGCGGGCAGAGGTCCGCATCCAGCACGGATACCTTGACCTCCTTGTTGATGTCTCCACCGGATTCCTTTACTGTGCAGGCGGGCGCGATAAAGTTGGTGTTCAGCGCGGCGGCGGTTTCGCGGGCGATGCCCAGGGCGCACATGCAGTCCGGCCGGTTGGCGAGAATTTCAAAATCGATAATCGCATCGTCCAGCCCGACGATGGGCTTGATATCCATGCCGAGGGGATACTCCTCGTTGAAAATCAGCAGGCCCTCCTCGCCGACGCTGGGATAGAGTTCCTGGGGAATGTTCAGCTCCGGCGCGGAGCACAGCATGCCTTCGCTGAGCATGCCGCGCAGCTTGCCCTTTTTGATAACGTGCCCGCCGGGGAGCCTGGCGCCATCCAGCGCGACGGGGGCCAGAATGCCCTCGGCTACGTTGGGCGCGCCGCATACGATGTGCAGCGGCTCTCCCTGACCCACATCCACGGTGCACTGGGACAGGTGCGTGCCCTCCACCTTTTCACAGGTAAGCACGCGGCCGACGACTACGTTCTGGATTTCCGCGCCCGGGCGCTCGACCCCTTCCACGGCCGTGCCGGTCATAATCATGCGCTGGGCATACGCCTCGGCGGAAATAGGAATATCGGTGTAATCTTTAATCATACTCATGGGTAGTTTCATCTGTGCATCCTCCTCTATCGCAGCTGGCTCAAAAGCCGCGCGTCGCCTTCAAACAGGAACCGCAGATCGGGGATGTTGTACCGGCCCATGGCAATACGGTCCAGACCGATGCCAAACGCGAAGCCGGAATACTTCTGCGAATCAATGCCGCACATCTCCAGTACCTTGGGGTTGACCATGCCGGAACCGAGAATTTCGATCCAGCCCGTGTTTTTGCACACGCTGCAGCCCGTGCCCCGGCAGGCGGGGCAGGTGAGATCCACCTCGGCGCTGGGTTCTGTGAAGGGGAAAAAGCTCGGGCGGAAACGGATGGAGACATCCGGCCCGTATACATGCTTGGCAAACGCGGACAGCGTGCCCCGCAGATCGGCCATGGAAATATGTTCGTCCACCACAAGGCCTTCCATTTGGTGGAATACGGGGCTGTGCGTAGCGTCCAGTTCATCAGCGCGGTACACGCGGCCGGGGCACACAATGCGGATCGGCGGCTTGCGCGAGAGCATCACGCGCGCCTGCATGGGGCTGGTGTGTGTGCGCAGCACGATGTTGTCGTCGATGTACAGGGTGTCCTGTGCGTCGCGCGCGGGATGGTTTTTGGGAATGTTCATCAGCTCGAAGTTGTAGTGGTCCAGTTCCACCTCGGGGCCCTGCACCACCTCAAAGCCCATGCCCGTGAAGCACTCGATCATCTGGTTCATCACCAGGGTGATGGGGTGCGCCGTGCCGATTTTCGCGGGCTTGCGGGGCTCGGTCACATCGATGGCTTCCAGCTTGAGAGCCTCGTCGCGCTCCCGGCTTTTCAGCTCTGCCGCGCGCTTGTCGATCTGCTCCTGCAGCAGCGCGCGGGCCTGGTTGATCTCCGCACCCATTGCGGGCCGCTCCTCGGCGGGCAGTTTGCCCAGGGTTTTAAGTAACGCGGTGAGCTCGCCCTTCTTGCCCAGCACCTTGATGTGCAGGGCCTCCAGATCGGCGGTGTTCTGCACGGTTTCCAGATCGGAAACCACCTGTGCTGTAATTTGTTTCAAGGTTTCCAGCATGCTTTTTCCTCCAATCAAAAAGCCTTCGCCACATGCTTGCGCATGGGACGAAGGCATATCGCCTCGTTGTACCACCCATTTTCCATCTCCGGCTCCACAGGGCGCCCGGAAATGCTCTCGCTTGATCACGGGGTGTGCTGATCCCCGGCTTCGCTTACTGGCAAGGCGTTGGGCGAAGCGACTCGGGAGGGAATGATCCGCCTGCGGAATGGAAAACTTTCAGCGTTTGTTTTCCTCTCTGAAAACCGCGGAAACGCGGGCTTTGGTCTCCGTCATCGTCTTTGAGCACCGGGCAGGGCCCGGAACATCCGTATTATACCATGGGTGCATGGGGGATTCAAGAGCGGATTGCGGGTTTGCCGCAACATTTCCAACGGGGCTTGTAACCCTGGTGCGGCTTCAGCAGCGGTATCTGATTGCGCCTCATGGGATTATGATCTGCCGGCAAACGGCAATCTGTTTCCGTGCTTTGGAACCACGGCGGGATAACAGCCTATTGACTTTGATATCGGCTTTGCGTTATCCAAAGCAAAACCGCAAGAATGCACAGGATGATCTGCAGGGCGCAAACGCCAATGAGCACAACGGGCTCGACCGTAAGGCCGTTTGTTTGGATAGCAAAGAGAAAAACCACACACAGTACAGCCGATAGGATGATCATCAGGCTGCCAGCCGCTTTGCGGCGCAGCAGCCAAACGGCAAATACAGGAGAACAGAGAAGCAGGATTCCCATCAGGAAGGATACGGCCGCACCCAGGTTTACCGTTTGCTGCAGCGCGTTGTTGATGATGAGGATCAGAAGCCCGCACACCGCGTTGAGGATGCTTCCCGTGACCAGAATAACCGCATAGACTTTTTTCATCCGTCCATTTCTCCTTATACCGCAACGTGTATTTCTGTTTGCTGGTTGTTTGCTTTGCTAATCAAACTGTACATCATGTTAGTCGTAAAAACAAGGGAATCAAGGAAAAAGCCACATAGGGATGGAATATGGGGGAGACATTATACAACAAAACAGCGGCCGCCCTGCCGGGCAGCCGCCGCTTTGTGAGTAGGTTTTGGATGACCGGAGATCAACAAGGTAAACCGGCCGGTGAGAAAGACATTGAGAATGCTTCCGCAGGGTTATTCCTGGGAGGGCTTTTCCGGGTCGGGGGCGGGTTCGGCGGACGCTTCCGGCGCGGGCTCTGCCGGGCTGGTGTAAACGGATTCTGCTGCCTGCGTATACACAGGCTCGTCGTTCTCATCCTCGTAGAAAACATCCTCCAACTGCTCGCGGATGGCCCTGGTATCGGATGTCAGTTCCCCGAAGGCGGTCATCAGCAGCGCGCACAGCCACGAGAAAAGCGAACCGAAAATCATGACCAGGAAGCCGCCGATAATGGCCATCCCGCCGTGCGTGGAGCCCGATTGATAGATCGTGCCCATGTGGTAATAGGTATAACGGAGCATGGGCGCCTGTGCGCCATACCAGATGATGATAAAGCCCGCGATTACGGAAAGGGCGATCCCGGCATACAGGATCACTTTCGCCCAAATTGAGATTTTTTGGCTTGCGTTGTGTAACATATCGTTTCCTCCTCATCACGTAAACAAGTCTGTATGTTCATTGGTGATAAGAATAGTATAGTACTATTTTACAGATATGCTGTGAACGAATTGTAAATTTGTTATGACAAACATTGCAAAGCTATCTTCCAAAGTCTCTTGTTGCCAGAGGTAGTAAATCAGCACTCGTTTTGGTATACTATAGTATATATTGAATCTTTTCACATAGAAATGGCGCACAATTAGGAATGGGAGACCAGAACCCATGGGAAATGAAACGGAAAAAGTATTGGGAGATTTGGACGGCGCAAAATCAATGACGGAATTCTTTGAAAAAAACAAAGAAGCTTTTATTGATAAACCGATTGGAGAATATATCGATTCGGAGATCCAGAAAAGAGGCTTTACCAAAAAGAAAATCATCAAGGACAGCGGAATCAACAGGCGATACTTTTTCCATATCCTCTCCGGAAAGAAAACGCCCGACAGACGATATATTATCCGGATATTTCTGGCGCTGGGGATGGAACTGGGAGATATTCAATGGTACTTGAACGCCTGCGGCTATCATCAGCTGTATGCAAGAGACAAGCAGGACTGCATTATCATCTATTGCATCAATCACAGGCTGTCCGTGCGCGAATGCAACGCTATGCTGAATAAAATAGGGTTGGAGAATTTGGGCTTTGAAAATATTTGAAGAATTGGGATATCAGTATCAGAAGCATCTGTATACAGGCGGCGAAGGAGAGGTCTACCTTGTCAAGAGCGTGGACGAGATGTTTATCGCCAAAATATTTCCCATGCTGGACGAGCACGCCTATTGCCTGCTGCAAGATATCAGCAAAATGAAAATCCCCAACATTCCCAAAATCCATGAGATATTCAATTACGAGAACAAAACGATTGTAATCCGGGAATATGTAGAAGGAAACACCCTCTACGACGAGATCAAAAAGAACGGCTATTTTACATTGAAGCGGTCAAAGGAGATTATTAAAAAAATCTGTGACACGCTCAGGGCGTTTCACAGCGTGAAGCCCAACCCCATTATCTATAGGGATTTGAAACCCGAGAACGTAATCGTGATGCCGGACGGCGATATCAGGCTGATTGATTTTGGCATTGCACGGTACTATAAACGGGAAGCCACAAGGGATACCGTGCTGGCGGGCACCAGAGGGTATACCGCGCCGGAAGTGATGGCGGGCCTGCAAAGCGACGAAAGAAGCGACGTGTATTCGGCAGGCCTGCTTTTCTATGAAATGCTGACGGGGAAAAACATCCTGGAACCGCCGTATCAGATCAGGCCGGTTGCTGAAACCGACGATCATCTGCCGCCGTGGATTGACGCGGTTATCGCAAAAGCGACGGACATCAACCAGGTAAACCGGTACAGGAATATTGCCGAGTTTGCGGAGGCTTTGGAAAATCCCGTTAAAGTCAAAATAAAGAAAAAATGGGGAAGAACCGCGGCTGTCATGGCGATGCTTGCCGTGCTGCTGGGCGGGGCGGCGTATTATTTCTTTGTCATGAGTTCACAGGCCGAAAGCTATGAAACGCTGCTTGCGCTTGATTTTGACAAGGCGGAGGATCTTGTGTGGGTTATGGGATACGATGATCGCACAGACTGGTTGTTGCTGGAGAATGGGCAGCTTTCAATCCTGTATGAGGGCTGCAACATAGACTATATACCCGAACCCGGCATGATTGTGCATTATAAAACAAGAATGCCGCAATTTGGCGCGGTTGGAGTGTCCGCGTACAGGATGAACGCGTCCATAAGCTTTGAATGCATTTATTTTAATGAGCAGGAGCAGTGCGATTATACCACACGAAATATAAACTTCAGCGGCCTGCCCTTCAAAAATGCCGGGCAGTGGATTGATACCTTGTTTTACGTTACGCCGGACAGCCACGCGGTGTATGTGATCGCAGCCGATGAAGAGGCCGACAGAATATGCTATACGGCTTATCAAATCTCCGGCGAGATAAAGGATATTCCGATGTATATGGCGGTTAATCATTTTTCCGAAGAAGGCCGTCTGAATGTAGACAGTGTGTATGTTGCCGAAGGATCGCTGAAGGCATACCTCAAGGATCACTTGAAAAGCTACGGAAATCACAGGGAACGGGTGGACGCGTTACTGGATCAGGAGATAAGCACGTTACCGGAGATGGTATTTTATTCTGCGAACGAGCAGTATTGATCATCCTCCCCATCAACAGAACCCAGGTAAACACTGAATAAATCACCTGCACGCTGACGTGTTATCTTTCCACCGGCTTGAGGCTGCAAAACCTTCGACGCAGCGCTGCTGCTACTTCAGGTTCCGCAGCCCCAACCTGATGAAAAGCTAACGCACCATTGCACAAGCGCTTTAGTCATCGTTTACCTGGGTAAATATGCTCCGCCTGTAAAAAATTGATTTCGATTCTATTGCTGTGTATGGTGAACTCGGGGCTCACTTATAATTCTCTTTATTTTGCCGTATCGTAGGGATATCGACAAGAAGGAGGGAATATGAATGAAAAACGGGGCGCATGCACATTCCGATACGCAGGCAAACAAGAGAGTAAAAAATGCGATCGCAGTTTCTTTTATCTCGGGCGGGCTATTAACGTTCTTTTATTTCGCTTCCATCATGCATCTCGCTTTATCCCAGAAGGCTGAGGCGGCGGAATTATTTCCCGAAATACTGATTTCAATCACAGCAAGCTTCATTCCGATCGGATTTGCGTTTCTTTCGAGAAAAAGCGTAAGGGCGGCCGGCATATGCCAGATTATTTTCGGCGGGATTACCTTGTTTTCTTTCATTTCCTCCCTGATGGGCGGGAATGAAAACGGAGCCATTCAGCTTCTGAGCGCCGCTTTACCGGCGGTGCTTTACCTTACGCCCGGCATCGTGTGCCTCACTGCTCAGCGAAAGGAAAACAGGAGCAGGCAAACGGCTTATCAGGCGGATAAAAAGCCGGAAACAAAGAATGCCGGTTCAGCTATAAGGACAGAAGCGATAAAACAAAGCAACGGCGGATTTGAGGCTGTCAACGGCGAAATTGTTGAATATATCGGGCATGCGGTGGATATCCATATTCCGGAAACTGTTGACGGGGAACGGATAACTAAGATCGGCATCCGCGCGTTCTGCAATAAAAATATTGAAAGCGTAACCATACCCGCAACGGTTACGGAAATCCATGGCAGAGCTTTCGAAGATAATAAAATCAGCAAGATTGAACTGCCGGATAATTTGGAGAGCATAGAAACCGCCGCTTTCGGCGGAAACCGGCTGATGGAAATCCGCCTTCCGCAAACACTGAAAAAGATCAATCACGGCGCGTTTAATAACAATCTGCTTACAGAGGTCCGTATTCCTGACAGCGTGACCTATATCGGCGAATATGCCTTTGCGGGCAACCCGATGAAAAGCGCTTCGGTTTTATCAAAACAGATTTTGGATATCGGCTCTTTTAACACAGATGTACTCATTGCTGAACGCTGCAAGGAGACCCAAGCGGGGCAGGACGCCCTAAAGGATGACGATTTTGAGTATCGGAATTCTGTCGGCGGATGCGTATTGGTTGAAAAATATACAGGTCATTCCAAAAATGTGGTGATACCGGAAAAATATCAGGGCCGGACGGTTGACGCCATCGCAGATTATGCTTTTAAAGACGCGGGGATTGAAAGCGTCGAGATTCCCAACACCATCAAAACTATCGGTGAGGAAGCGTTTTGTAACAATCAATTATCAAAGGTTGTGATCCCCGATAGCGTGGAGGTGATAGATCCTCATGCCTTCCGGCACAACCGTCTGTCCTGGCTGACACTGTCCAGAAACCTTAAGCGGCTTGGATCAGGAGCCTTTATACAAAACAGTTTCACACGGGTCATGGTAGCGCGTTCGCTTATCCTGCGGGATGAATATATGAAATATATGCTGATGCAGGGATTTGACGCGGGCGTACAGATTGACGTTATGCCGGACAGCTACTTCGATTAAACCAAACCATACGACAGATGAACCATGCGACAGACAAACAAAGGAGGAAACATCATGAAAAAATCCCTGAAAATGGCAATCGTGATCACGGCATTGCTGGTTCTAAGCACGGTGTGCTGCGGTTCTGCAGCGGCGAAACAGGCGGACTGGACGTACGACGAGGGAACCAAAACGCTCTATATGAATGTGAATATGGGTTCGTTTGAACCCGACATACCGGATTTTGACGGAACGACAAGCAATGCGCCCTGGGCGGCGTATCTGCCGGAGATTGAAACCATCGTTGTCGGGGACGATGTGACGGAGATTGGCGAGTACGCCTTCGCGTTCTGCCCGAATCTTCAGAAGGTTGAAGTTGGCAAAAACGTAACCGTGCTTGGCAATCGATGCTTCTTCAAGTGTGGCGATTTTGACAACGACTCCAGCATTGATTTCCACTTCAACAGCACGCCCGCGTTTGCTGGTGGATATGTTGACGGAGATGTATTCGGCTATACCTGGGACAATCCGAACGTGATTCTCTATGTGCCCGACGATATGAAGGAATATTGGGCGGAATCCATTCTGCAAAAGGGCGAGATGGGGCTTGACGGATATGATTTGCAGCGGCCGAATTGGGAAGAACCGCAGATGTTGCAGTTTGATTATGTAGTCGCGTCCATGCTGGAAAATGAGCAAACCCTGTGGTATGAGGGAAGCGGCGGCTTTGCCGAAAATCAGGGCGGAGAATTTGGCGGCGGCGCGGCAGAGAAAAGATACAATGAATCCGAAGGCAGGTTGGAGTTGTTCTCCGATAACCTGGATGCCTGCGTGCCGTTTAATACAACCCTGCGGGACTGCGGACCGGACAACAGGCAGCAGCAGGCCATTCTGGTGCGGTTCCAGCCGGAAAGCGCGTCCAACTTCAGCTTCATCTTCTTTGGTCCTGATGAGATCAACCTGAGCTTTGGAAGCGGCGGGCCGGAACTGTTCGATATGGGACGGGGATCGCATACGGCGTTCAGCGACTATCTGCCCAATTCCTTCGAGGTAAAGGGCGAATCCATCTATTACCTGCTGTTCGCGGCGGACGACAACGCTACGATGCGCGCGTTTATCTGGGAAGAAAACAACATTGAAAACAATCAGGCGTATCTCGAATACGATCTGTACAACGGGAACGACGCCATCTACGATTGCCACTGGAAGATGAATGTCTGGTTCGGCCCGAACGGGCAGTTCAATATCTACGAATACTGGGTCTACACATTCGATGCCTTCAGGGATGGGCTGTCATCCTATGTATCATCGGGCGATCAATCGCCAAAGGACGATGCGCAGGAAGATGGGCGTGATTACGGCCCGGCCTGGAGCATCAATATCGCGGACAATTCTATGGTTGAGGGCGATACGATATGGCAGAGCATAAATCCCCAACAGGTAACCGTTGCAAACGGTGATGTATATTTTGGATATGGCCCTCAAGCAACTGCTGGATTTTACGGATAACGGAAGCGCGGTCGCAACCGTTTGGTTCAGCCATGACGGAGAAAAAAACATGCTGGTTGATCCGACCTTTGACGCATATATCGTATTCGTTAAGAACAACGAGTTTATGGGCGCACCCTATCTGATTACGATCAACGGAGTATCCGAGGAGCCCGTAACGGACGTATATCCCTGATGATATCGTTGGGTAAACCGGGATGCCACAAACGGGCTGCATTGTGCAATGCAGCCCGTTTGCATGTGATAAGCGCGGTCGTAAGCCGAGTTCTGTCGTTGAACGATCATCTGTCTGCCCGCGGCGTTGCCGCCGCGGTGTAGCGATCGCTTTAGAGGCACAGCGGGCCGCTGTATCGCCTCAGATCGGATCTTGCATCAGGTGGGGTTTACATCGCGCCTCCGTCGCCGGGGCGCGGGTGAGCTCTTACCTCGCCTTTCCATCCTTACCCTAAACGCCGGGCCTCCCAAGGGGAAGCCTGTGTTTGGGGCGGTTTCTTTCTGTTGCACTTTCCTTGAAGTCGCCTTCACCGGCCGTTAACCGGCACCCTGCCCTGCGATGCTCGGACTTTCCTCATGGCACGCCATGCGATCGTTTGGCCGCCTTACCGCAGGGGAAGAATAGCATTTTATCGGGCAAGTGTCAATCGCGGCGGGGGAGCAATTCCTCCGGCTTGCCTGTGTTGCTTGACGCACCCGGAAAACCACGTATAATATTGACGATAACACAACCGATTACCGTGAGGATGATAACGCGATGCCAACATACCGTCATTATTGCCGTTCCCCGCTGGTGGACCCTGTTTATGTTGCGCTGCCGGACGGCGCAGTGCATGTGGAGGGAAGCCTGCGAAAGCTATCGGACCAGGCGCTGGCGCTGGTCAACCCGGACAACCTATGGCCGCTGGACGCGGCGCTGGCCTCCAAGCTGGGGGAATATACCGATATGCCGCCTGCGCCGGATACGGAGATGATGGCCATGGCGCTGCCGGCCCATCTGCATGATTTTGCGCAGGCGCTGCTGGCGGCGTTGATGACCGCCTCAGCGGAAAAAAGCAAGGACGGCATGCTCAAAACCGTCCGCGCGATGAAAACTCTGCTGGACAAGCTCAAGGATATCGACGAGTACACCCTGATGCCGGAAGCCGCCGATTTGATGCGCTGCGCGCAGGAGCTCTACCGCCGCACAGGGCAGACGTTTCTGCTGGACCTGATGGACCGCATCCGCGCCCAGGTGCCGGATGTGTCCGGCGTGTTCCATTCGTTTCCCTTTCTCAAGCCCTTCAAGCCGGAGCCGGTGCCCGACGACGCAAAGGACGATAATTCCAAGTACTTCCGCCGTATGAAAATGCTGGCTACCGGCAAAACCATGGCGGACGCGCTGGCGCTCACCGCGCTGTTTGCCATGTTCTCGGGCTCGGCACGCGATGCGGGGGCGTCGACTGCCGGGCTTGCCTCGCTGGAACGCTACCATGGCGTGCCTAACGGCATGTTTACCGCCGAGCCGTATCTGGCGGGGCGCGAGCCTTCCACCGCGACCGATCTGCCGTCGGTGTGCGCCATGCTGGAGGCCCTGCACGATCTGTTATGCGCGGGTGGGGATTTCGGCGTGATCGAGCGCATGGAGCGCATCACGGAAAACGCGTATGCCAACCTGTTTGCCAAGGGCGGCGTATATGCAAAGCAGGCCGTCAACCGCGAGGCGAACGACCCTACCTGCGAAGCTGCGCAGCCGTCCAAGGCGGACATCGGCTTGCTGCTTCGGGGGATTATGGCGGTGCGCCGTTCCATCTGGATGGTGAAGGGCGAGGCGGAGCTGGCCATGCTGCTGCCCTACGACAGCGTATGCCTGACCAAGATGAGCGGTGTGCCCGTGCGCCTGGCCGCCAAAACCGATCCGGAAGGCACGCTGCGCCTGAGCGTGGAGACCAAACAGCCGGTATCGTTTACCCTGTGGCTGCGCGTACCCAGCTATGCCGACAGCGCCCGTGTAACGATCAGCGGAGAAAAGCCAAAGGTTGTGGAGTGCGGCGGCATGCACCCGGTAAAGCGCACCTTTAAAACCGGTGATCAGATTGCACTGGACCTCACCTGCAAGCCGTACCTGAAAACCGGGCACCGCGGCAGCGTGAGCCTGTTTTACCGTTCCCTGCTCATGGCGCTGCCCCTGCCGGAGGCCGACGCCGCATGGCAGTACGCGCTGGATGAACAGGCGAAGCCCCTGGTTGGCTGGACGGACAAAACCCCCGGCGTGAAGATTGACGCGTGCGTTGCGCCCACATGGACCGTGAAGGACGGACATATTCCCTCGCCGCCCCAGGGCCTGCGGATGGGGGACGCCTATGAGCTAACCCTGCTGCCCTACCGGGATACCGTGGGCCGCGTGGCGGTATTCCCGCAGGCTGTCCATGACTGAACCGATGAAGATAACACAGCCCGTTATCGGCGCCGCGCCGATGGCGGGGCTTACGGACCGCACCACACGCGCGCTTTGCTACCGGATGGGGGCAACCTATGCCTGCACCGAAATGGTCAGCGCCATCGGCTGGATGAACGCAAAGGGCAACAACCCGGTTTATCATCATCTGCTGTCCACCGCGCCGGAGGAAACCAATACCGCCATTCAGCTGTTCGGCAAGGACCCCGTTGTGCTCAAGGAGGCGGCGATGCGCGCCACGGAGCTGCGGCGGTTTACCTCTATCGACCTCAACCTGGGCTGCCCCGCCCGCAAGGTGACCACCGCGGGCGAGGGAAGCGCGCTGATGAAGACCCCCGACCTGGCCGTCCGCCTGATGGAAGCGGTGCAGGGAGGCACCTGCCTGTCCGTCACGGCCAAAATGCGGCTGGGCTATGATGCGGACAGCATGACCGCGTTGCAACTTGCCAGAGCCGCCGAGGCGCTCGGGCTCGCCTGGGTGTCCATCCACGGGCGTACGAGGACCCAGATGTTCTCGGGCCGGGCGGACCGCGAGGCGGTGGCGCGGATCAAGCGGGAAGTGCGCATCGCCGTGCTCTACAACGGGGATATCAATTCTGCGGAGGACGCGCTGGACGCGCTGAAAAAAACAGGCTGCGACGGGCTGCTGATTGGCCGTGCCGCCATGGGCAACCCCTGGCTGTTCCGTGAGATCAACGACGCCATGGCAGGCAATGCCGTCCGGTATCCGGACAATGAGGAGCGCCTGCGGCTGATGGAGGAGCATATCGACGCGATGGCGGCCTTCAAGGGAGAGCGCATGGCCATGCTGCAGATGCGCACGCATATCGGTCACTATATCCACGGGCTGCACGGAGCTACGGACATCCGGAGGCAGCTGAATACCGTTTCTTCCACCGAGGAGCAGAAAGCGCTGCTCCGTCGGGTACTCGCAAAGGAGACACTATGAAAATCAAACGTTTCGCCGCTGTATTGCTGCTGCTGCTGCCGGTTCAGAGCGTGCTGGCCGCCGGATTTTCCTCGCTGGACACGGCGCTGTCCCCCTTGCTGGAGGGACGGAGTACGGTGAACATGGCCGTGTCCCTGAAGGTGAAAACGCTGATCCCGTTTGACGAAACGCGACTGGATTTGATCAACCGCGTGCTGGCCCACGCCGCGCTTACCGCGCAGGTGGAGGAAGCGGAACAAGATCAGACAACGGCGTTCCAGCTTGCGCTGGGCGGCGAAACGCTGCTGGAGCTCAGCGAGCAATACCGCGACGGTGCGTATCTGCTGCAAACCGATCTGCTGCCCAACCGGATGCTGTTTTCCACGCAGGCCTCGCCCATGGATGCCCTGCTGGCCGCTTCACAGGAAGAGACGGCGGAAACGGACTCGGCTCTCAATACCTCCGATGTGGAAGAGGCCTTCGATTTTCTCGCTGCCATCGACGAGCTGGAGGATTGCTACCGCGCCCTGCTGGACCGCACCGTGCCGCTGACGGAGAAGAATACCCCCAACTACAACATTGAAAACATCGGCAAAGGCCGCATCAGCTATGTGGCAAAGCTGACAACAGAACAGAGCGGGGAAATGCTTGCAGAGATCCGCGCCGTGCTATCCTGCGGCATGGATGCCGAATACCGGGAGGAGCTTTCGCAGGTAACCTTCGCGGGCGGATTTGTGGTCGCGCTGTACCAGAATGCGGACGGGGAGGATATCTGCCTGTACATCAAGGGTACGGCAATTTATCCCGATGGCGACAGGCGCACGCTGAAATGGCAGTGGGGCTTTACCCCCGACCGGAAAACCCAGACCTTCACCTACGAGGCCGCGCGGGAGAACGGCACGCGGGATTCCCGCGTGATCGACGCCATTATCAAACGAAAGCAGAATGATTCTTCCTTTACCCTGAGCATAAAGACCATCTCCAACCTGCGCCGCTCCACTGAAAACGAAACAAGCACCTATACCGTGGATCTGAAAGGGAATCTGGGCGATACTTCCACCTGCAAAGGCAGCATGGCCCGCGCCACAAAGGGTACCAGCGGCGGGGAAAGCACGGATGAAACGCAAACGGAGATCGGTGTGGATCTATCCCTGATCCAATCAGCCGCCGGGGCGGAGCTTGCCGGAACGGCGCAATATACGGACACGAAGAATGGCACGGTGCAAACCGAGTTGGAGCTTACCTTTGCACAGGCGTCCCCGGCGCCTTCTGCAGGAAACACGTCGGACGCAGCCAATACGGCAAACACGGCGGACACAGCGGGCACGGAGGCCGCGGCGCAAACCGCTCCGTCCGTGGTGATCGCTATCATCCCCGCCGATCCCGCCGCGGCGCAGCAGAGCGCGCAAACCCCGATCGTTACCGCCGAAGAAACCCAGGACGAACAGCCGGAGTTTCTGGTCGGCACGGCGCCGCTGGGGCTGTATGATTATGAGATCCCAGCCGAAATGACGACCATCAGCATGGACAGCACCGAACAGAAGGTGCACCAGAGCCTGCTGAACGAAGCGGCCCAGCGGCTGGCCGGCCGTTTGGTACGGACAATGCTGAACCTCCCCGCGGAGGATAAAGCGCTTCTCAGCGACGGGATGACCGAAGAGGATTACGCTGTTTTTCTGGCGATGCTGGAGTAGACGAACGCTGAACCAAATCCCGCACAGACCGGCGATCGTATTTTCACCGGTTTGCACTTGTAAAACCTTGATGTGGCGCTGCGCCACGTCGGGTTGTTAAAGCCCAGTTTGACGAAAAGCTGGCACGACGGCGCATGAACGCTTGCTTCATCGTTTACCTGAAACCACCGTTTCAATCCCCGCACGCGGCGGAGGCACTTCCGGGAAAGGTCTTCCCAATGGACAAGCACACAAAAATGGAGTAGAATCAAAAACGAACGCGGCACGAAGCTCAAGGAGTGGATACGGCAGTGGACGCAGCGAAAGAGGCGGACAAACACGGCGGCACTCGGCAGATGCGCCTGGTGTTCTCTTCACTGCGCAGCGTACAGTCCCCAAAGGTGGCCCTTCCCGGAGAGCTTTTGCTCAATACAAGGCAGAAAATGGATGGACTTGCGCTGATGCAAAGGCTGCCGGACCGTTGCGTAACCGTCGCTTTTTTTGATCCGCAGTACCGCGGAATTCTGGATAAATTGGCTTACGGCAACGAGGGAATCAAGCGCGGCAAAGCCCGCTGCTCCCTGCAGCAGATGCCGGAGGAGATCATCCGCCGCTTTGTCGGGGAGATCGACCGGCTGCTGATTCCCAACGGACATTTGTTTTTATGGATGGATAAATTCCATGTCTGCACGGGCTTTACACACTGGCTGGAAGGCACGCGGCTTGAGACCGTGGATATGATTACGTGGAACAAGCTGCGCATCGGCATGGGGTACCGCACCCGCAGAACCTGCGAGTATCTGGTGGTGCTCCAGCGTCCGCCCAGGCAGGTGAAGGGTGTATGGAAGGCCCATGGCATCCCCGATGTCTGGAATGAAAAAATCATACCGGACGCCGGGGTGCACTCCAAGCCCATCAGCCTGCAGGCTGAACTGCTGGAGGCGGTGAGCAATCCCGGCGATCTGGTGCTGGATCCCGCCGCAGGTTCCTTTTCGGTGCTGCAGGCGTGCCGGAGCAAGGGACGGAACTTTATCGGATGCGACCTGAACGGATAGGCGGGCAACCGCAAGGAGGTTAGTGCATGAAACGTTGGATACTCCGTATTCTGTCTGTGGGACTTACGCTGATGCTCTGCGCGGGCGCAGCCGCGGAAACGACGGACGGCATTTCGTACACCATGAGCGAAAAGCTGATGAAACAGCTGGAGGCGGGCAGTGGCTTTGTAGGTACGCTGACGCTGACCTCCGCCGCCGTGCAGGGCCGCGAAACCGAGGCGTTTTCCACGGCAAAGCCGTTGGCGATGGACTGGACCTATATCCATGTAAACGGCGATGAGGAAGCGGGCACGGCGGGTGAAACGCGGATCAAGCTCACGATGGACAGCAGCGGCTATCAGCAGGGCAGCGCGGAAGCCTCCCTGCAGGACGGCACCCTGTACCTGCTGAGCAGCCTGACGGGGGACAGCTGGATTCAAATAGACCTCAACGCGTTTTTCAGCACCTTGAAAAGCGCGCTGGGCAGCGCCGATACGCTGGGCGTGCTGCCCGATACGGCGGCGCTTTCCCAGCTGCGCGGCATGCTGCCGGCTTCCCTTTCGTTTTTTACCGGGATGGCCGGCTACCTGGTAACCGGCAATGTGGGAGACCTTTCCGAAACAATGGAGCAATATACCACCAAGATCGATTTCTGGCTGGAGGGATACCGCGACAGCGTGCAGATGGATACAAGCGAGGACGGATCCTCCGTGATGACCATCCAGTACCGCATTCCCCCGGCCGCTGTGAAGGCCCAGCTCAAGCAGTTTCTGGTGGATTTGATGAGCGACGACGCCCTGCTGGCCGAACTGGCTTCCCTGATGCCGGAAGGGCAGGCTGAGCAGTTCCTCACACCTTCGCTGCAGCCGTATTACTTTTATGCCGTCAACGAGCTTCCTCTGGAGGATGACCTGTTCATCCGCCGCGTGGTGAGCTTTATGGGCGACACGATGGAGCTCTCGGTAACCATGCCGATGTACGACAGCCAGAACGGCGCGATGACGCTTCAATATACCCGCAAGCAAAACGGGGAGGATATGCCCGATGAAAACCTGCTGAGCCTGACCGCGGAAAACAGCCAGGCAGAGCTATCCTACCACACCTATGAGACCATGACCGGTTCGAATGTCTATCAGGGCACGGTGCGGATTGAAAGCACGCTGGAGGGCGACGCAAAGCCCGAAACCCTATGGGCGTCCTTTGATATCAGCGCATCCGCTACGACCACCAAGGACCTGAACGGGTACGAGACGCAGAATCTGAGCCTGAAAGTTTCCGTCGCTCCCGGCGAAACCGACAGCGCAACGGACACGCAGGAGTATATTGTGTTTCCGGCGATGGATGTGGCGGTGGACGCGAAGGTGGCCAGCCTGAGCGCCAAGAACGCGCCTACGGACACGTCCCTCACCGTGACGCTGTCCGGGGCGGAGATGCCGCAGGAGATCAAACTGGAGCTATCAGGCACCACAACGTCCAAATGGACGCCCGAGGCCTTTGATGCAGCGCAGGCCGTTGTCCTTGCTGATCTGACCCAGGAGGACCAGAACGCCCTTGTGTCCCAGGCGGTGGTCAAGGGCGGGCTTCTGTTCCTGCCGTACATCAATTTGCCGCAGCTTACAACCCAGACCACAGAATGATTTGAGGCATTGATACAGCTGAAAATACAAGCAAAGAACAAGCTGGTTCTTGACACTGTGAAAGAGGTACGGTATACTCCGCAATATACAGCAACGGCGCTGGGATTATTTGTCGTATTCTCATGCGTCGTTTTTGTTTATAATCCGCAGAACAAGGACTGTATGAATATTATATCAGGAGGTATCGGTACGTGATGAATCCATGCGATCGGTTCGGGGAAAGTGTATTCAACGATAAAGTGATGCAGAAACGCCTCCCCAAAGAAACGTACAAAGCACTGAAAAAAACCATCGAAAAGGGCAGCGAGCTCGATCCCGAAGTGGCGGGTATCGTGGCCAATGCGATGAAGGACTGGGCGCTGGAGTTTGGGGCCACCCATTACACGCACTGGTTCCAGCCCATGACCGGATTCACCGCGGAAAAACACGATGCCTTCATCAGCCCCAAAGCGGACAACAGCATTCTGCTTGAGTTTTCCGGCAAAGAGCTTGTCCGCGGCGAACCGGACGCCAGCTCCTTTCCCAGCGGCGGCCTGCGCGCCACTTTCGAAGCTCGCGGCTATACCGCGTGGGATCCCACGAGCTATGCGTTCATCAAGGAAGGCGTTCTGTGCATCCCCACCGCGTTTTGCAGCTACGGCGGCGAAGCCCTGGACAAGAAAACGCCTCTCCTGCGCGCCATGCAGACGCTCAACAAGCAGGCCCTGCGCGTGCTGAAGCTCTTCGGCAACGAGGATGTCAGCCGCGTGTATCCCACCGTAGGCCCCGAGCAGGAATATTTCCTGATCGACAAGGAAGATTACCGCAAGCGCACCGACCTGATCCTGACCGGCCGTACGCTGTTCGGTTCCCGCTCCCCCAAGGGCCAGGAACTGGAAGATCATTACTTCGGCGTTATCCGCAGCCGTGTGGATGCGTTCATGAAGGAACTCAACATTGAGCTGTGGAAGCTGGGCGTATTCAGCAAAACCGAGCACAACGAAGTGGCGCCCGCCCAGCATGAGATGGCTCCCGTATTTACCGTAGCCAACCTGGCGACCGACCACAACCAGCTGGCCATGGAAACCATGAAGCGCGTGGCCGACAAGCACGGCCTGGTGTGCCTCCTGCACGAGAAGCCCTTTGCGGGCGTCAACGGCTCCGGCAAGCACAACAACTTCTCCATCTCCACCGATACCGGCATGAACATGTTCGATCCGGGAGAAACACCCAATGAGAACGCTCAGTTCCTGCTGTTCCTCGCCGCCGTGATGGAAGCCGTAGACGATTATCAGGATCTGCTCCGCGTGTCCATCGGCTCGGCCGGCAATGACCACCGTTTGGGCGCCAACGAAGCGCCGCCGGCCATCATCTCCATCTTCCTGGGTGAAGAGCTGACCGATGTTGTGGAATCCATCGTCAACGAGAGCGTCTACACCAAGCACGAGCATGTGAAAATGCTCTTGGGCGTGGATATCCTCCCGCCGATCCCCAAGGATACTACCGACCGTAACCGTACCTCGCCTTTTGCCTTCACCGGCAACAAGTTCGAGTTCCGTAGCCTGGGCTCCGCGCAGTCCATTTCCACGCCGAACACCATCCTGTGCACCATTATCGCGGAAAGCCTGCGTAAGTTTGCGGATGAGCTGGAAGGCGCGGAAGATTTCACCGTCAAGCTGAACACCATGGTTCGCAAGGTGCTCAAGGATCATATGCGGATCGTGTTCAATGGCAACAACTACGCCCCCGAATGGGTTGTGGAAGCCGAAAAGCGCGGCCTGTGCAACTACCGCACGCTGGTGGACGCCGCTCCCTGCTATATCGCCGAGAAGAACGTGAAGCTGCTGGAAAACCATTGCGTTCTCTCTTCCACCGAGGTTCACAGCCGCTACGAAGTGAAGCTTGAGAAGTATGTCAAGGTGATCAACATCGAAGCGCTTACCACCCTGGATGTCGCCAGGCAGCAGATTCTGCCCGCTGTGGTGGAATACAGCAAGGATCTGGCCAAGAGCTCTCTGGGCTTTGAAGATGATCTGCTGGCCGTTCTCTCCAAGGATGCCACGGCGATGTACAAGGCGCTGGAAGCTCTGGACAAGGCCATTGCGGGCCAGGATGAGGAAAAGGATGCCCTGGAGCAGGCCACATATGCCCGCGACGTAATTCTGACCGCGATGTCGGAAGTGCGCAAGTACGCGGATGCGCTGGAGCTGTCCGTGGCCAAGAAGTACTGGCCGTTCCCCACCTATCAGGACATTCTGTTCTATTAAACCAAACAGCGGAAACACGTCCGCACTGAACCTTACAACGAAGTAACGGTTCATACTGTACGATAAAAAACAAGCCCTCATGTGTTCGGCCATGGGCATACGCCCATCGACACCATCATCGCTCAATGACGAGTGCATGAGAGGCTTGGTTTTTTATATCGAAAATTAAGGAGGAGAAACAATGCATTTGCTCGCAACATTGGCTACTGAAGTAGCGACAGAGGTAGCGGAAATGGCTACGGATGTCACATCCGCCATTTCGTCAATAGACTCCGTATGGACTCTGTTGGCCACCGGACTGGTGTTCTTCATGCAGGCAGGTTTTGCTATGGTGGAAACGGGCTTTACCCGCGCAAAAAATGCCGGTAATATCATCATGAAAAACCTCATGGACTTCGCTATCGGTTCGGTTGTGTTCTGGGTAGTCGGCTTCTCGATCATGTTCGGCGATTCTGTGGGAGGCCTGTTCGGCTCCATACAGCTTCTGATCTCGGGCGACATGTTCCATCCCGACAATATCGGACTGTTTACCTTTGTAATGTTTGAAGGCGTGTTCTGTGCGACAGCTGCCACCATCGTCAGCGGCGCCATGGCAGAGAGAACCAGATTCATCAGCTATTGTATCTATTCTGCAATTATCTCGGCTGTCATCTACCCGGTCAGCGGTCACTGGATCTGGGGCGGCGGCTGGCTGAGCCAGCTGGGCTTCCTGGATTTCGCCGGCTCCACTGCGGTTCACCTGGTCGGCGGCGTAGCGGCCTTCGTCGGCGCGGCAATGCTTGGACCCCGTATCGGCAAGTACGACAAAGAAGGCAAGTCCAAGGCGATCCCCGGCCATAGCCTCACCCTTGGCGCGCTGGGCGTGTTCATCCTGTGGTTCGGCTGGTTCGGCTTCAACCCCGGCTCCACCCTGTCCGCCTCTGGCGACAATGCCATTGCGATCGGCGATATCTTCATGACCACCAACCTTGCTGCGGCGGCTGCCACGGTAACGGTAATGATCATCACCTGGATCCGCTACAAGAAGCCCGATGTCTCCATGACGCTCAACGGCTCTCTGGCCGGTCTGGTTGCCATCACCGCGGGCTGCGCGTTTGTTGATCCCGTCGGCGCGTTCTTCATCGGCGTTATCTCCGGCTTTGCCGTTGTGTTCGGTGTTGAGTTCATCGACAAGATCCTCAAAATTGACGATCCGGTTGGTGCGGTTGCAGTTCACGGCATCAACGGCGCGGTCGGCACCCTGTGCGTAGGCCTGTTCGCTGTTGACGGCGGCGTGTTCTACGGCGGCGGCTGGCATCTCTTCGGCGTGCAGGCTCTGGGCGTAGGGGCTGTCATTGCCTGGGTTGCCGTTTCCATGCTCATTGTTTTCTCCATCATCAAGGCTACCATCGGTCTGCGCGTGTCGGCTACCGAAGAAATCCGCGGTCTGGACGTGGAAGAGCACGGACTGATCAGCAGCTATGCGGACTTCATGCCCATGCTCAGCCAGGGCGAAATCCCGCTGGGCGACGAAGTGGAACTTCCCAAGGCCGCTGTTTCCGTGGAAAAGGCTGTGCCTGTTGTTACCAAGTCGGATGTTGTGCCCACTGACGGCAGCCGGATGTCCGATGTGGTGATCATCACCAAGCAGAGCAAATTCGAAGCCCTCAAGGCCGCCATGGACGCGATCGGCGTTACCGGCATGACGGTTACCCAGGTTCTCGGCTGCGGCATGCAGAAGGGACGTCCGGAGTACTATCGCGGCGTTGAAATGGAAACCAACCTCCTGCCCAAGATCCAGGTCGAGATCGTGGTTTGCAAGATCCCCGTCCGTACCGTGATCGAAGCGGCCAAGAACGCCCTCTACACCGGCCACATCGGCGATGGCAAGATCTTCGTGTACAACGTGGAGAATGTTATCAAAGTCCGTACCGGCGAAGAAGGATACGACGCTCTGCAGGATGTTGAATAAGCTTCAACAAACCGCAATAATTGAATCATAAGAGAAGGAGCCGCAAGGCTCCTTCTCAGTCTATCAAAAAAGAAGGGTCCAGGGCTGAAAGTCCTGGTCAGGGTGCAGGGGTGAAACCCTTGCCGGGGATTGGGGTGGAACCCCAAAGGCTTGCGTAACAACAAAGGGGTAAGCGAGCGAACAGCGCCCAAGGCGCTATGAAGCGAGCGGCGCCAACGACCCGAAGAGGTTCTTTGACAGGCTGAGAAGGAGCCGCAAGGCTCCTTCTCTTATGATTCTGTTCACAATACGGTACAAACCGGATCGGGGCCTTTCAAGGCTTGCAAGGCATACGAAACCCACCCTGTCACATCCGGAACCATACATAGGAGGAGGTGCTGCCAATATCGTATACCCGTAAAAAATAACCGTCGAGATCGAAATAATAGTGATCATAATGATCGGCATACAGATAGTGGGGAGCTTCGCTGACCGGCATGCCTACGATGGTGATCGCCACGCCGCCGTCCGTGTTGTTGCAATTCAGATTGTTTTCCTCAATATAGGCGCGGTAGCGTTCGGCATAGGGCGGGCATAGGCCGCAGTGTACCAATAGCGGATAGGTGAGATAGGCTTCAAGCTCAGGCGCATCGGCGGCGGTATAGCCGAAATCGGCCAGCGTGCCGATGTACATCATGATATGGCGCCCGTCATGGTTGGCTACCAGATAATCGCCCACCTTGAGCGTTTGGCTGAGCAGGTCAAAGGGAATGCCGCTCGTATCCAGCTGGTTGTCGCGGTACAGGCCGCGGTTGGTGATCATCTGCTCCAGCGTGCCGTGCTGCGGCTTGCCGGTTTCGAAATTGATCCAGTTGGTAAAGCCGGAGCAATCAAACCCATAGATATATTTCTGATTGAGGGTAAAGTTTTTGGAGGAATCGGTGGCGTAGCAAACGGTCATCAGCCGGGCTTCGTCCTTGCCGCCGTAGAAATACGGAAGCCCCAGCGGATAGCGCGCTTGCACGTTTGCGCCGGTAATCCCGTTATAACGGGCAAGAAACGGGTTGCCTTCCTCCAGCATGGAAAACGCGGCGTTCAACTCCATGCTGCGCTCCACCAGCGCGGACGCGGAGCTGAACGCGAACAGAAACATGAGTATCAGAAAAACCGCAGCCGTTTTTTTCATGCGGGAGCCTCCGTAACGATATTTCTGTTATTATAACAGGTTTTACTTCGCATGTTCAACCGCCGCGGGACCGGGTTGGGCCTGTGTCTCCGGTCATTTGATAAAAGGAAGGGGACAGAGCACATGCTCGTCCTTGGGATTGATGGAGCCCAGCGCCCGGTCGTAGTGCATAACGGCGCGCTGGATGGCGAAATGCCCGTACTTTTTGCGGATATCATCGATGGTGTATTCCAAAATCTGGCGCTTCTGGCGCGCGGCGTCCTCGGGCAGAAAGGAGAGCTGGATGAGCCTGCCCGCGGGGGAGAGATGGCTGACGCTGACGCCGAGGGAGCGCAGCGGCGTACCCTCCTGCCAGCACTGCAAAAGCAACTCATAGGTGCAGGCAAACAGATCAAAGCTGCAATCCGTATCAAAGCCCAGCCCCTGCTGGTGCTGCGACCAATCCAGCGTATCGGAATTCCGGGTGGACAGCCGAACCACGCTTCCCACCACCTCATGCTTGCGCATGCGGGAGGCAACGCTTTCGCACAGGGCATAAAGCGTAATCCGCACATCCTGCTTTGTCAGCATATCGTGCGCGGTTGTGGTGGAATTGCCCACGCTTTTCATGTTGGCGGGCACATCCTCGGCCAGCGTTGCCGAGGTATCGTTGCCACGGGCAAAGCCTGAAAGCATCAGGCCCGTTTTGCCGAAGATGGCCTTGAGCGCGTTCGGGTCGGCCGCCGCGAGCTGGCCTATGGTGTAGATGCCGATGGTATGGAGCTTGCGGGCCGTGGCGCGGCCGATGAACAGCAATTCGCCTACGGGCAGCGGATCGAGCACCGTGGCGCGGTTCGCCTCGCAAACCACGCTCACGCCGTCCGGCTTTTTCAGGTCGCTGCCAAGCTTGGCAAAGACGCGGTTATCGCCCACGCCTATGCTGACGGTGAGGCCGGTTTCCTCCCGCACGGTGTGGCGCAGGTGGTTGGCAATACGGCAGCCGTCGGCAATCTGCGTGCCGGGGCCGCTGATATCCAGCCAGGCTTCATCCACGCCGAAGGGCTGCACGCGGTCGGTATAGCGGGAAAAAATGCCGCGTACGGTTTGGCTGTACCGCAGGATGGCGTCAAGCTCCGGCCTTACGGTATACAGGTTGGGGCAGCTCTGCTTCGCCTGCCAGATCGGCTGCCCTGTGATCACGCCATAACGCTTGGCAATTGTGTTTTTGGCCAGCACAATACCATGGCGAAGCTCGGGATCCCCGGTAACCGCCAGGGGAATTTCCCGGAATTCTGGATGCTCCAGGCAGGCCACGGACGCATAAAAGCTGTTTAAATCCGCATGCAGCACAACACGGGCCATCACAATCATCCCTTCGCGCAAAATGCGCTTTCACAGTATAAGCGAACATAAGTTCTCTTATATTATACAAACACATGTTCGAAAATGCAACCGCAAGATGTGGGGTGATACAGGCGGAGAAACCCCTTTTTGTAGAACGGGCGGGTAGGGGAAACGGAACGGAAACGTTTGGATATCAGGATATACTTGACAAACGGATAAAAATATGGAGAATATCGGACAAGGCTTTTCGCCTGACCATCCAATGGCAAGGGGGAAGATTGTATGGATTGTCCCGTCGATGTAACCGGTGTTGAAATCAACACAGACCGTTTGGTGCTGCGCCCGATCGCAATGATGGATTGGGAAGATATGTATGCCTATGCGTCCGTACCGGGCGTGGGGGAGATGGCAGGCTGGAAACATCATGAATCACCGGAGGAAACCAAGTGCATTCTTCAGGCGCTGACCGACAGCAAAAACATTCTGGCAATTGTCCATAAAGCCGATCAAAAGATGATCGGTACCGTGGGGCTGCACAGCTCCTGGGCAAGCGGGGAGGACGCGTACCGGTCCTACAAGGTGAGGGAGATCGGTTATGTGCTCTCCAAAGCGTATTGGGGACAGGGGCTGATGCCGGAGGCAGTGCGCGCCGTAATCGACTATAGCTTTGATAATTTTGGGGTGGAAGTGCTCACCTGCGGCCACTTTGCGGAAAACAGCCAGTCGCGCCGTGTGATTGAAAAGTGCGGCTTCACGTTTGTTAAGCAGGGAAAGTATGCGGCCGAGCAATTGCAGAAAACCTTTGATGAAATGCAGTACATTTTGCTGAAAACGCCACCTGCCGGAGATGCGTCACAGTAAAGCAAATAGCGTCTTGCGGATAGAGCTTGCAGAAAACCGGCAAAACCTTGCACGAAAGCAAAAAACAGAACAATGAAGAACCCTTTCCCACACGGCTGGCGGGAAAGGGTTCTTTCTTTGTTTATCCTGGGCTATGCCTTTGGTGCGGCCGCAGTGACCTCGACACGGCGGTAAACCTCCGTGAGTATTTTGATGGAAAGAGCAAGCGCCGCGTCCGGCGTCAGATCGCGTTCCTTGATGACCATCTCCGGCGGCATGTGGCGGCTGAACTGGATACGCTTGTCGGTTTCCCCGGCGGCGTTGTACAGCACCATGGGATCGGGCAGGTATTTGGGGTCCAGCCGCATGTGGATGCCGTCGGTACGCTGGAACAGATGGTTGATCCCCAGCCTGCGGGTGACCGCGCGCAGGCGTGATACCAGCACCAGGTTTTCCACCGGCTGGGGGATATCGCCGAAGCGGTCGATCAGCTCGGCCTCAATATCCAAACGGCTGTTTTCATCCTCAATCATGGCGATGCGCTTATAAATCTCAATGCGCAGGCGCTCATCCTGCACCAGTCCCTCGGGCAGATATGCGTCCAGCGCGATTTCCACGCGGGTATCAAGCTCCGGGGTGTCCTTAATGCCCTGTACCTCGTGGATGGCCTGCTCAATCAGCTTCACATACATATCGTACCCCACGGCGCTCAGCTGGCCGCTTTGCTGGGGACCCAGCACATCGCCCGCGCCGCGGATTTCCAGATCGCGCATGGCGATACGGTAGCCCGCGCCGAACTCCGTAAACTCGCGGATAGCCGACAGCCGCTTTTCCGCGGTTTCGGACAGCAGCTTATCCCGCCGGATGGTAAAATAGGCATACGCCTGCCGTGTGGAGCGGCCCACGCGCCCGCGCAGCTGATAGAGCTGTGAAAGGCCGAAGCGGTCCGCGTCGAACACGATCAGGGTGTTGGCCTCCGGTACATCCAGGCCGCTTTCGATGATGGTGGAGCACAGGAGCACGTCGTATGCCCCGGCGTAGAAATCCAGCATCACGTCTTCCAGCGCGTTCTCGCGCATCTGTCCGTGCGCTACGGCGATGCGCGCGTCCGGTACCAGCGCCTGCAGCCGCGAGTACATCTGCTCGATGGTGCGCACGCGGTTGTACAGGAAATATACCTGGCCGCCGCGTGCCATCTCATGGCGGATGGCGTTGGCGACGATGGAATCATCATACGGGGTTACATAGGTTTTCACCGGCAGGCGTTCCTCCGGCGGGGTTTCCAGAAGGCTCATATCGCGGATGCCCGTCAGGCTCATGTGCAGCGTGCGGGGAATGGGGGTGGCGGAGAGGGTGAGCACATCCACCTTGGTTTTCATGTGCTTGATCTGCTCCTTGTGGCTGACGCCGAAGCGGTGCTCCTCGTCGATAATGAGCAGGCCCAGATCCTTGAACTTGATATCCTTGGCGAGCAGGCGGTGCGTGCCCACGATGATATCGATCTTGCCTTCCTTCAGCTGATCAATGATCTCGCGCTGCTCCTTAGTGGTGCGGAAGCGGCTGAGCATCTCGCAGGTTACGGGGAAGCCGGAAAACCGCTTTTTCATGGTGTTGAAGTGCTGCTGCGTCAGGATGGTGGTCGGAGCGAGGATGGCGACCTGCTTGCCGTCCAGCACCGCCTTGAAGGCCGCGCGCAGCGCCACCTCCGTTTTGCCGTAGCCTACGTCGCCGCAGAGCAGGCGGTCCATGTTGCGGCTTGATTCCATATCGTCAAAGATCTGCTCCACGCTCTTTTGCTGATCCTCGGTCAGCTCGTAGGGGAACAGCTCCTCAAACTCCCGCTGCCAGGGCAGATCGTGGCTGAAGGCAAAGCCGTCCTGCTTCTGGCGCCGGGCGTACAGCTCCGCCAGGTCGAAGGCGAGCTCTTTGAGCCCCGCCTTCACCTTGCTCTTCTGCTTTTCCCATGCGCCGCTGCCCAGCTTGTTCAGCTTGGGCGCGCCCTGCTCCGCGCCGATGAACTTCTGTACGCGGTCAAACTGGTCGGTGGGCACATAGAGCTTATCGTTGCCCTGATAGCGGATCAGCAGGTAATCGCGCGTTACGCCCTCGGTGGAAAGCTGCACCACGCCGTCGTAAATGCCGATACCGTGGGTATCGTGCACCACGTAATCGCCGGTGTGCAGATCGGTAAACGAGGCAATGTGCTCGCCCGCGGCGTATTTCTTTTTGCTTCGCTGGTAGGCCGACCCGTACAGATCGCTGTCGGATACCACGCAAAGCCCGGCGGGTATATTGCGGAAGCCCTTATGCACGGAGATGGGCAGCAGCACGACCCCGCCTGCCTTGAGCGGCTGATCGGCGGTTTCCAGATAGGTGGCGGAAACGTTTTGCTGCTCCAGCGCGCGCAGCAGGCGGTGGGCGCGTGCCTCGCCGCCGGTGAGCAACGCCACCGCGCAGCCCTGCTCCTGCCACGCGGCGATATCCTTCGCCAGCGGCTCCAGCCTGCCGTTGTAGGGCATTACAGGCTCGGAGGGAAAGGATAGCGCGTCCGTGGGCTGAAACCGGCCCAGCCCGCGTGAAAGATCGCTCAAGAGCAGCACAGCGTGCCGCTTGAGCGAGCCGAGAAGATCATCATAGGGCAGCAGCAGGCTCTGTTGGGCGGGAAAACTGTCCCCGCGCAGGGCAGCCTCCTGCCATTCGGTTAAAAATGCGTTGTGCTTGGCGTTGGCGCGGGACAGCACCTGATCGGGCTGATCGACCAGAATGATCGGGTTTTGAAGATAGGCGTCCGCCGAGGCGGTATCGGTGCACAGCACATTCAGCCACATCGGCGCGGTGCGGATGGGATAGCCCGCGCGCAGGCCTGCCGCGTCGTCCAAGTGGTGCTTCTGGCGGGAGGGCGTTTCCGGCTTTTCGGCTTTGTCCAGCAGGGCAGTGGCGGCCATCTCCGCGGCGGCCTCCGGGGTATCGATCTCCTGAAAGAAGGCGTCCAGCGAATCAAGTCCCGGCTGTGTGGCCGTGGTTATGGTATCCGGGTTGACCTGCTCCTTGACCGCTTTTTCATAGCGTGCGGCGGCGGCCTCGAAATCGCTGAGGAGGCACTCCGTGGCGGGCGTGAGCTGTACGCTTTCCACATGCTCAATGCTGCGCTGGCTGATGGGATCAAACCGGCGGATGCTGTCTACCTCGTCGTCAAAAAACTCGATGCGCAGGGCATCCATCTCGGTGGGCGGATAAACGTCCACAATTGCGCCGCGCATGGCGCATTGCCCGCGGCCCTCCACCATCGGTACACGCTCGTACCCCAGGCGCAGCAGGCTTTCAATCAGGACGGCGGGGGCGATACGACCGCCCTGTGCAATGGTGATGGACGCGTTTTGAAAGCGTTCCGCGTTGGGGCAGCGGTCCAGCGCCGCATCCGCCGATACGCACAGTACGGCAATCCGGCCGTGGATGGCGTCCTGGAGTACCTGCAGGCGCTGCCATGTGCTTTCCCGGCTGGAGGCAGCGCGGCTGAACTGCACGTCTCGGCTGGGCAGCACGGCGGAGGCGACGCCCAGCCGCGCGATATCCTGCGCCTGCCGTTTGGCGGTAAGCTCCGTGGGGGAGATGAGCAGGATGGGGCGCCGGGCGGCGTGCGAAAGCGCGGCGGCAAAGAAGGGTTTTTCGCCTTCCGCCATTCCGCTTACGGACAGGCAGGTTACTCCCGGCAGGTGATCGAAAAGCGCTGTCCACGCGGGCAGCGCTGTATATCCGTTGAAAAGGCCTTCGTTCATGCTTCGTCTCCGGTTTCGGTTGGTTTAGGGGGCTTGGGCTTCTTGGTGTTGAATTTCCTCATGGCGAGATCAATTCCCTCCCTGACCCAGGCAATGGCGGCGTCCGCAGCCTGGCAATAGGCATCGTAGGCGATCTGCCGTTCCTCCGGCGTATGGTAGCGGGAAAGCACCCAAGCCACAAGATCATAGTCCGCCGGCCGTTCGCCGATGCCGACGCGGATGCGTGGAAATTCTTCCGTGTTCAGGCAGGCGACGATCGAACGCATGCCGTTGTGCGTGCCCGCGCTGCCGTTGCGGCGGATGCGCAGCCAGCCCTGCGGAATATCGATATCATCGTAGATGATCAGCAGGTGATCAGGCGGGAGCTTGTAAAAGTTCATCAGCTCGCTCACGGCCCGGCCGCTCAGGTTCATAAAGGTTTGCGGCTTGCACAGGATCACCTTTTCCCCGCCGATGAAGCCTTCCATAAGCTGGGAATCGCCCTTGAGCTTCGCCGTTTTGATATTGAGCTTATCCGCCAGTATGGATAGCACGTCAAAGCCCACGTTGTGGCGGGTATGGTCGTAAAGTTCGCCCGGATTGCCCAGGCCGACGATTACATGCATGGGTTACAGCTTCCCCTTTTCCTTGCGGCGGGATACCCAGCCTTCCTTGATTTCCCCGCGTGCGCGGGCGATAAACAGGGCGTCGTCCGGCACATCCTGCGTTACGGTGCTCCCGGCCGCGATATAGGTATCCTTGCCGATGGTAACCGGCGGTACCAGATTTACGTTGCAGCCGATAAAGGCGTTGTCTCCCACAACTGTGCGGTGCTTCTGTTTGCCGTCGTAATTGCTGAACACCACGCCGCAGCCCAGGTTGATATGCTTGCCCAGGTCGCCGTCGCCCACATAGGTAAGGTGGCTGATTTTGGTTTCATCGCCGATGGTGGAGTTTTTGATCTCCACAAAATCGCCGATGCGGCAGTTGCTGCCTACGGCTGTTTTTGGGCGCAGGTAAGCGAACGGGCCTACGGTGGTATGGCTGCCGACCGAGCAGAACAGCAGCACGCTGTTTTCCACGCTGGTATCATCGCCGATGACAGCGTTGCGAAGGCGGTTGCCGGGATACAGCATGCAGTCTTTCCCGATCTTGGTTTCACCCTCCAGTGTGTTGTTGGGGTAGATTGTGGTGCCGGTTCCGATTTCCACTCCGGTATCAATCGTTGTGCGGTCGGGATCAAGGATGATGACTCCTGCCTGCATGTGCTGCTTCACAATCCGCGCGCGCAGGCAGCAGTGGGCGGCTGTATAGCTTTCGGCGTCCGTTACCGCGATACCGTCTGCCTCGTTTTGCAGCGGCACAAGCCGGACTGTATCGGCATACTGCGAAAGCAGCATGGGCAGGGTGAGCGGATCGGAAAACGGCATCAGCTGCGCGGCGGGCAGCGCGACGGCAATCGGCACACCCTGCCGTGTAACCAGGGCGGCGGGAGCCTCCTTGGCAAGCGCCACCAGCCCGGACAGATCGCCGATGCAGGGCGTGTGCCGGGATGCAAACAGGATCGTATCGCTTTCCTCCGGGGAAAGCTCAGTCTGTGCAAAGGCGTTTTCGGACGCGCCCGCGGCCAGCATGGCCTCCATCACAAAGCGGTAACAGGGCTTGTCCAGCAGCAGCATATCCGAGAACTGGGTTTCACTATCCGTAAGCAATACGCCGAGAATTTCATTCATAGCAATCCCTCCCGATGTTCGGTGTTCTGAGTATATCATAATGCGGCTTTGGATTCCAGCGGTTCCGGATTGGTAGACCGCAAACAGGTATGGTATAATGCAAGCATGAATTTTGGAAAGGTGTGGAGGGAAGATGCCGTCTGAAACGCTGCAGGGCATTGTGCTGCGCGTGGCCAATTACCGCGACCGCGACCGGATGCTGACCCTGCTCACGCCCGATAAAGGACGCGTGGATGTGCTCTCGCGCGGATGCCGCAGGCCCAAAAGCTGCCTGATGTCCGCCAGCGAGAACTTTGTGCAGGGTGAGTTTGTGGTGTTCCGCAATCAGGACCGCTATACCCTGACCTCCTGCGCCATCAGCGATTCGTTCTATCCTGTGCGGCTGGACGCCTACCGCATGACCTGCGGAGCCTATATGCTGCAGCTGGCGCAGGCCGCCGCGCACCCGGAGCAGGAGGCGGAAGCGCTGTACGAGCTGCTGACCGAAAGCCTGCGCCACCTTTGCTATAACCAAGAGGAAGCGCCCCTGATGATCGTAAACGCTTATCTGCTGCTGTTTGCCGCCACCGGCGGGTACCGGCCCCGGCTGAACCACTGCGTGTTTTGCCAGAAGAAGATCTCGCCCGGGCAAGGAACGGGCTTTGATGTACTGGAAGGCGGTATCTGCTGCGGCGCCTGCGCCCGCACTGCGCTGATGCGCGTGAGCGCGGCACAGCTCCAGTGGATGCGCGACGTGCTCAAGAACGGGCTGGATGTGCCCCCCATCAAAGAGGACAAAACGCTGTTCGAGGTGCTGCGGCGGTATGTGGAATCACGGCTGGACATGACGATTAAGTCGAGCAGGTTTTTACCGTAAGTACATTTGGGATAAATAGCAAATATATTACTATCTGCTATTTGACAATATGTATGATAATGTTTATATTTTATAAACAGAAAGGTTTTAAGTGTTTTTTATTCTCTGGAGGAAGATTAATGAAGAAAATATCTCCAATCGCTATTTCGGCACTTAAAGAAGCACTAACAGTCATTTATTGGACTAAAAAAGATCTAAGAAGCTATATAAATAATTGCATAGAACATAAGAGTATTATACCTTTAATAGACTGGGAAAATCAGTGTAAATATGATATCGTATGCGAATTAGTTGATAAAATGGCCGATAAGCCAGAAATATTCCAACAGGATTTACTTAATCTAATCAATTATACTGCAAGTATGAGCAACTTTGACCATCTTAAGCGCTGGGAAGATGGCGAAAACAAAGCGAGGAAAGCACATGAAAAGGTTAAATTATTACGATTACAATCAAATGGCTATTTTGAACAAATGAAAGAAAATGAGGAAGCTGTCAATAAACGCAAGATATATGCAAGTAAGCTAAGAAACACTAAAGATTTTAACAAGAGACTTGCAGATATGAGAAGTGAGTTTATAGAACTTGTTAAGAATGAATATCCACAGAAACGTGGCTTTGCATTAGAAGGCTTTTTAAATAGACTGTTTGAATTATTTGATTTGCAACCAAAACAATCTTTTCGAATTTCAGGCGAACAAATCGATGGAGCTTTTACATATGATGGTACAGATTATTTAATCGAAGCAAAGTGGCAGAGCGATCCAATAGATATGAGTGATTTATATACTTTTGATGGGAAAATTGACACAAAACTAAAAAATACTCTAGGACTATTTTTATCAATTGGTGGGTTTTCTGAGAGTGTGTACAGTCAAAATGGGAAAATAAAAAGTATGATTCTATTTGATGGTCAAGATTTAATGCAAATACTTGAAGAAAGAATAGCACTAACAGAAATGATTTTAATAAAAAGGAAACATGCTTCTCAAACAGGGGAAATTATATACAGAATAAATTGTTAGTCATAAATTATACTATTAGTCAATTGTTAAAGGCCGCGCTTCGCACGGCCATAGATGTATTAACATTAGATTTTTTATCGGGGGATATGAGGATAACCCCTTTCCTTTTCCTAAAACTCCGCACTCCCGGTCGTCCTGGGGAACGGCAGCACGTCTCTGATGTTGGAGATGCCGGTCAAGTACATGATCAGGCGCTCAAAGCCCAGGCCGAAGCCTGCGTGCGGGGTGGTGCCGTAGCGGCGGGTATCCATGTACCAGCTGTACTGCTCCTCGCTCAGGCCGTATTCCGCCAGGCGCTCTTTCAGCACGCCGGGGCGCTCTTCGCGCTGGCTGCCGCCGATCAGCTCGCCCACGCCGGGCACGAGCATATCCACGGCGGCTACGGTTTTGCCGTCGTCGTTGAGGCGCATGTAGAACGCCTTGATTTCGCGCGGATAATTGTATACGAACACGGGCTTGCCGAAATGCTTCTCGGTGAGGTAGCGCTCATGCTCGGTTTGCAGGTCGCAGCCCCAGGAAACGGGGTATTCGAACGGCGCGCCGCTTCTTTCCAGAATGGCAATCGCATCGGTATAGGTGCAGCGGACAAAATCGCTCTGTACCAGCGCGGTCAGCTTATCGATCAGGCCCTTTTCCACAAAGCTGTTGAGGAACTCCATCTCGTCGGGCGCCTGCTCCAGCACCTGCGCGATGACGTAGCGGATCATGTCCTCCGCCAGCGCCATATCATCAAACAGGTCGGCGAAGGCGATTTCCGGCTCGATCATCCAAAACTCGGCGGCGTGGCGAGGCGTGTTGCTTTTCTCGGCGCGGAAGGTGGGGCCGAAGGTATACACATTGCGAAACGCCATGCAGAAGGTTTCCACGTTCAGCTGGCCGCTTACGGTAAGGTTGGACTGTCTGCCGAAAAAATCCTGTGCGTAGTCCACCGCGCCCTGCTCCGTGCGGGGCGGGTTTTGCACATCCAGCGTCGTGACCTGGAACATTTCGCCCGCACCCTCGCAGTCGCTGGCGGTGATGATGGGCGTATGCACATACACAAACCCGCGCTCTGCAAAGAACTGATGGATGATCTGCGCGGTCAGCGAGCGGATGCGAAACACCGCGTAAAAGGTGTTGGTGCGCGGGCGCAGATGGGAGATGGTGCGCAGGTACTCAAAGCTGTGCCGCTTTTTCTGCAGCGGATACGCGGGATCGCATGCACCGATTACCTCCACGGTTTCCGCTTTGAGCTCGAAGGGCTGTTTCATGCTGGGGGTGAGCGTCAGCGTGCCCTCGGCACGGATGGCGCTGCCCAGCGTGATCTTTACCGCCTCGGCAAAGCGCTCCGTTTTGCCATCCTCCAGCACGATTTGCAGGTTTTTAAAGCCTGTGCCGTCATTGATCTCAATAAAGCCGAACGCCTTGCTGTCGCGCACGGTGCGTACCCAGCCCGAAATGGAAAACCCGGCGATATCCGCCTTGGGCGGGTTTTGGAACAATTCACGTACAGATAACGTATTCATGCTTTGTCCTCCATGGTTTTTTTGGCCAGCATCGCCGCGCCGATAAAGCCCGCATCGGCGCCCAGCGTTGCGATTTTGATATCCGCGTAGGGGGCTTCCGGAAAGGCAAGATACCCCTTGATTCTGTTTTTCAGAGCGTCCAGCAGAAAATCACCGGCCTTGGATATACCGCCGCCCAGCACGATAACCTGCGGATCCAGCAGGCAGATCACCGAGGACAGCGCCAGGCACAGGTTATGGATGTACTCGTTGAAAACCTCCAGCGCAACGGGATCGTTGTCTTTGGCGCAGCCGAAGATGATCCTGCCGTTGAGGTTTTCCAGATCGCCGTTGCACGCGGCCCACAATTCGCTGTCGGGATGCTTCATTGCGGCCTCTCTGCCGATGCGGATCAGCGCGGTGGCGCTGCAATAGCGCTCCAGGCACCCGCGCCGGCCGCAGGTGCAGGGAATGCCGTCAATCTGCATGGTGATGTGGCCCAGCTCGCCGCCCGCGCTGTGGTGGCCGCTCCACGGGCGGCCGAAAAAGATCAGGCCGCCGCCGATGCCCGTGCCCAGCGTGATGAACACGCTGGAATCCGTACCCGCGCTGACACCGCATATGCTTTCGGCAAAGCCCGCTACATTGGCGTCGTTATCCAGAGTAACGGGTTTGGGGATATATTTCTGCATTTCGTAACGAAACGGTATATCCCACCAATTCATATTCACACAGCGCATCACGACGCCGTTTTCATTTGTGACAATACCCGGCACGCCGACGCCCACCGCGGCTACGTCCTGAGGGGTCAGGCCGATGGTATTAAGCAGGGAAATGGCACATTCCGCCATATTGCGGATGATATCCTGATAGGGATTGCCAACACCCGTCGGTGTGGAGCCTTGCGCGAGTATGGTGGCGTGCTCGTCCAGTACGCCGATTTTGGTGTCCGTGCCGCCGACATCAATTCCCAGATAGATCATACAGGCCTCCGCTTATTCCGATTCTTTTTTTGCGTTCTGCAGCATCATATCGCTCAGGCGGCGATCCAGCTCGCTGGCTGCGCTGTAGCCCAGGCGCCGCAGGCTCAGGTTGCGTGCCGCTACCTCGATAACGATCGCCAGGTTGCGGCCGGGCCGCACCGGCATGACCTGATAGGGCACCTTGACGTTCATAATCTCAATATTCTCTTCGGTCAGGCCCAGGCGGTCGTATTCCTTGGCCTGGTCCCATTTTTCCAGATGAATGACCATATCGATGGACTTGGAAAGCGTGATCGCGCCGACGCCGTACATGGCGCGGATATCGATGATGCCAATGCCGCGGATCTCCATGAAATGGCGGATGGTCTCCGGCGATTCGCCGATCAGCCGGTCGTCGGCCACGCGGCAGATATCCACCACATCATCGGCGCACAGCTGATGCCCCCGCTTTACGAGTTCCAGCGCCGATTCGCTTTTGCCAACGCCGCTTTCGCCCGTAATCATCACACCGACGCCGAACACATCCACCAGCACGCCGTGGCGTGTTTCATGCGGGGCCAGCTGGCGGCTTAAGTACGTGATGGCCTGAAGCGTGAAAACCGTTGTTTTTTTGCTGGACTGCAAAATGGGGATATCGTACTTCTTTGCCAGGGACAGCAGCTCTTTGGGCGGAGCCATGCCCCAGCAGATCACAATGCCCGGCAGCGGATACTGCATGAAGGGATCCAGAATGTCATGCAGGCGCTCGGCGTCCAGCGATTCCAGATAATTCATTTCCGCCTTGCCGATCACCTGCAGGCGCTCATGTGAGAAATACTCATAGAATCCGAAAAACTGCATGCCCGGCCGGTTCAGATCCGGCAGGGTAATATCCATCTCGTCCTTGGTGGAATGGTGCAGCACCTTGAGATCCAAAGCCTTGGCAAAATCCGTAATTCTGATCATACCATCACGCTCCCTCATAAACTAGGAAAGGAGTTGTTCTTCCACAAAGTGTGCAAGCCCGTCCTGCGTGTTGGGCAGAGCGGTACTGTAGCGCGTGGCCCGCTTCACCTCGTCACGGGCGTTGGCCATGGCTACGCTGTGGGCGGCGAAGCCGAGCATTTCGAGATCGTTCAGGCTGTCGCCGAACACCATGGTGTTCTCGGGGGCAAAACCCAGAATACCGCTGAGCTTTTGCAGCGCGCTGCCCTTGTTTACGCCCATGGGCTGCGCCTCTAAAAAGTACGGCTTGCTGATGGTGAAGGAGACCGTGGGAAAGTCCTTCTGTATAACGGGATACAGAGCCTCTACCTCTTCAGGGGTGCTGACGGACAGCACCTTGGGTGTGGGAAAATTGAGATAGGCGGCCAAATCACCAACCGCTTTGCCCACCATGCCGGTCTGCAAGGCATAGTACCGGTTGGCTTCGGTTTCCTGGGCATAATAAAAGTAATCCTCGTTGTAGTACTGTACATACAGATTTCTGGCCTGAAAATACCGTACAAGCTCCCGGGCCTGTTCCGGCGCAAACATGGTGGAGGTGATTTCGGTATGGTCCGGGTTCATCAGCTGTGCGCCGTTGCAGGCGATGTAGGGAAGGCCGGTGTTGAGCTGGTTTACATAGGGGCGCATACTGGAGGCCGCGCGCCCGCTGGCGGCGATAAAGCGAATGCCTTTTTGGGTCAGTTTTGCCACGATCTCCAGCGTGTAGGGGGATAATTGACGGTCTCCGTTGAGCAGAGTATCGTCCAGATCAGTTACGATGGTATCAATGTACAAGCGGGTTTCTCCTTCTCTTCGCACGGGGCGGGTATGGCTGTTCCATGCCTGCACCGGTAGGTGTCAGGTTCGTTTGTCCTGAAAAAAAGCTTGCAGCAGCGCCTGGCATTCGTTTTGCAATAGTCCGCCGACGCAGCGTACCCGGTGATAAAAAGCGGGATCGGAGGGAAGCGCGTACAGGCTTTCCACGCAGCCCTGCCGCTCGTCACTTGCCCCGAAATAGCAGGCGTCCAGGCAGGCCATGATCATGGCTCCGGCGCACATGGGGCAGGGCTCCAGCGTAACATACAGGGTGCATCCGGTCAGCCTGCGGCTGTGCAGCGCCTCCGCTGCCTGGCGGATGGCCAGGATCTCCGCGTGCGCTGTGGGATCGGCAAGCTGTTCCCGCCGGTTATGTGCCTGGGCGATGATGGTTCCCTCGTGTGCGATAACCGCGCCCACGGGGATTTCACCCTGCGCGGCGGCGAGCTGCGCCTGGGCGAGCGCCGCGCGCATCAAGCGCTCGTGATCTGTCATGGGCTTTCGCCCGCCGCGTGTCCGTTTACCTCGTCGGCCTCGCGGAAGGTGGGGACAAGCTTGTGCAAACAGGCGCGGATATCATCGCGCTTATCCATGCAGTTCTGCAATGCGGATAGCATTTCCTGCAATTCCGCCCGGGATATGCAATCGGGCTTGGTGACATAAATCTTGTCAAGCTCGGTTTTCGCAAGGCTTTCGTCGTTGGTGAGCAGCTCCTCGTACAGCTTTTCACCGGGGCGCAGGCCCGTGTAAATGATTTCCACCTGGTTCTGCCCGCCCTGCGCCGTATAGAGCTGCAGCATGCGCTCAGCCAGCTCGCGGATCAATACGGGCCGACCCATATCCAGCACGAACAGCTCCCCGCCCCTGGCGAGCACCGCAGCCTGGAGCACCAGGCTGGCGGCCTCCGGGATGGTCATGAAGTAACGAACGATATCCGGGTGCATTACGGTGATCGGGCCGCCCGCGCGGATCTGCCGCTCAAACAGCGGCACCACGCTGCCGTGGGACCCCAGCACATTGCCGAACCGTACCGAAACAAACTCGGTATCGGCCCCGTCGCCCAGCGCTGCGATCACCATTTCGGCAATCCGTTTGGTGGTGCCCATGATGTTGGTGGGGTTGACGGCCTTGTCGGTGGAGATCAGCACAAAGCGCTTGATGCCGTGGGCAATGGCGCGCTCCGCGGTGGCGTAGGTGCCGAACACGTTGTTTTTCACGGCCTGCACGGGGCTGTCCTCCAGCATGGGCACATGCTTGTGGGCGGCGGCGTGCAGCAGTACGTCAAAGGCAAACTCGTCCATCACATCGTCCAGCCGGGCCGCGTCGCGCACGGAGCCGACACGCAGCGTGAGCGTTTCCTTCAGCCCGTCGCCAAAGCTTTGCTTGAGCTCGGCAAACAGATCGTACATATAGTTTTCGTTGATATCGTACAGCACAATCCGGCGCGGCTGAAACGTGAGAATCTGGCGGCAGAGCTCGCTGCCGATGGAGCCGCCGCCTCCCGTGATGAGCACGGTTTTGCCCGCAAAATAGGCGGCAACCTGTGTCATGTTCAGGCTGGTTTCGCTGCGCCCCAGCAGATCGGCAAGGTTCAGGTCGCGCACATCGCTCTGCGTGCCCTTCCGGTTCAAATCCTCCAGCGACGATACCCGCCGTACGCGGCAGCCGGTGGACAGGCAGGTTTCAATCAGCGAGCGCAGATCGCCGTTGGGGGTTGCGATGGCGATGATGATATCGTCAATCGCGTATTCCGAAGCGTATTGGGGGATGGAGGCCGTGTCCCTGAGCACCTTGACGCCGTTGAGCGTGCCGCCCGAAATGCTGGGATTATCGTCCACGGCGATCACCGCCTGGCTGTTGGCGTAACGGCCGTTTTTGATATCGCGGATCACATTGGCCCCTGCCCAGCCCGCGCCTACGACCATCAGCCGCCGGGCTGTGCCCGTTTGGCTGTGCCGGAAGGGCATGGCGGCGATCAGGCGGTAAAAATAACGCGATCCCACCGTGAGCGCCATAAAGATCAGCCAGTGCATCATATACAGCGTGCGGTGGAGCAGGCAGTAGTTTTCGGGCCTGGTGAAGGCAAAACAGATCAGGGAATAGGCGTAGGTGGCCAGCGACCCCGCCAGTGTTGCCAGCAGAATGGGGAATACACTGGTAACGGACGCGAATTTCCAAAGGTTGCGGTACAAACCGAACGCAAAAAAGGACAGCAGACAAAGCACTGTCATTACAGGCGCCAGATTGACGTACCGCTGAAAGAAAACCTCCGGGATGCTGGTATCAAAGCGGAATTGCTGCGCCAAAATCATCGCGGCATTGCACAGTGCCGCATCAATCAGCACCCAAACGCAGGTGTTTAAAAGGCGGCCAAGCTTTGCCCTGGAAAAAGACATGTAAAAATCCTCCGGCGGATAGGATAGATAAACACAAAATATTGTAGCACAGATCGATGCCGATGGAAAGACCGCGGTCGGCGGCTTATTCCGTCCACGGCTGCGGTTTAACCTCGATAACCGTTTCCTCGCGGGCGGCTTTTTCTATCATCAGCGTCAGGTACAGATCCATGATTTCCTCACGCAGCGGATAGAACGGCTCCCCGGTTTCCACGTAACGGCCCATCTTGTCCATACAGGTTGCCACGGCAATTTCGTCGTCAAACATACGGGCGGGCCTATAGGGATTTTGGTAAAACCAGCCGTGGTCGCCGCCGCGCACACCCCGCAGATAGAGCCCCTCCAGGTTGGGGCCGCTGCCCGCCGTGACCCGTTCCAGCTGAAAATGGCAGGGGGTGAGCATATCCTTTAAATACTGCACGTCTTCGCCGCGCAGCTCGCCCCGCTGACCGCGGATGACCCAGTGCTGGGTACGGATAAAGGAACGGTGCTGGTTGTCCTCCAGATCGTTGATCGCCTGCCGGTCACCATAATCCAGCTGATACAGCATCTGCCATACATCCACCAGCCTGTCCTCCGTGGGGTCGCCCGCCCGGCCGGGACCGGCGGCCATCCGGTGGGTGTAACGGTTGGCGCGCACAACGGGGCAGGCTCTGCCGGTATGCAGAAGCCGCCGCTGTACGCTCACGGCGTGATAGCCGTTGGGGAGGCTGGACTGCATTTGGTACACAGGCCCCAGCAGGCCGGAATCGGCCACGGCAATACGGGCGGCGTTGAGCGGTTGAAACGGGTATTGCTCCGCCACCTGTATTTTGGCTCCGTCCAGATCGCGGTACAGGTCGGCCAGCTCTTCCACGCTTTTTGCCGGAAAGGTTTCGATCAGTAGCGGAATGCCGCGCCGGGCGTACAGGCGCATCAGCTCCGCCATGCTGTCGCGGTTGACGCTGAGGATGACATAGTCGGGGGCCAAATCCATCAGCGCTTCCTGGGAGGCGAGCACCGGCACGCCCCACGCTGTGAGCTGCTCCCGGCTTTTTTCGCTGCGGTATACGGCGCCGATGATGGTGAAGCGATCCGGCAGCATCTGTGCGATGCGTATAAAAAAGTGCGTGCGCCATCCGGCGCCGACAAGACCGATTCGAAGGGTGATCTGGTTCGTCAAGCTTTCCCGCCTCCTTTTCCTGTACGGCTATTATACCATTAATAAAACCGCTGCAACTTTTTCTTGCGTATCAAATATAGCGCATGGTATACTTTGAGTAACAACGATAAGGAAATCAACACTTTCACAGCCGTACCCGGCGTATCACACCGTTTCGAAAAACCATCAGAGGGCAGCCGCTTATGAATGATATCTATCTTAGCTTGCTGATTGTTCTGGCTGTCGGCGCGGCAGCAGGGCTTATCTTTTGGCTGGACGCGCGCGGAAAAAAGGAAGTCCGCCTGCGTATGGAAGCCTACTGCGCGCAGCGCGGCTACCGGATGGAGGAGGTACGGCATCGGCTGCGCCGCGAGACGGTGATCCGCGCAAACGGCTGGCGGCTGACCACCGGCATTGAAGCATCGGATGTGGAAACGCAGAGCGGTTCCGCCTATACGGTTGCCTATACTCGCTGGCAAACCGATCCCGCCGGCAGGGAGGGCAGCCCGCTGCTGTGGGTGGGCACAGCGCCGCGGGCCGCGGTGCTGCCGGGCGGCAGTTTGCCGCAGTTGCTGGCCGCGTTCGGGATTGCCGGGATGGATGCCGCGCAACTTGTGCCGCTGAACGCGCCGTTGCAGGACCGCTTTGCGATGATTGCGGCGGACGAGCCTGCACTTTCGCAGGCCGTGGATGCAATGACTCGCCTGTTGGCGGACTGGCCGGAAAACTGGCCCCTGCGGGTTTCGGTGGGCATGGACTTCGCCCGGTTTACCATCACGGGAAGGCGGTTTGATCAGCCGGGGGATCTGGACCGCGTCATTGCGTTAGGAACGGGTCTATTGGAATATCAAAGCTCGGTTATACAACGCGAAAAGGAATAACGAAGGAGATCATCGTATGAAAAAATTGGTTTTTCTTATGCTTTTACTTATGGTATGCTCCGTTTCCCTCGCCGCCTTTGCGCAGGCTGCCGTGCCGGACGAGCTTCCGGCTGATCTGGGCGGCAAAACCCTGTATGGGTATCTGATGGACTTGAAAAACAACTATCTCCCGGCCAAGGTGTTTCAGGACGCGGCGAAGTATACGCAGGAAAACCGCGACAACGCCGCAAAGGCGGCGACGCTGATTGTTAGCGCGACGACCGCCAAGATGGAGCAGGCGGGGGCGCCGGACCAGTACATGCTGTACCTCAGGGCGTACGCAAACGATATGCTGTTCCGGTCCGGCGGAGAGGAAACGCTGCGGGCGGCCGCGCTGGCGGATTACAAGCAGACGGTGGAGCTCGGCGGAGCCTATGCACAGGCAGATTACGACAAGCTGGCCGCGCTGGAGGTACAGGCGGGGCCGATCAGCTGGCAGGTGCCGCAGATGCTGACGCTCGCGGACGTAGCCGGAATTTTACCGGTGGCGCAGGAGGAGCTGTTGTACGCCGCGAGCGAGTACACGGCGGCGGACGGCAGCCGCACCGGCGCGGGCTACGCGCTTCGTTCGGCGGCGGACCCGGCCGCAGGCGCTGTTTGGGTGTTTGCCGATCCGCAGGGAGGCAAGGCCCGGTACGATGTGCTGAAGAGCGCGGCGGTGATGCACATTACCCTGGCAATGGACGGCATCGGAGACGAAGCCCTGCTGATGGGTGTACGGGGTGTGAACGGCAATCCGGCGCTGTATACGGCGCTGCTTACACGCAAGGACGATCTGGTTGTGCAGGTACTGGTGCCTTACACCTTTTGGAGCGGAGAACCGTACGGCATCAACCCGGCGGAGCCCTGCATGGCGATGACGGAAAAGCTGCTTTCCAACCTGTATGATGCGCAGCGGACCGTGCCGGGGATGGACGAAATCGCCCTGGAAGAGATTGTTAAACCTCTTGACTGGAACGTGAGCGACGCGGATTCCCCGGTGCCTGTCGTTCTGCCCGCCGATCTGGGCGGCAAAACGGAGTACGGCTATCTGGTGGAGGTGCGGCGGACCTACCTGCCCGCAGGCGTGTACGGCAACAAAGACCTGTCCGCGGACAGCCTGAACAACACCCGGCGCGCGGCCCGGCTGATTGCCCAAACCATTACCCAACGGTTTGATACCTTGGGGCAGAACCCGTACGAGCTGGAAATCCGCGCGGCGTGCTATCGGTTTGCATATCTGGATACCGGCAACGTGGTGTTCCGGGCGCTGGCGATCAATGATTACAAGCAGGCGATGAGCACCGGCTACATGATTGGCAAAAGCGATTACGATTCGCTGGCGGCCCCGCTGCTGGAGCCGATGGCCGAGCTGAAGGAAGCCATGACCGGCGACGCGGTAACACTGTTGCAGCAGTGGCTATTCCAAACGGGCTACATGCATACGTCTGCGACCGGAACCTATGATGAGGCGACGAAACAGGCTGTGGCACTGTACGAAGCTGAAAACGGCCTGAGTGCGGACGGGATTGCGGATATCGCCTTCCTGCTGTCGCTGTATTCCCGCATTGATGATATGGACGCCGTGCTTCCGTAAACCGATGGGGTAACCCAACAAAGGAAGAGAATCAACGCCCCTCCGCGGCCGATACGGCGGAGGGGCGTTGACTGGTTTCTGCTTTATTACGATATGGTGAGGTACCAATAGACCCCATATTTGTCTATTATTTCCGCGCAGCAGGCACTCCACGGCAGGGAACCGATGGGCAGCATTACCGTGCCTTCCCGGCGAAGTTGGTCATAGGCATGCTTTACATCCTCATCGGCCGCAAAATTCAGCCCGTAGCTCATCGTGGGGCGGGCATCCTTCAGGGAGGAATGGAGCATGATCCGTACAAACGAAGCGTTTGTGGATTCGCTGACGCAGAAGATCTCCTCTCCATCCTTCGTAAGAGCGGCGTGGAGATAAGTGCCGTCCGGGTTCTTTTCGTTGTACCCGAGCGCCAGGCCGAACGCATCCTGATAAAAGGGAACGGCTTCCTGAGTGTTTTGGATATATAGGGTGGCTCCCAATCTCATGGCGATCCTTCTTTCCGGATTTTTAGGCTTACCAATAGTATACCAGAAAACCGTCTGCCGAAAAAGCATTCGGCAGACGGTTGATCCATGGGGTTTCAATGCCGCATCAGTTGAAGCGGGTCAGGGTTTCCGCATCACCGATGGTATCCAGGACATCTTTCAGGGTATTGTCATTTGCAACGCGATCTTCAATGTTCAGGTAATAACCCGGTACCAACGTATGGGGCCCGTTGCCGACCCAGCAGGGATGCAGCTCAGTGATCACGGCATACGTTGCGTACTCGGTAATGGATTGGCCGTGGATATCCACAAAAATGTAGTCTTCACCGCGAGCATTGGACAAACACCAATTGTTGGCTACACAGCCCGACAGCAGCTCCTGCCAGCTGCGGGCTGGAATGGACACAGGATCCTCGGCGGTAATCATGGGAAGGCACTCCACCTTACAGTATTGAAGAATGCCGCCGTCATGTACGGCTGCGAAATAGGCAGTCTCTGCGCCTACCCTGTCTCGGCCTTCGGTCCACTGTATCTGGCTCATGACCGGGAGACCATACAGATCGTACAAGCCGCTGACCATTGTCAGGGTGTCCGGTGTCAGATTATATTTCTCCTGCATCCGGGCAAAGGATTCGACCAGCGCGGTTTTCCAGGAGCCGCCGCTGGAATCAGCGGTAGAGGAGCACAGGTCGCTGTGCTCTGCGTCCAGACGCATGGCGTGCAGCAGATCGTCGTAAGTGGTACCGCCCAGCTGTGCAAGCAATTCGCGCACAATGGCCTTTGCCTGCGCGTACTGCGCATCATACGCCGGATCGGCGGAGGCAGCGGCGTTCATCAGCTGCCCTTTGAAATAGTAACCGGGATCTCCGCAGGAAAGCGGCGCGTACTCGGCGCTGGTCTGAGGATTGCCGTTGAAGACGTAGACAGAGTCCGAAGCAAGGGTCTGTCCGATGGCCCGCAAGGCGGCGGTCATCTCCTTCTTGCTGATTTTCCGGTAGGCCACGGTCAGCGTTTGGCTCTGCTCCTGTGCAAAGCCTTCCGGTACGAGGCAATCAATCAGCAGCCGTCCGCCCAGCAATCCATCCGGTATGCGGATTTCGCCCACGAGCCGTCCCCCGATTTCACGGACCCCGGAGAGATCCACCTCGCTTGCGTCGCACAGCGGTTCGGCAAACGCGGCGGGTAAAGAACCAAGCAATAGAGCAATCATCAGAACACCCATCAGAAACCGTTTCATGGTTTATATTCCTCCTTAGTCATGGCGGGCAAGGTGGCGTAAAGCGTTGCCTGCTCCTGTGCGCCAGTGGAGAGCAGCACGCTGCGTAAAGGGATTGAAAGCTCAGTTTCATGCACCATATCATCGGCCGGGACCTGCAACAACAGGGTTTCTCCCTGCTCATCCGACACCCAATCCCAATCAGTGGAGACGCGAACGCCGTTGAGGGTCATCTCCGGCAGGAACAGCATCATGGCCTCCCGCCCGGCCAGCCAGTCCTCCAGCAATTGGCTTTCACCATTGCGCCAGATACGGTTGTAAGTCTCGCCATCAGCGCCGATTTCAGTTTCCATGCAGAGAGCGTACTCCTTAAGGGGACGGACGGACACGCTGACGGACAGGGTGACGCCGTCCCAGCAGGCATCCTGTACCTGTGCGGCCAGAAGCTGGCTGTCGCAGCTTTGGGCAGTGGGGATTACAACGGCTTCCCCGGAGATGGACACGCTGTTTTCAAAGCGGGCCGTCAGGAAATCCAGTACGCCGAAGGGGCGCAGCGCCAGCGCCGTGCCGCACAGCAGCACAACACAAAGAGCGAGTACGGTTGCCAGGCGGTGTGGCCTGGGTACAGGGGCATGCGCCCGCTGCAATTCGTTGAGCTTTTGCTCAATGCGCCGGTGAAACCCTTCCGGTGTAGGCTCAAAAGGATCGTTCATGGATTTCACAGATCGTTCTCCTCCTCTTCCAATTGGAGCTTCAAGGCTTTCCGCGCCGAAAACAGGCGGGATTTCACCGTGCCCTCGGGCAGCCGCAAAATCCGGGCGACATCTGTAAGCGGGAAGCCTTCCAGGTAATGGAGCAGCAGCGGGGTTCGCAGCTTTTCAGGCAGCGCTGTCAGGCATTCACGCAGCGGGCCTACGGGATCCATTGACGCGCAGGCAGGCGGATGAACCTCCGCTGCGGGCAGAACCCGTTTCCTGCGCCGGCTGATGTTGTGGCATTCGTTGATTACAATGCGTGTAAGCCAGGCGCGGAAGTATTCGGGGTTGGTTGTGCTCCGTTTGGCCCACGCCTTGGACAACGCTTCCTGCACCGCGTCGGCGCATTGCTCCCAGCCCGGCAGATAGCTGCGGGCTACGCGGTACAGCGTACGCTCCATGGCCTGTACTTCTGCAATAAAAGTCTGTTCGTCTACCATGCTCATTCTCCATCGTCGTTAGTACGGATTTGCTGCAGCCAATCTTCACCCTATTAACGCGGAAGCAACGGAAAAGGTTCACAGATAAAACAAAAACCACCTATCGATCCTCTGATCAATAGATGGCATCTGCTGTGGTAGCGGCGGGGAGATTCGAACTCTCGACACTCCGGGTATGAACCGAATGCTCTAGCCAGCTGAGCTACGCCGCCAAATGGTTGCGGGGGAGGGACTTGAACCCTCGACCTCCGGGTTATGAGCCCGACGAGCTACCAAACTGCTCTACCCCGCGACAATTGCCTTTACAAGCGGCGATGATTATCATACTACAGGATCCGCAGACTGTCAATATCTATATGCAACCAATTTCTGTAATTTTAAAATTTACCAGCTCAAAAACTTTTTTGCCCAATGCCTAGACAGATTGGCCTTCATTTGCTATAATAGCCTTCGCTAACGCCAATATAGCTCAGCTGGTAGAGCAGCGGTTTCGTAAACCGCAGGTCAAGGGTTCGAGTCCCTTTATTGGCTCCATGGCGAGGTGTAGCGCAGTTTGGTAGCGCGTTTGGTTCGGGACCAAAAGGTCGCAGGTTCAAATCCTGTCACCTCGACCACAGAAAATCGCTTGAAATATAAGGTTTCAAGCGATTTTTCTTTTCGGGGATGCGCACTATCATACCCTATTTGGGAACTGATTGACCTTGATTTTGCCATTATCGAGGGTCAAAAAAAGGGTCAGATTACATGGAGGTTTCATATAGACAATAAAGAGATATTCTATGTACACGAAAGAACAAAGCTTCGTTACAGTACTTGCTGTGTACATTCAAGTATTGTTTGCCCTTGTAAGCATTATGCTTTGTCCTTTGAGCATATTGAATGAAGGCCAATCTTGATTGGTGAATTGGTCTTCCATTATCTTTTGGAAAACACTACCATAACCAGGATAGATAGACGATGCATTAATTCTAAAATTATCAAGCATCTGTAGAGTATGTTTATGATTCTTAAAAGGAATAGTTGCTTTCACAAGTATTGGATACATTAGTTTATGATCGGAATAACACGCGCGGATTTGCTCATCCAAAGGTTTACGATCAATCTTCCTGTTAAACTCATTTCTTGTAATTGGAATATAGGACATAACCCCTTTCTGCGCAAACAAGTTTGGGTTATCTGCATATGCCGGTGTAACTAGCCTTATATCCAGAGCACTACGTAACCTTTCCATCTGTGGTGTAAAATTATTCGTTCTCAAAATCCAAACAACTATGTTATCATCAATCTTGCTAGGATCCTTATCTAAAATTCCCGCAGCGCCAGATGCCGCAAAATATAGAGCAACAAGAATATTCTTTGACCAGTCAAGTCTGCTAGTCGTACATTACATCCTTCCTCATCAGAAACGCTTTCCTTATCCGTTTTTTTTAATCCTATCTTCAAACAGTTCCTTAAGGCAGTAATTGCGTCTGTAAAGAAAGCCAGCAGTTAAAAGGGTTAACACACAACAGTTTTGTAAATACAGAGTACGATTTCGTACAAGAGCGGGCTTAAAAGGAGCAGCCAATACGCTGAAAACCATTACTACGGCGAATGCACGTGACCAACATCGCCCTCGCCAACGAGGTCTCAATGAATTGACCGTTACCAATTGATGGTTTCAGCCTGAGCGAAATGTAACATAGTATTATATGAAACTTTTGAATAACCAGGAGGTTTTCTAATGAGTAAATATACGATTGGTGTTTTTATCGGCAGCCTGCGCAAAGACGCTTTCAGCCGTTCTGTGGCTAACTATTTTGTTTCCAACGCGCCCCAAGATGTGGAATTCAAGATTGTTGAGATCAATCAATTATCGATGTACAATCAGGATCTGGATGGCACGCCGCCTGTGGAATGGGTTACATTCCGTGAGAGAGTAAATTCGCTGGATGGTCTGCTGTTTGTAACACCGGAGCATAACCGCTCCTTCCCCGCCGCACTCAAAAACGCGCTGGATGTGGCATCCCGCCCCTATGGTGCCAACGCATGGAATGGAAAGCCCGGTGGTGTGATCAGTGTATCCCCCGGCGCGCTGGGCGGCTTTGGCGCCAATCACCAACTGCGGCAGGTGCTCACGTTTCTGAATATACCCATCCTGCAACAGCCGGAAGCCTACATTGGCAACATCAGGGCTTCGCTGGATGCCAATGGCATCGTGGCGGATGACAGCCTCAAGGACTTCCTAAAGCAATATCAAGAAGCTCTTGTGAAATGGGTTTCTGTGATAGACGCGGGTAAGTAAGGCACTAGCCGATTGAAATCAGGACGAAGGTTCTACGGTTTTTCTCCTGCGGATTTTGTTGAAGCGGAAACATGGCAGGTACTATGGCAATGGTTTTGTGCTCGTCATGCCACCTCTAAGATAGGTGATATGACAATGTCCTATATACAAGATAAGCACATAGTGGCCTGTAGCGATCATCTTGTTCGCGCCCGGTTTGGTGCGAATTGGGGCTAGTTTCAACCGTTTTATTGCATTACTTCATTAGTCATTAGACACAGAAAAAAACGGCCAGAGATGGCCGTTTTTTTGTGGTCGCGGTGGATCACACAATGTTTTCATAACAATAGGCGCTTGGATATGGCAGGAAGTTGATACAAGGGAATCCCTTAAACATAAACGTTTCTGCAGTTCTATCCAATACACTGCGATACGGAATGAAATTCCAGCTAACAGAAAACGATATAATCGAAAAGGCAAGTATAAGATATTAGTACCTAAGAGCAATATCAATAAGTTGTGAGCACATCAGATTGCTGACACTAACTTATGCTCGTGGCAGCTTACAAAGTTTACTCCATAATATAGCCGTTTGATGATCATATTGCGATTACGCGACATATACATAGCCGTTCACGTCGATTGACAAATGTTTGGCGAAATCTATGTTAAACTTTTTATAGATTTGGGAATTTATCCCATATAAACATACAAAGAGAGGAGCCGATTATTTTCATGCGCAAAACGACCGTATCATGAGACGTGCTTCAACAGATCTGGATGCTCCGGAGAGTAAAGTACACAATGAGGAGGATAATGAAATTGGAGATTAAGAATTTCTTCAAGGGTAAAGCATTTGGCTTTTACGTTTCTGTGTTCGTCTTTGTATTTTCTATTGTTGCAGCTATCGTCTACAGTGTAGGCTATATCGGCAATAGTGATTTCACGGCGAGTATTTTATGGGTGATAGGCGCGGGGATATTGGCAAGCGTTATCCTGGTTGCTTTCAAACGTTACAACTGGGTACCTGTGGCCTTTGCATTATCTAATTTCGTGGCGTTCCTGTTATTCGTGAAATCCATTTACTTTTATGTGTCGGTGGTTATGTACGGCATTAACGGATCAGCCTTTAGTCCCGCTTTCATAAGAAGCACTGTCTTCTTTGTGCTTGCACTTGGTTTTTCCGTTGCAAATATCTTTATCAAGCAAATTAATGAATAAGGGGAGGAAGCTAGGATGAAGAAGATTCCGTCTCTTTTACAGAGAATCCTGATTACGGTCATGGCTTTAATGCTGGGTTTATCTTCTGTCGGCACCCAGATTGCCTGGGCAAATGCACAGGTTATCAACAGTTACTTGGGTGCCAAGTCTTTTGACGTGATTGAAGATCCGGCGTCAGCCGATCTGGATACAGAGTACTTTAAATCGGATTATTCAAACCTTGGCGATCTGATTTCTGCCGGTGCAAAAATGACGGAAGAGGTCATGGTGGAAGGCGCTGTGCTGCTTAAGAACGACAATGATGCACTGCCGCTTTCAAGGGGAGACAAGGTGAGCGTTTTTGGCACCGCTTCCGCCGACCCTGTATACGGCGGTTCCGGTTCCGGCTCCGTAGATATCAGCAAAGCGATTAATTTTACCACTGCTTTTGAGAGTGAAGACGGTGCGGGTTTGCTGATGAACCCTACGCTGAAGGACAAATACGCGGGTGAATGGTTCACGAAACCTGCGGGTGGCGGTTGGCCGCCAAAGTATGAAGACTATGATACGAGCATTCACTTCAGAAGGCACGATAGCTTCTACTTTGACGGTTCTGGCGACAAATATATCGGTGAGGTTCCGTGGAATCTTATCGCGGAGGGCGCCGGCAATACCTTTGCCACATATGGAGATGCCGCGATCTATATCATTGCCCGTGTTGGCGGTGAAGGTACTGATTCTAAAATGGAAACGGCCATCGACGGCCTGAATGGCGACTATTTGACGCTCAACCAGAAAGAGCGTGACAATCTCATGGGCTTGTCCGAGCTGCGCAGAAACGGCACCTTCAAAAAGCTGATTGTTATTCTCAATGGTGCCATTGTACCCGAACTGGACTTCATCAAGGATAACGACGAGTTTGCCGTTGACGCTTGCCTGTGGATTGGCGGCTTAGGGCAAAATGGAGCGACCGGTGTTGGCAAACTGCTGGTTGGCGATAGTGCTCCTTCCGGCCATACCTCTGACACGCTTTGGTATGATAATGCCCAAAACCCCGCAAACGTCAACTTTGGCGTCTTCCAGTTTACCAACGAAGACGAGTTTGAGAGCTTTGGCATCCCGCTCAATCAAGGCAACAACAATGTGCTCCGTCCCGCGCACACCTCCTATGTTGCCTATCAGGAAGGGCTGTACCTGGGCTACAAGTATACGGAAACCCGGTATGAAGATGTATCGATGGGTACGCCAAATGCAGGCGCCTTCGATTATAACAAGGCTGTTGCCTATCCGTTTGGCTATGGCCTCTCCTACACCCAATTTGCGTTTGACAATTTTACTGTCCGCAAGACCGACAACAAACATTACGCGGTTTCTGTGGATGTGACCAACGTTGGCAACACCTACTCCGGCAAGGAGAGCGTTCAGATCTATGTCTCCAAGCCCTATGGCGATTATGCGAAGCAGCATAATATTCAAGTGCCCTCTGTGGAACTGATCGACTTTGGCAAGACCGGCGTGCTGGCCCCGGGTCAAAAGGAAACTGTGACCGTGACCGTTGATGAGAAGTATTTCGCATCCTATGATACCTTTGGCGAGGGAACGTATATCCTCATGGATGGCACATACTACATCACCGCGGCTACCGATGCGCATAATGCTGTGAACAACGTGTTAGCCAAGAAGGGTTATAGTGTTGAAGGCGGTAATGCCAACATGGTCGAAGCGATTACACTCAGCTTTGACAGCCAGAAGTATCGCTTCTCTGATGGTACCGGAGTGGAAATCGGCAACCTGTTCGATTTCGTGGATATGAACACCTATTCCGGCAGGGGAGATAATGCCATTGCGTATTATGACCGCGCTAACTGGGAGGGTACTGTTTCCCTGAATCGTGCCGATTATGTGAAGCTCTCCCTGACCAGCCAGATGGCAGAAGAAATGATGGCGCAGACCCCTGACGGATCCACCACCTATAACATGCCAAAGTATCCTATCCCAACGGATGATGAATGGTACGCAGCACATCCGGATGATAATCAATACCCCCGTAAAAACCCTGCATATGGCGTAGGTCGCGTTACTGACGATCTCGCCTCCATCATGCTTGTCAGTATGATGAAGGATGACGAGGGCAATGCGATCAGTTACAATGACCCGAGCTGGGATATTTTCATGGACCAACTGACTTGGGATGAACAGCTTACCCTGATTACGGTTGGAATGCACGTCACGGCTGGCATTGATTCGATTGCCAAGCCGATTTCGAAAGATGAGAATGGCCCCAATGGCTTTAACCAGGTATACGGTGCCGGCCAGAATGGCTTGGCATACCGGACTGAAGCGAAATTGGGACATATTGACGAAACAGGTGCTCTTACGGATGCAGCGGACCCCAACACCAAGCTGAAGACCACCGCAATGCCCACAAATGGTGTTATTGCCGCTACTTTCAACAAGGATGTCGCCTATCGCGCCGGACTGATCATTGGCGAAGACGGTATCTGGTCTGGTAACTCCGGAATTTATGGCATCGGCGCCAATCTCCACCGCTCGCAATATGAGGGTCGTACCGCTGAGTATTACTCCGAGGATGGCCTTCTGACCGGCTTAATCGCTGGGTATGAGTGCAAGGGTATCGAAGACAAAGGTGTCCACGTCTACAATAAGCACTGCGTATTGAACGAACAGGAGGACACCCGTCACGGCATTGCAACCTGGGTAACGGAGCAGGCTCTTCGTGAAACTTACCTCAGACCCTTTGAAATGTGCATCACGGTTGGCAATGCCTTCAATATCATGTCATCTCTGAACCGCCTGGGCACCATCGCGGCTCCTGCCTGTGGTCCTTTGGCCGAGGAGTATCTGCGCGGTGAATGCGGCATGAAGGGTATCATCGTTACCGATATGTACACCGACATGACCGGCTATCGTACGATCGCTCCTTACTATCAGATGACGTATGGCATTTACTATGGCGGTGCTGATCTTCCTGATGGCAATAACATCCAGACGCCTGACAAAGAAGAAGGCATGTTCAATCAGTATAAGCCTGATACCCAGGGTGAGGGCAGCTACAGCAGAATGGCCTGGAGGATCAGAGAGTCAGCAAAGCGTGTTCTTTACGCCAGCGTTCACTCCAATGCGATGAACGGTCTCTCCTCCGGCACAACCATCCACCAGGTTCTCGCAAGCTGGCAGATTGCCTTGATTGCGGTGAATATCATTCTCGCCGTGGCCCTGGTTGCTTCGATTGCCTGGACGATACTTACCTACACCCGCTATCGGAAAAAAGCTAAGTAACAAGCATCTTCCATCGCGAACATTTTCCGGGAATGCCCCTGACTAGTCAGGGGCATTCCTCAGACCGCCGACAAACCTCAATGTCAGCGGTCTTTTTTATAGGAAAAAAGCAAGAAAACGAGTCTCCAACTTCGAATCATAACAGCAAGGAAACGCAATAAAAGCAAGGTATAGGCGGCGATCGGCATGTACGAAAAGAACCGGGAGCAACAGCAAACTATGGAGCTGGTGATACGAGGGGAGATGATTCCGCAGGGTCATCTGCTACGTAAAATCAACTGCTGCGTAGATATTTCGTTCATACTTCGCCTTTGCGAACCGCTGTATTGTCCCGACAACGGCCGCCCGGCCATCGACCCGGAAACACTTTTCCGGATGCTGTTTGTGGGCTATTTGTATGGCATCCGTTCGGAGCGGCGGCTGGAGAAAGAGGTCAATTTCAATCTGGCCTACAAATGGTTCTACGGCCTGAATATAACGCAGAAAGCACCGGACGCGACCACGCTGAGCGTCAATTGCAAGCGCCGCTTCAGGGACAACGATATCCCCTAGCAGATTTTCAACGAAATCCTTCGGCAAGCGGTTGAAAAGAAGTTGGTCGGCGGTGAGATTCTTTACACCGATTCAACACACGTGAAAGCCAAGGTCAACAAGCAGAAAAAGGCAAGCCCATTGATCGTTCATGTGCGGTGATCGACGCGATGCGGGATGCGGGCTTGCGGATGGCACGCATGTAAAGCTTGGCAACCAGAAAAATGGGCAGGATGCCGTTATCACCAACGGTGTTGCGATGCTGCCGGGCAAAAATGCGTTTGCAGAAAGCGTATGCACAGCGGATCGGTGTGTTCTAACGCTGATCCATGCGGGCGTTCCTCTGACGGACGCTGTGAAGCTGATGAGCACAATCCGTGTCTGCATCATCGGCGTTAAAAGCAAAGGCGCTTTGGAAGTGGGTATGGACGCTGATATCTACATCTTTGACGACCGGATTCATATCGCCATGGTTTTTGTGAATGGTGTGCAGGCCCATGGATAGCGGCAGGGTTTACGGCCATAAAAATGGGATCATCCGCAGTCGTTTATATAGCTAAATGAAAGACATTTTCGATAAGACGAGAAACCTGGAGGTGGAACTTGAAAATGGGACAAGATGATTTTCATAATCCAGCCGTGGGTACGGCTATGACAGGGAAGGAACGCATCAGCCGCATACTCAAGCATCAACCGATGAATCGGATCGGCCTGTTTGAACATTTCTGGAGTGATACCCAAAAGCACTGGGAAAGCCAAGGCCACATTAAGCACGACGAGGATATGGGTCGGCATTTCGGGTTTGATATTCTGCCACTTCCTTGGTTAATATGATGGCGAATTTGTATTTTGAACGCAAAACCGTAGCGGAAACAGAAGACACCATTACCTTTCTGGACGGAAACGGAGTAACGATTAAAAGGCATAAGCATCATGATTCCACCCCGGAACATGTGAACTTCAGCGTTACCTGCTACGAGGAGTGGGAGGAGAAGATCAAACCTCTTTTGAAACCAGAGCGTCGCCGTATCGACTTTGAAGGCTACAAGTTTATAAAAGCACGCGGGCATGGATGGGCGTTTTTTGTGCGTGAAGAGCTCCAATGTATTTGCATATATTGTTCCTGTCTGCGACCATGAGCATATGCTGATGAGAATGGTACTAGATCCCAAGTGGGTACAGGACATGGCCATGACTTATGCCAAGCTGATTGTGGATATGGAGAAAATACTCTTTGAGGAGGAAGGCCTGCCGGATGGTATTTGGTATTAAGAGGACATGGGGTATAAGGGACGCCCCTTTATGTTTCTGAAGATGTACTGCGAAATCATTCAGCCTGTGCACAAACACATAATCGGTTATAAAAAAATCATCGGATTGCTGGTGATCATGCACTCATGCGGCTATATAGCGCTCTTATTGCCGTAAATGATTGATGCGGGCATTGACTGTTTACAAGTCATTGAGGTGAAGCACGGGGAATTTGGTTGCGTTGCATAAGCAATACGGAGACCGCATTGCCTTTATGGGTGGCATCGACGTACGTACGATCTACTCCAATGATAGGGCAAACATCGACGCTGAATTGAAAGCGGAAATTCCATTGGCAAAGCAAGGCTATAATTATGTGCTGCCCTCGGTCATTCCATCCCCAAAACAATGGATTATGAATCTTACCGTTATTATATTGAAAAGAGCATGGCATTGGGGCAATATGAGTAATAGCTGCGCACGGCGCTGGCTGCAGTTACAGCATCCTGATCCTGTCGGATTCCCGGCGAAGTGCTCCCACTGCTTCGGTTCCTCAAGCGCTGCCTGATGAAAATCCTGCTCAGCATCGTACAAGTTTGTTATTCACCGTTCGCCTGGGATTTACGCATCAATCATGGTTTTAGGGGGATGGTTCGACTCGTGTGAAATTAAGGTTGCAATTTCACAGCTCCGAATGTTGCGTCAGGCGGCTTTGTCAAGAAATGCCTACAGGGATTGTTTACTGAGATAGGCACTGGATACGGACCAGTCCTCAGCGTATTCAATCAGGTAGATCGCATGTGCGGCTTGTGACGATCTACCAGTATTCCATGTCCCAGTTGGTTCGTGATGAAGCAATGGTCGAGCGCCGAATGACCAATTCGTAATCCAAATGAATGTTGACTGGTTTCATGGCTTTATTTTCAATGCGATCCAGAAGCTGTTTAGCGGCAAGCATGCCCATTTTATAACCCGGCACGCTAATCGTGGTGAGCGCTGGGTGCACAATAGAAGCAATAAAGGTGTTATCATACCCCACGACTTTTACAGCCTCCGGAACAGAAATACCGACATCGTGCAGCGCTCGCAGCGCACCGACTGCCATCTGATCATTAGCGGCGAAAATACCATCGAACTTTACACGGGTGCGAATCAGTTCATGAACAATATTATAACCGCTGATGGCTGAGAAATCTCCCGTATGTACCAATGCGGGATTAACCTGAATACCGGCGGATGCCAGAGCCTCGGAATATCCCTGGAAGCGCTCGGAGGAAGCGCCAGTAATCGCAGGCGCCTTAATATGTACGATATTGTGGCAGTCGAGCTCCAGCAAATGGCTGGTAGCGGTATAGGCGGCTTGGCGGCCGTCTATCAATACCGAATCGTATCCGCATTCCGTTAAATCACTTTCCAAATTGACGGCAGGGAAATATCTGTGATCGGATGAAAGAACCTGTCTGTAAAAATCCAGGTTTTGCGAGTTTGCAAGTCCGGCCAGTATCAGCCCGTCCGCCCAGTTGCTCTTGGCGGCGATGATGTATTTATGCTCCAATTCAGGATCGTAATTCGAATCGTAGAAAATGATGTTGTACTGCGCGTCGGATAAAACCTTTTGGATGCCCTTTAACACCGGGGCAAAGAAGATACAGTTGATGTCCGATACGACCACGCAGATCGTGTTTGTTTTATGGCTGCGCATACTGCGCGCAATCGGGCTGGCTGAATACCCGAGCTCCCGCGCGGATTTGAGCACACGGCCACGAAGATCTTCGCTCACGTTCCCTCTTTCATTGAGCACGTTGGATACCGTGGCGATGGATGTGCCGGAATGCAACGCAACATCTTTGATGGATGCGGGCCGACCAGACAATAAAAATCACTTCCCTTTATCCTGGTATACAGCAGATAAACGTTTTTGTAATAAACCGTGCAATCCAAGAAACGTTACTAGTATAGCGGATATAATGATCGGAATCAAGCATGCTGGCAAAGGAAATGAGGTAAAATGAACAATCTTTTGCCAATAAACAGTAAAAACGATTTTTTCTGGAATACACGGAATTAGGGTTGACAAGGGTATGATAGTTGTGTTAAATTGTCAGCGATCCATAAATCAAACAATATTTTACGTCAAAATTTGTGGAATTACTTAATTCCAACAGAAATATATCTCCGGAGAGTTTTAAATTTGGGAGTGCATAAAAACGTTTTTAATGCAACTCGTGCATTATACAAACTTAAGACAAGAGACGATCTGGGAAGGGAGGACACATACAGTTTATCGGCTTGGCAAATCAACTCAAGCAAAAAAAACACCCAATAAAAAAGGAGGCCTCTATTCACATGAAAAGATTTCTAGGTATCGTTATGACCGCCGTCCTGCTGCTTTCACTGGTTCCCGCCGCACTGGCAGACGGCCCCACGCAGCTATATGTACTGGCTGTAGGCTACACCGAGGAAAACGCGGGCCTGTTTGATGCGTTTGAGGCGGCGAACGATTGTGAAGTTGTGATCGTTTCCGTGCTCAGTGAAGATTTCCTGCCGTATTTCACCGTTATCGCAAACGGCGGCGCACAGGTTGACGTGATCGACATCAACGGCCAGGATGTCCGCGGCCTGGCGAAAAAGGGCATGCTGATGGATTTGACCGGTTCTGTGAACTACATGGACCGCTTCTACGATCAGTCGTACAAGACGTTTGAGATCAATGATCGTCTATACGCGGTGCCCAATACCGATGGTACGACCATGGCCATGTTCTACAACAAGAAGCTCTTTGATCAGGTCGGCGCGGCCATGCCTACCAACTGGAACGAGCTGGAAGCCTGCAAGGCGGCGTTTGACGCGATCGGCGTCGGCACGCTGATCCATTGTGGCGCTGTGACCTATATGTGGCCGAGTTGGTATTTTGCGCTGCTGCGGCAGACCACGGGCGACCAGGCGGTGGATACAACGTTCGCCATCCTCAAGGGTGAAGCGAAATTTACCGATCCCGCTTCGGTGGAGGCCATGAGCATTCTCGGGCGCCTCGGCGCGGACGGTATCTTTGTGGATGGCGTCAACGCCTATGACCGGGAGAGTTCCGTGCAGGCATTCATCGACGGCCAGGTTGCCATGATCTACACCGGCATCTGGGATTTGGCTACTTTCCGCAACGGCGGCATGGACGCCGATACGCTGGGCATTATGCCGATGCCTAAACTCTCTGAAAACGCGTCCGGCAACCTGAGCTATGTGACCGGCGCCGCGTCCGGCTCTGCCCTGTCGGTCTACTCCGGCTCCGAAAACAAGGACCTCGCCCTGAAGCTGATCGACTACCTTACGCAGACGCAGCAGCAGGAAGACTACCGCTTCAAGTATCTCCTGGAGCAGGATATTATCGGTTCGGTCTATCCGCCGGTGAAGGAATTCTCCGTGCCTGATGGCATCGAGGTTGATCCGCTGGACGCGCAGATCGGTGAAATGGTTGGCAACGCCAATGTTTGGCTGGACTGGTACTGGCCGAGCTCGGTGACCGACGCGTTCAAGGAAATGATCCAGGCTGTTGTTGGCGGGCAGATCGACGCCCAGGGCGCGATGGAATATATTCAGGAAACACTGGACGATCTCGTGATGAACGGCTATGTGTTCGAATAAACTCCGTTTACAGTCGGCGTAATACCCGGCGCGGCCCGGGGCGGGGAAACCGCCCCGGGTTTATCCCGCCGGTAAGGCAACGCCGGCATACTCCCGGAGCAGACAGCAGGCAAGGACCCGGTTTGCTCTTTGATAAATTGGAGGGATGGCCATGCCGCAGGCAAACCATATGCTTGCACACCGGCGACTGTCGCGCAACACCTTGAAAACCAACGTCGCTGCCTATACGTTTTTGCTCCCTACGCTGATGCTATTTTTGGTTTTCACCGTATACCCCTTCATCAACGCGTTTATTATTTCCATGACCAACTGGGACGGATTTACCGACGCGGAATACGTCGGGCTGAAGAACTTCGTGCGGCTGGTCAACGACGCCAAGGTGTGGAAGTATCTGGGCCACAACCTGCAGTTCGGCGTTTTCACCGTCGTCATCAAGGTGTTCCTGGGGTTTGTAATCGCGCTGTTTCTGAATGAGAAATTCCGTGGCATCGCGTTTTTCCGTGCCGTGTATTTCGTTCCGGTCATGATGTCCTTCGTCGCGATCGGCATGCTGTGGAAATGGATTTACTCTCCGTCTTCCGGATTGATCAATTCGATTTTATTTAAACTCAACCTGATGGATCAGAGCAATATGATCACATGGCTCGGCAACGCCAAACTCGCTATGTACTGCATTATTATCGTGGATATCTGGCGCTGGACAGGCTACCACGTGGTAATTTACCTGGCTGGGATGCAAACGATCCCCAACGAACTGTACGAAGCAGCGATTGTTGACGGCGCCAACGACCGTCAGCAACTTCGATATATTATCATCCCGCAGATGTATTCCATCACCCTGACCAATATGATTTTCTGTATGACAGGCGCCGTATCGGTGTTCGACCTTATCTATGTGATGACCGGCGGCGGTCCGTACAACATGACGAAGGTTATCGCCATTTACGTGTATGAAACCGCGTTCGGGTCATCCAACCGCTTCGGCTACGCAACGGCGATCAACATTCTGCTGTTCTTCATTATTTTAATTATCACAACCTTTATGATCAAGTGGATGAACCGCGCCAGAGAAAATACAGGGACGTAAGGAGGCGATACTATGGAGCTCAATCTTCGCAAACGGCGCCGGGCGCCCAAGCAGAAACCGACAAAGCTGTACAAAAGCCCACTGTATCGCGTTGTCCAGTTTACCGTATTGATTTTGGGAACAGTGATCATCTTGTACCCCTTATCGTGGATGATCAGCGTATCGCTTAAATCAGAGCAAGCGGTCGCGTCCAATATGTATTCCATCCTCATCCCCTGGGATCAGATCGCTTTGGTGGAAAATTACTCCTACGCCTGGGTAAAGGCCTCGATCGGCACAACGCTGATCAACAGCTTTATTATTACACTATCCAGTTTAGTCGGCATTACGTTTCTGGCATACCTGACCTCGTTCACCCTGTCCAGAATCAAGTTCATCGGGCGGAATTTCCTGATGACGCTGTTTGTGACGCTCATGCTGGTGCCGCTGGGACAGGTGGTGATGATTCCCCAGTACAAGCTCATCCGCCAGATCGGGCTGAGCGACAATATCTGGGCGTGCGTCATCCTGTATATCAACGGTGGCATCCCGTTTTCCGTGTTCCTGCTGACCAGCTTCATCAGCCGTATTCCCATCACACTGGATGAAGCCGCGCATATCGACGGCGCCAGCAGGCTGCGGATCATTTACCAAATCTGCCTTCCGCTGAGCATCCCAGGGCTGGCAACCGTGCTCATTTTTCAGTTCATGCAGATATGGAACGATTATTTCACGCCGCTGATCTACCTTGTATCACCTCGAAATCGGACGGTAACGCTTGGGCTGACCAGCTTTTTCAAGGCATATTCGTCGGTCAGCTACAATTACCTGTTCGCGGCGCTATGTATTATCAGCATTCCCATCATTATCATGTACCTGCTGCTGCAAAATCTCTTCATCAGCGGTATTACGGCAGGGTCCGTCAAAGAATAAAGGCTATTCAGGAGGATATGCAAATGACCGACAGAATCATGGACACATTTCAAAAAGGCAAGGGAATATTCAGGTTAGCGCCTGTTTTCGTGCCTCGCCTGTTTTCGGAGCCAGGACATCGCCTGAAATTGCATCCGGACGATTATTTCGCCCTGGGCACAAAACGGGGCGCAATCAAGGAGCGCTGGTTTTCTTCCGTAATCACCGCCAATAACGGCCCACTGGCCGCGCCGGACGAAGGCCTGAGCTATGTGGTGCCCCACGACGATCCCGATAACCGCTTCACCCTCAGGGATGCGGTTGCGCAGCTGGGCGATGCGGCGATTGGCACGGAGCTTCAGGAGAAGTTTGGCACGTGGCCGATGTATTCCAAGTTTTTTGATTACAACGTGCCGTTGTTTCATCATGTGCACCTGACGTTTGACAAGGCGGCGAATGTGAACCGGCTGGGTAAGCCGGAGTGCTATTACTTCCCGCATCAGCTCAACAACCATCCGGGCACGTTTTCCGCGACGTATTTTGGCTTCTCGCCGGAGGTGAAGCCCGAGGAAGTGAAGGAGCGGTTGCGCGACTTTGAAAACAGAGACACCCGGATTACCGAGCTGTCCCGGGCATTCCGTATTGAACTGGGTACGGGCTGGTACACGCCTGCTGGCGTTGTCCACGCGCCCGGCTCGTATCTGACGTATGAACCGCAGTGGAACAGCGATGTCAACTCCGTGTATGAGAACGTTGCCTCCGGCGAGGTATACTCCAAGTTCTTCCTGAATGAAAACTGCCCCCAGGACAAGAAGGACGACGTGGACTATATCTTCTCGCTGCTGGACTGGGAAAAGAACGTAGATCCTGATTATCGCAAGCATTACTTCCGCCCGCCGATTGTAATTAACGGTGCGCCGGACGGGTGCGTCGAAAAATGGATCGTTTACGCCAACGATTATGTGGCAGCCAAGGAGCTCACAGTGATGCCCGGACAGACGGTAACGATTGCGGACAATGCGGCGTATGGCGTGATTTTGGTGCAGGGACATGGAAAATTCGGCACGTATGACTGCGAAACGCCCACCCTGCTGCGTTTTAGCGAGCTTTCCAGCGACGAATTCTTTGTAACGCACCGGGCGGCCAGCGAGGGCGTGCGGATTACCAATACCAGCGCTGTAGAACCGCTTGTGATGCTCAAGCATTTCGGTCCCAATCATCCCGATATGCCCAAGACAAAAGTTTTGTAAGAAACGTTAAAGGAGATTATGCATATGAAGACAGTACGGTTGGACGCACAAAGTCTAGTGCTGGAATTTGACAAAAGCACAGGCGCCCTGGTACGGCTTACTGCGGCGGATACCGATTGGAACATTCTGCGCCGCGAATCGCTGGGGCTGTCCTGGCGGCTGCTGGTGCCAGTCAGCGACGAATTGCGCAACAATCCGGTGTACGGGGAAAGGCAAAGCGCGCCGGTTGTTGAGAAGAACGCCGATTCCATCTGCTTTATCTGGGATGGCCTGCTTTCGGAGCGCGCCGGAAAGCTGGATATCAAGCTGACGATTACCGTGAAAGCGGAGGGACGGCAAGCGGTTTGGCACACCAGGGTGGAGAACAGATCCCCGTATTTGGTGGAAAGCGTATACAGTCCGTATCTGGGCGATGTAACCCGACCGGAGGGCGCGGCGTGGATGAAAGGGTTCACCTATGAATACGCGCACGCCCAGGAATGGAATATGTGGCCGACGTTCGATCAGCACGAAGGCTGCCACAGCGTGGATTATCCCACGCAGTTTTCCAGGATCTCAGCGGCAGTCGGCGCGCCCACATGCCCGTATTTCCTGATCCGCAGTGAAACGCAGGGTCTGTACGTCGGCGTGAAGGACGCCAGCAGCGAGCTGGTCGCCTGGAACAACGAACTGCGCCCCGGCTATGATTCAGCAATCGATTCGCGCGTACCCGACGCCGATGAAATCGCAGATAAACCGGTGCATATCCGCTTTGCCGCAGTGCACATGCCTTACATCCAGCCCGGCGATACCTGTGAGTTAACGCCAATTGCGCTGGAAGCCTATACCGGCGGCTGGCAGCAGGGTGTGGATATCTACAAGGCATGGCAGCAGACGTGGACCAGGGAAGCCACAACGCCGGATTGGGCACAGGATGTGCATTCCTGGCTGCAAATCCACATCAATTCGCCTGAGGACGAACTGCGCCTGCGCTTTGTAGAGCTTCCAAAAGTTGCCGCCGAATGCGCCCGTCATGGCGTAAAAGCTATTCAACTGGTTGGCTGGAACGACGGTGGGCAGGATCAGGGCAATCCATCGCACAGCTTTGACCCTCGGCTTGGCACGTTGGAAGAGCTCAAACAGGCGATTGCCGATTGCCAGGCGCTGGGCGTGAAAATGATTATGTTCGCCAAGTTTACCTGGGCGGACAGGGGAACGGAATGGTTCCGTAACGAGTTGATCGACTGCTCCGTAAAAGATCCATACGGCGACTATTACCACTACATGGGCTACGAATACCAAACGCCGGCGCAGCTTTTGGATATCAACACCAAAAGGCTGATCCCAATGTGCTTTCGCTCCGAGCAATACCGGGAAGTGGCGCGTAAGGAGTTTCGCAAGCTGGTTGACCTCAACTGTGACGGCATGCTTTTTGACGAGTGCCTGCACCATTCTCCAGCACTTCTGTGCTTTGACACCACACACAACCACAAATACGGCTGGCCTGTGTATCAGGACGACCGTGAGTTCATCTACATGCTTGAGAAGACCCCGGGCTTGCGCAACGACTTCATGATGGCGGGTGAAGCATGTTACGACTGGGAAATGGAAGCCTATAGCATGTCGTATTTCCGCTCATGGGACAAAAAGCATGTACCGCTGTCGCGTTATATGCGCCCGCAGGCAAACTTTATGACGGCGATCGTAGGCTTTAACGACCGCAATATGATTAACCAGTGTCTGCTGTACCGCTATGTCATGAGCTACGAACCCTATAACTTTAAGGGCTGGCTGCACGATTTTCCCGATACTGTGGCCTATGGCACGCTGATGGACAACCTGCGCAGGGAGTACCGCGAGTTCCTGTGGGATGGCGAGTTTAAAGATACTGTCGGCGCAGATGTTCGTACGATGTCCGGCGCGGCGCATCATCCCTACGCCCGCTTCGAGGCTGGTGACGGGCGCAGCATGGTTGTGATCTGCAACTATGAAGACGAAGCGGTAACTGTAAGCGCGGCGCTTGCTACCGGTACGATTTCGCAGTACCGCACCGTAGATACGGACGTGTGGAAAAACGCAAGTGGCGGCATTGTCATCCCGGCCCGGTCCGCTGTCATCGTCAGGTAACGGGGAGATACGCATGCTGAATTTGATACCGAAAATACTGCCCTCCGAACTGGTGAAGCACTTGCTGGACATGGGACACGGTGATGAAATTGTCATTGGAGACGGGAATTTCCCCGCATGCGCACTGGGCGTGCCGGTTGTGCCGCTTAACGGCCACGGCGCAGCCGAGGTTTTGGACGCCGTGCTGCAGCTGATGCCGCTGGACACCTATGTGGAAGCCCCGTATGCGTTGATGGAGAAAGTGAAAGGCGATACGGTGGAGCCGGAGTTATGGGACGCCTTCCGGGAAATCCTGACTGCGCACGGATATGCCATGGAGCCGGAAACCATTGAACGATACGCGTTTTACGAGCGCTGCCGTAAGGTATTCTGCGTGGCGTCAACCTCCGAACTGAAACAATACGGGAATATCATTCTGAAAAAAGGCATTGTGAAATAAAAAACTGCGGATCCACAACGCTGCAGACTGCAGCGTTGCTTTCCCGTTATACAGCATCAGAGCAAAGGAAGAAGAATTATGCAGTATGTTTTAGGGCTTGATCATGGCGGCACAACCTCCAAGGCGGTGCTGTTCACCCAAAATGGAGAAGAATTAGCCTCGGCCAAACGTACCACGCCTATGCTCACACCGCGAAACGGATTTACCGAACGGGACATGGAAGCGCTTTGGCAGACGAATTGCGAGGTGATTCGGGAAACCATATCAGTGTCGGGTGTGAATCCCGCCGACATCGCCGGAGTATCAATCTCTGGTCACGGTAAAGGGCTGTATTTATGGGGGAAGGACCAAAGCCCTATGTATCCGGGAATTGTGTCTACCGATAGCCGAGCTTGGGAGATTATTGAAAGATGGAACCGGGATGGCACTGCCGACGCGGTATTCCCGCTGACGTGCCAAAGTGTGCTGGCGTCGCAGCCGGTAGCGCTGCTTAAATGGTTCATGGAGAATCAACCGGAGGTGCTTGAAAATACACAGTGGATATTCGGCGTGAAGGATTATTTGCGCTTTCGGATGACAGGCAGTGCCAATGCCGAAATTACCGATACTTCGGGTTGGAACCTGGTCAACCTCAACACGGCGTCGTATGACGATGAGATATTGAGAATATTCGGACTGGAATCGGTGAAAGGCAAACTGCCGCCGCTGATTTGCTCCGCAGAGATCTGTGGTGAGATTACCGCAGAGTGCGCGGCTCTGACCGGCCTTGAGCAAGGCACCACGGTGGCGGCGGGATTATTTGATATCGATGCCTGTGCCATTGCCATGAATGTTGTAAACGACGAATATCTGGCAGCGATTGCCGGCACCTGGAGCATCAACGAATACGCTGCGCCCGCGCCGGTTATGGACCGCAGCGTAAAGATGAACTCCCTGTACTGCGTGAAAGATTTATATCTGGTGGAGGAGTGTTCGCCAACGTCCGCCTCCAATCAAGAATGGTTTGTGCATACATTTTTAAAAGAAATTGCGAACGGAAGGCCATTGTATACCGTAGCGGATGAAATGGTGATGAGTGTGAAGCCGGACGATGCGCATACTGTGTTCCTGCCCTATCTGTACGGCGGCAGCGATGATGCGCACGCCAGTGCGATGTTTGCCAATATAACCGCCGCAAACACACGTGCGCAATTGGTGCGTGCGGTGTATGAGGGGGTTGTATTCGGTCATAAACTGCATATTGAGCGTCTGCTCAAGAGCCGCCAAACGCCGCCAAAAGCATTGCGACTGGCCGGCGGCGTAACTAATTCGCCGGATTGGGTACAGATGTTTGCCGATATCCTCGGTATGCCTGTTGAAACCATTGAAGTGAAGGAACTGGGTGCGCTGGGCGCGGCTATGACTGCCGCGGTAGCCGCCGGCCTGTACACAGATCTGGCACAGGCTGCTGAAAAAATGGTGAAGGTTGCCCGCGTTTATCAACCCGACCCACGATACGCAGATGTATACCAGCTTAAGTACCGTGATTTCTGCACGCTGGCACAGGCGATGCGACCCTTGTGGGCTTCCCTGGAGCGATAAGTATGGAAGAGATTCGACTGGGCTTATATGAAAAAGCGACGCCTGATTCGCTGTCGTGGACGGAGCGGCTGACGGCAGCCAAGCGCGCCGGGTTTGATTTTCTGGAACTATCAATTGACGAATCACCGCAGCGGTTGTCACGGTTGGAATACGGCAGCGCTACGCGCGACGAGCTTTCAGCGGCTATGCGGGAGACCGGTTTGCCAATCCGTACAATGTGCTTGAGCGGACACCGAAGATTTCCGTTGGGCAGCCGGGACCAGGCTACGCGGGAGCGAGGGATGGATATTTTTCGAAAAGCCATACAGATAGCCGACGCCTTGGGGATCCGTATGATTCAACTGGCGGGGTATGATGTGTATTACGAGGAAAGCGGTGCGGATACGCGCAGGATGTTTGCAGAAAACCTGCAGCGCTGTGTGTCAATTGCAGCAAGGTACGGCGTACCGCTGGGTTTTGAGACCATGGAAACGCCTTTTATGGATACAGTCGGCAAGGCAATGGCGTATATCGACGCAATCCAATCACCATATCTGGGCGTATACCCGGATTTGGGAAATCTGACCAATGCGGCCGCACTCTGCGGGCATGATTTGTATGAGGATATCCGTTTAGGCAATGGGCATATGCTTGCGATGCATCTGAAGGAAACACGGTTAGGTGTATACCGCGACATGAATTTCGGGGAGGGACATGTGGATTTTACAAAAGGTGTTGCCTCTGCCCGTGCGCAGGGCGTAAGAATATTTGTAGCGGAAATGTGGGATGAACGTAAGGAAAATTGGTTGAAACGTTTGTCCGGCCATGCAGCTTATATTCGAAATTTAAGCTTTTAATGTGCCGAGTAAACAAAGGATTCCTGGTGGAGCTGTGAAGCTTGCTTCATCAGTCAGGCGGTCAATGTACCTATACGCTGATGCTGTTTGTTTTGCAGGAGCGAGACAGCCTGAAAAGATAGAACAGAGCCATCAAACGGCGGTGGTGATCGCAATGAATCGGTTTGTCAAGGTACAGGGTGGTTTTTGCAAAACAGCGTATCGGGGAAACGCTAAAACACACAACCGGCTGTTCGTACAGTGATATCCGGCTCATTTCATATTTTGTGGCCAATTCCATCTGCGATGTTGCGTGTTGTACAAGGGTATCCTTTTTTGCTTACAATAAAGGCTATAGATGATTTAATACTTATGGGATGAAGGGAATATTTTTATCTGACGATAAAGATTTCCAGAGTTACAAACATTCCATTGGTGAGAGTTGACATCATAATTACATCACAACTGATGGACAAGGAGTATGTACAAGATGTGATCAATTCCACGATACGATTCTATAAAGTAGCAGAAATTTGTAAATACAGAATTCAAACAGATGATTATTTGGTACGAAAACTGCACTCTTCCTCAATAGGCATAGTGCAGTTTTATTAGGTCGATATAAATAGAATTACTTAGTCTTTATAATCGATGCCGTCGGATACTCCAACCCACCTCCAATGACACCATACGATGTTACTTTAGAGGTGTCACTGCATACGGAAATCGAACTGCCTGCACCAGCGGGATTTCCGCCAGTTGCGCTGCTTGACTATGATTTGACGAATATCCAGCTGCTTCCGTCCTGCCTAAAAAGCCGGACTGTTATTGTTGCATTATATGGTCCCAATGGTGTAACAATACCGCTGCAGTATGCAAAACTGCCGCTAAAAGATAACGATGCAGAGATGCCGAAAGTATAAGTATACAGGATGGATGCCGATGCAAAAGAGACGGCCATGACCACAATCAAGAGCAGAGAAAGAGAAACCAGAATTTTCTTCATAAGAAATACCTCCAAACGATATTTTCATATCAATAGACAATGTTGAGATGGTGTTTGTTATACTTTTCGAGAATTCTCTGGATTATTTTACCCGTCTAACGCTCTGAGCAATCTGGAGAGTTTCGCTTTCTGCGATCCCATTCGTTTGTAATACAAAAAACACTCGACCATTGTCCCAATAAACATATCTGCAACCGTCCTTAATCGTTAAAAAGAAATCATCATTTCCGATTGTGATTGGCTGAGTTATGGCGTTTTCGGTATCAACATTAGCCAATACAGAATCTCCATATTCATAAAGATTATTTACATGGCGGTTGATGCGCTATTGATGAACTTAACAAAGTGATTGCTAGGGAAAGAGATGGCCGTGCTGGCCTCAAAATACTCTGGTATATAGGCTGGATAGTATTCTCCACCCCACTCTGAAGGAATTTCATCTGAAGGAATTTCAAAGGATGCGTTTGTGTCCTCTACAAGACTCAACGCCGTGTACTGTTCTTCGATCTGAACTAACATTTCCATGACCTGTGCGCGGATTGTATGGCTGGTGGCAATAGCAACTCCGCCGGCGACTGCGAACACCGCAATCAGAATGGCTGCAATCTGTCCGATCTTGGGTAATGTCTGATTGAAGAACGTCCTAGTACGCTGCAATCGGAAATAACGATTAATTCGTGCGAGGTTTTTCACATCGTAGCGAGTTGTGAATGCATCTATATCCTTGGTATTGCCAGTGGCTTTCTTTCGATCTCTGCAAGAAGCGTTTCAGTTTTCTGCTGCAGTAACAGTTCCCCCAAGAGATCATAAGCTCTCTCATTGATATTTCTATATTCCGCCGTTTTGGATAATCCTTTTTTAAGAAAATATGCCGCTTGAATGGATACGTTCAGAAAATTGGTTTGTTGAACTACTTCGGGTTCCACAATCTTCAATTTAACGAAAAACTAACGCACCATCACAGCATCGCACAAGCGCTATATTCAGCGTTTACCAAGGCTGTGGTTTTTCAGATATTTAACCAAATGAGTACTATTTTCCTGATTGCACCTATTCCATCCTTCGGGAACTCCTATATTCAATCGTAGTACAACTCAATTTTAACGGCGTTGCAGCTACGCTCACCTTTGTATGTATCGTCTCAATGGTAAATGACCCTGTGGTGGCTTTTGCCGTTCTGGTAATTCACCCGAACCTTACGGCTTTATAGTGCGGGTTTCTCTTTCATTCACCCTCCCTGTACAGGATGAATGATAAACATACAGATCGGATTATTTAACCCCTTACTATGTGGACGACAATCAATGTGAATCATAAACCAAAGCCGTCTCCATCTCAGGAGCGGCTTATATGGAAAAAATAGTATAACCGCGTGATTGCGGAAAACCGATGCCTTGATGAAGAAAGAAAGCCCCTCTGCGGTCCATGCAAACGATTGAGCTATCGGTCAGCCCTTCACGGCGCCCGAAGTGAGGCCCTTCATAAAGGTATTCTGCATAAACAGATACAGGATGATGATGGGAAGGGAAGCGAGCAAAACGTTGGCAAAGACCAGATTCCACTTGGAGGTGTAGGCCCCGATTGCGTTGTAAATGCCGGTCGTGATGGTTTTGCCGCCGCGGAAACCAAGGATATACATCGGGTTTAGAAAATCGTTCCAAATCCACATGCCGAGGAAAATAACAGCCGTTGCGGTGCACGGCTTGACAAGCGGAAAAATGATCTTAAAAAATGTATGAATCGGGTTCGCGCCGTCGATATAGGCGGATTCATCGATACTGGCAGGAATGGTTTTGATAAACCCGACATAGATGAATATGGTGGTGCTGAAATAGGTTCCGCCGTAGAACAGCAGCAAACCGGGCATGGTATACAAAAGATGCAGGGCGCTGAGCGTTTTGATGCTGGGAATGAGGGTGACGACCGGCGGAATCATAATACCGGCAAGCGAGAATATATAAAGGGCCTGGTATACTCTGCCTTTTCTGCGGGCGATGATATACGCCGCCATGGAGGTAATCAGAATTAGCAGGACGACGGACAAACCGGTGATCATGATGCTGTTTTGGTAGAGCGCCAGCATGTTGGACGATTGAAACGCATCTGCAAAATTTTGCAGCGTGGCATGCACGGGAAGCTGCAGGGGAGACTTGATCACCTCGTCGTATGGCTTAACGGCGTTGACCGCCGCGATATACAGGGGCGCCAGATAGACAAGTGCGAAGAGGAGCACGAGAATATTCTTAATTCGGACGCCGATGACTGCTTTTTTCATGTCAGTACTCCACCTCGCGCCATTTGGAAATGGACAGCTGAATGATGGTGAGGATGACGATAATAATGAACAGGATGATGACGGCCGCGGAGGAATACCCCCTGCGGTTATATTCAAAGGCTTTTTCCACGCTGAACAGCGTAACGGTCTGCGTAGCGCCTCCCGGCCCGCCGCCTGTGATCACCTTCACGTGATCGTATTGCTTCAGGCCTCCGGCAACCGCGAGGATGCAGTTGATCGTAATCCCAGGCGCCAGCAGGGGCAGCGTGATGTGCCGGAAGCGGTGATACCATCCCGCCCCATCCACCTTCGCGGCCTCGTAGAGCTCCTGGGGTATCGTAGATAAGGTGGAAAGGTATATGACGACGAAGAAGCCGAGGCTGTTCCAGCATATAATCCCGGAGATAACAATGATGGTCGTCATGGGATTCTGATAAAAATCGAACGCCTTGCCGCCCATTGCCACAATAAGGGTGTTGATCACCCCGCCATTTGTTTGCACCATATAAGACCAGATAAAAGCGACAACGACCGCGCTCATTACCGTGGGAATGAAGATTGCGCTGCGCGATACGCCGGACAGCTTGCTTTTGTCATTGAGAAGCGCAGCTAAAACGATACCCAGTACGTTGTAGATAATGGTCGTCAGCAGCATGATGATCATGGTGACCTTCAAGGTTTGAAAAAAAGATGCGTCATGAAAAAGCGTAACAAAGTTTTTAACGCCGATAAACCGGAACGTGGTGCTGATTCCGTCCCAGTTGGTCAGGCTGTAATAAAAACACATGCCAACCGGTATAATCATGAAAATGATATACACGATAAAGCCTGGGGCCAGGAAAAGCATGTCGTAAATCTTGTTGTGTTTCATTGCCGTTCCTCCGTTAAGGAAATGGAAGGGGGTAAACGTTTTACGGCTTACCCCCAACTTTACCCCATACAGGTATGGTGACAAAGCTTTTGCGCTTAGTTCAAGGCGTCCTTGGCGATCTGCCATTCGCTGTCGAACTTATCAAGCTCGCTGGCGACGTCGTTGCCGATGGCGATGTTCTGCGTAAGCTTATTGGTGTAGTAATCCTTCAGGCCGGGCAGGAAGGCCGCGTCGCCCGTCATGCTCTCAAACCCTTCAACTTCCTGCATGCCGGTGATGGCCTGCTCAATGTACTGGCGCAGCGGGATCATTTCATAGGGAACGGCTTCCTTCGTGGTGCTGAAGAGCTGCTCGCCCTTGAGGAAATCGCTGTAGAGCTGCTTGTCGGAGAAGAAGAACTTCACAAAGTCTTTGCAGACTTCAGGATACTTTGTGTAGGCGCTGATGGACAGGCCTTCGTTTACAAACACCGACAGCACATCGGCATTGTCGTCGCCGGGCATCGGGAACCAGCCGACTTCAAATTCCTGCAGGCCCTTCGCCACTTCGGCGTTCACCCAGGAACCCATGGGCAGCATGCCCGCTTTGCCGGTAAAGAACTGCTCAAGCATCTGCGTGTAGGTGATGGAGGGCAGGCTGTCGCCGGCGTAGTTCTGGCAGATGTACTGGTATTTTTCCATCGCCTTGACCAGATCCGGGTTGTTGAACTTCACGGTGTCGGCATTGCGCTCGGCGCCCCAGCTCGGGTTTTTGGCAAGGAGGTCCGTGCCGGCAATCATGTTGGCGAGCATGATCTGCGGCCAACCGTCTTTGATGCCGATGGAAACGGGGAGAATGTCCTTGGCTTTCAGCGCTTCACACACATCCAGGAAGGCCTGGTACGTGGTGGGAACTTCCAATTCGTTTGCCGCGAACATGTCCTTGTTATAGAACACGCCGATGACCTGCTTTTTGTAGTTGGCTACATACTGCACGCCGTCGATCTTGCCGATGCTGGGATCAAGCAGATAGTTCAGCTCTTCGTCGGTGAACGCCATCAATGCGCCGGAGGGCACAAAGTCGGCGGGGTTCTGCATAACCATGACATCGGGGAACTGCCCGGTGGCAAGCAGGGTTTTTTCATACTGGAATACGTCAACGTTGGATGAGGGCTGTCCGATGATCTCGACTTCGACGTCGGGAGTGACCGCCATGTATGCATCCGCGATGGATTGCCAGTATTCTACGGGCAACTGGGGCTGAATGTTGACACAGAAGACGATTTTCTTGGTTTCCGCGATGGCGCTGCCCGCAAACATGCCAACCAACAGGGCCACGGCCAGGAGTAGGGTGAGAATCCGTTTCATTACTGATCGCTCCTTTTATTATAGTACCGGTTCTTTAGCATAATCGTAACGTTTCGTCTTTTTGGAATCAATAGCATGAATTCTAGTTTTTATGGTAAAAATTCTAGGTAAGCACTGAACAAATCCCCTGCACGCTGCCGCGTTATCTTTCCGCCAGCTTGAAGCTGCGAAACCTTCGATGTAGCGCTGCTACTACTTCAGGTTCCGCAGCCCCAATCTGACGAAAAGCTGACGCACTATCGCACAAGCGCTTAACTCATCGTTTACCTAGGTAAGCACTGAATAAATCTCTTATGCACTAGCATGTTATCTTTCCGGCGGGTTGGCTTGCGAAAGTCTTGACGTTGCGCTGCTGCTGCTACTGTAGCTTTCGCAAGCTCAACCTGACGAAAATCTAACACACCCTCGCACAAGCGCTTTATTCAGCGTTTCCCTGGCTGCGTATATCTGTCGGGTTGATGCCGGTAATCTTCTTGAAAATAATCAGAAAGTAATGATAATCGGTAAACCCGACCTCCTGCGCCACCTCATACACCTTGAGCGCCGTATGCGAAAGCAGCTCTTTGGCCTGATGGACACGGTACCGATTGACATAGCCCGTAAAGGACTCACCCGTTGTTTTTTTAAAGATCTGGCCTAAATAGGAGGTGTTGATATCCAGGATACCGGCCAGTTGCTTCAGTGACAGCGCATCCCGGTAGTTTTCGGCAACATAGGCAAGCGCGCGGTCCACAACTGTGTTGTTTCTGCCCTCCAGCGCGGCCGCCTCCTGCGCTTCAATACGGCGGCTGAACTGCGCGGTTGCATGCACGTAGGATTTCCAGATCTCTTCAATGGAGGCGACAGGCAGGCCGCTGCCGCAGGCGAGGTAGATACCGCATTGCTCGCGGGCCTCCCTGATGATGGCGCTGAGCGCTTGCGCGGCAGCAGTAAGCAGGTCGTCCTTGTTGTCATGGTCAAGCAGCAGCACAACGCGGCCGTAAAGGTCCAGAAACACAATGCCTGTAAGGCCAGCAACCGTTTGGATGGCGATTTGTAAAACCGATTGAACAGTCTGCTCGCTGTATCCGGCGGGGGTTTCCTCCTCGCTCTCGCTAGCGCATACAACGCACAGATGGTACTTGCCTTCCAGTGCGATTTCCAGAAACGAGGCCTTTTCTTCAAACTCCCGCAGCCCGATGGCGTTGGCCACCAGACGGTTGAGCGTGTTCGACCGCAGCAGCTCTATGCCTTGCTTGAGCTGCGAGCTGCGCAGCATTTCGTTTTCGATTGTATTAACGAGGTCCTTGATATTGGATATCAGCTCGTCGATATCGATGGGCTTGAGCAAATACCCGTCCACGCCCAGGCGGATGGCGTCCTTGAGAAAAGCGTAGTCGCTGTAGCCGCTCAGGATAATGATTTTGATGGGGATCCCGCGTTCCCGGATCGTTTGTATCAGCGTGATGCCGTCCATACCCGGCATACGGATATCCGTGATCAGGATATTGGGGCGCGTGGCCTGGATAACCGCCAAGGCTTCCTGGCCGTTGTGCGCTTCTCCGCATAGCTCCAAACCAAGGCCGTCCCACTCGATAGTGCTGCGCAGGCCTTTGCGTATAATTGCTTCATCGTCAACGATGAGCACCCTGTACATACCGGTTCATCTCCTCTTTGGACATTGCGGGAAGCGAGATTTCGATCTGCGTGCCCTGCCCCTGTTCACTGGTGAGGGTCAGCCCGTTGCCCTCGCCAAACAGAATACTGCAACGCTGGTGTACGTTGCAAAGCCCGATGCTTGCCTGGATGCCGCCTTCCTGAATCACCGAAAGACCGGCGGTGAGTTCCGCAACTTTGTCCGCGTCCATCCCCTTGCCGTTGTCGGATACCCTCAGCACAAGCTTGCCGCCGCTCACGGATCCTTCGATGGTGATCAACCCTCCGGCCAGCGTTTCGCCCAACCCGTGCTGGATGGCGTTTTCGACGATCGGCTGCAGGGTGAGCTTGAGGACGCCGAGCTTCAGGGCGCTGCTTTCAATATGGATCGAAACATCAAACGCGTTATCAAACCGGATTTTCTGCAAATCAATGTAAGACCGCACATAGTCGATCTCCTCTTTTAATTCCACGATGATTCCCGTTGTTTTGATATTCCAGCGGAACATGTTTCCCAGAAGGTGCACCATCTTTGCCACCTTGGTATCCTGGTTGAGCTGCGCAGTCGTGCGGATGGATTCCAGCGTATTGAACAGGAAATGCGGATCAACCTGCGCCTGCAAGGCCCGCAGCTCCGCAGTTTTGGTTTTGATCTCGGAAATATACACATTCCGGATATATCGGGATAGCTGGGCGCACATGGTGTTGAAGCTCTGCTCCAGGTATCCGATTTCGTCCTTTGAGCCCACTGTGATGTGGGTGTCCAGCTTACCGTTTTCGACGTTCTTCATGCTGCGTACCAGTGTTTTGATTCGCTTGGACAGCATAAACGCCGATACAAGCCCGATGGCCAGGGCAACCGCAAGGCATAGTGCGATGATGTTGTTGATATTTCCGCGAATCCGGTCGGTTTTCTTGGCGATAATCTGTTTATCCACGATATCAATAAAGGTAAACCCGCTTTTTTCCGAGTATCGCTTGTTCACGATAAAGCGGTTGTTCGTATCCAAATCCTGCATCCCGGCGGCCTGATACGCGTCATAGGGAAAATCCCGGCCTGTCAGATCGCCAAAGGAATCAAACAGGACGCTGCCGCTGCGCCCGAGTACGAAGATACGGCCCAGAAAGCTGGAGGAATCTTTATAGGCGTTTTTGAAGATGTCCGCCCTGACGTTGACAACGGCCACGCCAAGCGGCTCCTCAAACCGGATCGCGTTTTCATCAAACAGGAAAAGCTTGAAGCTGATGATGGGGAAGCTGTTCACGCTGGCCGAATTGATGTAGTCCGGAATATAATTGGGCACGACGCTGACCTGGTTGATGATGGTTCCGTCGCCGATAAAATCAAAGCGGAAGAAATCGTAGCCGATGGATACATCGCGGTCCTTGATGTTGGAAAAGAAGTACAGATCCCGGTCGTGATAATCGATCAGCAGAATATCGGTGATCGCGGTATTGGCGCTGCAGGTATCCTGCAGGTATCCGCGGATGACGCTTGACTTGAGGTTGTTGTCCCGCTGCGCTTCCTTGACGGGATTGATAAAATCGACGATGCTGGTGTTGTTGTTGAAGTACTGTTTCTGGTACAGGCGCGCGAAAATATTGTTGATGTCCTGAAACCGGTCGTCGCTGTAGTTTTGCACCTTCTGGATCACTTCGCTGTCGAACCTGGATTCCATATCGGTCAGGATTTCGACCATGTTGGATGTCACCAGATACGACGTTAGCCCAAGCCCCAGAAAAATCACGAGGCAATAGGTCAGCATCAGCTTGAGATAATATTTATTTTCCAGAATAAACTTACGCAGTGCGGACCCTCCTTCCGGTTATGTCAGGCGAACGGACAGCGCTTCTCCCCGATACCGGACCGTGACCGCGCGGCCCGGCTGCCCGTCCGTTACCAGCCGGACATGGAAGCGGGTTTGGCAGGGGAATTGACCAAGCGCCTGTTGAAACGTCAGGGTTTTCTCCCTGTGGCGGTAGAGCAGCCCCACGATGGAATAGACGCCGGATTCATAGCCGTAGCCATCGCCCTCGTCGTTGTAGAGTGAAAACGCGCCGTCCGCGCCGCCGTATATCACGATTTCGGATACAGCGCCGCTGCGCTCGTCCGCATACTGTAAAGGCGCGGACAAGGGGATTATGGAGCCGGCCCTGACAAACAGCGGTATCCGTTCTAAAGGAGCGTCGCAAACAACCGTTTGTCCTCCCGCGTACGCTCGGTTCGTCCAATAATCATACCACACAGCGGCCTTGGGAAGGTAGACCGGCCATGTTTTTTCCCTGTCCGTAAGCGCTGTGCCGCCGGGGGCGTAGTACATGGGCTCGGTAACCGGGCATACCAGAAACGCCCGGCCGAACAGATAGCTGCCGGTGAGGGTGTGCACGGTTTCATCCTGCGGAAAGTCAAACATCAGGCTGCGCATGATGGTATCCTGCTGGAACGTGACCGACGCCGCCAGTGAGTAAACATAGGGGAGAAGCTGATACCGAAGCCGTATGAAGGACAGAATCGTATCATAGAACAGATCCCCCGGCCTGCCAAAATTCCAGGGCTCACGGGGCGTGTCGGTGCCATGTGCGCGGAAGACAGGCAGAAAAACGCCGTATTGCAGCCAGCGAACATAAAGCTCCCGGTAGCCGGGATCGTGTACGCCCTCGTTGTAATCCCCGTTCCAGAACCAGAGCGGCGCGGGATTGCCTACCTGCTCGCAGCCGCGGTTTTCTGTTTTTTCTTTAACGGTAAAGAAACCCCCGATATCCAGCGTCCAATACGGAGCGCCGCTCATACAGAACTTGACGCCCTCGGTAATCTGCTGTTTCAACACCGGCCATTTCGCGCTGATATCGCCAGACCAGGCCGTTACGCCGTATTTCTGCCCGGAAATATAGGTGGACCGGGTTAAATTCATCACGCGTTTTGCCGTGGTTTGCCTGCGCCAGTTTTCATAGATGCCCCTGGCGTGGTATAGCCCGTAGGCGTTGACGCGTGTCCAGTCCATGGACTTTTCGGAATCGGCTACGACAAGCTGATAGCGAAGCTCGTCCGGGTTTCTGGTTTCCCCGCACCAGTCCGTATCGGAAAAAGGCTCGGCGTTGTCACACCAGAACGCATCGGTTCCCCCGCGAAACCATTCCTCCTCGCATTGCTTCCAATACAGCGCCCTGCCGGGTTCCTCATACGCGTTATACACAAACGAATTGGGCAGCAGCAACTTCTTATCCGAAAACTCGCGATAGTTTGTCCCACCCGGGGCCATGTTGGGCCATATGGAAACCATGAGCTTGATGTGCTGCTCATGCAAAGCGCCGGTCAGCGCCGGGATATCCGGAAACCGTTTCGGATCGGCATGCTTCTCGCCCCACAGCCCGTCTTCCCAGGTATACCAGTCCTGGATCAGGCAATCGACGGGGATCTCCATGGCCCTGAATTTTTCCGCGGTTTCCACCAGTTCCTTGGACGAATGATACCGCTCTTTGGATTGCAGATACCCAAACGCCCAGCGCGGCGGCAGGGGCGCCGTTCCGGTGAGCATGCGCAGTGACGCGATAATCTCGTCAAAGCAATCCCCTGTGATAACGTAATACGATAAGTCCGCAACGGTTTCCAGCTCAAAGCACATCTCGCCGTTATGTTCGCTGAAGACAAGCGCGGTTTCCGTGTCGATCAGCAAACCGTAATTTTTAGAGGAGATCAGAAACGGGATGGAAATCTTCATGTTGGTTTGGAACAGGTACTCGCGCTGTCCGCGGTAATCGTACAGCCCGTTATCGTGCTGCCCAAGGCCATACAAATGCTCGTCCTGAAAGATGCTGAACAGGAGACGGCCATGGTAAGCCGTTGCGCTGCTTTCCCGGCGCGCGTTGGCGATGTAGGCTACGTCGCCGTTGGCCGTATGCTTATGCCCGATCACCGGGGCGCCGTCAATGCTGTATTTGAAAATCTCCTTGGGCTCCAGCGTGTGACCGGTTTCCCGCAGTACCACGTCGCCGTTTGTGTTTTGAAAGGACAGGCTGGTATCGGCCGCGGTAAAGCGCGGCTGTACAGGCGCGGCGGAGCGCGGCAGCGTGCCCGCGATCAGGGCGCTCTCGCCGGGCTTCATGGCATCCATCCCATACCGGACATGGACGATGGTTTCCGATAGCTGTTCGACAGTCCTGTGCATTGTCCGGGGCTCTTTTGCTGTGTTCATGCTTGCAGCTCCCATACTTGAGGATCATTCGGCGGATTCGTGGGCATAAGATACAACGCGCAGGCGCCGTCGGAGAGGGTAATCATCAGAATATCGTTTGTGATCTCCGCTTTGCAGTCCGCATCGGCAAGCTGCTGCGCAATCCGGTATGCGCCGCGCAGCGGAATCCTGATTTTGGTTTCCGCCTGATCGAACACATGGGCAACGATCAGCTTGCCTCCGCCCTGCGCCGCGGTCCGTTCCACAGCTTGCCATCCGGTGGGGTGGCGGTAGCTTTTGATTTCCGGGCCGTAGCGCCTGCTGACTCCGTTTTGCAGGATGGGGGAGACCGTGCGGTAAAGTCGGATCGCCTCCCCGACAATGGCCCATTGGCTGTCGCTGAGGTCGTATACGTCGCCTGAGAGGCACATGACGCCCAGAAGGGTTGCGCACAGCGACCAAACCAGGCGCTTGGGCGAGTCGCCCTTGCGAAGCACAGCCCAGATCAGGCTTTGGCAGGGCAGCATGGCGCGGTGCAGGTTGGCGGCAATGATCGGAATCTCCCGCTCTTCATGCGCGTCCGAGAAGGAGGAAAGCTGGCTGATTCCCAGGAAGGACGGCTCCAGCCGATGGCCGCCGGACGAACAGCTTTCCACAACGATCCCCGGAATGCTGTTTCGCAGCCGTTCCATAAACGCCCGGGCCGCGAGCTGGTTTTGCCGCAATCCTTCGCCAAGGCTTTCCGAGCCGTCGCATCCAACGCCAATGGATTCGTTGTAATCGATTTTTACATAGTCAAACGCATACCGCCGCAGCAGGCCGATGACGCGCTCCTCAAGATAGGCCTGCACCCAGTTGTCCCGCAGATCCCAGAAACGGCGGTCGCCGACGGTTATGGGGATGCCAAACCGCGTGAGCAAATGCCCGGTCTGTTGATAGGCCTTTGCGTCACGGCCGCAGACCTCGGCCTCAAACCAGAGGCCCGGCCGCATTCCGGCGGCGCGGATCGCATCGACAGTGGCGGTGAATCCGCCGGGGAACAGGGATTTGTTGATCTCCCAGTCTCCCATATTGGCTTCCCAGCATCCATCCTCGTTAGCGTACCATCCCGCGTCGATGACGAAATAATCGATATCACGCCCCCGCAGCGAGGCCAGCATGCGTGCAACGCTTCTGTGCGACGGCTTGCCCCAGGTTGTACAGAATTCATTAAAAACCACCGGCAGCCGCTCGGGAACGCTCATACGCTGCAGAGCAGCCGCCTGCATGGATACCAGCCGCGAGCACAGCAGATCGATATCGCCTGTACAGACCGAGAGGAAGGCGGCAGGCGCCCGCAGGCTTTCACCGGGCCTCAGCGTTTTGCTCCAATGCCCGAAATCAAAATCGGCTAAACCGCCGGAAAGACATAGGCCGTCGTCTTTTCGGTAGACTTCCATCTGCCAGGAGGACGGGCAGGCGAGCTGTGCGCCCCACAGCACGTGGTTTTGCGTATCGTCTACCGAAACGAATGGAAAGTATTTGCGCACCGGCATGGAGCCGATCTGCCCGAAGCGCTCGCTGGCGGCGCCGTGGCCGGACCAGGAGGGCTCAAGCTGTAAATCCTCAACGGACAGGCTTTCCAGCCTTGCTTCGTTGCTCCACTTGCTGCGCAGGCGGTGCACCACCATGCTGTTTGGGGCGTCGCCCGCAATAAAGGGCGTGAGCCCGCCGATAGAGAAGCTGGAAAGCATATCCAGCGTAACGTCATTCCGACTTCCGTTATGGTATTCCGTTGTGATTTCCACGCCGTTTTCCCCGGCGCGATGCAGAAGCTGATGGTGCAGCTCCTGTCCGTCCTGCGAACGGAGAATGGTCAGGAGGGTGACGCTGTTATTTTTCTTCAGCTCCCGCTGCTCAACGAAACGAAAGCGGGCAACAGAAGCGCTGCCCCGCATCGTATGGCCGTTGGAAAAGCCTCCGGCGAAACGGTCTCCGCGGATCATCAGCTGAACGATAGGATCGGTGCTTTGCTTTTTAGGCTGCCGTAATTCTTCCCAGCCCAGTGGAATCAGCTCCAAGCCAACGAACCCTGTATCACTGTCGTGCCGGTATTGGACGACAATATCTCCAAATGTGTATTGAGTTAATAGGGTATCCATCTGTATCTCCTTATGAACGGTGTTTGCGAATCCGAACATCGGCAAAATGACAGGAACGATGCCTGACTGACGAAAGGGCCTGGCGGAGGGTAAAGGCTCGAAACAGTTTCGTATACCCGAATAAAAGGGAATGCGGGTAAAATAGCGGTAAACGCTTCGTGCGGCAAGGCTTTACCGATGTTTATCCTGCTTTTCCCGCATAAAAGCGTTCTTTCTGTTCCCTGACCTTGCCATGCATGATATTCAATATCGGCAGTTATTGGTTTTTTACTTATACTTAGCAGCGTACCGAGGGGAGAGGTTGATCGGATACGTCTCAAGACGACATTATAAACCGTAACGTATCACTTTTCAAATCAAACCTTGCGGGAACGGCTTCCCTGCGCGATGAACACGCGCACAGCCGCAATCCTGTACGGGATGCAGGCTGCCTGCGCTTTCTTTGATAGGGCGCCGAAAAGAGTAACCCAGAGACAACGGATAGAAGCGCAGGGCAAATCGGTCCGCTTTGCCAACAGCCGGATGGGGAAGGGGTGCGCGCGCCTTCCCGGTGGAAAAACGGAACGGAACGCAAGGCATTATAAGCCTGTGCGGCATAGAATTAACCGCCTCCCCGGAAACGGGAGGCGGCTTCTGCGATGCGGCGTCAGGAGGGCTACGCCGTTTCAGATTACTTGACTACGCCTTTTTTCAGGATGACGTTGGCATAAAGCGCCTTTTCGCCGGTGGCTACGCACGCGTAGCAGTTACGCCCACGCTCATAGAACCGGGGCTTATCCACCGGCTCTTCCCGCAGGCCTCCGGCCTCGTGCCGTTTTCCGATGGCGCGGTATTCTTCCCAGATTTCCGGTTTATACGGATCGCCGGGGAGCACCGCCATCAGGATTACGGGATGTTCCACATAGGGATCCAGCGGAAAGAATGTCAGGAGCATCTCCAGAATTTCGGAGATTCCGTGCCCGTCCATGCGCACACAGCGTTCGGGGCAACCGAACTTGGGATAGTTCCCGTCGCACAGGAGAAGCTCATCGCCGTGCCCCATCTCCATAATAATCTTCATCAGTTCCGGGGGCATCAGGTCCGGTATGTTTTTGAGCACTCTTTGTTACCTCACTTTGTGATGGTGCCGTCCTCATCCCACAGGTCGTGCCAATCGTTGGCGCCCGGCCACAGGAATACCTGCCCCTTGATCAGGCGGTTGTTGCATTCCACGGTTTTGAGCGCTTCCATTTCGGCATCGGACAGCGGATCTGCGGTCGTGCACTTCAGGTTGGACACATATTCGTTTTCGTGGATGGAGAAGGGAATGGGAATCTGCCCGCGCTGCACAGCCCATTTCAGGCAGACGACAGCGGGGTGCACGCTGTGCGCTCTGGCGATCTCTACCACCGTGGGCACCGCGATATCCACAACGTCGTCGGGGGTCATATCGCGTTCCGGGCGCGTGGGGCTGCCGATGGGGCAGAACCCGATGGGCTGTATATCGTGCGCGACGATATAATCATACAGCTCCCACTGCTGGAAGCAGGGGTGCAGCTCCATCTCAATAAGCGAGGGTTTGATCCGGCACAGCGGCAGCACGGCTTCAAGCTTGGGGATGGTCATACTGCTCATGCCGATATGGCGCGCCAGCCCCATATCGTGGAGGCGCTCCATCTGCCGCCAGGTCGCCATGAACTCCTCTGCGGAGAACGGCTTGCTGTCGGGATTGCGGCTGTCGGCATCGCAGCCCGGCGCATGGTAGTTGGGGAACGGCCAATGCACGAAGTACGCATCGATATAGTCAAGCTGCAGGTCGCGCAGCGTTTTGGCGCAGGACAGCAGTACGTCGCCCCGGCCGTGCATATTGTTCCATACCTTGGAGGTGATGAAAAGCTCTTCGCGTTTGACGGCGCCTTCCCGGAACGCCTGATCGAACACCTTGCCGATCAGATCCTCGTTGCCGTATACCGATGCGCAGTCAAACATCCGGTAGCCGCAGCGTATCGCCCCGCCGACGGCCTGCGAAACCTGCTCCGGTGTAAAACGGTCGCTCCCGAAGGTGCCCATGCCGATGCAGGGTACTTCTTCACCGGTATATAGTTTGCGTTTGGGAACCATGTTGGGGTTAATCCATTCTGCCATTGGATGACCTTCTTTCCATATAAGATCGATGGGCTTATGTTTCTGTTTACAGGCTATGTCCGGGCTCGGCGTTATTCGTTGACCAGCATGATTTTCCCGTGTACCTGCGAGGGATTATTGTACAGCGCGAACGCTTCGGCGGCTTTATGCATCGGGAAGGTGCGGAAGATGAACGCCGGATCGAATTTCAGGGCGCCGGTGGCAAAGTAATGCGCCGTCAGCGCCCATTCCCTGCCGGGGAAGGGCGCAGAGTAGCTCATCCAGCTTCCGGTCAGCGTAAATTCCTTGCGGTTCATGTTCTCCCACTGACGCGGGGTGAACGTAAGATCGTCGTGCGGCGTTCCGATAAAGCATACGCACGCCTTGTTGGCTGCCAGCTCGAAGGCCATCCGCATCGTCGCGGGCAGGCCCGCGGTTTCAAATACGTGGTCGTATCCCATGCCGCCGGTCAGCGCCGCCGCTTTCTCCATGAAGTCCGGCGCGAGGGTATTAACCGTTTCATCCGCACCCATGCGGCGCGCCAGTTCCAGACGCCCGTCGTCGATATCGAACGCCACGAGCTTTTTCGCGCCGAAGATTTTGGCCCACTGCGCGGTGAAAATGCCGATGGTGCCGCAGCCAAGGATCGCCACTGTGCCGCCGCCGCGGTATTCCCCCTGAAGCACGCCGTGTATCGCGACCGTGGAGGGCTCAAACATCGCGGCCTGCTCATAGGGGATGGAGGGGTCGTATTTCACCGCGTTTTGCGCGGGCATGACAACGTATTCCGCAAAGCTTCCCTGCTCGCGGCTGCCGATGAACGAGTAACGCTTGCACAGCGCGAAGTTGCCCCGCTGGCAGTCACCGCATTGCATGCAGGGCACAAGCGGCGCGCCGCTCACGGTATCGCCGGGTTTGAAGCCTTCCACGCCTTCGCCGATCTCCACCACATCGCCGCTGAACTCATGGCCCAGCACCACGGGATAAAAATGGGCGCCGTTGTGGAGCACGCGCGGCACGTCGCTGCCGCAGATTCCCGCGGCGCGTACACGCACCTTCACCGTTCCGGGCTTGGTTACAGGGGTTTCCCAATCGTCATAGCGGATATCTCCGTTTCCATACAGCACGGCCGCCTTCATTGCGTATTCTTCCTTTCGGTATCCGGGCCTGCCATCATGGGAGCAAGCCGGTCATAGAGTTCACGGTATGCTAGGTATTGCCGGTCGTAAAGCGCTTTGTTTTCATCATTGGGCGCAAAGGCGCGCATCACGCGCACGGTGCGCTTGCAGGCGTCCTGGAAGTTTGGGTACACCCCGGAGCCGACACCCGCCAGAATGGCCGCGCCGAGCGTTGTGGCGGTATCGCTTGCGGGAACCTCAATTCCATGCCCTGTGATATCCGCCTTGAGCTGTGTCCATACGCGGCTATTGGCGCTTCCGCCCACCGAGCGGAGCATGCCGGCGTTCGCGCCCGCCTTTTGCGCGACCTCCATGTTATGCCTGAGCGCGAAGCCCACGCCTTCCATCATCGCGCGGATTAAATGCGCGCGGGTTTTGGCGTAGTTCAAGCCGAAAAATACGCCGTTCGCGTTGGGGTTCCAAATTGGGCTGCGTTCGCCCGCCATATAGGGCAGGAACAGCACGCCGTCGCTGCCGGGGGGGACGCCGTCGGCCAGATCGTCCATCTGGCGGAAATCCAAGTCCGGGGAAACGGTTTCCCGAAGCCACTTCAGCGCGCCGCCGCCGCCGGTGGTGCCGCCCTGCAATAGCCAGCGACCGGGCACTACATGCCATCCGAGGATCAGCCGGGGGTCGGCTGCGTACCGGTCGATGCATAGGCTCATGCCGCCTGCCTGGCCGCCCTGCTCCTGTGTTTGCCCCGGCTCGATGACACCCGCGCCCAGCGTGCCGCACGCGGCGTCCAGCCCGCCCGCCGCCACGGGCGTGCCTTCCCGAAGGCCCGTGAGCAGGGAGGCGGCACGCGTGACATGCCCGACGATCTGGTGACAGGGGAAGACCGGGGCCAGCAGCTCCGGGCGGATACCCAGCGCCGCCGCGGTATCCCTGTCCCACCGGCCCAGCCGCATATCAAAGCAGCAAAGACCGTAGCCCTGGGATACGTCCTGCGTGATCGCACCTGTGAGCCTGAATACGATAAAGCTGTTGGACTGCAGGATGTACTGCGCTTTGCGGTACACATCCGGCGTGTTGTTTTGATACCAGAGGATCTTGGGCAAAGTGTAGCTTGGTTGGATGGGATTGCCGCACAACGCAAACAGCGTTTCTTCCGGCACCCGTTTGAGGATCTCTTCGCATTCTCCGCGGGCACGCGTGTCCGTCCAGATGGGGGTATTGCACAGCACGTCGCCATCGGCGTCCACCGCGACGGCGGACCAGCTTTGCCCGTCCACTCCGACGCCCGCGATTTCGCCCGGCTGAATGCCGCTTTGCTCAATCACACCGCGAATCGTGCCGCAAACGCTGTTCCACCAGTCCTCCGGCCGCTGTTCCGCCCAGCCCGGATGCGGATAGAACACGGGATACTCCCCGTGACCCTGCGCCGCCACCGTGCCGTCCGTACCGAAAACCGCGACCTTGCACGCGGAGGTGCCGATATCGATTCCCAGCAAATACGTGCCCATATCAGCCCTTCCCGCCGCATCCGCACAGCCGGATCAGCTCCAGCGCGCGTGCCTCCACGGCTTCCCGGCCGGCCGACAGGTACTGCTTGGGATCATACGCGTCCGGCTTATGCTCCAAAGCCTGTTTCACACCGTTGGAAAACACCACACGAAGCTCCGTGGCGTAGTTCACCTTACAGATGCCGCGCTCTATGCACGCGCGCACCTGATCGTGCGGTACGCCGCTTGTGCCGTGCAAAACCAGCGGTATGGACAGTACCTTGTGTATTTGTTCCAGACGGCCGATATCCAGCTGCGGCACGCCCTTATAAAATCCGTGCGCGGTCCCGATTGCCACCGCCAGGCTTGAGACGCCCGTTTGCTCAACAAACCGCACCGCTTCCTGCGGGTCGGTATACTGCGGTTTGTCCGCCCCATGGCCGTCTTCCTTTCCGCCCACGGTTCCCAGCTCCGCCTCCACAGGCAGCTCACCGGCCGCCGATACCACGCTGCGAGTGAGCGCAACGTTATTATCGAACGGGAGCATGGATCCGTCGATCATCAGCGAGGTATATCCTGCCGCGATGCATTCAATTGCCAGTTCCAGCCCGCTGCCGTGATCCAGATGCAGGGCGACGGGGATTTTCGCGCTGTTGGCTAAACGCCCTACGATCCCCGCAAACACGGAAGGCGGCGCATATTTCAGCGTGCCGGACGTGGTTTGAACAATCACGGGCGATTGCGCCTTTTCAGCCGCGGATACCACCGCCTGCGCCATTTCCATATTCTCCACGTTGAATGCCGCCACGGCATAACCGCCGCGCTGCGCATCCAGAAGCATTTTGTGTGAAGTAACCAAAGACATATGAAATCACCTCATAAAGCGAAACGTTTCCGTTTACATAGTATAAGGTAGAATATAGAGAATGTCAAGCGACGGACTGTGTTTCGTGACAATATTCTTATAACGATTCGCGATACACATTGTATGTTTCACGGCGATTTGTTATACTGAATATACGCCGAACAAATCACTTGCGCGCCGGCACGTTGGATTTCCGCCAGCTCAACCTGACGAAAATCCAACGCACCATCACACAAGCGCTTTATTCATCGTTTACCTGGCAGCAGCGATATGATGCGCTGGCTTCATGGAGGAGGAAATCCAATGGCTGCTACGATGAAGGACATCGCAAAAATGACGGGTCTCGGGCTGGCGACGATATCCAAATACCTCAACGGTGGGAACGTGCGGCCCAAAAACAAAAAGCTGATTGAAGACGCCGTGAAAGCGCTCAAGTTTGTGCCCAACGAGTTTGCCCGCAGCCTGAAAACCAGGCTGAGCCGTACGGTGGGCGTGGTTATACCGGAGCTTGGCAACCAGTTTATTACCTCCATCATCACCACGATGGAAGATATCCTGCGCAAGCATGATTATGCCGTTATCGTGTGCGACTGCCGCACCGATCCGCGCCGTGAAAAGGAAGCGGTTTCCTTCCTGATGCATAAGCGTGTTGACGGGATTATCAACATGCCCACGGATACAACGGGGGAACACCTCAAACTTGCGCTGGACGCCGACATCCCTATTATTCTGGTGGACCGGATGCTCAAATCCTTATCGGGCAGGGTAAGCGCCGTCGTCGTAGACAATGTGGACGCAGCGGAGAAAGCCACGCGCCATCTGCTGGAAGCCGGACACGAGGAGATTGGGCTTATTCTGGGCAACGAGGGGATCTATACCACGCAGAAACGCCGCGAAGGGTATTTAAACGCCTATGCGGAGTTTGATATTATGCCCCGCGAGGAGCTGATTCGCTTCAGCGATTATACGCTGGAGGGCGGCTATAACCAGATGAAGGCGCTGCTGAAACTTTCCACGCCGCCGACGGCCGTATTTGTTACGAATTACGAAATGACGCTGGGCTCGATGATCGCCCTGAACGAGGCGTCCTGTACCGTTCCGGATGACATCTCGATGATCGGCTTTGATAAAATGGACCTGTTCGGCGCGATGTATCCAAGCCTTACGCTGGTCAAACAGCCGCAAAACGCGATCGGTGAGTGCGTGGCCAAACAGTTGCTCCGGCTGCTGACCAACGAATCCCCAAGGCCGCTTTCCCAGATCATCACCCTCTCCACGCAGCTGTACGAGGGGAGCAGCATCCGGAAATTGAAGTAAGCTAAATGTTCAACGGTCTTATTGCAAAGCCGTCCGGCCGGATCAACCGATTTGAGCATACGCCAAAGCAGGCCGGTTTACGCCTATACAAGGGGGTATAGCATACAGGCCGCTTTCCGTACGGAAAGCGGCCTGTGGCTTGTGTGTTTGTACGTTCTTTTAGTCGTACAGGTTGGGAGCGATCTCGTCGGAAGCGATATTGGCAGCGGTGTAGAACGCGCAGCCGGTATCGGTGTCCGCAACGGGCTCGCCCTTCGAGGCGGCCAGCAGCAGGTCAATCAGCACTTTGCCGATGCCCACGGGGCTCTGCGTGACGGCGCCATACATGGTGCCGGCAGTCACAGCCGCTTTGATAACGGTGCCGGAGTCAAAGCCCACGGCGATGATCATATCATCGGTAGAGCCGCACACGCCCAGCATTTCGTTGGCGGTAATCACGCCCTCGGCGGCAACCTGGTTGGAACCGAACACCGCGATGGTGTCGGCCTTATTGAGCACGACGCCCGCTTCGGTGGCGCACAGTTCAACGGTGGTCTGCGCGGGTACGTGGACCTCGATGATGATGTTCGCATCCGCTTCGGCGGCCTTGTCGGTCGTGGAATCGTTGACGTACTTCTCGTTGCCGATCACGGCGACCTTGTAACCATCGGCGGCGGCCAGCTCGACAAATTTGTCAATGAAGCCCAGGCCGCGGTTGGTGATGGATTCGGAGGTGGCATCCTGGTTGATTTCGCCAATGCGCACAGGAGCGGTCGCGGCCGCGATGCGGGCCTTGATCTTTTCGTAGAGGTTCTCGGCGACCACGGTGCCCGCCACATAGTTGTTGGTGGACGCGTTGGCGAGAACAGCGCCCGGGGCGGCGTTGGGCGCACCGGAGTCAAAGCCGATGATCGGGATACCGGCGGCCATCGCGGCGGCAATGTTGTCGTTCAATGCGTTCACGTCCAGCGCGGCCAGGCCGATCGCATCCGGTTTGGCGTTGAGGGCAGACTCGAACTCGTTCACCTGTACGGCGATATCGCTTTCGGAGTCAGGGCCAACCATGTTGAACTTAATCATCTCATAGCCGGCTTCGTCGTTCAGTTTCTGCGTTTCGCTCTTTACGCCCATCAGAACTGCCTGCCAATAGGTGGACTGGAAGCCCTTGGAGACGATCTCAAAGGAATAGGTTTTATCTTCCGCAACCGCGAAAGATATCGTGCCGACGATCAGCATCAGTACCAAGAACAGAGATAACGCTTTCTTCATGTGAGAACCCCCTTTTCATATGTATATGACGCCTTGTGGCGTGCATATCAAAGTGATTTGCGGCGGCGTGCCATATCGATCGTCACGGCCACGATGATAATCACTCCCGTGATGATCTGCTGCCAGTTCGCCTGCAGGCCCACGTAGGGCAGGCCGGTCTTTAACAGCGAGATCAGGCAGACGCCTAAAAACGTGCCGATAATGGAACCGCTGCCCCCAGTCATAGCCGTGCCACCGATGATGGCGCCGCCGATCGCGTCCAGCTCAAAACCGGCGCCGGTGCCGGGCGTAATGCTGGAAAACGTTCCCGCATAGGCGATTGCCGCCAGCCCCGCGAAGAAGCCCGAGAACACATAGGCCATCACGTGCCACCGCGCAACGTTGACGCCGGACAGCTTCAGCGCTTCCTTGTTGCTTCCGATTGCGATGATGTAACGCCCAATGCGCGAGTGATTGAGCACGATGGACATGATAATCACCAGCATAACGATAATCAGAAGCCCCACCGGATAGATCGTGCCGTTGACCTTATACTTGAGCAGGTCGCGGAACCAGCTGCCGTCCTGTCCGGCCATGGGCCAGACGCCCGTCATGCCGCTGGTGAGGATGGACCCGAGCCCGCGCACGATCATCATGGTGCATAACGTCGTAATAAAGGGCGGCAGGTTCAGCTTGGCGACGACCACACCGTTAATAAAGCCGAAGAAAATTCCCATGCCTACGGTCACCAGCATCGCCACCCAGATGGGAAGCCCCATCTGGCGCATCAGATAGCTGCCGACGATAGAGTAGCAAACCAACCCCGTGCCGATGGAAAGGTCCACGCCGCCGGTGAGCAGCGGGAAAGTGACGCCGATCGCCATCAGCATGATGTAATACATATAGCTGGTCATCGTAAGAATTGTGGAATACTTGCGAAACGACGGGCTCATGATGCAGAAAAATGCGAAGAGGATCACCAGCACGCCGAAGATCACAAGCCGCTGTACTCCGAGCTTTTGGATGAGGGGATGGTTTCTCAGTTTGCTCATATCCTGTGCCTCCTGTTTCCTGTGTTCCGGCGGTTAGTTTTTGCGCTTGCGGCTCATGATATCCGCCGTTACCGCGCCCAGAACAATCAGGCCGGTTAGCACATACTGATAAGAGATCGTAAAGCCCATCGCCAGGATGCCCTCCTGCATCAGCGCTACGATGATCGCGCCGATCACCGTGCCTAAAATGGAGGCTGAGCCGCCCGCCATGGATGTGCCGCCCATGACGCAGGCCGCGATCGCCTCGTTGTTGAAGGTGTCCCCAAGGCCCGGCTGCACGGTGGTGTACGCACCGACGTAGAAGATCGCCGCTACGCCCGCCAGCGTTCCAGACATCACATAGGCGAGCATTTCCCACCGGCGGGTATCCACGCCCGATAGCCGCACCGCTTCCTTGTTGCTGCCGATGCACAGCATATAGCGCCCGGCCGTCGTACGGTAGAGCAGCACCGCGCAAAGCGCGGCGACGGCGATCAGGATGAAAAAGCCCACGGGAATGCCGTTCCACTTTACCAGGTCGCGGTACCAGGAGGCCGCGGCCGTGCCCGACGGCCAGGTGACCGACTGCGTCTTGGTGAACAGAGACCCGACGCCCTTGGCGACCTGCATCAGCGCCAGCGACGTGATGAACGACGGCAGATGGCGGAATGCCACGAAATACCCGCCGATGGAGCCGAACACCGCGCCCACGGCGATGCTGACGAACAGGCACAGCCACAGCGGCATGTTGAACTTCGTCAGGCAGTAGCCGGAGATCAGTGCCGAGCAAAACATCACGGGCCCGATGGAAAAATCGATGCCGCCTGTCGCAATGACAAACGTTACGCCAAGCCCCAGAAACCCGATGAAGTACGCATAGTTGAGCGCGCTTAAAATCCGGTTGTAGTTCACAAAGGAGGATCCGTTGCGAAGGATCGGGGTCAGCAGGGTAAACAGGCCGTACATCAGGAAAATGATCAAAATCAGCACGACGCGGTTGAAGCCGATGAGTTTTACAAAGCGCAGGGATTTAAACTTCTGCAGGGCAGCCTTCATGTTTGCGTTTCCTCCTATACGGCGATATCGCGCGTCGCCGCGCTCATAATCTTTTCCTGCGTGGCTTCCGCTATATCGAACTCCGCCGTTTTTTTGCCCTCGCACATGACCACGATCCGGTCCGACATGCGAAGGATTTCCGGCATTTCGGAGGATATCATAATGATGGATTTGCCTTCCTCCACCAGTCGGTTCATCAGTTCGTAGATTTCCTGTTTCGCGCCCACGTCGATGCCGCGTGTGGGCTCGTCAAAAATGAGGATTTTGCTGTTGCTGATCAGCCATTTGGCGACGACCACCTTTTGCTGGTTGCCGCCGGAAAGGTTCATTACCAGCTGATCGACGCTCGGTGTTTTGGTTTTCAGCGCCTGTACCATCTTCTGGGTTATCTTGCGCTCCGCTGTCCCGTCCACGATACCCAGATGCATGACATAGTCCCGGAGGCATGCGAGGGTGGAATTCTCCGTGACGCTTTTTTGCAGCACCACGCCAAAGCGTTTGCGGTCCTCCGACAGGTAGCCGATGCCTTCGCGTACGGCGTCCTGCGGGGAATGGATGGACACCTTTTTGCCTTCCACATAAATATCGCCGCTCTCCCGCGGATCGGCGCCGAACAGCGCGCGCGCCGTTTCGGTGCGCCCGGCGCCCATCAGGCCGGAAAATCCGAGAATTTCACCCCTGCGAAGCTCAAAGCTTACATCCTGCACCATGCGCCCGGCGTTGAGGTGCTCCACCTTGAGCACAACGGGGGCGTCGTCCGGTACAAGGCTGTGCGTTTTGGGCTCTTCATAGATGACACGGCCGACCATCATGTGCACAATATCGTCCTTGGTGCTCTGGGCGGTAATCAGCGTCCCCACGGCCTGCCCGTCCCGCATCACGGTAACGCGGTCGGTAATCTGCTTGATCTCGTCCATGCGGTGGGAGATGTATACGATGGCGTATTGCTTCTTGCGCAGGTCCCGGATAATGCGGAACAGCTGCTCGGTTTCCGCGTCAGTCAGGGCTGCCGTGGGTTCATCAAATATGATTACCTTGGCTTCATGGGAGATTGCCTTGGCGATTTCGCACATCTGCTGTTTGCCCACCGTGAGCCTGGACATGGTTTCACGGGGATCAATATCGATTTTCAGCTGCTGAAAAAGCTTGCGTGCCTCGTCGTTCATACGCGCGTCATCAATCAGCAGGCCCCGTTTCCACTCGCGGCCGATGAAAATGTTCTGGGCCACGGTGAGGTGCCCCATCATATTCATTTCCTGATGCACGATGACGATTCCGGCCGACTGCGCTTCGCGCGGGCTGAGGTAGCAAACGTCCTTGCCCTCATAGGTGATGGTTCCGCTGTCCTTGGTGTAAATCCCGGTCAGCACCTTCATCAGCGTGGATTTGCCGGCGCCGTTTTCGCCCATCAGCGCGTGCACTTCACCCTTACATAGCTCAAAATCAACGTGATCAAGCGCGTGGACGCCCGGAAAGGTTTTGTCGATTCCCTTCATGGTTAAAATGACTTCGTTCAAACGTATCCTTCCTTTATGGCATATGAAGTTTGTTTTTCAAACAATATTCTCACCGTTTGCTTTGAATGAACCGGATTTTATCGGAAACCTTGACATGAAAGCGTAACGTTTCCCTTTGCGCATACTATACAATAATCTGAATCGATAGTCAAGAGCTTTGTTATGCAGCAAATATTTCCCGCATCAGACAAAGACCGGTGAATCTGTTGAAATGCTGAAAATAAAGAGTACATACTATTCTCGTTTCGTTTATGGGATATACGGAAAGAGCCTATGGAATACTGCTGTCATTCTTTCCGGATAAAAGGCAGCCGCAGAAATTCCCGATAGGACGGCGACAATGTATATTGTGCGTATTTATTGCTGTCGGATTCTCAATCTGTGAATTGTATTCTCCCATTTTGCATACCCGGCATCCACATGCCGGAGCCTTTATCACATGTAAGCAATGCGAAACAGAAGTGGAACTAAGGGGATGTGGAGTTGAATAACTCAACTGAAGGGCCGTGGCGTACCCGCCGCTCTGTCCGCGTACCGGAGTATTTCAAGGTGCTTTACATGTAATTATTTATTCATATGTGATAGATGGAATTTCCCCTGCCAGAACAACCAACTGATGGTTTATCACCTGTACTGTGACATAGGAAAGCTGCGTGCCCTTCTCATCATACGATGAGAAGGTAAGTATACCCGAATAGCTTTGTTCTCCTTGAATGGAAAGCTTGTAGGCTCTATTCTTGGCCGCCCAGATTCGCATTCCATCAAAATATGGATAGTTGCTGTCGATAGCATTCCGTACAATCTGTTTTGCATCAGAAATGCTGCCTGATTGCAAGAATACATTCCATATCCCAGGACTTCCCTTCCCGTTCGGGTATTCGATATAAGCCTGCGCCGTATTGATGGCATCTTGTTCAGCGGCTTCATACAGTGCTTCTTTTTTCTCTTTGCCCCAAGACGAAGGCATATCGCCGCTATATGTCGCTTGTATCCACGTTCCCATATCGGCGCCATCTTCCATAGGAAGATAGTCCACCAGTTGGTACACGTTGGTTCGCAGTTCCTGCAGGACAACGACCGCCGGATTTTGCGATCCCGCAATACAGTGAGGCGTTCCCGATGAGGTATCAAAAACAGAATGAACTGTGTAAAGCAAAAGGCGATACACGCTACCTTCCTGTTGCGGTGAATCAATCAAACAACAACCCACGGTTTCCATATCGGCGTTTTCCCAATCCCCGTTGCCTTGATACAGAAGGCAGAATCTTTTGGCAGCAGCGAAGCAATCTTTCTCTTCAATGATTGGTTTATAGCCTTCACAAGCAGATGCACTGTCAGCGAATGCACAGCATTGCTGGAATAGCATCGCTGCACATAAAACGATCAGGAATCTGAATTTCATATACGTACGCTTCTTATCAATGATATTGTAGATTTTGGGCTTCCATTTACAGTGTTATGCATAACAGCGATGACAGGGTTATTCCCGGTTGCGGCAGTTAAGCTGAAATTGTGTGTTGATTGAATATGCGTGCTTTCAATCAGCTATGTATCGTCTGGATCGGATACTATATATAATACTTACTGCCATGAACGCTGCATTATACATACATGGTCAGGGCAGCCCTTTCTGTAATGGCGATTGCCCAAAGCGTATTATCCAAGTCCCCCGGCATAATCATCTACCGAAATAACAGCGCCATCCGCTGCGTCGATTCGCACTTCATAACACAATCTGTACGTACCATCGGTTTCATTATAGTATCTAAAGCCAATATACCAGCATCGGTCAGAGGGGTTCGCAGCGTCGCTGATAAAAAAGCCGTACTCGACTTTGCAATCGGCCATCAGCGTTTGTTCGCCGATGCCATACCGCTCCCGTACGGCGGCTATCGCTTTTTCAAGCGCTTGGTCTTGCCGGATTTCATCCTTGTTCGGAAGCACTCTTTGGTTATAGGCTTTCGGCAAGCTGTAGAGTACATCAAATACATATTTTTCTTGTATTGACCAGAAAAACTCACTGCCAAGCTGCTTTTCCCATTTTGCGGTAGCATCGCTCAGATAGCCAAATACCGATTGGATTACTTCCCCGGAGGGAGAAGCCACCATAACGCTAGCGGCCAACGCGGGAATACCCTTGGGGAAGAAGCTGATGATCCAAGCATTTCCGGTAGCTCCTGCCTGTTGCAAAGCAACGAACGAAGCAATCCATTCGATTTCTCTGTTATCCACTTCCAGCAACGGAAATGAATAGCGGTCGTGCGAGTCTGCAAGGGGCCGAATTACATCGCTTTGCTGCAGGAGCAAGTCGGTTGCAATGCTGACGGCATCGACTTGCGGCAGATCGTTTTCGCCTGCCATGGACAACGCGACAGGATATATGATTTCCGTTTCACTGTCAGCCGCTGATACGGCAGCGGTATGCACCTCCGCGTTATCTGTTTCTATCGGCGTGGCCGCGGCTCCAATATCTGCATCCTTCGCAGCGTCTGCCGATTGCAGGCCAACATGAATAATCGCGCCTTTCGAATACACACTTGCAACAACGATGGCAGAATCGGCATCGGACGGCGATTGATAATATTCAATTTGCCAAAACGGGCCGTTGCCATCATCAACATCTGAATAACGCACAATGTGGTAATAGCTTGAAATTACATCTTTGAATTGGGGATGCTGCCGAATGATTTCCTGTTCCGCCAGCGTTTCGGCTTGTTCCTGTGTTATTTCGTCTTCATCAGGCAAAAGCTGCACGGGACGTTCCAGAATGCCGGTGTCCGCCAGTAGTTTATTAAGCCAAGCACTCTGTTCCAGATTCCAGGAATACATATCTCCATAAGCCAGCTCAGCCGCAAAGCGCAGTGCGTCATCCGGGTACTCCCATTGTGTCACAAGTGAGTTTACATCTGCCTCGTTGATTAAGGCGTGTTTCAACAGCAATTCGGCAAAGCTGTGCTTATCTTCTTCGTTCCATCTGGTTAAGAAACCGGTATCGGTCTGCTGCTCTACGGCTTCATCAAGGCTCGCGTGTACCCAATGCGATATTGTAATCGCCAGCGCGGAGACAACGGCCATCGTTAATACCAGTGCCAGCACCAAGGCGAAGGATGCTTTTTTAACCTTTCGTTTTCCCTCAGTGGCTTCTGTCAGTATTTGCTCGTGCAGCCGACGGGAAACATACACTCCGGATAAATTCTCGTCCAGATACTTCTTGATTTTCATATCCTTCATAATTCAAAGCCACTCCCTTCCGGTTGATAACGAAGCAAAGCGTATGCTTTTTGCAGGCGGCGGCTCAGGGCTTGGCGGCTGATGTGCAAAATCTGTGCGGCTTCGTCCATCGTCATGTTCTGGTAGTGATATAGAATGATCGCCTGCCTGTATTTTATGGGCAGGCAAAGGACGTCGATAAACATCTCCCGCGATTCCTGCGATACTGCGCATAGCGTAAGTGGAAGGTCTTCCAGCGATTGAACTGTGGCTTTGTGCCGAAACCATGAGGAGCGCTTGTAGTCTTTACAGGTGTTGATGGCGATGCGTGTGATCCATGTTTTTGGAGAACAATTGCCGCGTTGTTCAAATTGCACCATTGAACGCCAGACCTTAACAAAAGTATCCTGCAGCGCGTCTTCTGCTGTAAACCGATCCGATAAATATAGAAAGCATATACGCATAACCGCATCTTCGTATTCCAGAAGCCATTGACTGAATTTCACTTTACGAAGCTCATCCAATCCTGAGCTGCCAATCATCCACAACACCCCTTCTACTCCATTAGACGACAAATGTGATGGTTGATGTTACACTTGACGGAAATATTTATGCGAAGAGTAAAAGGTAAGCGCTCCTGGCTCAATACAGCACAGGCCAAACCTGCGGTATGTCCGCATGCCTGTAATACGCTGCCAAAGCGTGTTCTTTTAAATGCGCCATGCCTTTTCATCTCTCCCGGTTATTCGTTGCGTCCGCAGTATGGCGGAAACACAAATGGATCCTGTTGCTATAACGTGCAATCACAGCAAAATATTCCTATTGTATAAAATCCAGAGCGACTGCTGAATGAGCCGTTCCGCAACATACACCGGTGCGGCTCTGATCAGAAACTGAAATTCGAAGGAAGAGAGAGCCGCAAACGTGTTCTTCACGGGAAATAGCCCCCCTGTGTTAGTATATTCTCCTGCCTTGGAAACGCAGACCATTGCAGCAACGCAGCTGCATAATGTACGTTTCCTTCGCTCTATATAAAACAAAAAGCTGACGCATGAACGTATGGGTAATTAGTTCACACAAAACATATTGACAAATGTTGATGTGAGGTCTATACTTTGTCACATCAGCAAATTTGGATGTGAGGTGAGCCGATGAACGCAAACTACAGCGAGCAAACAAAGGTTTTCAAGGCGTTTTGCGATGAGAACCGGCTGAAAATAATGGGGTTGCTCCGCGGAGGGGAAAAATGTGCCTGCGTGCTGCTGGAACAACTGGCTTTGGGGCAATCCGGGCTGTCCTATCACATGAAAATCCTGGTGGAATCCGGTATTGTGAAAACCCGGCAGGAAGGCAAATGGACGCATTACAGCATCAGCAACACCGGCAGCGCCTATGCAGCGGAGCTGCTGAAACAGCTTACGACGCCCGAGCCCGTATCGGACGGGAATACCTGCTGCAAAAGCGGAGCGTCCGCTTGAGCGGAAGTAAAACCCAAGCATATGCTCCTGATCTTTTAGGGTGACCGGGCAACGAAAGGAAGGTTTCTGTACGATGCAAACTGTGAAAGGGATTTGGGATTTTTTCCAATACCAAATCCTGGGTATGAAATGGCTGGACAATCTGATCGGCGGCATGCTGTCCGCCATGGGGCTGGATACCGCCACCCGGCTGGCGGGAAGCGTGGAATTTTTTCTGTATGACGTGATCAAAATCACGATCCTTCTGTGGCTGCTGATTTTTTTCATCAGCTATATTCAAAGCTATTTTCCGCCTGAACGCAGCAAAAAGATCCTCGGACGGTTCCACGGCATATGGGCGAACTGCATTGCCGCGCTTCTGGGCACGGTCACGCCGTTTTGCTCCTGTTCCTCTATTCCGCTGTTTATCGGCTTTACCTCCGCTGGGCTGCCGGTGGGCGTCACGTTTTCGTTTCTGATCTCCTCCCCGATGGTGGATCTGGGATCGCTGCTTCTGCTGATGAGCATCTTCGGGGCAAGGGTGGCCGTCATCTATGTGGTCGTCGGCCTGGTGATCGCGGTGATTGGGGGAACGATCATTGAAAAGCTCCATATGGAAAAGCACGTAAAGAGCTTCATTCTCACCGCCGGAAGCGTGGATATCGAGTCGCCGGATCTGACGAAGAAGGACCGCCTGGTGTATGCCAAGGAGCAGATGGTTGCAACGTTTACAAAGGTGCTCCCGTATATCCTGATCGGTGTGGGCATCGGCGCGGTGATCCACAACTGGATTCCGGACGAATGGGTGTCGCTTGTGCTCGGCAGCAAAAACCCCTTCGGCGTTGTGCTGGCAACCCTGGTTGGCGTTCCGATGTACGCGGATATCTTTGGCACCATTCCGATTGCGGAAGCGCTGCTGTTTAAGGGCGCCAATCTCGGCACCATCCTGTCGTTCATGATGGCGGTCACCACGCTGTCCCTTCCGTCGATGATCATGCTGCGCAAGGCGGTCAAGCCCAAGCTGCTGGCCCTGTTTATTGCCATCTGCACAGCCGGTATCATTGCCGTGGGCTACTTCTTCAACGCGATTCAAGGCCTTATTATTTAAGCAAAGACGGGAAAACCTCGCCGGGCAGACAATCGTACAATCGCTTAATTGCAGTTACACCGGAGGAAAAGAGTATGGCAAAAACTTGGTATCCCGTGATCGATTATTCTGCCTGTACGGCGTGCGGTACGTGCGTTTCCATGTGCTCGCACGGCGTGTACGACGCCGCAAGAGCCCCGTCGCCGCTGGTATTACACCCGGAGGGCTGTATTGATCACTGCCATGGCTGCGGCAGCCGCTGCCCTGCCGGCGCGATCACCTATGTGGGGGATGATACCGGCTGGACGCCGCCCAACGGCGCGCCGGAAACCACCGAAGACTACTGCGCCCGTGGCTGTGAGGAGCCGTCGGGGAAAAAGGTGACCGTTGACTATCTCTATCTGGATTTACAAACCTGTGAACGCTGCATCGGCACGGACCGTGTTCTGGACGAAGTGATGGCGGTACTAACGCCCGCCCTGCGGCTTGCCGGGTTTACGGTCGAAACCCGTCAAACGGAAATGGCAACGGCGGAAATCGCCGCGGAGCACAGGTTTCTTTCGTCGCCCACGATCCGTGTAAACGGCCGGGATATCTGCGGCCCCGTGGCGGAGAACAGCTGTGGCTGCTGCGGTGATATCAGCGGGACCGCGGTGGATTGCCGGGTATTTGCGTATCAAGGGCAAGCCTATGATATCCCGCCTGCCGAGATGCTGGCAGAAGCCATTCTCAGAGCCGTGTTTGTACCGGCAGAGAACGGCTGTGACTGCGGCGGATATACGCTGCCGGAAAACCTGAAGAGCTTCTTCAAGGGTAAGGAGAAGAAGACCGGCTGCACCTGTGGATGCTGCTGATGAACGGTTCATCGGCTTTCCGATATCTAAGTTTGGATACCCTATAGGATAATATTTTAAAGGAGAGACTGAGTATGGCACTGTTTGGAAAGAAAAAAACGGAATCATCCTGCTGCTGCTGCGGAGGTAACTGCGGCGCAGAAAACACGGAGAAAGCGGAAAATGCAAAAAGCGAGGATCTGAGCGTTAAAATTCTGGGAGGCGGCTGCGCCAAGTGCAACGCACTGGAGGCGGCGACGAAAGAAGCGCTCGAACAGCTGGGCATGGATACGACGATTGACCATGTGAAGGATTTTGCCCAGATCGCCGCCTACGGTGTGATGACGACACCCGCCCTTGTTGTGGATGGCAAGGTGGTTGCCTTTGGCAAGGTGCTGAAAACCGATGAGGTTGTGAAGATTTTGCAGAAGGTCAGGCCGGAATAAAGGAGCGGTTCCGATGAAGAGAAAGGCAGAGGGCATCGGAATTTTCGAAAAGTATCTTTCGTTGTGGGTTCTGCTGTGTATGGTCGCCGGAGTGCTGATCGGCCGGTTTCTGCCGGGTGTTCCGGCATTTCTCGGCCGGTTTGAATGGTTTAAACTATCCATTCCGATCGCCGTTCTGATCTGGCTGATGATTTATCCGATGATGCTCAAGGTCGATTTTGAAAGCGTCCGCAATGTCGGCAGGAATCCAAAGGGGTTGTTTCTCACCTGGACGGTCAACTGGCTGATCAAACCGTTTACGATGTTTGGTATCGCATGGCTGTTTTTCTTTGTGCTGTTCAAGGCGTTTATCCCTGAAACACTGGCGCGGGATTATCTGGCCGGGGCCGTGCTGCTGGGCGCTGCGCCCTGCACGGCCATGGTGTTTGTGTGGAGCCATCTGACCCACGGAAACCCCGCCTATACGGTGGTGCAAGTGGCAACGAACGACCTGATCATTCTGGTTGCGTTCACGCCGATTGTGAAATTGCTTTTGGGAATCGGCGGTGTATCCATTCCCTGGGGCACGCTTCTGTTCTCTGTCGCTGTGTTTGTCATCATTCCCTTGACCGGCGGGGTTTTAACACGGCATTCCGTGGTGAAAAAACAGGGGGAGGCATACTTCACCGAAAAATTCATTCCCAAATTCGGAAATATCACAATGGTCGGCCTGCTGCTGACGCTCGTGATCATTTTCGCCTTTCAAGGCGATGTGATTTTGCAGAACCCCCTGCATATTGTGCTGATCGCAGTGCCGTTGATCCTGCAACCCTTCCTGATCTTCTTCCTATCGTATTTCACTGCGAAGAAGATGAAGCTGCCCCACGATATCGCCGCACCCGCGGGGATGATTGGCGCTTCCAACTTCTTTGAGCTGGCCGTGGCCGTGGCCATATCCCTGTTCGGCACATCATCACCCGCCGCGCTGGCGACGATCGTCGGCGTATTAACCGAGGTACCGGTCATGCTGATCCTTGTGAGAATTGCAAACGCAACGAAGGGACGGTTTGATACAGATGGATCTTCAAATCAGAGAAATGCTTTCCAGTGACTGGCCTGCGGTAAGCCAAATCTATCAGGAAGGCATGGATACCAACAGTGCGACCTTCCAAACGGAGTGCCCCGCGTGGGATGCCTGGAACACTTCCCATCTGAAAGCAGGCAGACTTTGCGCTGTGGATGGGGGAACGGTGACCGGCTGGGCGGCGCTCTCCGCCGTATCAAGCCGTTGCGTGTACGCGGGCGTTGCGGAGGTGAGTATCTATATTGGAAAGCGCTATCAGGGGCGCGGGATCGGGAAAGCGCTTATGCTGGCGTTAATCCGCCTTTCGGAGGAAAACGGGTTTTGGACGCTGCAATCCGGCATCATGCAGGAGAACGCCGCAAGCATCCGCTTGCACGAGAGCTGCGGGTTCCGAATGGTGGGTTACCGGGAGATGATTGGCCGTGATCGGTTCGGCAAGTGGCGCAATACCGTGCTGATGGAGCGGCGAAGCCCAAGTGACAGGTTTGGCTGTGCGTGCGGCGTTTCCTGTGCCTGTACGGAGGCAGCAAAAGCATAACTGATTAATTGGAATAAAAGTATATAAACACCGGCGGTTCGTTACGAATCGCCGGTGTCAACCTGTCAAAGAACCTCTTCGGGTCGTTATCGCCGCTCGCCTCATTGCGCCTTGGGCGCTGTTCGCTCGCTCTACTCTTTGCTGTAACGCAAGCCTTTGGGGTTCCACTCCAATCCCCGGCAAGGGTTTCACCCCTGCACCCTGACCAGGACTTTCAGCCCTGGACCCTTCTGTTTTGTCAGCCTGTCAAGGAACCTCTTCGGGTCGTTATCGCCGCTCGCTTCATAGCGCCTTGGGCGCTGTTCGCTCGCTTACCCCTTTGTTATAACGCAGCCTTTGGGGTTCCACCCCAATCCCCGGCAAGGGTTTCACCCCTGCACCCTGACCAGGACTTTCAGCCCTGGACCCTTCTTTTTTTCAGCCTGACACCGGTAGTTCGTTACGAATCGCCGGTGTTTGCATGTTCAGACCGTGGAAAGGTGCGTACTATTTTCTGTTTTCAAAACCCATTTCCGGGCTCCAGACGCAGCTTCCTTCCAGTTGGTAATGGCAGTCGCAGCAATCATTGCCGTCGCCGAGTGTTTGAGTGCGCGCAAAACAGTTGCCCATCAGGCAGGAAAACAGATAATCCATCCGGCAGATCGCCGGGAAGCATCCCCTCCGCCCCGTGTGCTTTGGCAAACTGCTGCATGGCACAGCGTGTGATATCAATCTCGAAAGCGTTGCGGTCCGTTTCCCGATAGCGGATCATCCAGTCCCACGGGTGCAGCTCGCCCCGTTGCTGGCGTGCCAGATGCGCGGAAGCCTTGCCGCGGAACCCGTTGAAATAGGCTTTGCCTGCCGCGTGCAGGGCAGGGGGCGGGGGATGCGCGTTACAAGCCGTTCGTTGAGCAGCCAGATGATCTGATTGATGCTCTCCGTATTCAGCTGCATTTCGGCAAGCGCAAGATACCAGGCGGCGTAGGCGGGTGCAAACTGGAAATTGAAGGCAAACAGGCTTTTGCCCAGATCGGGAAGCTGCGGAGCCAGTTCCCGGAAAAGGAGCTTGCTGCGGCGGCGGAAGCGCAGCCAGAACGGCTTTCCGTACTTTGCGGAAATCGGCGTTTTCCCGCGCAGCATCGCCAGGTGGAAGATCAAGCCCTTCATAGGCGCCGCCTCCTTCGGAGAACTGCTTTGACCAGCTCATACCAGAGCGTGGAGACAAGCGCCATGCCGACGACCGCAAGCAGCTGGCCGCCGCTCAGCGACGCCAGCTTGAGTACTTCGTGCAGCGGAGTGTATAAAACAAGGGCAAGCCCCGCGAGGGTCAGCAGGTTTACGGCCCACATCACCCTGTCTTTGGCGAGCAGCCGCACGGAATGGAGAATGGAATCAAATTCCGAGGCATTCACCTGCACCAGCAGAAGGTTGGAGAGCATGATTATTGCTAAACCCATGGAACGCGCTGCCGGAGCGTTTGCGGGATTGCCTGCCAGCGCCCACAGATAGGTTCCGAACGAGGCGGCAAAAATCGCAAAGCCCTGCGCCACGCTTTTGGCAAGCAGCCTGCGCGTAAGCAGCGGCGTTTTCGGGTCGCGGGGTTTTCGCTCCATAATATTACCCTCCGCTGGTTGGCGCTCAAGCACGATGGAGCAGGTGGGATCAATAATCAGCTCCAGCAATACCACGTGCAGGGGCAGCAGGAACAACGCTCCGGGCGTAATACCCAGAAGCGGAGCCAGCAGCGAGGAAAGGGCAATGGGAATATGAATGGTGAAAACGTATCCCACGGCCCTGCGGATGTTGTCGAAAATACGGCGGCCGTCCCGTACGGTATCAACGATCGTGGTAAAGTTGTCGTCCATCAGGATCAGGTCGGCGGCCTCGCGGCTGACCTCGCTGCCGCGCTTGCCCATGGCAATGCCGATATCGGCATATTTCAGCGCGGGCGCGTCGTTCACGCCGTCGCCGGTCATGGCGACGATCTCGCCGTTGTCCCGGAAGGCTTTCACGATGCGCATCTTGTGCTCGGGGATGACGCGGCTGAAAATGCTGACGGTTTTTACTTTTTCGCGCAGCTCTTCATCGGTCATGCAGGCAAGCGCGTCTGCTGTGATAATGTTGTCAACGCCCGGAATGCCGATTTTCCGCGCGATGGCGGAGGCGGTAATGCCGTTGTCGCCGGTGATCATCACGACACGGATGCCCGCTTTGGTGCACTGGGCGATATCCCTCGCCACTCCTTCACGAGGCGGATCTGCAAGGCCGACAAGGCCCAGAAATTCCAGGCGGCAGTCTGTAAGTTTTTCCGGGATTTCGTTATGCGCGGGAAAGCGGCATGCTCCCCACAGCGATTACGCGCAAGCCTTCCTTGCCCATTTTCAGCAGCATATGTCCGGCAGTCTCGCGCTCCTCGGCCGTCATAGGGCAAAGCGGCAGAAGTTTTTCGGGCGAACCCTTGGCGGCAACCAGCAGCTTACCGCCGCGCTGCCATACATGGCCCATCATTTTCTGCTCGTTGGTAAACGCATACTCGCTCACCAGCTCGCCGGAAAACAGATGTTCTTTGGAAATCCCCATGCTGTCGCAGTATGCGAGCATGGCCTTTTCCATGGGGGCATACGCGTCCGTTTCGCAGCCCATCCCCATCGTTTCACACAGCGCGTGTTCATCCCCATGTGGGGTCCATATTTCCTGCACCGTCATCTGGTTCATGGTGATCGTACCCGTTTTATCCACACACAGCACGCTTACGGCGCCTAATGTTTCCACCGAGGGCAGTTTGCGCACCAGCGAGTGCTTTTTCCCCAGCCGCCACGCGCCCATGGGCAGGAACACCGTCAGGATCACCGGGAATTCCTCCGGGATCATTGCCATGGCCAGCGTGATGCCTGATAGAATACTCTCGATAATCCGCTCGCCAAAGCTGTGATCCGGTATATTGAGATAGGTAACCGTGCCGACCAGCGCAAACAGCACGGCGGCGATCCCGGCGCAGGCTTTCACAAGCCGGGCCGTCTGTTTTTGCAGGGGAGTGGGCTCGTTGGGCGCGGCGGCGACGTGCGTGCCGATCTTGCCGTATTCCGTGGAAGCGCCTGTTTTTTCCACCCGGATCATCGAAGTACCCTGTGTAACCAGCGTGCCCGCGTAGCAATAATCCCTGCGCCAATAGTCTCCGGTGGGGTCTGCGCCGTCCGAGGGGATTTTCCATACGCCTTCCGGCTCGCCGGTCAGAGAGCTTTCGTCCACACACAGATCGCTGCATTTCAGCACCGTTCCGTCCGCCGGTATTTTAACGCCTTCGGCCAGGAGCAGCAGATCGCCCGGCACCAGATCGACACTGGCGATTTCCTGCTCTTTCCCGTCGCGGATGACGCGCGCGCGGGGCGCGGACAGATCCCGGAGGGCGTTGAGCGTTTTGTCGGTTTTCCATTCCTGGATCACGTCGATGGAGATCATGCCGATTACGAAGATCAGCATGATCGCTCCGTCGCGCGGTTCGCCCAGGATGAAGTAGATGAGCGCGGCAACCAGCAGCAGAAGAAACATGGGTTCCGCCAGAATGTGCAGCGCCTTGCGCGCGAATCCCATTTTTTGCAGCGGGGTCAGCTCGTTGCGGCCATACCTGGCCTGCAGCCGTTTTGCCTGTTCGTTTGTCAGTCCTGTGATGGGGAATCCTGTGTTTGTCATAGAAATCCTCCTGATTGCCCGGTGGGCATGAGTTGTTCTATGGCACTACAACCAGCCTGTTCCCAAATGTAGATAAAAATAAACACACCTGCGGAACAACTACTGTCCCGCAGATGTGTGAATACTGCATGTCTGCTGCCGCCATGGCGGCCCAGCCCCACGAACCCCCGGAAAACACGGTGGTTCATCGCCTGCTCAGTTTGTACTGCTGATCGCGCATTCTCTCTTGCCGGAGGGAATGGTTTGCAGTGCAAAGAGACGAATTAACTATAGCAGGGCATATTTCGTCTGTCAATATCGTTCTCTGTTTCATAACCATAATATCCCTTTTCCGAAACCGATTGACAATCCCATGATCCGGTGATACTATGTTACAGTTGCCCCTTGTGTACATATGATGAGGGGGAACAAGGGGAAAACCAAGCACAGACGGCTGAATTTACGCCACTTTGAACATCCTTTTGGGAGAGTGAACCTGCATGGAAGAAATGCTTCGTAACCCGGCCAAGCGTGTGGTCGGCACCAAGCAGGTGCTGCGCGCCGTAAAAAACGGCAAAGCGGCCAAAGTATACCTGTGCAAGGATGCCGATGAATTCATCTACCGGCAGGTGCAATCGGCCTGTGAGGAGCACAGGGTGCCCGTCGAAGCGGCCGAGAGCATGGAAGCGCTGGGCAGGCTTTGCCTCGTCGGCGTGAAAACAGCCGCGGCAGCCATCCTGAAATAGCCGGCAGAGGGCCGGCAAAACAAACCGTCATAAACGCTCCCGGGGTTGAGGAGCTTTATGGATAAATAACTCGGAGGTGTTATCTTTGCCCACGATCAATCAATTGGTTCGCAAGGGGCGCACGAAACTGGTGGAGAAATCCATGTCTCCCATCCTGCAGAGCTGCCCGCAGAAACGCGGCGTATGCCTCAGCGTGAAGACACGGACGCCTAAGAAGCCGAATTCCGCCCTGCGCAAGATTGCACGTATTCGTTTGACTAATCAAATCGAAGGTACGTGCTATATTCCCGGCATCGGCCACAATCTGCAGGAGCATAGTGTGGTGCTGATCCGCGGCGGACGTGTACGCGATCTGCCCGGCGTCCGTTACCACATCATCCGCGGCGCGCTGGATACCGCCGGCGTTACAGGCCGCAAGCAGGGTCGTTCCCTGTACGGCGCCAAGAAGAAGTAAAATCCTTTCTTCAAACCTTTGCGCTCTTCATGCAGGAAGCATTTCTCAGCGGGCGCAGGCGTTTACCTCGTTGTTGCTGATCAGGTAAACACACCGCGTGGCTTTCCGGTTCGCCGGAGCGGCTGATGCTGACGGCCGCCAGAAATCCCGTGTTAAGCGCGTATGCCAAATGGAACGTTCCCGGCACACGAACCGGCTGCGTACCCGCAGGGTACGGCTCACAGGCGTGTGCAAAAGTGAAAAGCGAGAAACGCTTTTCCAAGATTAAGGAGGTAGAACTATGCCCCGTCGCGGCTTTATACCCAAGCGCGAGGTACTGCCCGATCCCGTATACGGGACCACGGTAGTAACCAAGCTCATTAACCAAATCATGCTCGATGGCAAGCGCGGCACCGCGCAGCGCATCTGCTACAGCGCATTTTCCAAAATTGCGGAGAAAACCGGAAAAGACGCAAACGATGTGTTTGCCGCTGCCCTGACCAATGTATCCCCGCAGCTGGAAGTCAAGGCCCGCCGTGTGGGTGGCGCCACCTACCAGGTGCCTATCGAAATCCGCAACGAACGCCGCCAAACGCTGGCGCTGCGCTGGCTGGTGGATTTCAGCCGCAACCGCGGTGAAAAGACCATGTCGGACCGCTTGGCCGGCGAACTGATGGACGCCGCCAACAACACCGGCAGCGCCGTAAAACGTAAAGAAGAAATGCACCGTATGGCCGAAGCCAACAAGGCGTTCGCGCACTATCGGTGGTAAGAACCCCCATGCTTGTACAAAGCGCATACGAAAGGAGACCCATCATTTATGCACAGAAGTCACCCGCTCGATAAGGTGCGGAATATCGGCATTATGGCACATATTGATGCCGGTAAAACCACGACAACTGAGCGTATTCTCTTCTATACCGGACGCACGCACCGGATGGGTGAAGTGCATGAAGGCGCAGCCGCCATGGACTGGATGGAGCAGGAGCAGGAACGCGGAATTACCATTACCTCTGCCGCTACCACCTGTCAATGGAACGGCTATCGCATCAACATCATCGATACACCCGGACACGTGGATTTTACCGTTGAGGTAGAGCGCAGCCTGCGCGTGCTGGACGGCGCTGTTGCCGTGTTCTGCGCCAAGGGCGGCGTAGAGCCCCAGAGCGAAACCGTATGGCGGCAGGCCAACCGGTATCATGTGCCCCGCATTGCCTACATCAACAAGATGGACATCATGGGCGCGGACTTTTTCCGCGTTGTCAACATGATGAAGGAACGCCTGAGCGCCAACGCCGTACCCATCCAGCTTCCCATCGGAGCGGAAGCGGATTTCAAAGGCGTGATCGATCTGGTAACCATGAAGGCCGAAGTGTACTACGATGACGAAGGCAAGGATGTGCGCGAGGAGGAGATCCCCGAAGCGCTGAAAGCACAGGCCGAAGAATACCGTCAGGTGCTGATTGAAGCCGTTGCCGAACAGGACGAAGCGCTGCTGGAAAAATTCTTTGAAGGGGAAGAAATCTCCAGGGAAGAAATTCAGGCCGCGATCCGCAAGGCGACCATCGCCTGCGAAATGACCCCTGTTCTCTGCGGAACATCTTACCGCAACAAGGGTGTGCAGCCGATGCTGGACGCGGTGGTGGACTATATGCCCTCCCCGCTTGATGTGCCTTCCATTAAGGGCCAGAAGCCCGGCGACCCCGATGTGATCCTGGAACGCCATGCCTCCGACGACGAGCCCTTCGCGGCGCTCGCCTTCAAGATCATGACGGATCCGTTTGTCGGCAAACTCGCGTTTGTTCGCGTGTACTCCGGCAAAATATCATCGGGCACGTACACCTATAACTCCACCAAAGGCAAGCGCGAACGCATCGGGCGTCTGCTGATGATGCATGCCAACCACCGCGAAGACGTGGAAACCGTGTTCGCCGGGGATATCTGCGGCATCGTCGGCCTGAAGGACACCACAACGGCGGATACGCTGTGCGACCAGAATAACCCCGTCATCCTCGAATCGATGGAGTTCCCGGATCCCGTGATCCAGGTTGCCATCGAGCCCAAGACCAAAGCCGGTCAGGAAAAAATGACCATGGCGCTGATCAAGCTGGCCGAGGAAGACCCGACCTTTAAAACCTATACCGACCAGCAGACCGGGCAGACCATTATCGCCGGAATGGGCGAGCTGCACTTGGAAATCATAGTGGACCGTCTGCTGCGCGAATTCAAAGTGGAAGCTACCGTGGGCAAACCGCAGGTAGCCTACCGCGAAACCATCCGCAGGGAAGCCGAAGGCGAAGGCCGCTATGTGCGCCAGACAGGCGGACACGGCCAGTTCGGTCACTGTAAAGTCCGCATCATCCCCGCACAGCCCGGAGAAGGCTATTCCTTCGAATCCAAAATCGTCGGCGGTGTTATTCCCAAGGAATTCATCTCGCCGATCGATGCCGGTATCAAGGAAGCCTCACAGTCCGGCCTCATTGGCGGGTTTCGAGGTTGTGGACTTCAAAGCCGAAGTATTCGACGGCAGCTATCACGAGGTTGACTCCTCCGAGGTTGCCTTCAAAATCGCCGGATCCATGGCGTTTAAAGACGCACTGCGCAAGGCGGATCCCTGTCTGATGGAGCCCACCATGAAGGTGGAGGTCATCATTCCCGAGCAATACATGGGCGACGTGATCGGTGATATCACCAGCCGCCGCGGGCGCATTGAGGGCATGGAAGCCCGCCTGGGCGAGCAGAGTGTGCACGCCTTTGTGCCGCTGAGCGAAATGTTCGGTTACGCGACGGACCTCAGAAGCCGTACGCAGGGCCGCGGACTGTTTTCCATGCAGTTCGATCACTACGAACAGGTACCCAAGAGTATTGCCGAAAAGATGACCGGACAAAAGGAAATCTAACGAACAAATAGGGGAGGTGCCGGCAATGGCAAGTATCGCCAGAAATAGAATTGTGTTGGCTTGCACCGAGTGTAAGCAAAGAAACTATAACACGATGAAGAACAAAAAGAACTCGCCTGATCGCATCGAGCTGAACAAGTACTGCCGTTTTTGCAAAAAGCACACAGCTCACCGCGAAACCAAGTAACGGATAGGAGCAAAACTATGGCTAATGAAAAGAAACTGCCGGCCAAGAAAAGCAATCCGAACGCTCTGGCGAAATTCGTCGGCGGGTTTAAACGGTTTTTCGTCAAGATCGGGCAATGCGTTCAAAAACACCTGGCATGAATTGCGCAAGGTGACTTGGCCAACCAAAGAGAAGCTGGTCAACTATTCCATTATCGTCATTCTGATGACGGCTTTCCTGATGCTGATCATCGGTCTGCTGGATATGGGCGCTTCATCGTTGATTCAGCTGATAATGCCCAAGGCGTAAGGAGATAGGAATGGCCGAGAAAAAAAACGAGCCCTGCTGGTATGTTGTGCACACCTATTCCGGCTACGAGAACAAGGTGAAGGACAACATCGAAAAATCCGTTGAGAACAACGGCATGCAGGATCTGATCCTTGATGTCCGCGTTCCGGTGGAGGATGTTGTTGAAATCAAAAACAACCGCCGCGTAAAGACCCAGCGCAAGGTATACCCCGGATATGTGCTGGTGCATATGATTGAGACCAGCGAAAGCTGGTATCTGGTGCGCAACACCCGCGGTGTAACCGGCTTTGTGGGCCCCGAAAGCAAACCCGTGCCGCTGACGGATGACGAGGTGAGGATGATGCTGTCCACGCAGGAACACAGCGTGGAGTTCGGCATTGCCATCGGCGAAGAAGTTCGCATTCTGTCCGGCCCGCTGGAAAACTTCACCGGCTTTGTGGAGGATGTCGATACCGTACGGCAGAAGCTGACCGTAAAGGTAAAGATGTTCCTGGGGCGCGAAATGCCCGTGGAAGTCGGCCTGGAGGAAGTAACCAAAGTATGATCCGTTTAGGCGGTCAACAAGCGCATGGATGCGCGCTGCGCCTTTCCCTTATGGAAAGGTCGTGGGAGGAGCATATTCTGTTCCGTATTACCACAAATCTGAGGAGGCAATCAAACCATGGCAAAGAAAATTACGTCCATAATTAAACTGCAGGTGACGGCCGCCAAGGCAACACCCGCACCGCCGATCGGCCCTGCGCTGGGCCAGCACGGCGTAAACATTCCCGGCTTTTGCAAAGAGTTCAACGAGCGCACGGCCAAGGATGTCGGACTGATCATCCCCGTTGTGATCACCGTATATGCCGACCGTACGTTCACCTTCATCACCAAAACGCCGCCGGTACCCGTTCTGATCAAGAAAGAACTGGGTCTGGAGCATGCCAGCGGTGTGCCTAACCGAGACAAAGTGGGGAAACTCACCAAGGAACAGGTACGCAAAATTGCTGAGATCAAGCTTCCCGATGAAAACGCCACGAACATCGAAAGCGTCGAAAGCATGGTTCGCGGAACCGCACGTTCCATGGGCATCACGGTTGAGGAATAAAAGCGATATGTGGGAGGACATTGTGCCGTTATTACCACAGGGAGGATTTGAACGATGAAACACGGAAAAAAATATACAGACAGTGTAAAACTGTATGATCTCCAAACGGCTTACGATCCTGAGGAAGCCTGCGATCTGGCGGTGCAGACCAGCAAAGCCAAGTTTGATGAAACCATTGAGCTTTCCTGCCGCCTGAACGTGGATCCCCGCCATGCCGACCAGCAGGTGCGCGGCGCCATCGTGTTGCCGCACGGCACAGGCAAAAACGTGCGCGTGGTGGTCATCACCAAGGGCGACAAGCTGAAGGAAGCCGAAGAGGCGGGTGCGGATTTTGTGGGTGCCGAGGAATTGGTGCAGAAAATCCAGACCGAAAACTGGTTTGATTACGATGTGATCGTAGCCACTCCGGATATGATGGGTGTCATCGGCCGTATCGGCCGCATCCTGGGCCCCAAGGGCCTGATGCCCAACCCCAAGTCCGGTACCGTGACCATGGATATCACCAAGGCCATCTCGGATATCAAAGCCGGTAAAGTGGAGTATCGCGTGGACAAAACCGCCATCATCCACTGCCCGATCGGCAGAGCCTCGTTTGGCAAGGAAAAGCTCAATGAAAACCTGCAGGTGCTGATGGAAGCCATCATCAAGGCAAAGCCCTCGGTTGCGAAGGGTATCTATCTTCGCTCGGTGTACCTGAGCTCCACCATGGGCCCGGCGATCAGGGTGAACCCGCTGAAGTTCTAAGACAATTCATGGGTGCAGCCACTCAGCAATTGGGATTCGAAGTTGTTTTCCGCTATCTTTCGCAGGAAAACGACAGCAAAAACAGTTGTGTAAAGGCAGCCATGAGTTGAAATCCAATAAGCAAACACAAAGCCCGATACTACATGGTACAGGGCTTTGTGCTGCAACGGAGAATACTGAGCATCGACGAAGGTATCACGTTAGCTTATTGCTATAATCATGTTGAAAATGTTGTTATACTGCTAATATGGCTGAGGGTTGTTTTATGGCTATAATAAAAGTACTCAGTCTATCTTATGTAGTAAAGCTTTGTTTTGCACAAAATGACAATAGAACATGGAATTGGCAAAAGAATTAAAGCCTGATGCGCTTGCATCGGGCTTTTCTGTGGCTTCCCACTTATGGCGTGGATACCTGTTCCACCGTATATCCCCTGTCCCGCAGCAGCGAGATGAAGCTATCGTCCTCGGGGATAAGATGCAGCAGCCCGACAGTGACAAAGTATGTGCCACCTTGCTTGAAAAGTGTGTCCAGGCGGTCAACCATCAGCGCGTTGCGCTTTGTGATGAGCTTATCCTGATATTCTGCATACAGCTGTTCATCCGCGCCCTGAAAGGAGAGACGGTAAAAATCCCGGAATGCTTCGGTGCTGCCCTCGCGCCACCAGGCGGGCCACTGTGCCACGGTTTCCGTATCGGCAGGATCAGTCCGACCCAGAACGATGTCGATTTCATCCTGGAGCAGGTAGCGGGTTAACGCATCAGAGAAGCTCTCCATCGTATCGGCAACCTCGTCCACGGTTTCCAGATAGGCATAGCGTTTATTGTGCTGAGCTGCAAACGCTTCCACGGCTGGCTCCACGCCCAGCGAAATGGCTTTTTTCACATTCCTGACGCCCATTTCGGCGGCCGAAGAATAGACCGCCAGCGTGTTGATCACCGCCCACGGCTGTTTGGTATCCAGAGATGCCGTGCTGAGGCTCAGCGTACGATAGGCTGACGCAGTGTCGTTGTACAGCGCTTCGCCGAGAACCTCGGATAGGGTGCCGCCGTCGGGCAGGGTTTGCCTGGCCAGCAGCCTGGCAACGGATTCGTCCGTGGAGGTATCGCATTCAAACACAAAGGTATCGCTGGCAGCCATTGCGTTTTGCAGCGTTTCGCCAAACGGATGCATCTCCGCCGTGCCGATGTGGATGGATCCCAGCAGATAGGCTGTTGTATTGAGCCCGGTTACACGGTACAAAATTCCCTTGCTCCCTTCCTGCGGAGTGAACCACAGGGTACAGGCAATCGCGGCGGCCAGCACAACGACGGCTGCCGCGATGAACGTACGTTTTTTCATGCTATTTTCTTCTGTTTGCGATCAGCAGCAGGCGCAAGAGCTGCAGTAAACTGGAAATGGCGGCGGCGACATAGGTCAGTGCTGCGGCGGTGAGCACGGCGCGAACACCGGCCACCTCTTCGTCGGTCATGTAGCTGCCGCTCTGGAGCACCTTGAGCGCGCGGCTGCTGGCATTGAACTCTACGGGCAGCGTGATCAGGGAGAACACCAGCGTAGCGGCAAAACAGATAATCCCGGCATACAGCAGCGGTTCCCAACTTGCCAGCAGGCCGATGAGGAAGATCGGGAAATACAAATTGGAACCGATTTTTACCACCGGCACGATGGCGTTGCGCATCATTAGCGGTCCGTATCCATCGGATTGCTGCAGCGCGTGGCCGCACTCGTGCGCCGCGATACCCACGGCGGCGATGGAGGAGGAACCGTATACGCCCTCCGACAGATGCAGCGTATTGCTTTTCGGATCGAAATTATCTGTCAGATTTCCCTGAATCGGCTCCACGGAAACGGGCATGTTGGCCCCTTTGCTCAGGATGTCCCGGCTGACTTCCTCGGCGGTTACACCCCGGCTGGTGCGGATTTTGGCATATTTGGCGTAGGCGCTTTTCACCTTGAACTGCGCCCACATGCCCAGCAAAAGGCCGGGCAGCATGAGAATGATCGTCCAATCATAAAAGTACATACAATAACCTCCCGTGCGTGGCAGGCCTATGCCTGCGGGTTGAACACACTACACAGCATACTACATTTTGCGAAAATTTCAAGGGAATGCGGCTGTACTGTCGTTCAGCGAGTTAAAACGATACTCCATAGAAATATGTTGCGATTGTCCGGCTTTGAAACCCGGTAATTGACATATGGCTGCGCCCATATCCATCGCCTGGAGTTCCACAGTGCAGATACCGCAGGATTTGGCTTATGTTTGGGAATATTGTACCAGCGAAGAGACAAGGCTGCGCCTGCGGCAGCCGGGAACGGTATGCACATTGAGCACAGCGGAGGGGTTTCCGGTGGAGATACGCAGAGTACCGGTTGCTCGTTCATGTACAGATATACCGAAGACACCGGCGTATCTCCGTTCAAGGTGATATGGGCGAAACAGCCTTTGCCTATAGGGCAGCGGCAGGAATCCGGAAGATGGAAAAGCAGGGCATCCCGCTCCATGTTTCAAAGGGCGGGATAGAGCTCCTTCAGGAGGACCGCCCGCATGGCGAGAACCTGCAGCAGGTCGCTAAATGCCGCGGCACAGCACTGCAATCACTCGAAAAGGATTGAAACAAACCCCGCCGCAATCGCGGCGGGGCAATGATTGTAGCTTGTGTTACACGGGCATTACTTTGTCCGCTTTGTCCAGCATGGTGGAATCCACACCCAGCTGCTTTGCCTGGCGGTACTGGAAGTACTTGATGGCAACCGGCGGGAACAGCGCGTAGCTGAGCACATCCTCTTCCTGCTGGTAATACTCGCGGATTTCTTCGCGGTACTTATCCAGTTCTGGCGGGATATCATCGGCGGGACGGTGTGTGATCACTTCCGCATCCCCGATAACCTTCTTGCGTACTTCCTCGTTTACGGGAGCGGGCAGACGGCCGTATTCGCCGCGCAGCAACGCCTGCGATTCCTTGGGGTTCATCTTGTAGGCTTCGCCGGAGAGCACGTTCATTACGGCCTGCGTGCCCACGATCTGGCTGGTGGGCGTAACCAGCGGCGGATAGCCAAAGTCCTTGCGCACACGCGGAATTTCCGCCAACACAGTGTAGTACTTGTCCATGGCGTTGGCCTGCTTCAGCTGGTTGATCAGGTTGGACAGCATACCGCCCGGCACCTGATACAGCAGGGTGTTGGCGTCGGTGGCCAGCACGCGGGCCGGATCGCGGAAGCCCGCTTTGGTCAGCTCCTGCGCCACACCGCGGAAGTATCCGGCAAGATCAATCAGCTTTTCCAGATCCAGTCCGGTATCGTATTCGGTGCCGCGGTAGGTGGCAACCTGCGCTTCGGTCGTGGGCTGCGCGGTGCCGCCGCCAAGGGGCGAAAGAGCGGTGTCGATTACATCCACACCGGCTTCCACGGCCTTCAGGAGCGTCATCGCGCCTGTGCCGGTGGTATCATGCGTATGCAACACAATCGGCAGGGCAGTTTCGGCTTTCAGACGCTTGACCAGCTTATAAGCGTCGTAGGGGAGCAGCAGGTTGGCCATATCCTTGATGCAGATCATGTCTGCGCCCATTTCGGCAATACCCGCTGCAAGCTTTACAAAGTAATCCTCCGTATGCACGGGAGATACGGTATAGCTCATGGCTACTTCCGCGGTGCCGCCGTACTTTTTGGTGGCTTTCACGGCGGTTTCCATGTTGCGCAGATCGTTGAGCGCGTCGAAGCAGCGGATGATATCGATGCCGTTTTCAATGGCCTTCTTTACGAAATAGTCCACCACGTCGTCCGAATAGTGCTTGTAGCCCAAGATGTTCTGGCCGCGAAGCAGCATCTGCAGCTTTGTGTTGGGCATGCCTTTGCGCATCGTGCGCAGACGCTCCCAGGGATCCTCGTTTAAAAAGCGCAGGCAGCTGTCAAAGGTTGCGCCGCCCCAGCACTCCAATGAAAAGTAACCAATTTTATCCAAACGCTCAAAGGCGGGCTCCATTTGTTTGATGGTCATACGCGTCGCGGCCTGGCTTTGGTGCGCGTCGCGCAGAATGGTATCGGTAATTCCGACTTTACCCATTGTCATAGCTCCTTTCAGAATGCGATTACGCGCCGAACATGCTCAGCAGGATGCCCGCCGCAATGGCAGAGCCGATAACGCCGGCTACGTTGGGGCCCATGGCGTGCATCAGCAGGAAATTGCTGGGATTGGCTTTGCGGCCTTCCACCTGGCTTACGCGCGCAGCCATCGGCACGGCGGAAACCCCGGCGGAACCAATCAGCGGATTGATTTTTCCGCCCGAAATCTTGTTCATCAGCTTGGCCAGCAGTACGCCGCCGGCTGTGCCGAAGCCAAACGCGATTACGCCCAGCACAATGATCTTGATCGTCGTCCATTGCAGGAAGGTTTGCGCGTTGGCGGTTGCGCCAACGGTAACGCCCAGGAAGATGACCACGATATTGTTCAGCTCGTTCTGCGCGGCTTTGTTGAGGCGGTCTACCACGCCGCTTTCGCGGAAGAGGTTCCCCAGCATCAGCATACCGATCAGCGGTGCGGCCGAAGGCAGCAGCAGCGAAACGATGATGGTGACGGCAATCGGGAAGATGATCTTTTCTCGCTTGGACACGGGGCGAAGCTGCTCCATGACGATTTCGCGCTCTTTCTTGGTGGTCAGCGCGCGCATGATGGGCGGCTGAATGACCGGCACAAGCGCCATGTAGCTGTAGGCGGCTACGGCGATGGGGCCCAGCAGGTGCGGGGCCAGCTTGCCGGTCAGGTAGATAGCGGTGGGGCCGTCCGCGCCGCCGATGATGCCGATGGAGGCGCTTTCAGCGGGCGTGAAGCCCAGCAGATAGGCGCCGATAAACGTGATGAAGATGCCCAGCTGTGCGGCTGCGCCCAGCAGCAGGCTCTTGGGGTTGGCCAGCAGCGGGCCGAAATCGGTCATTGCGCCGACACCCAGGAAGATCAGCGGGGGATAGATGCCCAGCTTGACGCCCTGATACAGATAGTACAAAAGACCGCCGGTTTGTTGGATGTACTGGTACATCACGGTGCCGTCTTCCATAATAACCCGCGTGCCCTCTTTGCCCGCATGCGTGGACTCGGCAAAGTACTCAAAGATCGGATGATCCATCAGGCCGGTCAGCGGCAGGTTGGCCAAAAGCATGCCAAACGCGATTGGCAGCAGCAGCAGCGGCTCGTACTTTTTGACGATGGCAAGATAAATCAACAAACAGGCGATTACGATCATCACAAGATTGAGCGGTGAACCGATCAGCGTCGTGATCCCTGAGGTTTCATATAGATTTCGTAAGCTTGCGCCGATATCAAAGTTTTCCATGAAGATCCATCAACTCCTTTATATATTTGTGTCGGGAGCGAGGGATCAGCCGATGACAACCAGCACATCACCGCTGGAAACGGACGCGCCTTTTTCCACGGGGACTTGTTTCACGGTGCCGTCGGAAGGTGATACGATCTCATTTTCCATTTTCATGGCTTCCAGAATCAGCAGCACGTCGCCTTTTTTCACGGTGGCGCCGACAGTGCATTTTACATCCAAAATTGTGCCGGGCATCGGCGCGGTTACCTTGGCGCCTTCCACAACGGCTGCGGGAGCGGCTGCCGGTTTGGGAGCGGCTGCCGGGGCTGCAGCGGGAGCAGCTGCGGGGGTGGGGGCGGAAACAACGGGAGCGGCGGCAGGAGAGGCTGCGCCGGTCTCCTCCACGGCGACCTGATAGGAAACTCCATTAACGGTGATATTGAATTGACGCATTACGTTCGTCCTCCTTAGTTTGATGTTGATGGGTTTATAACCGGCTGTAAATCTGGTCGTCCCGGCCTGCACGGTTCCAGGCGGGAGCGTTATGGATACGGCGTACCCTGCGCACGACGAACCCCGTGTTCTCCTGCCAAACGGCGGAGATGGCAGCGGTAATGGCGGCGATCACCTCGGGGGTGATCCCGTCGGAAGGCGCGGGCTGTGCCGGTAAAACGATGGTCGGGGCCTGCGTGGCTGCCTCGGCTTTGGTTTCGGGAAGCTTTTTCCTGCGGTCGCTGAACAGCACCTCGAACAACTTCAGGAACAGGATCAGGAGTACCAATCCCGAAAAAACAACCAGAATACCAACGGCGCCGACAGAAAGGCCGAATGTCAGTTTATCCATGATACCCTTCCTTTCGTGTCGTTACATGGGCATGTTGCCATGCTTTTTCGCGGGGTTGAAATCGCGCTTGGACGCGAGCATCTCCAATGCGGAGGCAAGCATTTTGCGCGTTTCGGCAGGATCAATGATATCGTCCAGCAGCCCGGCTTTGGCGGCGATCACAGCGCTTGCCGTGCTCGCAATATACGCTTTGGCAAACTTGGCGCGGGAAGCCTCGGGGGTGTTGTCCGTATCGGCCGCTACCTCGTCGGCATACAGCACGGCCACGGCGGCTTCCGGCGTAAGCGCGCTGATCACGGCGCCCGGCCATGCGTAGGTGATATCCGAAGCGGCTTTGCCGCCCATAGCGATATAGGCCTGCCCGATGGCGTCGCCCGTGATGACCGCAAGCTTGGGCACTGTAGCCGTGGAATACGCATACAGAAGTTGGCTTTGTGCATTCATCAGCCAGCTCTGGGTTTGCAGACTGTCCACCTTCACGCCGCGTGTGTTGAGGAAGCTGACAACCGGCAGGTTGAAGCAATCCATGAAATGGACGAAGCGGGCGGCTTTTTGCAGCGCGCCTGCGGTAAGCGTTTCGGCGGCTGTTGCGACAACACCCACGGAACGGCCCGCGATGCGGCCCATTGCGGTGATCATACCGGGTTCATAAGCGGCCATCAGCTCGATCATCGTACCGGCATCCAGCACTTCCCCAAGCAGCGCGGCGGGCATTGCGGGATCCACGGCGGAGAGCAGACGGTTGTAATCGTCGCCGTCCACAAGGTCCGCGTCCTCGGCGTTGGAGCCGGGCAGCAGGCTGAGCAGGGCCAGGGCCTGGGCAATGGCCTCATCCTCGTTCTTGGCGACCAGAGAGCATCCGCCCTGAGCGGCCATCATGTCCGCACCGCCAACCTTGGCGGCGTCCACATCAATGCCGTTCATGGCCGAGAGCACCTGCGGGCCGAACATCATCAGCTGGCCGACATCCTTGGCCATAATGCTGATGTCCGACAGCTGCGCCAGCAATGCCGCACCGCCGATGCAGGGGCCAAGGATGACCGAGATCATGGGGCACACGCCGCTGAGACGGGCCATATTGCGGTAGATTTCGGCGTAAGCGTTCATCGCTTCCGCGCCTTCATCAATGCGAACGCCTGCGCTGTCGCACAGCATCAGCACGGGCGCGCCGGTTTTCAGCGCCATATCCAGTAGCTTGTTGATTTTCTGTGCCTGCAGCTTGCCGATGGCCCCGCCGTGAACGGTGAAATCCTGTGCAAACAAGTAAACGGGGCGCTGTTGTACCGTCGCATATCCGGTAACTACGCCCGCGGCTTCCTCCTGTGCACTGACAAATGCATACAGCTCTACGAAGCTGCCGACGTCAGCGATTTTTTCGATCCGTTCGCGCGCTGTCAGTTTTCCCGCATCGCGCTGCGCCTTGGCTCGCTTTTCATCACCTTTGTTCAGGTCGTTGCGCAGGCCTTGAATTTGTCGAAGGTCTTGAGAGTTATCCATGGTCGTTCTCCTTCCGTTGGGTTTCAGTGGTATCTGATATTGAGGAAATCTATTGAAAAACTGAAATCTAACCCACATTCTTATATTCCGCAATATCCCCTTTTATTCCTCTTTCGAAATAAAAATTATCACGCGAAATTGCAAAAATACAGCAGGAATACAAAAGGATGGGGGAAAGAAGCGCAGCAGCATGTAAAAAAGCACATGATAGATCATGCGCTGTAAATGGACGACGGAAACCGTGGCTTGAAATTGTTTTTATGCCCAGTCCGCCAGCTCGTTTTGAATATAGCTGAGCTGGAGCAGCTTCTCCATCACCTGTTCCACGGTGAGCAGCGTGGTATTGGAGGAGTTGAATTCCGTCAAAATGTTGCGCTGGGTGCTGCCTTTGACAAAATACTGGTCGTAATTCAAATCGCGGGTATCCGAGGGCACACGGTAATAATCGCCCATATCGATCGCCTGTGTGCATTCCTCGTTGGTGAGCAGGGTTTCATACACCTTTTCACCATGGCGGATGCCGATGATCTGCACGGGATGATCTTCCCGGCTGAAAATGCGCTTCACCGCGTCGGCCAGCACGCCGATGGTGCAGGCAGGGGCTTTGCGCACCAGAATGTCACCTGTCTGCGCGTGACGGAAGGCATAAAGCACCAGCTCCACAGCCTCCTCCAGGGACATGATGAAACGGGTCATGGCCGGATCGGTGATGGTGATGGGCAGCCCTTGCTTGATCTGGTGGATGAACAGCGGAATGACCGAACCGCGGGAGCACATCACATTGCCGTAGCGCGTACCGCAGATCAGGGTATGGTCTGCCGGTACCGTGCGGGACTTGGCGACGAACACCTTTTCCATCATGGCCTTGGAGGTGCCCATGGCGTTGACGGGATAGGCCGCCTTGTCGGTGGAAAGGCAGATAACCTTTTTCACACCCGCGTCAATGCAGGCGTCCAGCACATTGTTGGTGCCCAGCACGTTGGTCTGCACGGCTTCCATCGGGAAAAATTCGCAGGAGGGCACCTGTTTGAGCGCCGCGGCGTGGAACACATAGTCCACCCCGTGCAGGGCGGATCGCACGGAGTTTTTATCCCGCACATCCCCGATATAGAATTTGATTTTGGGATTCTGATAGGTGTGCCGCATATCGTCCTGTTTTTTTTCGTCGCGGCTGAAGATGCGGATCTCACGGATATCGGTCTTGGCAAACATTTCAAGGGTGGCGGTGCCAAATGAGCCGGTTCCCCCGGTGATCAAAAGGGTTTTGTCATTGAACATGGTTGGGGTTCTCCTCGTTGTTCTTTAATACGTAACCTGTCATGCGGTGGAGCACCTCGCGGTAGGCACCCTCAACGTCGCCCAGGTCGCGGCGGAAGCGGTCGATATCCAGCGGCTCGTGCGTGCTGGCATCCCAAAAACGGCAGGTGTCGGGAGATATTTCATCAGAAAGCAAAACATCCCCATGGAACCGGCCGAATTCAAGCTTGAAATCGATCAATTCTATGTTGATGTCACTGAGAATATCGGTAAGAATAGCGTTGACCTTGAGAGCAATTTCTTCCATTTTATGCAGTTCCTGAAGGGTAGCGATTCCCATGGCGGTGATATGGGTCTGGTTTACCAGCGGATCATCCAGATTCTGGTCTTTCAGGCAATACTCAACGACGGTGTTTTTCAGATGTGTGCCTTCCGGATATCCGATGCGCTGTGCCAGGCTGCCGGCCACAATGTTGCGTACCTTGATGACCACGGGGATAATATCCACGCGCAGCACAAGCATGCTGCGGTCGTTAAGGCGGCGCAGAAAATGGTTAGGCACTCCTTTTTGCTGAAGGAGCGTAAAAATATATTCGCAAAGAAGATTGTTGATCTCGCCCTTGCCGATGATACGGCCGATTTTAAGCCCGCGGAACGCGATGGCTTCATCCTTGTAATAGACGACGGCTTCATCCGGGTTATCGGTGGCATAAATCCGTTTGCCTTTGCCTTCCGCGATTACCTTTGTAATGCCCATACGCCCATCCTTTCGCCATCAAAGCGCGCTGAATTGTTTACACATTGTAGCACGATTTATAGGGCGATGCAACATGAACGCCCCTATGCGGCGGCATACAGGTGTAGGTTTGTCAAACATATTGGACAGAATGGTTACGAAAGAAGTCCAAAGGGGATAACCAGTCAAGTGGACGCATGGGAAGCATGTTGCTTCTGGATTGGTGGGCAGCGAGCTGCCCACCAAAATCGGCGAGGGAGTAAAACGAGTGGGAAGCATAGAACCGCTTCTGGTCCTCGCGGTGGCTGCGCTCCACCTTGCCGTTGTGCCTTGGTGTGTAGGGGCGGATCAGCTTGTGCCGTATCCCGTAACGTGCCAGCGTCGTTTCAAAGAGCGTTGGAATATTCCGCTTGCTGCTGGAAAACCGGTTGGTAAACTCAAATCCATTGTCTGTTTGCACACATTGAACCGCTATTCCTCGCCGCTCAAACCAAGCAATGGCACGCTCTGCGAAATCAGCGGACGAGTAAGTACTCTGTTCCTCGTAAGCGCCCAGAAACCGCAACCTGGTCTTCTCATCGATGGCGGTGTACTGATACAAACGCAGACCGGAATTGGCGATACAGCGTATGGGAACCACCTTCACGTCTACCTGAATGCGCTCCCCCGGGTAACGCATTTGCTCATAAGGCTTGGGAATACACTTTCGTTTTGGCTTCTCCTTTGGAAACATGCCTTTACGCTGCATCACCCGGTACAGGCTCTCCGGCCTGCGGGTATACCCTCTTTTTCGCAATCGGAACCACAACTCAGTCAAACCAAGCCTTGGGTTTCTTCGCCGCATATCCGTGATGAGCTTGATCTCGGCTTCCGTGTGTTGGTTTGGATGATAATGCGGGCGTTTGGACCGTGGACGAAGAGATTCAATACTGCCGTCGTAACGGTTGAGCCAGAAGTAGATGTAGGATCGGCTTTTGTTGTACTTCCTGCCCGCACGGCTTACGCCATATTTCTGTGCGTAGTGGATCAGGGATTGCCGATACTTCATATCCTGCGTTATACTGTCCATGAAGGATGAGGCTCCTTTCAGCTTGTGTTGCCGCAACTCCACTATAACTGATCTTGCTTCGTCCTTCCTCCTTTTTTCCTCCACATTGTCCAAGATGTATTGTAAACCTACAAACGCCCCTATGCGGCGGCATACAGGAAGGCCAAAACCTGTTCCGCACGGGGAAGAATGCCGGGGAGCCGCAAACGCAAGGAAGGCAGTTTAACCCTTTCCAATTTTGTAGGACAGCTATGGATATGGTATACTGTACGGTGTGCTTCAGGCAGGTATCCATACGGATCAAGAGGTGAATCATATGCGTACAGAAACGAATGATATGAAAATCGCCATAGTCGGCACCGGCTATGTAGGGCTGTCCAACGCGGTGCTGCTGGCCCAGCGCAACACAGTAACGGCGGTTGATATCCTCCCGGCAAAGGTGGATATGATCAACCGGCGCCAGTCGCCTATCGCGGATGCGGAGCTGGAGGATTACCTGCAAAACCGCCCCCTGAACCTGACCGCCACGCTGGACGGCAAAGCCGCCTACCGAGACGCGGATTTTGTGATTATCTCCACGCCTACAAACTACGATTCCGAGAAAAACTTTTTTGATACCTCTTCGGTGGAAAATGTTATCGCGCAGGTGATCGAAGTCAATCCCGATGCGGTAATCGTGATCAAGTCCACCGTGCCCGTGGGCTATACCGAGACCGTACGCGCGCAGTTTTGCTGTGACAATATTCTGTTCAGCCCGGAGTTTCTGCGCGAGGGCAAGGCGCTGTACGACTGCCTGTACCCGTCACGCATCATTGTGGGCGTGCCGGTGGGCAACACGAGACTGGAAAAGGCGGCGCATACCTTTGCCGGGCTGCTGTGTAAGGGTGCGCTGAAGGAAACCATAGACACTCTGTTCATGAACCCCACCGAGGCTGAGGCCGTGAAGCTGTTTGCCAATACCTATCTGGCGTTGCGCGTGGCGTTTTTCAACGAGCTGGATACCTATGCCGAGGTGCGCGGGCTGGACACGCGGGCCATCATCAGCGGCGTGTGCCTGGACGGCCGGATCGGCACTCATTACAACAACCCGTCGTTTGGGTACGGCGGCTATTGCCTGCCCAAGGATACCAAGCAGCTGCTGGCCAACTATGACAGTGTACCCAACAATATTATTTCCGCCATTGTCGATGCCAACCGCACCCGCAAGGATTTTATCGCCGAGCGCATTCTGGCCCGGAATCCCTCACGGGTGGGCATATACCGCCTGACCATGAAGGCGGGCAGCGACAACTTCCGTCAGTCCAGCATACAGGGCATCATGAAGCGCATCAAGGGCAAGGGCGTGGAGGTGGTCGTGTACGAGCCGACGCTTGCGGGGGATGATTTCTTTCGCAGCCGGGTCATCCGCGATCTGAACGCATTCAAGGAAATGTGCGATGTGATCGTGACCAACCGCATGCATGAGGAGCTTGCGGATTGCGCGGACAAGGTGTATACCCGCGATCTGTTTGGAAAGGACTGACCCTGAGCTGGATCCTGAATGAAGGCATCAGGTTTCACTTTTCCGTGTGACGAATGATGGAACCCCTTTGACATAGCACCGCTATGCCATTGGTTTCCTTTCGTGGCTACGGGGATAATACAGGCTGTCCTTGCGGCGGTTCTCATGGTTTGACAGGAACTGGTGTTGACAGTCTTCCGTGGGTGAGGCATAATGGTCTTTGGTGTTTTTATCAGTTTATCGCACGAAAGGGGAGCATCTGCGTGGTTCAAGTGATCGTCGGAGCAAACTGGGGCGACGAAGGCAAGGGAAAGATCACCGATGTGTTGGCGGAGAACAGCGATGTGGTCGTCCGTTTTCAGGGCGGCGCAAACGCGGGACACACGATTATCAACGACTATGGCAAATTTGCCCTTCACCTACTTCCTTCCGGAGTGTTTCATCAGAACATTGCCAACCTGATCGCGCCCGGCGTGGCATTGGATATTGACAAACTGCTTCAAGAGTACAACGCGATTATTGAGCGCGGCGTGCCTACGCCCGCCCTGTTCATCAGCGACCGCGCGCAGGTGATGATGCCCTATCACGTTGATTTCGATAAATATGAGGAAGAGCGGCTGGGCAAGGGGAGCTTTGGCTCCACCAAGAGCGGCATCGCGCCGTTTTACGGCGATAAATATCTGAAGATCGGCATCCAGGTATGCCAGCTGTTTGACGAGCAGATTCTGCGGCAGCGCCTGGAAAGCGCGGTGGCGCAGAAAAACGTGCTGCTGGAGCACCTGTACCACAAACCGCTGCTGGATGTTGAAGAACTGATGGAGCGGCTTAAGGTGCAAGCGGAGCGTATCCGTCCGTTTGTGATCGATACGACCGAGTTTTTGCACAAGGCTCTCGCTCAAAACAAGACAATCCTCATGGAGGGCCAGCTGGGCGCGCTCCGCGACCCCGATCACGGCATTTATCCGTATACTACGTCCTCCTCGCCGCTGGCGGGCTTTTCCACGGTGGGCGCGGGCGTGCCGGCGACCGCCATTAAAGATGTGCTGAGCGTCACCAAGGCGTATTCCAGCTGTGTGGGTGCGGGACCGTTTGTAACCGAGCTGTTCGGCGACGAGGCGGAGGAGCTGCGCAAGCGCGGCGGCGACGCGGGCGAATACGGCGCCACCACCGGCAGGCCGCGGCGCGTGGGCTGGTTTGACGCGGTGGCAACAAAGTACGGCTGCAAGGTGCATGGCGCAACCGAGTGCGTGCTGACGAACCTGGATGTGCTGGCCTACCTGGATGAAATCCCCGTCTGCACAGCCTATGAAGCGGATGACGATACCTTTACGCTGTTTCCCTCCACGCCCAAGCTGATGCGCTGCAAACCTGTGTATACCGTGCTGCCGGGCTGGAAAACGGATATCCGCGGTATTACGGATTTCAGCAAGCTGCCGGAAAAATGCCGCAGCTATGTGGACTTTTTGGAAAAACAGATCGGAATTCCGATTAAGATGATTTCCACAGGACCGAAACGAAGCGAAACCATGTACCGGAAATAGAACAACAGGCCGCTGGATTGCCCGCGGTAGGCAAAGCGTTCGCAGGCAAAGCCTGCGGCAATGCTGCCTGGTTATGGATAATCGTACAGCCGGTCGATCAACCTGAAAACAGTCCGCGCAGCCCCTTAAGGCTGTGCGGACTGTTTTCAGTATAGACGGATAACGAGATGAAGGAGTAGGGAATGGTTTTACAAAAGAAACGATTATGAAAATGTAAGCAACCGATTGCATGAACAGAAGGAAACGGTAAATAATCTATACAGGTTATAAGCTGGAGCATGCAGAAAATGATGATTTGAAATGCGACTGGAAGTTTAAGTAATACATACATATCAAGGATTACAGAGAAATTGGACGGAATATCAGAAGTTAAAAATCTCAAGATCACTGATTTAAAAAGAAATAAACTTGAAGAAACCGATTTCATATGATATACTATCGCTAAAGGAGAGCCAGATGTTGAGGCGGGGTGCACACCGGCCGGCATTTTCAGGATTCTTCAGGAATGGAACAGAAGATACAAAAGAAGATTGGAGAGAGCATTCATGAAAAAAATGGTCGCCATGATAATGGTGCTGGCGCTTGTGCTGGGCGCTGCTACGTTCTCCGCGTCGGCGGAGGTTGCAAGCATGAAGTTCCGGATCACGTGGGATGCGGAAAGCGGTCGCGGACAGGCGATTACCAAAATTGTAGATCAGTACAACGCGCTGGGCAAAACCCAGATTACAGTGGTATCCGGCAACGAAGACATGGCCGATATCCTCACGTCCGACGCGGATATCTTCCAACTGCCCTATCTGCTGGTCACAAACCTTGGTTCGCAGGGCGCGCTGGTGGATATGCAGAGCTATTTCCCCAGCCTCGGGGACATTTTCCCCGAAGCCGTGATCAAGCTGACCTGCGTGGGCGACGCGCTTTATGGTGTGCCGTGGCTTGGCCACAGCATCCAGATGGTGTACAACAAGGACATGACGGACAAAGCAGGCGTCAGCATGGACGAGATCACCTCGTTTGACGAGCTGCTGGCCGCGTTTGACGCTATCGAAGCCGCCAATGAAGGCGTAAAGGCGTTCGGCATGATCGGCAAGCAGACGGGCGACGTCAGCTGGATGAGCACGCCTTATATCTATGATTTCGGCGGCAGTCTGGTGGATGCGGATGGCAAGGTGGTTATCAACTCCGAAGCGGCCAAAGAGGGCCTGAATTTCTATTTCAACGTTCTATCCAAGTACGGCCAGAACGGCTGGCAGGAGCATGCCGGCGGAGACGTGATGGAAGCCTTCCGCACCCAGCGCATCTGCTGCGAAATGCAGGGCCCCTGGGGCGTGACCGATATCTGGAAGCAGGCCAAGGAAAACCAGTTCACCGTCGGCGTGATGCCCATGTCGCAAATCATCAACAACGGCGAACCCTGCAAGGTTGAGGTTTCCACCTACAGCTTTGCCCTGATGGCTGAAAGCACGCAGGAAGAAATCGACGCCGCCGTTGATTTTATCAACTTCATGATCTCCAAGGACGCACAGGCCATGCTGATGGATGGCGAATACAGCGCCGACTTCGACGCCTATTATCCCTTCCGCGTGCCGGTGCGCGCGGACATGAAGGATGAGGCGTTCTTCCAGGAGCATCCCGAATTCCTGGCGTTCATCGAAGGCTTTGCCAACCCCGGTCTGGAATCCCCGATCCCGGAATGGGCGCAAATCCGTACCGAATATGTTCTGCCGGGCCTGAACGGCATCGCGCTGGGCACGATGACCATTGACGATTATCTGGCAACGGTTCAGGAAGCTGCCGAAAAAATCCTGAAGTAGTCTGCAATAAATACCTGCCGCTTCCGCGGCGCTCCGGAGATACCGGCCCGGCCGGTATCTCCGGATTGTAAATCGAGAGGAGGCGGGGGAATGTGATGCGCACACGCAAGCTGAGGGAGTCGCTGCCTGCTTACAGCATGCTGCTTCCGAGCCTGATCATTGTGACCCTATTTTTGGTCTATCCCATCCTGTGGTCGCTGTTGGTAAGCCTGAATGACGTATCGTTTCTGGATCTGCGCAAAGCCGAGTTTTACCAGATTCCCGGATTGTTCACCGGGCTGAGCAATTATCAGGAGATACTCGGCAACCCGATATTCTGGAAAGCATTGTACAATTCCCTGCGCTTTGCGCTGGTTTATATACCGTTAACCCTGGTGCTCTCCATGCTCTTTGCAATTCAGATGAACCGCAAAATCCGGGGCATCAAGGTGTTCCGCACCGTTATTTTCAGCCCATACATCATATCGGTCGTCAGCGCCAGCGCGATCTTTTTAGCACTGTTTCGAAGTGATAAGGGCATTGTGAACGCGCTTTTACAATTCATCGGCATCAACAGCCCAGCCTGGCTGAGCGACGAGCGGCTGGCCATGCCGGTGATTTCCATCATGAGCGCGTGGAAAAAAACTGGATATTATATGCTGATCTTCCTCACCGGGCTGCAGGCCATCCCCACGGAGGTGCTGGAGGCGGCCGAGGTGGACGGCGTGAACGAAACGCAGAAAACCCTGCGTATTTATATCCCGCTGCTGAGCAAGATGGCGTCGCTTTCACTGGTGCTGATGCTCATCGATGTGCTGCGGGTTTTTGCCGAGCCTTATGTGATGACGGGCGGCGGACCGCAGAACTCTACCCTGACCGTGCCGCTGCTGATTTTTAATGAAGCGTTTACCTACATGCATGTTGGCACCGCGGCCGCCATGAGCTACATGCTGCTGTTGATTACGCTGGTGCTCGTATTTTTGCAGAACCTCTTAAAGAAGCGCTATGCGGATTTCTAAAACAGGCTGAAAGGAGTTCGGAGTACGATGAAACGCAGACCCAAGGATTTGGCTTCTTACATTCTGCTCGGGCTTGCAGCCGTGATGTTCGCATTTCCGCTGTATTGGATTGTGGCTTGCAGCCTGAAATCCGACTTTGAAATGGCGATGATCCCGCCGACGCTGTTTCCGCACGAGCTGCATTTTGAAAACTTCGTGAGCATCTGGGCGAGGATTCAATTTCCGAAGGTGTTTATAAACTCGATATTCGTCAGCTTATCGGCAACGGTTTTCATTCTGCTTTTCTCCTCCATGGCGGGGTACGTGCTCAGTAAAAAGCGCCTGGCCATCAACAAGCCGTTTATGGGCGTGCTGATCTCAACCATGATCGTGCCGCCCACGGTGCTGCTCATTCCGCTGCAGCACATCATCACCAGCATCGGGCTGGGCAATAACCTGTGGGGGCTTATCCTGCCGTTTTCGGTGACGTCGTTCGGGATTATCTTCCTGAAACAGTATATCGACGATATCCCCACGGCGCTGGTGGAGGCGGCCAAGATCGACGGAGCCGGAGAATATTATACGTTCTTCAAGATAATCTTTCCGCTGACCAAGCCCGCGCTGGCAACGCTTGCCACGATTGAATTTGTGAACAACTGGAACTCGTTTACCGTTCCTCTGGTGCTGATCAAGGATTCGGCAAAGTACACCTTGCCGATCAAGCTGTCCTACGTGCTCAAATCCACGGATGTGATGTCCTGGTCAAGCACGCTGGCGGGCAACGTATTGGCCATCATCCCCATTTACGTCCTGTTTTTGCTGGTGCAGAAATGGTTTGTCAATGGTATCGCGGGCGGTGTGAAAGGCTGAGTAAGCATTGGAGTGAATACGATGGATCATGATCTGATCGCCGCAAAGCTGGCGTCGGTTTACGGCAGGGATACGGCGGAGACGATGCTCCCCAAAATCAGGGAGCTGTTGGAAGCGCATCACGGGGAAGCCCGTGAGGACACAGGGCACGAGAGTATCCTGATTACCTACGGCGATACCCTGTTGGACGGCGCGCAGCCGTCGCTGCGGGTGCTGCGCGAATTTCTGGAAAACCATGTTAAAAGCAGCATTGGCGCGGTGCATGTGCTGCCGTTCTTTCCATATTCGTCGGACGACGGTTTTTCCATTATTGATTACCGGTCCGTGGACGGGCATCTGGGCACATGGGATGATATCCGCCTGCTGAAAGAAAAGTACGATATCATGCTGGACGCCGTGATCAACCACGTATCAAGTGAAAGCGAATGGTTCCGACATTACCTGAACTGTGAAGAACCTTATACGCGCTACTTTATTACCTGCTCCCCGGATGCCGACTACAGCGGTATCGTGCGGCCCAGGGTGCTGCCGTTGCTCACCAGGGTGCAGACAGCGCAGGGCGAAAAATATGTGTGGACCACGTTCAGCGTTGATCAGATTGACTTGAATTTCGACACGCCGGAGGTGTTTTTGGAAATTCTGGATCTGCTGCTGTACTATGGCAAACAGGGAGCCCGGTATATCCGGCTGGACGCGGTCGGCTTTCTGTTCAAGCGGCTCGGCACCCCGTGCATCCACCTGCCGCAGACCCATACGGTTATCCAGCTGTTCCGGCTGCTGCTGCCGGAAAGTTATCCCGGCATACGGCTGATTACGGAAACCAATGTTCCGCACGAGGAAAACATCAGCTATTTCGGCAACGGGCATAATGAAGCCCATATGGTGTACCAGTTCATGCTGCCGCCGCTGGTGCTGTATTCCTTTTTAAACCACAACACAAGAGAGCTTACGCACTGGGCGCAGTCGTTGGTACTGCCGGAAAAAGGCGCCGCCTTTTTTAACTTCCTGGCCTCGCACGATGGCATCGGCCTGCGCCCGTTGGAAGGCCGCCTGCCGGAGGCGGAGGTGCGGAGAATGGCGGACGTGATCACCGCCAAGGGCGGGCTTGTATCGTATAAAAGCAATCCGGACGGAACGCAAACCCCGTACGAGTTTAACGTAAACTATCTCAGCGCCGTAACGGAGCCGGATGATCCGCCTGCCGTCAAAGCGAAAAAGTTTCTTGCCTCACAAGCGGTTATCCTCTCCATGGCCGGGGTGCCTGGGATTTATATTCACAGCCTGCTGGGGTCTGAAAACTGGGGGGAAGGGGCCAGGCAAAGCGGACTGAACCGCCGCATCAACCGGGAAAAGCTGCAAACCGCCGAGCTGGAGAAAGAACTGCGCGACCCGAACTCCCTTCGGTCGTTGGTGTTTTACCCTTATCTGCGGATGCTGGATATCCGCAAAACCCGAAATGAGTTTCAAATCTGGGCTGAACAGCGAATCTTATCGTTGGACGACCGCCTGTTCTGCCTGCGCCGCGATGGCGGCGGGGACACGAGCGTGCTGGTTGTCATTAATTTTTCCGGTGACCGTGTGCCGCTTGCAGGCTGCGCCGGAACGGAGCTGTTGACCGGACGGCAGGTGCCCGGCAGCCTGACCGCAGAGCCCTACGAAGTACTCTGGATTGAGCAGCAAGGGAAACGCTGAATCAAGCGCATGTGCGATGGTGTTAGTTTTTCATCAGGTTGGGGCTGGGGAATCTGAAGTAGCAGCCGTGCTACGCTGAAGGTTTTGCAGCCTCAAGCTGGCGGAAAACTAACACGCCGGTGTGCAGGGGATTTATTCAGTGTTTACCTTGCAGAAGTTGAGGGATAGACCATGAACGTGGCATTAGCGCATTTCCGCGTTGGGGAAACGGACGGCGTATCGCTGGAAATGGATAAATGGAAAACGGTGCTGGAGAGCATGGGGCATACCTGCGCGTATATCGCGGGCAGCCGGGGCGCCTGCGAGGCTCATGTGATTGAGGATATGCGCTATGAAAGCGAACGGAACAACCGGATCGTGGAAAACAGCTATCATCAGCTGACCGTCAGCGAAAAGGAACTGGAACAGGAAATCCATTCCATGGCGGACGAAATCGAAAGAAAGCTTCTGAAACTGATTGATCAGGAACGGCTGGAGCTTGTCATACCCAACAATATCTGGTCTCTCGGCTGGAACCTGCCGACCGGGATCGCGTTTGCGAGGGCAGCGGCCCGTCGGCCGGAGGTACGGTTTATCGGCCATCATCACGATTTTTACTGGGAGCGTTCCCGCTACTGGCATCCGACGACTTCGCTGGTTAGCAACATGCTGGCGGAGTATTTTCCGCCGAAGCTGCCCAACACAGCCCACTGCGTTATCAACGGCATCGCGCAGGAGGAGCTGGACAGGAGAAGGGGGATCGGCGCGGCGGTAGTGCCCAACGTGTTTGATTTCTCAAAGCCCGCGTGGCAGCCGGACGCTTTCAACGCGGACTTCCGGGAAGCGTGCGGCATCGGGACGAACGATCTGGTGTTTTTGCAAGCTACGCGCATCACAGAGCGCAAAGCCATTGAGTTTGCCGTGGGGACAGTCGGGGAGCTGATGAAGCGCAAAGAGCGCCTGATCGGGAAAACCCTGTATAACGGCAGGATATTCGGTGAAACCAGCCGGATCATCATGCTGTTTATCGGGCTGAATGAGGCGCCTGTGTACTGGGAACGACTGCAAAAGAAAATGAAGGCGCTTGGCATTGAATACCGCTATGTGAACGACCGGGTGGGGCATTCCCGGGAAACGCAAAGCAGCCGCAAAACCTATGCGATATGGGACAGCTATGCCTTTACGGACTTTGTTACCTATCCCTCCATTCTGGAGGGGTGGGGGAATCAGCTGCTGGAAGCGGTGTTTGCCAGAAAGCCGTTGCTGTTGTTTGAATACCCTGTGTTCCTCAAGGATATCAAGCAGCGGGGCATCCGGTATACCAGCTTGGGAAACACGTTTGAGGGGGAGGAAGGCGACCTTCGCCTGCCGCCCGGCGTGGCGGCGCGCGCGGCCGAGAATGTGCTGGAAATCCTTCTCCATGCGGATCTCTACCACATTCAGGTGCAAAAAAACTACGATATCGCAAAGATGTACTTTTCCTATGAACGGCTGGAGGCAATTCTCCGGTCAGTCATCGGCGGAAGCGGTGCGTAAACCGTGGCGGAGACTCGGTAACCTGTAAGAAAACGAGCAGGGTGCGCATGAAAGCACTGCAGAAAAGTTTGCCTGACAAAGACCATACGGGGAAACGCATAGGGGGCGGACTATCGCTCGCAGGGTATGTATTGTATAATAAATCATCCGCGGTCGCCTGGACGGCGGTGAAATACGCAGCAAGAAGTGATTGATTTGAGCGCAACGATTCACGATGTCGCTAAAATGGCGAAGGTTTCGGCTTCTACTGTATCGCGCATGCTGGGCAGCAAGGCCTATGTTGCCCCGGAAAAACGCAAGGCGATTCAGGAAGCCATCCAAAAACTGGATTACCATCCCAACGTCATCGCCAAGAGCATGTCCAACCGCAGGATGGACAACATCGGCATTGTGCTCGCACAGGACGCTTCCAGCGCGTTTCAAAGCCAATATGTGCCGCCGCTGCTGGCCGGGTTCTGGCAGGAGCTGTCCAAAAACAACATGCAAATGCTGCTGCTGATGGCTAAGGACCGCGAGGATGAGGTGCAGAAATGCCTGACAATGTATTCCACGGGAAACGTCCAGGGCTTTATCCTGATGCGCTCCCGGTATAACGATCAGACCGTATGCGCGCTGAGCGCCGCCGATATCCCGTTTGTGCTCGTGGGAAACATAAACTACGAGCTGGCCTGCAAGCTGCCGGCCATCAATATGGTAGATACGGATAATACCTACGATGTAAAAAACACCACCATGCACGTGATCGCCCAGGGGCACCGGCGCATTGCGCTGATCCACTCCAGCAGTGAGTTTATTGCCAGCATTGAGCGGCGCAACGGCTACTACCTGGCCCTGCAGCAAAACGGAATACCCATTGATGATTCCCTCGTGTTTGAATGTGAGCAGAGAATCTCCAAAATGGAAGCCTGCTGTGACAAGCTGCTCTCCTCGGACCGCCTGCCGACGGCTGTGGTGGCGACGGATGATATGATTGCCGTTACCTTTATCAAACGGGCAACGGAGCGCGGGCTGAAGGTGCCCGAGGATATTTCGGTGGTCGGGCACAACAACTATCCGGTGTCGCGCCTGTGTACCCCCTCGCTGACCACGGTGGATGTACCGCTTGTCGATCTGGGAGACGCCGCGGCCAACCTGCTGATGGAACATTTGAGAAACAAGGATCACAAACCGCGGCGCATATTACTGCCCACCTCCATTGTGGTGCGTAACAGCGTGGCCCCGCCGGGCGGAGGAGCCATCAGCGGCGAGACCGCGGGAGCGTGATTCATTTACCGGGTATCGGTAAAAATGATGGCCAGGATTCATCAACAAAGAATTATATTCACATCATAGCATTGAGAAGAGGACAGAAACCGAATCTGTTTCTGAAAAATAACAATCAGGTATAATTCTGAAATCTGCAATGATATGGAACATTTGTTTCGCACCCGTATTGGATACAGATTTTTTGGTATTGTACGAATAGTACCATTGAAAACCGGGAGTAAATATTGTATGCTGGAAACAAATGAAAACCCGAACAGCATGTGAAACCATAGATTCAAGTAAACGCTCAATAAGTAAACGATATGTCAGGAGGCAATTTCATGAATGATTTTACGTTTCACAACCCGACACGGTTCTTTTTCGGCCGGGATACCCAGCAAAAAGCAGGCGAGCTATGCCGCGCATACGGCTCAAAGGTGCTGCTGCATTACGGCGGCGGTTCCGTAATCAAAAGCGGACTGCTGGATGAGGTCAAGGCGTCGCTGGCACAGGCGGGCGTGCAGGCGCTGGAGCTGGGCGGGGTGAAGCCCAACCCCCGAGATACCCTGATCTACAAAGGCATTGAGCTGTGCCGCAGCCAGAATGTGGATATAATTCTGGCAGTCGGCGGCGGCAGCGCGATTGATTCTGCCAAGGCCATCGCTATCGGCGTTCCCTATCACGGTGATTTCTGGGATTTCTATACGGGCAAGGCGTCACCTGCGGCGGCACTGCCGCTGGGCGTGATTCTCACACTCCCGGCCGCGGGCAGCGAGGCTTCCAACAGCAGCGTTGTGACCAAGGAGGACGGGCTTTTCAAACGTTTCTGCGATTCGGATCTGCTGCGCCCCGCGTTTGCCATCATGAATCCCGAAATCACGTTTACGCTGCCGCCCTACCAAACCGCATGCGGCGTGGTGGATATGATGGCGCATGTAATGGAGCGCTATTTCACCAACACGCCGGAGGTGGACCTGAGCGACCGTATGTGTGAGGGCGTGCTCCGCAGCGTGATGAAATATGCCCGGATTGTAATGAAGGACCCGAAGGATTACGATGCCCGCGCCAACATCATGTGGGCAGGCACGGTGGCGCACAATGATATTCTGGGCGTGGGCCGTCAGCAGGACTGGAGCACGCATATGATGGAGCATGAGCTCAGCGCGCTGTACGACGTGGCGCATGGCGCGGGTCTGGCGGTTATGTTTCCGGCGTTTCTCAAATACCAGCTTCCCTTCCGCGTTACGCGGATTGCCCAGTTTGCGGTGCGCGTGTTCGGCGTGAGCATGGATTTTGAAAAACCGGAGCGCACCGCCTGGGAGGGCATCCGGCTGTTGGAAGCCTTCTACCATGAAATCGGCATGCCGATCCGTTTTGCGGAGCTTGGCGCCAAAGAAGAGGATATTGAGTTTATGGCAGCCAAGTGCCTGCTCAACAACGGAGATAAGCTGGGCAGCTTCCATCCGCTTTCCCGCAAGGAGATCGCCGCGGTTTACCGGCTGGCGTGCCAATAGCCCGATGGCGGCTAGACGCAAAATCCTAAAGTCAAATTGAATAACGGTAAACAAAAAGCTCCCGAACTACGTGTTTGGGAGCTTTTTGTATGGCGGTTGAAAGCCGACCGATTACTTTTTGACCAGGCTATCGATGCTATCGGGGCAGATATCGCCGCAGGATACGCAGCCGATCACCTTGTTGTCCCGGATATAGGCAACGCAGGGAATCTGATCTACGCCCAAGCGCTGGGCCAGGCCGTTAGACTTGTACACGTCCACCTTCTTAAGCATCAGATCGCAGCAGTTCTGCCCGTATTTTTCCATATCGGCCAACAGCTTGCGGTCATCGGCGCTTGCGGCGTTATACACGTACACAATGCGGCGGCTGTCGCCCATGATCTGGTTTTCGAACATTTCGCTCTCGGCAATGTATTTCTCCGCGGCATAACCGGCAATTGCGCCGTCGCCTACGGCGGTGGCAACCTGCTTGAGGAACTTGTCGCGAACGTCGCCCGCGCAGAACACGCCGGGGATTTTGGTTTCCATGCGCTCGTTGGTGATCACATAACCGCCGCGGGTCATATCGATCATGCCCTTGAAGATATCGGTGTTGGGCAGATAGCCGATGAAGATGAAGCAGGTGTCCACGGGGACATCCGTAATCTCTCCGGTTTTGGAGTTCTTCAGCGCTACGTGGGTAAGCTTGCCCTCACCCTTGAACTCGTCCACAGTGGTGTTCCACAGGAACTCCATCTTTTCGTTGCGCATCGCCTCGCCCTTGGCAATCTCGTTGCAGTCCATCACACCCTCGTCGTGGATGACGGATACCAGCACCTTGCTTGCGAACTTGGTAAGGAACATGCCTTCCTCGATGGCCGCGTCGCCGCTGCCGATCACCATAACGGTTTTGCCGGTATTGGCGGCCGCGTCGCACGTGGCACAGAAGGAGATACCCTTGTCGTAGAGGTATTTATCCTCGTTCTTGGCGCCGGTCAGGCGCGGTTTGCCGCCCGATGCGATGATGACCACTTTGCAGTGATATTCGTTGCGGAAGGTTTCAACAATCTTGTCTTCGCCTTCCAGCCTCACGTCGCGCACATCCGTCAGCTTGAACTTTACGCCAAACTTTTTGGCCTGCTTGTGGAACAGCTCCATCAGGCCGAGGCCTGTGCTGCCTTCGGGAAAACCGGGATAGTTTTCGATCTCGTTGGTGTAGGTGGCCAGGCCGCCCACCAGCGCCTTTTCGATAATCAGGGTATTCAGCCTTGCGCGGCCGCAGTAAATACCTGCGGTAAGGCCGGCGGCGCCGCCGCCGATGATGATTACATCATAATTCTCAATTTTCTTTTCCATGATCCCCGTTCCTTTTCATCTAGTTGCGCAGCTATGTCTGTGGCAGGCGGTCATTGCAAAGCGGGAATCCCCTGCCATGAAGAAAACCGCGATGGTTCATCAGCGCATCACGGTTTTCTGAAATGGATTCAGGATGGCAGCGCCCCAAAGACCGCTTTTGCAAACAGGCTACATAAAGAATTTCGCCAGCAGCTTGCTTCCGATATAAGCGCCCACCAGCAGGAATGCCGCGAATACCCAGCCCGACAGGGACAGGGAGGAAATGCTCGAGAACAGCGCTCCGATGTTGCAGCCGCCCGCAAGGCGTGCGCCATACCCCATCAGCAGTCCGCCGAGCACGGCGGCGACAACCTGTTTCAGCGATTTGATCTTCTTAAACTTGAACTGCGAGGCTAACAGCGTGGCCAGCAGTGCGCCGAAAATCAACCCTACGTTCAGCATGGTTCCGCCGTGATTCAAAACCCCGGCTTTCAGCGTTGCCTGTGCCCCGGAAGAGGAAAAGTAATACCATTTTTCCACGCTTCCGCCAAACAGCTGGTAAATCCAGGCGCCCCAGTTTGCCAGCGTGCCGGACACGCCCCAGGGATTGCCGGAATATGCGAACAAGGCGATTTGCGTGATGGAGAGAAGCACCGCGCCGGTGATGTACGTAAATGGATTTTTAAAAACCATTTTATAATATCGGTTTTTACTGATGTTCTCCCATAACTTTTTCAATGTCCCACGACCTTTCTTCTTACAGGGCACCTACGGCAAGGTGCGGCATCAAGGGGTGCGGCCGTTACGCCTTTTCGATCACGACGTCCCATTCGCCGTCGTCCACTTCATCCACTTCCACATTATAGCCCTGGTTACGGGCCCATTCGGGCACGTTCTTCATGGCGCAGCTGTGGTCGATATGCACAATCAGCACGTCTCCGGATTTCAGATCCTTCAGCTTCTTCTCGGTCTTCATTAAAGGTACGGGGCAAGCTTCGCCCAAACAATCCAATTCATATTCTGCCATTGTAAGGTCCTCCTCAAGTTTGTTATATTTGGAAGCGTTATGCCAGGAGCATAATACTATTCCTCGTCTTTAATACCCATCTTTTTGCGTTCCCACAGGTCCGCGGCAACAAACAGGCAGGCGATGATCAGCAGCTGGATTACCACCGCGCCCAGCCAGCCGAAAACATCCGGCAGGAAAACACGGGGGGAATCGGCGATCACGTTCAGGTTCCACCAGCCCATATCGTGGGCGCCCCACAGCGAGCCGATGATAAAGAACGCCAGGGCCAGCATCTGCATCATAAAGCCTTCGCCGACACGCATCAGCGTACCGGATGCGCAGCCGCCCGCGATGACCATGCCGATACCAAACATGATACCGCCCACAACCGTTGCCAGGCTGATGGGCTGTACGTAGCTCATGCCGGGGATGGCCTGGCCGGATGCGTACGCGCTGTATTTGATGGCGGTAAAGCCGATGGTGGTAAGCGCAAACGCAATCAGCACCGCTTTGGTAATGGAGGTGCTGCCCGTGATGCAGGGATCACGCAGGGAAGCCGTGAAGCAGAAACGGGATTTCTGCAGGATGAACCCGAAGCACCCGCCGAACAGCCAGAACATTCCCACGGTGGTTGATTGGAAAACCGACAGCAGGATGCCAACCGCTACCATGAATAAAAACACAAGCATTGCGATCGGTAGTTGGTTCTTCTTCTTTTTTCGTTTTGTGGTATTTCTGGTAATGGTTCTCTGAACTGGTACCGTTGTAGGTTCAGACATCCCAGCACCTCCTCATTCTCGCCGGCATTTTCGCTTTCCTTGCCGATATCGCTCCCGAACATTATAACATGCGGGTTTGACAATGCAGCATTGAAGTTCCTTGTGTTGCATTAGACAATTTTATCACAATCTAGTATAAGCAACGTTGATGGCAAAGTGATTAGGTGGTATAATAAAAACTAATGGAATATCAACCTATATTATTCCATTTTACGGCAGAACACGGGGAGGAGAAACCGACATGCAATTGGAACACCTGAACCTGTTCCTGAAGATCGCGGAGGAGAAGAGCATATCCAAGGTCGCCGGCGTATCCCATATTTCGCAGCCTGCGCTGAGCCTGCAGATGCAAAAAATTGAAGATACGCTGGGATGCAAGCTGTTTGAACGCAGCAACCGGGGCATACAGCTTACCGACGCGGGGCTGATTACCCAGCGTTATGCCGCACAGCTGATTTTTACGTACAATCAGTTTCTGGAGGAGCTTAATAACCTTCGCAACCATAGCGAAACCTGCCGTGTGGTGGCAACCCAGGTAGCCGCCAATTATGCGATTCCCTGTTCGCTGGTCAAGGCCAAGGAGCGGTTTCCGGGCTATACGTTCACGCTGTCGTCCATGCCCTCGCGCGAGGTCATCCGCCATGTGATGGAAAACCAGGCGGATATCGGCTTTATCGTAGGGGAGACGGACGATCCGGGCCTCTATTGCCGCAACGTGTTTTCCGACCAGATTGTTCTGGTGGCGGCCACGGATTACAACGTGCGGCCCAGCCTGTCCCTGGAGGCGCTGAAAAGCCATCCGCTGGTGCTGCTGGATGAAAACTATTCCTCCTACCGCATGATTGCCAATCAAATGAAGGGCATGGGCTACGCGATGGAGGATTTCAACATTTCCTACCATCTGGATACCACAGAATCTGTCAAATCCATGGTTATCGGCCGGAACGGGCTTTCCTTTCTGCCCTATATGGCCGTGAAAAAAGAAATCTATCTCCAGCAATTGAAAATTGTGGATACGGAAGATTTCTGCCTTCGGTATGATGTGTCCATCATCTACAAGCATAAGGCGGAAAACAACAATTATCAGATGTCCACTGTAAAGAAATATTTTGAAAATATGGTGCCGACCACCATTTGCTGAGCGGCTGAAAAAGACTCAGGCGTTGGTATCCTGAAAAACCGTGATTTCCCAAATACCGGGAATGGGTTCGTTGATCAGCGTATGGTAATTTTGTTTTTGACAATATGATAGAATGGATTGGCAGGTGCAGCTGTGATCGGTTACCATCATCACGTGCTCTCCGTGGCTGAGCTGTTCTCTGCATTGCAGCAGCTTCATCAGCGGCAGCGGGCACAAATCCCCCAGGCATTCCACCCGGTGCATGCGATCACCTCCTGTGAAGTATCCTTGCCCGTCTCCTGTGCATGCCAGCCTGATACGTGCTGTGCGCTTTGCTGACGGCTGTCGCGGGAAAATGCCCCGCAGGGGGCGGGCCAACATTGTTTGATGTGTGAATTGTATCATAGGCGGCAGACGCAGGCAAGATGCCGGAGATTGCATCCGGCATAGATAAGGGCGAATGGTACGCCGAGGAGGACAAGCACTTGGCAAAACTGCTGCTGCTGGGAGGCTCGCAATGCCAGCTGAACGCGGCGAAAAAATTGACCGACATGGGGCACCACGTGGTGCTGGCGGATTATCTGGCCCATCCGCCGGCAGCCGGTATGTGCGACGCGCATGAGCGCGTGAGCACGTTTGATGTACCGGCTTGCATCCAGGCGGCGAAAACCCATCGGGTGGACGGCGTGTTTACCGTCGGCTCGGACCAGCCGGTACTCACGGCGGCGCTTGTGGCGCAGGCGCTGCGGCTGCCGTCGCCGATTTCCGTGGAAACCGCGCGCAAGGCCACCAATAAATACGCGATGAAAAGGGCGTTTGACCGCTTAGGCATTTCCAACGCCCCCCATGTTTTTGTGCGGCGCGGGGACGCGGAGCGGGATCTGGAAGCGCTGCACACCCCGCTGGTGATCAAACCGCTGGATTCACAGGGGCAGCGCGGCGTGTTCAAGGTACAAAGCGCGCGGGAGGCCATGGCACGTCTGGAAGAAACGCTTTCGTTCTCCCGGGAGGATACGGCGCTGGTGGAAAGCTTCTATCCGTCCGACGAGCTTACGCTTTCCGCTTTTGTGTATCATGGCCGGGTATATCCGCTTACCCTTACCGACCGTCAGCTGATCGACGATCCGCTGCACATCGGCATCTGTGCCGCACACCGCTACCCCAGCGTTCACCGTGAGCGGATGGGGGAGATCTGCCGCATGGCCGATCAAGTAGCGCAGGCGCTGGGGGTTGCGCAAGGCCCGCTGTATATCCAGTTTTTGGTCGGGGAACGCGGCGTGATCGTCAACGAGGCATCCGCCAGGGTGGGCGGCGCGTTTGAGGATGTATTCATCCCCTGGGTTACGGGGTTTGATTTGCTGGAGGCGGTCATCCGCCTGGCACTGGGGGAAACGGTTACGCCTGTTTTGCCGGAAAGCGCGGGCCATCGGGGCGCGGGCTGCCAGGTATCGGTGCAGATGCCCTTCTGCAGGCCGGGCACGGTGGCCTCCGTAACGCCGGTGGAAACGCTGCTTGCCTTGCCCGGTGTGCTTTCCGCGGGGTATAATTACAGCGAGGGCAGCGTGATACCCGAAACGGAGAACGCCACCGCCCGCTTCGGCCACTGCGTGCTGGTGACGCAGAACGGCGATATGGACGCGCGTGTGCAGCGGTATTACGATACTCTGCGCGTGCTGGACGACCGGGGAAACCCCATGGTGATCACGCGAACCTATTCCGGGAAAGGAACAAAAGCATGAAGAAGAAAGCGGTTCTCCCGCTGCTGCTGGTAACGGCGCTGTTTTTATTTTCGTCCTGTGGCGGCAGTGCAAAGAAAACCCTGACCATTGCCGAGCAGTTTGGCATTGCCTATGCGCCCCTGCAGGTGATGAAGGACGAGGGCATACTGGAGAGGGCCCTGCCCGATACGGAGATCAATTGGGTGCAGCTGGGCGGCCCGACAGCCATCCGTGAGGGGATGCTTGCCGGGAACATCGATATCGGCTTTATGGGTATCGGCCCGATGCTGCTGGGCGTGGATACCGGCATGGACTGGAAAACGTTCTCCGCGCTTTCGGCCAATGAGGTTTCCCTTATCACCAACCGTGACGATATCCGGTCGCTTTCCGATATTGGGGAGGACGACCGCATCGCCATCCTGAGCCCCGGCTGCACGCAGCACATTTTACTATGTCTGGCCGCCGAGCAGCAGTTTGGCGATCCTGAGCGCTTTGATAAACAGCTGGTTTCCCTCAGCCATCCCGACGCAATGAGCGCGATGCTGGCGGGCGGGGAGATTGTGCTGCATATCACCACGCCGCCGTATGCCGATCTGGAGCTGCAAAACGGCATGCACAAAATCCTGACGGGGCAGGATGTGATGGGCGGGCCGTTCACCTTTATCTGCGGCGTGGCGAAAACCGGGCTGTATCAAGATCACCGTGCGGTGTACGATGCCTTTCAGCAGAGCCTGACCCTCGCCATCAACGAGATCAATGCTGATCTTGCGGCCGCCGCCGAAAAGCTGGCGCCCGTGTATGGGGTGGATGCGGAGTTGTTATACAGCATGATGAGTTACAACGGCACAATTTACGGAAAAACACTGAGTGGAGTGGATAAGCTGGCCGCCGCGATGGTGGAAATGGGACTGTTATCCCAAGCGCCGACCGCGGCGGATTATGCGTTTCCCGATGCCGAGGTTGCGCCATGAAGGCTCTGCGGCGCGCGTTTTATGAAAAGCGCTGGGTCAGCCGTTTGTTTTTCTTTGTGCTGCTGCTGCTCGTGTGGGAAGCGTCGGCCAAGCTCACCCAAATATCACCGCTGTTGCTCCCGCCGGTGGAACAGGTGGCGGTGGCGTTTTATCACGGATTTTTCGGGGGGACGCTGCTGTTGCAAACCCTGTTTTCGCTGGGAATTATCGCGCTTGGGTTCTGCATCAGCCTGGTGCTGGCCTTGCTGCTGGGCATTGCCTCCCGGCTGAGCCCGTTTGCCGACCGCATGGTGGACACGCTGACCGTGCTGGCGCACCCGCTGCCGGGCATGGCGTTGCTGCCGTTGATCGTGATCTGGTTTGGCACCGGTACGCCCGCCGTAACCCTGGTGATTGTGCACGCGTGCCTGTGGCCTATCCTGCTGAGCCTGCAAAGCGGCATGAAAAACGCCCCCGCGCTGTATACCGACCTGGGACAAAGCTTTTCCATGAGCCGGGTGCGAATTATCCTTGAGATCCTGCTGCCCGCTTCCCTCGCACAGCTGCTCTCAGGCTTTCGCATCGGCTGGGCGCGGGCCTGGCGCGCACTGATTTCCGCGGAGATGATCTTCGGCGCGATCGGCGCGACAGGCGGACTGGGCTGGTACATTTACAAGGAACGCACCATGATGAACACGGCGGGCTTGTTTGCCGGGATTGTGCTGGTCGCGGTGATCGGCATGCTGGTGGAAGGGCTCATCTTTGAGCGGCTGGAAGGAAAAACGCTGCGCAGGTGGAGCCTATCGGCGGAGGAGGGAAAGGTGTCATGATGCTTACGGCAGACCGCCTGACCAAATCCTTCGGCGGGCAAACAGTGCTCCGGGACATCAGCTTTTCCGTGAGCGGCGGGGAGACACTGGCGATTGTCGGGCGCTCCGGCTGCGGCAAAACCACGCTGCTGCGGATACTGGCGGGCTTTTTGCCGCCGGATGGCGGCAGCGTGCTGCTGGACGGGAAGCCGTCCCCCGCGCCGGGCAAGGACAAGATGATGGTGTTCCAGAGCTTCGATCAACTGTTTCCGTGGTTTTCGCTGCGCGGGAACATTCAATACGCGCTCAAAAAAACAAACCCCGCACTGGGCCGGGGTGAGGCGCGGGCGCTTTCGATGCGCTGTCTGGCTGAGATGGGCCTTAAGGGCGCGGAGGAGAAATACCCCTACCAGCTTTCCGGCGGCATGAAGCAGCGTGGGGCGCTGGCGCGCGCCATGGCGCTGTCGCCCAAGGCGCTGCTGCTGGATGAGCCGTTTTCCAGCCTCGATATCCACTCCCGTGAGAGCGCGCAGGAATCGCTTCGGACGCTTAAAAAAGCCACCGGCGCGGCGGTGGTGCTGGTAACCCACGATCTGCAGGAGGCCGCGGCGCTGGCGACGCGCATCGCCCTGATCAAAGCCGATACGCACGGCATTGTGGAGGAGATGGACAACCGGGGCGCGGACATCGTGGACCGTCTGCGGGAATTGCTCAGGGAGTAACATGTAAACCTTGAATGCGGCAATTTTGCTTCGTCTTTTCGCCGCAGCCTTTGCCGAGAAACTCTGCTATAGTTAAACTATGCCTGCAGTTCCACTACGCGGCTGCGGCGATGATACTTGCAATCCTCACGGTATTCATGATTTAGTTTTGGATAACGCGGTACACGCGCACCATGCAGGGCTCCTCCGTCAGCTGCGTAAGCCGCAGGCCGTACCCGGTGTTTTCGAAAGAGCCGACGAGCGTACAGCGCTCCGCCAGATAGGCTTCCACCTCGGGTACATAACGCGGATTGCCGTAGAGCACGTTGAAGCTGGGACGGTGATCGTAGAGATAATCCATTTCCTCCGACCATACGATAGACTGAATGCCGCGGCTTTCCACATACTGCGCAAAGGTCATGTTGTTTTCCTTTAAATACGTCAGATTGCGCACATCCAGCAGCTTGTCGTTTTCAAAGTAAAAGCCCGTGTTCAGGTTGGCCAGCGTTTTGATATCCGCCGGTACATACGCGCTGATTTGCGCGGTGTACTCCGCATAATTCCAGGCATACGCGTCGCGGACCGGGCCGCAGGCGGCTACGGCCAAGGCAACCGCAAGCACTGGAACGGCGGCTGCCGACGCTTTGATGTTTGAAAGCAGCGGCGCGAGCAGCAGCAGACAGGGAAACATCCACAGGATGGCGCTCAGCTGGTTGTAGCGCCCGATCAGGATGGTGCCCAGCAGGGCGCCGCCAGCCATCCCCAACGCCGAGAGTGGCGCAAAAGCCCTGGTACGCAACGCCTGCACAATGCCCAGCACCGGCAGCACCGCGCACAGGATGAGCTGCGGCTTGAGATTGGGCAGCGTATAGGTGCCGCTGACGCCGCCCCACAGCCGCCGCAGGTAAGCAAACAGCTGTCCGAATTTGCCGGTAACAGGCACCAGCAGATCAAACTCCGTGTCCCCATACCGCAGCCAATGGGGCACAAACTGCCGGTCAAACGAGAGGCTGATGCCCACAAAGAGAGCCGCAAAAGCTCCCGTTATGGCACAATACAGCAGAACCGGTTTCCATGCGAAGCGGTGCTTGCCAAGCATGAGCAAAAGCATCGCGCCGCCGCAGCCCACAGCCAACAGAAAGCTGTTGGGGTGCAGCCCGATGCCAAGCCCCGTGAGGATGCCCAGTGTAACGGCAATGCGCGGGGTGATGTCTCCCTTGCTTTGCAGCAGCACCAGCAAAAGGCACAGCATCAAAAACAGCAGGATGATCTCCTGCCGCGCGGTGTGCGCCGCCAGGATCAGCTGGCCGTTGACGGACAGGGCTGCCATGATGGCCATCGATAACGGAAAGGAAGCCGTTTCCCGGGCGCAGCGGTAAACCATATACAGGGACAGCGCGCCAAACAATAGCGACACGAGCCGCAGGGAAAACACGGAATACCCCAGCAGGGCGATAAAGGGCATCTGCAGGAGGTGAAAAAGAATCTTGATCGCGTGCGGATAGCGAGGCTTGAGATCAAAAAACGGCTCGGTTACGCTCATAGAACCCTGCGCCATCATGTTTCGGGTCAGCCCGCCCAGCCAGCTTTCATCGGAATGCACCAGCGGATAACGCGCCAGAAACAGAAGGTTCAGGCCGAACCACACGAGCAGAAAACCCAAAACCCAAAGCGTTTCCTTCCGCGCGGATCTCATGGCGTTCATCCTTTCTGCTTGGCGTTATAAACGGCACAGGGGCCAAAACCAGTATAGCATATTACGGAATCTTATCACGGCATAAATAAGCAGTATGATATATTAAACATTGTTATTACCTTAACAATTCCAAATCAAGTATAATATTTTAGGAGTTTAACAGGGAAATGGAGGAGACACAATGGCTTTGAAACGGTTTGTAAAAACGGTTATTGTGCTATTGGTTTTGGTTTTGACCACCGGCATGATTACAGCCTGCAATACGTCCGACTACGCAGAAAGCGGTAAGATTATCATCCCTGCCGCGGATCTTTCCACCTATATCGGACAGGATAATGCGGTAATCGTCGATATGCAAAGTGAGGAGGACTACGCGGTTTCCCATGTGGAGGGCGCGGTGAATATCCCGCTATCGGAGATTGTGATCAATGTCCCGGTCAAAAATATGCTGACCTCCAAGTCTAAGCTGCAAAAGCTGCTCAGCGCCAAGGGGATTGGCAATGATACGGTGATCGTAGCGTATGACGCCGACAACATGACCGCCGCGCGTTTGTTCTGGACGATGCTGATGTACCAAAACCACAATGTGCTGGTCGTGGACGGAGGCCTGAAGGCGATCGTTGCCGCCGGTTATACGCTGACGGACGCGGTGCCCGAAATCGTCCCCACTGAGTATGTGGCCGCCGACAAGGATGAAACATGGCTTGCCACCGCGCAGGATGTGCTGAACCAGGTCAACGAGCCCGACAAGAACACGGTGCTGCTGGATGTCCGTACTCAGGAAGAGTATTATGCAAGCGGCAAGGTGCCGTCCTCCGTTATGGTGGACTACTATGATAACTTCTACGCGGACGGAACCCTGAAAAACATTCAGACGACCCGCATCAACTACCTGCAGGACGGAATCAAACCCGAGAACGACATTATCATGTACTGCCAAACCTCCATGCGCGCCGCCGAGGTGTTTCTCCGCCTGTATGACGCAGGTTACAGAAACATGAAGATTTACGACGGTGCCTACCTGGAATGGTCGTCCAATGCCAACTATCCTGTGGATATCCCTTCCGGTGTTGTTGCGCCCACCAACAAGGACGCATCGTAATACACAAACAATGAAAAGGAGAAAAATCGTATGAAAAAATCGATAGCCCTGTTGCTTGCCCTTGTGCTGGTAGCCGTTTCCGTTGTTGCCTTTGCAGAGGAAGTTTCTTCCGTGGTTGCGGAGAAGGCCATGGCCTACTTTACCAATTATGACGGATCCAAAGTGGTGATCAAACCCGCCGATCTTTTTGCCAAGATGGATGCAGGTGAGGATATGCTGATCCTGGACGTCCGCCAGGCGGATGCCTATGCGGAAGGTCACCTCAAAGGCGCCGTGAACGTGCCCTTTGGCATGGCGATCCCCGAAGCCCTTGCGAACATCCCCGATGATGTGCCGGTTTATGTGTACTGCTACACCGGCCAGACCGCAAGCCAGACCACCGCGCTTTTGAATGTTGCGGGCAAATATGCCGCCAACGTGCAGAGCGGTTTCAACAACGGCATTTCCCAGACCGAAGGCTATGAAGCCTATATCACCACCGATGTCGCCACCCTGACGGATGACACCTATGATGTGGATCCCGACGTGCAGGCCGCCATCACCGCCTACTTTGAAGAGATGGTCTCCAAAGCCGATACCGCCTTCAAATACAACAACTTCAAAGCTTCCGACCTGTTCGACATCATCGACGGCGAAGTGGACGGCTACTTTGTATATGATGTCCGTCAGGCGGATGCCTATGCGGCCGGCCACATTCAGGGTGCTGTGAACAATCCCTACGGCGCCGGCATGGAGCAGAACTTTGCTTCCCAGCTGCCCACGGATGAGACCATCATCGTGCATTGCTACACCGGCCAGACCGCAAGCCAGACCGTGGCGATCCTCCGGCTGCTGGGCTACGAAGCCTACAACCTGAGCGGCGGCATGAACAATGGCTGGGCCGCTGCCAGCTATCCTGTGGTGACCGAGTAACCAAACCCATTCCTTTCCCGCAAGGGAAAGCAACAGCGAAAGCCGGTGCCTTCGGGCACCGGCTTTCTGCATGTCTGGAGGATGAGCGGATACACCCACAATTTACGGCTGTTTCCACAAAGAGTGATGATGCCGTGGAAGCCGGTGAATGTGCTGTATCCTCAGGGGGCAAGACCCCGGATGTTTTGGGGATGAATGAAAGGCGCTTACTACGGCTTCATCTCCAGGCACAACATGGTGATATCGTCAAACTGCGTGGCCTCCGCGGCAAACTGATCAATGTTTACCTTCATGTGCTGCAGCAGCGCCTTGCAGTCACTGCTCTGGTATTGATTGAGCGTATCCAGCATCCGCTGCATTCCATAGAGCGTGCCGGCCGGGTTCATCGCTTCGGGAACGCCGTCGGTGTACAGGAAAAGCGTATCGCCCTTGTGCAGCACCAGCTCGTATTCCTTGTACTTCATATTTTCCATTCCCGCCAGTACAAAGCCGTGCTTATCCTTGAACGCCTCGAAGGCTTCCCCGGCACGCCGGATTACAGGATATTCGTGTCCGGCGTTGACAGCTTTTAATATACCGGTAGAAATCTGCAAAATGCCGAACCACACCGTAACGAACATTTCAGCTTCGTTGTTTTCGCAAAGCTGGTTATTCACCTTTTCCAGCGTCTCGGTCACCGTGGCGCCCGTCTGCGCCGTGTTCTTGATCAGCGTTTTAGCGATCACCATAAAAAGAGCGGCGGGTACGCCCTTACCGGATACATCCGCCATGACGAGGGCCAGATGATCCTCGTCCAGCAGAAAGAAATCGTAAAAATCGCCGCCTACTTCCTTGGCGGGGTTCATGGTGGCGTAGATATCAAACTCGCTGCGGTTGGGGAAGGGGGGGAAGATGGAGGGCAGCATGGAGGCCTGAATGTTTTTTGCCACATCCAGCTCCGCGCCGATACGTTCCTTTTCGGCGGTCACGGCGGTCAGGTTTTCAATGTAATCGTAAATATCCTTCTCCATCTGGCGGATGGAACGATACAGGTGGCCGATCTCATCACCGGTGTTAAGCTCCGGCATCTCCAGCGAAGGATTGTCGGTCATGCGCATTTCTTCATGGGATACGAATTCCGCGGTGGCCTGTGCCAGGCGGTTGACGGGCCTTACGATAATCCGGCGCGTGGCGGCGAGCAGAATAATTGCCAGCAAAAACGTCAGCCCGAACAGGCTGGCGGCGAGCCTGAAAAGGAATGCGTTCAGCGTAGCGATAATCTCATCCATGGAAAGATCCACATCCACATAGGCGTGCATCACGCCATCGGCATCCTTGATGGGAACCACGGCCGAGAGCAGCCAGCCGAACTCGTAATTGGAGATGATCGGATCAATCGGGTTACCGGCCAGAAAATTGGCTTTGTTGTGCAGAAAACCGCCCTCGTAATACTTGCTGAAATCGCCCAGCTGATAAGCGCTGTCCGTCGGATCCGTATCATAGAGATAGATAAATCCCTCTTCGGTTGGCTTGCAGACCACGGCATACTTGATGTCGTTGTTGCTTTGAATGTCCACCAGCAGCTGCCGCGTTTTCCAATAGGCGCCGTCCGTTTCGCCGGAGGCCAGATAGCGCTCCACCGACAGGGGATCAACCTGCGAGGCGATGGTCTCGGCCAGGTTATACGCGGTATCGATCAACTGCTCCTCCAGCGCCGATTTGTAGGTTTGGTACCCGAACAGGAGGGCGGTACCGCTCAGGGTGAGGGCGATTACGATGATCCCGACGGCGGTTTTCAAACCGAGGGAAAACCTGCGTTTTTTCTTTGCTTCCATGCTTTACTCCTTTTGGGGGTTACAGTACGACCACAAGCGTATTGAACCCCTGATACCGTCGGTAAAAGAATTCCTTCGCTTTTTTGCGAACGATGGACATACCCAGCGCGTTGGGGCCGTTTTCATCGGAAAAGGGATTGAACGCCAGCGAGTTATCCCGCAGATGCAGTGAAAATCCATCCCGGTCGGCCACGACGGTCAGCTTGATCAGGATATCGTGGCGGTGGTTTTGTCCGGCGTCCTCCAGGATGGCAGCGCATAGCTCTTCCACCACCAGTGTGGCAAAATAGCTTTGCTGCGCGCCAAATCCCCACGATTCGCAGGTGTTCTGCAGTTGCTCCACAACCTTACCCAGCATTTCCGCGCTGCTGATATGGTCCGAATACGTGCCGATGATTGCGGGCAGAAGAGCGGCACTGCTTTGATGGGTGAATATAACGAAGAGAAGGGCGCCAAGCTCCGCCAGCACATACGCCCACCACAGGGCGACAAGCCCCGACTGTGACAGCAAATAGAGCGCGGGGAGGAAGAAAGCAAGCAGCCGCAGTGTTTGGATGATCAGCGCGCTGATGCCGCACTCGGTGGTCTGGCGGTAGTTGATGGCAATCTGGTTCCAGCAGGCGGGCAGAATACTGAGGCAGTACAGGGGCAGGGCGTTCACAGCGATGGTAAGAGCGTCGCCGGAAAGCCCGAAGAAACGGCCCAAACCTTCCGCCCCGAAGGTGAGCAGCGCGATCACCGGCAGCGACAGCGCCGATCCGTACCATAGCGCGAGCTTCAGCGTACGGTATACGGCGGCCTCGTCGCGTTCGGCCAGGTAGGTGGAAACCATCGGCTGCACGGCCATGCCGATGGCGTCGGCTACGGCCACGGCCAGCGTGGACAGCGCATAGAGGATATCAAACGCGGCCACTGCCGCAACACCGCCGAGGCGCAGCAGCAGATTGTTCATCAGCAGGATGGCGACAAACTGGTACAGGTACTGGATGGCGGAGGCAAACCCACTGCCAATCGCCCGCCGCAGCTTGGCAAACTCCAGCACAAACCCGGTAAACCGAAGCATTCCGCGTTTTTTTATAATATGGGAGCCGCAGATGGCAACACAGAACAGCGCACCGGCCGCTGTGGACCATACGGAGCCCTCCGCGCCCATATTCAGGCGGATAACGAACACATAATTCAGCACGATGTCCACCGCGCTGGATACGGTCAGCCCCACGGCCGCCCGTTTGGGGGCGCCGTCGCTGTGAACAAAAAAGTATAGCGGCCCCTGGCAGAACAGGATGGGCACGCAGATCAGCTGCGCGCGCACATACCGCCGCGCGATGGCATAGAGACCGGCATGGGCGGGGGATATGCCCAGGCACTGCAAAAGCTGCGGCAGAAAGAAAAGCCCCAGCCCGACGGTGACCAGGTAAACCAGCAGCAGGAAGGTGAAAACATTGGAAAACAGGCGGTTCGCCGCTTGCTTGTCCCCGTTGCCCATCAGCGCCGCGTAGCGGATGGAACCGCCGATGGAAAAACCGTAGCTCAGCACATTGTAGAACATATACACGGGGATGCCCAGCGCAATGGCGGATAGCCCGTTTTGCCCCAGCTTGTTGCCCACCACCAGGCTGTCCACCATGCTGCCCAGCGCAAGCCCAAGGTTTGAAAACAATGCAGGCACAAAAAAGCGCCGGAATGCGCTGTCCACAAACTGTTTTTCCGGGCCTGTCCCGTGCTTGAACAAGGAGGTGATCATGCTTCGATGGTTAAAAAGTCGGTAAACCCTGTAAGCGCAAGGATTTCCATTACACTTTCGCATACGTTGCGGATCACCATGCCGCCCTTGGGCAGCATCTTTTTATGGGCGGAAAGCAGTACGCGCAGCCCGGCGGAAGAGATGTAGTCAAGCTTGGATAAATCCAGCACCAGCGAAGTGATTCCCTCCATGGAATTTTGGATTTCCGTTTCCAATTGCGACGCGGTGGAGGTATCCAGCCGTCCGGTGATCCAGAGTGTTACATCCCCATGGTTCTGCGTTTTTTCAACTTGCATAATAGGCGTCCTCCGTAATGGAATGAGAAGGTTTATTTGTTATTTTCGTTCCACAAAATCAAGGGAAAATCCTCCTTTGCCCTTTGCGATGTTTCGAATAGAAAATATAGTATAGTATACAAAAAGTAAAAAATACTTGACAATACGTAAAACGAATGATACCATGCGAATGTGCCTGGAAAAAAGGGCACGAAAGGAGATTATCTCATGGAGTATCAACAGAAAAAATCGATTGTCACCCTTGTGCAGACGCTTGTGGTGCTGGGGGCTTATGGGCTGTATAGCTTCGGCAAGGTGCGCCAGGGAATTGTGGGGTGGGATGATACCCAGTTCTTTGCGGTTACGATGCTCAAGTTTATCGGCGTCGGAATCCTCCTGACCATCGTGGTGCAGATTATCTTTCACGTGCTGCTGTCCGTATCCATCGCGGTGAAGGAGCGCAGGAAAGAGAGCCGGGAAATTGAAAGCGCGATCAGCGCTGCCATGGTGGAAGATGAGCGCGACAAAATGATCGAACTGAAATTTACGCGCATTTCCGTGAGCGCCTTCATGGTGGGGTTTATTGGCGGACTGGTTCTGTTGGCGCTTGCGTATCCGGTTTCCGCAATGCTGAATCTGCTGTTTTTTGCGGGTGGGCTGGGCGCCGCTGCGGAAGAAGCGGCCAAGCTGATCTACTACGGGGCAGGTAGCCGGAATGCATGACAAATTGAAGCTGACCAACAACATCCGCACGCTTCGCTTTTTCGCCGGGGAGATGACCCAGCAGCAGCTTGCGGAAAAGGCGGGCGTATCCCGGCAGACGATTCTCGCCATTGAGGCGGGTAAGTATTCGCCTTCGCTGGAGCTTGCGTTCCGTATTGCCGAAGTGTTCGGCGTGGAAATCGGCGAGGTATTCGCCGTGCAGAAGGATGAAGCGGGCGCAAATCCTGTGATAAAACGGAAACCATAGAGAAACTGCGGTATGAAGAAGGGAAATGAAACCTTGAAGACACTGATAATCGTTGCCTCCTATCATCATCAGAATACCCTGAAGGTGGCCCGCGCCATGGCGGATATCCTGGAAGCGGAGCTTGCTGCGCCGGATGAGGTGGCCCCGGATGTACTGGCGGGCTATGATCTGGTCGGGTTCGGATCGGGTATCTACAGCGGCGCGCACCACGAAAAGCTGATGGCGCTGGCTGAGGCACTGCCCGTAACGGAAGGCCGGAAAGCGTTTGTGTTTTCCACCGATGGAGTGCCGCGCTTTATCATGAAGGACGAAACCATGCTGCATGGCAAAATGCTGAACGACCATACGGCGCTGTGGGAGAAGCTGACGGAGAAGGGCTACGAAATCATCGGCGATTTCAACTGCCCGGGGTTGAATACCAACAGCTTTCTCAAGCTTTTCGGCGGGCTCAACAAGGGCCGGCCGAACGAAGAAGATCTGGCACGTGCCGTTTCCTTTGCCCGGGAACTGGCGCAGCAATGAAACAGTATGAACACAAAGCTCTCCCGAAGCATCCAGCGGGAGAGCTTTGTGTTTTTTGTTTGAAACTTGGTTGATTCTGGTATAGTACCTATGGATCCTGCATGCAGGCGGCATCGCCTGTGAGCAGCGAAAGGAGATAGAAAGTATGTTTCAGCATCTATGCAGCGCTGACAAGACCTTCTGCAATCTATATAACGGCCAATGGGTGGCGGCATCCTCCAGCCAATTTCTGGAGATCGTTTCGCCGGTGGACGGTTCGTTTGTGGGCCGCGTGCCTGCCATGAGCCGCGAGGACGTGGACCGTGCCATTGAAAACACCAAGGCCAGCCTGCCCGTATGGGCGCAGACGCCCGTCCACGAGCGCGCCGCCGTATTCTACCGGGCGGCCGATCTGCTGGAGGAGCACGCGGAGGATATCGCGGATGTGCTGACCATGGAGATTGCCAAGGACAAGCGTTCCGCGGTGTTCGAGGTGCAGCGCACGGCGGATTTTTTCCGCTACACAGCGGACGCGGGCAAGAGCATGGCGGGCGAGGCGATCAGCGGCGATAATTTTCCGGGCGGGAGCAAGAACAAGATATCGTATGTCAGCCGCGTGCCGCTGGGTACGGTGCTGGCGATTTCTCCGTTTAACTACCCGATCAACCTGTCGGCATCCAAGGTGGCCCCGGCGCTGATCGGCGGCAACGCGGTGCTGCTGAAGCCCGCCAGCCAGGGCGCGGTCAGCGCGCTGTACCTGGCTGATGTGCTGCAGGCCGCGGGACTGCCGCCGGGGGTGCTTAACACCATCACCGGGCGGGGGAGCGAGATCGGCGACTACATCGTGACCCATCCGGGGATCAACTTTATCAATTTCACCGGCAGCACAGCGGTGGGCAGGCACATCGCAAAGGAAGCGGGCATGGTGCCCCTGATGCTGGAACTGGGCGGCAAGGATGCGGCCATTGTGCTGCCGGACGCTGATCTGGATTTTGCAGCGCAGAATATCATCTCCGGCGCGTATGCCTATGCGGGGCAACGCTGCACCGCCGTGAAGCGCATCCTGGCGGATGACGGCGTGGCGGAGCGCCTGATCCCCAAGCTGCTTTTGCAAATCGGAAAGCTGAAGGTCGGCGATCCGCGGGAGAACGCTACCATCGTGCCGCTGATTAACACCCAAGCGGCCGACTATGTGATGGGCCTGATAGAAGATGCCGTTGCGAAAGGCGCGAAGGTGCTCACCGGCGGCCACCGTACAGGAGACCTGATCGAGCCGACGCTGGTGGACCATGTTACCACCGATATGCGGCTGGCGTGGGAGGAACCCTTTGGCCCCGTGCTGCCCATTGTGCGCGTGAAGGATATCCAGCAGGCGATTGATATCGCCAACCGGTCGGAATACGGCCTCCAGTCCTCGGTGTTTACGCAGAATATACACGACGCGTTTTTCATCGCCAACCGTCTGGAAGTCGGCAGCGTACAAATCAACAACAAAACGGAGCGCGGACCGGATCACTTTCCGTTCCTGGGCGTTAAGGCTTCCGGCATGGGCACGCAGGGCGTGAAATACGCAATCGAAGCCATGACCCGGCCCAAGGCCATCGTGTTCAACCTGACCGAAAGCTGAGAGAGTAAAGCACTGCTTTCAAACGATATCCAAACAACAACCCCGGCACGCATCCAAGCGTACCGGGGTTGTTGTATTGTATCAACGTGCTGTAGAAACCGGGTTTCTATTCGTAGCCCGGATACCCGTCCGGCAGCGACAAAATCCCGGTGTGCACATATTCCAGCTTTCCGATATGGTCGTACCGGACCACCTCATACCTTGGCAGCAGGGCACTACCATCTCTGGCCATCAGCACATACTTGTTGTCGGTTTCATACACAACCACCTGGCTATCATAGTCCAACGCAACAAAGAAATCCTCCCGGTTGAGCGCCGTCAGCGCGGAATGCTCCATCATCGCGCTGGATAGTACATACATCACGGCGATGATTACCGCGAGATATCCAATGCCCAGGGCCACTCGCTCATTTGTCCGTTTGGCGGCGGCCAGGGTTTGGCTATAATGGGTCCATTTGGCGGGCAGTCCCTTGTTTTCCTTGCCGTGGGTGAACGCATAGAAAAGCGCCTCCACCCATTCGAAACCCATGATGCCCAATAAAATCCAGTTGTTGGACTCAAAACGGTTGAGCAGGGAGATGGAAAATACCACGGCGCTGATCATCACAATGGAAAACCGCCAAAGCCGGATCAGCTCGGCATCCTTGAACGCTTTGCCGATCAGCAGGCCGACAGCCGGGATCATCAGCACCTGCCAGAATTTGTAGATCAAATCGATCATGGTGGAGATGATGTCGGGGATGTCGATATCGATCAGATCGTCCGGCAGGGCATACGCCGCCAGCGAACCGTTCAGGCAAAGATAGGTAAGGTAATACGCAATGCCCGTTACAATGGCCAGCATAATTCCATTTTCCAGAAGTTTGGATAAGTAAGGCTTCAAGGGGTACTCCTCCTCGTCGTGGCCGACGGAACTCCTTATTACAGGTCTGTTGGGACAGGCAGGCAGATTCTCCGCGAAGAAAATGTATTGCTTATACTATACGATGGGAACGGCGGATGCGTCAAGAACGCGGGGAGGTGAGTCCGGCAGACCGTTAAAAAACCAACTGAACCAGCAGCATATACAGCACGGTGCCGCCCGCGATGGAAAGCAGCATCTGCCGCTTCCACAGATGGAGCGCAAGCACAACCGCGGTGGCAATCAGCTCGGGGATGCCGTGACTGCCGACGAGGATGTTTACATCCTTGAAGGAATAAATCACCAGCAGCCCCAGCGCGGCGGAGGGCAGCATGGCGCCAAGATACTGCACAAACTTCGGCGTCGGCTTTTTGGACGGAAACAGGATGAACGGCAGAAACCGCGTTGCCATGGTGCCCAGCACCACCATGGCGATGGTGATAATCTGTTGGGTAAGCGTCATGCTCATTCGCAGGCACCTGCTTTCTCCAGCGGCTTTTTAAAGAATGCTAGACCGGCAACAATCACCAGCATGGCCGGTATGATAAAGTTTCCGCTGCCAAACAGCAGCAGGCACAGGAGGGTAGCCAGCAGCCCCAGCAGCGCGCTGTGGTGGGCTTTCTCCTTCAGCCATTGTTCCACAAACAGCACGACGAACAGTGCCGTGAGGACGAACGACAGACCCTCGGTGTTGATGTGCACCACGGAGCCGAGAATGGCGCCGATCACCGTACCGGAAAGCCAATAGCTGTAGTTCAGCGCCGTGACGAACAGCATAAACCAGCCCTTGTCCACATCCGGCGGCAACTGTGCCGTGCAGTTAACGGAAAAGGTTTCGTCGCACAGGCCATAGATCAGGAAGAATTTCTTCCGGCCTACATTTTTAAACGCGTCCAGCATGGAAATGCCGTAAAACAGATGCCTTGCGTTAATGATGAGTGTCAGCAGCAGCACGCGGATGGGATCGAACGCGCCCAGCAGCAGCGTGACGGCGACAAACTCCATGGAGCCCGCAAATACCGTGGCGCTGATCATAATCGGATACAGGGGGCTGAAGCCCTCCGAGATCATGTAATAACCATAGGCTATCCCTAAAAACTCGAATCCCGTTAAAATGGGAATGGTGTACGGAAACGCTGCATACAGCGCCCGTTTGATGCGGCCGTTGGAAGACATCGCTTTCACTCCTTTGCGTAATAGAACTTATTTTACCATCGAAAACGCGATATTCAAAGTAGTATCGGCGAGAATTTGTCTGTACGCTAAAACAATCGATTCAAACGGGCCATGTGGGATTTTCTGCCTGCCCTACTGTTATAATGCGTGAAAGTTGGGTATACTGTGTAATAAGAAAGGGGGAGTTCCTCTGATGAATATCTGCATTGGCGGCGCTGCGGGCGACGGCATCGAAACGATGGCCGGTGTTCTGGAAAAAACAGTACAGCGCCAGGGGTACCAGCTGTTCTCCATGCGGGATTTCATGTCCCGTGTACGCGGAGGACACAACTTTGCCCAAATCCGATTCAGTCCCGGCCCGGCAGCGGCGCATGTGGACACGTTGGATATCCTGATTGCCTATGACAAGCTGACCTATACCGAACACCAGGCCCGGCTGAAACCTGATGGTCTGTTGCTGTGTGACCCGGAACTGGAACTGACCGACCCCCGCATCGTTCCCATCCCGATCAAGCGTCTGGCCAAAGAAGCGGGCAGCGCGCGGACGATCGGCGTGGTCTGCATCGGCGCGCTGATGAAGCTGCTGGGGCTGCCGCTGGAAACCGCCGAGGCGGTGCTGCGGGAGACGCTGCCGGAAAAAATATTGGATATGAACCAAAAAGCCCTCCACAAGGGCTATGATAACGCCACGCTGTCCCAACAGCTTCCGCTGCCGCAGCCGGAGAAACGGCTGCTGATTACCGGGGCGGAGGCCATGGCCATGGGCGCGCTGGCGGGAGGACTTCGGTTTTACAGCGCGTATCCCATGTCCCCGTCCACCACATTACTCAACTTCTTTTCGGCGCACGCGCAGGAACAGCAGCTGGTAGTGGAACAGGCGGAGGATGAAATCGCGGCCATCAACATGGCGCTGGGCGCGGCCTTCGCGGGCGCGGAAGCGATGGTCGGCACCAGCGGCGGCGGATTCTCGCTGATGGTGGAAGGGCTGGGGCTGGCGGGCATTGCCGAGCTCCCGGTCGTTATTGCCGATGTGCAGCGCCCCGGCCCGGCCACGGGTCTGCCTACGCGCACGGAACAAAGCGACTTGCTGTTTACCTGCTTTGCCTCGCAGGGAGAGTTTCCCCGCATGGTGATCGCCGTGCGCGACCATGCGGACGCCTACTATCAAACGGCACGCGCGCTGCAGCTGGCCAAAAAGTATCAAATCCCCGTGCTGCTGCTCAGCGACCAATACCTGTCCGATTCCGCGGCGACCCTCGTACCGCCGGATGTGAAAAAGGCCATGACCAGCGTGACGCCTCTTGCGGCTGAAACGGACGCGGCGGAACCATATCTGCGCTACCGGGTAACCGAAAGCGGGATATCACCGTTTGCCGTTCCCGGCAGGAGCGGCGCACTGGTACGAAGCGACAGCGACGAGCACACCGAGGAGGGCGTGATCACCGAAAGCGCGCAGGTACGCGTGCAGATGGTGGACAAACGCGCCCGCAAGCTGGAAGGATTGAAAGCTGAGCTGCTGGAGCCGGACTATACAGGCGCGCCGCAGCCGCATACGCTGGTGGTTGGTTTCGGATCCACATCCTCCGCCATCCGTGAAGCGGTTAGCGTGCTGAACGAACGCGGATACGCCGTGGGTGCGCTGCTGTTTGGCGACGTATACCCGCTGCCCCAGCAAATGCTGCGGCAATACTGGAAACAGGCCGAGGCCGTGTACAGCGTGGAACAAAACACCACGGCGCAGCTGGCGAAGCTCATCCGCATGGAAACGAACCTGAGCTGCACCGATAGCCTGTTAAAGTATGACGGAAGGCAGCTGTCGGTGGATGAGATCGTGGCGGGGCTTGAAGCCCTCGGGCTTTCCAAGGAGGTGCAACCATGACGAACATCCCATTTCAGGTAACGGAAACCGCCTGGTGTCCGGGCTGCGGCAACTACGATATCGTCAATACGCTGACAACGGTGCTGGATGATCTTCAGCTTGCGCCAAACAAGGTGCTGCTGGTCGGCGGTATCGGGCAGGCGGCCAAGCTCAACCAGTATATCAATGCCAACGGCTTTTCCGGGCTGCACGGGCGGGCGTTGCCCGCAGCGGTGGCGGCTAAGATGGTTAATCAGGAGCTGACGGTGATCGTGAACACCGGCGACGGCGATTCCTACGGCGAGGGCGGCAACCACTTTCTGCATAACATCCGCCGCAATGTGGATATTACGCACTTTGTGCACGATAACCAAATCTACGGACTCACCAAGGGCCAGACCTCACCAACGTCCGATTCCTGCAGTACAGACCGGACGGGAGCCTGCAACCTGAGCAAGCCGTTCAATCCAATGCTGATCGCGCTGGCGGCGGGGGCTACCTTCGCGGCACGGTCGTTCAGCGGCAACAGGGAGCACCTTGCGAAGATAATGAAGGCGGCCATCCGGCATAAGGGATACGCGCTGGTGGATATTCTCCAGCCCTGTGTGAGCTTCAATAAGGTAAACACCTTCGGCTATTACAGGGATCATACCTACGAGCTGGAGGCCGGGTACGACCCCACTGATTTGCAATCGGCTATTCTCCGCAGCATGGAATACGGCCCGAAGATCCCGATCGGCATCCTGTATCAGGCGGAAAGACCTACCTATCAACAGCAGCTCCCTGCCCTATATGATGGCGAACCGATGATCGACAAACGGGTTTCAGCGGAAAAGCTGGAAGCATTGCTGCAAAGCTTCGCCTGACAGTTCCACCCGATAACAAAAGCCCTGTACACATACAGCATGTACAGGGCTTTTTGTATGGCCGGGGAGCGGTGTTACGGCTCCCGCGCCATCAGCAGCACCTTGACGGCGGTATCGGAATGCCTTCCTTCCAGTGCAACGTCTACGATCATTTCCAGCCGGGCGGGCGCTTGGTCGCCGGGGGTAAAGGTGAAATGGCATTCGGCCTTGGAGCCAACCGTGGTGTTCAGCGGCAGCAGGCAGGCCGCGGGGGAATGCACCGTAACCTGGCCGGGGGCATACAGCGTGATTTTCACCCACTGCTGCTGGCACATGGTGAAGGAGTTGACCACCGTCACCGTTATACCACGCTCCACGCCGGGGGTAAAGGTGATGCTATCCTGATAATCGATATCCACGGAAAACGCGGTGGAATCGAACCGTACATGATAGGGCGAGAGGTTGGCCACCTCGCTGGGGGTGAGATTGATATCCTTCTTGTGTCCGTTCATCCCGGGCAGATACCGCTGGGGGCCGGGGCAGTAGAGCGCCGCGCCCTCACGGCATTCGAACGCCGCGCCGCCCGCCGCGTAAATATCGCACAGCTCATGGCCCAGAAAGAGAGGCGCAACGCGCACCACGCGCTCCGTTAGTTCGGTGGTGGTGGCCGGAATCCAGATTCCGGCGCTAGTGCGGTCCACACACATCGTGGCGATGCGGTCGCCGAGCGGCGCGGTCCACTTTTGCGGAAGGGAGGCCGCCCCGCCGAGGATGCCCAGTAGCGCCCCAAGTGTGGCGCAGGTGCAGTCCGTGTCCTCGCCGCAGGCGTTGGCGATGCAGACGCTGCTGCCGAAATCCCCTTCGCCGTACAGCCAGGCGAGGATCACATACGCCACGTTTTCCGGGGCGTCGAAGCCGGACTGCCCCAAGGCCATGCCCTCGTTGTTTTCGCTGGGAATCTCGTCCAGTGTCCACAGCTGCAGGCCGAAGGTGCCGGGCGCGGCGTTGTGCACGGCGATGCGGGCCTGGGTGATGTCCATCTTTTCACGGTAGCAGCGGCGGGCTTCGGCGATGGCGCGGGTAGTGGCGCTGTCGGCGGGAATATAGCTCAGGCCGATGTCGATCAGCGTATCAGGATCGTGCTGTGAAAAGGCGGCACTCTGAACGGCGGCGAAGAAAATCTCGCCGTATACGCCTTCTTCGGCATGGTCCACAATCGCGTCCTCACGCGCGTAGCGGGCCGCGAGCTGCGGCTGGCCGGGCGCGAGGCACGCCCAGATTTCCGAGCGGATAAAGCTGCCGCAGCTGTTACAGTAGGGGTTGTCAATTTTTCCGCTCAGAGGGGGCTGCAGGCCCGCACGCAGGTTGGCCTTACCCATGCCGTATTCGGACCAGTTGGGGATCACATAGCTCAGCCAGTATTCGCCCAGAATGGAGGCGTTCACGTTCCGGCCGTAGCGCTCCACCGCGGCCAGCCATATCAGCTGCAGGTCCAGATCGTCGTTGGGGGGCGGCCCGGCGGAAAGATCCTGGGTATAAAAATCAACCTCGCCGTTGTATTGCCGTTTGCACTCAAAAGGGGCGCCCAGGGTGCCGCCAATGTTTTTGCCGACCCAGCAGCCCATCACCTTGTCATAATAGTCCTGGTATTGCAAGCGCATATCATATGCTCCTTATCCTTTTACAGCGCCGCTGGTGAGCCCTGCCACCAGAAACCGCGCCGCGAAAATGTAAAACAGAATGACCGGAATCAGGCAGATCACCAAAGCCGCATACATGATCTCCGTTGTGAAGTTCATGTTGCTGATCGTTTGCGCAAACCGGATGGGGACGACGGAGATCGGCTGCTTCAGCGGATCGGTGATGAAGGTTTTTGCCATTTGCAGCTCGTTCCAGGCCGCGAGGAAGGTTTGCATCAGCACAACGGATAAACCGGGCTGGGCGACGGGCATCATGATCCGCGTGAAAATCTTCAGGTTGGACGCGCCGTCGATATGCGCGGCCTGCATCAGCTCATCGGGGATCGTATCGTAGTAATTTTTGAGGATGATCAGGTTAAAGCAGGCGCTTGTTGTGGCGTACGGGAAAATCAGCGACAGGGAGGAGCCCAGCAGCCCCAGCTTTTTCACAATCAGAAACAGCGGAAACACTACGGCTGCGACCGGGATCATCATTCCGGCGAGCAGAATGTAGTACAGCAGCTTTTTGGCGGGGAACCGCAGCTTGGAAAACGCGAAAGCCGCCAGCGAAACCGCCACCGTAACCACGATCAGCGTCCCGCCTACGATTTTAATGCTGACCCAGAAGTTGAGCAGCAGGTTGTAGCTGTCGAAAACCTTGGTGTAGTTGGGCAGGCCCCCGTTTTGGAAGGACCGCCACACCATGATGCACAGGGGAAACATGAAAAGAACGGTGAACAGCACGCACACCACGGCGGCGGTGGCTTTGTAGGCGCGTGAGTTTTTCATGACATCAGCCCCTTTTCATGGTCACCCCGGTAATACAGCATAAGCTGCAGGGCGGTGATCACCATGGCGATCACAAACATGAACACCACCAGCGTTGCGGCCCGGCCTTGCTTGAAGGTGGAAAACGCAAGGGTTTGGATGTAGGTGGAAAAGGTTTCGCTCGCGTGGTTGGGCCCGCCGTTGGTGAGCACATACACAATATCGTAGCATTTCAGCGCGCCCAGCGCGCCCAGAATGAACACGGTGAAGTGCGTGCTGCGTAAAAGCGGCATCGTGATTTTCAAAAACTGGCGCACCTTGCCCGCGCCGTCTATCTCGGCCGCCTCATACAGGTCCTCGGAGATGTTGAGCATGTTGGCGTAGTACAGCAACATGGAGTAGCCCGTCCACTGCCAGATGTTGACGAAAATGATGCAGCCCAGCGCCAGAGTCGGATCCGCCAGCCAGGTGCGGGTGAGCGAGTTAAGCCCAAGGCCCCGCAGCAGCGTGTTGAACGTACCGTAGTTGGTTTCAAAGAAGCGGGAAAACACATGGCCGATGATGGCCGGGGTGATTACGGCGGGCAGATAAAACAGAATGCGGTATACGGACGAGCCTTTGATCCGGTTGATGAAAAACGAAGCGAACAGCATGCCCAGCAGCGCCTGAATTACGATGGTGTAGGTGCCGAATACGGCGTAATTTTTGAGGATTTTCCAAAAGACCGGGTCGCGGAGCGTGGCTTCGTAGTTTTTCAGCCCCACCGCCTTGCGCGTCAGGCTTACGCCGTTCCAGTCGTAGCCGCTGATGTTGAAGTTATACACGATGGGATAGATGATGAAAACGGCAAACAGCAGAAAAATGGGCACAATGAACCAGTAATTGGCGTAATCCCTTCTGCGGTAGCCTGTATGGTGGTTTTGCATGGGCGCGTGACCTCCTTGCGTAGGGGTCGCGGGAGGCTTATACAGCCTCCCGCGATGTACCTGTAGTACCGGCCGAAAATCCCTGCCTGCCGATGTATGCTTGCCGTTTTCGCCGCTTCGGACAAACATGGGGAGCATTTCAAAGGCATCCCTCCATGGCGTCTGAAAAATGGCGGCGTTTGCGGGCGGGCCTGTGCGGCGGAGGATGACCTCCCGGCGGGATGGGGTAAACGCGGGAATTGATCCGGTCGGCGCCGCCGGTGCTGCGGCAGGGTCAGCGTTCGATGGTCTTGCTTACGGCTTCCATGGCCGCCGCGGCGTCTGCGGGCGTCATATCGCCGGTGGCGATGGCGGTCAGGCATTCGTGAAGCTGGTTGTCAAGATCCGCGTAGGGGATGGTACGGTAGCCCTTGGTGTTGGCAGCCGCTGTGGATACGATGTACGCAAGGTTTTCCTGGCCGTTTTCAGTCAGGCCGACCACGTTCAGCGCGATATCGGTACGGCTGGGGCAGTAGCTCATGCCCTGGTTGATCAGCACATCCTGGCCCTGGCTGGCAAGGTAGGTCATCCATTTCCAGGCGGCGTCCTTGTGCTGGCTGTTGGTGTTCATGCAAAGCACCACATCGATGGAGGCGGCTACGCCGCTGGAAGCACCGTCGTTGTTCCAGTCCATCAGGAAGGGCTTGTGGTTGCTGTCGGCCCCGCTGAACACCGCCTGCAGGGAGGGGTCGCCGCTCAGATAGCTGTCCATCACCCAGGAGCCGTTAACCATCATGGGCGCTTTGGCATTGGTGCCGAACATATCCCAGCAATCGTTGTACATGTTCACGCCCAGCGCGCCGTCCTGGAAAATGCCTTCGGTGAAACAGTCGCTCCAGATCTGGAACGCTTTGGTGATGGCGTCGCAATCCCAGGACGCTCTGCCTTCAACCGCGGCGTAGAACGCTTCGCTGTCCACATCTCCGGCGATGTTGGTAAAGGCGTCCACGTTGATCCAGTCATCCTTGGCGCCGATCAGCAGGGGCAGCTCGCCGTTAGCGCGGAAGGCGTCGCTGACCGCTTTGAGCTCCGTGAAGTTGGTCGGCAGTTCCAGACCGTACTTGGTGAAGTAGTTCATATCGGCCCAGATGAAGCCCGCGTAGGTCAGGCCCAGCGGAATGCCGTAATAATGGCCGTCCACGTTCAGCAGGTTCATGCAGAAGGGAAGATAGCCGTCGGTCCAGTTTGCGCCGTCGGAGGCGGCGGCATAATCGGTGATGTCCACCTCAAAATCGCGGAAGGTTTCGTAGGGTGCGCCCGCGTTCATGCCGAATACGTCCGGACCTTCGCCGGAGAACATCTTCACCTGAAGATCGGCCAGATGGTCGGAATAGGGCATATAGACATAGTTTACGGTGATGTCCGGGTTTTCGGCTTCAAAGGCGGCGATGATCTCTTTAATCTTGCTGCCTTCACCGGGGTTCCAGGTTTGAAAGGTGATGGTAACGGGTTCGTCCTGTGCAAAAGCGACATTTGCCGCGCATAGGCCGAGCAGGAGCGTTAGTACAACAAACATAGAAATAATCCGTTTCATTGGTGATACCTCCTAAAAAATATTCTTGCGGCTAGCCTGTTGATTGCAGTATAGTATATGGAGGGGCTGACATCTTTGCAAAAGGAGTATGAAACTATGCAAAATCGCCGTGAATACCACGTGCCGGAAATCTATGTGGAATGGCCCGCGTTGACATATGGCAACCAGGATATTCCGTCGCAGCCCGTCCCGCTGGATGTTTTCCAGGTTACCTACCTGCACTATCACCGCCATCTGGAGCTGGGATATTGTGTGCGGGGGTTTAGCCGCAGCTATGTGGAAGACAGGGTGGAGGAGTGCGGTCCGGGGGATATTACGCTGGTTTTTCCCTTTCAGCGGCACATTTCCTGTAATGCCGAAAAGGAATTCGCCTTGTGGAAATGGGTGTATATCGACCCGATCTCCCTGTTTACGCAAAGCGGCATCGGGGATATTTCCGCCGTGAATAAGATCATCTGTAACGAGATGGGCATTTGCGGCGTGCTGAACCGCAAAACAGACCCCGCTGTGGCGCAGCAGGCCATACAGTTGATGGAAAATGCCTTCCGGCTGCGGGGCCAGCGGCATGCGCAGGAGCGGTTTGCACTCAGCGTTTATTCCTTTTTACTTACATTATCGGACGCGTCGGCCAATCTGCCGAAGCTGCCGATGCATACCGACCAGAAGCTGACATTTATCAAACCGGCGCTCGAAGCCATTAATGACAGTCTGGACAGGGAAACCATCCCTTCCGTGGAAATGCTGAGCGAAACCTGCCATATGTGCGCCAGCAACTTCCGGCATGTATTCCATGAGGTGGTGGGGATATCCCCCAAGGAATACATAACGATGGCCTGCATGCGCAAGGCTACGCTGCTGTTGAGCATTACCAATATACGGGTGATGGAAATCGCCATGCACTGCGGTTTTCGGGAAATATCAAGCTTTAACCGGTGCTTTGCAAAAAATACGGGGATGACGCCCAGCAATTACCGCCGCCGCTACAGCGGCGTGGAAGTGCCTGCGTCCACCGGGGGAAAGCTGCCCTCAGGCGCCCGCGCGTACGGAGAGTAAAAAGCGCACGGCCATCTCCGGCCATACATAGCTTTCCGGATTATCTTCGGCAAGACCCTCGCCATGCCCGCCCCGGCTGAAAAGGTGCAGCGCAAAACGCACACCGTGCTCCCGCAGCGCCTGGGCGTAGCGGAGGGAATGCCCGCAGGGCACCAGGGGATCGGTGGCGTTGGTCCACACAAAGGCGGGCGGTGTATCTGCGTTCACCCGCAGCGCGGGGCTCAGGCTTTGCAGCGTGGCGTCGTCCGGCTGAGGGCAGCCGGTCAGATAGGCGGCCGACATGGCTTCAAAGTCCAGCCGGGGGCCGTCCGGCGTATGCCGCAGCGCAGGCTGGAAGTATTCCGGAATGCCGCGCATCCCGTCGGTGCCATCTACCGCGCCGAAGGCTTCCGGCGCTTGCAGGGGCATATGCGCCGGATAGTAGGTAAGCGGGTATCCAAGCACGGCGGCATCCGGCCGGATAACCGTGTCCGAAATCCCAAGGGAAGCGCCCAAACCCTGCCATGCGGTGCACAGCATAGCGCACAGATGGCCACCCGCCGAAAACCCGCACACCGTCACGAAACCGGACTGCTCCCGGGCCTTGGCGACGGCTGCCGCAAGCTGAAGCAGCGGGCGGGGCATGCGTGCCTCCGGCCCGACGCTGTATTCGCACACGTAGGCGGCAAAGCCGCGGTCCGCAAAATAACGGGCGACGGTTTCCCCCTCAAAGCCGGAACGCGTGGCATAGGCCCCGCCGGGGCAAATGACGATGGCAGGCGAGCCGGGAAGCGGATTTTCCGGGGGATAGAAGGCCAGGGTACCGTTGGAAAGCTGAATTACATTCATACAAACCTCACGCAAATCCTACAGCGTATCGGTACAAGGCACCGACTTACTGTAACGCTATCTGGAATATAGCACTCGGATTCCCGCTTTGCAAGCACCGTAAACGGCGGGAAGATATGCCGCATTGATAGGAAAGAACCGATCCGATAGGATGAAGCTGTACAATCCTCATCCGTCATAACACCGGCAGAGCGCTGTATCCGAACTGCTCAAAAGATAAACGGGGGGAAAGGATAGTTTCGTACGTACTGAAAAACAGCGTGTTCGGATACGCTGCTTCAGGCAGTCAAAAAAGAAGGGTCCAGGGCTGAAAGTCCAAAGGCTTGCGTTACAACAAAGGGGTAAGCGAGCGAGCAGCGCCCAAGGCGCTATGAAGCGAGCGGCGATAACGACCCGAAAAGGTTATTTGACAAGTTGAAACGGCGTATTCGGATACGCTGCCGTTACCCTGTTAGTCCGGTCATTTTACTGCAAAACCTTCAAAGGGCCGCGGCTCTGCCGCTATTTTCTAACAGTCAAAGAGAAGAGGAATCCTATGTCCGTTATGGAAATCAACGCGCAGAACCTGTACCCGGAGCTGAAACGCCGTTTTGCAGAGCTGGTGCAAGCGCACGGCCTGATGGCGGAGCCGATAGGAATTCGGGCCAAGGCGCTGTCCCCCAAGGACGCCATCGGCGATACGGCCCGCAGGGATTATCCCATCCTGACCGGCAAGGAAGTAATGCTCCAGGCCGAATACAGGGGAGCGTTCGGGCAAGCGTTTACGGATTCGCCCGCGGAGTTTGCCGGAACCCTCGGCGATGTTCTGGCACTGGATATCGAAAACGACAAGGGCGCTCTCGGCCTTTACATTGCGTCGCTGAATGCTGTAATGCGAAAGCTGAATCTGGCCAAGGGCACCGTACACTGTAAAAATGATGAGCCGGAATGCTGCGCAAGGGAACTTGCCGGTTATGTAAAGGAGCATTACGGACATCCGAAAATCACGCTGGTCGGCTATCAGCCCGCCATGATCGAAGCCCTTTCCCAGGCGTTTCCGCTGCGGGTACTGGACCTGAACCCGGAAAACGTGGGCAAGGTGAACGATGGAATACGGATAGAACACGGAAAGAACGACTACCGGGATGCGGTGCTCAGCTGGCCGGACCTTGTGCTGTGCACGGGCAGCACGCTGAGCAACGGCACGATTGTGGAGTATCTCGGCATCGGCAGGGAAGTGCTCTTTTTCGGCATCACGATCGCAGGAGCGGCCGAGCTGCTGGGCTTGAAACGGGTTTGCTTTTGCGGCGGATGACGGCGCCCGGTTGATACAGGCAATGAGATAAACGATGATGACTGAAACATGCTTGGAGTTCAGAGCATGACAATAGGGTAAATCAATTGCCGATTCATAATAAACGGGCTGCCGCAGCTTATCGGCTGCGGCAGCCCATGTTTTTTACTTCGGGAAGGTTTCAGTTGTTGGGTTGGTATAGCGTATGTGATTGCCGAATAGCACTTGCTGCGGCATTGTGCGCATGGAGCGGATGCAATCCCCGATAAATAACGGAGAAAACCGCTATCCGTTATGCCTTCGAAATGGAGGTAAAGGTCAACTTGTAGGAGTTCTCCAGGTGGATGCGAAGTGCATACAGTGCGTCGTCCGTATCCTGCCGTTGAATGGCTTCCAAAACTCTGCGGTGCTCCGCGATGGCCGATTCGTACCCGGCGTCACACGCGAAGGTGATGTTGCGGTACTGGCGGAACGCTTCGATCAGCTTGTTGTTGATGTCGATCAGCAGCTGGTTGCCGGTAGCGTTGGCAATTGCCATATGCAGCGCTTCGTCCATGCCGACGATCGTATCAACGTCCACATTCCGGATGGCCTGCTCAAACTGGCTCTCGATCTCCTGCAGGCGATTGTAGGCGCTGACGTCGTAGGATTTGATAAAAAGCTTGAGGGACAGGCTTTCAACGCTGTGACGGACATCCATATAATCGGCGATGCTTTCCTGATTTTCCACCATCCACTGGTTCAGCGTATCTGTTTGGTTGCCGAACTTGGAGATCACATAGGTGCCGCTTCCGCGCTTGCTTTTAATAAAGCCGTGCGCCTGGAGCATGCTTGTCGCTTCCCGGACGCTGGAACGGCCTACGGAGAATTGCGCGCACAGCTCCTGCTCTGTGGGAATTTTGAATCCTACCGGATAAATGCCGTCCCGTATCCGACTGCTGATGCCTTTATACACCACATCGCTGACTGCCGGTTTCATCGGGTTCCACCTCTCTGCTTGTATACAATCACATTATAGCAAGCTGAAAATTTGTTGTAAACAATGTATTGGAATAAACGCAGAGAGGCCTACGGCGGGAGCATGCGCAGGGCAAGTGCTTCACGGGAGGTGCGAACCCGGAAATCTGCTGTTCAGGGGAAGGGCCGTTACTGGACGAAGTTGAAAATCCGCGGAAGAAACAGAACGACATCCGGCATAAACACGATCAGCGCAATTACGACAAACCCCATAATAATGAACGGGAGCGTGGCCTTAGTTACAGCTTCCAGTTTCTGCTCGCCTACTGCGGCGGCCGCGTACAGTACAACGCCGACCGGCGGTGTGATCAAGCCAAGGGTCAGGTTGGTGAGCATGATCACCGCAAAGTGAACCGGGCTGAAACCCGCCGCCACCGCGATGGGGGACAGGATGGGGGCGAACAGCATCACAGCCGCGCCGGTTTCCATCCACATGCCGACGATCAGCAGGATGAGGTTGATGATCAGCATCATCATATATTTATTGCCAGTTGCGCTGATCAAAAGCTGGGCCAGTTGATCGGGTATCTTTTCGATGCCGATCGCCCACGCGAATACCGAGGAAAACGAGATGATCAAAAACAGGTTCGCACTGCTTTTGGAGGTCGTCCACAGCGATTTGGCCAGCTTCTTTATGGAAACGCTGCGGAAGAACACAAAGCCGATAATCAGCGCGTACAGTACGGAAAGGCCCGCCGCCTCGGTGGGGGTTGCTATGCCGCATGTGATGGTGACCAGAATGATCAGAGGCATAATCAGCGCAACAATACCGTCTCGGACCAGAACCTTTTTTTCCTGCTTGGTATAGATTTTCTCATGCTTGGGCAGGTTCAGCCGTTTGCTGTTGAGCTTGACGTAGATGATCTGGCTCAGCATGAGCAAAATGCCCGGGATAAAACCAGCGTAGAGAACCGCGCCGACCGACAGGGACATGGTGCCTGCGTACAGGATGGCAATGTTGCTGGGCGGAATCAAAGGGCTTTGGATGGACGACGCAGCTGTGATAGCGCACGAGAAATCCTTGGGATAATTATCCTCGTACATGGCGTCGATCTCCACCTTGCCAAGCCCCGCGATATCGGACAGCGCTGCGCCGGACAGACTGCCGAAAATGGTGCTGGCGACGATGTTGACGTACGCAAGGCCGCCACGGTGACGCCCCAGGCGGATGCGGACAAAATCGAACAGCTTGACGGATATCCCGGTGCTGACCATCAGGTCCGCCGCCAGCATGAACAGTGGCAGCGCCATCAACGTAAAGGAGTTGACGCCCGCAAACATGCGGATGGGAATGGCCGATACGTTGGCGGGATTGGTGATCATGATATAAAACAGCGTTGTGCCGCTGATGGAAAACGCGATGGGAACATTAAAGAGAATCAGAGCGATCAATATCACCATGGCAATCACAAACTCAAGCACCGTCACCATCTCCCTTCATAAATTGCCGGATAATCACGCCGACGAGCTGCAAACTCATCACGATGCTGCCGATGATGAGCGTGCTTTGAGGAATAATCATTTGAATTTGCAGCGTGGAACTCTTCTGCCGGAACCCAACCTTGCCGAAGGTTTTCCAGCAGATATAAGCGGTGAAAACCAAAAGCGCAAATACGGTAACCTGAATGGAGACGTCGATGATCTTTTGCGCTTTTGGAGAAAACTTCTTCGTTATGAAATCGACGCTGATATTGTTCCAGTTTTTGATCCCGTTGCTTGCGGCCAAAAAGGCCATTGCGATCATTAAATACCGCGCCAATTCTTCCGTCCAGGCCGGGGACTTGACAAAACTGATAAACCGAGAGAATACCTGAATCGTTATCACAACAACAATGGCGGCACAAAGGGGGGAACTGACCCATTTCACAAGCGTATCCAGCCAATCCATCAACTTCAGATAGGCGTGAAGCACTTTTTTCAAGCTTGACCTCCTCCTTTTTGTTGGTCATGTTGAGAGGTCCTGAGCGCGCATTCCCCTGCTGAAAGCAGGGGAATGCGCGTAGTTGTTCATGAAGGTTTAATGGCTGCCGGCCTCATCTACGATGGCCAGCATCTGGTTGATCAAATCATTGTCAAAGTTCTCATAAAGCCAGTCGATGGCAGGTTGCTGGCACGCGGCCTTGAAGGTGGCAAGCTCCTCGCTGGAGGGGTAGTAAATCTCCATGCCATTGGCGGCCAGCGCTGCAAACGCGGCGGACTCGGCGGTGCGCACGGCGCCGCGGGCGGCAACGGTTGCTTGCTTGCCGGCACGCAGCACGGCGGCCTGGTCAGCTTCGCTCAGACCCTGATACCAATCTTCGGAGATGGTCAGCATGGCCAGACCCAGCAGGTGCTGATCCACGGTCATGTACTTCTGCACTTCATCCAGTGAAGCGTTGAGGACGGTGATGGCGGAATTCTCTTCGCCGTCAACCACGCCTGTCTGCAGCGCGCTGTAAAGCTCGGCAAAGCCGACAACCGTAACCGAGGCGCCCAGGGATTCCACGATGATCCGGTAGATGGTGGAGTCCATCACGCGCATCTTGAGGCCTTCCATGTCGGAAGCGGTTTTCACAGTGCGTACGTTGTTGGTGAAGTTGCGGTAGCCGCCGTTTTCATACACGGCGATGATGCGCAGGCCGGACTCCGCGGCCATCTGATCGCGGAGATCAGCGAACCACTGGCTGTCGAGCAGCTCGTATGCCACCAGAATATCTTTGAAAAGATACGGGATCAGCAAAATCTGCACGGTGGGGCAGAAGGATGACAGGGTGCCGTCGGCAGGCGTTGCGCCCTGCAGCGTACCCGTCAGCAGCTCGGAAAGGTTGGAATCGGCATCGCCAAGCACACCATAGGGAAACAGCTCAACGGAAAACCGGTTGTTGGTATAGCTCTCAAAAGCGCCTTTAAAGGCCAGCATCGCCGCGTACGAGGGATGCGGATACTGTTCTTCACCGATCGTCATCATGGGTGAATCTGTAAAAGCGAGTTTGACAACGCCGGTATCCGTTACGGCGGATGCGGACGACATCATCATAGAGGTCAGGAACAGGAAGGCCAGGGCAACAGTCAGAATGCGTTTCATGGGATTACCTCCTTAAAAATATTCAACATATATCCTGCGTATCCTGGTTTGCGTCGGCCAATCTTCCGCGCGACCCGGCGGCGGAGTGCCGGCATCGGTTTGCCGGATGCCCGGTATGAAACCAAGGCATTGTAAACAGAGTACAAACCGAGCCGGAAAAAATCCGCAGCGTCGTCCCACGGGAGACTAAACCGTTGCTCGCCTAGCGAATACGCAAAAGATTCTCATTTACTCTCCGGCGAACATCCTCGTCCGTTATATCCATCGAACGAATGATGTAGTCGGAAATTTTTGCAAAGTTTTCATCTGTGGGCTCAATTTCAATATCCCGCAAACAGGTGGGCGTGCCCAATTCCTTTAAATAGGAAAGCATGGCATCAATGCGGTCTTCGGAGTATCCGTTGATCCCCATCTGCACGGCCAGACCGCAGGATACGATTTCACCGTGGAGATATTTGGCGCGCTGCGGCTTGAATAGCGCGCACACACAGTCGTAAATGGAATGGGCAACGGCAATCTGTTTGCCGTTGTTGGCCATACAGGAGATCAGGCCGGTGGTGACGATATTCACGGTCAGCACATCCTCCGCCGTGTCGGTCGTCCGGCCATTCCTGACGTCGGCAAGGGCCTGCAGCCCTTTTTGCAGGTAAACGTTCTTGTTGAAATCGGAAATCGCAAGGCCGAGAAAGGGCATAACCCCGGGATCCCAGCCCGAAACGTTGTGAAGGGAAAAATCCATTTCCGGGAATTTAGCCAAGGCATCGGCGATGCCGGAGGCAAACATGCGCGCGGGACAATCACCGATAATGATGTCCGTGTCCAGCAGCATGGCGGCTACTTCGTGATGGCAGAATACGGTTTTCAGGGTGGTTCCCGTATCGTCGTACAAAACGCACAGCGACACGTATCCGGCGCAGGTCGCCGCGGAGGTGGGCACCGTAACGCAGCGGACGCCCGCTTTGTTGGCGGCCCATTTTCCGGTGTCGAGGCATCGGCCGCCGCCCATGGCGATGACCAGGGAAGCGTCTTCCCGGTCGATAGCCTGTGCGATCTGATCGGTATTATTGTCCGAGCAGTAGCCTTCGAAAAGGTAGAAGGTATATTCGATATCACTGTCCGAAAGACTCTTGATCAGCTTTTCACCATATTTTTCCCATGGTGTTTTACTGGCGAGGATAAGCGCTTTGTTACCATAGGGGCGGGCTTCACGACCGGTTTGTTCAATGGCGCCGGGGCCTTGCAGGACACGGCCTGAACCAAGCTGAAAGGCAGCAGAAAATCTCATAGGGAATATACCTCCTTTATAAGTGCGCGTGGGTGCGCCGCGATGGCAGGCGCACCCGTAAATGCGCAAGCTTCGGAATTGGGGAAATGATGCTGAATGCGCCCTGCGCGGCGGCGAAAAGCGGTTGCCGCCGTGCGGGGGGAGCAGCGCCGGGTTGATTACAGCTTGTTTGCCTTTTTCAGCGCTTTCGTCATCATTTCAATTTCTTCGGGGCGTACGGGGGTCAGGGGGCTGCGGGCCGGGCCGATGTGCAGGCCGGTGACCATTTCAATCGCCTTGCGCAGCATGGGATTGGGCAAAATCCGTCCGCACAGGCCGAAACAGCGGCAGAATTCGTACACCGGCATATAGGTAGCGATGGCTTCCTGATTTTTGCCTTCGGCGAAAAGGCGGAATACCTCGCGGATCTCATGGCCGAAAATGTGGCCGCCGCCGGATACGATGCCCATGGCGTTCTGAGAGATGGTGGGCAGAAGCATGACGTCGTCGCCATTGTAGATCAGGAAATTCGGGTCGATATCGGCGGTATCCAGGAAGAAGTCTGTGACCTGTGTGGGGTTGATGCCTGCCTCGTCCTTGATGCCGATGATGTTGGGGAAGGCGGCCAGACGCGCAACGGTGGTGGAATTCAGGTTCACGCCGACAAAGATAGGAATATTATACAGGATAATATCAACTTTTGTGGATTCGGCAATCGCCTTATAATGGTTGTATAACCCTTCCTGATCGGGTTTGTTGTAAAATGGCGCGACGATCAGGCAGGTTTCGATCCCGATTGCCTCGGCAGCCTTCGTGAGCGCGATGGTTTCCTTGGTGGAAGCGCAGCCGGTGCCTGCGATCACCGGTTTCCGGCCGTTTACGGTTTTATAAGCCGTTTTAAACAGGTTGACCCGTTCGTCAAAAGTAAGCAGACTGGCCTCGCCTGTTGTGCCGGTTACAATAAAGGTATCGCACAGGTCATCCTGGATCATACGCTCGATCAATGCGGAATATGCATCGTAATCGACTTCTTCGTTCTCCTTATAGGGGGTTACCAGGGGTAGTAGTACGCATCCGAACTTTTCTCTCTTCGTCATGAATATCTCTCCTATCGGTTATAAAATTGTCTGACTTCTTTTGAAATGGTATAGTAAAATATTCTTTCCGTCAAGTATTAAATTAAACAAATAATAGAATAAAAAGTTGTGCAAAATTTTTAATTGGTGGCAATATTACGTTATTATCCTCTATAATATCTATAAATACATTGTTCAATAGGAATAATGCCAACCCTTCTAAAAAAGTAAGACATATATGCTTGACAAGCGAGAAGAGGCTTGCTAATATATAATTTGTCAGACATATTAACGGCTCTTTAAAAAATCAAATGTATCCAGAAAGGAAGTATTTTATGGAGAAAAAGCTACAGGGCATTATCGCACCGCTGATAACACCATTTGATGCGGACTATCAGGTGGACTATGCATTGCTTAAAAAGGAAATCAAAATCCTTGCCGACGCGGGTGTGGACGCGATCAGCCCCGGCGGAAGCACGGGTGACGGCGCCGCGCTGACCGATGAGGATCTGGGGAACATGATCCGGACCATCCAGGAAGTGGCGCCCGGCATGACGATCGTCGCCGGGATTATCCGCAACAGCACCCGGCAGGCGCTCAGCGCTGCTGCCGCCGCGCGGGACGCGGGAGCGGACGCGCTGATGGTAACGCCCCTTTCCTATGGGCCGATGGTACCGGATGACGAAGGCAACCTGAATTATTACCGCATTCTTTCCGATGCGATCAAGCTGCCGATTGTGATTTATAATGTTGTCGAACCCAACACCATCTCCTATCAATTGATGGACCGCCTGTTGGATATCGAGTATGTTGTGGGCGTAAAGCAGGCACGCAACGGGATTATGGCCATGTACGAGATGAAGCAGCGCATCGGCCACAAGGGACTGGTTTTTGCCGCTACCGACGAAATGATTTATTCCTGCTTCGATCTGGGTGCGGACGGCGCAATCTCCGCGATTTTAACCGCGTTTCCCGAGCTGTGCGTGAAAATGTGGAAGCTGGCCAAGGAAGGCAAGCACCAGGAAGGGCTGGCGCTGCAAGCCAGGCTTTACCCCGTGTGGATGGCGATTATCGGCAACCAGTTTTCCATCCGCATTAAATATGCGTTGTCCCTCATGGGGCGTGAGCCGGGTCTGCCCTGCAGTCCCATCTGCCATATTTCCGAGGATGAAAAGGCGTCCATCCGTGAAGCGATGAAGATGGCAAGCCTGATTCACTGATCGGAAATCGTACCGGGATTCAAAAATTATGGATTACAACAGACGGATGAACCGACAGGCATCCGTCTGTTTTGATGATGGATACAAAGCACAATTAAAGCATGATAAAGGAACGGGCATATCGCATGCTTCTCTCAGCTTGTAGAAAAGTGCAGTCTGCGTTGTCAACTTCAAGCGGCCCCGCCTTGCAGGCGGAGCCGCGCTTCCTTAGCCCCAATCTTACGAAAACTAGCGCACTATCGCACAAGCGCTTTATTCATCGTTTACCAGGGCGATCGTTCACTTTTGCGGCTGATACTCCTTGGCGCTCAATTCTTCAATCTCCAGCCGGATACACGCCACCGCGGATAAAGCCTCGGGCTTAACATCCCAATCCTCCCGCTGGGTGTAATGCGCCATCACACAGCGCAGCGCGTGCAGCTTTTCCTGATCGTCTGTGAGCACCGAAACAACACCGTGCCCGATAACGCATTGGTAATAATATGAAAAATCACAGGCCTGTTCTCCGGGCTTCAACCCGCAGTTGGCTTCAATCTCAAAGGACGCGACCCCGTTTTGCCGGATCAGGTCTATTTTTCTGCCCTTGGGTGAACTGTGAAAATAGAGCGTGTATTTCCCGTTTTCCTTGACAAAGCCAAAGCTCAACGGCACAATGTAGGCGATGCCGTTTTCCACGAGCCCAAGCCTGCAGCATTCGGCAGTACGAAATATTTCCGCTATTTTTTGGGGATCGGTAACTTGTCTGTCTTTTCTTCGCATGGCAATGCTCCTTTGTGGTGCTGGATACGATCATGGCGTTGGATGGTGGTGCGGTTGGCAATGAGAAACAAAGGGTTTCATTCGCTGTATCCGCGACGAATACCGTCCTGTTGCCATTGTAATATACATCGTACAATTTTGCCAGCCATTCCATATGAAGCCGCATAGTTCCGGCTGCCGGAGCATGCCCGGAGGACAAGCGGCAGAACGTTGCTGAATAGATCCAATGGTAATGGGAATAAGGAGAGAATGGCGTTGGAGTACGGCATAAAGAGAAGGAAACAGGTATTTTTTGCGGCTGATGGCCTACTCATACTGGTTTCATTTACCTATGTGCACTATCACATGATACACGCGGAGTATGCGCTGAGCATCCTGGAAGGCATTGCCGGCGCTATTTATCTGGGCCTTGCCCTATGGGTTATACGCTGCGATAAGCGCATAACCGTGGCCAGCTGGATTCTTGTTGTGCTCATGGTCGTCTATTTGTTGATGACCGTCGGCTTCATGGATTTCCCGCCTTCGAATATGATCTGGCTTCTGATACCCTATTTTGTTTCCGTGTTTTTGCTGGGCTGGCGCGGCGGCCTGATTGCCGGAACGTTTCTGTTTTCCGGCGTTGTGATGGTGCTTATCCTTCGCTATTGCGCAGGGGAGAATGCGCTGCCGCTGCACGAGCTGGCAGGCATTGGCTTTGCCAACCTGTTTGCGCTCTTGTTTGCTGTGTTTTACGAAAAGACCCGCTGGGATAACGAGAAAGAATTGCTGGATAAAAACCGTGAGATAGAAATCCTGTCCAATCATGATGGCCTGACCGGGCTGTACAACCGCCGTTATTTTGACATGATGCTGAACAATGAGTATCACCGGGGTCGGCGGGAGCATCAACCCCTGGCGTTGATTATCGCAGATATTGACTTGTTTAAAAATTATAATGATACGTTCGGACACGTTCAGGGTGATATATGCCTGAACGAGGTGGCGAACGCGATTCATGCTTCCATTACCCGAACCACTGATATTGCGGCACGTTACGGCGGGGAAGAGTTTGCCATTCTGCTGCCCAATACCAACACGAAGGGAGCGATCACCGTTGCGGAAAGGATTCGCCATGCGATAGCGGACAAAGCCATACCGCATCCGCTGGCCTCTCAATCGGACGTGGTTTCGCTGAGCCTGGGGATCTCCGTTCTCTCGCTGAGCGAAGATCAGAAACCGCACGATTTGCTGCAGCGTGCCGACAGGGCCCTGTATGTAAGCAAATCCAAGGGACGTAACCGGCTTACCGTTATAACGGCCTGAATGGCTTGCATCGCAATCAATCATCAGGCCGGGGCAAACGCCCCGGCCTGATGATTGATTGAACGGATATTATTCTTTGGATCCGGTAAAACGCTGCCGGATGTTTAATGCTACTGGAGAATCCACGCGGCGATATCGCCGATCAGTTCCTGCGATAACGGGTTGCCCGAGTGATAATCTGAGGTATCGCCCGCTGATTCTGTATCCAGCTCGGTCAGCATGTGGGTAAGGTTGGGGTACAGCAGGTAATCCGCCTCCAGTTGACCGTTAAGCGCAGCCTGCCAGGCCTCGATGCCGTCCGCCGGGGTAACCTGCCAGTCCTTGCCGCCTTGGATGATGAGCAGCGGCTTTTGCAGCGCAATGGCCATCTGCGCGGCATCGACGGATATCAAGTCCATATGGTACGGGGCGGGAGCTCCGAAAAACGTCATGCTTTGCAGCGCTTCCGCCGAAAGGGAAGGCATTTCATCCAGCTTCTCCAATTCCTTTTCAATGGAAGCATTGGCAGTCACCTGATCCGCCTGCGGCAAGGTGGCAATATACGCCTGGTTCTGATGATATTGGATTTCCCACAGCGGCAGCGGCGTGCCACACACGATGACGCCGCCTGCCAAGGCATCCGCCCCCAGCGTTTGCATGATCCGCGGAACAAGCATTCCGCCCAGGCTGTGGCCCAGCAGGTAAATATCTCCGATTCGGCTATCTCCCTGCAGCAGGGCCAGGGCATCCCGCGCGTCGATCACGTATTCCTGCTCAATGGTTATATCGGCAGTCACAAGGTCCGCGTGCGCATAGGTGTATTTGTCATAGCGGATGCTGGCAACCCCGGCCTGTGCCAAGCCTTCGGCCAGATCACGAAAAATGGCGATGCCGAAGGCGGTTTCATTCATGTCCGAAGGCCCGGAGCCCTGCATCATAATTACGGTGGGGAAGGGGCCGTCTCCCACGGGCAAGGTAAGCAGGCCGTGCGTTTCATCCGCTTTGCCCGCGCGCAGGGTGACCGGCTCGGATACGAAGCGGCTGGTATCCGCCGTGCTCTCCGCTGCCGCCTTCTGGGTGGCGCTGGTTACGGTAAGCCCGGACAGCAGATGATCCGATGTAACCGCGACGGTAAAGGTGACGTCGGCGTTTTGAAACGAACAGGATATGGTTGCGACCACCAGGCCGTTCTGCTCCACGGCAGAAACGTTTTGAATGCCCTCGTACGCACCGAACATCTGTGTAATCTGCACCCATCCGCTTTTCAGCCCGGCGGCCGACCCAAGCGCGGACTGCATATCGGCTGTGGACTGGTCAAACAGCTGCTGTACCTCGCCCTGGGTCATCAGCTCAAAGAAAGCGACAGGCTCCGTCGTAAGATCCGTATCTTCGGCCAGGGCCGTTGGAAACAGCAGCATGGCGGCAAGCAGGATCAGAACAAACCGTTTCATAATATGTCCTCCTCTTGACTCTATCTTATGGAAGTAAACCATTTCGTTTTCAACCGATGGAAAGGCTTGGTGAACAAGGTTATCGTAGCACAGTGCGGCGGTAAATTCAATGTGTGTAAAACCTGCCGTCATGTATGTGTCTGGCGGCTTGCCTGAGTTGACATTCCTTGTTTGCCCATGGTATTCTGAAGCGACTATATGCATAATTTGCGCATTGGAGCGATGAGGATGGAAAGCAATCTGGAACAACTGCAAGCGATTGCCATGCGAATTAGAGAGCTACGGGAAATCGACGGGCTGTCGGCGCCGGATGTTGCCCAAAAGGCTGGCATCGGCCTCGCCGAATACGAAGCGTATGAAACAGGGAAAAGCGATTTCAGCTTTTCACATCTTTTCAATATTGCCAAGGTGCTTGGCGTGGATATCAGCGACCTGCTTACGGGAGAAAGCCCCAAGCTGCACGGCTATATTCTGACGCGCGCGGACGAAGGCTTGATCTTTAACCGCCGGGACCAGTATGTGTACCATCATCTGGCTTACAACTTTAAAAACAAGCTTGCGGAGCCTTTCATCGTAACGGTATCCGAGGATGGCAAGGGCAAGGAAAAACAGGCGCACAGCCACGAGGGACAGGAATTTGATTACATCCTCAGCGGTACGCTGAAAATTGTGCTGGGGGGACAGGAGCTCTTTTTGAAACAGGGCGACAGTATTTACTACGACAGCTCGCTTGCGCATGTTATGTACGCGCTGGAAGGCGAATGCCGCTTTATCGCCGTTGTGATCAAGGAAGGAGTCAAGCAAGCATGAAACCGCTGTACACCGAATACCTGAACTGCCCGCTGACGTATGCCACCTATGATGATTTCAACAAACATTTTGCCATCAAGCGGCCGGAAAGCTTCAACTTTGCCTATGATGTGGCGGACCGGATCGCTAACGAGGAACCGGATCGCCTGGCTGTGCTGTGGACGGATGAAAACGGCGCCTGCGAGCGCTATACCTTCGGCATGCTGCTTGAGGAAAGCAACCGCGCCGCCAATTTCTTTGCCTCGCTGGGCATCGGCAAGGGCGATAAGGTGCTGCTGATTTTACGCCGCCACCTGCAGTTCTGGCCGATCCTCATGGCCCTGCACAAGCTGGGCGCGGTGGGTGTGCCTGCTACGCACCTGCTGACTGAAAAGGACATCAAATACCGTGTGGACGCCGCGGAGATCAAGGCCGCGGTGATTACACACCGCGATCCGCATCTGCTGACAGCCGCTATTGACGCCAAGGCGGAATGCAAATCGCTGCAAACGCTGGTGGTGCTGGAGGGCGAGCTGGATGGCTTCCACAGCTACGGCGCAGAAATGCCGCGGCATTCCGCCGTGTTCACAAAGCCGCAGGGTGAAGCCTATGCGCATAATTACGATATGATGCTTTTATACTTTACCAGCGGCACCACGGGCATGCCTAAAATGGTCGCCCATGATTTTTACTATCCGCTGGGGCATATCGTAACCTCGCTCTTCTGGCAGCAGTGCATCGATGGCGGCCTGCACCTCACCATCAGCGAAACAGGCTGGGCCAAGAGCGTATGGGGAAAGCTGTACGGCCAGTGGCTGTGCGGCAGCGCCGTGTTTGTGTATGAGTTCGGTCGCTTCGTTGCCAAGGATATCCTTCGGCAGCTTATGGAGCATAAGGTGACCTCCTTCTGCGCGCCGCCCACCATGTACCGTTATATGTTGCAGGAGGATTTTGCCGATTACGATTTATCGGCGATTAAGCATTATTCCATTGCGGGGGAGCCCCTGAACCCCGATATGGCGGCTGAGTGGCTGCGGCGTACGGGGATTGAGCTGCGCGAAGCCTATGGCCAGACGGAGCTTGTGGTTACGTTGGCTACCTTCCCGTTTATGAAGGTATGCCCGGGCAGCATGGGGAAACCCAGCCCGTTGTTCAATGTGGATATCATTGATGACAACGGCAATTCCTGCGAGCCTGGCGTTACGGGAGAAATCGTCGTCCGTACCACGGATGACAATCTGCCGGTCGGCATGTTCTCCGGATACTACCGGGACGAGGCATTGACCCAAAGCGTGTGGAACCATGGCATCTACCGTACAGGCGATACCGCCTGGCGGGATGAGTGGGGCTATTACTGGTATGTCGGCCGCGCGGACGATGTGATCAAATCCAGCGGCTACCGCATTGGTCCGTTTGAGGTGGAAAGCGCGCTGCTGGAGCACCCCGCCGTGCTGGAAACGGCCATCACCGCTGTGCCGGATCCGCTGCGCGGACAGGTGGTTAAGGCGACGATCGTGCTGAAGCCCGGTTTTGCGCCGGAGGAAACGCTGAAAATAGAACTGCAAAACCATGTAAAAAGAATTACCGCGCCGTATAAGTATCCCCGCATTATCGAGTTTGTGGAAGCACTCCCCAAAACCATCAGCGGCAAGATCCGGCGCGTGGAACTGCGCGAGAAAGACCAGAAAGCGACACAATGACCAACCTGGAGGTACAAATGAAGGTTCAACTCACAATCAAACGAATGATTGTTCTGCTGATCATATGCATTCTGATGACGAGCTTGTTTCCCTTGGCGGCGTCCGCCAAAACGTTGGAGAAATACATGGAAGGGTACCGTACCGGCAAGGATTACTGGTTTGGTGATGATTTCCAGTATGACATCACCGATACCGAGACCGCCTGGGCGCTGATTACCCGGCCGATTACCGTGCTGACCGGCGACTATGAGGTGTATCCGCTGACCGAACCCAACGGCAAGAAAGTCAACAACGATAAGCTCGGCGGCTTTATCAACCCCAAATCCTCCGCTGTCAACGTGCTTGGGGAGGATAAGGACGGCTGGACGCTGATTGAGGGGATGGACTATTACAACCGTATCATTCAGGGCTATGTGAAAACAAGCCTGCTCAAGGAAGTAACGCCCAACCAGCATATCGGGATTATCATCGATAAATTCACGCAGACGCTGTATGTGTTTATCGACGGCGAGCTGTTTTCCTCGTGCCTGGTATCCACCGGCGTACCCAGCGACAGCCAGCCATACAACGAATCCTCCGCCGGGGAATACCTGGTGTGGAGCCGTACGGGCGAGTTTGACGCAGAGGGCATGTTCTGTGATATGGCCATGCGTTACAACGGCGGCGATTTGCTCCATGAGGTACCCCACCTGCTCAACGCGGACGGCACCAACAACTATTCCCGCTATGAGCCGCTGCTGGGCACCAAAGCCAGCCACGGCTGCATCCGCATTGCGCGGGCCGCCAATGTGGACGGCCTGAACATGGAGTGGCTGTGGGACAATCTGAAGTCCGCCATTCTGGCGGGTGATTATCCCAAAGTGGTAATCTGGGATGACGGCGGCCGGGAACATGCCTATCCGGACGACGATATGCCGCTGTACTACAACCCCAACGGCGGGAAGTATTACCACTCCGACGAATACTGCAAGTCCGTCAAGGACCGCTATCTGCCGCTGACGGCCTTCACCTACGGCGAACTGGACGACAATGCTTATGCAAAGCTTACACCCTGTCCCTATTGCTGCGATGTGATGCGTAAGGATGAGATAGACCTGGACAACCTGGAACGCGGAGCCATTACTCAGGAGGAATACGACGAACGCCAGGCCGAACGCCATGGCGGATCGGCAACGCAGAGCAATTCCTCACCGCAGGAAACGCCCGCCGCGGAAAAGACCCCCTCCACTCCTGCCGCATCAATAGACGATATCGTGATAACCATCAGCACATCAGAAAATTGACAGGTAACGGCTGTTACTATCCCTGGTAAAGAACGGCATTGCCAAACCACCTGACAACGGGAGGAAAAGCGTTGAATCAGCTATTGGATAAACTGGATCAATGGAACCGGCGCCTGAACGGTCTTCCGCGGATTGCCTGGCTGGTAGCGGTAACCTTGTTTTGCACCTGGTTGTTTTTTATTGTTCTTCCCTATTGCTGGCCCTTCGTGCTGGCCCTGCTGCTGTCCCGGCTGCTGATCCCGCCGGTACGCTTCTGTATGAACCATATGAAGCGGGTCAAGCTGCCGCGCGGGCTGATCACGCTGATTGGGATGATTCTCTTATTCGGCATTCTTGGCACAGCGTTTTGCGCACTGGTCAGCCGGATGGTGAAAGAGCTGATCCAGCTTTTGCAAAGCACGCCTGCGTTTGTGGACTGGTTAACGAAAACCGCGCTTCCATATATCCGCGATCTGTACCAAAGCTATTCCGACGTGCTGCCGGAAACTGTGATGATCTACGTGGATGAAGCGATTTCCTCCGTTTCTACGGGCGCCATTCAACTGGCGGGCTCGCTTTCCGCCGCCATTACCGGCTACGCGGTCAACACGGCGGCTTCCGTGCCGACCATCCTGCTGTCCATCGTGCTGACGATTATGGGCACATATTATATGACGGCTGATAAAGACCGGATCTATATATTTTTCGAGCGCACGTTTCCCGAGCATATCCGGCGGCAAGGCAAGGTACTGAAAAACAACCTCATTCATTCGCTGTTTGGGCAGATCAAGAGCCAGCTGCTGGTATCGCTGATTATTACCGTTTTTCTGATGCTGATCTTTGTCATTTTCCAAGTCCGGTACGGGCTGTTGCTGGGCTTTATCATCGGCGCGGCCGATGCGCTGCCTGTAGTCGGCGCGGGGCTGTTCCTGATTCCGTGGTGTGTTTTCGAACTGTTGATGGGGCATTATGCCATGGCGGCGTTCTTTGCAATCGCCTATATCTGCGTCATTATTATCCGCCAGATTGCGGAGCCGAGGATCGTGGGGCATAATCTGGGATTATATCCGCTGGCGACGATGATTGCGATGTATGCCGGATTTCGCTACCTGGGCTTTCTGGGGCTCATCGCGGGCCCGGTTCTGCTCAGCTTGCTGCGGGTTGTGCTGGCCGCCGATGCGGCCGCCCGCAAGGAACGCGGGGATGCGGCGGCTCTAGAAAAGGAATAGCGATTCCCGGATATCCATACAGCACAGGAGCGGCCCCGAATTCGGGGCCGCTCCTGTGTTGTATTGAAGCTGAATGAGCCGATCAGCTCTGTCTGGAATAGTTGGGGCTTTCCTTGGTAATGGAAATATCGTGGGGATGGCTTTCCTGCAGTCCCGCATTGGTAATGCGGATGAAGCGGCCGTTTTTGCACAGCTCGTCGATGGTTTTGGTTCCGCAGTAGAACATCCCGGCGCGCAGGCCGCCGACCAGCTGGAAAATTGTTTCCGACAGCATACCCTTGTAGGGTACGCGGCCTTCCACGCCTTCGGGCACCAGCTTGGGTCCCGCTTCCTGGAAATAACGGTCGCTGCTGCCGTGAGATTGCTGCATGGCAGCGATGCTGCCCATGCCGCGGTATACCTTAAAGCTGCGGCCCTGATAGATTTCAATATCGCCAGGGCTTTCATCCACACCGGCCAGAATGCTGCCCAGCATCACGGCGCGTGCACCGGCGGCAATGGCCTTGGGAATATCGCCGGAGTACTTGATGCCGCCGTCTGCAATTACGGAAATGCCGTATTTGTCAGCTTCGGCGGCACAATCGGCAATGGCGGTAATCTGGGGCACGCCCGTACCGGTTACCACACGCGTGGTGCAGATGCTGCCGGGGCCGATGCCGACCTTGATGCAGCTCGCGCCCGCCTCAATCAGGGCTCTTGTTGCCGCGGCGGTAGCCACGTTGCCGGCAATCACCGGGAGATCGGGATAGGCCTTGCGGATGCTTTGCAGCATATCGATGGCGCCCTTGGTATGCGCGTGCGCGGTATCAATGGAAATTACGTCTACCTTGGCATTGACCAGCGCGGCGACGCGGGTTAGGCTGTCCGCGGTAATGCCTACAGCGGCGGCGCAGAGAAGGCGTCCGTTGGTGTCCTTGGCGGAATTGGGATATTTGGTCGTCTTTTCAATATCTTTAATGGTAATCAGGCCGCACAGTTCAAACTGATCGTTTACGATGGGCAGTTTTTCAATGCGATGCGCTGCCAGTAGCTTCTTTGCTTCTTCCAATGTGGTGCCGACGGGAGCGGTAACCAGGTTTTTGGAGGTCATAACCTCTTCGATACGGCGGCTGTCGTCCGTTTCAAACCGCAGGTCACGGTTGGTGAGGATACCGACCAGCTTTTTGCCGCGCGTGATGGGAACGCCGCTGATCCGGTAGCGTGCCATCAGGGTTTCGGCGTCGCGGATTAAATGGTCCGGAGAAAGAAAAAACGGGTCTGTGATGACTCCGTGTTCGCTTCGTTTGACCTTGTCCACCTGGGATGCCTGCTCCTCAATGGACATGTTTTTGTGAATAACCCCCAGACCGCCTTCACGGGCAATGGCAATGGCCATACGGGCGTCGGTAACGGTGTCCATGGCCGCGGAAAGCAACGGTATGTTCAGTTTAATCGAGGGCGTAATCTGTACCGTTGTGTTCACGTCTCTGGGAAGTGTTTGACTTTCATTCGGGATCAACAGGACATCATCGAAGGTTAATCCCGTGCGAATATTCTCTTCCAGCATTCAAATCACCCTTCCTTAAGCATTAGTATTATCCCTCATTGTATCAGCGCGTAATGTGGTTGTCAATGGGTAATATTTCGTTCGTTGGGACATAAGCAGTTTGAGCGTCACCGATAACGATATAGAGATACTGGTTGTCTTTATGATCGTTTTGATAAAAAGCGTTGAAATTGATACCGAATGATGCTATATCGGCGCCACATGATTTTACATTCCATACCCTGAAAAACAAATCCGGTTCTGATTGACGGCAGGCGTACCGGCAGGATACAATCATAGCACGGAGGTGCTGTCTGTGGAAAAATCAATGGTGATGGATCGGCTGGAGCTTGGTGTATGCTATTATCCCGAACATTGGGACGAAAGCCTTTGGCGGGATGATCTGCGCCGCATGGCGGCACACGGCATCCATACGGTGCGGGTATTCGAGTTTGCATGGAACCTTGTGCAGCCGGAAAACGACCGGTATGATTTTTCGTTCTTTGACCGCTTTTTGGAACTGGCGGCCGGGGAGAACATGCGGGTGATTCTCTGCACTCCCACGGCCACGCCACCCGCCTGGCTGACCGAGGCGTACCCGGAAGCACTCAACCGCACCCGGGACGGAAAGCTGATGCATCACGGCCACAGACGGCATTATACCTATCATTCGCCCGCCTACAACACCTATGTTCGCAAGCTTGTCAAAGCGATGGGCAAACACTACGGCAGCCACCCGGCGGTGATCGGATGGCAGATCGACAATGAGCTCAATTGCGAGATCGACGAATTTTACGCGGATGTGGATCACACGGCGTTCCGGGCATACCTGCGAGAACGGTTCCGAACACTGGATGCCTTTAATGATGCAATCGGCGCGCGCTTCTGGAACCAGACCTATTCCGACTGGAGCGAGGTTCATCTGGAGCGGCATACCCCGCACGGGCAGGGCAACCCGCATCTGGCGTTGCTGAGCAAGGCGTTCTTCTCGGCCGGCGCGATTGCGTTTGCCAGAATGCAAAGCGATATTCTGCGGCAGTATACGAAAAATCAGTTTATTACCACCAACGGTATTTTCGGCCATCTGGACAACCATACGCTCACCCAGACGGCGCTGGATTTTATGATGTACGACAGCTACCCCAACTTTGCGTACGCACAACAGGCAGATCTGGACAAGGACGGCCTTAGGGACCGCAAATGGTCGATGCAGCTGAGCCGGGTGCGCGCGCTTTCACCCAACTTCGGCGTTATGGAACAGCAGGCGGGGGCCAACGGATGGGATTTCAGCATGCTGTCCCCAATGCCGCTGCCCGGCCAGATCCGGCTGTGGACGATGCAGTCCGTCGGCCACGGAGCCGATTATATCAGCTATTTCCGTTGGCGCACCGCGCCCTATGGCACCGAAATTTACTGGCATGGACTGAATGATTACGACAACCGTCCCAACCGCCGCCTGGCGGAGGTGGCGCAGATCCATACGGAATTTAAGCGGCTTGCCGAAGTGGCCGGGAGCCGGTATGAGGCAAAGCTTGCGGTATTGACCGACTATCTCAACGAGTGGGACGGTGAGCGCGACCGCTGGCACGGCCCGATGAACAGGGAATCCGTAACCGCCATTTTCGCGGCGGCGCAGCATACGCATACACCGCTGGATTTCATCAATCTGAACGCCGTGGAAAACGCCGATTCGCTGGCCCGGTATGCCGTAGTGTTTTATCCGCACGCGGCTATCCTGACCGACGATACCGCGGAAATACTCAAAGCCTACTGTGAGCAGGGCGGCACCGTGGTGATGGGCGCGCGGACCGGATACAAGGATGTGTACGGGCGCTGTCCCATGCGGCCGATGCCGGGGCCTGCAAGCGCCCTGTGCGGCGTGACGGTGGGGGAATACTCCCTTGCGCATTCCCTGCGGCCTCTGGAACTAGACTGGGAAGGAACGCGCTTTGCAGCCCCGGGCTTTGCCGAAACACTGGAACCCCTGGAGGAAACACAGCCTATCGCAACGTTTGCCGCACAGCAACAGGAAGAGGCCGTAGCCATGACTTGCAAACCATATCCCGGCGGCGGCGCGGCTTATTATGTCGGTAGCGGCTTCAGCGAAGCGCTGGTCACCGCACTGCTTCATAAGCTGCGGGCGGCTCAGCCGTTTGAAGTACTCGTCCAATGCCCGCCCGAGGTTGAGCTGTGCGTGCGGCGCAAAGGGGATACGCGGTATTTATTTCTGCTGAACTATACGGACAGGGAACAAAGAGTGGAAGGTAAAACACCGCTTATCAATATGCTCTCCGGCGAAGAGCTGGAAGGCCGAATAGCGCTTCCGCCCTTCGGCGTTACGGTGCTGCGCGCCGGAGCGTAAGCTGTGCTGTGATGTTCTGATAAGGCGTGCTTATTGAGCTTCGACAATGTGATAGATAATGTATTGTTCTTCCCCTTTGAGCACAACATCGTTCGTGATCCGCGTCACTTCTTCCAGCTTGGCGGCGCTTCGTTCGCTCATGGACAGGGCGGAGTACTCATCGGCAAGGTTCACCAGCAGATACAGCGGTCCGGTAACGCCGGACTGCCTGAGTTCTGCTACCGCCGCATCCAGATCGCCGTATATACACCAATCCTGCATGAGGCTGTCGATTCTGGACAGGACATGGTCATTGTGCCGGATGGGGTTATAAAAAGTGCGGTTCCTGCACCAGGCGGCAACAGGCGCGGCGTAGATTTCGTTTTCGAACAGGATCACGGCGTTTTCGGGAAGCTGATTTTCAATATATTCCGCAGCTTCCTTGGAAGCGCTGTTGAGGTACTTTATCTCCGTGATGGTGTCCGAATAGGTTTGCAGCGAGGTCAGCAGGCAAAGAAACAAAGCGCATGTGATCAGCGTTTTGTACAGCCGCCGGTCCAGCTTCTCATGCTTCAGGGATTGGCACTGCTGCATTTCATCCCTGGCAAGGAACAGGCACAGCAGAAGAACCCATAAAAGCATCAGGATGAAGCGCATGGAGGTTACCGAGTAGATGAACAGATGAATAAAGGCGTGCCACAGCAAAGCCGCCAGCATAACAAGGGCGCTTTTAGGCGCGCGCAGCAGCCAAAGCACCCATACGGCCGCTACGGCGGAGATCAGCAGGATAATCGCAACGGGAATCCATGAGCCAATATGGGTGGCGTCCAAGTACACAATGAGCTGTATGTTCACGGCGCTGGAGAAGAAATCGACCGGCTTTAGGAACAGGGATTTGAGATCCGGAAATTTGGAAGCAATATCGATAGGCTTCACACTGGAGCTGCCGGACAGCTGCCAATGTAGAAAGAGTACCGCGCCGGCCATGATCAGCAGCGAGATGACGGCTTTGAGGCGGGTTGATTTTTCTTTTCGGAATAACGGAATGGCTTCCAAACCCCATAGCAGCATCAGCATTCCAGCCAGGCCACAAAACAGAACATGGGTTTGACACAGCAAAAACAGCAAAACGGCATACCCAACAGGCCGCGAATGCCGGGCCGGATAGGCGCTGTACAGAAGCATGAGCAGGAGGGGAACCATGGAGTAGCTTCTGGCCTCGACCGGCAGATAGAAAACGCCCAGGCCGCTGAATACAATTAAAACCTTGGCGATACGCCCCACCGGAGCTACGCGCAAAAACTGCCAGATACCGAGGAACATGAAGGAGAACGAGAGAATAACGACGGTATAAAACGGCAGGCCTGCTTTGGCAAACGGCATCAGCACCAGATACCATAAACAGGGATGGCCTTCGCGCTTCAGCTGATCAAACAACTCGGCCAGGCTGAGCTGACGGGCAATCATCCATGCCTGCGCCACATCGCGCCACGGCTCGTAGCGCAGCGCGGTGCAGAGGTTGATCACGGTCCAGCCGAATAATACCACAAGGATAAACAGATGCTGGTTGGATATTTTTCTGCCCAGCAGGGAGCGCGAGGGCGCGGGTGCGGTGCCGGATTGCTGCATAGTGCCTCCTGATGCCCTGCATCAAATGATTCGCGGTGTAAAAATCATCAGTGAAAGCAGATTGTACTCATCCTGCCGCCCATGGCTTTCAGAGGCGGACTCATGGCTGGAATCCCGTGCTTTCATAGGGCTTTCGTTAAGTAAAAGATTGTATTGAATTCTATCAAATCGCAGAAAAACTGTCAATGCAGGCAAGGCTGCGCGGCTTGTCTGCGGGGCCGGTTTGAAGTATACTGGATATGGATTGAAAAATGAGTACCGGAGGGAACTATGGCCTTTGCCCATCTGCATCTGCACACCGAATACAGTCTGCTGGACGGCGCTTGCTCCATCAAACCGCTGGTCAGGCGGCTGAAGGACCTGGGACAAACGCACTGCGCCATCACCGACCATGGCGTGATGTACGGCGCGGTGGACTTTTATTCGGCATGCAAAGCGGAGGGCATTCATCCCGTGATCGGATGCGAGGCCTATATCTGCCCCGACCGGTTTGATAAAACCGTCGTCAGCCGCGAATACAGCCATCTGATACTGCTGTGCGAAAACAACAAAGGCTACCAGAACCTGATTCAGCTGATCTCCCAGGGGTTTACGGAGGGCTTTTATTATCGCCCGCGGCTGGACTATGAGCTGCTGAAACAGCATGCCGAAGGCTTGATCTGCATGAGCGCGTGCCTGAGCGGCGATCTGCCAAAGCTGCTGCTGCAGGGCCGCCGGGAGGATGCCAAAGCCTATGTGCTGATGATGCAGGAAATGTTTGGCAAGGGAAATTACTTTATCGAGATCATGGATCACGGCATTCCTGAGGAACAACAGGTGCTGCCGGATCTGATTGCGCTTTCCAAAGAGACGGGCATACCGCTGGTGGCGACCAATGACTGCCACTATCTGAATAAAAAGGACGCCGCCGCCCAGGAGGTGCTCATGTGCGTGCAAACGGGCAAAACGCTGGAGGATGAAGCCCGCATGCGCATGGAAACCGAGGAACTGTACGTAAAAAGCGAGCAGGAGATGCTGTCGCTTTTCCCCGGCGTGCCCGATGCCGTTGCCCGCTCGGCGGAGATCGCGGCGCGCTGCCAGATGGATTTTGATTTCGAAACCCGTCACCTGCCCACCTATCCCATCCCTACGGTAGAAAAACCGCTGGAGATGCTCACCCGACTTTGCCTTGAAGGCCTTGCCCGGCTATACCCCGGCCAGGCGGACGATGAGGACGGCGAACCCCGCAAACGTCTGCGCTACGAGCTGGATGTGATCTCTTCGATGGGCTTCGTGGATTATTTTCTGATCGTGTGGGACTTTATCGACTATGCCAAAAAGCACGGCATCATGGTCGGCCCGGGGCGCGGCAGCGCCGCCGGCAGCATCGTAGCGTATTCGCTGGGCATCACTATGCTCGATCCCCTGAAATACAATTTGCTGTTTGAGCGCTTTTTAAATCCGGAACGCGTCACCATGCCCGATATCGATATCGACTTCTGCTACGAACGGCGGCAGGAAGTGATCGACTACGTTACCCGGAAATATGGCGCGGACCATGTGGCGCAGATCATCACGTTTGGCACCATGAAAGCCAAAGCTGTGGTGCGCGATGTGGGACGCGTGCTGGGCATGCGTTACGCGGCGGTAGATGCCGTGGCCAAGGCCATCCCTTTTGCGCTGGACATGACACTGGAAAAGGCTATGAGCATCAGCCCGCAGCTGCACGAGATGGTTTCGCAGGATTCGGACGTATCCCGCCTGATGGAGATGAGCCTTACGCTGGAGGGCATGCCGCGCCACGCCAGTACCCATGCCGCGGGCGTGCTGATTACCGCCAGGCCTGTGACCGACTACGTGCCCCTGCAGCGCAACGACGATGTGATTACCACCCAGTACCCGATGGGCACGCTGGAACATCTGGGGCTTCTGAAAATGGATTTTCTGGGTCTGCGCACCCTGACGGTCATCCGTGACGCACTGGATTTAATGAAAGAAATCGGCGTGGACATGCGCCCTGAGGATATTCCGCTGGATGATCCCGCGGTGTACGAAATGATCTCGTCCGGGGATACCGACGGCGTGTTTCAGCTGGAGTCCGGCGGCATGCGCCTGTTTTTGCAAAGCATGAAGCCCGAGAGCTTTGAGGATATTATCGCCGCAATTTCGCTCTACCGGCCCGGCCCGATGGATTCCATTCCCAAATACATCGCCGGGAAAAAGGATGCTTCCTCTGTGCGTTACCTGACGCCCAAGCTGAAGCCCATTCTGGATGTTACCTACGGCTGCATGGTGTATCAGGAGCAGGTTATGCAGATCGTGCGGGATCTGGCGGGCTACTCGCTGGGCAGAAGCGATCTCATGCGCCGCGCCATGTCCAAGAAAAAGCACGATGTGATGGAGAAGGAACGCGAGTACTTTGTGCACGGCATGACCGATGCCAAGGGTACGGTGCTGGTGGATGGATGCATCCGCCGCGGGGTGGACGAAAAGACCGCCGAGCAGATTTTTGACGATATGTCCACCTTTGCCAGCTATGCCTTCAACAAAAGCCATGCCGCCGCGTACGGCATGGTCGCCGTGCAGACCGGCTGGCTGAAAGCGCACTATCCCGTTCAGTTTATGGCTGCCATCATGAACAGTGTGATGGACAACTCCGGCAAGGTGGCCATGTACATCCAATACTGCCGCAGGCATGGCATTTCCTTGTTGCCACCCGATATCAACCAAAGCGGCTGGCGCTTCACTGTGGGCAGGGATGAGCAGGGGAAGGCCGGTATCCGTTTCGGCATGGGCGCGGTCAAGAACGTTGGCCGCTCCGCGGTGCAGGAGATCATGGATACCCGGACAAAGGCTCCCTTCCGTGATCTGTTCGATTTTGCCGACCGCGTACCCTGCGAATCCGTGAACAAACGGACCGCCGAGAGCCTGATCAAGGCCGGTGCGTTTGATTATTCGGGCTACAACCGCGCCCAGCTGCTGAGCATATTTGAGCGCGTGTTTGACGACGCAGCCAAGAAACATAAAAACAATCTCTCCGGCCAGATGTGCCTGTTCGACATGATGAACCCGGACGACTGCGCCACACGGGTAGAGGTGCCCAACATGCCGGAGCACAGCCGCAATGCGCTGCTGAATATGGAAAAAGAGATGACGGGTGTATACATATCTGGGCATCCGCTGGACCAGGTGGCCGATCTGATGGAGAACGGCTTCACCAGCGTTGCCGAGGTATTTTCCATGACTGAAAATGAGATGAACGGCATGGATCACGACGGCGATACCGTAACCATGGCGGGCATCCTGGCGCTCGCAAAATCCAGAATAACCAAAAAGGGCTCCATGATGGGCATTCTCACGCTGGAGGATTTGACCGGGCAGATCGAGGGACTGGTATTTCCTAAGGTATACGAGCGGTTTTCCGAGCAGCTGGCGGCAGATCAGCTGGTGATCCTGGGAGGCAAGCTTTCCTTCCGGGAGGATGAGGAGCCCAAGCTGCTGGTGGATACCGTTCAGGAGCTCAACCCGCAGACGGCTTCGGCCGTTACGCTGCAACGCAATATCGCCGTGGCGCAGAAAACCGTGGAAACGGCTCCGGCCTGGGCGCATAACCCATCCCAAAACGTTGCGCGTCTGTCTGCGGAAAACATGCAGGAAATCCTCGCCTTTCCCGAGGCCACCCGTGAAGTGGATGTGGACGAGACATTTTTAGACGGAACGCCGATCGCGCGGTAACCGATAGAATCGTAGAAATCTGTAGCCCCGGGCTGCTCGCAACGGGGGTTATGCCTTGACAAAAGGCAGCGTTCACGATAGTATACAAAATACAAAGAAAATACAAGGGGTGTTCCAATGTCAGCCATGCGCTACTCTTCTTCCGGCGTGAATAAGCCCATACGGGAGATTGCATATGAAACACTGAAGCATGCGATCATCACCGGGGAAATCCCCGCCGGCGTCCGCATTGTGGAAACCGAATATGCCAACAAGCTGCATATCAGCCGTACCCCTCTGCGCGAGGCGCTTCGCAAGCTGGAGCGGGACGGGCTGGTGGAATATGTCATCCGCCGCGGCGTAGTGGTGCGCGCGTTTACCATTGAGGATGTGGAGGAGATCTACACCATCCGTAATGTGCTGGAAATGCTTACGTTGCCCGCCATCATCGAAAACGCAACCCCTAAGGATATCCAGTCCATGCGGGACAAGCTGAAGGAAATGGACCGTATGATGGAGACAAACCAGATTGAAGCGCTGTCGGTGCTGGCGCGGGCGTTTCATGATCAGCTCACGGCCATTTCCGGGCTCAAGCGCGTTCTGCGCGTCATTCAGGGGCAGGATGAGTATATCCACCGTTTTTCCGCGCTGAGCATCGCCAAGGATAAACGGAGGGCGGACGCCCATCAGGAGCACCACCGGATTGTGGAACTGGTGGAAAAACGGGATGCCAAGGGGCTTGAGGCCCTGATGCGAAAGCATATCGAAAGCAGCAAGGAAAGCTGCCTGGCCGCACTCAAGGAAACGGACCTCCAGAAACGGGCATAAATGATCTTCATCCTTTGCGGTTCACGCAAAGGATGTATTTTGAGGAGAGAATTCATATATGGAAACAACATGGGATTTGAGTGTATTTTATGAAAACTTTGAGGATCCCGCGCTGGCGGCCGACCTGGAAAAGCTGGGAACAATGGCCGAAAGCGGCCTTGCCATCCTGCGGCAGGAGGGCGGAGCGGACGCGAAGCTGACGGCCATGCTCGGCCATCTGGAAGCCTATCATAATACACTGATGCGGGCCTATATGTACTGCGAGCTTTCCATGGCGGAGAACGCGGAAAATAAAAAAGCATTCCAGACGCTGGAGCTGGTGAGTGCGCTGATGGTTGACTATGAAGTATTCATCAGCGCGTGCAAGCGCTATATCGGCACGGTTGAAAATCTGGAAGCGGTGATTGAAAAGAACCCCGGGCTGAAAAAGAACGGCTTTGCCCTGCTGGAGGCGCGGGAACAGGCCTCGCATATGCTGGAGGAAGGCATGGAGCGGTGGATGCTGCGCATGTCGTTGTCCGGCGGCGATTCGTTTTCCAAGCTGCGTGATCAGCTGATTGGAACCCTGACCGTGGAACTGGATGGGGAAAGCCTTCCGCTGCCCGCCGTGCGCGGCATGGCGTTTGATCCCGATCCCGCCGTGCGCAAAAAGGCCTATGAGGCCGAGCTGGCGTCTTACAAGAAAATCGCACTGCCCATGGCGTTCTGCCTGGGCGGCATCAAGGGTGAAGCGCTGACGATGTGCGAAGCGAAGCACTATCCCGATATCCTCACCCAACAGCTGACCGAAACGCGTATGGACCATGAAACGCTGGACGCCATGTGGACGGCCTGCCGCGAGGCGTTTCCCGATTTCCGGCGGTATCTGAAAGCCAAAGCCCGGCTGCTGGGGCATAAAGGCGGTCTGCCGTTTTATGATCTGTTTGCCCCCGTGGGCAAATCCACTACGAAATATACCATTGAGGAAGCGCGGGATGTGGTGGTCGGCACCTTTGAAAAGGCGCATCCGAAGATGGCGAAATTCATGGCCCACGCGTTTGATCAACGCTGGATAGACGTGTTTCCCAAGCAGGGGAAAACGGGCGGCGCGTTCTGCGCGTCCAACTACGAGCTGAACCTGAGCCGCATCCTGACCAACTTTGTGGGCAGCTTTTCCGATGTAAGCACGCTGGCGCATGAGCTGGGCCATGCGTGGCACAACGAATGCATCCGCGATTATCCGCTGATGATGACGGAATATCCCATGCCGCTGGCGGAAACCGCCTCCACCTTCAACGAAACCATGCTGGCGCAAACCGTGCTGGCCTCGGCGGACGATGAGCTGGCTTTCTCTATTCTGGAAGGCATCCTGCTGGAGGCCACACAGTGTATTGTGGATATCTATAGCCGCTTTCTGTTTGAAACCGCCGTGTTTGAGGCTCGCAAAACCCATACCCCGGGCGTAGAGGAGCTGAACGAAATGATGCTCAGCGCCCAGAAGGAAGCCTACGGCGACGGGCTGGACCCTGCCGTGCTGCACGGTGACATGTGGATCAACAAAAGCCATTATTATATGGTTGGAACACATTTCTACAACTTCCCGTATGCGTTCGGCCTGCTGTTCGGCCTGAGCGTATATCAGAAATTCCGTGCGGAAGGCCCCGCGTTTTTACCGCAGTACGACGCGTTTCTGGGGCGCTGCGGCAGCGATACCATCGCCAATGTGGCGCAGACTGTGGGCATCGACGTGCGCAGCACCGATACATGGCGCAGCGCGCTGGATGTGCTGCGGGGCGAAATTGATACGTTTGTCAAGCTGGCGGATCAAAGGAACTGAGCATGTGTGATACGCCCTTGCGCGCCCCGTGGCTGCGGACCATCGCGCGGGTGTTTTTGGACATCCCTGTGTACGCGGTAGGCGGTGCGGTGCGCAACACGCTGATGGGTTTGCCCGTCAGCGATATGGATCTTTGCGGCCCGGCCCTCCCCGAAACGGTCATGAAGCTCTGCGAGGATACGCCGGTTACGGCACGGCTGCGCGCGGCGCATTTCGGTACGGTGGAGCTGCATATCGGCGGGCACATGGCGGAATATACCACCTTCCGGCAGGACAGCTACCGTACGGGGCATCAGCCCGTTGCCGTCCGCTTTGCCGATACGCTGGAGGAGGATGCGCTGCGGCGTGATTTTTCCGTGAACGCGCTCTATACGCCGTTGTGGGATATCACCCGGGTGATTGATCCGACGGGCGGCCTGCCGCACCTGCGGGAAAAAATCCTGCATACCGTGACCGAAGATCCGGATCAGGTGCTTAAGGATGACGGGCTGCGCATTCTGCGCGCGGTTCGCTTTCAGGCTGAACTCGGATTTAGCCTGACCCCGGCTGTACTCAAGTCTGCAACGAAGTATGCTGCCTTGCTGGATGAAATCGCGCCCGAGCGTAAGCGGGACGAGCTGACAAAGCTGCTGACGGCCGATATCAAATACCCGACGCTCAGCCGCACAACACCGCCCGTGCCGAAAGGGCTTTCCACACTGGTGGAAATCGGCGCGTGGCCCAAACTGTTTGGCACGCTTATTCCGATGAACTTTACGGCTTTTGCCCATGCTGAGACGCTGGATACCGGCCTGAAGCTGGCACTGCTCTATCACCGGGCAACGCCCGTGGCACTGGCACACCGGATGGAGACGCTGCACTACGCCAAAAAGGACGCCAAACAGGCGTACGATGCGCTTTCTGTTTTACAGGAGGCGCAGAACCGGCAAAGCACAAACGCGGATCTGCTTCGTTATGGGCTGCCTGCCGCACAGGGGGCAAAGCGGATGCTGGATTTACTGACCGGTGCGGATTGCGTATACCGGCAAGCATCGGCCCGCATGGAAGAATTGCTGATCCAGACCGAACAATGCCGGATACCGGCAAGCGTGAAACACTTGGCGGTGGGTGGGGATGACCTGCTCATTCTCTGCCGGGAGAGGGGATTGCCTGTGGAGCGTATGGGGAAGGTCCTGTACGCGCTGTGGCAGGCTGTGGCCAACGGCCGCGTGCCCAATACGCGCCGGGATTTGCTGTATGAAGCAGCAAAGCGTTGGATTGACAGCACACCCTGCCAATGATACACTCACCCCTGGGATTTTGAAAGAAAACAGTTCCACATATGGAAAGGAGCGCGGCCGGCAGTGTTCGGATTGGATGAAAGCAGCGGCAGCATCACACTCTCGGATACTGTTTCCATAATCGGAAACATGCCGTGCCATGCGTTAGCGCAGGCCTTGGAAACCCTTTCGGGGAAGCCCTGCCATATAGATCCTCCGCAGCGCCCGTCCGTTGTCCGTTCCGGCGTATTTACCCTTGACGGAACGGAAGCTGCCTGCCTGTGCCTGCTGCAGGACGAAGTCCTGCACGCGATAGAGTTTATACTCACCGGCGGAACGGCCCAGCAGCAGCGCGGGTTTTTCTTCCGCAGTATCGGAAGGACAGACCCCTGTCCGGAAAAAATGCGCAGTGTGCTGTTGCGGTATACGTTTGGCACAGCCTGGATTTCTACAGACCAACGCAGCGGAAATGCTGCGCTCAGGATTACCTATGCTGTCAAGGAGTGACGAGGATGCCCGGCAAGCTTATACCGATTGTGAATGATTTTCTGGTTCGATTTCAACAGACCGCGATTAAGGAAACCGGGCGAAGACCGTTGACCTATTGCCGTACCCCGATGGACGAGGCATTGATCGTGCCCGGCTGCCAGCGACCGGGCTTTGTATTCTGGCAGCCGATTGCGTGGCCGAAAACGGGGGTGCCGCTGGGGGAACACGCGGGGATGTTTCACCAGAGTATTATCGATTATCTTTCGGTATGCCAAACGCTGGAAATCCGTTTCAAATTACCGGTCACGCCAGCCAAGAGCCCGCTCAGCTTTTTGTACGAGCGCGTTTTTGAAACCTATGCCAATACCGTTACCTCTCCGCCGGAGCGCGCGTTTGACGAGGCGGTGTTTGCCTATCAAACCCGGCCCGATTTACCGCTGTCTTTTTGCATGGCCGCCAGCTGCGACGGCCTGGAGTCCCTGCAGATGATGCTCGACGCGACCGACGGACAGATGTATGTTCTGCGCGCCTACGAGCAGGATCAGCCGGTATACTGTAAAATCACGATCGACCGTTTGCTGCCCAAGCTGCGCTTCCTGTACGAATTTTGATAACAGTGAAAGGAAAGCAGGCATGAAAAACGCCGAGTACGGCATTATCAGCTATGCGGGGCTCGCAAAGGATGCGCTGCTTTCTTTCGCACGCTCTCCGGTAACGGTTTCCGGTACTCCGGAACGCTACCGGGAGCTGCTGCCTGTTTTCCCCATAGAAATGATACAGAATATGGATTATCTCGGCAAGGCGGGGGATGAACAGCCGTGCGTCACGCTGAGCGGCTTCAGCATGGATCCGGCCGAGTACCATTACAAAATGTCGCTGGAGTATCCCGGGTTGTATGTGGGGGATAATTTCAGCCGGAATTTTGATTATGAGGGCAATTATCTCGGCGGGAGCGTGTTTACCGTTGATGAGGCATGGGCGGAGCAGTTTCCCCAATACCGCCCGTTTTTGGGGGAAAAGCTGGTCGTCCATATGATCGGGAAGGGCTGCCAGGCCGTAGCGGTGCCCGAAAGCATCAAGCTGCGATCCGGCTTTCTGGACGCGGCGGAGGAGCGGCTGAGTATTACGGAGCAGACGCAGGCCTTTATACGGTATGCGATTGCCTTTATCCGCACCGGCAAGTCCTATGATGCTGACGCGTTTGCCCAAAAGTATCTGGAGTCACGGGACTATGGCCCCGTCAGTGTTTCACAGCGGGAGCTGGAATACCTTCTGCAGCGGAGAGCCATGCTCAGCGGCAGGCGCATCCGGGAGGGATTGGAGCCCCTATACCTGCATAGTGCCCGGCAGGCAGGGGAAATACTCCAATACGTGCCGATGCGCTATGCCTGCGACCAATTCAGCGAAGATGTTGTCATTACGGCCTATGCGCGGCTGGCCCAGCCGTATTTCGAGGGCAGGGAGTTTATCGGAGATTTTTGGATACCCTATCAGGATATGCTGCCGTATGTAAACCCGGTAACCAGAGAGCTGGATATGCGTAAGCTTTGCGAAAGCTATCAGATGGCACCTGTGTATGATCCGGACACATTTGGCGGCCGCTATCCGGACAGCATTCGCGTTGCGGTGGTACGTGACCGGGATTTGAAGATCATGACCGCAGACGCCTTCAACAACCCCGCATACGGCCGGGGGATGACCAGCAGCGGCGCAATGGGCAAGCATGTGTTTATCCAAAACAGCCTGGAGATGATCCGCACCCACAAAGTGGATATCGAAAAGCTTACCTTCCGCTGCGTTAATCTGCAGGTTTCCCCCGGGGAATACCTGCAGCAGATCAAACGGGCACAGGAACAGGAGATGAAGGGCAGGCTGATCGACACCCTGTACCGCCTGCAGATGGCCCGCGCCTGCAAAGATACGGAGGAAGCGCTGATTGCAAAGCTTACGCGCAGCGCCGCAAGGCTGCTGGCCACCGTGCGCGTGGGCACCGGCGCGATGAGCGGCTACGAGGCCGATATCGGCTACCTGGAGCGAAAGCAAAGGGATACGGGCCTGCAGGACGAAATCAGGGAAACCAGTATCGAATGCGGCTATGCGATGCGCAACGTGTATTGCCGCCCGCAGGATACGCTGCCTGATGATACACAAGGGGAAACGCAAGCTTTCCTGCAAGAGGAACCGGACTTGCCGCAACAGAACGAACCCGGCCTTCCCACCCGGGAGGAGCAGCCCACACACAAACCGAAAGGAGATCATACCATGAAATTAGTACCGCAGGATATCGCCAAAATGCTGGACCACAGTACCCTACAGCCTTTTCTCACGCAGGAGGACATCCGCAAGGGATGCGAGCTTGCCCTGCACTACAATACTGCGAGCGTGTGCGCCCGCCCTGCCGATATGCCGCTGGTCAAGCAGCTGCTTACGGGCAGCGATGTGCATGTATGCACGGTGATCGGCTTCCCGCATGGCAACCACAAATCTGAAATCAAGCTGGCGGAGGCCGAGGCCGCCCTTAACGACGGCTGCGACGAGCTGGACATGGTGATCAACGTCGGCAGGCTGATTGCCGGGGACGATCAGTATGTTCAGGACGAAATCGCCGATATCTGCGCCCTGGCGCACAGCCGCGCAGCCAAGGTGAAGGTGATTATCGAAACCTGTTATCTCGACAACGAGCAGAAGGTGCGCGTGTGCCAGCTGGCCGCCGCCGCTGGCGCAGACTGGGTGAAAACCAGCACGGGGTATGGCTCCTCCGGCTGCAAGCTGGAAGACGTAATCCTGATGCGTAAAAGCGTGCCCTCCGGCTGCCAGGTGAAGGGCAGCGGTGGAATCCGCGATCTGGATACGGTATTGGCGCTGCGCACCGTGGGCGCCACGCGCTGCGGCGTATCCGCCACGGAGAAGATCATGGCGGAGGCGGAAGCGCGCTACGCAAACGGCACGCTTATAGAGCCTACGATGGAAGAACTGACCTTCGACGAGGGCGGAAGCTACTAAACCCACACTGCCACTGAAAAGCGCGCAGCCTGTAAAATAATGACAGGCGATTTCTGCAAAATGCTGATTAATTGCAGAAAGTTTGGCAGAAAGATAGCATTCTGATCTTGACAGAATCCCGATCCTGTGCTTTAATAATGTAGCGCTTTTCAGTGCAAGTGGTCTGTTGGCTCAGTTGGTAGAGCACATCGTTCACATCGATGGGGTCACTGGTTCGAGTCCAGTACAGACCACCATAACATCACCCTTGTATTAATACGATACAAGGGTGATGCTTTTTTTGGCTCAATGGAAGAACAATGGTAATAAGGGTTTATACTAGGGCTTGTTTGAAAAATTAAATTACACAACTACGGTTGATTATATAAACGATAGACATGAAACGATATGAAATAAGCACTAGAGAATGGGAACGAATTAAAGAGCTACTGCCTTCGGAAAACAAAGGCAAGGGCTGCCCGTCAAAAGATAACCACACAATGCTGAACGGAATGCTGTGGATTGCCAGAAGCGGAGCACGATGGATGGATCTGCCAAAGGAGTACGGGCCTTGGAAGACAGTATATACTTGATTCAGAAAATGGCGGGATGATATCCTGCCATTACGGCTATGTCTTGACGGCTTTTTACTTCATATTTAAGTAGAATTACTTTTAGTCGTTGATCGATATTTAATTTTTGGTTCTTCTTGCTTGCCTTGCTGTTTCATATTCTTTTCGCTTTATAGTATGCATCTTCTTTGCACATCTTTGGTGTATTATCTCCACTTTTGTTTCGCATTGCATAGCTCTATGTGAGAATAATAACAACGCATGATTGGAGGCTTTCCCTGCCCCGGATGAGCAGATATGCTCCTTTTTTGTATAAAAAGCTCCCCGGTATCGTCAAGCCGCAACCAGAAACCGGCTATCTGTGCACCGCTTCGCTTCATTCCTGATTTAAAAGCGGCACCAAACATAGGTGCCGCCATGCTCTTAACTCTTAGTTTCTGGGAGTTAAGTTATGAAGATCATTTATTTCCGTTATATTTTACAATGATATGGATGCGGGGCAGGAATGCTCAATACCCGTTTTGTGATACTCCATATTCCGCTTGGCTATTGGTAAATCCCTCATATACAAGCTGATCAATCAAACCCTTTTTAGAAAATGAGGAGTACTCCAGATACTGCTTTGCGGATTTCGCAGCCTGCTCATTCCAGTCGGCGCCGGAGCGGTCCACTCCGTACTTTGCCTCTTCGCTGGAATAGCCCTCGTACTCCAGCTGTTCTATCAGACCCGTGTACGAAAACGCAGTGAATTCCAGGTAATTCTTTGCGGATTTCACAGCCTGCTGTTTCCAGTCGGCACCGCAATGCTCCGCCCCATACTTTGCCTCTTTGCTGGAAAAGCCCTCATATTCCAACTGTTCTATCAGACCCGAGTATGAAAATGAAGTGAACTCCATATATTGCTTTGCGGATTTGAGCGCATTTTTCTCTCCTGTCGTAACGCTGCTTTGATCCGCATCTGCTGATTTGGATGACGATGCGCTCTCATCGCTAACAGCATCATAAATAATCACGGAATTTAAAAGGCTAAGTAAGATTTTATCCGAATCCAAATCATTGCGCACATTGATAGACAGGAAGGGAGAGGGATCCCCGGTTAAGTCCGATATAATGCCCACTGCAGTGTCGCTCAGTTCATTAAAACTATCGCGCATATCGATCCATGCACCCATAATATCATCGTCCAATTTTGCCATGGAGGCACTGTATGCCAATCCCTTCTGTGTTATATACAAGGAATAGATTTTTGATTCTTCGTCGTACTCAAATTCGTATTCTCTACCGTTTTCCGAAGAAAACGTGCTTTGAAATAGCAATACCACAGCAGATGGCGGCAGGTATGAATCTGCCATTGCCAGTGGCATGCAGAGCATTACAAATAGAAGTGTAATCGTTACGGATAGCAATTTTTTCATGATATTCCTCCTCATACTTTGTTTAATCATTTATATACGTTCTTCCATTATTACCCATATCACGCGCGCAAGTCAAGAGTGTTTTGTCCCTCTATTATATAATGTTCGGCCCTCAATTATAAAATGTTGTGCGCCTTCAGTTTCCGGAGAATCCCATTGCAGAGTTTATATCCAGTGATATAAGAACCCCGTACTCCCTTGCAAACAAAGGATTACGGGGTTTCATTTGGCTTAAGTACAAAAAATAATAAAATACACACCCACTTGTTTAATGTCCAATGATTTCAAGGTAATTGGGTGTATATTTTTCAGGGGTGTTCAGAATGAATTTTACTTAAGCAATTCACCACTTACAAGATCCAGCTTCTCTCTGATAGCAATTATAAATGTAAATAAATGTGGAGTTACAGATGTAATGGAACGTTATAAGGAGGTGTTTTAAGTTTACTATAGCTAAATAGTGGATATGTCGCCATGGATTGTCAACAGTTGGTCGGACACTCCATTTCCATTTTAACGTTGATGGATTTGGTAAGAGGCTCATTGTACCCAAGCACGAGATCGGCCGCTTTGAAAATCAGCTTTCCCGGTGTTCGCGCTGTTTTGAACCCAAATGTGGGTTTTGGTTTCTCTTTCCATTTATCGACAAGTTCCATCTTGTCACGCTGCTTTTGCTTACTTCTTGCCAGGGTAGCCGTTGATGCCCTCGCCTTATTTTCGCAACAAATGTTTCCAGCTTATCGATCTCTTTCTGCTGCTTTTTATACGCTTGCTCGTATAGACAAGACTGCTGGGTAAGCGCTGATTTAATCTCCTGAACACTGACGATTGTATTTCCGGCAGCTTGGGTTAGCTGAAACAAGTAGTTTGACACTGCGTCAGGATAGGCGCGATATTGTGAGTCATTCTATGTTGCTTGAATTTCGCGCCGCTATGATTTTCCCCAAACGTATCCAACGAACTATATTCTGAAACGATAGCACTGTTACAGTTAAGAGTATAAGGGTGGGGTAGTATTGCCGTTCTTCTTCGTTTCTGGTTGCAATACGCTTTACAGTGATACTATAATGATTGCAATCAAGTTATGGGGGGAAACCATGCATCAACGGGATTATAAGACGGTTTTGGTAGCTGTGAATGCGCAGTATATCCACACAGGGCTTGGCGTTCGTTCCATTGCCGCTTATGTGCGGCAGGAAACAGGTTGTTCGATCCCTTTACTGGAATTTACGATTAATAATACTGAAAAGGATGTCTTAGCAGCACTATATGAATGCAAAGCTGATGCTTATTTGTTTTCATGCTATATTTGGAATATTGAATTCATACTTCGTGTCGTTCGTAACCTGCGTCAACTTCGGCCTGACGCAAGTATTGGCTTAGGCGGTCCACAGGTTTCATATCAGGCAAACGAGATATTACGCACCGAATCGGCTGTGGATTTTATAGTAATTGGCGAAGGCGAAGCAACGGTGTGTCAGTTGCTTGGTTTACTGAGCGCAGGCGCATCGCTACAGGAATGTCTTGGGATTGTGTACCGCGAAGACGGACATGTGATCGCAACGCCTGCACGACAGCCTCTGTCCTTGGATACACTGGCCTTTGCTTATCCTGATCTTCAGGAATTGCAACACCGTATTGTTTATTATGAAAGCATGCGTGGCTGTCCCTTTTCATGCAGTTATTGCTCCTCTTCCATTGAGCGCGGCGTACGGAAGCGGTCATTGTCGTTGGTGTTTGCGGATCTTTCTGTGTTTCTGCAGCGGCAAGTATCGCAAGTCAAATTCGTAGATCGCACATTTAACTGTGACAAAGCACATGCTCTGGGTATATGGAAATGGCTAGTTGCGCATGACAACGGCGTGACAAATTTTCACTTCGAGCTTTCAGGGGAACTGCTGGACGATGACACGCTTGCTTTTCTATCCGGAGTACGTCCGCAGCTTTTTCAATTTGAGATTGGCGTACAATCCACAAATATTCAGACATTGCAGGAGATTGATCGCTCTGCCAATCTGGCTCGCTTATTTTCAAACGTCAGTCGCCTGTTATCGGTTGGAAACATCCATGTGCATCTGGATTTAATTGCCGGTCTTCCGTATGAAGGGTATCAACGATTTCAAAAATCATTTAACGATGTATACGCTTATAAGCCGCACCAGTTTCAACTTGGATTTTTGAAGATATTGCCAGGGTCGGCAATGCAGAAGCTAGCGCATGCATATGGCATGCTTTATTCTGAAAGCGCCCCCTACGAAGCGCTTATGAACCGGTGGATCAGCTATGATCAAATGGTGTTGCTGCATGGCGTAGCAGATATGGTAAATATCTACTATAATAGCTTTCGTTTCCAGCATATTATTGCGCATCTTACGGTAAAATTTTCTGATGCGTATTCTTTTTATCTGGCGCTTTGGCTTCACTACAAAAAGGTAACAGCAGGCAAGCCGTTGAGCGATATGGGGTACTACTCGCTATTGGAAACCTTCATGCTGGCGGAAGGACTAGAAATTATTGAAGAAATGCAATGGCTGGCAAAATTCGACTTACTATTACATGGCAAACCAAAAAAATTACCCACATGGATAACCGTGGACTTATCCCATAGATACCACGAAGCCATACAGTGCTTTTTTATGAAGCCAGGTAATATTGACGCGTATTTACCAGAATACGCAGGGGAAACATCCAAGCGGGTCGAGCGTACCGCTCATTTGGAAATCTTCCCTTTTCATCCGGAAACTGGTATTGCAAGCCCGGTTGCCATCGTGTTTAACTATCGCCATCGGGACATAGTGGGCATTGCACAATCGCATATACTTCCCTTGGAAATGATTCTGCCGCCCGAAGAGTCTTGAATCGTTTCGTATAGTATTCTGTTTCAAACGGAACACAGCATTGTGAGCAGGTTGTTATTGGAACAGCAATATCAAACCAGGTTGCACAGAAACGTTAATGCCATTACGCCTGATCAGCCATAGCGGCTTTCGCGGCATCACATCCCGCTGCGAGTTCCGTTTCCCGCCGACTGTATCCGTCGGTGTTTTGATGATAGCCTTATACTGCTTTATTACATCTTTCGACGATCTTCTTGTCGAAAGCTTCCACAAAGGCCGCCTCGATGGCGCCTTCATCCACATGAGACGTACGGCAAACCATATCCTCGTCATATTTTCGGTTACATCGCCAGATCACCCGGCGGTATTCATCGGCTGAGTACTACGCCTTCCTGCGGAAATAGCTGCCGCACTCGCCGCAGATGGTCCGGCTGGAGAAGCATACGCCTTTGCCGTTATATCGCGCCTGCCTGCCCCTTGCTAGCTCCGCCTGTACCTCAGGCAAAGGCCGCTGGCTCGATAATCGCCGGGTGGCTGTTCTCCACGTAATACCTCGGAACTTTGCCCTCGTTGTGTTTCATCTTTTGGGTCAGAAAATCCAAAAAGAGGCCCTTTTGCAGGATGGCGTCACACTTGTATTTCCGTCGGTCAAAACGCTTTCCACGGCGGTGTATTGCAATTTCTGCTTTTCTGCCTAGGTGGAAATGGAATGCCCTGCTTGATTAGGCGTGTGGCAATACTCGACGGTATCATGCTTTCAACTAATAACCGATAGATCATTTTGAAAATCATGGTCTGCCCAGGCACGATACAAAGCATTCTGTCCTTTCCCTTTTCGTAATCGAGAAAGTGTTTGTATGACATGGAAACCTTGCCGTCCGAAAATCGTTTCTGCTGCCCCTGGGTAAGCGATGAACAAATCCCTTGCACGCTGGTGCATTATCTTTCCGCCGGGTTAGGCTCGCAGAACCCTTGACGTAGCGCTGCTACTACTGCGGGTTCCGCAAACCCAACCCAACAAAAATCTAGCGCACCATCGCACAAGTGTTTTATTCATCGCTTACCTAGGTAACGTTTTCTGAAATGCTTCCTCTCTTTCTGTTCAAGGCTTGACATGATGGCAATCATCAGCTCGCCCTTCTGAGTATGTAATGACTATGGTATTACACAGCCGGTTCACGCATGCGTTGAAAGGTTATTGGGGCGCTGCGCTTAGCAAAGGCGGGCAATGCTTTTGAAAATAGTATGGCCGCCAATTATTTATTTCAACCTGAAGAGTACAGGAATGATTGCGTGCCAGCTTCCTCTGTGGAACCAATAGAAAAGAATGTGATATCTGGTGGAATAAGCTCCAAATATCTTGATTTTACAGGTAGTGCACAGTATTTCCACTTGTGAAAGTGTTGTTTTTGCTTTCATAATGCAGATACATCATACGAATGGAGAAGCGTAAGCATGTTCCTGAAACGGCTTTGGCATGATATGGCGCACCATAAGGCGCTGTGGCTGATGATCCTACCGACTTTGTTGTTTTTCCTCGTTTTCAGCTATTTACCGATGGCGGGCGTCTACTTTGCCTTCACGGAATACAAGTTTCAGCTCGGTTATTTCGGCAGTCCGTTTGTCGGTCTGAAGAATTTCGAATTCCTGTTTAAAAGCGGCATTCTGGGTTCACTAACAGTGAACACCATCCTATATAATCTGGCGTTCATCTTTTTTCAGAATCTGTGCCAGGTTATCTGTGCCGTTTTTCTTAACGATCTGCGTTCCCGCCGCTTTGTGCGTATTTCCCAAACGCTGATCTTCCTGCCGTATTTTATTTCCATGGTATTGGTCGGCGTATTCGCCTACAATCTGCTGAACATTGACAACGGCATTATCAATACGCTGCTTACGTCGCTGGGATGGAAACATATAACTTCTATATGGCTCCCAAGGTTTGGCCGTTCATTATTATCTTTGCCCATGTGTGGAAGGGGCTTGGATACGGAACGATCATTTACCTGTCGTCGCTTACGGGCATCAATCCCGAGTATTATGAAACAGCCCGTATCGACGGTGCTACGAAATGGCAGCAAATCCGCTATATTACGATGCCGATGCTCATGCCGACGATTGCGTTGCTCATTATGTTCAGCCTGGGCAGCATTATGAAAGGACAGTTTGAATTGTTCTATCAGCTTATCGGCCGAAACGGTGTGCTCTACGCTGCCACGGATATCATCGATACCTATGTGTACCGGTCGCTGATGGTGAATTTCAACATCGGCATGGGGACTGCCGCAGGCTTATATCAATCCGTATTCGGGTTTGTGTTTGTAATGACCGTTAACTGGTTGGTACGCCGCTATGAACCCAGTTATGCGCTGTTTTAGGAGGGCGGAAAGATGATTCAAAACACAATCCGCCCCGATAAAGGCACGGTTACGTTTCAAACCATCGGGTATATTGTAATGATCCTGATCACGATCCTCTGTGTTATTCCTTTCTGGCTGATGATCACAGGATCGGTATCCGACGAAGCCGATATCATTGCCAACGGGTTTGCGTTCTGGCCCCGAAAGTTCAGCATGCATGCTTACCGCACTATTTTTGTCAGCGGCGGAAAGATTTTTACCGCGTATAAGAATACCATCATCATCACGGTAACGGGCACAACGCTTGCTTTGGCTCTGACCTCGATGTCGGGTTATGTTCTCCAACGCCAGGATTTCCGTTACCGTAACGCGCTTGCGTTTTTCATCTACTTCACCACACTGTTTTCCGGCGGTTTGGTGCCTTGGTATATTATGATTGTCCAGATGGGCATGAAAAACACGATGTACGCGCTGATCATTCCCGCGCTGCTTTCCCCATGGTATATCATGCTGATGCGCAATTTTATCCGTTCCATTCCGTATTCCATCGTGGAAGCGGCCAAGATTGACGGTGCGGGTGATCTGGGTACGTATATGCGGATTATCCTGCCGCTTTCCAAAGCTGGTCTGGCCGCCATCGGTATGTTTATTGCCCTGCATTACTGGAACAACTGGTACCTCGCCAACCTGTTCATGAAGGATGAAGCCGGTTATCCTCTGCAGTACCTGCTGTACCAATTGCTGTCCAATGCCGAATACCTGAAAAGCTCGGCCGCGGCCAATATCGATATATCCGCCGTGCAGGCACCGGCTGAAACCATGAAGCTGGCAACGGCCGTAGTGGTAACAGGGCCGATTCTCCTGCTGTATCCGTTTGTACAGCGTTACTTCGTCAAAGGGGTAACCATCGGCGCGGTGAAAGGATGATTCTGTATCTTTGGCACGGTTGTGCCCCAAAATATAAAGGAGGAAATCCCATGAAAATCCGTTTACTCCCCGTACTGCTCGTGCTCATGCTGCTTGCGGCGATGGTTCCTGCCTCGGCGCAGACCTTTGAGGGCCCGGTGGAACTCATCTGGTATGGTAATGGCAACGCATCCGATACCGAGACTGCGCTGGCGCAGATGAACGAAATCCTGTCCGAACGCTACAATACCACGATCAAGGTATATCACGTGGGCTGGAACGATTGGCAGAGCCAGTACAACCTGATCCTCACATCCGGCGAGCAGGTGGATCTGATCTATACCAATTCCGCCGTGTACAGCCAGTATGCGCCCACCGGCGCGTTTATGGATCTGACGGAGCTTTTCCCGGAATATATGCCACAGACGTATTCTTATTTCACCGCACAGGAGCTTAGCCAGTTCTCGATTGACGGACGTATCTATGCTGTGCCTTCGTCCATGCGTACCTATATGCCCTTTGGCGTTGTGTACCGCACCGATCTGCTGGAAGCGCTGGGCGTAGAGCCGATCACCTCGATGGAAACCTTCGAGGCTTATATGGACGCCATTGCCGCCACCGGCGATATCCCCTTCAAGGGCAATCCGGAGGACCGCTTTCTGCGCATGTTCCGTGCCTATTACCAGTTTGAGCTGATTGCCAACGACGCAACCTCCATCGCCGTCGTTACCGATTTTGATAATGCCACGAGCGTTGCCGCCTATCCCTTCACGGATGAATATGTGGAATGGGCATACCGGATGAAGGACTATGCCAATCGCGGCTACTGGAGCCAGAATGCCTTGTCCTCCAACATTACAGCGTATGATAACATCATGATCGGCAGCGCTCCGATGTCCATCGAAAACACGGATGGTTTCTCCAAAATCGTGACTGCGCTGGGCAATGACTTTCCCGAGTATTCGCTGGATTTCTGGCCGCTGACCGAACTGATCGGTTACGCCGTTCCCAACGCCATTCTCAGCGATGCGTTTTCCATTCCCGCGATTTCTAAATATGCAGATCGTACGATGACCATTGTGGAAGCCATCAAGACGGATCAGGATCTCTATGACCTGTGGATGTACGGCGTGATGGGCTACCATTACGATCTTACTGATGACGGAGACCTGCTTGTTCCCGCTGCCGGGCAGGCTGATTCCGTCGCCTATAACCGTTCCAGTGTCGGCTGGTTCATGCGGGTGGACAGCATGCAGCGCGTCAAGGCGGACAGCTGGTCCGGTACCGATGCGCTGATGGAGCACCTGAAGGATATCGGCGTTGAGAACAAGTACGGTTCCGTGATCATCGATTATTCTTCCGTACAGGCTGAGCTGGCCGCTGTGAACCAGGTGATGCAGCAATATGGCGCTCCGATCAACGTTGGCTTGGTGGACGATGTGGATGCCGCTGTTGCCGAGTATCGTGAAAAGCTTACGGAAGCAGGCGTTGAGGATTTGCTCGCTTGCATTCAGGATCAGGTTTTGATATATATAACAGAGCATACCGTCAAGTAACACTCCTTGAACGGCGGGCGGGAGGGCTGTCCTCCCGCCCCGTGTTCATGGTTATGCTTCCCAAAGCAGAGTATACCGCTTGAAAAACATGCCAGTCCTTCGCACGATGAGGTGTTCTCCCGATGCAGATTTCTTTGCTTCGTAACCGGTATTTCAGGAGTCTCACGCTGCTGATCTTAGCGTTTCTGTTGATTCTCGCGCTCATATCGGGGATAGCCTACACGCTGTTTATGGATATTGTGATGTTTCAAAGCTCGCAAATGGGATTGCGGGCAACCGATATGCTTGAGCAGAACGCAGAGCGTATGCATTCCGAGATTAAAGCGCTGCTGGATCAGATGATGCTCAGCACACAGCTTGGCAAAATCCTGTATTACGAGGAATGCACTCCGGGGGAATTGCTGGTAGCGCTGAAGCAGCTCAATGCATACCGGTCCAATAGCTCGTTTATCGATTCAATCTATGTATACAGCGCAGTGAATGATAACTTCTACATCTCCAGCGATACTGCGGAAATTTCGGTGCAGTCCCGGAAAGAAATGTTTGATACCGGCGCGCTGGAGATACTCGGCAATATAGACATGTATGAGAACTATATGCCCATCACACGCACGCAGGAATTTACCTATCCCATCTGGCAGCGCGCGGAGTTGATTACCTATGTGCGCTACAATGCTTTAAGCCTGGAAACGCCGCCCTATGTGCTGTTCATCAACCTGCGTCAGGAGGTATACTTCCGATACTTCGACGCCTGGCCGGATGCCGGGGACGATGTACTGATTTATCTGGATCAGACCGGCGGGGTGCTGTTTGCCAGCCAGCCGCAGGAGGAATGGGTTCAGGTACTGGCGGCGGAGATACCTGCGGATACGGACCGCGGAAGCATACGTACGGATGATGGCCGCCTGCTGTGTTATAACCATGCCCTCCCCGGCGGATGGGTCCTGGTGTACCTTACACAGATGAATCCGTCCAACGTAATCGAGAATACCGGCGGCGTCCTGTGGCGTATTCTGATGCTGGGTGCCTCGGGGCTATTGCTGATCGGGCTGTTGTTTATGCTCTCAGTACGGTTTATCACGCTTTTACGTCAGCGTGCTGCGGAAATCCAGCAGGTGCAGCAGGAGCGAAGCCACATGCTGATACGTCACAGGCAACGGATACTGCTGGAGGCGCTTGCCGGTTCGGCCGGCAGCGAGATGGCTGATATTCTGCCGGAAAACAGCGCTGCGGCCATTGGATTGATTATCCCGGAAACGTGTTCACGTCAAATGACGTTGTCTCTGGAAAAACTTCTCACGGAGTTACTGGGTTCCTATATGCTGTTTGCGGTTACGGATGAACATTGCCGCATAACCGTGTGCCTGTCCGCAGCGGCAGAGCAGGAGGATGCCGCAAGCCTGCTGGAGCACTGCGTGAAGAAAGCCGGCGAAGTGCTTGACGAAAGCCTCCATGTAGTTTTATCTGATGAATTCGAAGGCATTGCGGGGTTGGCGGATGCCTACGCATGGTGTGTGGACACGAGCTTATATACCGCTATTATTCCGCCCTATATGCCCTTTACGCGGGAAAGCCTGTATCAGCGGGAGACGCTGGGATATCTGTATCCTGAGGAGGAGCAGCAACGGCTGATTGCGTGTTTATACAAGATGGAGCTACTCTGTGCGGAGGAAGCGCTGCGGGAAGCGTTTGACATACTCACCAGCCTGTCTCTGCGTGTATACCGCATCGGACTGATGAAGCTGACTCTGGCAATCCATGAAACATTGGACATTCTCGCGAAGAAGTATAACATTCTGGATCATGAAGAGGCGCCGTCGCTGCACGTTGAGAAATCCGCAGCCGAGCAGCAGGCAATCCTGGCAGACAGTATGCGGACCATGCTGTCGGATATTCAGGATAAGCGCGACGCAAAATATGAACCGCTAATGGCACAGATTTCCCGGCATATCACAGCCCATATCAGCGATGCGGAGCTTTCACAGGATACAATCGCCGAAGCGGTCGGGCTGTCGGCATCCCACTTGTCGCGGATTACACGCAAGCAGCGTGGTGTATCGCTGGCTGAGTGGATATTTAACGAGCGCATTACCCGCGCGAAAGAGCTGCTGACGGATTCAGACCGTCCGGTTGCTGAGATTGCCGGATTGTGTGGTTTCTATGATCCGCAGTATTTCTACAAAGCGTTTAAGCGAACCTGTGGTGTAACGCCTGGTGTATACCGGCAGGTACATAAACAGGAAGATACCGGCCAGACTACCTGACATATTAGAGTTCAGCGATGGGCGGCATAGGGCAGTACAAAACTTTGATGTTGCGTCAGTACTATCGCGGAACAGTTAATACAAGCCTGATGATATAGATAAAGCAGCATGGTTCGGATGCTTTGTTTTACTATTCCCAAATTTATTGCATGAGGAGCTAAACGTATGAACAAGACAACGGCAAATGGTTTCCTGCATTCGGATGGCCGACATTTCGTTGACGGCAACGGTAATCCCATTCAGCTGCGTGGCGTGGCGTTGGGCAACTGGCTGCTGCAGGAAGGCTATATGTGGGGGTTCATGACCAAACGTCTCAACCGGGAACGGCATATTGAACAAACAGTGCGAAACCTGTGCGGTGCAACCTATGCCGAGACATTCTTCCCGCGTTACCGTTCCGTTTTTATTACCGAGAGCGATATTGCGCAGATTGCCAAAGAGGGATTCAACTCCGTGCGCGTTCCCTTTAACAGCAGACATTTTCTCGAGGATGAACCCGGTATCCGTTTCAAGGAAGAAGGCTTTCAGCTGCTGGATCAGCTCATTGGCTGGTGCAGGAAGTACGGCATCTATGCCATCCTGGATATGCACGGCGCACCCGGCGGACAAACCGGAACGAACATTGACGACGGCATTGATGATGTTCCCCGTCTGTTTATCGACGGACATAACTGGGAAAAAGCCCTTGCCTTGTGGGAGACCCTTGCGCTGCGCTATCGGGACGATACGGCTGTTGGCGGATATGATCTGCTCAATGAGCCGCTGCACACGGAGCGCAGCGATACCCTGATTGAAAATGTGGATTATCTGATCCCGTCGCTGGCGCGTTTTTATGATGATTGCGTGCGCCGCATCCGCAGCGTAGACCCAAATCATATGCTCTCCATCGAAGGGGAGCATTGGTCTCGCGGCACGCAGATTTTTGATCATAAATACGATGATAATATGTGCATTCATTTTCACGCCTATTGGACGCTTCCGCATGATGAAATGCTCAAACCCTATCTGGATTTATCTGAGAAATTCAATGTGCCTCTCTGGCTGGGTGAAAGCGGGGAAAACACATTGGAGTGGTTTACCACAATGTTCCCGCTGATGGACGAATATGAAATATCCTGGAATTTCTGGGAGTGGAAAAAAGGAATACGCCGTAACTCTCCCTGCGTTGTCAAATGGCCGGAGGGTTGGCAAAGTGTGGTCGATTTTGTGTTGGGCGGACCGCACCCCGGATATGAGCAAGCAACGGATATGTTTGAACAATGGTTGTATAACAGTCGATTTGAAAATTGTATCTATGTGCCGGAGGTGGTTCATGCGCTGCTGCGCAGGCCGTGCGTTACAATTCCCGCCATTTCCTATATGAGCACGGCGCACAGCGTGGGAATTCGGCAATCACGGGACTTCCGCCCGATGGATGGTCTGCGTCACATTGTCAGGTTCGGATCAGCGCCTGAGATTGACAAAAGCAGGCTGCATAGTCAGAGCGATGTGAGAACGGATCATCCGTGGCATCTTTATGATCTGCTGCTGGAAGAAGGCGAGTATGCCAGCTGGATGCTGCACCCACAGGGGAAGAGTATAAATGTGACGATCAACGGACGCGCGTTATGTGCCAAAAGCTTTGTACAGGTTGAGCTTTGCGGGGATACGCAAACACAGCCTTGTCTTATATCGGTTACGGATCAGGCTTTTCCGTATCTCACGTTCGCATCGGAAGATACGCAAACCGAGCTGCGGATCACCTGCGTGAAAGGCGCCTGCGCGTTGAAAGAGATCCAAATCGATACCTGATCCCATGCATCCGGCGGTGACCGCCGGATATTTTTATAGTAACAGATAGTTACAGCCCAAGCCGATAATCCGTCTGCGTAGATCGGGCTGTGATCCTCCATTGATCAGGGTGTTTAACACCGGACAACGTTCTTTGCAGCCAGCAAGTATCGTAATGTCCAGACCGCTGTCCTCTTTCACAATTGGCAGCTGTTGCGCCGGAGCTGCGGGCCTTCGCTTCCGCACGAAATTGAGCTTCATGTGTGATAAAAATGTTATCATATGGCTCCTGTTCAGTGCGCGGAGAGCGCGCTATAACACAACAGAAACCGGCGGCAAACCCGGTGCGGACAAAAACAGTTTGCCTTGCCCGGTCTTGCGTATGAAAACGATAGCCCGGCCATGCCAGGTTGACCGTGTCTTGCTTGCGTAGCTGGTCAGGTCAGTTGCGCATCCATTCTCTATCCCCAAAAACTGCATATCACCGATTACCGAGCAGATTAGGCATCTGTCGTCCATAGCGGCAATCAATCCGTTATGATCCGTTAGTGTTACTTCAATCTGCTGCACTTCATCCTCAGGGGCGGACCATACGGTTGCCTGCAAAGTCTCCGCCATGTCCGGCGTGACCAGGGTATCCGTCACGGTTTCTGCTGCTTTTGTACAGATTGCTGTAAGCTTGCCTGGCGCATACGGTACTTGGAAGGCAGCGACACAGGTTTCGTCGACCGGCATTTTGCCAATCTCCTGTCCGTTGAGCAGGAGTGCCGCCTGATCGCCGTTGGTGAAAATAAGAACGTCTTTCATCTCGCCTGTTTCACCTGCCCAGATATAGCCGGCATCCCAGAAAGCCTCTGGGCTGCCCACCGCTACTTTTCCGGTGAGTGTATCGGTCCACAGGGCTTTTCGTAGGTCGAATAATGGTTTTTCAAACCCGGCCGTATCCAAAAGCCCCGGCTGCGCCACACGGACGGGCCAGCCGTAGCATTCGCCCAGATAGTCTACACCCGTCCAAATAAATTGCCCGCTGATAAACGGCATATGCTTGACCGTCAGCCAATTCTGCGGGTCGTGGTGGTTCTCCGAACCCATCAGAATATGGTTGGGATATTTCTTGTGATCTTCCCGATACAGCGCCTCTTTATAATTGTAGCCGACCACATCTAAAACCTGTGCATAACCGATCAGATTGCTGATCTCGGGCATGGCCAAAGCGGCGGTCACAGGGCGGGTCGTATCATTTTCTTTCACAATGGCAGACAATTCTGCGGCAACCGTTGTCAGGCGGCCGATATAGGGTTTATCGGCGTTGTATTGCAGCTCCTGGACCGGTTTGTTCTTATCGTTATTGCCCTCCGCCTGTGTAAACAGGGGGTGAACATAAGGATCGTTTGGATAATCAATCTCATTGCCGATAGACCAGAGAATGACACAGGGGTGGTTGCGGTCGCGCCGGACCAGATCGGTAAGGTCGCGCCGATGCCAGGCCGGAAATGCATCGGAGTAGCCGTAATGCTTGGGAGGGTATACGTTGTGCCCCTGCCACCACTTGTTTTTACAGCCTTCCCACTCGTCAAACGCCTCGTCGATTACTAGAAAGCCCAGCTCGTCACATAAATCCAGCAACAGGGAATCGGGTGGATTGTGGCTGCACCGCACGGCGTTTGCTCCGGCTTCCTTGAGTTTTAAAAGGCGGCGTTTCCATACCGTTTTGGGTACGGCGGCACCAAGCACGCCCGCGTCATGGTGCAGGCAAACGCCTTTGAGCTTCATGTTGATATCGTTCAGGATAAATCCTTCATTTGCGTCAAATCGGAACATGCGGATACCGAAGGGGATCTCAAGCCTGTCGGTTTCCGTTCCATTTAGCAATGCGGACACCACAAGCCTATACAGGTAGGGCGTCTCCGGCGACCAAAGGTTTGGCTTTTGCACCGTCAGCGAATCGCTTCCTTCCGCCACAACTGTTCCTTTATGATCTTTAAGTACACAATGTACGGACGCGGCTTCCGCTGTTTCAGCAGTCACATGCAGCGTAGCACGCGCATTGGTAGCGTCCACTGTATAGGCAAATACTCCGTCCTGTAAAAAGTGCGCGGGCTCGCAGAGGGACAGCGTAACATCGCGGTAGATGCCGTTGCCGGTAAACCAGCGGGAATCCGCCAGGTCCTGATGCTCACAGCGAACGCTGATGACATTTTCACCTTCCACGGCGAACTCTGTTATGTCATAGGTAAACGAAGCGTAGCCAAACGGGCGCAGTCCTAAGTAATTGGAGTTGATCCAGATTCGCGCATGCTTATAGATTCCACCAAATGTGATGAACACCTTACGGTTTTCTATTTCCTTGAGTGTGAAGCGTTTGCGATACCAGCCGATGCCGCCGGGCAGGTACCCTGTGCCGCTGGAACAATTTTGGTCAAACGGCAGCGTAACGGACCAGTCATGCGGAAGGACGACAGTCTCCCACGCTCTATCATCATACCCCTTGAAATACGCCTGCTCTTTTTCTCCCAGTGCAAACCGCCAGCCGGTATTCAATCGGATTGATGTTCTCATGGCTATACTCCTTTGGTAAGCCGGGGCTTGCAAACCTGTTTGCAAGCCCCGGATGTCAGTCAGTTCCCGTACTTTCTTCTATCAGTTCCCATAGACCATATCGATCTGGCGCTGTACTTCGGTCATAACGGTCTCAATGCCTGCATCCTGCAGCGCCTGACGGAATTCCGCCACGTACGCTACCGGATCGTCCGCTTTGCCAAAGACGATAACAGGCATATAGGTGTTGTACACGTTCGTGAGGTTATCCAGTTCCACAGAGATCGGGTCGATATCGAAGACTAGCTTACCATAGGGATAGTCAATCTTCACCGGGTTATATTCTTCGGTAAGAAGGGCGTCATACGCTACCCAGTCAACCTGCGTGCTTCTGAGCTCCAGATTGTCATTGCGGCCCCACCAATAGTCAAAGCTTACTCCGTTGACGGCCTCGTTATAATCATCCGGACGTACGAGGAAGTCGCCTTCGATCGTGTAGGTATCGCCTTCCAAGCCATAGTTGAACAGCCGATAGAAGGTTTCATCATTACGGATCAGGTCGTATGCCATCAGTGCACGCTCGGGGTTGCGGCTCTGGCCGGCAACTGCCATCGCGCCGTGTGTGATGTTCAGGGAAACCAGCGTGTCGGATTCTTCGCCGAACCAGTAGAACCGCAGGTCGCTGCCGGGCTGATACTTCTCCATATCGGTGCGTTCGGTGCGCCAGGTCTGCGTATGATGCTGGTGCGTACCGGTCAGGCCTTCTTCCAGCTCCACTTCCACATCGCCGGTGTAGTTGAGCACGTCCTCGCGCCAGTAACCGGCGTCCGCCCATGCCTTTTGCTGCACAGCGAAGTTGACCAGCGTGTCACCTTCCAGGAATGCACGGGACAGCGTGTAGGGAGCGTCCTTTGTGCCGTAGAAAAGCGCTACGGGCAACCCTTCCACATTGATCAGGCTTTCCTTATCGGCCAGATAACCGCCTGCCACCTGCGGCGAGTAGGAGGAACCGCTGCCGTTGGCGTCCCACGGAACGACGTCGGGCATGGTATCCTTGATGTACTGGAAGTACACGGCCAGATCATCCCAGCTGTTAATGTCGCCGTCGGCAATGCCGGCCGCAACCGCCCAGTCGCCGCGGTACATGAAGCCGTGGTTGGTCCACTGTGCGTAATTGTCTTCGGGAGCGAAATAAATCTCGCCGTCGTATTTGCACATATCCCAATGTTCCGGCGAAACGGAAGCAAAGGTCTTGGGTGCGTAGGTCTTGAGCATGTCTTCGCTCAGCGGCATGAAACCTCCGTTGCGGGCATTATCCCATGCGTAGAGCCAGTCGGTCGCGGTGCCGACGAGGTCAATAGAACCGTCCTGCATGGCAAGCGCAAGCTGATACTTCGTCTGCCAATCCGCCCACTCAATCCATTGGATTCTGATTTCGGCATTGATGGCCGCGGTCAGCTTTTCGTTGAACACTGCCAGTACACTGTCTGTCTTGTTCGTGGGTACGTTGCCGGTTACCAGCATCGTCAGTACGACATGCTCGCTGGTATCAACGCCTGGGAACCAATCGGCATAATCCGTGCCCGATCCTTCGGCAAACGCTGCGGGTACAAGGCTAAGAAGCATTGCCAGAACCATGAGAAGCGTAACGAGTTTTTTCATTACTACGAGGCCTCCTTAAGAAATATATGATTCTGCGCTGTACACTCAGCGCAAAATTCCTGATGGATTACCCTTTAACCGAACCAACGGTAAGGCCGGCGACGAAGTACTTCTGTACAAAAGGGTAAGCGAATATTATCGGGCCTGTGGCAAGCACGGCGGTTGCCATCTTCAGTGTTTCGGTTGGTAAATCATCTATTTTTATGTAGCTTGATGCCACGGAGTTTTTCAGTGAGGCTACCGTATTGATAATGTTGTACAGGTGATATTGCAGGGGACGGTATTTTACAATTGTGGTTAAGAACAAGGAGGAGAAATACCATTCGTTCCAGTATCCCAAAGCGATAAACAGCCCAATAGTCGCCAACGCCGGGGTCATGGACGGCATAATCAGCCGGTAAAAGATGGTGAAGTCACCCGCGCCGTCGATCTTGCCCGATTCGGTGATCTCGTGCGGGATGGCTTTGACGAAGTTCTTCATCAGGATAATCAGCCAAGGATTCATAAGCAGTGGCAGCAGTACCGCCAGATAGTTATCCTTCAGGCCGTAAAGCTTGACGATCACGTAGTAAAACGGCACCAGACCCGCCGAAAACAACGAGGTAAAGTAAATGAAAAACGAGATTTTGTTGCGCAGATGAAAATCCTTGCGTTGCAGGGCATAACCCGTCATGGAGATGACAAACAGCCCGATCAGTGTGCCAATTGCCGTCATCAAAATAGTAACAATATAGGAACCGATTAACAAATCCGGGTTTTTTAAGATTAAATTATACGATCGCAGGGAAACATCCGTTGGAATCAGTGCAAACCCCGTACGGCGGATAGCGGATTCATCGGAGAAGGAGGATGAGATGATCAACAGAAACGGAAAGATACAGGCAATAGCGAATACAGTAACAAAGACATAGGTAAATCCTCGGATCGTGCGATCGGTCCAGTCGAGTTTCAGATGAGTCAGACGTCCTTCTTGCTTATTTTTCACTACGGTCATTCTCCTTTCTAGAACAGCGCGTAATCAGGCTCAATCCGCCGGACGACCGTGTTGGCGATCAATACGATACCAAACCCGACCACGGACTGGAATAAGCCTACGGCACTGCCCTGGGAGAAGTTGAAATTATTCATCAGCGCGCGGTATACATAGGTTTCAATAATATCCGTGGTTTTAAACAGCACGGAATTATTGCCCACAAGGTTATAAAATAACCCGAAATTGCCGCGGATAATGCCGCCCATCGCAAACAGCAGCAGGATAATCACCGTGGGCTTGAGGCTGGGAAGCATGATATATCGGATGCGCTGAAAACCGTTGGCGCCGTCCACAGTCGAAGCTTCGATCATGGATTCATCAATTGAGGTAATCGCCGCGAAATATATAATTGTGCCGTACCCGGTTGTCTGCCATAAATTAACTAGAATGATAATGAACGGCCACGATGACGGCTGCGAATAGAGCTTTGGCATGGTTCCGCCCATCGAGCGCACAATTGAGGAGATAAAGCCGAAATCATAATTGATCAGGTTATACACCAGGAGACTGACGAGTACAGGCGAGATGAAATAGGGGAGAAACATCATCGACTGCGTAGTTTTTTTGAACCGTTTGGACCGGACCTCGTTTAAAAGAATCGCAAACAAAATTTGAAATAGGTTGCCAAGCAGGATAAACGCAAGATTGAACAGCATGGTGTTGCGCAGCAGCAGTGTCAGCTGGCCGGAACGGAATAAAAACGCAAAATTCTTAAACCCGACGAAGGGACTGCCGAAAATGCCCTTGATATAGTTGAACTTGGTAAACGCGATATAACTGTATGGCATGGGAATGTAGGAAAACGCGACGAAAAAGATAATCGCCGGAAGACACATAAACAGCAGTGTTTTATTCTGCATCGTGTTTCTCCATAAAGATGTCTTCTTCAGCACGATACCCTGAACGTCCATCGCAGATTGCCGTTTACGGAATAGAGATCTCGGCAATTGTATCACCTCACTATGAAAACGTTTACTTTTTTTCAATATAGCGCACAATACTCTGTTTGTCAACACATATTTGTAGAAAATAGATGAAAATAGTGCAATAATGTACACCAATCGGACGATGAAAGCACATTGGCATTATAGATTCAGGGTTATGAACTCGTAAAATGGCGCTGTAATAATATTGATTTGTCAACGATTTGAAAAACGTTTACAAGTTCTATTGCGTTTCGGCTCATTCAATAGTAATATAAAATAATGCAGTCAAACGGTGGGCTGCGGAAGATGTGTTTCTCCAGGCAAGCGATGAAAAAATCCCCTGCACGCGGGCGCGTTATAGTTCCGCCGGGTTAGGCTCAAAGAACCCTTGACACAGCGCTGCTACTACTTCGGGCTGCGCAAGCCCAACCCAACAAAAGTCTAACGTGCCATCGCACAAGCGCTGTATTCATCACTTGCCAAGCGGAAAGCGGAACACTATGCCTATAATTTTATTATGCCGAGGAGTGTTATGCGTAAAAGTATCAACATATTTGATATAGCCAATGAAGCGGGCGTATCCATCGCCACGGTTTCACGCGCGCTCAGCGATACGCCGAACTTGAAATCCGCTAAGCAGCGCAAAGTGTTGGAAGTAGTACAGAAATATAACTACAAACCAAGCGTTGCGGCGCGTGGATTGAACCAAGGGCATTCCAAGCTGATCAGCATCGGCCTTCCCGAGATCGCTCATCCGTTTTATGCAGAGCTTTTCTCAGCGGCAGCGGACGAAGCGCGGGCTAATGGCTACTCCCTTATCCTGTCCCGCATCCCCGATAACATCAGCGGGTATCAGACATTTCTGGATCAGCTGATCGAGCGGCGTCCTGACGGCGTGATTCTCGCGGGCGGCATGGTGGAAGACGATAAGGAAAAAGACCGCCTGACGATTCTGAACCATCTGCGCAATTATATGCCGATTGTACTGATCGGCGATCCGCTGGAAAATTTCCCGTGCGTTTGCATATCCGGCGATATGTACGAAAGCGCTGCAATGACTGTACGCCACCTGCATGCGCTGGGGCATAAACGCATCGCATTTCTGGGCGGCAAGCTGCAAAAGCGAGGGTCCACCAAGCGCGAGCAAGGGTACCACGATGAAATGATTGCCAAGGGGTTGGAGGAATATATCTGCGTACAGCGGGAATCCGGCTACTTGCTGGAGGATGGTGCTATCGGTATTCAGAAGATGCTGTTGGAGTCCACGCCTGATAAACGCCCCACGGCCGTGATCGCCATCAACGATCTGGTCGCCATGGGCATCCTGCACCAATTGGACAGCCAGGGTATTCGCGTACCTGATGATATTGCGGTTGTGGGCTGTGACAACCAGTTTTTCACGGCCTATACCAATCCGCCGCTGACGACCATTGACCTGCACATCTCCGAACTCGGCAGGCGCGCTATGACCCACCTCCTGCACTGGGAAAAAGGGCAATGTTTCTATCATGTGATCAAGACCAATCTCATCGTCCGCGAATCCTGCGGCGTGAAACTGGGCCGAAGAAAGATCCAGTAAGCAGCTTCACAACGAAAACGCCCCTGAACACAACGATACGGCACCCGTAACAATGAGAGGGGAAAGAAGCACGCGCATGTTGTTTTACTTATCTCTATAGAAAGCTATCACATATTCGTTCAGCATCGGCACCTTATACGAAAACGATCTCAATGGGGTAACGGTACTTGAGATGGCATAAGCCATTATGATGAAGAACATCGAGCCTCAAGCGCGAAGGGTTTACACCGTACGCTCCCTTATCGGTAGTGCGGTTCCATACTCCTTGTTCACTCGCGCTACGGTAAGATGCACTTTGTTTATTTTCGAAAATCTTTCTTCCGTTTTCCTGTCTGCCGCAATTTGTCGCTGATGGCAGATATCACTATCTGTTTATCGTGCCGCTATTCTTCATTTCCTTCGCTTGCTTCGACGCCGTTCGTCTGTACGGCATTGCCTTTATTATTCTACTTTTACTACTGCCTTGGAATTTTACACAATTTTCGTTGTCCAGCTCTCTAAACTCCACACTTCGCTGATCCAATCATCGTAAAACGACGGCTCATGGCATACCAGCAGAATGGTGCCGTTAAATTCTTTTAAAGCACGGCTCAGTTCAGCTTTTGCCTCAACGTCCAGGTGATTTGTAGGCTCATCAAGCACAAGCCAATTGAGCTGTCTCAGCATAATTTTGCAAAGACGAACCTTTGCGTTTTCTCCGCCGGAAAGCACTCTCATTTGGCTTTCTATATGGTCTGATGTTAGCCCACACCTTGCCAGCGCTCCTCTGACTTCCGCATTGGTCATGGTAGGAAACTCGTCCCAAATTTCCTGCAGAGCCGTTTTTTTATTATCCCGTGAATCTTCCTGCTCAAAATAGCCGGGCTCAAGGTATGGATCAAGTTCAATGGATCCTGAGATTGGCGGGATTACACCTAATAATGTTTTTAAAAGTGTGGATTTTCCAAGTCCGTTTACGCCTTTGATTGCGATCTTCTTGTTGCGCTCCATCTCAATGCTGATGGATTTGGTAAGAGGCTCATTGTACCCAAGCACGAGATCTGCCGCTTTGAAAATCAGCTTTCCCGGTGTACGCGCTGTTTTAAATCCAAAAGTGGGTTTTGGCTTCTCTTTCCATTTATCGACAAGTTCCATCTTGTCAAGCTGCTTTTGCTTGCTTCTTGCCAGGGTAGCCGTTGAGGCCCTCGCCTTATTTTTTGCAACAAATGTTTCCAGCTTATCGATCTCTTTCTGCTGCTTTTTATACGCTTGCTCGTGTTGCCTTTTCTTCAAGGAGAGCGCTTCTAGAAACTGCTCATAGCTGCCCGTATACCGTTGCATATTTCCGTCTTCAATATGATAAATAACGTTGACGACCTTGCTCATGAACGCCGTATCGTGCGATACTAAAATTAAAGCGTTCTCATGGTTGATTAAAAACTCGGTCAGCCACCGGATATGATTCTCATCCAGAAAATTTGTTGGTTCGTCTAAAATGAGGATCATGGGGTTTTCCAGAATAAGTTTGGTTAGAAGCACTTTGGAGCGCTGTCCGCCGGACAGCTCATGAACCATTCTATCAAGACCTATTTCACCCAACCCTAATCCGTTTGCAACTTCATTGATCTTCGTATCAATTGTATAAAAACCGCTTTGCTCCAGCATGACTTGAATATCGCCTACGTTTTCAAGCAATTTATCCATTTCAGCATCCGGCGATGCCATCTTTTCATAGAGATCGAGCATTTCTTTCTCAAGCTCAAACATGTGCGCGAAGGCACCTTTGAGCACATCGCGAATGGTACTGCCGACCGGTAACGCGGTATGTTGATCCAGATAGCCGACCGTTATGCGGTTGCACCATTCAATCGTTCCCTGGTCCGGCTGAAGTTTACCCATAATGATGTTCAGAAATGTGGATTTTCCTTCCCCGTTTGCTCCCACCAAACCTACATGCTCGCCTTTTAAAAGCTGAAAAGAGGCGTTGTTCAGTATTTGCCGTGCACCAAATCCGTGTGTTACATTTTGTGCGTTGAGTATGCTCAAAACAATCCCCCTAATCGTGTCAATGCCAAGAAAAACAATCTTGTCTGTTTTACCGTTGCAAAGTATATCACAACTGCTTGCGTATTCAAATACCGTGAAGGATAAACCCGTCAATCGTTACCATCCGCTGTCGTTGCTTTACCCTGCCTTACGAAATACGGTTTAGCAACAAAGCGAGTCAGGCCTGCCCGACCGATATCTTTTCGTAGCGGACGGTATATTGGGGCAGGTCGCCATGATCTTGTCATTTCTGTGCGGTTTTGCACAGCCGGTTTAACAGACACTAGGATCCTATTATCAAACCAGTATCAATCAAACTTTACTGCCTCCGAAAAAAGTGTTGACATCTCCAAGGTCGAGAGTGATAATATAAGTAAACGTTCGTTTATATCTCATACTCATTTATAGGAGGCCGGAAATGTTTCAGAAGAGCATAGATTATGACAAATGCACATCCTGCATGGCGTGCGAGCGGATCTGCGCGAACAGCCGGGTAATCCGAAAAAATGATCAGGGTAAGCCGGAATTTACATTTGACTTCAAATGTATTTTTTGCGGACATTGTCTTGCTATTTGTCCGGAGAAGGCAATTACTTTTGAACCAGTCATCCTGGCCGATCAAATGGAGCACGCCTACCAGGCTGGTCCTCTGCCCATGGATGCAAACGCTCAGGAACAGGATGAGAGAGCGGTTCGTGAGCTTCTGACCGCAACACGATCAAATCGGTTTTTCCTTGATCGGCCTGTTGAGCATGGGACAATTGAAAAGGTCCTGGATGCCATGGTCCGTGCGCCATCCGCCGGGAACGAACAAAACCGGAATTTCTACATTCTGGATGACAAGGCCAGGCTTATTGCGCTGGAAGATCAGTTGAGAACCCATTTCCAGAAACTGCTGGCGATCTATAATAATCCACTGGTTGTGAGCGGCATGGCCATGGCCCTTGCGATGAAAGCCAGACGATCGTCAGGCAATCGGCAAGCGCATACAGGACAGGAGGATCTCGGCAAGCCGGATCAATCCATGAGGGCGCTTTATCGAGCCAACAAGAAGGTGTTGCAAGATATCGCGATGAGCGGCGATGCTCAGCTTATCTATTTGCATAATGCCCCGCTTATCATTATCATAACGACCGGCCCCAGATCAACGCAGATGCACAAGGGTTTCTATAAAGGCGATGCGGGTATAGCAGCAACCTATGGAACGCTCATGGCTAAGGGGCTGGGATTGTCGGCCTGTTGGTTAGGGCTGTTGGAGATAGCCGTCAACAAGAATAAAAAGATCAAGCAATCACTCGGGATTGGGGAACATGAGCGTGTTGATGCTGCCCTTGCCCTTGGGTATTCCGAATTGGTCTGGCATCAGATACCTCCGCGCGGCCCGGTGAAGGTTGTCTGGAGCAGCATAAGAGAAAGTCAAGCGTGATAACAGTGAAAAGGAATTCGGCGGCGATCACAACAAAAGAACGTATTTTTGAAACGGCTTTGAATTTGTTTGCTGAGAAGGGATACGAGGCAACATCTATCAGGGACATCACAAATGGGGTTGGTCTTTCAGTTGCTGCGTTCTACAACCATTTTGCAAGCAAAAACGAGCTTCTTCAGGCTATTTACAACTTCTACCGTGGTTTGGATAACACTGAAATTGAAGCAGAGCAAGATTTTGAGCAGATGGTGGATCGAATGAGCCCTTTTGACATCTTTGACAAAATGATGCATCAAATCAATGAATCTCTGCATGATGAAAAACTCGTAAAACTGACGAGAATCATCATCAATGGGCAATATACCAATGAAACAGCCAGTGAAATCGCATTCAAGGACCGCCAGGGATTGCTATCATCCATGGCTAAGCTGTTTTCGGTTATGGCTGATAAAGGCAAGATCAACGTAAAGGAACCTGAAGCGCTGGGCCGACTGGTCGGATATATGTACCTTGGCTTTGCTGAAGAAAACATATACGCCAGCATTCTGGGAGCACAGGACCCAACGACGGTCATCAACAATCAACGGCGTTTGATTCATTCGTTGCTGCGGGAATTTGTTGTTTAGGCCGTCAAATACTGAATCTACAAGACATATCATTGAGTAGCTTCTGTGATGTCATAGAATCATCCTGCACTCATTGACACAATGAAACAGGATGTGTTTTTCGTTAGGGTAGAACATAATTTTGATAGGTTCAGCTTTTCTTTTTTTTCATTTGCTCCGGAGGGTCATGCACTTCATGATATCCAGAAAGGTTTCCCGTTTGGTTTTTTACTTTCGGCCACTGTATTCGATACCATTGAAGGCTCGTTACTTCATTACATTCACTACCGCTGCTTGATGGCTCTATTATATCGTTTCAATAATGCAGAATTAAGTCAGAGGTTCCCTAAATTAAAAAATATACGAATAATGGGCAGTCGTCAACAAGAGCCAATCAGCCGCGCTGCATTTTTGTGAAAAATCATTTCCTCATCAGCACGATTCAGATGTTCGCCCCGTACGGCGTAAATATACATCTCCGGATTGCAGATCGGATAATCTGTGCCAAATAAGATCCGGTTGGCGCCGACGGCGTCCACAAGGCGGCGGATACTGCCAAAGCGGAATATCCCCGTACCGGACAGATCCAGATAAACGTTGCCGTATCTGCGCATGCGCTCAATATGTTTTTCTACGCTTTCGCGTTCTCCGGGGTGCGCGGCGACAAAAGTAAGATCCGGGTGCGCCATGATCAGCTCGTCAATCGGCCATTCCCAAGTGGTGTGAAAACTGCAAATCATACGGTATCGGTCTGCTGCCGAGAAAATTTCATTCAATTCCTTCGTATAGGGATGGTTCATAAATTCACCCCAGCCGTGCATATACGGCACAAGTTCCCCGATCAGGCCGACACCCGCCGCATGCATCCGTTCAATCTCCGCGACGGACTGCTCAATATAGCCAGGGTGGATATGGAAACCCGGCACATAGAACTCACCCAGAATATCCCGCAGCCTGAGCGCCGCGTCATTTAAACCTCGCAGATCAAACGTTTTATCCCTGCGAAGCACACAGCCGCAGATTCTTGTGATTCCGAAATCCTGCAACTGCTTTTTCATTTCTATCGGGTTAAGCGGTACGGCGTGATCATACATGCATAAATTCTGGCTAGGATCCAAGTACGGGTGTGTATGAAAGTCAATCAATGTGTTCATGCTCAATCTCTTTTCAAATTCTGCTGTGAATGTGGCTTCGGTATTCAGTAGGAGTATACCCAGTGTATTTTTTAAAGGAAATGCTGAAGTACTGCGAATTGTCGCCAAATCCGGTTTCTTTAGCCACGGTTTGGATCTGGATATCCGGGTCCTTTGAGATCAGCTGCATGGCCAGAATCATTCTGTGCTCAAACAGATACGCGGAAAACCGCTGTTGCACTTCCTCCTGAAAGCGTTTGCAGAGATAGTTTTCATTTAGGAACATCCGTTCAGTGGAAATCCACTTCAGCGACAGATCCTTGTTGGCGATCTCCTCGCTGATGATCTTCAGTACCTGCGATACAGTCGTGGAATAGGCCTTGCGGGTATCGGATACATTTTGCATTATCTTTATCCCGTTGTCATGCAAATCCGAAAGGAGCTTGCGTTGCTCCCATTCTTCTTTCGCGGCGATCACTGTGTTAAGCAGCGTGGTCTCATCAAAGGGCTTTAACAGATAATCGCGCGCGCCAAGCCGCAGCGTTTGCTGCGCGTAAAAAAAGTCCGCATATCCGCTGATTACAACAAATTCAACCGAATTGTTTTTCTCGCGCACCAATTTAATCAAGTCTATGCCGCTGATTACAGGCATTTTGATGTCTACAAGGATCAGATCAACCTTGTGATCCTGTAGATATTCCATTGCTTCAATCGCGTGTGCCGCCGATTTGACCAGATCAATCTGGTGCTTCTCCCATGGGACCTGCGAAGCGATGGCTTCCCGCATAATCGGCTCGTCGTCAACGACCATAATCTTATAATTCTCCCGCATGCGCCACACCTTCTCCTTCCGCAAGCAGTTTCTTCCGGAACGACGCTTGAACGATTGTCTCGGCGCGCTCCTTGTCGCGCATCACACATACGCCGTATTGCTCTCCGAAAACAGTCTTGATCCGCTTATCGATATTCAGTAGTCCGATTCCGTTGCCTTGCAGCTCGATGCTGCCGTTTTTCAGATTTTCCATCAGGTTCTCAGCGGGCGCCGGGCCTTTGTTGCATACCCAGCATACGCAGTCATCCCCTTCTGAGTGTATACGGATGCAAATATCACAGGGCTCAAGCATACATTCCAGGCCATAATGGATGGCGTTTTCCAGCATGGGCTGGAGGGTGAACTTGGGAATCATCAGATTGGAGCACTCTTCCGCCACGTCAAACGTCAGGTTCAGCCGTTCGGCATAGCGCTGCTTTTGGATTCTGGCATAATGGCATACGATCTCCAACTCCTTATCGATCGTAATCAGCGTTTCATCCACGTTTGTTGCTTCCCGCAGCAGGTTGCTCAGGCTGTCGATCATGCCGGCCAAGCCAGGGTCTTTGGCCTTTTTGGCTCTCCAGTAGATCGAGTTGAGTGTATTGTACAGGAAATGGGGGTTGATCTGCGCCTGCAGGGTTGCCAGCTGGGTTTCCTTAACAAGGATCTGCTTCTCATAATTGTCCCGGATCAGCCGGTTTATATACTCTGCCATGGTATTGAAGGTTGTATATAGCTCATAGGAATCGCGGTTGTGCATGGGAATGTTGATGTTGATGGGGATATCGGCCACATCGGATATATTGCCGATATGGTTGCGCAATCTGTTGATATCCATCGTAACACGGCGCATCAGGAACATGGACAAGGCCAACGCGCCCAGACAACCAAGAATAAAAATGCCCACGAACCGGCTGAACAGCTGCTCAACCTTAAAGAACAGATCGTTATACGGCAGCAATACCCTGTACGAAAATATGTGGCCGCTGTTGTGGAATTCCGTTACAAAGTAATACCGGCCGCCGATCTTTGGCAGCGCATAACCCTTTTCGTTCATGTCCGTCTGTATAAACAGCGCTTCGTTCTGCTCGATGCCGCCGGTTTCGTTAAACAGGTACAACAGGGAATCCTGATCGTTTTGCAAAATATACGTGCCATTATAGGCGTCTGCCAGCGCTTCTCCGATTTTTTCCATATCGACGAACAGAATAATCACGCCGATATGCCGCATGGAAAGGGCCTTCTTTTCCCGCAGCTCTTTAACAAACAGCAGATAGCTGCCCTCATCCGTTACGGTTTTCCCGTCAATTAAAATGGTATACCCCTTGGCATCAATCGCCTGCTGTTCCACCTGTGCCGCGGCTTCGCTGTCCAGTTTGATATACCCCGTGGAAGCCACGGCGCGCACGTCGCCGTGCATATTTATATAATTGGCGCATGTAATCAGATCGTTATCGATGACACTGCTCTGAATTGCAGCGGTGATCGTATCCTGAAAGGTCATCTGCGCGGATAGGCTATTTTCTTTATCCTGGAGGGTCAGGTAATTACTGCCTGCTTCCTGAATGGCGTTCGACACGACCAGATCATAGAGCGTCGCGCTGATATCCGCCAATTTTTCTTCTGCGCCATTGACAGACGACTGCACAAGCTGTTGCGTCTGCTCATAAATGTACATCAGGTTTGCTGTTTGCAGGGCGCGCATCACCATGCTTCCGGCAATAAACACAACCGTAAAGCCAACCAGCAATATTCCCAGTACCTGCTGCACAAGCGTAAAGCGTCTGATGATCATACGCACTCCTTGCAGAACGTATCTGCCGTCTTTGCCGTGTTTCCCGGCCGGAGGTAGAGTACCCTACGCAGATTATAATAACATACTGAGCTGCAGACAATCCGTTAAAGTGAAAACATGTTCCGCCAGAGCAAACCGGAATACAACCATAATATAGTGTGGGGATGCTGAGAGGAGGAGTTTTCCTCATCTCAGCATCCCCTGCATAGAAAGCTTGATCAATTCATGTGAACAGGCCCCGGCTTACGCCTTTAGACCGGACATCGTGATCCCGTCTACAATGTAACGCTGTGTAAACAGGAAAAGCACAATGACTGGAAGGAGGGAAAGAACGCACATGGCGAACATGGCCCCGTAATCCGAAACCGCTGTTGGATCACAGAACAGCTTCAATGCAATCGAAACCGTATAGTTGCTTGGTGCATTCAGGTATAAAAGCGATCCCATAAAATCGTCCCATTTCCAGTAGAACGCGAAGATCGCTGAAGTTGCCAGCGCCGGTTTGATCAGCGGCACGATTACATGAGTAAACAGGCGCGCACTCCCGCAGCCATCTATCAGGGCCGCTTCGTCAAGCTCTTTGGGAATCCCGGAAATGAATTGCATGATCAGGAAAATGAAAAACGCTCTGCCGCCCCATTCCGGCACCGTTAATGGCAGAAAGGTGTTCGTCCAGCCTAATGTATGGAAGATGACGTACTGCGGCACCACCAGCACCTGGCTGGGCACCATCAAGGTAATCATCATGCACACAAACCAGAAATTCCTGCCGCGAAAATTGATCCTGGAAAAACCGTATGCGGCCATCCCTGATGCTACCACGTTGCCGACGACGGAAATGAACGTGACGATAAAGGAGTTTTTAAAAAACGTTGTAAATGTGACGCCGCCAAAACCGCTCCAGCCGTTTACAAAATTGTCCACCCGCCACTCGCTTGGGATAAGCTGGCTGACCGTGGACAGCACCAGGCTGCTTTCCTTAAAGGAACTGAACGTCATCCAGATCAGCGGGTAAATCATGATCAGCCCGAACCCGCACACGAATACATGGAACAGCACGGTGCTGCTTTTTTGCTTTATTGCCATAATCATTCCTCCTTTTCAATCATAACGCGGGTTACTTCATTTTATTCTCGTAGAAAACCCACGCGGAGGAGGACTTGAAAGCCAGAAGCGTAAATGCGCCGATGATCAGCATCAAGATCCAGGCCATCGCGCTGCCATAGCCCATTTTGTAATAGGCAAAGCTTTGCCGGTATAAATACAGAGCGTATACAAGGGTCTTGTTCATGGGTCCGCCGTCAGTGATGATCATTGCCTGTGAAAACACCATGAAGCCGCCAATCATCTGCATAACCAAATTAAAGAATATAATCGGACTTAACAGCGGGATCGTGATCTTGAAAAATCTGCGGATCGGCCCCGCCCCGTCGCATTCCGCTGCTTCGTAATAGCTTTTGGGGATCTGCTTGAGTCCGGATAGAAAAATAAGCATCGGCGAGCCAAACTGCCAGATAAACAGTAATATCAGGCTCCAAATCGCCGTATCCTTATTGGAGATCCAGCTGATGTCGCTTGCGATCCCGATGGCCTGGAGTGCGGTGTTGAGCACACCGGTTTTGGAAAAGCAATACCGCCACATCACCGATACGGCTACACTGCCGCCGAGGATGGAAGGCAGGTAATATATCACCCTATACAGCGGCACCGCTTTGGATTCACGGTTCATGATCATCGCCACAGCCAGCGCAAACGCAAGCCGCAGCGGTATCGAGATAAAGACGAATTTCAGCGTAACGGTAAGCGCGGTAAGGAACAGCCTGTCCTTGGTGAACAGCCGGATATAATTATCCAGCCCGACATACACGGGAGAGGACAGCATATTATAGTCTGTAAACGACAGCACGAGAGATGTAACAAAGGGGATCGCCGTAAACGCAAGGAAGGCTATCAGCCAAGGGCCGATAAAAATATACCCCACCAGATTCCCCCGGCCGCTTCGCGAAAGCGTGGCAGCACCGGAACCCATACGTTTTTTCATAATCCAGCTCTCCTCTTAAAAATGTCATATGTAACGGCAGGAGAGGGAGGCTTTGCGCCTCCGCCTCCCGCCACGTTCTGTGTGTTACTGTTACTGCGGAAGGATTGAGCTGGCCTGATCAATGAAATCCATGATACAGTCTTCCGCGCTCATTTCGCCGTACATCACAGCAGTGTAATCATTCTTCAACACGCTGATCGCTTCAGCGGATTTTGCCGGATCGGCCGGGTTGACCGACGAAACCACAGCGGAAACCCTGTTGATATAGTCCAGTGTGTTCGTAGTGGAAGCCGGGATTCCCTCGGAGGTTTCCAGCAGATTGCGAATTGCGCTGGACAGGGAGATGCCGCGGTCAGTGCCGATGATCTTTGCTGCGCCTTCATCGTTGATCAGGTAGTTGAGCACGGCGGCAGCTGCTTCGGGATCCTGGCTGTTTGCGGAAATACACCAGTACATGTTGGAATTAAGGTACATGCCGCTCTGTGTGCCGTCGTCCAATTTGGGCAGCAGAGCCATGCCAAGTTCGGTGCCCAGCGCCGCGGAGAATACCGGGTAGTAATTGCTCAGCATGAACGCCATGGCGGACTTGCCCTGCACGATGAAGTTTTCTTCCGTGGTTGCCCAGGCAATCTGTACCTCGGGATCAACAAAATATCCCGCTTCCACGCCGTCGGCAATATCCTGAATGGCCGCGGTGATGCCTGCGATTACCTGTTCGTCCTCAGCCCACGGCAGAGACTGGCCATCTTCGGAGAAGAGGTCATAGCCATAGCTGCGCACCCAGGTTTCCACAACCCAGCGGGCTTCTGTCAGGAAAGGGATATCGGTGGGGATACCCGTCGCATCGTAGATCGCCTTGACGGTTTCGATGAACTGGCTCCAGGTCCAGTCGTCCGACGGATAGGCGACGCCTGCCTGGTCAAAGATGGCTTTATTGTAGCCCACGGTCACGGAATTCACACCGGTGGTGAAGCCCGCAAGCTGACCGTTGACCATGCCACCGGACAGAGCGCTTTTATCGATATTGGAGATATCAATAATCCCCGCATCGATAAACGGCATCAAGTCCACAACCTGGCCATTGGTCGAATAGTTAATGATATCAGTTGTGGACATCTGGATGACGTCGGGCAGATCACTGCCGACAGCCTGCGTGGCCAGGTTTTCAAAATAGCTGGTCCAGCTGGTGTACTCGTAGCCAATCTCTACGCCGTTGGCTGCCGAATAAGCATCCAGCGCTTCAATCGTTTTGTTGTGGCGTTCCTGGCCGCCCCACCAGGCTACGCGGAGTGAGGTTCCCTCGGCGAAGGCAGAGCCGACAAACGTTGCCAGAAGGGCAATAACCATAAGAATTGAAAGGGCCTTTTTCATGTTTTGTTTCCTCCATTTTCTTTTTAATATTCAAGGACAGCACTGATATACATTCTGTTTGCAAAACACCTCCATTCAGCGGGTAGTATTAAACATTCTTTATACAAATTGTAATGTGATCTGCTTGTAACTACAATGCAATGTAATGGTTAGAATGTTCAAAAAAGTGTGCATATCATACAGGGTAAGAACGAAACTCCCTATTTAACGCAGCTGGGAAGCTCTGAATATATCCCCTGCATGCTGGCATGTTATCTTTCCGTCAGCATGAGTCGGTGAAAGCCTTGATGTAGCGTTGTTGCTATCGCGGCTTTAGCAAACCCAATCAGACGAAAATCTTGCGTGCCAGTATGCAGGGGACTTATTCATTGCTTACCTGGCAGAATAGATGAAAATAAGAATCGTTTATTGTTACCTTGCCAGCTTCATCTGGAATTCCATATATTTTACTCTCAGGGCAATGTTTCACCTGTGGCCAGTCAAACAATGTCCCTAGGTTCGTGGTGTGGTTCATAGCCATTTCATGGTATTACTTCGTTAGTCATTAGACACAAAAAAACACATCACGCATTTACTATACAATGACACATGATGTGCTTTTTGCTATTGAGATATATATTGTGAGGTTTGGTTTATTTATTACCTCATATCTTTAAATCCTATATGATGATTTTGAATGCGTAATGGTTATATGTTTATCATAACGATCATGTAAGAATTCGTACTTCATTAATAATAGTCGTATGTCATATTCAGATACTTTTGCGGTTGGACCAATTATTACTTTTTCAATGGCATCTTTCGGTGTTACCATTTTAAAATCAATATATGATACGATTCTACCATTTCGCACATAGAAGCCATATTCTAGCGGAGTAAAATACGATAAGAAATCATCATTTCGTTTGAGAGGAATGGAAAAATTAAATCCGTTGAATATTTGATTGTTTGTTGAGAACGTTACACGCCATTCGTTTTCTTTTTCAAACGATGGATTTTTATAGAATGGTGCCATTCTTTCAATGATACCTAGATTATCAATTATATGCTGATCAGCTGTGTTGAAATCCATACGATTAATCCCAGATAGTAATTGATATATTTCTCTTTCAAGTGTTTCTTTGTTATATTCAACAGGAGCGATTTTTGAATAGTTCCTTATATCATCTGAGATGCATGATGAACCAAGTTTTGATATGTAATCAAGTTTGAAACCAATAGAAACACCTTCTCCATTATTTGCATATCCACGCCACTGATTTAGAGAATCGCCATCTTCCGAAAGGCACAAAGCCCATGTTTTTGTTTGTTCCCTTTCTCCATATTCTTTAATCATATCGACAGTTCTTCTTATTGCCCAGTCATTTATATCAGTTGTTCCAACGCGCATCGCTTCATGGTATTTCTGCCAAAGAACTTTTTCAACAATATCCGCATAAGCACGCTTTACCCATAACATTTCTAATCCATCGTTTGTCTTTGTGATGTCTGAAAGACGAACTGTTCTATTTTTTGTAATCGTCATTAACGTTTCCAGTGTACAATAATGATATAATGGTTTTTTATACATAGTTATATCCTCCTCATTATATCTTTTCTTAAATGCAAATTATTCATCTACACTTATCAGGTTTCATCCTCACCGCATAGCCTATTCAGATTGCTGTTTAAATTCATATAAATCATATTCGAATTATTATATTGAGAAAATTAGTGTAAAATATGTTTTATTATCATTCATCATCAAGTTCATTATCGTTCGTAAAAGACTTTCGATTTCACCTACTTTTTTATTATTATCTACATATCTATTTATCCTTGCTTCGAAAGCCCGGCAGTTTCACTAATAGCCATTGAAATTCCAATCATGTTCGGCTCTATGATTGATACATCACTGCCTTTCGTTACGATGATGCTAACTGAGTATACACTTCTGCTCATTACCTGTTCAATGTTTCTGTCTCAGAATAATACCAGGAAACACTCTATTTAGCAACGTTTACGAATGTCAATAAGATAACCCACTGGAATATATGGGATTCATATTAGGGAGAGCGTGAATTTGTATTTTGAAAAGCGTTTTTAGGCACAATAACACCTACGAATTACAACACTTCGCAAGTGGTTTACTTTTGGTACGAAAACGAGGATCTCGTTAACCTTTTTAGGCTTTGCTGTGATGGACGAATTGTTGATATTGTATCTATGCATAGAAAAGTGGGTTAGGATACGGCAGCCAGACCGCACAATGCCGAAAACCCGGAGACTGCACCCGAAAGCAGGGCATGCCTATCGCTGAAGTATGCGTTATCACAGAGTGGTTTCAAAGGTCAGCGATACTCGGATTGTAAAACACTGAATAATGAACATGTATACTGATGAGCCAATCACTAAGAGTCTATTGATCTACTGAGCACGTGTAGTACCTATGCTACTACACGTGCTTGTTCACACACGCATGAAAAAACTGGGGTACTATGCTTAGCCAATGTGGGTCGTGCATAAAACAATACGACCGTCTATTATCAGGTTCAACCTGAAGAATGCTAGGTTAGCTCTGAACATAGCACTTGCACGATGGCACGCAAAGGACTTATTCATTGCTTACCTAGACAAATATGTTCGTTAAGCAACCGAGAAGGCTTGCATCCTATGGATCGCACGCTACCAGAGCTATCGGCTAATTTACGCAAAATTCCGGATCCATCAAGATGCAGTACACGCATAAGAATGGCCGGGTACCTCGTGTGACCCAATCGATATATTGTGTTATTCATCAGTTTATGGTACATTGCAGATAGATACAGAAAAGCAAACAAGATGTTTACTGTTTTCCGTGATCCACGCCTTTGATTACAATATGGCCGAGTAACTGAGCTAAACAACTCAAAATTGCTACGACGTCAAATTTTCAACAGGATTATTGTGAGGGAAACAGACATGCATACTGAGGATAACCCGGATAAGAACTCAGACAGAAAGCGGATTACCCGCCTTAGTTTGAAAAAGTCGGGCAAGATTGCAGTGCTGTTTCTTGTGCTTGGGATTGCGTGGATCCTGATTTCCGATACGGTCTCCGCTCGTTTATTCAGCAATGTGCAGGATATCATTCAATTCGCAATTGCGAAAGGATTAATCTATGTTCTGTTATCGACCCTTTTGATCTTCTTTCTGTCGTATTCGAATATTAAACAAATCATCCGCCAAAGCATGACGGAGCTGCGGGACAAGCAGAGTATAGAAGAACAGCGGTACCTCTTGAAAGCGCTGACGGATGCGACCTCGGATCTGGTTTTCTATAAAGACGCCGAGTATCGGTATATGGGGTGCAACAAAGCGTTTGAAGAATTTATCGGACTTCCCGAAGCGGATGTAATCGGGAAAACCGATTATGATTTAGTTGATCGAGACGATGCAGATCAATTCAGGAAGATTGATCTGGAAATTATCAGGTCGGGGGAATCCAGAAAAATCGAAGAGCTGGTCAAGTATAAGGATGGACGGTCTGTGTGGCTGGATACCAATAAATCTCCGTTTTATGACAGTCATCATAGGATTATCGGGTTTGTTGGGATCAGCCGTGATATTTCTCTGCGCAAATCTTTGATTCTTCAGCTCGAAAAAGAGAAAAAGCAGTTTGAAATGTTTATTAATTCGAGCCACGACCTGATCTTTCTCAAAGACGATCAATACCGCCACATCATTGCCAATCAGGCGCTGGCGGATTTCTATAGTAAAAAATGCGGGGAATTGATTGGAAAAACGGATTATGAACTGATGGACAGGGAATACGCCGATATATGCCGGCAATCGGATCAGGCGGCGATAGAGGATAGTAAAACCGTAAGCACTCTGGAAAAAATCAACGACAGGATCTTTGAAACGCGCAAATTCCCTGTGGCGATAGACCAGGATAAAACGGGCGTCGGCGCAATTATCAGAGATAATACGACCGAATACAGGCAGCAGGAAATCATCAGCCATGTCGCTGAGACAAATCGGATTATTGCGGAGTGCATGACGAAATCCTTTGCCAATGTGCAGGAGCAGATCGATTATGCCCTCCATGAAGCGCTTCAATTAACGGAAAGCCAATATGGCTATATTTATCTGTATGATGAAAACAAGAAAGAATTTGCCCTTAATTCCTGGACGGACGGAATGTACCGGGAGGGGACCGCTGTTGATGAACCGACCCAAAGCAGCTTAATCAAAAAAGAGCTGTGGGATATGGCGGTGCGCAATCTGCAGCCGGTTATTATCAATTATTGCAATGTACCTCAATTATCACAAAACGGCAATCCGCACGATCCAATCATCCTTCATCGGTTTATGTCGCTGCCGATACTGGAAAACGATAAAGTTGTAGTGGTTGTCAGCGTTGCGAATAAAAAAACCGACTACAACGATAACGATGTGCAAACGATGACGCTGCTTATGAGCGGCGTCTGGATTGCGGCCCGAAAAATGGAAAAGGAAGCCGAAACGCAGAAGCTGTTGAAGCGTACTCAATCCATGATCAATAATCACCAGGCGGTTATGCTTCTTGTCGAGCCGCTGACGGGCAGATTGATCGGAGCCAACAAAGCGGCGACCGATTTTTATGGGTATACCCAGGACGAACTGCTCCACATGACCATCCAGGAGATCAACAGGCTGGATCAGGAGGAAATACGTTCGCTGCACCGGAGGGTACTGGATGGAACGCAAAGGTATTTCACCTTGCCGCACCATTTGAAGAGCGGCGAAATCAAAATTGTGGATATTTACTCAAGCCTGATCGAATATGATGATCAGGAGGTTTTGTTTTCCATCATCTTTGATGTGACAAAGCGTGAGGAAACCGCCCGGCAAAACGAGTATATGGCGTATCATGATTATCTCACCGGCCTGTATAACAGAAGGCTTTTCGAAGAAGAGTTTCAGCGGCGGGTGGAGAAGAAGAAATTTCCGATTGGGCTGTTTCTGGGGGATATTGATGGTTTCAAAGTGTATAACGACACATATGGGCATACCGCAGGCGACAATGTGCTGCGGAGAATCTCGGAAAACCTGAGCGCTTTGGTTGGCCATGACGGTGTCCTCGCCCGTATCGGGGGAGACGAATTTGCGGTGATTGTTTCCGGCAAGGATAAGCCCGAAATGCGTACATACCTGGATAAGCTCAATCACGAGTATGACAACGCTTCGGATGATATAACGCCGGACGGGCTGCCGACCATTTCCTGGGGGTATGCGCTGCAAAAGGAAAAGGGCGATACGCTGGACAGCCTGGAAGAAGAGGCGGAAGCCTTTATGTACAACCGCAAGTTTTACAGCCATCACAGCTTGCGAAGCAAAACCGTAAACGCCATCATGGAAACGCTGTTTGCCAAAAGTGAGAGGGAGAAATTCCATTCCGAGCGCGTTGGATTGATTTCGGAATCCATTGCAAAGCACATGCATTTATCGAATGAAGAGGTAGATAAAATCCGTGTAGCCGGTTTTCTGCATGATATCGGGAAAATCGGTATCGATGAAGCGATTCTGAACAAAGCGGGGAAGCTGGACGCAAACGAGTACGAAATCATCAAACTGCATCCGGCAAAAAGCGCCGGTATCCTCGAAAAAACCCATGAGTATCAGGCGATATCGGATATTGTGCTGTCCCACCATGAACGGTATGACGGGCAAGGGTATCCCAGAAAGCTTCAGGGAGAGGACATACCGTTGGAAGCCAGAATCATTGCCGTTGCGGATACCTATGACGCGATCACCAATGATCGTCCCTACAAGAAAGCGCTGGATAAAACGGCTGCCATAGAGGAGCTCAAACGGAGCGCCGGAACACAGTTGGATCCGGACATCGTATCGGTTTTTATCAGCAAGGTACTTCAGGAAGCACAATAAGGGGATCTGCTACAAACCAGCTACTTGATTGCTTTTCTTAACCCGTATATCTTCCTCGACCGCGTGCGGTGCTTGACATACCCCGTTACGATGGCACGACCGAATTGAACGGTATTTTCTGCCTTGCGGGACAGCCGACACAAGCGCACAGGAGCCAAAACAAAACATGCGTTTTTGTTGTTTTTGTAATTGACAGGGTCTCCGCCCTGCTGTTACACTGCAACAGTTGTCCGTTGATGAATCTACGTATAAGGAAGTTCGCAATAATGCAGAAACTCCAACCCAAGCTGTTTCATACTTTGAAAGGGTACTCAAAAACACAGTTTACGAAAGACATTACATCAGGGATCATTGTTGCTATCATCGCTCTTCCTCTTTCCATCGCGCTGGCGCTTGCATCGGGTGTTAAACCCGAGCAGGGAATCTATACGGCAATATTTGCCGGTTTCATTGTATCGTTACTGGGCGGCAGCCGGGTTCAAATCGCGGGACCGACGGCCGCCTTTGCAACGATCGTAGCAGGGATCGTTGCCAAAAGCGGGACCGACGGCCTTATCATCGCAACGCTTTTGGCCGGGCTTATGCTGATCCTTATGGGATTTTTCAAGCTGGGTTTGCTGATTCGTTATATCCCCTTTACCATTACCATTGGCTTCACGGCGGGCATTGCCGTAAGCATACTGGTTGGGCAGATCAAGGATTTTCTGGGAATCACATATCTGAGCGGATTGGAAACTGTGGATACGCTTGATAAGCTGCATGCCGTTGTTCTCAGCTTTGGCAGCCTTAATGTACAGGCCCTCCTGGTGGGAATGGTTGCGCTTGCCGTGCTGCTGCTTTGGCCTAAAGTCAGCAAGCGTATACCGGCTTCGCTGATTGCCGTATTGGTCGGGGTGCTCATGGTACAGGGGCTTGGTTTACACGTAAACACCATCGGGGATCTGTACACCGTCGCCCAGGGCTTGCCTGCGTTCCGCCTTCCGGCGCTCAGCTACAGCCGAATCGCCATGATGTTTCCGGATGCGATTACCATCGCGCTGCTGGCAGCCATTGAATCGCTGCTTTCCTGTGTGGTGGCGGACGGCATGATTAACAGTCACCATAACTCCAACATGGAGTTGATTGCACAGGGACTGGGTAATATTGTATCGGTGCTTTTTGGCGGCATTCCCGCAACCGGCGCTATTGCGCGCACGGCTGCGAATGTGAAAAACGGGGGACGCACACCCGTTGCGGGAATGGTTCATTCCGTAGTGCTGCTGCTGGTGCTTCTTTCTCTCATGTCTTATGCCGCTTTGATTCCGATGCCCGTGATTGCGGCAATACTGTTTGTCGTCGCCTATAATATGAGCTCGTGGCGTACGTTTGCCAAGCTGTGTAAAACGGCCCCCAAGAGCGATATTCTCGTATTGGTGATCACGTTCATCTTTACGGTTGTGTTTGATCTGGTGGTTGCCATCGGCGTTGGCATGGTACTGGTGTGTATCCTGTTTGTCAAACGGATGACGGAGGAAACGGGCGTGCGCGCGTGGGTGGACGCTGATAAGCTGGAAATGGGAAACGGCGTGGAAGTGCCGCTCCGCACGCGTGTTTATGAACTGGACGGCCCCCTGTTTTTTGGCGTAGCCGATAAATTAACCACCAACCTCAATACAGCGGATTGCAAATGCATCATTCTGCGTATGAGAAGCGTCAATTGTATTGATATTACCGCGCTGAACGCGCTGGAGCAGATATTTGCCGGATGCCGGAAAAAGGGAGTTACACTCGTACTTTCACACCTGAATGCGCAGCCGGAAAGCATGTTGAAAAAAGCGGGCTTCCTGGAGAAGCTTGGCACAGATAACTGCTGTGAGCATTTGCAAAAGGCCCTGGCACGCGCACAGGCGATTGTCGCAGCGGAAACCCCCGTATAATCCGGGAGGTTTGATGCATTCGCCGCATGGGGCAAGCCCAACGATCCTGTTCTATAGAATCTGTACGTACAACTGAATATCTCTCCGGGTATTCAAACCATAGGATAAAAATCCGCCAATGGATTATTATCCTTTTATCACAAACGAATAATGCTTGAAAATGTGCTTGCTGGTACGCATTACAATTGTGTCCCCGGAACAACGTCAGCCTTAAAAATCGACAACCGCTTCATTTCCATCCCGGTTAAGGCAGGCAAGAATATTCTGGATAAGCTTCATCACATAGAGGCTCTGTTCAAAGGGGACGGGCAGGTGTCCTTTTTCCAGACCGTTGCAGAACGCCTGCAATTGCCTGCTGAAGGCTTCCGCGTTTGCGCCCTGCGGGAAAGTACCCGGATCAAGCATACGCGCTTCTCCCTGGCTTACGGACAGCATATGCGTGGAAGCGCATTGTGTAGAGGCAATATTCTGCGTGGATTGTGACAGGAACTCGATGCATCCGCTTTCGCCATCCGCCCGGAAGGCGGCTGTGAAGGGATATCCCGGCGGCATATCCGCGGAGGCTTCCAGGGACACCTGCATATTGTTTTCCCAGGTTATCAACGCGTTTACGTGCATCCAGCTGCCCCGGGCGTTTTTCTGGCCTGTGGCGCATAGCTTTTTCGCGCGGCACCCAAGGAGGTACACAACAAAATCCAGATCGTGCACCAGCAAATCAAAAAGCGCGCCGCCGCCCCTTTTGGGGTCGCCAAACCATTCGCTCTGGGTGGACTGGGCGATGCGCCGGGCGTTTAAACGGCGGAGGGCACCAAGCGTGCCGTCCGCGACTGTCTTTTGAATAAGGGTATATTCCGGCCAGAAACGCAGTACCTGGGCGACCATGATCTGCTTGCCGCACTGCCGGGCCGTGTCCTGCATGGCGTATGCATCAGCCATTGTAAGCGAAAGCGGTTTTTCGCACAGCACGTTCGCTCCGCTTTGCAAAGCAAGGCATACGGCTTCCCGGTGCAGATAGGTTGGCACGCAAATGGATACCGCGTCGGGTTTTTCCTTTTCCAGCATTTCCCGCGCATCCGCATAGGCACGGCAGTGGTATGTCTCGGCCAAAGCCCTGGCGGCTTCCATGCGAATGTCGGCAATCCCGCAGAGCTCTGCCTGCGCAACGGTTTGATACCCGGCCGCATGGGCCGAAGCGATAAATCCCGCGCCGATGATGCAAACTTTCATTGTTTCGCCTCCCTTGATAAATAAGTGGATCCGTATACTGTAAAAAATAAGAGTCCAATGGGGCAGTCCATGCGGCACGGCAATATGCGATCCGTTGATCCTGCCATTGGCATGGCCGGTCTGCGGGGCAAAACCATCCGCCGCGCTGTTCGCGGCACCAATCGTGAACAGCTGCATGGATGCGCAATGGCTCCGGCCAGGCAGAAAAGCGGATACCGGCTTCTTTACGGATGGATAAGGACAGTACCGGCTTGGAACACGAAAATGCCGGGCCATGCCGGTTCAATTATCCTGGCGGATACATATTGCTAACGGGTAATTCACAGTGTTTCATACCATGGACCGGCAGAACATCCCCACGAACATTACCTGATTATATCAAATGCAGGCGGTGTCTTTCAATCAAATGCGGACGCGTGGATGAAAAATATAAAGGGACAGGCTGATTACCTCCTATGCCATATGAGGCCGTGCCGAGAATACTGTTTGATAAAGGGAATGGATAACACAGCCCCTATGTGATCTTGGCGCATCCCGCGCTGTGCGCGGCACGCCGTTTTACTGCATGATTTTCCAATTCCCATTCTTACGGGAATCAAGCGGAGGATCAGTTTAGGCTGGTGCTCGGCAATGCTTCGTTGCCACACACGGCAGGGTTGCGCGGTATAGCATTTGGTTCTTGATGCGGATCAGGAGCGGATTTTATCGAAATCGGAATATTCGTCAGCTTTTGATAATCTTGCAGTATTGACGATTTTTTTGCCCAAGACAATAATAGAAATAGAATATGGCAGCTTAACACGAAGCAGCGGAAACTCCCATGGGCTTAGGCGGTGTTAATACCGCTGAATATACCAACCAAATAAGGAGGAGAAAACCCAATGAAAAAAATCCTGTCTCTCGTACTGGCCCTGTCTTTACTGGCCGCAACGCCGATCTGCGCGTTTGCGGACGACACGGCCGCAAGCATCACGGTTTTTCACTACATGGTTGAGGGCGACAAGGCTGCCGGCATGGTGGCGATCGAGGAAAAATTCCAGGAGCTTTATCCCAACGTGACCTTTGACAACATTTCGTATTCTCAGGGCACAGATTATTTCTCCCAGCTTGAAACCGCTCTGGCCGCAGGCGATAATCCTGAGATCATGATGGGCAACCCCGGCCTCTATGTGGATCTGATCAACGAAGGGTTTGTAAAGGATCTGACGGGCAATGAGGTGATTTTGTCTCTGGGTCTTACCAGCGGCGATATGGGCGATGTAAGCTACGACGGCAAGTGGTATGCATATCCTGTGGATTTCAAATCATGGGGCGTGTTCTACAATGTGGATCTGTTTGAACAGCTGGGGCTGAACGTGCCCATGACGGAAAGCGAGCTGCTGGATAATTGCGCCAAGCTGAAGGCTGCCGGTGTGAACCCCTGGGCCGAATGGTATGCCGACGGCGCGTCCGTGGATATTGAGATGCGGCCTATCGTGTGGACACAGGCCCTTGCCAATGGCGACAACGACATGTTTGAAAAACTCATGAACGGCGAAAAGAAAGTGACGGATTATCCGTACTTTGCCCAAGCGCTGGAATCGTGGGCGCGCCGCATGGGCAACTGGGCGCGCAGTGATGCGACATCCAACAGCCAGACGGACGCGAACGAAGTCTTTATCTCCGGTCAGGCCGGTATGCTCTTCCAGGGCACCTGGAATATCGGCTCGATCGAGAGCCTGATCAAGGGTACGGATTTCAACTATGGCTTCTTCCTTTGCCCGACCAACGACAGCGGCAACGATCCTGTGCTGAATGTGCAGGTTGACCAGGCCTTCATGATCAACCCCAAGAGCGACGATGCCGATATGGCCTGCAAATTTATGGAGTACTGGCTGACCGACTGCATGGGCATGTGGTCCGATTCTTCCTTCCAGCCCTGCATCACCGGCGCTACCACGGAGAACACGCCGGAGCTGCTGCTTAGATTGCTCAACGCCAAGGCTTCCGGCAACACGGCCGGCTATGGTGATTTCACCATGCCGTTCAGCTCCGCCTTTACATCCGCGTACCGCAAAGCGCTGACCGCCTGGGCTGTGTACTGCTGCACCGGCGTTGAGGCCAGCGGCGTAAACAGTGTGGATACCTGCCTTGCGTATATGCAGGAGCTCTTCGATGATGAAATCGCACAGGCGGCGCTGTGATGGGACTACCCCCGAACCCGTGCTAACGTGAAAACGATACGGCTGACCTTCTCTGGTGACGGTCAGCCGTATCTCGTCCAAAACCTTCCGGCCCTGACGCAGCCGGAGAAATGAGGGATTCCGCAATGACAAATCACATTGTCAACAGAAGAAAACCGATCCGGTACGCGACGAAGCGGCATATCGGAAACGCGATGTTTCTTCTGCCCACGGTGGCATTATTCGCTTTTGTGGTGCTTGTGCCTTTTTTTCAGGGCATTCCGTATTCGTTTACCAATTGGAAAAGCATCGTAAGCGAAAATCATCAGTACAATGGGCTTGCCAACTATCTCTATCTGCTGGGCAATAAGTATTTCAAAATTTCCCTGGCCGTTACGTTTAAGTTTACGATACTCTATCTGCTATCCGCCAATCTGCTGGGATTTGCGCTGGCGCTTATGATTTCAAAATCCACCGCCTTCAACAATGTTGCCCGCACCGTGTTTTTTCTGCCTTTCACCGTTTCCATTACGGCAGCCGCCATTGTTTGGAGCTATGTGTTCACCGATATATACGGTACGATAACAGGCTTTATCAGTCCTCTGGGATTGCCGACGCAGAATGTTACCGGGCAGGTGATAATCGACGGATGGCGCGATACGGGGTATACCATGCTGATCTATATTGCCGCCCTGCAAACAATTTCAGCAGACTATTACGAAGCCGCAACGGTTGAGGGCGCCAACGGCTGGCAGAAGTTCTGGCATATTACCATCCCGATGATCGTACCCGCGTTTACGACCAACATCACGCTGCTGCTGGCCTGGGGGCTGCGCAGCTTTGACCTGCCGATGATCGTTGCGGCCAATATGGTGGAGGGGCAGACGACGGCGGTGTACATATATCAGTCCATCTTTGCCAACAGCAAGGCAGGCCTTGGGCAGGCTGCCGCGATTATCTTAACCGTTATTCTGATTGTGCTCACGCAGGTGGTCACCCGTATTCTGCGCCGTTTGGAGGTGGAGCTATGATATCGGAAAACACGGCTGAGATCCTGCATCTGCATCAACAGCACGAGCATTCCGTGCATATGCGGCGCTTTGGGAGAATACTGAAGGTGTTCTCCGTTACGCTGCTGATGCTGCTGATGCTGTCGCCTTTTTATGTCGCGGTGCTGTATGCCTTTAAACCCGTGACCGAAATCAACGTGAACCGGCTGGCGTTCTCGGCGCACCCGACGCTGCAGAATTTTACTGATGTGATTCTGAAAAACGAGGATTTTCTGACCGGCTTTCAAAACAGCGTGATCAACACCGTTCCGACGATTTTGATTCTCATGGGATTTACCTCCATGGCGGCATGGGTGCTGGCCCGCCACAAGACACGCGTTTATTCGTTCATATACTCCGTGCTCACGCTGGGGCTGCTGATCCCGTTTCAGTGCTTTGTACTGCCGCTGTATATCAATTGGTACAATCTGGGGATGGTCAGCACCAATATCGGGTTCATCATCGCAAGGGCGGGGCTGCAGATCTCCATCAGCCTGGTGGCGGTGACCGGCTTTGTGAAAACCGTTCCGATTGAGCTGGAGGAGGCGGGCAACATCGACGGCTGCAACCGCTTTCAGACGTTCTGGAAGATTGTATTTCCGCTGATGACGCCCATCAACGTTACGCAGCTGGTGCTGAATACGCTGTTCATCTGGAACGATTACAGCACCTCCATTATTCTTCTCCGCTCCAAGTCGTCCAAAAGCCTTACGCTGGCGCAGATTATATATTTCAATGAGAATACCGCCATGCTTAATCAGGCGTTCGCCTTTTTTATCCTGGCGATGCTGCCCATCCTGACGTTGTATCTTCTCTGTCAGAAATATATCGTCAGCGGTATTACGGCGGGCGCCGTAAAGGGATAACAGCGGCTCAGGCAGAACGTATGATATCGGATAGAACAGGGCAAGAGGAGAAGATCCACTTCTTGCCTTGTTGGCTTTACGGAGGATAGGGCACATGAAACGCTACCGGGATTTCTCTTTCCGTACAAAGCTGCTGATGTCTCATATCAGTATTGTTGTGCTGATCGTGCTTTCGATCACGATTGCCGTAACGCTATTCACCTCGGACAGCGTGGCGGGCATCAACAACGCAAGCCTGAATTTGATCACGGAACAGCTTCTCATCAACTTTGAGGATACGACGGATAACGTGGAACGGCATCTGTACAATATGCTGTCGTCCACCGATACGGTTAAGCTGATGAACGAGCTTCGCGTTGAAAATGAACAGAGCAACAGCGTCCGGTTGCTGAGCTATGACCTTGTCAGCGCCGTCAGCAATATGATTGATTCGCAGGCTCCCTATGACACCGTTGTGGTCAGGATCAACAACGGCACCTGCTTTTCCAACGTCAACGCCGATACCGGCGCGGTCAGGCGAGCGCAGGCTATTTTGGAAAGCGGTAAAATGCAGCAGGGGAGCGGAGAGGCGTTCTGGGTCCGGGATGAATCCGGAGATCTGTATTTTGCCAGATATGTGTACTCCATCCTGCCGATGCGCCACATCGGGGAAATCGCGGTCCGCGTCCGTCAGAAAAAACTGGCGCAGCTTGGCAGCTATAACGACAGCCTGAACTGTACCATATTAATTTATAATACCGACCAGCAATACATTACGTCCATCGGCACTGAAACGCCTGGGCTGGAAGAACCCGCGCAGGCGCTTGTAACAAAAGACGCGGGGCAGTTCACATTCCAGGATGAAACCTACATCGCGGCCGTGCACAGCTCGGATCACTGGATGGCCGTCGGGCTGATGCCGACCACGGTCACCCGGAATATGCAGCATACCCTGATACGGACGGCGCTGTTTGTCGCGCTGCTCGGCTTATTGGCGGGGATAACCATCTCGGTTACCATGTCGCATCAGCTGTCCCGGCAGGTGCGCAGGCTTGTGGATTCGATGGATCAAACGGCAGGCGGCGCGCTGGATCTGGTGATCCCGGTGGAAAGCCATGATGAAATCGGACAGCTGACCGAGCACTTCAACCAAACCACAAAGCAGATACGGGAGCTGATGTTCCGCGTGGTGCGGGAGGAAACGAGCAAGCAGGCGGCCGAATATCAGATGTTGGAATACCGGTACCGCTTTTTACAATGGCAGATCAATCCGCACTTTATCTATAACGCGCTGGAAACCGTGAATTCGATGGCAAAGGTAAACGGTAACGACAATGTATGCTATATGATCCGTGCCATTTCCTCTTACTTCCGCACAAACGCCAACAGCATGCGGAAACGGTTTGTGCCTGTACAGCAGGAGTTTGCGGGGCTGGAGCAGTACGCGACAATCTACCGTAAAATCTACGGCGATACGCTCCGGACGGAGTTCCACTGCTCCAGAAATGCCTGCAACGCGCTTATTCCCACGATGATCGTACAGCCGCTTCTGGAAAACGCATTGGTGCACGGCAACCGCGGCAGGCAACAGGAAACACGGATTGTGGTTTCCGCATGGAAGGAAGCGGGCGGGCATTTGCTGATCACGATCACCGATAACGGCAATGGAATGAGCCGGGAACTGATCGGGCAAATACTGGGAGAAGATACACAACTGCCGGAGCAGGAGGGAAAACGCAGCGAAAGCATCGGCATGCGAAACGTGCTGGACAGGCTGCGCCTGATCTACAGCGAGCAGGCAACGATGCGGATAAAGAGCAGGGAAGGGGTCGGGACAACCGTTTCCCTGCATATGCCGTTTTCCCTGGAGGAGAGCCGTTTGCTTCAGCAGACAGCGCAAAACCATCCGGACTTTTGAGAAAGAAGAGCAAGCATGGCAAAGAGCTCACAAATCCAAAAACGGCAGGATGCCCGAAAAAACAGGATCATCGATATTGTGCGGAAAACGCCGAACGCGAGCCGGACTTTGATTCAGAGATTGACCCGCCTGAGTATGGAATCAACGCTCAGGCTTGTGAATGAGCTTCTGGACGAGGGCCTTCTGCTGGGCGCGGGGAAGATGGACAGCAATACGGCCGGCCGCAAGGCCCGGCTCCTGCGCGTTAACCCCGAGGGCTGTTTCAGCATCGGGATCCGGTTCAACGCACGGTATGTGACGGGCGCCGTGATCAACTTCGAGCACAAGCCGGTTTTTACGGAAAGTATGCTTATTGGCGATAACGCGTCAACCGGCGTGATTCTGGAGACGCTGAAAACCTGTGTCTTTCGCCTGCTTGATGCGATGGGGGAACGGAAGGAACGGCTTGTGGGGATCGGAATCGGCACTCCGGGCGTGCTTGATTTGCCCAACGAGGTCGTCAAGCGTTATGTGCATGTGCCGGACTGGAACAATGTTCCGCTGCGCGAGCTGATGCAGCAATCCTTTCCGTGGCCAATCAGCATTGAACACGGTGTTAAATGCGCCATCCGCGCGCTGCTGATGCGGCCTGAATACCAGAATGCCAAAAATCTGCTGCTGGTGCAAATGGAGCGGGGCGTGAATATGGGGATGCTGCTGAACGGGCATCTTTACCATGGCAGCACCAATATTGCGGGGGAAATCGGGCATGTGTGCGCCGTGGAGGACGGCATTCCCTGCGCCTGCGGCCAGACGGGATGCCTGGAGACCGTTGCGTCCGATGCGGCACTGCTGGAGCACATCCGCGGGGAGATGGCGCAAGGCGGGTTTCAGCGGCTTGGGAGGCTGGCCGGGGAGAACCGGGAGATTACCATCGGCGATCTGGTGCGCTCCTGCGAACTTGGCGATGACGAAGCCGCCGCCCTGCTGCAAAGCACAGGCATGCTGCTGGCCAAAACACTCGCCCCAGTCGTTACGATACTGAACCCGGATCATCTGGTGGTATCCGGCACGCTTGCGGATTCCGGGGTTTTCCGCAGCGCGTTTCTACAAACCATGGGGCACAAAACGCTCAACGAATGCATGGACGCGGCTGCCGTTCATTTTGAAACCTACAACGACCAGCAAAACGCCGCCGGGGCCGCAAGGCTGGCGATGGCAAAGCGGTTCAGTGTGGGAGACGTTCTCTGAGATCGTAGAAATATCCATAATAGTGCTGTTTTTCTATATTGACGGGTGCAGGGGGGCGAACTATACTTTAATTAAATCGGTATCGATATAATTAACGGGGGATGGTGCGGACATGGATTATCGGATGATTCCCGCCGAGGATTTAGGCAAGGGCAGCCATATTCAGGTTGAACTGTGTGAAACGGAAATCGACCTGTACTGGAAAATGGCGATGGAAGTAGCGGAGCTGATTGAAACGAACAACGCAAGGGGAGAAGAAACCGTAATGATCGTTCCCTACGGCCCGGTCGGCCCGTATGCGCGGCTTGTGTATCTGGTCAATCGAAACCGTATCAGCCTGAAGAATTGCTGGTTTATCAACATGGATGAGTATCTGGATGAAAACGGCCGGGAGCTGCCGGTCACGCATCCGCTTTCCTTCCATGGCGGCATGGACAGAGTTTTCTACTCGCAGATTGATCCCGAGCTGAGTATCCCCAAGGCGCAGCGAATCTTTCCGGAGCCGGGCAACGAGGGCAGGATTCTGGAGCTGATCCGGGAGCGTCAAAAGCTTGATATGTGCTGGGGCGGCGTCGGCATCACGGGGCATATCGCCTTTAACGAGCCGCCTGAACCGGGCGAACGCTGCACCGACGAGGAGTTCCTCAACCGCCCGACGCGGGTGCTCAAGCTGGCGAGGGAAACGCGCACCATCAACGCCTACATGAATGCCGGCGCCGATCTGGACGGGATTCCCGATACCTGCATTACCGTCGGCATGAAAGAGATTTTCATGGCGCGCAAGGTGCGCATGTGCATGCCGCGGGACTGGAACGCCGCTATGCTCCGCAAGGCGCTGCATGGGCCGGTAAGCTGCCACGTACCGTGCTCCCTGTTCCAGCGTCATCCGGACGCCAGGATTTACGCCACGCAGGAAGCGGCCAATACGCCCGTTGTGCCAATGACGCGGGTCTATAACAAGTAAGGACGGATGACAATGCGCTGGATTTCGGGCGGGAAACTTGTGCTGCCGGACCGCGTTGTGGAAAACGGATCACTGCTGATGGACGGAGACAAAATCATTTCACTTTGCAGTGATTGCCCCGCAGGGGCGGAAAGGGTGGACGCAGAGGGCGGCTATATCCTTCCGGGGTTTATTGATCTGCATGTTCACGGCGGAGGCGGCGCGGATTTTATGGATAACACACTCGAAGCGATTCGCGCCGTGGCCCGCGCCCACTGCGCCCACGGAACCACCGCACTTGTTCCAACGACGATGACCTGCCCCGACGAAATTCTGGAACAATTTATCACATGCTATTTGGATGTGAAGCGCGGGGAAACAGGCGGGGCGGATCTGCTGGGGCTTCATCTGGAGGGGCCATATTTTTCGGCTGCCTCGAAAGGTGCGCAGCCGATCACCCAAAGCCGGACGCCTGAAAAGGAGAAGCTGGAACGCATCCTGGCGCTTGGAAAGGGTGAAATCCTTCGCTGGGACGCCGCGCCTGAGCTGGAGAATATGGCGATGTTCGCCGCGGTCATGAAGCGGCATGGAGTAATGGCTGCCATCGCGCATACACACGCCACAGCCGGGCAGACGGAGCAGGCCTTTGCATGGGGGTTTTCACATGTGACGCACTTTTATAACGCGATGACGACCTTCCACAAGCAAAATCGCCATATGTTTGCGGGCGTGATTGAAGCCACGTATTTGAACGACGGTGTATCCATTGAGCTGATCGGAGACGGATGCCATATCCCCAAACAATCCATGCTGCTTGCACTTCGCATTAAGGGCGCCGACAACATCGCACTGATTACGGACGCGATGCGCGCGGCCGGAACGGATGCCGCGGAAAGCATACTGGGGCCGCTCAGCACGGGAACTCCGGTTGTGGTATCCGACGGCGTGGCGCAGCTGAAGGATTTTTCTTCCTATGCGGGAAGCGTGGCGACCATGGACAGGGTCCTGCGCGTTGCGCATGGGGAATATGGGATACCGCTAGCGCAGGTGTGCCGCATGCTCTCGCTCACACCCGCCCGTTTGTGCGGCGTCACAGGCCGCAAGGGCAGCCTGGAGGCCGGGAAGGACGCGGACATTGTGCTGATGACGGATTCATATCAGGTACGCCGGGTATACGTTCGCGGAGAGCTGCGCCACCCTGCGGACGGCTGAGGAGGAAATTAAAATGCAGAAGATCAACGGCGTGGAGTGCAAGGTGGTCAAAGGGGAATGGGATGTGTATTTCGATATGGCGATGACCATGCTGGAAGAAATCCTGCAGCACAACGCAAAGAATGAAAAAACCGTTCTGATTGTCCCCGTAGGACCTACGCAACAGTATTCCATTCTGGCGGAACTGGTCAACCGGCTGCGTGTGCCGCTGCACAGCGTGCATTTCTTTAACATGGACGAATATCTGGAAACCCCGGAACGGAGAATACCGTACGATAACCCGATGAGCTTTCATGGCCGGATGAAACGGGATTTTTATGACTGTATCAGCCCGGAGCTGATCATGCCGGAAAACCAGCGGCATTTTCCGGAACCGGGAGAGGAACAGGCGTATGACCGGATGCTGGCGGAGCTGGGCGGGGCGGATGCCTGTTTCGGCGGGCTGGGCATCAACGGCCATATTGCCTTTAATGAGGCCGCGGAAAGCGACGATCCCATCACAGCGGAAGCCTTTGCCAACCTGCCGACCCGCGTGCTGAGAATCAGCCGCGAAACCCGCACCATCAACGCGTACGGCTATCAGCGGGGCGATCTTCGGGGTATGCCCGAATGGTGCGTAACGGTGGGAATGCAATCGATACTCGCATCCAAACGTATTTACATCGCCCTGAACCGCCCGTGGCAGCACGGCCCGTTTCGGCATGCGCTGTATGATGAGGAACAGCCGCAGCTTCCCGCAACGCTTCTGCGCCGCAACCCTCGGCTGACCTACTGCGTACCGGAGGCCATTATGGAGGGTATCACGGGGAAATGAACGAAGGGCGACCGGCCCGGTATACACGCATCCCAGGCTGGTCAAAAAAGGCGCGAGGCAAAAACGCCGCTCCCGTCCGCGCCTGTCATCCGGGGTTTCCATTGGATACCGGATTCCCATGAGGATGGCAGGCGCGGCATTGGAACGGAAACCCGCGCTGATGCCAAAACCGCCGCTGGACCATGAAGGGGAACGAGCCATGCTGAAAGTCGTTATCGTTGAAGACAATCCGTCCACGGTGCAGGCGCTTACGCGGACGATTGATTGGGCTGCGCTCGATTGCGAAGTGGCGGGTTGCGCTTACGATGGGGAAGAAGGGCGCAGCCTGATCGAAGAAACGCTCCCCGATATCGTGCTGACAGATATCCGCATGCCGCAGATAAACGGTCTGGATATGATCGCCATGATCCGGGAAAAACTTCCCGACTGTAAAATCATCATCATCACAGGGTATGAAGAGTTTGAGTACGCGAGCCGCGCGATAAAGCTGTCGGTATTCGATTATCTGCTCAAGCCGATCGATAATGAGGATGTAATGCGCTCGGTTGCGCGGGCGGTGCAGGCCGCGCAGCGAAAGCAAAAAAGCGACGGAATGCTTGAACAGGCTGTGCTGCTCAAGCGCCGGGCGATGCTTTTCAGCCTGCTGACCAACGACAGCCACCGTGGGCAGGGCGTATACGATATGATTTCGGAAATCGGGCTGCAATTTGACGCTTACTACATTCTGGTGGTTCAGCTTCAGGATGAACGGGTGTATTCACAGGCTACCATGCACCGGATCGATTCTGTTCTTGCGCGCCGAAATGCCAACGCCGTTTCCGTGCTGCTGTACGACGCGGTGGTTGTGTTTGTTATGCGGGACAGTCTGGATGCTGGCTGGCGGAAAGATGCCTGTTTGATAGCGGAAGATTTGGCCGCGCAGCTGACCTCGCCGCTTGCGATCGGGGTAAGCTTGCTTACCACAAGCCGCCATGCCATCCGGTCGGCTTATCACCAGGGGCGGCAGGCGTTGCTTGAGGCCACGCTGAACAACCGAAGCGGCGGATGCAGCTTCTATCAGGCCGACGGCTCCTGCCGCGGCGGCGAGGGTATGGGAAAGCTGTACCGGTGTCTCGACACGCTGATTGAGAAAGCCGACCTGAGTGATGCGTCCGTCACGGAGGCGGCACGGGTAATCGCCGAGCAGAGCGGGTTGCAATACAGCTATCTCCGGGCTATGGTGTCGCTCTACTGTATTGCTCTGTGCCGCAAGTTTCCGGTTGCCGGGGATGGGAAAATGGATGGAGCCATGTGTGCGACCTTATATGTCAGCAACCGGGAGGAAACCGAGGCGTGCCTGAAACAGGTCGCAGGACTGCTTCGGGAGTTGCGCAATGAACAGCAAAAGAACCGTTACTCGCAGATTACCAGAAACGCGATACAGTATATCCGTCTGCACGCCATTGAGGACTTCAACCTGAAAAAAGCCGCCGATATGCTCTGTGTCAGCCCGAATTATCTGTCGGCCCTGGTGCGCAAGGATACGGGGGTTCCGTTTCACGAGCATGTGCTCAAGGCAAAAATGGGCGTTGCCTGCACCATGCTTGCGGATCCGAGGATACGGATTGAAGATGTTGCGCACGCTGTTGGATACAGCAATTATTACTCCTTTTTCAACGCGTTTAAACGCGCATTGCAAATGACCCCCTCAGACTATCGCAACCGGCAGTACGGGAACTGATTTTCCGCCTTCGGATCATCAGCGACGATTGCCTTCATCTGACGAGCGGTTACATCCGTCTGCATACAATTCAATCCGCGCCCTTTACACGCTGCCTTTCCCGCGGCGGTTTTATGGTATAATAGCGTAACTGCAGGGGAGGTAGCGATAATGATTAGTAAAAACAACACGCTGGACGGACTGATCAAATGGACGGCAAACACCATGCCGGAGAACAGGGATTTTGTTCTGTCGGACTATATTACCGAAGCCGGAGCGGCCGATGCGCTGGCTTTTCATAAAACGGTGCACGGCTATCAGATAACGCCATTGTATCACTTGAAGAGCCTTGCACAGTATCTTGGCGTGGCGGACGTTTGCCTGAAGGATGAGTCGGAGCGCTTCGGCCTGAATGCGTTCAAAGTACTCGGCGCCGGATACGCGATTGCCCAATACATAGCCGCCAGGCTCGGAAAACCGCTGCGGGAGCTGAGCTATGGTGATCTGGTGGAGGAGAAGGCGAAAGAGAAGCTGGGCACGATTACGTTTTATTCCGCTACGGACGGGAACCACGGAAGAGCGGTTGCCTGGTTTGCGGCAAAGATCGGCCAAAAGGCCTGCATTTATATGCCGGAGGGCTCTTCGCAAAGCAGACTGGACCATATCCGGGAAACGGGAGCCCATGCTGAAATTACCGGAATGAACTATGATGATACGGTGCGGTACGCAAGCGAGAAGGCAAAAGAGCATGGCGGCGTGCTGGTTCAGGATACGGCATGGCCGGGGTATGAACAGATACCCGGCTGGATCATGCAGGGGTATTCCGCGATGGGCCAGGAAATCGCGGATGAGCTGGAGCAGGCGCCGACCCATGTTTTTCTCCAGGCGGGCGTCGGCTCCTTCGCGGGCGCAATGGAGGGGTATTTTGCATCCCGATACGCCGGAAATACGCCACGGTTTGTGGTGCTGGAACCGGATGCCGCGGATTGCCACTATCAGTCCGCCATAGCGGCGGATGGCAAGGCAAGGAGCACGGCCGGCAGCATGCAGACGATAATGGCGGGGCTGGCCTGCGGGGAACCGAATACAGTTTCCTTTGAAATCCTTAAAAATCACACGGCTTGCTTTACCTCCTGCGATGATACTGTTGCGGCGGTCGGCATGCGGGTGCTGGGAAACCCGCTGAGGGGGGACGCCCGGATCATTTCCGGCGAATCCGGAGCCGCCACCGCGGGGCTTTTATACCTGATCCTGACAGACGGGAAATACCGTGACCTGAAGCATGCGCTGGGATTAAACGGGCAATCCAGAATTCTGCTCATCAGCAGCGAGGGCGATACGGACCCCGAGCGGTACCGCCGGATTGTTTGGAACGGAATCAATAACATCCATGAATTCAATGCCACGGGGGACGCGTCGGCTTAGGCTGACCGCCATAGTGCTTGCCGCAAAGGGTTCGGCCTGATATCGCTTGCGTGTAAAAGCATGCAGGCGATTTGCTGTGGCTGTGTGTTGGATGCATCCTACAAACGGTCTGCTTTTTGGTTGGCCCATTTTGTTAGGCGAGGAACCCTCACGGTTATAATTGAAGCTGTTTGGCTCAGGATGGACAGCCGATTGTCAGATGCGGGATTTTCTTTTATAATACAGGCATCGATCGGTTGGAGGAGACTATGGGGGTAAAAAAGAGCTCTGCGCGCGGCCGGATTGTGGCCTGTGCTTGGAATTTATTCTATGAGCAAGGATATCAGGAGACGACCGTCGAGGATATCATCCGGCTCAGCGCAACGTCCAAAGGCACCTTCTATCACTATTTCGCGGGGAAGGACGCCCTGCTGAGCACGCTGAGCGATTTGTTTGATGAAAAATATACCGAGCTATCGCAGCGCTTGCCGGAGAACGCCAACAGCTTTGAGTTGCTGATGATGCTGAACCGGGAACTGTTTTCGATGATCGAAAACAGCGTATCGCTGGAGCTGCTGACGCGGCTGTTTTCAACGCAGCTGATCACGGAAGGGCGAAAGCACCTGCTGGATCACAACCGGGTATACTATCGGCTTCTCCGGCAAATTGTGCTGGCGGGTCAGGAAAAAGGGGAAATCAATACGCGCATGAGCAGCGCGGGAATCGTGAAGGCATATGCGCTGTGCGAGAGGGCCTTGCTTTACGACTGGTGTCTTTTGGGGGGCGAGTATTCGCTCAGCGCGTATGCCTCGCAGATGATGCCGTTGATGCTCGGCTTCTTGCGGGAAGAACGAGAAAAAAACAAACACGTCGATATGGAATGTGATATATCGTCTATCAATAAGGCATGATATTGCTGGGGAATATGTATATAAAAGCGAACGAAGTATAGACTATAGTCTATACTTCGTTCTATATATCGTAATGCCGAGGATTGTGATACATTTAACATATGGCGTCGGCCGAAATAACAAATACATAGAACGGGAGTATGATCCATGTCTTCATCTGAAATCGGCATTATTATTTCGATTGTGATTTATCTGATTGCCATGATCCTGATTGGTTTGTGGACAAGCAAAAAGAACAAAACCTGTGATGATTTCTACCTGGGGGGCCGCAGGCTGGGGCCGCTTGTAACCGCCATGAGCGCGGAGGCCTCCGACATGAGCAGCTGGCTGCTCATGGGCTTGCCGGGCGTCGCCTATCTGACGGGCCTTGCGGAAGCCAGCTGGACAGCGATTGGCCTTGCGATCGGCACCTACCTGAACTGGCTCTTCGTTGCCAGGCGCATCCGCCGCTATACGGAGGTGTGCGGCAACGCGATTACGCTTCCGGATTTCTTCAGCAAGCGCTATCACTCCGAAAACAAGGTGTTGCTGAGTGCGTCGGCGCTGATTATCGTGATCTTCTTTATCCCGTATACGGCGTCCGGCTTTGCGGCGTGCGGCAAGCTATTCGGCAGCCTGTTTGGCATTGATTATCTGACCGCGATGATTATCAGCGCGGTTATCATCATTGCGTATACAACGCTGGGAGGCTTTCTGGCGGCCAGCACAACGGACTTCATTCAATCAATCGTGATGACGGTAGCCTTGTTGGTAGTCATTGCGTTTGGCACAGCCGCCGCGGGCGGTGTGAACGCCGTGATTGAGAACACCAAGGCGCTGCCGGGATACCTGAGCCTGAGCGCTTCCTACAATGTCGGTAGCGGTACTACGGGGAGCTACGGCTTCCTGACGGTGGTTTCAACACTGGCATGGGGCCTTGGGTATTTTGGCATGCCGCATATCCTGCTGCGCTTTATGGCGATCCGGGATGAACACAAGCTGGTGCTTTCGCGCCGGGTGGCTTCCGTGTGGGTGGTTTTCTCCCTTTTCGTGGCAACCGCCATCGGCGTGATCGGCTACGGTATGACTGTCGAAGGGAAGATCGGCCTGCTGGATGGTTCCGCAAGCGAAACGATTATTATCAGAATCGCGCAGATGTTCAGCAATTATGGCTTCTTCTTCGCGCTGGTCGCGGGTGTTGTGCTGGCGGGTATCTTGGCAAGCACCATGTCCACCTCCGATTCGCAGCTGCTGGCGGCGTCTTCCTCCATATCGCGCAACCTGCTTGAGGAAGCGTTCGGCGTCAAGCTGAGCGAAAAAAAGAGCATGCTGGTAGCGCGCTGCACGGTGCTTGCGATCGCTGTGATCGGCGTTGTCATTGCATTGAATCCCAACAGCTCCGTGTTCCGTATCGTCTCGTTCGCATGGGCGGGCTTCGGCGCGGCGTTCGGCCCGGTGGTGCTGCTGGCGCTGTTCTGGCGGCGCAGCAACCAATGGGGCGCGATCAGCGGCATGCTGGGTGGTACGGCTATGGTGTTTATCTGGAAATTCCTGCTCAAGCCGATGGGCGGCGTGTGGGGGATTTATGAGCTGCTGCCCGCCTTCGTCTTCGCCATTGTTATCAATGTCGTCATCAGCCTGCTGACCAAGGCGCCATCGAAGGAAGTAACCGCCGAATACGATCTGGTCGCTTCCCGCCGTCCCATTCTGACTGTCAGCGAAAACTGATCCCTTTGCTCTCGGCCCGCAACATACGGGTACAGCACGAACAAAATTCTTGCACTTGTGCGATTGCGTCCGCTGTCGTACAGGTGCTTTATTCATTATTTGTCTGGGGACTGCTTTGTTCCCGTTCAACAGGATGATCAGCACCCCTGCTTTCCTTCCGCCTCCTGAAGGTGCTCACAACCTGCAGCCTGCTCAGGGCGGAGTGCGGCAATTGCTTATCGCGTATCAGGACGCGGAGCGAAAAAACCGTAACCGCGGCGGCGTATAAAGCCATCAGGACAAACCCGTAGGTGAACATCCGGGAATCCAACAGGTATTTCCGTAGAATGAGCACAAACAGGGCAGCCGCGGTCAGCAGAAGGGAAGGATAGCCGTAATAAAGAAACGCATATTTGGCGATGCACTGCCACAGCGTTGGCTGCTTGCCGCTGCGGCTGTCAACACTGCGCAGGTTTGTAATCCGTTTCCCGATTGTGCGTCCTTTGAGCAGCCATTCCCCGAAAATGAAGTACAGCAATACGGCGCCGACGTAGATCATCCCTGCCGCAATCAGCTGCCATTTCCGGTCCAGATTCATCAAATAGCGCCGCAAAGGCATATCCATATACAACACAACCAAAACAAGACTGACGATCAGCATCCAATCAACCACAGTGGCGGTAAGCCGGCGCAGAAAGCTTACGCGCAATCCCTTGCGGTAGGCAACGCTGTTGAGCTGCTGTTGGGAAGGCAGCACCTTCATCGGCCATTTGGAAAGAAAGTACCCGATAATGCCGCCGGCGGTGTTTGTGATCAGGTCGTCCACATCAAACATACGGTAGGCGATGGGGTAAAGGCCGAACAGCCCGGACAGCTGGATCAGCTCAAGGATGAGGCTGAACCCGAGGGTGATGACGAAAGTCTTGCCGAAGCTGCATTCAAAATAGTACCGGAGATAGATTCCCAGCGGGATCATCATGAGGATATTGGCGAAGATTGCAAAGGCAGCCCGGCTGAAAAAGGTGGTTTTCCACGTAGAGGGATCCAATAGATTGAAATTCGCCGCGGCAAGCCATTGCCTGACGCTGCGAAACGGGATGAACTGCGGTGTTTGCTGCGTCGCCGCCGTGATGGTATTGGGCGTTGGTAAAATGGTCAGCAAAGCGGTGCACATGAGGTACAGAATAAAGGAATAAAGGATAACGACGCGTAAAAGCATGATGGAGCTGTAACGATAGTATTGAAAAATCATGTACGGGAGTGTAAAGAGGATTGCCACCAGCGGAAATAGCCGGGCGGCAGTCATCATGACATCAATGTATTCTTGCATGCATTCTCCTTCCTGTCCGCTTTTATTCTATGGATAGAGAGACGCGGATGTCAAGCAATGTCTGTAAAATAGCGGCGGTTTTTTAACATAGACCATGTTTTTCCAGTGATCACGGGAACAACAGGGTGTAAAGCAGTCTGAGCGGAATACGAAATATTTCGGAGATGGGGGGTTGCGTTTTCGCCAATTTCGCTGATAATAAGAGGTAACACAATACGGGAACGGCAGATGATCTGCCGAAGACGGATTATTCATTACATGAAAACAGTATAGGAGGTGCCTTATGTTACTTACAACCCGTCCTGAATATAAGTATTCCATTGCAAGTCCCACCAGTATGGGTGTGCGGCTTACGCCGGATAACCGCATGACGGTTCAAAACAGCAATCATTTCTATCTTCAGGCAACCAGCGCGGAAACCAATGTGATGAATGTTTCATCGTCGCTGGGTTTGCCGTGCCTGGCCCTGACAAAGTTTGTCGAGGGCAGCCCCATTGCCGACTTTATTAAAAGCCAACTGCGCGCGCGCAATATCCGCTTTGAGGGCGCCGAGGTACCGCAGGGCGGCCCCTGGGGGTATCGGCACCAGTTCAATATCGCGGACAGCGGCTTTGGCCTGCGTGCGCCGCGGGTGTGGAACGACCGTTCCGGCGAGGTGGGCCGCACGCTGGATATCGACGAGTTTGACGTGGAGCGGATCTTTGGCACGGAGGGCGTTTGTATTTTGCATGTTTCCGGCCTGATCGCCGCCCTGAGCGAAGAAACCACGCGTTTTTGCGTAGCGCTGGCAAAGGTGGCGCACGAGCACCAAACACTGGTCAGCTTTGATCTCAATTACCGTAAAACTTTCTGGAGCTATCGGGAAAATGAACTCTCCAAAGCGTTCCGTGAAATCGCTTCCCTGGCGGATATTCTGGTGGGAAACGAGGAGGATTTCCAGCTGTGCCTTGGCATCAAAGGCCCGGAGGCGGGCGGACAGGAGCTATCCTCCAAGATTGAAAGCTTTAAAGGGATGATCTCGCGGGTACAGGCCGAATACCCCAATGCCGGTGTATTTGCCACCACCCTGCGCCAGGTGGTCAGCGCAAACGAGCATCTGTGGGGAGCGCTGATGCGCGCCGGAGACCAATGGTTTGTGGAGGAACCGCGCCCCATTCCGGTGATGGACCGCATCGGTGGCGGGGACGCCTTTACCGGCGGCCTGCTTTACGGGATTTTACGGGGCTGGGAGCCGGAAAAGTGGTACCGCTTCGGGTGGGCAACCGGCGTTATGGCCGCTTCCAGCCTTAACGATTATGCCGAGCCTGTGGATGAAAAACAGGTGTGGGATATCTATGCGGGCAATGCCAGAGTGCAGCGGTAACGGCGGAGGCAGTGACATGAAAAAAGCGGATATCGGAATGATCGGGCTGGCGGTGATGGGCGAGAACCTTTCCATGAACATGGAATCCAAGGGCTTCACCGTGGCCGTATACAATATTGAAACGGAAGCTGTAACGCGCTTTGTGGAAGGCCGCGGCAAGGGGAAGCGTTTTCTCGGCGCTTATTCCTTCGCGGAGCTGGTAGCGCAGGTGGAAAAGCCGCGCGTCATCATGATGATGATCAAAGCGGGCGACCCGGTGGACCAGACCATTGAGAAGCTCCTGCCCCTGCTGGACCCCGGCGATATCATCATCGACGGCGGCAACAGCCACTTTCCCGATACCATCCGGCGCACCCGGTATGTGGAAAGTAAGGGAATGCTGTTTATCGGCACAGGCGTATCGGGCGGCGAGGAGGGCGCGCTCAACGGCCCCAGCATGATGCCGGGCGGCTCTCCCGCGGCGTGGCCGCGCGTAAAGCCCATTTTGCAGGCCATCTGCGCCAAGGTGGAGGACGGTTCTCCCTGCTGCGACTGGATTGGCGAAAACGGAGCCGGACACTTTGTGAAAATGGTGCACAACGGCATCGAGTACGGCGATATGCAGCTGATCTGCGAAGCGTACCAGATCATGCGGGATTACCTGGGGATGACGCCCGATGAAATGCACGGGGTTTTTACTGAGTGGAACAGGGGAGAGCTTGATTCCTACCTGATTGAGATTACCGCCAATATACTGGCTGTAAAGGACGCGGACGGGGAACCGCTGGTAGATAAAATACTGGACACCGCGGGCCAGAAGGGCACCGGCAAATGGACCTCGGTGGCGGCGCTGGATGAGGGCGCGCCGCTGACGCTGATCAGCGAGGCCGTGTTCTCCCGTTGCCTGTCCGCCCTCAAGGACAAACGGGTGACCGCTGCCAAGGCATACGCCCGCAGTATCCCCGCGTTTACCGGGGACCGGGATGCGTTTATCGAAAACATCCGTCAGGCGCTGTACGCCGCCAAGATCATCTCCTACGCACAGGGCTACGAGCTGATGCGCATGGCAGCCGGGACCTACGGCTGGCAGCTGAACTACGGCGGCATCGCGCTGATGTGGCGCGGCGGCTGTATTATCCGCAGCGTGTTCCTCAGCAAAATCAAGGAAGCGTTCGACGCGAACCCGGCGCTGGATAATTTACTGCTGGACCCGTACTTCAAAACCAGCATGATGCGTCTTCTCCCTGCCTGGCGCATGGTGGCCGCGGCCGCGCTGACCAACGGCATTCCGGCCCCGGCCCTCACCTCGGCGCTTTCCTATTTCGACGGCTATACAACCGGACGGCTGCCCGCCAACCTGCTGCAGGCGCAGCGCGACTATTTCGGCGCGCATACCTATGAGCGGCTGGACAGTCCTCGTGGCGAGTTTTTCCACACCAATTGGACCGGCCATGGCGGCAGCACCACATCCAATGCATATAAGGCGTAAAGCGGATGCAAACCACAATGGAGGTGCTTGATGCAGGAATTTATTTATGCGTTGGCCGATGATGGGCTGACCGAGGAGGAGATCCGGCAGGCGCTTGACAAATCGCTTGCCGGACGCACGCTTCGCCGCGTGCTGATCATCCCGCCGGATTTTACCCGTTTCCATTCCAACGCGGGCCTGATTACCAACCTGTATTATCACAGGCTCACCGGCATGGGCTGCGCTGTGGATATCCTTCCGGCGCTGGGCACGCACGTACCGGTTACGCGGGAGCAGGCGCGGGTGATGTTCGGCGATATTCCCTATGAGCGGCTGCTTGTGCATTCCTGGCGGGAAAATCTGATTACGTTGGGCACGGTCCCGGGGGAATTCATTGCCGGGATCACCGAGGGGCTGTGGAACGAACCTGTTCTGGCGCAGATCAACCAACGGGTGATGGACCCGGGTTACGACCTGATCCTGTCGGTTGGACAGGTGGTGCCCCACGAGGTGATCGGGATGGCGAACCATTCCAAAAACCTGTTTGTCGGCGTAGGCGGTTCCGACATGATCAATAAAACGCATATGATCGGCGCGATATACGGAATGGAGCGTGTGATGGGCAAGGATCATACGCCTGTACGGCAAATATTCGATTATGCGCTGGAGCATTTCCTGAAAAACATTCCGTTGCTCTTTGTGCTGACCGTCTGCACCGCGCCGGAAAACCGCATCCGCACGCACGGGCTGTTTATCAGCCCAGGCCGCGCCTGTCTGGATGCCGCCGTACGGCTTTCGCAGGAAAAGAATATCGATTTTGTGCCCCATGGGCTGAAGAAATGCGTCGTTTATCTGAATCCGGAGGAATTTCATACCACATGGCTGGGCAACAAAGCCATCTACCGCACGCGCATGGCCATGGCCGACGGCGGCGAGCTGATCATCCTGGCCCCCGGCATCAGCCATTTCGGCGAGGATGCGCAGGTGGACGCGCTCATTGCCCGCTACGGCTACCGCGGACGGCTGCAAACGCTGGAAGCCTTTCAAAAAGAAGGCAACGATGACCTGCGCGGCAACATGAGCGCCGCCGCGCATTTGATTCACGGATCGTCCGACGGCCGGTTCAGCATCACCTACGCGGTGAAAAACATTTCACAGGAGGCAATCCGGGCCGTTGGCTATGAAGCGGCGGAGTACGATACCCTGTCCAAGCGCTACGATCCGCAAACGCTGCGCTACGGATACAATACCCTCCCGGACGGCGAAGAAATCTATTTCATTCCCAATCCCGCGCTGGGGCTGTGGATCAACCGGGAAAAGTTCTGAGCCTTAGTCCATCGCCAGCGACAGATAGGGCGGTGTTCCCGTGAGCGAAGGCTGCGGAATCAACCACCGTACCATGCCGAACGGCTGTGCGGCGGCGTCGGCAACGGCAGCGCGCTGCGCAAGGCGCACGGTGTATTGCACCGCGCAAAGCGTTTTGTGCAGCACGGCTATCGCGGTTTGTGCGTCTCCCTGCGTCAGCGCCAGCTCCCGCACCAACACGCCGTGATCCGCTTTTTCCCAGGCGACACAGCCGCAGCCGCCCGCCCAGGAAAGCACAGCGGTTCCGCCTGTCTGCGCCAGCGTTTGCATGCAGTACGATACATGGCTTTCCGTCCAGCGGGCGAACAGACGGCTGCCCCGAAATGCGAGGTTGCGGATGCTCACGTAATCCGAGGCGGAGCAGGCAGTCAGCTTTCCGCCTGGGGGAAAGGGCGGCAGGTTGTCCGCCTGCAGGGTTTCGATATTCAGATAAAAGGCAGGCGCATAGCCCCGCCCGGCATAAAAATCAAAAAGGCCGGGGGATGCCGGTACCAAAACCCCGGCGGCTTCTCCCCGGCTTTGCATATATGTATGCGCAGCTTCCAGCAGCGCAGTGCTTATACCCTGCCTGCGGTAGGGCAGCGCGGTAGCCACGGCATAGATGTACCGGGCCGGAATGGTTCTCCCGTCGCCGGTGCAAAGCGTGAGCGGCAGCAGGGACAGCATCCCGGCAATATCGCCGCCGCGCTCGTCCACCAGCATGTGTTCGTCTTTATGCCGCGAGGCAAAATACAGGTCGATCGCCGCACGGGGATCACCGAAGGCTTCTGCCCAGAGGGTTTTAATCCGGGGATGGTCCCCGGCTTCAGCAAAGCGGATCATCGGTCGATTGGCTCCGTAAGCGTTGCGGTGTACTTTTCAACCAGCCGCAGGGGATGGTACGAAAGCTTGGCGCTGCGCAGGCCCGGAATACCGGCATCCTCCTCGCGGTTGACAAACGGGTACGCCATGCAGTTGTGCTGCACAAACTGCTGGTTGATCATGGGGTAAGCCCCCTGGATATCAGGAAACGCCTTTTCAAAATGCACCAGAAAGGTATCCTCGCTGAGGGGATCGCCGATGGAAAAGGCGACGACCTTGCCTTCGGCGCGGATCAGCCCGCCGGAAAGATTCAGCTCGTCATAATGGCGTATAGCTGATTCCACCGCGCAGTATTCATCGCTGAGGCCGGTATCCGGCGCGCAGCCGGTTTGGATGACCCATTCGGTGTTCATCAGCCGCACCTCATTCAGGTTATCGGCGGACAGGGGCTCATACTGCCAGTCGGGATGGTTGTCCAAAAACCGGTGAATATGGTTACGTTTGGAGGCGAGCTTTTTTCCGGCTAGCGTAGCCAGTGCCTGCGTATCGTACACGTAATCCGCGTTGTCACGGATATAGGTAAAGGTGAATTTTCCCGGAAACAGTGCTTCCAGCCGGGCTTTGGCATCCGGCAGCACGGTGTTGAAGCAAAGGGGTACGCCCGCCTGCCGCGCGTCCGCCTCCAGCGCCCGGATCACGGGCTCCAGCGGACCCCGGCCCGCGGGGAACACATACGTGGGATTTTTGGGATCGGAACGCAGGATAAAATAATCGTCCATGCGCGCGATATGAAAACTATACACATTACGCCAAACAAAGGTGGTGGTAAAATTGTACTCAAGCGATCCTCTTTCGCTCAGCCTGAGCAGCGGTTCCACCCATTCTTTATCCTGTATCGTGACATCCTGAAAGTGCAAACTCAAAAACAAGAACCTCTTTTTCTGCAATCATTTGGCTTCCTCCCAAGGGAGGAGCATGATTATTATATACCAAAGCTGAAGGAAACGGAAACGGATAACATAGGAAGCGGAGAAGATCGCGTTTGCTGATAATGCTTATAAATCGTTGGAAAATGGACATTGCTGTATGCTCCGGCATTGAGAGGTATCTGTAAAAATGATATACTGAGCTCAGAATGATTGAGCGACACATAGAGATTGTGCGAAGGAGCGATATTCATGTTAATGAACAGTATCGACGCGAGAAGACAATTGGTGGATATCGGCAAGCGGATGTATGATCGAAACTATGTTGTTGCCAACGACGGCAATTTGAGCATTCGCGTACGGGAGGACGAGGTGTGGGTTACGCCCACGGGCGTATCCAAGGGTTCCATGCGGGAAGACGATATGGTGCGCTTAAAGCTGGACGGAACCGTTTTGGAACAGGGCGCGCTGGCGCCGTCCAGCGAGATCAGGATGCACCTGCGTATTTATCTGGAGAATCCTGAGGCGATGGGCATTTGCCACGCCCATCCGATGATGAGTACCTCGTTTGCCGTGGCAGGCATCGCCCTCAACGAGCCGATTTATCCGGAAGCCATGGTCAACCTGGGCACCGTTCCCTGTGTGCACTATGCCACGCCCGGCTCGCAGGGTGTTCCCGATTCCGTAGCGCCTTATGCGCGCTCACACTGCGCCGTGCTGCTGGCAAACCACGGCACGGTAACCTGGGGCCGGTCGCTGACGGAAGCGTGGAATCGCCTGGAAGCGGTGGAGCACTATGCGCAGATCACGTTCAACACCTGCTATGTGATGGGCTCGGCCATGCGGCTGAGCCGGGAGCAGATCGGCGAGATTGAAAAGATCCGGGAAACGCTCGGGATTACCCTGGGTACGCTGCCGCAGGGCTTGCCGGACGCTGAAAACCTGAAGGACATCGAATGACGGGGGAGCACGATGCGTGATATTCTGCCCTATGAGACCGTAACACTGGACGACGCGGACAGCGCGTTGGTGATTATCGATCAAACCCGGCTGCCGGGAAGCGTGACCATGCTGCGTCTGCACGACCAGGCAGAGATCCGCAATGCCATCTGTAGCCTGCAGGTGCGTGGCGCACCTGCCATCGGCATTGCCGCTGCGTTCGGGCTATATTTGGCGGCGAAGCAGAGCACGGCGCAAACCTTTGATACCTTTGCCGCGGAGCTGAAGGCCGCGAAGGAAACGCTGGCCTCCGCGCGTCCCACGGCGGTGAACCTGTCGTGGGCGCTGAACCGTATGGAGTCCACCGCCCATCGGCACAGCACGCTGCCGGTCGGCCGTATTAAGGCGCTGCTGCACGACGAATGTATGGCGATTTATGAAGAGGATATCCGGATGTGCCGCAGCATCGGCGAGCATGGCCTGACCCTGTTACACGATGGCGACGGCATTCTTACCCACTGCAACGCGGGGCAGCTGGCAACCTCGAAATACGGCACGGCCCTGGCGCCGATTCACCTGGGGCGGGAGCGCGGCCTACGGTTTACGGTGTTTGCGGATGAAACGCGGCCGCTTTTGCAGGGCGCGCGGCTGACGGCGTTCGAGCTGGCCGCGGACGGAGTGGATGTAACGGTGATCTGCGATAATATGGCGTCGCAGGTAATGAAAAACGGCTGGGTGCAGGCGGTGCTGGTGGGGTGCGACCGTGTGGCGGCCAACGGCGACGTGTGCAACAAAATCGGCACCTCGGGTGTGGCGATTCTGGCAAAGCATTACGGGATTCCGTTTTATGTGCTGGGGCCGACCTCGACCATCGACCTGAGCATGGAAACCGGTGACGAAATTCCCATTGAGCAGCGGCCAGCGGAGGAAATTACCTCGCTGTGGTACCGCAGCCCCATGACGCCAAAGGGGGTAAAGGTGTACAATCCGGCGTTTGACGTAACCCCTAACAGCCTGATAACGGCGATTGTGACCGACAAGGGCATTGTGCACCCGCCGTATCATGAAGCTCTCCGGAAAATCTGCCCGGCACAGCACGGGCAAATCCTTTGAAAACCGCGTAAAAAACATGCGGAAAACACCACGGGATTTGCTTTTCTTTATCAGGTATTGTATAATGCGGATACATTCAAATCAAATAGAGCAACAGCATACCGACGGGGGATGTGACAGCCATGGATGCCGGCAAAACGATTATTACAATCGGACGCGAGTATGGTAGCGGTGGCAGCGATATCGGCAAGGCGCTTGCCGAAAAGCTGGGGATTCCATTTTATGACAAGGAAATCCTCTCCATTGCCGCGCAGGAAAGTGGAATCTGCGAGGAGCTTTTCGAAAACCAGGATGAAAAACCGGTTCCCAGCTATCTTTTTTCGCTGGTCAAGGGCGTGAGCGGCATGACGCAGCCGAACCTGACCGGGGAAATGCCGCTGAACCACAGAATTTTTATGGCGCAGTTCAAGGCCATTTCACAGGTCGCCGCCAAAGGCCCCTGTGTGATCGTGGGCCGGTGCGCCGATTATGTGCTTAAAGATCAGCCGCATATGGTGAGCCTGTTTCTGTACGCGGATATCGCGGCGCGGATTGAACGCACCATGAAAAAGCAGAATCTCAACAGGGCGCAGGCGAAGGATTTGGTGCATAAACGGGACAAGCAGCGGCAGGGATACTACAATTTTTTTGCCGACGGCAACTGGGGCCATCGTTCCAACTATCACTTGATGTTCAACACCACGGGGTTTTCACCGGCCACAGCCGCCGACGCGATTATTGCGTTTATCCAGAATAAAAACGAAGCATAGCATACCCAATAAAGCCGATCCGGCGGGCGGCAGCTGCCGATTATACGGATCGTACTATTTGTAAAGCCCTGTCACAGCTCGTCTGTGGCAGGGCTTCTTTTTGGAAGAGTTGAACAGAGCCGGGAACCATGCCCGGCTGTGTTTCCATGAAGCATTATATCGTATGCTTACTGTTCACTTTCGGTTTGGGTGAGAAGCGCTGAAAATTCTCCCAAGGCGATCCCCAGCGCTTCGCTGCTGAGGTAATGCAGCGCTAGGCCGTCAACGGCCAGAATATCGCTGAAGGAATCCATAGTGTAAGCCGTCAGCGTGCGGGTTTTACCCTGATCCGTGATCAGGATCAGCTGCCACAGCGGCACACTGTTGGGCACCGCCTGGGTTTCCAGCCTGCCGGATACGGCCATCTGCTGCAGCCGCGAGATCAGCTCGGTATAGGCATCCTCGGTGATCGGGTCGCCGTTTACGGTAATGTTGGCTGTATATACGATGTTTCCGTTTTTATCGGTTTCCAGTTCGTTGTTGGGCAGCACGTTTTCTGTATAGACGGCACGGAAATCCAACGTACCGTTTCCGGTTTGCAGGGTGATACTCTGCAGGGTTTCATCGCCCAGGCTGGCGGGATGGAGCGATACATAGTTCATGGCGTCCGCGTTGAGGAAGGCCGCCAGCAAAAAACTGGAAGCACGGTAGCAAATGCCGTCCACTTCGCAGTAATAGAAAAACTCGCCGTCCTGATCCCCAATGGACAGGGTATAGGCGGAAGCCGCCAGCGGATAGGTTTGCAGAACACCATCCGAATCGGTCAGCGAGTACAGGCCCTCGCGTTGGGTGATTTTCACCACAACCTGTGGGTTGGCAAGGCCGTACTGGGCACGGGTATCCTCGGTGGCCGCCTCCAGCCGCGCGCCAAGACGGAAATTTTGAAGGGCGTTGAGCAGCGAATCGGTGGCATCCTGCTCCATCGGGTACACAAACGGGCTTTGCAGGGTGCCGGAAACCGTTTCGCTGTCGTTGGCGGTGAAGGAGCACACGATGGGATCCCCGCCCCGGGGAAGAAGGCTGACGCGTTCCACCAGCGAGCGGGTGATCACCGGCTGGCTGATGCTCAGCAGCATATCGGCGCTGTATTCAAAGGTCTGGTATACACCCGCGTAGCACAGATAAATGCTGCAGTCGCCCGACCAACGGTAGTAATAGTAGGCGCTTGTGGAAAACGGATATCCCAGAGAAACGGTTTGGGTGCTGCCGTCCTCAAAGGTGGAAACCACCTCGATCTGTGGCGGCTCCAGCCCCATATCGGGCAGGTTTTCCAGAAACTCGCTCTCATCCTCCACGACGGTTTCTTCCACATATATCTGGGTGGCGTATTCGATCAGATCATCCGTAAGGGCTTCGTTGATGGGTTCGCTGGTCCCGTCCTTCAGGGTGAGATACAGCGAGCCGTCCCGGTAGAGCAGCGTATAGGTATCCCCATCCAGATGCGATACCGTAATGGATTGCAGGGTTTGCTTGTCCTTCCCGGCAATCAGCCGGTCCGCCGCAGTGGTTTGCAAATCCTGTTCCGGAGCATCGGCGGGATACTTTTCCTTAATGGCGGGAAGCAGCGCCACAAAGGCGATCGCAAGCAGCAAAACGGCGGCCAGCCACAGCAGCGGAAGGACGCGGCGAAAGCCTTTCTTTTCAGGTTGATTCAATACCCGTTCCTCCCTTGATCTTAGCGGTTACGCCTGGGCATGAGCACAAACAGCGCCAGCAGCAGGATTAAAAGCGGCAGCGACGCCAGCAGCGCGATGGCCGGAGCCGGACTTTGCACCGAGAGGCCCGGATGCAGCGCGGCTTTGGCGATGATATCCAGCGAAATGCTCTTTTGCGGAAGCAGCTCGCTCATCAGTTGCAGAATAAACTGCTGGTTGAACGTGCGCTGGTAGATGTATTCATCGGTAAATACGGTGGAATTGCCGATGGCAAACAATCGACTGATGTTGCCGTTTACGTGCATGCGGGCCGACAGAATGGCCAGCGAAAGTTCTCCCGTGACGTCTCCCTCCTGATAATCGATGGAGCCGTCGCCCGTGGACAAATCCCGCAGATAGGCGTTCACGCCGGATTTCAGCACCGTAGCGGCGGACAGCGACGCATCGGTATCGCCGGGGGTTTCAAAAGCGCTTGCCCCGACCAGCAGCAGTATATCCGTGTCGGATTCGATCAGCGGCAGGGTCATATCCATATAGTTGAAGTAGGGGAGCAGGTAAATACGTTCTCCATAGTAGCTTCCCGTATCCTTCTGCGAGGCGACCACAATGCCCGGCAGCGGTACGACGCCGTAACTGCGCAAAAGACCCTGATAGTTGGACAGATCGGTCGGATCGGTATAATCCCGGATGATGAAGAAATTGCCGCCCTCCTGCGCGTAGGCTTTCAGGGTTTCAATCTCATCGGCGGAAAAATCCTTATAGGGATCGGCAATCAGCAGCAGATCAACGCCGTCCAGTGTGTCCCCGGCGATCAGGCTGACGGTTTTCACCTCGTAGCCGTTGGCTTTCAGAAAATCGATCAGGAGCTGCAGCGTATCGGTGGAAAGCTCGCCATGACCCTGTGAAATGCCGATGACCGGGACATCCGTCTGCGTTACGTACAGCAGGGCCTCGGTTACTTTTTTTTCATAAGCAAGGCCCGCGGTTTCAAAAGTGCCCGAGTCGATGCTGTATCCCTGTGTGATAAAGTCGTCATAGCTCAGGATTTTATACCGCCCTGTGGCCTCACAGCTGATCACCACACTGTCCGTGGTGACGGAGGACTGAAGATCTCCTTCGAATTTCGTGATAAAGCCGGGATTCGTCGCCAGATCGACCGTCGTCACAGTGATCAGGTCGCTCAGGTAATGGTAGCGCATCAGCACCTCGTACAGCTCACTGTCGAGATCGTTGCTCTGGTACAGCAGGTACAGGGTAACCGGCTCGTTCAGTGTATCCAGCGCCGCCTGGGTTTCCTCGCCGGTGGCGGTGTAGCCGTTGAAGGAATAGTCCCTGCGCCAGCCATAGTTGGTTTCCAGATTATCAATACCGATGTTGAGGAGCGTGCCGATGGCGACCAGCATGCCCATGATCAGGGCGCTGTATGAGCCGAAACGCCATTTCGGCTTGCGGAAAACCGACAGAATCCGTTTGCGTGTTTTCATGCCGCGCCTCCCTGGGAAAACCGTCTCGCATCCAGCAGGCGCATGGTGGCGATGACAAACAGAGTGATGAAGGTAAGGTAGAAGAAAAGGCTGGCAAAGCTCAGCTGTCCCAGCACAAAGGGCTCGTACCGGTCATACAGGCTGAGGAAGCTCAGCGCCTTGGACAGAAACGGTACCGCAACGGCGTCGGCCAGCAGATCCATGATCCAAAGCACCAGGTTACCCGCAAACGCCAGCAGCGCCGCGGACGCCTGATTGCGTGCAAAACAGGTCAAAAACAGGTCCAGCGCCAAAAAACTGAGCGCCTGCAGGGTAAAGCCCAGATATCCCACAAACCATTCTCCCGCATAAACCGTGCCGTAGATCATGATAATCGCGGTGCATGCGTTGGTCAGCGCGACGGCGATCATCATCACGGCCGCGGCGGCCAGATATTTGCCCAGCACGATGGAGGGCAGGGACACGGGGCTGGAAAGCAGCAGCTTTTCGGCATGCTTCTGGGTATCTTCGCTGAGCAGGCGCATGGTGAGCAACGGGGATAAAAGCATCACCAGCAGGGTGAGCTCCGACAGAAAAATCAGAATCTCGCCCGACAGCGAGGCGATGTTGTTCAGATAGAAAATCACGCTGGACAGCGTGGAAAACACACCGATAAACACATAGCCAACCGGTGTGCGGAAATAGCTGAGAAATTCACGTTTGAAGATGGTTTTCAAGTCCAGGCCTCCTTATCCCTCCATGCTCCCGAGCGCGTACGCCTGCCATCGCGGGTTACTCGGCGATGGCCTGCAGGAAGATCTGCTCCAGATCGTCCTCCTGGCGCGTCATACGCAGGATGGGAGTGCCGAGCGCGCTGCACAGGGTGAACACCTGTTTTTCCGGCATCGCGGTTTTACCGAAGGTCAGGGACACAGACAGGATCCCGGCTTCGGAAACCGGCAGGACATTCATCCTCTGCAAATCATCCAGATGCTGCAGGGCGGCGGCCAGCTTCCGTGTATCGCCCTGAATGCGGCAGTGCAGGGGAATGCTCCCGCCGATAGCGGCAAGATCGGCGTCCAGCTTCACCTGCCCGCGGTGCAGGATGACCACATGATCACAGAGCTGGCGTACTTCCGGCAGGTTGTGCGAGGAGAAGATGATGGTGTGGTCTTTACTCAGCGCCTGAATCAGCGTGCGGATCTCCGTGATCTGTTTGGGATCAAGTCCGGAGGTTGGCTCATCAAGCACCAGCACTTCCGGGTTTGCGCACAGGGCCTGCGCCAGCGCAACGCGCTGCCGGTAGCCCTTGCTCAGGTGCGACAGCATGCGGTACCGCATTTCCGTAAGCCCGGTGCTTTCCATGATCTTGTTGACATGGGCTGGGATAGCTCCCGGGCCGACCCGCTTGAGCTCCGAGGCAAAGCGAAGAAACTCCTCCACGGTCATTTCATCGTACAGCGGCGGGTGCTCCGGCATATAGCCCAGCGTGCGCTTGGCCTGAGAAGGGGTCAGCAAAGAATCGTGCCCGTTGATGAGCACGCGGCCGGCGGTTGGGGCCAGACAGCCGGTGATGATATTGAGAAGGGTGGTCTTGCCCGCGCCGTTTTGCCCCAGCAGCCCCAGCACGCGGCCCTTGACAGCGGTCAGGTAAACGTCCCGCAGGGCTTCCACATGGCCATACCGTTTGCTGACATCCTGAACCTCAACCATCGCAATGCCTCCCGGGCCATTGTTTTTTTCCTGTTTCATTATAACAGACAAAACGGGAGAGAATGTGAATGGATTGTGAACATGCGGGCAACAAACGTAAATCCTGAGCCTGGGTAAGCGATGAGCAAATCCTTTGCACGCTGGTGCGTTATCTTTCCGCCGGGTTGGGTTCGCAGAACCCTTGACGTAGCGCTGCTGCTACTGCGGGTTGGGCAAGCCCAACCCGACGAAAATCCAACGCACCATCGCACAAGAGCTTTATTCGTCGCTTGCCTTGAGATCAGAGACTCATTTCGTCCATTTCCCGGTTGATGCTTTCCTCGCAGGAACGCATGGCCTGTATGGTTTTTTCAAGCAGATCGGAAAGCTCCCAGCCCAGCGCTTCCGCACCCTGGCTGATGACATCGCGGGAGCAGCCCGCCGCAAAGGCCTTGTCCTTGAACTTCTTCTTCAGGCTTTTCAGTTCCATATCCATCACGCTTTTGGACGGGCGCATCAGCGCGGCGGCACCGATAAGGCCGGTGAGCTCGTCGGCGGCAAAAAGCACCTTTTCCATCGTGTGCTCCGGGGCTATATCGCAGCAGATACCGTAGCCATGCGAGCATATGGAGTGGATCATATCGTCGTCCGCGCCGCCTTTTTGCAGCAGCACGGGCGCTTTTTGGCAATGCTCCTGTGGATACAGCTCAAAATCAATATCGTGCAGCAGCCCGACGGTGGCCCAGTAATCCGCTTCGTCGCCAAAGCCCAGTTCGTTGGCGTACCAGCGCATCATGCCCTCCACGGTGAGCGCGTGGCGGATGTGGAAAGGTTCCTTGTTGTACTGCATCAGCAGCGCGAGCGCTTCCTGTCTGTTCAGCTTGCTTTGCATGGGGGTTCCTCCTTTATGATATCAGGCATCTGTTGCCTATCATATCACGAAGCGGGCAGTTTCGAAAGCCGCAGCATCTTATCCTGAACAGCCGTTGCGCCAAAGGCATGATAATGTTACAATATGCCGTGAATGACGAAGAAAATCTTTGTGCAGCATGCAAGAAACAGGAAAGGTGAAACGTTTGTATGACGGAGCAATGGGAATCGAACGCGATCGGCGGAGATGAAACGGACTCCGTTGCCATGAGCGTCGAGACGCTGTATACGCTCTATGCGGACGATGTGCTCCGCGTATGTTATTTCTACCTGAACGACCGGCATTTATCGGAAGAGGTGTGCCAGGACACGTTTGTGCGCTTGATGACGAGCGGAACAAGCCTCAGCCCCGGCCATGAAAAGGCGTGGCTCTTAAAGGTGGCGCTCAATCGCTGCCGCGACCTGTGGCGAAGCGGCTGGGTGAAGCGTGTGGTGCTCGGTAGCCCGATGTTTGAGCTGATCCCGGACGAGGACGAACGGGAGAAACGGGATGAAGAGGAAGCCATGATGAGCGCGGTTCACAAGCTGCCGCCGCCGTTTCGGGAAGTGATCCTGTTGTTTTATTATCAAAACTTCGGCATCAGCGAGATTGCCCAGATTTTATCGCTGCCGGAGGGAACCATATCCAGCCGCCTGTCCCGCGCGCGTGGGAAACTGAAGGACTTTTTGGAAGGAGGAGATGCGTGATGCCAAAGCTTGAAAATCTGCGTGAAATCACCGACCGCAATCTGGGCGGCCTGAAAGCGGACGCGCATCTGCTGTACCAAATTAAGCAGGCTGCGTCGGCACAGCCCAAACAGCAGTTTAAATGGAGACCCGTACTGGTTTCGGGGGTCGCCGCTGTGGTGGTGCTGTGCGCCGGGCTGATTGCGCTTCCGCTGCTGCAAAAGGGGCAGGGGGATATTGACATCGTCAGCCGTTCGGCGGGAGGCGATACGGTCCCGCAAGCCATGATGCTCACGGCCAATGTTCCGGCGGGCAGTGTGAACATCAGCAGGGCACAGGGAACCGTGCCCAGCTACCGCAACCTGTTTGCCCCGGAGCAAAGCGGCAATTTCCCGCTGATTAAGGTGGAGAATGCCGTATACCGTATGCTGACCAGCCCCTCGAGCCTGTCCGACAGCGTGCTTGGAGAATCTCTGGGCGATGTAACGGAGTATACGCTGGAACCGGCGGTCAGCACCGGCGGGATTGTTAGTAATGTGGTATCGGCGCAGCAGACCGTGTATGCCGTAAAGGGCATGAAGGGCGCGGCGGTTGCCGCCAGCGTACAGGGAAGCCTGCGTGTGTTTCAGCGGGTGAGCTATTCCGGCTCGGCCGTGGTGGGCAGCGAGGGATTGAAGGATGTACTGCTGGGCAGCGCCCAGGTAACGGCCATGGAGCTGTCCGACGTAGGAATTATCGATCAGGCGGCCAAGGCGCAGGAGTTGGTGGCCGTTCTGCTGCAAAACGCGCAGTTTGAAAGCGCGGCCAACAGCGCCACCCAGAAGCAAAGCCTGCTGCTCAAGCTGGATAACGGGCTGATCGTGCAGCTGAATGCCGGCAACGGCATGCTAAGCGCCTGCGGCACCTGGAGCTGCCCCGAGTTTTTCGATGCCTTCGCTCAAGCCGTATCGCAGTAAACATAAGGGATGAAACCTTTTTGCCGCAGAAGAAACGCTGCGGCAATTTTTATTTTCGAAAAGTACTTGACAAATGAAAAAGTGTGTCATATGATCTAAGCGTACTATAACAAATAATACACTAGAAAGAAAGGAATGGCGCATGTTTCAAATCGATCGAATGGGCAGAAAGCCCATCTATGAGCAGATTATTGAGCAAACGGAGCTGCTGATCGCATCCGATATACTCAAGCCGGGTGATCAACTGCCGAGCGTACGGATGTTGTCGCAATCCTTGCTGGCCAACCCCAATACCCTGCAGAAGGCCTATGCGGAGCTGGAGCGCTGCGGCATTACGACAAGCGCACCGGGCAACGGAAGGTTTATCGGCAAGGATGCCAAAAAGATCATCAGCGAAAGAATGCTGGGGCTGCTGGACGATATGGAGCAGCTGAGCTCCAAGCTTCATATCGCGGGCGTTGAAAAAAGCCTGGCGCTGCACGCTGTGGAAAAAGGGTACCAGAGCGATATCAGCGCCTATATCCGGACGGAGAAAGGATAACAACATGATCATTGCAAACAACCTGACCAAGCGGTTTTCCGATGTTGTCGCGCTCAATCATCTGAACTGTAAAATACCGGACGGCTGCGTATACGGGCTGGTCGGGGCAAACGGCGCGGGAAAATCAACCTTTCTCCGGCTGGCCAGCGGCGTATTCCAACCGGACGAAGGCACCATTACGATGGACCAGGAACAGATATTTGAAAACACGGCGGTAAAAAAACGTTTCGTATTCGTCGCGGACGATCACTGGACGCTGCCGCACGCCGATATGAGGCGCATGGCGGAGCTCTATGCCTCGGCCTATGAGAAATACGACTTCAAGCGTTTCCGGGCACTGGCCGATGAATTTGAGCTGCCGACCGACAGGCCACTGATCAACTTCAGCAAGGGCATGCGCCGCCAGGCGGCAACCATCCTGGCGCTGTGCACGGGCGCGGATGTGTATTTCTTTGATGAAACCTTCGATGGACTGGACCCCGTGATGCGAAACTTGGTGAAGCGCAAGATCTATGATGAAGTGTTTGACCATGGCTCCACGGTGATCGTTACCAGCCATTCCCTGCGCGAGCTGGAGGATACCTGCGATCAGCTGGCGCTGCTGTACAAGGGCGGCATCGTGCTGCAAAGCGACGTAGGCGAGCTGAAAACCTCCATCTCCAAGCTGCAGGTGGCGTTTTTGGAGGAGTACGACAAATCAAAATTCGATGGTTTGGAAATGCTGTCGTACCATAAACAGGGAAGCGTATCCACGTTGATTGTTCGCGGCGAAAAGATGGAGTGCCGCGCAAAACTGCAGGCGCTCAATCCGCTGCTGTTGGAAGTGGTGCCGATTACGCTGGAGGAAATCTTCATCTACGAAATGGAAGCACTCGGATACGCGTTTCAAAGTGGGGAGGAAACGGAATGAAAATGTATAAAGAAATGCTCCGTAAAACCGCTGTTGTCGGGATTCCGCTTTTAGCAATTACACTGGTGTTTACACTGGTCAGCGGCGGACAGGCATGCTTTGGGAGCGCGGTGCTGACGCAATCGACCTCGGCCGTCGCCGTGCTGCCGATTCTCAGGTACTATGTGTTTACCGCCATACTCTTTGCATTTTATGGTTTTTCCTTCCTCTTCACACGCAAGGCGAGCGATGTGTATCACAGCCTGCCTGTGAAGCGCGGCGACCTGTATCTGTCCGTTACGCTGGCTACGGCCACCTGGATGGGCGGAACCATTGTGCTCAATGCGCTGGAAATGCTGTTCATGCTATTGGTCAGCGGCTGCCCGTTTGTACCGGCGTACATCCTGCTGTCAATACCGTTTTACTTTATCGCGTCGATGCTTGTGTTTTCCACGGCCGCGATCGGCTGCTCGCTTTCGGGCTCCATTGTAACAGCGATCGCGTCCACGGGCATTATCCTGTGCCTGCCGCGCTTTGTACAGTTTATGTTTGCGCGCGGCATTGTGGAGCGGGTGCCGATCATCGGCTGGCTGGATATTGGCACGCTGCTGGATCCGTCCACCAATATCGCCACCGGGCTGATTGTGATGCAGCTGCGGCAGGTGTTTTTCACGCGGATCATTACCCTGGGGCATATCCTGTATTCGCTGCTTCCGCTGCTCGTGATGCTTGGAATCGGCTATTGGGCCTTCAACCGGCGTCCGAGCGAGATTGCGCATAGAAACAGCAGCAATAAAATCTGGACGACCGTTACGGCCGTGCTGCTGTCCTACGCGGTTATGCTGCCGATCACGATGCAGAATCAGACGTTGCTTTCTGTGTACGGCGCTGTTCTGGTGCTGGCGTCGGTAGCGGTATACTTCGTATATCAGCTGATCGTAGCCCAGAATATTAAAACCGTTCTGAAATCGACGCCGTTCTTTTTGCTGGCCCTGTGCCTGATGCTGGGAACTTCTCTGCTGATTGAAACGACGGCGGACAATATGCTCAATACAGTTCCGACGGGGGATGAAATCCAATCGGTTACCTTCCGCGGAACTGACGAAAGCAAAGGGGACGCGGCCTATACCACCGGGCTGATCAACACCGTTGCGTTTACGGATGATAGCACCAAGCAATATGTTTCCCTGTCTCTTCAAAAAGCGGTGGAAGAGGTCAGGAACCACGAGGATTCGTACTATTATGATTATGAGTACAATCCGTACGAGGTGATTGAGCCGGTTACCATCAAACTGACCAACGGCAAAACAATCCGCCGGACGATCGAATTTGCCAACATTGACGAGTTGAACGCGCTCCGCTTGCAAAACGAAGCGTTTGCGGCAAGTGTGAAATCATTCCCTCCGCTGGATAGTGTGCAGTATATCTATGTGGACAACATGTTTACCCAGGAGGAGAACGAAGCCATTCTTGCCTCCTATGTTACGGAATCGCAGGAGAAGGGTCTGATCAACGGGTATTATTACAAGGAGCGCGCGCTGGATACGCGTACCGACGGCAGTACCATATACCGCGGCGAAAACCAGACGATCATGACCATCTCATCGGCAGGCTATACCGGCGCCACCCGGTATTACGACAACTACAGGCTGCGGCTGGAAGCGCCCGATACAGTGTCTCTGCTGATGAAAACCTATAATGCCTATAACGGGGAGAACCCGACGGCACGGATTACGGAGATCATGAAACGCTTTACTTCGGGTCTTGCTGCGGATAACGACGACCTGAACGTTGTCATCAGCGTATACAACTTTCCGGACGAGGACGGCGTGGAATCGCTGGAATCAACCAATATGTATATCAGCCAGTATACATTGAAAAGCCAGTACGCGTATGACATGCAGCAGCTAGAGTATTTCCATAAGTTTATGGACATCCTCGTAAAAGCCACGATGACCGATGATCCGCAGGGACTGTTTGTCCGCCTGAATTGGTACTACTACGATTCAGCCTCGATGAAACAGAATGCTTATTATGATACCCGGGTTCAGCCGACCGCTTTCCTTCGGTTCGACACCCAGGAGGATGAACAGGCATTTGTGGATCTGGTCAACGAGTGGAACGACGCAATGCGCTCCGTATAAGCGATAGCGCCGGTAGTATATGGTAACGGCCCGTCTGGAAAACAAGAACAGGCGGGCCGTTTCTGATGAAAAAATTGATTTTTCAAGTTGACATCGTTGCGTTGATATTGTATAATAACTCCCGTTGCGAAGGATAAACGGGTAGGGAATTCTGCTCCGTTTGTCGCAACGGATACGTCCTTCGCTTGAGCATTCGCATCGCAAATAGGCGTGCTTATTTTATCGGGCGAATTTGCTGCGGGCGTGGCGGAATGGCAGACGCGCTGGATTTAGGTTCCAGTGCCCTCAAGGCGTAAGAGTTCAAATCTCTTCGTCCGCACCATCCTTATTGATGGATGAACCGTGGAGCATGCGGTAGTAGCTCAGTGGTAGAGTGCCACCTTGCCAAGGTGGATGTCGCGAGTCCGAATCTCGTCTACCGCTCCACTTTTCTTTTCCAGGGCTTATTGCAGCCGGAGCTCAGGCATGCGGGTGTGGCTCAATGGCAGAGCTCCAGCCTTCCAAGCTGGCTGCGTGGGTTCGATTCCCATCACCCGCTCCATCGTCGTCACGGACTCTGTGTAGTCCGGGGCGATTTTTATTTTTATGCAAACCATTTCTTACAGCGCGCCATCATGGCAATTTTTCGCCGGGAAAGGGATTTTCTGGCGGTTGACGAGGCTGGACAGGGCTTGATGAAATAATGGGCGTTGACCGGTAAAAGCCGCTGCGATTGCGGATACCCCTTTTTATAGCATCCGGGATTGCGGCTTCTTTTGGATTATGCAGATCTAAAATTATGATTTGCTCCACTGTTTGATTGGGTGGGACGCATATGCTTTGATGGACGTATTCAGATTAGGTAAACGCTGAATAAACCCCTTGTACACTGCCGTGTCATCTTTTCGCCAGCGTAGGCTTGCCGAACCTTCAATATAGCGCTGCTACTACTTTGAGTTCTTGAAGCCCCAATCTGACGAAGAGTTAGCGCGCCCTCGTACAAGCGCTTTATTCATTGTTTACCCAGAAATTCATCAATGACAAAATCAGTATCTTTGGCATCAAGATGTGCTGCCCCGCAGCAATGGTTCAAACCTCGGAGCATATCTATCACGCCTCGGATTGCGATCCGCTGTATAAACCAAAAACAAACGCGGCATTCAATATTGAAATCATGGACAGAATGCGGTATGCTGTTGCAAAAGATGTACGGACAGGATACTTTTGGGACACACGAAATGGAGGACCGCTTTGAAGTACCGTTCATTCGTATTCATTATGATCGTCATTGCCGTTTGTCTGGCTATGGTGACCGCTTGTACCAACGGTAAAGATACGGCGGAAACGGCAGCCGGTGCGGATGGCGTGCTGCTGGGCTTTTCCCAGCTTGGCTCGGAAAGCGGCTGGCGCCTGGGAAACACAAAGGACATTCAGGACGCCGCGGAACGCGCCGGTGTGCAGCTGATGTTTGAAAACGCGGAGCAGAAGCAGGAAAATCAAATCAAGGCAATCCGCTCGTTTATTGCCTACCAGGTGGATGTAATCGCCTTTGCCCCGATTGTGGAGGACGGGTGGGACAACGTGCTGATGGAGGCCAAATCCGCCGGGATTCCCGTGCTGATTACCGACCGGCGCATCAACACGGAGGATGAAAGCCTGTATGCCGGTTTTGTGGGATCGGACTTCGAAGCGGAGGGTATCCGCGCGGGTGAGTTTCTACTGCGGAAAATGCAGAACACGGAGCAAGTGAACATCGTGGAAATTTCGGGAACGATCGATTCGACGCCGACCCGGGAACGGGCTTCCGGTTTCCGCAGCATGCTGGAGGGGGATGGCCGGTTTACCATTCTGGAGAGCATATCGGGCGACTTTCTCCATTCCAAGGGCCGGGAGTGCATGCAGGGCCTGCTGGAACGCTATCGGGACATCAATGTGCTGTATTCACACAACGATGAGATGACCTTCGGTGCGATCGAGGCCATTGAAGCGGCCGGTCTGGTGCCGGGCCGGGATATCGTGATCATAACGGTGGACGGAGAGCAGGAGGCCATTGATCTGCTCAGGGAGGGAAAGATCAACTGCGTGGTGGAATGCACGCCGCTGATCGGAAATAGCATTATGGAATTGGCGCAGAAACTGGCAAGGGGTGAATCAATTCCGCGGGAAACCTATTCCGTGGAGCACTCCTTCACCGAGTTTGACAACGATTTGGACACGCTTCCGGCGAGGATGTACTGAGCAGATGATATCCTTATTTCAAAAAGTATTTCAACGGCTGAAGGTGGGCCGCAGCCTGGCGGACCGGTTTCGGTTCAGCTTTATCGTGATCGTGATTATGCTGCTGATCCCCGCGATTTCCAGCATTATCATGATGAACAACTATGCCAACAGCTACCATCAGGCCATCATGCAGGTGGACCGTGTGGCCTCCATCAAGCCGATAGTGAATTCCGATATTCCCGATGAAATGTGGAATGTTGTGGCCGGACGCGTGGGCTTTGAGGACGGGAAGCAGTATGATCTGCTGGCCGAGGTGAATAAAACGCTGGAATCCCTTACCAAAACCGCAACAGGCGGCGGATCGATGGAGCTGACGGTAACGCGGCGCACCATGGATACGCTGAAAACGTATATCGACCGCATGGGGGAGCAGATTGCCGGGGGCGCGTTGGTATCGGACAACGAAGCGCTGCTGGAAGAGGTGCGCAGCGTTTCCTCACTGGTGGGGGATATGTTGGAGAAATATATCACCGTGGAAATCAGCGCGGCCTCCGAAACCAGCCTGCTGCTTCAGCACCGGCTGGCGCAGGTTATGTGGATGCTCGGGCTGTTGCTCGGACTTACGAGCTTATTCGCGGTGCTGGCGCAGCGGTCGCTGTCGCAGGCGGTCCGCAAGCCGATCGCGGATCTGGAGCGGATGGCGGCCTCCATTGCGGAGGGTAATCTGCAGGCACGTGTGGAAAATCCGAAGGTAGAGGAATTACAGGGGCTTTCCGAAAGCCTGAACATTATGGCCGGCAAGCTGCAGCAGCTGATAGATGAAAACCGGCGCGAACAGGAAAACCTGAAGCGCAGCGAGCTGCGCACGCTGCAGGCGCAGATCACGCCGCATTTTCTGTACAATACGCTGGACGCCATCGTGTGGCTGGCCGAGGCGGGCCGCACAGAGGAAGTAATCCATGTAACCGAAGCAATGAGCGACTTTTTCCGCATCTCGCTGTCGCAGGGCCGGGACTGGATTCCCCTGTCCGACGAGGTGAAGCATTTGCAGGGGTACCTGACCATCCAGAAAATCCGCTACCGGGATATTCTGGATTACGAAATCGATATCCCCCAGGAGCTCTACCACAAGGAAATATTGAAGCTGTTGATTCAGCCGCTGGTGGAAAATGCGATCTATCACGGTATCAAGCACCGCCGCGGCAAAGGGTGCGTTAAGATTGTCGGCCGGGAAGAGGACGGCAGGATGGAGCTGCGTGTAACCGATAATGGAGCAGGCATGACGCCCGAACGCCTGCAGCAGGTTCGGGAAAGCCTGGCGACTGATGCCGGGGACCATGTGAAATGTCCTTTCTTCGGCCTGATCAACGTCAACAAGCGAATCCAGCTGTACTACAACCAACAAAAGGGCTTGTGGGTAGAAAGCGACCAGAACGGGACTACGGTAGGATTCAGCGTACCTTTTGGGAGGAGCGGCAATGTTCAGAGTGTTTCTGGCTGATGATGAGATTGTTGTGCGGGAAGGCATCCGCAATAATTTTCCGTGGGACGAAACCGAGTTTTCCCTCGTGGGCGAGGCCCCGGACGGCGAAATGGCGCTTTCCATGCTGCAGGATACCAAGCCGGATATCCTCATCACCGATATCCGTATGCCGTTCATGGACGGGCTGGAGCTTTGCCGCGCGCTGAGCGCGACCATGCCGTGGATGTATATCATTATCATCAGCGGTCATGATGATTTTACCTATGCCAAGGAAGCGATTTCCATCGGCGTCAAGGAATACCTGTTAAAGCCTGTCAGCGTACAGGAGCTGCGAAGCGTGCTCGCGCGCATTGGGGAAGACATCCGCGCGGAAAGGCAGCAGCAGGCCAATCTGCGCATTTACCGGGATCAGATGGCCTCGTCCAGCGAATTGCTCAAGGAAAAGCTCCTGAGCGATTTGATTTCAGGCGTACCGGAGACGGAAATCATCGAGCGCGCGAGGGCGCTGCACACCGGGCTTACGGCAAACCGATATCTTGTGATGGTGGTTGAGCCCGGCCAGGAGAAGGCGCAGGCCGAGGATCTTCGCTCTGCGGAAAGCGTGATTTGCCGGCTGGCGAAAAACAGCGGCGGAACCGTGTACATGTGTCAGCTACAGGGGCGGTTTGTACTGCTGATCATGGGGGACGACGACGCCGATGTGGAGGAGCGGACATACGGGCTGGCGCAGTCTGTACAGTACGATATTGAGCGCAATACGCCGCTAAAGCCCATCGTTACCATCGGCACCACGGTGGATATGCTGCAAAAGGTACCGGCCTCCTATCGGGAAGCCTGTTCCCTGCTCACGACGCTGTTTAAATCCGGTGGAGGTGAAAACGAGCGGCGCATTCTGGGAGTGCTGGATATCGAACCCGCGGAAAGCTTGTCGTTGATGGATGTCAAAATGCCGCGGATTTACGAGCGCATCCGCCATGCCAACCGCGACGACGTGGACGATATTCTGTCCGAGTGCATCAATGCATTGGGAGAAACCGCTGCCAAAAGCAAGCTGCTGATCAACTATCTGTTTGTGGACATCGTGCTGGTGGCTTCCCGGATTGTACGCGACTGCGGCGGAATGCCGCAGGAGGTGATCCCCGCGGCGTTCCAGAGCGAAGGAAAAACGCCCGTCATGCTTGGCGTGGACGAGACGCTGGCCCTCGCAAGGGATGTAATCGGCAAGGCGCTGGAATTCCGGGATGAACAGGGCTCCGCGCGTTATGGCATGGTGCTGCGCAAAGCCAAGCTGTTTATCGGGGAGCATTATACCAACCCGGAGCTTACCCTGCGGCAGGTGGCCAACGAGGTAGCGCTGTCCAACAACCATTTCTGCACGATCTTTTCCCAGGAAACAGGCGTAACCTTTACGGAATATATCACCACGCTGCGTATCGAAAGGGCCAAGGAACTCCTGCGGGACAAACAGATGCGCACCTCCGATGTGGCGGCCGATATCGGGTATAACGACCCTCATTATTTCAGCTATCTGTTTAAAAAGTACACAGGGGTTTCTCCCCGCGATTACCGCAGAGGCGAGTGAGAGGGCAAAACCGGAAAAGGACGCCCGTATCCGATAAATTCCGCCAAATCGTAATAAATTCCCGATATCGGAAAATTGCTGCCGAATTGCTGAAGACGCAGGTAAAACCTTTTCGTAATTTCCGAATTATTTGAACCAACCTGAGAAACGCATTGCTTTCTTTCCCGGCACGCTTCTTTATAATGAAGAACAAAGGAACGAATATTCCTGAAAATTAAGGAGGCATGCAACACATGAAAAAAATGGCTCGCTTGTTTCTCTCTCTCGTACTGGTTCTGACTCTTGTCGGAAGCTATGCACTGGCTTCTGCGGCAATCTCTGTTGGTATTGTGAACAACCCTCCCTCTGAATCCGGCTATCGTGAAGCCAACGTAAAAGATATGGAGGCTGTGTTCTCCGCTGAAAACGGCTATGACGTGAAAACCTATTACAGCCTGAAGAACGACGAACAGCTCGCAGCCGCGCAGCAGTTCATCACCGACGGCGTAGACTACCTGCTCATCTCCGCCGCCGAAACCACCGGCTGGGATGCCGTCCTGCAGTCCGCTCAGGAAGCCGGTATCAAAGTGTTCCTGTTCGACCGTATGATCAACTGCGACGAGAGCCTGTACGAAGCGGCTGTCGTATCGGATATGGCAACCGAAGGCAAAACCGCTGTTGAATGGCTGCTGTCCAAGGACCTCGATGTGTACAACGTGATCCACATCCAGGGCGCGATGACCTGCGATGCACAGATCGGCCGTACCGGCGCGCTGGACGAGCAGTTCGCAGCCGGCACCATGAACAAAGTGATGCAGCAAACCGCCACGTGGGACGAAGCCAAAGCCAAGGAAATCGTCGAGTCCGTAATCAACTCCGGCGAAGCCTTCAACGTGATCTATGCTGAAAACGACGGCATGGCCAGGGGCGCCGTTGCTGCTCTGGACGAAGCGGGCATCACCCACGGCGTTAACGGCGACGTGATCGTGATGGGCTTTGACTGCAACAAATGGGCTCTGCGGGAACTGCTGGCCGGCAACTGGAACTACGACGGACAGTGCAGCCCCTTCCAGGCTCAGCTGATCAGCAACATGATCCAGACCCTCGAAGCAGGCGGAACCCTTGAACAGAAGAAAGTCATCAACGATGAAAAGGGCTTTGACGCCACCACCATCACCCAGGAAGACATCGATACCTACGGCTTGGGCGAGTAACAGAATAACGTTTGTAGTTTAAATCGCGCGGTGTGGACTATGTGGAGGATTTCCGCGTACCCACACCGCATATTTATATCTGTAAACCCACCTGGGCCGCTGTAAACAGGTTTGGAATGGATTGAAGGAGAAAACGGCGATGCAAAACGATGTTGTCTTGTCCATGCGCAACATATGCAAGGCATTTCCAGGCGTACGAGCCCTGCATGATGTGGATTTTACGCTGCGCAGGGGTGAAATCCATGCGCTGATGGGTGAAAACGGCGCTGGGAAATCTACGCTGATCAAAGTATTGACGGGCGTATATGAAAAAGATTCCGGGCATATTAGCCTGGAAGGCGTTAATGAGAATATTACCATCAAATCCCCGCAGGAAGCGCAGGAACTGGGCATCAGCACGGTTTATCAGGAAATCACGCTTTGCCCGAACCTGACGGTTGCGGAGAATATGTTTATCGGACGGGATAAGAGTACGTTTGTTCACTGGAACCAAATGGTGAAAAGGTCCGGTGAAATTTTAGGAAATCTGGGGATTCCGGCCAGACCCAAACAACAGCTGGCCAGCTGCTCCCTGGCGGTGCAGCAGATGGTTGCCATTGCCCGTGCAGTGGATATGAACTGCAAAGTATTGATTTTGGATGAACCCACTTCCTCTCTGGATGAGAAGGAAGTGGCAATGATATTCAGCCTGATGCGCAGCCTGAAAGATCAGGGCGTCGGCATTATCTTCGTTACCCATTTTCTGGAACAGGTGTATGAGGTGAGCGACAGAATCACCGTTTTGCGAAACGGCGAGCTGGTTGGGGAATATAAAATCGAAAATCTGCCACAGGTTGAACTGGTTTCCAAGATGATCGGGAAAAAGCTGGGTGATTTATCTGATATACATAAAGAAAAAGCGTATGATGAAAACGGAACGCCTGCTTATCAGGTAACCGGGCTTTCCAGCGACGCCTGCCCGACCCCCTTCGACTTTACCATACACAGGGGAGAAGTCAACGGGTTTACCGGTCTGCTTGGATCGGGGCGCAGCGAATGCGTGCGCGCGATATTTGGAGCGGACAAGGTATCGGGCGGTACGGTGGCCATCAACAGCAAACCTGCGAGGATCAACAAACCGATCGACGCGATGAAGCACGGCATCGGTTATTTACCGGAAGACCGAAAGATGGATGGAATCATTGCCGATTTGTCGGTACGTGAGAATATCATTTTGGCGCTGCAGGTGATGAAAGGCTTTTTCAAGCCGTTTTCCCGTTCCGAGGCAGAGGCTTTTGCCAACGAGTATATTAAAACGCTGGATATCAAAACAGCGTCTACGGATACGCCGATCCGGTCCCTTTCGGGCGGAAACCAGCAAAAGGTGATCCTGGCCCGCTGGCTGCTGACGCATCCGCAGTATTTGATTTTGGATGAGCCGACGCGCGGTATTGATATCGGCACGAAGGTGGAAATCCAGAAACTGGTTTTGCAGCTGGCTAAAGAAGGTGTCAGCGTAACCTTTATCTCCTCCGAGATCGAAGAAATGCTTCGTACCTGCTCCCGCCTGATCGTGATGCGCGACCGCAATATCGTGGGCGAGCTCAAAGGAAACGAAATCACGCAAAATAATGTAATGCACACCATTGCAAAGGGGGCGGATTGAGATGGCAAGAGACTTGAGAAAATTATCGCGTCTGAAAAACGAGTATGCTCAGCTGCTGGTTCCGTTGATCGCCATGATAGCGCTCGTGATCTTTAACCTGATACGGGATCCAGCTTTTTCTCCGTAGGCATTACCGCCAATAATGACGGCAACGTTGTTTTGGCGGGAAACCTGATCAGCATTCTCAACGGCGCGTCGGAACTTGCCATTCTGGCAATGGGCATGACATTGGTCACCTCCGCTTCCGGCGGCCAGGATATCAGCGTGGGCGCCACGGCGGCAATCGCGGGGAGTGTTTTTGTGAAAGTGCTGCGCGGCGGCGATATTACGCCGATGACCGTTATCCTGGGGCTTTTGGCCTGTGTTTTGGTTTCCATCGTGTTTGGCGCTTTCAATGGAGCGCTGGTCGCCATGTTTAATATTCAGCCCATGATCGCAACCCTGATCCTGTTTACTTGCGGAAGATCGATTGCCTACTGGATCAACGGCGGGGCTACGCCTACCGTTTCCAGCCCGATTATCAAGGCGATCGGCGGGTTCATACCCGGCGTGCCTATTCCGACATCAGTTTTTATCGTAATTATATGCGGAGTGATCTTTGCGCTCTTATTCCGGTTTACCAACTTGGGTTTTTATACCCAGGCGGTGGGCATCAACCAGCAGGCGGCCCGCCTGAACGGGATCAATTCCACATGGATCAAGCTGCTGTCCTTTATGATTTTGGGCGTATGCGTTGCCGTGGCCGGGGTGATCCGGGTAAGCAGACTGGGGCTGATCAACCATGAAACGATCCTGCTGGAGATCGAGATGGATGCCATCCTGGCGGTGGCAATTGGCGGAAACGCGCTGAGCGGCGGAAAATTCAAGATGTCCGGCTCGGTACTCGGCGCTTATACAATTCAGGCGCTGACCACCACGCTGTACGCCATGAAGGTGCCGTCCACCGATATCAAAGCCTATAAGGCAATCGTTATTATCCTGCTTGTGGTGATCGGTTCTCCGGTTGTAAAGGATGCCGCCAGCCGCATAGGGGCCAGGTTTACCGGGAAAAACGCGCCTGTGACGGAAAGGAGCTAGCATGAATATGAAGATACAACCCCAAGGCGCCTTAGGCCGCAGAAACAGGGAGCCGGTTACCGATACCCAATTGCTGATGACCATCACCATTTGCATTTTTGTGGTCATGTATATACTGGCCATGGTCATCTGGGGCGGTGGGTTTTTAAGGGCCCAGCAGCTGTTTGACATGTTCAACAATAATGCGTATCTGATCATCATTTCCTGTGGGCTGACCATTGTGATGATCGCGGGCGGTATTGATATCTCTGTGGGTGGCATCACCGCGCTGGTGGTGATCGTCTGTGTGGTGAACCTGGACCAGCAAAACGGCAATGTATTCACTTCCATTCTGGTTGCTTTGGGAATCGGACTTGCCTTTGGCCTGGTACAGGGATACCTGATCGCCTATCTGAAAATACAACCCTTCATTATCACGTTGGCGGGCATGTTCTTTGCCAGAGGCATGATAACAGTGGTCAGCGACGACCCGCTGACGGCGCAAAACGCCGCCTTTATGGGATTGAAAAACACGCGTATCGAAATCCCATGGCTGGGGTATACGGCCAAAAACGGCGCGCTGATCCCCGGACGGCTGGAAATTGGCGTGGTGATCGCGCTGCTTATCGTTGTGGTGGTATTCGTCATGCTGCGGTGGACGAAGCTTGGACGCAACCTGTACGCTGTGGGCGGAAATCGGCAGAGCGCGCTGATGCTGGGGATCAATGTAAAGCGGACACAATTTTATTCCTATCTGATCTGCGGCATCCTGTCCGGAATCAGCGGTTTCGTTTTCCTCACCCATACGGGAGCGGGCAACGCCACCAACGCCACCGCGGCAGAAATGAACGCAATCGCGTCCTCCATTATCGGCGGCACGCTGCTGACCGGCGGCGTGGGCAACGTGATCGGTACTTTGTTTGGCACGCTGACGCTGGCGACGATCAAGGCTATCGTTCTGGCTTCCGGGCTGAGAGACCCCTGGTGGCAGAGCATCACGACGGGCGCCATGCTTTGTTTCTTCATCCTGCTGCAAAGCGTTGTGCTGGCCAACCGCGGCAAAAACGGACTGATGGCCCGGTTTTCCAAGCGGAAACAGATGCCGTTGAAAGCCTGACCGATTTTCTTGGAATAACCCCGGCTGCCGGGTGCCCGTGGCAAGAAACATATAACCCTAGCATTACACCGACGGCCGCCAGGCTGTGCTTATGGCTAGGCTTAGCGCGGGGGTCTGCCCAAAGGAAGAATATGGAAGCAGGATTACGCGTAGGCGCGATCGGAGCAGGCCGGGCCTATGGGTTCCGGCCTGCCGTTGTATGGAAGAATGAAAAAACGGTTTGAAAATATTGGAAGATATGATATGCTTCATAGGGAAATATTTCCAAGGAGAGCCGGATGACAAAGTCTAAGTATATCATCGTAGCCGAGAAGCTGAAGAACGAGATTCGGGGCGGCGAGCTTTCCAGGGAAAAACGTTTGCCGAGCGATCACGAGCTGATGCGGCAAACAGGGTTCAGCCGCCATACGGTGCGCCAGGCAATAGGACTGCTGGAACGTGAGGGGCTGGTATACCGCGTGCGCGGAAGCGGCACCTATCTTTGTGATGCTGTGCGAAAGAAATCCACGTACAATATTGCGGTCGTAACCACCTATATCGGAGAATATATTTTCCCCGAGATCCTCAAGGGGATCAATCAAACGCTTTCTAATAATGGTTATGCGTCCATGCTGTACGCCACCTATAACCGGGTCGAAAACGAACGGAAAATACTGAACGAGCTTCTCACCAAGCCGATGGACGGTATTATTGTGGAGGGCACAAAAACCGCGCTGCCCAACCCCAATATCGACCGTTATCAGCAATTGCAAAAACAAGGGATTCCCATGGTGTTCATCAACGGATTCTACCCGGAGCTCAACCGTATTCCCCATGTGGTTTCCGATGACCGGGGCGGGGGGAAAACCGCCTGCCAGCACCTGCTGTCGCACGGCTGCCGCAGGATTGCAGGAATCTTTAAAAGCGACGATATACAGGGCCTTCGCCGTTACGCGGGTTATGCGGACGCCATGCTTTCCGCGGAGCTGGATATCCACGACGAGCTGGTGTTTTGGTACACGACGGAAAACCGGGACGACGTGCTTGCCGCGATTATGGGCAAGCTGCAAACCTGCGACGGCGTAGTTTGCTATAACGATGAGATCGCGCTGCAAATTGCCAAGGCCATCCATGCGGGCGAGGTCAGGCCGCTTGCCATTGCGAGCTTTGATCACTCCACCTATGCGTCGCTTTCGCCCGAGCCGGTATTTTCGCTGGACAGCCCCAAGGCGGATATCGGCAGCCGTGCGGCCGAAAAACTGCTGGAGCTGCTGTACAACCGCAGTTCCAGCAGCACCGTGCTCCCGTGGAAGATTATTGGCTGAGACGGTAATTGAAATCTGACGCGAGAAGCTGTATAATTTATCTCAAGATGTACGGACAAGTATAGTCGAAGCAGATTAGGGGGAGCAACATGAGTATTCAAAAAACGTATCTCGGAATTGAATTGGGATCGACGCGCATCAAGGCCGTGTTGATCGACGACCGGCACCGGGTGGTTGCCCAGGGCGGCTACACATGGGAGAACCGGTTTGAAAACGGCATTTGGACCTACCCGCTGGAACAGGCATGGGAGGGCTTGCAGGCAGCCGTTGCCGAGCTGCTGGGCAAATTGAAAGCGCCGGTCAGCATCGAAGGATTGGGTATTTCTGCCATGATGCACGGGTACCTTCCGTTTGATAAGGACGGAAACCTGCTGGTGCCCTTCCGGACCTGGCGCAACACTTTTACGGCCCGGGAAAGCGAAGAGCTGACAGAGCTGTTTAACTGCAATATACCCCAGCGCTGGAGCATTGCGCATCTGTACCACGCCGTGCTGCAGGGTGAGGAGCATGTGAAGGACATCCATCACATCAACACGCTGGAAGGGTATGTGCACCAGATGCTTACGGGTGAATTTGTGATCGGCGTAGGCGAGGCGAGCGGTATGTTCCCGCTTGACGGCGAGGAATATGATCAGGAGAGGCTGGCGCGCTTTGACGCGCTGGTGAAGCCCTACGGCGTGCCGTGGAAAACGGCGGATGTGCTGCCCGCGGTGCGCATGGCGGGCGAGGATGCCGGTACGCTGACTGAGGAGGGCGCAAAGCTGCTGGATCCCACCGGCGTGCTGAAGGCAGGCATTCCCGTAGCGCCGCCGGAAGGCGACGCGGGCACCGGCATGGTGGCAACCAACAGCGTTGCCGCGCGCACGGGCAACGTATCGGCGGGCACCTCCATCTTTTCGATGATCGTGCTGGAAAAACCCCTGTCCCGCCCGTACCCGGAGATCGACATCGTGGCGACGCCCTCGGGCAAGCCGGTGGCGATGGTGCACTGCACCAACTGTACATCCGATATCAATGCCTGGGCGGAGACCTATCATGAATTCCTGACCTCGTTCGGCATGGAAACCAGCATTTATAAAGTGTATGACAAAATGTACGAGCTCAGCCTGCAGGGCGATGCGGACTGCGGCGGCATGGTGGTGGTGAACTACCTTTCCGGCGAGCATATCACCGGGTTTGAAAAGGGCGAGCCGCTGGTGCTGCGTGACGCCAACAGCAAATTTACCATGGCGAACTTTATGAAGGCGCATCTGTACGCGGCGCTTGCAACGCTATCCATTGGGATGCGGATTCTCTATGGCGAGCAGGTGGCTATCGATTGTCTCACCGGGCACGGCGGATTTTTTAAAGCGCCGAAGGTGGGGCAGCAGTACCTTGCCAACGCGATGAACGCGCCCGTATCGGTAATGGAAACCGCCGGAGAAGGCGGCGCTTACGGCATTGCGCTGCTGGTAGCTTACCGGATGAACAAGGAACCCGGTGAAACGCTGGAAAGCTATCTGGAAAATAAGGTGTTTTCCGAGGCAAAGCGCTCCACCCTGCAGCCGGATCCGGCCGGAGTGGAAGGCTTCCAGGCGTATTTGCAGCGGTTTGAAAAGGCGCTTGCGGCGGAACGTGCGGCAGTGGAGGAATAAGCATGCTCAAGCATTTGAAAAAGCAAGTCTGCGAGGCCAACCTGGCGTTGGTTAAGCATGGTCTGGTGCTGTTTACCTGGGGTAATGTCAGCGCCATCGACCGGGAAAAGGGTCTGGTGGTAATCAAGCCCAGCGGTCTGGACTATGACGGGATGACCGATGAGGACATGGTAGTGGTCGATCTGGAGGGCAACGTGGTGGATGGCAAGTGGAAGCCGTCCTCGGATACGCCTACGCATCTGGAGCTGTACAGGGCATTCCCGGAGATCGGCGGTATTGTGCACACGCACTCCACCTATGCCACGGCCTTTGCGCAGGCTGGGCGCGCCGTGCCTGCCTACGGCACTACGCACGCGGATTATTTCCATGGCGACGTGCCCTGTGCCAGAGCGCTGACAAAGGAGGAAATCGAGACCGCGTATGAAAAGAACACCGGTCTCGTGATCATCGAAACCCTGCGGGGCAGGGACGTACTGGAAACCCCGGCCATACTGGTGAAAAACCACGGCCCGTTTGCCTGGGGCAAAACTGCGGAGGAAGCCGTATACCATGCCGCGGTACTGGAGCAGGTGGCGAAGCTGTCTGTACTAACTGAAGCGATCAACCCCGATGCCGGCCGGGCCGACCAATATCTGTTGGATAAACATTATCTGCGAAAACATGGCAAGAATGCCTATTATGGTCAAGGAGGAGAACATTGATGAAAAAGCTGTACTTTATCACCGGCAGTCAGGATCTCTACGGCGATGAAACGCTCAAACAGGTGGCGCAGGATTCCAAGGACATGGTGAAGTTCCTGAATGAAAAGCTGGCTGATACCGTTTCGGTGGAATGGAAACCGACCGTCATCAACTCCGAAAGCTGCATCGCCGTTATGCAGGAAGCGAATGTGGATGAGGACTGCGTGGGCGTGATTACCTGGATGCATACCTTCTCACCCGCTAAAATGTGGATCAAGGGCCTCCAGCTTCTGCGCAAGCCGCTGTGTCATCTGCACACACAGGCGAACGAGCGCCTGCCGTACGACAGCATTGATATGGATTTCATGAACCTGAACCAGTCCGCCCACGGCGACCGGGAATACGGCTTCATCTGCACCCGTTTGGGGATCAAGCGTCAGGTTGTGGTGGGCTATTATCAACATGCGGAGGTTGTGGCGCAGCTCAAGCAGTTTGCGCAGGTTGCCAAAGCGCTGGATTTCTCCCGCAAGCTGAAGGTGGCCATGTTCGGCTCCAATATGCGGCAGGTGGCCGTGACCGATGGCGACCGCGTGGAAAGCCAGATTCATTTCGGCTGGGAAGTAAATTACTACGCCATCGGCGACTTGGTTACGCTGGTACGCAAGGTGACCGACGAACAGTTGGATAAAAAGATCGCGGAATATCAAGCGGCATACGTGATCAAGACCGACAACATGGACGCGGTGAGGGAGCAGGCACGCTATGAGATCGCACTGGATCAATTCGTGGCCGAGCACGGCGTGGGCGCTTACACCGACACCTTTGAAGACCTGTACGGCATGGAGCAGCTGCCGGGCCTTGCCACCCAGCGTATGCAGGGCAAGGGGATCGGCTTTGGCGGCGAGGGCGATTACAAAACCAGCGCCATGAACGCCGTGATGTGGAAAATGGCCGAGGGCCGCACGGGCGCGACCGGCTTTATGGAAGACTACACCTACGATATGGGCGACCGCTATGTGCTGGGCGCGCATATGCTGGAGGTATCGCCTTCGTTTGCAGCTACCAAGCCCGCCATTGAGGTGCATCCGCTGGGCATCGGCGGCAAAGCGGACCCCGCCCGCCTGACCTTCGACGGCGTGACCGGCGACGGCATTGCCGTTTGCATGACGGACATGGGCGACCGTTTCCGGATTATCTGTATGAACATAGAGCTGATCAAGCAGCCCAAGCCCATGCCCAAGCTGCCGGTAGCCCAGATCATGTGGAAGATCAAGCCGAGCTTCGAGGAAGGCGCCAAGGCGTGGATCGAAGCGGGCGGCGGCCATCACACGGTGGTATCCACGGCGCTGACGGCCGAGGATATCAAGCTGTTTGCCAAGTTTACCGACACAGAAATCATTGTGATCGGGTAATGCGGACACAATCGCAAGTATAAAAGCAGCGCTTCGAATGGAGAGCTGCTCAGCCTGCCAAAAAGTGAGTCCAGGGCTGATCTTCCTGATCAGAGTGCAGGGGTGAAACCCTTGCGGGGACTCAGTGTGGAACCCTAAGCCTTACGCCGCACCACAGGGCAAAAGCGGGCGAACATCGCCGCAGGCGCTATGAGGCGGGCAGCGATAACGACCGAAAGCGTTCTTTGACAGCAAAAACAGCTCCCCAAAAGGAGAGCTGTTTTTGCTGTTACGATTCACCGGATGGAAGGCTTTCTTCCGGATTACTGGAGAACCGTGACCCTACCCTGCGGGGCGTCGTAAGGCGCCGCGATGGTGCCGCCGAGTTCATCGGCCACATAGTCCACAAGCGCGTCTTCCAGCGGCTTTGTGGTATCGTAGCCGGTTTGCTGGCGGGGATACTTGAACGCAACATAGGGCCCGTTGCCGCCTGCCATGTAATCGTTGGTGCAAATGGTATACACAGCGTCCGGATCAAACGCTTCACCGCCGATGGAGGCAATGGCTACGCGGCTGCCGGGGGCGGCGGGCGCATAATAGGAGGAGTTGTCGTATTGGGCACCCGGCGCGAAGGGCACGGTGGTATCCACCGTGAACACGATGCCGGATACCTGTGGGAACGAACCCATAGCTTCCGGCGTAACGCAGGTTGCGACTTCCAGCGCTTCCAGGAGCTCCGCGCCGGTTACATCCAGCGTAACCAGGGTGTTGCCGAAGGGGAATACGGTTTTCATATCGTTCATGGTCACTTCGCCCACATCGATGGAGGCGCGGATGCTGCCGCCGTTTACAAGGGAAGCCACAACCTTGTCGCCAACGAGCTGCTTGGCGGACCACAGCATGGCGTCTGCACAGAAGTCTCCCAGGTTGGTTTCTTCCGTACGCACACCGGGTACGGATTGGCCATTGAGCAGAACTTCGGTGGCCGCAAACGGCTGAGAAAGCTTGGCTTTGATTGCATCGTTGACGCTGTTGACTTCGGCAGCCACCATCTCGTCCTCATGGGTGGGAAGCAGCGAGGTGAGTACTTGCACAGAAGCCTTATACTTTGCCGCGGGGATGAGGCCGGAGGACAGGTTTTTACCGTCGAACAGGATAACGCCAAGATTTTCGTCATAGCAGCCGGTCTGCACCAGCAGGGTTTTGGTTGCGGCGTCGCCTTCGCCCTTGGTGATGATGTCGCTGTCCACCACGGTATGGCTGTGGCCGTCGATCACGATATCAATGCCGTCTACGGCGGCAATGACATCCGTGGAGCGCACACCAACGCTCTGGTCAGCCACGCCCAGATGGGCAAGACAAATAACCAGGTTCACGCCCTTGGCCTTCAGCTCGTCCACCTGAGCCTGTGCGCAGGCATACAGATCTTCGTCGGTTTTAAAGCTCAGGCCGGGAAACAAGGCGCGGTTTGCCATGGAAAGGGTTTCCGGGGTGGTGAGGCCAAATACGCCGATCTTCATCCCATTGTCCAGATCAAAAATCACGTTGGGCTGCACAAAATCCGTTCCGTCGGCAGTGTTGTACACATTGGCGGACAGGAAGGGGAAATCGGCCAGATCCTCCAGCCGGAGCACATTGTCGCTGCCCCAGTCAAATTCATGGTTGCCCAGCGTCATGGCGTCATACCCGACCATGTTCATGAAGGTGATGGCATTGGTACCCTTGTCCAGATTGACAATCGGCATGCCCATGGTGGCGTCGCCCGCATCCAGCAGCAGCACGCTGGCCCCAAGGGAGAGAGCGTCCTGCTTATACTGGGCGATTTCAGCATACCCCATATAGCCATTGGTGGTATCGGCTACGGCACGGCCATGGATATCATTGGTGTGCAGGATGACCAATACACCGTCCAGCTCGCCGGCTGCCGCAGCGCCGACAAGCAGGAGAAACACCAACATAAAAGAAACCAATAATATCATAGGTTTTCGCATAAGAAATCCTCCATGCTTCTATTTTATACAATGATTATATCAAAAGAACGCAACAACCGAAAGGACTTATTGAAATAAAACATACACAAATATCCGTGGCTGTGCAATCATGAACCACAGATTTCAAATGACCGCCGACAGACAGAATCTGTCAGCGGTCATTTGAATTATCTTACAGTATGGTACGTTGGCGATCAATTTTCTATTTGATGATGGGAATCCGGCCCTGTGGAGCGTCATAGGGTGCTGCGATGGTGCCGCCAGCGGTATTGTACACAGTGACGGTGGCGGACTGGAAGGCGAAATTGGCCATCTTTTCCAGATGCAGTGCATTGTTGCTGCCACAACCGAACTCATGGTTGCCGAGCGTCATGGCGTTATACCCGGCTATATTCATGAAGTGGTGGCGTATTCGCACTTGCTCGGATTGACAATCGGCATGCCCATGGCGGCTTCGAAAGCGTTCAGCAACAGCACACTGGCGCTAAATGCGGCGGCGTCCATTTTGTACTGGGCGATTTCTGCATAGCCCATGTACTCGTTTACGGGATCGGCCACGGAATGGTCATGAACAGCGTTGGTGTGCAGAATATCAAGCAAGCCACCCAGCGAGGCAGCCGGCACCGCGCCAGCCGGAAGCAGCAGTACGAGCATAATGGAAACCGGAATTGCAATACGGCTACGGATGAAAAAGCCCCATCCGTGTTCTTTTTGTAGGGTATGCGTACAGGAACAGTATGACAAGCAAATGTAAATGATTAAAACAGAGAAGGGAATTGGGGAGTAAAATTTCAATCATGATTGGGAATGCCAGGTAAGCGCTGACTAAAGCCCCTGCGCGTTAGCGCGTTATCTTTTCGTTAGTTTGAGGCTGGGAAACCTTCGATGTAGTGCTGTTACTACTTCAGGTTCCGTAGCCCCAACATGACAAAAGCTAACACACCATCGCACAAGCGCTTTAATTATCGTTTACCCAAACTGCATTACAGAAACGCGTCGGGATTGAGCGGCAGCAGGTCTTCGGGCACAAACAGGCCGTCCTTGCGCACCAGCACGTCGTCCAGCCAGATACTGCCGCCGCCGTATTCGGGGCGCTGAATGCTGACGATATCCCAGTGGATGGAGGAATGATTGCCGTTGGAGGCGTCGTCGTAACAGGTGCCGGGCGTGAAGTGGAAGGAACCGGCAATCTTTTCATCAAACAAAGTATCTTTGATGGGGGTTGTAACGAATGGATTCACGCCAAATGAGAACTCGCCTACGTAGCGCGCGCCCTCGTCGGTATCCAGTATTTTGTTCAAGCCCTCGGTATCGCTGGCCGTGGCTTCGATAATTTTCCCATCCTTGAAGGTAAAGCGGATATCAGAGTAGACCTTGCCCATGTACAGGCTATCCGTATTATAGTGCAGGGTGCCGTTGATGGAATCGCGCACCGGCGCGGTGTACACCTCGCCGTCCGGGATGTTCAGCTTGCCGTCACAGATCACAGTGGGAATCCCTTTGATGGAGAAGGTCAGATCGGTGCCGGGGCCCTGAATGCGTACCTTGTCGGCGTTATCCATCCGGGCCTTGAGCGCCTGCATGGCCTGGCTCATTTTGGCGTAATCCATGGTGCATACGGAGTAATAGTAATCCTCAAAGGCTTCCGTGCTCATCTGGGCGCTTTGCGACAGGGCAAAGTTGGGGTAGCGCAGTACGCACCAACGGGTATCCGGGATGCGGATTTTGCCATGCACCTCCTGAGAATATTCCTTGGTGTACAGCGTCATCTGGTCCGCTTCGACATCAGAAAGCTCATAGGTGTTCTCATAGGCGCGCACGCCCAGGTACGCCTGCATCTGCCGCATCAGTGCGGCATCGTTCTCCGCCTCCAGCCGGTATTGCTCCGGGGTTGCGCCCTGCATCAGCTTGCGGCGCACCTGCATATCGCGCAGGCGAACAAAGGGAATGCCGCCGGCCAGATACACCTCGTCGATCAGCGCCTGGGTGATATCCGGCTGGTGGCCGAAAACCTCGATCATGATTTTGTCGCCCGGTTTGAGTTCGCAGGAATAGTTCACAAGCATGTTACACAGTTTTTTCAGCCTTGGGTCTTTCATGGGGGTACTCTCCTTTTTTGATTCGCAATTTTTGCAAAAACTTTGCCGCTGGTTGTTCCAGACCATAGGTAAAAGCCATGGCCGTGACAACGGACAGGGAATAACAGAGCAGCGTATACGCTGCCTGCAAGGCGGGCGCAGCGTGCAGCGTATCGGGGAACAGGGGCTTGATCACCCAGATATTGAGCATCTGGTGCCAGATATACAGGTTCATCGAGATGGCAGCCAGAAAACGCATCAGGCGGTTATCCAATGCTTTTTGGAGAATGCGGGGCAGGAAAGCCGCTGAAAGCGCCAAAAGCAGCATTGTCAGGGCAAACGGCAGCCGGAGAATCCACTGCGATTGCCGCAGCGCGTCAATGCCGCTCAAACCGGCTTTCGATTGTGCGCGGAGTACCGCGAGCAGCAGGTAGATCCCGACGGCAAACAAAGTGGTAGAAAAGGCCGGCACAACGGCGGCGGGCTTCAGCCGCGCAGAAAGCCGCTGGAGACGGGTATACAGGATGGAGCCCAGCATGCCCAGCGCGTAAACATCCATAAAGGCGGGCAGCTGGTTGACCAGAACAGCCAGATCGTTTGAAACAAGCCCGAAAACCAACCGGAAGGCAACCCCGACGGCCGCCATGGCGGAGAGCGTGAGCACGGGGGTTTTCCGCATGGCTTTTACAAGCAGCGGAAAGATCAGATAGAATTGTACCTCAATACCGATCGTCCACAGCACGCCGTTGAGCGGTGTGTTCAGCAGGGTGCTTTGAAAAAAGGGAAAGGTGAACGTCAGGTGTGTCAGCACATCCCAAATGCCCTCGCCCGCGCTTTGGTATGCGCCGCCCGGCAGTGCGATCAGAAACAGGATCAGCAGCACCGAGGCCAGATAGCTGGGCACGATACGCAAAAAGCGTTTCCAATAGAAGGTTTTGTAATCGTCAACCGGGGTGCCGTATTCGGCTGCCCGCGCGTGGGGAAGATATAACAAAAAGCCGGACATCAGCAGCATACCGTCCACAAACAGGTATCCGGAACGCGTGAAGAAATCAAAATAGAGGGTATGGCCAAACAGCGTAAGCTTCTGCATCAGCCAGCTCTGCTGCCAGAAATGATAATTGCACACAAAAAGCACCATCAGCGCCCGAAAGCCGTAGAGGACGCCGATGGTCAGGCTGCCGTCACTGCGCCGCGCCTGTGACATTGCTGTCTCCGGCGGGTTGGGTGCGGGTAAAGGTATATGCGGTCTTGCCGTCGTCCACGGAGGCTAGCGTGAGCGACGTATTATCCAAGGTTTTGATTTGATAGGCTTCGGCGAGCTGATCCGTGGTTTTACCAGTGAGCAGCGTGCCGTTGTTTACGGAGAAATACCCATCCGTGTCAAACAGAGTATAGGTGCCGTTGGCGGAAAACACGGCGTTTCCCTTGTCACTCTGCCAGGCGCCTATGACCAGATAGATGGGGCGTGTAAGTACATCATCCGCAACCTGCGGCAGGCTGGAAATCCGTTGGTAATAGGGCAGGGCTTCGAACGGCTTGCCCTCGCTAAAGAGCACTTCACCGGCCTTAAAGCAGGCTTCCTCGTACCAGCCGGCCATCTCCTGATAGTCCTGCGGCAAAGCGGTGAGATCATAACCGTTCAGCGCGGCAACCACCCCTTGCCAGTCTCCGGCAAGGTATGCGGTTTCCGCTGTATCATATGCGCGGCCGTATGCCTCGTAGAGGCAGTCTGCCGTTTTCTGCCGAGAATCCTGATAATCGCCAAGCTCCGCAAATTTTTCCGCTGCCTGCCGGTAATCGCCAAGCACCATGAGCTGTGTTGCAAGCTCGTAGCGGGTGGTATCGTAGTTATCCTGAGCGCCGGGAAAATCCCCAAGGGCGCCGAAAAGCGCGGCGGCGGCTTCCAGATCGCCGGTCTGCTTGATGCGAAGCGCCTCGGACTGGATGAGGTCGCCTACGAGCTGCCTGGAAGAAGAATCATCGGACAGAGCCTGGAAAAGGCTGATGGCATCCTGCGTTTCCCCGGTGGTTTTCAGCGCCATGCCCCAGGCATACAAAGCCTGCTCCAGCTTACTGGCGCTATCCTGATAATCGCCCAGGGCAGCAAACACCTCAATTGCCTTGGCGTACTCCCCGGCGTTGAGCGACATGGAGCCGACGGTGTATTGCAGGGAATTGAGCTGATCCCGGCTATCCTGATAATCGCCAAGCTGCGTGAACAGTGCGATTGCGGTTTCATAATCGGCGGCGTCATAGGAGGATTTTGCCTGCGCGTAGCGCGCCTGCAAAACGCGGTCTGCGCTGTCCTGATAATCGCCCAGAGTCTCAAAAAGGGCAATGGCCTGCGCGTAGTCCGCGTCGGTAAAGGCGGCCTCGGCCTGCGCGTAGCGCGCCTGGCTGACCCTATCTTTGCTGTCGGAAAAATCTCCAAGCGCTGTGAAACGTTCCACGGCCTGCTCGTAATCGGCAGCGTCAAAGGCGGCATTGGCAAGGGTATATTCTGCTTGCTGTGCCAGTTCTGCGCTGTTTTGGTACTCTCCCAGCGCGGTGAACAGGGCGGCGGCCTGTTCGTAATCCGCAGCATCGTAGACGGCCTTTGCCTGCTCGTAGCGCGCCTGGCTGATCAGGTCCTTGCTGTCCAGATAGCTGCCCAGCTGGGTGAACAGGGAAATGGCCTGATCATAATCCGCGGCATTCAGCGCGGCTTTCGCCATCAGATACTGCGTCTGACTGCGTTTGTCGGCGCTGTCCTCATAATCGTCAAGCTCGGTATACAAATCAATAGCGGTTTGATAGTCTGCCTTGCCAAGGGCGATGTCGGCCAGGCTGTACCGGATGCTTTGGATACGCTTGGCGGCATCCAGATAATTACCCGCCAGCGCAAACTGCGCGATGGCCTGCTCGGTATCGCCCTCTTCCAACGCGGCTTCCGCCTGCTGGTAAGCATAGGCCTTCACGCGCTCGGCCGCGTCCCTGTGCTGGGGAATGGTTTTATACAGGGTCATCGCCTCGTCCATATTCCCCGCCTGTTCTTCCGCCAGCCCTTGCTGATACACGCTTTCCCAGTAGCGCGTTTCACTGTCCAGATAGGGGATTACGCTTTGAAACAGCTCGGCCGCCTTCTGGTACTCCTGATTGTCGTAATACTCAGTGGCCAGGAAATACAGGCTGCCGTTGGCGCGGTATTGCGCGTCCTCATAATCGCCGGCCTTGAGAAACAGCTTCCCAGCCGTTTCATAATTGCCGGCTGCTTGTGTTTCCATAGCCCACAGATAGTAGGTTTCCTTGATTTTTTCTGCCACGTCCTGCGTGCTCTTAACGGCTTCGAACTTCTCCGCGGCCAGGGCATAATCCCCGTCGTCAAACGCTTTGAGGCCGATCTGATAATCGCAGGCGAGCACCTGCGCTTCGGAATCCTGATAGGAACCCAGATCCAGGAACAGCAGCCGGGCATCCTCATACATGCCGGTATCAAACAGGGACAGGGCCTGCTGATAGAGGGATACCAGGTTCATGTCCGCGCTGTCCTGATACGTGGCCAGCGCGCCGAACTGACCGGCGGCCAGCGCATAATCCCCGGCGGCAAATGAATTCTGCGCGATCTGGTATTGGGTTTGCAGATATTTATCCTGGCTGTCCTTATAGTCCGTCATCGCGCCGTACAGCGCGGCGGCGGCGTCCAGCTCGTTTTGCGTTACCAACTCATCCGCCTTGCGGTATTCGCTTTCCTGGGCCATGGCCTGCGCATCACGGTAGGAGCCAAGCACCGTAAAGGCGTCGCGGGCGGCGTCGTAGCTGCCATCGTTCAGCAGGGTATTGGCCTGATAATAGCGCCATGCGGGCAGCCCCCAAAGGAGGACACCCGAAACCAATACGGCCAGGCATACGACAAAAACGCCGGTTATCATCATCACACGCTTCTGGCGCGCGGCTTTACGGCGGATGGTTTCCTGTTTTTCTGTGACACGGTTTGCTTCTTCACGCGCCGACTGCGCCACGGATTTCAGCTTCTGCTCGTGAACGGCAATCAGGTTGGCCACGTTTTCGGGCGTATAGGAGGCGAACACGGTATCCCGTCCGCGCTTGCAGCGGCAGCAACGCTCGGCCTTCCTGTCGTTGGCGCGGCCGCAAACACATACCCACACCTGCTCCTGCATCAGCGGATATCCCACGGCGTCTTCTCCGGCTACGAACCGCAGTTGATCCAGCTTCCGACCCGCCGGGATGATGTTGGTTTCGTACTCCACCACGGGCGCGTTTCCGCGCCGCCACACGGTGGCATCGGAAAACCATACTTTTTCGATGACCAGATCAACGTTGATTACATTTTCCCATTCCGTGGGCAGCATGGAAACGGTAAATGCCGTGCCCGGCAGCGCGTCGGCAACCGGCAGACGGTCTGTTTGCCTCAGAAGAACAAAGTCCTTGGAACCGTAGCTGGTTAGGGTGATCTGCACGGAGACGACGGGCTTGATGCTGATATTGTTGAGCACAAACGTGCATTGAGGGTTTTCATCACCAGGCAGCGTATATTTCCACAGTTCCACCGGACATGTCAGGTCAATCTTCACGCCTATACCTCCCGAATGTTGTTGCGGCGAATCGTTTGATTGTTGTGGCTTAGTACGGCGGCGGTACGTTCGCCTTCTATTTTACACCCGCAAGCCTGATCTGTATAGTGCTGATGTGCAGCAGCCCGGTATTTATGGTATACTTTGAAGCTGAAAGCCGAAACAGATGAGGGGATACCGCGCATGATACTGATTTCCGTAGAGAACATCCAAAAGAGCTTTGGCATAGACCAGGTGCTCCGCGATGTGACATTTTCTGTGCAAAAAGGCGAAAAAATGGGTCTTGTCGGCGCCAACGGCAGCGGCAAAACCACCCTGATGCGCATCCTGACCGGCGAGCAGGCGGCGGACGGCGGCGCCGTGCACATGAACAAGGGCCTGAAGCTGGGATATCTGGCGCAGATCGGCGATATCGAGGGCGAGGATACGGCGTGGGAAGCGATGCTCAAGGTGTTCCAGCCAGTGATCGCGCTGGAAAAACGCATGCGCGAGATGGAACAGAAAATGGCTGAGAACCAGGACGAGCAAAAAGCGCTGCGCTTGACGGACGACTACTGCCGGATGACGGAGGAATTCAACCGGCTGGAGGGCTATGCCTACGAGGGTGAAATCACCGGCATGCTCTGCGGGCTTGGAATCGACAGGCAGATGTTCGGCCGCAAGGTGAAAACACTGTCCGGCGGCGAGCGTACCCGGCTGTCGCTGGCAAAGCTGCTGCTGCAAAAGCCTGACGTACTGCTGATGGACGAGCCTACCAACCATCTGGATCTGGCCGCTATCGAGTGGCTGCAGAACTATCTGACTGAATATAAGGGCACGCTGCTGCTCATCAGTCATGACCGTTATTTTCTCGACCACGTATGCGATACGATGGGCGAAATGCTTGGTGGGCGCGTGTATAAGTTCACCGGCAATTATACCGAATACATGAAGAAGCGGACCGCGGATTTTGAGGCGCGGATCAAAGCCTACCAGCTGCAGCAAAAGGAAATTGACCGCGAAAGGGCGATTATCGAACGCTACCGCAGCTTCAACCGGGAAAAATCCATCCGCGCCGCCGAATCCCGGCAGAAGCGGCTGGATAAAGTGGAGCGTCTGGAAAAACCGGAGGAGGAACGGCAGGTGCGCTTCACCTTCGACGCCCGCCGCCGCATGGGGGAGGACGCGCTGGAGGTGAAGGGCCTCAACAAAAAGTTCGGGGGCAGAACTATTTTTAAGGACATCAGCTTCAAACTGCGCGCGGGCGACCGCGTGGCGCTGATCGGCCCCAACGGCGTGGGCAAGAGCACGCTGATCAAAATCCTGAACCGCAAGGAAACGCCGGACTCCGGCACGGTGCGCTTCGGCGTGAATATCGATATCGGGTATTACGATCAGCACCAGCAGGATTTGAACCTGAACAATTCCGTACTGGACGAGGTGTGGAACACCTTTCCCTCCATGGAACAAAGCCGCGTCCGCAGTGCGCTGGGACAGTTCTTGTTCTCAGGGGACGACGTGTTTGATAAAATCGGGTCGCTGTCGGGCGGCGAGCGCGGCCGCGTGGCGCTGACCAAGCTGATGCTTCGAAAGGATAACTTTCTGCTGCTGGATGAACCCACCAACCACCTGGATATGGACAGCTGCGAGGTGCTGGAAGAAGCGCTGGCGGAGTTCCCGGGCGTGATTCTGGCCATCAGCCACGACCGTTATTTCGTCAACCGCTTTGCCGACCGCGTGATGGTGATGGCGGAGGACGGCATTACGGAATACCTGGGCAATTTCGACGATTATCTGGAAAAGCGGGACCGCCCCATGCCGCCGGAAATCATCGACGACGGGATCACAAAAACCGCAATCGTAAAGGATCGAAAAAAGGAACGCAGGCAGAGCGCGGCGCTGCGGCAGCTGAAAGCGGCCGTGGAGGAAGCCGAGGAAGCGATTTTGCAAAACGAGCGGTGCATGGCCGGGCTGGAAGAAAAAATGGCGGATCCGGCTATGTACCAGGATCAGGAAAAGCTGCTGGAGCTGTCGCATGCCTATCAGCAGGCGCAGGAGGCGTCCCCGGCCCTGTACGCGGCGCTGGAGGCCGCGGAACAGGCCTGGCAGGAGGCGGACCCGGAAGCGTAGCTTTTGAATTGCAGTCTTTTATAACGAAACGAAGCCTTACCCGCAGAAAAGGGCAGGAAAACCTCTGCGGGTAAGGTTTCGTTTCATCAGCAGTCGCCGGTGTAATATATGCCGGAACCTCAGTTGATCAGGTTTTCATAAAACGCAATTGCGCCTTCCAGATCGGTCAGATTCGGCCTGTCCTTATGGATGCCGCCGAACAGGCGAAGGGGGCCGAAGCTGTCGTGCCCCAGGCACCAGTAATATCCACTGGGCTCAAAGCCCTTTTGGCGGAGCGCTTCCAGAAACCGTTTGCCGTATTTACCGCCCTCGCTGTCGCCGCAGGTATAGAGGACAAACGCCTTCCGGCCCGCCGGGGAGAGGCTGTCCATCGCCTTGCGTACGGTGCGGTGCAGCTTGCCGGCATATACGCCGGAGGCAAACCCGATGAAGTTATACAGAGATGGATCAAAAGGATCCTCCCCGGCTTTGATCAGCGTAACATCGGGATGCGCGGATTGGATGGCGTCCAGTAGCTTTTTGGTGTTTCCGTGATGCACAGACCGGTATAGAATGGCTGTTTTCGGCATATATATTGCTCCTCGCGTATCAATGGTTTCATTTCCGCAAGCGGAATTCGAGGTTTGCCTGCGGGTTTCCTGTCGGTTTCAGGCAGTTCTCATCATTCTCATGAAATCTTTACAAATGTACAGGAAAAGAAACCGTTACGCGTGCGGTGGAATACTCTGCGTCGGATCAGCATACAGCCGCTACAGAATAAACAGAAACGCCCGGACGATATCCATGATATTCTCCGATTCCAGCCGGACGGTTTTTGCGTCCGTGCGGATAACACCCGGATACTGGGCGGCCCTGCCTGCCGGTGTATGCTCTTTAAAGCGCACCTCAACCTCGAAATACGGGGGCAGGGGGTACAGCTTGTTTTCCCTGGGCTTGCGCAGCGCCTGTTCCACGGTATGGCGAATCTGCTTTGCCGCAAAGGCGGGTTGCAGGGTGATGGCGGCGCTGCCGCGCCCTTCGTTTGTGGCTATAGTATCAAGCTGCGGCATTACTTCCTTGGCCGCCTCGCACAGCCCCTTGTCGCCGGACAGAAAGATGACCGGTACCCGGTAGTGCGCGGCGATCATTGCGTTGATATCAAATTCCGACACCAGCCGACCGTTGCAGGTGAGGGACTGCACCTTCAGGCTCATGGTGTGCGACAAGGGATTGAAGGCGGTATACGCGGCTGCGTGATAGCCCGTAAAGAGCACCCCGTCGTAACTGGAATCGATCCCCGCCATCATCATTTCCGGTGTATCGTCCCAGCCGCGGAAAAGCTTTGCCTGCTCGGGCAGCAGTGTGGGAATGATGTTGCGGGCGGTATCGTGCGCGTCCTTCACGAGGATCTCCGTGGCTCCGGCGGCCAGCGCGCCTTCGCACGCCGCGGCGACCTCCCGGGACATTTGCTCCCTGAAATACGCATACTGGGGATGGTCTGCCATCGTTTCGTTCCAGTCTGCAATGCCTGCGGTGCCTTCCATATCGGCGGATAGGTAAATTTTCATAGTACGGCCCCCTTTTTGCGATAATTCGTTGAACAACGCTTTGTTTCCTGTAGAAAATGTAGAAAATGAAACATTTGTAATACTTGAAAAGCTGAAAACCGGAAGCTTGTGGATGGGTTCGAACCCGGAAACGATATAGCGGAATTTTATGAAATATGCTATACTGTTTACAACTAATTCGGTTGGAAGTATTGCAAAAATATTACGAATTTGTTATATTCATACAGTGGAAAGGAGCGCCGTGAAAACGGCAACAAAATATGAAAGACATTGTGATCATCGGAAAAGGACCCGCAGGACTCAGCTGCGCGATAACGGCACGGATGCGTGGCCTGAGCGCGCTGGTGATCGCTCCCCAGCACAACACCAGCTGGCTTGCGCGTACCGAACGAGTGGATAACTATCCCGGCCTGCCGGAAGCATCCGGCGGTGATTTGCTCAAAGCCTTTGAAAGCCAGGCGCTTGCCATGGGCGCGGAAACGATGACCGGCATGGTGCGCCAGATTCTGCCCTCGGGGGACGGCTTTATGCTGCTGGTAGAAAACGAGGTCGTCGAAGCAAAGACACTCTTAATCTCCACAGGGGCCGCCAAGCCCAAGCTGCTGCCCGGCGAGGAAGCGCTGATCGGCGCGGGCGTGAGCTATTGCGCGACCTGCGACGGGAATTTTTACCGCGGCAAAGCCATCGCCGTGATATCCGAAAACGACCAGGGGGCGGAGGAAGCAAAATTTCTGCATGGCATAGTCGCCTCCATGGATTACTACCCGATAAAGAAGCACGATATCCCCGCGGAATTCCATACAGTGGAAGAACGCCCGGTGGCGTTGGAACGTGCGGATGGGCAAATTGCCGTGAAAACCAAGCAGGCCGGGCGCATGTATGACGGCGTATTTATCTTCCGCATGGGCATGCCGCTGGATATGCTGTTGGACGGGCTGGAAATGCAAGACGGCGTCATCACCGTAGACCGTGGGATGCATACCAATATACCGGGCGTTTTTGCCGCGGGAGACTGCACAGGCAAACCGCTGCAGGTAGCCAAGGCCGTGGGGGAGGGCAACATTGCCGCCATTTCGGCCGCGGAGTATATCCAAAAGGGATGAAACGGGCAAAAAATTACGTTTCTATGATAACGACGGTCTGAAGCCGCCAGAGAAATGGGAGGAATTTTCATGAAAAAACGCGCAATCCAAAAAATCCTTGCTTTCGCGTTTACTCTTTGCCTGATGGCAGGCATGGCAACCGCCGGGACTGCCGAGGAGCTGAGTGTTGCCGATTTCCAGTCGATGCGCACAGTGATGGACTTAGTATCCAGCGCCGCCGTATGCGCCAGTGATTTCCCCACGGTGGTGGGCAATGCTGATACGGTGCTGGATTCCACGTTTATTACCTTCTTCTTTACCAACGGGCTGCAAGCCGGTTCGTTGTTAAATATCACGCAGGATACACTGGCCAGCGTATCGCAGCAGGAACAGCTCTTAAAGAGCATTTTCGCGGCGCAGCTGCCCACGCTTGAAATGATTACGCCTCCTGAAACCACGGACGAATACATCGGCTTCCTGCCCGTTTATGCGGAAGCGGCGGAAGACGGCAGCTATTACCTGATCGGCGAGCTGTACCGCGGAACCAAGGAAATTGATCAGATGAGCGCGGCGGACTATGACTACCTGACATGGGAGGACGAGCGCGCGATTTTTACCCTCAAGCCCGATGAAACCGCTATGGGCGGGTACAGAATCGAAGCCTTTTCTGTGGGATCGGTGCTGTTGATGGAGCAGCAATTGCTGGACTATACCAACGGCATTCTGGTGGAATACAGCAATTCCAAACTGGGTTTATCTCTGTGGTACCCCAGCCTGTTTGACGAGGCCTATTTAACCGAGGATGCCGATGGCGCGGGCGCTACACTGCCCGACGGCAGCGCTGGTTTTTCCGTAAAGCGTGAGGCCAATACATCGGGGATCGGACTGAACGAATATATATCCCTGATGGCCGAAACGCAGCAGAACTCGCACTACAGCATCAACGAACAATTCCAGTATGCCACGCTGTACTATCAAACGGCGGACGGCAACTCCGTATTCTCCATCTATACCGTAACCGACAAGTATATCTACGTGGCGCAGCTCTTCTACCCGACGGACCAGACTATCGTCTACAATATGTATACGGTCTATCTGGAGAACTCCTTTGTGGTTGATGAAGTCAGCGTTGGCTAATACTGAGGAACAGCCATGAAACGGATCCTTTGCATTGCGGGTATCCTGCTGCTGCTGGCCACAGGCGCGGCAGCGCAGGCCGTACCCAAGGTGGGGCCCCTGCGCGGTGAAGTGTATTACCCGCAGGGGAGCACTGCGGATACGGCGTCCTTTGTGCTGCGCTACCAATTGCCGCAGTTTACACAGGAGCAGCCGCAGTATAAAGCGGTCAACGCCTGGTTTACGGCCTATGCCGCCGATATGCAAACCGTTCTCCTGCCGGATATCCTGAGCACGGTGGATACGCTGCCTGCGGCGGAGGAACCGGCGTATTATACGGATTTGGATTACCGGATTACCGCATCAACCGCGGATCACCTGAGCGTTTTGCTGGTCAGCCAGCAATTTCTGGGCAACACGCTGCAGGAAAGCTGGTCTGCCAAAGTATTTGCTCTTGACGGGATTTATGCCGGGCAGCCCCTTTCGCTGTCGCAGGCTATGGGGCTTGAGCAAACGGCGGACGATCAGGCGGATACGGCGTCCGCGCTGGTATACGGGCTGGTGTGGCAGATAGCGGAGTACGAAATCGGAGCCATGCAGAAGGCATATTTCCCCGATCTGACGGAGGATGACCTGCGCAGGGCGTTTACGCCGCAGACCGATTTCTATTTTGACGCGGACGGCAATTTTGTTTTCTTCATCCAGGCGGGCGCCATTGCCGGAGAGGTGGAAGGCGTGTTGACCTATCCGTTTTCACTGGCGGAATTGCTCAGCGCGGTTAAACAAAACTGAAGTACAAAAAATTCGTTACAACCTCTTGCCAAATCCATCGCGCAATGATAAAATAGACAAGCTGTAAAGATTTAACTCTCCCGTTAGGAGGTGTAGCAAATGGGTAAGTTCTGTGAAGTCTGCGAAAAGGGTACAATGAACGGAAATCTCGTCAGTCACTCTAATCGCAAAACCCATCGTTTATGGGCCCCGAACGTGCAGCGCGTCCGCGTGGAGATGAACGGTCAGGTGAAACGTATGAATGTGTGCACCCGTTGCCTGCGCAGCGGAAAAGTGCAGCGTGCGTTACCGACCAAATCGTCGGATATCCCCGCTGAGGCATAACGCTGACAACGATCAATCGCCCGATATCGCTTACAAGATATCGGGCTTTTGCTTTATTCGGGTTTCTGCTTGAGGAAGGAACGAGAGGAGAAAGAGCAATGAAGGATAACAGAGGAACGGTTTTGATGAGAGAGGAAATCCGGCGGCAGGCCTATGCGCTCAACGCCGATGCGTGCGGCTTTGCGGAGGTCGGCCGCTTTGCCGATTCACCGGAAGGGTTTTCCCCGCTGGATATTTACGCGGACTGTAAAACGGTGATTGTGGTTGGCATGGCGATACCGAAGGGCCTGACAAAAATCAATCCGAGGCTGGTGTATAGCCATTATAACGATCTCTCTTCGCACCTTATGGATGAAATGCTGTTTCGGCTGGCTTGGGCATTGGAACGGCAGTATTCGGGCTGCCTTGCCGTGCCCGTACCGTGCGATAGCCCCTATGAATACTGGGATAAGGAGAAGTGGGAAGGGCGCGGACTGATGTCTATGAAACATGCGGCCGTACGCGCTGGCCTGGGGTCGCTGGGGAAAAGTACGCTGCTGATCAACCGGGAGTTTGGAAATATGCTGAACATCGGTGTTGTACTGATCAACGAAGCGCTGCCGTCCGACAGCCTTGCGGAACCACTCTGCATTGAGGGCTGTACCCGGTGTGTGGACAGTTGCCCCACGGGCGCCATTCAAAACGGTTCCGTGGTACAAAAGCTGTGCCGGGAATACAGCTACGGACAAAAAACGGCAAGAGGATACGATACGACGATGTGCAACCGCTGCCGCACCGTGTGTCCTCTTGCCTTTGGTGTACGTAAGTAAGGTTAAAACAGGTGTTATATGCCGTATAAACGCTCTGTATTGGCAATGGTATGGGCGATAAGCTCGTCTGCCGGAATGCCCTTCAAGTCCGCCACCTTTTCCGCAACAAAGCGTACAAAGGCGGGTTCGTTTCGCTTGCCCCGCATGGGGACAGGGGCCAGATAAGGGCTGTCGGTTTCGATCAGCAGCTTATCCAGAGGGACATAACGCGCGACATCCTGCAGGTTGTGGGCGTTTTTAAAGGTAACGGAGCCGGAAAACGAGATATACAAGCCCAGTGCCAGATAGACCTTGGCACTTTCCAAACTGCCTGTAAAGCAGTGCATCACGCCCTGCGGCAAGCTGTTTTTATGCGCGCGGAGGATGTCCGTAAAATCGCCGTGTGCGTCCCGCACATGAAACACGGCGGGAACGGCCTTTTGATACGCATAGACGAGCTGTGCTGCCAGCGCCTCTCGCTGAATATCCCTGGGGGAGTGATCATAATAATAGTCCAGGCCGATCTCGCCGACGCCTATAATGCGCGGCTTTTGCAGCCATCTATCCATCCGGGAAAGCGTTTCCGGCGTGAAGGTGGCAGCCTCGTGCGGGTGAAGCCCAACCACACCGTACACGTTTGGGTACTGCTCCGTCAGCGCAACAATTCGTTCGCTGGTCGCGGCGTCGCTGCCTGCGAGAATGCAGCGGTTTACCCCGGCAGCCCGCATCCGTTCCAGAACCTGGGGCACCTCGCCGGCAAAGCGCTCATCCTCCAGATGGCAGTGGGAATCGATCATCGTACGATATCTCCGTCCGCCGCGCCGCTTTCCGGGGATACGATTTTTAGCACCTTGTCATCCTTGTCCGAGGAGCACAGGATCATACCCTCGCTGAGAATACCGCGGAGCTTGACGGGCTTCAGGTTTTTCACGAGCACCACCTGCTTGCCGACCATTTCCTCCGGAGTATAGAACTTTGCAATGCCGCTGCATACCGTGCGCTGCGGCTCGTTTTCACCAAGCGAGAGCGTTAGCTTGAGCAGCTTATCGCTTTTGGGAACTTTTTCCGCTTCGATAACCCGCGCCACGCACAGCTGGACCCTGCCGAAATCATCAATGCTGATTTCGGGAAGCTCCTCGGCAGCTTCCACAGTTTCAGGCTTGGTCGCTTTCACATCCGGCACGATATCCTTGAGTTCTTTTTCCACGTCAATGCGGGGGAACAGCGCTTCGCCTTTTTTAACCATGGTTCCGGGAACAATCCGGCCGAACGGCTGTAAAGAAGCCAGCGTTTGCAGGGATGCATCGGCGATGCCCAGCTGCTCATAAATCCTTGCGGGGGTTTGGGGCATGGTGGGCGCAATCAGAACAGCGATATAGCGCAGGCATTCGCACAGCACATACAGTACGGTTTTCAGGCGCTCCTTGCCCTCGTCGGTTTTAGCGAGCGTCCAGGGTGCGGTGAGATCGATATAGCGGTTGGCTTCGCCGATCAGAGCCCAGATATCCACCAGAGCGGCGGAAAACTGGAGCGCGTTCATCTGCAAGCGTACCTTGGCGGGGGTTGCCAGGGCGAGGGAAATCAGGCTGTTATCCAGGTCCTGATAGGCGTTTGGCGCGGGGATGCTGCCGCCAAAGTATTTTTCCACCATGGCGACGGTGCGGCTCAGCAGATTGCCGAGATCGTTGGCCAAATCGGCGTTGATGCGCTTCAATAGTGCTTCGTAGCTGAATTGGCCGTCGGCGCCGAACGGCATTTCCCGCATAAGGAAATAGCGGATGGCGTCGCTGGAATACCGTTTGGAGAGCACCACAGGATCAACTACATTGCCCAGTGATTTGGACATCTTCATACCGTCCAGCACCAGCCACCCGTGGCCGAAGATCTGCTTGGGCAGCGGCAGGCCGAGCGCCTTGAGCATGATCGGCCAGATGATGGAGTGGAAGCGGACGATTTCCTTGCCGACCAGATGAATATCGGCCGGCCAATAACGCTGGTAGAGACGGTCGTCTTCCGTACCGTATCCCAGCACGCTGATGTAGTTGCTCAGCGCGTCCATCCACACATATACGGTGTGCTCGGGATCAAAATCCACAGGGATGCCCCATTTCACGGTGGTACGGCTGACGCACAGGTCATTAAGGCCAGGCTTCAGGAAATTGTTGAGCATCTCATTCTTGCGGGAGGGAGGTTGGATGAAGTCGGGATGTTGCTCGATATACTGGATCAGCCAATCCTGGTATTTGCTGAGCTTCAGAAAATACGCTTCTTCGGTCGTCCTTTCCACGGCGCGGCCACAGTCCGGGCATTTACCGTCCTTAAGCTGCAGCTCGGTAAAAAAGGTTTCGCAGGGGGTGCAATACCAGCCCTCGTACTGGCCTTTATAAATATCGCCCTGTTCGTAGAGCTGCTTAAACTCGCGCTGCACGCATTCTATGTGGCGCTGATCAGTGGTGCGGATAAAATCGTTGTATTCCACGTCCATCAGGGTCCAGAGCTTTTTAATACCTGCCACAATTTCGTCCACATAGGCTTTGGGAGTGACGCCCTTATCCGCGGCCTTACGTTCAATCTTCTGGCCGTGCTCATCGGTGCCGGTAACGAAATATACGTCGAACCCTTCCTGCTTTTTGTACCGCGCCACGGTATCGGCGGCTACACTGCAATAAGCGTGGCCGATGTGCAGGTTGTCGCTGGGATAGTAAATCGGTGTTGTAATGTAGAAAGTCTCCTGATTAGGCATTGGCTTTCCTCCTCCTCGTTTGTTGCTTGCGGTTGATGTACGGCCCGCTTTGCGGGTATTAAAAACCGCCGCCTTCCGGTAATAGAAGGGGCGGGCAAAAGCTCGCGGTACCACCCTGATTTTTAACTTGATTTATGCGGTAACGGCGCTGTCCGTCCTGCCCTACCTATCGAACAGGAATGCTCCCGGGCCATGTTCTCCGTGTTTGCCTGCACCGCCTTTCACCTTACGCGGCTCTCTGATGGCAGGATTACACTGGATACTCTTCCGATCATCGCAATTTCATTATAATGGTTTTCCTTCAATTGTCAATTCTCTATGAATTGATAGGAATGGCATTATTTGACGCAATTAAAGCCAAATCCGCTATCCTTTGCCGCAGGGGATAAAAACGGGTGAGGACTCAGTATACCTTGCGATTGCGCAAAGTTGTCAAGAAAAAGTTTATCGATTCATGATTGATAAGAATTGACAACCGATGAAGAATTTGGTAGTATAACAATAGAAAGCTTCCATTATTTGATATTGACAATCATGCAGAGGAGGCGTAAAACATGAAATCAACAGGTATTGTGAGGAAACTCGATAATCTTGGACGCGTTGTAATCCCCATCGAACTGCGAAAGACATTCGACATCGCTATCAACGATACACTGGAGATTTTTACGGAAGGAGACAAAATAGTCCTGAAAAAGTACCATCCGGCGTGTGTGTTTTGCAACAATGCCAGAGATGTCAGGCTTTTCAAGGAAAAACTTGTATGCGCAAAATGCATACGGGAATTGAGCAAAGAAAAGTAACCCGGCAAACAAACACTTTTAGCTTTCTGTGGTTTGCGGGGTGAAGCTTTCAGGAAACACCCGAGGACGCAGTATTTTGTGCTGCGCCCTTTCTTTTTAACGAGTAATTATCCAGCGAGTAACAATACAAAAGACGCAGCCCTTGCAGGCTGCGTCTTTTTGAAATACGGTTCGTAATCAGTGCTTTTTCTTCGCCTTTTTACGGGTTTTGGCATGCTCTTCCAAGAAAGACCATACATAGCCGTTGATCATATTGGCGCTGTATAAGCCAGACAGAATACCGATAATGATCGGCAGGCTGAACTCACGGATGGAGGCTACGCCAAGCACATACAGCGATACGATGGTGACCAGCGTCGTAATCGTGGTGTTCACGGTACGGCCCAGGCTTTCTGAGATGGAGATATTTACAACCTCGTCGCGCGGCATGCTGTGATAGGCGGGCTTTGCGTTGTTCTCACGGATGCGGTCGAAAATAACGATGGTGTTGTTGATGGAATACCCGACGATCGTCAGCATGGCTGCGATGTAGGAGGAGTTCATCTGGATTACATTGCGCAGGATGACCATGAAGCTGAGCATGATGAACACATCGTGCAGGAGGCCCAGCACGGCGGCCATGCCGGAGTACAGGTCAAAGCGGAAGGCAATGTAGATCAGCATCAGGGCCGAAGCGATCAGCACGCTCAGAATGGCGTTCTTGATCAGCGTCGAACCGGCGGTGGGGCCTACATAGCTTGCGGTAGCGTTTTCTGTGTCCATATCGGGGTATGTGGCCAGCAGATCCGCTTCAATACCGGCTTGGAGAACCTGAATTTCTTCGTTGGAATCCAGCTTGGGAATACGGATATTCAACGTTGTGCCGTCCTCGCCCGAGGTGCTTACCTTGTAATCCGTAATACCCTGATTGCGCAGCGCATCTTCCACATCACTCTGCGCAAAGGTAGAGTTCATTTTGTACTCGATGGATAAGCCGCCGGCAAAATCGATGCCAAAGTTTATGCCATAGCCGAGGATTGTCATCACAAGCGCAACAAACATAATGGTTGCGGAGATAAGCAGACAGATTTTTAAACGGTTTTTAATAACCATCTTACTGCACCTCCTTTGCGGATACGGCGGTTTGCGCCGTGAGTTTTTTGGGGGTCATATACAGCTTGGGGTTTTTTACAATGCGGGCCATGTTGGTGAGCAGGAACCGCGTCACGATAATGGCTGTGATCATGGATGCGATTACGCTCAGCAGCAGTGTGGTGGCAAAGCCCTGTACCGAGCCGGTGCCGAAGAACAGCAGCACGATGGCGGCGATGATGGTGGTGATGTTGGCGTCCACCACGGCGCTCATGGCGTTTTTAAAGCCGATGCGCACAGCATGGAGGATCGGGCGACCGGCGAGCGCTTCTTCCTTGACGCGCTCGAAGATAACCACGTTGGCGTCAACCGCCATGCCGATGCCCAGGATGATACCGGCGATGCCGGGCAGCGTGAGCTGAATGCCGGGCACAATGGCGATGAACAGGAACACCAGAATGATGTAGATGCAAAGCGCCCAGTCTGCCAGCAAACCGCTGAGACGGTAGCGGAAAAGCATGATCAGCATTACCAGCAGAATGCCGATGACAGCCGCGTTAACGGACGATCCCAGCGCGTCGTCGCCCAGGGTGGCGGAAACTGTATCCAGCTTGTCCTGGCGCAGATCCAGCGGCAGCGAGCCGCTTTGCAGCTGCAGGGCATAGGTATCGGCCTGATCCTCGGAGAAAGAGCCGGTGACCAGAATATTGCCGCCGTAGATAGCAGAGTTGACGGTCGGGCTCATCAGCTCCACACCGTCCAGCTGGATGGTGATGGTTTTGCCGATGGATTTAGCCGTCATATCACCGAAGATTTCCGCGCCTTCGGTTGTCAGCGAGAAGCTGATGGCCGGTTTGCTGTTTTCATCCACGGTACGGGTAGCGGTTTTCAGGTAACGGCCTTCCAGAAACACATCGCCGTTGTAATCCAGGAACTCCAGCTTGGCCGGAGAACCGATCAGATCCAGCACAGCCGCCGGATCGGTCACTTCCGGAATTTCCACACGGATACCGGCGGCGCCCAGCTTGGAAACCGTCGCTTCCGTAAAGCCCTTGTCGCTCAGGCGGCGGGCAATGATATCCATGGTATTTTGCAAAAGCGTATTAAAATTGTAGCCCTCCGATTTCAGCTCATCGGACATGGAGGCTTCGTATTCCACGAATACGCCGCCCTGCAGGTCCAGGCCAAGGGGGATGGAGGCGGGCCAGGTATCCTTGGTAATGTTTGTTTTGGGAATCCAAGGGAGCATTTTGTAAAGCCCCCGTTTGTCCAGGTTTATGCCGTTGAGTCCGACAAACCCGACAAGGATGGTGACGACAAGCAGAAGGCTCAGCGCGATGATCGAATTCGTACGCTTGGAGAGACTCAGCCGCCGACGGTTGTTCACTTTCATTGCGTTTGTATCTTCCTTTCTTTGTTTCGCATACCAAAAACGAAGGAACGCATGGCATGCGCGGTTCCCTTTCCAATGCTGTTTACTTGTTCTATTCAGCCGCAGGCAAGATCCTGCTTGAATACCGGATAAAAACTGCGCACATAGCGCTTTTGGCAAAGCACGCGGCCGTTCGCGTCACAAATACAGGTAAGGCACGGCAGGATGAGAAGGGCTGCCGCAAACAGTGCCGCAATCCGCAGCCATCCGCAGGCCGATACGGGGGACGAGGTGGTGGGGGAAGGCGGCATGGTAAAAAGCGTTGTGGTAAAGGCATGCGCCGTGCTTTGTTCATCCGGCAGCGCTTCTTCCACAGCAGAGGAGACTGTTAGAGCAGAGAGCAAAAGCAGGATGCCGAACATGCAAAACAGCGCGATGAAAAACAAAAACAGACGGCGGCTCATGCATTTGCCCCTTTCCACAATATAAACTGAACCTATTATACCTGCCCGATCTTGGTACGTCAACAGAATATCCAAAGTAATCCCGTATACAATATACTTGCGGGGATGCCGCGTTTATGGCACAATACAGAGTATCCTATTGATTTTGAAGGAGGCGCCCATGCAAAAAACGCAGTGTGTTATCATTCTGGATTTTGGAGCCCAGTACACACAGTTGATTGCCCGCCGTGTCCGGGAATGCGGAGTTTATTCCGAGGTATTGCCGTATTCCACGGATAGTAAAGATATTCTGGCGAAGGAACCCAAGGGGATCATTCTGTCGGGAGGACCGGCAAGCGTGCTGGCGGAGGATGCGCCCAAATGCGACAAGGCGATTTTCGAGCTTGGCATTCCTGTGCTTGGTATTTGCTATGGCATGCAGCTAACCGCCTATCTACTGGATGGTACGGTGGCCGCCTGCGACCAGCGGGAGTACGGACGGACGCCGACTGTGATGGACAGCCATCAGGATGGCCTGCTCAGCGGCCTGCGGGACGCGAGCAGCTGCTGGATGAGCCACACCTATCAGGTGGTGGGCCTGCCGACCGGATTTGAGAAAATTGCCCATACCGAGTGCTGCCCGTATGCCGCCATGGCGGATAACAAGCGAAAGCTCTATGGCGTGCAGTTTCACCCTGAGGTAACGCACACCGAAGAAGGATGCCGGGTGCTGAAGAATTTTCTGATAGATATCTGCGGGCTGAAGGGCGATTGGAACATGGAGTCCTATGCCGAGACTGCCGTACAGCAGATTCAGCAGCAGGTGGGGCTGACCGGTACGGTGCTGCTGGGGCTGAGCGGTGGGGTGGATTCCTCCGTGGCCGCTGCGCTTTTATACCGCGCCATCGGTGACCGTCTGACCTGCGTATATGTGGACCACGGATTTATGCGGCAGGGAGAAAGCGACCAGGTGGTGGACGTCTTCACCAAAACATTCCCCGTGGAGTTGATTCACGCCAACGCGAGCGAACAGTTTTTCAGGGAGCTCAAGGGTGTGACCGATCCCGAACAGAAACGCAAGATCATCGGCAAGAATTTTGTGGATGTGTTCAAGCAGGAGGCACGGAAGCTGGGCAAACGCGACTATTTCGCCCAGGGCACCATTTATCCCGATGTGATTGAATCCGGATCCACCAAGGGCAGCGCCGTGATAAAAAGCCATCATAATGTAGGCGGTCTGCCGCAGGAACTGGGCTTTACCAGCCTGGTGGAACCGCTGCGGATGCTGTTCAAGGACGAGGTTCGCAGGCTTGGGGTTGCGCTGGGCCTGCCGGAAAGCCTGGTCATGCGCCAGCCGTTTCCCGGACCGGGGCTGGCGATCCGTGTTATTGGCGAGCTGACACCCGAAAAAGTGGAAATTGTGCGCAAAAGCGATTACATCCTCCGCGATGAAATTGCCAAAGCCGGACTCGATAGGGAGATATCCCAGTATTTCACCGTGCTCACAGGCGCGCGCAGCGTAGGCGTAATGGGGGATGAGCGTACCTATGCCTATGCCGTTGCCATCCGCGCCGTGACCACCGATGATTTTATGACCGCCGATGTGGCACAAATACCCTATGCGACCCTGGGCAAAATCGCCACCCGCATTGTTGGCGAGGTAAAGGGCGTCAACCGCGTGCTGTACGATATTACCACCAAGCCGCCTGCCAGCATTGAGTGGGAATGATGCGGAAGACAGAGGAAACCCAATAAAAACAAGGGATTCAGGAACTCTGTATAACTTTTTGGCAACGTTTTGGCAACATTAGTTGTTATGCATAAGAAAAGAGCTAACTGGTTTTGAGGATCAGTTAGCTCTTTTCACTGTATCAATGGAATGTCTTTGTAGTTTGCTGCTAGTTCTTACATCCGTTCTTTTCACACGTGACCTTTTCGGAAGTGGTAACCCAATCCTGTGGGTTATCATCAATTCTTGCGCCACAACCGGTAAAGTTGCCCTCCTTTACATGAACTTTTCCCTTTTCCAACTTCTTCGTGTCTTTTCCGATGTATTTAATGTTCATTTGTCTCACCTCCTTCGCAAAATGCTTGGTTTGTTACGACAACAAGATTTTTATTAATCCACACCATGCAGCGGCAATCAATATACTTTATTATAAATCGCAGTAATTCATCTGTCAATTTTAGGCATTGCTCGTCGCTTATCCCACACATGTTTGCAATATCTTCTGATATGCTACAAGGTCAAAAGGTTCTTTTTGTGATGTCGATTTCAAATATAAAGGATGATGAGGATGTCCCCTTTTACTTTTCGGGCCATAAGACACCCAATTGCAGCCATATTCAGATGCACTATCATCCAAGCATACAAGGCATTTCTGAAGATAGTACCTTTTCTCAATTAATGTGCCCCACGCTGCCCAAACATCTGCTCCAGAGTGCTTTTTTGGGATTTCTCTAATAAAAATGTTATTCGTGTCCATAATATCGAATTTAGCATCTATACTCAGATCATTAGGATTTGTCGCCCGCTGAGGATACAGGTTTAGCATGATCCAGCTATCGTATTCATTTTGGGTTGCAATACGGTTAACGGAGCGTAACGTGTTATCTAGCTTATTTGGCTCAGCGGTGCAAGGGTTAACTCCCACACAAATTAATGGATTATTACCAACTGTTCCCAAAATGTACCTGCATGTGTTATCCGTGTTGTTTTGGTACAGCCATTCCACATTCATCTCTCACTTTTCTTTGCCGCCCTACGAATATCCAACTCAGTTTTTAGTTGTTCTGCATCAATGCGAGGATAATTATAGCGCCAAATATCATATTCCTCTTTTGTAATCTCGCCAGCCTTGAGCTTTTCAGATTCCTTCTGCCAAGCCATGAATATATCCAGCATTCCAACATAGGTCATACCCTTGGATTTATCCAGTCGCAGACATACCTCACCGTCAATCTCTCCGATTGTCAGACCGCGCAAATCCTCAAGAGTAAACAACGTGTGCATCAAGCCAATATCGGTGTCAATATCCGGCACAGTCAGGGCATGCGTGCTGACATCCAGTATACTGGCAAAATCAGCAATCATTTTCTCCTTTGGCGTTCTAGCACCATTCTCATACTGTGCCATACGTACCTCGGCTGTACTTTCGGAAAAGCCGACTTTCATACCTAAATATTTCTGCGTCATTCCGCGCAAATTACGTAAAAATCTTATTCTCTCCCCAATTGCCATTTTCACAGCTCCTATCCTATGCACTTCAATCGTAGTGTAACATATATGTTTAAGGCGGTCAAAGGGAACTGAAATAAATTTATTTAAGATTCTTTTAATAATCACTTGACTTAACTGTATATGTTTATTATTATAGAAATGTGCTTAACTAAATTTGATTAAGGAGAAAAATGTGGAGAATTCATTTATGCGTGTGGATGATGTTGCTGAGGAATTAGGTGTTTCCAAATCTTATGCTTACAAGATCGTTCAAAAGCTCAATGTAGAGCTTCGCGAGATGGGATTTATGACTATCTCCGGAAGAATCAGCAGGAAGTATTTTCTAAAGAAGATGTGCTACGGAGAGCAAGAAACAGTGGAAAGGGAAAACTAGAAATGGCAGTTTATAAAGAATCCGATTCTAACACGTGGCGTGTCATCTATCGGTATACCGATTGGATGGGAGAGCGCAAACAAACCAGCAAGCGAGGTTTTACGACCAAGCGGGAAGCCCTTGCGTGGGAACGGGAACAGCTACAGAAAACCAGAGCTGATCTGGAAATGACATTTGAAAGTTTTGTTCAAACGTATACGACTGATATGCAGAGCCGTATCAAAGAAAACACATGGAGAACGAAGGAGCATATTATTCGGGCTAAGCTACTTCCGTATTTCGGAAAACGGAAAATGTGCGAAATTCAACCCAAAGATGTTATCGCATGGCAAAACGAGATGATTAATCATCGGGATGAAAAAGACAATCCATATTCACCGGTATACCTTAAAACCTTGCACAATCAGCTTAGCGCTTTATTCAATCATGCTGTTAAGTTTTACGGTCTTGCCGTTAATCCTGCTGCTAAGGTTGGTAATATGGGGAAAGCAAAAAGCAGGGAAATGCTGTTCTGGACAAAGGAAGAATATCTGAAATTCGCCGATGTGATGATGGACAAGCCCATATCCTTCTACGTATTTGAGATGCTCTACTGGTGCGGCATTCGTGAGGGAGAGCTGTTGGCACTAACCCCTGTAGATTTTGACTTTGAACGTAAAACCGTATCCATCACCAAATCATATCAGCGCATAAAAGGCAGGGATGTAATAACCACACCTAAAACACAGAAAAGTAATCGAGTTATCAATATGCCACAGTTTCTTTGTGACGAGATGCAGGAATTTATTGAGATGCTATACGGGATAGAAGCTACAGACCGTATTTTCCCGGTTACGATGTATTACCTTCACCATGAAATGGACAGAGGAACTAAAGAAGCCAAAATCAAGCGTATTCGTATCCATGACATCCGGCATTCGCATATTTCCTTATTGATTGATATGGGGTTTTCCGCAATCGCTATTGCAGATCGAGTAGGGCACGAGAGTATTGACATCACCTACAATTATGCGCACTTATTCCCTTCACGGCAAACCGAAATGGCTGACAAACTGGATATAGAGCGCGGAGAAGGAGGATTTTGATTATGTCGCTGAAAGTGCTCGACAAACAAGGTCGTTGGCGTAGCAAAACTGTAGCATTTCGTATTTCGCCGGATGAAGATGTCCAGCTTGAAACCGCTGTACGGCTATCGGGGCTTACAAAGCAGGATTATATTATCAGGCGGCTTATGTGCAGGGATATCGTAGTGCAGGGCAATCCCCGTGTATATAAAGCCTTACGGAATGAGCTTGCCGCTGTACTCGAAGAGCTGCAGCGCATCACTTCCGGCGGCATCATTAATGATGATCTGCGGAATGCGATTGATTTAGTGGCTATCACGATGCAAGGCATGCGGAAAGAGCGTGATGATCATGATTGATGATATGGAGAAAATGCCCTCTACGTCTGCGGGAGCCGCTAAAGAACAAACGCTTTCACCCAGGGTGGAAACCCGTACCTGCGAAAAAGCGCAGGATAGCTTTGACGATTTAGATGATGAACTTGTGCAGGAGTATCTTCAAAATATTGATAATCCCGATTACCTTTACACCGTATCGCTTACAGAGCTATATGACACAGCGTATCGACCAAAAGCGCAAATTGTTGATGGCTTACTATGCTCCGGAGTATATCTATTCGTTGGGGCACCCAAAGTAGGGAAATCATTTTTCATGGCGCAGCTTGGTTATCATTTAAGCGGCGGCCTGCCGTTGTGGGAGTATTCCACTCATAAAGGCACAGTGCTGTATCTGGCACTGGAGGATGATTATGCACGGCTACAAAAGAGGTTATCTTGTATGTTCGGCATGGACAGTATTGATAGTTTTCATTTTGCAACGCAGGCCAATAGTCTCAGGGAGGGACTGGAAGGGCAGCTGAAAAAGTTTGTACGGGAGCATCTTGATACAAAACTAATTATCATAGACACGTTGCAAAAAATTCGTGAAGTAGGCGGCGAAAAGTATAGCTACGCAAGCGATTATGACATCGTAACGAAACTTAAGGTATTTGCCGATCAGTATAACATCTGTATTCTTCTCGTCCACCATACCCGGAAGCAAAACGCGGAAGATTGCTTTGAAACCATTTCCGGAACCAATGGATTGCTGGGCGCTGCTGATGGCGCCTTTATTATGCATAAAGAAAAACGAACGGATAACAAAGCAGTGCTGGATATTGTCGGGCGTGATCAACAGGATCAGCGGCTTTATCTATTGTTTGACCGAGAGCGCTGCCTTTGGCAGCTAATCAAAGCAGAAATCGAACTTTGGAAAGAGCCGACCGATCCTTTGCTGGAGGCAGTGGCTAAGCTGCTTACGCCAGAAATTCCTATTTGGAGCGGCAGTGCATCAGAACTGATGGAAAGATTGGATGGATTGGATAGGATTGATATGAAGCCTAATGTACTTTCAAGACAGCTGAATGTCGGTGCGGATAGGTTGTGGAACGAATATGGTATTCGCCTCGAATCGGGTCGTTCCCATGGTGGACGAAGGATTAAGCTTACGCTCAACATGCCAGAGGCGTGACGATGATGACGGTCGTGACGGTATTTTCAGGAGTGGAGGCGGTATGAAAATAACCGTCACCATCGACACAATCGTCACGTGCATAAAGTTTGGGGAAGCTGTGCGGCTGCCTTTTTAAAAGGGCGATGAGCACCGGGGAACCGTCCGCAGACGGTGGGGCAAAGCCCCACAACGCCTCGCAGAGCGCAATGCGCTTTTGATACGCAGTGTCAAAAGTGCTTTTGCGTTACTTTTGACAAAAGTAACAAAACCCCGGCTTCACCGGAACGCATGATAAATCGAAAGAGGTGACGATAGTTTGAAGAGAACCATTAGCATGATGATTGGGAAAGGCTCTGTGAAGCATAATAGCCGGGCATTCCACGCGCAGAATACCGACCCACAACGTAGTTACTTAAATCGCTGCTATTGCAATGAGCCGATCCGGGAGATCTATCATCAGCTCTTTGATGATGCCGTCGCCCGATACAACGACAAGCAGACCCGGAACGATCGGACAATCAGCGATTATTATGAGAAGATACGTTCTGGGAAACAGGAGAAGCTTTTCCATGAGGTCATTTTTCAAATCGGGAACAAAGACGATATGGGGGCGGAGACGGAAAACAGTGAACTAGCGGCAAGGGTTCTTGATGATTTTATGGCCGACTTCCAAAAGCGCAATCCGAATCTCCATGTATTCTCTGCCTATTTGCACATGGACGAAGCAACGCCCCACCTGCATATTGATTTTGTACCGTTCACCACAGGCAGTAAGCGTGGTCTTGATACCCGCGTATCGCTCAAGCAGGCGCTTGCAGCGCAGGGATTCACGGGTGGCACACGCGGCGATACCGAATGGAGCCAGTGGGTACGTTCTGAAAAAGAACAGTTTTCGCAAGTAATGGGGCGCTACGATTTGCAATGGGAACAGCTTGGCACTCATGATGAGCACTTGAGTGTAGTGAATTTCAAAAAGGAACAGCGGACGAAGGAAGTTGCCGGATTGGATGAAGCCATTTCCGAAAAAAAGGATGAGTTTCAGCAGCTTGCTGAAGTAACGCTGGTGCAGCAATCTGCGTTCGATAAATACTCCGCTAAGCTGGAAAGTGTGCAGGATCAATTAAAGGCTGCAAAGATCAAAGAGAAATTTATATCCGAAAATGCTCGTCGTTATGACGATGATCCGGAATATCAGCTTCCGGAGCCAAAACCGCTCATGTCTGCCAAAGTCTATCATGAGAAAATAGCTGTGCCCTTGGTCGCTAAGTTGAAAAAAGTTATCCGCAGCATTTTGCTCCAATTCTTTGACAAGACGCGTGAACTGAAAACAGCGCTTGAGCATGCCAATGATCAAGTAAAGGGGTTACGGACGAAGCTCCAAGGCTACGAGGCGGAATTACCTGCACTACGTGAAACAGAAAGAGATTATCAATACCTCCGGCGCGGGGTGGGAGAGGATATAGCAGAAAAAGTTATTCGAGAAGTGAAAGCTAAGGAGATTGTATTGAAACAGCCAAAGCGCATTATAAAACGAGATTATTTGAAGTGAAAGAGGATTTACACAATTTTTTACAAAACTACATAAAAACGCCGCCTATACATATCTAAAGCGGAATTTTAATGTATTGACAAAAGGTAAGCTGGAACGTATACTTTACATTAAGTTGCCGCTTTGCAATGACAATTAAGGAGCTTTACTGTATTGATGACAAACGCACTGCGAGAAAAATATAATCGAATTATGGCATATATTCGGAGCCGCAGCCAGGAGCAGCACAGCAACGAAAACGCGCAGCTTATTAAAACAGCTGAGCTTGCTGACCTGAAAGTGTATTACCGGGATATAGCTTCATTGTTGTCTGAGGGTTATCTGGAAAAAATACGGCAAGGGTACTATCGTGTTGTACTTTCGGATCATGCCGGCAATAACCAAAGCGAAGCCGCACTCATAGCGGCGCTCTACCCGGATGGTGTGCTGTGTATGTATACTGCTTTGTTTTATTATCATTATAACGATCGCACACCTCTTGCCTGGGATATTGCCGTTGACAAGGATACGTCAAAATCCCGCTTTGCACTGGATTATCCTTTTGTGCAGCCGTACTATATGGAATCGGCGCATCTGCGCTATGGCGTAACCCTTGCGGATTTTGATGGATATACGCTTAAGATTTTTGACCGTGATCGACTGATCTGCGAATGCATCCGGAATGAAAAGAAGATGGATGCGGAAAGCTATCGCAAAGCAATCCGCGGGTATACGGACGATTCTAAAAAATCCATTGCTAATCTTTTGGCTTATGCGAAAAAAAGGGGCATGCTGCGAAAAGTAAAGGAAAGGATCGGGGTGTGGCTGTAATGCAGGATCGTGGCGCATCTATACTGGCGAAGTTGCAAAATAAAGCCAAGGCATCCGGCAAGCCGTTGCAGTTGTACCTGCAATTGTTCTGTCAGGAAGAGTTCCTGCGTAGGCTATCGCTATCTGCGTACGCAGAACACCTGATTCTAAAGGGTGGATTGTATCTCTATACCTTAACGAATTTTGACAGCCGTCCTACGGTTGACGTCGATTTTCTTTTGCAGCAATATAATCGCTCGGAACAAGAGATCGAAAAGATGATCCTCTCGATTCTGGATACCGACACCGGAAACGATTTTATAACATTTGAAGCAAAAGGTTTTTCACCAATCGCGCTGGAACGGGAATATCAGGGTGTTACCTTCCAAATCATCGGACGGATCAAGAACACGCGCACCCCCTTTCACATAGATATCGGCGTCGGGGATGTGATTGTTCCTGCGACGGAAAAACACACCATCCCGGTACAGCTTGAAGGCTTTGAAAAGCCACAAGTATGTACGTATTCGTTGGAGAGCACAATTGCCGAAAAATTTGATGCTATGCTTCAGCGGCTGGAACTGAACAGCCGCATGAAGGATTTTTATGATATCTATTATCTGGCGATTTCCTTTGATTTTAACGGCGCTACTCTGCAAAAAGCAATTCATGAAACATTGAAAAATCGCGGGACACCTTACCACGATGGGAGCATGCACGCAATCGCTTTGCTGGCAGAGGATAAGGAGGTGCAGACACGCTGGCGGCAGGCCGTACGTCGTATGCAATTGCCAACACTCACATTTTCTGAAGTGATGGACACCATCCAAATGCTTTTGGCCCCGGTATTCCTGGCCCTTGTGGATGGAAACGAATATACGCAAACATGGTCGGCAGAAGCTCTGGAATGGCATTGATATATATGGGATTGCAAGAATGGAGGTAGAAACTGTACATCCTAAATTGTATAGATTTCGTTTCTGCGCTATAATTGTATTCAATGATTGGGAGTTCAATAATAATAAAAAGGGAGTGCGCGCATGATCACAGGCGAGCTGAAAAATAAAGTCGATAAACTGTGGGAAATGTTTTGGACAGGGGGCCTTACCAACCCGCTGGACGTGATTGAACAAATAACGTATCTTATGTTCATCCGCGATCTGGACCAGACCGATAACACCCGTCAAAAGGAAAGCGGCATGTTAGGCATCCCCTACACCAGTATGTTTACCAACAAAGAAAACCTTAAATGGTCCGTCCTGCGGGACAAGCCTGCAGAAATCATGTACCAAACCATGCAAGGCGAGGTTTTCCCGTTCATCAAAGAACTAAACGGCAAGAGCGGCACGTACGCAAAGTATATGAGCGATGCTATTTTCAAAGTACCCACGCCGCAGCTGCTGGAAAAAATCGTGACGGCGCTGGACGATATGTATGCGTTGATTGATAAGCTGCCTGATAAAAAAGATGCGCGGGGCGACCTGTATGAATACATGCTTTCCAAGCTATCCACGGCGGGTACCAATGGCCAGTTCCGCACGCCGCGGCATATTATCCGCATGATGGTTGAACTGCTTGATCTGCAGCCCAGCGACATCATTTGCGATCCCGCCTGCGGCACCAGTGGCTTTTTGGTAGCGGCCGGTGAATACCTCAAGGAAAACTGTTTCAAAGAGATTTTCTACAGCAAAGAAGCCAAGGCGCATTACGACAGCACCATGTTTACCGGTTACGATATGGACCGTACCATGCTCCGTATTGGGGCGATGAACATGATGACCCACGGCATCACTAACCCGAATATCATCTATAAAGACAGCCTGTCCGATCAGAACAGCGATGTGAATCAATATACGAAGATCCTCACCAACCCGCCCTTTAAGGGCAGTTTGGATTACGACATCGTATCCACCGACCTAATCAAGGTAACCAAAACCAAAAAGACGGAGCTGTTATTTCTGGCACTGTTCCTACGGATGCTGCAAAACGGCGGGCGCTGCACCTCCATCGTGCCGGACGGCGTGCTGTTCGGCGCTTCCAACGCGCATAAAAGCATCCGCAAGGAAATCGTGGAAAATCACCGTTTGGAGGCGATCATCTCCATGCCTTCCGGCGTGTTCAAGCCCTACGCTGGCGTGAGCACCGCCGTGATTATCTTCACCAAGACCGGCGCGGGCGGCACCGACAAGGTTTGGTTCTACGATATGCAAAGCGACGGCTACAGCCTGGACGATAAGCGCACGCCGCTGGAGCAAAGCGATATTCCCGACATCGTTACGCGCTTCCATGCCCTCGCGCAGGAAGAAAGCCGCGAGCGCACCGCGCAGAGCTTCCTTGTGCCCAAGGATGAGATTGTAGGCAACGACTATGACCTTTCCATTAACAAATATAAAAAGAGCACCTATGTGGAGGAAGAATATCCCCATCCGCTGGAGATTATGACGGAGATCAACGAGCTGGAAATGGAGATCACCGCCGGGCTGGCAGAGCTGGAGGAGATGCTGCGTGGGTAAGTGGGAAATGGTAAGACTGGGGGATGTGTGTGAAGTTGTTAATGGCTTTGCATTTAAAAGTAACAACTACACCAATAATGGGTATAGGGTTATTAGAATAACAAACGTCCAAAAGGGTAAAATTGTAGATGATGATCCAAAATACTATAATGAATCTCCGACTTTATATAAATATAGCTTGGGTAGTAGTGATTTACTCATGTCGTTAACTGGGAATGTTGGTAGGGTTGGGATAATACAAGATAACATGCTTCCAGCTTACTTAAATCAACGAGTAGCGTGTTTAAGAGAAAACAGTGCAATAATACTAAAAAGTTATCTGTTTTCATGCTTGAACTCGGATTTTTTCGAAATAGCGGCTATTAATTCTTCAAAGGGTCTTGCACAAAAAAACATGAGTACCGAATGGCTTAAAGAATACCCTATCTCCCTCCCTCCACTTCCCATCCAGCAAAAAATCGCCGACGTGCTGTACAAAGCCTCCGCTCTCATCGAAAAACGCAAGGCACAGATTGAAAAACTGGATTTGCTGGTGAAGGCGCAGTTTATTGAGATGTTTGGCGATCCCCTGACGAACCCGAAGGGGTGGGAAATTGGAACTATTCGTGATTTGGTATCAGATGTTAAGTATGGCACCAGCAAGCCCGCCAATGACAATGGCAAATATATTTACTTACGCATGAATAATATAACTTACAGTGGGACAATGGATTATACCAGTCTAAAATATATTAATTTAGATGATAGCGAAATGGAAAAATACATGGTTCGCAAAGGAGATTTATTGTTTAATCGTACCAACAGCAAGGAGCTAGTTGGGAAAACGGCTGTTTTTAAAGAAGATACCCCTATGATCATTGCAGGATATATTATCCGCGTGCGCACAAATGAACGGGCAAACTCGGAATATATTTCTGGATTTCTAAATTCTAGTTACGGCAAACAGACACTACTAGATATGTGCAAGTCCATTGTTGGACAAGCAAATATAAATGCGCAGGAATTGCAAAGCATAATGATTCCCATTACACCAATAGCCCTACAAAACCAATTTGCAAATCTTGTGCAACAAATAGATGTTAAAAAAACCGCTCTCCAACAATCCCTTGCAAAACTTGAACTCAACTATAAATCCCTGATGCAAAGCTGCTTTAGAGGAGAGGTGTTCGACAATGATTAATTGGCTCAACACAAATCAAGGTTTTGTAATGTCCCTACTCACTTTGATCTATGTCATTGCTACGTTGATTATCGTACATTATAACCGAAAAACTATCCGAGAAATGAAAGAAAGCAGAGAGGCTGAATCAAGGCCATATGTTTTTGTCTATTTGGACAAAGACCCTAGAGATATGTGTTTTTTTCTTCGTATAAGAAACTATGGGAAAAGTGGTGCTAAGCTTAACCATGTTTCCATAACTCCTAATCTAAAATTATGTGACGATGGACTACCGGAAAATTTTCTTAAGAACATAATTTTAGCGCCCTCACAAACGCTTGAATTTATTGTTTTAGAAGGAAAAGAAGAGACGATGAAAAATGATTATTCTGTAAGTATTCAATATTCATCTATGGATGGGAGTGGAAGGCAATACACCGAAGAGTATATGCTCACAATACAATATGCGCATCAGATGGGATACACAAATAATGGACGGGACAATCTAAGTAATGAGGCAAGTGCACTTTGCAATATATCAAACCAGTTGGATTCAATACGACGCAAGCTGTAAACGAGGTGATCCGCCATGTACACCAACTTCGATTTTTTATTAAAGGACCCGCAGTTTGACTCCTTCGCCGAAGCAGCCGTTTCGGCGGAACGTGTGCTGCCCATTTCGCCCGCTCTGTGTGCCACCGCATGCCGGACGGCGTTGGAGTTTGCGGTAAAGTGGGTTTACAGTGTGGATGGTTCCCTCACCATGCCCTATGATGATAAGCTGGTTACCCTCATCAGCACCGAGGATTTTAAAGACCTTATTCCGCCCGGCATGGGCATGAAACTCAATTATCTGCGTAAGGTGGGCAATAACGCTACCCATAACGCCAATGGCGTTACGCGGGATCAAGCGGTATTGGCACTGCAAAACCTGCATAGTTTCATGGATTTTGTTGCCTATTGCTATAGCACGGATTATGAAGAGGTTCCCTTTGATACATCGCTTCTGGATGTTTTGAGCCATACCGCGGTACCCGTTGTACCCCTGCAGACAGAAGAAGTGGATTTCCAAACGTTGCTGGACGAAAATTCCCCCAAGCGGGAAAAGCTCACGGCCAAGCGTGTACATCAGCTAAAGCAGGGGTATACCGTAAAGCCAATGGATATGACCGAGGTGCAAACCCGCAAGGCGTATATTGACGTGATGCTGCAGGATGCCGGTTGGCGACGCGACGCAAGCTGGGTGGATGAATACCCCATCGATGAAATGCCTAATAAATCCGGTAAGGGCACGGCGGATTATGTGCTTCTGGGCGATAATGGACTGCCCCTGGCAGTCATTGAGGCCAAGCGTACCAGCGTCAACGTGGAAAAAGGGCGGCAGCAAGCTGTGCTGTATGCGGACTTTTTGGAAAAGAAGTTTGGGCGGCGACCCATTATTTTCATGACCAACGGGTATGAAACCCGTATTTGGAACGACAAATACTATCCTGAGCGGCTTGTTTCCGGCATCTATGCCAAGCGGGATTTGGAAAAACAATTTAACATCATGCAAAGCCGTACCACGCTAACGGCGGTGCAGAGTAACGATGATATATCCAACCGTTATTATCAGAAAGAAGCGATACAGGCCATCTGCGATGCGTTTGGCACTCGCAACCGACGCAAGGCGCTGTTGGTGATGGCTACCGGTAGCGGTAAAACTCGCACTGTCATTTCCCTTGCGGATGTACTCATTCGCCACGGATGGGTAAAAAATCTGCTGTTTCTTGCCGACCGCAACGCCTTGGTAACGCAAGCCAAGCGCGCATTTCATAACCTGCTGCCCAATCTATCCCTGTGCAACCTTACCGAAGGAAAGGAGGAAGCCAGCGCCCGCGCGGTGTTCTCCACCTACCAAACCATGATGAACTGCATCGATGCCACAAGGGACGAGCAGGGTGACAGGCTTTTTACGCCGGGGCACTTTGACCTGATTATTGTGGATGAGGCGCACCGCAGCATTTATAACAAGTACAAGGACATTTTTACCTACTTTGATGCACTGCTGGTCGGCTTAACCGCAACGCCCAAGGATGAGATCGACAAAAACACCTATGAAATTTTTGATCTGGAAAGCGGTGTGCCCACCTATGGTTACGAGCTTACCCAGGCGGTACAGGATGGATACCTAGTGGACTTTGTATCTGTAGAAACGGAACTTAAATTCATGGCTCAGGGCATTGCCTATACGGAGCTCTCCCCGGAGGAACAGGAGGCGTATGAAAACACCTTCGCCGACGAGAATGGCAACATGCCGGAAAGTATTGATTCAAGCGCGCTAAACGAATGGATTTTCAATCAGGATACCATCAAAAAGGCGCTGGCTGTTTTGATGCAACATGGCCAGCGTGTGGATTTCGGTGAGAAAATCGGCAAAACGATCATTTTTGCCAAGAGCCACAAACATGCAGAAAAAATAATGGATGTATGGAACCGGGAATTCCCCGATTATCCAAACCATTATGCGCGGGTCATCGACAACTATACCAATTATGCCCAAAGCCTGATTGATGACTTTTCGGATAGAAATAAATTGCCGCAGATCGCCATTTCGGTGGATATGCTAGATACGGGTATCGATGTGCCGGAAATTTTAAACCTCGTCTTTTTCAAAAAGGTGTTGAGCCGGGCCAAGTTCTGGCAAATGATTGGCCGCGGAACGCGCACATGTGAGAAGCTGATCGACGGAGAGGATAAGCAACAGTTTACGATCATTGATTTGTGCGGTAACTTCGCATTTTTCCGGCTGCATGCCAGGGGTCGCGAGGCTGGAACGGTCCCTACGCTTCAGGAACGGATGTTCAACACGAAAGTTGAAATGGTCTATAAGCTGCAAGAAATCACGTTCCAAACAGACATATTAAAAGCGTACCGGAAAGAGCTTGTGAAAGATTTGGTCACACAGGTGAAAGCGCTGCCGCGAGACAACTTCGCCGTAAAGCAGCATTTACGAATGATTGATAAATACCAATGCGAGGATGATTTTATCACACTGACCTTTGAACATACATTGCAGATAACCGAACATATTGCTCCGCTCGTGCTGCCCTCGGGCGACGATATTTCGGCGACACGGTTCGATATACTGATCTACCAAATTGAACTTGCCCTGTTGGTCGGCAAAAGCATCAAACGCGCGAAAAATGATGCGATTCGCAAAGCATCAGCGTTATCGAAATATGGCAATATCCCGGCCATCGCTCAGCAGCAGGCGCTTATTGAGCAAATCATTCATAACGGCTTGCTTGAGCGTGCCGGCATTTCGGATTATGAGGATGTCCGTGTCAAACTGCGAAATTTAATCAAGTTTATTCCGGAAGATGAACGCGTTCGTTACGATACCAACTTTACCGATGACATCCTGTCCATCGAATGGAATGAGTCAGAGCTGGATAATGATGATTTGGCTAATTATAAGAAAAAAGTAAATTACTATATTCTTCAGCATCAGGATGTTCCGGCCATCGCAAAGCTGAAAGGGAACATGCCCTTAACATCGACGGATGTACGCTCTCTTGAACACGTTTTATGGAACGAACTCGGCACTAAAGAACAGTATAACGCGCAGTATGGAAAAACGCCCCTGGGAGAACTTGTGCGCTCCATTGTGGGCCTTAGTCAGCAAGCTGCTAACGAAGCGTTTTCGCAGTTTCTCAATGATGTTTCGCTGGATAGTCAACAGATGTTCTTTGTCCGGCAGGTTATCAATTATATCGTTAGAAACGGCATGATGAAAGACTTGGCGGTGTTGCAGGAAAGTCCGTTTACCGATCGGGGCAATATCAGCGAACTGTTTGATGATGTGACAATGTTTATGGGTTTGCGGGCTGTTATTGAAGGAATCAATAGGAACGCAGTGGCGGCTTAAAGTGAAAGGGAGGTTTTCTCAGTGGCTTATGTACTAAATTCGATTATAAAGTTCGATCTACACATTCATTCAAAAGAGAGTAGATATAAGGAAAGCGCTGGGATTGTCGACCTTTCTACTAAGGAGAACCTCGGGCTTTTGCTTTCTCATCTTGACCAGAATAACGTTGCACTATTTTCCATAACTGATCACAATCGTTTTAATCCAGAACTTTATGTTGAAATCAATAGAATATTGGGACAAGGCGATCATCCTTATCCAAGTGTAAAAGCCGTCTTAGCCGGAGTCGAATTTGATGTTATCATTGATGAGGGGATGGAAAAATGTCATATTATAACAATATTTGATGCCAATAAGGATGTAGATAAACTGCAGAAAATTAAAGATGGTTTGCAAACAAATCTGTTAACAGATGTACAGGGAGCCTATTCAAAAAAAGACTTTGAAGATATCTTAAAAAAAATCGGACTAAACACAATATTGATAGCATCACAGAGAAAGGATATTCACAATCAAAATGGCAAACATAATTCATTAAGCGATTCAGCAACCGATGTAGAACAAATCATTAGACTTGGTTATATCAATGCTCTCGAATTTCAAAAGCCAAAGGTTGAAGGAATATTACTTAATAATCTAAAAGAGCTTTCATTGCCCGTCTCACTCTTTTCAGGGAGTGACTGCCATGATTGGACTTGCTATCCATATCATGATAAGAAGAATCAGAATAAAGACTTCCATCATTCTAAGGCAAAAATCCTGCCCACCTTCAAAGGGCTTTTAATGGCGGTTACTTCTCCAGAAACAAGATTTAATTGCAGTGAAAACCTTGATCCAATCGCCGTTGATTGTTTAGAAATTGTGGAACAAAAACTCCCACTCGTTAATGGTGTAAACGCGATCATTGGCGAAAATGGGTCGGGAAAGACTACATTATTAAAGCTAATCAATGGAACAACATCAGAAGCGTATGTAAAGAGACTTATACGTGATAATGCTCTCAAGGTGCAGTGCTCTATTGATCCTCAGAAAGTAAAATACATTGAACAAGGACAAATAATAAGGAAATTTAACGAGAAAACATTGTTTTCTGCTGGTGAGGATAGCGGATTTAAGGAACTTGATTGCATGCCCTTCAGGGAGGTATATACTACATATGCTGATGCTATAAAAAAGGGAATAAAGGCCCAAGTTGACAAGCAGGAGAAGTTAGATTCTCTAAGCAAGTACACTATTGCCTTTGAAGAAGGAATGGTTGCCAGAAATTATTATGTGGATATTACAGGAAATGAGATGTTTGAGAGCACAGACAACCCTCATGAAAAAGCACGTAAAGATATACAAAGCATTCTGAAAAAACTGAGTACATTAATAAGCGAAGCATACTTTGAACCATACAAAGATCAAATGGAACAAATCATCAGAGAGTTGAAGTTAATACGTGATGATATTGAGCGCAAATGGAGTGTAAAAAATTACGAAGCAAATGTGAAGAATATAATGCACAGTTGCTTAGACGACTATTTGCGAAAAGTTAAGGAACATTTATCTGCTAAGGATAGGGAAATCAAGGACTATAACAAGAAAAAAAGACAATTGACTGATGTTGTGGTTACTACTATTGAAGCGTCCTTTTCTGATGTTTTATGGCCAGCCAACCCTCCTGCGATAGAAGGAGTAACAAAGAACCCCAAACAAGGTTTTTATTTTAACCGAGAAGCAGTTTATAATGGCGTTTCCATGCTAGATAGTTTCTTTGCTAAAATGTTTGTTAAGGACTATAATAATCTTAATAGCATTCAGACGATTAACACTTATAAGCAATACTCTGATGCGATTAGAAACTGTACTTCCATTTCAGATATTAATACGAAATGGGATGAGAATTTCGAGAAATTTATCAGTGATGCGACTAAGACGCATGATTATATTATGGATGGAGCGGATCAGCAAATTGGTAACACTTTAGGAGAGATGTCATTATCATATTATAAGTTCTTCACAAAGGATGATCAGGACTGGCGAGTGTTGATTGTAGACCAACCGGAAGATAACATATCGAACAATAACATCAGTAAGAAACTCATTGGATATTTCAATGATATTCGAGATAAGAAGCAGATAATATTTGTAACACACAATCCATTATTGGTGGTTAATCTGGATGTCGATAATGTGATTTTTGTTAAAAATGATAACGGGATAATTTCAGCTAAAAACGGTTGCCTGGAGTATGAGGACGAGCAAACAGATATTCTTGAACTCATTGCACAAAATATGGATGGTGGAAAAGAAACCATTGAAAAGAGGCTAAAAGTCTATGGAAAAAGTAATTAAGTTAATTATGTGTGCAGATAAATCCATAAAGATTATTCTGAACGGTGAAGAGAAACATTCGATTGACGCGCAAAACAGAAGCATCAACGCCACAAAAGTTTACGAGATTATTGACTTTGCCGCTGGAGATCACTATGATGTGCTATCCGAAAATCCTACAGAAACGGATAACCAAGTATTAGAGTTTTTTACTGGTCTGCTTAAAGATATAGTCGAGAAAGTGAATTTGATTAGTATTGCTAGTAAAGGCTCAGAAAACACAGACACTGAGTAATATTAATGGTTGCTGATTTCGCTTGTTCATGATAAATTACTAAGGGATATCTTGGCAACAGTCTGGCAACAAAAAATCAGATATCCCTTGCGTTATGGATTATATAGATAATCAAAACAGCATAAGCTAGATTATCTAAGCGCAATCGTTTAGGTTACACACTGAAGAAGCGAGTGGGAATAAGGCATGGGCAACGGTTTAGCTGTTGGTGCTGATGCGGTTATGCAGACGATACTTGACGGGACAGCAGGAAGGTGATAGTTTATACATATAAAATGATCGTTGAATAGTAAGTCGTAGTTATCGGTACAGCTTTGATAAGCTGTATGAAACGAATTACCGTATTCGAATATGTAATCGTATAATTTTTCCAATACAAAAGCATATTCATACAGGTTTCATGTACAATGGGGGATGATAATGCAAAACGTACTCTATATTGAAATCAGCATTGTCGGTATATTTCTGCTTTTGATTATCATTTTCAATCAGCGGCAGAATACTGGATTTTCAACCTTGCAGCGGCAGTTCAACCTGTTGGTTTATGCCGAGATTTCAATTCTGGTTATTGATACCGCCTGCTGGCTTCTTGATGGAACAACATTTCCCCATGCCCGGGCTGTTAATATTATCGTTGAAACGCTTTATTACTGTTTCAACATCCTGATGCCGTTTCTCTGGGTTGTTTATGTAGAACTATTTCTTAATAAAAGACAGAAGGAGACATACCGCAGACTGCACCTGCTGGCGATTCCGATGGTGGCATTGCTGTTGTTTTTGGTGATTAATCTCTTTACAAAAAGTGTGTTTATCATTGATGAAAACAACGTATATCATCGCAATACCGGGTATTTGCTGTATGCCGGACTGGCGTTCTTTTACATGGGGTACGCAAGCGTGCGAGGCCTGATCGCTATCCGCCGTGCTAACTGGAAGGAAGAAAAACGGCGCTATTACCCAATGGTTTACTTTATTATACCGGCGGCGATCGGCGGCATCATACAGACCTTTATCTATGGCTTGACGCTGATTTGGGTTTTTGTTGCGGTTTCGATCATGATGCTGTATATCGATTCCCTCAATCAGCAGATATCGGCGGATCCCCTGACGGGGATTAACAATCGACGCGAACTGAATATGTATTTGCTCCACGAAACCAAGGATTCCGACAACAAAGGGATTCTTGCGCTGATCATGATGGATGTGGACGGCTTTAAACTGGTCAACGACACGTACGGGCATTTTTACGGCGACGGGATTCTGGTTGCGGTAGCGGACATTTTAAAGCAGTCCTGTAAAAACACACCTGCATTTCTGGCGCGGTACGGCGGGGATGAGTTTTGTATTGTCTACCCGGCCAGAAACAAGCATGAGGTGGAGGATCTGATCGAAACGATACAGTCCAATGTAATTGCCTGGAACCGCTTGCAGACGGAGCCGGTTACGATTGGGCTAAGTATTGGATATTCCGTATGGAATCCCGATACGGACGAATATGTGGAAGAACTCTACAAACGGGCCGATCAGGAAATGTATCTGGCAAAGAGCAAAAAGAAGCGGCCCAAGCTGGTTTCCTGAAATCATTGGGAAAGTGGTACGCTTCAAATGCAACTATGCACGGCGGGCTGGCATGTTTGGAGAGCATTTTAAAGAACCTTTCATATAGAAATGGAAAAGCTTTGTTCCCGAAAAACGGAAATCAGGCGGCGGAGACGATGGATACGGACTATACAATCCGGCGCTTCGATATAAGCAAAGGAACCATTCCCCTTCAACAGGTTCTGCTTTCAATGTTTTTATTTTGTTCGTTTTCAGCGGCGCTTTCCCATTGCATTGTTTTGCTTGCCGCTTTGCACAAAATACAAGGGTATGCAGCTGCTTGAACGTGGCTTTACCTTACGTGCAATGTTTTCAAGCTGAACAGTAATATTCAGTGTCTGTATATTTAAGTAAACTGAAATGACCGGCAACGATCCGAGATTGGGTTCAACCCTTGTCAAATGGAGGCTGGGCATTACATATCGTATTGACAAACGATTGCAAACACAGTATCTTGATACTGTGCTGCTCAGCTTTTCCAAAGGCAGGGCGCAGGTTCCATCCGGGTATAATTTGCGCTGCAAACTATATTTAGCAATGTGTATGGAGGATGAAAAATGAAAAAGGTTATCTCGTTGCTGCTCGTGCTGTCCCTCGTATTCGTATTTGCCGCTACAACGGCGGTGGCGGACGCAAACGCTGTGAAGATTGGCGTTATCCTGGTTCATGACGAGAACACCGGTTATGACTATGCTCATATTCAGGGTATCGAGACGGCAGCGGCGGCTGTTGGTATTTCTGCGGATCAGATCATTTGGAAATACAATATTTCCGAAGACGAAAACTGCTATGACACGGCAATGGACCTTGTGGAGCAGGGCTGCAGCTATGTCATCTCCGACAGCTACGGACACCAGAGCTATATGCAGCAAGCGGCCAGCGAATGCCCTGAGGCTGTTTTCATCTCCATGACCGGCGATATGGCCGCTCTTTCCGGCCTGGCGAATTTTAAGAACGCGTTTAACGATACCTATCAGTCCCGCTACGTATCCGGCGTGGTGGCCGGTATGAAACTGGCTGAACTCGTAGCCGACGGCGCCGTGGCAGACAAGAATATGGATGCCAACGGCAACATCAAAATCGGTTATGTTGGCGCTTTCCCTTATGCGGAAGTGGTTTCCGGATACACCGGTTTCTACCTTGGCGTGAAATCCATTGTGAGCAATGTTGCGATGGATGTGACCTATACCAATTCCTGGTATGATCCGACCGCGGAGGCGGAAGCTGCCAACGCGCTGGTTTCCTCCGGCTGCATTATCATCAGCCAGCACGCGGACTCCACCGGTGCTCCCTCTGCCTGTGAAGCGCTGCTGGAAGGCGGAACGACGATATACTGTGTTGGCTATAATGTGGATATGCTCACCGTGGCTCCGAAAGCCGCTTTGACCAGCGCGCAGAACAATTGGAGCGTTTACTACACCTACGCGATGAATTGCATGCTCAGCGGTGAAGAAATTGCGACAGACTGGGCCGCCGGCTATTCCGAAGACGCTGTTATGATCTCCGCGCTGGGCGAAAGCTGTGCCGCAGGCACCGCCGAGAAGGTTGCGGAAGTGGAAGCAGCTTTGAAAGATGGCTCCCTGAATGTGTTTGATACCGCTTCGTTCACTGTTGGCGGCGAAACCGTGACGAGCTATATGGCGATCGATACCGACGGCGACTGGGTCAACGATACTGGCGAAGCAATCGTGAACGGCATTTTCGAAGAGTCCACGCTCCGCAGCGCTCCGTACTTCGGTCTGCGTATCGACGGCATTACCGAGCTGAACTAACACACAAGCAACTCTGATTACAAATGGGAAGGGCCACCGTTGCAAGTGGCTCTTTCCATTATTTGGAGGGTATCTGCGATGCAATCCGATAAGGCGACGATCAGCCTGCGCAATATCACCAAAACGTTTGGCACGGTGGTGGCAAACGAGCAGGTGAGCCTGGATATTTACAAGGGTGAGATTTTAGCGCTGCTGGGAGAAAACGGCAGCGGTAAAACTACGCTGATGAACATTCTGTCCGGCATCTATTATCCAGACGCCGGGCATGTGTTTGTCAATGGCCGGGAGGTTACCATCCGCAGTCCCCGGGATGTGTATGAGCTTGGCATTGGCATGGTCCACCAGCACTTCAAGCTGGTCGATGTGCTTACCGTAGCGGAAAACATCATTCTCGGCATGCCGGGCAAGGGCAAGCTGGATCTGAAGGCCGTCGGTGAAAAGATACGCGGAATCTGCGAGATGTATGGGTTCGACGTAAACCCCGAGCAAAAAATCTACAATATGTCCGTTTCGCAGAAGCAGACGGTCGAAATTGTTAAGGTGCTGTACCGGGGCGCGAACATCTTGATTCTGGACGAACCCACCGCCGTGCTCACCCCGCAGGAAACGGAGAAGCTCTTCCATGTGCTGCGTAACCTGCGCAAGGATGGAAAGGCGATTGTTATCATCACGCATAAGCTGCATGAGGTGGAATCGATCTCAGACCGGGTGGTGGTGCTCAGGCGCGGGCAATATGTGGGGGAAATGGCGACGCAGGACACGGACGCCGCGCAAATGACCAACATGATGGTCGGCCGTCAGGTGTCGCTGAATATTGAGCGGCCAGAGCCTATGAACCCGCAGCCGAGGCTGGCGGTGAACCACCTGACCGTGCGGGACAAGGACGGCGTACTGAAACTCAGCGATGTTTCCTTCACTGTTTATTCCGGAGAGGTATTGGGTATCGCAGGGATCTCCGGCTGCGGCCAGAAGGAGCTTCTGGAGGCGATTGCCGGGCTGCAGCCCCTGGAGTCGGGGAATATCCAGTATATCGAGCCGGAAACCGCCAATGTGGTGGAGCTTGCCGATAAAAATCCGCGAGAGATATTTAACATGGGCGTCATGCTGTCGTTTGTGCCGGAGGACCGGCTGGGCATGGGGCTGGTTGGCAACATGGACTTGACCCACAACATGATGCTGCGCTCCTTCAGAAACGGGAAATCATTTTTTACAGACCGGAAGGAGCCCCGCCGTTTGGCGAAAACCGTCGTGAAGGAGCTGAATGTGAACACACCGGGGCTTTCTGTTCCTGTGCGAAGGCTTTCGGGCGGCAACGTGCAAAAGGTGCTGGTCGGGCGCGAAATATCCTCCTCCCCAACCGTGTTGATGACGGCTTACGCGGTTCGCGGGCTGGACATAAATTCCTCCTATACCATCTACAATCTTATCAACCAGCAGAAGAAAAAAGGCGTGGCTGTGATTTTTGTTGGTGAGGATTTGGATGTGCTGCTGGAACTGTGCGACAAGATCCTTGTCCTAAGCGACGGCAAAGTGAGCGGAATCGTTTCCGGAAAAGACGCGGATAAAAATGAGGTCGGCCTGATGATGACCAGACACGGAGAGGACATACAGCATGAATCAAACGCATAAAACACCGCTTGTGCGCATCGCCAAGCGCGATTCGATCGCTCTGTGGCACAGCTGGCTGATCCGGCTGGCGGGGCTTGTGCTTGCGCTGGTTGTCAGCGCGATTGTGATCTTTGCGATTGTGCACCTTAACCCGCTCAAGGTGTACGAAGCGATGTTTGAGGGGAATTTTGGCTCCCAAAGGCGAACATGGGTATGCCTGCGCGATATCATGATGCTGTTGTGCATTGGCATCGGTCTGGCGCCTGCTTTTAAAATGAAGTTCTGGAACATCGGGGCAGAGGGACAGATTCTGATCGGCGGCATTACAACCGCCGCCATCATGATTTACCTGGGCTCCGCGCTGCCGACATGGGCGCTGCTGGTGATTTCGTTTGTAGCAAGCTGTGTGGCGGGCGCGGTTTGGGGTGCCGTTCCGGCGCTATTCAAGGCACGCTTTGGCACCAACGAGACACTGTTTACCCTGATGATGAACTATGTTGCCATCCAGCTGACCTCCTATTTTGTCGCTATCTGGGAAAACCCGTTCGGCTCCAACACGGTCGGTATTATCAACCAGCAAACGCAGGCAGGATGGTTTCCGGCTGTGTTCGGACAGAAATATATGCTGAATGTGATCATTGTGCTGGTGCTGACGGTGATCATGTTTATCTACCTGCGCTACTCCAAGCACGGCTATGAAATCGCTGTGGTCGGGGAATCGGAGAATACAGCGCGTTACATCGGGATCAACGTCAAAAACGTGATCGTCCGGACCATGATGCTGTCCGGCGCGATCTGCGGATTGGCGGGGTACATCGCGGTGGCGGGGGCCTCTCATACCATCTCCACCAGCACGGCCGGAGGCAGCGGGTTTACCGCCATTATTGTGGCGTGGCTGGCAAAGTTCAATACTTTTGTGATGGTACTGGTCGCGGTGCTGCTTGTTTTCCTCGAAAAGGGAGCAATCCAGATCGCCTCGCAGTATAACCTCAACGATTATGCATCCCAGATGATCACAGGCATTATCCTGTTCTTCATTCTGGGCAGCGAGTTTTTCACCCGATACCGCTTGATCTTCCGCGGCAGAAAGGAGAACGACTGATATGGATCGCATACTTTCTTTGTTGCAGGCCGCTCTGGTGTTCGGCACGGTGATCCTGTTCGGTGCCCTGGGAGAGATACTGACGGAAAAATCGGGCAACCTGAACCTGGGCGTACCGGGTATTATGTACCTGGGCGGTATCGCCGGACTGGCCGGTTCTTTCCTGTATGAAACCTACACGACAACGCCCGTGCCGTTTGTCGGGCTGATCATTGCGCTGCTTTGCGCGCTGGCGGCCTCCGTATTGGGTGGTTTCATCTACAGCTTTCTCACCATTACGCTGCGGGCCAACCAAAATGTAACCGGCCTGACGCTGACAATTTTCGGCTCGGGCGTCGCAAACTTTTTCGGCGGCGCGATGAACAAGATGGCCGGGGGCGTGGGGCAGATTTCCGTGGCCGCGACGAGCGGCGCCTACCGGGCAACCCTGCCGTTTCTTTCCAATGTGGGGGTATTGTCCTCGCTGGGCTTTATGGTGTACGTCGCCATCATCCTGGCGTTTATCATGAGCTGGTTCTTTGGCAGGACGCGCAAGGGGCTTAACCTGCGCGCCGTGGGAGAAAACCCGGCGACGGCCGACGCCGCCGGAATCAGCGTGGGAAAATACAAATACCTGTCCACCTGCATCGGCGCGGCTATCACCGGGCTGGGCGGACTGTATTATGTGATGGACTATATTAAAGGCACCTGGGCGAACGACGGCGGCATAGAAAAACTGGGCTGGCTGGCCGTAGCACTGGTGATTTTTGCACGCTGGAAGCCCAAACAGGCGATTTGGGGCTCCTATCTGTTCGGGGTGTTGTTCTGGTTGTATTTCTATATCGGCGGACTGACCCGGTCCTCTCAGGAGCTTTTCAAAATGCTGCCGTATGTGGTGACGATCATCGTGCTGATTGTGGTTTCCATACGCAGAAAGCACGAAAACCAGCCGCCGGAGAGCCTGGGGCTGCCGTATTTCCGCGAGGACCGATAACCGACGGGATACACAGACATCAATATAAAAGACCCTTCCGCACATGCTGCGGAAGGGTTCTCTGTATCTAAGGGGTTTCAGTCGCGGAATTTTACCTTGCAGTCTTTCATGCTGTCGATGATGGCAAGGCTCTGTACATTGTATCCGGCCTTGCGCAGCTCGTCGCCGCCGCCCTGAAAACCCTTTTCGATCACGATACCGATACCGGCCACGGTGGCCCCGGCCTGGCGGCTGATATCCAGCAACCCCTGCTGGGCTTTGCCGGTTGCCAGAATATCGTCGATGATGATGATGCGGTCGTCGGCGGACAGGTATCGCTTTTCTAAAATCACGGTGTAATCCCGTCCGCGGGTAAAGCTGGTAACGGTTGTTTTATATACTTCGCCGTCTATGTTTTTGCTCTCGGATTTCTTGGCAAACACCATGGGAACATTGAACTGCAAAGCTGTGAAACAAGCGATGGCAATCCCGCTGGCCTCGATGGTGATCACCTTGGTTATCTTTTCGTCCGCGAACAGGCGCTTGAATTCCTTGCTGATGGCATCCATCAGCTGAATATCAATCTGATGGTTTAGAAATCCATCCACCTTGATGATCTCTTCATCCTTGACCCGGCCGTCTCTCAGTATGCGTTCCTTGACTAATTCCATGGCAAAATCTCCATCCAACTTTTTGTTCGAAAAATAATATCTGTTCCATTATAACCGCATTGACGGCTTTTGGGAACGGCAAACGGAAAAAAGACAGGGAATCATGGCGTTAAGTGAGAAATTATGTTCGATGATAAGAAATTAACTGCTATTATGAATTATGACGGACCGGGACTTGAAAATTGTTTATCCTTCTGAGAAAATGGTTATACTGGCAGAGACAGGAATACTTTATCACCACAATCATGAAAACTTATGTCCCCCCACAGCCAAAAGGAGAGAAACAAGATGAATTGTAATTATCTTATCGGAATCAAAATGGATAACCGCGTAAGCAATGCCCAACGCCTGCAGGAAGTGCTGACAAAGAACGGATGCAAGATCAAAACCCGCCTTGGCATGCATGATATCAGCGAGGACGAATGCGCGAACTTCGGCATCATCATGCTCCAGCCCTGCGGCGAAAAAGCGGAGGTGGAGCAGCTGGTGCAGGACCTGAGCAAGCTGGAAGGCGTTACCGCAAAGCTGATGGACCTGAACTAGGGAAACGATGAACTAATATACTGTGCGCTAGTACGTTATCTTTCCGCCAGCTAGAGTTTGAGAAAGCCTTGACAACTCGGCGCTACTGATGTGGCTTTCAAAAGCACAATCCGACAAAAATCCAAACCATCATTACACGGGGCATTGGTTTCATTTGCTTGGGCAAATGCTGAATCAATGCCCTGTGCTCAATCGGCAGTGTAGTAACGAATTGCGTTTTTAAACCCTCAATGCAGGGTTTTTGCTTCGATTTGTATGAACACAATCCAGCAAACAGATTAAATTGTATGAATATTTAATCAATCACGATAAATGTATAGAATATGGCAGCTATTGGGTATGTCCGTGTAACGCTATATCGGACAATAAACGCCCCTGTATGAGCACTTTCCCCACGGGCGGTATTACCGTGAACTTTTATGGGGAAGCGGCTATTGATGACGAAAAGTGCATCCGCTGCGGAGTCTGTGTGCAGATGTGCCTTTTTTGCATGGTGCAGGGCTGCAGCGATCTGGTTTACGCGGCAGAGAAACTCAAGAACCGTTAGCCATCGATTATTGCGATGGTACCGCCATCCAATGTGGATGCGCTGGATGATACACAGGTAGGCAAGGCACTCGGCAACATAAAATGCTTGGCTTTCAGGATGTGGTGAAGGTTGCGATGGGCGGGAATCTGGTCATCCAACAGGAGGCTGATGAAGTTTGTGAAGGTATTGGAAAAAAACGGTGTGATGCCCAACTCCTGCGGCTTTGCGCTTATTAGCAATATTAGCACCCAATACCCGGCACTATTTGGTTGTATATCCAAAACTATATCCCCGATGATGGCAACCGCCAATCAGATCAATGCTATCCAGCCTCCTGCACGGGGGCATTCATTGAGCCCTGCATTTTGCGGCAATGCATATGAAAAGGCTGCACAAGCGTCAGTGAGTAAATTCGATCTGCATAGCAAGGCATTATAGCAGCTTGGCGGAAAACCGCCGGTATTGCACCCAGATCCAGGCGAAGGAGATCAACAAAGCGGGGAGAATGGCCAGATAGTCGGCGCGCACAAATACCCTGGCCATCCAATACGACGGCAGCCAGGCAAAAAGGTACTGATCATTGGTTGTCAGAAAAAACGGAACCGGCAGCCCGAAGAGCACAAGTCCGGCCAGCTTTGCCAGCGCCATGCCTTCTACGCGGTTATGGGAAAACACGACCACCAGCATGGCTACGGGGATACACAGCACAACGGACAACAGGCATACGAGCAAGATATGAAGGGGCGTCCACGGCGTCAGCGTGCAGCACAGCATCAGCCCCGCCGAGATGAACATGGAAAACACCGCAGGGTACAGCAGGCGCGAGAGCAGATAGCCCCGCCTTTGGATTGGGGTAACAGCCAGATAGGCGGCGGTGCGCTCATCAATCTCCGTAAGCATTACCATGGCGGAGATGAACACCAGAAAGTACGGGGCGAACACGGCCAGAAACAGATCAAACAACAGGTAATAATCCGCCAGGATGGCAGGCTTGCCAAATACGGCGCAAAGCTGCGTCTCCAGAAACGGGATCCCGAAGCGGAACACGGCGGCCACCACAAACGGCAGGAAGCAGAACAGATACAGCATGCTGTCGGAACGGATTTGACGGATAAACATTTGAAACGAACGCGCGGTAGCTCTCATAAGGTGATTCCTCCTACGGACTGCAGCATTCGGCTAACGGTTTTTTCCGCGAGAAGGCCAATGATAATTGTCCAGATCAGCAGGGAGGCAAGGGGCAGCAGGGGATTTCCCAAACCGGAGCACAACGCCAGCATGCTCACGCCGGGGTGCAGCAGCAAAAGCCCGGACGGAAACCAGAACATCCACAAAATGGCTGGTACCGTTACCAGCACTTCGATCGGGACGACGACAAGGAAGAACTGATTCAGCGTTTTAACTTTGCAGGCGGCGATCAGGCTCAGTGCGGAAAACAGGCAAGAGCACAGGAATACCGAAACCAGAAACAGCAAGGGGTTGTACAGTACCCCGGCAGCCAAGGCGATGGCAAGGGCAGCCGCTGTGGAGATAACCCCGATGGATATCAGCTTGGAAAGCACATAGTCCCGTGCGCTCACGGGGGATACGGCAAGGGAATCCAGCACATGCTCGTTTTTTTCGAACAGCACAATCGCACCCATAAAGAACAGGCCCATGGCCGCCGGATCGGTAAAGATCATGATCAGCGCTGCATCGGCGCGCCATGCCTGCGGCAGGGCATTCAGCAGGCCGATGTAAACCAGGGTAAAAACCAGATAGATACCGTAAAACCCGTACCGGAACTGGAAGCGGATATCACCCCGCAGCAAGGCTGTGGTTTTCATTGCAGATGTCTCCCGGTAATCTCAACGAACACATCGTTGAGCGTCGGTTCGGAGGAATGGATGGAGACCAGCTTATTGTCCCGGATAAGCGTGCAGAGCGTTTCATCCGCGGCGGTCATCGAAAGCGGCACGGTGCGCTCCAGCAGCTCGCCGTTGGAGGCGCGCCAGGTATAGCGCAGCTGCTCCGCACCTTTGCGGGTCATCAGTGCCGCGGGCGTATCCAGCGCGGCAATGGAGCCGTCTACGATAAACGCCACCCGGTCGCAAAGCTCGGTAGCGTCGTACATATTATGGGTGGTTAGGATGATGGTACGGCCCGCCGCCTTTTCCCGGAGAATCAACTCCTTCATAACGCGGGCATTGGAGGGGTCCAGCCCATTGGTCGGTTCATCCAGAAACAGCAGCGAGGGGGAGTGCAGCAACGCTTTGATGAAGTTCAGCCGCGATTTCATCCCCTTGGAATACTCGGATACCTTTTTATCCGCGTCCTGATACAGCCCGATGGCGCGCAGCAGCATGTCGATCTCCCGATGGGCGGGATACAGCGAGGCGAAGAAGGTCAGGTTCTCCCATGCCGTCAGCTTTTCGTACAGGCTGGGAAACTCAAAATCCACGCCGACAGTTTCATAAAACTCTTTTCCGGCATGCTTCACTTCAGCTCCGTTTACCAGCACGTTGCCGCCATAGCGGGGCAGCAGACCGATCAGGATCTTTTGAAGTGTGCTTTTCCCCGCGCCGGACGGGCCGAGAAAGCCGAAAATCTCCCCGCTTTTTACCTCAAAGCTGAGATCCCGGATGAAAGGCTTGTGCGTGTAGCTGAATACCAGATTTTGGACGGTAATCATGGTTGGCCTCCAAACATTTGCAAAATAATACCGCGGATCATGAGCCGCAGAACATCAGAAAACGGTTCATAGGCGATTTCTTTTTTGTGCAGCATCATCAGAAAGGCGCCCCGCATTGCCGCGCTGATCAGCTCGGCCTGCTGGGCGTTCGCTTCGGGGAATAGCGCCATCAGCCGGGCGGCCATGGCGTCGTCCTCCATCGCATTGATGTGGGCAACTTCCGGCGGGGCTTTCTGCAACAGGAATTCCAGCTCTCCGTTTTCAATCAGCTTGAGCAAAAAGCTGCCATCCAGCGACTGATAAAATCCGAGGATGATGTCCGTAAGTTGCTCTACGCTCGGCTTTGCCCCCATAACGGCGATGGTCTGGAGCAATTGCTGCTGTACCTCCGTATTCAGCTTCAGGATCACATCAAAGATCAGAGCCTCCTTGGACTCATAAAACAGATAAAACGTACCCTTGGGGATCCCCGCCCGGTGCACCAGCTCATCCACGGTGGTTTTTCGCACACCGTACATAGCCAGGCAGGCTTCGGCTTCACGGATCAGCCGATCCCGGATATAGGTCTTCTCCTTTTCGGTAAAGGACTTGGGCATGTGATCACCTCCGAATAACGTATGACTAATAAAGACGATATGGTCATAATAAGACAAAGGATGAAAATTGTCAATCCTTGTTTGGCAGAAAATGTGAAAAAAGCATGCCATACAGCATGCTTCGCCTGTCAAAGAACCTCTTCGGGTCGTTATCGCCGCTCGCTTCATAGCGCATTCGGCGCTGTTCGCTCGCTTACCCCTTTGTTCTAACGCAAGCCTTTGGGGTTCCACCCCAATCCCCGGCAAGGGTTTCACCCCTGCACCCTGACCAGGGCTTTCAGCCCTGGACCCTTCTTTTTTGACAGCCTGAAGCATGCTATAAAGCATGCTCAGTAAAATACGATAACTCTCCGCCGCCGATAGATCAGCTTCGGTAACCCTTGGGGTTCAGGCTTTGCCAGTGCCAGGAATCGCGGCACATATCGTCCAGGTCCTTTTCCGCTTTCCAGCCGAGCACTTTACCGGCTTTGGCCGGATTGGAATAACAGGTTGCCAGATCTCCTGGGCGCCTGTCTGTGACCACATAGGGGATGGGTACGCCCGAAACACGCTCGAAGGCCTTCACAACATCCAGCACGCTGTAACCTACGCCGGTTCCCAGGTTGAACGCTTCACAGCCGGTATGCGTGAGCAGGTAGTCGCAGGCGATCAGATGGCCTTTGGCGAGGTCCACCACATGGATGTAATCGCGCACACCGGTGCCGTCCGGCGTGGGATAATCATTGCCAAAGACACTTAGCTTTTCCCGTACGCCGGACGCTACCTGCGTGATGTAGGGCATCAGGTTGTTGGGAATTCCTACGGGGTCCTCGCCGATGGTTCCGCTTTCGTGTGCGCCGATCGGGTTGAAATACCGCAGCAGCGCCACTGACCATTCCGGATTGGCACGGGCGATATCGGCAAGCATGATCTCAATCATATACTTCGTCCATGCGTATGGATTGGTGCACCCGCCCACAAGCATATCCTCGCCCAGCGGCGAAGGCGCGGAAGCGTTGTATACCGTGGCGGAGGAAGAGAAAACGAGACGGCTTACACCGTGCTTTTTCATGGTTTCGCACAGCGTCAGGGTGCTGTCCAGATTATTACGGTAATACATCAGCGGCTTTGCCACGCTTTCGCCTACCGCCTTGTAGCCTGCAAAGTGGATGACGGCGTCAAACCCGTACTGTGTAAAAAGCTTGTCCATGGCTTCGGCGTCGCAGATATCCACCTCGTGAAAAAGAACGGGTTTGCCGGTGATGGCTTCCAGCCGCTTGCAAACGATGGGGGAACTGTTGTACAGGTTGTCCGCGATTACCGCCTCGTGCCCCGCCGCGCACAACGCCACATAGGTATGCGATCCGATATAACCCGCGCCGCCCGTCAATAATATTTTCATTCGATACTCCTTTATGCAAACAGCGTATTGGGGTAGAAGCCGCTTTGATGCATGGAAAGCAGCTGTTGCTGCACATAGGGCTTATCCGCCTGATAGGTTACGCCGAACCATTCCGAATCTGTGGTCAGCACATCCACGGTCAGCCCTTCGTCGCGCATCATATGGTCGGTGAGCGTGGGCAGCACGTACTCCGCCTTCAGCTCGTCATCCGGCAGGGATTTGAGGAAACGGTCAAAGCGCTTTTCAGCGATATTAAAAAACCAGGGGGTATATCCGAACATGTTCATGCTGACCAGGCATTCGTGGTCCAGCACAACGCCGTTGGGATCGGTATGGGTGTCGCGGATGGTGCCGTCCGCAAATCGCTGGATTTTATAAGTCTCCGTCAGCTGGCATAGTTTACCGGCCTCATTGATCTCGCAGACACCCCGCGTTACATGCCCGTGATCGCTTACAGTGTTTTTCAGGCGGTAGCATACCATGCAGGCTTCCTTTTCGGGTTTCAAGGTGTGCAGATGTGAAAGGATGGTGTGGTAGGGAGTGCGGCCGTAGTAATCGTCCGCGTTGATGACCACAAACGGCTCGTGAATGACGTTCTTGGCGCACAGCACGGCATGTACTGTGCCAAACGGTTTTTTTGCGTTCCTCGGGCATGCGGTACCAGGCGGGCAGAGAACTGAAATCCTGAAACACATACTCCACCTTGGCCTGGCGGGCCAGCTTATCGCCGATCATTTCGTGGATGCGGTCCTCAAAGTCATGCTTGATAATGAACACAACCTTGTTGAAACCGGCTTGAAGCGCATCGTATACGGAGTATTCCAGCAGGATTTCATTGTTGGGGGCCCATGCCCTCAATCTGCTTGTCACCGCCGTACCGGCTTCCCATGCCAGCCGCCATGATCAGAAGGGTATTATCCATGTCTCAATCTCCCATCCAAGATGATTTGCTCAATCATTCACACTCCGCGGCCGGATACGCATCTTCATCGGGCTCGGCTTTTGAACCGCAGTAAAGCCCTCTGTGCTGTCGTGGCGGAAAAACACCATGATGGTGCGCAGCATCAGCTTGATGTCCAGCGAGAGCGAGAATTGTTCGATATAAAGAAGGTCTAAAATAACTTTGTCTTTCGGTGCGGTGTTATATTTTCCATCGATCTGGGCAAGGCCGGTGAGGCCTGCCTTCATCTTTTTCCGATACTCAAACTCCGGTACCTCGCGCGTATAGCGGTCCACGTTTTCCAGCATTTCGGGGCGGGGACCCACCACGCTCATATCGCCGACGAACACGTTGAACAGCTGTGGGATTTCATCAATGCGGTATTGGCGCAGCAAACGGCCGGGCCGGGTGATGCGGGCGTCGTTTTCGCAGGCGGATTCTTCCACGCAGTTTTTATCCTGGTCGTACATCGTGCGGAACTTGATGATCCGGAACACCTTGCCGTTGAGCGTGGCGCGTTCCTGCCGGAAAAATACAGGCCCCTTGCTGGTGCACTTAATGCTGATGGCAGCGGCCAGCATCAGCGGACTGAACACCACAATGCCGATGGAGGAGATCACGATATCAATCAAACGCTTCGTAAACTGTTGAATCAGCGTAGGCTCCACGCGGTGGGTATACAGAAACGGCGTATCATCGATCACAATCTGGGAGGACGTGGAGATGATTACATCCTCCAGCTCTGCCAGCAGATACATGGATTTGCCGTGCTTGTAGCAAAATGCCTCGATTTTCGCTTCCTCGGTATCGGGGATTCCCGAAAGAAACACGGTATCGTGGTCCAGAATGGTTTCGTTCAGATCGTCGCAGTTGTAATGCAGCACATCGCACAGCTTATACTTCTGAGAGAAGGAGCCGATCTTTTCCGCAATGTGATCCGCCTGCTCCTGCGAAGAGGCGATGATGCAGCAGCGTTCCCGGGGATTGATCTTAAAATAGATGTTATGTCCCAGCTTGACGAACAAAAAGATGAAGCCGGCCTGGATGAACAGAATGCAGCACAACAGCAAAAAATCCTCACCGAACAGAATCAGGTGCGGATTATTGGCGGGGTTCACGTTCATGATCTGGAGCTGAATATACGTTAAGACATCCGTCAGGATAACGGTGACCAAAATGGAAAAAAATACTGAGCGGGGTTTGATGATGCCCAGGCGGAATCCGCCGTAAACGTTGGTCAGGATGATCAGCACGATGGTAAACGTGGCCATGGTGATGGCAGCGGTACGGCTATAGTTCAGGATCTGCGGGTTGGTAACGGAAAGGAGGAGAAAGAAGGTCATAAACACAAACAGGTAAAGCGCAGCTTGAAAAGTAGCCGTAAGCAATTGGGACTTGAAATACCGTTGCTTCATGTTTGCCTCCGCTGCAAAACCATACCCCGCACCATAGGATAATGCAGGGTTCAAGCACGTTTGTACAAAGTGACCGTCTGAAACAGCCACATAAGAGAATAGCATAACAGGTAGGTGAAGTCAAGAAAACAGAGGGCCCAGGAGGGGATGGCTACAGCTTTAGCGCAATGCCCAGTATAGCGCCCACGGCGATATACACAACCGGATGAATGCGGCTGAGGGCCTTCACGCGCAGCAGGCCAAGCAGGATAAGGAACAGGAGCATGGGCAGCCACTGGAAGACAGAAACCGCGTCCACAGTGGCAAACAGGATGGACTTCAAAACGATAAATCCGGCGGCTGCAATCAAGCCTGTCACCGCCGCGCGCAGCGCTTCCAGCCCGCCTACAATCAGTCGGTTGGTTTTGTAGCGGTCCAGCACGCGGTACACGATAATGATGATGATAAACGCCGGCATCGCCAGCGACAGAGTCGCCACAAGCGCGCCCATGATGCCCGCCACATGGAAGCCGACATAGGTTGCCATATTCATGCCGATTGCGCCGGGGGTGGATTCGGAAATTGCCACCATCTGCATCAGCTCGTCAATGGAATACCACTGCGGGTATTTCATGGAAATCTGCATCAGGAAGGGCAATGTGGCCAGGCCGCCGCCCACAGCAAACAGGCCCGCCTTGAAAAACTCAAACGCCAGTTGAAAATAGATCATGCCTGCTTCCTCCTGCCAAAAAAGAATGCGCCGAATACCGCAAACACGATAGTGACATAGATGGGGGATATCTGCAGCAAGGCGACGGTCACAAAGGAGGTTACGGCGATACAGGCTTTCAGCCAGGTATTCGCGTTTTTCATAGCTAAATTCCATACCGTGGAGGCTATCAGCGCGCTGACCGCGATGCGGATGCCCGCAAATGCGTGCCGAACCCACACGATGCTTTCAAAGCTCTGCAATACCGTTGCGATCAGTGAGATCAGAATCAGCGAAGGCGAAAGAACGCCCAGCGTGCAGAACAAAGCGCCCCAGAAGCCTTTTTTTCGGTATCCCACAAAGGTTGCGATATTGATGCATACAATGCCCGGCGTGCCCTGGCTGACGGCGAAGTAATCCAGTAGTTCATCCTCGCTGAGCCATTTTCGTTTTTCAACGATTTCCCGGATTAAGATCGGAAGAATGGCGTACCCGCCGCCGAAGGTGATGCTTCCGATGAAAAAAAATGTCCGGTACAAATCCCAGATTTCTGACATGCGTTCACTTCCATATCTCTAGAATGCTATTGTTCTTCGCCCAAGGCTTTGCAATCTCCTGCTTGTTTTAAATTTGACTATATTGGGTATAATGGGATCAGGAGGTGTATCCTATGGATCGCTACCAAGTAGAAGGAATGTCGTGCGCGGCTTGCAGCACGCATGTAGATAAAGCGGTTCGACGGCTGCCGTTTGTGGAGGATGTGCAGGTAGACCTGCTGTCCGGCGCTATGCGCGTACAAACAAAAGACGGTCAGCCGCACGAGCAGGAGATTACCAAAGCGGTGGATGACGCGGGATACCATGCGGTGTCTCCGCAGAAATCCGAAACGACAAAACCGCAAGAAACAAAAAAAGATAGCAAATGGACGCGTTTTATGCTGTCGCTTATCTTTTTAGTCCCCCTGATGATCATCAGCATGGGGCAGATGCTCGGGCTGCCCATGCCGCATTTTTTACGCATGGACGAATACCCGATGACCAATGCCCTGTTGCAGTTTATGCTGGCAACGCCGGTGCTGATGATCAACCGCTCCTACTTTATCACGGGGCTGAAACTGCTGCTGCGCCGGGCCCCGAATATGGACAGCCTGATTGCCGTGGGCAGCGGCGCGGCCTATGGGTACGGCATGGTCATTTTGCTGCAAATGTCGATGGCGCAGGGTATGCGTGTGCATGAGCTGGCCATGAACCTGTACTTTGAATCCGCGGTGATGATTTTAACCCTTGTCACGCTTGGCCGCACGCTGGAGGACCGCGCCAAGGGACGAACCACCGAGGCCATCCACAAGCTGATGGCGCTGGCCCCCGATACCGTGCAGGTGATCCGGGAGGAAACGGAAATGACCGTGGGTATCGATCAGGTTCGCCGCGGCGACGTGCTGCGCATCCGCCCCGGCGAACGCATTCCCGTAGACGGTATTCTGCTGGAGGGCGATATCACGGTGGACCAATCCCACATCACGGGAGAAAGCCTTCCGGCGGACAAGCACAAGGGGGATACGCTGGTGGCGGGCAGCCTGAACCCCGTATCCACCTTCCGTATGGAAGCCACAAACGTGGGGGAGGATACCACGCTGCAAAAAATCATCCGGCTGGTATCCGAGGCGGGCGCGAGCAAAGCGCCGATTGCCAAGCTGGCCGACCGCATCAGCGGCGTGTTTGTACCCATCGTTATGGGGATCGCCGCGGTTACATTTGCCGTTTGGCTGATCGCCGGGCAGAGCTTCTCCTTTGCCCTGAGCACGGCCATTACGGTGCTGGTGATCTCCTGCCCGTGCGCGTTGGGGCTGGCCACTCCGGTTGCCATTATGGTGGGCACGGGTGTGGGTGCGCTGCAGGGATTGCTGTTTCGCAACGGCGAAGCGCTGGAGAGACTGCATAAGGTGCAGAGCATCGTTTTTGATAAAACCGGAACGCTGACCGAAGGCAGGATGACCGTACACAGGGTGACGCCCGTACAGGGGATATCCGAAAATGAGCTTCTCCAAACGGCTGTATCGCTGGAAACGGGCAGTGAGCATCCATTGGCAAAGGCGGTTGTCACCTATGGCGTCCAGCAGGGTATAGAACCGGCCGAGGCGGAGCAATTCCGTGCGGTGGCAGGGTTTGGCCTTTCCGCCGTTTTGGACGGCGAACCCGCGCTGGCGGGCAAACCCGCCTGGATGGAGGAAAACGGGATCTCGCTGGCACCGTATCAGCGGGAGCTGAAGGAAATCGGATCGCAGGGCGTATCCGTGCTGTGCTTTGCCAAAGGCGGAAGGCTGCTTGGGCTGATCGGGGTCGCTGATACCATCAAGCCGGACGCTGCCAGCACCGTTGCGATGCTCAAGGCGCTGCACGTAACGCCTTATCTGCTGACGGGCGACCAGCGGGAAGCCGCCGGGGCCATCGCGCGTAAAGCCGGTATCGACAACATCATGGCCGAGGTACTGCCCGCCGATAAAGCAAACGAAGTCAAACGGCTGCAGGCGGAGGGCCGCGTGGTGGCGATGGTGGGGGATGGTATCAACGATGCGCCGGCACTCAAACAGGCGGATGTCGGGCTGGCGATGGGCACAGGTACGGATATCGCCATGGAAACTGCCGATGTGATCCTTTCCGGACGCGAGCTGCAAAGCGTGCCCCAGGCGATCCGGCTGAGCCGGGCCGTGATCCGCAACATCAAGCAGAACCTGTTTTGGGCGTTTATTTACAACGTGATCGGCATTCCGATCGCGGCTGGGCTTTTATACCCGTTTTTCGGCATCACCCTGAGCCCGATGATCGCGGCGGCAGCCATGAGCCTCAGCTCCGTCAGCGTAGTTACCAATGCCCTGAGGCTGAAACGATTTCACAGTACCGAAAGGAAGGAAACCAACATGAAGAAAATGAACATGACCATCGAGGGGATGACCTGCAACCATTGTAAAATGCGCGTGGAAAAGGCGCTGCAGGCGGTGGACGGCGTGATTGAAGCCAATGTAAACCTGGAAAAGGGAACTGCCGAGGTGACCGCAAAGCAGGACGTTGATTCCGCGGTTTTGCAGAAAGCCGCCGAAGACGCGGGCTATACTGTAAAGACCGTTTCTTGACTTCCCCTGTTTACTTCCGCTATACTTAATAGAGGAAACGCTGATGAAAGCACGTTTGTGTGAACAAATCGGATTTTCATCAGCGTTTTTCCAGATAAACGCTGAATAAATCACCTGCACACTGCCGCATTCTATTTTTGCTGGTTGAATCCGGAAAGTCGGCTGTTGTTGCGGCTTTCTCAACCCCAACCGGGAGGATAGCAGACGCGGCATTGCACAGGCATATCATTCAGCGTTTCCCAGTGTAACGTAACAGAGAGGAAGTGAGAGCCTATGGGGAAGAGAGATCCATTTGACCAACTGATACAGTATGCAAACGATAATGAACAGGCTTTGATTGAAGGAGCCACCATTGAGAAAGAGCTATATTCAAAATACGGCGTCAAGCGTGGCCTGCGAGATGAGAACGGCAAAGGGGTTCTGGCGGGGCTGACGAATATTTCCGAGATCAAAGCCCGTGAGGAAGTGGACGGCAAAATCATACCGATCGACGGCCGCCTATGGTACAGAGGGTACGAAATCAATGACCTGGTTGACGGGACGATTGCCGAATCACGTTTTGGCTTTAATGAGATCACCTACCTGCTTCTGTTTGGCGAGCTTCCCGGCAAGGAAAAACTGCGGGAGTTTACCGAGCTGATGGCCTCCAACCGGTCTTTGCCCACCAACTTTGTACGCGATGTGATTATGAAAGCGCCCAGCGTGGATATGATGAACTCCCTCAGCCGCAGCGTTTTAACCCTGGCCAGCTATGATGCCAATCCGGCGGATCTTTCGATCAGCAACACGCTACGCCAATGCCTGCGGCTGATTGCGGTTTTCCCGATGCTGGCCGTTTACGGATACCACAGCTACAATCACTATGAAAAGGATCAAAGCCTGTACATTCACAGGCCTGTTCCCACGCTGTCCGCAGCGGAAAACCTGTTGCATATGCTCAGGCCCGATATGCAGTACACACAGCTGGAAGCCCGTGTGCTGGATCTGGCGCTCATTTTGCACATGGAGCATGGCGGCGGCAACAACTCCTCCTTCACCACCCACGTGGTTACCTCATCGGGTACCGATACCTATTCGGCCATCGCCGCGGCGCTTGCCAGCCTGAAAGGGCCTAAGCACGGCGGTGCGAACATCAAGGTGGTGCAGATGATGGAGGACCTCAAGCGCAATGTATCCGATCTCAAGGATGAGGACGAGGTGGAAGCTTATCTTGTGAAGCTTCTGCACCGCGAGGCCTTTGACCAAAAGGGACTGATCTACGGTATCGGCCACGCGATTTACTCCGTGAGCGATCCGCGCGCGCGGGTGTTTAAATCGTTTGTGGAACAGCTGTGCAATGAAAAATGCCACCGCGAAGAATATGCCCTGTACTCCATGGTGGAGCGACTGGCCCCGAAGGTGATTAGCCGCGAACGGCGTATTTATAAGGGCGTCAGCGCCAATGTGGACTTTTTCAGCGGGCTTGTGTACTCCATGCTCGGCATCCCGGAGGAAATGTTTACGCCGATCTTTGCCATCGCCCGCATTGTAGGCTGGAGCGCCCACCGCATGGAAGAACTGATCAATATGGATAAAATTATCCGCCCCGCGTATATGGCTGTGTTCCCCAGACGGGAGTATGAACCGCTGGAGAAACGCAAGCAAAGCTGATGGACATCCGGTACGCTTTGCTGCAGTCGGAAGATATCTCCGCCGCGCTGTTCAACCATTTCCAACGCTGCCAGACCGTAACCCGGTGCTGGCGCAAGCAGGACGGAAAGTGGACGATTCAGGACATTGCCTTCGTAGACGACTGGTCGGCAGCGGAATACGGGAAGCTTGTAACGGACTTGATTGATACGTGCAATCAAGGAGGCGCTGTGATAGCGGCGTTTTGCGGCGATCAGCTCAAAGACTTCGCGGCTGTATTGCCAACACTGTTCGGTCAGCATGGCGAGTATTTGGATATTCCGTCTCTCCATGTGTCGCAAGAGATGCGCGGCTGCGGAATCGGAAGCGCGCTGTTTGGCATGGCCAAGCAATGGGCGAAGGCGCATGGGGCGAAAAGCTCTATATATCCGCTCACTCCGCCGTGGAAAGCCAGGCGTTTTACCGGGCGATGGGCTGTGTGGAGGCGGAGGAGTATAACCGGGAGCATGTGCGGCTGGAGCCTTGCGACTGCCAGCTGGAATGCAGCGTGTAGAGTATCCTTATAGCTCTGTGTATCAAGCGGATATCAATATAGCAAAGAAACCACCCCGGTGGGGTGGCTTCTTTGTATAAGTATGATTACAGAATCCTTATCGCAGCGCCCGTCTGGTTTTCCTGCGCCGTACCTGCGGCTTTTGCACGTCTGTCTTTTTCCCCTGCAAATTGAACAGCTCGTCGCGCAGCTTGGCCGCTTTTTCAAAATCGAGGGATTTGGCCGCGGAAAGCATCTGATCTTCCAGCGATTTGAGCAGCTCCTGCCGTTCTTCCTCGGTGATCGTATCATCCGGATTGGCGGCAAAGGCATTGGTAATGCGCAGTAGCGCCTGCACGGTGGACTGCACGCTTTGCGGGGTGATACCGTGCATTTTGTTGTATGCCTCCTGCAGGGCGCGGCGGCGGTTGGTTTCGTTCACGGCGCGCATCATACTGTCGGTCAGTTGATCGCCGTACAGGATGACGCGGCCGTTCACGTTGCGGGCAGCGCGGCCGATGGTCTGGATCAGCGAGGTTTCACTGCGCAGGAAGCCCTCCTTATCCGCGTCCAGTATGGCGACGAGGCTGACCTCCGGCATATCCAGCCCTTCACGCAGCAGGTTGATGCCCACCAGCACGTCAAACTCACCCAGCCGCAGATCACGGATCAGCACGGAACGCTCCATGGTTTGGATGTCGGAGTGCAGGTAGCGCACGCGGATGTTCAGGTTGTGCAGATAATCGGTCAGGCTTTCAGCCATGCGCTTGGTGAGGGTAGTTACCAGTATGCGTTCACCCTTCGCTACGGTTTTGTTGATTTCACCGATCAGATCGTCCACCTGGCCCGTAGCCTTGCGCAATACAATCAGCGGATCCAGCAGGCCGGTGGGGCGGATGATCTGCTCCACAATGTTCTGGGCGATGGATTGCTCGTATTCCGCAGGCGTAGCGCTGACATAGATGGTTTGGTTCTGCCGCTTGCGGAACTCGTCAAAAACAAGCGGACGGTTGTCATACGCGGACGGCAGGCGGAAGCCGTAATCCACCAGTGTTTTTTTTCGGGCTCTGTCACCGTTGAACATGCCGCGTACCTGCGGTACGGTGACATGGCTTTCGTCGATAAACATCAGGTAATCGTCCGGGAAATAATCCAGCAGGCAAAACGGCGCTTCGCCGGGTTTGCGGCCGTCGAAATAGCGGCTGTAGTTTTCGATGCCCGTGCAGCTGCCAACCTGCCGGATCATCTCGATGTCATATTGTGTGCGCTGCCGCAGCCGCATCGCGAACAGCGGCTGGTCCTCGTCCTTCAACTCCTGCACACGTACTTCCATATCGTGCTCGATCTTTGAAAGCTCACTGTTCATGCGTTCGCGGTCCATCGCGTAGTGGGTGGCGGGGAAAACCATGGCGTGCTCCAGCGTGGAGAGCACATTACCCGTTACCACCTCCACCTCGCGGATCCGCTCAATCTCGTCTCCGAAAAATTCCACGCGGATGGCGTGCTCACGTTCGTTGGCGGGGATAATTTCCAGCACATCGCCGCGCACACGGAAGCTGCCGCGGGTGAAATCCATATCGTTGCGCACATACTGGATATCAACCAACCGCTGGATGACCGTCTCGCGTCCCATCGTCATACCCGGCCGCAGGCTGAGCATCATGCTGGAATACTCGCTGGGATCGCCCATGGAGTAGATGGCTGACACGCTGGCGACGATGATCACATCGCTGCGTTCACGCACGGCGGCGGTGGCGGAGTGGCGCAAGCGGTCGATCTCCTCGTTGATGGAGGCGTCCTTGTCGATGTAGGTATCGGTGGAGGGGATATAGGCTTCAGGTTGATAATAATCGTAATAGCTGACGAAGTATTCCACGGCGCTGTCCGGGAAAAACGCGCGGAACTCGCTGCACAGCTGGGCTGCCAGCGTTTTATTGTGTGCGATCACCAGCGTGGGCTTTTGTACACGCTCGATAACTGAGGCCATGGTAAATGTTTTGCCGCTGCCCGTTACCCCCAGCAGCACCTGATCACGCAGCCCGTTTTGAACGCCTTCGGCCAGGCTGGCAATAGCGGCGGGCTGGTCTCCGCTGGCCTGATAGGGAGACTTCAATACGAATTTGTTCACGGTTTGCTCCTTTATACGAGAATGGGGAATGTGTGTTCGCTGTCAGTGTATCATACATGATGATCAGCGTCAACGATCAATTCATGAATCATTACGAAGCTTCTGCATATACGGTAACCAATGATTGTGATCGGAGGTATCAAGGGATTAATCACATAATGGTATTGGAGAGCCGATAAAAGAGAACCCACCAATTACGGTGGGTTCTCTTTTATCGGCTCTCCGGATTTCGTTAAATTACCAGAGAATCCAGATTCTAATCTGTTGTGGCGCTTGTTGAGGCGGAAGTGGCGCTTGTGCCATTGGCGTTTTGAGAGTAAACCTCAAAACTGTACGTTGTGGCGGACGATAACCCGGTAAACGTTTCTGTAGTTGCCGTATCATTGCTTCGGGTGTATGGCGAGCTATCTCCGTCAAAATAGATAACGTATGCCGTGATAGCTGATCCGCCGTCGTTGGCATCAGGCCAGGAGAGCGTTATTGAAGATGCGTCTTTGGTGGTATTTAAAGTGGAAGGCGGAGAAGGCAGGGTAGAGGGCGTACCGGTTGCGGTTACAGCAGCGCTTTCGCCGTTTGTGTTGACGGCATATACCGAGAAGGTATAGGTTGTGCCGTTTGTCAGACCTGTAACTGTTTCGGTTAAATTCAGCTCATCGCCGGAAGCACGGACAAATTCAGTGCCGTTGTAATATACGGTATATTCCGTGATGGCGGAACCACCGTCGCTGGTTGAAGCGGGCCAGGACAGGGACACTTCCTGATTGCCCTCCGAGGTAACGGTTAGGGATGCCGGCGCGGCGGGCACGGTTGAAGGTGTTCTGTTTTCACGGTTGCTGTCCGCGCTTGGGTAATAACCGTTATAGGCTTTTACCCATACTTGATATTCCTGATTGGACAGGCCGGAAAAAGTATAGGTGAGAACGCTGCCTGAAACAGTGCCAGTCGGTGTTGCGGGATCAGGATCAGGATCAGACGCAAGCTTGCAATACAAATAGTAGTTGGCTATATCACTGCCGTTTGTATTCGTGGGCGCACTCCAGTTGATGGTGATCGAACCACTGCCAGTAGAAAGTGAAGTGATAGCAGGAGCACTTGGCGTTCCAACGGGATTGCTGGTAATCTCGGAAACCGGACCCGGATCGGAATAATAATCATTAACAGCATATACCGAGAAGGTATAGGTTTGTGCGTTTGTCAGGCCGGAGCAGGTTATAGGCGGAGCTGCGATATTTGTTGCCCCTGCGTTATCAACATAGACAACATAATGATCAATCAAAACCGTGGAGCCGCCTGTATCCGCCGGGGGATCCCATGTGAGGGTAACAACTCCGTCGCCCCGGCTTAAAACTGAAAGGTTTTGAGGAGCGCTTGGGCGTGTTGGACTGGGTGTTGCTGTTAAATAGTTGCTGTAGCTGGTGCTGTTACCCTGATCGTTTGCGGCAAGCATCCATAAATAGTAGGTTGTTCCGTTAAACAAACCGGTCTTTTCGTAGCTGAAAACAGAGGTGCTGATCGATTCATCAATGATTGTCTTCGTACCGGTTTCCGTGGTGCTGTAGTACAGTTTATAGAATTTGAGATCATCTCCACCGTCGTCGGCCGGTGCGGTCCAGTGAACGGTTACCTTTTGATCGGCTGCCGAAATACTTGTCAGCGTAGGCGGATCCGGCGTATTACGGCCATAGAGCAGCACACTGAAGGTATCGGTTACGGAGGTGTCTGCCACGGCCGTACCGGTTACAACGATGGTCTGGTCAGCAACACCGACAAGGTTTGCAGCATTGGGAACCAGTTTGTAGATCGTATCGGTGGTTATCGAAGCATAGGTAGAACCCGTGGTGACCGAAAGCGTGTAATCCGTTGTGGAGGCATTTGAATAGGAGCCGTCGGAATAATGGAGCACAGCGGTAATGCCGCTCATTTGATCGTGTCGAAGCGCTGTTTCGGCAGAGGTGATCACAATGGAGGACAGTGAAACAATATCGTCCGTGATGGTCACCGTAAGAGTTGCCGTTTTGGGATTGCCTCCCGTATCGTTGGCGGTCGTTGTACCTGTTACGGTAAACACGGTGCCATCCGCAATAGCAGAGGAAATGTTGAGGACGATCTCTTCATTTGCCTCGTCAATAGATGTCGTAACATGACTGCCTGCCGCACTGGAGACTGCCAGTGTAAAATAGGGTGAAGACAGATCGTACCCGCTGATGGAGTAACCAATTCTGCGTTGCACGGAACCGCTGGCAATCGATACTGTGGTTGACGTTTGATCAAAGCTGAACGCGGTTACGCGCGGCTGGGCCGCCGTTACGGTCACGGTGCAGGTCGCGGTTATTTTGCTTCCGCTGGAGTTGTTGTCTACAGTAGTAGCGGTAACAACGATTGACGCGCCTACGGTTGCGGTGGACAGGATGTGCAAATCGGTGCCCGATATCTCCGCCATGCTGCTGTTGCCGGTTACGGCCAGCGTGTAAGCGGGCGAGGAAAGGTTTGTGCCTGTAACGGTTGGGGTAAGCGCCACATACTCGCCCTGCATGCCGGAGGAGGACGCGGCGGTGACGGTAATCCCCGTAGCAATCCGCTGTGTCGGCGTATCATAGGTCAGGTAATAATTCATCATGTAGCCCAACCGGCTGCCGACTTGGATATAATCCCAATCGGTGCCGCGCGTAACGATGGATACGCGCGTACCCACGCTGTACAGGCCGATAATGGAATAACCGGTGCCGGGACCGGAGCGCAGACGCACGCCATAGCCATTATCGCTGCGCACGGTGGCCATGTCGCCCGAGGGCGAGGAGGTGGGGATGGGGCCCGGGGAGGTGGTCAGGAATTCGCTCATCATATACCCGACCGTGGACCCGACTTGGATCCGGCTCCAGAGAATGCCGGTCTGCAGCACGGTGACCTGTGTGCCGACAGGGTATACGGCCAGCACACGGTACCCCTTGCTGGGGCCGGAGCGCAGGCGCACACCCAAGCCGTTGGAGGAGGTTACATAGGCTGTGTAGCCTGTGGAGCCGCCACCGCCCAACGTGACATAGGAGGAATACATGTACCCCGTATAGCCATCGGGTGCTTTTACCTGGTACCAGCTGCCGCTGGTTGCCAGAATCTCCACCACGGTGCCGGTGTTGTAAGATTTGTAAATTGTTGCGCTGAACGACGGGGACGAACGCAGCCGTAGCCAGCCTCCGGTTACTGTTCCGTATGTGGCGGCCGATGCGGTCGATATCAATAACATTGACATCAGCAGTACAACAACCAAACCGATTATTGTTATTCGTTTCATGTCGGATGCCTCCGTAAATTCATTCATTCCGAGTATCTAACGGATGATACGGACGTTTTATTCCCATTCGGTTTTCATGATACAACAATTGCCAGGAAACCGCAATCGCAATCATGGCAGCCGATGAACGAATTACGGGCATGCCGGCAGATATAGTCTCATCTTATAATATTATAATATACTAAATGCTGAAATCCCGATATGCCGCCGGTGCAGTCCCGGCTTTTATGGGCGCAGCCTGAAAATAACCGGTACGCCGCAACGGCTGTTATTGATTGGCTGCCAAAGCCCGCCAAGGGTCGAAGCGGCTTGATATCCGGGGTTTGATGTGGTATTCTTTGTAAAAAGATCAGATGGGGGATACTCGGAATGAAAGCCGCATTGTATTTGTGGAAAAGACGGTTGCGCCGGGTCATTTTGCTGTCGGTGGTCCTTGCGGCCGCAATGGGGGCCTATGCCTATCTGCGCATCCCGCCGCGCTATGAAGCCGTGGCGGAGATCCTGATGATGAAATCCGATTCGGAATCGCTATCCGCCCTGGCCGATGAAACCATCCGCTGGTCGGAGTATGACGCGGTCCGCAGTAATACGCTCACCAAAGCGGAGTGGGAGAAGATCCAAAGCAGCGTTCGGCGCTATGGCAATACCAGCATTCTGTTGGTAAAAGCCCTGTCCGATGATGCCGATGTGGCCGCCGACGCGGCCAACGCCCTGGCCGGATCCCTGATCGGGATCATCAACGAGGCGGAGGAAGAAACGGTGCTCAAATCGGTTGTGGTGGCCGGTGCGCCGCAGCATCCCATTTTTCTGTACCGGGAACGGATGATCGCGGGCGTGCTGGCGGGAGCCTTTGTTTTGTTTTCCCTGATATCCCTGCTTTTCGCAATCCACAGGCCCAGGTTGATTCGGCCGTCGGATACGGCGCAGGCTGCCGGGCTGCCGGTTCTGGCGCAGATTCCGGATCTGGAGGGCGTAACCGCCGCTTTTCGGCGGTATGATCCCGAGAACAGCCCGATCCTGTATGACTTTGCCGGATTTCAGACACATGAACAGCTTCGGCTGATTTCACTCGCGGTTCGGTACAGGGCCAAAACAGACAACCTGAAAAGCATTGCGTTCGTATCGCAGACGGACGACGAGTTCCGAACCGAAACACTGGTGATGCTGGCGCAGGAAATGTGCCGCGAGGGCAGCCGGGTGCTTTTGGTGGACATGAACTGGTACCAACCGAGAATCGGGAATCTTCTGCGGGTAAACGGCGAGCATGATTTAATCCAGTGCCTGGCGGCGAACATACCCGTAGAACAGGCCATCGTACAGACCGAAACACATAATCTCTATTTTATAGACCAAAACCATACCCAAAGTCTGGCGGCGCAGCTATCGGCGTCGGTATCGTTTTCCTCGTTTCTGGAAGCCATGTACGGAAAGTTTGATTTCCTGCTGTTCGATATGCCGCGGGCGGATCTGTTTTCCGATGCACGGGCCTTCGGCAGCGTGCTGCACGGCAGCATCCCGGTACTGGAGGCCAAGCGCTGGACGGCCAAGGAGATAGCGCTGTGGCTTGACCCGATGAAGCAGCCGGAACGTAAGCTGCTGGGAATTGCGATGACCAACGCGGAGCCCAGGCGCGCGCGCGCGATCCGCAAACTGGACCGGAACTCCGGGATTTAATACGGTATCCATTCCGTATGTTCATTGCGAAGGCATGTAAACCCGTGGTATAATATCTGGAAACAGACCATTGCACGGAAAGGGGCGCCTGTTCATGGATTTACTGAAAACCATCTTACTATATTTGTCCATGCTCTATATCTCCTCCGTTCAGATAGCGCCCGATCCGTCTACGGTTGATGTTACGCCGACCCCGGTGCCCGCCCCGTACGGGATTGTGGCAACGGCAACGCCGGTGCCCACGCCATCTCCCACGCCGGTGCCTACGCCGGATATCACCCCCAACGCCGCCTATGGCCAGATGATCATGGGGGATCGGGGAACCAGCGTAACGGAAATGCAGGAGAGGCTTTCAGAGCTCGGGTATTATGCGGGAGATGTAGACGGCGCTTACGGCAACCAGACCCGCCACGCCGTGGAGCTGTTCCAGTACCAGAACGGGCTTACAGTGGACGGTATCGCGGGCAAGTATACGCAGACCGTACTGTACGAAAGCAAAAACGTCAAGCCTGCGCCAACGCAGTTGGTTGTTACCAGCACACCGGTTTTCTATCCGGACGAAACCAGCACGCCGCCGCCTGTAACCCAAACGCCGGAGGCGACGCCTTCCGCATCGCCAACGCCATCCCCAACAATTACCAAAACCCCAACCCCTTCGCCCGCGCAGGCCGCGGCGACTGAGCCTGCGGATACCCCAAGTGCCAGCCTGCCGGTTTTGATGGACAAGTATACCTTTGTTTTTTCGGGCTTCAGCGATCCCATCCTGGCCGAGGACAGCGGCATAACCCTGCACCCCGTGGAAGCGGAAGAAATTCTGTACGTTCCGCTGATGGAAATTCTCCAAAGCGCGGGCAACGTGGTGATTGCCAATGAAAACGAAGGCGTGAAGGAGCTTGCGTTTTCTGTGATGACGGATTTTTACCAGATATCCTATACCCAGAATGAGGACGGAACCCTGTCGGATCTTTCGGTGGAGAAAAACACGCAACCCCAACCGCTTACCACGCGCAACGCAGTCCTTTTGGATGGAATGTTCTATCTGCCGCTGGAGGATGTAACGCGGATGACGGGCATCGGGTTTACCATGGATGATGTTAGCGGGATGATTACCGTAACCATGCCGTCAGCAGTATAAAAACGCAGCGGAGGGACCTAGGATGTGCGAGATCAAAGTGGACAAGGCAAAGGAACTGAAACAAAAACCAGCGGATGAATCGAAACTTGGGTTCGGCAAAATATTTACCGATCACATGCTGTTGATTGATTATAACGAGGGCGCAGGCTGGCACGACGCGCGGATTGTGCCTTTTGGCAATCTGTCGCTGCACCCGGCCTGCACCGTACTGCATTACAGCCAGGAAATATTTGAAGGCGCAAAATGCTACCGTACAAAGAATGGGATGAACCTGTTCCGCATCCGGGACAATTTTGAGCGCTTCAACCGCAGCGCCATCCGGATGGGCATGGCGACGATCCCCGTGGACCTGTGCGTGGAAAGCCTGTTGTCATATTTATCCGTGGATAAGGAGTGGACGCCGCATCAGGAAGGCACCTCGCTGTATATCCGTCCCACGATGATCGCCACGCAGCCGTATCTCGGCGTGTCCGCGTCCGACCGGTATTTATATTATGTGCTGCTGTCGCCCAGCGGCGCGTACTACGCCAGCGGTCTTGCGCCGGTGGGTATTTATGTGGAGGATGAGCATGTGCGCGCGGTACGCGGCGGCGTCGGCACGGCCAAGACCGGCGGTAATTATTCCGCCAGCATTCTGGCGGGCGCGAAGGCCAAAAAGATGGGCTACGCTCAGGTGCTGTGGCTGGACGGCGTGGAACAGCGTTATGTGGAAGAAGTCGGCTCGATGAACATGATGTTCGTCTACGAGGGTAAAAAAATCGTTACGCCGAAGCTCAACGGCAGCATTCTGCCCGGCATCACGCGCGATTCCACCCTCAAGCTGGCCCAATACCTTGGCTATGAAGCCGAGGAAAAGAAAATCGCAATCGAAGACGTGATCAACGATGTGAGAAGCGGCAAGATTACCGAAGCCTTCGGCACGGGCACCGCGGCGGTGATTTCACCCGTCAACAGGATCCATTTCAAGGGCGAGGAGCTGCAGATCGGTGACGATACGATCGGCCCCGTGTCCCAAAAACTGTACGATACACTGACCGGGATTCAATACGGCAGGCTGGATGATCCCTTCCACTGGATAACGCCTGTACCGTAACCATGAGGATGACATGCTAAGAGAAACAAGCCTGCTCCATGAACGGGACTGGGCGGAAAAAACATTCAGTATTCTGCGCGAAAAACAGTTCGAGGCGTGCGAGCGCCGGCTATCCAACCGATTGGAAATCAACGTATTCTCCCCCCTGGCAACCGATGCCCATGCCCAACAGCTGTTTGAGCAATCCTATTTTGCGGCCGAGCTGCCCAATGATCAGCTGATAACCATCCAGAAGCTGCGGGACTCCGTTTTGCAGCTGCTGCCCCACGAGGCGCACTACCTGTCCTCGGCGGAAAACGCCCTGCTGGAGCAGCTGCTGATCGCGGGCGGGCGCATGACCTCCAAAAACTGGGAGGAGATCCCGGCGGCCGAGGCGCTTGCGTGCAGGCTATGGTGCTCCTTTACCAGCAACGGCGACGTTTGGTCGCTGGAGCTGGCGCAGGAGCTGCGGGACCCGCTCATCCGGGCATTCTCCGCCGAAAAGCATGCCAACGCCAGAACACGCACCTTCCGGTACGATGTCACAATCCATGGGCTGTTGTACATCACCGGTTTTCTTCCCTCCCTGCAGCCGCGGGATATTTTCAAAAACGATGTCCTCAAAACCAACGCTGTGTGGGGAAACGCGATTGCCAACCGGTATATCAAGGCGAGCTTTGAATACATCTCCGGCGAGAAAGAGGAAGTCATTCTGCTTCACCCCGCACTGGCCGATCCGTACCGGCTGTTGTTGATGCTGGGCGGCCGGGTAAACGCCGCGATCACCCTCACGGAGGAATCCCTGATGGGCGGCATGAACGGCATGCTGGCGGAAGAAGTTTCCCTGCATGAGGAGATGCTCAACGCGCTGACGGGAAACATGCGCCCTGAATGGCGGGCCGATGAAGCGGCCGACGACCTGCGCTTTCTGGTCAAGCAAAACGTATCCTACCAGGAGCTGGAAGATGTGATGAGCTCCATGGTCTGCATCCGGCCGACCGAAGCGATGTACCATGCGCTGAAAAACCTGCATAACAATACGCCCCGCTGGATCACCATGAGCGCCAACCTGCTGCACTGAGCAGCGCATACCGGGCCATGGGCCCAAGGTGAACGCTGAACAGATCCTTTGCAAGAGGCGCGTTATCTATCCGCCAGCTTAAGTCTGCGAAAGCCTTGAAGCAGCGTTACGGTTACTGTGGCTTTTATAAAACCATTCTGACGACAATCCAGCACGTTATCGCACAGGCGCTATATTCATCACATACCCAGGATGCGGGCAAACCAAGCTAAAACACCGCCGCAACCGCAAATCCGTATTTGCATGGATTGCGGCGGTGTTATATAATAGGCGTGCAACGCGATCGATAATTCGGAGGATATAACCATGCAGACAAAACAAGGCGGCATCAGGCGCAAGAGCGCGCAAACCCCGCTGGCGTTCTATCTTAACACGCTCCTATCCGTATTCATCACCTGCCTGCTGCTGGCGGTTTCCCTGGCACCGCTGCTGGCGCTTTTTGTTTTTGAAAAAGGGTCTTCCTGGCAGTACCTGGCTCTGCTTTCTCCGTTGCTTTGGATTTTCGTACTCCTGCCGCAGCGCTTCAGCTTTGCCCAGGCGGTTACGGACCGGTATCACCATAAGCCGTTTTCCCTGAAAACAGCTTTCGGTTCGGCTTTTTATGGGGAAAAGACCACGGAAGGCCTGCTGTACGCGCTGCACATCATCAAATGGATGATCCCGCTGGCGGCGGCCCTTGGCGTGTTGTATTACTTTTATATGGAAACCGAGGTCTTTGCGCTTATCAAGGGGCTTACGGATTTTGGCACAGCCATGAGTGCGCTATGGAATGGTTTCCTCAATTTCTTCGCGGGCATCTTCGGCGGGTCCGTAGAAGCGCTCCCCGGCGGAATTGCGGAGGGGATCATTGCCGTGGCGGCTATCCTGGGCCTTTGCCTGTTGTTTCTGGTATGGGGCATCGTGCGCAACAGCGCATACCGTTATCTTTGGGCGGAGGCGACGGGGCTGGATAAAAACCCGCGCAAAGAAGCCCAGCGCTCCCTGCGCGGCAGGCGGCTGAAACAACTTGGGATCGCCCTGATCAATCTGGCGCTTCTGGCCCCGGCCATTGGATTGCTGTACTATTTCATCCAACCCAAGCAGGCGGTGGACGAGCTGGCGATACAGGCCGCCGATGCGATCACGGCGGGAACGGTTCCGGCGATTGCCATTCCGTACGGAAAACTGGCGATCGTGTTCTTTGCGTGCTATCTGCCGCTGGTTCCGCTGCGCAGGATGATTACGGCGCATTTTGCCACCGCGCGCATTCGCCAACAGCAGCAGGCGGCGGACAAGGCTTCGGCAAACCCCGCGGCACAGGAGTCCGCGCCGATGCTCTATGAAGACAAACCGGCCGGGACGGCTGGGAAAAATTCGTAAGCAGACCGTGACACTGATACGTTTGGACAAACTCCTTTCCCAGAGTGGCGAAAGAACGCGCAGCGACGCGGATAAATTGATCCGTGCGGGTTTCGTTACGGTGGACGGTGTATGCGTGGATAATCCGGCATACAAGGTGGACGCCGTAAAAAGCAGGGTCATGTACCGTGATCAACGCGTTGTTGATGCGCCGTATCACTATGTGATGCTCCATAAGCCCGCTGGCATGCTGACGGCGGCCCGTGACCGGGATATGGATGTTGTCCTGCAATTGCTTCCCCGCGCCATGCAGGTGCGGGGTGTTATGCCTGTGGGACGGCTGGACAAGGATACAACGGGGCTGCTGCTGCTGACAAACGACGGCACGCTGGCGCACCGGCTGCTGTCGCCCAAGCTGCATGTGTGGAAGGAATACGCGGCCACGGTGGACGGGCCGCTGAACCAGGCGGATATCGATGCTTTTGCCGCGGGTATCCCGCTGCAGGATTTTACGGCAAAACCGGCTGAGCTGCGGATTGAACGCGTTTCGGCGGATGAAAGCCTGGGGATTGTACGCATCCGGGAAGGCAAACAGCACCAGATCAAGCGTATGTTTGCCGCCAGAGGATTGCAGGTGACGGCGCTTCACCGCCAACGTTTCGGCCCGCTGTGCCTGGATATCCCGTGCGGGGAAACCCGGCTGCTGAAGCCTGAGGAAATTATTGAGCTGTACGAAGCGGCTCATATGGAGCAGGAAGGACGCCATGGCTGATCACTACTTTACGGAAACACCGGAAAGCGAACATAAACCGATGCAGGTACAGGCGGACTATCGGGGGCATACCTTCACGTTTGAGACGGACAGCGGCGTATTTTCCCGAACAGAGATCGACCGCGGTACCAGAGAACTGATGGCCGTGCTTCCGGAAGCTGTTTCCGGCGCTGTGCTGGACATGGGCTGCGGATACGGCGTATTGGGTATCTGCCTGAAAAAACTGAACCCCAACTGTCAGCTTACCATGGCGGATGTCAATACGCGCGCACTGGCGCTTGCCAAACAGAACGCCGCCCAAAATGGCGTGGACGCGGATGTTATTCAAAGCAACGGGTTTGCCGCGCTTGCGGGTAACCGATACGACCTGATTGTTACCAACCCGCCGATCCGTGCCGGGAAGCAGGTCATTTATCAAATATTTGCCGACGCGGCCAAAGCGCTTCATGAAAGCGGCGCGTTATTGTTGGTAATCCGAAAGCAGCAGGGCGCGCCCTCTGCGGTCAAGGAACTGGAGACGCTTTTTCAAACGGTGACCATCCCGGCCAAAAAAGGCGGGTATTGGGTGATCCGCTGTGAACAAAGCCTTGCTAATCAGGCAACAGAAAAGAGAGACGAACCATGAAATATGACCCCGCATTTTTTGATACCCCGATCGACCGATGCTGTACCGCCTGTGAAAAATGGGACGGACTGGAGGAAAAAGAAGGGAAGAAGCTGCTGCCGATGTGGGTGGCGGATATGGATATACCCTGTGCGCGGGAGATAACGGACGCACTGGTGCGCCGGGCCGAACACCCTGTGTACGGCTATACGTACGAAAAGGATAGCTCCATCGAGGCCATGCTTGGGTTTATGGAGCGGTGGCACGGCCTTTCGCTGACAAAGGACGAACAGCTTATGCTGCCCTGTGTGGTTACGGGATTGAAAGCGGCGGTTCAGGCATTGACGGAGCCCGGCGACACGGTGCTGATTCAGCCGCCTGTATACGGACCGTTTTTTTACTCCATTCAGAAAAACGGCCGCAAGGTAGCCCGCAACACGCTGCTGCGGGATGAGGCGGGACGGTATTCCATCAACTTTGAACAGCTGGAGGATCAGCTGAAAACGGGGATCAAGCTGATGATTCTCTGTAATCCGCACAACCCCATCGGCCGGGTATGGAGCAAGGATGAGCTGGAGCGGATATACGCGCTGTGCAAGCAATACGGCACCACACTGGTGGCGGATGAAATTCATTCCGGCTTTGTGTATAAGCCGGGCGCGTTTACATCCTGCCTGCTGCTGGATAAAGAGGAGAACGCTAAAATTGTAGTGCTCAACAGCGCGACCAAAACCTTCAATATCGCGGGGATGCAGCAAGCGGTGCTGCTGACGCGCAACCAGGCGCTGAAAGAAAATGTGAAGCGGCATCTGGATAACGCCGGCGCGGTGAGCGGGAACATCTTTGCGCTGGTGGGCACCGAAGCGGCTTACCGCGACGGGGATGATTGGCTGCGGGCGCTGCGCCTGTACCTGGAACAGGCCCGGACCCTTGTGCAGGAGGAGCTTGCAAAGCGGCTGCCCAAGGTGGTTCTGTCGCCGATCGAAGCGACGTACATGGGCTGGATGAATTTCCACGCGTATGGGCTTACCTCCAAGGAGCTGATGGAAGCGACCCATCAGGAAGGCGTGGCGTTTACAGACGGCCGGTTTTTTGACAGTGAGCTGGGGGACGGGTTTTTGCGGATCAATTTCGCTTGTCCCCACAAGCAAACCATAGAAGCACTGGAACTTTTGGAAAGGGCGGTTAAAAAGTTGCTGCCCAAGAAACAGGAGGATTAACATGGACCAGATCTGCCAATACATTGACAATCACAAGGATGAACTGATACAAACCATACAGCGCTGGGTAGCTATTCAAAGCCTGAAAGGGGAGGCGGCGGAAGGCGCGCCCTTTGGCCAGGCGGTAAAGCAAGCACTGGATACCGCACTGAGCGATGGCCAGGCTATGGGCTTTGCCACACGCAACCTGGAAGGCTATGCGGGCGATATTTCCATGGGTCCGGTGGGGGTGAACCCGCTCGCTATTCTGGCGCATCTGGATATCGTTCCAGTCGGTGACGGCTGGTCGGTGGATCCGTTTGCGGGGGTTGTGCAAGAGGACCGCATCATCGGCCGCGGCGTAGCGGATGATAAGGGCCCGGCGGTTGCCGCGCTGTTTGCGATGAAGGCCGTGCTGCAGTCCGGCCGGTCCCTCAAGCGTGAGGTACGCCTGATCCTGGGCTGCGACGAGGAAAGCGGCATGGGAGATATGAAATACTATATCGCAAACCACGATATGCCGCGGGAAGGCTTCAGCCCCGATGCCGCCTATCCCGTAATCAACACCGAAAAGGGCATGGTGGGGATCAAGCTTACCGCGCCTGCCGCTGCACAAGGGCTGAAGGTGAAGAAAATCGCCGTGGGGGAACGCCATAACGTGATCCCCGGTAATGCGTCCGCTGTGATTGAGGGCGACGAAGCGATGGTCGGGCAGATCAACAGCCTTGCCAGGGAAATGTCCGTTGCCGTGAAGGCGGAACCGACGGCGGAGGGGATATTGCTTTCCGCCAAGGGCATCGCGGGGCATGCCTCCATGCCCCAAAACGCCAGAAACGCCATCGGCGAGCTACTGCTGATGCTGCGCGCATTGGGCGTACAGGGCCCGCTGAAAGCGCTGGCGGATTTCATCGGCGTGGAGTACAACGGGAACAGCCTCGGCATTGCCTGCTCTGATAAAACCAGCGGCGCGCTGACCTGCAACCTCGGCATTCTGCGCTACGACGAGCAGGGCATGTACGCGGAGCTGGATATCCGGTTTCCGCTGCTGTGCAATGGAAAAATGGTGGCCAAAATCATCGAATCCACCTTTGGCGACGCATTGAAAACAGAGATGATATCCCACAGCGAACCCCACCACGTATCCCCGCGCAGCAAGCTGGTGTCCGCGCTGCTGGACGCGTACCATACCCAAACGGGGCGCCCCGCGGAGTGTATTGCAATCGGCGGGGGAACCTATGCCCGGTGCTTGCAGGAAGGGGTAGCTTTCGGCGCGACCTTCCCCGAGGACGAGGATACGGCGCACCAGGCGGATGAACACCTCAAGATCGAAACCCTGATGCAGAATGTGAAAATAATGGCCCGCGCCATCCTGATGCTGGCCGGGGAACAGGAAACGGAATGAAAGTTTTATGAGATTGGATAAATTTTTAAAAGTGTCGCGCATTATTAAGCGGCGCACAGTGGCAAACGATGCCTGCTCCGGCGGGCGCGTGAGCCTGAACGGCCGCACCGCCAAGCCCGGCGCGGAAGTGAAAGCCGGAGACACGTTGGAGATCCGCTTTGGTAACCGCGTGGGCAAATACCGCATTCTGGACGTTAAGGAAACAGTGCGCAAGGAAGGTGCGGCGGATTTGTATGAAGTGCTGGAGGAAGACGATGCCGTGAAGGCGGAGCGCGGATAATGAAAGCATACGCGCTGATTCTGGGCGGCGGAAGCGGAACGCGCATGGGCGGGGAGATCAACAAGGTGTTCCTGCCCATCCGCGGCATTCCCGCCATTGTGCGCGCCACAGTGCCGTTCACGGGCATTTGCGCGGGCGCGGTAATGGTAGCCCGGCCGGATGAAGAAAATATTATGAAATCCATTGTGGCGCAGTTTGGGCTGTCACGGTTTGTAACGGTGGTCACAACGGGCGGGGACACACGGCAGGCGTCCGTTGCCAACGGGCTGAAAGCCCTGCCGGAGGACGCCGAGCTTGTGCTGATCCACGATGGGGCCCGCGCCCTGGTAACGGTGGATATCGTCCGCCGTGCGCTCCAGTCCGCCGCCGAGCGCGGATCGGGCGTGGCCTCTGTTGCGGTGACCGATACCATCAAGCGGGTTGACGGAGACAGCCGCGTGATGGATACGCCGGACCGCAGCATGCTTCGGGCCATGCAAACGCCACAGGCATTCCGTGTGCCGGAGCTCAAAAAGGCGCATGCCCTGGCGGCGCAGGACGGCTTTGTGGGTACGGATGACGCGGTGGTGTTTGAGCACGCGGGTATGCCGGTATATGTAACCGAGGGAAGCCGGGAAAATATCAAGCTGACCACGGCCTTTGATATGCTACTTGCCAAGGCGATTTTGGAGGATGCGGAGCCATGATGAGGATCGGTCATGGGATGGATGTGCACGCCCTTGCGGAAAACAGGGATCTGATTCTCTGCGGCGTGAAAATTCCCCACGAAAAAGGCCTGCTGGGCCATAGCGACGCGGATGTTGCCACCCACGCGCTGATGGATGCGCTGCTGGGAGCAGCCGCGTTGGGCGATATCGGCAAGCTGTTTCCCGATACCGATTCCAGGTTCGCGGGGATTGATTCCCTCGTGCTGCTGGATGCGGTGGTTTGCCAGGTGGCCGACGCTGGCTTCAAGCCCGTGAACGTGGATATCACGATTGCAGCGCAGCGTCCCAAGCTCAGACCGTATATCGACGAAATGCGCGCCCGGCTGGCCGTGCGCCTTGGCATTCCAGCGGACTGCGTCAGTGTAAAGGCGACGACCACCGAGCATCTGGGCTTTGAGGGTGAAGAAAAGGGAATGTCGGCATACGCCGTATGCCTGCTGGAAAGCATCCAATGAACCGGGGCACGCTGCCCGCCATCGAACGGAATCTGTTTTTGCCTGCGCTCGCAGGCTTTTTTATCGCAGGCATTTGGCTGGGCAAGCATGTCGGTACCGGGCTTTGGCCGCTGTGGCTGGCCGTGGCTGCGCTGCTGTCGGTATTCCCGCTGCGGTGGCTGCGGCTGCCGCTGCGCCTTGCCTGCCTTCCGCTTGGGCTGATGCTGGCGCTTTTCTGGACTCAGCACTGGCTGAATCCGGCGATACCCGCGGAGGGGGAGTACCAAACCATCATCGCAACCGTATACGGGGATTCCGGTATCAGCGAATCGGGCAACACCACCTTCCGGCTGTGCGATATCTCCCTTAATGGAGAAGCCCAGCGGGGAAAAGCGTATGGGTATGTTTACACGCAGGATGGCGAGGATCCGGTTCAGCTGACGGACGGTATGCGCATCCGGTTTTCCGGAACGGTGTATAAACCGTATCCCAAAGAAAACGAGTATGATTTTGATTTCCCGATGTGGCTGTACGAACAGGGAATGGGGTACGGCATCAGCAGCGGCGGAGACGTTGAAATCCTGTCCTCTGAAACCCCCTGGACGGACTATGCGCAGCGGATTGCCAGGCTGTGCCATGAGCGCCTGCAAGCTGTGATGGGGGAGAAGGCGGATCTGGCGGTGGCCATGCTGCTGGGGTACCGGGATGAGCTGGACGAGGAAGATGCGCAGGCGTTCCGGCTGGCGGGCGTAGCGCACGTCATGGCAGTCTCGGGGCTGCATGTGGGTATCCTGTCCATGGCGCTTGTGTGGGTGCTGGAAAGGCTGCGTTTGCGGAAAAGGTGGCAGATCCCGGTCGTGGCCGTTTTTTTGCTGCTGTACTGCGGCATAACGGGTTTTGCGGTTTCTTCCCTGCGCGCGGCGGTGACGGTGCTTTTATGGACGGTCGGCAGGGCGTTCGGCAGAAAACCCAATCCGCTCACCGTGATCTCTGCCGCGCTGCTGATCGTGCTGATCATCAATCCGCTGCAGCTGTTTTCCGCGGGGTTTACGCTCTCATTTTCCGCCATCACAGGCATTGCCCTGTTGTACCCGGGAATCCTGCGGGGGCTGGAGTGTTTGCTGCCGATGGGCACGGTGAAGAAAAGGAAACCGATGCGCCGTGCTTTCTCCCGCCTGGGCAACCGGGCAAGGCAGGCGTTGGCCGTATCCCTGTCCGCACAGTTGGGGGTACTGCTGCCCATCGCGATGTATTATCATGCCGTTTATCCGTATGGCCTGCTGTTCAACCTGATGATTGTTCCCATGGCCGGTATATTGGTACCACTGTATGCCGTTACGACCCTTATTGTGTGGATTCCCTGGCTGGCGGGTTGGCTTGGAACTGCGCTGGGGGCGGTTTCGGCGCTGGGTACGGAAGCAATGCTGCGCCTTGTGCGTATGTCTAACATGCTCCCCAGCGCGGAAATCCGCGTGGCGCAGCCGGACGTATGGACATATCTTGCGTACTTCGCCGCGATGATTACGGTTTCCCCGTTTGTGCGCGCCAAAGCCACCAAACGGCTGACGGTAATTGCATGTGTTGCCGTGGTTGCGGCGGCGGGTTTCTATTGCCAGCAGCCGCCACCGATTCGGTACTATCAATTATCTGTAGGGTGGGCGGATTCGGCTTTGATTATGGACAACGGTATGACCATTGGTATTGATACGGGCAACACCGGCGGCGCAATGATCAACCGGCTGCTGGCCGAGGGACGCGATCTGGACGCGCTGATTGTAACGCACCTGCATACGGACCACGCGGGCGGGGTGGAAGCGATACTGGATGCCGGGATCGCCATCCATCAGGTGTATTTGCCGGTGGATTACGAAAAGCACGGGTACGGAAAGGATCAGCTGGCTGTTGTGCAAAGGCTGAAGGATGAGGGCATTCCGATTGCCTGCCTTGGGGCAGGAGACGAACTCACTTTTCACGAAACTACCATTGATGTGCTCTGGCCGCAGGCGGGGCATACGCGGGAGGGTATCGATCCCAACGACCGCTCTCTGGCGATGCTGATCACGCTGGGCAATACGCGGATCCTCACCATGGGAGACAATGGAAACCTGTATGAGCGCTATGCCGAGGCATCGGCGGATATTGTAAAGGTTGGGCATCACGGCAGCCGCACCAGCAGCGGTGAAGCGTTTTTGGCGGCAGTCAGCCCGACGCTTGCCATCATGACCGTGCGGGCCAGCTCACAACAGCCCGCCGAATCGACATTGGAGCGCTTTGCGGCGCAGAATGTACAGGTGCTGTGCACCGATGAAACAGGCGAGATCACGATCGTGCCCACACAAAACGGGTATCGGGCATACCGGTACCTACCGGAGGATGGCAATTGAATTACCTTGGCTTTTTTGATTCGGTTAAAAAGAAAGAGTTCAAACCGCTCTATCTGTTTGAGGGCGAGGAAGAATATATCAAGGAGCAGGCAATCAAAGCGCTGTGCGCCAGGCTGCTGCCCGCAGGGCTGGAACAGATGAACCTGACCGAGATGACAAACCCTGCGGCGGACGAGCTGATTGCCGCCGTGGAAACGCTGCCCATGATGGCGGACAAGCGCGTGGTGCTGGTACGGGATTATGCGCCGCTGGTGAATGGAAAAGCCGGTGGGGATGATGACGCAGAGCGGATGATCAGCTATCTTCCGACGGCGTCGCCCTCAACCTGCCTTGTGTTTTGGATGAAGGGCAAAGCGGACGGGCGCAAAAAACTGTATACTTACTGCAAAAAGGAACAGGCGATTGTCGATTTCTCTGCGATGACCCAACAGCAGGCAACGGACTGGATACTCCGTACCCTGAAATCACTGGGCAAGCGTATGGGGCAGGCGGAGGCAGAACGTTTTTTATTCATGGTGGGCAACAACGCGGCGCTGCTCAAGCAGGAAATGGAAAAGCTGGCGGACTATGCGGGCGACCGGGAGGAGATTACACAGGATGATATCCTGACCCTATCCGTACAGTCTCTGGAAAGCACGGTATTCCAGATGGTGGACGCGCAGGTATCCGGTAACTATGGCGAGGCGCTGGTTTTGATGCAGCGCGTGCTGGAGGGCGGCGAGGACAGGATGATGATCATGGCCATGCTGCTTAGGCAATACCGCATGCTCTATCAGGTTCGCTGCCTGTTGGAAGAGCGGGTTCGCCCGGCGGAGTTTGCCTCACTGCTCAAGATTCCGCCGTTTGCCGTACACCGCATGCAGGAGCAGGCTATGCGCTATGAAAAGAGCCAATTGAAAAAAGTGTACGACTATCTGCTGGACTATGAGTACAGGCTGAAATCCGGCAAAGCGCCCCAGGAGGGCTGTGCGGAGGGAGCACTGATGCAGATGAAGGAAATGCTGGACAGCTGATCAAAGCGGGAGGATACCGTGTTATGAACCCCATACGTACCCTTTGCCTGGACGAGCAGGGCAATACGCAGATGCTGTACTTCACCTGCTCGTCGCTGAGCACGGACGACAGGCGGCTGTATGTGATCAGCGACAGGTCGGGTTCTCCGAACGTCTATATGCATGAGATTGCCACGGGAGAAGAAACGCAGCTTACCCGCAACGAAGCGGGCACGCTGCAATCCTATGTCTATTTCAACGGCACACGGAATCTGGGGCTGGGAAAGGCAAGCGTCTGTCTGGATCCGGTGCGGGAAACGGTATATTATCTGCAGGACAGGAACATCTGCGCGGTTTGGCCGGACCGGAAGATTCGCATACTAAACCAGGTGCCGGAGGACCAGATGACCGCGTTCACCCACGTGAGCGCCGACGGCCGGTTTCTGTGCATCCCCACAACGGATGCGCGCATCCTGGACTATGATCCCGGAACGGAAGGATACGGACTGGATCAACGCCCGATATACGATATCGACGCGCGGGTGCAGAAGGAAAACCTGAGCTCGTACCTGCATATCTACGATACGCGGACCGGCGCGGAAATCCGTTGTGAAAAAGTGCTCCGCTGCTGGATCACGCATGTGCAATTTCACCCGCTGAACAGCCATATCATTTTATATAATAACGAATGGCCGAGCTTTGGCTGCGGTGTTCGCCGCATCAATCTTTTCGACGGCCAAACGCACCGGCAGCTCCGCACCGTGGGGCAGGGCCGCAGCGCGGAGGACTGGGTATGCCACGAAATGTGGACCGCTGACGGCCGCTATGTGATCTATCACGGAGCGTATGCAAACGGCCCCGCGTTTGTCGGCCGGGTGGATGTGCGGGAGATGGACTACAGCGAAATCGCGCTGCCCAAAGCCTACGATGCCTACGGTCATTTTACGGTCAGCAACGGCGGGGAGCTGGTTTGCGACGGCTACTACAAACAGCCGGGCGACCGGCCGCCCGAGAGGGAAAACTCCACCGACCATGGCGCGGATCCGCACCGCAAAACGGCGGAGTACATCAGCCTGGTGCATCCGGACTGGGCGGAACGAAAGCTGATCTGGACGCCCCTGTGCAAGCACGGCACGGATTGGCTGGGGCAGGATACGCATCCGCATGCGATATTCAACCACAGCGGTGATGCGATTTACTTCTCCGCCCGCAGGGGCAAGTATGTGGGCGTGTACAGTGTGCCGGTAAAGGCGAAAGCGGACTGAATTTGATAATCAACTGATACGGAAAGCAGAATCAGGCAAGGGTTCCGGACAAAAGCCGGAACCCTTGCTATCCTATGACCCAATCTCTGTTTCCGGAGCGCTAAGCTAATCGGTTTACCGTTTTCGCAGCCCTTTTGGATAATGGTTTTTCAGCTGCCGGTCGCTGTGCTTAACAAAGCCCAGCGGCAAACCCGCAAACGATACTGTCCAAAAGCCGGGCGGAACCGCATCGGCGGGGAGCACCTCGCCGCGCAGGTAGTTTGCGGCCTCGTCGCTGCCCAGTGGAAGGGTACGCAGAGCTGCGGATGGCGCAGCCAGTGCCAGCGCATGGTCGGGGATGAATACCTTTCCCTTGCCGCGTCCTAACGAGAGCCCCGCGCGATAGGCTTTCAGCCCGTCCAGTGGGGGAAGCGGAGGCGAAGCAATCAGCAGGCCGCCGATCATCGCAAGAGGGGCGGGCGGTTCTTCCGCCGTCAGCTCCTGCCAGAGCGTTTGAAAGATATCCATCGTATGCCGGTCCACAGGAGAAAAAACCCGGTCGGCGGGCAACAGGGATACGGCCAGATCCTCCTGCGGCCGGGCTTCCGTTTTAAGAAGCAGCGCCGCGAAATGGCCTTCGCCCTTCACCTCATGCGGGTACAGCCGTATGCAGCCGTTTTGAGAGGGCAGCGTACGGCCGTTTCCAACAGGCACTGCAAAATCAACCGGTGAAAATTCCGGATGGGTATGCAGAAAGGCACGGAGTACGCCCTCGTTTTCGGCCTCGCTGAAGGTGCAGGTGGAATAGCATAACAGCCCGCCCGCCTTGAGCATGGCGGCGGCGCTTTCCAGAATATTAAGCTGGCGTAGGGCGCAGCGCGCCGGAGTATCGGCATCCCATTCCAGGTAGGTTTCAGGGTGTTTGCGGAACATGCCCTCGCCGCTGCAGGGGGCGTCCACCAGAACGGCGTCAAACAGCTGCGGCCAGCGCGCTGCCAGGCGGGCGGGATCGGCGGATATCACCAGCGCATTGGGTGCACCCATACGCTCCAGGTTACCGCTTAGAATTTCGGCCCGCGATGGAACAATTTCGTTGCAGACCAGCGTACCCTTTCCCCGCATCATCGCGGCCAGCTGTGTGCTTTTCCCGCCGGGCGCGGCGCACAGGTCGAGTACGGTTTGTCCCGGTATTGGCGAAAGCAACGCGGCAGGCAGCATGGCGCTGGGTTCCTGCACATAATACGCGCCGCAGGCGTGCAGCGGATGCCCGCCCGCTGTGCTTTCCAGCGACAGATACCGCCCGTCCGCGGCCCAGGGAACAGCATCCAGCAAGCCCTGTATGGCGGTATCAAGCGGTATCGCGGGCGTTTTCAGAGGATTAATCCGCAGCCCGCGCACAGGCGGCATCGCCATAGCTTGAAAAAAATCGTTTGCCAGGCTGCCGAGCTGCGCGTGCATGCGGTCGGTAAACGCTTGGGGAAGCTGGGTCATGCGTAGTCGTCCTCCAGCCATTCGGGGAGCATAACGGGCTCGATGGGAAAATAGATTTCCTGCATTTCGGCGGGCAAATCGGCATACAGGCGGCTGTATCCAGCCACCATGCCGATGGGGATGCCCATGCGCTCCGCAACGCCTTTGAGCACTTCTTGTCCGTCGATCAAATGCTGCGCCGTGGTTTGGCGCTGCAGGTTTGAGTTGTTTACCAGCTGATCGGGATGGATACGCGAACGGGCTTCAATGTGCGAAAACATCGCGCAGATGTCCTCCGCGTTTGCGGAAAGCGGGCGGTACGGGTTAACCACATACAGCACCTGCATTTGGCTGCGCACCGGCTGGATGAACGGATGGTAACGCCCCAGGGCTGTGGCCCCGGCGGCATCGCCGCCGACATCGATGATCACGTGCCGGTAACGTTCCGATTCGAAAACCTTCTGGATATCCGCGGGCAGGGCGGGCACATCCACCGAGGTCAGCGCAAAAGACGGCGCAAGCACTTCGATGCCTTCCCGCTCCAGCGCCGTTTTCTGCTCGGCGCTGCGGAAGTATGGATTAACGATATCCAGATCAACCAGCGCAACGCCGGATGGGTCCGGTTGGTTCAGCTTTTTGGAAAGCGCCAGCGCCAGTTCGGTTTTTCCGCTGCCGTAATGGCCTACGAGCACATAGTATTTGGCGTTCAAGAGCACCGTTACGCATCTCCTTCGGGTTTCTGCTTGGGATATACCGGGGAATGAAACGCCTTGGAAACGTCAACGGCCGGCTGAATATCCTGATAGCTGAGGTTTTGGTATTCGTCATCGGCGCTGAGCAAGCTTCGGGCCTTTCTGGCAACCGATCCGAACCGGTTGGATTTCGGCGGAGCAAAATCCTGGTCCTTTCGATCGGAAAATGGACGGAAATACGGGTCTGGCTCCTGATAGGCGGGCGGCCCCGGTTCATCCGCATACAGGGGCGGCGTGGATGCCTCGGGCGGCGTATAGGTCTGCGCGGAGTAATAATCCGGAGGAGCCTGCGGAGGAGCAAAGCTGGGAGCGATTTCCTGGGGAAAGCTATAAGCCGGTTCGGATTGAGCCGAGCCAAAGGAAGGCTCCATGCCGAATGCGAACTGCTGCTGATTGGCGGCGGGAGCAAACGTATGTCCCTGCGTGGCGGCATCCCAGTGCAGCGTGGATTCGGGAGGCTGGTAGTCACCCAATGAAGCCTCGGGCGCAAAACGCGGGGTGGAGTAAGGCAAAACCACGCGCCGGGTTTCCTGCTCGCGGTTTTGCAACGGCAGCTGGTATTGCATAGTCGGCGCGGCATCACCGCCGGGGTAGTTCATCCCCGGTTGAAAAGCGTTCCCGCCGGGATAACCGGGCGCCTGATCATAAGCAGGGGGAGCGGGATAGGCGGGCGCCTGGTTAAACGCGTTACTACTCGGATATACTGAGGTTTGATCAAAAATATTACCGCCCGGATAACCCGCCGCCTGATCAAAAATTGTGCCGTCGGCAGCATTGGCTGCCTGATCAAAGGAAACGGGGTCGTTTCCATACCTTGGGGCCGCATAAGGCATGGGCGTTTTGGAAACGGTTCCCGCGCGTCGTTTGCGCTTGCGAATCCAGATGGGCTGAGGCCGCCAGCGGATGAGATAAACCAGCTTATCCATCGCAAATCCGCCCAAGCAGAGAATCAGAAAAATGATTTTCCAGTTGCTGCGGAAAAAATCAAACAGCACGGAACTGGAGTCGCTGGAAATAAAATCGCGGGCGACGTTCAGCAGCGTGCGAAGCCAACCAAGCAGCAGCGATAAAATTGTATTGGTTAAGCTGTTCATGCAGCATCCTTTCCTATTTGCATGCGTGGGAAGGCTATTGCGAAAGGGTCACGGCGACGCTCTGCGGCGCGATGGTATAGGTAAACACATCGGCGTCGTCCTTGTTGATGGTCAGCTGAACCGGCAGATCAAAGGTGCCGGAAGAAAGCCCCTCCGCGGACACATAGGCGCTCAGCTTGGAAGAACGCAGCGTTTCCACGGAAAGCGCAGGGCCGGTAACCGTAACGGTTACTTTGGTTGTTTCCGTCGCAGCGGTCATACCTTCCGCAACCTTGTCGATAGAAAGCGGTATGCCTTCAAAGGCCTGCGTGGTGTATACCGGGCCGATCTCCACGATCATCATCACGGTATCGGTGTTCAGATATACTACATTTTCAGGCCTGGTAATCTCTACCTCGGCGGTGAACGTCGCATCATGATCCGTTACATCCACCGCTTTGTCCAAAAATAGCGTTTGCAGGGTGGACAGGGTGGTTGCATCGCCCGCTGCGATGAGCACGCTGGGGGATAAGGTGACGCTTTTCACTTCATACCCGGTCTTGGGTGTGCCGGTGATAAGCTGCGTCTGGTTCAGTGAAATATTCTTGATGGGGTACAGGCCTTGCTGGACAACAATGGAGCGCAGCAGCACGCCGCCGCTGGTGGATTCGATCAGGGTGGAATCCAGCTCGTTGTTACCCGTGTCCATATAGTGCGGTGCGAGCGCGGTCTGGATTGTGCCCTCCTGCGCGGAGAGCGACGACACATCGTACACCAGCACAATGCGTGCGATTTGGGATACGATGCTTTCCGGCCCGCTGACCGCGGCATAGGAAATATCGACGGTCGGCGTTGTGCCGTAGAAACCGTCTGGATAATTGCCGACAGTCTGCACCTGAACCGGTATACGGTAATTGGTAATATAGGCGTCCACCACCATGGAAATGGCGTCCGGGGAAACATCGGTTACGGTGCCATAGGCGGAGGAGGAGGTAGTGCTCACCTTCACGGTCTGTTTTCCGGCTTCGGTGATTTTGGATAAATCCAAACGGGGGTTGTAATTGGAGTAGGCAACATTGTTGTACTCCTTCTGGGGAACATCCACCTTCAGCTTCACCAGCGCGTTTTCTTCTTCCAGCCCTTGAATCACAATAAAACCGTTACGCCGCAGCGTGTCGGAATTGGTAATGCTCAGCGGCACATTGGAGAAAATCCGCTCACGGGTCAGGGTGTCGTCCTGCGTAATCAGCCCGACCCACAGGCCAACGGCCAGCACCAGAGCGAGCAGCTTCCATTGCAGGTTGTTGGAAACCGATAGCCACAGCCGCTTGGGGAAGGTTCTTAACGCCTTATGGAGCTGCGGTTTATCCGGGAAGGTAATTTTTCCGTCGTCTTTGTAAGGGCTCATACCGCATCTCCCTTTCTGCGCCTGGTGCGCCCGAACAGGAGCGACCATAGACCGTCGGAACGCTGATGGTACATTTTATACAGCACCTGTTCCAAAAGCATGCGGTCCAGATGGCGGGTAAGGCGGCCTTCCCGGGCAACGGAAATAATGCCAGTTTCCTCGCTTACGATCAGCGTAACGGCATCGGTGGTTTCGGTAATGCCGATGGCCGCGCGGTGGCGCGTGCCCAGCTCGCGGCTGATGCCGAGGCCCTCGGCAAGCGTAAGAATACAGCCCGCGGACATAATTCTGGAACCGCGGATTACCACGGCGCCGTCGTGCAGCGGGGTATTGGGTTCGAATATGTTTTCGATCAGCGCGCTGGAGATTTTGCTGTCCAGCGCCGTGCCGGTTTCAATCACGTCTTTCAGGCCGATTTTCTGTTCAAACACCAGCAAAGCGCCCACACGCCGACGGCTGAGCGAAAGCAGGCAATTGGTAAGCTCTCGGACGATATATTCATTCTCCGCATGGTCGCTGAGGTGGGAACTGTCGCGTATCGCGCCCCGGCCCAGCTGCTCCAGCGCCTTGCGGATCTCCGGCTGGAAAAGAATTACCAGCACCACCGCGCCGTTATTCACCACGTTGAGCAGCATCCAGTTCAGCGCCGTAAGGCCCAGCAGATCGCTGATCCAGCTTGCCAGAATTAACACAACAAGACCTTTTAGCACGGCGCTGGCCCTGGTTTGGCGCGCAAGCATCAAAAGGCCGTACAGCAGAACGGCGACAATCAGTATATCAACTACATCAGTTAGGGTCGGTCGATTGAAGACATTCCACAGAACGTCGCGTGCTTGGGTCCACAACGCCTGCATATCATCTCAACCCCTCTGCTTTTCTGTCTTTCCATATCAGTATACTACAAACTACGGCACAGATAAAGCTGTAGATCGTAAAAATATGCAATGAAGGAAAGGATTTGCGGACATTTTTACAGCGGTTGCATACGGTACGCATGCTGCCGTGGCACGCAATGGCACAGCGGATAGACAAGGCTTTGTCCATCCTCCGTTTTCATGATATAATTGGCGGGATGAATTCCCGGGCAGGAGGGCGCCAGAGATGGAACACAGCGGGCATCGGCAGCGGATGCGGGAACGGTATCTGAAGCAAGGCCTCGAAGGCTTTGCACCGCATGAAATTCTGGAACTGCTGCTGTTTTATGCCATTCCGCAGAAAAATGTGAACCCGCTGGCCCACACGCTCATCAACCGGTTCGGATCCCTGCACGGCGTGCTGAACGCCTCGGCGCAGCAGCTGATGCAGGTGGAGGGAGTAGGGGAATACACCGCCACGTTCCTTACGCTTTTTCAAAGCGCAACCCAGCAAGCTTTGCGAACACGGGAAACCAACCGCGTCAAGCTTTCCACGCGCCGGGCCGCCGTGGATTACTGCATCCGGCTGCTGCATGGGAAGAAACGGGAGATGTTTTATGCTATTTGTCTGAACGGACAGATGGAGACGATCGCCGACGCACTGATCGCCCAGGGCTCGCTCAGCGATGTGCCTGCCTATCCGCGTATCGTGCTGGACGCTGTGCTCACCCATAACGCCCATGGCGTGCTGCTGTGCCATAACCACCCCAGCGGCTCGGTTACCCCATCCGCTCAGGATCTGGCGGCTACCCAAACGCTGAACGGTTTGCTGAAGGAAATCGAAGTGGTGCTGATCGACCACATCATCGTTTCCGACCGTGACGCCGTAAGCATGGTGCGCAACGGGTATATTCACCAGACGATATCTGGCGGCGGCGTGGTATCCAAAATCGCCAGCCCGGACGGAGAGCTGCGGCTGGCGGGGAAGCTTAAGATTGATCATCGGTCGGATACGGAGGAGACGGTTTGAATCGGATTGTACGGAGGATATTAAAATTGCTGGCGGTTTTACTCATGGTCGGGATTGTGTGCTACGGAGCGCTGGTCGGGTATGTGGTGTACCGGGAAAAGCATATCCCGGAGCCCTCGGCCTATGATGTTATCATTGTGCTGGGCGCACAGGTGCAGGCGACGGGGGAACCGTCGGTACAGCTGCGCTGGCGGCTGGACAAGGCGGTGGAAATGTATTTCGCGTCTCCGTGCCCCGTGATTGTCTGCGGCGCGCAGGGAAAGGACGAACCGCGCCCCGAGGCCGAGGTGATGCGGGATCTGCTGGCGGACGACGGCATTCCGGCTGACCGGATCCATGTGGATCCCCTGAGCCGCGATACATACCAGAACATCCGCAACGCGAAGGCGATTATGGAATCGATCGGCCTTACCAACCCGCTGATCATCACCAGCGACTATCATCTGTCCCGGGCGATGGATATTGCCAGAGCCGAGGGCCTGAATGCGCAGGGGGCGGCCAGCCCCACGAAACAGGAGCTGAACTTCTGGCTTAAAAACCACTGCCGCGAAGCCCTGTCGTTTGTTAAATTCTGGCTGATTTATTCCGTGGGACTCAAGCTATGACGGCGCAGGATCAACAGGCGCTGCTGGAAGAGCGTATGGCAGCGCTTGGCATTGCGCATCCCCCGGAAGCCGGCGTAAAGCTTCTTGGCTATCATCGGCTGCTGGAGGATTGGAACACGCGCATCAACCTGACGGGCGATGCCTCGTTTGACGTGATGCTGGACAGCCACCTGATGGATTCTCTTACGCCGCTGTGTACGCAAGGATTGCTCAAACTCCATGCAACAGTGATTGATGTGGGAACCGGCGCGGGGCTGCCGGGCATTCCGCTGGCGATTGTGCGGCCGGATCTGCGGATTACGCTGTTGGATTCGCTGCAGAAACGGATCGGTTTTTTAAACGCCGTTATTGAAACACTGGGGCTTGTCAACGTGACTACGGTTCACACCCGCGCGGAGGATGCTGCGCATGATCCGCGCTTCCGGGAACGGTTTGATGTGGCGCTGGCGCGCGCCGTTGCCGCGCTGCCCGTGCTGATGGAACTGCTGCTCCCGTTTGTCGCGCCGGGGGGCAGGAGCATCTGTTATAAGGGACCGTCCGTTGAGGAAGAGCTCAGAGCGGGCAGAGCCGCCGCAAAGCTGTTGGGCGGAAGCCCGCCGCGCGCCGTGCCCGTATCGGTGCCGTATCTGCCGCAGCAGAAGCATTGCCTTGTGATCAGCGAAAAGAACGCACACACAGGGAAAATCTATCCGCGCAAGGCGGGAACCCCATCGAAAAACCCTTTGGGTATGTAATAGGAGTGCAAACCAGATGAACAAAACATTGGAAACGATGCGTAAAAACGGATTTGAAGTCGTCGAGCTGAAAACCGCACAGGAGGCGAAGGCGTATCTCCTGAAGGATATCCCGGACGGAGCATCCGTTGGGGTCAGCGGTTCGGCGTCGGTACGGCAAACCGGCGTGCTGCCGGCTTTAAAGGAAAAGGGCTGCGAGGTGATCTCCCACTGGGATGTCCCCAAGGAGGAAGTGACGGCTACCCGGAAAAGAGCCAATCAGGCGGATGTTTATCTTACCTCGGCCAACGCGGTGACCAAACAGGGGGAATTGGTGCTGATTGACGGCGCCGGAAACCGGGTGTCCGCGATTGCCTTCGGCCCTGAACGGCTCTATTTTATCATCAGCCAATCCAAGGTTGTGGACGGGGGCTATGGCGCGGCCGTGGCGAGAATCAAAAAGGTTGCCTGCCCGCCGAACGCACGCAGGCAGAACCTGGATACGCCCTGCGCACATACGGACGTTTGCGATCCCGATGCCTGTGGCGACAGCTGCATGTGCCGCATGACCCTGGTGCTGGACCGTGTTCCCCGCGGCCGGAAGGCCACCGTGCTTTTTATCGAGGAGACACTTGGCTATTAAGCTATGATTGTGCTACAATAAAGCAGGAAACTGGGATGGCTGCGAACTGCGGTTCGCGCCGGAAAGGCGGAGCATGCAGGTGGCGCGTGTAGAACAGTTTTTGGAAGCACAGAAACTTAAGAACGATGCGGCGGCGATCGTATCCAAACCTTCGAACATTTTCTATCTGTCCGGGTATACGGGCGAAGGACTGGTTCTGATCGCGCATGGTTTACAGGCAATTATTACCGACTTTCGCTATGTGGAGCAGGCTCAACAGGAAGCGCCTGGGTTTCAGGTGCTCAGCATCGAAAGGCCGGTCAGCCATTTGCAGAAAGCCTCGGATGCCTGCGGGCCGATGGGCATTCGAACCGTATATTATGAAGACGACGAATGGACCGTACGCGTTTACGACAAAGCCGCTTCCTTGTTTGAGGGAATGACGATGGCCCCGCTGGGCAACGGGATTGAAAAGCTGCGGCAGATCAAGGACGAGGAAGAAATTGCGCGCATCGAAACCGCCTGCAAAATCTCCGGCGATACGTTTGAGCGAATCCTGCCGCGGATTCGGGAAGGGATGACGGAAAAGGAGCTTTCCCGGATCCTCGAATTTGATATGCTGGAGCATGGCGCGGATAAAATGGGCTTTGCCGTGATTGCCGCGGCGGGGGCAAACGGATCCAAGCCCCACGCGGTGCCATCGGACTACCGCATCCGCAAGGGCGATATGATCACGATGGATTTCGGGGCGAAGGTGAAAGGCTATACCGCCGATATGACACGCACGGTGGCGCTGGGCGAGCCGAGCGCGGAAATGCGCAAGGTATACGGCATTGTGCTGGCAGCGCAGACTATGGCGCAGGACGCTGTAAAAGCCGGTGTGGCTTGCGCGGCCGTGGACGCGGTTGCGCGGGACTACATCTATGCGCAGGGCTATGAAGGCCGGTTCGGCCATGGACTGGGGCACAGTCTGGGGATAGACGTACACGAGGAACCGCGCCTGAGCGCTCTGTCCACAGATCGTCTCAGGGAAAACCAATTGGTTACGGTGGAGCCCGGCATCTATCTGCCGGGGATCGGCGGGGTACGGATCGAAAACACGGTTGTTGTCGAAAAGTACGGCTGCCGCTCACTCATATCGCCGACCAGGGAACTTATCATTATATAAAACGGAAAATAGGATCGGAGGAAATACGCATGATTACGGCTGGTGAATTCAGAAAGGGTATTACCGTCGAGTGGGATGGCGGCGTTTGGAACATCGTCGATTTCCAGCATGTTAAGCCGGGTAAGGGCGCGGCGTTTGTTCGGACGAAAATCAAGAACATCATGACCGGAGCGGTGGTGGAGCGCAGCTTCAACCCCACGGACAAAATGCCCCGCGCCATCGTGGAAACCAAGGATATGCAGTATGTGTATAACGATGGGGATCTGTACTACTTCATGGATATGGAGAACTACGAGCAGATTCCCCTGAACCGCGAACAGGTGGAGGATGCCATTGCGTTTGTCAAGGAAAGCAGCAACGTGACCGTGCGCTTCTTCAAAGGCTCTGCCTTCAGCGTTTCGCCGCCCAACTTTGTGGAGCTGGAGGTTACCGATACCGAGCCCGGCTTTAAGGGCGACACCGCCAGCAACACCTATAAGCCTGCCACGTTGGAAACCGGTTTCTCGCTGCAGGTACCGCTGTTCATCAACATCGGCGACCGCATCCGTGTGGATACCCGCGTGGGAGAATACATGGAACGCTGCTGAGCACAAGCCGGCACAGGCGGCGGCGCCGCCTTTCCTGATTTGCGCGTCTTTAGGCTTTGGGCATGAGAACAATACCCTGTCTGACAGAGGATCAGGGTGACCCATCGGCCTGGAGTAACGGAATAAACGAATCCCGTGTTTCAGTCGCGGGGGAAAGGGGAGCTTATGAAAGGGATAACCGATCGTACGTCTTATCTTCGCGGGCTTGCCGAAGGGCTGGGCATCGACAGGGAGAAGGCCGAAAACAAGCTGATGCTGGAAATGCTTTCCGTGATGGAGGAGATGGCGTCCAAGCTTCAGGAACTGGACAGCGATGTGGATGAGCTCGACGAGTATGTCGCCTCCATGGAAAGCGATTTAAGCGACCTGGAAGACCTCGTATATGCCGACGGGGACGAGGAAGATGCGGACGATTTTGAGGAATTTGACGCGGATGAGGAGCTTCCCGTCAGCTGTCCGCATTGCGGAAAGGAATTTCTCATCAAAGCCGGAGATATCAATTTCAACGATGCAATTGCCTGCCCGGCCTGCGGGGAGAATGTTCTGGACGCTGAGGACGAATAAGCCTTACGTATGATGGTATAACGCACGAGGACCCTTTCCCGAATTTCGGGGAAAGGGTCCTCGTGTTCTTGTTCAGGTCAATTGCCGGTAGCCCAGCTTGGCGCCGCAGCTTTCCCGGATAATCAGCGCGGGCGCCCTTACCAGCGTAATGGGCGCCTTCTGGTTTTGAGAGCTGGAAGAAAGCTCCACAACGGCCGTGCGCGCGCGCTCCTCGGAAAACAGATCAATCGTGGTCAGCGGCGGCATGGTGTGCGGGCTGAAGTAGTTGTTGTCGCAGCCGATCAGCGCCATATCCTCCGGAAGCCTCAACCCCATGGAATGCAGCTGATGAATGGCACCGACGGCCACCATATCGCTGAAGGCGATAATGGCTGTTGGCCAGTGATCCCGCGGGATGGTGGTCAGCATGCGAAGCACGGCAATTTCACCTGTTTCCGCGGTAAAACCGGCCGCGCCGTGATAGGCGTCGTCTTTGACAAGGCCAAATTCCTCCACGGCGCGAAGATATCCCCTTGCGCGCGCGCCGGAGGTCTCCAGCGTTTGGTTGCCGCCGATGAAGGCGATGCGGTGATGACCGAGCATGTGCAGGTGTTGAACGGCCTGGAACATGGCGGTTTCCAGATCGTTATGCAGAAATGTGCAGTTCACTCCGTCCAGCGGCGGTGAGATAGCGACCAGCGGCATATGCTCCAATATCATGTTCAGGGCAACGGGCAGGTCGGCGCGTCCGGCCTCTGAAACGCCGCCGATATACAGCGTGCCGCGCAGCCGCCAGTGGATAATTCGCCTGGCGATTTCGGCCATATCATAGTCCTCACCGTCCAACAGCTGAAACAGCATGGTCTGAAAGCCGAGGCGCTTGGCCTCCCGGTTGGCGGCGGACAAAATCCGCCCCCAGTACTGCCCGCTGGTTTCGGGAATGATTACGGCGAAGGTCTGCTGCGCCAGCGAAACCTGCTGGCGTATGCTCTGCGGCGTGGAAAAATTATGCGCGCGGGCAATCGCTTCCACTTTTGCCCGTGTTTTTGCGCTGACGTTTTTATGACTGGAAAGCACACGGGAAACGGTGGAAGGCGCCACTTTTGCTTCTTTAGCCAGATCGTAGATGGTAAATCTTTTTGTCATGGCGGTTCCTTTCGCTGCCTTTGCTGCAACACTTTCGTACGGTTTCATTATAAACGAAGCAAAATCAGAAATCAATACGCATGGAACAAGTTCCATGAAATGAAGAAATAATGTTGCAATATTTCCCGCGATTTGTTGACACTGGTATGTAACTATGATATATTTACATCAACTGAGACGAAAATATGGGCAACTTGAAAGCGAGAGAATAGAAACTGGAACAAGTTCCATATTCAACGTCATAATTTAAAGGAGGATTGTGTAAATGAAGAAAATCGTATCACTGGTGCTGGCGACCCTGCTGCTGGCGGCGATGTTCTCCGGCGTTTCGGCGCTGGCAGATGAGAAGCGCGTTGTATCGGTTGCTTCGTGGGATGTTACCGGCTCCGCGGCGAACTACCATAACGCCATCAAGGAAGGCTTTGAAGCGGCCTATCCCGAAATTGAAATCCAGTGGGTGGACCTTGCGTCGCAGGATTACAAAACCCTTGCCACGTCCATGCTCTCCGCCGGAGATCAAACCGATGTCTTCGTCATCAAAGAGATCACGGATCTGCAGAAGTGGACCGATCAGGGCTTCCTGGCCCCGATGGATGAGCTCGTTGCCGCGGATAATTACGATCTGACCGGCTTTGCTGGCATGGATAACGTATGCCGCGTAACCGACGGATCTCTCAACGCGCTCCCGTTCCGCAGCGACTTCTGGGTACTGTACTACAATAAAACCTTGTTTGACAAAGCGGGCATTGCCTATCCCACCGGCGATATGACCTGGGATGAGTATGCCGATATCGCCCGGCAGATGACCAGCGGCGAAGGCATTGACAAGATTTACGGCACGCACTACCATACCTGGACGAGCGCGGTTGTCAACTGGGCGGTTTGCGGTGTGGATTACACGCTGGCCGACGGAACGTATGACAATCTGAAGTACTTCTATGAGCTCAACCAGGCGCTGGAAAACGAAGGAGTTTGCATGGAATACGGCGAATTGAAGGCTGCCGGCCTGCACTACACCGCCGCATTCTATCAGAACAATATCGCCATGCTGCCCATGGGCTCCTGGCTGATCGGCACGCTGATCAAGGAGAAAGCCGCCGGAACATTTGACTTTGACTGGAGCTTTACCTCCGTGCCGCATATGGACGGCGTTGCAGCCAAATCCTCCTTCGGCAACCTGACCGCCATGTCCATCTCCAAGAACGCCGCCAATCCTGAGGATGCCTGGACCTTTACCAAGTGGGTCTGCGGCGAAGACGGCGCCAAAGCGATCGCCGCCGTTGGCACCCGCCCCGCCTATGTGAGCGACGCTGTAGCAGCCTCCTTCGCATCTGCGGCAGGCTTCCCCACGGATGAGAGCGCGTTGGATGCGCTGCTGCCCAACAGTGTTAGCCTGGAGTGGCCTCCGGGAGAACTGGTACCGCAGCTGCAAACCATCGTAAATGAGGAGCATACCGGCATCATGAGCCGTGAGTTCACCATTGACGAAGGCATCGGCTTTATGAATGAGCGCGCTGCCGAGGTAATTGCGCAATAACGGTACCCAGGAAATACGACGATAATGGGGAGGAGGGGTTCTCCTCCCCATTTTTGATCACTTTGAAGCATCGAAGGGAGTTCTATGCCATGGCCCAAAACGTGCAAGCGCCCCTGCGCAGGAAGAAAAGCAAGCTGCAGCGCAGAAACACGCTGATTGCCTATTCCTTTCTGGCCCCAAATTTTCTGGGATTTCTGCTGATCACGATGGCGCCGATCCTGTTTTCGGTCGTTCTGTCGTTTCTCACCTGGAATGGCGGCGTGCTGGAAAATATGAGCTGGGCGGGAGTGGATAACTTCCAGACTATTTTCGCAAAATTCGATTTCAAACGGTCCGATTTGGGCATTACACTGAAAAACACGGTACTTTATACCTTGGCGACCGTACCGTTGACCATTGTGTTTGCCCTTTCCTTTGCCATGCTTTTAAATAAAGCCGTAAAGGCGGCCGGTTTTTTCCGCTTCGTATTTTTCTTCCCGTATGTGGCGTCCATTGTGGCGGTCTGCGTATGCTGGAACTATCTTTTAATGAAATACGGCATTGTCAATACGTTCTTAAACTCTCTTGGGTTCAACATGACCAAGTCATGGACGCAGAGCAAGGATCTGGCAATGTGGGCGCTGATCATTGTGGCCGTATGGCGCGGAGCCGGGTATTATATGGTTATGTATATCGCGGGGCTGCAGGGTATCCCCAACGAGCTGTACGAGGCAGCGACGGTTGACGGCGCCAACGCACTCCAGAAATTCAGGAAGATCACGCTTCCGATGCTCACCCCAACCACGTTTTTTGTTTCGATTATGACCACCATCGCATGTTTTAAAGTATTTGATACCGTCATTCTGATGACGGAAGGCGGACCCGGGCGCGCGACCAAAATGCTGGTTAATTATATTTTTGATTTGAGCTTTAACCAGATCAAGTACGGCGTGGCAAGCGCTGTGGCAATGGTGCTGTTTGCGGTTGTACTGATCATTACCCTATTGCAGTTCCGCACCGAAAAGAAATGGGTTAATTATTTCTAGAAAGGAGGGAGATACCATGACAAGCCTGTTGCTGCCTGTGCACAGAACAAAATCGAAGGCGCGGCGTCTGACCGCTCAAATATTCAAAATTCTGTTTTTGCTGTTTTTCTCGGTACTGGCGTTCCTGCCGTTTGTGTGGATGCTTTCATCATCACTGAAGCTGGACAAGGATGTGTTCCGATATCCGATCGAATGGATTCCCTCCGTACTGCATTGGGAGAATTACGTGCTGATCTGGCAGCGCGTGCCGCTGCTGGTTTATTTTAAGAACACGGCGTTGTTATCCGTCGGCGTTACCCTGATGCAAATCCTTACCTCCAGCTTTGCGGCGTATGCGTTTGCCAAAATGCAGTTCAAGGGCAGGGACCTGCTGTTTTTATGCTACATTAGCACCATTGCCATCCCGTGGCAGGTGTACATGCTGCCGCAGTTTATCATGATGCGGTATATCGGGCTTTATGATACGCTGCTGGCGCTTCTGGTGCTGCAAAGCTTTTCGGCCTTCGGCGTTTTCCTGATGCGGCAGTTCTTCCTGAGCGTTCCCTCGGAGCTTTGTGAGGCTGCGCGCATCGACGGGCTGAGCGAATACGGCATCTGGGCGAGGATTATGCTGCCACTGAGCAAACCGGCGATCGCAACGCTAATCATCTTCACGTTTGTGGGAACCTGGAACGACTTCATGGGCCCCCTGATCTATTTGCGCAGCGATTCCGTGAAAACCATCCAGGTGGGGCTTCGGCGGTTCATCCAGGAGTACACCACTGAATATCACCTGATTATGGCGGCGTCGATCTGCTCTCTGGTTCCGGTTGCGATCATGTTTCTGCTGATGCAGCGGTACTTTATCGAGGGAATCGCCACCACGGGCATCAAGGGGTAAGCCCATTTATTCACCGGCGGTGTTCGCCGGAAGGGGGAAACGAAAGTGCCCGGATCTATTTCTCAAAATCCGCTGCGCACACGGGCAGATGCCGAACGCGCGGCCATAGAGTTACTGACACCGCTGGTACCGCTGCTTAGCCATGGCTGCGCGAGGCTGCACCTGGGGGAAACCGGCGCCGTATATCCGGCTGAAACCGCTGATATGGAGGCGTTTGCCCGTCCGCTATGGGCGATTGTACCTATGCTTGCGGGCGGATGCGGAAGCGTTCTGCCGATTTGGGAAAAGTGGAAGCAGGGGATCATCCATGGTACCGATCCCCATCACCCTGAGTATTGGGGCGAGGTGGATGATTTTGACCAGAGGCTGGTTGAAATGGCGGTGTTCGGCATGGGCATGTCGATCGCGCCGCAGCAATTCTTCTTTTCATTGCCCAAGGCGGCGCAGGATAACCTGTACCGCTGGCTTAACCAGATCAATGAAAAACGGATGCCGAAAAACAACTGGGTGTTTTTCCGCGTGCTGGTGAATATGGGATTTGAAATCTGCGGGCTGCCGTTTGACGGCCGGCAGACGGAAGAAGATTTTGCGCTGATTGATTCGCACTATGAGCGGGACGGTTGGTACTACGACTATATGGATCAACGGGATTACTATATTCCGTGGGCGTTTCATTTTTATGGCTTGCTGTACGCGCGTTGTATGCCAAACAGTAAAAACGCGCAGACCTTGATGGAGCGCGCCAGGCTGTTTGCGCCCGAATTTGCCTGCTGGTTCGATGCTGCGGGCGAAGCGGTTCCGTTTGGCCGCAGCCTGACCTATCGGTTTGCACAAAGCGCGTTTTTTGCCGCGCAGGCCTATGCCGGAGCGGAAACAGACCGCATAGGCTACGGGGAGATGAAACACCTGTTGTTACAAAACCTGCGCAGCTGGCTGAAACAGCCCATCTTCACGCGCGACGGTGTACTGACCATCGGGTACCATTATCCCAACCTGATCATGGCGGAGGGATATAACGCGCCCGGATCGCCGTATTGGAGCATGAAATTCTTTCTGTGCCTGGCGATGCCGGATAATCACCCCTTCTGGCAGGCGGAGGAACAAGCGCCGCTGCTGCCCGAAACAAGCAAGCAGGGATGCGCCCGCCAGCTGATCGTCCGGTCCGACGGCGGTAAACAGGTAACGGCCTATCAGGCGGGCAACCATTGTGTGGAGCATGCGCACAGCGAAGCAAAGTACGAAAAGTTTGCGTACTCCACGGTATTTGGGTTCAGCGTATCCAAATCCAGAATGCTGCTGAAAGCCGGGGCGTTTGACAGCATGCTGGCCGTCAGCCTGGACGGTGTGGTATGGCAGCCGCGGTACGGCTGTGAAACCTTCTCGATTACCGATCAAAGCGTACAGGCGGTGTGGAAACCCTTTCCGTCCGTGACCGTAGAAACGGAGATCCTTCCTGCGGGATCATGGCATATCCGCAGGCACCGTATCCACACCGAGACGGCCCTCTGCATCGCTGAAGGCGGATTTGCCATCGCGGCGGGGGAAGGCAGTGCGGAGCTGGTGCAGCCGTGTGATGCAGCCATAACCGCCCCATGGGGAATCAGCGGCGTAAAAGCCATTGCAGGGTACGATTCGGCGGAAATTGTGAGACCTGAGCCCAATACCAATCTCATGGCGCCGCGCACGCTGCTGCCAACGCTGCGGGCCGTGCTGCAACCGGGAGATCACGAGCTTGTCTGCGCCGTACTGGGCACGGCGCTGGATGATATACAACTTTGGCAGACAATACCCAAGGAGGTATCGCAACTTGCAAAACTGGGCTGAGGCCACCCTGCAGAAGGTAACGCGGAAATACGAAAAATCCGCCTCGCTTGCGGCTGCGCAGGATATCATCCCTTACCAAAGCATGGGAAGCCGCTGGGCCGGATCGCCAAATGCCAACGATGCCGACTCGTGGTGGACGGGCGGTTTCTGGCCGGGACTGATGTGGCAGCTATACGCGGCTTCTGGTTTGGATATCTTCCGGTCGGAAGCGGAACGCGTGGAAGAACGGCTTACGCGCGAACTTTGTTACTTTAAACGGCTGTACCATGATGTGGGCTTTATGTATCTTCTGTCCTGCGGGGCAAACTGGATGCTGAACGGAAACCGGGATTCCAAACGAAACCTGCTGCACGCGGCCACCATTCTGGCGGGGCGGTTCAACCTGGCGGGCGGCTATATCCGTGCCTGGAACGAGAATAAAGCGGGCTGGGCGATTGTTGACAGCATGATGAACCTGAGCCTCCTGTTTTGGGCAAGCCGGGAAACGGGCGATCCGCGCTACCGCCAGATTGCTGAAAAGCATGCGGACACAGCCGCACGGGTATTCGTGCGCGAGGACGGCAGCTGCAACCATATTGTCATTTTTGATCCGGATACCGGCGAAGTGCTTTCCAAACCGGGCGGACAGGGATATGCCGAGGGATCGAGCTGGAGCCGCGGGCAGGCATGGGCGCTGTATGGGTTTACGCTGTGCTATCTCAGCACCCGTAACGAGCGGTATTTAAAAACCGCCTGTAAAATTGCGGACTACTTCATAGCCAATATCCGCCCGGACGGACTGACGGATTCCGATTTTTGCCAGCCTGAAGGGGAAGAACGGATTGATAACATTGCCGCCGCCTGTGCCGCCTGCGCGCTGATCGAGCTCAGCCGGCTGCCGGAGGTCAGGTCCGGGGAAATATACCTGAAGGCAGCAGAACATATGCTGCACGCGCTGGATACGCTGTGCTCCGATTATACGGATCAAACGCCCGGCATATTACAGAAATGCACCGCTGCATATCACAGTGAAGGCGCGGGCACCCATGTTAATCTGGTATATGGGGACTATTTCTACGTGGAAGCCCTGGCAAAGCTCAATGGATGTGATCCGATGCTCTGGTTGTGCCAGAAGCGCGGGGATGAACCGGAAAAGTAAATGAGATAATAGCGTAAGCCCCGCGCCAAAGCGCGGGGCTTACGTTTGATGAGGAAGAGCAGCAACCACAACATTCTTAATCCAGTCGGATTACCGAAGCGCCCTCGGGCCGGATATCCAGAACCGTAGCGGAACCCTGACCAAACACGGATTCCATTTCCGATACAAAATCGGCAAGCATAGCAGTGGGTACAAAGTTAAGCGTTGTGCCCGCAAAACCGCCGCCATGAATGCGCCACGCGCCTTTGCCCGCAAGCAATTGCTGGGCAATCATCAGCGCCAGTGTGATTTCCTGTCGGTCGGGGGTGGCGTAGATATTCTGCAAATACATCATGCTGCTTTGGCCGGAGGCGTTAATGCCTTCCAGAAACGCCGGAAGGTCATCCTGCCGCAGGGCCTGCACCAGGCGTTCCACGCGTTCGTTTTCCTCGTAAAAATGCTGCGCGCGCAATAGGGCGCGGTCCCGGTAGGCAAGCGGCAGTGTTTTGCGCAGCATCGGGATGTTCTGAAAAAAGGTATCGTGCGGCACTTCCCGAAGAACGGATTTGCCGAAAGCCTTTGCCACCGCGCACATCTCCTGCGGAATGGCGGCGTAGCTGGGCGTCAGATCATCATGGCTGCCGCCGGTGCTTACCACGACAAGCGCAAAGCCTTTTTGGGCAAAATCGTAGGGAATGGCATCAATTTTAGGCTGATCCTCTTTAAAATCAATGGCGATCAGGCCGCCCATGCTGGAGGCCATCTGGTCCATCAGCCCACTGGGCTTGCCGAAATATACGTTCTCGGCGTATTGCGAGCACTGCGCGCGCGTGACCGCATCAATGCTCCAATTGTTGTACAGGGCGCTGAAAATGGCGCAGACCATCACCTCAAAGGCAGCCGATGAGCTCAGCCCACTGCCGGAAAAAACGGTGGACTGCACAACCGCGTCGAAACCACCAAGAGTATAACCTTTTTCTGAGAGCCAATGGGCAATACCGCGCACAAGCGCCGCAGTGGTGCCCTGTTCTTTTTCCACGGGGGCCAGCTTAAGAAGGCTCAGGGTGAGCGGCGGATAACCCATGCTGTGGAGGTTGATTGTCATATCGTTGCGGGGGGTTACCGCTGCCAGCGCGTCCAGATTAACCGAAGCCGCCAGCACCTTGCCCCGGTTGTGATCGGTATGGTTGCCGCAGATTTCGGTACGCCCAGGCGCACTGACCAGTAAAACTTCCCCGTGCGAACCAAAGTCGTTTTCATGGGCTTGAAGAAGCTGGGCATAGCGCTCCGTTTGTGCCTGCACAATGCCGCTGCGGCTGCCGTACAGTACGGCAAATTGGCCCTGGAGTTGTTGAAGCTGTTTACTCTTGGTTGGGTTCATATTTGCTGGAACCACCTTTCGGTTATTGCTTGCCTATGCTGATATCATACGCAATTCACATCCGCAAATCAAGGCCGCGCGGGGATAAACTTCTGTTTTCAAAAATAGAAATGTATGGTATTCTTAGAGCACGTTATGAAGGCAAAACACACGATGAGGAGGTACCCGGCGTGAAATCGGATATTATTGCGGTATCGATGGAAGATATCGGCAAAGCGCTGGATTTGGTGGAAAGAACCGTACTCTATATCGGTTATTCCAATGATTTTGCGGAAAAAATGCGTTTGCTGGCCGAGGAGCTGATTTCCGGTAACCGGTTCATCATGGATGAGGTCAGCGCTTCGCTATGGGTGGAAACCAACGAGGAAAATATGGAAATCCATCTCAGGCTGCAGGGGGCGCTCAGCTCGTCAACCCGTCAGAAGCTGATTGAGATCTCCAAAGACCAATGCAACAAACCGCCCAAGGGGTTCCTGAATAAAATCGGCGCGTTTTTCTCGGATGCCTTCATGCAGCAAACAGCGGAGTATACCCCTCTGTTTCTGGTTGATGGAGAACCCGTGGAAAATCTTTATATCCCGTATTCCATCGTAGATACATACCAGAAGAAAGCCGAATCGGGTGATGAGGATATGAACGATATCGAAAAGAGCATCCTCAAGGGCCTGGCGGACGATGTAACGGTATGTGCGTATGCAACCCATGCCGAATTGGTAGTGATCAAAAAGCTACCGCAAAACGGAAAGGAGAATATTCTATGACAATTCAAAAAACCCTCAGCGGCGATACCCTGACCGTGGCACTAGACGGCAGGCTGGATACGCTTACCTCGCCCGATCTGGAAAGGGCGCTCAACGATTTATCGGATGTCAACCATCTGGTGATCGATTTTGAAAAGGTCAGCTATATATCCAGTGCGGGACTGCGCGTGCTGCTTTCCCTGCAAAAGCGCATGAGCGACGGGAAAAGCATGGTGGTAAAAAGCGTGCAAAGCTCTGTGCTGGAAGTGTTTGATATGGCAGGGTTCACGAGTATCCTCACGATTGTTTGAGGGGCTGGTGCGCGCAAGTGCGGCTGTCTCCCGTGATGGAAAACCTTTCCGGCGCAACGGACTATCTGAACCAGACTTTGGACCGGACAAGCTGCTCCGCAAAGGATCGCCTGGCGTTGGAAACCGTGGTGGAAGAGGTATTTGTCAATATCGTCAAGTACTCGCACGCTACGGCTGCGGAGCTTACTGTTCTAGTTCAAGGGGATGAAATTACGCTGATCTTTGAAGACGACGGCGTACCGTTCAACCCGCTGGCCGCGGCCGACCCGGATATCACGTTGCCCGCCGAAAAAAGAAGCATCGGCGGGCTGGGTGTGTATATGATTAAGAAAATGACGGACCGGCAATCCTACCATTATAGCGATGGGAAGAACCGGCTCACACTGATGAAACGGCTTGCCTGAACGGGCACTGGTCCATCGGCGGCATATGTTATGGAGCGGTGCCGCGTTACCTGTTCATCCGGTTGGGTTTATGAAACCGAAGCAACACAATGCTGCCAAGGGATTTCACGAACACAAGACGGTGGAAAAGTAACGCGGCGCCGCTTTATGGAATTTTGCTGCAGCTATCCGGAACTAGGCTAAAAAGCCTAACGTTTTCAATAGAAACAGCCAAATAAAGATCGTGATGCCGGAAAACGTTGTGGTAAAGGCTACCTGCTGCGCGGCAAGATCAATATCGCCGCCGAGCTGCTGGGTCATCGGGTAGCTGGATACGGCGGTGGGGGAGCCGTACAGCGCAATCAGCGCCGCAAGACTTACGTCGCGGATGCCAAGCCATACCGCGCCCGCCAAAAATAGGGCCGGAAAGATAACCAGGCGGGCGAGCACACTCATCGACAGCACCTTGATGTTGGCTTTGGCATGGCTGAAATCGATATTGGTTCCCAGCAGGAACAGCGCAAACGGAGTGGCGATGCTGCTGAGCTTCTGAATGGATATATTCAACACCGAAGGAAGGTGGAGGTTCAGCAGCAGAAAAATCAAGCCCAGCATCGTGCCGATGATCAGCGGATTGAGCAGAACGCCTTTGAGAATATCGGAGGCTTTTTTCTTTTCGCCGCTGCCGTACATCATCAGCGCGATGGTGGAGAGCACGTTATACAGCGGTATGACCCAGATTACAAGGATGGCGGTGATGGAAATATCGCTGTCGGGATAGATGAGCATCACCAGCGGAATGCCGTAAATGGCAAAGTTGCCGCGGGCAATGCCTTGGATTAAAACGCCATAGGTGTTCCGGTCTTTCACAATCCGGGGGATGAGGATGAACAGCAACCCAAAGCACAGCACTACGGTGATTATGGCATACACGATGGTTTTTACATCGGTGATCACGTCAAGCTGGGAGCTGCTGGCATTGGTAAACAGTAAAAGCGGCAGAAAAATATAAAATACGCACCGGTTGCCCTGCTTGATGCCTTCCGGGCCGATCAGGCCAATTTTTCGGGCTGCAAAACCTGCCGCCATAATCAGGATAATGGGTATCACGGTATTGAGGGAAAACAACAAATCACTTACCATTACTTGCTCCAATCACGTTATTGAAATGCGAAATACTCCAGAATATATCGAAAAACGGCCTGGGCTATCGGGGCAGCCGCCCCGCCGCCGCTTTCTCCCTCTTCCACAAACACACAGGCCGCATAGGGATACCGGTCGTCGTTGATATAACCCACGAACCATGCGTGCGTTACATCCTTGCCGTTGAGTGATGATTCCGCGCTGCCGGTTTTGCCCGCAATGGACAGGCCGTCCACCTTGGCTGCCGTGGCAGTGCCCCGGTTCACCGTGTCCAGCATATAGCCCTGTATGATCCCGGCAATTTCTTCACTCACGGCGCGGCGGTACACCTTGGGCGTCATCCGCAGCCGCGCAAGCCCGGAGGGGCCGGTAATGTTATAAATTAGGCGTGGCTCCATCATAACACCGTCGTTGGCGATAGCGGCGGCTACCATGCACATGTGCATGGGCGTTGCGGTAATCGCGCTTTGGCCGTCTCCACTCCACGCAACCTCCAGCTTCGTCCGGTTCTCCGTGGGATATGTGGAGTTTTCCACGATGATGTCCCGGAACAGAAAGTTGTCATTAAATCCGAAATCCTCCGCGGTTGTCCGCAGCGCTTTGTCGCCCAGCAATAGCGCGATCTGGGCAAAGGTGTTGTTGCAGCTGACGCGGAACGCTTTGGAAAGCTTCAGATCCCCATGCTGCGCATTGCCGTAGTCGCTGATGATTTTGCCTTCCACCAGCGTGCCGCCCGTGCAGGTGAACACATGCTCCTGAATGCCTTCCAGGTTTTCCAGTGCGGAGGACGCCGTGATAATTTTAAAGGTGGAGCCTGGGGGAATGGTGGACTGCAGCGCGCGGTTCCAGAACGGATGCCGGGTATCCTCCTTCACGTCGTCGGAGATATCGATGGGATCAAACCCAGGGACGCTGACCAGCGCGATAATTTCACCGGTACGGTAGTTCATCACCACAGCGGCCCCGCTTTTGTTTTGGGTGCGCACATTGGTGCGGAACGCCCTGGCGATGATGGTGCAGAGCTTGGAATCGACCGTCAGGGTGATGTTGTCTCCGTGCCGCTGCTCTCCCTTAAGCAGAGTCAGCACACGCTCGGCCAGCGTTGTTTCAAACCCAAGCAGATACTTCGCCTGAAAAGAATCCACGCCGTTGGATACATTGCCGTCCCGGTCTCCCACCAGGTGTACCACGGCGGAGCGCGCTTCTTTGTCACGCTGGTACACGCGGTCGCCGTCCTCGTCGGTGGTGGCGAGCACTACGCCGTTGCGGTCCAGAATATCACCGGCGATTACCGTGCTTTTAGCCTCGCGGTATCGCAGGTTACGGGAGGAGGAAATCCAGCGGCTGCCGTATACCGATACTGAATACACACCGTACAGGCCCGCTGTGAGCAGCAGGCCGATCAGGATCAGCGTCAGCAGCCGAAACCGGTTGTGCAGTAGCTTCATCGTTCCTCTCCCTCAGTCCAGATCCGCGTAGGACATGGTTTCTTCGGACGCGCTGCTGTGGCTGATATCGAAATCATACCGGAGATCATCCTGAGTAACGCTGGCTACGCCCTGTAATAGCCCGATCAGGCACATGCAGCTGACCAGGGATGTGCCGCCGGAGCTGACGAACGGCATGGTGACGCCGGTCAGGGGGATGAGCTTCAGCACACCGCCGATGATGACGAACGTCTGAAGGCCCAGCATGATGGTGGCTCCCATGGCTAAAAGCCCGTGAAAGCTGCGTCTGGCATTGCGTGCGATAAACGCGCCGCGCAGAATGAGAATGGCATACATCAGCAGCACCAGCACCCCGAAGATGATGCCGAACTGCTCGCAGATGACCGCGAAAATAGCATCGGTGTGATAGACGGGGATGATGCTGGGTGTGCCCATCCCAAGCCCAAGGCCGAACAGCCCGCCCGATGCGATGGCCATGAGCATCTGTACAATCTGATAGCCGGAATCCTCAAAATCCATCCAGGGATTGCGCCAGATGGCGATGCGGCGCTTGACATGCCCAAACTCGTAATAGCCGTATACGGCCGATCCCGCGCCGCCCAAAAGCCCGACGCCGGTGATCCATAAATTGCCGGTGGACGCGTAATAGAGCATCACGGCGGTGATGTAGTAAATCAGCGCCGTGCCAAGGTCGCGCTGGAACATCAATACGCCCATGCAGAATACTGAAAAACCCAGCCAGGGCCAAAACCGGCGCTGGCTCATAAAGTAGCTCAGCACCAGCAGCAGCGCAATCTTTACAATTTCGCTGGGCTGCAGGCTGGTGCCGCCGACCACAATCCAGTTGGTGGCGCCGTAGATTTCGGTGCCGAACAAAAGGGGAAGCGAAATCAGCGCGGCGGCGCAGACGGCGACAATATAGATAAACACGCGCCAATAGCGGATATAGCGGATCAGCAGAATGCAGAACAGCATGGCCAGAATGCCGACCCCATAATACAATGCCTGCTGCATGCCGTAGTTGGTACCCTTGACTAGATCAGTGGAATAGAGCACGAGCACGCCCAGCGCGCATAAAAAATTAGCGATGGATAAAAGCAGTTTATCCGCCGGGAAAAACCGGGGCAGCCACATGGTGGCGATATAAATCAGCGCGGGTACGACGACTGCCAGCATAAAGCCGCGCCATTGAAGCTCGCCCTTGAAGGCAAGTAGCAAAAACGCGCTGAAGAAGAACAGCATGATTACGGAGACAAGCCGGTGCTCGCTGCGATTGCGCAGAGAACGCCTGTAGCGGGAGGAACGGCTCATCTGCGGTCGCCTCCTTTGAAGTACTTATCCCACAGCACGCGTTTGGCAACCTCGGCATCATCAGGTTCCACATACAGGGATCTGGGAGCGTTGCCGTTTTCATCCAGCGGGGGCAGGTCTTCTTCATCCGCAGGGTCCATCACAGGAGGATAATACACCGGGGAATCCTCATGGGGTTCATAGGGACTGCCATATACGCTTTCCCGTTCCGGGCAGGGATCTTCTTCCTCTTCCTCGTCGTCGTCCTCCATAACCGGGGGATAGAACGTCGGACCGGCTTGCTGTTCATCCTCTGTGTCCATCACGGGCGGGTAAAAGACCGGTTCGTCCTCTGCGGTGGTTTCTTCAACCGCTGCGAACGGACGGTAGGAAGCCTGCTGCGCATCCGCTATGGGATGGGTATACTCCGGCTCGCCATCCCAGGCGCTTTCCCGGTCTTCCGCAGGCTGGTCATAGTCACGTTCCGGTTCAGTTGCAAACTCATCCTCTTCCATAAACGCGTCTTCGGCTATGCCGCTTTCCTGGGCTTCTTCCTCTTCTTGAAGAGCCTGCCAGGCGGCGATTTCGTGCATACGGCGCACACGGTCGGAAGGCGGAGCGTTTTCCAGCTCCTCGGGGATGGCGAACGGGTCGGCGTCATCCAGAGGCCTGCGGCGCGCTTCGGCTTCTCCTTCAACCTCAAAGCCGGAAAACAACCGCAGCCGCAGCTTGGCCTGCCCAACCTGCAACAGGGAACCGTGCGTAAGGAAGGCATGCTGCCGTCTGCCGATTCGTTCTACCCCGTCGGCGACAATCATCCGGCCGCGCAGCGGCTCCACACGCAGCCCATCAACCTCGTCAAACGAATACCAAAGATGGCGGTTGGCAATGCCGTCCGCCGGGATGCTCACATCGTTGTTGCGCAGAAAACCAAGCACACCCTCCCGGCTGACCAGGAAGCTGTCTCTTTTCTGAACGGTTTCATCGCCCTGTACCACAATCAGCTCGCCGATATAGCCGGCATCCGGCAAAAGACGGAGACGCTTCTTAAACTTTTTGCGATCCTTCACATACCAGCGATAGCTGCGCCAGGTGATCAGGAGCATGAGAAATAAAAACCAATAGCGCGCTGCCAGCGCAATGACTTCGTAAATATCATCGGGCAAGGCAGCGCACCTCCAATAAAGAATGATATAAGGATGGGTCAGTCGTCATCGTGCAGGCGCATTTCCTGCAGATATTTTTCCAGCTTGCGCTTTACGCGCTGGAGGGCATTATCAATGGATTTCACATGCCGTCCCAGCTTATCGGCAATTTCCTGATAGCTTTTGCCATCCAGATAGGCGGTCAGCACATCCTGTTCCAGGGAACTTAGCACAGTGTCCACCTGATCCCGGATGGAAAGGATATCCTCCCGGCCGATGATGAGCTCCTCGGGATTTTGCGCATGGCATTCCACGATTACATCCATCAGCGTTCGGTCGCTCTCTTCATCGTAGATGGGCTTGTTCAGGCTGACATAGCTGTTGAGCGGCAGGTGCTTTTGCCGTGTCGCCGTTTTGATGGCGGTGATAATCTGGCGCGTGATGCAAAGCTCCGCAAAGGCGCGGAAGCTGGACAAACGTTCCATTTGATAATCGCGGATGGACTTAAACAGGCCGATCATGCCCTCCTGAACAATATCCTCGTGATCGGCGCCAATCAGGAAATAGCTGCGGGCTTTGGACCGGACAAAGTTTTTGTACTTGCTCAGCAAATACTCCAGCGCGACCCGGTCTCCTTCCTGCGCCATGCCCACGATGGTTTCATCCGATTTATCCCCGAAGCGCAGGCGCAGTGTCTCATCCCAGGAGAGCTCTGTTGACTCTTGGGAATCAAGCGTATCCTGAATTTCGTCCAGGGGTTCTTCCTGCGGACTGATCGTCATGATATCCTTCCTGCCTTACTGTTACTTCTGCCTTCTGATCTGTTCCAGCGCCTGCATCTGCTCGTCGCTCAGCCCGCCCAGCAGCGGGTTTGTGGCGGGCTTGGCCTGCGCCACATGCCTGGAGCGCAGGCTGTGCCGCGCCGCGGTAAGCTCGCGCCACAGCTCGCGGGACGACAGCCGAGTCGCGCCCCGGCCCAGAATCATCGTCTGTTCCAGATGATCGCTGGTGGCGACGCGAACCTCCCGGTAGGCGGGCGTTTTGCCACACGCCTTTTCAATGTACTGGTCGGCGGTCTGACCGTGTTTGGTAAAAATCACGGTCAGTGTATGCCGACGCTCAATGCTGGTGGTGGGGCGGTCTCCCTGATGACCGTCAAAAACGAGGATGACCTCCTGTGCGGTAGCGCCCGCGTAATCCTCCAGCAAATCAATCAAACGGTCGCGCGCCTCATCCACGGTCATGGCGGTTTGCTGTATGCCCGGCCAGGCGCCGATCACATTATAGCCGTCCACAAAGAGGATGGGGTTCATGGGCTATCGGGACCGCAGCACGGCGTAGAGAAGAACACCGGCCGCAACCGAGGCGTTCAGGCTGCCAATCTTGCCACGGATGGGCAAGGCAACGGTTTTGTCGCACTTTTCCAGCAACAGACGGCTGATCCCTTCGCCTTCCGCGCCGATCACGATTACCGCGCCGCCCGAAAAATCGATCTTCGTGTAATCCTCGCCTGTGGCATCGGCGGCATAGGCCCAGATATCCTTTTTCTTGAGCGTTTCCAGCGTGGCGGCCAGGTTAACGACGCGCGAGACCATGAGGTGCTCAATCGCGCCCGCACTGGCTTTTACCGCGGCGGGGGTCAGACCCACAGCACGGCGCTCCTGCACGATCACGCCGTGCGCGCCCGCGCATTCGGCGGTACGGATGACCGCACCCAAGTTGTGCGGATCGGTTACGCCGTCCAGCATAACCAGAAACGGTTTTTCCTGACGAGTTTCAGCCAGCGCCAGCATATCCTCTACGGTGTGGTATTGATAGGCGGAGGCGAAGGCCAGCATACCCTGATGATGGGGGGAGATCGCGTCCAGGCGCGCGCGGTCCACTTCCTGCACGGGCACGTGCTGTTCGCGGGCCATGGCGACGATTTCCTTGGCAGATCCGCTCAGCTCGCCGCGGGCTACCAGAAGCTTTTCAATATCCCGTCCAGCCTTCAGGGCTTCGCGGATGGGGTTGCGGCCGCTGAGCAGGTTCTCGTTGATGGTATCTTCGGACAGTGTATCGGCGCGGTAAGCGGTATAGGCCGGCGGCTTATCCGCCTGTTGCTCCCGCCGCTGCACTCCGTAGGGCTTGGGAGTGAAACCGTCCCCGCGGGTACGGTAGGTAGAGGTACCACGTGGCGCAAAGCGAAGCTCGCCATTTTGCTGCGGCTTACCCTGGGAAAACTTCCGGGGGCCGTTGCTGTGCTCCGTTTTCGGCTTAAACCCGCGGGTATCATCCTTTGGCTGATCATTCCAGGTTCTGGGCCGGTCACCGTAGGCTCTGGGCTGATCGTTTTGGGATTTGGAAGGCCCATTCCATGATTTGGAGGGGCCATTCGAAGTTCTGGGCCGGTCACCATAGGCTCTGGGCTGATCGTTTTGGGATTTGGAAGGCCCGTTCCATGATTTGGAGGGCCCATTCGATGTTCTGGGCCGATCACCATAGGCTCTGGGCTGATCGTTCTGTAATTTGGAAGGCCCGTTCCAGGATTTCGAGGACCCATTCGAAGTTCTGGGCCGGTCACCATAGGCTCTGGGCTGATCGTTCTGTGATTTGGAAGGTCCATTCCATGATTTGGCGGGGCCATTCGAAGTTCTGGGCCGGTCACCGTAGGCCTTGGGCTGATCGTTCTGGGATTTGGAAGGTCCATTCCATGATTTGGCGGGGCCATTTGAAGTTCTGGGCCGGTCACCATAGGCTTTGGATTGGCCGTTCTGGGGCTTGGAAGGACCATGCCAGGTTTTTGGCTGCCCATTCCAGGTTTTGGGCTGATCGCCTCGGTTTCCGGTGCGATTATCCGTCCGCTCAGGCTTCTGGTCGGAAGAATAATGCGACCCTTCGTCGTCAAAGCCGCCGCGTTTTTCCGCCTGGCGGCGCTTCTGGTCCCGGGTCGTGTTGGTGTTCACTTTTGAATAATAGGCCATAAAATCCCTTTCTTTGTTTACAGGTTGGATTGTTCGTGCGCCGCGATAAATTCTTCGCGCTCCATGCGCACAGCGTTCATCTGCCCACAGGTTTTATCTCCCTCGGGGCACTTGCCGCGCAGGCAGCCGGGGCCTGCATCCGCAAACAGTTCGGGCGTCTGGGCATAGCACAGGGCGAAAATTGTGTCTGCCAGCTCCCGGATCTCCCATTGAGCGCGGTTGCACATCCGCAGCTGAAGGAAGTGTTTCAATTCACGTGCGTTCATGGTCATCAGCAGTCTGGTTTCGCAGGCGTTAGGGAGTACAAAACGCGCGTCTTCGTTCGCGCCGAGCTTTTGCTGCCACGCTTGATACCATGTAAGCATCTGGTCCATTTGCGCGGCATATTCGGCAACGGCCTGTTCTCCCAGCGCTTCCACGGACGGGGGAACGATATAGCCGAACCCTTTTTCATAGCCTACGTAGCGCTGGCTTTGTACACTGAAACTGGCGATGCGGTGGCGGGTGAGCTGTGCCAGCAGCGTGCGGCTGACGCCATCGATCAAAAAAGTGAAGGAGATATGCTCCATCACACTGTCGTGGCCCATCCCCAGCACCTTTTGTACAAATGCGCGTTGATCGGTCGTTTCAATGCGCTCCAGCAACGAAGATAAATCACCGCCCGCATAGCATAACTTTGCGGCTAATGCCATCAACGATTCGCCGTCTTCGGTACAGCGAACCAATTCTACCCTTTGCTTGACTTGCGGCACGGTAGTTCTCCTTTGATGAAATGAAAAGTGATTGCCAGCGGGTAAAAAGGCGCATATGTCCTATTTTTACCCAGACTCCATAATATCATGAACAGGGTCGCGATTCAAGGTATTGCTAACCTTTCCCCATAAAAAGCAAACCGGCAATATTGACGCGGAAAGGCTTTCGTGATATGATCTTTTCGCGTGTGGGCATGGTGGAATGGCAGACACAAAGGACTTAAAATCCTTCGCCGCAAGGCATGCGGGTTCAAGTCCCGCTGCCCGCACCATAACATCACCCTTGTATTAATACGATGCGAGGGTGATGTTTGCATATGGGAACACATAAACCTGTTGAAATATAAGGGTTGCAGGCGTTAATACTACACGATTGTTCGCTATATGACGGCAAATATAATCTACAAAAAACCGGATTTCATATGGCTGATTTTTCGGCACCAGTATTTTGAAAATCAAAATGATGCCTGCAATTGTTTCATAATACAATAAAAAAGAACCCGCCAAGCAAATCGTTTCTGCTTGACGGGCAATCCGTGTTATCCTTTCAGTTTCAGGGTTACGCCGCCTTTGAACCTGAAAACCATCTTCTCTTTGCTGTAGATCGTCACGGTTTGGACGGTCATCCTCCAGAGGTGTTCATCGAATTCCTCTAGCAAATCTTGCCTCTTTTCAACCATATCCAGAAAGGTGCTTAACTGCTCCCGGCGTACATTTTGCTCATTACATTGTTCTTCAAGGGTGGTGATCGCCCGCTGCGCCGCCTCGTAGCGCTCCTGCAGCGCCGTTTCCCTGCGAGTATATTCCTCCTGATCCATCGCTTTTCGCGCGTTCTCGGCGATCAGCCTGCGAAGCAACCCTTCGACCACCTCATGTTCCTCGCGTTGCCGGGCAAGATTATCCTCTAGAGCCGCCGTGTCGGTCAACTGGCCGATGATCTGCCGGTATTCCCGCAGAACCTCTGCTTTGGAAGAAACCATCTGGTTAATCGCCTTTACGAATGCTGCTTTGATCTCGTCTTCAGTCAAATACGGAGTTGTGCAGATCTGTTCGTTCTTATACTTGCTGTTGCATTGCCAGACCGTATGGCGGTAAGGATCATTCGAATGCCATACTTTACTGCCGTAGAAAGCGCCGCACTCGCCACAGAGGATACGGCTGGAAAAGCAGTCCCCCTTACAGGAATACCCGCATTGCCTCCGGCGCTCAAGCTCCAGCTGGACTTCATCGAATATCGCAGGGGCAATAATCGCCGGATGGCTGTTCTCTACATAATATTGCGGTACCTCGCCCTCGTTGGGCTTCATCTTTTTGGTCAGGAAATCCACGCAGAAGGTTTTCTGGAGGATGGCGTCACCCTTGTACTTTTCATTGGTGAGGATACTGCGCACCGTCGAAGCTTGCCAGTTCGCTTTACCCGCCGGTGTTGGAATCCCCGTGTGGGTCAGGTGCTTGGCGATCGCAGCGGGCATCTGCCCCTCAATGAACAGCCGGTAGATCAGCCGGACGATCTCCGCCTGCTCGGGTACAATGCACGGCTTGCCGTCCTCGCCCTTCTCATACCCCAAGAACTGTTTGTAGGGCAGAGACACCTTGCCGTCCGCAAAACGCCTGCGCTGGCCCCAGGTGACGTTTTCCGAGATACTCCGGCTCTCTTCCTGCGCAAGGCTGGACATGATCGTAATCAGGAGTTCGCCCTTACTTTCCATTGTGAAGATATTCTCTTTTTCAAAATAGACCTCGACGCCATGCTTTTTCAGCTTGCGAACCGTGGATAGTGTATCCACCGTATTCCGGGCAAAACGGCTGACGGATTTGGTAACGATTAGATCGATCTGCCCGGCCAGCGCGTCGGCGATCATCCGGTTGAAGCCGTCCCGCTTCTTGGTGCTGGTGCCGGAAATACCCTCGTCGCTGTATACGCCAGCGAAAGTCCATTCCGATTTCCCTTGGATATACTGCGTGTAATAGCTGACCTGCGCTTCGTAGCTGTTCTGCTGTTCTTCGGTTTCTGTGGAAACGCGGGCGTAGGCAGCCACACGCTTGATCTGCATTTCCTTTGCCTGCTTGGCGGCCAGCCTGCCGATCGTGGCGGGTATCTCGCGGACAATGGTCATTGCTGCTTCACTCATAGGCTCGGCTCCTTTCCAGATATTCGTAATAACGTTTCCGCGCCGCTTCCTTCTGCTCGTCGTTCCACTTGCGGGAATCGTTCTGCCACGGTTTGATGACCTGCCTGCCGTCCCTGAACACAAAGACCAGCTGATCACGCCCGATAGTACGCATACTCGTTATTTGCTGTTCAAAGACATTCGAATCAAAGGCATCCATTCCGAGCACTTCGGCGGACAACCGTTCAAGGATGTTCTCGGGAATCTGTCTGGATGCACATGCTTGCTTACCAAAGCGATTATAGGTCTGGCATATCCATACCGGCTTGGTATAGGGTGCCGCTCCGGCGATCTTGCGCCGGTACATGGCTCCGCAGATGCCGCATTCAATCTTTCCGGTAAAAGCATAGTGAACGGGTGTCAGCGGATTGGGATTGTATTTCCTGCGATTGAACCGTAGCATTTCCTGTATCCGTTCGAAATCCTCGCGGGAGATGATCGCCTCATGTGCGTCGCGTACATAATAGCGCTTGAGCTCGCCGTTGTTGGCAATTTTACGCTTTGTGATCGGATCAACCACAAAGGTTTTTTGCAGCAGAAGATCGCCGCAGTATTTCTCATTGGTCAGCATCCGCGCGATGGAACCTTCTGTCCATTGTCCGCCCAGACGCGGAGCAATGCCCAGTGCCAGCACCTTTCTGAGGATCAACCCACGCCCCGAGCCGTGCAGGTAGGCATCAAAGATTAGCCTGATAATTTCGGCTTCTTTCGGCACGATCTCATAATGGCCATCCACCCAGCGATACCCGAAAAGCTGATTGCAGCAGGGAATACCCTGCTTGAAATTGTTGCGGATGCGCCATTTGCAGTTGTCGCTCACACTTCGGCTTTCTTCCTGCGCGAAGGAAGCGAGGATGGAAAGCATCAGCTCGCCATCCCCGCTCATGGAATGAATCTGCTCCCGCTCGAAGAATACATCCACATGGATACTTTTCAGCTCGCGTACAGTTTCCAGCAGCGTGACCGTATTACGGGCGAACCTGCTAATGGATTTGGTGAGGATCAGGTCGATCTGCCCTTCCCGGCAGGCGGCCAACATCCGTTGTAACTCCACTCGGTTTTCTTTGGTGCCCGTTGTGGCTTCGTCGGCATACACACCGGCATACTCCCAGTCCTGGTCGGTTCTGGATCATCATGCTGTAGTAGCGGATCTGTTCCGACAGCGAGTGCAGCATGGCGTCCTTGCCGCTGGATACCCGCGCATAAGCGGCGACGCGTTTCTTTTTTGGGATGAGCGCCTTTGGGAATTTTGTCTGCGCTACCCGCTTATTCATACTCGAACCCCTCCTTTCAGGTACGTCATGTTAGCTCTGAAACGAAGGAATAGCAAGCGTTTCCGGGCATAAACCGCAGTAAATCGAATGATACTTCTCCTTGAAAATCGTCTTAATACGATGGTACTCTTCCTGGGATAATCAGCCCCTGCGCCTGCATTGTTCGAGCCAGAGTGAGCGCCACCTGATACTCGAGTTCCCGCTTACCTTGTTCCGGAGACATGGCGGCCACCTCCGAATCGGGCCTGAATGTAACAGGCATGGGAGCAGTACTTGCGATGCTCCTGCGGATAGCTGATAAACGGGGTGCCACAATGAGCGCAGGTATTCTCCACACAGGATTTCCGGTTCATCTGCGTGCGGTGCTGATTCCACCATTTGAGCCTGCAACGGTCGGAACAGAAACGCCTGCGTTTGTGCCCCGGCTGCTGCTTAATCGGCTTATGGCACTGCATACACAGATTGGGATCGGCTTCCTTGCGGAGCGCCTGCAGCGTTTTCACGTTGTTCCGCAGGCAGAAGGATTTCACGGTGTTCATGGAAAGGTGGAGGTTTTCTGCGATTTCCGCATAGGACTTGCCGCTTTCCCGTAACCTCGTGATGGTACGTTTTTCGATATCTTTCATGGGATAGACGCTCCTTTACGAAATGATCGTCAGCGTCGCTTCATACCCCAGTGCTTTTATCTTTTCCATCAGCGTATCCGCGTCGTTTTCGCTTAGCGTTGCTTCAAACGTAACAAGATATTTGTTCTTTGTTTCCTGCGTCAAAGGCTCGGCAGCCTGCAACGCCGCTCTGGTCTGGGTACCGACGATCCCGTCCATTTCCAGCCCGTTGACCTTCTGTTGAAATGCGCGGACGATGCGGCAGCGGTTTGATCGGCCACATCCTCGAAATATCCGTCAATTTTGCCGCAGTCGTAACCGAGTTCAAGAAGCCGGGTCTGCAGTTCCGTTACATCGTCACCGGTCATCATCTGCTTGCCTTCCTGATAGGAAAGCGTGCGGGTGATGACGGCGGAGGCCGCCTCAGTGTATTCCGTAATGGCGGTGCCGTCAGCGTTGCGGTAATCCATGTAGGGGCATACATACCAGTGTGTCCAGTTGCGCTTGCTCACCTGGGTTTTGATGATCCCGGCGGAGAAGCCCTGCGCCTCGATTGCCCAACCGTCGCCGATATACACCCCGGCGTGGCCGGAATGATAGAGCAGCAGGCCGGGTATTTCCGGCAGGGTGTCGATGGTGCCCTTGACCGTTGCGGCTGTGAACATGCCGTTCGCGCCTTTGTCCGGACGGTTGTCCAGCTGATACACCAGCTTGCCGTCCTCGCGCATCCACAGGTAGCCCTTGATCAGGCCGATGCAGTCGGCGCACTTCTTTCCGGCGGCAATGTCCGCCTTGTAACGGCTCATCCGGCTCTCGGTATACGCGGACGGATACTGCCGTGTTTTGCTCGCCAGCAGCGCGGCGGTGCAGGCATAGCAGCACGTGCCGTACCAGTATGCCTGCCCGAGCCAGTCCTGCGCCCATTGCACAAGGCCGAGATTGTCCTTAGGCGTCGCCATCGCCGTCATCCCCTTCGTCGGGCGTGTCGGGATCGTCCTTCTGGCGGATTTGCTCCAAAATGCTCTTCAGCTTGTTGGGAATGGGCAGCCCCAGCGCAGCGGCGTTTTCAAGAATGGAGAAGCCTTCGTTGGACAGGTAGAAGAAGATCACCGCCGTGCGGATGGCGCTGCCGCTTTGCAGGACGTTCACGTCGATGATATTGGCCACGCCGACAAGGATGAAAATGAGCACCTTCTTGAAGATGCCCTTGAATCCCACCTCGCTGGAAACCGTTTTGTTGGCAATGGCGACCATCACGCCGGTCAGGTAATCGATACACACGAACGCGAGCAGCGCGTACATAAACCCGTCGAAGCCGCCGAAGAACCAGCCGAGGAAACCGCCGACGGCGGTGAAGATGGTTTGGAAGATGTTTTTCATGGGAATACTCCTTTCTTAATAACCGTTCAGGCGTACCGAAACCTCCAGCCTTTCGCTGTTTTGGTTGCTGACTCCAGCCAGCGTCATGATGTGGGAATCGTACGCCCAGCATTGAATGGATATGGATACGCTGTTAACGACCGTATAGGTATAGTTACCGGAATAGGCTCCGTTGGGCGTAAGCGTAAAGGCATAGGTGTCGTTGGTGGTAAGCACCCCGTTCAAGTATTTCTCAATGCCCATTACCCGGGTGGAATACTGCTCAACGTCGAAGTTCGTATAGCTTTTGTTGGAACCGTTCTCGTCCATGGAATAGAACTTGTAGGTGATGACTTCCGGAGCCTGTTCCTCCACTTCGCCATCGGAGGACGCAGATATGTCTGTGTGCTCAGCCCAAGCAGCCGTGATTATGACGGTTCCCAGCGAAACGCCGGTAACAACGCCGTCTGCGGACACAGTGGCGACCGTTTCATCGGAGGAATGCCACAGTATTGTTGCTTCTTCGATCGTCGCGCCCTTGTAGAGGTTGGCAATCAGCTGGTATGTGCCGCCCAGTTCCACAGTGAATGTCTCCGCGCCCATCTCGACATGCCAGTCGGGGAGGGTGCTTGCGTTGGCGATTTCGTTCTCCTGATCGTCACCTTCCACAAACGCATCCCGATCGGCATACAGGATGAGCACGCCGGTGTGCGTCCGGTCGATACCGGTGATCATCCACGCGCTTTTGGAGGCGATGAACCGCTGGTTGACGTGGATCAGCTCCGTAACCACGTTATCCGTCAGCAGACAGGAGAGCATCCCGTCCACCAGCTGGATCACCTCGCCTTGACGGATGCCAAACGTGGAAACGGCGAGTATTGAGGGAAACGCATACAGCCAATCGTCCAGAATGAACTTCGTTACATGGTTGCATTGCCGCAGCCTGCCCTGATAGCTGTTCTTCTCTTTCGTCACCTGGCTGATGATCAGCCACGATTTTTCCTGATGGGTAACCGTGTCGCCGGTGGAGAGCGCCTGTTTGGTTCGAATCACCAAATCGTCCGTGTAATACGCCGTACCGCTCGATGTCCCGGTAAACAAGGCGACGCGGGAAACGCCGTTGATCTGCACTGTTTCACCCTTTTCATGCAGGAAAAAATCGATAAAATCGTCTATCTTTTTCATGGCGTGCTCCGTTCGCAGGCATACAGCCACAGTTCCCGGAAATCGTCCCATGGCAGGATGCGCATAATTTTGTAGAGCTGTGAGCCGATCCCGAGATAGCCATCGGGCAGGATTGCCGGGCTGGGGGCGCAGAAAACCCGGTGCGTCAGGCTGATCTCAACCCCATCCTCGAATGCCCAGGTCTTTTCGTAGGGCTGAAAATCAACGGGAGCCTCGCCAGTCTTGACGAAGCTCCCGTTATAGATTTCCGCGATTTGGTTTTCAAACATCCACAACCCTCACCCTCGGCAGCGGGAGCGCGGACAGGATATGATTGGGGAGATTTCCTTCCTCATACGTTACCGCCCGCTCTCCCTGTCGTTTGGTAATGACGCCGACGCTGTCACGGTTTTGGTAGAGGTATACGGCCAGATCGGCGATGGTGCCGTCGTAGGTTTCGGGCAGCGTGTCCTCATTGCAGTAGGTGCAGGCGGCCAGCCTTGCCTGCCCGATGAAGTGATTCAGCAGAGTATCCTTGGAGGTATCCTCTGTCGATATTCCGAGTAGCTGCTTTACCAAGTCAAGCAAGGCTGTCACCCTCTTTCCCTTTGATTGTGTACTGGTTGGTGTTGTTGGCTTGTGTGGATATCGGCATCATCCTCAAAGGAGGATGCGGGCACTGCCCGCTAACCTAAGAGCTTGCAGGCCAGGTTCTGATCGAGCGTTTTCACGCCGCAGAGCATGTCGATGGACACGACGTCCTTCTTGTACTGGCTGTTGTAGTCGTAGATCACGCGCAGGCCGAACCCGTCGTAATTGACGATGGACTTCTGCCCATCGGCCAGCCCCTTGGGCAGTGCCAGCGGGCGGGAGACCAGCGCAAAGGCGTTACGGTGGAAGGCGAGGTTGGCGGTGTAGTTCGCGCCCACGGTGATCTCGGTGGTGGTCAGCAGGTTGGCGGCAAGGCCGGGCGTGAACTCCACGGCGATCTCGTCATCAGCGGCGGTCGCGTTCTTGGTAATCAGGTACTTCGCCGTGCCGATGACCATGTAATCGCCCTTCTTGAGCGTGCCCGTCAACGTAGGCGAGGTGCCGCCCGTAACCGTCAGGGTCAGCGTGGTGTCCCCTGCGGTTCCGGCGGTCTTGGCCACGATCTTCGGGCTGGTACCGCCCGCGACGGCCAGCGTGCCCTTGGTGTGCGTGATGACGTTCTGGTCAGCATAGATGTCAAAGCCGAACTTGCGCCCCAGCGACGCTTCCCGCAGGGCGGTGCCGCTGTCGCCGAGCTTGTCGGCCTCGTGGAAGGTGGAAAGCTGCAGGAACTTGTTCTCTGCGGAGGGGTCGATCACCAGCCTGCGCATCGGCAGCGGCACGAGGTTCTCGGCTAGCACCTGCCGCGCGTTGGTGATGTCGGAGATGGCGGCGGGCGTGCTGCCTGCCGTGCCCGTGGTATCGGGTACATCGGTGTAAAGCCCAAGCAGGTACAGGTCGATCTTCTGTGCGAAGCTCTGCATGGCAGGCTGGAGCAGCTGAGTGGAGAAGTTTGCGATATCGAGGGTGAGCTGCTCGGCGGTGACCTCAAAGGACACATCCAGCAGCTTGTCCAGCTTCACATCCACGCCGTCCTCGACGGCGTCCTGAATGTCGATGCCGCTGGCGCGGTCAAACTCCTTGGCTTCAAAGGTGGCAGGCTTGCGCACGGTGATGGTATCGCCGACGCTGGCGACGAACTCGCTCGAATAGTCGCGGTAGACCAGCCCGGCCATTACGCAGTTGGCGCGAAGCTGCATCAAAGCCTCGCGGGCGATGATATTCGGGGTCAAAAAAGTGTTTCCCATTATGAATTACCTCCGTTGTTTTTCTGGCGAGCCTTGATGTACTCGCTCATACTCATGTTTTCCAGCGACGCGGGCGGGTTATCGCCCTTGGGCGGCACATAGCCGTCGGTTTTCAGCCGCGCCTCCAAGCCCTTTTGAACCGATGTGTTCCAGCAGTCCTCAAACGCCTGCAGGTTGGCCTCGGTGGCCGCCTCGTCCGCGCCGACAAAAAAGCCCGCAAGCTCCAAGGGCAATCCCTTGTCACCCGCACGCTTCATGGCGGTTTGCGTGAGCGTTTCCCGCGCCTGCTTCTGCTGCATGGCGGTGATCTCGCTCCTGAGGCGTTCCACCTCGATATCCTTGGGGTCTTTCTCGGGAAAGCGCTTCTTGATCTCCGTGTCGATCAAGCCTTCGAGGTTGTTTTGCTTCCAAGTTTCCAAGCCCTTTTGCAGGTGCTTGTCCTTGAGGGAATCGAGCCACGATTTGCCCTCAGGCGTTTCGGCGAATTGCTGTACAGCCTTCAGGGTGGTCGGAAACAGCGATTGAAGGTATTGCAAGACTTCATCCGTCTTGCCCTCCGCGCTTTCCAGAAATGCTTTCAATTGTTCCAGATTCATGTTCATTCCTCCGTAATAGCCCCGTCCACGCCCTCGGGCACGGACGACGCTTCCTTTCTGAATTTCTCGAGCTCCACGCCCGGGTTTTCGATGAACGGCAGCAGCGTCAGCAGCGTTTCCTGCGAGCAGGTATCGCGCAGCTTTACGATCACGTCCGCCAAGCCCGCCAGATCGGTAGGCAGGTTGCGCGTGAACTTCACCGCCACGTCGCGATAGTCAAACGCCCGCCCTTCCTTTTTGCGCACATACAGGAACAGGTTGCGAAGCCGCCCGGCGATGGCCTTCTCCATGTACGCCTGTCGGAGCGACACCCGGTTCTCCAGGTTGAGCAGCTTGTTCCTGAGCGCGAGCGAGGACGTATTTGCCGCCCAGTTCTCGTTGAAATTAACCTCGTCCATCATGTCGTAGATTTTCCGCTCGATGTTGTTCAGTTCGTTTTGCACAAAGCTGTCGTTGATATCCTTGATGAGCCAGCTCACCTTGCCGCCCTTGGGCACCTGGATGATACCCATGCTCTTCATTTTGGCAAGGTCGCCCTCTTCGATCTTCGCGTTTTCGATGATGAGATACGCGTTGCGGTGGTCGGCGATCTCATTGGTGAGATCGGAGTTGATCGCGTCATACGCGTCAAACAGCGACACCACATCCTCAAACCCGCTCTTGCGTTCAGCGTTGGCGGGGCAGACGATCACGGGCACGCGCTCGAAGATATGCGCGTGTTTGCCCAGCGGCCTGGGCTCCTCGCCGTCGATGGCGAAATGGAGGATTTCGGCGTCGGTGTAGACATCCAGATACTCCGTATCGTCAAACCGCCGCGTAAATCGGTGCAGGGCAAGCAGCACCGTTTTCTCCGCGCTGCCGTCCACCAGCACATAGCACTCCAGTGGGGTCAGGTAGGTGGCGCAGAACTCGCCTTCGGTGTTCACGAAGTCCAGCTCATACGCCTCGCCGTAGATCTCGCTGTGCTTGCGCAGGTTGATGTCGTGCTCCTTGTCCCATTGCGCGGTGTTGCGGTCGATGCAGGCGATGATTTCGCCATTGTCGCTTTTGGAGACATAATTAACGGGCTTCCCCAAAAGGTAGCCCGTTTCGTTGTCCACAAATTTTCTTGGAAAGTTGAAGATCAGTTTTCGGTTGCTCCGGCTGTCCTGCATATCATAGGTGTTAAGGATTTCGTGCCTGCCTTCGTAGTAATCCTTGTATCGTTGCATGGCTGCGGCCTGCCGGGTCAGTTCCGCAAGGCACAGCTTGATGAGGGATTCGGTTACATGCAATGGGCATCACCTCCTATATGTGAGCATGAAAAAACCGCCCGAGGCGGCAAAAGTGGTATAAAGCTTTATATATTATACTCACATCTTTCATCAAACATACGTTCTATAATTCGCAGAATGTTACTCGTAATTATCAAAAAACTTCTGAAATATAGCCAATGCTTCTTCTAGGGCTAGAGTATCATTTTGCGTCACTAATTCGTCAATACCGAGTTTTAGTCTATCATCATATTTATTGATATATCGGTTTATTTCGTTACGAAATTCGTCATCAACTCGTGTGAAAATGATTGCCATCGCGCAATAAATCATTGTATAAGTATCGCTCCTGATATAGCTTTCATGAACGTGCGTAAATCCTTTGTTAGTACCCAGCAGTCGTTCTAGCGAGTGTTCGAAAATCGACCCATAAGAGTATGCATCCATTTTTGACATAATAATCTCCTTATTTTCTAAATAGCTGAATGGGAATCTTAATCATGAGAGTGCGTCCAACTATACTATAAACTATAGTGGCCGATTGTCCAACATAAGCGCTATCTTCAGTATAAGGAGCTTGTCAATACTTTTGGGAAAGTATTTCATATACTAGAGTGTTGAGTCTATTCGCAAATTTCTACGGAATAAACCAATTTGGTATATGTAAAGAGATTTGCTAAAACAACAACCCCCGCTCAAAGAACCTCAACCCCTGCACCCCTTGTGCCAGCTGCACTGCCCCGTACAGGCTATCCGGCGCATCATCGTGCTTCGCGCCCTTGTTGTAATCCTTCACTTGATTGTTGTAGGCGATGTTGGCGGGATTGAACAGGATGAACCTGCGCTTGATATCTGGCTCAAGGGTGATGATGCGCTCGTGCTTTTGCCCCTTGGCGGTGACCTCTTCCACGGGGATGAAGATGCGCTGCTCCCACAGCTTTTCCTCGAACTTCTGCTTCATGTAGCTCTGCGCCTGTGTTGCCTCAAAGCCGATCTTCTCTACCGGGTAGCGCGAGAGCTTCTCGATCACCTCGTCAAACAGTGCATCCGGTAGCAGCTTGTGGATACTGCCGTTCAGCACCAGCATCTGCCCGGACTGTTCCTGCCGAGCCAGAATGGTAATGGCGGAGTAGTCGTTGCGCTTGCCTGCCTTGATGGCCGGGTCGATGTACATGACGATCTCCAGCGAGTCAAGGTTAGGCAGAGTATCCCAGTAGCCGATATCCTGAAAGATGTATTCGTCGGTGGAGCGCGGGTCGTTCTGCAGTTCTTTGTAAAAGGATTTATCACCCATGGCCTGTTTCTTGCACATGAGGTAGTAATAGTCCAGATATTCGTTCCACAGGACGCAAGTTCCTTCCAGCATTTCCTCTTGTTGGGAAAGAAAGAATCCCTTTGCGGTATCTATCCGCTCTGGATCGATCAGGTTGTTGTACAGCCGCTCCCATTCGCCCCACAGATCGTCCCGGTCGGAGAAGCTGAGGATCGCGGATTTGCGGATGCTGCGCACGCCTGGTATCTTGCCCTTGAGCAGGTCAGCCATTAAATCCTCCTCGTGCAGCACCGTGCCGACCACGAGGGTGTTGGTGTCCTTTGTGCCGATGGGGATTACCACGTCGGTGAAGGTGTTTTTGACCGTTTCGCGCTTGGTTTCGCTCTTGGCGGTGTCGTCCTTGAGCAGATCATCCAGCAGCACCAGCTGTGGCCTGTGCTGCTTGAAATGGATGCCGCGCAGCGAGCCGTCGATGCCGCGTATCATGATGCAGGCGTCCAGCGCATTCCTGCCTCTGATCCAAATTTCGTTATTGTTCCAGCGATTGCCTTTGGTTACCCCGAAATCCTCCAGTAGAAGCTGGTTGTTTTCGAGCTCGTCCTTGATCATATCCAGAAACGGCAGGGCAACCTGCTCCGTCGCGGAGATAATGAGCGTGAACTGCGATTTTTTATACAGTGTGGAATACAGCGGGAACAGGAATGAGTTGATGGTCGATTTGCCATGCTCGCGGGGTAGCCCGAAGGCTTCGATCAGCCCGGTATTATCCAGCATGTACTTGAGCTCGGCGAACAGCTCCTTGTGAAAGCTCCCGAAGGCGCGGTCAAAGTATTTCGGAAAATAGCACAGGGCGAAGAACTCGATGTCGATTTCGCCCAATAACCGCCGGAGCTCGGAAAAGCTGTACTCTCGGATCAACCGGGTAATTTGTTCCTGATCAAAGTACTTACTCAAATATGATCGTATAAGATGATTTTCTCTGTCTTGCATATCGAAAACCCCCGCCAATAATAAAGGAGCCTGATGCTTTCGCATAGGCTCCTTCATTATCTGTTATGAATATTTAGTGCGTCTTGATTTTCTGATTTCTCGGTGTAAACGATAGTTGTTTCGTTTATCGCTAGAATCAGTCAATCTGATACTTTCTATATAATTTTTAACTGGTTTAAAGCTGGCAGCATAATGATAATAGTACCGGTAGAACCTTCCTCTTTCACAAACAAAAGCGATATGGTTAATGCCCTTACAGCCTAGAATGTTGCAAAATTTCTCGGCGGTATTAAGATCAATCTGACTCGGCTGTCTGCAATCGTATATTTTGGGATTGCTGTTTGGATGATTATGAAACATGAGTACTGTACTGACTTGATTTTTTAGTGAAAATTCTACGATATCATTCAGATCGATGAAAAGATTAGCGCTTACATTGTCATTTCCCTTATTTATCCACAAATACATAACGGAAGCATCTTTCTCAAAAGCGATAATAATCCATTCGTGCTTTTTATACTTCAAAAGTGCAGCTGCAAGTGCGGGTATTTCTGATAAATGCTCATTGACACTATACGTTTTTCCACTCGCTCGCATATTTGACTTGAATGCTTGGCTTACTGTTCTCTCGTCAGGTGAAAAGGTATAATATCCATTGATATTTCGTATCCTGCGTTTTTCCGCAAGCATTTGAATCTCTACCTCAGTCAATGGGTTGCGATGTGTTATCCAGAAAATCAATTCATACAAGAGATAAGATATCGTCGCTATTGCGAGCAAATACAGAATAATCATATCAGCACACTCCACCGTTACTTTTTTCATTATATGATTGCCCTCGAGATAATTCAACATTGCATTTTTGAAAAATGGCGAAAAAATTTCCGCAACTTCTGCTGCAGGTGGGGTTTTGCACCACAGAAGCCCCCCATGGCACGACCCTTCGAGCAATAGGGTGTTCTGCCTACCAGGCGAGGCCAGCGAGCGCGTCGGCTTTGTCCTGCGCGGTGGTCTGCGTGTAAAGGTTGGTGGTGAGGATGCTCTCGTGGCCGAGTATCTGCTGGATGGTCGTCATGGCCACGCCGCTTTTGACCAGCTGGTAGGCGAGGCTGTGGCGGAGCTTATGCGGAGTGACCTTGATGCCGAGCTTCTCGCCGTAGTTGCCGAGGATGATTTCCACCGCGCCGCGCCTGAGCGCACCACGCTGACCAACCAGCAGGCGGTCGGTAGTGGCATCGCCACGTTCATTAAGGTACGTTTCAACCGCTGCCTGTGCCGTATCGTTCAGCGGGAGGGTGCGGTAGGCGTTACCCTTGCCCAGCACGCGGATGCGGCTCTGCTCGCCCAGCGTGATGTCCGATAGTGTCAAGCCTGTCAGCTCGCTCACGCGGATACCCGTTGCCAGCAGCAGTTCGATGATGCAGATGTGCATCGCGTTGCCGCTGGCGAGGATACTCTCGCGCAGGTCGTGCAGGTCTTCCATGGGAACGCCCTTATATTCGGGCTTGTCGCGGTTCTTGGTGAGCTTGGCGGCGTAAGCTTCGGGCAGCATCCGCGCGTCGTACAGGTATCGGCAAAAGGCGTTCACGCTGGCGAGCTTGCGGTTGGCGGTGATGATGCTGGTTTCCTTGCGGTTCAGGTATCGTTTGTAGTTGATCAGCGTCATTTCACGGATGGATTCCGCATCGCCGCCGTACCATTGCAGGAACGCCCGCACATCCCGCAGGTAGCAGGCGATGGTGTTCTCGCTTCGCTCCTCGCGCATCAGGTAGGCTTCAAACCCTTGTAAATCCTTCACTTCGTAGCACCTCTTTCGTTTGGGGGTACTACATTACTCACTCTAAACGGGCGTGAAGTCAAGTGAATTCTCATAACATAACACTAATTCCGTAATGAGTTCAGGGCTTAGTCCAGTTCCTGTTCGCTCTCCTCCGCTTCGGCGGCGGTGATAGCTTCCGGGGACGAACCATCGGTGAGCATCTGCATAAAAAGCTGCTTTCGGGCTTGCTCGTTTTGCGTGGTGTCCAGCAGCAGTTCCTTCTTGTCCGTCCATTCCTCGGGGCATCGGTTGCGAAGGAAAAACGAAATCGCCTGCGCGGATGGCGGCTGGTGCCGACGCGTTTTCTCAATCTTCGTGCGCTTTTTGCCGTTCCTGTCCTCCTCCACAATGGTCTTGAGCTCGTCGTACTCATAGCCGGTGCAGAGCTTCAAAAGCGATTTTTCCACCATGGATTGGTGAACAGACCTGCCCGCCGCAACAAGCTCAGACAGTGTTTCGTGCTCTTTTTGGTAGCGATACCAGGTGTCCTGTGAAATCGAGAGTTTCTGACATATGTCACGAATGGAGTCACCTTCGCCGAGCCAATCGGCGATCTCCGAAAGACGGGGCACAATCTCCGTATCAAACTTGCTTGTTTTGTTGGGAATTCCCTTCCTGCTCATGGGGCTTCACCTCCCTTCGTATGACAATGATAATGACAGCAAGCCCCCGGCAAGGGGCGTGCTAGCAGCGGTATATGCAGTCTGTTTATTCGTCGCCCTTCCCATTTGCATTATGTCCGTACCTGAATGCGCTGTCGCCTTCCAGCTTGGAAAGCAGGATTTTCCGCGCAGCCTTGTATTCGTCGCCGATAAAACCGAGGGAAAGCAGCCAGCAGCGCATAGCATATTTCGGATTGTCGGTCGTGCACTCTTTGGCAGTGACGCGCTTCTTCTCGCGGGCTGCCTCGCAGATCTTGCTGATCAGCAGGGTGTAAGCAGGTACCGCTTCAATGCTGAGCTTACCTTTAAACCACGGAAACCGTAATTTGCCGTCGTCTTCGCCAACCTGTTGGATCGGCAGATCGTCCGTACCCAGGGCGGCCTTTAGGAGCGGGGCTTTCGCGTTCACCAGTTTGAAGAGATTATCGAGCTTCTCGGGCGCGAAACCCGTAAGGGGAATATCGACGACTAACCGGTCTGTTTCACCCGCTTGCGCTTCCGTCGAAGCATACTCGGCTTCCACCGGAATAAAGTAGTGCAAGCCTTGCAGGTTATCGACCAACGCCCTATCGTTCTTACCAGTGAGTGTTCCGTTCTTGTCGATATGGTAACTGCCCACCTCGTAGGCGAATGTTGGCGCACCGAGGTATTTAGTCGGAACGTTCAATTCCTGACTGACCGCACCGACGAGCGCTTTTCGTTTATCGCCTGTGACACCATAGCTGATCTTCATGTCCGATTCCTCCGATTCGCTTGATTTGTAAGGCTTTATGGCCTTTGCACATCACATTCATGGCTCTGCTGCGCAGATAAGTCAAGCGAATTCTGCAAGGTTTTGTATCCTGTTTTCTTGCCATCCCGAAGCAGAAACACTTCGTCGCCGCTGACTTTATTGACGAAACGCTCGACGATTACATCCACATACTTGGGATCGAGCTCCATCATGTAGCAGGTGCGTCCTGTGTTTTCACAGGCGATCAGGGTGGTGCCGCTGCCACCGAACTGGTCGAGCACGAAGTTGCCGCGCTTGGAACTGTTCTGGATGGCGCGTTCCACAAGTTCCACCGGCTTCATGGTCGGGTGCTCCTCGGATTTGCTGGGGCGGGGAATATCCCACACGTCGCACTGCTGGCGGTCGGTCAGCGGGTGGATACGTGGTGCGCCATCCTTCCAGCCGTACCAGATGGGTTCGTAGCGGGTGTGATAATCCTTGCGGGAGAGCACCAACCGGTCTTTGTTCCAGATGATGGTGGACGACCAGTGGAAGTCGTTCTCTGAAAGCGCGGGCATGAGCGAGCCCCACTCCTGTGCGGACATCACCACATACGCCATGCCGCCGACCACAAACGCGTTTGCCATGCAGGCAAAGGACTTGGAGAGGAAGGCACGGAATTCCTTGGTGCTCATGCTGTCGTTTTGGATGGTGCGCTGTTTCCAGCTGGGGTGGTTAGTCGCACCATAATTGACATTCCACGGCGGATCGGTAAAGACCATCTCTACACGCTTGCCTTCCAGAAGAACAGCCATATCCTCGGCAACAGTGCTGTCGCCGCACATCAGGCGGTGGCGACCCAGCATCCAGATATCCCCACGGCGGGAGATCGGTTCTTCCGGCAATTCCGGCTCGAAATCGTCATCATCCGTGTTTTTATCCTTTTCAAGGGTCTTGAGCAACTTCTCGGCTTCATCCCAATCGAAACCTGTCAGTTCGATGTTGTAGCTTTCCTTATCAAGTTCAGCCATCAGCTGGGCTAACGCGGCGGTATCCCACTCGCCCGTGATTTTGTTGAGCGCGATGTTGAGCGCCTTTTCCTTGGTCTTGTCCACCGATACGATCACGCAGTCGATCTCCATGTGGCCGAGGGCTTTGAGCGCCTTCACCCGCTGGTGGCCGCCTATAATGGTCATGTCCTCGTTGACGATGATCGGCTCCACATATCCGAACTCCTCGATAGAGCGGCGTATCTTCTCAAACTCGGGATCGCCGGGTTGTAAATCCTTGCGCGGATTATAGGCAGCGGGGATGAGCGATGCGATGGGCAGTTTCTTGAATTCCATACTATTCCTCCAAGCAAAAGGAGCCTCTGCTTTCGCAGAAGCTCCTTGGGTGATCTTTCGACACTATCAGCTTAGCATAGTTCTTTCGTCATTTTCGTCAAGTTTGTGTTTCTGTCCCCAACCCATCCTTCTCACTATCAGTTTAGCACAGGTCAAGCGGACAAAACGGACAAGTTACTTCTTGCAACCCAATTCTTGACAATGTCATCTTAACACATTTCCTTCGTCATTTTCGTCAAATTACTCTGCAGGAAGGCATTATGCTTTCGGCGCGGGTATTGCTCGTCATGTTCGCCGATGGAGAATGCGATTTGCTGCCATGTTTGTCCGTTGATGTATCGCAGCGACAGGATCATCCGCAATTGGCTGTCCTCGACGCTGTTGATGTATCGGGTCAGACGATTGAGCTCGTAGAAGCACTTTTTCAGGTTAAGCTCCAACAGGCTCTTGAGATCGGTAATCTCCGCGACATATCCCGCCAGTCTGTCAATGACGCCCTTGTTCTTGGGCATGCCCGTGATCCAGCTGGTACAGGAGGTGGCGAGTGCTTCCAGTTCCTGCAGGCGGCGCTGCTGCTCCTCGATCTCCCGATTGAGATAATACAACTGTGATAGCTCCTTTTTATTCATAAACGGCTATTCCTCCAAACGTTCGAGTGTTTCCCTGACCTCCTCGACGCTTGTCACCTTGAAGGCGCAGCCCTTGGCTTCTGTGATTCGTTGCAATGTGATTTCCTGTAACTTTGTCAGCTTCCCGTTTGGCGTTTTTACCTCAAAGGCAACAAATCTGCCTTGGATGCACGCGATAATATCGGGAAGTCCGGCTGTGCCGTACATACCGCCGTGTTCTTTCCAGGCGAAGCACTCTGGCACAGACTTGAGGTAATGCAGAATGGCGTTTACGATGTCTTTTTCCATCACGGGGATGCCTCTCAACTGGTTTGGAATCATGGCATGCACGAAATATGCCAGCCACTTCATAATGGCTGCAGGCACTGCCTGCTTTGACGGATTTGACGGGTAATTCGGAGTCCTTATATCTTTCTCTCCAATAACATATATTCTCTGATTGGTACATAACGCTAAGAAATTGAAAAAACTCGTCAAATCCGTCAAATGCATTGGATGCCGCGCCATGTTCTTCGCTTCCCGAGCTTGTCCACACTGCGTGTTATGCTTCCGGGCATGTTCTCGATTTCTTTGTTGAAATTGGCTTGAGATAAGGGTTTCAGTCCCGCGTTGTGGCAATACTCCTTGTACTTGGAAAACAGCTCCTCACGCACGGTTTCCGCGTCCGCCGCTAGCTTACAGCATTCCTCCACGAATGACAGAACGCTGTTGCTTTCCACCTTGTAGCGATTAAGCGCGGCTCGGGTTTTGTCCGTTTCGGTAAAGACATAGCTGTTTGCGATCAGGCGCTTCAATCCCTCGATAGCCCACATCAGGATGCCGTCGCGCTCGACAGCGAGCTTCTCCCGTAGATTCGGATCGCGCTTGTTTTGGGGCACGGAACGGTCAAACCGAATAATGATGAGCCTGCGGTAGAAACCGTCGGAACGGTCGCCGTAGTTACGGGGAATTTCGTTGCAGGAAAACAACAACCGCGCATAAGGCCGGAAGGAGAACGGGTCTTTGTTTTTCCGCTCGGCGGTGATGTAATCCTCGCCTGTGAGTGCTTTGAACATGCCGTTGTCGTCGATGTTCTTGGACGGCAGATCGGCAAAGATGTTTGCGAGCATCCCGAAGAGCTCTGCCTTGTTGAAGCGGTCGCCGAGGCTCTGCCACGGGATGTTGGACACGTTTCCGCAGCCCAGCAGAATATCCTGCGCCACGGACAGCAGGGTTGATTTGCCAGCGTTAGGCGCACCCACGAATACGAAGGATTTCTGTGCCTTGTTGACGGGGATCAGCAGGTACCCGAAGATCTCCTGCATCAGGAAGATTTCTTCCTCGTCAAGGATGCTGTACAGGAAACGCAGGAACGCCGGGCACTTCGCGTCCGAATCGTATGTCGCGCTGATCTGCACCGTTCCATAGTACGTGGGCGTGTGCGGCTTGAAGCTGTCGTCCAGCACATTGAACAGGCCGTTTCGCATGTTAATGATGAACGCATTGCAGTTGATCTCCCGCACAGGCTTGTGAATGAGCATACGCCACTGGCCTACGGTATCGTTGATGGCGATCATGCTGGCGTAGCGAGGGATCATGAACTCCCGCACTTTGGCCAGCGCCAGCACGTCCTCGCTCATACGATAGACCCCGTCGCCATAGAAGTAGTAGCTCCCCGCGCCGTAGAACGCGTCCACGTTCCTGGCCATGTGATCGGCGAGCAACCCCGACAGGAAACGCAGCCCGTGATCCGTCGGTTCATACCATACGGGGAGGTCGTCACCGAACTGCTCGCGTTTGGTTTCCTTGCTCTGCGCGTATTGGCGGTAGATGGTTTTGTGCAGGGCAAGCAGCGGTTTCATGTCGCCTGCTTTGAGAGAGAAGTAGTCCTTCATCTCGTAATTGATGAAGCTTTCCGCGACCACGGATTCGATGTTGTACAGATGATCCGTCACAAAGGCTGTTGCCGTGCCGATATCATCCACAGGGTTGCGCTTCACCTCGCAGGATTGCAGCGTAGAGCGAAGCTCCTCCACCGACAACGGACGGTATGCCAGCGATGCCGGAGCCTTGCAGCCACATTCGCTCATGTGCGGACAGACGAAGCCTTTCTCCGCGATGGTCTTGCAGGTCATGGGCTTGGTGCCGCTGATCATGAAGTGCGCGATTTTGTTCTGCGTTTCGGTGTAACTGTATTTCGGATAAGCTTGGGAAAGGGTATGAATGACCTGCTCCCCGCCGTCAAACACGGCAAGGTTGGTGATCATGGCGTACCAGTCATGCTCCGGCAGCGTTGCGGCATTTTGCTGACAATGTTTGAGGAACGAGCAGCGGGATAGCACCTGCGCTAGCCCCTTCTGCTGACCTTTCTCCACGAACGCAGGTTTGGATTCTTCCACATCAGGCAATACCGCCGCGAGCTCATCCTGCGTATAGCGAAGCTCGGGATTAAACCGGATGCATTCCACCATGATCGGTTCAGCCTTGCGGTGCTCAAACCCCGGCAGGCGCAGCACGCGGCTTTCGTTCACGCAGGCTTTGTCGCCATCGAATCGCTGGATCAAGCCCTTCTGGATCGCGCGGAAACGGAGCACATCGGCGTTCTTCACCAGCCAGTAGGTATGCAGCGACTTGCGTGTTTTGACAATGATGCTTGGAGGCAGCGGAAAAGCTTCAATCTGTTTGAGCTGCTCATCAAGCGATAATGTGTCGCATTCCACAAACTGCGCGTTGATCCGCGTGATGTCGCTGTCCTCATGCCCGCCGTAATTGACCACGAAGAAGATGCCCCGGTTCTGGGCGTTATGCTTTCGGAGCGTTTCGGTCATGCTTTCGATCTTGCCCGCAGCGCACTCCAGCTTCAGCCCCTTGAATGGCGTGCCCTTGCGGTCGGCGAACACGCGAAGGCAGACGGTCTCGCCTGCGTCAAAGAAGGGGCGGAAGAATTCCTCCGCCGGGATGTTCAATCCTTGCACGATTCAAGCTCCTCTCCGTTTTCATCGAACCAACGGATGGGCAGCTTGTACTCGTTGGCAACCGTGATCTCCGCTTTCATGCCCGCTGTGATCTCGTTGCCGAACACCCATAGCTCATCGTAGCGTTTCAGCAGCCGCAAGCCCATACGGATACCCAGGATGCGCTCCTTCGCGTTCCCGTCGTCCAAGAACTGCGTGAAAATCGTATGCGGTGCCAGTGGCAGGCAGCCCTTATCAGATACCATGCGGCAGTATTGGCGTGCTTTCTCCAAATTGTTGTTTACATCCCCGGCCAGCGGACTGGCTACATAGACGATGGTCATGAACATGAGATCTCCTCCATTTCTCCAAATCGTGTACCGACCGCTGCTTCCGCGATGATCGGTACGTCAAACTCCGTGAACGGCTGTGCCTCCATGCACGCTTTGATGAAATCGATGGCTTCGCTTTCTTTGTCCTTGGGGATTTCGAACACCAACTCGTCATGAATTTGCAGCATCGGTTTCAGCCACGGTCGTTCAGGCATTCCAACGAGCAATCGTTCCAGCGCGAGCTTCAGGATGTCGGCTGCTGTGCCTTGGATGGGCGTGTTGAGAGCACATCGTTCAGCAAAACTTTTCTTACCCCAATCGGATGCGGTGATACCGGGCAGATACCGCCGCCTGCCGAGCCAGGTCTCTGTGTACTTGCGAATCTGCGCCTGTTCCTTCGTTTCTTCCTGCCATGCCGTCAGCCTCGGGTATCCTGCCTTGAGGTTTTCGATGATCTGCTCGCATTCCCAAAGCGGCGTCGGCAGCCCAGCCTTGAAGTGGAGGGTACGCTGCAGGCCACGAGGAAACAGGCCGTAGAACGTGCCGAAGTTGCAGTTCTTGGCGATGGTGCGCCGTTCTTTGTAATGCCCGGCGTTCTTGTCCTTCGCCTGCGCGAACGGTATCTTGTAGATCACGCTGGTGGTCTGCGCGTGGATATCGCCGCCTGTGCGGTAAGTTTCAAGCATCTTCTCATCCCGGCAGTAGAACGCGCCGACGCGAAGCTCGATCTGCGAGAAGTCCAGCGACAGCAGGAGCTTACCCTGCGGTGCCCTGATAAAATTGCGGATGCCGCTGACGTCGCCGTCTGCGCGGGGCATATTCTGCAGGTTGGGCTTCCGCGCCGCGAAACGCCCGGTCTCCGTGCCCAGAGGGAACAGGTCGGGATGAATACGCCCGGTGGCGGGGTTGATGTGCTGCAGGTAACCGTCGATGTATGTGCTTTTCAGCTTGCCCCACTTGCGGTACTCCTGCACAAGCTCAAACAGCCGCACGAGCTCGGGGCGTTGTTCCTTGCAATACTCGCTCAGCAGGATCATCGTTTCATCGTCCGCCGCTTCCTGATACTTTGCTGTTGTTTTGAGCACGGGAAGGTTAAGATCTTTGAAGAGATATTGCTTGAACGCCGAGGTGCTGGCGTTCGCGCCGATATTGACGTCGCCGATCAGGAACGCGATCTCCTGTCGAAGCTGAGCAGTCTTGGCCTCGGCTTCCTGCTGTTTTTCAAACATCAGCGCTTGATCCACGGGCAGGCCATTGTGTTTCATCAGGCCGCAGTAGACTGCTGTGGGCGATTCCACTTGCTCGACCATCACCCGGTGCTTGGGCAGGTAACGGTCAAACCAACCGTTGAAGGTGTGATAGAGCCGGAGGGCGTAATCGCTATCGGCACAAGCGTAACGGATGGTCTCTGTATCATGCGGGTCGAGTTCATCAAAGCTCCTGCCGCCTGTGACTGTGGCGAACGTGGGCAATTCCACATCGTACAGCTGCGGCACCAGCGTTTTCAGTCCGCTGTCGGACAAACCGCGAAACTCCGCGTTGCTCTTGAGCGTCATCTGCGCCGCCGCGATGGTGTCGTAACAGGGCGGCTGCACAACGATCCCCAGGTGATACAGGAACATGGATTCAAAGCTCAGGTTGTGTGCGATCTTAGTGACTCCCGTGTTAGCCATCAGGTCGGCGAGGAAGGAAACAATATCATCAGGATTGGCATTATTACCCTGTCGATGCCTTACCGGCACATAAACCCCCGTGCCTTCCGATACCGAGAAGCTGACGCCCGTGATCTCCGATTGAAACGGATCGAGTGCGGCTTTGGGCGCATCCCGCCATTCGTCCGTGGGCGAGGTTTCAAAGTCGAAGGCGATGATGGTGTGATCGCCTAGATAATCCTTAAGCTCAGTGAGCGTTGTGATGCAGCGATAGTTCATTACATTTCCTTTCTGCGTGCGGGGCGCACCCTGCGATGCGCCCCGCCGCTGTGTTACTTCAGGGGCTGAATGATTTCGCCTGTTTCCGCGTCTACAGTCGGGGCGTCGGCATTGTCAAACCCGATGGTATGGCTGTATGCCTTAACCTGCTCAGACAGGTTTTCGATGAGCGCGGCTTCCTCGGGCGAAAGCACCCTGTCCGTCGTGAAGTGCGCCTGCGAGTAGGTGATGCCGCTGTTGTTCGTCACTTTTTTCAGGCTGAACCGCGTGACGACGGCATTCGATTTCTTCCCTTTGCTGAGCAGACGCTTGATATAGCGACTGAACTCTTTCAGCGAGCCTGTGGGCAGCGAGAGGATCATCGGGAAGATCTCGCCCTCGCGAAGGACATAGATGCGGCGGCGGTTCTTGCAGGCTTTGCTGCCGTTCTCACCCGTACCAAACTGATTGTAGGGGCAGGACGCACATTGCCCGCCGGGATCGCCGTTGCCGATCACACCGTCGAAGCTTCCGCAGTCGGGCGGCTGGTTGCCGCCGGAGTACTTGCTCTTGTAGTAGGCGTAGAGCGGATGGTGGTAGAGGATGACCGCCGAGAACTCCTTGACCGAGTCAGGCTCAGACGGATCATCGCCGGGAACTTCGAACACCGTACTCCCAGCGCTGGGAATCTTGATGCGCTCAAAGCCGCCCTCAAGGCCGTCCAGTTCCTGGGACAGGGTATCAGCGAAATCGAACTCCTTCAAACACAGGTATCCACTGTTGGTGGTTGCCAGTTCATTCTTACTCATGATATTTTCCTCCAAATTCAATCTATATGTGAAAGCCATCCCTGTTTCGCTGTGCTTTGCTCTTTGCTGGGCGGTCATCCGCGCCTGACGCCGACAGTGGTTTTCTCAAACAGCGTTACCAGCCCGTCGAGCCACGAGGGCATCGCATCGCCGTTTTCTGCCGTCTGTTCCTTCACGAACGCGGACAGCGAGTTGGCATTAACCGTCTCGTAGACCATGTCTCCGAAGCCCTGTGCCTTAAGCTGGTCGTAAAGTTCCGTCTTGCGGTCTGCCTTTGCGGATGCGCGGGTTTTGGTCGTCAGGTAGAACATCGTACCCGCGCGGGAGAAGCTCTGCGTTTCGGTCTGTGCCATGAGTTCGGACAGTTCGTAGTCCACGTCGTCAATGGCGGCGTTGAGCTCCTTTACGCGCTGCTCGGCCTCCTGCTTGGCGTTCCGCAGCTCTTTGAGGCGGTCGGCCAGTGTAAACAGCCTGTCGCTCATTCCTTCACCTCCTTTCCAAAGAACGGGTTGTTACCGCGCTTGTAATCGTCTACGAGGGTCTTGGCCAGATCCGCCTTGGAGCGGAGCGCCTGCAAGACCTTCTCGTCAACCGTGTTCTTGGCAATGAGGTATAGGTAGGAGCAGTTGCGCTTTTGCCCGACGCGGTGGATGCGGGCTTTGGTCTGCTCGAAATTGGACATGGAATAGTCAAGCGAGTAGAAAACCATAGTGCTGGCGGCGGTCAGCGTAATGCCAAGTCCAGCCGTTGCGATCTGGCCGACGAACACCTTCACCTCGGGATCGTTCTGAAACGCGCTGACCTGTACATCGCGGTCTTTCACGCCGCCGCAAATGAGCGAGTAGGCAATGCCTTTCTTGGCTAGAAGCTTCTCAATGGCATGGAGTTCCGGGAGGAACCGGGCGATGACCACAACCTTCTGCTCCTCGTTCATCGCTTCGTCAAGGATGTCGGAGAGCGCATCCAGCTTTGCCTTGCTGACGGCAGTCGTCGTGCGGTCGTCATCACTGAGGAAGCCACCCGTCAGCTGCGAAAGCCGCAACAGGCGCGTGAGAATGTTGGTTGCCGTGACCTCTCCCTCCGCCAGCTGCGCGTAGCTATCCTTGACCAAATCGCGGTACAGGCTCTGTGCGAAAGGCTCGAGCTCCACTGCCCGGATGATATCCGTGGTTTCGGGCAAGTCCAGGCACTCCGCTTTAGTCGTGCGATAGGCGATGGAATGCAACCTATCCATAAGCTCGCTTTCCATTTCACGTTTGAGCACGGGTGTATATCCGCCGTATCCGACCATATTGAAATACCGATTGCGGAACGTATAGAAGCTTTGCCCGAAGATGGCGGGATTGAGGAACTTGTACTGCGAAAACACATCAATGGCTTTATTCGTGATGATGGTTCCCGTAAGCAGCAGGGTGTATTTGGCCTTGGCACCCAGTCTGTGCATGGCCTTGGATTGTTTGGTGTTATGTGTTTTCAGCTTGTGTGCCTCGTCCGCGACGATCATGTCGGGAGTAAAGTCTGCGAGTTGTCCTTCCAGCCGCCATGCGGATTCATAATTCACAATGACGAGCTGCAAGCGGTTTTTCGGAAGGTTTGCCAGAACCTCCGCCTTCTTGGCAACGCTGCCCTGCAGGATATGCGCTTCAAACGTAAAGCCCGCGAACTTCGCAAGCTCGTCCCGCCAGACCGATACAATGGACAGTGGCGCGACAATCAGCACCTTTCGAACTTTGCCTTCCGCTGAAAGCCTGCCGATGATGCCGATGGTGGTGAGTGTTTTTCCGCAGCCCATTTCCATGAGCAAGGCCGCGCCGCTCGATATTTGGTTGTGATTGCCCAGACCGTAGGTATCGCATACGAAACGGTAGGCTTCGGATTGGTGTTTATAGGGAGTTGCACTGACCATCATAGAGTGATTGAGGTTACATGCTTTCATGTGCATTGATCTCCTTGTAGTAATATGCCGTGTCTATTGGTACAATTCTCTTTGCAATCGTGGAGATAATGTTGTATCCCGCATTAACCTGTGTTATTCTGTTCATAACATTTTCTTCCACTTAGCTGAGTGAGTTCTCGGTGCTTGCATGCAATGCAGTACTTGTCGACATCATGATTTTATCTGGCGCAAGGAGTTCCGTCGTTACACACGAGTTGTAAAGAAGTTGGCACAAAGTTGCGTTTTTGATAGGTGAAAAATGAGTGATTTTGTTTTCAGTTCCTATGTGAACGAATTGAAAAAGGTATGGCATGACAGCATTTCCGACGAGGATTTAATAAATCTGCTTCTCAATGCTATTGTTCTGCCGATGAAGTTGACTGATAAAACTGGAGAGCAATGCTACATAAACAAATCTGCGGCCAGTAGACTCGTTAATAGAGAAGCCAACATTTCATCTAAATTAAGAAGAGCCTCAGAGAACAAGGCTGTAACAGATAGTATTCATCAATATTTTTCTTCGAGTGTTCTCGTGGGCATTTCTATGGGGCTTGAAGCGCAGTTGATTAAAGGTTTAGTAGATTTAATTAATGATGATAAGGCTATCGCTGATGCCACAAGGGACAAACTGTTAACTAATGCCACAGAGGATAATTTGGCAAGGTTCTTGTCTGACTTGATCCTATTCACTGTTAAGATAAAAAACAAACAAGATAAGTCTTCGGTTTCGCAAAGCCCGTCTGGCGAAACTCAAGACAGTGCATCACAAATTAAACATCATTCTCCTCTTCTTACTGTGCTTGTTCCCCCTGCAGATGTTACAGAGGAAGAATTACCATATGTAACAGCGTTGCTTGAAGCATATACTGATCATGAAAAGTGTCCACCTTTATCGGTTGAAGCTCTCGATGGATACACGAGATATAAAGACAATTTCAGCCGGCAACGCAAGAATTACTATGCGGCGGAGAGTGTTCGTCGAGCTGCGCGGGACATATATACCGAGGATTTCCCGAATCAATTTAATATTCTTGAAGAGGAGATACACAGCGGCATTATCGAAGTCTGGGAAGATTCTTACAAGAGTGGATTTGAAAGGCTTAATAAGGTTATGGGGCAATCTGCAACCATACAATTGGATCGCTGTTGGCTGGCGCGTGAAACAGCTTGGATCGGAATAAACCAACGAAAAGGCGTGTGTCACATATTAGTCAATGAAGAAAGACTCGATGGGTGGTTAAAAAAAGATGAGTAGAGTATTCAACACCACATTTGAACTATCACTACGTATCTTGATATTGTTGAGTGTTATAAATAGCCCGTCCCCGGCGGATAGGTTAGCTGCATTAGATTTCATCACAACCTATGGCAAGAGCTTCCAAATTTCTGATACTAACCTCAACGGTGATAATGATCTAAGGTTTAGTGAATATGCTTCCAGACGCACTCTCGTTAAGGCATCGCTTGTCGATTTGTTTCGTAAGGGAATGATCATACCAAGTGACACAAGCGAAGGATTTAAGTATGAAATAAACGAACGTGGGTGTGAACATGTCCTTCTGCTAGACGGGGAATATGCTTGTCAATATAAGATATACGCAAAACGTGCATGTGCCTATGCTGTTAACAAAACCGAACAAATGTTAATAACGGATATCAATCATAGAGCCGCGAAAGCATTAAGGAGAGTAACGTTCAATGAGTAGTTTCTATTTCAAAGAAGTCTCTGCGGAAGGGCAGGGGAAGCGAAAAGCGACCATTGACCTAATCAATGGTGTAAATATTATTTGTGGGCCATCTAATACAGGGAAAAGTCATGTTCTTGCTTGTATTGACTATATTTTTGGTGCAGATGATGTGCCGTTTCAGGAAGCATTAGGGTATGACACTATCTCTGCGACATTGTTAACTGACACTGGTTTTGAGCTTACCATCGACCGCCCCCTTGAAAAAGGAAAAACAAAAGCAACAGTCTACAGTGACCATCCAAGTATCAAGGCTGGTAGTTATAGTTATTCCAATGGTGAGATGAATCAACTATTTCTTGGATTAATCGGGATTGAGGAATCTCATAGAATAATTTCAACAAAGAAATTCAAGACAGCAAATTTGACATGGAGGGTAATTTGGCATGTTTTTTCTATCGATGAAGGGAGTATTTTTAAAAAGGACTGCATTCTAAAAGGTTCTCCATTTCCAACGTTATCTTCTGTATTATCGTCCCTGCGTTTCTTAGTTGCAGGAACTGATGAGTATACGGAACTCCCGAAAGATGATAAGGATATTCAAGCCGCAAAAAAGGAGGCCGTAATTGATTACATAAACAAAAAAGTCGCTACTTTGTCCGAACAAAACGCCGATTTAAATGATAAACTTCTGCTGATGCCAGCAACTGATATTGAGAAAAAGATTCAAGATATTATGGTCGCTATTGATGATAATGAACGTAAAATCATCCATGCATCTAATGAAAGCCGAGCATTGCTTGAAAATATCTACGCGGTAAGCAAACAACTAGAAGAAGCGACATTTTTACGGGATCGCTATGCATCACTTAAAACTCAATATCTTTCCGACATTCAAAGGCTTGAGTTTATAGTTCATGGTGAGCAAACTGTATCATACAACGAACAGGTCGCCATATGTCCGTTCTGTGAAAGTAGCATAGAGTGTCAGGATCACAGCAATCACGCAGAGGCATCTGCTGGTGAACTTGAACGTATAAAGCTGCAGCTGAAAGATCTTCAAGCAGCCGAAAATGAGATCGAGAGCGAAATATCCGAGTTAGAAATAAGATTAAACTCATTACATGGCCAGAATTCAAATGTTATGGATCTCATCAATACACAATTTAACCCTCGTATTAGTGAACTTAAAACCTCTTTGGGAAACTATAGTCGAGCACTTCATTGGCAAGGCGAAATGGAAGCTATGCGTAGATTCTCAATTGAGCTTAATGCGGATGCTTTCCAAGAAGAAACCAGCGAAGCAGACCTCAAAGAATACGAACCTAGAGATTTTCTGACTGGAAAGGTCATTGACAAAATAAATGAATATGTTGATGACATGTTGCGTAATTGCGCTTTTCCGAGTTATATTTCAGGCCGTCTATCTGTTGATTCATGTGACTTGGTCGTCAATGGAAAGAAAAAGAAAATGGAAGGCAAAGGCTATCGAGCTTTTCTCAACACCGTGCTCGCTTTTGTGATGATGAAATACCTGTCAATTCATGCGAAACATGCTCCTCGCTTGTTGGTTCTAGACTCGCCAATTCTATCGTTGCTTGAGGAGACCGAGACCGCTGAAGAAATGGCCACTGACGGAATGAAAGAATCACTATTCAGATACTTGATTGATAACCAGACATATGGTCAGACGATCATTGCTGAGAATACAATCCCAGACATTGACTACAGCAATGCAAATGTGATCAGATTCACCAAGGACACAAAACATGGAAGATATGGCTTCCTAGACAGCGATTTTTAACGCGACTAAAAGTTAACATAAGAACGAGGTATGTCGTTTGTTATAATCACCTTTGGTAACTTCTTATCAACAAGGGATGAATAAACAAAACATGCGAAAAACAATATGTTATAAACCGCTAATCTTTAATTGACTTATGGGACTTCTAGTGCTATTATAGTACAAGATTTACCAAAACATGCCACTAAGGTATAAAGCCGATGATGTTGTGCCGAGGGGGGATGAGAGGTCGTGGCAGCTATATTGACTCCCTCAATCTTCTATTACGCTATTAGGAAAGAACTATAACATGGAAGAGAAATCCCAATATAGTGAAATTATTAAAAATGCAAAGAAATATGGTTCAATTAGCATTGGCGTTTTGGCATGTATTCGGACACTGGAACGAAACACGGCACAAATGGTTTTTTTAGGTAACGACATAGACGATAATGCGATTATAGATAATATATCTATTTTAGCAAAACAAAAAGGAACACCGATATTTCTAGACTTGAGTTGTACGGAGTTAGGACAATCTGCTGGAATAGCAGTTGGTGCCTCTTCCGTTTCAATTACAAATTTCGGAATTTCTCCAATATATCAGAGTTTTGATATAACTTCACTTGTTAAAACTAAATTAGTTAATAGCGTTATTCCTTATATATATCGAGTCGAGACAGTTTTAAGATTTAGGGAGAAATTTATCCAATATATCACAGATGGCGAAAAACAAGGAACTTTAAGACTTGGATATCGCATACCGTCGAATAATGTGCTTCCAATAGTATCAATGCCAGATGATTGTATATGCGGATATGTGAAGATCCTTGAGGTCCAATGGCTCAAGTTTCATGAAGTGGCCAACAGAGATGACATTCTCCATTGCGAGTGGCCTCATGAGTATGAGACTATATTGTATGAGATGAAAGCTGTCTATGACCGCTTCACTGAGGATTCACAGATTACATATTACAGATTTGCTTATATTGGAGAAAAACCATGACCTGCAGTCTTCTCGAAGTTGTTGACATATTAAGAAAACACTTTGATTACAATGAAATACAGACATATCCTAGATTTGATCATCCAGATCCTCTCAGAAGAAGGCAATATTGGCATGTGCTTGTTCAAATAATCATTTCACAGAGAACGACCCTAGAAAATGAATTGATTGGCGCGAACATATTATTTAATCGCTTTGATAGCATTCAATCAATTGCAAACGCCTCTGTTACGGAAATTGAGAAATGCCTGCACTCAGTAGGGCTATATAAGCATAAGGCAAAAGCAATTAAGGGGATTGCAGATTACATTATCCAAAACTATAATGGAAACCTAGATAAACTCCTCGATTATGAACCAGAAACTATCAGGCAGGAACTCCTAAAGATGCCAGGGGTTGGAACAAAGACTGCTGATTGTATGCTTGAGTTAGGGTTTGGGAAAATGTTTCTTCCGATTGATGTTAATGTAGGTCGCGTCAGTTCAAGACTTGGAATAGTGCCTGCATCAGCAACACAATATGAGGAGATCAGAGCTTGTATTGAGACGCAAATCCCAAAAGACATTGAAATTTTTAGGGATGTACATACCTATTTACTCGCTCTGGGTAAGAAAGTCTGCAAGTCACGCCCCAAATGTATGGAATGTCCTGTATCGTTTTGTTGCCATTACTATGGAGAAAAAAATGAGTAAAATCTGTTTTGTCGATGTTATGGATGAAGAGCTTTTATCCAAATATTCTGATAAATTTGATACTATTCGAAAATTAGGGTGGCATACTATATACCCAGAAAGTGCCAATACAGCCAATGGGACTGATGGCAAAATGATTATATTGAGTTCTGTTCTAAATCATGAGTTTTCGCTAATAGAAGATCATAGGAATTCGGACTACAACGAGGAATCAAAGATAAAAAGTTGCTTTCTCAGATACACATGCAAAATCGTTGATGGTTGCTTGAATAAATGCGATTATTGCTATTCAAAGAAAAACGAATCTTTATATCTTTACATTGATTTCTATAGAAAGATACGAAAGGAATTAATACAGCTTGATTCAAGATACCCCATATATTTCGGATCAAGCGGGGAGATTTTTATGGAGCCAATAATGGAATTGCTAGATTTTAACGCGCTCTTTACTTGTTTCTCGAACAATCGACTTTTTTTTGTAACGCGCTATCCGGAAAATGCAATCCATATCCTTAGCAAATATAAAGATTTAATTAAAAAGAGTATGGTTAAGCTTTATGTCACATTTAACTATTATGATGCGCCTAGCGATGAATTGTTTAAAAATAAGCTGTATTATATTAAGGAAATAAATAAAAATGGGTTCTATTGCGGATTGCTATATAAACCTATAATCCCTGGAAAAAATGATTCATACAGCTTACTTCGAAAAGTATTTGCTATTGCTAAAAAATTTGATATACCTGAAATCTGTACTGGGTTTTTAATAAGCAAGAATAGCGAATTATCAGCTTCTTTAGGCGTGGATTATGCTCTTGAATATGTAAATGGTAGGTATATACCAGCGGAAAATACTAGAATAAGGATCATTTCTGATTTAATCATGCTTAGGGATGAATTCAAAATCCGATTATCCTTTTGTCACTCATTTTTGCCAGGCTATGTTAGCTCTGGTTGTTTGTGTAAGTTGGAAAGGTGGTCCTAATGTGGATAGTATGATTTTCGATCCTGATTTTTATGAACAAAAAGCTTTGTTATTTATTTCTAATAAACTTTCTATACAAATCGAGATAAATGTTAATATTATTGAGATATCACCGAATCTCTGTAAGAAGAATATTGAAGTAGATGGGATATTTCATGATGTGAACGGTTTACTGGGGATTGAGGTTAAGAGTTATCCTATAACTCAAGAAATATATGAATCAATAAGCATGAAATATATAAGTTTAAAATTTAGAAATGTATTAATAGTCGCTCCTTCCTCCAAAGAGAAATTAAAGTTGAATCATGGTGATATATTCATTGAGTATGTTCCTCCAGTTTCAGATATTCTGGAAAAGCAGATTGCGTCTCTTAGTAGTTCAAAATATACCAATGACTTAGTTATGGAGATATCCTCGGGTAAACACCATTTTAGATATCGTTCAGCTTTAAGACCTGTAAGTTTAAATAGGTATTTTATTAATCAAACATCAAAACACATAGATTCGATAGAAAAACTGATAAAGGATCTTAAGCGATGTGAATTTCCGATAATGAGAATTTATTGGTCTAAGAATCAATATATTAATCCCAAGGATTTGTTTTACAGCGAGCGAAGAGTATACTCGATAGAGAAAGGATTTAATGTTATCGATATTGATGGCACAGATATACACAAGCATATGTTCCCGTGTTACATTGAAAAAGGGGAGTCATGTTATGCGTGTCGTTTTTTTTCCGAAAATACAAAGGAGAGAGCAAGTAGCTTGCTAGATGATTACGGTATTAAAAACTATTTATCTTTACAGAGTGGTAGAAAAGGCTATCATATATATATTTTTGATAAACATGACACTAATATGCTTTTAAAATGTCTGAAACAAAATAAAGTGAAAATAGATGCTAATGTTTTTACCAACCCAAATGGGATAATAAGTTTTCCTGGATCCCTATACGCCGAAACCGAAAGGAGGATCGGTGTGGATGTTTTATAAGAGAATTCATAGCAGAGTTGTTGCAGGACTCCAATCTGATAGCAGAATATCACTTGGTTTGCGTATATCTAATTATGAATTTCTAGTTAGTCAGAAACCTCATCTGCGGAATAAACTCACATACGAAGAAAATGAAATGGATAAAGTTTTTCAAAGTATTTTAGAACGTAAACTATCGAAATCGGATAAAATTAGGATGGATCAGTGTACGATTAACATTGGTTCATTACGCAATAGATTTTGTACTATTATGAGACGCTTGGTGTATAACGATAATGTAGTATTTATTGGTGATAACGATTTAGTATCTATTGCCCTTTCTTATGTAACTGGTATTGGTAAAATAACTGTTGTGGATAAAGATAACGATGTTCTAGATATCATCCAATCTAAGTGCTGCCCGAATAAGAAAATCAACGTTATAAATGATGATTTTCGAAGATACGCCGAAATTACCGATGTACCTGATTATGGAACATATAACTTGGTTGTAACAGATCCTCCGTATACAGAAGTTGGATATAGGCTCTATCTATATATCGCTAATCAAATCCTTGAATTAGGAGGCGATATAATTCTTACAGTGCCTGATATGGAACTAGAATCGTGGAACTATGAATTAAAATATGAGATACAGAAAACTCTTATTTCAGAAGGATTCGTAGTAAATGACATAAAGAAAAGGGACCAAACCTTTATGGATGATTATGGAATTATTAGCTCTACTTGGATATGCACAAAGATTGCTATAGGTGAAGCAAAATCCATAGGAAACATTGATAAAATGTATACAATCCGGTAAAGGTAGGAGGAGACAAGAAGTATGGCCATAATTTGTCTATCAGGGAAAATCGGTTCCGGAAAAACGACAGCCGCGAATATTCTAATACAAACATTTGGTTTGAAGAAGTTGAGCTTTGCAGAGCATGTTATTGCTCCCGAAATTATTAAGGATTCGAAGCTAGTGAACAGGAAAAATTTACAAATATATGGAAGCAAGCTACTTAGTGAATTCGGAGAAAAATGGATGATCAATCAACTCATGAAGGATATAAGTGGAGATGCAAATTACGTTATTGACGATGTTAGGTATACATCTACAGCAGAATTCTTTAAAAAGAGATATAATGCGATTTTATTACATATAGCCACTGACTGTAATCTGCGTTACGATAGGGTAAAGTTAAGAAAAAAGGAAGCAATTAGAAATATTGAGGATTTTGAGGAAATTGATAATTATATTACTGAGAAAGAGATTGATTTGATAGCAGAAATATCTGACTATGTTATTAATAATAATAATAACATTGAATCATTAAAAGTCTCTCTAGATGAGGTGTTATGCAAAATTTTATAGTTAGTCTTGAAGATGCTAGACAAGTATTGTCAAAAGAGATTGTTCTTCACGGTGCCCGTACAAAAACTATAGACAATTATAGTACCGTTGAACTAGTAAATATATCAGTAAGCATCGATAATCCTACTCATATTATTTGTGCTGATGACGATTTGAATAAACTTGCAGTCACATTTATAAAGCAACTTCAACTTATAACAGGAGAGATATATTATGATTTGCTTAGCAAATATTCGTCTAGGTATTATGAATTATTTAGAAGCGAATCAACATATGACGGAGCTTATGGTGATCAAATATCGGCTAAAATAATCGATACCATTAGTCTTTGTGCTGGAAGGAGGGGTGTATTACAAATAGATTCATATGATAAAATTATTCCAAGCACGAATTTATTCCATATTTTAAAGAGAGGGGATACATTGTATGTATCTTCATATAATAGATCTGTTGATATATATAATTGTATGGAAACCGATTTATGTATGTATCTATATTTGAGTAAGGTGATCCAAAGTTGCTTAGCTGCAGAAAAATTGATTTATACTCATATCATCGGTTCTGCTCACGTTTATGAGAGAGATTACGATGATGCCCTATCACATGATTATAACTGTCGTATCATTAAGCACTTGCCTATTATTGGTGATATAAATTCTAATATTAATGCTGCCAAATTAGCAATCCACAATCTAAGAAATGGGATATCTGTTACCCCGAACGAGTACCACTCATATATTGTCAATTTACTGCTTACCGATTAGTGGCGTGGGCTTTATGGTTATCCATTCTCAATATTAATTAGGTGCAGAAATCATCCGTCTTATTGTATTACTTCATTAGTCATTAGACATAGCATAGTTCATTTCCGAAAGTTTTGTTTTATAGGGCATCCGATTCATAATTTTCAAGCTTTTTCTGTTTGCTTTTAAACAATTAATCACCCTTTTTATTAGGTTTTGATCGTTGCCTAACCCCATTCGTAATTTTCATGTTCATATCATTCTATTATCTTTCAGATACTTTTCTACGGTGATTGTATTTACTGGAATATTATGATGCCACTCGAGCAATAAAACCTTATTTTCTCGACAGAGTTTCCGTTTTCTTTCGTCTCGTTCTTGAACCGCCAGAAAACCATCGTCCCCGCCAAAGAATTCAACAGGCCTATAATGCTGAGAGCCTTGATATTCAATTGCTGCACTTTTAGATGGAATATATACATCTAGGCTCTGACGTGAAAGCCAGCGAGTTTTGTACTGGAATATTGCATCCGGACAATGCTTCTTGATTTCTTTATAAAGCCTAAACTCGTTCTTCCATTCGTTTGGATATTCTGAGTAATAATCCGAATTATCTAAAATCGAATTGAACCAGACCTCATAATTACGAAGGTCAATATCCCCGCATATATTGAAGCATTCTTTTGCATTTTGCTCAGCAACGTCGAAATATTTGGCTTTTAGAAACCAAAACAATTCAGCTTCTGATAGGCCAAGTTGATTCATCAAAGCCTTAACCACCGAAGTATAATCTTTTGTCGCTGGCAGCCAGCCATTAATCCCAGGAATAACGTAATTGTTCTTTTGCACATACATAAATGCGCCTAATAATTCGTAAAGATGAACGTTATAAACAGAAAAGCTATTATTTCTAAAGAAGCAACGAGATAGTAGTTGATACTCTTCCTGATAATCAGGACTGTTTGCTAAAACCGCATGGTTTTCAGAAGAATCATCATCAAATGCGTTTCTAAGTGTATTATCGAGAGACGAATGCTCAAATAACTTTTTAACAATAAATGCGCGCTTTGTACCATCGTTCGAGTAGTACAAGTAATTATTGGAGGGGAGTGGGAGATCTTGAAATGGGGTCCATAGATTTTCGAAATCCCTGTTTATATTATTCTTATATTGATATATCTTTTTGTTATCATACAGGATAAATACATCATCATAGTCTAGTAAGTACCGAATACATCCGTAAGAACGAACTTTTATATTAATTAAATGTATTGTTATGCCATTAATTAGTACGTTGCATGACTCAGAATATGGATCATAATAAAACAGTTGTCTTTCTCCCCTATGATTATAGAATATCCTAACTTCTGTATAATGCTTGTCAAGCACATAAAAGCCGGTGGAATTATATACACAGGTTATTTTATTGAATGGCTCATCACTAAATGCCGCATTCTTTTTTCGATTCTCCCCAGAAAACGTGATTTCAAAATCGGTTTGGGTAGAGTGATAACCATAGCCCAAAGAGTAATGTCCTGCGGAAGTCCCGATTTGTACAAGCTTGCTTTGTATAATAGCAAAAAACGTTGTCACTTCACGGGAGGTCTCTACATCCTGATGAAGAGAATAATATACCCGAAATTCACCATGTCTTGATTGGAATCCGGTTCCGACATTTTCGTATAGGATAGAAACAAGACCTTCTTTTAGTTTATAGAATCTCTTGAGTGTATTAAAATAGACAATATCTCCACAAGGAATGAAACTTTGCTTAAATAAGCAGGGTTTATCTATTTCGAATATTTTGTTGCCATCCCAGTACAGTTCTCTATTTTGATAGATAGAATACCTTGGCTTCATAGCTGCTCTCATAGCCTGTGGAGTAGCTGATTTTCTTCTGTCAGGTTGATCACTTGAATCAGCTCTTTTATCATATATGTATTAATCATCATCCTCATCCTCAGCTTCGTCTTCAGCTTCTTCCTGCATAGCCAATTGCATGGAAATCCGCTCCTGTTCGGTAAGTCCTTCAGCTTCGCCGATAGCCATTGCCATTCCAATCGCGTCCGGATCAGGGAACATGTTATCGCCGCCTTTCGATATTATTATGTTACTTGAGTATGCCTCTCTGCTTCCATTGGTTCAACTGCGCTTAGTCAGAATATTACCAGAAAAAGCCTTATTTAGCAACGTTTAATGATGCTTATAATGCGCACCACTGGCATTTACATGATGGCAATTGTAGAAAACGTATACTCGTATCGAGGCAAGCGTTATTAGACATAACATCACCTGCGAAGTAATACAATTCGCAGGTGATTTATTTTGGGTACAAACGTGCGAAGAACGTTGATATTTAAGGGATTTCCGGGATGATAATTTCGATACAATGTCCAATATATAATTTATAACGAGTCAAATTGCGTCAATACGGCTCAACCAATCTGAAATTGGTGAAAAGTGCACCCTAAATGTCAAACTCTGCGACGATAACTAGGAATCGTTTGAGAGTATGAAACCAGCGATGTTCTGAGCATCAACATTCCTCGTGAGCATCAACATTCCTCGCCTATTGTATCAAAAACAGCAAAATGGTATAGTAAATCAAATAGTTTAGCGACCGAGAATATTATGAACACGGAGGATAGTGTTGTGTCGTTCTCAATAAGTAGAATTATTCTATATAACCGTGCTCCATTTGATCACATTGAAATAGACTTCAAAGATAAGGGAATATCACTATTAAGTGCGCTGAATGGCGGTGGAAAAACAACAGTTTTATCCCACATTGCAGATGCATGGTATGAGATGGTGAGAGCTTCCTTTCCCCTTGAATACGAGGGCAAGGAGAACAAATATTACCGTACTTCATCTGCAAACTTCAGTCTCGATAAGCACAGGGCATCTATTGTTTATATCCGCTTCCTAGTTGATAATAAAACCATGGATTATGTTGACGTCCGAACACCTTGCAATCAAAGGGATTATGACGGTATTATTACACTAGAAAACAAGATTCAGTATAGCCAGATTCAAGGTTCACTAGACAAAGCGAACAATGTGAAGTATCTTTCGGAACAGACTGAAGATACACTGCGCTTGCTATTTATTTCTAACGTGATTACCTTTTTTCCAGCATATCGCCATGAACGCCCCGGGTATCTCAACACGCCTTTTGATATTAAATTGGATTTCAATATGTCTGCATATTATTCAGGCTATTTGAAAAATCCGATAGAGGTTGTTTCTGACCTACCTAGCTTAGCTAACTGGCTCATGGATATTGTTCTTGATATGAACTTAACAAAAAATCCAACGACATCAATTCTGTTTAATAGCGTTAATTCCATATTTACTGAATCACTAAGACTAAAATCAGGGAATAATGTTTTCTTGGGGATCGGAAGTCGAAATGATGGTATAGCAAGAATCCAAGTTGGAGAAAGAGAGAATGGGCATCAAAGTGGCAAATGGATTAAACCTGTTTATCCTTCAATATTTAATATGTCATCGGGCGAAAATGCGTTAGTTTGCTTATTTGGCGAAATTGTGCGGCAATTTGATAAAATTATGCCCAATACTCCACTCGACAAAACCGAAGGCATTGTTTTAATTGATGAAGTTGATAAGCATCTCCATATCCGCATGCAAACTGAAGTGTTACCGAAGTTGTTTTGTTTATTTCCAAATGTTCAATTTTTGGTAAGCTCTCATTCGCCATTTACAGCAATGGGGTTATATAATAGCATTACTACTCGAAACAGATTGGCAATTATTGATCTTGATAAAAACGGAATCAGTGTAGACTTGACATCAACACAGGTTTTTGGGAGGCATACGATAGTATCATTGAAGAAGATAAGCGATTTCAAGATTTATATAACATTATCTTGAAAAAAGTTCAAAGCGCAAAACTTTTGATGATATCAGAGGGAAAAAACTTTGAACATATAAAACGAGCAATCGATCTGATTGAACCATCACTTATTGACGACATTGATTTTTCATACAGCGACAAAACGGGCAAAGAGCAACTTAAACATGCTTATGATGCCATGTTACAAGCAAATCTTGGGGTAAAGTGCTTATTTGTTTGGGATTGTGACCATAAGAGCAGTTGTGATTCACTCTCCGAAACCGATTGTTTCTTTAGGTTTGTGTTTGCTAAAAACGAAGAGAATACAAAGGTATTAGCGGGTATAGAGAATTTATATCCCCAAGAGCTATTTACTGAGGATTTATATACTAGCGAAGAAAAGCCAAAAAATGATGGTGGGAAAGCAGTGGTTTTTGAGCTTGATAAGGATAAGTTCATAGAGCAAATCAAGCAGGATCAAGTTACAACACACTTTACGAATTTTCAACCACTGATTGATAAGATTAAGAGCATTATTGGGGATAGTGATGCAACTAAAAAGAACGAATAGAATTTAATAGCATTTGAATGCAAACTCTATCCGCTCCTTCGAATAAACCGTTACGCTTTCAACTGCAGCATTCCAAAGCTGCTCATCAAATTCGGTAATCAATCCATCCTGCTTTTCAAGTGCCCGGATGAACGCCGTCAGTTTCGTGCGGCGTTTTTTACGTTCATGGACTTGGGTTTCGATATCGGCCATGGCAGCCTTTGCGGCATCGTAGCGAGTGAGGAGTTCGGCTTTACGACGGGCATATTCATCGGGAGCAATCCCGACTTGTGCGTTTTCCGCAATGAGCCTACGAATCAACCCCTCGACCACATCGTATTCGCTCTGCTGCTTGGCGTGTTCCTGTTCAAGGGCGGAGGTATCGGTGAGGGTTTTGATGATACCCCGATACTGTCGGATTATCGTATCCTTGGATGAAATCATCTGATTGATTGCTTCCACAAACGCCTGCTTGATCTCTTCCTCGTCCACGTGCGGGGTGTTGCAAACCTTATCACCCTTGTACTTATGGTTGCATTGCCAAATCACCCGACGGTATTCGTCTGTGGAATGCCAGACCTTCCTGCCGAAGTAGCTACCGCACTCGCCGCAAATGATGCGGCTGGAGAAACACCCGCCTTTGCCGTTGTATTTCGCCTGCCTGCGCCGCGCGAGCTCTGCCTGTACCTCGTCAAAGGCCGCAGGCTCGATGATCGCGGGATGGCTGTTCTCCACGTAATATTTCGGTACTTCGCCCTCGTTGGGCTTCATTTTTATAAGGAATATATTATATGTTATGGTAATATGTACAAAATATTACGAACCTGCTTGGCTGTTGATGGCGATGGCATGCATTGGTTTGTTCAATTTTCCGATCTTTATTTTGATTACGAAGACTGCTATAATAAGCAGAACACATAAAACAGACAGAGAATAACTGAACAATAAAATACCTGCACACTAAGATAGTAGTATCTTCAAAATACGAAGTGAGGTTCTACCAAATGACCAGCAAGAAATTACAAACCCAAAGAGGCACGGTATATTATTGGATCACTCGTCACGAAAATCCCAACGCAAAATGCATTGTTTTCACACACGGCTTAACCGCTAACCACTCCATGTTTGAAAAGCAGACGGAGTACTTTGAACGGCAGTATACCGTTATCACATGGGATGTTCCGCTGCACGGCCTGTCCCGCCCTTATTCGGATTTTTCCTATCAAAACTGTGCAGATGATTTGAATGATATTCTGGAGCAGGAAAAAATCGATCAGGTGATCCTGGTTGGGATGTCCATGGGCGGTTACCCAAGCCAGGAATTTGCGTTCCGTTATCCGGAAAAAGTGGAAGGCTTCGTTGCGCTGGATACCACGCCTTTCGGCCTTTGCTACTATTCGAAATCGGATGCTTGGTGGCTGAAACGCGTTGGCCGGATCGCCAAATGCTTTTCTGGCAACTCCCTGCGAAAAAGCATGGCGAAATCTGTTTCCAAAACGAAGTATTCCTATGACAAGATGATGGAGATGCTCTTGCCGCTTACGAAAGCCCAGATCATTGAGCAAATGGACATTGCCTACGGCGTTTTCCTGAAGGAAAACAAAAACGTCAGCTTTTCTTTCCCGGTGCTGATTCTGCTTGGTGAATTTGATAAAACCGGAAAAGTGAAGCAATACTGCCAGGCATGGTCTAAGCGGGAAGGCTATCCATTGCATATTATAAAGGGCGCGGCTCATTTTTCCAACGGAGACAATCCCCAGCAGGTAAACGAGGAGATCGATGCGTTTATCCGTCAGGCAAGCTGCGACAAAGCATGAGTTGTTTGCTGCAAAAAAGAGGATTTATTGGACTGTTTCGCGGATGATGTAATGGACTCCTGATCATTTAGAACTGAAAAAACCGACTGCTTGTCAGATTCTTCCCTTTGATGTGAGATGTGGTGAAAAGACAGTGCAATACCAAACACAAAAATCCTGTGTCTGTCGCTATCAAACTGGGTATATTTCATATGCGGAAGTATTTTCTGTAAGGAGTGTGTAAAATGAAAAAGCGCGAAATCGCAAAAATCGTTCGTGGATACAGAACAACGGATGGTGCCGGCGTAAGGCTTGTCCGCGTATTGGGCAACAGGGATGTGGAAGATTTCGACCCGTTCCTGATGCTGGATTCCTTCGATTCAACGGATCCATCGGATTATACAGAAGGCTTTCCCACGCACCCGCACAGGGGTATTGAGACCATTACCTATCTGATTTCCGGAAAAATTGAGCATGAGGACAGTCTGGGCAATAAGGGAACCATTCATCCGGGAGAAAGCCAATGGATGACGGCGGGGAGCGGTATCCTGCATCAAGAGATGCCCAAGCCTTCGGACAGGATGCTGGGCTTCCAGCTGTGGCTTACGCTGCCGAGGAAGGATAAAATGACGGCTCCGGCCTATTTGAGTATCACAGAGGATATGATTCCCCAAATCACAAGGGACATGGCGAAAATTCATGTGCTGTCCGGCCGATTCGAAGAGGTTTCCGGGGTTACGCCGAACCACATTCCGGCAACCCTACTGGATATTGAGCTTCCCGCAGCTGAAAAGATTGAGCTTGCGACGAAACCGGACGAGACCGTGTTTGTTTTCCTGATCGAAGGCAACGCAATCATCAATGGACGGTCCGTTGATGAAAAATCGGCTGTGCTTTTTGAAAAAGGAGATTACATCGCCATATCGGCACAGCCGGATTCTGATCTTCGTTTCATTTTCTTTTCGGCCAAAGCCGTGCACGAGCCGGTTGCATGGGGCGGTCCGATTGTGATGAACACGGAAGAAGAGCTGGAGCTTGCGTTTGATGAGCTTCGCAGGGGAACGTTTATAAAACACGGCTGATTCGATAGGGTAACGGCCATGCAGGGAGTACCCTTACCCTTCAAGAACCGTATCGGTATCAGGAAGCCGCAGGCACAGTATTGCTTGGCCTGCGGCTTCCTGTATCGGTTAAAGTACAACTTCTGATTTTCAATCTGGATAAGGTTCAGGAAAGTATGAAGCTTTGTGGTGATCGGAAAGTTTTATTCGTTATTATACGGTATTGGCTTTACATGTTCTGTTCCGAAAACACAACGGAGCAGTTTTTGGACTTGCTTTTTGCCTGGTACAGGGCGTTATCTGCCTTTTCCAGAATTTTATCAAACGAACATGGTATAGCGCCGTGGTCGGCTACCCCCATACTGACGGTATAGCGCATGTTTTGGTTATTGAACACGAAATGGTTGTCCTCAACAGCTTTACGAATCCGTTCCGCAATATGGCAGGCGGTTTCCTTGGCGACATGGGGAATCACGATAATAAATTCATCACCGCCAAACCTGCACGCGATGTCCTCAGAACGGATAATACGGTTGATAACATCCGTAAAATTGCACAGCACCGCATCACCGGAAGCATGACCGAAGGTATCGTTAATCTTTTTGAAATTGTCGATATCCATCATCAGCACGGAACAATCCTGCAGATTGCCGTTGGATATATATTTCTGCAGTGCTTTATGAAAACCAGACTTGTTGAGCAATTGCGTTAAAAAATCCTTCTCGGCCTCATTTTTTAAATTGTGTTCATAAAGCTTCTGCATGGTTACATTGTTGAAAATGATCATGGAGCCGATGTACTTTTCCTTGCCGGAGGACAGGGGATAAAAGGTCAGCGATATATACGTGTCGTTCAAGCGTAATTCCATCTGTTCTTCTTTGGTGTGAGTGATGAGCTGATTGAGCTGCGGATAGTGCAAGTTGATTTTGTCCAGCGGAGAGCCCAGCGGATTTTGAATATGGAAATACACGTCCATCATGCGCAGCGCATAAGAATTAGCGTCAATTACAATGCCGTTTTCATCCAGTACGATAATGCCCTGGTTGATAACCTCAAACACCTTATCCCGGGCAATGGGAAACAGGCTGAATGTGCGGTGCTTGAAAAGGGAAAGAGCCATCACAATGGCGCCGGGCGTATTGAGAACGGATATTTGAAGGTAGATCCCGATGCTTTCCAGAAAAACCTTTTGGATAAACGCAACAGAAAACGCATACAGGAAACAAAACGTCAGAATATATACCTGTTTGCGATAAGCGGGGCTCAGCTTTCGGACATAGTTCAGTAAAATGATGATTGCCACAAGCGCCAGAGAGTAATTATACGCAACCAACACCGAACCGACCAATGATGAATGCACGACAAGAGATTCGCCATAGGCAGTGGTATTCTCCAGCGTATAACCGGAGCGCATCAAATGGTGCAGCTCGTTTGTAAAGATCAGGATAACGGAGAGCGCGGAAGGGATGGCGGCTACGGCCACGAGTTTCATGTGCTCTTGCTGCTGTGTATAGACCAATGCGAAATAAACCATGCAAATCGGAACGCCAAAAACCCCGATCTGCTCAATATTCCTCCAGATGATCTTGCTTTGCAGCGAGACGGCATACAGCTCAAAAAACGAGCCCGTGGTCCAGATGATTGTGGCAATTGTCAGAATCGCAAAGGCAACGGCGCCAGGTGTTTTACGATTGATAAACGAATAATATACGATGTAAAGGAGAACAAGGGAAGAAATGACCAACGAAAAGCTTTGTAAAAATTGCAAGGTATTCACACCTCTCACGGTTACAGGTGTTATGATTATACAATAGAAAGCGCTGATTTCCAAATGATTTTACACATCTGCGGCAAATACAGGTTTCGCGGCGGGCAGACGGGCGGTGGAACCCCGTTTCCGGGTATATAACAGTAAACGGAGGATCAGGAATGGAGATAACATTTCGGGTTGCACAGGAAACAGATACGGCGCTGGTACTGGAGTTTATCCGCGATTTGGCGGACTACGAAAAAATGCTCGATCAGGTGGTTGCCACCGAGGAAACGCTGAGGGAGTGGCTGTTTGTGCAAAAAAGAGCCGAGGTGTTTTTTGCGCTTGCGGAGGGCAAGGAAGTTGGCTTCGCCCTTTTCTTTTATAACTTCTCCACCTTTCTGGGCAGGGGAGGGCTTTATCTGGAGGATTTGTATGTCAAGCCGGAATACAGGAAAAACGGCGTGGGTAAAGCCATTTTGAAAAAGCTGGCGCAGACAGCCGTGGAGCGCGGCTGCGGCAGGGTGGAATGGTGGTGCCTTAACTGGAACCGCCCAAGTATCGAGTTTTACAGGTCACTCGGAGCCGAACCGATGAAGGAATGGACGGTGTACCGGCTAACCGGTGAAGCGCTGCGGAATTTATCCGGCGTGGAATGAGCTTATCAAAGTGTTACTCTTCCTGTTTCTGGCAGGGGCAGGCGGCGCAGCCGCCCTCTCCGGTTTCGCGGAGGCTGGCGGGCATCGAGCAGCCTACGTCCCGCATGGCGAGAATCAGATCATCACACGCCAGGGGGCACGGCAGGCCCGCAAGCGCCATCTGGGCAGAGCAGATCGCCTGAGCGGCTCCGGCAGCGTTGCGGTATACGCAGGGGATTTCCACAAGACCGTTTACAGGATCGCATACCAGCCCCATGGTGTTCATCAGTACAAAACCACAGGCGCTGACAGCTTGTGCATCGTTTCCGCCCAGCAACAGTACATACGCGGCGGCCGCCATGGCGGCGGCGGCGCCGCATTCGGCCTGGCAGCCGCCTTCCGCGCCGCTGATGGTGGCCTGCAGCGCAATCACGCGCCCGACCGCTGCGGCGGTGAACATCGCATCCACAACGCGCTCGTCGGGAAACCCGTAGTGCTCCTGCGCGGCGATGAGCACCCCAGGCAGAATTCCGCAGCTGCCCGCCGTGGGCGAGGCAACGATTTTGCCCATGCAGGCATTGTTTTCGGCAATTGCCAACGCGTAAGGGACGGCCTTGGCTGAAAGACCGTATAGCGTTTCATCGGCCGCGGCAAACAGTTTGGCCGCTTCGCCGCCCACCATGCCGGAAACGGAACGCAAATCCGGAGACAAACCCTCCCGCAGGCTTTCTTTCATAACGGAAAGCCGGTTCTGCATGGTTTGCCGGACGTCGGATTCGCTGGTGCGGGATTCCGCAACCTGCCACGCAACGGCCGCCCGGCTGATTGAACCGTGCTTTTTAGCGGCTTTCAGGAGTGCTGCAATCGTTTCCATCAGGATACATCCTTTTCATGATCATGTGTGAACGCCAGGTAGGATACGCTGTGAACGTTTTCCAAGCCGGTAAGCTGTTCCGCCAACGCGGTATCCGCTTCCCCGTCTATTTCCAAAGCCACCATGGCTTCGCCGCCTGGCGAGGTACGGGAAACCAGCATGGAGGCGATATTGATCTTTGCCTGGGCAAAACGCTGCGTAATGGTGGCGATCATGCCGTACTTGTCCAGATAGTGGATCACGAAAGTATTCGCGTGCCCGGTGATGCTCGTTTCATGGCCGTCGATGGACTGGATGATGATCTCGCCCCCGCCGATGGAGGCCGCACGCACCTTTACGCTGCGGCCCCGCCCGTCGTCAAGATCAATGACCACGGTATTGGGATGGGCGTTCTTCAGCGACGTGGGATAAAAATCCACGCAAAATCCCTTTTCCCGGGCAACCCGGTCGCTGTCGCGCAGGCGGGGATCATCGATGGACATACCGAGCATACCGCCGATCAGCGCCCGGTCCGTGCCGTGCCCCTGATAGGTTTTCTGAAACGAGCCGTATAGCCCAACACGGGCGCTGCGGGGCTCGTTTCCAAGCACCATCCGCGCCGCGCGGCCAATTCTGGCGGCGCCTGCCGTGTGAGACGAGCTCGGCCCGATCATCACCGGGCCGATAATATCAAACAGATCCGGCATGAAGTATCCTCCCTATTGTCAATGCACCAAAATGTTTTCTCATACTATACGCCATCATGGGTGAACAATCAACCGGATTTTATGGTACGATAGGATGACTATGCGATGCCTTTGCAACATACAAGTGATGGATCTGGGAGGGACAGCGCAATGTGCCATTCGGTCGATTTGGATAAAAAAATACTTCGAATAGCCATACGGGAAGAAATACAGCGCATGCCGCCGGACTATATCCGCCTTTCTGACCGCGGCATCCGGGATGCCCTGCTGGCATTGCGGGAATGGGAATGGGCGCATACGGTTTTTGTGTACGTCTCCATGGGCCGGGAACCGGAAACGGGGGAGATTATCCAGGCCGCACTGGAGGCGGGCAAAACGGTTGCCGTGCCCCGGTGCCTGGAGGAAGGCGTGATGGAAGCGCGGGTTATCCCATCGGTATACGGATTGCGGCCGGGACGATTTGGCAGTCTGGAGCCTGATGAAACAGCATCCCTACTGGATCCGAGCCTGATTGATCTGGTGGTGGCGCCCTGCCTGGCTGCCGACAGACACGGCTATCGGCTTGGACACGGCGGAGGCTATTACGACCGTTACCTTGCCATGACCCGGGGCACGGTCGTATGCCTGTGCCGAGATCGATTGCTGCAGGCGGATGTGCCGCACGATGCCTTTGATATCCCTGCGGATATTGTTGTTACAGAACAGGAATGCTTCGATAACCGCTGAATTGAACCGTAGACCGGATTATAATTCGTTATGCCGAATGAGCCATTCTGCGGGGTAGTAAGGCTTGGAACTGAAATTATGAGGGGAGAGATGGGTATGATTTTTGATTCTGTAGAGAATGTATCCAGGTACTTCGGAATGGATCGCCAACTGGATGAAGGGCTGAAGCTGCTCCTTTTCTGCGATTTTACCTGTATGGAAAACGGAAAGCACGGGATTGAGGGATCCAAGGTTTTCTATACGATACAAAACCCGGGACTGTTGGAACTGCCCCAGACGAAATGGGAGCATCACCAAAAGTTTATTGATATTCAGTTCGCGCTGACCGGCGGGGAACAGATTGCCTGGCTGCCCACACAGGATATCGCTGATTGGGATCCTTTGGACGCACAAAACGATATCGCGTTTGCCCACAATCAGCAGGTGGGAACGCTGCTGAGCATGGAAAAGGGCCGGTTTGCCGTGTTCTTTCCCACGGACGCGCACAGGCCCTGCATTGCCGCCGCCGATATACGGGAAAGCCGCAAAGTGGTTGTAAAAGTTCCCGTATGGTAGACGATAACACGGAAATTTGTAAAGCATTGCACATGGGGATAACCGACAACGATCCATCCGATTGCCAGCGCTGTTTGCTGACTGCGATTACGCTCGATCGGGTGCATGGAATGCTGTTCAATATCCGGCAAGCCGATGGCTGTGGGTAGTGATGTGGCCTATATGGCTGAAAGGGCAATCGTCGTATGCCCTCCTGTATTCAGCGGCAGTCAGTAAAAAGGATTGTGACGGATTACCGGCAGAGAAAGCCCATCGAATCAGTACGGTTGTTTGGTGAAACGGATTATAAATAGGCGCGGCTGCGAAAAGAATCCATCGCGCTGCGCCTTCTTATTGTCTGAAAATAGTGCCGACAAGGAGTTGCGTTATTTCCGATGTGACATTTTATACTGCTTTTGTCCGCCTGAAAGGCTGTACACTTTATGAAACCCTTTGGCAAGCAGGATATTCTGCGTGGCATTGCCGGTGACCCCTTTATTGCAGTAGGTAATCGTCAGCGCCTCCTTGTTCAGGGTTTCCGCTGCTTTGCGGAAATCGGCATGGGGAATGTTTAGGGCGGTTTCGATATGGTCCTGCGTGTATTGTCCGGGCACCCGCGTATCGATCAGCGTATACGGCTCCCCGGACTGTATCAGGGTATCGAAATCCTGCGCCGTAAGCTGCCTGCGGCCCCGGTGAAGGGCGTTTTCCAAAATCATGCCCGTGTACATCACCGGATCCTTGGTGGTGGAAAACGGAGGCGCATAGGCCAGATCAAGATGGAACAGGTCCTCCGCCTTTGCCTTGAAGGTGATAGCCGTTACAAACACATCGATGCGCTTGTCTACGCCTTCATACCCTACGATCTGCGCGCCCAGCAGCCGTCCATCCGCTTTATCGGCGACGCCCTTGATCACCATTTCCCTGCCGCCCATATACGCGGGCTTGTCGGGCTTGATGTTATGGCATACGACCACATCAAAGCCCTGCGCCTTCGCTTCGCGCTCAGACAGGCCGGTTTGCGCCACGGCCAGATCAAACACGCGGAAAATGCCCGTGCCGAGCACACCGCGGAAGCGGAGATCACCGCCGGTGACACAGTCGCCCGCGATGCGCCCCGTTTTGTTGGCGGTGGAGCCCAGCGGCCGGTAGAACGGACGGCCCGTAACCACATCCCAGGTTTCGATACAGTCGCCGCAGGCATACACATCGGGCAGGCTGGTGCGCATCTGTGCATCGACGCGGATAGCGCCCGTCGCGCCCAGCGCAACGCCCGCCTCCGCCGCAAGGGATGTGCCGGGGCGTACGCCGGTGGCAAGCAGCACAAGCTCCGTCTTGATTTCTCGGCCGTCCGCCAAGACGACAGCTTGTTCGGTGATCTCCCGTACGGTGACATCCGTGAAAACCGCAACACCTTTTTGAGCCAGATAATCCTCCACATACCCCGCGATATCGTCGTCCAGCGCGGGGGTAACGTGGGGGAGCTTTTCCAGTACCGTTATCTTTATCCCCAGTTCCGTCAGGTTCTCGCACATTTCCAGCCCGATAAACCCGCTGCCGATGACGGCGGCGGTCTGCGGATGCTTTGTATCCAAGAAGTTTTTCATGCGCAGGGCATCTCCGATAGTGCGCAGGGTGAATACGTGCGGCAGCCGTGCGCCCGGGATAGGCGGCACGCTTGCGGCCGCGCCTGCGGCGATGATCAGCGTGTCGTAAAAATCCGAAAACACCTCTCCGGTGACGAGGTTTTTCACGGAAACGCGCTTTTCCTCCGGCATGATGGCAAGCACCTCGTGTCGCGTGAAAACATCCACGTTGTATTTGCTTTTAAAAAACGCGGGATCGCGTGGGGTGAGGTCGTCGATGCCGTGCAGATGACCACCCAGAAAATACGGGATTCCGCAGCCGGAGTAGGAAATATCGCTGTCCTTTTCATAGAGAACAATCTCGGCGTCCTCGTTATTGCGCCGCGCTTTGGCGGCGGCGGAGGTTCCGGCGGCGACAGCCCCGATGATAACTATCCGCATGGCAGATCTCCTTTCCGTGCAGTACAGGGAGGTGTTATTGCGTTCCCAGTTATTATAATGGATAGCGAAAGAGATGTCTGTATTTTACGTAAACTTAACGTAAGCTGAGCCGCCGCGATGTGCACAGGGCGGTTCTTATTGCCGGGAAAACGCAGCCTGCCCACCAGAAGCACTGGTGAGGGTAAACTATTAAATTTAGTTAGCCTCCTTGCTATACAAGAAACAGTCTCGCAACCGAAAGCAAGCAAAAGAGGTTTACCGTTAATGGCAAATGACAATTAAAGTCTATTCCATAGAAAATGAAGATGAAAATATCACATCGTGTTTGCACCTAAATGCTGGTGACAGGAGGCATTGGGTAAAAGCAAAACAGATACAGGGCAATACTCCGGCGATTGTGATAAACGAAAAGAGTGGAAATCATGGATGATATTCGACAGACCTGTGAACCTGAAAAACAAAGATTTGCTACCCTTGCTGCTGAGCATCTTGGACTTTTTATACAAGCTGACATCCCATTGCCAAATGGGGTTTGTCAACGGGCTGATTATCAGTTAAGCCAGTGGCGTGATTTGTTTGCAGAGAAACCACCTGTATTCGGTTCAGGAACGGCCTGCAGACGGGCGAAAGAGCTTGTTGCCGAAATTGAACAGGAAAACCCCCAGAAGAATCACGCTGCCGCCCAGCAGGGTAGCGCGGTCCGGTATTTCGCCGACGAGAAGGAAACCGAGAATGCTGGTTAAAAATGGGGTGATAAACATATAGTTGCTGACCTGCGAGGTCTGCGCCGCCAGCGACAAGGCCTTACTCCACGCCGCATAGGCAATGGCGCTGGAGAAGATGCCGAGCATGGCGATATAGACAAGCTGTATAGCCGGAGCAACGGAGATTTCCCGGATGGCTGTTGGCAGGAAAACCGCCAACAGCAGCGTGCCAACAAAAATGCTGTAGGAAGACGACTGAAAGGCGGAATAGGTGCGGATCAGCCTCCGCTGGATCAGGTTATAGGCACTCAGAAAAACCGCGGCTAAAAACAGCCACAGCAATCCGGAGTTCAGGGAAAATACTCCGTTGAACAGCGTTAATACAAGCACACCGGCAAATTCTATACCAATGGCGATCCACTGAAACGGGCGCAGCTTTTCATGATGAAAAATCCGGGCCAGCAGGGCGGTGATAACAGGGACCATGGCGATGACAACGCTTGCGGTGCACGCGGTCACCATTGATTGCCCAAGATTGAATACAATCATATACAGAAAAAAGCCCAAAATTCCGGATGCGGCAATCCAGGGAAGATCGGCCTTGCGCGGCCGCTTCATTTTTGTGCGGACCGCGAAGACCAGCAGGGCACAGGAAGCAAAGAAGTACCGGAGAAACCCCAGGGAGAACGCGGAAAAGTATTGCAGTGTAATCCGTGTAAGCACATATGCGAGTGACCAGAAAAGAATGGTAACGGCGGCGTAGGGATGGAAGCTGTTTCGCAATTTCATGGCAGCGCCTCATGGGTTGTGATTGGAAAATGGTGAATGAATCTATCTAATCACTGTTTAACGGCGGCGTAAAGAGCGCCCGGTATAGAATGTTGTAATGGCGAGCCTTTCTGTATCCGGGGCTGCGGCGAGGCGGAGATATAAAAAACACGTGACTGAGCCACGCGTTCGATGTGATACCGGGTGAAATAGCGGATTATATCGGCAGCGTAGTTTCGATAAAATAGTGCCGGAATTCCGAAAACAGGCGCGGACTCAGCCTGCGGATGTTGCCGTACAGATGGCGGCGCATCAGCGGCTCAATCCGTTCAATGGCGCCCGAGTCGATCACATCCAGCAATTCACGGTGATCTGTGAGTACGTCGTTTACGTTTTCACCTGCGTTGATATCCAGCGTCATAAAGCGGGAATAGCTGGCGTCCATCCTGTCCAGCGAGAAGGCGAGGGTCTCCTTGTGGATGGCGCGGAAATAGACCTTGTGCATGGCAAGATCGTTGTCCAGATACCGGTAAACGTCAAAGGCATCAGGGTTTTCAAAATACTTCTGCCCTTCAGCCTCCAGCTGATTGAGGGCAAATTGCAGCGCGCTGCGGTCCGCGGGGCTGTGGGAAAGGATAAAATCCCGCAGCACCATGGTTTCGATGGCGACGCGCGCATAGATATCCTGCTCGATGATCTGGTAGTCCAGCAGTGTTACAAAGCTCCCCCTGTACGGAGCGATTGTGAGAAAGCCCTTGTTTTCAAGGCGCTGCAACACCGTGCGGATGGGCGTTCTGGAAACGCCGAATCGCTTGCACAGATTATTCTCGCTCAGCTCTTCTCCGGGCTTGATGCGAAGGGCGATGATTTCGTTTTTGATGATCGTATACATATCGTCTGTGCTGCGGGTCGTTTCCATGATGTTCTCCTTAAATGACAATTTACTCATATCATAGAGTTGAAAACCTTGAAAGTCAAGAGATTTCTTAAAGAAAGGGTAAACATGTATACATTATAAAGAAATCAGATAAGTGAACAGTGAAATAATATTTTGAATAAAATGTAAAATATGAGTTGCAAACCTGTATACGATATGCTATATTGTGAATACAGGTTTGGAGGCACGCCGGATCATCCTAATCGGGTGCCATTCCAGATTAAAAATTAAATCGGGAGGAATATTTGATGAAGAAGTATCTGGCAATTCTGATGGCGCTGGTCATCGTCCTCGGACTGGCAACGGCGTTTGCGGAAACGGCTGCGGATCCCTTTGCGGATCTGGGCTACTACGAAATGAAAATCGGTCATGCGCAACCGGAATCAAACGTCCGCCATTTGTCGCTGCTGCAATTCAAAGCTGACGTGGAAGCGGCAACCTATGGGCACATCACTGTGGAAATCTATGCCAACAGCGGGCTGGGCAATGATGACGCATTGCCCGAGCAGATCCTGATCGGCGCCGTGGAAGCCATGCGCGGCGGGCACTTTGCCTTAATGCCGGAAATGATCACCTTCACCGCTCCGTTCATCGCGCAAAACCGCGCGGAAGTATCCGCGCTGCTTGACAGCGATCTGGCCAAGGAAATCTGCGCGTCCGCCGCTGCCAAGGTAAACGGCGTTATCCTCGACGTATGCGACGCCGGCGGTTTCCGCCAGTTCTCCAACAATGTCCGTACGATCAAAACACCGGCGGATATGGTCGGCCTGAAAATGCGCATTGCTCCTGGTATGGATACCATCGATATGACATTCAAGGCGATGGGCGCCAATACCGTCAGCATCCCTTACAACGACCTGTATATGTCCCTGAACACCGGCGTGGCGGACGGCCAGGAGAATCCCTGGGTGAACATTGTCGCCATGGCGTTCTATGAAGTGCAGAAGTACTTCACGGAGATCAACTACCAGTTCCATCCCGATCCGTTCATCGTGAACCTCGACTGGTGGAATTCTCTGCCCGAAGAGTTCCAGGTTATCCTGCAGACAGCTGCGACCGCCATGGGCGACTACAACGATCAGCTGGTTGATGAGCTTCAGGGAGCGGCCAAACAAACCGTTCTTGATTATGCAGGCAGCGAAGTGTATGTGCCGACCGCCGACGAGCTTGCCCTGTTCGTAGAAGCCGCCCAGCCCGTATACCAGCAGATGGTCGAAAAAGGCCTCTGCACGCAGGAACAGATCGAGCAGATGTTCGAGATCGTTAAAGGAGTACGCGGAGAATAACCGACCGACTTTCGCAAAGCGGGAGAGCGTTCTCCCGCTTTGCTTTGTCAGCTACCTTTTATAACAAAGGCAGGGATAGGCGGCATGAAAAAACTGTCAAAGATCGTGTTTGACATTTATCTGGGCATTGGCATGGTTGCCATAGCCATCCTGGCGATCAGCGTGATGTTTTCGGTCATCATGCGGTATTTTTTCGGACTGAGCTGGAAGGAAGTATCGGAGTTCAATATTCTGCTATTCGCCTTCACGACCTTTTGGGGCATGGGCATCAATATCCTCAAAGACGAGCACGTAGTGATTGATATTTTCTTTGACCTTATCAAACCGGCTGTGAAACGATGGATTGCCGTATTCAACTACCTGGTGGTGCTGGCGGTAGACGGATGCCTGGTTTGGTTTGGGATCGTCTATATGCAAAAAGCTGGCGCACAACTCAGCCCGGGGCTGGAAATCTCCATGAAATTCCTGTATGGCATCATGCCGGTATGCGGTGTGATCTGCGCGATTTGCGTGATAATAAAAATCGTCGGGTTTATCACCGCCCCGGTAGAGGCGTTCAACCGCAAGAATATACCACTTGCCAAGGAGAAGGGAGGCAAAGCGTAAATGACAATGATCTATTTGCTGGCCGGCCTTTTAACCTTTGCGCTTATTGGAGTCCCCCTGGCATTTTCCATCGGTGCGTCCAGCATCTCCTTTATCATCGCGGAAATGCCCAAGCTGATGATCATCCTGCCGCAGAAGGTTTGGGGCGGGGTTTTCAGCGAGCTGATGATCGCGCTTCCGCTGTTCATCCTGGCGGGTGAATTGATGAACGGCGGCGGTATTACCCACTGGATCGTCCGTTTTTGCCGCCAGATACTCCGGCCCATTAACGGGGGCATGGGCGAGGTTAATGTATTGGCTTCCATGCTGTTCGGCGGTATCTCCGGCTCCTCGGTCGCCGATACGTCGGCGCTGGGTTCCATCGAAATTCCCGCCATGGAAAAGGAAGGCTACCCGTCCGGTGTTGCCGCAGGGCTTACGGTGGCGACATCCACCATGGGGATGATCATCCCGCCCTCCACGCCGATGATTGTATATGCGATGATCTCCAGCGGTTCCGTGGGCGGGCTGTTTCTGGCCGGAGCAATCCCCGGATTGATGATCGGTATCACACAATTGATATTGATCTATACCATGAGCGTCCGTCATGGATGGCATCCGAAAAAAACACCGTTCGTTTGGAAGGAATTCTGGCATGATATGCTGTTCGGCATTCCGGCGCTGCTGATGCCGGTTGCCATCGTGCTTTCCATATCCTTCGGCGTTTGCACGGCATCGGAAAGCGCCGGTGTTGCGGTATTCTATGCGTTGGCCGTCGGTTTTCTGGTATACCGGCAACTGACCTGGAAGCATGTGTGGGAAGCGCTGAAAAAAACACTGATCGCTTCATCCGCTGTTATGCTGATCATCGGATTCTCTTATATCTTTACCTATATTATCACCATACAAAAGGTCCCGCAGGTGATTCAGGCGTTCTTCTTCAGCCTGGATATGCCCAAATGGGCCGTGATGCTCGTTTTCGATGTGCTCATCCTGTTCATTGGCACGTTTATCGACGTCAGCCCCGGAATTCTGCTGCTGACGCCCATCCTTCTGCCGGTAATGCAGAGCTACGGCGTATCAGTGCTGCAATTCGGCGCGATGATGATCGCCGGTATGGCGATCGGGCTGGTTACGCCGCCGGTTGGCATGTGCCTGAACGCCTGCAACAAGCTCAACCGGATGCCCGTAATGGATATTTTCCGGGCGGCGTCGCCGTTTATTCTGTGCAATGTACTGGTGTTGATTCTCATCAGCCTGTGGCCGCCGTTTACCACCTGGCTGCCCGGATTGATCCAGTTCTGACGAAACCCGATAAGCTCTTATCTTTTATTATTTCCGCTAAAAAGCCGCCCCATAAGGAGCGGCTTTTTGATTGGGGCGACGGAATGATTGTTAATAGTTTTCCTTGCGCACTTCAAAGAAGCTCTGGCTGTATCCGCAGATGGGGCAGGCCTGCGGGGCCTTTTTGCCGATGACCAGGTGGCCGCACACACGGCACTCCCACATGGTTTCTTCGCTCTTTTCAAAGACCTTCTGCAGTTCCACGTTGCTGAGCAGCTTGCGGTAGCGCTCCTCGTGGGACTTCTCCACCTCCGCTACGCGGCGGAAACGTGCGGCCAGCTCCGGAAAGCCTTCAGCTTCCGCGTCGTTGGCAAAGCCCTGGTACATATCCGTCCACTCGTAGTTTTCACCCTCGGCGGCGGCCAGCAAATTTTTGGCGGTATCGTCCAGATGTCCGAGCTCATTAAACCAGATCTTCGCGTGTTCCATTTCGTTGCCAGCGGTTTTCAGAAAGATCTCGGACAGCTGCTGGTAGCCTTCGTTGGCGGCAACCTGAGCAAAGTAGGTGTATTTGTTGCGGGCCTGGCTCTCACCAGCAAAAGCGGCCTGGAGGTTCTTCTCGGTTTTGGTGCCTGCGTACTTGCTTTCCGCTTTCTTTTCGTCCTCCAGCTTTACAAACTTGCTGGCGGGCGCGCCGCAGCGGGGGCATTTGAAATTATCGGCAAGGGGGCCTTCGTGAACGTATCCGCATACGGTGCATTTCCATTTTTCCATATTGGTTTCCTCCGTTTTTTTATTGAAGTTCAATTGTTGCAGTAATTGCGCTGCGGCTTCGCGCGGGAAGCCTTCCTCGGTGTGCTCCCTGAGCAGCTTTACCAGAAATGCGTGTACATGGCTGCTTTGGGGCAGCATATAACCCGCTTCACGGATCAGATCCTCGGACATGATGTGGTTGGATTTCTCAAACGCGGCGGCCAGGGTTCCGGGCAAGCAGCCCGCCATGGATTCCTGTGCAGCCTTGGAGCGCATCAGGGATTGCAGGGCGGATACTACGCTTGCTTCGTGGGGCTGTTGGGCGGGATACTCAAACGGCACCATGGAGATGGCTCCCGAAGGGCAGGCATCCGCACAGGCACCGCAGCTTGTGCACTTGTTTACGTCAATCACGCTGTTTTCGGTGTCTGTTGCCCCGGTGGGGCACACATACAGGCAGAGACAGTCCTTGGTGCAGAGACGTATGTTACGTACGGCATAGGTTTTTGCCATCAGGACGCCCTCCCTTCCACTTTTTCCAGCTTCCAGCCGGGCGCTTTGCAGATGGGGCACAGGGCGGGCGGCTGCTGACCCACATACACAAACCCGCAGATGATGCAGACGTATACGCCGGTGTTTTCCAGCATGCGGTCGCCCTCCCGCTCATAACGGTTGAGCAGGGATTTGAGGATTTTGGTGACTTTCTCATTCCATACCAGCGCCCGCAGGGCGCCGCGGTCTTTTGCCTGGGCGGCGGCTGTGTTGGCGGCGGGAATGCCGTCGCTGAGATCGCTTTCGATCAGGGCCAGCAGCTGCCGCATATCCGGCGCTTGCGTCGGGGCTGCGGCGGAATGGAAGAAATCGGCCAGTTGTTGGAATAACGCCGCTTCTTCAGGCTTGTACTGCTTTTCACAGCCACGGGCCAGATTGGAACACAATGCACTGATCTGCAGAGGGGTAAGCTCCTGAAGATCAGCGGAGACCTCCGCGGGCGGAGAGGCCGGGGGAGTTGGTACGGAATTTGCCGGAGTGCTTTCCAGGAACTCCGCCTTGGTTGCACCGCAAAGCGGGCATACCCAGTCATCAGGAAGATCTTCCCAACGTGTGCCGGGCGCGATGCCGGCTTCGGGGATGCCCTGTGCTTCGCTGTAAACGTATCCGCAGACGGAGCAGACAAATTCTTTCATGCATCAACCTCCTATTGTCATTGTCGTTCGGTATTGTTATACGCTCAATCGATTGCAATGAAACATGAAATTGATGGAAATGGAAAATTCTTGTGCGGCTCAGTGATGACCGCCGCAGCTGTCCGCGTGCTGATGCTCGTGGCATTCCGCACCGGTGGATTCCAGCGTTCCGTTCAGGTAAGCTTCCACGGCTGCACGGGCGTCGCCCTGTGCGCCGATGATGACATCAATGCCGCGCTCGTTGAAAATTTCGATGGCGCCGCCGCCGATGCCGCCCACGATCATCACTTCCACGCCCTTATCGCCCAGAAAGTTGGGTAAAAAGCCGGGCCGGTGGCCGGGATTGGGAATGCTTTGCTCGGACAGGATTTTTCCATCTTCCGTTTCGAAGAGGATAAAGTTTTCACAGTGGCCAAAGTGCTGACTCATGGTTTTTCCCATGCATGCGGTTGCGATTTTCATAAGTTTGATCTCCTTTTATTTCAGTATCGTGTCCAGTATCCCGTTGAGCCAGCTTCCTTCAAACTGTTCAATCTCGCCCTTATCACAGGCGGCGGCCAGTTTGGGATCCATCGGCAGCCGGGCAATGGTATCAATGCCGTGCTTTTTAGCAATATCTTCCACATGGCTTTCGCCGAAAACGCTGATCTGCTTGCCGCAGTCCGGGCAAGTGATATAGCTCATGTTCTCTACAAGCCCCAGCACGGGAATGTGCATCAGCGCGGCCATATTGACCGCCTTCTCCACGATCATGCTCACCAGTTCCTGCGGGGAGGTGACAATGATCAGCCCGTCCACAGGGATGGACTGAAACACGGTCAGCGGCACATCACCCGTTCCCGGCGGCATATCGATGAACATATAATCCACATTGCCCCAGATAACGTCCGTCCAGAATTGCTTGACCGTACCCGCGATAATCGGGCCGCGCCAGACAACCGGGTCGGTTTCGTTCTCCATCAGCAGGTTCAGCGACATGATATTGATTCCTGTTTGCGTAGGCACGGGGAAAAATCCTTCGTGGCTGCCCTCGGCACGGTCGTGCAGGCCAAAAGCCTTGGGGATGGAAGGGCCGGTGATATCCGCGTCCAGAATCGCGGTTTTCAGGCCCTTGCGCCGGGCCATTACGGCCAACAGCGAGGTGACCATGCTTTTGCCGACGCCACCTTTACCACTGACTACGCCGATTACCTTTTTGATATGGGAAAGCTCATGCGGTTTTTCCAGCAGGCTTTTGGGGGTTCGTTCGCCGCAATCCTGATTGCAGCTTTCGCAGTTGTGACTACAGTTCTCGCTCATGAGTGTGCCTCCTGTTTTTTGAATGAACGGGGGGGCGTGTGCCGCCGTTCTTTTCAAGGGTATTGTTTCAAGGGTCAGAGGATAATCTCCTGTCCGCAGGAAAGGTAATGCAGTTGATCGTTCATTTGTTTCTTCAGATATTGGTATTGGGCTACGCCCGTGCAGTGGCAGGTGTAATAGGCGGTGGGATAGGGCGTCAGTTCTTTGACGGCTGCGTCCAGCGTTGCCTTGCCGTCGCCCGCGGGATCGAAGTTCATAAAGTGAAAGCCGCCGATCAATACATCGGGGGAGAACCAGGACATGATGTTGACGATCCCGCGGTGGGAGCACCCGCTCAGCAGCACGCGCCTGCCGCCTTCTGTGATCTGCAGGTACTGCTCGTGCCGGAAATCATCGGGGGCGAGCACGCCGCTTCTGCGCGCGGTCAGGGTACCCGGCTGAATCGGCTGCTTGAGCGAAAGGCCCTCGCCCGTGAACAGCTCCAGCCCTTCCCCGAGCCGCATGTTTTCTTTGACGGGCACCAGCCGGGGATTGCCCTGCAAGGCGCGGTTCACGCCAATGTATTTATCAGCTCCGTCCATGTACTCATCCATGGCATACTGGCTGATGTACACGGGCGCGTGTTGGTTAAGGGACAAAAAGGTTTCCAGCCCGTCGCCGTGATCATAATGCCCGTGGGAAAGCACAGCGATATCCACCTGGGACAGATCCACCTTCAGTTTTTCCGCGTTACGGGCAAAGGCGGAGGTGTGGCCGGTATCGAACAGGATTTTATGTGAACCTGTCTCAATATACAGGCTCAGGCCGTGCTCCGTTTCAAACGAGGGATTCTCGGTGGTGTTTTCCAGCAAAGATTTGATGATCATTCGCTCACCTCTTCCAATAGTTTCAGGGTTTCGTGATATACCTGCCGCAGCGCGCGGGAGGCGGGACAATCGGTTTCCGCCAGGCTGCGGCCCGCGTTGATGGCGGCGGAAGCCTGCGGATCATAGGGAATGAACCCCGCGAAGGGGATGCCGTGCTCCTCACAGAACCGGACGATCCGGTCCGCGTGCTCCGGACTCTGGTCGTATTTGTTCACACATACGGCCGTTCTGGTCTGGAACACAGACGCGGTCTGCAAAATCCGCTCCATATCGCTGATGCCGGACAAAGAGGGCTCGGTAACGATCAGCACCAGATCAACGCCGCTCATGGACGCGATTACCGGGCAGCCGATGCCGGGAGACCCGTCGATGATTGCAAGCTCGGCATCCGGCGCGTTTTGCGAAAGCCTGGACTTGACCTCGGATACCAGCTTGCCGGAATTGCCGCGCCCCATTTTCAGCTCCGCCGTAACAAATACGCTGTCCTCCGCGTAGAGCATCACCTGCCCGGCCACATCATCGTGCAGCGCGGCCGCGCCCTGGGGACACACATACGCGCATACACCGCAGCCCTCGCAGGCAAATTCGTTTACGGCATACCCGGCTACGGATGGATGAATGGCATCAAAGCGGCAGGCTTGCGCGCATGCACCGCAGCCGATGCAGGCGGCAGGGTCGATGGCGGCTTTCCGGGAGCCCAGATAATCGGAGACCTCCGGCGCTGTGTGCCGCTGGGTAACCAGGTGGAGGTTGGGAGCGTCCACATCGCAATCAGCAAAGGCGCGGGCCTGTGAGAAATGGATGAAGGCGGCGGCGGTGGTGGTTTTGCCCGTGCCGCCTTTGCCGCTGAGGATAAGCAGCTTTTTCATGCTTCCACCTCCGCGCGGATGGTGTCCCAGAGCCCCTGAAAAAGCTCTCTGAACAGGGGGCTGTGCCGCACGGCGATATCGCCCCGCGCGCCAAGCTCCGCCAGCTTTGCGCTGTACAGGATATGCAGCAGAATGGGTGCGTGATGGGACTGGCAGAACGCTTCCAGTGGGGGATATTCGCTGTCCGCCTTGTTTACAATCACGCCGAAGGGCTTGTTCAACAGGGTTACCAGCCGGTACACCATCTGAAAGTTATGAAAGCCGAAGGCCGTGGGTTCGGCTACCAAAAGGCAGTAATCCGCACCGGAGATGGCTTCCATCACCGGGCAGCCGCTGCCGGGGGGCGAATCAATCACGGCGTTCTCCCCGTGAAACGCGTTCAACGCCGCCTTGATGACGGGCACGGCGGATGCCTCCCCGGTGTTCAGGGTACCGGTAATCACAGGTATACCATCCGACAGTCCCGTTGAAACCACGCCAATGGCGCGTTCTTTTTGCGTAACGGCTCCGGTTGGGCACACCAGCGCACATCCGCCGCAGGCGTGGCATACGTCTGGAAATACCTTCGGATTGCCTTGCAGAAAGGCCAGCGCGTTGAATTGGCAGAAGTCCACACATTTCCGGCAGCCATTGCAGGTTTCCCTGTCAAAGACCGGCACCCGGGTATACACGGGAAGCTGTTCTGTTTGTACCGGTTTTAAAAACAGGTGGCCGTTTGGCTCTTCCGCGTCACAGTCAATATAGGCGGCACTGCCGGAAACGGCCGCGAGATTGACGGAAACCATGGTTTTGCCGGTGCCGCCTTTGCCGCTGAGAACCGCGATTTTCATGCTTTTCCGTGAAAGCCTGCGTGGAAGCTTTCCAGCCTGGCAAGCCTGCCTTCTGCAAGCGCCTTGATATTATCATGGGCGGGAGTTTTTTTCGCCTTATAGATAGCGATCCCCGCATCCAGCAATACGGCTGCCGAGTTTTCTCCGCAGCGGATGGTGATCAGCGCGCCGGCCTTGCGGTCCGCCACAAACTGGGCGGCCTTGATGCCTGCGCCGCCCGGCGCCTGCGCGGCCGGGTTTTCCAGTATTTCATCGGTGTTGGTATCAGTATTGTGAAACAGATAGTAGGGCGCTCTGCCGAAAGACACGCATACGTCTTTCTGGTTTTCGTCAAGCGGGATGGCAATGATCATTTGTTTTCCTCCTGTTCTTCCGGGCGCATGGACGCCCCGTGATGGCGGCGGCATGCGCCGCGGCCGCAAAATTGCCCCTGGCCGTTGCAAAGGCGGTAATCGCCGCCTTCGATTCTCAGGGGCAATCCGTCTACAATCGCGTGGGCAATCTTCCTGCGCGCGTTGGCATAAATTTGCTGGGCGGTGGTGCGTGCGACATTCATATAGTCGCTGCATTCTTCCTGGGAAAGGCCCTCGTGGTCGATTAGCCGGATGGCCTCGTACTCGTCCACGGTTACCACAACGGTGTCATCCTGAAACGGTTCTTCACCGAGAGGGACGAATTCGTTGATCCGGGGAAGGCAGCACACATCTCTGCGTTTTCTCGGGCGCGGCATACATCCTCCTTACTGCCAAACGGCCGAATGGGCTTCTGCCGTTGCATGGTTGTTGTCGGTAGTAACTGCCGAACAATAGATGGCATATGCCAGCTACAAAACTTATTATACATAATTGATGGCATATGTCAATAAAATAACCGGCATATGACAAAAAGTAAACAAATCGGGAATGTGCAAACCTGTATTCTATACAATCCACAGCGGACTATGCTATAATTTTCGGGAGTTGAACGCAAAGGAGAGCATCACGATGAATGCTGTGATCACAGTAATCGGAGCCGATAAGGTGGGTATTCTGGCGCGCATCAGTACCGCGTGCGCAAACAACAACGTTAATATTGAGGAAGTAACGCAGACCATCCTGCGGGGGATGTTCGCCATGATTATGCTGGTAACGCTGCCGGAAAATTTAACGATCGAAACCCTGTCCGCCAGGCTGAACGAAGAGGGCAAGGCGCTGGATGTGAACGTGAGTGTAACGCGCCAGGAGATATACGACGTAACCCATAAAGTTTGAAAAGGGATAATGCGATATGAAGCGATTTACCAACCTCAGCGCGGATGATATTTTAGATACCCTGCAAATGATCCATAACGAGAATCTGGACGTGCGCACGGTGACCATGGGCATCAGCTTGCTGGACTGCGCGGACCCCAACCCGGCCGTGGCCTGCGAAAAGCTGTACGAAAAAATCGTGCGGCACGCGCAAAACCTTGTGCCGGTGTGCGAACGCATTTCCATGGAATACGGCATCCCGATCGTCAACAAGCGTGTATCGGTTACGCCCATCGCCATGCTGCTGGCCTGCGCCCCGGATGCCGATCCCGTGGCCTATGCCAAAGCGCTGGACCGTGCGGCCGATACCGTGGGAATTAACTTTATCGGCGGTTATTCCGCACTGGTGCACAAGGGCTTTTCAGCGGGGGATGTTCGGCTGATACAGTCCATACCCCAAGCGCTGAGCGAAACCGAAAAGGTATGCTCCAGCGTGAATATCGGCACTACGAAAAGCGGCATCAATATGGACGCGGTCGGTATGATGGGGGAAATCATCCTCGATGCCGCCCGCAGAACCGCGGATCGCAACTGCATCGGCGCGGCCAAGCTGGTGGTGTTTTGCAACGCGCCGGAGGATAACCCGTTTATGGCGGGCGCGTTCCACGGCGTGGGCGAGCCGGACGTGGTGATCAACATCGGCGTATCCGGCCCCGGCGCAGTGCGAAGCGCGCTGCAAAAAGATGCCCAGGGGCTGGATTTGGCCGGTGTGGCGGAGGTTGTGAAGCGGACGGCGTTTAAGATCACACGCATGGGCCAGCTTGTGGGCGAGGTCGCAGGCCGGGAGCTTGGCGTTCCGTTCGGCATTGTGGATCTGTCGCTGGCACCTACGCCCGCCATCGGCGACAGCATTGCCGATGTGCTGGAAGCCATGGGGCTGGAGACCGTGGGCGCGTACGGCACCACGGCGGCGCTGGCGCTGCTTAACGACGCGGTGAAAAAGGGCGGCGTGATGGCCAGCGGCAGCGTGGGCGGCCTCTCCGGCGCGTTTATCCCCGTCAGCGAGGACGCGGGCATGATCAAGGCGGCAGAGGCCGGTGTGCTGAAGCTGGAAAAGCTGGAAGCCATGACCGCCGTTTGCAGCGTGGGGCTGGATATGATCATCGTACCGGGCGATACGCCCGCCGAGGTGCTCAGTGCCATGATTGCGGATGAAGCCGCCATCGGTATGATCAATACCAAAACAACCGCTGTGCGCGTGATCCCCGCCATCGGTAAAAAGGCGGGGGAGCATCTTTCGTTCGGAGGGCTTTTAGGCGAAGGGCCTGTGATGCCCATCAACACCGTCAGCCCGAAGGCGTTTATCAAACGGGGCGGACGCATTCCCGCGCCGATTCAGGCACTGAAAAATTAAGGAAACCCGCGGTATATGCGGAATGAATGGACTGTAAGAGACGGATGGGGATGCCATGGTTTATCTGACAAACCGGCAGGCACGGCAGTTTTGCTGCTGAAACACGGGCTTCTGGGTGAGCACCGCTTCCTTGGCAAGCAGGGTGCGCTGTGCTATGTGCGGCAGACGGGCTGCCTTCAGTTCGACCCTGTGGATGTATGCGGCAAAAACGCGGAGCTCGCACTGCAATCCCGTGTGAAAAACTTTCACAAAAGCATGCTGGACGATCTTTTATATAAGGATCGCGCCCTGTTTGACTATCCCGATAAAAACCTGTCCATTCTGCCGGTGGAGGACTGGCCGTATTTTCAGCGCTTCCGTGATTCAGCGGTGCAAAGCGGCCTTCGCTTTGACAATCTTTCGCAGCTGGAGTCGGAAGCAAAGGCTTATATCCGGGAAAACGGGCCGGTGTCATCGGACGGGCTTCCCATCAACGGCAGCATACAATGGCATTCCAATATCCACTGGAGCGGCAACTGGGAGGGGGATACCAACGCGGCGCGGGCGGTGCTGGAGCACCTGTACACAACCGGCGAGCTGGTGATCCACCATAAGAAGGGCACGCGAAAGTTTTATGATCTGGCGGATGGCTACATTGCGCCGGAGATTTTGCAAGCCCCCGATCCGCTGCCGCAGGAATCTGATCACAGAAAATGGCGGGTGTTGCGCCGCATCGGTGCGGTGGGCTTGCTGTGGAACCGGGGATCGGATGCTTGGCTGGGCATTTGGAATTTGAAAGCGCCGGAGCGCGACCGGGCCTTTGGCGAGCTGCTTATGGAAAACCGCATCCTGGAAGTCTCGGTGGAAGGCATCGGGGAAACACTTTACTGCCGTGCGGAAGACGCGCCGTTGCTAAACGCCGTTTTGAAAAACAACGATTATAAACCCCGCTGTGAGCTGATTGCGCCGCTGGATTGCATGCTGTGGGACCGCAGGCTGATCCGCGCGCTGTTTGATTTTGAGTATACCTGGGAAATCTATACCCCGCCCGCCAAGCGGAAATACGGCCATTATGTGCTGCCGCTTCTCTTTGGAGAACAGTTTGCCGGGCGGCTGGAAGCGGCAGCGCTCAGCAAAACGAACGTGCTGGAGGTTAAAAATGTCTGGTTTGAAAACGGCATCCGCCGTACGAAGAAGCTTGATCATGCCATAGAAATGTGCGTCCGCCGGTTTGCCAAATTCAACGAATGTCAGGAGATTGAAGATCTCCGGCAGGGCTGAGTTCAGTCCTCCCTGTCCAGCCGGTTGAAGCCCTCGCCAAGCACTTCGCTCGCGGCTGTGATGAAAACAAACGCGTGTTCATCCTCCATGCGCACGATCAGCTTCAGGCGTGCCAGCTCCTGCGCCGATACGATGCACAGCAGCACCGGACGGTCCAGATTGCTGAAACCACCCTTGGCGCTGAGCACGGTGATGCCGCGGTCAAGCTCGTCCAGCAGCCGCTGCTTGATGGCCTCGTGGCAGCAGGTGATGATATAGCAGGCCTTATGCCGTTCAAATCCTTGCACCACCATATCCACCACCCGCGCGGCGATAAAAATGCAGATCAGGGCATATAACGCCGCCTTGGGGTAATCAGGAACGTGGCGCTGATAATCACACAGAAATCGATGGCGAACAGGATTACGCCGACGGAAATGTGCTGGAAATGCGCATGGATCATCTTGGCGATCAGGTCGCTGCCACCCGTGGTTGCGCTGCCGCGCAGGATCAGCCCGATGCCCACGCCCAGCATTACGCCGCCGAAGATAGCGCTGAGCAGGATATCCGCCTGAAACGGCTGTACGGGCAGCCAATCGATGAACAGGGAAAACAGGATGGTGGCAATCAGTGAGCGGAACGCAAATACGCGGCCCAGCAGCCGATACCCCATGATGAACAGCGGAATATTCAACGCCAGCGATGTAAGGCCGATGGGAAGGCCGAACAGATAATGCAAAATCGTTGCGATACCGGTCAGCCCTCCCGGCGCGATATCGTATTGCACAAGAAACATGGGAAACGCCAACGCGCCGATGATACAGCCCAGTAGAATTTGCAAATAGGCCGATACGCGTTCGTTGCGCAGAATAGACAGGCGGCTTTTCATCCATCATTCTCCTTTTCGGGTCGTGTGCTCAGTGTAGCACGCCATTGATGGCATGTAAAGATGGTGCTGGCCGCTTTACATACGCTTGCCGCCCTGATACGATGGGCTTATCCCGAATACGGCAAGAACTGTTATTCCATCGTATTCATTGATAGCAAAGCGCAAGGCATGCGAGGCGTGTCCGCCCTTCTTTTCCCCGTTACGAAAACACCCGAAATCCCGATAGCATAAGAGAATTACTGTTGCAAAATGATTAATTATGAAACGGAGCGTGATCCGATGGAATTATCAGCGCTGGAAACGACAACCGAGGCCGATCGGGACGAAATCATTTCCCTGTTCCACCGGGCGGTGGAACACTTGAACGCCGCCGGGATTCCCCAATGGGACGAGCTCTATCCGGATGCATCCGATATAGAAGAAGATATCAGCAAAAGGCAGTTGTATGTGACCCGTGAAAACGGCCGGATTGCGGGGGTGATCACCCTGAATAAACGCTGTGACCCGGAATATGAAAGCGGCAAGTGGAGCTACCGGGGCCCGGAGTATACGGTGGTACACCGCCTGTGCGTGTCTCCTGATGTGCAGGGGCACGGCGTGGGTACGCAAATCATGGGCATGGCGGAGGAAATGCTCAGAAGCCGCGGCGTAAAAAGCATGCGGCTGGATACGTTTTCCCAAAACCCGTGGTCGCTTCGGATGTATGAAAAGCTGGGCTACCATACCGTTGGCACGGCGCTTTGGCGTAAGGGGCTGTTTTATCTGATGGAAAAAAACATCGGCTGATAAGGATCGACCTGTTCTGCGACCCAAAGGAGAGACAAATGATAAACGTCAGGAAAATGATGACCATATTGGCTGTGCTGCTCTTTGGCGTGACAGGCGGCATGGCACAGGCATCAGAAATGAGCACCCCTGCGGATATCCAAGTGCGGCGGCAGCCGATCCCCACAAGCGAAGCACTGGCGTTTACCAGCGGGCTGAAAGCGGGCTGGAACCTCGGCAATACGTTTGACGCCGCAAACTGTGACTGGCTTGCTGATCCGCTGCTTTATGAAACAGCCTGGTGCGGATCCATCACGAGGCCGGAGCTGTTTGATCTGCTTGCGGAGCTTGGCTTTGCCGCGGTACGCATCCCCGTGTCCTGGCATAATCATGTAAGCGGCGCGGAGTTTACCATTGATGAACAGTGGCTGGCCCGTGTGCAGGAGGTGGCCGGGTATGCGCTGGAACGCGGACTGTATGTAATTCTTAACACCCATCATGATATGGATCCGGCGTTTCTGTACCCAGATCAGGAGCACCTGGAAAGCTCGCTTCGGTATATCGGCTGTGTTTGGCCGCAGCTGGCGGAAGCGTTCCGGGATACAGACGAACATCTGATTTTTGAGGGGATGAACGAACCTCGGCTTGTAGGCACGGAGCTGGAATGGTATGCCAACCCGAAGGACGAACGGACCGCGGAGGCTGTGCGGTGCATCAATGCCCTGAACCAGGCCTTTGTGGATACCGTACGAGCTTCCGGCGGGCAAAACGCTTCCCGATATCTGATGGTGCCGGGGTACGGCGCATCGCTGGACGGCGCGCTCAACAGCGGCTTCAGCCTGCCTGCGGACAGCGTTGAAGGCCGGATAATCCTGTCGGTGCACGCCTATACGCCGTATGATTTTGCGCTGCGTGATCCGGCGGATCCCCAAAGCCGGGATGCTTTCGACGCCGCCAACGACCGGGACCGCGCTGAGATTGATTGTCTGATGAACACGCTGTACCGGAATTTTATCCAGAAAGGAATTCCCGTTGTGCTGGGGGAATACGGCGCGCGGAACAAGAATGGCAACCTTGAGGCCCGCACCGCATATACCGCCTATTTCACGGCGGCAGCAACGGCATGTGGCATTCCTTGTTTTCTGTGGGACAACGCCGCCTTTATGGAGACGGGGAGCTATTCGGTCTGCTGAACCGTGAAAGTTTTACCGTGACGGAACCGCAAATCATAGATAGCATCATGACCTATGCGCCATAGCAAACGAATTTCATTTGCCGATCGAAACATTCCGGTTTGGATATTGACAGGGAATCCATATTCCGCTATACTATTGCTTGCGCCTTAGGGGCATGGTGTAATGGTAACACGTGGGTCTCCAAAACCTTTGTTGAGGGTTCGAGTCCTTCTGCCCCTGCCAGATCCGCCGCGAATCCGAATATATTCGCGGTGGATTTTTTGTTGCCCCTATCGCTGTACACAACATGATCTGGCAGCTTGATAGAAGAATTAAAACGCCCGCCTATTCTCATTTGACAAACGCCATTTGCTTGGAATAGCTTTAAGGCAATATTTCCAGATAGAGATGGCTACAGTTGATTAATCCATAGAATATGATACACTGCAAGAAAACAACTCCTTCGATTGCACTGCTTATGAGAACAGGTACATCTCGTAAAGGAGGAATACAAATGAATCCAAAGGATATGAAAAATGATCAGCCGTTGAACCATAAAATTTGTGAAAATCAAGGAGACGAAACGGAGTCTTCTCCATTTTTAGGAGAAAGAGTCGAGGACGGTTTTCAGGCGATTTTTGACAAGGCGAGCTTTCCATTCGGCTCCTCATCCGTGGGACTAATTGTCACGGAGTCCGACGGGACGATTATTAGCTTCAATAAAACCGTACAGGATCTATTCGGAATCTGTATCGATGAATACCGCAACACGAACGTCAGCGATTTGTATGCCGACCCAAGGGACCGCAAACATTTGATGGAAATGCTGTCCGCGTCGAAAACAATCCGGGATTTTGAAGTCCGGATCAAACATAAAAACGGAACATTCCGCGATGTTTTGGCGAATATCGATTATGTTGATCTGAATGACAAGCATGTGCTGCTGACGTCTATCTATGATATCACCCAATACAAGCAGAGAGCGCAGGAAACCGATTCGGGATATCAAACGCTTTTCAAGTCGGTTCCCGTCGGTATCACCGTGACGGATTTTCAGGGGAGGATATTTGTCAGCAACAACGCGATCAAAGAGCTTCTGGGATACAATGTGAATGATCTGGATGATATGAGCATCCGGGAGTTTTACTATGCTCCGGCCGATAGGAAGCAGCTGATTGATTTAACCCGAAAATTTGGTTCCGTACGCGATTTTGAAACAAAGTTCAGGCATAAAAACGGTACGCTGGTTACCGTGCTGATCAATACCGATACTATTGAGTTCAACGATCAGAAAGACATGCTGCTCACATCGATCCGCGATATTTCCAACCTGACGCAGGTGAAAGACGATCTGATCCGGGAACGTGATTTTTCCAACGCAATCCTCAACATCGCGGCGACGCTGATCGTTGTGCTGGACCATAAAGGGGTTATCACACGGTTTAACCGAAGCGCCGAGAGAATCAGCGGATACACAACCGATCAGGTAATCGGAACCTATTTGTGGGAGAATAATTTCTTCGATCCCGTTATTACACGGGAGCAGATTGATAAGCTGCTCAGCGACGCCCATCCCAAAGCGTATGAAACGGTTGTGGCATCCAGCAGCGGCGAAAGGCATTTTGTTTCGTGGACCTTTGCGGCCATGCGCAATAAAGAAGGGCATATTGAGTATATCATCTCTACCGGTATTGATGTAACGGAGCGGCACCAGGCCGAGGATGAACTGCAAAAAGCAAACCAGAAGCTGGCCGCCTGGGTGGAGGACCTTCAGGCGCGAACCGAGGAAATGAACCAGATCAACGAGCTGGGAGAACAGCTGCAAAGCTGCCAGACAGCCGCCGAAGCGTGTGCCATCAGTGCGCGGTATATCAAGCGAATCTGTCCGGACAGCCAGGGCGCGCTGTACATGATCAATTCATCCAGAGATCTGGCCGAAGCCATAGAGATATGGGGCGAATCCGCGGCAACGCAAAAGGTTTTTACGCCGATGAACTGCTGGGCCATCCGGCGGGGACGTCAGCATTTGGTGGATGAACAGCATCCCGGTTTGCTCTGCGGGCATACCACCGGGCCGGAGTGCGGCCAGTACCTGTGCGTGCCCTTGTCGGTAAACGGCGAGGCAATCGGGATTCTCCACCTGAACAATACGGAATGCCGTCAGGAATACAAACGCGCTTCCTATACGGAGCATAAAGTACAGGTTGTTACAATGATCGCGGAGCATATTGCGCTGGCGGTGTCAAACTTAACGCTCAAAGAAACGCTTCGGCAGCAATCCATCCGCGACGCGCTGACCGGACTGTTTAACCGCCGGTATATGGAAGAAACACTGGAACGCGAGCTGAAACGGGCACAGCGGGAGGATACGCCAATCGCTCTTATCATGTTTGATATCGATCATTTCAAAGCATTCAATGATCAATCGGGTCATGATGCTGGAGATGCGCTGCTGCGGGAACTGGGCGTCTATCTGCAAAAGGATACCCGTGGCGGAGATATCGTATGCCGGTACGGCGGGGAAGAATTTCTGGCGGTTTTGCCGGGCGCCAATGCGGAGGATGCCAGACAGCGCGCCGAACAGATACGCCGGGACGTGAGCGAGCTCCTGGTCTATCATCTTGGCAAAGCGCTGCCCAAATGCACAATCTCCCTGGGAGTGTCGGCCTATCCGGAACACGGGCAGGCAAGCGAAACACTGCTCAAAGCTGCCGACAGCGCTCTGTACCGTGCAAAGAACGAGGGAAGAAACATGGTAATGGTGGCAAATACTGCTTGCTGAGTAATAAACACGATTTATCTGTTCCCGACATCCGGGTAAACGAAAAGCATATGGAGTGAATGCCCGTGAAGGTTGTGTTTCTTGATGTGGACGGTGTGCTTAATACCATTCCGCAAAGCGGGATAAACCAACACGCGATGTCTTCCGCTTTACGTATTGATGAGGACAAGGTAAAATTGCTGTCCGGAATCATCCGGGAAACAAAGGCCAGGATCGTGCTCCATTCCGGCTGGCGGCTATGGCTGGATGAAGCGCTGCGGCCGACCCGGCCGGAAGCCGAAGCGCTTGTGCGGATACTGCGGACCTATCATCTGGATCTGTGGGATAAAACGCCGGATTTTAGCACGGCGGACATCCGCGAAAACAAACGGTTCAGCCAGGTAAAAGCACGGGAGATCCACGCATGGCTGGCAATACATCCGGAGGTTACCCGTTACCTGCTGCTGGAAGACCGGGATTTGAACGATCCCGGTTTGGCCGGTTTCCAAATCAAGCCTGACTCCGCGGTTGGATTGACACGGCGCGAAGCCGAGACGGCAATCCGTATCTTGAACGGATAACCGGGCCCGGGTGTTGCGGATACTGTAACGCCAACGGTTCACAGGATGGAAGAATATTACTAAGGAGGATTTCCTTTTGAAACAAACAAGCAAGGATCTGTTTTTTATCCTCAAGGGATATCTGAATCAAAAAGACTGCGAACACATTCACGCGTTGGAAATGGAATGTGTTCGTTTTGATTCCGTTGCGTTGAAGCTGGAACTGGATTATAAACTGGAGGACGCCGCACAGCGCCCCACGCAGGCTGGCATTGGCCTCCTTAATGAGTTCATGGCGTTTGACGGAGAGCTGCTGATCGGCTATCTTGGGATCTGCGGCTTTGGAAACACGACCGACCCGTTGGAACTGACGGGGATGGTTCATCCGCAATACCGGCGGATGGGGGTGTTTTCGCATCTGTGCAGGCTGGCCGCGGCGGAATGCGGACGTAGAAACGCCGCCGGGATGCTGGGTTTGTGCGACCGGCAATCGTCCGCCGGTCAAAGCTTTCTGGTGAAAATAGGCGCTGAATATCAATATACGGAATATGAGATGTACTGGCAAAACGGACCCAGCCGTGCCACGGAGGAACAGACGCACGGCATCCGCTTCCGAAAGGCAACCAACGCGGACGCCCGGGACATCGCCCAACAGAATAAAATCTATTTCGGGAGAGGTTTGGCAAACGAAACGGAGGAAATGCAGGCTTCGGACGGTCTTTTACCAGAAGAGGAGGAAAAGCGCGGCATGACCATCTATCTGGCGGAGAAAGACGGGCAAACCGTCGGGAAGGTGAACCTGCAGCTGATCAACGGCCTTGGAGGGATTTACGGCCTGGGCGTACTGCCTGTGTACCGTGGTAAAGGCTATGGCCGTGCCATTTTACTTATGGGCATCGAAAAACTGAAGGAAGCGGGAGCGGCGGATATCCTGCTGCAGGTTGCCGCCGGCAATGCGACGGCGCTTTCCCTGTACAAGTCTTGCGGATTTGCGGAGACATCGGTGATGGACTATTTCAAGCTGTAACCCTCCGCATTCCCGGGAAGCGAACAGGAGGAGTCGCGCCCGATGCACAGACGATGGATTTCGCCGCTGCTGCTGATCATTATCGTATGGACAGTCTGCGTCAGGGCGGAGGAAATAATACCAATGGTCGGGCTGCTATCGCCGCCGACGTAAATGCAGACGTGTTCCTGCGGCTGCGCTGTAATAACCGGGATCAGGAATCCGTTCAGGGGATCGGTATTTTCTGCCTGTACGGATCCGCCTATGCCAAAGCGATTGCCGAGCGTGACGGGTGGCAGGCGATGGAGAATATGCTGCTCAAGCCATACAGAAAAGCACTGGGTAAGTGATGAATAAAGCGCTTGTGTGATAGCATGTTAGATTTTTGTTGGATTGGGTTTGCGCAACCCGAAGTAGGAGCAGCACTACGTCAAGGCTTCTGTGAGCTTTACCCGGCGGAAATCTAACGTGCCAGCGTGCAGAGGGATTTGTTTACCGCTTACCCAGGCAGCAAAAAGGCGGCGCTGCCACCACCAGCCAGTATATCGACAACAACTGTGCGATGATGCCCAACTTCCTGATTGATATGGGATATAGGAGCAACCCGGCGGAGGATGTGCTGCTGTCGGCCAAGCCGTATCAGCAGCGGCTGGCAACCGGAATGGCAAACGGGATTTATGACCTTGCGCTGATTCGGGATTGATTTCTCCATGAGGCACGTTGCACCGGACAACCTGCAGTAAAAAATTGATAGAAAAAGTTGTGCACAATGAAAGATTCGGGACGAATCCTTTCTTTGCTGTGTCTTTGAATGCTTCTCTGCAAATTAAAACAGATATTGCGCTTTCTGCCCGGCAGCCGATGTACAGGCGGATGGGTTTCGCCGCGTTTTCGGCAATTGCGGCGGACGTTTGTTACGCAATCTAACGAAATCCATGTATATTATGCTTTATTTTTTCCCATATTTCTGCTATACTTTGAAGGCTGATATCAAATTGAAGGCACCATAACACAATTAAAACGGATTACAATAAATTGTACGCGTGGTGCAAATGTTCATCATATTAAGGGGGATCATCATGGCTGGTTTTGAAACCAAGGACATCAGGAACATCGCCATCCTGGGGCATGGCAGCGAAGGCAAGACAACGCTAGTGGAAGGATTGCTCTTCGCTGCGGGCATAACGGATCGCCAGGGAAGGGTAGAGGACGGAGCAACGGTTACGGACTTTGATCCCGAGGAAACCAAACGCCACATCTCCATCAGCGCGGCCGTCGCGCCGATCGAGTGGAAGAAGAAGAAACTGAACATCATTGATGTTCCCGGCTATTTCGATTTTATCGGAGAGATGGGCGGCCCCCTGCGCGTTGTGGAAACGGCGGGTATTTTGGTCAATGCCTCCAGCGGCGTGGCCGTCGGCACGGAAAAGGCCTGGCAGTACGCCACCAAATATCAGGTTGGCAAGCTTCTGATCGTCAACCAGATGGACCGCGAGCACGCGGATTTTGACAAGGTATTCAACCAGCTCCGGGAGATGTTCGGCAGCAGCGTTGTGCCGATCTTGCTGCCCATCGGCAGGGGAGAAACCTTCAAAGGCGTCGTCAACGTTCTGGAAAACAAAGCGTACGACTGCACATCGAAAGTACCTAAGGAAATCCCGATTCCCGACGGCATGGCCGACCGTATTGCCTCTGCGTTGGATGAAATCACCGAGGCCGCCGCGGCTGCCGACGATGAACTGATGATGAAATATCTGGAGGGCGAAGCGCTTACGCCCGAAGAGCTGCTCAGCGGATTTTCCGCCGGGATGGCCGCGGGCGAGATTACGCCGGTGATGCCGTGCTCCGCGGTTACCACAGTTGGCGTAACCATGCTGCTGGATGTTATTTCCGATTTTCTGCCTTCGCCCGCAGGCCGGACGTATAAAGGCACGGATCCCAAGACGGAAAAGGAAGCAAGCCGCGCCTGCGACAGCAGCGAGCCGTTTTCCGCTTTTATTTACAAAACGATTGCCGACCCGTTTGTAGGCAAGCTGTCTTTGTTCAAAGTTATGAGCGGCAGCATGACCTCCAGCACCTCCGTGTATAACCCGGATGCGGGAAAAACGGAAAAAGTTGCGGGCGTTAACATTCTGCGCGGCAAAAAGCTGATCGCCGTAGACCAGCTCAACGCGGGCGATTTTGGGGCCATGGCAAAGCTGCAGGTTACCAATACCGGCGATACGCTGTGCGATCAGGCAAACCAGATTGTGTATCCCAAAATCGAGTTCCCGCAGCCCTGCATCAGCAAAGCCATCTTTGCAACCAAGCAGGGTGAAGAAGATAAGGTGTTCAGCGGCCTGGCAAGGCTTCAGGAGGAGGATCCCTCCATCTCCGTGGAAAAGAACACGGAAACCGGTGAAACGCTGGTATCCGCCCAGGGCGACCTGCATCTGGATGTCGTGAGAAACAAGCTTTCCTCCAAGTTCGGCGCAAGCGCCGAAATGCAGGATCCGCGTATCCCGTACCGTGAAACGATCAAAAAGGCCGTTAAGGCGCAGGGCCGCCACAAGAAACAGTCCGGCGGCCATGGCCAGTTCGGCGATGTGTGGATTGAGTTCTCACCCATCGGCGATACCAATATCCAGTTTGAGTTTGAGGATGCCGTGGTAGGCGGCGTGGTGCCGCGCAACTTTATTCCGTCTGTGGAAAAGGGCCTGCGCGAGAACATCGTTAAGGGTGTGCTGGCAGGTTATCCGATGGTCGGCCTCCATGCCAAGCTGTACGATGGTTCCTATCACGCGGTAGACTCTTCGGAAATGGCTTTCAAAACAGCTGCCCGTATCTCTTACAAAAAAGGCTGTATGGAAGCGGGTCCCGTGCTGCTGGAGCCGATCATGCATGTGGATGTGTTTGTACCCGATGAGTACATGGGCGATATCATGGGCGATATGAACAAGCGCCGCGGCCGCATCATGGGGATGAACCAGGTGGACGGCATGCAAAAGCTGGAAGCCGAAGCCCCGCTGGCTGAAATGTTCAAGTATGCCACGGATCTGCGTTCGATGACGCAGGCGCGTGGAATGTTTACAATGAAGTTTGAACGCTATGAGGAAGTGCCCGCCAACGTGGCACAGAAGATCATTGAAGGCGCGCAAAAGGACGAGGAAGAAGAGGATTGATCGGAATCCTTGCCATAAAACCCTCCCGAAAGGGGAGGGTTTTATGTTCTCTTCTGCTTGCTATGATTGCCTTTTATGGCGTTTTGGCATGAGAAGTAAGGTTCGGCATTCCCGTATTGGCGGTTATTGTTTCTGGTATCATGATTACTTTCCGGCACCTGCAAAAACGTGGAAGACGGGATAAATAGATTCGGTAAAGGAGACGTATGATTACCACTGTATGTTTGAACCCGGCGATCGATAAGCGGGCCAATGTCAATCAACTGCTGCCTACGGAAGTGAACCGTCTGCGCAACATCCATACAATGGCCGGCGGCAAGGGAATCAATGTTGCTGTCGCGCTCAAACGGCTGGGGGCGGAGCTAAACTGTATCGGGGTTGTGGGCGAAGCGGACGAGCGCTTTTTTACCAGAGCAATGGAATATATGGGAGTGGATTTCCGACCGATCACTGTGCCCGGCAATGTTCGGTGCAACCTGAAAATTGTCGATGATGATTCGCGCTGCGTTACGGAGTTTAACGAGCAGGGCGCCACGGTGGACGCGGCCGCGCTGGATAAGCTTACAAAGGAGCTGTATGTCAAAGCCGAATCCAGCAGTATAATTGCGCTTTGCGGCAGCCTTCCGCCGGGATGCGACGCGGATACATATCAAAACCTGATGCAAATCATACCCGCGAAACGGTGGGTTGTGGATACTTCGGGAGCGCCTCTTCGGTATGCCTTGAAGGAAAAACCATATCTGATCAAGCCTAACCTGGCGGAACTGAAAGAGTTGATGCAAACAGACCTGGTATCGCAGGAGGACATTCGGCATGCTGCCGTAAAACTTTGCCGGGAGGGCATAAAGCATGTTGTCGTTTCCATGGGCGGCGAAGGCGCGTTGCTGACCGATGGTACAAAAACCGTGTTTGCGCCTGCTGTCGTGGTGCCGGTAAAATCCACCGTCGGCGCAGGGGACGCGATGCTTGCGGGAATCCTGTATGGAATGGAACAGGGGGACGACGTGTTTTCCGCCCTTCGTTACGGCATTGCCGCAGGCGCGGCCTGCGTGCAGAATGGCGGTGTGGAAGCGTTTACGTATGATGAAGTTATGGCACTGCTGCCACAGGTAACCGTTACGGAGATGTAGGACATGGATTGTACAGGCAAACAGACAGAATTTTAGCAGGAATAGCATTAAAATTTCATACAGCAGCGCCGCCGCAGATGGAATACTGCGGCGGCGCTGTACAGTTGTTAAAGTGCTTCTTTCGGCCGTTTGCGCCACTCGCTTCACTTGCGCCTGCAGCGCTGATCATTTGCTTTTTCATATGCTGCAATTCAAGGCTTGGCTGCTCCGCATCAAAACCCTGAAAAGGTTTCACCCCTGTGTTCCGACCGGGGATGTCAGCCATGGACACACTTGCTTTGTAACCTGTACAGGGCCGCCGTATCATTGAAACTACGGCGGCCCTGTTTTCATGAAGCTTATGAAAACCCGGTTATTCCACGACGTTTTTTCCTTCCTCCACCGCTTCGGCCAGGTCTTCCACCTTGTTATCGCCGATTACAGTGCCGGTGCGTTTGTTGATTTTTCGCTGATTGATCACGGAGAAAACCAGAGACGCAAGGGAAAGCACAATAAACGCGACGCAGATCGGATGTGTGAAGATGGTCATGAAATTTCCCTTTTCGATCTGCATAAAGCGCCGGAAATTGGACTCGGACATCGGTCCCAGAATTAAGGCCAGCAGAATGGGGGAAAGCGGAAACTCGAACTTCTGCATCAGATAGCCGATCATGCCGAAAGCCAGCGCAACGCCGAGATCAAACACATTCTGGTTGATGGCATAGGAGCCGACCAGACTCATGATCAGAATGATAGGCATCAGCACCCGCTTGTTGATGGAGATGATCTTGGCGAAGAACCGGACACCCAGAACTCCGACCACCAGCATGGCAAGATTGGCCATCATCAACGCGGCAAATACGCCATAGACCGTCGGCAGCTCGTTGACATACATCATCGGCCCTGGGGTAATACCCTTCATGATGAAAGCGCCAAGCAGCACGGCCGTCACGCTGTCGCCCGGCACGCCCAGCGACAGCAGCGGGATCATAGCCCCGCCCGAGGCTCCGTTGTTGGCTGATTCGGTAGCCGCAACGCCTTCCGGTATTCCGGTACCGTAGCGCTCGGGATGCCGGGATACGCCCTTGGAAACGCCATAGGATACAAACGCGCCGATATCGCCGCCCGCGCCGGGAATGGCGCCGATGAATGTGCCGATCAGCCCGCCGGACACAAAGTTCTTCCATGTGATGCGGATATCCGCCCAGGTCGGCAGGGCGCGGGTGACCTTCGCATTGGTTTGCGTATCGTCAATCTCTCCGCGCGCCATCTTTTCCACTGTAGAAAAAACCTCGGCCAGCGCGAACAGACCAATCAGCGTGGGGATAAAGGGCGGGCCTTCATACAGTCCGTATACACCCTTGGGCACAAAACGGATGTACCCACATGCGGGGTCCATGCCGATGGTGCACAGCAAAAGCCCGAAGAATGCGCTCATCAGGCCCTTGATAATGGATTTGCCGGAAATGGCGATGATTACGGAGAGCCCGAACATGGCCAGCATAAACAGTTCCGCCGGGCCAAAGGCAAGCGCCGCCGAAGCCACGAGAGGGGAGAGGAACGTCATCACCAGTGCGCCGATAACGCCGCCGCAGAACGAGGAAAACATGGCAATGGAAAGCGCCCGTCCGGCCTCGCCTTTCTGCGCCATGGGATATCCGTCCAACAGCGTTGCGGCTGCCGCGGGCGTGCCCGGCGTGTGGATGAGAATGGCGGAAATCGAGCCGCCGTACATCGCGCCGCAGTAGATACCCAGCAGCAGGCCGATAGACGGAATGAGGTCCATTCCGAAGGAAAACGGGATCAACAGGGCGACGCCAAGCGTGGCCGTAAGGCCTGGGATGGCGCCAAACAGCACGCCGCCCGCAGCGCCCAGCAGCAGCATCAGCAGGATCTGCGGGTTGAAAATAACGCTCTGATAGCTGGTCAGCAGTAGATTCCAATCCATACGGTGTTCATCCTTTCCTGGGGATCAGAACAGAAACGAAAGCAATCCGGACGGCAGATCAATCACGAGCACCATCCGGAACAGCAGGAACACCGCAAGCGAAACCAAGAGGGAAATGAGAACCATCATTTTATAATTGCGGTAATCCATGACAAACATAGAGGCAAACAGCAGCAGCGGCGCAAGAATCAAGTATCCGACGATGTCCAGAAGGAGATAAAAAACCAGCGTAATCCCCGCGATGATCAGCATACGCTGAATGCCGCGGTTGCGCAGCGACAGCGGCGGAGCCTGCCCGGTATCCTTTTTGATCAGGTTTTGAATCAGCAGCGCAACGGAGCACAGGATCAGCGCGATGGACATGATCCGGGGAAAAACCTCCGGCCCGACGGGAACGTTGGTAAACTGCTTGAAACCCATGGTAATCCAAATCGCCGTTACACCGATCGCAATGCCGAAAAAGGCACAGAGTATATTGCTGACCTGCAGGGTGATTTTCTTCTTCATGAATAACTCCCTTCTGATACGACAGGCGGGCGAGTGCCCGCCTGTCGGTTAAAGAGGGTTTGGGATGGTTACTGGGTAAGGCCCAGCGCCTGCATGGTGGACTCGACATCAACGTAGTTACGCTCCAGGAACGCCATAAAGTTTTCAGCATCCAGGTACGAAATTGTCAGCGCTGCGTTGCTCATGTAGGTGATGAAATCCTCATCCTGCACGGCCTTGGCAAAGGCATCCTCGAGCACGGCTTTGATGGCCTGGTCGATGCCAAGCGGTGCGGCCATGCCGCGCCAGGTCATGTACACGATGTCGTATCCCTGCTCCTGAAAGGTGGGCACATCCGGGAACAGCGGCGCGCGCTGGGTATCCATCACACCAAGTACCGTCAGGTTTCCGGCTTCCACCTGCGAGCGAACCTCGCCAAGGGATACGGATACCGCTTCGATGTGGCCGCCGGCCAGGGCCGTAACGGCGGGAGCGGCGCCTTCAAAAGCAACGTGCTCCACTTCAATACCGGTTTCCTGCGCCATCAGGCCCGCGCCGATGTGCCACACGGAGGCGGGGGCGGAGTTGCCGATATTCACCTCGCCGGGATGCGCTTTGCAGTATTCCACAAACGACGCGACATCGGTTATGTTGTTGTCGATACCCCACTGCGTGTTGATGGTCAGCGCGGCGGCATCCGTGTTGATGCGGGCGATCGGCTCGTAATCCGCATAGGTGATATCGCCTGTGCCCTGCGGCACGTAGGTGGACAGCTCAAAGGTAATCATGCCGAGGGTATAGCCGTCTGGCTTCGCCGTTGCGATGGCGCTGTGGCCAATCAGGCCGCCGCCGCCGGTCTTGTTTTCCACGGTTACGGTTACGCCGAGCACCTTTTCAAGCGAGATGGCAAGCGCCCGCAGACAGGAGTCCGTGCCGCCGCCCGCGGTCCAGGGGCAGATGAGGGTGATGCCTTTGGAGGGATAGTCGGCTGCGAACGCCGAGGAGATGCCTGTTAACATCAGGACAGCCAGCAACAATGCCATAAGTTTTTTCATGGTTCGATTCCTCCCCGATTATCGATATATTTGGACACAAGCTTTGCGCACAGCTAGTGCTCCATACAAATATAGCCAAGATAATTAAAGAATGTATACAAAGAAAAGCAAGTGAAAATAAGGGGTTTGGAAATTAAGAATTTCGGTCATCATCAACTGGTATTCACAATATCACAGGCAATTTGAATTTGTCAATATTAAAATTCGGCGGTTGCTCTGCTCCGCCGAATTAATAGTTGTATTCAAATCGCGTTGGATGAACATTTCCGTCCGGTTCAGGTCTGCGGGATGTGCTGAAGCGGGAGCGACAGGGGTTTTACGGTAAGGGTATAGGGGGTGCCATAGACTGTGATTTCGGCGGTTCCGTTACCACCGCATTGCAGTGTAATGTGCTTGTGATCTACGGAAACGTGAATGCGGCTGCCTTTATACAACAGTGGAAAGGCGTAGCTTTCGATCGCGTCGGCGATACACGGGCGAAGGGATATCCCGTCGGCATGTACCCTGAAACCGGCAAAGCCGTACACGATGCCCATATACATGCCGCCCATGTTGGCGGCATGGATGCCGTCGTCAGTATTACGTTGCTTATTTTCCATATCCAGATGCACGGAGTGCTGATAATAGGCATACGCCTTTTCCGGATCTTCTGTCCGCGCGGCCATCATGGAGAAAACGCAGGGGGACAGGGAGGAATCATGTGTGGTGATCGTTTCATAGTATTCATAGGTTCGGCGGATCACATCCTCGGGAATACCGTCCTCATAGAGGAAATGGGCGAGGACGGCGTCGGCCTGCTTGCAAATCTGACAGCGGTTGAAAAACAGCGGATGGTAATGCAAAAGCATCGGCAAGGTGCCTTCCGGCAGGGAGGCAACCTCCTGCTTTTTCTTTTGCAGAAACGAATCATCCTGCGCGTAGATGCCAAGCGTTTGATCAAACGGCAGATAGATATTTTCACCGGCTTCGCGGAAGCTCTCTTTTTCCGCATCGGTTAGCCCGAAGCGTTTCTCCGGGGAGAATAATGGATCGGCTTTCTGCAACGCGTCGCAGATCAGCAGGGTATTGCGCAGTTGGTACTGTACGGACAGGTTGGTGTAATAGTTGTTGTTGATCAGATAGGTGTATTCGTCGGGGCCGGTTACGCCGTCAATCCGGAACTGCCCCTGATACCAATGGCCGGTATCCAGCCAGAGACGGGAGGTTTCGATCAGGATCTCCGCGCCCTTGTCCCGCATGTACTCCAGATCGCCGGTCATAAAATAATAGCTAATCACGGCGTGGGCGATATCACTGTTGATGTGATACTGTGCCGAACCCGAGGGGAAATAGGCGGAGCATTCGCTGCCGATGATGGTACGCCACGGATAAAGCGCTCCCTTGTCATGCCCCAACAGCCTTGCCTGCTCCCTTGCTTCATCCAGCGTTGCATACCGGAAATCCAACAGCTTGCGGGCAATGCCGGGGTTCGTCAGCAGGAAAAACGGGAACATATAGATTTCGGTATCCCAGAAATAATGGCCCTCGTACCCTTCGCCGCTGAGCCCCTTGGACGCAATGGAGGATATGCCATCCCGCCCCGCGGACTGGAAAAGGGAATAGATGGCAAAATCAACGCCTGCTTGCAGCGCGGGTTGTCCGTTGATTTCGATCCGCGCGGATTTCCATAGATCGTCCAGTATTGTTTTCTGACGTTCATACCATAGCGTAATCGGCTGTTTGCTGTATTCCTGCACCAGCGCAACCGCTTCGGAAAGCGGATCGGCATACCGACGACCATCCGTATACACGCACCATTTAATAAAAGAAATGGCTTCGTCACGCGCGGCCATGCCCCGTAAAACGCTCATGTTGCGGGTTTCCGTAACATGGCAGGCACTTTGCAGTCCGTTACTGAACGTGTGCGTTACAGCGCTGGCCACGGTCTGTCTGGAAATCAGGGTTTCGCACAGCATATACAGACAGTCGCCTTCCAGTCCGCTCTGCATGGTTTCCAGCATCCGCTTCTTCTCGGAAGCCTTGCGCGGATCGTTGGGGTCGCCGTCGTTATATACATCGCTGTTTTGGGTGGAGACCGCCTCGAAGCTCCCCGACCAGTTTTTCGGGATTATGGTCACCTCAATGGTGAGCAGCTCCCTGGCGGAGAACGACGCCATACGGCGAAATTCTATTTCTGTTTCCAGCCCGTTTGGAGAACGCCACACCACGCGGCGGATATAAAGCCCACGGGACATATCCAGTGCTTGTTCATAGGCCAGCAGCGTGCCGCAAAAGGGAGAAAATTCTTCCCCGTTCAACGTAAGCCGGATACCCTGTACATCCGGGATATTGACGATGGTTTGCACCTGATCGGGGAAACCGTGCATTTTTTCGGCGTAAAAGATTGGGGAAAGATCATAAAAGGCGTTCAGATAGGCGCCGCGGATACTCCGTACCTCCGGCGGCACGCCCTCCTCCAGACTGCCGCGAACCCCAAGATAGCCATTGGCTACATGAAACAGGGATTCCCGCAGCGCAACTTCATTTTGCTGTAATCCGGTGCGTATCATGTTCATCGTCTTCCTCCATTGCTTCCTTCGTCTGCAGGCTGTCGTGCCGGTACTCAATGCCCTCCATCCGCCGGAACTGTTCCGGTGTCAAGCCCTTCATCTTTTTGAAAACCTGGATAAAATGGCTCTGTGAGCAAAACTGACAGATGGCGGCGATATCTGCCGTGGTGGTATTTCCTTCCCGCAAAAGCTTCTCCGCCCAGCGGATCCGCTTTCTGCGGATATAATGGGAAAGTGTTTCGCCGACCTCCTGTTTGAAACAGGAGGACAAATAGGATGGATTGACATAGATGCTATCCGCGATGCTTTGTACGGTGATCGGCTCCAGCAGGTGCTCGTTGGTATAGATAATGGCTGCGCGGATCACGGCGGAGATGCCGCCTTCTTTGCGGCGGCGAACCAGATGGATGAACTGCCGTACCATGGTGTATTCATATTCGGCCAGCATGGACAGATCGTTCATCGCCTCAATGGAGCGGATACAGCTGTCGCTGTGGGAAAAGGCTGCGTCCGGCATCGCGCCGCCCGCAATCGCCGCGCGGGTGAAAAACGAACAGCTGCAGATCAGGGAGTTTTTCAGCGAGCGCAGGGGTTCGTCGGACAGGTTAGCACGGTGCAGGCGGTTGATTTCGGACAGAATGGCCAGGGCGTTTTTTTCGTCCTGTTCGGCGATGCATTGGGAAACCTCGCGTTCCAGAAAATAGGGGGGATGGCGGTACAGCTCGTCCGTGGTCTGCCCAAGCTCGGTCGGCATGGATTGCACCATGCATCCGTCGGATGTTTCCAGCGTGCCGCACAGCATTTGCAAAAGCTGACCTGTATAGAAGAAACAATCCTCGGATACATGCCGGAGCGACGCGATGGCCGCGCGGACGGCTTCGCGGTCTTTTACGGAAGAGAAATAAATGCGAAGCTGGCGGTTGAGCTCTTTGTCGTGCAGCGTATCCATACAGAATGGGCCGATGCACAGCGCATAGGCGCCCTCGGCAAACTGACAGACATAGCGTTCGCCGGTCCGGCCCAACACATACTGCACGGTGGAGCGGTTGCTGTGCACAGGCCAGGCTGCGGGCCCGCCGCCGCAGGTAAGCTGGTCCCACACGGGGGGATGATCATCGGGCAGCGACAGAAGAACCTCCTGATAATGAAAGAGCCTGATAGGCAAACATACAGCATGATGGAGTACATTTGCAGCCTGCAACCATCTTTCATGCTCCATTTTACACACCTCTACCGTATAATTCTATTGCAAATTTCACAATATATTAGAATTATAACATAAATCAAAGAATAGTGACATATTATAATTTTTGGTTTGCATATAATAAAAATACCAGTCGGGTAACAAAATGAATCAATTTGAAGGAGGATCTATTCATGAAAAAGATGCTGTCGATTTTGCTTGCAGTGCTGATGACAATCGGCATGATAAGCGTGGCTTCCGCCGATGTAACCATTGATGTATTCCAACTGAAAGTCGAAATTGATCCCATGCTCCAGGAGTTTGTCAAACTTTATTCCGATGAAACTGCAGGCGTAACGGTTACCGCCGAAACGCTGGGCGGAGGCGCGGACTACGGCGGGGCCATCAAGGCCAAGCTGGCTGCGGACCAGATGCCCGTGATCTTTATGATCGAAGGCTCCGGCGGATATGACCTGTGGAAAGATTATATTGCCGATATGAGCAGCTGCGCATGGGTTGCGGACACCGATCTGGCGTACTATTCTCCCGAAGGCGTGCCGGTAGGCTTCCCGATCGCCATGGAAGGCTTCGGCCTGGGCTACAATGCCGACATTCTGGCCGCGGCGGAAATTGATCCCGCAACGCTGACCACCTTCTCGGCCGTGAAAGCAGCCTTTGAAAAGCTGGACGGAATGAAAGCCGAGCTCGGCCTTGATTCTGTGGTATCCTGCGGCACGTCCACCTCTGGCGGCCTGTGGTGGGTTACCTCGCAGCACGTATTCAACGCCTACTATGCCGGATATCTGGATTACAACGACTCGTCCATCCATGATATGTGTCTGGCAGGCCAGGTGGATACCGAGCGCCTGACGGCATTCGCCAACTATCTGAAGCTCCTCTATCAGTACTCCGATCAGGAAATCCTGGTAAACGGAAACTATGATGCACAGGTTGCCGCCTTTGGTTCCGGCAAGGCTGCGTTTATCACGCAGGGCAACTGGATTGACCCCAACATGGCTCAGCTCGGCGCTACCTTCCCGATGGGCTATATCTCCCACTGCTTCCTCGAGGAGCCCACGCAGGGCCTGTTTATGGCCGCTCCGTCCTGGTTTGTGGTGAACAACAAGGCAACCGACGAGCAGAAAGCAGCCGCCTTTGCGTTCCTCGATTATATGGCGATGTCTGAAGCGGGTGCTAACTACATGGTAAAAGAAGCCGGCATGGTGCCTGCCTTCAAGTCCGTCTCCCTGCTGCCGTCCGGCCAGTTCTCCAAGGCATTGGTGGAAGCCAGCGCCCGTGGTGGTAACTACAACTGGTACTTCGGTATGAACCCGGATGGCTTCAACCAGTATACGCTGGGCCCGATCTTTGAACTCCTCGCTGTGGACAATGATGTTGACGCGTTCGTCGCTGATGTAACCGCAGCCTTTGCATCGATCGCACAATAAGACATTTGGTGAGAAGGGGAGAACCGTACGGTTCTCCCCTGTTTCAAGTTTAGAAGACGGAGGCTGATTCATCTTGAAAAGACGAGGCTGGATTGACGCACTGTTTATCCTTCCATGCGCGCTGGCGTTTGTCATGGTTATCATTATCCCGTTCATTATCGGTATTTATTACTCCATGACGGACTGGAACGGTGTAAACCCGATAATTACCTGGATTGGATTTTCCAATTTCGCAGGGATGTTCAGCCAGCCGCAATTCCTGTATTCGTTTATGATTACGCTGATGTATACGGGGATTAACATTGTGCTGGTTAACGTGGTCGGTTTTTTGCTGTCGCTGCTGGCAACCAGCAAAGCGCGGCTGCGCAACCTGTATCGCGCCGGTTTTTTCGTGCCCAACCTGATTGGCGGCATCGTGCTGGGCTATATCTGGCAATTCCTTTTCAACAATGTTTTTATCAATATTGGACAGACAATGGGCATCGGATTTCTGTCAAGCTCGCTGATATCCAAACCGGGCACCGTGATCTGGGCGATGTCGTTTGTGAATACATGGCAGTATGCCGGCTATATCATGATGATTTATGTGGCCTCCATCCAGTCCATTTCGCAGAGTATTCTGGAAGCGGCAAGTGTGGACGGTGCAAGCTATTCCAAACGTATCCGCAGTATTTTGATGCCGATGATGGCAAACGCTTTTACGATCACCATTTTCCTTACGCTGACAACATCCTTCAAGCAATTCGATCTGAATTTCTCCCTGACCAACGGAGGCCCGGCCTTGCGGTTTATGGGCAAAGCGATCCGGTCCAGCCAGCTGCTGGCGATGGATATTTATTCTACCGCCAACGGACTGAACAAAATGGCGGAAGCACAGGCAAAAGCCGTTGTGTTCTTTATCGTGCTGGTCGTATTCTCATTGGTGCAGGTTTACATCAATAAACGCAGGGAGGTGGAAGCATGAATATACAACAGAGCAAGAACCTCAGCGATGCGGGCGTAACTGGAAAACGCCAGAGCAAATCAGGGCCGGTTCTTCTGGAAACCTTCGGTATTCTGCTGTTCCTCCTGTTTATGACTCCGTTTGTGATCGTGCTGGTCAACTCCGCGAAGACCGCAAAGGAAATCATCTACAATCCGATTGCGTGGCCGGGGAACTGGACGCAGCTGTTTACCAATATCAAAATGATATTCCAAAACCCTACAACCGATTATATCGGAGCGTTTTTCGATTCGGTCATCATCACGGTACTGTCCCTTGCGGTTATATCCATTTTCTCTGCCATGTGCGCCTGGGCGCTTGTGCGCAACAAGAAAAAGTGGTCAACCGTAATCTTTATGTGCTTTGTGGCGGCTATGGTCATCCCATTCCAGGTGGTTATGTTTCCGTTGGTCAGATGGTTTAAGATCGTCGGGAATACCTTCCACATTCAGCTGCTGGGCACCTATCACGGCATTGTGTTCGCCTATCTGGGCTTTGGCTGCTCAATGTCTATTTTCATCCTGCATGGATTTATCAAAAACATCCCGTTGGAGCTGGAAGAAGCCGCAACCATCGATGGCTGCAGCCAGACCAGAACGTTTTTCAACGTAGTGCTTCCGCTTTTACAGCCCTCGTTTATCACAGTGCTGATCTTAAACGGCATCTGGATCTGGAACGACTTCCTGCTTCCGCTGCTGATATTGGGCTCCAGCGGAAAAGTGCAAACCATCCCGCTTGCGGTTACCTCCTTCGCGGGTTCTTATCTGAAGCAATGGGACCTGATCCTGACCTCTGCGCTGCTGGCCATGCTGCCGATCATCGTGCTGTTTATTTTCGCGCAACGCTACATTATCAAAGGCATGGTGGAAGGGTCCATCAAATAAACGGATCATATAACGGGAGGCAATCCTATGGCGGAGTGGTGGAAAAAATCGGTCGTATATCAGGTGTATCCGCGCAGCTTTATGGATGCGAACGGCGATGGAATCGGCGACCTGCAGGGCATTACCCAGAAACTGGATTACCTGCGTGATCTGGGTGTTGATGTGATCTGGCTCAGCCCCATCTATCAGTCGGGCGGTACGGATGCCGGGTACGATATCAGCGATTACCGCGCCATAGAACCGGCGTTCGGCACAATGGATGATTTTGACGAACTGTTGAAACAGGCCCACAGCCGGGGACTTAAAATCGTAATGGATTTGGTCGTTAACCACACCTCGGATCAGCATGCCTGGTTTCGGGAATCCCGGAGCAGCAGGCAAAATCCCAAACGGGATTACTACATCTGGCGGGATGGGCATGGTGATAGGGAGCCCAACCGGCTGATGGGCTATTTCAGCGAATCGGCCTGGCAGAAGGATCCGCAGACGGATCAGTATTACATGCACCTTTTCACCATCGGGCAGCCGGACCTCAACTGGGATAACCCGGAGGTACGTGAAAACGTCTACGCCATGATGAACTGGTGGTTGGATAAGGGCATTGATGGCTTCCGCATGGATGTGATCAACCTGATTTCCAAGCCGCAGCAAGCCGTGGCAAGCGACGGCGGAGCCGGCATGCCCTGTGAAAACGGCCCGAAGGTGCATGCCTATATCCGGGAGATGCGCGAGAAGACGTTCTCCCGCTACGATTGCATCACCGTTGGGGAAACCCCTGGCGTTACGCCGGAGGATGCCGCGCAGTATGCGGGCTTTGATTCCGGCGAGCTGAACATGGTGTTTCAATTTGAAATGATGGATGTCGGCAACGGCCAAAACGGCAAATGGACCGACCGGCGGTACAGCCTTTTGGATATGAAGCGGGTGGTAACGCGATGGCAGGAGGGGCTGTACGGCAGGGCATGGAACAGCCAGTACCTGGGCAATCATGATCAGCCGCGCTGCGTAAGCCGCTGGGGCGATGATACCACTCCGCTGTATTGGGAGAAGAGCGCGAAAATGCTCTGCACGTTCCTGCATATGCTGCAAGGCACGCCCTATGTGTACCAGGGTGACGAGCTGGGAATGACCAACGTACGGCTGAACGATCTCTCCGAGGCGCGCGATGTTGAGATTTTCAATGCATACCGCATGTATGTGGAGCAGCGCAAGGCGCTCACCCACGACGAAATGATGGCGGCGATCAACGCCCGCGGCCGCGACAACGCCCGCACACCCATGCAGTGGAGCGGGGGAAAGGGCGCGGGCTTCACACAAGGGGAGCCTTGGATCAAGATCAACGAGAATTATACCCGGATTAACGCGCAGCGGCAGGTGAACGATCCGAACTCCATTTTCAGCTATTACAAACAGGTGATCCGGTTACGCAGGGAATACGAGATCATTACCGATGGAAAATACGCTCTGCTGGATGCGGATAACCCGAATGTATATGCGTATATCCGAACGGACAAGGGTGCAACGCTGCTGGTGATGTGCAACTTTACCGCACAGGAGCAAGCGGCCAGCTTTGCCAGTGCGTATTTTCAGGGTACGCACAGCAAGTGCCTGATCGGCAACTATGAGCCGGAGGAAAAACCGGCGGATCCGCTGCGCGCCTATGAGGCAAGAGTATACTTGATTGAAGCCTGATAGCAATGATCCCTTTCTGAAAACAGAAGGTAAAACAAGTAAAGCGATTGCATCCGGCAATCGCTTTTGCATGATAAAACACATGAAGACAATCCGATCCGCAATCGGGCAGACAATTCTATATCTTTCCATATTTAGCAAAATGTGATATACCATATACTAGGTATGCGATGAATAAATCCTTTGTACGCTGCCGCACTGTATTTCTATCGGCTTGGGTTTGCAGAACCTTCAACGTAGCACTGCTAGTGCTTCGGGTTCAGAAAACCAACCTGACATAAATCTAGCTCAGCCTCGCACAAGTGCTTTGTTCATGGCTTACCTGAGTAAACGCAGAAATTCCCTGCACGCTGCCGCGTTAGCTTTCCGCCAGTTTGGAACGGTGAACCCTTCGACGCATCACTGCTAGTGCTTCAGGTTCCGCAGTCCCAACCTGACGAATAGCTAACACACGATCACACAAGTGCTTACTTCGTCGTTTACTCAGGAAAAATGGAATTAAAGGAGGGCGCTCATGTTCAACCCCAACAGTTCCTTCTTATATGCGGTAACGGCGTTTGTGATCCTGGTTATTGCCGGGCAGGCAATATTCTTTCTCGTACGCGCCTGGAAACGGGCCAAGGTGATCGGCATTCCCGCGGCAACCCTGCGGAAAACAGTAATTTCCAGCGCTATCTATACGATAGCGCCTGCGGTATCCATATTGCTGGGTGTAATCGCACTTTCCAAATCGCTTGGACTCCCGCTGCCATGGCTCAGGCTTTCGGTGATCGGGGCCATTACCTACGAAACGGCCGCCGCCGCCTCCGCCACAAGTGCGCTGGGCTTGACACTGGGCAGCCTGGTTACCGATGCCGGGTCATTCCTGACCATCGTATGGGTGATGACCATCGGGATCATGATGAGCCTGATTCTGGTGGTGCTGCTGACCAGACGGATTGAAACGGGCATCACCAAAATCCGTACCAAGGATGAAAAATGGAGCAATATCCTGACGAGCAGCCTGTTTTTAGGTATGATATCGGCATTTTTGGGCATGATCTTCGCCGGAGTAGGCCAGGGGCTGACGGGATGGATTCCCGTGTTTGTGATGCTTGCGGCCATGATTCTGATGGGGGTGTGCGGGGCGCTGATGAAGGCGTTGAAATGGAAATGGCTTTCCGATTACGCGCTGCCGATTTCCATGCTGGGGGGTATGGCGCTGGCCATCCCGATTACCAATCTTGTGAATACGCTGGTATAGGAAGGAGAAGGGAACATGAGTCATTTTGATCAGAATACACACCGCCTCGGCCGCTTTTGGGTGATGACGGTGATCGTGCTGTTGTTGTTGGTTCCAATCTCCATTGGCCTGCATTATCAGGTTCTGCCGGACTTTGGCGGCCTGTGGCGCGGACTGCTGGGCGTGGTACCGATCTTCTGGACGGTCGGGGCCATTGAAGTGTTCACCTATACGCCGATGCTCGGTGCGGGTGGCACCTATCTGGCTTTCATCACAGGGAACCTGACAAACCTGAAGGTGCCGTGCGTGCTGAACGCGCTGCAGGCAGCCGATGTGGAGCAGGGCACGGAGGAAGCGGAACTCCTTTCCACCATAGCCATAGCCGTATCCTCCTTTGTAACGATGGGTATTATTGCATTGGGCGTTTTGCTGATCGCGCAAATCCAGCCGCTGATTGAATCCGAAACCCTCCAGCCCGCGTTTAATAACATCCTGCCTGCGCTGTTCGGCGGGCTGGCCGTGGTGTTTATCTCCAAGGAATGGAAGATAGCCGTTGCGCCGCTGGTATTTATGATCGGGCTGTTTGTGCTGGTGCCTTCACTGGCCGGATCCGTGGGTATTCTGGTGCCGGTCGGCGCCCTGATTGCTATCGGCACATCGCGCATTCTCTATCGGAAGAATTTACTGTAAGGAGTCCTGAACATGCTTTGGCTGATTCTCCCCGTTGCGTTTTTACTGGTTCTCATTATCCGTACGCTGCTTTTTGTCCCCAAAGAGAAGCAGATGTCGCCCGGAATGGAAGTGACCGTTAACGAAGACCGCGCCGTGGAAACCTTTCGGCGGATGATCAGGTGCCGTACGATCTCCTACGACGATGTATCCCAACTGGACAAGCCCGAGTTTGAAAAATTCCGCGCCCTGCTGGACGAACGGTATCCCCATGTTGCGTCAGCCTGTGAGAAGCATCTCATCGGCCCGGCCGGAGTGATCTATCACTGGAAGGGGAAGAACGCCGATCATCCGTGGGTTCTTATGTCGCATTACGACGTCGTACCCGTGGAAGAATCCATGTGGTCGGAAAAGCCTTTTGATGCGGTGCTCAAAGACGGCGACATTTGGGGCCGCGGCACGATTGATACCAAATCCACGCTGCTGGGCGTGATGGAAGCGGCGGAGACGCTGGCTGAAGAGGGCTTCACCCCGCACAACGATCTATACCTCGCCTTTGGCGGGGATGAGGAAACAGACGGAGCATCCGCGCAGGCAATGGTGAAATGGTTCCAGGAACAGGGAATCAGTCCCAATGTGCTGGACGAGGGTGGCGCGATTGTTGATAATGTATTTCCCGGCGTAAGCAAGCCCGCCGCTGTGATCGGCACAGGGGAAAAGGGCATTACGAATATCGCCTTTACGCTGAACGGCAAGGGCGGCCATGCCTCATCCCCGGCGCCGCATACGCCGGTAGGTGTGATGGCGCAGGCGATTGCGGCTGTTGAAAACCATCCGTTCAAAGCGACGCTGGTGCCGCCGGTGGCCGATCTGTTTAACACGCTGGGCCGCCACGCGGGATTTGGCATGCGATTGGTATTTGCCAACCTTTGGTGTTTCAAGCCGCTCTTATTTGCACTGGGAAAAAAGAAGGGCGGAGAATTAAACGCCATGATGCGCTCCACCTGCGCCTTTACCAAGATGGAAGGCGGCAAAGCGTGGAATGTTATCCCGCCCAAAGTAACCGCCGGGGCTAACCTGCGGTTGTTGAACCATACGCCGGAGCAGGCGGTTGCGGAGCTGAAACAAAAAATAAACAACGATCAGGTACAGGTGGATGTCGTTCTTGGCACGTCTCCTTCCCGCTTTTCACGCTGTGAGGGAGAAGCCTGGGATACCGTTAAGGAAACCATTCAGCAAACCTGGCCCGGTGTGATCGTTTCTCCGTATCTCATGATGGCGGCATCCGATTCGCGCCATTACGCGGGAATATCGGACAGAGTTTACCGGTTTTCGCCGATGCGCATGCCCTCGGAGCTCAGAAAAACAATTCATGGGCATAACGAACGGATTCCGGTTGAATCCCTCTTGGAAATTGTCGCATTCTACCTGCGGCTGATCCGCAAGATTTAACGGTTCGTAGAAACAGCCCTTTCGCTGGTCGTTGCTGTGCTTAATATACGGCTGATATCCGTAAAAAGTTTGTCATAAAATCTTAACAGAAAATCAGGCAGTTCTCCTTCGGGAATTGTGAACCATTAGAAGAATCCTAGGCCCTATAATCGGCATTTCGATTATAATGTTGCAATTGTTTGGATAATAAACTATAATACGTACCAGTGAGTTGTTAACAGACGTTGAGAATCACAAGGAGATATAGTATGGAACAATCTCAGGGAAAAAACGATAACCTGAAAGAAAGATATCGGGAACTGCTATCGCACCTTACCGGTGTTTTTGCGGCAAATGTAGACATCGCAGAAGATGGCAGTATCAGAGAAATCCATATATTGGGAAGTCAAAACCGCAACCCCAAACAGATTGCCCGCGACGTGCAATCTGCCTTGGCCAGCGCTTTCGACATCCGAATTGATCACCGGATTATCAGCATCGCGCAGATACCCTCCGATCCGATCGCAAGGCCGGAACTGGATTCGGATGAGTGCCTTTCTCAGCAGGAGGCGGCACAGCGTTTCTCCGTATGCGGCGTATGGCAAACCGTGCAAAACCATCAGTACACTGTGAAAGTATCCCTTCGGTTTGGAGACAAGGAATACGAAGGCAGCTATTCATCAGGAAATTCATTCGCCCAGCGTATGCGGGCGGCTTCCATGGCAACGCTGGATGCCATCAATAATTTCTTCAATATTCAAAATGTGTTTATCTTGCTCTCTGTTGAGCAAATTCAAATCGCCGGAACACGTGTTGCATTGACCGCCATTGAGTGCTCCGGCGCAGATAGAACCACCATGCTGGTCGGAAGTGCGGTTTACAATCACGACGAAACCCAAACCGTAATCCGTTCCACCCTGTCCGCCATAAACAGGAAGCTGACATTTATGGCCCATGAAAGCGGTTGAAAACAGGTCTGTTCATGCCTGATAGCATAGCGAAGCGGAATATAAGCCTGGCCTAACAGTGAATGGCTGGAGCCACTCATAAGGAGGCTATATCCGTGAAAAAGATCGTCATGGCCGTTAGCGCATTGGTAGCCCTGGTTCTCTCTTGTGGCGCTTATATCACTTGGATCTAATGGAGTAGCAGGTTTATTTAACGGGGGGGAAACCGTTAAGTAAAACGAGTCCGGGCGTGACAGATCTGTTTTCATTCAATTGATTTTGATCACATGGGAGGTGAAATATGTGACCAAGGGGGCTAAAGCATATCTGGGCTTTATATCGTTGACGGGTTTGGCTCTTTTGGGATATGCTGGCTACCAATACATACTCTCCATCAATCAAGCCGACCTTTGGCTGGAGTTTCAGCAAATGATTTGCTTAATCATTTTGTGTGTTTGCTGTTGCTCCCTGCCGATCGTTATATCATCCAAACAGCAGGCGCTGGATATTTCTGTAATCAGCATTCTGGCAGCGGTGATTGTGAAGGGCCCGTATGCCGCCATGGTGATTTACTTTATCAGCTCGCTGTTTGTAGTGAAGAAGCTGAACAATAAGTACCATCACATATTAAACACACCGTTTATTAAAACAACATTCAATACGGCCAACCTGATGATTGCCATTTTTGTGCCGGGCATTCTTGTTTTCGGCAACACGGGCTTTCAGGGAGAAATGCTGCCGCGCGTAATTCTGCCGGCAGGGTTGTTTACGATTTTAACTTTTTTGCTCAACAGCACGGTGATCATGATTTTTTTCATTATCAACCGGAAAATGAAGATATCGGATGCATTGCATACGATTAAGAACATTTTACCCAATGTTTTATTTGCGATGCCGCTCGGCGTGTTGATGGCGTGGCTTTTCAAAATGGACGGCGGACATTGGATTGCGATGATTATGCTCTTTCCGCTTCTGCTGGCGCGCTACGCCTGGTCGCTGTATATCGAGTCGCAGGTACAGCACATGCGGTTGATCGAAGCGTTTGTATCCTCTATGGAAGCAAAAGACCGCTACACGGAGGGCCATTCGCGCCGTGTGAGCGCACTGGCGGTGCAGATTGCCAGGCAGCTGCATTTTTCAAACGCAAAGATCAAACAGATTGAAATCGCTGCGCTGCTGCACGATATCGGGAAAATTGGTATCGAAGAAACGATTCTCCAAAAACCAAGCCGCTTAACGCTGGAAGAGCAAAAACGGATACAGGAGCATCCCCTGATCGGCGTGGAAACCGTGAAGCGGGTTGGAATTTCCGAAGAGATCACAGAGATGATCCGTCACCACCATGAGCGGTATGAGGGCGGCGGCTATCCCGATGGATTTGATCATACCAAGGTTTCATTTGAAGCGTATATTCTGGGTGTGGCAGACGCGTTTGACGCGATGACAAGCGACCGTCCGTACCGTACGGCGATGTCTACCCAGGTCGCTATGACGATTTTGGAGAAGGAAAGCGGCAAGCAGTTTCATCCGGAGGTTGTTTGTGCCATGAAAAGCAGCCTGTATGAACAGGAAAATCCGAGAATGACGCAAAGCCAAGAGACAACGGCATGATCATCGTGGCCTTCCTTTTGATTTCCATTCCCGTAGGCTATCTGACGGGGGGAAAGCTTTCCAATATTAAGAACCAAACAACGAAGGCGTTGGGCCTGCCGATTGCGGCATTATTGCTGGAAGCGGCGGCTCCGTTTTTGCGTACTGTTATTACCGCACCGGTTTCACAGTGGCACTGGGGCCTTGTTGTGATAGAATACCTGCTGCTCTTCACTTTTTGTTTTCTAAACCGAAAATCCAGAGCAATCTGGATTGTTTTCGTCGCCTGTCTGCTGAATTTCTTTGTAATCGCGCTCTTTGGCTTTCGGATGCCGGTAACGCCTTATGCCAGATTAATGCCGGAGATGGCGGCGACGATTGCGCGGATAGAATCGGGAGAGTATTTCCGGTATACAATCGCAAAGGCAACCGATCCATTCTGGTTTCTGGGTGATATCATTCTGATACCGATCAAGCGTATCGGCGGGTTTGCCAGCATCGGCGACGTACTGTTGGGTTTGGGATGCGGGGCGCTATTCTGCGGATGGATGCACACGGAGAAAATGGAGAGCCATTCGGCAAAAAACAAACCACAGAAACCGGAGTATGGCAGTAACCCGGAACGGAAATGATGGATTAATCCGGTTTGAAGGTATACGGACGGTGGCAGCTATCCGGGCCTGCCGGATTGTGAAGGGATGAAAGCATGACACTGGAAGAAGTACAGGCACTGTTCATCAAAGACCGTTTTGCGACAGAGCGATGCGGTATTCATATCGATTCGGTCGGAAAAGACGAGGCCTGCCTGTCGATGCCGATTACAGAGAAGCATTTAAATGCAAACGGCGTTGTACAGGGTGGCGCAATATTTACCCTGTGCGATACGGCGTTTGCCGTGGCCGCCAACGCCTTTGGGGCAAAAATGGTCAACCGCAGCGCAGATATCACGTACTTGAGACCCGGTAAGGGCTCCATCCTGTATGCCAAGGCAAAATGCGTTACGAAGGGCGCCAAGATGGGGCTGTATCAGATGGAAGTGTATGATGATAAGCAGTCGCTCATTGCCCTGATGACAGCGAACGGCTTTATTGTAGGAGATTGACGAAGCGCCCGGGAGCATACCCACCCATAGGAAAATACAAGAGAAACCCTTTTGTTACATGCTTGCGGTTTTGCATCGCAGGCATGTATGGTATACTAGGTAAGCGCTGAACAAATCCCTGATGCGCTGGCGCGTCATATTTCCGCCGGGTTGGGCTTGCGGAACCCTTGATGTAGCGCTGCTACTACTTCGGGCTCCGCAGCCCCAACCCGGTAAAAATCTAACGCACCATCGCACAAACGTTTTATTCATCGCTTACCTGGAAAGGTGCAGTTGCTTTTCTGCATGGATGCCAGTGACTGCCGAAATGTGAGACATGGGAGCTGACCCTGATGTTTGGCTATGTAACGGCCGATTACAATGCCCTGTCCAAAGAGGAGCAGGAACAATATCAGCACTATTATTGCGGCCTTTGCCGCTCGCTTGAGCATCGCTATGGAAATATCAGCCGCTTAACGCTGAACAACGACATGACGTTTCTGCTGATCCTCTTAAGCTCTTTGTACGAGCCTGATGAAGAGGAACAAAGCGGACGCTGCCTTACCCATCCGCTCAGGCGAAGGACGTATGTCAGCAGTGAAATCAGCGCGTATTGTGCCGATATGACCATCCTGCTGGCCTATCAGAAAAACATGGACGACAGGGCGGACGACGGCACCCTGCGCAGCAGGGCCGGAATAGCGGCGCTGAAAAAGCCCTATGAGCAGGTGCAGCAGCGTTACCCCGAAAAAACGAAGCGGATAGAGAAAGCGGTCCGGGCGGTACAGGCTTATGAAGCCCAAAACGGCAGCGATATTGATGTGCCCATCAACCTGTCCGGGGAAATATTGGGGGAAATCTTTGCCTACCGCGAGGATTATTGGCAGGAGGATCTGCGCACACTGGGCCAAAGCCTGGGACGGTTTATCTATCTGATGGACGCCTATGACGATCTGAAGGATGATCTCCGGAAGGGACGCTATAACGCCCTGAAGGGATACCAAAAGCAGGAATCCTTTGAAGCCTTTTGTGAGGACAGCCTGCTGATGATGATTGCGGAGTGCACCGATATCTTCGAAACGATGCCGTTGGAAAATCATCTTTCGATTCTCAGAAACGTACTGTACTCGGGGGTTTGGATGCGCTACAGGCAAAAAACCTGTAAAACAAAGCGCGCACAGGGAAAAAACAAGGAGACAGAGCATGAACAAAAGTCCGTATGAGGTTTTGGGCGTTCCCACAACCGCTACCGATGACGAAATCAAGGCAGCGTACCGTAAGCTTGCCAAAAAATATCATCCGGATTTAAACGGCGGCAGCGCGGCGGCCGAAGCAAAGATGAGGGAAATCAACGAAGCGTATAATATATTGATCAAGCACAAGGGAGAACCGCAGCAGCAGTCCTACGGAGCGTACGGCCAATCAGGGCAATACGCGGGGTACGGCAGCGGTCAGCAATATTCCTATGGCGGCTATCGTGGAACCGGCAACGCCAATCCGTTCGGGTATGGGTTTGATGAGTTTTTCCGAAGCAATCAGCGGCAGCAATATACCACCTATGCAACGTATACGGAAATGAACCCTCAGTTGAAAAGCGTTGAGGATGCGCTTGCGGATCGCAACGCGGCGAGGGCCCGGCAGATTCTATCCGGAATCATGAACCGCACCGCGGCCTGGTATTACTGGAGCGCGATGACCGATGTTATGCAGGGAAACAGGGTATCCGCATTGAACAACGCCAAAGCCGCTGTGCAGATGAAGGGCGATGAACCCGCGTTTCAATCGCTCTACGACCAACTGCGGGCCGGCGGACGGGGATACCAGCAAACCGGTACCATGCAAGGGTTTATGGGCGGGTTGTGCAACAACTCCTGCCTGACATGCCTTGCAATTAATATTGCCTGCAATTGCTGCTGCCGGGGCGCTTGCTGCTGAGTAACGGAGAATAAATACGATGAAATTTCTTGATAAAATTCACTATTCTTTTCAGAAAATAATGGTAGGCCGCAATGGGGCGGACCGCTTGTCTCTTGCCATGATGTGGTTGGGCTTTGCGCTGATTCTGATTTCCACCTTTGTGGGAAGTTATATTTTGAACTTTATCGCGTTGGCGATTTATATGCTTTCCATCCTGCGCGTGTTTTCCCGCAAGCTTGAGAAACGGCGGGCGGAAAACCAGTACTATGTCCAGAAGGTCGGTAAAATCCGCACCTCCGTTACACACCGCAGAAACCGGTTCAAGATGCGCAAGCAGTACCGTTATTTCAAATGCCCCGAGTGCAAATCTTGGCTTCGCCTGCCGCGCGGCGCGGGCAAGGTTAAAGTGACCTGCGGGCAGTGCGGGCATCAGTTCTCCTATATATCCAAATAGTTTAAAACAACGGTTCGACGAAACATTCGTTTCTTCGCATGCCCCGGAACAATTAAAAGTGGCAACGCCACTTTTTATACTTTGGAATCTGATATTTTGGAATCGTTTGTTGCTTGTTACGCTGTCACATACGCAACGCCCCTGCGGTAAAAAGTCGGCCGATTCAAGGCTATCAGAGGATTACGATTCTTCGTAGTGCTTGGGGAAGCACTGAATAAATCCCTTATGCGCTAACGCGTCATATTTCCACCGGGTTGGGCTTGCGGAACCCTTGACGTAGCCCTGCTAAGACTTCGGGTTCCGCAGCACCAACCTGATAAAAACCTAACGCAACATCGCACAAGCGCTTTATTCATCGCTTACCTAGGGGATGATATCGTTTGAAAATGAAACAGACCACGCGCAGAATGACTGCGCGTGGTCTGTTTGTTAAAGAACGATTGCGGAGCGTTATCGAGGCTCGTCTCATAGCGCTTGCGGCCCCTGTTGCTCGCCTTTACTGTGTGTGCGTTATGATGAGGAAATTTGGGCTTTCATAAACCTCCGCCAAGGTAAACGCTGATGAAATCCCCTGGCGTTGACATAAAAAATTACGCGTGGCTTTTGATATGGCCGGATAAGAGCGTGATTGCCTCCCGATAGCCTTCGAAACCTTTTCCAGCGATGGTCTGCAAACAGGCAGGAGAAATGTATGAGTGGCGGCGGAACGCTTCGCGGCTTTCAATATCAGACAAATGCACTTCCACCGTCGGCAGGCCGACGGCCTTCAGCGCGTCATAAATGGCGATGCTGGTGTGTGTATAGGCGGCGGGGTTGATCACGATGCCGTCGTATTTTGTCCGCGCTTTTTGAATGATATCCACAAGCGTGCCTTCGTGGTTGGACTGTACGATTTTCACACGAGCGTTTACGGATGCGGCCGCTTCGCGCAGGAGACGTACCAGTGCCGCATAGCTTTGGCTGCCGTAAATATCAGGTTCCCGGATGCCCAGCAGGTTTAGATTAGGGCCGTTGATGACAAGTAATTTCATAGGGCAAGCGCCTCCCTGATGGATTGAACCACGTTACTGATGCTTTGATTGTTGTCAACTTCCCGGTCGCACCAGGCAAGGTAGAGTGGAAGCCGTTCCTTGTACAGGGTTTCCACACCGTATTGTATGGATAACGGCCGTCCGTGTGTGACCAGCTGGTCCGGCGCGCGGTTGAGAAACACGCAGACGCTGTTCTGCCGGATCAAGGGCAGATTTTCCGGAACGGTTACAATGCCGCCGCCTGTGGCAATCACCATGCCGCTTAGCTTGCCAGCCTCAGAAAGTGCTTCGGTTTCCAGCCGCCTGAAAGCCGCAATCCCATCCTGTTCGATGATGGCGGGGATGGGGCGGCCGGATTTGTTTTCAACAAGTGTATCCGTATCCAAAAGCACTCTGCCGGTTGCTTTTGCCAGGAGGGTGCCGACGGTGGATTTTCCGCTGCCGGGCATGCCGATCAGCACAATATTCTGCGTTTGCCGGGCAATCCGCCCGGTAATTTCTTCAATCCTGCCATCCTCAATCGCCGTGCCTGTAAAGAGTTCGGCGGCACGTTTGGCCTGGGCAACCAGCATCAGCAGTCCGTTGACGCTGGGGATGCCCCGGGCTTGCGCATCAAGCAGCAGCTTGGTATGGGCTGGATTGTAGATAATGTCGATAACAGCTTCGCAGGCGGGGAAAGCATCCAAATCGATGGGGGAGACACCGTTATGGGGATACATCCCCACAGGTGTGGTGTTCACGATCAGGGCTGCGTCCCGATGCCGGCTCAGGTTTTGGTAATTGTTTTCCCCTGTGCGGGAGATGATCACGATTTCGCCCGCATGCCGGTCCTCCAGCACGGTTTTAACCATCACGGAGGATCCGCCGCTGCCCAGAATGAGCGCCTTTTTTCCGGCGGGATTGAACGATGTTTGAGCCAGCAGCCGGTCAAAGCCATCGTAGTCGGTGTTATATCCGGCAAGTGACCCATCTTGCTTTCGCAGGATGGTGTTCACGCTGCCGATGCGCCGGGCCTGATCCGACAGGGTATCGCAATAGGGAATTACGGTTTTCTTGTAAGGGATGGTTACGTTGATTCCCTCAAAATCGCGCTTCATGAGAAACGCGTCCACATGCCGCGGTTCAACTTCAAATAGCCGGTAATCATATGCCGCCAGAAGGGAGTGAATTTGCGGTGAAAAGCTATGGGTCAGTTTTTCCCCTAATAAGCCGTACACGGTCAAATCACTTCCAGATAGCTGCCCAGGTATTCGAACTGCTCGCAGGTCAGGTCCAGCGAGTTGATCAGCTCCAGAAACTCTTGCGAATAAATGGGCGTATCCAGATCGAAATAGAGCATGAACTCAAAATCACGGTCGGGGATGGGGCGGCTTTCCAGCTTGTTGATGTTAATGCCCAGCGCGTTGAAGCGGGACAGGATACGGTACAGGGAACCGGGCTTGTGCGACACGACCAGCTTGACGCTGGTTTTATCCGAGCCGGGATAGATTTCCAGATTTTTTGAAATGGTGATGAACCGGGTGAAGTTGTTGCCCTTGTCCTGCACGGATTCGGAAAGGCAATCCAGCCCATACAGGGCGGCGCAATGGCGGGAGGATAGCGCGGCGGTATCGTTGCGGGCCGATTCCGCGACCTTCTGCGCGGCAATAGCGGTGTTGGAACAGGTAGTGATCTTCACATCGCCCAGCGACTTAATCAGCCCGGCGCATTGCATGATGGCTTGCTCATGCGAGAATATTTCTTTGATATCGCTCATTTTGGTTCCGGGCTTTACCAACAGGTTGTGGTTCACCTTCAGGCGCGTGGAACGAACAATGTAGAAGTGATAATGCATCATCAGATCGTAGATGATGTTGATGGAACCGGCCGTGCTGTTTTCAATGGGCAGCACGCCGTAACGGCAAAGCCCCGCGTTGACGGCGGCGAACACACTTTCAAACGAAGAACAGTACATAATACTGGGCGTGGAAAACAGCTTTTCACAGGCCAACTGCGAGTAGGCGCCTTCAATACCCTGGCAGGCGACGGTTGCGCTTTTGGGGAAACTCTTATCCGTGTTTTCAATCGCATTGCTGATGATATCCACCAGCGGGGAACCCGGCCGGATGGTTTGCTCCTGATAGTTGCGGGACAGATCAAACAGCTGCTGGTACAACGCGGCTGCGTAGGATTTGAGCTCCTGGGGGGTTTGTTCCAGAATGCCCACGATTTTCTTGCGTTCGCGTTCGGAATCGAAAATCGGCAGCTTGTTTTCCTTTTTATACAATGCAATCTCCGCGGCTGTCTGCATTCTACTGATGAAGGACTTGAGCAAGCCGTCGTCCGCGATGTCGATTTTTTCCCGTAAATCTTTCATATCCATAACTATCAATCTCCTATTGTCTGCTGATGATCAAGTAATGTGTCGCACAGGGCGATGGCAGTTGCCGCTTCTATGCAGGGGACTGCCCGGGGGACAATGCAGGGATCGTGCCGGCCGTGGATTTGCAGCTTTACATTTTTCTGCTCCGACAGGCTGACGCTGTCCTGCTCCTGTGCGATGGAAGGGGTCGGTTTTATCGCGGCCTGGAAAACGATCGGCATACCGGAGGTGATGCCGCCCAGAATTCCGCCGTGGTTGTTGGTGCGGGTGCGCACGGCGCCGTTTTGCATAATAAAGGCGTCGTTGTTCTGAGAGCCGCGCAAGCGGGTACCCGCAAATCCGCTGCCGAAGGAAATTCCCTTAACGGCCGGAACACCGAATACCGCAGATGAAATTCTATTCTCCATCCCCTCAAACATCGGGCTGCCGAGCCCGGCGGGCAAACCGCTTACGGCGCATTCGATGACGCCGCCGAGGGAATCGCCGTTCCGGCGCGCGGCCTCGATTTCCGCAAGCATCTTCGCCCAGGCGGCTGCATCCAGCGTGGGCGGGCCTTGGGCAATCGCTTCGGACACAGTCTTGCAATCTACGGTTACGGGGTCAAATGGGAGATCCTCCGTATCGCCGATGGACAGGATGTGCGCCGCGATATAGATGCCCTTGCTTTGCAATAGCTGCAGGCACAGGCCGCCTGCGATGCACAGCGGCGCGGTAAGCCGCCCTGAAAACTGGCCGCCGCCCGCGATATCGTTGTGGCCGCCGGTTTGCACCCAGGCGGTATAATCGGCATGGGCGGGGCGGGGGATATCCAGCGCCGCCGGATAGTCGGACGATCGCGTGTCGGTGTTGTGGATAATGGCCGCAATCGGTGCGCCGCAGGTGGTTCCGTTAACCAGGCCCGAAACAAATTCGGGAATATCCGGCTCTCTGCGTTTGGTTGCGTAGGCGGCGCCATTGGACGCGCGCCTCTGCATAAATCGACCGATCCCCTGCATGTCGATGGTGATGCCCGCGGGGAAGCCATCCAAAATCACGCCGATGGCAGGCGCGTGTGACTGACCGAAAATGGTGATTTTCAGGTTTTTCCCATAGGTGTTCATTCCTGCACCTCCTGAACCTGACCGCCCAGCTGGCGGAAGTCCTCAAAAAAACGGGGATAGGATTTGTTCACCGCGTCCGCGTTTTCAATGATGAGCTCTCCCGGACAAACGGCGGATGCGATGGCCGCCATCATTACAATCCGGTGATCGTTTTCGGATGAAACCGAAGCGCCGTGGAGGCAGCCGCTTTCTGTAAAAAAGAGCCCGTCTGCCGTTTGCTCAATCTGCGCGCCCAAGGAGGCAAGCGTTTTGGCAATCGCGGATAAACGGTCGCATTCCTTCAGCCGAAGACGCGCGGCATTGTAAATATGGGTCTGTTCCCGCGCTGCCAGAGCAACGGCGGCAACGACCGGTACCAGGTCCGGCGTAGCGCCCGCGTCCAATGCGATGCCCAACAAATTTCCGCCGGACACGGTGATGGCGTTCTCTGTGTGGTGAATCTGCACACCGAAGCGTTCCAATAGGGAAAGAATGGCACGATCGCCCTGCGGGCTTTGCCCGTTCAGCCCGGTTATGGTAACAGGGTGTGGTCCCATCGCACCGAGCGCCAGCCAGCAGGCGGCATTGGACCAGTCGCCTTCCACCGTGAGCGTTTTCGGGGAATGATAGGTTTGCCCGCCAGGAACGATAAAACAAGGATCTTCTTCCCGCACTGTAATGCCGAAATCACGGAGCACCTGCAACGTGATATCCACATAAGGGCGCGATTCCAGCGGTCCGATGATTTCAATGCGGCTGTCCTGGGGCAGGAGGGGCAGTGCCAGCAGCAGCCCGGTAATGAACTGGGATGAGATGTTGCCTGCAATGCGGAACGTGCCGCCCGTTAATTGACCAGAGGATGATAACAACGGGAAACCCTGTGCAGACAGCGTGCAGCCATGGGAAACAAGCTCCTCGTACAGGGGCGAGAGGGGCCGCTGCGGCAATCGGCCGTCCATGGCAAACGCAACACGGGCTCCCAGCGCGCAGGCTACGGGGAGCATAAAGCGCAGGGTGGAGCCGGATTCTCCGACATCCAGATTTCGTTGCAGGGCGGCTACTGGCCGCGGCAGGGGGACAACGGAAAAAACACCGTCGGTGAAGGTGATTTGTGCGCCCAGCGATTGCAGGCAGCGGACAGTGGCAGCTATATCGTTATTGGTTTCCCCACATCGGATCTCCGTAACGGTATCTGCCAGCGCGGCGGCGATCAACGCGCGGTGGGCATGGGATTTGGATGCGATAGCCTGTAGGGTGCCGCCTGTCGGCGGGGCTTGAATGATTGCTTTCATGACGATATCCTTTATGGCAGAACAAGGCGTAATAGCTGTTCGTATTCATCCATGCGGATGTCCCGGAGCACGCAGCGGCCAAAATCCTCAATCCATATCAGGGTGATATCGTCCGATTTTCGTTTTTTGTCCAGCCGTGCGATATCGGCAATCTGCCGGGCTGTGTAATCGGTGTCTGTCGGCAGCCCGTGAAAGGCATATAGTGCGATGATTTCATCGGTTACCGCTTGAGCGCACACGCCGCTTTTGGCGCAGATGCGGGCCATCACGCAGGTGCCGATTGCGACGGCCTGGCCATGGGTCAGCTTGAAATCGCTGAGAATTTCCAAAGCGTGGGCTACGGTGTGGCCGAGATTGAGCAGCTTGCGTGTACCCGTTTCTCGTTCGTCGGCCTCCACCACGTCCCGTTTGATTTTCACGTTGTGGGCGACAATCGTTTCCAGATTGGGCTTGACAGGGGCGGACAGCAGCTCTTTCAGCTCTCCGCCCGCCAGGATGGCATGCTTGATAACCTCCGCGATACCGTCGGTAAACACGCCGGTATCCAGCGTATCAAACGTATGGATATCGCACAGTACAAAGTTTGGCTGATAAAACACGCCTGCGAGGTTTTTACCCGCCTTCAGGTCGATGGCCGTTTTACCGCCCACGGAGGAATCCACCGCCGCCAGCAGCGTGGTGGGAACCTGTACAAGGTTGATGCCCCGCATATAGGTGGCGGCGGCAAACCCGGCCATGTCGCCCGTTACGCCGCCACCCAGCGCGATCACCGTATCGGTGCGGGTGATGCCGTTTTCAGCCATCGCGTTTAACAGCGCGATGTAGGTATCGGAATTTTTGGAGGGTTCGCCGTTGGGAAACACGAAGCTGGCGGTTTTAATGCCATGTGCCAGCAAATTATCTTGCAGCGCTTTGCCATACAGGGGATAGACACGGTCATCGGATACGATCATCGCCGCGCCGTCCCGGATGATGGGGGACAGATAGGATACCGCGTCCGTAAGCATCCCGCTGCCGATCAGAACCTTGTACGCTCTGGATGCGTTTACCGATACGGTTTGCATTACCCATCCACCTCCTCTTTAATCCGTACGCCTTCTGCCAGCAGATCGTGCAGCGCATTCTTGTCGCACTCGGCAAGCGCTTTGCGGTACTGGGACAGCGCATCGATAAAGATATCCAGCTCCTGCACCAGCATATCGTGGTTGAGGATAAAAAGCTCCGTCCACATCGTAGGGTCCAGCCAGGCAACGCGGGTGAGGTCGCGGTAACTGCCCGCGGAAAAGCCGTCGTGCTCGCGCGCCGTAGGGCTTTTGATGTAGGCGTTGGAAACGATATGGGCAAGCTGTGAGGTGAACGCGATCATCTTGTCGTGCATCTCAGGGGTGGTAACGGTCAGGCGTCCGAAGCCCACGGGCTTGAGCGCTTTTTCCATTTTGTCATACAGCATGATGTCGTCATGCGTTTTGGGAACCAGGATCATGGACGCACCGTCGAACAAATCCGCCGAGCTGCTTTTAAAGCCGGAGGTATGTTTGCCCGCCATGGGGTGGCCGCCCACAAAGGTAAAGCCGTATTGCTCGGCAATCGCAAAACAACGGTCGCATACGGCGCGTTTCACACCGCAGCAATCCAGCACGATGGTATCCGGACGGATGCCGGGAGCGATGCTTTCCAGATAGGCGATGGCGTCGCCCGGATAGATGGCGATCAGGATCGCGTCGCATTGTTTGATGGTTTCGGCGTTCAACTCGCCGTCAATCGCGCCGTCCAGCTTGGCAAAGCTTTGAATGGCGCTGCTGCGGTCGTATCCGTATACGGCGCGCACCTGCGCGCGTTTGTATGCCTTGGCCAGTGATCCGCCGATCAGCCCTAGTCCCGCGATACCGATGATGAGCTCATTATTCTTGTTTGGCACTGTACAGCACCTCGCGGATCTGCCGTATTCCTTTGGCAATGTCGTCAAACTCGTCCGGGGTTACGGACTGCGGGCCGTCGGAAAGCGCGTGCTGCGGATCGTTATGGACTTCAATCATAATCGCGTCCGCACCGGCGGCAGCGGCTGCCAGCGCCATGGGCTTCACCAGCCGTGCAAGCCCGGTGGCATGGCTGGGATCGATCACCACGGGGAGATGGGAAAGCTCCTTGAGCATCGGGATAGCGGATAAATCCAGCGTGTTGCGGGTATAGGTTTCAAAGGTACGGATGCCGCGCTCGCAGAGCATGACGTTTCCGTTGCCTTCGCTCATGATGTATTCGGCGCTCATCAGCAGCTCTTTCAGGGTATTGGCAAGGCCGCGCTTGAGCAGGATCGGTTTTTTGGTTTTGCCAAGCTCTTTGAGCAGATCAAAGTTCTGCATGTTCCGCGCGCCGACCTGGATTACGTCCACATCCTCAAACAGCGGCAGATGGTTGGCGTTCATAATTTCGGTGACAATCGGCATACCGGTCAGCTTTTTGGCTTCCAGCAGCAGCTCAATGCCTTCGGCCTTCAGTCCCTGAAAATCGTAGGGTGAGGTTCTGGGCTTGAAAGCGCCGCCGCGCAGAAGGCCCGCGCCGGATGCATGCGTGCGCTGGGCAATGCCGATGATCTGTTCTTTGGTTTCCACGGAGCAGGGACCCGCGATGATCTGAAAGTTCCCGCCGCCGATTTTCAGGTTGTCGATGCCGACCACGGTATCATCGGGATGAAATTTTCTGTTGGCGCTTTTAAAAGGCTCCGAGATTCGCATGACTGATTCAATGATATCCAGACTGCGGAGCAAGTCGATATCAATACTACTGGTATCGCCGATCAAGCCGATGATCGTGTGATACTCACCTACCGAAACATGCACATCCAGATTGCGGCTGCGGAACCATTCGATAAGGTTATCGATTTTGTCTTGGCTGATACCGGATTTCAAAACTGCTACCATACTACAACACCTACCTATAAAGAATTGTCGCAAACCCTGTACGCCGTTCTGCGGTTCACAATCGCCTTACCGGGGGAAGCATGCTTTCTTTTCAGCTGATCGTTTCCTTGCAAAGGAGGGAAGGAAAGCAGCTGCCGGTGAAGCAATGCGTAGTCATCCACAGACTGTATACATTGTTCACCTTTCAATTTATCATACAATAGAGCATGGTGTCAATGCAGGGATATATTTGAGGGGCATATCGAATGGGATACCGTCGCCGGCCTGCTTGTTTGCACTATAACGCAAGCTGCGGCAACAGCTGTTGCCGCAGCAATAGTTACAGGGCTATTCTATGTTTTATACGGCGAAGTCCTTTGTTATTTGACAAAGCAATCCAGGCCAAGGTCAAGCAGCGCGGCATCCGTAGGGAACCCGTCGCTGTCCCAGCCCATCATGGCATAATATGTTCTTACGCAATCCTGAAAGGTTTGCCGGTCAAGCTTCACACCCTGATGCATGCCGTAGTCTATCGCCTCGGTATAGAAACGCTCAGGCAGAAGATCGTCCGCCGCGCCGAGCCCTTCACGGCAGTTGTATAACCGCATCAGCGTCAGGCGCAGCTGCCCATAGCGCATGATTTCATAATCCGAGGTTTCCCAGCCGGTGACCGCAGCGACGATCCCGGCCATGTCGCGCAGGGTAAGCACACGGGTCGGCGCGGTGGCAAACAGGCATATCCCCAGCGCGTCCACGGCGGACCAGAGCACGCTCAGCGCTTTGAAATTGCGGATCTTTTGAACCCCCAGATAGTCCATGCGGATACGGTCACGAATACCGAGCGTTCTGCTCAAATCCAGCGCGTGCGGCCAGCCGACGCGCGTATCAAAATCCCAGTCGTGCTCGCAGTAATCATACCGCGGGCCGGTAGGACAAGTAGCGTAGCCCAGCGCCAGATTGGTCTGGCTGCGAGGCTCGAACGGCACCATCTCGTTCCCCTTAACGTTCATGGCATACTGGTCGGCGCCACGGCCGATTGCTTCCGCCGCGCGTTTGGTGCCTTCGGCAATCAGATCACCGACACCTGTACGGTTGGCGATCATGGTTATCAAGGGGAGTACGTCGCTGCTTTCACTGAAGGACAGATCAAGCGCTTCTTCGTTCAGCAATCCGCGCTGCGTAAGCTCCTGCGCAAAGGAGACGACATAGCCCAGAGAATCCGGATCCATGCCATATTCGTTGCATAGCACATTGGCGTTGATCACGTGCTCGGGGAGCGGGTTGCCGATATTCGGGCCCATCGATCCCAGGATTTCCTGGTGCAGGCCGCCGGATCCGGCATCCTTTGGATCGGCTGAATAGCACTTGATACAGTCGAGCGGGCATCCGGGGCAGCTTGCGGCGTGCCGGTAATACGGGGCAAAGGCCTCGGGTTTGAAGCGATCGAGATAGTGGCAGGTTGCTGACTGATAGTTGTTCACACAGACCGACGCGTCGATACCGTGCGTGTGTATCCAAACGCCAAAGCCCGGACGCTCATATTCCCATTGGGTCAGCGGGTTATCTGCCATACGGCGTTTGAAATCTTCGCTGATGCGTGCCAATGCCTGCGCATCGGCAACCGGGGGAAGCTGGCCGCCGACAAGCACCACCGCCTTAAGCCGCTTGGATCCCATCAAGGCACCCATCCCGCTGCGGGAGGCCTGGTGGCATTTGTCGCTGATGATATTGGCAAAGCGAACGCGGTTTTCTCCGGCCGGACCAATGCACGCAATGTGCGCCCCGGGATACTGCGCAAGCAGCAAGTCGGTCGCCTGCGATACCTTCATGCCCCAAAGTGCGTTGGCCGGGACGATCTGTGCCTTTCCGCTCTCGATCAAAAGGATACCGGGTTGCTCCAGCGCTCCGGACAGAATCATCCCGTCAAATCCCGTTTGCTTCAGCGCGGCTGCAAACGGCCCTTCACAGCGCGCTTCCCCGATGCCGCCGGTAACCGGGGATTTTCCGCAGATGGTAAACCGCGCAAGGCCCGGGCCGTTCTGGCCGCTGACGACGCCGGAGAGAAACATCAAAAGATTCTCGGGCGAAAAGGCGTCCAGGTGAGCCTTGGTGCGCGTCAGGAGATAATACGTGCCCATAATCCCATTGCCGGCATACTGCCTGTAAAAGTTCTCATCCGGCTGCTCTGTTTCAATCGAGCCGATTCCAAGATCGACAAAAAGCATTTTCCCATGATATCCAAACACCTGCAACACCTCGTATTATTGTATTAACTCCACTATTTACGTCATCTTTATAGACATGGGGGCTTCATTGCCCGCGCTGCTTTGGCAGGATCCCGCAGCGGATTGCGTGCTGTTGGCAGCCGTCAACACAGGTCAGGCAGTGGATGCACTCAGTGGAATCGGGCATGCCAGAGGTAATCATCTTCTGCACATCCAGACTCATGGGGCAGTTTTTGGTGCACTTGCCGCAGGATACGCATTTGTCCGGTGCAGCCTTCAGCCGGAAACGCGGAATGTGAAGCCAATCGGCCAGTTTCTCACCGATGACCATAAACGGAGCCATCCAGCAGAAGCTATGGCACATACCGCGTTTGCCGGTGAACAGCGACAGCGAAAGAATAACGAGCATCACGATGGCATAAATCATCAGGTATTGCAGATCAATACCCCATTGAAAAGCAAAATTGACCGTCAGGGGACGATGCGTGATCCACAGATACACGATGAAGGAAAACCAAACCAGCCAGATGCCATATTTGAGGCCATTCTTCCATCGGCTGTTCCAGCGGTGGCCGTTAGCCTCGGCAGCATAATCCTGCACGGCGCCGCCGGGGCACAGCCAGCCGCAGTACAAGCGGCTGGACACAAGGGAGAATACTAGCATCAGGCCGAAAACAATGGCGCTTCCGGAGAAAATGCCCTGAGAGGCGGATACCACAATGATAAACGGAGACAGGAAGAAAAACGTAAACGGGAACATGAGGGCGGAAAAGATCAGAATGCCTTTACGTATTTTTTGTCGCATTTTCGGCCTCTTTCTGTTATGGAGCGCTGTTCCTGAACGGCATGGTTCAACAGGTGGCAAAAATATCGTTGTTATACCAAGCCATTCCATTATATACGAGAAACGAGCTTGGAGAGATAGAAAAAGAAAAAATCGTATAAGAAAAGAATTAGGGATTCGAGTTTGTAAATACGCAAAACAGTCAAAACTTATGGTAGAATGTTGTTAAAACAATACAAAGGATGAGCTGCCTTGTATACGTTAATAATTGTTGACGATGAATCTGAAATTCGCAAGGGCCTGATTGAGATTATCAATTGGGAACAGGAAGGCTTTACGGTTGTGGGGGAAGCCGAAAATGGGCTGGATGCGCTGCAGCTGGCCGAGACAACGCCGATCGATCTGGTGATTACGGATATCCGGATGCCGTTTATGGATGGGCTGCAAATGGCAAGGGAGATCCGGAAAATTCAGCCGATGGTCAGCTTTATCATCCTCAGCGGTTTCGATGATTTTGAATATACCCGCAAGGCCATCCAGATCAAAATCAGCGATTATGTTTTGAAACCCGTTTCATCGGAAGAGCTGATTCCCATTCTGCGCAGCGTAAAGGCCTCCATGGACGAGCGGTTTGCCCAGCATCGGGATGTTCGCCTGCTAAAGGAACGCTTCAACGCAAGCCTGCCGATTCTCCGGGAATCCCTGCTGACATCCCTGATGAACGGCAGGATAGACGCAAAGGAAGCGCTGCGTACTGCGGCGCAATACGAGCTGAACCTGTACAGCTGTGGCTATGTTGTGGCCACCCTGCGCATTTGCAATCCCAAAACCATCAAAACAGAGCTGGACGACCATCCGGCGCTGATGCGGATTGCCGTGATGAATATCCTGAGCGAAACGCTGCAGGACCAGATCAATTGCAGGGTCTTTCAGTATGACGAGCTCATCTGTACGCTGTTTCTGGTGGATGATTGCAGCGAAAAACGATATGAAGAGATTATCAATCTGCTGGATACCGCAAAACTGACCGTGCTTCGGTATTTATCGTGCTCGCTTGCCATTGGCGTAAGCAAGCCGTGCATCCAGCTGGATAAGCTGAGTTTGGCGGCTCACCAGGCGCAGTCGGCCATGGATTTTTCCACGCTGTTCGGGGATGACAGCGTGATGACCATTACGGATATCGGCGTGGAAAAGGCCGAGCAGAAGGAAATCCTCAAACCGGATGTGCGCGCCCTGGTAAACGCCATAAAAACCGGGGACGCCGCGGAGACGAACGATCAGGTGCAGACCCTGCTGGACGGCATTTGCAAAAGCATGGCGACCATCCCGGAATATCAGGTTGCGGTCACGGAAGTGTATATGGCCATTGTCAACACCGCTGCCGAGATGGGGTTTAACTGGGTTGCGCACTCCGACGGCAGGTTCTGGTCGCTGGAAGCGGTGCTGGAATGCAAAAACCCTGATGAGATAAAAACAATTCTGAAAACCATGTGCGCCCAGCTTGCGGAGGGCATTGCCACCAACTATGTGGAAAACGGCAAACGCATATCCCAGCAGGCCATCGCCTATTTGCAGGAGCACTATACGGAACAGAGCATGAACTTGGAAAAAATCTGCCGTCATCTGCACATCAGCACGGCGTATTTCAGCACGATCTTCAAAAAGGAAACCAAGAAAACATTCCACAAATATCTCACGGAAATGCGGATGGACCGTGCGATGACCCTGCTGGCGAAAAATGATCTGAAAACCGCTCGGATTGCGGAGATGGTCGGCATGGGCGAAGCCAGCTATTTCAGCTATTCGTTTAAAAAGCATTTTGGCATTTCGCCTTCCACAGCCCGCAAAAACCTGACGGGGGAGAGCCTGTGATGCGTTCCGGGAAAAATGCCATGCGGCATACCAGCCTGCAAATGGTGATTACCATCTATTTTATGGTTGGTATGCTTTTTTTGCTGCTGATCGTAAGCACGGGCGTCGTAACCCGCGTATCCACCCTGCTGGAAGAAAACTCGATGGAACGAACGCGCCAGACAGTAAATCAGGGAAACGCCAGCCTGAGCGTATATGTAAACGATATGCTCGATACGATGGATTTCTTTGCCGCGCTGGTTTCACAGGCCAGTGATATCGGCGTGCCGGAGCTGAAAAGCGACATGGTGTTTTTGCAATCGTCCCGAAAGGATGTTGCAACGATGGCGGTGTTCAGCCCGCAGGGGGAAATGCTGGCTGGAACCGCCGGAGAGCAATCGATGCCCGACGATGATATCCGCAGTTTCAGCTGGTTTCAAAAACCCTTCAAGGCAACAACCTCCGTGGTATTTTTCTCCTCGCCTTATGTGCAGAACATCTTTGCCGGACAATATGCCTGGGTTATCACCCTGAGCCGCACGGTGGAATATACCCGCGACGGAAGCAAGGAAACCGGCGTACTGATGGCGGACTACTACTTTACGGCCATTACCAGCCTTTGCGAGAACATCAGCCTGGGCAAGAGCGGCTATGTATATCTGGTGGATACGGATACGGAGATTGTGTATCACCCGCAGCAGCAGCTGATTTACGCGGGGTTGAAGGAGGAAAACCTGTCGGCGGTCCGCAATCTGGTGTTCGGTACCTGCCGCGATGTGTTTGAGGACAGGGAAAGGCTCCTGATCGTTACCACGGTGGATTTCACGCGATGGCGCATGGTAGGCGTCGCTTATCTGGATGAGATCATGACCATTGTACCGGAGATGCTGCGCATTACGCTTTCCATTCTGGGCGCGGGTGTGTTCCTGTCGATGGCGGTGGCCATTTTGTCCGGTTCCTATGTGTCCAAGCCGCTGCGCAATTTGGAGCAGGCCATGGCCAAGGTGGAAGCGGGCAACCTGAACATCACCATAAACGAGCAGGGCTACGCGGAAATCCATTCCCTCAGCCGGGCCTTCAGGCATATGCTGGAGAGGATACGGGCGCTGATGGATCAAATCGTATATGAACAGGAAACCAAGCGCCTGCACGAGCTCAACGCGCTCCAGGCGCAGATTAACCCGCATTTTTTATACAACACGCTGGATTCCATCGTGTGGATGGAGGAACGCGGCCGCAGCCGGGAAGCGATTACCATGGTTACGGCGCTGGCGAGGCTGTTTCGTATCTCCATCAGCAAAGGGATGCGCACGATCAGCGTGCAGGAGGAGCTGGAGCATGTCCGCAATTACCTGATCATCCAAAACATGCGCTTTCAGAATAAATTTGCGTATACGATCATGGCGGATGAAGAGGTTCTGCCGCTGAAAACGCTCAAGCTGATCGTGCAGCCGATCGTGGAAAACGCCATCCAGCATGGGCTGGAAGAATATATGGTGGAAAAGGGCTCCGTATCGATTCAGGCGTATCGGGAAGGAGATATGCTCGTTTTTAAAATCGAGGATAACGGCGCCGGGATGCCGGCCGAGCAGGTGGAGACGATCCTGACCGCGCCCGCGGGGAAATCCGGGATCGGCGTGCGGAACGTGCATGAGAGGATTCAGCTGACCTTCGGCAAGGAATACGGCATTACCATTTTCAGCGTGGAAGATGAAGGAACACAGGTATACCTTCGGCTGCCGGTGATCAGGGAGGATATGCCATGAAACGTAATACATGGCTGGCGCTTTTGTGCGTGGTGCTGGCGGCGGTGATCCTGTGGTGGGGGTTTTCACCCAAACAAAACATGGAAACAAAAACCGTAGGCACAACGATCGCCTTGATTTTGGATACCGATATCGGCTTCAGCGCCCTTCAGCTTAAGCAGGGCGTAAAACAGGCGGCCAAGGAAAGGGGCCTGGATACCCTCATCTCCGCTCCGGATTATGCCGGAAGCCAGGTGATCAGTCAGGCGGATTTGATTTTGGAATCGCTGGAGGAAGGCGCGAAGGCTATCCTGCTGGTGCCGTCCAGAAACGAGAATGTAACCGAAGCGCTGGAGACGGCGGCGGAGCTTGGCGTGCCTGTTTTAAGCCTGAGGGAAACGCTTGACGCGCAGCAGATTGTTTGCACAATCAGCGACGATCACCAAAACGCGGGTGCGATGGCTGCCAGGGCTTTACTGGACCGGTTAGGCCCCTCCGGCGGCACCCTTTTGGTGCTGGGGGAGGAGGGCGGCAATACGTTTGCCCTTACGCTGAAGGGCGCAAAGCAGGTGCTCGGCGAATGGGGAGAGGGACCTGTGATGTATCAAATTGCGCAAAGCGGCGAAGAGCTTCCCAACATACCGGAGATCATTGAGGCGCATCCGGAGATCACCGGGATTTTGTGCCTGACGGGAGAGTATACCGAAACCGCCGCCAAGGTGATGTCCCGGATTAAGCAGGATCTTGTGCTGGTGGGTATGGACTGCGGCCAGAACCGGACGACCTATCTGGAAAAAAAGCAGGTGGACGCAATGGTGCTGGGCATGCCGTTTGCCATGGGTTATCTCGGGGTGCAGTTTGCGCTGGACAGGCTCAACGGGAAGACCCTTCCCGTAAACTATTACACGGAAAGCCGGGTGATTGACTCGGATAATATGTATCTGCCGGAAAACCAGAAGCTGGCTTTCCCGATGGTGCAATAATGAAAAGAACGAAAAAATTCTAAAGCTTTCAGAAAGATATTGTATTCAGGTGAGCGCGGCGATTTGATAAGATCATGTCAAGACTGGCGAAAATTCGCCGGAAAAATACATAAGGAGGACTTCATGATGAAAAAAATCCTGTCTCTGTCGCTGGCGCTTGTCATGCTCTTCAGCCTGACCGTTGCCATGGCCGCCGACCTTCCCTCCGTAGGTGTTACCATCTACAAGTTTGACGACACGTTTATGACGGGCGTCCGTATTGCGATTGAGGAGGCCGCAGCGGGCCTTGCCACGATTGATATCGCAGACAGCCAAAACAATCAGTCAACCCAGAACGACCAGGTTGACCTGTTCCTTTCCAAGGGCGTTAACGCGCTGGCCATCAACCCGGTTGACCGTACCGCCGCAGGCGTTATTATCGACAAGGCGATGGCGGAGGATATCCCGGTTGTGTTCTTCAACCGTGAGCCCCTGGCCGAAGACATGCAGAAATACGACATGGTGTACTATGTCGGCGCCAAAGCGGAAGAATCCGGCACGATGAGCGGACAAATCATCGCGGATTACTTCACCGCCAATCCGGAAGCCGATAAAAACGGCGACGGCATCATCCAGTATGTCATGCTCACCGGCGAACCGGGACATCAGGATGCCGAACTGCGCACAGAGTACTCCGTGAAGGCCATCGAGGATGCGGGCTTCAAAGTGGAGTGCATCGCGCAGGATACCGCCATGTGGGATCGCGTTAAGGGCCAGGATAAGATGGCTGCGTTCCTCGCGGCACATGGTGATAAAATCGAAGCCGTGCTGGCCAACAACGATGATATGGCGCTGGGCGCAATCGAAGCCCTCAAAGCCGCCGGTTATTTCTCCGAAGGTAACTTCATGCCTGTCGTAGGCGTGGATGCCACCGCTCCCGCACTGGAAGCGCTCAAGGAAGGCACCCTGCTGGGCACCGTGCTTAACGACGCGGTCAACCAGGGCGGCGCCACCATCCTGCTTGCTATCCTGCTGGGCCAGGGTGAAGAGCCCACCGCGGATAACTATGCCTACGAGATCACCGATGGCAAGTACATCTGGGTGCCCTATCAGAAGGTCACCATCGACAACGCGGCAGACTTCGAATAAGGTCTGAACCGGTTCGATAACGGACCGCACCCAATTCGATCGGATTTTGCCCACGGGAGGGAGAAAGTCATTTCCTCCCTCCCGTGCTATGCTGCACTATGGGGCTAAGAATCACTTCTGGCGGGAGGCGAAAACGCTTGACTGTACAAGAGCAAAACGGCTACATGCTTGAGATGGTCGGCATCGACAAAGAATTCCCCGGCGTGAAGGCGCTGGATAATGTTACGCTGCAGGTAAAACAGGGTACGGTTCACGCCCTGATGGGGGAGAATGGAGCCGGAAAATCTACGCTGATGAAGTGTCTGTTCGGGATTTATCATCAGGACAGCGGCGATATTATACTGAACGGGGAAAAGGTGGACATCAGGGATTCAAAAACCGCGCTTGATATGGGCATCGCAATGATCCACCAGGAATTGCATCCCATTCCCTACCGAAACGTGATGGACAACATCTGGCTTGGCCGTTATCCCATGAAGGGCGTGATTATCGACGAGCAAAGGATGTACGAAAAAACCAAAGCGCTGCTCGAAGATATTGAAATCAGCGTCAATCCGCGCGAGCTGATCCGAAATCTTTCGATATCGATGGTACAGACCATCGAAATTGCCAAAGCCATTTCATACGACGCGAAAATCATCATCATGGACGAACCGACGTCCTCGCTGACGGAAAATGAAGTGGAACATTTATTCAAACTTATACGGCGGATGCGCGACCGCGGCGCCGCTATCATATACATTTCGCATAAAATGGAAGAAATTCTGGAGATCTCGGACGAGGTCACCATCATGCGGGATGGCAAAAGCGTCGGCACATGGCCGGCCGGTGAACTGACGACCGATTTGATCATCAACCGGATGGTAGGACGTGATTTGACGCACCGCTTTCCGCCCAGAGAGAACGTGCCGGGTGAGGTTTATCTGCGTGTCGAAAACTTTACCAGCATCAATCCCCGTTCGTTTCAGCACATTTCGTTTGATTTGCGCAGGGGAGAAATCCTTGGCGTAGGAGGCCTGATGGGCGCGCAGCGGACCGAGCTGCTGGAAGCGGTGTTTGGCCTGCGGGCGATCAGCGAGGGGAAAATCTATATCGAAGGTCAGGAAGCGAAAATTACATCCCCCTTCGCCGCCATGAAATACGGTATGGCGCTGCTGACGGAGGAAAGGCGCCGGACCGGTATTTTTTCCATGCTCAGCGTACTGGAAAACATTGTGGTCGCGCGTAACAGAGACTACGCGATAGGCCCGCTGCATATTCTGGATGATCACAGACGCGTTAAGGATACGATCAGCTCCATTGATCAGCTGCGGATTAAAACACCGTCCTATCAAACGCTGATCAAGGATCTGTCCGGAGGCAACCAGCAAAAGGTGCTGCTGGCACGCTGGCTGCTGCTGGAACCGGATATCCTGATTTTGGACGAACCGACCCGCGGTATCGACGTAGGCGCGAAGTATGAAATCTATACCATTATCGCGGAGCTGGCGAAGCGGGGAAAGAGTATCATCATGATTTCATCGGAAATGCCGGAACTATTGGGGATGTCCGACAGGATTATGGTCATGTGCGAAGGACGGCTGTCCGGCATTCTTCCCGGTAAGGATGCGACGCAGGTGGACGTGATGAGGCTTGCGACGCAGTTTTCCGAAAAATTATCCAGTGCTTCTAGCGCATCATAAGGGGTGAATGAACCAATGAAAGAAAAAGCGGCTTCCGTGGCTCAAACCTTGGATCGTATACTCAACAAGGGATCCGTGCGTACGGCCTTAACGGTGTTTCTTGCGTGCGCGGTGGTGCTGAGCTGTTTTCTGCCCTATATTAATTACCAGGTACCGGCATACGCAGGCTACGACGGCGTACAGGCTTATACGGATGCGCAGGTGGATTATCTGACATCTGTGCAGGAATACAAGGATAAAATCGCTTTGCGGGAAACCACGGGCACACAGATCAGCGAAGTGCTGCAGCCTGCCGTGGATGCCGCACAAGCAAGCTACGATCAGATCACCACGGATTTCCCCAACGACACGGACAAGATAACAGCCGCCGAGACGGCGCTGCAAGCCGCGAAGGATGAATTGACGGCAGCCCGGAAAGTGTTGTCCGGATTGCAAAACCTTGTGGGTCCGGTGCCCGCGCAAAACCCCGTTCCCGCGGATTCCCAGTTGATTAAATATACCAACGGGCTTTCGGAACTTGAGGCCGGTGAGGTGCCGGAACCTCCGATGGAAGTGAGCGACGTAACGCTGGTGGATACGCCGGAAGAAGTGCTTGCGACGTATCATGTTACGGGATTTGGGATTATCGCCGGACAACTGTCCGCCGCCAACAATCTGGACGTTGTGTGGACGCTGCTTCCCGGTATTCTGATGATCGGCCTGCTTGCGGTGCTGACCTTCCTGAAAACACCTTTGAAATTCCGGAAATTGCTTGCTGTGGCCGGGGTTCTTCTGTACTGCTTTTCGGCGCTTCGCATAGAAACCTCCAGCAATAAGGAACTGGGAGAAATCGCAAAAAGCTATGTCTTTGGGTTTGGGTACAGGCTTGGGCTTATCGCATCGCTTATTTTGCTGTTCAACCTTGTGCTGGAGAATAAGAAAGCGAATTTCACCCTGAAAAGCATAGCCCATTTCGCGTCGGAAAAGGCCATCTTTCTGGTACTGCTGGCCCTGATTATCATCATTGCGATGATCAACCCGAAGTTCTTCAGCACCAGCACGTTCATCAACATTATTCAGCAATCCTCTACACGCCTGATCATTGCGATGGGCATGAGCTTTGTGATTATCGGCACAGGCGGTGTAGACTTGTCCGCCTGCCGCGTGGTGGGCATGGCGGCGGTTATCTCCGCCAGCATGCTGCAGAACGCCGATTATTCGCGGCTGTTCTATCCGGATCTTCCGGCGCTGCCGGTGATCATCCCCTTCGTGCTGGCGGTATTCATCGCCCTGCTGTTCGGCCTGTTCAACGGGTTTGTCGTATCGAAGCTCCATGTGCCGCCCTTCATCGCAACGCTGGCGACCATGGTTATCGTATATGGCGCGACCTCTATTTACTTCAATATGGAACCAAACAACAGCCAGCCGATCGGCGGCCTGCGCTCTGATTTCGGCTTCCTGGGAACGGGGGAGATTTACGGCTTCATCCCCATCATTGTGCTGATTGCCCTGGCGGTATGCTTTATTGTGTGGTTTATGCAGAATAAAACCGTATTCGGCAAAAACGTATTTGCCATCGGCGGCAACCCGGAGGCCGCCAAAGTATCGGGCATCAATGTGACGTTCACCGTTATCGTGATCTTTGCCCTGTGTGCAGCCCTGATTGGCATGGCCGGTGTGCTGGAAGCCGCGCGCACCGGCGGCGCTACCAACAACTACGGCACTGGCTACGAGCTGGATGCCATCGCGGCCTGCGTGGTGGGCGGCGTATCCACATCCGGCGGCGTGGGCACGGTCGGCGGGGTAATGTCCGGCGTGTTCATTTTCCAGGTGATCAACTATGGCCTGACCTTTATCGGCGTCGATCCATACTGGCAGCAGATTATCAAGGGTCTGATCATCGCAGGCGCGGTGGCACTGGATATCCGCAAGTACATGAACAAGAAATAATCGGGAAGTTCCTTTTCCTCCTCAAAGGCAAAGCCCTGGTCAACGGACGTCGGTACGTTGATCAGGGCTTTGCTCATGGGAAGCGGGGTGGAAAGGAAGCGGCGCAGTGCGGGGGATACTGCGATACTGTCTGTTTGTGGTTCAATCGCCTGTTATGGCACAGGAAATCCAAGCTGATAAACGATGTGTGGATTGCTGTTCTGGCGAAACTGTATCAAAAAATCAGTACTCCTCACGCAAACCAAACTCTGCGGATTCCACCCACTCGTTGGGACGGTTCACAAAGCGGAACATGTCCTCCAGGATCTGATAATGCCTTGTTTCCTCCTGGATCAGAAAATCCAGCAGAGACAGGGTTTGATCATCAGCGGCCTTTGTACGCAGATCGGTATACAGGTCAATGCTCCGCTGCTCCATTTCAAGCGCTTCATGGTACAGTGCGGCTTGATCCGGATCCTCTTTCACGGGCGGTTGATAGTCGCTTAACCCGATAAACAGGTTTTTGCGGTTCATCAGATGCTCGTTTGCCGAAAGCTCATATGGCAACCCATCCATCTTGTTTTGCAGGATTCCGGCGTGCTTCGCCTCATCCTTTGCCAGGAGGGTAAACATGGGTGCAAGCGGGGTGTTTACGTATTGTTCCGCTTGTCGGCGGTAATACCGTTCCCCGTCAAGCTCCATATCGAGGGCAAACTGTAAAGTGTCCATGGTTTAAACGCTCCTTTCCGGCGGGTTTCAGGGAGATACACGCGTTGTTAAACGATTAGTGGCTATTCGGCCACGGCAGAGAGCGTGACCGCAATATTCCCCATGGTGGCTTTGGAATACGGGCATACGGTATGGGCCTCTTGAACAAGCTCATCTGCCAGCGCCTGATCGACTCCCTTGATAATCCCGACGATATCCGCGCTGAGGAAATATCCTCCGTTCTCGTCTTGATCAATGCCGACGGTCAGTTGTACAGCCGGAGCCGGGACATGTAGCTTTCTGACCCTTACCACATGCTGTAAGGCGCTGCCGAAGCATGCGGCATAGCCCGCGGCAAACAGTTGCTCCGGGTTGACACCGGGTTTTGCTCCTCCCATTTCGGAGGGCGGTGACATTTCAAAGGCCAGTTCGCTGTTATTAACCGATACCTTACCGGAACGGCCCCCTGTGGATACAGCTGTCGTGGTGTATAGTGCTTTCATGAATTTTCCTCCTTTTATCTTTGGAACAGTCTTGTTGCATACTGTGAGTGAAAGGCGTTTGCCTGATAATAGTATAAAGAAATGGAAAAGATTTGAAACGTCGTTTTTAGATTGTTCGAAAATAGGGGAATGATCAGACGATAACGCAGATGATTCTTGTCGTCGCTTCCTGCGGTGGCATTGTCAAGCTGTTCTGAGGGAACCGATATGCCTGTCGTTTTGTTTTAATTTATGTTAAGTCTTAACGGGGGACTATTGTTTATTTCATTGTATCATAGTGCGCCAAAGGCTGCAATTGATAGCTTCCATCGGTAAGGTTTACTGCTGTATAAACCAGCAAATCATAAAACCCTGACAACGATAAGGTTGTCAGGGGCAGGCTGACAAAAAAGAAGGGTCCAGGGCTGAAAGTCCTGGTCAGGGTGCAGGGGTGAAACCCTTGCCGGGGACTGGGGTGGAACCCCAAAGGCTTGCATTACAACAAAGGGGTAAGCGAGCGAACAGCGCCGAAGGCGCTATGAAGCGAGAGGCGATAACGACACGAAGAGGTTCTTTGACAGGCTGACCCTGAAAAGAAAAGGTTGTCAGGGCGGTACTCCCGCTGATTTTTTGTGATGAAATCTATTGATAATCCATTAAGCGGTTTATCGCTGCGTCCGAAGAAACGATCCCAAACATATGGTTTCGTATCGGGTGGCTTTTTGAAAAGATAACGGCTCTTTGTGATAAAAATGGTTTTCTGGCTGCCTGGCAAGCGGAATTTCTTTCGCCTGTTTGGTGTGCTCCTGCTACAGCTTAACAACCGCCATGCTTTCCACCGGTATCGAATCGGATTTCGCTGCCATGGCCGCGTCCGTTTCCGAAAGCCGTGGCATGATGCGCGCAAACAGCGCATAATCATCCAGTACCTGCGCACCGGGCCGCATCGCCGCTATGCCCTCGGCGGACGTTGCGTGCCAGATCATCGGCGCGCCGATCTCTTTGATCACCATGCTGTTGCTCACCTCAACTCCTTTTTGGGAAAAGTAGTCGCACAAAAGTACCACATCATCAGCCAGCGATGCCGCCAGAGAAAGCGTTCGGCTCACCTCATCCGCGGTCAGGTAGCATAATACGCCAAGCGCCAGCACCACAAGCCGCCCCGTAACGCGGATGTCGGTGTAGCTGTTTTTGTCCAGCACGGAGCCCGGTATCATCGTGCAGCGCTCGTGCCCCCCAATCAGCTGCCGCCGCCACGCAATCACCTCCGGCAGATCCATGTCGTACCAATGCGCAGCGTTTGCACCGGCGCGGAAAAATGCCGTATCCAGCCCGCAGCCAAGGCACAGCACCGTTACAGCCCCATGGGTTATCAGCTTGTGCAGCTCGGCATCGGCATTCCATGCCCGCGCCGCCCACGCAAGCCTTGTCAGCGGGTGCTGCGTGCCTGCAATGCTTTTCAGGTCAAGGCCGTTACTATCCACAAGCTCCACACATTTTGAATCGTGTATCAGCCCGTCCGGTTTCAGGCTCTCGCTGTAACGACCCCAAAGCGGAAGCAGCATCGTTTGTGCCACGCCTGCCAGACTTCCCATCATACCGTCCATTTCTCGTTCTCCCTTCGGGCCGCTTTCCAGAAGAAGGCCACATGCTCCGCCAGTGCCTGCCTGACTTTTTGCGTGTCCGGCGCGCCGCTCATGTCGCTGAGTGATAACCGGTAGTAATCCGCTACGAATACCGATTGCAGCTCCGCGGCCAGAAAATCCACCGACCATCCTTCCTTCTCGCTGAGACAACCGGACGATTGCAGTAAGCCAAGCACATCTTTGATGCGCTGGAGCGGCCTGTCAAACATTTCTTTCCGCAGAAACGACCGTATTCCCGCATGGTGGCGCTGACACCGCGTTACGATGCGGATGATACCGGCTGTGCGGTCATCCTCCAATAACGCAAGCGGTGCTGTCATAATGGACAGCAGCAACGTAGGCGGGTCATCCAGCCCTTCCGCATCCCTCTGTGGATCGGCGCGGTTTATGCCGCGTGTATCAAGAATCGTTTCAAACTCGTCCACTACGGCGTCCAGCATGGAGTCCTTTCCGTCAAAGTGGTTATAGATTGAGCTCGCCTTGATGCCTGCAAGCCGTGCGACATCCCGCATGGAAACGCCTTCGTAGCCATATTCATCCAGAAGCGATATGGCTGCCCGAACGATTTTATCCCGGTTGCCTTGGTTGTTTGCGGTCATTCAGTGCCTCCAAATATAAAACTAACATCGTTAGTTTTACTGTATACGTTTTACTTTATTCTGTCAAGATGCTGTTGTATTTATGATTATTTTCTTGGATAGGTGATACAGAACGGTTTCTGTTGGAATATAGCTGTGACTGTATATGCGTTTGAAATTTCTGGGGGTACTCCAGTATGATCAGCACAAATCAAAAATTATACGTGAATTGTCGGATGGAGCATTGAAACGTTCCTCGCAATAATCCCTTATATATCAACAATTGCCAACTATATGAATATAAAACATCACCTGCGAATTGTATTCCTTCGCAGGTGATGTATGGTGCGGCCGATGGGACTTGAACCCATACTCGGTTAAGAACACGCCCCTCAAACGTGCGCGTATGCCAATTCCGCCACGGCCGCATGCAACGGCTATTATACGGAATCTGGGTGTATTTGTCAACAGCGAAATTGCAATTTTTCCCTCCATCCAAATATTCTTTCACGCCCTGAAAGCCTAATTGAAGTGTTACCCCAATTGATCTGGTTGCAGGCTGTTTTTCTTTGATTTGCGCAGACGGTTGAATGTGGCGATCAGGCTGGCAAATGAAGCAAAAGCAAGGAAAATCCAATAGGTTGTATACGGCGAATCCCCCGTCTTTGGGATGGGAATGCCTCTCCACTGCGCATAGAGGGTGATGGCGTGGCTGGGCATGGGAAATTGCGATCCCACGGAATAGGCGGTTCCACTGCCATCAGCCGCAGTATTCCAGCCGCTAAACTGATTGCCGGTATAGTATAATCCTCCGGAGTTATCACTTATGGTGACCGTATCGCCATAGCTATAGATTTGATTCGTTGGGGGAGTGCCAACGGAAGCACGGTTTCCGCTATATGAAACCTTGAATAATGAAAAACTGAAGCTTGTATTCGCGTTCCCGGCAATGTCGGTAACGGCTGGTTCGGCAGGCGTTTTCGCGTAGTTTATCAAAAACGAGGTTACAGGATCCAAATTCGAAGACATGAGAAGTGCGATGTTGTTTCCGCTTACGTTCAGGGAAGATACGGGAGTAATACTACCGTTTAAAGAAACGGAAAAATCAGAGGCGGACGGAGGGGTGTTGGTGTTGAGATTTTCGTTAAATGTGATATTAATCGTATTGCCGCTGACTGAGCCGGAGGAAAACACAGGTGCAGTGGTATCCAGCGTAAAATTAAGCGGCGCGGTTGAAACCAGCCATGCCGTATTGGTATCATTTCTTTGATGAACGATTACAGACTTGGTTCCGTCACCGGAGACCGTAAAGGAGCTGCCTGTTCCGGTAATCCAGGTTGAACCTCCGTTAAGAGAATACTCCCACGCGTGTACCAGGCCGTTGACGTTAACCTGCCCGTTATTGGTTAGCATATCCGTTGCGCTGGCACCCGTATCGTTCGCCAATTCCGTTGAGAGCATTGTGCTGGTGCTAAAGGTGGTGGGTGTGGCTGTGGGATTGGTTGTAGAGTCGGAGGCGGAGGGCGCCGCTCCCCGCAAACCGAAATAAATATCATCAAGACCCAGATCATTCCATCCGTTTGGCTGATCATTCAGCATCCTGATATAGAAGGTTCCGCTGTTGCTGAAAACACCGTCGGCATAGGTAACGTGCCAGATACCTTCTTCATTGGCAACCCATGCCACGTCGGTGTTGTTCAGATCCGCCCAGTTGGTGCCGTCGCCGATTTGAAACCTGATGAAGGGGTAATTGTTTGCGACATTCATATCGTTGGTCAGAGACATTAAATATGCCTCAAAACGGTAGGCTACTCCGGCATCCACGGTAATCGCCGAGGTGGATTGCCAGACAATATCCGTGATATCTCCAGAGGCGTTTGCCACGAAAAACAACCCTTGCGCCTCATTGCCGTACGTATGGTCATAGGCAGGCTCAAAACCACTATGGGCATCATTGGAAAAATCGACGACCGAATAGTAGCCCTCACTCAAGTCTCCCGGCGTATTGGGCGCCTTATAGATGTAATCGGTTGAAAACTTCACGTTATTTTGTTGGAAGTCCCCATTATCGATCTGATTGCCTGCAACCACAATCTCTGAGGGATAGGTTGTTACCGCGCTGGTAGCGCCGGCGCTTGTCTGCCGTACCCTTAGGTAGCCGGTTGGATACGTGGCATCATCCAAAACAAAGCTTGTGCCGGTGCCGGCAGCCCAACTGACACCCTGGTTGATGGAGTACTCCCAGGTAGCGCCGGATGCCAACCCGCCGACAAGCATCGTACCGTTTGACGTTATTCCATCGGTGCTTATGCCGGTATCCTCTTGCAGGGATAGCGTTGGCGGATCTACAGCCAGTGCTTGAAGCGGAACAAGGAGAAGCGCCAGTATGATGAAAACCAGGATCATTGTCTTCTTCTGTTTCATAACCATAACCTCAAATTAAAACTATGGATTTCGCAGCTGCTTCATATTGATAGAGGAGTACGTATACGATTGTCAAGGTCGATCTACAATCGTATAAACAAAACCGGAAAGCTGCTGTTAAGTACCCTTTGAATCTGTAATATTAAGTTAGTGGGTATATTAACAACATATTTTTAACAATTATAACATAAATAATAAGTAAAGAGAAGCACAAATTTTGAATAGTAAATCAGTATTTTCGTTTTCTGAAAAGGGATAGCGTAGCGGTTTCAATGAGTTCAGGAAGGGTAAAGCAAAGAACAGAAAATCGTAAAACAAACGGAATTGCGACGGGACGCGTATATTTAAGAATTGGAAGTTCAGAGACAGGATTCACGCGAAAAACCTTGACAAACCAAAGAAAAATCTGGTATCATCAACGTTGGCATCAATAGACACTCCGCTAGCCCCGGACCGTTTATTGAACAGTGTGCGTTTGCTGACCATCGAACGCGGCACGAACATGATTGTTTCCTTTGAAGGAGGATATCAACTTGAATACCTATATGGCAAAGACCGCGGATGTACAGCGGAAATGGTACGTCGTGGACGCTCAGAATGTTGTTCTGGGCCGTTTGGCCACCCAAGTAGCAACTGTGCTGCGCGGAAAACATAAACCTACGTTTACCCCTCATGTGGACACGGGAGACTATGTCATCATCATTAATGCCGAAAAGGCACTGCTGACCGGCAAAAAGCTGGACCAGAAAATGTACTACCATCACAGCGGCTATCCGGGCGGCCTGTCCGAAACCCCGTATCGTCGATTGATGGAAGAAAAGCCCGAATTTGCCGTAAAGAAGGCCATCGTCGGCATGCTGCCCAAGGGCCCGCTCGGCCGCAGCATGGCAAAGAAGCTGCGCGTGTATGCCGGTGCGGAACATGAGTATGCGGCGCAGAAACCCGAAACGCTGGAACTCAAGTAAGGAGATAGATAATCATGGCTAAGGTTGAATACAGTGCCGTCGGCCGCCGCAAGAAGGCCATCGCCCGCGTTCGTCTGGTAGCGGGAGACGGAAAAATCATCGTAAACAAGCGTGACCTGGATAGCTATTTCGGCTTGGAAACGCTGAAGATGACCGTGCGCCAGCCCTTGGAGCTTACCAAGGCCGGCAGCGATATGGACATCCTCGTCACCGTTACGGGCGGCGGACTTACCGGCCAGGCCGGTGCAATCCGCCACGGCGTGAGCCGTGCCCTGATCAAGGCCGATCCCGAGCTGCGGGACAGCCTTAAAAAGGCTGGTTTCCTCACACGCGATCCGCGTATGAAGGAACGTAAGAAGTACGGCCTGAAAGCCGCAAGGCGCGCGCCTCAGTTCTCCAAGCGCTAACCGAGTGAATCAATTTAAGGGAGTTGCCCTGCTCAAGGGTAACTCCCTTCCTGTTCTGTGAAAAGGAGTTTTCCATGCCCATTTGCTATTTGGTCGGCGCAGGCGCGTTTACCATGCGCGGATTATATCCCACCAAAGAGGATTGCGTCATTGCGGCCGATGATGGTTATTCCGCGCTGCAAAGCACCGGGATTGTGCCGGATCTGCTGGTCGGCGATTTTGATTCGCTGCAATGGGTGCCCAAGGATATTCCGAAAAAAGCGTTTCCTCCGGAGAAAGATGATACCGATATGGCGCTTGCCCTTGCCGAAGGGATTGCGCGTGGTTATCGGACCTTTTATTTTTACGGAGCCAGCGGCGGACGTGTTGACCATTCGCAGGCGAATTTGCAGCTGTTGGGCAGCACAAGCCGACAGGGATTTGCCTGTAAAATGATCTGTCCGGAGTACGAGGTATATGCCATAACCAATGAAACACTGCACCTGCCGCAGATGCAAAGCGGCAGTATTGTATCCGTGTTTTGCCATGGAGACCGTGCGGAAGGCGTTACCCTGGAAGGGCTGAAATATCCGCTGGATCATGCGTTACTCACCTGTGACCGGCCGCTGGGCATCAGCAATGAAACGACCGACAGCAGTGAAATCCATATTACCGTGGAGAAGGGAACGCTTCTTGTATTTGTCATCCGTAATGAGTAGCGGCGGCGATGCTGGAATGACATATCAGTTGCTTTTCTATAGGACAATGTAGTACGTAAACTACCCGAAAACAGGATATCGGTAATTCATCAATATGCGACTATAACCAATCGGCGCTCCCTGCGCATCGCGTAACCAGCGAAGAAGCCTGGCGAATGCCGTGAAAACAGCGAATCAAGGATTGCAGAAACAGACGCAGACCCAGTCCCTGATTCAGGGAAACCGGTTCTGCGGAAAATTTATAGATATAAGGGTAATCGTTCTATTTGCTTTGGGTTAACGGATCAAGCTCCCGTAAATTTTGAGTATCATCCTGTTTGCCATATTCTATCCGAATGCGGTGTACAAGAGAAGCGAGGAATCGTATATGGGGAAACGTATTGTGCTGCTGGCAACAGGCGGAACCATTGCCTCTACCCGAAGCGAGGCTGGATATCAGCCGACGCTCAGTGCGAAAGAACTGATTGCGGGCATTCAGTTTCCCTGTGAGATTGAGCCTCGGGATGTGTTTTGCCTTGATTCCAGCAATATGCAGCCGGAAGAATGGCGTGTGCTGGCGCAAGCGGTGCATAACGCCGCTCAGAATTGTGATGGGGTGGTAATCACCCATGGAACCGACACCATGGCCTACACCGCCTCGATGCTCAGCTATATGCTGGCGGGCATCGATAAGCCCGTGATCCTGACAGGCTCACAGATCCCCATCGGCGAGCCCCTGTCCGATGCCCGCGGCAACCTGCGCCGGGCGGCTGCGGCGGCCATACAGCCCCTTCGCGGGGTGTATGTGTGCTTTGATCAGAAGCTGATTCAGGGCACGCGATGTGTGAAAACCCACACGACGGCAATTGACGCGTTCTCCAGTATCAACGCGCCCTTAGCGGGATATTTCGACGCGGAAGGGCTTCATATCGAAAACCCGCAGCCGTTCACGCCAAACGGCGTTTTACGGGGTGGATACCAGCTGCGAAATACTCTGGATGCCAATGTGTTTTTAATGAAACTGGTGCCGGGCACATCGCCCGCGGTGTTCCGCTTTATCCAGGAAGCCGGATACCGCGGCTTGGTGATCGAAGCCTTTGGGCTGGGCGGCTTGCATTATATCCGCCGCAATCTGGTGGAAGCGCTGGCCGATCTGGCAGAAACCAATGTGCATGTGCTCATTGTCAGCCAATGCCTGTATGAAAAAGCCGACCTCACCGTATATGAGGTCGGACGCGGGCTGCTGCTGCGGCATGTGCACAGCGGCCGGGATATGACAACCGAGGCGGCCGTGACCAAGTTGATGTGGACGCTTTCGCAAGAGAACACCACGGAGCTACTCAATACGCCGATCGTTGGAGAAATGAAAGGGGAATAGCCGCTTGTAGGGGAGGCGTAAACCTTCTCCTACCAAAGCAGCCGCTTATCTTCGATATCGGCTTCGTCTACAGAAATGGCGAGGTTTTCCGCGTGGTCGCCGATACGCTCGATATTATTCAGCAGATCCAGGAACAGGATACCGTTTGTCGGCGCGCATTTCTTGGCTTTTAGGCGCTCCATATGCTGGTTGGTCATTTCGTCGCACATTTCATCGATCTTGTTTTCAAGATCGGTTACTTTTTTAACAACAGCCGGATCGATAATTTGCTTGTTTACAATCTCAATCGCTCGATCCAGCGCCTCGCTGACCGTTTGATACAGGATTTCCAGCTCGTGGATTGCCTTGTTGGTAAACTCTTTTTTCGCTTTGCGGCGTGCTGTTGCGATTTCCGTAATGTTGACGGAATGGTCACCGATACGCTCCAAGTCGTTGACAACGTGGAACAGCGAGCCCATCAGGTGAATGTCGCGGGAGGTCAGGGTCATACCGCGAAGCTCGATCAGCTTTGCCGTAACCTCGGAGTTGAGGTAGTCGATCACGTTTTCACGGTTATCAAATTCATCCAGCGGAATATCCTTCTGGTTGAAGAAGTAATCCATGGCAAACGTGAAATTTGCTTTAACCAGCTCACTCATCCGCATCACCTCACGGAAAAGCTGCTTGGCGGCGATGGGCGGCGTGGAAAACAGACGATCATCGAAATAAGTCAGGCGCATCGGTTCTTCCATCTTGTCATCGCCGCGCACGATAAAGTACGCGGCTTTTTCCAATAGCTTGGACATCGGCAGCAGAATGAGCGTGGTTGTTACGTTGAAAATAATATGCGCAAAGGCAATCTGCAGCCGCAGATTATCGCCCGCGAGCCGGGAAATCCATTCGGTAAAGGGAAAGGTCAGCGCGATGATGATGAAAATGGCGGAGCCAATCAGATTAAACAGGAGATGAACGATGGCCGCCCGGTGCGCTGTTTTATTGGTGCCGATCGACGCGAGCATGGCCGTGATGCAGGTGCCGATATTTTGGCCAAACAGGATGAACAACGACGAATGCAGGCTGATCAGGTTTGCGCTGGCCAATGCCTGCAAAATACCGACCGATGCGGAGGACGACTGCAGCAGCGCCGTGATCAGCGCGCCGATCAGCACACCCAGCAGCGGATTGGATACGCCGGTGATCATCGTACGGAAGCCTTCCCAATCGCGCATGGGTTCCATGGCATCGGTCATGGTTTCCATGCCTACGAAAAGGATTCCCAAGCCGATGAAAATCTGTCCCAGCATTTTAAAGCTGGACCGGCCGCCGAGCAAAAGAAAAATCAAACCGATTACGGCAAAAATCACGCCAAAATCCAGTTTGACCGAGAGCATCAGCGAGGTGACAGTGGTGCCGATATTGGCGCCCATGATCACGCCGATTGCATTTTTCAGCGGTAAAAGACCCGCATTTACAAAACCGACCACCATAACGGTGGTTGCGCTGGAACTTTGAATAACCCCTGTCACCAGCGTGCCGACTAAAACGGCAGAAAACTTATTTTTGGTCAGCACTTCCAGCAAGCGCTGCATTCGATGACCAGCTGCTTTTTCCAGTCCTTCGCCCATTTCCTTGATACCGTACAGGAAAAGGGCAAGACCGGCAAAAAGCTTGAGTGCATCCATGAACTCCATGTATACCCTCCCGCGCGGATTGCGACAGAACGCTTCCGATAATATGCGCGGCGCTACTGCAAAGTTTGCAAGAACATCACATTAGGCCTATTATAGCGTAACACAGTATGAAGCTGTTGTAAAGACGCAGCGGGCTTGTGATGGGGATCCTAAAATAATGCTTGCCCATTTCAGGGATGCGCAGACGGTAAAGCGGTGGTGACCGGCAGCTTTACATAGAAGGTATTCAGTTTCTTCCCATCCGATTCGGCCCATATTTTTCCGCCGTGGTCGTTGGCGATGGTCTGGGCAATCGAAAGCCCAAGTCCGAATCCTTTGATCTGTCCTCTGGAATCATCCATGCGGTAAAAACGTTCGAAAATGTTGGTGCATTCCTTGGCCGACAGGGGAATGCCCTCACTGACGACGGACAGCAGCGCTTCCTTTTTACCAGTCAGAGTCAGGGTTACCAGGATAGGGCTTTTCTCCGCACCGTACTGCATGGCGTTATCAATCAGGATATCCGCAAGCTGGCGCAGCTTGCTTTCATCGCCGCACACGGTAACGTTTTCCTCAATGGAGCATTCCAGACTGCGGCCCAGATCGTAGATCGTGGGTTCAAACATGAGCGCCGCGCTGGACAGAACGAAAGATAGATTGACGGTTTCCTTCAAAATGGCTTTGGGTTTGCTGTCGGAGCGCGCAAGATCAAGGAGCGCCTCCGTGAGCTCTTTCATCCGTTTGGATTCCGCGTGGATATTATCCAGCCGCATGCGGCTTTTTTTATCGGTCAGAGCAGAGGAATCAATCAGCATATCGGTATTGGACAGGATAACGGTCAGAGGCGTTTTCAGCTCGTGGGACGCGTCGGCTACAAACCTGCGCTGCTTTTCCCATGCGCGTTCCACAGGCTTCACCATCCACCGGGAAAGCAGAAGACTCACAATCACAAACAGCGCAAGCGCGCTCAGCCCGATGACAACGGAAAACCAGATCTGCGCCTGCAGCGAATCCCGCTCAATGAAGGTATCGGAAAACGAATAGGTAATTGATCCGTCGCTTTCTATATGCCGAAAATAGCGCAGGTCATAGGCGGAGGCAAACCCTACGGCCTTTGTTTCGTTTTGCAGGGAGGCCGCCACCGAAATCAGCTCGGCATCGCTGATGTAATGAATCTGGTTCTGCGATACGGTATAGTTTCCGGCGGTATCCATCGAAACCAGAGCGGTGGGCAAGGCCAGCTGCACAGAACGGTCAAACGTGTTTTCAGACGGGGGTTGATTATTAAAAACGCTGGTGCTGCGGCGCTCAAAGTTCTGGCGGGAAGAATAGAACATCCCGACCAGTATGGTGACCAGCAGCAGAACAAAGATGGCCATCAACACAACAACCAGTTTTGTACGCAGCTTGCGGATCATTGCGTAACCTCCAGTCGGTACCCAAGCCTCCGCACCACACGGATTTCAACCGATGAATGAAGCAGAGACAGCTTTTTACGAAGGAAAGAGATATACGCTTCTATATTATTATCGCTGGCATCGGTATCGTATCCCCATACCTTGATCAGTAAGGTTTCCTTGGAGAGAATGTTCTGGTGGTTGATCATCAGCAGCCGCATGATTTCCATTTCCTTAACGCTTACGCTGAGGGATTGCCCGTTGCAGGAGAGCTGACTGCGTGAAGGAATTAAGATCAGATCGCCGAATACTAAAGGTTCGGGGATGATCTCGCTTTGCCGCCGGAGCACGGCGCGCAGGCAGGCGCGGAATTCCGCGTTTTCAAAGGGTTTGGTCAGGTAATAATCGGCACCAAGATCCAGCCCCTGCACACGGTCGGCCAAATCCGCCCTGGCGGTCAGCATAAGGACAGGGGTACCGATCCCCTCGGCGCGCATGCGCTTGAGGACATCAAATCCATTGAGCTTGGGAAGCATAACATCCAGCACAATGGCATCGTATACTCCGGATAAGGCCTTGTCCAGGCCGACTTCGCCATCATGCGCCGTGTCCGCGATATAACCGTCCTGGCTTGCCATATCGGCCAGCGTGCCGGCCAAACGCACTTCATCTTCTATAATCAATATCCGCATGCGAATCCTTTCGGAATAAGGGGTCAGGCGTGCGCCCTTGTCATCGATAGCATACTACCTGCAGAACCTGAAAGCAACCTGAAAAGCGGTTTTCAGCTTCTTTTCAGGTTGGTATTCTAGGATGACAACGAATGCAAGGAAAGGCAGGAGCAGCAATGGCAAAGCAGAAGCCCAGGAAAAAAGGTGTTGTGCGCTTGATCAGAGCGATCATCATCGTACTGGTGCTTGCAATCGCAGGGCTTATCGGCGTTAATTACTTTCTTCCGATGCTGACCCCCGACAGTATAACGACCTATGACCGGTATACGGTGGAGACAGGCAATATTGAAACACGGATGAGCTTTTCGGCGACGTTGGCCGTAAAGAAATCCGAAACCTTTACAGCCAGCGAAATGACAAAGGTGAAAGCATTATATGTTACATCCGGCGATTCGGTATCGGAAGGCGATCCTCTGGTGCTGCTGACAAACGGCGAGCTTTTCACCGCCGGTTTTGACGGGGTCGTTAACGAAATCCGCGTCAACGTGGGCGATTGGGTCCGTACCTTTTTTAGCGTAGTCCAGGTTTCCGATTTGGTAAACCTGGAAGTTACCATGTCTGTGGATGAATATGACGTTAAATCCCTGTCGGTGGGCGAGAGATGCATCGTAAGGATTATTTCTTTGGATGAGGATTTTGACACGACAATTGCACACATCAACCGCGTATCATCCTCATCGGGTACGCTGGCCTATTATACGGTCAGCTGTGATCTGACCGTGCCGGAGGAAGTGCTTCCGGGGATGCGGGCCACAGTGATCATCCCGGATCAAGCGGTAACAAATGTAAATATCCTTCCGTTAGCCGCTATAGCATTTGACGAGGACGAGCGGGCCTATATACTATTAAAGGGTTCCAGTAACAGCTACGAAAAGCAATATATTGAGACCGGGCTCTCGGATGGCGTGAATGTGGAAATCGTCAGCGGCTTGAGCGTAGGCGACGTCGTGTATACTGTAAGCGGAACGGAAAGCGCGACCGCCGCTTTCTCCCTGGAGGATTTATATATCGCATTGTTTGGCAAGAAAACGGTCATCAATGCCGCCACCGGACAAAGGATGGACGAAGGCACGTTCTCCGGCTTCACAGGAGACGGTACGGATATGATCGACGGGATACCGATGGACGGCACAAGCTTTACCCTGCGGGATTCGGAAACCATGCCGGATGCAGCCGGAACGGCAGAGGCTCCGCAGAATGATGCGGCAGCCGCGACCACCGGAGAGGATACGCTAAGTACTTCAACGCAGAACGCGCAAAACGTCCAGAGCGTGCAGAACCTTGTGGATTTGCAGAATGCACAGGATGAGCAGCCGACGGACACGGATACAGAACCATAATCAATCCATAAGGGAGGATATTACGATGGCAATGAAAAGGTGGATGTCCTTGCTGGCGGCAGTCCTGCTGCTGCTTCCCGGTCTGGCGGCTGCGGAGCAGTTTGAAGGCAATGTTGTGGCGACAACGGATACGGTATTGGTCACTTCGCCTTATGGCGGCGCTGTGCAGACTGTTGAAGTGCGCGAGGGCCAGAAGATCGCGGTCGGCGATACGATTGCAACGATGCAAACCACCAAGGTTTACGCACCGGAGGACGGCATTATACGCGGAGTTTTTGCCGAACCCGGCGATGCGCTCTCAACAACGGAGGCGCTTTTGTACATTGCTCCCACCAGCCAGTACACGGTATCGTGCAGCACGAATAAAGCCTTTGTATCGCAGGATACGAAGTACGTTACCATCGGGGAAAAGGTGTACATTGTTTCCATCACGGGAACAACGTATTCCGGCGAGGGGATTGTTACGAAAGTCGATCAGAAGGCTTATACCGTGCAAACGACCAGCGGGGATTTTTATCTCGGCACAAACGTATACATTTACCGTGACCCTGATCACACCACGGAGGCCCGCCTGGGGCGCGGAACCATTTACCGGATGCCCGAAACCGCCGTATACGGCAGCGGAAGCCTGCTGAAGCTGTACGTGGAAAACGGGGAAGAGGTCACGCGCGGGCAGCTTCTGTTTGAGACCGTCTCCGGAAAGATGGCCTATACGGCGTCCGAAGACGGCGTAATCACCTCGGATGTATCGGGCGTTATCTCGTCGCTTAAAATTGCGGTCGGCGATACGATTTCCAAGGATGCCGTGCTGATGACAGTTATTCCCTCCGGCAGCTATGAAATTGAGTTTCTGATCACTGAAGACCTGCTTGAGTCCGTCCATGTGGGACAATCGGCCAACATTGTGTTTGACTGGAGCGAGGATGTCGGTTCTGTACTTACGGGTGAGGTGACGCGAATCTCTTATAAGAGCGAGGCAACGGCCAGCACGGACGCTACAACCACTACATCCACTACATCCGCCACGCAGTTCAGGGGCTATATCTCATTCGCTGCGGACGATACCGTAAAAGAGGGCATGAGCGTTACCATTGAAACGATTGAATAACCGGCAATAGGAGGACAAAGGGGAATACTATGAGCGACGCAACCGTAAGTAAAACACTGAAGCGAAAGAGAAAGCGCAAACGGATTCGCAAACTGGTCCTATGGCTTATCCTGATCGCGCTGGCAGTCGGGGCAGTGTACCTGTTTGTCCTTCCCAAGCTGAAAGCCGCTGCCACGACTACCTACGACAGCTATATAACGACGCGCGGATCGATCTCCAACTCGATGAGCTTTTCGGGATCCATCGATGTCGTAAACGATGAAACACTGTCGGCCGAGTCGGCGGGCACGGTGCGAAAGATTTACGTGGAAGAAGGCGAAGCGGTGGTTGCCGAGCAGCGGCTGATGCGCCTTTCCAACGGCGAGATTCTCAAAGCCAGCTTTGACGGCGAGGTAAACGAGATCATGGTGGAAGAGGGAGACGAAGTAAACGCCAACGCCGATCTGATTGAGATTGTGGATTTCAGCAATCTGGAGGTATCTCTCCGGGTGGATGAATATTCCATGGCGAGTGTCAGCGTGGGCCAGGCATGCAAGGTGACCGTTACGGCGCTGGAGCAGACGTTTGACAGCGAAATCTCCCATATCAACCGCATTCCAACAGGCGGCGGTTCCACCTCGTACTATACGGTAACGGCGCAATTCTCCGGTTCGCAAGAAGTGCTGCCGGGCATGCAGGTTACGGTTGTCATACCCCAGGAGGAAGCGAATGACGTTGTGATCCTCAGCTCCGACGCGCTCAGCTTTGGCCCGGCAAACAATGCCTATGTGCTGAAGCAAAACGACGAAGGCAAAATGGAGCAGGTACCTGTGGGAATTGGTGTGGACAACGATCATTATATCGAGATTACTTCCGGACTTGATGAGGGCGAAACCGTGTATAAAGCGGTGCAATCCGCGAAAGAAGCTACCGGATTGGCAAGCATGTTCTCATCGATGCCTGATAACAGTTCCAGCTCCAGCTCCAGTTCCAGCACATCATTCTCCGGACCCGGCGGCGGCGATTTCAACCGACCCTCCGGCGGCGGCAATTTCGGCGGCGGAATGCCGTGAGCAGAGAGGATGTTCCATGACTACAATAACAGAAACCTTCTTTCGAATGAAGGATATTGTCAAGAAGTATCCGATGGGTGATGAAGAGGCTGTCGTGCTCAAAGGCATCAGCCTGGAGATAATGGAGGGGGAATATCTTTCCGTCCTCGGCCCGTCGGGCAGCGGCAAATCAACCTTGATGAACATCATCGGCTGCTTGGACAAACCCTCTTCCGGCGAGTACATTTTGCACGGAAAACTGATTGAAGAATTGAACGAACAGGAGCTTTCTGAAATCAGAGGCCAGGAGATCGGCTTTATCTTCCAGAATTCCCAATTGCTGCCCAAACTGGATTGCCTGAAAAATGTGGAGCTTCCGCTTCTTTATGCCGGTGTTCGTCCCGGCATACGGGCAAAACGTGCCAAAGAAATGCTGGAGAAGGTGGGCCTGGGTCACCGTCTGCACCACTATCCCAATATGATTTCCGGCGGTCAGCAGCAGCGCGTTGCCATTGCCCGCGCGCTGGTAACCAACCCATCGCTTCTGCTGGCTGACGAACCGACAGGCGCCCTGGACCAGACGACGGGCCACCAGATTATGGAACTGTTCAACGAGCTGCATGAGGACGGACGCACCATCATTATGATTACGCATGACATGAATGTTGCCAAAAATGCCCGCCGCACCGTACATATCATTGACGGGAGACTGACCGAAGGGGAGGTGGCGGAGGAATGAAGCTATTCGACCATTTATTGGGCGGGTTCTTCATGTTCACGGAAAGTGTAAAAATGTCCATCTCCAATATCATGCATAACCGCCTGCGCTCCTTCCTGACGATTCTGGGCGTATTGATCGGCGTTACGGCTGTTATTGCACTGATCACCACGGTAACCGGCGTCAGCACATCGCTGTCCAATTCGTTTACCTCCATGGGTGCCGATACGATGACGATTACCATAATCGGCAACGAGATGCAGGCTGGGCTCACCGATGCAAACATGAAGGAAATTGCGCAGTTTGATGAAGTGGATGGTGTAGTCCCCAGCGTATCGGCATCCGTGATCGTGGCCCGCGGCGATGTATATGATACGGATATTTCTCTGGCAGGGCGCAACGATTACTACTTTATAGATAATCCGGAAGCGGTAGCGCGCGGACGCGCGATTTCACCGATTGATCTCGAAAACAAGTCGAGAGTCTGCATTATATCCCAGGAGATGGTGGATGAGTTCTTCTATGGTATCGATCCAATCGGAGAAACGATTTATCTGAACGACCTGAGCTTTACGGTAATCGGCATTATTTCGGAAGATTTGGACGAAACGATTTCCGATATATTGTCCGGCAGCGCGGATATCCTCGCACCCTATACCACGGTGCTGAAAATGAACGGGTCCCTGTATGTTTCCTCCATTACGATCAACCTCAGCGAAACCGGGCAGGCGGACACCGATGCCGTGGAAACTAAAATGGGGGAGTACTTCGACGCGTTATTCAGCTATGAAGACGATACCTACTCCATCACATCCATGGAGTCGATCCAGGAGATCATGGATAGCATGCTGTCCATGATGAGCGCGCTGCTGTCCGGTATAGCGTCCATCTCGCTGATTGTCGGCGGTATCGGAATTATGAACATGATGCTGACCAGCGTAACGGAGCGCACAATGGAAATTGGTATGAAGAAAGCAATCGGCGCAAAGCCCGGGCAGATTCAGATCCAGTTTTTAATTGAAGCGTTTATGCTTTCGATGATCGGCGGTATCGCAGGAATTATCCTGGGCATCGCGCTGTCCGCTATCCTGTCCAAGATGATGGGCACGGAGTTTACGATATCCTATTCGGCCATTTTTCTGGGCGTCGGTTTCTCCGCTGCGGTCGGCATCCTGTTCGGATGGTCGCCCGCACGCAAGGCAAGCAAACTGAATCCAATTGACGCGCTGCGTCGTATGTAAGCATGGAGGTAAAGAACATGAAAAGAAAGGGTATTCTATCTGTCCTGGCCGTCCTGACCGCATGTCTTCTCTTGCCGGGCCTGGCGCTTGCCAGTGCTAGCTTCGACGGCACGGTGGTCTCCAAGAACGCAATCGCGGTTGCCGCTCCGTTTGGAGGCACGGTTGAAAGCGTATCGGCGAAGGAAGGCGATTATGTGGAGGCGGGCGATGTGCTTGCTGAGGTGAGCACCACCAAAGTATATTCGCCCATCGATGGAGAGATTACGGGTATGTTCGCCCAGGTGGGCGATACGGTGAGCAACGTGGTAACACGGTATGGCGCCGCCATCTATATCACCCCGACCAATAAATACACCATTAAAGCGGATACGGACTATGCCTTTGCGTCAGCGGAGAATATGTATGTGCATCTGGGGGAAGAAGTGTATCTGCGCAGCTATAACTTCCAGATTTACAATGAGGGCACAGGCATTATTACCTCTGTGGAGAATGAGAATTTCACCGTGGAGACGGCGGAAGGCGAGTTCTGGATGGGGGAAACGGTATCTATTTACCGGGACGCGGATTACGATTCCACCAGCCGGATCGGGCGCGGAGATGTTTCCCGGACCAGTGAGGTGAAAATCAGCGACGGCGGCAGCGTCGTGGCCCTGTATGTGCAGGACGGCGACGAGGTGGTGCGCGGACAGCTGCTGTATGAAACGGTTACCGGCGGACTGCCGGATCTGGTTGCGGATGGTAACCAGATCAGGACCTCTGTTGCGGGTATTGTAGAAACCATGAAGCTGACCGCCGGCACCAATGTGGAGCAGGGCGCTCTGGCTGCCACCATCTGCCCGAGGGACCATATGCAGATCATGATGGAAGTCAACGAGTACGACCTGATTGATATTGCCCTTGGCGACACGGTAGCGCTCACTTTCACCTATGACGACATGGGTACCAGCAAGAGCACGGGAACCGTGAGCATGATTTCCGATGTCAGTTTCTCTACAGATACATCCGACGTAACCTATAAAGTGTATATCGACTTTACTGCAAGCGACGATATCCGCCTGGGTATGACCGTGATGGTGGATCTGATGGGGGATGAAGAGGATATCATAGCGAAGGAAGCCGCAGCGCAGAACCAGGCACAGCCGGACAGCAACGCAGATTTTGCGCCGGGAAGCATACCGCAGAATGGAACGATGCCAACCAGCGGACCTGACGGCGCAATGCCCGGAAACACGACCAATACCGGGAATTAAACTGATACGACGACTAAACAACGGGCACATCCGGTGGATGTGCCCGTTGTTTATATCGCCTTGTTGAACTGTGAAATGGGGTTACTTTTTCGTGGGCCGCCGGAGGAAAGCCGGGATGCCCAGATCATCGCGCTCGGCGGACGGAGCATTCTGCGGCGGTGCGGAGGGCTGCGACGCCCGCTGCTGCGGCTGGTTGTTCTGGTAAGCGGCATCCTGCGAGAAAGACGGCTGTTGTTTTGCCCCGTAGGATTGGCCGTATTCCATCTTCGGCACATTCTGGTAAGGCGTATTCTGCATCATCGGGTCGTTGCCGCCGGGGACAGGCATACCGTACCCGGGATCGCGTTGCTGCAACGGCTGCCCCTGCATCATATGGGGAACGGCGGCCGGCGTGGGAATGCTGCCGAAATTTCCGTAATATCCGCTGCCGGTATTTTGATCGGTACCCTGCAGGGGATCAATGCTGTCGTCGTAGGAGGAGGCGGGGTATTCCTGCTGCACAAACGGCGTGGCGCCGTAGCTGCTGGAGTAACCGGAATTCAGATCATTGCCGCCAAAGGAATGGGTCCAGTCCTTATCCAGACTGGTATCGGCCTTGGCCGGCTCATGCTTTTGCTGGAAAGGAATCTTTTCAAATCCGGTAGCTATAACCGTGATGCGGACTTCATCGTCCATCGTTTCGTCAATTCCGGCGCCGAAGATGATGTTGGCGTCGTCGTCCGCCTCTTCCATCACAAGGCTTGCGGCCTCGTTGATATCAATGATGCTCATATCGCTGCCGCCGGTTACGTTGATCAAAATCGCGCGGGCGCCTTCGATATTGGTTTCCAGCAGCGGACTTAAAATCGCGTTCTTCGCGGCGTCCACCAGCTTGTTTTCTCCCTTGCCCACGCCAATACCCATGTGCGCAAGGCCGCCGGATTCCATGATGGTTTTTACGTCGGCAAAGTCCAGGTTGATCAGGGCGGGAATTGCGATCAGATCGCTGATGCCCTGGATGCCCTGGCGGAGTACGTCGTCGGCGATACGGAAAGCATCCAGCATGGTAGTGCCTTTGGAAACCACCTGCAGCAAGCGGTCGTTGGGTACCACAACCAGCGTATCCACACGCTGCTTGAGCTCAATCACGCCCATTTCCGCGTTCTTCATCCGCTGCTTGCCTTCAAACTGGAAAGGTTTGGTGACTACGGCAATGGTGAGGCAGTTCAGGTCACGGGCTATTTCCGCGATCACAGGCGACGCGCCGGTGCCGGTGCCGCCGCCCATGCCGGCGGTTACAAACACCAGATCTGCTCCGCGGATGGCTTGCGCGATTTCCTCCCTGCTTTCCTCGGCGGCTCTGCGGCCGATATCGGGTACTGCGCCTGCGCCAAGCCCCTTGGTCAGCTTTTCGCCAATCTGGATCGTGGTGCCGGCTTTGCTCAAAGAAAGGGTTTGACGGTCCGTATTCACGGCAATGAAATCCACGCCTTTCAGGCCGGAATCCACCATACGGTTGATGGCGTTGTTGCCAGCGCCGCCGCATCCGATTACCTTTATGCTGGCAAAGCTCTGCTGATCCTCAATCTGAAACTCTAGCACAGTATTTCCTCCTAATAACTTGCGTTAGTTGCTGTTCCTTATCCATGATGATTAGCCGTTCAGCAAACTCTTGAAAAAGTCCTTTACGCCGCCGGATGAGGCGTTAGGTGCGGTCCGCGCTTCCACCGTATCAATGATCAGGTCCATCAAGCCCATGGCGCTTGCATAAACCGGGCTGGAAAGCTTGATGGTCCGTTTTACGGTTTCCCGCACAGGTTTGCCAAGACGGCCGGAAAGGTAGTCCCTTCCGCCGCGGTTGAGCGCCAGGCCGCCGCCGGTTAAAAAGATGGCGGACCAATTGCCCGGCTTGATGCCGCTTTCGTCAATGCAGGTTTGAATCATATCGGATATCTCATCCACACGGGGTTCCAGCACCGCGGCAACCTCTTCCTGAGTAAATGCCTCGTGCTTTACGCCTTCGCCCATGGATACGGAATAGCTCTGGTTTTTGCCTGATACGCCGTACACATATTCACGCTTGATCTGCTCTGCGGAGGTCAGCGGGATTTTGAGCCCTTCGGCGATATCGGCGGCAATATGGCCGCCGCCGATGGGCATGGATTTCTGGAAAATCACGGCATCGCCTTCAACCACCATCACATCCGTGCAGGTGTAGCCGATATCAATCAGAACCGCGGTACGGTCCCGGTCCTCTTCCAGCAGATACAGCATGGCTTCGCCAGTGCAGCTGGAGAAAAACCCGCTGACGGAAATGTTTAAATCATGAAGCCTTGCCATGATATCGTCCAGAAAGAACGTATCCGCCACCACAAAGGAGACCAGCGCCTTCAGCTCCGTTCCCTTCATGCCGACGGGCTCCAGTGTTTTCTTGCCGCCGTCCACCATAAACCATGCGGGGCTGCGGTGCACCACCACGCCTCGCACTGGGGAAAGCTGCTTGTCTGCGTCGGAAAAAATCTTTTCCACATGCTTGGGCGATACCCGCGGATCCGCGCCCTGAATGGTGACGGATGTTTCCACCACATAAACGCGGGTAAATTCGCCCGGAACCCCCACGTTGATTTCCTTCAGCTTGCGCCTTGCCTGTGATTCAGCTTCTGTGACAGACTGGAGGATTGCGTCGTTGAGAACATTTGGATTGTTCCACTCGCCTTCCAGATAGCCGTCGTATGCGGCAATGCCGGCGCCGATAATGTCGCAACGCTGGTTTCCGCTGGTTTCGGAGATCAGCGTGACGATTTTACTTGTACCGAAGTCAATCGCAGCGATTGTCGATTTCATTGCAAAACATTCCCCTGTCCTTTTGATCTATGGTGAATACTCAAGCACGATGCTTACGGTAAAAAATACATTCGATCATTCAACATTGCGCGTACGATATACAGAAAATCCAAGACTTTCATGCATAACTAGAAAGCGCCATGCTCTATTGTATCCTCTTTATAAGGATTTCGCAATAGTATACGCTTTCTTTTTTCCGTTTGCCGGCAGGCATCTGTGCCCGAGGGATGCCGTTGCGCGGGAAGGTTGCGGCCGAGCGCGCCTTGGTTTCAGCCAGTGCAGAAACGCCGGGAACCGCCAGGCCTTTTCCTTCCCATGCAGTATACCACGGGATACGGGGAGACGGCAACCATGCCCTTTGCTTGTTACAAAAACCGATTCGGCGAACCAGTTGAAAATATAAGCCTAACATGGTAAATTGAAAGATGATAAATTGCGAGCGGAGGCTTTTAATGACGGACCGGATTGAACAGCTGTTGGAACGGGTGGAAAAACCCGTGCGGTATATGGGGCATGAGCTGAATGCCGATGTGATCCCTTTTGAAAAGGCGGAGATTACCTTTGCGTTTTGCTTTCCCGATACTTATGAAGTGGCGATGTCCCACCTGGGAATGAAAATACTGTACGGCATACTCAACAATATGCAGGATGTGCTGTGCGAGCGGGTTTGCATGCCCTGGGTGGATATGACGGCCCTGATGAAGGAAGAACAGGTAATGCTGTTTTCGCTGGAAAGCCGCACGCCCGTTTGCAGGTTTGATATCGTAGGCTTTACCCTTCAATATGAAATGAGCTATACCAACGTGCTGCACATGCTTTCAATGGGCGGCGTTCCCGTAAAATCGCGGGACAGGGGAGAGAACGATCCGATCGTTATCGCGGGCGGCCCGTGCGCGGCCAATCCGGAACCGCTACATGCGTTTATCGACGCCTTTCTAATCGGCGATGGCGAAGACGCAATACAGGAGATTACCAATCTGCTGCGGGACTGCAAAAAAGAAAAACTGCCCCGCAGTGAACGGCTGAAAAAGCTTTCGCAGATCGAAGGCGTGTATGTGCCCGCTTTTTATGAAACGGAATATCATGAGGACGGCACCATCAAAAGCTTTGGGAAAACAGAGGACTTCGCTCCGCTGCCCATCGTGAAACGCTTTGTGAATGATTTTGAAAACGCGCCGTTTCCCACCGCGCCTCCCGTGCCGTATACGCAGGTGGTGCACGACCGTATTGTATTGGAAATCATGCGCGGCTGCACGCGTGGCTGCCGGTTCTGCCATGCCGGTATGTTTTACCGGCCTGTGCGCGAGCGCAGCGTAGAGAAATTGGTGGAACAGGCGCAGGCGCTGGTGAACAGCACGGGATATGAGGAGATTTCCCTGTCGTCCCTGTCCACGGGCGATTACTCCCGCCTGCCGGAGCTTTGTCAAACGCTGATGGAGCGGCTGGAAGAACAGCATGTCAGCGTATCGCTGCCTTCGCTGCGCATCGACAGCGTACTCAAGGATACCCTGGCCCAGACGAAGAAGGTGCGTAAATCCAGCCTTACCTTTGCGCCGGAGGCGGGCACGCAGCGGCTGCGTGATGTGATCAACAAGGGCGTAACCCAGGATGATCTGATCGAAAAGCTCAAAGACGCCTTCGAAAACGGCTGGAGCAGCGTTAAGCTGTATTTTATGACCGGACTGCCCACCGAAACCACGGAGGACCTTGCGGGCATCGCCAAGCTGGCCAAGGCGGCAGTGGATACCTATTATGCTGTCCCCAAGCAGCACAGGGCCAAAGGCCTGCGAATCACGGTGAGCACCTCGGTGTTTGTGCCCAAGCCGTATACGCCATTTCAATGGTGCGCTCAGGACAAGCTGGATGTGATCCGCGAAAAGCAGCTCAAGCTCCGCCAGATGCTCAACATCCGCGGCGTCACCTATAACTGGCATGATTCGCTGACCAGCCAGCTGGAGGCGTGCTTTGCCACCGGGGACCGGCGGATGGCGGATGTGCTTTACCGGGCCTTTGAGCTGGGCTGCATGCTGGATGGGTGGAGCGACCAGTTTCGTTATGATCTGTGGATGCAGGCGTTCAAGGACACGGAGATTGATCCGGCGTTTTATGCCTACCGTGAACGCAGCACCGAGGAAACGCTGCCCTGGGATTTCATTGATATCGGGGTATCCAAGGCTTACCTGAAGGCGGAATGGGAACGCGCCAAACGCGCGGAAACCACCCCGGACTGCCGTGAAAAATGCAACTACTGCGGCCTGCAGCGAATGGATGGAGTGTGCAAGGGATGCGAATGATCATCGTTTTCAAAAAAACGTATTCCGTACGGCATGTTGGCCATTTGGATTTGATGCGCACCATGCAGCGCGCCCTGCGCCGCAGCGGGCTGCCCGTGCGCTACAGCCACGGCTTCAATCCGCATATCCAGCTCAGCTTTGCCGCGCCGCTCAGCGTGGGCATTGCCGGGGAATGCGAAATTATGGATGTGCAGCTGGACAGCGATACCAGCGATTTCACCTTTGCGACCACGTTGCAGAAGGTAACCCCCAAAGATCTTCCCATCGTCGGGGCCCGCATGGTGGACGATAAATTTCCTACGCTGATGGGCAAGGTGGCCGGCAGCCGCTACCGGATTGAACTGGATACCGATCCCGATCTGCTTGCGGATGCCGTGAAGAAGCTTTTGGCGGCCGACAGCTATACGGCCCTGCGCAAAACCAAGAGCGGGGAGAGCGTATGTGATATCCTGCCGTACATCCATGCGCTGGAGATTAAAAAGAACGCGCTGTACTTTACCGCCCTCAACCTGCAAAGCGGGTCGCTGAAACCCTCGGTGGTGATGACCGCTTTGTTTACCCTGGCAGACATGCCGGAATGTTTCTACAAAGTAACCCGTGAAGCCATTCTTGCCAAGGACGCCAAAGGCGTCCTGATACCGCTGGAGGTGATTGCGGATGAATGAAAAGCTGAATATCCTGGTCAAGGCCGACCGGCATGGACAACAGATTGCCGTGGAGGAAAACAACCGGCTGGTGGAGTTTTATCAACAAAACGAGACAGATGATTCCCTGGTGAACGCCGTGTTTCTGGGCAAGGTGGACCGGGTGATGAAGGGGCTGGATGCCGCCTTTGTCAAAATCGGGCAGCCGCGCAGCGGTTTCCTGCCGCTGAAGGAAATGGAAAGCTTTGAGCAGACCGCGCCACAAAGCCAGATTTCCGCCGGAGCCCAGGTGATTGTGCAGGTAAAAAAGGACGCCAAGGGGGAAAAGGGCGTATATCTGTCCCGCGATATCGCACTGCCGGGGCAGTATTTGCTGTATATGCCGCTCAACCATCACGTGGGCGTGTCCGAACGGGTTGCGGAGGAAGAGATGCGTTCGAGCCTGTCGGCACATGGGAAACGGCTGACGGAGGGCAAGTTCGGCGTTGTCATGCGCAGCGCCGCCGCGAACCGCAGTGAGAACATTCTGCGCGACGAGCTGACCGCCCTGCAGGCACGCTGGGAGGATATCCAGCTCAAAGCCGCCCACGCCAAAGCCCCGGAGCTTTTATACCGGGAGGATTCGATGCTGTCCTCGCTGGTGCGGGATTATGCTCCGCGCTACGCGCTGGAGATTACCTGCAACGACCGTGTAAACCGTATGCCCGCCGCCCCGGTGGGATTATTATGGAAGCAGATCGACAACGACGCCATGGACGCCCTGTGGAGCAAGCATACCATCGAAGCCCAGGTGCGCACCGCGTTGTCCCGCTATGTGCCGCTTACGGGCGGCGGTTCGCTGGTGATTGACGAACGGGAAGCGCTCACGACCATCGATATCAATTCTGGCGCGTTTGCCGTGCGGGAGGACGCCGCCTATCAGCTTAATCTCTCCGCCTGCGCAGAGATTGCCGCGCAGATCCGCCTGCGAAACCTGTCGGGGATCCTCCTGATTGATTTCGTGGATATGGACAGCGAGGAAAAGCGCGCCCAGGTTTCCACGGCGCTGCAAGGTGAAATTGCGCGCGAAAGGCAAAAAACGGTGATCCACGGCTTTACAAGCCTTGGCATACTGGAAATGACCCGCAAGCGCGCGGGCATCAGCCTGCGCGACCTGCTCAAGGAGCGCTGCGACGTATGCGGGGGAACGGGATACAAACGGAAAGGGAAGTAAACACTTGCATAAGGAACCTATTCGCGTCTCCCCGGAGGAGATGGAACCGCAGCTAAAAGCCGTGGCCGCTTTCCGCGCACTGGAAAACCGCCCGCAAAGCTACCATATTGTTACCTATGGCTGCCAGATGAACGCGCACGATTCGGAAAAGCTGGCGGGCCTCTTTGAACAGATGGGCATGCGGGAAGCGCAGGACCGCAGGCAGGCGGATCTCGTGCTGTTCAACACCTGCTGCGTGCGGGAAAATGCCGAGCGCAGGGCACTGGGCAACGTGATCTGGCTGAAACAGCTGAAAAAAGAAAAACCGGATTTGATCATTGCCGTCTCCGGGTGTATGATTCAACAGCCCCATATGGCGGATAAGATTTTAAAACAATACCCGTTTATCGATCTGGCTTTTGGGACACATAATCTATATCAGGCTCCGTCGCTGCTTTGGGAACTCGTGGAGCAAAAGCGCCGTGTGATCGCCATCAGCGAACAGGACAACCTGATTGCCGAAGGCCTGCCCGTGAAACGGCTGAACGACTACAAGGCCTACATTACCATTATGTACGGCTGCAACAACTTCTGCACCTACTGCATCGTGCCCTATGTGCGCGGGCGGGAGCGCAGCCGCCGCATGGAGGATATTCTCAAAGAGGCGGAGGCGCTGCAAAAAAGCGGCGTTCAGGAGATTATGCTGCTGGGGCAGAACGTGAACAGCTATGGCGACGGACGGGATTTTCCCAAGCTGCTGAAAGCGCTGGATGAACTGGGTATTCCAAGAATCCGGTTTATGACCTCGCATCCCAAGGATTTGTCCGACGATCTGATCAATGTGATGGCGGCCGGAAAGCATATCTGCAACCACCTTCACCTGCCTGTGCAAAGCGGAAGCAACGAAGTGCTCAAGGCGATGAACCGGGGCTACACCCGCGAGCAGTATCTTAGCCGTGTGCAAGCGCTGCGGCAGGCGGTGCCAAACATCGGTATCACAACGGATTTCATCGTCGGCTTTCCAGGTGAAACCGAGGAGCAGTTTAACGACAGCGTTTCGCTGGCCGAGGAAATCGGCTACGACGCCGCCTTTACCTTCATCTACAGCCCCCGCGTCGGCACCAAAGCCGCCGGGATGCAAAACCAGCTTCCGCCAGAACAGGCCACAGAGCGCATCCAGCGCCTGATCCAAACCGTGGAAGCGGGCACAGCAAGCATACATGGGCAAATGGTCGGGCAAACCGAACAGGTGCTTGTGGAAAGCTTGAGCAAACGGGATACCACCATGGTATCCGGCAAGGGTCGGCGTAATATCACCGTTACCTTTGCAGGAGATCAGCGGGATATCGGTACAATACAAAACGTCAAGATCACCTCGGCTGCGGTCAATACCCTGCGGGGCGAAAAGGAGAGTACACAATGAACAACACTGTAAACACACAGGCGGAACTACTGGGGGAGGCCATCCTGGCCAGCGAAGAATACATTGCCATGCGTATGGCGGAACAGGCTGTTATCGACGACGAGGAAGCGCAGGAGCTGATCCAGGCCTATACCCAGCGTAAGCAGGCATTCGAGAAGGAGCTTGCTAAAAAGCCATTGGATAACGACGCCATGGCCAAGGCAGGAGAAGCCGTACACGAAAGCGAAGAAGCCATCAGCAGCCATCCGCTGATCAGCCTCATGCGCGATAGAAGCGCCGATTATCAGGATATGATGCAGCAGATCAATAATACAATCTCCCGGATCATCAACGGCGAGCCCGAAGAAAGCTGCTCCGGCTGCTGCGACGGCTGCGGGGGCTGCCACTAAGTAAACATTGAATATACCCCTTGCGCGTCGGCGCGATGTCTTTCCGTCAGCTTGGGGCCGCGAGGCCTACTCGGTTATATGTCCTATGGCTCCATGTCAGTCGCCATGTTCTGTATAACCACCCACCTGCGGGGCGCTCACGGCTTCTCCGTGGTGTAAACCGGACACACGCTTATCTTCGGTGCCTTCGGCGCAGCGCTGCTATTTCAGGTCTCACATACCCAGCCTTACGAAACTCTATCGCACCGGCGCGCAAGTGTTTTATTCATCGCTTCCTAAACCATAACGAAGGATTGAATCTATGCCCATTTCACCCATGATGCAGCAATACCTGACCATGAAACAGAAGCATGAACAATGTCTTCTGTTTTTCCGCGTCGGCGATTTTTATGAGATGTTTTTTGATGACGCCAAGCTGGCATCCAAGGAGCTGGAACTCGTACTGACGGGCAAGGATTGCGGCCTGGCGGAACGCGCGCCGATGTGCGGCGTTCCGCATCATGCGGTGAATACCTATGTGCAGCGTTTGATTGAAAAGGGATACAAGGTCGCCATCTGCGAGCAGCTGACCGAACCCACCAAGGGAAAGCAGCTGGTGGAGCGGGACGTGATCCGGATCATCACCCCCGGCACCGTGGCGGACAGCGCGATGCTGGACGAAAAGACGAACGCCTATATCCTGTGCATTTATTTCCGGGGCAAGAGCGCAGCCCTTGCCTATACGGATGTTTCCACGGGTGAATTCAATGTGTGCCAGCTGGCCGACGCGCAGAAACGGCTGCGGGACGAGTTTGTCCGCATCGCCCCCCGGGAGGTGCTGACAAACGATGAAACAGCGCTCGGCGAATGCATGGGCGAACCGGTGCCGGTATCGGCCATGCCGTCCACAGCATTTGATAAAAAGCATGCCGAAAGCGAGCTCAGCGAGCATTTTATGACCACGTTTGTCAACCCGCTGGGCTTTGAAGACAAGGACATCCGTGTGAATGCGGCGGGCGCGCTGCTGCGTTATCTGCGCGACACGCAGAAAAACGCGATGCAGCACATCACGCAGATATCCTTTCATCAGGGAATGGAAACCATGCTGCTGGACCGCGCCACGCGGCGCAACCTGGAACTGACCGAAACCATGCGCTCCGGAGAACGCAAGGGTTCGCTTTTATGGCTGCTGGACAAAACCAAAACCGCGATGGGCGCCCGGCTGCTGAAAACGTGGGTGGAAGAACCCCTGATCAGCAAAGACCGGATTGAAATGCGGCTTAATGCCGTGGAAGCTTTCAAGGACAGGGTTCTGGCAGCCGACGGATTGGGAGAGGCGCTGGAGCAGGTTTCCGATCTGGAGCGCCTGCTGTCCAAGCTGAGCTACCAGAGCTTTAACGCCCGGGACAGCCTGGCGCTGATGCGCTCGCTGCAAAGCATAGCGCCGATCAAAGCGCTGCTGGAACAGTTTGCTGTGCCGGGGATCGAAGCGCTTTCGCACACCCTCGCCCCGCTTAACGGATTGTGCGAGCTGATTGCAAAAGCTATTCATCCGGACGCCCCGCTCACCCTTACCGAAGGCGGTATCATCGCCGACGGCTACAGCCCGGAGCTGGACGACTACCGCAACGCCGCGCTTCACGGCAAGCAGTGGCTGATGGAGCTGGAAGCGGCGGAACGGGAGCAGACAGGGATTAAGAACCTGAAAATCCAGTACAACCGCGTGTTTGGCTACTACATTGAAGTGACGAAAAGCAACCTGAATTCGGTACCGGACCGTTATGCCCGCAGGCAAACGCTGACGAACGCCGAGCGGTTCATCACCCAGGAGCTTTCGGACATCGAGCGCAAAATCACGGGGGCGCAGCAATCCGCCGTCGCGCTGGAAACCGAGCTGTTTGCGGGAGTCCGCAAGCGGATTGAACAGGAAATTCCGGCCATTCAGCAAAACGCCCTTGCGTTGAAAACACTGGACGCGCTGTTGTCTCTGGCCATAACGGCGCGGGAAAACGGCTATGTGAAGCCGGAAATTGCGGAGGACGGCGTTCTCCGCATCCAAAACGGCAGGCACCCGATTGTAGAACGGATGCTGACGGACGAACCGTTTGTACCCAACGATACGTTGATGGATACGGGCGACCACCGCATGCTGATTGTTACCGGCCCCAACATGGCGGGCAAGAGCACCTATATGCGGCAGGTGGCGCAGATTGTTGCCATGGCGCAGATTGGCAGCTTTGTGCCGGCGGACAGCGCCAAAATCGGCATCTGCGACCGCATTTTCACCCGGATCGGCGCATCGGACGACCTGGCCGGCGGGCAGAGCACCTTTATGGTGGAGATGAGCGAAACGGCCGGAATACTCCGCAACGCCACGGTACATTCGTTGATTATCCTGGATGAGATCGGACGGGGCACCAGCACGTTTGACGGGCTGAGCATCGCCTGGGCGGTGGTGGAGTACATTTTAAACCCCAAAAAGATCGGGGCCAAAACGCTGTTTGCCACCCATTACCATGAGCTCAGCGAGCTGGAAGGCCGTTACGAGGGTGTGAAGAACTACTGCATCACCGTGATGGAGCATGGGGAGGATGTAATCTTCCTTCGCAAAATCCAGCCCGGCGGCGCGGACAAGAGCTACGGTGTGCATGTGGCCCGCATCGCGGGCGTGCCGCAGCAGGTGGTTTCACGCGCGCATGAAATCCAGGCGCGGCTGGAGGTCAGCGATATCAACCAGGAAACCATCAGCCAGAACATTTTGGAGACGAAGAAAAAGAAAGACCGGCAGACCGATCTGTTTCATCTGAAACATGACGAGCTGATTGAAGAATTGCAGGGGCTGGATGTGAACGCCATGACCCCGATGGACGCCCTGAACCAGCTGTACCGCTTGCGCGAAAAAGCCAGAAAGTTATAAGGAAATCATGAAAATACAACCCATTCAGAAGCTTCCACAGGACGTCATCGGTAAAATTGCCGCGGGCGAGGTGGTGGAACGGCCCGCCGCCGCCGTGAAGGAGCTCGTGGAGAACGCGATTGACGCCGGAGCTACCGCCGTGACCGTGGAACTGACGGACGGCGGCATTACCGCGATCCGCGTTGCCGACAACGGCACGGGCATCCCGGCCGGGCAGATGCGGATGGCTTTTGAGCGGCACGCCACCAGCAAGCTGACAAGCGCCGAGGAGCTGTTCAACATCCATACGCTGGGATTTCGCGGAGAAGCGCTGGCTTCCATCGCGGCGGTTTCCAGAGTGACGTGTACCTCCAAAACCGCTGACGCCGAGTACGGTATGAAGGCGCAGGTGGAAGCGGGGGCTTTTCTTGATTTTGTCGAAGCTGCAAGCCCCGTCGGTACCACGGTGCTGGTGAAGGATCTGTTTTTTAACGCGCCTGTGCGCCTGAAATTTCTTAAAAAACCAGCGGCCGAGGCCGCGCTGGTATCGGACTATCTGATGCGGCTTATTCTAAGCCGCCCGGATATCGCGTTCCGCTTTGCCAGTCAAGGCAAAACAATCTACCGCAGCCCGGGAGACGGCAGGCTGGAAACCGCGATTTACGCTGTATACGGTCGGGAAACAGCGCAGGCCATGCGCAAAGTGTACGGGAACTCCGGCGGCGTGGTGATTGACGGCGTCGTGGGCGTGCAGGAGCTTTCGCGCGGCAACCGGCAGCAGCAGAGCTTTTTCATCAATGGCCGCTATTTCCGGGATGAACTCCTGAGCAGAGCGTTGGAAAGCGCCGCCGAGGGCTATGTGATGATCGGCCGGTTTCCCATTTGCGCCTTGAATCTGACCATGCCGTATGAGCAGGTGGATGTAAACGTGCACCCCAACAAGCTGGAGGTGCGTTTTCAAAATTCCGCCGCCGTGATGAACGCGCTGGAAACCGTGGTACGCGAAGCTTTGCAGACTGAAACCATCGCGGAAAAGCTGGCAGCGCCCACTAAGCGGCCGGAAATGGAAGCTGAAGCCATTGAAGTGGTTCCGCTGCTCCGGGATGCGGATGCAACAGCGGAGACTATAATCGAAGATACAGGGGAAACCAAATTACTGAAAAAGCCACATGAAAAGGAACTCTTTCCCTTTCCACGGGTGGACGAGGGCAGCCGCGCCGTGCTGCGGGATACGATTTGGCAGTATATCGGCGAAACGGAAGTCTTGGAAGCGAAAGAGCTTATAACAGAAAAGCCCGATATACCAGAGACTGGAACAGAAGTGTATGGTGCAGAACCGGTGGCGGAGGTGCATCCTCCCGAACCTGCTGCTGCGGAGATTTCCCTGCCCGAACCGGTGCAGGGGATGCTCCCCGGCGCTACGGAGGAGCATCCCCTGCGCTATATCGGAGCGGCGTTCAGCACCTATCTGCTGTTTGAGGCAGGGGAGAGGCTGTTGCTGATTGATCAACACGCGGCCCATGAACGCTTGCTGTATGATCGCCTGATGGCGCGGTATCAAAACGAGCATATGTCCCAGCGGCTGCTGACACCGCTGTTGTTGAGCTTTCCTGCCCGGGATGTGCAGGCACTCACGGAGGCGCAGGAAGAGCTGGAGGCCATCGGGTTTGATCTGGACGCGTTTGACGCGACCTCCGTGGCTGTGCGCGCCACCCCCGTAATATTGGGGGAGAGCGAGCCGGTGCGGGAACTGTTGGTGGATGTGTTGGACGATCTGCGTGGCAGGGCAAGCAGCGTTACGCAGGACCGGCTGAAAGCAAAGGTGGCGCAGATGGCCTGCAAGCATGCCATCAAGGGCGGAGACGCCTTATCGCCAACGGATGTGGAGCAACTGTTGCGCCAGATGCTTTCCAGCGGGATTCAGCCCACCTGCCCGCACGGAAGGCCCGTTGTACAGGAGATTACAAAACGCGAGCTGGAAAAGCGTTTCCGGCGCATCCAATGAGCAAGCCAAAGGCATTGGCGGTCGTAGGGCCGACAGCCAGCGGGAAATCCGCGCTGGGTATGGCGTTGGCACGGCAGCTGTACGGCGAGATTGTGTGCATGGACAGCATGCAGATTTATAAGCGGATGGATATCGGCACCGCCAAGCCGACCCAGGCGGAGCGGGCGACCGTACCACATCACCTTGTGGATATCGTAGAGCCCGGCGAAGCCTATACGGTAGCCCGGTATGCGGAGGATGCGCAGCGGGTGATGGAAGAGATCACCTCACGCGGCGCGCTGCCGATATTGGTCGGCGGCACGGGCTTTTACTTGCAGGCCCTTACACAGGGGTTGACTCTGGGTGGGGTGCAAAGCGACCCCCAGGTGAGGGAACGCCTGAAAGCCATGGCACAGGATGAGGAAGGCAAACGGCTGCTCCACGAACGGCTGCGAGCCGTTGACCCCGTGACCGCGGCCAGACTGCACCCCAACGATATCACGCGCGTTTCCAGGGCGCTGGAGGTGTACGAGCTCACGGGCATTGCGATGTCCGCGCAGGAGCAGCCGGAGTTTGATAGTCCGTTTGAAATCTTTCGGATCGGTGTTGCGATGGAACGATCCGTCCTCTATCAGCGGATTGATGCCCGGGTAGATGCCATGATGGCGCAGGGACTGCTGGAGGAAGTCAAGGCTTTGTTGACAGAAGACGTATCGCCCCAGGCGCAGGCCATGCAGGGGATCGGATATAAGGAGCTCGTCCCTGTGATTCAGGGGTTGTATCCGCTGGAAAACGCTGTGTCCGACATCAAGCGCAATTCACGGCACTACGCCAAACGGCAGATGACGTGGTTTCGGCGGGATGGGCAGATATACTGGCTGAAACCGGATCAGGACAACACAGAAGCGCAAGCCCTTGCCATCGCGCGGGCTTTTTGGGAAGGAACACAGGCATGAACATACGGGAACAGGTCAATGCGGCGGAACAGAAGTGTGCGGCCGCCTTTACGCGGATTGAGGATACCGCGCTGCACAACACGGAACGGGTATTGGATATTTTCCATGATCACCGGGTGGCCGCGCAGCACTTTAACCAGACGACCGGGTACGGCTACGGCGATATCGGCCGCGACACATTGGAGGTTATCTACGCCGATGTATTCGGCACGGAAGCGGCTATCGTGCGGCCGCAGATCGCCTCCGGCACGCATGCGTTGTCACTGGCGCTGTTTGGGCTGCTGCTGCCGGGCGACGAGCTGCTGAGCGTGACCGGAAAGCCCTATGACACGCTGGACGGCGTAATCGGGATTACGGAATGCAACATGGGCTCCCTGCGCGAAATGGGCGTCACATACGCGCAGGTGGAGATGACGGAAACCGGGCTGGATTTACCGGCCATAGAACGGGCGCTGAAACCGGGTACCAGGGTGGTGTACGCACAGCGCAGCCGCGGCTACGCCATGCGACCGCCGTTGATGCCGGAGGATTTTACGCCGCTTGCCGAACTGCTGAAACGGAAACAATCCAAAGCCCTGTTGGTGGTGGACAACTGCTACGGTGAGTTTACGCAGCTGAAGGAGCCCACCCATTTCGGGGCGGATGTGTGCATAGGGAGCCTGATTAAAAACCCGGGCGGCGGTATCGCGCCCACGGGCGGGTACCTTGCGGGTTCAAAGCAGGCGATTGACCGTATTGCCTGCCGCCTGACCGCGCCCTCGGTAGGGCTGGAAGTCGGCAGCTACGCCGCGGGATATCAGCCGTTTTATCAGGGATTGTTCATGGCGCCGCATGTGGTGGCGCAGGCGCTGAAAACCTCAGTGCTGGCCGCCGCGCTGTTTGAAGGCATGGGTATGCGCACCACGCCGCGCAGGGACGCGCGGCGCAGCGATATCATTCAGGCGCTGGAGCTGGGCACGTCAGAGCGCCTGATCCGCTTCTGCGAGGGCATTCAGTCCGCGTCCCCGGTGGACAGTATGGCCATGCCGGAGCCATGGGATATGCCCGGCTATCAGGAACAGGTAATCATGGCGGCGGGTACGTTCGTATCCGGCGCGAGTATCGAGCTCAGCGCCGACGCGCCCCTGCGCGAGCCCTTCGCGGTGTACCTGCAGGGCGGGCTCAGCTACAGCCACGGGAAGATCGCGCTGATCAAAACGCTGGAATATATGGAAGAGCAGGGAATTGTGCTATGAGATTACAAAAGTATATGGCGTCCTGCGGGGTGGCATCGCGCCGCACCTGCGAAAAACTGATTGCCGAGGGCCGCGTTACGGTGGATGGAACGGTGATCAAGGCTATGGGCGTGCAGGTGGAAGAGGGCCAGACGGTGTGCGTGAACGGGAAGAAAATCGCACCGGAAACCCAGAAACATTATATCCTCTACCACAAACCGGCCGGGGAAGTGACCACTGTCAGCGATCCGGAGGGCCGCGCTACGGTGCTGGACAAGTTCAAGGATTATCCTGTGCGGCTGTACCCCGTGGGGAGGCTGGATTACGATTCGGAAGGGCTGCTGATCCTGACCAACGACGGCGACCTGACCGAGCACCTGCTGCATCCCTCCAAAGAGGTGGAAAAAACCTATCTGGTACGGGCGACCGGTGAAGTGACTTTTGATGAAATCTCTCAGCTTATCAGGGGCGTGATGATCGACGGCCGCACCACCAGCCGCGCCAAGGCACGCGTGATAGAGGCATCGCCCCTGCATACCGATATGATGCTCACCATTCACGAAGGCCGCAACCGCCAGGTGCGAAAAATGGTGCAGGCCGTTGGGCATGAGGTGATGATGCTCAGGCGCGTCCGTTTCGGCCCGCTTAAGCTGGGCGACCTCAAGCGCGGCATGTGGCGGCCGCTGACCCGGGAAGAGGTCGAGGCCCTGCGAAACGCTTAATACACAATGTTCTTTTGCTGTATGAACCTTGAAAACGAACTGCCTTCCCCTTACAATGGGAAGGCAGCTTTGTTTTGTATACAGAAAGGAACGAAAAACTATCATGCAGAAAATACCCATGACCACGCCGCTTGTGGAAATGGACGGCGATGAAATGACGCGCGTCCTGTGGCAGATGATCAAGGATAAGCTGATTGTGCCCTTCGTGGATTTGAAAACGGAGTACTACGATCTGGGGCTTGAAAAGCGCGACGAAACCAACGACCAGATTACCATAGATTCCGCCAACGCCGCCGTGAAATATGGCGTAGCCGTGAAATGTGCCACGATCACGCCCAACGCCCAGCGCGTGCAGGAATACGGCCTAAAACAGATGTGGAAAAGCCCCAACGGCACCATCCGCGCGATTATGGACGGAACGGTATTCCGCGAGCCGATTTTAATCAAAGGCATACAGCCCACGGTCCGTACCTGGAAAAAGCCGATCACCATTGCCCGCCATGCCTACGGGGATGTGTATAAGGATATCGAGTTCCGCGTGCCCGCGGCGGGCAAGGCGGAAATGCTGTATACTGCTGCCGACGGCGGCACCACCAGCATGACCATCCACGAGTTTCAGGGCGGGGGCATTGTGCAGTGCCTGTATAACCTGGATTCCAGCATCGACAGCTTTGCAAACGCCTGCTTCCGCTATGCGCTGGATCAAAAGCAGGATCTGTGGTTTTCCACCAAGGATACCATTTCCAAGGTTTACGACCATCATTTCAAGGATGTGTTTGCGGACCTGTATGAAACCAAATATAAGCAAGCGTTTAAAGAGGCCGGCATTGAGTATTTCTACACGCTGATTGACGATGCGGTGGCCCGCGTGGTACGCAGTGAGGGCGGTTTTATCTGGGCACTGAAAAATTACGACGGCGACGTGATGAGCGATATGGTTGCCACGGCGTTCGGCAGCCTTGCCATGATGACCAGCGTACTTGTTTCACCTAACGGGCAGTTTGAATATGAGGCGGCGCATGGCACCGTGACCCGCCATTATTACCGGCATATCAAGGGCGAGGAGACCAGCACCAATCCCGTAGCCACGATCTTTGCCTGGACGGGCGCGCTCAACAAGCGCGGCGAGATGGACGGGATCGGCGAGCTGTGCGCGTTTGCCAAAACGCTGGAAAAAGCCACCCTGCAAACCATTGAGGGCGGCGAAATGACCAAGGATCTTGTACAGTTGTATGAAGGCGAGGCCAAGGCGCTGAATTCCGAAGCGTTTCTGGACGCGATTGCCAGGACCCTTACCACATGCCTAGACGCGCAATAAACGTTGCCAGCGGGATCCCCGCGATGAGCCCGGCCGCGATGAGCCCCGCCAAGTGCATGGGATACAGCCCGTATCCCAGCCAGTGCGGCATCCGCAGGCGCGAATGGGTTTGGATCAGGATCAGCGGCAGCGAAAGCCAAACCATGGATTGCAGCCGGAAAAAGATCTGCAAAATGGGGGAGAACAGGTTGCCGTTCAAAAAGGTAAGCGGCACGCCGAAGATTTGCGTAACCATATAGCTGGTCATGCCCCACACGGCGGCAAAGGACAAATAGGCGGCAGCAATGCCGCCTTTTGATTTGCGTACGGCATACAGCAGCAGGATGAAGGCAAGCCCCTTCCATCCGTAATCGACATTAAAAATCAGCACCGCGAAAAAGCAGAGCGCTGGGCCCCAAAACTCGCTGAAATACCACTTTTTACGGATGGCCGCAATGGCAAGCACGCCCAGGCACAGCAGAAACAGAATGTTAAGCTCCGACCAGGGATTATCCAGCGCCATCATGTTCAGCGGCTGGGATATAACCCCGATCACAAACAGGCGCAGCGCGTACTTAAAGGCGTTGTGCGTATATTCGCTGCCCACCACAAGGCACCAGGCATACAGCGGAAGGGCCATTCTGCCGATGATCCGGAATTCCATGGTATCGGGGAAATAAGCCACCCCGACATGATCGAAGATCATGCAAACCAGTGCGATGATCTTCAATAGCGAGGTGTCCATATTGCCGGCTAAAACCGGTTTATCAGCGGATGAGACTGATGCTTGATCAGACATTTTACAAAACCTAATAAAGCCGCGTGATCAGCGAAGCCAGAATTATTCCGCCCGCCATGATGGAAACCACTACGATGGTAAAAACGCGATAGAAGACTTTCTTTCTCTTATTCCTGGCCTTAACGCTGGCTTTTGTGGCCATACAAAGCCCTCCCTTGTAAAAATTATGACTGCATTATAGCATATGCGCTTATGGGGAACAAGCCGACCCCTGCGTGTACGCGCAAAAAATAGACGTGGTTCAGCTATAGGGAAATTTGGTAAACTATTCATAAACAGCATTGCATTTCATGCGGAGGCGTGGTATTATGTAATGGTCAAAGATAGTCAACGTTTTTGGCAAGGAGGTTCATCTATGCGCCTGAGCGATACGATAGAAGAGTTTATTAAAACCATGTTAACGCATGACGAGAATGAGATTGAGCTGAAGCGCAACGAGCTGGCGGAGTATTTCAACTGCGCCCCTTCGCAGATCAACTATGTGCTTGCGACGCGGTTTACACCCGATCACGGATATTTGATCCAAAGCCGCAGGGGCGGCGGGGGGTACATCCGTATTTTCCGCATGCAGCAGGACACCTGCGAACAACTTGTCTACCTATTGGAAGAAAGGGTGGGAGATCAAATACCAGCACTGAAAGCGGATCACCTGATCACGCAGCTCAGAGAACGCGACGTCATTACCGAAACGGAAGCTAATCTGATGAAGGTGGCGATCGCGGACAGCAGCTATACACTTCCCATCCATGCCGCAGTGAAAGACGCGCTGCGCGCAAAGATCCTGAAAGCAATGCTCATGCAGATTGCCAGGAAAAACGAGGCTTCGCAAGGAGGATAATTATGGCGATTTTCGGAAGATTTACACAGCGGGCACAACAGGCAATCGCCTACGCACAGCAGGCTTCTGTGACGCTGAAACAACAATATGTGGGTACGGAGCATATCCTTTTGGGACTGTTGAAGAGCCCGGATCCTACAGTGGAAAAACTGCTTCCCGAACAGGTTACATATGATGCCGTTATGGAGCGGGTACGTGATCTGGGCGAGGGAAATACCGCTGTGCGCGGCATACTGGAGCTGACGCCCCGCAGCAAAAAGCTGTTGGAAAGCAGTATTATTCAAAGCAAGCGCTTCAACCATCCCTTTGTGGGCACGGAGCATTTCTGGCTCGCCCTGATGCGCGAGGAGGAATGCGTTGCGATGAGCATCTTGCGCGACCTGGATGTGGATACCGAAGCCCTGACCCTGGCGCTGACCAAAGCACTGCAAAACGATAACGTGAACCCGGAGATCAATCCTCCCAAGGCAAAGGAAAAAGAGGATAAGGAATCCGCTCTGGAAAAATATTGCCGCGATTTAACCAAGGCCGCCCAGAACGGTGAATTGGATCCTGTGGTTGGCCGTACAAACGAGATGGAACGCATCATCCAGATTTTAAGCCGCCGCACCAAAAACAATCCGGTGCTGATCGGCGAGCCCGGTGTGGGGAAAAGCGCCGTGGTGGAAGGGCTCACGATGCTGATCGCGTCCGGCAAGGCGCCGGAAACCGTATCGGGTAAAAGGATTCTGTCGATGGACCTCGGCAGCATGATCGCGGGCAGCAAGTACCGCGGCGAGTTTGAGGAACGCCTGAAGGATACCCTCAAGGAAATCAAAAACGAGGGCAATATCATCATCTTTGTGGATGAGTTCCACACGCTGGTGGGCGCCGGCAAGGCTGAAGGCAGCATCGACGCCGCCAATATCCTGAAACCCGCGCTGGCCCGCGGCGAGCTGCAGTGCATCGGGGCGACGACGGTTGACGAATACCGCAAGTATATCGAAAAGGACCCGGCGCTGGAACGCCGTTTCCAGCCTGTGAAGGTGTTCGAGCCTTCCACCGAGGAAACCCTCGCCATTCTGGAGGGGCTTCGGGAACGCTACGAGAAGCACCATCAGGTGAAAATTACCGACGAAGCGCTGCGTGCGTCCGTGCTGCTGTCCGACCGTTATATCAGCGACCGCTTTCTGCCGGACAAGGCCATTGACCTGATGGATGAAGCGGGATCCCGCGTGCGCCTGAAGCGCTACAAGAAAACGCCCAAGGTACGGGAGCTGGAAGAGCAGCTGCAATTTTTGCAAAACGATTTGAAGGAAGCCCGGTTGCAGGAGGAATTCGAAAAAGTGGACCAGCTGGAGGAGCAGATCCGCATGCTGGAGGAAACCATCGAGAAAAAGCGCGCGGAATGGCAGATCAGACGCGCCAAGATCCACTCCTCCGTCAAGGAAGAGGATATCGCCCAAATCGTATCCAGCTGGACGGGCATCCCCGTGGAAAAGATGACCGAAAGCGAAAGCAACCGCCTGCTGCATATGGAAGAAACGCTGCATAAGCGGGTCATCGGGCAGGAGGAGGCCATCAGCGCCGTCAGCCGTGCCCTGCGCAGGGCGCGCGCGGGCCTGCACGATCCCAAGCGGCCCATCGGCTCGTTCATTTTCCTGGGGCCTACGGGCGTGGGCAAAACGGAGCTGTGCCGTGCGCTGGGTGAGGCGATGTTCGGCGATGAGAACGCCGTCATCCGCATCGACATGAGCGAGTATATGGAGAAACACAGCGTATCGCGGCTGGTCGGCTCGCCTCCCGGCTACGTAGGGTTTGAGGATGGCGGACAGCTTACCCAAAAAGTACGCCAGAAGCCGTACAGCGTGATCCTGTTTGACGAGGTGGAAAAAGCGCATCCCGACGTATTCAACATCCTGCTGCAGATCATGGAGGACGGACGGCTGACCGACAGCGACGGGCGCGTGGTCAACTTCAAGAATACCATCGTCGTGATGACGTCCAACGCGGGCGCGCATACGATAATCGGCAAGCAGTCCATGGGCTTTGGCGGCGCGGTGGAAACCGTACGCGATTACGAAAAGATGAAAGAACGCATCATGACCGAGGTAAAGGATGTGTTCCGGCCCGAGTTTATCAACCGTGTAGACGAACTGATTGTGTTCCACGCGCTGGAAGCGGACGATATCGAAAAAATCGCCGCGCTGATGCTTTCCAATGTGGCAAAGCGGCTGGAAGAACAGAATATCAGCCTGATCTATGACAACGATGTGATTCATCTGCTGGCAACAGAAGGCTATGACGTTAATTACGGGGCCCGCCCGCTGCGGCGTGCCATCCAGCGGATTGTGGAGGATCAGCTCAGCGAGGAAATCATCTGCGGCAATATCGCCTTGGGTGATCTGGTTCGCCTGTACGTGAAGGACGGTAAGATGGCATTTGAGCGCTCCTGCCGTATCTCCGAAATGATCGGGCAGCCTGAAAAAGTATAATAACAACACAACCACACAAAAACCGCTTCGGCGGTTTTTGTTATAGTGGGAATCAGAGTGTCAAGAATATTTGGCAAACAAATGTTCTCAGGCAGGAATCGAGGTTCGTGCTTGTAGAACATGATTAGAGAAAACGGAAACGGCTTTGGAGGACAACGTGAATATCGATCAGTTGATTACGGCGCTCCGCCAGGATGAAGATTTTATCAATAACGTGACGGCCTGGAAAACCATCAAGCCCAGAGATGGGCAGACGGTGGATTTTCCCGTGTCTATGGACGCGCGCCTTGTTGAGGTGCTCAAAAAGCGCGGCATCACGCAGCTGTATACGCACCAGGCCTCTGCGTGGGAGGCGGCGCAGGAGCAGAAGGATTATGTGGTCGTTACCCCCACGGCCAGCGGAAAAACGCTGTGCTACAACTTGCCCGTGCTTTCCGCCATCCTGAAAAACAACGACGCGCGCGCGCTGTATATGTTTCCCACCAAGGCGCTGGCGCTGGACCAAGCGGGATCGCTGTATGACCTGATCGAGGCCATGGATGTGGATGTGAAGGCCTATACCTACGACGGCGATACGCAAGCGGCGGCCCGCAAGGCCATCCGGCAGGCGGGGCATATCGTGGTGACCAACCCCGATATGCTGCACAGCAACATCCTGCCGCACCATACGAAGTGGGTGAAGCTGTTTGAAAATCTTAAGTATATTGTCATTGACGAAATTCATACCTACCGCGGCGTGTTCGGCAGCCATCTGGCCAATGTGTTGCGGCGGCTGATACGCTTGTGTGAATTTTACGGAAGCTCTCCGCGTTTCATCCTCTGCTCCGCAACCATCGCCAACCCGGCAGAGCTGGGCGAAATGCTCACAGGCAGGCCGATTTTCAAAATCGACAACAACGGCGCGCCGATGGGGGAGAAGCACTTTGTGTTTTATAATCCGCCGGAAATCAATAAGCGGCTGGGCATCCGCAAAAGCGCCGTAAACGAGACGAGAGGCATTTCCGAGGTGCTCCTGAAAAACGGCATCCCGACCATCGTATTTGCCAAAAGCCGCATACAGGTGGAGGTGCTGACGCGCTATCTGAGGTCCGCCGTGAAGGATCCGGACTCGGTGCGCGGGTACCGAGGCGGCTATCTGCCCAGCGAGCGGCAATCCATCCAGCGGCAGCTGCGTGCGGGGCAGATCAAGCTGGTGATCTCCACCAACGCGCTGGAGCTTGGCGTGGATATCGGCGCGCTGACTGCCTGCGTGCTCTGCGGTTATCCGGGCACCATCGCCAGCACCTGGCAGCAGGCGGGCCGGGCAGGCAGGCGCAATGAAACAGCGCTGACGATCATGGTCGCATCCTCCGCGCCGATCGACCAGTATATCGTAAGCCATCCGGAGTACTTTCTCACGCAGTCGCCGGAGCATGCACTGCTGCATCCGGACAACCTGTATATCCTGCTGTCGCATATCAAGTGTGCCGCGTATGAGCTGCCCTTTGAAAACGGCGAAGCATTCGGCAATGTAAAGGGTACCGGGCAGTTTCTGGAGTATCTGGAGGAAAGCGGCATCCTGCGCCATGTGGGCAGCCGCTACCACTGGTCGGCGGAAGAGTTTCCCGCCAGCGAGATTAACCTGCGCTCAGCCACAGCGGAGAACTTTGTAATTGTGGATATTTCCAATCCGGCCCATCACCGCGTGATCGGCGAAATGGACCGCTTTACAGTGCCGATGCTGCTGCACGAAAACGCTATTTACCTGCACGGCGGCAACCAGTATCAGGTGGAGAAGCTGGATTTCGACGCGTGTAAAGCATATATCCGCGCGGTGGATGTGGATTATTATACCGACGCGGATATGAATGTAAGCATCGGCGTATTGGACGAAACAAAGGAGAAGGCCATGGCCTGCGGCGCACAGCTGACGCTGGGTGAGCTGAAGGTTACCACCATCGTCAAAATCTTTAAGAAAATGAAGCTGGACACGCATGAGAACCTTGGCTTCGGCGAGGTGCGGCTGCCCGAGACCAACATGCATACCGTCGGCATGTGGTGGACGGTCCCCGAACAGATTTCCAGTCAATACAGCAACGACGATTTGCAGAACGCGATGATGGGCATTGCCAACCTCCTTTCGATCGTCGCCCCAATCTACCTGATGTGCGCGCCGCGCGACATCAAAATTGTTTATCAGGTCAAAGCGCCGCATACCGACAGGCCGACGGTCTTTTTGTATGATCAGTATCCCGGCGGCATCGGACTGAGCGAGAAGGCCTTTGAAATGCAGGATCTGCTGCTGGAGCATGCGCTGAGCATTGTGGAGGGCTGCGATTGCGAGGACGGGTGTCCCAGCTGCGTCGGCCCGATGAACGAGGCGGGCGCCCGCGGCAAAGACACTGCGAAGCGTATTTTGAAGGAGCTATTATCCGTATGCCCAACCTGACGGATAAGCTGCGCATGATCGGCGCGGAACAGAATACAAAGCCGAAAACCGAGCCGGTGCGGGAGACGCCGCAAAGCTGCTATAAAATCAGTGAGCGGTATCCGATTGCCTCCTTTTCCGAAGCCCGGTACATGAGCGCGGAGATTCTGGGGGAGATATTTGATCTTCCCTTTCCGCCGTCCGTGCGGATGCAGGATATCCTTTTTTTGGATACCGAAACCACAGGCTTGTCCCGCGGTACGGGCACGGTGGCCTTTTTAGTGGGCGTGGGCTATTTTACGGACCGCCATTTTGTGGTGGAGCAATTCCTGATGCGCGATTATGACGAGGAACCCTTTGTGCTGGAGGAAATCAACCGCCTGCTGCAAAGCTTTCCCGTGCTGGTAACGTTCAACGGGCGCACGTTTGATATGCCCATTCTGCAAAACCGGCTGCTGATGAACCGTTATCCCGATGCGGTTCGCGGCGTGCATGCCGATGTCCTGTACCCATCCCGGCGGGTGTGGAAGCTGCGGCTCAGGCAGTGCACGCTGCAAAGGCTGGAGGAAAGCGTTCTCGGCATCACACGGGAGGATGATCTGCCCGGCGCGCTGATCCCGCAAACGTATTTTCAATACCTGAAGAACGGTGATTTCGAGCCTGTGCGCCGCATCATGGTGCATAACCGGCAGGATATCGTCAGCCTGTCGCAGCTGTTCTTTTTCCTGTGCCGGCTGCATGACCGGCCTGAAACCCTTGCGGAGCCGGAGGATTTGTTTTCACTTGCTGCGGCGCTCCGCCGCCGGGGAAGCCTGGAAAAGGCCAGGAAATGCTACCGGCTGTCCGCAAAGGATGAGCTATGGACGCCGTCCTTCCACGCGCTGGCGGAGCAGGAAAAACGGGAGGGCCATGCGCAGCGGGCTGTGAAGCTGTATACGGCCATGCTCAGCCGGCGGGAGGACACGGTGGATGTGTGCGTCGCGCTGGCCAAGCTGTACGAGCATCAGCTCAAGGATCTCAACCAGGCGCTGCTGTACACACGTCAGGCGCTGCTGTTTTTGGCGGAGCCGGGCTTAACCGTGGACCCAACTGTACAATCCAAACGAAATGCGTTACAATACCGTTATGTGCGCTTGCGCCGTAAAATCGCAGGAGGTTCTGACCAATGAGTTTAATGGCAAACCTGAAAGCCCAATCGGCATCGAAGAAATATCAGAGCGGAGACGTTGAAGAAGCTAAAAAGCTATATGAAGAAGCTCTTACGATGGGTTTGAACGATCCCCGGTATATCCTGAGCTACTCCATTTTGCTGCTGCGCAACGGCGAATATCAAAAATCGCGGGAGCTGCTGGTTGCCCACCAGAACAACCCGATGCTCAACGCGGAAACCAAGCGGCAGCTGTTTGTCAATTATTCCGTTTGCGTGTATAAGCTGGGTGAAGTTGAAAAGGCAATCCGAATTCTGGAAGGCCAGCACGCCAAGGAGCCTACGGGATTGATCTATCAAACGCTGGGGTATCTGTATGTGGAGGCGGGCGATAAGGAGAAAGCCCTCGCGTTTAATCAGGAAGCGATGGAATATGATGACGAGGATCCCATTACGCTGGATAACCTCGGCCAGATCTATTACCGCCTGGACCATAACAAGGAAAAGGCAAAGGAATACTTCCATAAGGCGCTGGAGCAAAAGCCCGGGCAGATCGATACGCTGTACTTCCTGGCCCAGATGGATATAGAGGAAGGCAATGCGGACGCCGCCAGGGAGAAGCTGGAGAAGGCGTTGGAGGGACGCTTTTCGCCGCTTAACTACGCTACCAAAGAGCTGGTGCAAAAGCAGCTGGATTCCCTCGCCTGAGGGTTTCCGGCCGGAAAATTGACGCCGGGCTATAAAAGCTGATATACGGACGGATAACTCGCGGGGGATGCCTTTATCGGTAAACTTCCGGGAAATGCTTGACAACACCCACTGTGTATGGTACTGTATACAACAAATCATGCAAAGGAGATTATCCGATGATTTTGCAGCCTTGGAACCTCGGCCTTATCCTGATTATTAACATTGCTGTACTGCTTATTCTGGTAGTAGTAGGCAATGTTATTTCGCGCAAGTTTAGGCCGGCGTGCAGGGTAAGACCATAGAGCACACCAATGAAGCACACTCCCTAAACTGCGCAAGCGGTTTAGGGAGTTTTTTTAAGAAGGAGGGTATCATGTTAAACGGCGCACAAATTTTGGTGGAAGTGTTGAAAGAGCAGAATGTGGATACGATATTCGGGTATCCCGGCGGATTTGTACTCAATATCTACGATGAATTGTATCACGCATCGGACTGGCTCAAACACGTAATCACCTGTCACGAGCAGGGCGCGGCGCACGCAGCGGATGGCTATGCACGGGCTACGGGGAAAACCGGCGTTGTCATAGCAACCTCAGGCCCCGGAGCAACCAACCTGGTAACGGGGATCGCCAACGCGTATCTGGATTCGATTCCGATGGTTGCCATCACCGGCAACGTCCCCCTGAGCCTGATCGGCCGCGACAGCTTTCAGGAAGTGGACATCAAGGGGATTACCATGCCGATCACCAAGCATAACTATATGGTGAAAGACGTTAATCAGTTGGCGTCGATTGTGCGGGAAGCTTTCTTTCTGGCTTCGACCGGCCGGAAGGGCCCTGTGCTGATCGATATTCCCAAGGATGTACAGCTGGCAAAATGCGAGTTTTCGCCGCTTGCAACGCCCTTCGTGGAAAAGCCCGTTAAACCTACGGCTGCGATGCTCGCGGAAGCCGCGGAACTGATCAGGACATCCAAGCGTCCGTTTATCTATGCGGGCGGCGGCGTTGTGTCCACCAATTCCAGCGCGGAATTATTGCGCTTTGCCGAAAAACTGAACGCGCCTGTGGGCGCGAGCATGATGGGGCTTTCCGCCGTGCCGCAGTCTCATCCGCTGGCGCTGGGGATGACGGGCATGCACGGCAATTATGCCGCTACCAAGGCCATGGCGATGTCCGATTTGGTCATCGCGCTAGGCGCGCGCTTTTCGGACCGCGCCACGGGCAACAAAAACGCTTTTTCCAAAAACCGTAAGGTGCTGCATATTGATATCGATCCGGCGGAAATCGGCAAGAATATCCCGGCGTATGTGTCCATGGTGGCCGACGTCAGGCAGGCGCTTGCCGCGCTTAACGGCATGGAGCTGAAAAAAAGCGATCCCAAATGGCTGGAACAGGTGAAGGAGCTCGTGAAATCTCCCGATAACCGCGTGGAGATGAATCAGCATGCCCTCAATCCGTACGTGGTGTTGCAGGGGGTGGCCAAACGCGTGCCGAAAGATACCCGTATCGCTACCGATGTGGGTCAGCACCAGATGTGGACGGCGCAGTTCTATCCGTTTGAAATGCCGCGCACGTTCATCACATCCGGCGGATTGGGTACGATGGGCTTTGGTATGGGCGCTGCAATCGGCGCGTGCATGGGCTCCGGCAAAAAAACCGTGCTCATCACCAGTGATGGCAGCTTCCATATGAACATGAATGAATTGGCTACTGCCGTAAGCAATCGTCTGCCCCTGGTTGTACTGGTTCTCAACAACAGCGTGTTGGGAATGGTGCGGCAGTGGCAGACGATGTTTTTTGATCACCGCTATTCGGCTACCACGCTGAACCGCGCCACCGATTACTGCAAGCTGGCGGAAGCGTTCGGGGCCAAAGGCTTCCGGATTGAAGAAGCAGGGCAGCTTGATTCCGTACTGGATGAGGTGCTGGCGCTTAACGAACCGGTGGTCGTGGACATCCGCATTGACCGCGATGAGATGGTTTTCCCCATGATCCCGCCCAACGGTACCTTTGATGATATGATTGTAAGGGGGTAATCGAATGAAAAAGCTGGTTTTGGGGCTGCTGGTCAATAACGAGTCGGGTGTCCTCACCCGCGTATCGGGCCTGTTTGCGCGGCGGGGCTTCAACATCTCCAGCCTCTCCGTCGGGGAGACGCAAAACCCGCAGTTCTCCCGCATTACCATCCAGGCCATGGGGGATGACTATGTGCGGACGCAGCTGGTGCAGCAGCTGCGCAAGCTGCACGATGTGAAGGTTGTGGAAAATATGGAGCTGGAACAAACAGTGTGCCGCGAGCTGATGCTCATCAAGGTTTGTGCGGGCAGCACCACACGCAGCCAGGTGCTGGAAGGCGCCAATGTATTCCGCGCCAAGGTGTGCGATTTAACGCCGACGACCGTGACCATGGAACTGACGGGAACCACGGACAAGCTGGACGCGTTTATCACGTTTCTGGAACCCTTTGATATCATCGAGACCTGTCGCACTGGGATTACCGCGATTGGCCGTGGTGAATATATATTGAAAGAAAATGGGGAGGTTGTTACACATGGCTAAAATGTATTACGAGAAGGACTGTAACGCAGAGGTACTGAAGGGGAAGAAAATCGCGGTGATCGGTTACGGCAGCCAGGGACATGCCCATGCCCAGAACCTGAAGGACAGCGGGTATGATGTGGTGGTCGGCCTGTACGAGGGCTCCAAATCCGCCGAAAAGGCCCAGGCGGACGGCCTTACGGTGATGCTGACTGCCGACGCCGTAGCTGCGTGCGACATCATTATGATCCTTGTCAATGACGAAAAGCAGGCGGCCCTGTATCAAAAGGATGTCGCGCCCAGCCTGAAAGCCGGTAAAACGCTGGCGTTTGCCCATGGCTTCAACATCCACTTCGGCCAGATTGTGGTGCCGGACGATGTATCCGTGATCATGATCGCGCCCAAAGGCCCCGGCCATACTGTGCGGTCGCAATATCAGGAAGGCAAGGGCGTACCCTGCCTGATCGCTGTGCAGCAGGATGCCAGCGGCAACTCCAAAGAGATTGCGCTGGCCTATGCGGCGGGCATCGGCGGCGCGCGCGCCGGCATTTTAGAAACCACCTTCCGCGAAGAAACCGAGACTGATCTGTTCGGCGAGCAGGCGGTGCTCTGCGGCGGCGTGACCGCGCTGATGAAAGCGGGCTTCGACACGCTGGTGGAAGCCGGATATCAGCCGGAGAACGCGTACTTTGAGTGCGTTCATGAGATGAAGCTGATCATCGATCTGGTTATCGCGGGCGGCATGAACTTCATGCGCTACTCCATCTCCGATACAGCGGAATACGGCGACTATGTAACCGGAAAGCGGATTATCACCGACGAAACCAAAAAGGAAATGAAGAAGGTTCTCGAAGAGATTCAGGACGGCACCTTTGCCCGCAACTGGATTTTGGAAAACCAGGTCAAGCGGCCGGGCTTCAACGCCATGCGCAAAGCCGCGCAGAATTCGCTGGTTGAAAAAACGGGCGCCGAGCTGCGCGCGAAGATGAGCTGGCAAAAGAAAGACGGGGATAAGAAATGAGCCGCTCGGATATCGTGAAAACCGGTGCAAACCGGGCTCCGCACCGATCGCTCCTCAAGGCCTGCGGGTATACCGACGAGCAGATCAAGCGTCCGTTTATCGGCATTGTCAACTCCTTCAACGAGATCGTCCCCGGGCACGTGCATCTTAACCAGATCGCACGTGCCGCCAAGGATGGTGTGCTGGCCGCGGGGGGCACCCCCTTTGAGTTCAACACCATCGGCGTGTGCGACGGCATTGCCATGGGGCACGAGGGCATGCGGTATTCCCTGTGCACCCGCGAGCTGATCGCGGATACGATCGAATGCATGGTGAAGGCGCACGCGTTTGACGCGCTGGTGTTTATCCCCAACTGCGACAAAATCGTGCCCGGCATGCTGATGGCGGCCATGCGGCTGAACCTGCCTTCCATCTTCGTATCCGGCGGGCCCATGCTCTCGCTCAACGGCAAGGATTTGAACACATCGTTTGAGGCGGTCGGCGCGTACATGGCGGGAAAGATAGATGAGGATGCCCTGCGCTGCATCGAAAACGAGGTCTGCCCGACTTGCGGTTCCTGCTCGGGTATGTTCACAGCCAATTCCATGAACTGCCTTACGGAGGCCGTAGGCCTGGGGCTGCCCGGCAACGGCACGCTGCCCGCACCGTATTCCGCGCGCATCCGGCTTGCCAAAGAAGCGGGCATGCAGATTATGAAGCTCTATGAACAAAACATCCGCGCGTTGGATATCTTCACGCCCGAGGCGGTGGAGAATGCGCTGACGGTGGACATGGCGCTGGGCTGCTCCACAAATACCATCCTGCACCTGCCCGCCGTGGCGCACGAGGCCGGTATTCCGTTCTCGCTGCAAAAGGTGAACGAAATCAGCCAGAAGACTCCCAACCTCTGCAAGCTTGCGCCTGCGGGCCCGCACCATATGCAGGATCTCCATCAGGCGGGCGGCATTCAGGCGGTGATGGCGGAGCTGAACAAGCAGGGCTTCCTGCACGCGGATGTCCAAACCGTAACGGGCCAAACCGTCGGTGAAAACATCAAAAATGCGATGGTGCTGGACGAAACGGTTATCCATCCGCTCACCGCTCCGTATTCGCCCTACGGCGGACTGGCAATCCTGTTTGGCAATCTGTGCCCCAACGGCGCGGTTGTAAAGCAAAGCGCCGTAGCGCCGGAGATGCTTACGCACCAGGGACCCGCCAGGGTGTTCAACAGCGAGGAAGCGGCGGTGGAAGCGATCTATCAAAAGCAGATCAAGCCGGGTGATGTGATCGTGATCCGTTATGAAGGGCCCGCGGGCGGGCCGGGTATGCGGGAAATGCTCTCGCCGACCTCGGCTATCGCGGGTATGGGACTGGACAAGCAGGTGGCGCTGATCACCGACGGCCGTTTCTCCGGCGCCACGCGCGGCGCGGCCATCGGGCACATCTCCCCGGAAGCGGCTTCCGGCGGGTTGATTGCGCTGGTAGAAGAGGGGGATACGATTGTGATCGATATCCCAAACAAGAAGCTGAACTTGAACGTACCACAGGAAGAACTTGATCGCAGAAAGGCAAACTTTGTTGCGCCCAAACGCAAGGAGCTTACCGGATATCTGAAACGCTATGCGGCATTGGTGTCCTCTGCGGATCAGGGCGCAGTATGGAAGGGATGAGGGTAAATGTCAGACCAGGTCAGGATTTTTGATACCACGCTACGCGACGGCGAACAAGCGCCGGGCTGCAGCATGGATTTGTCCGAGAAATTGGAGATTGCACAGGCGCTGGAGCGCATGAAGGTGGACGTGATCGAGGCGGGCTTTGCCATTGCCTCCAAGGGTGATTTTGAATCGGTGGAAGAGATTTCCAAGCTGATTAAGGATTGCACCATCGCCAGCCTGTCCCGCGCAACCAAGAAGGATATCGACGCCGCGTGGAACGCTGTGAAGCAGGCAAAATCGCCGCTGATCCACACGTTTTTAGCGACGTCGCCCACGCACATGCAGTACAAGCTGCGCATGTCGCAAGAAGAAGTGCTTGCAACCATTACCGAAATGGTGACCTATGCGCGCAACCTGGCGCCGGAGGTGGAGTTTTCCGCCGAGGATGCCCTGCGCTCCGATCCGGATTTCCTGGTGAAAGCCGTGGACGCCGCCATCCGCGCGGGCGCGAAGGTGATCAACATTCCTGATACGGTCGGTTATGCCACGCCCAACGAAATGTCGGCAACCATCCAGTATCTCAAACAGCATGTAAACAAGATCGACACCGTAACCCTGTCCGTGCACTGCCACAATGACCTCGGCATGGCGGTTTCCAACTCGCTGGCCGCGGTCGCGGCAGGCGCGCGGCAGGTGGAGTGTACCATCAACGGCATCGGCGAGCGCGCGGGCAACGCCGCGCTGGAAGAACTGGTGATGGCCATGCACACCCGCCCCGATCTGTATCCCCAAACCCTGAACATCGACACGGCGCGCATCGCGCCCATCAGCCATTTGGTGTACAGCATTCTGGGCGTCAACGCGCCCATCAACAAGGCCATTGTCGGTCAGAACGCGTTTGCGCATGAGGCGGGCATCCATCAGCACGGCGTGATGGCCAACCGCGCCACCTACGAAATCATGACGCCGGAATCCATTGGCCTTCGGCAAAACCAGATGGTGCTGGGCAAGCACAGCGGGCACCACGCCATTGAGGAACGGCTGGACACCCTGGGGTACAGCCTGTCCAAGGAAGAGTTCACACAGCTCTACGAGCAGTTCAAGGCGCTGTGCGACCGCAAAAAATTTATTACCGACAAGGATTTGGAAGCGCTGGCTTTGCACCGTCATACGCATTCTTCCCTGGCAAACAACTACAAGCTGGACCGCTTCACCGTGAACAGCGGAAATTATTCCACGTCCAACGCCGTCGTAAGCGTGCTGCACGAGGGTGAGCGTACCGAGGAGGTAGCACTGGGCGACGGACCTATCGACGCCGCCTTCAACGCTGTGGATAAGCTGATCCCCGCGGAGGAGCATTCTTTGGAGGATTACGTCATCCAAACGATTTCAGAAGGCAAGGACGCACAGGGCGAGGCCATTGTCAAAATCCGCTGCGGCGACCGGGTGGTTACCGGGCGCGGCCTTTCCACCGATATTCTGGAAGCCAGTATTCTTGCTTATATCAACGGCATGAATAAGCTGTAAGGGGGAAGGCATGAAAACAATCGAAATCTTCGACAGCATGCTGAGGGACGGAGCGCAGGGGGAAGGCGTCGCCTTTTCTGTGATCGATAAGCTCAACATCGTCAAGGCGCTGGACGCGTTCGGTGTGGACTATATCGAGGCGGGAAACCCCGGCTCCAATCCGAAGGATATTGAGTTCTTTCAGCAGGTCCATGACCTGAAGCTGAAGCATGCCAAATTGTGCGCCTTTGGCAGCACCTGCCGCAAGGGAAAAACGCCGCAGGAGGATGCCAACGTGCGCTCCCTGATGGACGCGCAGACCGATGTGGTGGCAATCTTCGGCAAGTCCTGGGATTTGCACGTGCTCAAGGTGCTTACGACCACCCTGGAGGAAAACCTGCGGCTGGTGAGGGATACCGTCGCGTATTTCAAAGGCGAGGGCAAGGAAGTCATTTTTGACGCGGAACACTTTTTTGACGGCCATAACGCCAATCCTGATTATGCCATGCAGGTGCTGGCGGCAGCCGATGAGGCGGGCGCGGATGTACTGTGCCTGTGCGATACCAACGGCGGCGCAACGCCCGGCCATATTCAGGAGATTGTAAAAAAGGTATGCGAAGCGTTTCCCAACCGGCGCGTCGGCATCCACTGCCATAATGACATCGGCTGCGCGGTCGCATCCAGCATGAGCGCGGTCGAGGCTGGCGCGGTGCAGGTGCAGGGTACGTTTATCGGTATCGGGGAACGGTGCGGCAATGCCGATCTTTCCACGATTATCCCGAACCTGCAGCTGAAAATGGGGATGGAATGCTCCGGCGACCTTCTGACACTGCGGGATACTGCCTCCAAATTGTCAGAAATCTGCAACATGCGTCTGGACCGCAATAAGCCCTATGTGGGGGAGAGCGCCTTTGCGCATAAGGGTGGTATGCATATCGATGGCGTGACCAAGGTCAGCCGCTCGTTTGAGCATGTGCCGCCGGAGAGTGTAGGCAACACGCGCCGTTTCCTCATGAGCGAGGTATCCGGCCGCACCACGGTGCTCGCCAAAATCGCAACCATCGCGCCCGAGCTTTCCAAGGATTCTCCGGAGGTTGCGCAGATTGTGCAGACCGCTAAGGAAATGGAGCACAACGGGTACCAGTTTGAAAGCGCCGATGCCAGCTTTGAGCTGATGGTGCTGAAAATACTGGGCCGCTACAGCCAACACTTCACATTGGGTATGTACCGCACCAGCGGGGAATTTCCGCATCCCGATGAAAACCAGAGTGCGTCGGCAATGCTGTCCGTGCAGGTAGGCGACGCGCAGGAGACGACGGCCACCATGGGCAACGGCCCCGTTCACGCGCTGGATACCGCGCTGCGAAAGGCCCTGATGGTGTTTTATCCGCAGCTGGGCAAGGTGCGGTTGGTGGACTACAAGGTGCGCGTGCTGACCGGCAAAGCCGCCACCGCTTCCCGCGTACGCGTTTTGATTGAAAGCTCGGATGGAGAAATGGATTGGACGACCACCGGCGTATCCACGGACATTATCGCCGCCAGCTGGGAAGCGCTGTCGGATTCGATTGAATACTATCTGCATCAAAAGGAGGGCTCTTCATCATGTCCATGACAATGACCCAAAAAATCATTGCCGCGCATTGCGGCAAGACTGCCGTTCAGCCTGGAGATATGGTTGTGGCTAACTGCGACCTGGTACTGGGCAACGATATCACCGCGCCGGTCGCCATCAACGAGTATAACAAGTGCGGCTGCGGCTGCGTGTTTGACGGCAGCAAAATTGCGCTGGTGATGGACCACTTCACGCCCAACAAAGATATCAAAGCCGCTGAACAGGTAAAACAGGTGCGCGAATTTGCCAAGGAAAAACAGGTGAAGAACTTCTTCGATGTCGGAACGGTAGGCGTAGAACACGCCCTGCTGCCCGAAAAGGGCATGGTAACCGCGGGCGACCTGGTCATCGGCGCGGACAGCCACACCTGCACCTACGGCGCGCTGGGTGCGTTTTCCACGGGCGTAGGCTCCACGGATATGGCGGCGGCGATGGCCAGCGGCAAGGTTTGGCTGCGCGTGCCGGAGGCGATCTCCGTGGTGCTCACCGGAAAACCCCAGCCGGGTGTATCCGGCAAGGACGTCATCCTGCACCTGATCAAGCTGATCGGCGTGGAAGGCGCACTGTACCAGTCACTGGAGTTTTGCGGTGACGGCGTAGCGGCCATGACCATGGACGACCGCCTGTGCATCTGCAATATGGCAATCGAGGCGGGCGGCAAGAACGGCATCTTCCCCGTGGACGGACAGACGCTTACTTACCTCAAAGAGCACGGCGCGGCCGAGCCGAAGATCTTTGCGGCGGATGCCGACGCGCAGTACGCGCGGGTGATTACGATGGATTTGGCCACGCTCAAGCCGATCGTTGCCTTCCCGCATCTGCCGGAAAACGGAAAGACCTTTGATGAAATCGGCAATGTGCCCATCCATCAGGTGGTGGTGGGCTCCTGTACCAACGGCAGGCTTTCCGATCTGCGCGACGCCGCGAAGATCATGGAAGGCCGCAAGGTGGCCGATGGGGTGCGTATGATTGTGATCCCCGCCACTCAGCAGATCTGGATGGACGCCATGCACGAAGGGCTGTTCGATATCTTCGTTAACGCCGGATGCGCCGTTTCCACGCCCACCTGCGGGCCGTGCCTTGGTGGACATATGGGCATTCTGGCCAAGGGCGAACGCTGTGTCGCCACCACCAACCGTAACTTTGTGGGCCGCATGGGCGATACCGGCAGCGAAGTATATCTGGCAAGCGCGGCCGTTGCGGCGGCCTCCGCGGTGCTGGGCAGGCTTGCCTCTCCCGATATGCTGGAGTAGGGAAACACTGAACAAAGCCCGCACAGGCTGACGATTGTATTTCCGCCGGCTTGCACCCGCGCAAGCCTTAACGCAGCGCTGCTGCTACTATAGCTTCCGCGAGCGCAATCTGATTGGAATTCAATTCGTCATCCTCCACGTTCATTATTCAGCGTTTACCCAGGAAAGGAGAACTGTTATGGTACTGGAAGGAAAAGCAATCTGTTACGGTGACAATATTGACACCGATGTTATCATCCCGGCGCGTTACCTGAACACATCCGATCCCGCGCAGCTGGCGCAGCACTGCATGGAGGATATCGATCCCGAATTTTTGTCTAAAATCCAGCCCGGGGATATCATCGTGGCGGGCAACAACTTCGGCTGCGGCTCCTCACGCGAGCACGCACCGCTGGCGATCAAAACCGCAGGCATCTCCTGCGTGGTTGCCAAGAGCTTTGCGCGTATCTTTTACCGCAATTCCATCAACATCGGCCTGCCCATCGTGGTATGCGATGCGGAGATCAAAAACGGCGACCGCCTGTCGGTGGATTTGAAGGAAGGCGTATTGACCAACGAAACCACCGGTGTAAAAACAGCGTTCCCGTCCTTCCCCCCGTTTTTACAGGGGATTATCGAGGCGGGCGGCCTGATGCAGGCTATGTCGGGCGGTGTGTTTGAATGAAATACAACATCGTATTGATCCCCGGCGACGGCATCGGCCCGGAAATTATCGCCAGTGCAGCCAAAGTGCTGACGGCGGTCGGACAGAAATATGGGCATACGTTTGCCATGCAGGAAGTTTTGGCGGGCGGCGTGGCAATTGACCGGTTTGGCGTGCCCCTGCCCGACGAAACGCTGAAAACCTGCCTGGCCAGCGACAGTGTTTTGCTGGGCGCCGTGGGCGGGCCTAAATGGGATACCCTTCCCGGCCATTTGCGGCCGGAGCGCGCGCTGCTGGGACTGCGCAAGGAGATGCATCTGTTTGCCAATCTCCGTCCGGTTAAGCTGCAAAAGGTCTTGGCGGCGGCTTCCCCCCTGCGGTCCGATATCACGGCCCGGGGTGTTGATGTGCTGATCGTGCGCGAGCTGACCGGCGGCCTGTATTTCGGGGAACGCGGACGCGGCGAGGGGGATATGGGCCCCTATGCCTACGATACCGAGAAATACAGCGTGGAAGAAATCAAACGGATCGGGATCGTTGCCTTCGATACCGCCCGCAAACGCCGGGGCAAGGTATGCAGCGTGGATAAAGCCAACGTACTGGAATCCTCCCGGCTCTGGCGGGAAACCATGCATCAGCTCAGCAAGGAATACCCGGACGTGGAGTACTCCGATATGCTGGTGGATAACGCTGCCATGCAGCTGATCAAGGATCCGTCACAGTTTGACGTGATGGTGACCAGTAACCTGTTCGGAGATATCCTTTCGGATGAGGCGTCGCAGCTGACGGGCTCCATTGGGCTGCTGGCTTCGGCGTCGCTGGGTAAAACCACCTGCGGCATGTACGAGCCGATTCACGGTTCCGCGCCGGATATTGCAGGGCAGGGCGTTGCCAACCCGATTGCCACCATCCTGTCGGCGGCCATGATGCTGAGGATGTCGTTCAACCTTGCCCGGGAAGCCGACGCGGTGGAAGCGGCGGTGGAAGCGGTGCTGGAACAGGGACTGCGCACCAAAGATATCGCCGCGGGGATGCCTTCCGTGGGAACAGAGGAAATCACCGAAGCGATTCTCAGGGAGATCGGATAAGTAAACGCTGAACAAAGCCCCATTGCACAAGCGCTTTACTCATCGCTGCCTGGAACGGGAGAATTTACGGCTTGTCAACAGCCCGGGGGTTTGATATTTCCGGGATACGTGGTACAATAATATATTGAAACGTAGAGTATGTTCACACTGCTGTTTTCAGCGTGTGGACATACTCATCTCAATGGGGTGCATGTATGGTGAAAACGCTGCTTTCATTTGTGATTCCCTGCTACCGGAGCGAGCGGACGATCACGGATGTAGTCGAGGAAATCATCGCAACGGTATCCACGCGCAAGGATGATTTCGAGTACGAAATTATCCTTGTCAACGACGGCAGTCCGGATAATGTGGCGGATACCATTGAAAAGCTCTGCGGGCAATATCCGCAGATCGTATTTGTTAATCTGAGCCGTAACTTTGGTCAGCACAGTGCGTTGATGGCCGGCTTTGCAAAGGTACGGGGCAATATCGTGATCTGCCTGGACGACGACGGACAGACCCCTGCAAACGAATGCCTGCGGCTGGTGGACAAGCTGAACGAAGGCTATGACATCGTATTTGCGGAATACGAACAAACAAGGCAGAGCCTGTTCCGTATTCTGGGCAGCCGTTTCAACACCGCGTGCAACCGGTTTTTCTTCGGTCAGCCCAAAAACCTGAAAACAACCAGCTATTACGCCTGTCTGCGCTTTGTGGTGGATACGGCGCTGAAATACCCCAATCCTTTCCCGTATATCACGGGGTTGCTGCTGCAAAGCGTTAACCGCAGCGCCAATGTGACAGTAAACCACCGGCGGCGGGTGGAAGGAAAAAGCGGGTACAGCCTGAAAAAGCTCGTTTCGCTGTGGACCAACGGCGTGACAGCCTTTTCCATCAAACCGCTGCGGTTTGCCACCTATCTGGGATGGACAATCGCGGGGGCCGGGTTTGTTTTTGCGTTGGTCACGATTATTCGCAAGCTGCTCAATCCGGGAATGGAAGCAGGCTGGGCGTCAACCATTTCAATTTTGCTGGCCCTTGGCGGCGTGATCATCGCACTGATCGGCGTGGTGGGGGAATATATCGGCCGGATTTACTTAAGTATCAACAGAAGCCCGCAGTATGTGGTACGGGAAACGATTGACAACCGATCCTCTGAGGAGGATAAAACAATATGAAAATCGTACACGCGGTATGGGAGCAGCAGAACCTCGGCGTGGACGCGTACGAAATCTATTTGGATACCGGGGATACGGTAGAGCAGCTTGCACAGGCTGAGTGCGAACTGCTGGAGGCTGGCGGTAAATACTTTGTTGTGAAAACGCCCGTTAACCGCAGTGATTTCCTGTTTGGTCTGCCGAAGCTTAACTATACGTTTGTGGAAACGCTGTTCCGGGTAGCCGTAGAACGCGACAACTATCATGTACCGCTGTCGATTGCCCGTTTTGACCGGGAACTGAGCGTGGTCAGGCGGACGACGGATGGCGAGATGGAAGCGGTATTCGACCGGATCCGGGACGGGGTTTTTAAGAGCGACCGCATTTCAATGGATCCGTATTTTTCCAAAGAGAAAACATCGACGCGCTATATCAATTGGATCCGGCAGATGATGAAACAGGAATGTATGCTGTTTGAAGTCCTGCACCGGTCGGAGCCGATCGGCGTTTTTATCATCAAGCGGATCGACGCACAGACCGTGGATCCGGTATTGATGGGCCTGTACAACGAGGATAAAAACCGCGGCCTGGGTACGCTGCTGCATAAGAAAACACTGGATACCTGCTTTGAACAGCCCTGCGACCGAATCACCTCGACCTTTGTCAGCAACAATGCAAAAATACTTCGGGTGTATACAAACATAGGGGCAGCCATTACCGATCTGCTGTATACCTATGTAAAGCACATATAAACTGAGTCAGAAACACGGAGGGAATCACATGACGGAACAGACGGAGCAAAAGAAAAAGATCATCTATTCGGGGATTCAGCCGTCCGGTATACTTACCATCGGCAACTATATCGGCGCGCTGCGGAATTTTAAGTTACTGGAAGATGAATACGATTGCTTTTACGCGATTGTCGATATGCACGCCATCACCCTGCGGCAGGACGCCGCGCAGCTGCGCAGGCGCACCATTGAGCTGGCGGCGCTGTATATCGCGTCCGGACTTGATCCCGATAAAAGCCTGATCTATTGCCAAAGCCATGTGCCCGCCCATGCGGAGCTGGCTTGGATTTTAAATTGCTTTACCTATATGGGCGAGCTTCAGCGCATGACCCAGTTCAAGGATAAATCCGCCAAACACGAAGAAAACATCAACGCCGGGCTGTTTACCTATCCGGTGCTGATGGCGGCGGATATCCTGTTGTATCAATCCGATCTGGTGCCCATTGGCTCGGACCAGAAACAGCATCTGGAGCTGACGCGTGATATTGCCCAACGCTTCAATGGCCTGTACGGCGATGTGTTTACCGTGCCGGAGCCTTATATCGGCAAGATCGGCAGCCGCGTGATGAGCTTGCAGGAGCCTACCCGCAAGATGAGCAAATCCGATCCCGAGGATACCTATATCAGTATGCTGGATAGACCCAACGATATCCGCCGCAAAATCAAGCGCGCCGTTACGGACAGCGACGCGGAGATCCGGTTCGACCCGGAAAATAAACCGGGGGTAAGCAACCTGCTGTCGATTGCGGCGGCCCTGTCCAACCGGTCGATCGAGGCTGTTGTGGCGGAGCTGGAAGGCAAAGGATACGGCGACTTGAAAAATATGGTTACGGAGATCGTGACCGAAGCTCTCAAGCCGATACAGGAAACCTTTGATCGATTGATGAAGGATAAAGCATATGTGCAGTCGGTGCTGAGCCGCAATGCCGGGATCGTTTCCCAGCGGGCGATGAAAACGCTGACAAAGGTGAAAAAGAAGGTCGGATACGTACTGCTGGACCGGTAAAATAACTCGGTGCGCCCCATAGCAAAGGATGGTTGCCATGATCCGGGGATTGATATTTGATTTGGACGGCGTGATTGTCGATACGGCCAAGTATCACTATTTGGCATGGAAGGAGCTGGCCGATTCTCTGGGCATCCGCTTTACCAAACAGGATAACGAGCGTTTAAAGGGCGTCAGCCGCGTCCGTAGCCTGGAAATCATTCTGGAAATCGGACAGAAAAACCCGTCGCAGGCGCAACGGCAGGCGTATCTGGTGCAGAAGAACGACCGGTATCTGGAATACATCAACAAACTCAGGGAAGATGAGCTTCTGCCTGGCGTGAAGAGGTTTTTGCAAGATGCGCATGCACAGGGATTCCGTATTGCCCTGGGCAGCGCCAGCAAGAATGCCAATCTGATTTTGGAAAAATTGAAGATTACGGACCTGTTTGACGCGATCATTGACGGAACGAAGGTTTCCAAAGCGAAGCCGGATCCCGAGGTGTTCGCCAAAGGCGCCGAGGTCCTGGGACTGGAAGCTGCCGAATGCGTGGTGTTTGAAGACGCGAAAGCGGGGATCGAAGCCGCGCATAATGCCGGGATGCTCGCGGTGGGCATCGGCAGCCGCAACCGGCTGCCGGATGCCGATATCCATTTGGATGGCTTTGCGGAGATCACACCGCAGGCGCTGATCAAGCGGCTGGAACAGGCGGCGGGCTAACCAAGCCGGATGATGCGGGTGCTGATCCTGTCCAGAAAAGCCCGGTCGTGCTCTACGATCAGCAGCGTGGGCCGGTAGGCTTGGATCAGCGCCTCCAGCTGCACACGGCTGAACACGTCGATGTAGTTCAGCGGTTCATCCCATACGTACAGATGCGCGGATTCACATAAGCTGCGGGCTAACAGCAGCTTCTTTTTTTGCCCTTCCGAATAGTAGGCAATGTCTTTATCAAACTGCTGACGGCCAAAATCCATGTTTCGAAGAATCGCCTTGAACAGGGTTTCATCGGCGGATGTTTCCGCGATAAACGAATCCAGAGAGCCATGAAGATGTTCGGTTGACTGGGGAATGTAGCTGACGATCAGATTTCCGGGCATGGAAATATCTCCCCGCAAAGCATCGGACAGTCCGCAGAGGGTCTTCAGGATGCTGGATTTTCCGCATCCGTTCGGTCCGGAAAGCGCTATGCATTCTCCCTGATCAACCGTGAAGCCGATGGAACTGCACACAGTGCGATCACCATAGTGAACGGAAGCATCCCGAACCTCCAACAGCCGTTTTTTTGGATGGACCAGCGGATGGAGCTTCAAGGTGCCCACCTGTTCAGCATCCTTGAGCAGACTTTGACGTTCCTCGATATTGCGTTCAATTCTGGCTTGCGTTGCCAGAGAGCGCTTCATCAGCGACGCAGAGCGCGCGCCGATATAGCCGCGGTCCACAGCGGCAACCTCGCTTTCCTGCACATGAAATTTCCCTTTTTCCGCTTTGTTGCTGAAGTCCGCCTGCTTGCGCGCGCTTTTTTTCAGGCGCGTGATTTCTTTTTTTAACCGCTCGTTTTGCTCGGCTTCGGCCTGGTTTTTGCGTGTGAATTCCCGTTCCCACGAATCGTAATTCCCATGCAGTACTGCCACGGAGGAACGATTGAGCGACAGAGTATGGGTAATGCAACGGTTGAGAAAACTGCGGTCGTGGCTGACCAGCAGAAAACCCTGTTTATTGGCCAGATAGTCGGCAACCCGCTCACGGCCCTGTAAATCCAGATGATTGGTCGGCTCGTCGATCAGGGGATAGCTGTCTTCCCGTGCAAACAGGGCAGCCAGCTGAAGCTTGGTCTGCTCACCCCGGCTGAGAGTGGAAAACGGACGGGCTAATAGTATTTGGTCCAGCCCAAGCTGGTTTGCCTCCGCCATCACCCGCCACGGCGGCGTTGTCTGCGCCAGTTGCAGCAGAGTGTCGAGTGCGGATTCATGCATAGGATCAACGGCAAAGGGGAACAGGATGGGGGACAGGGAAACCGTTACCGTGCCCTGTGCCTGCAATTCTCCGGCAATGATCCGCAGCAGGGTGGTTTTCCCACGGCCGTTGCGGGCGATCAGCCCCAGACGCCAATCGGTATCCACTTGAAAGGAAAGATCGCTAAACACATCATCGTAGCTGCCGTCATAGGCGAAAGAAACATTTTGGAATTGTAATAGTGCCATTGGATTACCTCGTTTTTTCAGACAAGGGATGGCAAAAGAAAACAGAGCCTCTCGGCCGCGCATTTCCTGCCACTGCAAACAGGTTCAACCTGTCAGGTTGACCGTTGCAATTCCCTTCATGTATAGGGTGGCAGGTTATTGGCGCATCCTTTCAGCTCCGTTTCCTATCAGATGGGTTTATCCTATCATGTTCCTGCGCCGCTGTCAAACATCAGCGAACTGAGAAGCGGTAGGTGGTTTGGGTGAAATATACTTCCTCGGGCCGCAGTACGACGCTGGGGAAGTGCGGATGATGGATGGCGTCGGGATACCGTTGTGTTTCCAGACAAATGGCGCCGTACATACCGTAATGAGCGCCGTCCTTTCCATCCTGGTCCAGCCCCTGTCCGGTGTAAATTTGCACGCCGGGCAGATCGGTCAGGGTCTGCATTTCACGGCCGGTTTTGGGGGAGTAGAGCGTGGCGATCAGCTTATATTCGCGGTCTCTGCCCGCACAGAAGTTGAAATCCACTCCCCTGGCGTTTTGCATGGCCGCATCCGGATGATCAAGCACATCGCCGATCCGGGTCGGGGTTTGAAAACCGTACACAAGCTCCGAGGTCGGGATCATCTTGCCGGTTGGGATCAGCCCGGTATCTGTTTCGGTCACACAATCGGCATACAGCTGCAAGGTCATGTCCTTAATATCCTTTGCGCCCTGACCGTCCAGATTGAAATAGGAATGGTTGGTCAGGTTCACAATGGTGATCTTGTCAGTGGTGGCGCGATAGGTGATCGTGAACGCGTTATCGTCGCTGAGGGTATAGGCGGCTTCCACCTTCAAGGTGCCGGGGAAGCCCTGGTCGCCGTCGGGGCTTGTGAGGGTGAACACCACTGCGCCGTCTGTGACAGTGACGCCGAACATGCGGCGGGCAAAACCATCCGGGCCGCCGTGCAGGTTATTTGGCCCATTGTTGGGTTGCAGAGGATAGGTTTTGCCGTCCAAATCAAAAGATGCGCCGCCGATACGATTGCCAAAACGGCCGATCAGCGCCCCCAGATAGCCGCTGTGCTCCATATATGACTGGGCATCGTCGTACCCCAGCACAACGTCGCCCAGCTTTCCTTCCCGGTCCGGCATCAGAATACGGGTGATGGTTCCGCCTAAATCCATCACCGATACGGACGCTCCGGAAGCGTTGGTCAGGGTATATTCCGTAACGGGATGACCGAGATGATCCGTACCAAAAGGTTTCTGCGTGACTTTCATAAATATTCCTCCGGACAAAGTTTTTTACAGTATAGCTCACTGCCGGGCAAGGGTCAAGGTTGCCTTGACGAAGGGCAGCTAAAAAGGATACAATTGTTTCGTTTATACTGACTAATGAAAGGAAGAACAAAAAGTGTTTGGACGACGACATGAAGGGCGGAGGGTGCGCAATTTAGATCCTATTATTGAGGCGATGCCTTATCTGATGCCAATGCGCTGTGATGCCATGGTTTTTCTGGGCCACGATCTGGAGTATGAGCCGCTGATGCGGTATATCGCCGAGAAGGCAAGAACAGAGAAGATTAAGATCACCTTTATGGAACTGGTCATTGCCGCGTATGTGCGGGCAATTTCCCAGGTGCCGGAAATCAACCGGTTCATCATCAACAAGCAATACTTCAACCGTACGGAGCTGACCTGCTCGCTGGTTGTGCTGATGGATACCGAAGACGACAGTGTGAAGGAGAACACGATTAAGATCCGCTTTGACCCGAGCGATACCATTTATGATGTCCGGGCGCGTGTTACCAAAAAGATTGAGGAAAACCGGAAAATTGAGGACGTGGGTGGCGCGATCAGAATTGCCAAGGTTGTACTGAAAATACCCGGACTTACATCGCTGATTGTATGGACGGCGCGCACCCTGGACCGGTATGGCATTCTGCCGGGCTTCCTGATCGACGAGCTCCCGTTCCATACCAGCATGTTTTTAACCAACAACGCATCCATCGGCCTCAAGAGCGTATTCCACCATATTTATAACTTCGGCAATACCAGCGCGTTCATGGCGATCGGTACGCCGGACCGCAGATATAAGATGGATGCGAAGGGAAACACAGTCCGCTATGCCACCATCCCCATTGGCGTAACAGTGGATGAACGCGTATGCGGCGGCGCTACGTTTGCCAAGATGTTCAAGATTATGAAACAGTGCCTGAAAAACCCTAAACTTTTGGAAACGCCACCGGAAAAGGTTTATTATAATGAAGGAGCGGAATACCACGAGCCAAAAATTGAAGCCAGATAAACGATGAAGCAGTCCCTGTACACTGGCGATTGTATTTCCACCGGATTGGGTATGCTGAAACCCATGACGCAACGATGCCACAGATACGGTTTCAACAAACCCAATCCGATAAAAAGCAATTCGCCATTACACAGGCGCTTTACGCAGCGTTTACCTTGGCCTCAGATAAATAGCGCCGCTTGCCAGAAATGCAGCCGCAAAGCTTCGGAATTGTTACAAACGATGAAGTATGTTTTACGGCTGCATTCGCGCGATTTACAAAAACGAAATATATGATATAATGTTACTCTCCCACAGTAACAGGTTAGACATACCCAAGGAGAGAATGCATGAGCTCTGGCCGAAACAAATATACGACTACGCCGACCTATGGCATGCAAAGGCGTGGTTTACGAAAAAAGCAACCGGAAAAGCAAGCCAATTCAGAGCTGGATTTCACTCAGAAACCAACGACTGCTTATGACGCGCAGATTCCGGGATTTCCCGATCAATTTTCAGGCCCACAGGGCATTTTTCACGATCCGGTTCCGCAGCAGGGAGCCATTCCCTTTCAGCAGATGCCAGTATCCAATCAACCCATGGTTAATCAGAACCCGTTTCCGATGCAGGGGATAGAGACTCCAAACGGATTCCCCATGCAGGGTATCAGCATGCAGCCAAGCTTTCCGCCACAGAGCGCGGGCATGCAGGGCGGATATCCAACGCAGGGAGGAAATGGACAAAACGGATATCCTCCGATGGGGATGAACGTTCCCACTGGATACCCCATGCAACCCATGGGAGGGCAGAACGGATTTACCGGATATCCGGATCCATTCAATACGATGAACCAACCGCTGACAGGCACACCGCCGACGTATGCGCGCCCGCCGCTTGTCAATGCGGCGCAGACGGCTCAGGAGAATACTGCGGGCAGCGTCAGGGCACAGGGCTATGTGCCGCCGACTGTTATGCGGGCAGATCAGCCTATGCCCACGGTGCCGCAGCAGCCGAATTTCGTGCAGCAGGGCATGCCGTATCAGGATCAGCCTCTGCCATATAACCAGCCCATGTATACACAGCCGCCGCAACCCCAGCCCAATACGCCGGGGATGGGAGCGTATCCGGGATATCAGTTTACAAATGACGGGGGACAGCCGCCCATACAGCCGACCGGACCCGCTCCAAAGCAGCCGGTTAATATTGACAATTGGCTGAAAATGCTGCTGTATATTATTCTTCCCTTGATTTTCGTTCTTTGCATCGCTTTACCGGGCGAGTTTGATATTATCCGGTATCTGTTCATGATTGCCAGCGCCTCTTCTGTCGGGATTATGTGGTACCGGCAGACCTTCGGCTCCTCGATGCGCACAGGAATATCGATCGGATATGGGCTGATGTGCATTATCGTTGTCGTGATGATGGCGAGCGGAAACAGCGATCTTGTCAATACAGGCGCCAATATCACGGCACAGCCCACGCCGGTGATTACGGATGAACCGTCTGCCGGTGCGCTTGGATATCAGGCGGATCAGGCGCCGGTAACCACCTCGCCGGTTGAGGTGCTACCAAAGGATACCGAAGCCGGTCAGCGGCTGTCGGCTTTTATGGATAACTGGATGGAGAACCGTGTGGAGGATATGCTCAACTATGTTATGCCCGCCTGGCGGCAGACGAAAACGGACGCGGCCGCTGAGCTGTTTATCATCATCTCCAACCGTACGCCGCAGGAATACAGCATTGAAGCCATTTCGGGAACGGACAACGACACCTCCCGTTCCATCACCATGAATGCGACCATTGATAAGAACAATGGAAACGACCCGGTCCGTTACCGGTTTGTGATCCTGATGGATTACGAGGAAGGGGACTGGTATGTGGATCCCAATTCGTTATCCACCAATGATATAGATGACAAAGCCAGCGCAACGACAGTACCATCGGACTTGGATGCCATCTTCACATTGGCGCCGCGTATGACGGTAACGCCTGTTCCACCGGACAGCACCATACTGTATTATAACGCAAACGGCGGTACATATTACCATGCCGATCCGGAATGCAACGCGGTAAACGCCAAATACTTGCCAATGGCCACCTTCACATATGGCGAGCTGGGTAACGCGCCATACAACCAATTGCGTCCGTGCCTGAAATGTAACGCGCCAACAAAATAACCAAACAATACATTGCAGTAAAAGCGCCTTGCCCAAACATCTGTGGGCAAGGCGCTTTTATGCTGTTATGCCGTATGGACTACAGCTTCATCTGGTACTGACGGTAAACCCGGTAATGCTTTGCTCCGGCGCGTTCCAGCGACAGGGCGCTTTGGAGGTTGGTTTCGTCGATTGCGGAGATCTCAAACGCCTGAATGCCAATCTCTTTGGCATGCTGATACATCTTGAGCATCATGGCGGCGTTTACGGCCTTGTTGTGATAATCCGGAGCTACGAACACCATGGAGCAGCGAGCGGTACGGATTTTATGGAAAATCCGCGCGACCCAGCCGAACGGGAATAGCCTGCCGTTGATCATCTTCGCCAGCTTGGAATAGTCGGAAAACGCAACGGCAACGCCTACAAGCCTGTCGCCTGCATAGGCGATAACCAGAAGATCCGCCCGGGTATAACGGAGCAGGAACTTGAGCTCTGTCAGCGTATCATCAATCGTCGGGGGAATGATTTCGGAATCGGAGGGCAGCGCCTTGGCAATCATGTTTGCCACATCGCGCGCCAACGTTTCCCGGTTGTCCGGCCGTAAATCCGCAGGCGCCACATGGAAACCGAAACGCTTTTGCGCCATATCGGACAGCTTTTCATAGGCGGCGGCGGGGAACTCGCTCATCTTCAGCAGATAGGCGCGGTGATCCCGGAATTTGGTAAAGCCGTACTCGGTAAAGAACGCATGATAGTACGGCGGATTGTAGGGATTGAACAGGGAGTTGAGATTGTCGAAGCCTTCGTATAACAGGCCTTCGGTGTAATCATCAAAACCGGGTTCGTTGGGGCCGATGACAAGATCCATGCCCAGCTGTTTCAGGTAGTTGACGGCGGCATCCAACACGGCACGCGCATACTCCATGTTGTTTTCGCTTTCAAACAGGGCGATATAGCCGCGTTTCTGGCCCATACGCTCGTTAATGCGTTCATCTACACCGGCCAGCACACGCGCCACGGGACGTTCATCATCGTAAGCCAGAAACAGCGAATGGGGACCGTTTCGCCAGGGATTGTGCTCACCGATCAGGTGATGGATTTCCATACGCTTCATCGGGGGAACCCAATACGCGTCCTTACGGTACAAGCGTTTGGGGAGCGCCAAAAATGCCCGGACACCTTCCGGTGTTTTTTGAAGTGTTTCTACATGTATCATACTGATCTCTCCCTATGTATAAAATGAAACAATTCGATTGGTTCAGGACATCATGGTTTCAATTTGCTGGAGAAGCTCTGTGCGGCCCGTTTGATCCGTTGCGGAAAAGGGAATGATTTCCCAGGGCTGCTTCTGCATGGCGCGGCAGATAGGGGCGAGGTATTTCATACGCGCGCCGCGGCTGATTTTATCCGCTTTGGTGGCAATCACGGTAAAGGGAATGCCGTTGCCGCGGTAAAACGCTGCCATGGCGATATCATCGTCGGTTGGTGCGTGGCGGATATCCACCAGCTGAAGCGCGTGTTTGAGCAGCGTGCTTTCGCGGAAATAGGCTTCCATCATTTCACCCCAGCGCTGCTTTTCCGCCTTGTTGACTTTGGCAAAACCATAGCCGGGCAGATCAACCAGATGAAATGAATCGTTGATGAGAAATACGTTGATCAGCCGCGTTTTCCCGGGTGTGGAGGAGGTTCTGCAAAGACTTTTCCGCTGGCAAAGCGCGTTAATCAGCGAGCTTTTCCCAACGTTGCTTTTGCCGACAACCGCCAACTGGGGAAGGGTGATGGGGGGATTCTCATGATACGCTGCCATGCTTGTGATAAACGTGGCGTTTGTTATGATCATGATCAGGCCCTCGGGAAGGGGGCATGCTCATTGCGGCCGATCTGTGCGGAAATGGTGGAAAGCTCCGGAAGGATGGACTTGCTGAAGGGCATGGCGGTGAGCGCGTGAGGAAGGACATCCGCCATCTGCTCCACCGGGGTGATCCGCAGTTTTTTCAGGATTACCGCGGGCACATCTTCCAAATCCTTTTCGTTTCCCTTGGGGATTAACACTTCTTTTATGTTGGCGCGGCTGGCAGCCAGCAGCTTTTCCTTTAGTCCGCCGATGGGCAGCACACGGCCCCGCAGGGTGATTTCCCCGGTCATGGCTACATCCTGCCGTACGGGAATGGACAGGAGCGCGCTGGTCAGCGCGGTGGTGATGGCGATGCCCGCCGAAGGACCGTCCTTGGGAACCGCGCCTTCGGGAACATGAAAATGGATATCGTGCTCTTTGAAGAAATTCGCCGGGATGCCCCAGGAATCGGCATGGGTACGCACCCAGGAGAGGGAAGCCTTTGCGCTTTCCTGCATTACATCTCCCAGTTTGCCGGTCAATTGCAGCGATCCGGTGCCCTGCATGATGGAGCACTCCACCTCCAGCGTTTCACCGCCGACAGAGGTAACGGCCAGGCCGTTGACGATGCCGATGAGATCTTCCTTTTCCAGATCCTCACGGACATAGCGGGGCGCGCCGAGGTATTCCTTCAGCTTAGCAGAGGTAATGGTAACCGTCTTTACTGAGGTATCCAGAATTTCCACGGCAGCCTTGCGTGCCAGCCGGGCAATTTGCCGCTCCAGCTTGCGCACGCCGGCTTCGCGGGTGTAGCCGTCGATCAGCCTGGCCAGCACGGTATTGCTCATGTGCATGCTTTCGGGCTGCAATCCGTGCTCTTTAATCTGCTTGGGAAGCAGATGGCGGGACGCGATTTTCAGCTTATCAAGCTCCGTATAGCTGGGAACCTCGATCAGCTCCAGGCGGTCCAGCAGGGCGGGGGGAATGGTATCGACAGTATTGGCGGTGGTAATGAACATGACGCGGCTTAAATCCACCGGCAGTTCCATGTAATGATCGCGGAACGCGTCGTTTTGCTCGGCATCCAGTACTTCCAGCATGGCGGAAGCGGGATCGCCGCGGAAATCGCTGCTCATTTTATCGATTTCATCAAACAGAAACACGGGGTTCATTGTGCCCGCCTGCTTGATTCCGGCGATGATACGGCCGGGAATGGCGCCGACATACGTACGGCGGTGGCCGCGGATTTCCGCCTCATCACGAACGCCGCCCAGGGACATTTGGACAAACTTGCGTCCAACCGCCTCGGCAACGGCGCGCACGATACTGGTTTTTCCGACGCCGGGAGGGCCAACAAAGCAGAGAATGGGGCCTTTCATATCCTTTTTCATGCGCAGTACGGCAAGATACTCGATAATTCGGTCCTTAACGTCCTCCAGCCCGTAATGGTCGCGGTCCAAAATTTTCCGGGCATGCTTGAGGTTCAGGTTATCCTCGGAGGTTTTTCCCCACGGAAGATCCAGAATCCACTCCACATAGGTGCGGCTGATGTTTACTTCCGGTGTGCCGGGCATCATGTGGGACAGGCGTTCCAGCTCGCGCTCGGTTTTCTGACGCGCCTCGTCGTTAAGAGGCGTCTCTTCCAGGCGCTCACGCAGCTCTTCGATATCGGTTGCTTCCTTATCGCCAAGCTCCGTCTGAATGGCTTTGATCTGCTCGCGCAGATAGTAATCCTTCTGACTTTTCTCAATCTGCAGCTTGATGCGGGCCTGGATGTTTTTTTCCAGCTCGCTCAGCTCGGTTTCCCTCAGCAGAATGGTGCAGAGCGTTTCCAGCCGCTTTTGAACATTCATGATTTCCAAAAGCTCCTGCCGGTCCGAAAACTGGGTGAGGGCATTGGCCGCAATCACGTCCGCCAGCTGATCGGGTTTATCGATCGCCATGACGCTTTGCAGGGTTTCCTGGGATACGCGCATGCTTTGGGCACAATATTCCTCAAAGATGGCGTGGGTGGTGCGTACCAGCGCCTGTAGCTCGTCCGTGTTTTTAGGAGCCCGGTTGCTGACGGCACTGACTTCTCCCAAAAGAAACGGCTCGTCCTGTACGATTTCTTTCAGTCTTGCGCGTTTTTCGCCGGTAACGAGCACACGAAGGCTGTCGCCGGGGAGATTGAGCACCTGCTTGACTTTGGCAATGGTGCCAACGGTATATAGATCATTCAGCGTAGGGGAATCGACATCCGCGTCGCGCTGGGCGACCAAAAAGATGCGCTGATCCTCCAGCATTGCCTTTTCCAGTGCGGAAACGCTTTTGGCGCGTCCGACATCAAAATGCAGCACCATATGCGGAAAGACCATTGTGCCTCTCAGCGGCAGAACGGGGAGCCGCGGTAATGGCCTTTTGCGCGTGGTCTGTTCCATGGTTGTCCTCCTTATAACGGGATCATCCCGCGTGGCTTTTTTTCGCCGCGGGCTCATGATGGTGAAGGGTGCGGGGTTTGCGTACGGGCTCGTCGCTGTGAATCAGCTTTGGCTTTTCTTCGCCCTGTACGCATTTGGCGGTGATCAGGCACTGCGCCACATCGCTGCGGCTGGGAAGCTCGAACATGGTATCCAGCATCAGCTTTTCGATAATGGAACGCAGCCCCCGGGCGCCGCTTCTGCGATCGATGGATTGCCGGGCAATCAATTGCAGCGCTTCCGGCTCAAACAATAGCTCAACGCCATCTAAATCCATCAGATACACATATTGCTTGACCAGAGCGTTTTTCGGCTCGGTCAGAATTTGAATAAGCTCATTCTCTTCCAGCTGGCTGAGGGATACCACGATGGGCAGACGGCCGACAAACTCAGGGATGAGACCGAACTTGATCAGGTCCTCAGGGCGCACCTCTTTAAACAGCGTGCCAAGGTCCTTGTCCGCCTTGGGTTTCATCTCCGCGCCGAAGCCCAGCGTCTTTTTGCCGATGCGCTGCTCAACAATTGAGTCCAGCCCGTCGAACGCGCCGCCGCAGATGAAAAGAATGTTGGTGGTATCGATTTGCAGAAACTCCTGATGCGGATGCTTGCGCCCGCCCTGCGGGGGAACGTTGGCAACCGTGCCTTCCAGGATTTTCAGCAGGGTCTGCTGCACGCCCTCGCCGCTCACGTCGCGCGTGATGGAAGGGTTTTCGGATTTGCGGGCGATTTTATCAATTTCATCGATGTAGATAATCCCGCGCTCCGCGGCCTTGATATCGTAGTCCGCGTTCTGAATCAACCGGAGCAGAATGTTCTCCACGTCCTCGCCCACATAACCGGCCTCGGTCAGGCTGGTAGCGTCGGCAATGGCAAAGGGCACCTGGAGGATTTTCGCCAGCGTCTGGGCCAAAAAGGTTTTGCCGCAGCCGGTGGGCCCCAGCATGAGAATGTTACTCTTTTGCAGTTCCAGGTCGCCCGCGGGCGGGGGAGAATCAATGCGCTTATAATGGTTGTACACTGCGACACTCAATGTGCGCTTGGCGTCTTCCTGGCCGATGACATACTGATCCAGAATGTCCTTCAGCTCTTTGGGACGCGGCAGCTCCATGGCAGCAATCTCATCAACCGCTTGATAATCGTCCTGAATGATCTCGTTGCACAGGGCAATGCACTCGTCACAGATATAGGCATTGGGCCCGGCCACAAGCCTGTGAACCTGCTCGCTGGTTTTGTTGCAAAAACTGCAGCGCTTCAGCTTGGGAAGATTGGGGTTCATCGAATCGGACATGCGTTACTCCTTATTCTTGCTGCGGGGTTCGTAAATTTCATCGATAATTCCATACTTGAGCGCTTCTCTGGCACCCATGAAGAAATCACGGTCGGCATCCTTTTCAACAGTCTCCAACGTTTGCCCGGTCATCTCCGAAATCAGCCGATTCATCTTGTTCTTGGTTTTCAACAGCCATTCGGCGCGAATCTGCACATCCGACGCTTGTCCGCTTGCTCCGCCCAGCGGTTGGTGAATCATCACTTCGCTGTTGGGCAGCGCAAGACGCTTGCCCTTCTCGCCGGCCATCAGCAGGAAAGCGCCCATGGACGCCGCTATGCCGATACATACCGTGCGCACCGGGCATTTGATATAGTTCATCGTGTCATAAATCGCCATGCCGGCCGTCACGCTGCCGCCGGGGCTGTTGATGTAAAGGGAAATATCCGAATCCGGATTTTCCATTTCCAGAAACAGCATTTGGGCAACCACCAGGTTGGCTACGTCGTCGTCGATTTCGCCGCCCAGAAAAACGATACGGTCCTTGAGAAGGCGGGAATAAATATCAAAAGATCGCTCGCCGCGGTTGGTTTGTTCAATAACCATGGGGATTAAAGTGCTCATTGTTTTCACTCCTGTTCCACAATACAGCAAGGGGGAGAGAGAAACAGATTATTGATCTGCCTCTTTTTCTTTATCGGAATCCTTTTCGTCCGCAGCTTTATCGGCGGCCTTTTCGTCCTTCACGGAGGCGCTGTTCCACAGCAGGTCCAGCGCGGCGGTCGTTTTGGCGCGGTTTACAAAGTATTCCATCTGGGACTCATTGAGCTCTTTTTTCAGCTCTTCCAGCGTTTTGCCCATCGGCTCGGTGTATTCCGAAAGCATCTCGTCCACCTTCTCGGGGGTGGGCTCAATCGCTTCGGTTTTAATAATTTCGCCGATGACCATTTCGGTTTTCAGGTTATTGCGGGCTTCCGAGCGGTACATATCACGCATCTGCTCTTCGGTCTGCCCGGTAAGCTCCATGTATTTCTTCATGTTCAGGCCCTGCTGCTGCATGCGCCAGTCCATCTCCCGAAGCTGGTCGTCCAGCTTTTCCTCCACCATGGGATCGGGGAGATCGACCTCCGCATTTTCCACAATCTTCTGGATCAGCTCCTGCTTGGCCTGCGCGGTCGCCTGCTCATCGGCGGCAGCCTGCATCTGCTTTTTCAGGTCTTCTCTGTATTCCGCCAGTGTGTCAAAATCGCTGACGTCGGCGGCAAAATCGTCGTCAAGCTCGGGAAGCTCTTCGTGGGAGATGGCGTTTACCTTGACATGGAAGACGGCGTCCTTGCCTTTGAGATCATCCGCGTGATACTCGGTAGGGAAGGTGACGGTGATATCCTTTTCCTCGCCGATGCTTATGCCGATCATCTGATCCTCAAAGCCCGGAATAAAGGAGTTGGAGCCGATCACAAGCTTCTGGCCTTCCGCCGTGCCGCCGTTGAACTTGACGCCGTCCACCGAACCGGAATAATCCAGATTGATTTCATCGCCTTTTTCTACGGGACGGTCGGTGATTTCCACGGAGCGGGACACTTTTTTGCGCTCCTGCTGCAGGCGGGCGTCCAGCGCATCTTCCGTTACATCGCGAAGGGTGCGGGTAATGTCCACGCCCTTGTACTCGCCGAGCTTGATCTCCGGAAATACAAAGGTTTCACAGCTGAATTTTACGTCCTGGCCCTTTTCCATCGTTTCCACATCCACCGAGGGGCGGCCGACGGGGTGAAGATCATCCTTTTCGATGGCTTCCATATAAGCGTCCGGGAATAGAAGCTCCAGCGCATCGTCATAAAAGACCGAATCCCCGTACATCCGTTCAATCAGCCTGCGGGGGGCTTTTCCCTTGCGGAATCCCTGCACCTGAAAACGGCCGCGGAACTTAATATAGGCCTTTTGCACCGCTTCTTCAAAGTCAGAGGCCGGCGCCGTGAACGAAATCTTGATTTTGCTTCCGGAAAGTTTTTCTACTGAATACTGCATTTTCATCCTCCGTCATGGGGTTATTCTATCATCGGCAAGTCAAGAGATATCTCAACAAGCCGTACTATTCAGTATATCATCTAGTGGTGTAAACCGCAAGCTTTCACCTCCGTTTACTATGTAACGTATACACTGTTTGAAGCAATTTGAAACGCGAATACTTTGCAAGGAATGAAAACTGTAGTATAATTAAGTTTGAGACTAATTGAACTGTCTCCGGAAAGGCGGGATGGAAGCTGCTGAGCATGACGGGTTTCGGGCGAAGCCATATCGCCGGGGATGGCCGCGAGATGTTCGTGGAACTAAAATCTGTCAATCACCGTTATCTGGACATCAATTTCAGGCTACCCAAAACGCTGTCATTTCTGGAAGAAACGCTGCGCGAACAGATACGAAACAGCGCGCTGAAGCGCGGCCACCTGGAAGTGGCGGTAACATACGACAACCACCGTGAGGACGCGAAAACCATTCTGCTGGACCGCGCGCTGGTTGCCCGTTGCGCGGGAGAAACCCAAGCGCTGTCGGATGAACTGCAAAAGGAAAGCCCCTCAGTTTACGAGCTGATCATGCTCTGCGGGGCGCTTACGGTGGAGCAGGCGCAGGAGGATACGCAGACCGTAGCCCAGTTGGCGGCCGAAGCTTTTTCGCAGGCGTTGGACCAGCTTCAGCGCATGAGGGAAGCGGAAGGCAGAGCGCTGGCGGAAGACCTGCAAGCTCATCTGGCGCACGCGCAGGAGATTGCCGGGCAGATTGCGCTGATCGCGCCCCAGGTTCCCGCGGAGTACCGTGAACGGCTGCTGAAACGCTTGGCCGAATGGGACACGGAGGTTACGGATCCGGCCCGGATCGCGCAGGAGGTTGCCCTGATGGCGGACCGCTGCGCGATTGACGAGGAACTGTCCCGCCTGCAAAGCCATTTCCAGCAATTTGAATCTTGCTTTGCCAAGGACAAGGAAACCGGCCGAAGCATGGACTTTTTGCTGCAGGAGATGAACCGAGAGATCAACACCATCGGCTCCAAGGCAACCAACGCGCAGATTTCCGCCTGTGTTGTGGAGATGAAAAGCGTGCTTGAAAAGCTCCGGGAGCAAGTGCAGAATGTAGAGTAAGGGGTTTGACTCATGAGGCTGATCAATATCGGGCTTGGCAACATGATCGCTGTGGACCGCGTCATCGCCGTGGTCAATCCAGACAGCGCTCCGGTAAAACGGCTCATACAGGAAGCGCGGGACGACAAGCGCCTGATCGACGCCACACAGGGGAGGCGTACCCGTGCTGTGATGATCATGAACACCAATCAAGTTGTTCTTTCCGCCATCCAGCCGGAGACGATCGCCAGCCGCGCGTCCGCCAAAGAAAGCGAAATACATATGGAGGATAGACAGGACTGACATGAGCATTCATATCAAACGTAAAGGAATGTTACTGATCATCTCCGGCCCATCCGGCGCCGGGAAAGGAACGCTGTGCAAAATGCTGCTGGAAAAGGATAAAAGCTTTGCGTTTTCCTGCAGCGTTACCACGCGGGGGCCCCGCAGCAAAGAGGTGGAAGGCGTCGATTATCATTTTATCGATGAAGCGGAATTTCAGCGCATGATCGATTATGATGAGCTGCTGGAATACGCCACCGTGCACGGCAACCATTACGGCACGCCCAAGCGAGAGGTGGAGGAACGGCTGAAACAGCACCAGAACGTGCTCCTGGATATCGATTCGCAGGGCGCGATGAACGTGATGAAGAAAGCAAGCGATTATGTAAGCGTGTTCATCGTTGCGCCAAGCATGGAAGAACTGCGCAGCCGGCTGGAAAAACGCAACGCCGAAAATCCGGCGGAGATTGACCGCCGCATAAACAACGCCTACGGCGAGATCCGCAAAATAGACCTGTACCAGTACGCGATTATCAATGACGATGTGGACACCGCATTTGCGCAGCTGGAATGCATAGTGAATGCCGAAAAACAAAGAACCACCCGTTTTCTGCCAACCCTAGAGGAAGAATGAGGAGGAGCATCCATGGCTATTATTAAACCGACGATCGTAGAATTATCCGAAAAGGTGGACTGCCGGTATACCCTGGTTGTCGAGGCCAGCAAGCGCGCGCGGCAGCTGCTGGGAGGCGCACAGCCCCTGATTGACGAAAAGGATGAAAAACCCCTGCATATTGCGGTGGACGAAATCAACCGCGGTCTGCTGACCTATATCCGTGCGGATAACGAGTAAACCATGAACGCAAATATTGTTATGGGTGTTACGGGGGGCATTGCGGCTTACAAAACAGTGATGCTGGTCTCCCGGCTTACAAAACTGGGCGTGAACGTGGATGTCATCATGACGGAAAACGCCCGGGAATTTGTGACGCCCTTAACGTTTGAAACCATCAGCGGCAACCCGGTGACCACGGATACCTTCAAACGCGAACGCACCTGGGAAGTGGAGCATATTTCTCTAGCGCGCAAAGCGGATCTGTTTGTGGTTGCCCCGGCAACCGCCAATGTGATCGCCAAGATGGCGCATGGCATTGCGGATGATATGCTGACCACCACGCTGCTGGCGACGAAGGCGCCGGTGCTGCTTGCTCCGGCAATGAACACCGTAATGTGGCAGGCGCCCGCGACACAGGAGAATGTCCGCATTCTCAAAGACCGCGGCGTTTTGGTGATCACGCCCGAAAGCGGTTTGCTTGCCTGCGGTGAGGTGGGGGAAGGCCGCATGTCGGAGCCTGATCAGATCGCAGAAGAGATTCAAAGGCTGCTGTCTTTGAAAGACGATCTGAAAGGGCTGAAGGTTCTGGTTACGGCCGGCGCCACACGCGAGCATTTCGATCCTGTACGCTATATCTCCAATCCGTCCACGGGTAAAATGGGGTATGCGGTCGCCCAGGCGGCGAAGGACCGGGGAGCGGATGTGATCCTGGTTTCCGGCCCGACCGCACTGCCCAAACCGCAGGGTGTAGAGTTTATCTCTATTGAAACAACAGAGGATCTGTATCGCGTGATGCTTTCCAAGGCGGAGGCCTGCGATCTGGTGGTGCAGGCGGCCGCGCCGTCCGACTACCGGTTTACGTACCGCAGCGAGCAGAAGATCAAGAAAAACGGCGAAAGCATTACATTGGAGATGGTTCCCAACCCGGACGTCGCAAAGGCCGTTGGGGAGCGGAAAAGACCAGGGCAGGTTTTGGTAGGCTTTGCGGCTGAAACCCAGAATGTTTCTCAAAATGCCATAGGAAAGCTGCAAAGCAAGAACCTGGATATGATTGTGGCCAACGACATTACCCGGGAGGGCGCCGGTTTTGGCACGGATACCAATATTGCCGAAATCATCACCCGCGATTCGGTTTTTGCCTATGATAAGATGAGCAAACGCGAGCTTGCGGAAAGAATTCTGGACGCTGCGGCAGAGATTTTGAGGGAGAAAAAAGACGATAAAAAAACATTGGAAAATGCAGACGAAAATTTCTGAAAACTGTGTTTTATTCCTTGACAAAATACGGAAATCGGGTTATGATATTTTTCGTCGCCGCTCAATGCTTTGCGGCAGTGGAGCATCAGTATGCGAGCCCTGGGAGCATAGCTCAGTCGGGAGAGCACTTGCCTTACAAGCAAGGGGTCACAGGTTCGAGCCCTGTTGTTCCCACCATCCTTTCACACTACGGCCAAGTAGTTCAGTTGGTTAGAATGCCAGCCTGTCACGCTGGAGGTCGAGGGTTCGAGCCCCTTCTTGGTCGCCATTATGCCTTGGTAGCTCAGTCGGTAGAGCAGTAGACTGAAAATCTACGTGTCGGTGGTTCGATTCCGCCCCAAGGCACCATTAGGATGCGGTAGTAGCTCAGTGGTAGAGTGCCACCTTGCCAAGGTGGATGTCGCGAGTCCGAATCTCGTCTACCGCTCCAATTTGGTGCCATAGCCAAGTGGTAAGGCCAAGGTCTGCAAAACCTTTATCCCCCGGTTCGAATCCGGGTGGCACCTCCACGAAGCAGATACTTCCTATTGATAAATGTTTGTTTATCGATAGGTTTTATTTGTATAGTAATCAGTTGAGAAACAGGGTACGCAGCAGAAAGAAGCGCATGCTCACATTTATCAGCTTGCAAACGGGAATATCGCCATACCATTTGATAACGGAAAGATCAACGCAAAAGGATTCGAATACCTGGGTAAGCGCTGGATTGAGAGCTATCATAGAATCACTATGTGGTTTTCATCAAAAGTAATGGTCAATGTATTATGTATAGATATAGAATAAAACAGTATGAGTGTTTGTTAATCATCCAATATTAAATATATCTGAATAAAGTATTAAAATAAACAATAGCATATTGGAAATGAAAATGGCAGAGAATGCCATATTCTCTTGACAATACCATTATAGTAAAATATAGTAAATATATGTATATTCTGAGCATATTTCTAAAGGTAAGCATATGCTGATATGCAAATATTACGTAATTGTAACAATGGAGTCAATTTATGAGATGGCACGCCAAACGATTTGCATGCGGTGTTTTATTGACAATTGTACTTATTGCCGTGTCGGCTGTTATACCGGTAACCTCTGCGGAAGAAACCGCTTCTTTTTCAATCAGCCAAGGGATGATAGCGGAGGGAAATAATCCCGGAGAGCTGATTGGTGATTTCCAGCTAACGACAGAGGGGACAAACCCGGTCTATTCGTTGGCGGGCGGCGCTAATGACAATGCGTACTTCACCGTCAGTGGGTCCGGCCTGTATGCGGCTGTTTCGTTTGACTATGAAGCGCAGGACTCTTTTTCGGTTGTGGTTAATGTCATAACTGAGGAAGGGTATGCGGGACAGGAAACCTTCGATATTGCAGTCTCTGATATTTCACCAACGGCAGGCAATGACGAGTTTACCGTTTCCGAGGAAGGAACTCGCTCCGGAACCCTTCCGCATGGTAATGATAACACCTCCATTTCATTTTCGATTACAGCCGATCCCGGAAAAGGATCCGTGGACTTGAATACGAATACCGGTGCGTATACCTATACGGCAGATCTCAACGAAACCGGTGGCGACAGCTTCAGCTTCGGCGTGTCCGATGGAAACACGATGAAAACCGGCACCGTTACCGTGACCATTACACCGGTAAATGACGCTCCTGAGATTGAGCAGGGGGAAACCGTAGCGCTGAGCTGCCGGGAGGATGGCGGTACGGAAACCATATCGCTGTCGGCAACCGATGCAGACGGAGACGCGCTTACGTGGGCATTGAACAGCGATGCAAGCCATGGTACGGCGACGGTAAGCGCCGATACCGGCGTGGTTTCCTTTACCCCGGATGAAAAGGATTACTTCGGTGCAGATAGCTTTACCGTCGCCGTATCGGATGGAAACGGCGGCTCCGACAGCATAACCGTTACGGTAACAGTGGAAGCCGAGAACGATGCGCCGACATTTTCCGTCGGGGAAAACCCGTCGGTGGATGAGGACAGCGGCGAGAATACGCTTCCCGGCTGGATCAGCCAAATTTCGACCGGGGCGGACAATGAAACAGATCAGACCGTGAGTTTCACGGTGGAAAGCAATTCCAATTCATCACTGTTTTCATCCGGGCCTGAAATCAGCCCCGATGGGACGCTTTCTTTTACAACAGCGGAAAATGCATACGGCAGCGCGGTGATTGAGATTTCCGCTGCGGACAGCGAAAATCTGCGAAGCGCAGATACAAAATCTTTCAGCATTACGGTAAATTCCGTTAATGATTCGCCGGAGAATACGGACGCCCCACAAATCAGCGGAACGCCGCACAACGGACAAAAGCTGACCGCTAGCACCGGCAGCTGGAATGATGCAGCAGACGGTGCTTACGCAACAGAGCTGCGGTATGCCTTTCAATGGCAGTCGGCCGGGGATCAAGCTGGACCATGGAATGGGATCGGCGGTGCAGCGGATGGCACGTATACGCTGACCGCAGCAGAAAATAACCTGTATATCCGCGTGGCGGTTACCTGTACGGACAGCGATACGAATCCCGCTGCGGATACGGCCTATTCCGGCGCGGTTCACGTACTCAATGAAGCGCCTGTGATTGCGCAGGGTGATACGGGCAGCCTGTCCTTTGTAGAGGATGACGAAGAAAAATACTTAGCCCTGTCCGCTTCGGACGCGGACGGCGATACGCTTTCCTGGCAGATTGAGGGTGGCTCGCTTGGCGCTGCCTCCGTGGAAGGCGGAACCGTAACCTATCGGCCGTATGCCGACGCCAACGGATCCGACACCTTTACGGTGACGGTTTCGGACGGAAACGGCGGCTCGGACTGCATGCTGGTGGATGTCAGTATCGAAGCGGTAAACGATATTCCTACATTTATAGTCGGCAGCAATCAGGAAGTACTGGAAGACTGCGGCCCGCAGACGGTGGGAAGCTGGATTTCCGCCATGTCTGCGGGAGCCACGAACGAATCTCAGACACTGCTCTTTACCGTAGAAGATAATACAAATGCCTCGCTCTTTTCAGCTGGTCCGGCCGTAAGCGCTAGCGGAACGCTAACCTATACGCCTGCCGCCAACCAAAGCGGCGCGGCGGTGATAACCCTGTCCGTGGCCGACAGCGAAGGTGCGGAGAATGAAACGACCCAAAGCTTTACGATCACCGTTGCCGAAGTGAATGATCAGCCGGTCAATACAACGCTGCCTTCCGTCAGCGGGTCGATGACCACAGGCAGCACGCTGACAGCAGATGAGGGCGTATGGAATGACGATCTTGATCATAACGGCGGCGTACTGAGTTATACCTGCTCATGGGAAAGCGCTTCGGATGGGAGCGGGTCCAATCGTTCGGCCGTTGGTTCCGGATGGAGCTATATCCTTTCCAACAGCGACAGCCATCGCTATATCCGGGCGGCTGTTACTGTTGAGGATAAGGATTCCGCCGGTACAGTAACCCGGCAGGCGTTTTCTGAATGGCAGGCGGTGCTCAACAACAGTCCCTCCATCAACGCAACCTCACCTTCAATCACGGTGGATGAAGATGAGGCCGGAACAGATACCCTGAGCGCGTCGGATGCAGACAGCGATACGCTGTATTGGAGCATATCCGCGCAGGCTGTCAACGGAACGGCCTCGGTTGTTGAAGAAACGGGAGCGGTTACCTATTCCCCAAACGCCGACTATTTCGGAAATGACAGCTTTAGTGTAGCCGTTTCGGACGGCTTCGGCGGTACGGATCAAGTAACCGTTACCGTTATAGTAAATCCCGTCAACGATGCCCCGACCTTTACCATCGGCGGCAATCAAAGCGTGGCAGAGGACAGTGGATCATTCAAGCTGGAAAACTGGATTACCATCATGTCCCCGGGCTCTGCCAATGAAAACGAACAAACCTTGAGCTTTACAGTGGAGAGCAATACAAACGCCGGGCTTTTCTCGCAAGGCCCGGATATCGGTGCAGACGGCACCCTGACCTTTACAACGGCGGCGGATGCCAACGGGGCGGCAGAGGTTACCGTTTCCGTAACCGACAGTCTGGGCGCGAAAAGTGAAAGCAATCAATCCTTTACCATTACGGTAAGCGCTGTGAATGATGCGCCGCGCAATACTTCGCTTCCGCAAATCAGCGGAACGCCGCACAATGGACAGGTTATGACAGTTTCCACCGGGGAATGGAACGATTCTGCCGATGTAGCCGATGCCGGTGTCCTGGAGTATACCTATCTGTGGCAGTCGTCCGATTCCGCTTCCGGGCCTTGGATCGGTATTGCAGGTGCGGCAGGCAGCAGCTATACCCTGACCGTGGCTGAAAACGACCTGTTTATCCGCGCGGCGGTTACCTGCGCAGACAACGCTACAACGCCGGAATCCGATACCGTATATTCCGATGCGGTTCAGGTATGCAATGCCGATCCGGTGATTGCGCAGGGCAATGAAACCACGATGAATTTCAATGAGGATGGCAGCTTGAAAACCTTATCGTTGTCCGCCTCCGATTCGGATGGAGACGCGCTTGCGTGGGTGATTTCAGATGCCGTCATCGGCATGGCTTCGATTGATGCAGGTACCGTCTCCTATCAACCGAACGCGGATGCCAACGGAACCGATACCCTTACCGTAACGGTTTCGGACGGCAACGGCGGCTCCGACAGCATCCTGATTACCGTAACCGTTCAGCCGGTGAACGATGCCCCCACTTTCACCATCGGGGACAACCAGACAGTGGATGAGGATTGTCTGCCGCAGACAATCGATAGCTGGATCACGGTTATGTCCCCCGGCCCGGCGAATGAAAGCGGGCAGACGCTGACCTTTTCTGTGGAGACCAATACTAACCCCGGGCTGTTTTCTGCCGGCCCGGCAATAAGTCCGTCAGGTGTTCTGTCTTTCACTCCGGCGGGAAATAAAAACGGATCTGCGGATATTGGTATTTCCGTTACCGACAGCGAAGCGGCGAAAAGCGAAACCATACAAAGCTTCAGGATCACCGTCAACCCCGTTAACGATTTGCCGGTCAATACGGCCATCCCCACCATCAGCGGAACGCTGCTTGTCGGGAATACCGTAACGGCATCCACCGGCGAGTGGAACGATGATTCAGACGACAACACGGGCACGCTGGCCTATACATGGCAGTGGCAAATCGCCGCGGATGATCTGGGCTCGGAACTGGCGGATCTATCCGCCGGTCAAACCTGTGAACTCACCACATCGCAAAAACATCGCTATATCCGGGCGGTTGTCACCGTAACCAATACAGACAGTACCGGCACCGTATCCGCACAGGCGTTTTCCGATTGGTATGCCGTGGAAAATACAGTTCCCGTAATTGCTGAAACCGAGCCCGCACTTGCCACGGAAGAGGATACAAACGGAAGCCTTACCCTGCATGCCGCCGATGCGGATAACGATACCCTGACCTGGAACGAGCATACTTCACCCGCACATGGCACGATATCGGTTGACCCAAATACCGGAGAGGTTATCTACTCCCCGAACCCGGACTACAACGGAAGCGACAGCTTTGCCGTATCCGTATCGGATGGGCAGGGGGGAACGGATACCGTTACGATGACCGCCAGCATAACCGCTGTAAACGATACGCCTTCCTTCACAGCAGGCGCAGATCAAACCCTGCCGGAGGACAGCACTGCGCAGACGGTTGAAGACTGGATTTCTGATATGTCACAAGGTCCGTCCGATGAAGCGTGGCAGGATCTGACCTTTATCATCCAATCCAACGATCATGCAGAATACTTTTCACAGCAGCCATCCGTATCCCCCGAAGGAACGCTGACATATACCCTGGCGGAAAACGCCTATGGAACCGCGACGATCAGCCTTGCGCTGAAGGATACGGGGGACGGCGCTAATACCTCTGAGCCGCAAGTCTTTTCTATTATGATTACCCCCGTGAACGATATGCCATCCTTTACCAAGGGCGACGATCAATCGGTGGCCGAGGATTGCGGCGCGATTACGGTGCCGAACTGGATTGCGGCGAAATCGGTGGGGCCTGATAATGAAAGCGCGCAAACCCTTGCGTTTACTCTGTCCAACGATAATGAAAGCCTGTTTGCCACACAGCCCTCCGTATCAGCGGATGGGACGCTCACCTATACGCCGGCAGCCGATGCCAACGGCAGCGCTGTTGTGCAGATCCATGTAACGGATAGCGGCAATACAGGGGATCCCGGGGATGAAAATACATCCGCCGTGCAGACCTTTACGATTGTGGTTAGCGCGGTCAACGATGTTCCGTATTTCACTGTTGGAGCCGATCAGACCGTGGCGGAAGACTGCGGTTCTCAATCATTGGACAATTGGATAACAGGTATAGCTGCCGGACCCGCCAATGAATCGGAGCAGTCGCTTACGTTCCTGGTGTCTGTTACGGAGTTTCAGGTAACCGACAATACCGTTCTGTTCTCGCAGGCTCCTGCCATCAGCCCGGAGGGTACGCTTACCTATACGCCCGCAGAGAACGCCTATGGCCGCGCAGAGATATCCGTGCGGGTTCAGGACAACGGCGGCGGAACAACCGATACCTCCCAGGCACAAAGCTTTGTTATCACGGTAGAATCAAAAAACGACAATCCGACATTCTCCGGTGAAACCCCTGTGGAAACGCCGGAGGATACGCAGCTGATCTATCCGTTTACCATCGGTGATGTTGAGGACGCCCCCTCCGAGCTGACTCTTGCATACAGCACGGATAATACGGCGCTTTTGCAAAAATCAAATATGCTCTTGCAAAGAAACGGTGCAAACTGTACCCTGACGCTGAGTCCTGAAGCAAACAGGAGCGGATCGGTGCATATAACAATCGTTATTACCGATACGGACAATGGCGTGAAAACGCAATCCATAACGTTGAATGTGACACCGGAAAATGACGCCCCGACCATCAGCGCGATTGAGAACCGCAGAACGAACGAGGATACCAGCACCGGGGCTATCGGCTTTACGATTCAGGATATCGATACGGACGAAAGCGCTTGCATTGTTACGGCGGTGTCCGACAACGAAACGCTTGTGCCCAACGATTCCACCCATATCATAACAGGCGGCGGCGACGCCAACCGAACCGTATCCATTTTGCCCGCTCAGGATCAATCCGGGTCGGCTGTGATTACCGTAACCGTCAGCGACGGATTGCTGAGCAGCGAAACCTCCTTTACGCTTACCGTGGATGCCGTCAACGACAGCCCGACGATATCCGCGATTGCCGCACAGAGGATTGACGAGGACACGGATACCGGGGCGATTGCCTTTACCGTGGCTGATATCGACAATGCGGCGGAAGATTTAACAGTGACGGCGTCGGCTAACAATACGGCGCTGGTGCCGCATTCCAACATAGCGCTGTCGGATATTCAGGAGGATGGAACCTGCACAATCAAGGTAACGCCGGTGGCAAACTATAACGGAACCACGACCGTTACCCTGACTGTGAATGATCCCGGCGGCAAGATGAGCACCACCTCGTTTCTGTTGACGGTGGATCCTGTGAATGATCCGCCTACGATAACGGCTGTTGCCGATCAAACCACGAACGAGGACACCGCAAAGAGCATCAGCGTCTATATCAGAGATATTGATACGGATACCTCTCTGCTGACTCTTACGGCAATCAATTCCACCAACGCAGAACTGCTGCCGGCAGACAGCAGTCATATTACCATATCAACGGCAACCGGTACGCGTACCGTGAATATGATCCCTCTGCATGACCAAAACGGTGAAACCACGGTCACCCTGCAGGTTTCAGACGGCGGTGCGCAAACCGCGCAGACCCAGTTCAAGCTGACGGTGCAGGCTGTGAACGATACACCGTATTTTACCCCTGGAGACACGGTTACCGTAGCCGAGGATGACGGAGCCGTGAGCATTACGGGCTGGGCGACCGGAATATCAACCGGCGCGGAGAATGAAACGCAAACCCTTACGTTCAACCTGCGGGCTGATATTGCCGCCAAATTTTCCGTACAGCCCGCCATTGATCCTGCTACCGGCAATCTCACGTTCACCCTTGCGCCAAACGCAAACGGCGACGCTGTGATTACGGTATTCCTGAGCGACGAGGGCGGAAAAACCTCCGGCTCAAGTACCTTTACCATCCAAATCGAGGCGTTGAACGATGTGCCCGTTGCCTATGATGCGGCTACGGGAATCGATACAGATGAAGACCAGCAACTGAAGGGCAGCCTGCACATTCTGGATCCGGATGATGAAGATACCATTACCTTTGAGCTGGTTTCCGGCGGGGAACACAATATCACCTCCCTTACGACCGCAACCGGCGGCACTGTAACGCTGAACGCTTCTGCGGGCACGTTTGTCTACGTACCGTATCATGATTACTATGCCGGGCCGGACAGCTTCTCTTTCCGTGTATTTGACGGAACGGCGTACAGCAACACGGCTACGGTCACCATCGCACTGACCGGCATCAACGATCCGCCCGTTGCTGTAAACGGCACCATGACGGTAGCGGAGGATTCTGTCACAACCGGCGCAGCCCTCAGCGATTGGGTATCGGATGTGGATAATACTGCATTGATCTATGCCATCGTAGCGCAGCCCGACAGCGGAGGTACGGTGGAGCTGAACAGCGCGACGGGGGAATATACCTATACTCCGGCAAAGGATTATTTTGGTGAGGAGCACTTCACCTTCCGCGCCTTTGACGGGACAACCTACTCCAATACGGCGACGGTATCCATTACCGTTACCTCTGTAAACGATGCCCCGGTGGCGCAAAACATTGCGGTCAGCCTGGATGAGGGCCAAACGCTGATCGGGATTTTAAAAGCTACCGACGTGGAAGACGATGCCATTACCTATTCCATTGTGTCCGGCGCTGATTTTGGAACGCTGATTCTCAATGAGGAAGACACGGGAGCTTATACCTATACGCCCGGCTTGATGAAGGCCGAGGCGGAGGATGTTGTTACGATAACGTATCAGGCTACCGATACCCATGGGGACAGTTCTACGGCCACGCTGACGATCACTGTCCGAAATCTGAACGATCCGCCGGAAATCAGCGAATCGACGGTGCTTTCGCTGACGCTGGATGAAGATACATCGGTCAGCGGCAGTGTTGCCGCCACCGACCCGGACGAAGATACGCTGGTTTATACGGTCCTCAACAATGTCAATTACGGTTCGCTCACCAGCTTCGATACGGCCACAGGCGCGTTTGTGTATACGCCCAACAGCAATTTCCACGGTACGGATTATTTCACCTTTATCGCAACGGAGGACAGGCAGGACACAGAAACCGCCCTGAGCACCGGAATCTATATGGTTACGCTGCACGTGACCTCTGTCAACGATGCGCCGATAGCTTATGATCTGCTGTACTATACCGCAAGTACGGAGAACATAACCATTACCCCGGTAGGCTATGACCCGGATGGGAACAGCTTGACCTACAGTATTGAAACGTCTCCGGAATACAGTAAGGTTACCAATAATAATAATGGAACCTTTACTTTTGAACCGACCAGCGAAGGTGCGGGTAAAACGGTCACGTTTGAGTATAAGGCGATCGACAGTGAGGGCGGCGTATCGGAAAACGCTACGGTTACCGTTCACATATACGGTATCGGTTCCGGCGGCGGGCTGAACGGTTTCAATGATCTTACGATTGAGGAGAACACCTCCACCGATCCGATTTCGGTTATATTGACGACAGAAGCGGGCATTTCATCGGTCAGTGTTTCGTCTTCCAACACATGGTTATTAAATAACGATTACAGCCATGACATCGCCATAACCAACGACGGAGGCGCGTATTCTTTTATCCTGACGCCCAATCTGTACCATACGGGGCGTACCGTGATAAGGGTAACAGTTACGGATGACAGCGAGCCGCAAAACACCTATACGCGCGCCTTTGTACTGACAGTTACCCATGTATACTTTACGCCCAGGGTTGAGGATCTGACACGCACCATTGACGAAAACACAGAGATGTACGAGTATGTCAGCGGAGTGGACGATAACGGAGATACTATCCGATTTGCGGTAGTTACGGAACCGACAAACGGTTCTCTGACGTTTTATGATAACGGAACCTTCTACTATAAACCGTCCGTTGATTTCAGTGGAACGGATTCCTTCACCTTTACCGCTTCAAACGGGGGAAAAACATCGGATATCGGAACTGTTACCATCCATGTTACCAATGTGCCGCAGCCACCAACGGCGGAAAGCGCGGCGTATACCATTGCGGAGGATTCCCAGAAGGAAGGACAGCTGATCGGGTCCGGCGAAGCCGGAGCGGAGCTGGTGTTCTACCTGGTAGAAAACGCGAAGCTTGGCAAAGCTACAGTAGCGGAGAACGGCGCGTTTACCTATACGCCCGATCCCAATGTGAACGGCACGGATGCCTTTACGTTTAAAACGGAAGGACCGGCAGGACTGTATTCCTCCATTGCCAAGGTAACCCTCACCATCACCCCTCAAAACGATCAGCCAAAGGCTGCTTCCCAAAGCGTTACAACCTATGAGGATCAATCTTTCAGCGGTTATGTGACCGGTACGGATGTGGACGAATTCGACACGCTGACCTATGCGCTGGTGGAAACCGAAGGCGCGCTGCAGCATGGCACGCTTACGCTTAATCAAACCACCGGGTATTATACCTATACGCCGTATGCCAACGATAACGGAGCCGATTATTTCTACTTCAAGGCGAACGACGGCACGGTGGATTCCGAAGCCGCGCTTATCGAAATTGGCATCGACCCGGTAAACGACGCGCCGACGGTCAGCGATTCCTCCATTGAGGTGGATGAGGATTCTTATGTGAACAGCGCGCTGACGCTGCTATATACCGATGTGGACGGCGACGCGCAAACTTTTACCACAATCCAGTCTCCGGTTAAGGGAACCATTTCATTCAATACGGACGGTACCTTTACGTATACGCCGTTTGAAAACGAAAACGGCATCGATTATTTCAGCTACCGTACACAGGATCCCGGCGGGCTGAACTCCAATGTGGCAATTGTTACGATGACCATCAACCCCGTAAACGATGCCCCTGTCATCACGGCGGACGAAAGCTGGATAATCAACGAAGACAGCACGGGACAAGTGTTTGAGTTTACCGTGTCCGATATTGAGGACGATCCGAACGATCTGCAGATGAGCGGCGTTTGGGATGCGAAAGCGATCGATTCGCTGGTATTCGGCGGCAGCGGCAACACAAGGTGGATCAAGGTAACGCCTATGGACACTTACCAATCCACCACCACGATACAGCTTATCGTAACCGATACGGGAACCGATCATACGCTGACCGGCGATCCGAAAACCGACAGCACAACGGTTACGCTTACGGTACTTCCGGTTAACGATCTGCCGACGGTTAATACGGTAAAAACAAACTGGACCAGGATCGTAGACGAAACGGTTTATATTGACGAGGATACCAGTACCAGCGCGATATCCTTTACCGTGGGCGATGAAGAATCCGACGCGGAAGACCTGATCATAACGGCTTCGGCATCCAACAAAGCGCTGGTGCCTGCAAGCGGTAATTATGTCATTACACATAATGGCAAGGATTGTACGATCACGGTAACTCCGGCTGCGGATCAAAACGGATCCTCAACCATCTATATCTATGTGAAGGACCCCAAGGACACAAATCTGATTCATACCGCATACTTTGCATTGGTAGTCAGGCCTGTCAATGATCCGCCCGTGGTAACGCCGCCTGACGATCAGACCATTTCGGAGGACGGCGCTACGGGAGACCTGTATTACACCATTACGGATATCGACAGTGCCATTACCAATATTACAGTAACCGCGGCTTCTGACAACGAAACGCTTGTGCTTTCCACGGATATGGAGCTCAACGGCAACGCCAGAGACCGTACCATAAAAATTACGCCTCAGAAGGATCAAAACGGAGACGTGACAGTTACCTTAACCGCGGATGACAGAAGCACGACCAACAATACCGGAGAAGCTGATTTTACGGTTCATGTGCTGGCGGTGAACGATGCGCCTACGATTGCAGCAATTGACGACGTAACCATACAGGAGGACGAAGTTACTGATCCGATCCCTGTTGAAATCGCGGATATTGACAATACCGTAGCCTCGCTGACACTCAACGCGATTTCCGGTAATCCTTCTTTGGTGGACAGCAGCGGGATTGTGTTTACAACCGATGCGACAACCGGACAGCGGTATGTAACGCTGTCGCCAAAAGCAAACGCAAACGGCAAAGCGCTGATCACGATCAGCGTAACGGATACGCAGGGGAAATACAGGGATGAAAGCTTTGTCCTGACCGTTACTCCGGTCAACGATCCGCCTACGATTACGGCCATTGCGGATCAAACCATTCTGGAGGACGGCAAAACCGATGTAATCACCTTCAATATCGCGGATATTGATAACGATGTACTGGAACTCACGGTTACAGGACACGCGGATGGCCAGGAAACGATTATTGAGGAAAGCAGCTTTGCTTTCAATGGCAACGGCGCAGAACGCACCGTGCGGATTACGCCGCTGGCGGACCAGAACGGGAATATTGAGGTAACCCTGACGGTAAAGGATCCGGGAGAATTGACCGCTGATTCCGTATTCCATGTGGACATTATTCCGGTCAACGACGAACCATCCTTTACGACAGGCGCCGATCAGACCGTACTGGAGGATTGCTTGACACAAACGGTTGCAGGCTGGGCTTCCAACCTCTCTAAAGGGCCGGCTAACGAGAATGGACAAACGCTGAGCTTCCACTTGGAAAATAATAACACCGACCTGTTTACGGCAGACGGGCAGCCAACCGTAGACGCAAATGGGAAGCTTATCTATACGCCAGCGGATAATCAATATGGCACAGCCCTTGTAACGGTTTATCTGACGGACGACGGGGGAACGGCCAACGGCGGCGATGATACCAGCGATAACAATCCGGATGCCGATCTCTATGCCGATACCTTCCTCATCACCGTGCTTTCCGTCAACGATCAGCCGACTTTTTCGGCACTGAGCCCGGATGAAGAGATCACCGTGGGGGAAGACAGCGGCAGCTATGAAAAGCCCTGGGCGGATCTGGATTCCCTGTATATCGGCCCGGAAAGCAACGAAACGCAGACCTATCATTTCCAGCTTGCCCTGGGTACGGTTACCGCCTATGGCAACACGGAGCTCTTCAGCACTTTGCCCGTGATTGATTCCCAAACGGGCGTGATCCGCTTTACACCGGCAGAGAATGCCAACGGCACGGCAGAGGTAACCGTGATCCTGCAGGATGACGACGGTACCGATAACGGCGGCAAGGATACCTCGGGCGAGCATACCTTTACCCTTACCGTAACGCCCGATAACGACGACCCGACCTTTACACTGGGCGATCCGATTGTCGTTACTGAAGACAGCGGTACGTACGACCATGTATATGCCACCGGCATATCCCAAGGCGGCGGCACCGATGAGCTCGCACAAAAACTTACATTTACCTTGGACTCGGACAATAAGAGCCTCTTCTCCGTACAGCCGTCCATGACGGCGGACGGGGAACTCACCTTTGCCACGGCAAAGGATCAGCATGGCGAAACGACCGTGACCATCAGCCTGGACGATGAAACCAATACAGTGACCCAGAGCTTTACCATCACGGTCAGCGCCGTAAACGATCAGCCGTCCTTCACGCCGGGGGCGGACCAGGAGGTTTGGGAAGACTGTGCCGCGCAAACGGTGACCGGATGGGCGTCCAATCTGAATCGGGGCGCGCTGAACGAAGAAGAACAGACGTTGGAATTCCATGTTTCCAACAACCTGAATTCGCTGTTCTCCGTGCAGCCAGGTTTGGATGCGAACGGAAACCTTACCTATACTCCGGCGGCCAATCAAAACGGAACGGCAATCGTATCCGTGTATATTAAGGACAACGGGGGAACGGACTTAGAGGGAGTGGATACCGGAACCCTCTCGACCTTTACCCTTCGTGTACTGCCGGTAAACGATCAGCCAAGCTTTACGGATCTTGGTGCGATTACGGTCAACGAGGATTCCGGCGCCTATGCCGCCGCATGGGTACAGAGCGGATCAATGTCGGCAGGGCCGGACGACGAAAATACACAGGACCATACCTACTATATGGTGGAAAGCACGGCGGAACGCATCACAAACGGCAACGATACGCTGTTCAGTTCCGAACCGGTTATTGATGCCGATACGGGCGCAATCAGTTTTACACCCGCGGAAAACGCCAGCGGATCGGCACAGTATACCGTGTATCTGCAGGACAGCGGCGGGGTTGAACGCGACGGAGTGGATACCTCAGCCGGACATCCGCTGCTGATCACAGTTCAGTCACTCAATGATAATCCCACGTATACCCTGGCCGGCAATGTAATCGTTTATGAGGACAGCGGCGATTATGAGAATGCCTTATTTGCCACCGATATCACGCCCGGCGGCGGTACGGATGAGAGCGAACAGCCGCTGACCTTCACCCTTGTTGCGGAAAACAAGAACCTGTTCAGCAAACAGCCGCAGCTTGCAAACAATGGCACACTCACCTTCACCCCGGCAGCGAACGCATATGGCACTACCCATGTGACGGTTCAGCTATCGGACGGTGATAAAACGGTGGAAAAAGGCTTTACCCTTACCGTGCTCCCTGTGAACGATCAGCCGGTTTTTACCGATACCGGCAATATCACGGTTCAGGAGGATTGCGGCGCTAAAACGATTGCCTGGGTGAGCGAGTACTTGCCCGGACCCGACAATGAAAACCAAGCGCCTCTCTTTTCCATGACGGAGACCGCCCGTACAGTGAACGGAAACGCGGATCTGTTCAGCGAAGAACCCGTGATCAATACGCAGACAGGCGAAATTACCTTTACACCGGCAGCGAATGCCAATGGCTCCGTTACCTTTACCGTGGTGTTGAAGGACTACGATGGAACGGAAAACGGAGGCATTGACACATCCGAGGCACACACGCTGTCCATTGAGATTAATGCCGTGGACGACGATCCTGTGTTTACCCTTTCCGGGGATCTGGTGGTGAATGAAGACAGCGGAGCGTATGAGAACACATCCTATGCAACAGGGATAACCGCCGGCGGCGGTACGGATGAAACGGCGCAGACGCTGACTTTTGAACTGTCGGGATATAACGCGGCGCTGTTCTCACAGCCTCCCGTGCTGACCCGTGACGGCAAACTGACCTTCACGCCCGCGCCGGACGCGCACGGAAGCACCACGGTGCAGGTTGCGCTCAGTGACGGAACCAATACCGTAACCGACAGCTTTACCCTTACCTTTCGCTCCGTGAATGACGAACCGAGCTTTGTAAAAGGCTCCGATCAGGACGTATGGGAGGACTGCGGAAAGCAAACGGTATCCGGCTGGGCAACCGGGCTGAACAAAGGTGCGACAAACGAAAGCGATCAGGCGCTGGTCTTCCAGATTTCCTGCACGAATACCGCGCTGTTTACAGCCGATGGCATACCGGCTATCAGCGAAAGCGGAACCCTTACCTATACGCCCGCAGCCAACGCTTTCGGAAGCTCCACTGTAACCGTTAGCCTGAAGGATGACGGCGGCACGCTTTATTCAGGGGATGATACAAGCGCGGCGGAAACATTCCTGATCACTGTGGAACCGGTCAACGATCAGCCTTCCTTTACCGACAACGGACAAATTGACGTAGATGAGGACTGTGGTGCGTATTCCACCCCGTGGGTGCAAAGCGGAAGTCTCTTCATCGGGCCGTCCAACGAGGACCAGACCTATGCGTTCTCCATGACGGAGGTCGAATCGGCCCGCAGGACATACGGAAACACCAGCCTGTTCAGTGTCGAACCGGCCATAAACGATCAGACAGGCGCCGTCAGCTTTACACCTGCCGAAAACGCGTACGGTACCGCTACCTATACGGTGGTTCTGAAGGATCAGGACGGCACCGACCGTGGTGGGCTGGATACCTCGGAGAAGCATACGCTGGTGATCCGCATTGCCTCCGTAAACGATGATCCTACATACACACTCTCCGGAGATGTGACGGTAAATGAAGACAGCGGAGCCTACGGAAATGCATCCTTTGTCTCCGATATCACACCGGGCGGCGGTACGGATGAAACAAAGCAGCCACTTGCGTTTACCGTGACTGCGCGGGATACATCCCTGTTCAGCACACAGCCGAAAATTTCTACAAGCGGAAAACTGACGTTCACCCCCGCGGCCAACGTCAACGGTTACACCGTTGTGGACGTAACCCTGTCGGATGATGAAAATACGGTGGATAAAACCTTTGCGATTATGATCAACTCTGTAAACGACGAACCGACATTTACCAAGGGCAGCAACCAAAGCGTGCTGGAGGACTGCGGAAAGGTCAGCGTACCGGGATGGGCCGCCTCGGTTTCCAAAGGCCCGGACAACGAAGGCGGACAAACCCTTGCCTTTACGGTGACCAACGATCAAAATACACTGTTTACAGCGGCCGGGCAGCCTGCGGTGGACGAGGACGGCACGCTGACGTTTACGCCGGATGCCAATGCGTTTGGTATGGCGACGGTTACCCTCTCTCTTTCAGATAACGGCGGAACGGCCAACGGGGGAGTCGATACCAGCGGAACCGAAACCTTTACCATTGAGGTAAAGCCGGTCAATGATCAGCCTGTCTTTACAGATCACGGAAACATCTCGGTCACGGAAGATTCCGGCAGCTATGCGTCTGTTTGGGCGGAAGCGACGAGCATCAATCCAGGCCCCGCCAACGAGGCGCAGACGTATACCTTTACCATGACGGAGAACGCGGGTACGAGGATTACCAACGGGAATAAAAACCTGTTCAGCGCTGAGCCGGTCATGAACAGCACAACAGGAGAGATTACCTTCACGCCCGCGGCAAATGCCAATGGATCAGCTGAGTATACAGTATACCTGAAAGATCCGGACGGTACACAAAACGGCGGATTGGATACCTCTTCCGCCCATACGCTCCTGATCACAGTCGGTGCGGATAACGATGATCCGACTGTAACCCTCAGCGGAAACGTAAGCGTGGAGGAAGACAGCGGCGACTACAGCAATTCCGCTTTCGCGTCCGGCATTACCCCAGGCGGCGGCACGGATGAAACGGTGCAGCCGCTGACGTTCGAGCTCAAAGCAGCCGACACCGCGCTGTTCAGCGTGCAGCCGGCGCTTACCAACGAGGGCAGGCTTACCTTTACCCCCGCGGCAGACGCATTTGGTTCGACTTTGGTTACCGTATCCCTGTCGGATGATGAAAATACGGTGGAGCAGTCCTTCACGATCGAAATCAAACCGGTGAACGATCAGCCGTTCTTTACGGATCTGGGCAACATAACAGTAACGGAAGATTCCGGCGCGTATTCGGCTTCCTGGGTTCAGAGCGGCAGCGTTACGGTTGGACCGTCCAATGAAAAACAATACCATGTGTTTTCCATGTTGGAGGACACAGCGGCACGGCATACCCACGGCAATACCACCCTGTTCAGCGCCGAGCCCTCCATCAACAGCCAGACGGGCGTCATCTCTTTTACCCCTGCTCCAAACGCCTACGGTTCCGCCAGCTACACTGTAACGCTGTCGGATACCGATGGGACTGAGAATGGCGGAAAAGACACCTCGCAGGCTCATGTCCTGACCATTACCATCACATCGGAAAACGATGCGCCAACCTTCACATTGGGCGGTGCGGTCACGGTGAATGAGGACAGCGGCGCGTATGAAAACGACACCTATGCTACCGGTATCTCATCCGGCGGCGGCACGGATGAAAGCGGCGAAACCCTCACCTTTACCCTGAAAGCGGATGATCCTTCCCTGTTCAGTGAGCAGCCTGCGCTTTCGGCTGCTGGCAAATTGACCTTTACTCCCTCGTTGGATGCATTCGGTAGTACCCAGGTTACGGTGAAGCTGTCGGATGGGATTTCAGAAATACAGGATCACTTTATCATCAGTGTTCGTTCCGTAAATGACAGGCCAACCTTTACGGATATGGGTGATATTACCGTGGATGAGGATTCCGGCGCGTACGGCAATGCCTGGGCAAACAGCGTGTATATTGGCCCGTCCAACGAAACGCAAACCTATGGGTTTGAAATACTTGGGTCTGAAATTGTAGACGGCTCGCTGATTTTTGCCGATGGGCCTTCCATTGACGCGGATACCGGCGAAATCCATTTTACGCCCGCGGACAATGCCTTTGGCTCGGTTCGGGTAACCGTTGTGCTCAGGGACAACGACGGCACCGATAACGGAGGGCAGGATACCTCGCTTGAACACGTAATCACCATAACCGTGAATGCGGTCAATGATGCGCCCTCCTTTACGGATACAGGAGATATCACGGTGCTGGAAGATTGCGGAGCTTACTCGTCCGCCTGGGCGGTGGATACCAGCATATCCGCGGGCGCTGATAATGAGCTGCAGACAAAGAGCTTCCAGTTGAGCCTCGACGAAGCCACGATCGTTGTAACCGGGAACACGGAGCTATTCAGCGTTCTTCCGTCCATCAATGCGCAGACGGGGGAAATATCCTTCACGCCTGCTGAAAACGCCAGCGGATCGGCGGAGATGACCGTAACGCTTACCGATGACGGCGGCACAGAGAACGGCGGTCTGGATACTTCGGTGGAACACACCTTCACGCTGCACATAACGGCTGTTAACGATGCGCCCTCTTTTACGATAGGCGATGATGTGGCGATCGGCGCGGGGACCGGACCGTTTATCCTGGAAAACTGGGCTTCGGATATACTGGCCGGGCCTGTGGATGAAGCATCGCAGACGCTACACTTTAATATCGTAACATCCGATCCTTCACTATTCACGGTTTTGCCCGCCGTGGATGCCAACGGCACGCTTACCTTTACGCCGTCCGACACGGTATACGGGGAAGCGGTTGTCACCATAACCCTGCAGGATGATGGCGGAAAAGAAAACGGCGGCGCGGACAGCACGCAGGAACAGCAATTCACCATCACCGTGGTCGGCAGCAATCAGCTGGTGTTGACCGGAACCGTGTACAGCGCAAAAACCGGCAATCCCATTCACGGCGCCAAGGTAAAACTGCTGGATATGGACGGCAATACCATCCGTACTGCTACGGTAAAGGCAGGGGGCGTATACCGGTTTGACGGACTGACGGCGGATGATAAAAATGTATTTGTTGCAGCATCGGCAAGCAAATATCAGGACAATCAGGTGATTACAAAAATCTCCTTTGCCACAAATGCCACCGGCACGATTACACAGGATATTCCGCTCTCCCAATTCGTGCTGGAGCTCAGCGCCGATCCCACTACGATACTGGGAGACGGAGTATCGGAAGCCGTGCTTACCGCCAGAGTAACCGATGAAACCGGAACCCCGGTACAGGGAGCTTTCCTGACATTCAGCACACCGAAAGGAAGCTTTAAAGATGGCGTCGCAACCACTGTTACAGGCAGCGACGGATACGGAAGCGTTATTCTGATCTCTGAAAAGCTGAGCGGAACCCGCGAGCAAACGATTGCCATTCCCATATCGGTAAGCGACGACGTCCATAGCCTGTACGGATCGGCAACCCTCTACGAGCGCTTTGTTCCGGCTTTTGTCCAGGGGATCGTAACGGACGGAGAGGATAACAACAAGCCCGTAAAAGGCGCAATTGTGACCGTATATAAGGATTTTGACGGAGATGGGGTCATCGATTTCACGGAAACCGTGACTACGGGCGCCAACGGGCGGTATAAAATCGCGGTGCCCAGAGGGAATGTGGAATACAATATCACAATCGTGAAACCCGCAGCAGCAGGCACCACAGAGGCTGCCATCACCTTCAATCAGACGGTGTCTGTTGGCAGCGGTTCGGGTTCCGGCAACGGTAATTCCTCGCCGTCCAATGCAGCTGTCGGTGTGATTAAGGTGAAGAATGAAGACGGCAGTGTATCAGTGGGCGGAGGATTGCTGAGAAACAAGATATTCCTGAAGATTGAGGGCAATGGAGAAAACGGAAGCATTGAACTGGATGAGGAAACAGGCGTATTCACCGCAAACAACCTGCCAAACGGCAGCTATACGCTGAATGTGTATTATGAGCTGGAGGACGGATCGCAGCTGATCGTCGGGTCGAAAACCATTGTGATCTCCGATAACGGAGAAACCAATGTCAACGAGATTTTGATTGACCCGTATGGAATTATTACGGACAGCACGACCGGCGAACCGGTGCAGGGCGCAACGGTGATGCTCTACTATGCCAATACGGCCAAAAATATCGCCAATGGGTTGACGCCCAATACCCTGGTTTCCCTTCCGTCTGTAGCAAACTTCCCACCAGCCGACAACGCCAATCCGCAATATTCGGACGCTGTGGGACAGTATGCCTTCATGGTGTTCCCGAATACGGATTACTACATTGTCGCCACCAAGAACGGGTATGAAACCTACACCAATGCGGGCGCTCCGATTGTGGTGGGGGACAGCATCGTGAATTTCAATTTCCAAATGACGCCGATTACGGCACAGGGTAAAGAAAGCGGAAGCAATGACGGTGCAAAGGACGCCGCGGATAGCCGTACTGGCAACGCATATGATCTGGCGATATACCTCTCCTCGGATCATAACCGCATGCTTGAAAACACAGATGTTGGGTTTACGGTTACGTTCGGCACTAAAATCGGCGATCCTTTGCCAAACGCTTCCGTTATTGTGCGGATTCCGGCGGGGATCATGGTTGCGGATAACGGCGGAGGCACAGAGCTTGTTTTTTGGGAGAGATGGATGTCGGTAGCCGCATTCAGAAAAATTCTGGAAAATCTGCCAGACGTTTTGGAAAAGGACCTGGAACATATGCTCGTATGGCAGGCAAACGATTTGCAGCCGGAAGAACCGTATACGCGTCGTTTTGCGCTGCATATGGAAGAGATTGATGCAAGCAAGGCGGAGGTTTACCAGACATTGACGGCCAGTATCAGCGCCTCAAAGCCGCTGGTCTGTATACAGGATGATCTATCCATAAAAACGATCCTGATTGCGTCTGCTGCAAATACCGCAGTCCAAAACGCTTATTTCCCCTGTGATACCGGTGGGCTATTCAATCCGGACACCCCTCTGACCCGTGCGCAGGCAGCCGCTATTTTTGCTGCGGTATATCAGCTGGATACCGCCGACACAAAGACCGGCTTTGCTGATGTACCGGACGACGGCTTGTATGCCGGTGCGATCCACGCTGTTTGCCAGGCAGGCATTATGAAGGGGTTTGCCGGTATCGGCTTCCTGCCGGAACGCGCCGTGACCAGAGTGGAATTCATCATGCTGATCGCCAGGTATCTGGACATTGAACGTTCCTATTATGTCGTTCCGTTGGAGGATCATTTCAGCGATATGCTGATGTCTCCGGCCAGAAGCACATTGCAGGAAGTTTATCGGTACGGGATCGTTACCCCCTATAGCGATGGAACCTTTAGGCCCTATCAGGCGATTACCAGAGCGGAGGCGGCAGTGATGCTCAACCGTACGCTCTGCCGCGGAGCGGTTAACAATGCCAAATCGCTTTTCTCCGATGTACCTCAAGGCAGTGAATACTGTAATGAGGTCGCGGCTGCGGCGGCGAACCTGGAAGTGAGCACCGATGTGGATGGCAATGAAACCGCCGTTGCATGGCCTGGTAAATAAGCAGTATGCGATGAGGGTATACGCAGCGCGGAGGGTATATCCGTCTGCTTCTGCACCGGATATACCTTCTGGCTTCGTATATGCGCATCGCAACTGCAGATTGCTTCGCTGAAATCCAATTCCAGGTAAACGCTGGTGAAATCCCCTGCATGCTGGCGCGTTATCTTTCCGCTAGAGTGGAGCTGCGAAACCATCGATGCAGCGCTGTAACTGCTTCAGGTTTAACCGTTCCCAACCTGACGTAAAGCTGACACATCATCGCACAATCCCTTTATTCAGCGTTTGCCTGGCAGGGTTATGCGCAGGATGGTTGTAAATTAATGCTGTGTGGGATGAAAACCTTGCCGGAGACTTGCCAACAGTGCCGGGGTTTGATATAATTCATAATTGATATGGTATGGTATTCTGAAAGGAGTTTATAAAAGATGACAACGTTGACACAACTTTTCATTGGGCTAACGAGCCCCGCAGCCGCAACCGGAGCCGAAGAGGTATCAGCCAGCAGCAGCATTCTTGGCTTGCTTCTCCCCATGGTGCTCATGTTTGCCGTGTTCTATTTCCTGCTCATCAGACCGCAGCGGAAAAAGGACAAGAAAGTAAAGGACATGCTGTCCGCGCTTAAAGTTGGGGACCGCATTTCCACCATCGGCGGCATTTTCGGCACAATTACCGCGATTCAGGATGAAACGATTGAACTCACCGTCGGCAAAGACAACGTGAAGCTCATGATGGCGCGCTGGGCAATCCGCCAGGTGGAGAATGTGACCGTTGAAAACGATACTGAGGTACTGAATTAGGCAAACCCTGATCGAAGCGCTGTGCAGTGTTTTGCAAAGCTTCCATAGGGTTTTCAGTTTGCCAGGGTTCCTTAGCTTTGATCGCGATGCGCACCCTTGTGGCTGCCATGCGCGGTAAACCCTTCCATCTGCGTGCCCGCTGCCGCTTTGCCGCGGTGCTGACCGGCACATGCTTGGCGTGAATGCTTTGGAATGAGTAAGCTGAAACCGGATGAGAATCCGGCAGGAGATTCACAGGCGCTTTCTTCGCTGTTTTCCTGATGTATAATGTGGACCACAGAACATACGGAGGCGAGTATCATGAAACATTTCCAGGCTGTTGCACAGCCCTGCCTGCAAAACACGCTGAAGACCGGCGGCTGCGGCGAATGCCAAAGCTCCTGCCAGAGCGCATGCAAAACCAGCTGCACGGTAGCCAACCAGAGCTGCGCGAAAAAGGAACAGGAAATCATCGCGGGCCGCGAGGGCAAAATCAACCGGCAAATGGCACGATAAACAGATAGGGTAACTATCAGTAAACCGCGGCATAATGCCGCGGTTTTTAATGCAGGAGGAAGACATTGGTCCATTTATTTAAAGCTCTGGGGCAAGCGGTTGCGCTGGATGTGGCCAGCGGCGGCGTGTACGCGCTGGATGACATCGCGTATGACGCGCTGGAATACCTGATCAGGTATCCGCAGGCGACCGATGAAGATATCATGGCGTCGATATCGGGCAGCTATAGTGCCGGACAGGTGGCTGAAACCGTATCGGAATTGCGTGAAATGATCGAAGCCGGCTACCTGTTTACCCCGGAGGAAGAACCCGATATCATGGTTAATACGGCGGGCATTGTTAAGGCTATGTGCCTGCACGCGGCGCACGATTGTAACCTGCGCTGCAAGTATTGCTTTGCGGATGCAGGGGAATACCATTCCAGGGATAAGGCGTTGCTGCCGCCCGAAACCGGTAAAAAAGCACTGGACTGGCTGGTAAAAAAAAGCGGCAGCCGGTATTTTCTGGAAGTGGATTTTTTTGGCGGGGAACCGCTGCTTAATTTTTCGGCAATCCGTGAAATTGTGGCTTACGGCCGTGAGCTGGAAACAAAACATCATAAGAAATTCAAATTCACCACAACGACCAACGGTGTGAATCTGAATGATGAGATCATCGAATTTTTCAACCGTGAAATGGATAACGTGGTCATTTCAATCGACGGCCGCCCCGAGGTGCACAACAGAATGCGCCCCACAGCCAACGATAAAGGAAGCTATGAGCTGATCATTGATAAAGCCAAAAGGCTGGTGCGGCGGCGCAACCAGCAGCAGTACTATATCCGCGGCACATATACGCGGTATAACCTGGATTTTGCCAGCGATGTGCTATTTTTGGCCGACGAAGGCTTTGAACAGCTGTCCATCGAACCGGTGGTTACCGATCCGAAACGGGACTATGCTCTGCGCCAGGAGGATTTGCCGCGTATCTATGATGAGTATGAGCGCCTGGGTAAGGAATACCTGATCCGACGCGCGGATGGCCGATGGTTTAACTTTTTCCATTTCATGCTCGATCTCACGGGCGGACCCTGCCTGCAAAAGCGTCTCACAGGCTGCGGCGCGGGTAATGAATATGTAGCCGTTACCCCCAACGGAGATATTTACCCCTGTCATCAGTTTGTCGGGCGGGATAATATGCGCATGGGCTCGGTGCTGGATGAAACGTTCAACGAGGATATGCAGGTTTATTTTAAGAACAATCATGTGCTGGCAAAAGAAAAGTGCCGCAATTGCTGGGCACGTTTCTTTTGCAGCGGCGGCTGCTTTGCCAATGCGCACGCTTTTAACGGGGATATCTCCAAACCGTATGATATGGAATGCAGTCTGGAGCAAAAACGCCTGGAGTGCGCTATGGCCATCTATGTGATTGAACAGAAGAACAGGATTACCGAAGATTCTCCAACAGATAATTGAGGAATTTGACGGAGTACTCATCGTTGCCGTTGTTGTACAGAATGCAAAGCGTCTTATCCTTGGTATCGACCGCATAATCCGCAAACCCGGTTACATTCTCCGCAGGGATACCGTATAAACCGACACTGCCAGTGTCGGTTTCTTTTACATAACCGCCAGCAAGGTCCATTTCATCGGTTAGCAAGGTTCCGCTTTCCACAAGCGGGCCTAAATCCACAAAGGCGCCGCTGGCGGCAAAGTTTTCAAAATAGCTGTCGGACAGCAGGTAAATATCGCCCTGTGCGGCGCTGATCCATACGGTGATCTGCATGTCGCCGTAATAATCATCGCTGATGGAAATCACGGTGGAAGTCACTGATTCCATTTCGGGCATAATTTCTTCTTGAATACGGGCGGCCAGCGCATTGAGTGGTTCCTCGCTGTAGCTGGATGCTTCCGCATAGAATTCCACCTGCTTATTTTCCGGCGGGCGGTAGCGCGTAGTGGTGTAAATCAAATTCCAGCCAAAAAGCGCCAGTACAATCAACAGCAGATACATCCATACGGCATATTGGAAATGAAGACTGATTCTTCGTTTGGTAATCGGCATTTGTAAAGTCATGGGCATCCCCCTGTAAGGCAAGGCCGTTATTTTATGGGCTTCATGGTCGGGAACAGCAAAACGTCACGTATGGAAGCATTATCGGTCAACAGCATTACCATACGGTCAATGCCGAACCCGAGTCCGCCTGTGGGCGGCATGCCATGCTCCAGCGCGTTGAGAAAATCTTCGTCAACCTCTGCCTTAATTCCTTCCGCCTGCCGTACGCGAACCTGCTCTTCAAAACGCTTGCGTTGATCCATCGGATCATTAAGCTCGGAGAAAGCGTTGCCCATTTCATGGCCGTTGATAAAAAACTCAAACCGCTCGGTCAGATCCGGGTTTTCGGGTTTCCGCTTGGCCAGAGGGGAGATATCCACGGGATAATCGGTGATAAAGACCGGTTGGATGAGGGAAGCTTCCACATACGCATCAAACAGGGCGGCCAAACAATCGCCGCGCTTCCAGGTTGGTTCGCAGTGGATATCTTTCGCTTTCAGGCATGCACGGGCTTCGTCGTCGGTTTGCCAATCGGCATAGCGTACGCCGCATGCTTCTTCCACAGCGGCCGCCATGGTGACACGTTTCCATGGCGCTTTGAGCTCGATTTCCTGACCCTGATAGGGTACGCAGGTTGAGCCGCAAACCGTTACCGCAACGGTGGAATACAGCTGCTCTACCATTTCCATGACTGTTTCATAATTTACATAGGCCTGATAGGTTTCCACGCTGGTGAACTCCGGGTTGTGCGTGGCATCCATACCCTCGTTGCGGAACAGACGGCCTACTTCGTACACCTTGTCAAATCCGCCCACGATCAGGCGTTTCAGGTACAGCTCGGTTTCAATGCGCAGAAACATATCGATGTCCAATGCGTTATGATGGGTTTTAAACGTGCGTGCCGCCGCGCCGATCTCAATGGTTTGCAGCACGGGCGTATCCACTTCGATAAATCCGCGCGCGTCCAAGAAATCGCGTACCGCCTTGATGATCAGCGTCCGTTTGCGGAACGTGTCGCGCACTTCGGGATTGACGATCATATCCACGTACCGCTGGCGGTAGCGCAGATCCGGGTCCTTAAGCCCGTGAAATTTTTCGGGCAGCACCTTCAGGCTTTTGGCAAGCAGGGTAATGGCGGTGGTGTGCAGGCTGATTTCACCTTTTTGCGTGCGGAAAACGATACCGGTAATACCCACCACATCACCGATATCAAAGGCTTTGAAGGCTTGATAGCTTTCGTCGCCGATATCGTCGCGCCGCACATAAAACTGAATCTGGCCTTCACTGTCCAGCAGATGCGCAAAGGCGGCCTTGCCCATGACGCGCTTGCTAACCATGCGGCCCGCGATGGTTGCGCTGCTGCCTTCCAGCAGATCAAAGCCGGAAAGTATTTCCCGGCTTGTTTTGGTTACGTCAAAGTGCGTAATCGCATAGGGGCTTGTGCCCTCGTCTATTAACTTTTGCAGCTTTTCACGGCGAATGCCTTCCTGTTCGCTGAGCTGAGAATCAGAAAGCGGCTGCGGTATATTGTTTTGGGGATCGGACGTCATTTATTTCATCCTTTCAGGATCAAGCTTCCGTTATCTGCTGATTTGCAAAACCTTCAGTTTCAAAACTCCGCCCGGCGTTTCTACGGATACCGTCTGACCAACTTTTCTGCCCAGCAGCATGGAGCCGATAGGACTCTCCGAGCTGATTTTCATCTCGCGGTGATTGGTTTCATTCGCCCCGACGATGGTATAGCTGATCTCTTTATTTTGATTCAGGTTTTTAACCTTTACAGTTGTGCCGACGCCAACAACATTGGTATCCACATTGTTGTCGTCCACAATTACACAGGTGCGCAGAATATTCTCCATTTCGATAATCCGTGCTTCGACCCGGCTTTGCTCGTTTTTCGCTTCATCATACTCGGCGTTTTCGCTCAGGTCGCCAAAACCACGGGCTATGGCAATCTGCTCGGCTACTTCGTTGCGCCGCACCCTGATGTAATAATCCAATTCGGCCTCAAGTTTTTTATGGCCTTCCTTGGTCAGAACAACTCTTTTTTCCTTTTGTTCCGCCATGTAATAATCCCCTTTCACGGCATGAACAACCATGCTGCTTTGAAATAGAGTATACACCGTTGCACAGAACACAACGGTGTATTCAAACATCCATGCGATTATACTGTATTTATTACGTAAAGTCAAATGGGGTTCATGGCTGTAATGCCGTTTCCATCTGGATTAGCCAGGTTTTACAGAAGAACGGTATTCTTCGTATTGATTGGTGAAATATTCGATCTTGTGGGTGACAACTTCCAGGTGGGTTTCCATCTCCCGGATGTTGGAAATCACATCCTGTTTATGGGTTTTCAGCATCTCGCAGCGCTTGAGCAGCGTTTTGGGTCCCTGGAGGCTCAGCGTTACAAAATCACGGATCTGCTTGATGGACATTCCGGTGTTTTTCAGACAGCAGATCAGCCCGAGCCATTCCAGATCCTTATCCGTGTAATGGCGAATGCCACCCTTTGTGCGCTTCACATGGGGGAGAAGGCCCTCCTTTTCATAGTAGCGAAGCACGTGCGGTTTTAGATTGGTTTTCTCCGATATTTCTTTAACGGTATAGCCCATGAATGCTTCCTCCGATAGAAATTCCGCCCTGACGCTTGACTTAATGTTAACGTTAAGGTGTATTTTGATTATATTGACAGTCTGGATCATTGTCAATCTAAGGAGGATAGAATATGAAATCAATGAACGATACGCTGACGTTGTCCAACGGTGTAAAAATCCCTGTGATAGGTTTTGGTACCTGGAATATCCAAAACGACGATCAAGCGGTATCCCTGATTGTAAAGGCCATCAAAGACGGGTACCGCCATATTGACACAGCGGAAGCCTATGGCAATGAAGAAAGCGTCGGGAAAGCCATCAAGCAAAGCGACGTGAAACGGGAAGAGCTCTTTATTACCACAAAGCTGTGGAACACAGAGCACGGATACGACAAAACAATGACCGCCTTTGAAGAATCCATGAAAAAGCTGCAGCTCCAGTATTTGGACCTGTTTCTGATTCATTGGCCCAATCCCATTGCGTTTCGCAACCATTGGCAGGAAGCGAATGCGGGTACTTGGAAAGCGTTTGAGGAGCTCTACAAGGAAGGCCGTATTCGCAGCATTGGCCTGAGCAATTTCCGTCAGCACCATATTGAGGAACTGATGAAAACGGCAACCGTAGCGCCAATGGTCAACCAGATTCGTCTGTGCCCCGGCGAAACGCAGGATGAATTGGTGGCTTATAACCGAAGCCACAATATCCTGGTGGAGGCTTACAGCCCGCTGGGTACAGGTAAAATCTTCAAGGTAGCGGAGATGCAGGCGCTTTTGGAGAAATATGGAAAGTCCATTGCGCAGATTGCCATCCGCTGGAGTTTGCAGATGGGGTACCTGCCCCTGCCAAAATCCACGAACCCCGATAGAATACTCGAAAACACACAGGTATTCGATTTTGAACTGGATCCGGCGGATGTGCAGCTGCTGGCCAGCTTGGAGGGGGTTGCCGGGCAATCCAAAGACCCCGATACAACGGATTTCTAAACAACAGCCATTTTATGCAATTAAGACCGACAAGTATTTACCGATTGGAATTCTCCTTCTTGCCATACAAAATGGGATGGGAAGAGGGAGAATTCCATAATTGGAAATATTTACTGGTTATGATGGGAAAATATGCGTTGACTATCGTGTAAATCCCTGTTATAATAGCTTTCGCTGGTTATTTGTCCAAGGAGAGATGGCCGAGCGGTTGATGGCGCTGGTCTTGAAAACCAGTGATGCAGCGATGCACCGGGGGTTCGAATCCCTCTCTCTCCGCCACATTTCCTTTGGAAAACCACAATGCCTTGGCCATGGAGAAGTACCCAAGTGGCCGAAGGGGCTCCCCTGCTAAGGGAGTAGGGTGCGATAAGCGCCGCGAGGGTTCAACTCCCTCCTTCTCCGCCAAAAGTATTACCATCAATTGATAAAAAGTATTTTATCGGTTGGTGGTATTATTTTGCCCTGAAATGGCTTGAAACAAGTGGTTTCCGAGGTTTTTGGATACTACATGTATCAATTTCTTAAGCGCTGGTATCGATGTTTATCATTGTTATCCGGTTACTGCGACCGAGAGTCAGGTTAGTAATCGTTTGACATTAGTCGGAGGTGTGCATTTTCAGGTAAATCGTTGAGCATTTGAAGTAATCGTTGGACATTAAGCATTAACACAACTCCGTTTTCTATATTGAAACGCATGCATATTAATGGCTTCAGACTAGTATCTCGGCTCTGCAGCCACCCGTGCGGTCTTTAGTTACAACGATTTTACGTCCGATTTTTTCGTCAAGCCCGGTTACGTGTGATATTATCCCTATAAGACGATTTGCCTGTGATATACTCGCCAGCGCATGTATCGCTTGTGACAGTTTTGTATCGTCTAGCGAATCAAAGCCCTCATCTACAAACATTGAATCAAAGCGTATACCTCCTGCATTGCTCTGTATCTCATCGGAAAGTCCTAGTGCAAGTGACAGTGAGGCGATAAACGACTCGCCTCCTGAGAGTGTTTTAGCATCGCGCTCAGTGCCATTGTAGTGGTCGATAACATTTAGGTCTAGGCCGCTTTGTCCCTGCTTACAGCTTGTATCCCGCCGTTTTAACTCGAATTGGCTATTGGACATCTGCAGAAGTCGAATATTCGCTCGAGCGATTATCCTGTCGAAGTAAGCGGCCTGGATATAAGTTTCCAGTTTGATTTTCTCCTTGCCGCTTATATCTTCATTAGCTGTATCGGAAATTTCCTTTAACCACTTGAAGCGAGCTTCAATTTCCGTGATGGTTTTCGCTGTTTTGATAATGGCATTCAGCACTGTCTGGTTGGCAGATTTACGTGTGTTGACAACACGGTTTCTTTCGCTCATTGCTAGCTGTTTATTATCGGCGATATTTTTTTGTTGCTTCAATGCATCCAAATCCAAAGGTGCTGCATCGCCAAGCTGTGTTAGCAATGTCTGTATTTCCGTTGTTGTGCCATCCACTTTCGTTTTCGCCGTATCATATTCAGCTTGAGCGGTTTGGAGAGCATCTTCGTATTTTATCTTTTTAGATTTGAGAGCGGTGATTTCCGCTTTTGCATCGACCTCATTTTTATATTTAAGTTCCATTGCCTGCTTATCTTTTGTTTTACAGTCAGCGTCAACTTGCGCGGTTGGATTGTCAACAGTTGGTCGGACAGAAATTATATGGTACATGCATTCCTGAACTCAACCGGGGATAGGTACCCGAGGGTACCGTGTATGCGGATGTTGTTGAACCAGTGTATGTAGTCCGCCAATTCTAATCGCAACTGCTCAAGGGTGCTGAACCGCCTGCTCGAGACAAACTCCTTCTTGATCAGCCTGAAGGTCGATTCCGCCACCGCGTTGTCATAGGGACAGCCCTTCATGCTCAGGGAGCGCTGGATCTGAAAGCTTTCCAATATTTCATCCACCAGCATATTGTCAAACTCACTGCCACGGTCAGTGTGGAAGATCTGAATCTCAAGCAGGTTTCCCTTTACGGATGCAAAGGCTTGATGAACCAGTTCAGCGTCCTTGTAGGCACCGGCGCTGTATCCGATGATCTCTCTGGCTCCCAGATCCAGCAGCATGCAGATATACGCCCACTGGGCTCCTACACGAACGTAGGTCAGATCGCTGACTACACAGGCTCCCGGGAGCCTATCGCTGAATTGCCGGGCAACCAGATTGGGCACTGGGGCTTCATTCACCCTGGACGCACGAACCCGATACTTTTTGCGCGTGTAGGCGGATATCAGGCCCCGCTTCTTCATGATCCGCCCGATCTTCCGTCTGGATACAACCCATCCCTTTCGCAGCAGAACATGCTTGAGCTTTCGTTGGCCGTATACACGGCGGTTCTCGTCATATGCGTTCTGAACAAGCTCTTCCAAATCCCGTTCGTCCGGTCGGCCTCGGCATTCGTAGTAGTAAGTGCTGCGTGCAATGCCTAAGCACCGGCATAGCGCTGATATTGAGTATTTGTGGGCATTGGCTCGGATCACAATTACTTTCGTGCGTATATCAGCGCCGCTTGCTTTAGGACGTCATTCTCCATCCGCAGCTGCTGGTTCTCTTTTCGAAGCTTGAGCAGCTCCAGTTCTTCAGGTGTTCGGTTGTCCTTCTCATGGCTGGAGCCGGTTGCGTTGATCCGCTTAACCCATTTGTCGAAGGTCGATGGTGTCAAATCGTATTCCCGGATAATCTCGCCCCTGGGCTTCCCGTGGTTGAACAGTTCAACCAGCTGCTTTTTCTGCTCCTCGCTGTAGGTCCGTTTTGCCCGCCTTTGTGTCATGGTATTTCCTCCTTCGCCTTTCTGTTATTCTACCATGACCTTATTTTTTCTGTCCGATTTAGTGTAGCCAATCCAAAACGTGACCTGGGGTCAGCGCAAGCGCTTTGCCGATGGCAAGGTCAGCATGCCGTATAAACGTTTCCTCGGATATGAAAAGGGTGATGATGGTACCCCGAAGATTGTTGAAAGTGAAGCGGAAATTGTCCGTATGATCTATCGGCTGTATATGGAGGGCCAAACCTCCTCGGCGATCGCTAAACATCTCGCCGCTAGTGGCATGCCATCCCCTGGTGGAAAACAGAAGTGGCAGGTTGCCACTGTGAACTCCATCCTGACAAATGAAAAATATAAGGGAGATGCTTTGCTGCAGAAACGCTTCACCGTAGATTTTCTGACGAAAACCATAAAGGATAATGAAGGTGAGGTTCCTCAATATTATGTCTAGAATAGTCATCCGGGCATTATCGCGCAGGATGAGTTTGACGCCGTCCAGGCAGAGATTGAGCGCCGCAAGCAGCTGGGGCGACCGGCGGCTTGCCAAAGTCCGCTGTCGACTAAGCTGGTATGCGGTGACTGTGGCGGATTTTATGGTTCGAAGGTCTGGGGCTCCAATACGAAGTACCGCCGGATGATTTGGCGCTGTAATGAAAAATATAAAGGGAATACCAAATGCAGCACCCCTCACGTCACCGAAGAAGAAGTAAAGGAAAAATTCGTTGAAGCCTTCAATTCCATTTTGGAGCATCAGGAAGAGCTGATTGCCAACTGCCGTTTAGCGCAAGAAACCATTTGCGATTATGCAGACATTGATGCTGAGATTGATGCATTACGCCGTGAGATGGAAGTGGTTGCTGAGTTGTCTAGAAAGGCTATTTACGAGAACGCCCATACCGTAATCAATCAGGAGGAATGGCAGGAGCGGAACAACGGCTACCTTGAGCGGCATCAAATGGCTTCGGAGCGCGTAAATGAGCTTGAAGAGCTAAAGCGGGAGCGGCAATGTAAAAGCCTTATGCTTGATGGCTTTATTCAAAATCTGGCGACATGTGGGAAAGCACTTGAGACGTTCGATGAGCGGATATGGGTGGCGGCAATTGATAAGGTTGTGGTCCAGTCGGATGGGGAATTGGTTTTTGGGTTCAAGGATGGCACAAAAATCGTTCGATAAATATTGAATTATTTCTCATTATCCTCGAATTTGGTTGAAACAAAAAGGTTTGACGATAATTCAATGAAGAGTTACAATAACAAAAGCAATTTCATCTATTTCACCAGAAATAATAATACGTTTCACGAGTTACTGTCAGACTGAGAGTGAGGAGAAGCGATGGCAAGTTTGGACCAAAAACTTGAGCTCTGGAATAATAAGCTACTAGATCTAAGTAAAAGAAATCGTCTGATAAATTATCGAAAAACAAAGCGCTCAAATCTCCGTATTGACATCCCAAGTATCTACGATCGATGGCAGAATTTAGTTGTTCAAGAAAAACCACTGCAGTTTGATTATATTGATGATGATATAGATGGTGATCCACAGGATATGAAAGAGCCTGCAAAAAGAGCCGTTATTACAAATCAAAACTATGCCTGTGAGATAGTAGTGATGCCATGTTCATAAGCGTTTTCGCATTTTAGGATACAATTTGAGGGATAGCTCATGCTATCTATTGAAGACAAAAATACTGTCTTTAATCTTGTTATATATCAGAAAAAGATGAATAATTTGTGAGTTGGCTGTAGTGCTCGAAAGGAGGAATAGCTAAATGCGGGGTGAATATATAAAATATATAAATCGAAGGGTAAAGAAGTTGCCTGCTTTACTAGCGGCAGCTAATCTAACGAAAGAGCAACTTGGAGCAAAACTTGGAATTAGTTGACAGACCGTCATGACTATCAAAAACAGAAAGAGCCCTTTGACTTGGAGTTTGTATTTAGCAGTGATATTCGTGTTTCAACAGCATGAAGAAACGTCGGGGCTTATATATCTTAAGCAATTCAAATAAGAAATCATTTGTTTATTCATAGATGCTTGTCAAAGAAAGAAAAGAGACTGGAGGTTGAGTTATGACGAGAGATGAACATAGAATAAGTAAGCTTTCTGAATGGTACAAAGCCCACCAATTGATCACGGCACCGATTGCGTGGATGATCGTATCTTTTCTCGGTCTTTTTGGCATTTATGAAGCGTTTGATTATTTTAGTATTAACTTTTTAGATAGTTTAGTCAAACCGTTCGTTCTGATTATCTCAATATCGCTTATACTTGCGCTTGTTAGACTCGTTGCATATTTGCTAATTCACTATCCGAAACTACCAATTGAAATAGCGAATAGTGCAGTTGAAAACGATTCTATTATAGAGATGCTTAAAGAAGCAGAATCACATTCGCGATGGGCAGAAATAATAAAAATTGGATCTTCACTAAGTGATGTTTTGTGGTTTACAAGTCGAAAAAAATTGCGTATTGCTATTGGGCATTTTGTTGAAGTGGCTGCACAACAGACCAATGATTTGCAGGTGCTTTCAGAAACACTAATTGAAGATTTAGGGAATACATATTTGGGACTTGGAAAACCTAATAAAGGCATAACATATATAAATCGTGGGATAAAAATTGCTGAGAGTAACAATTTCCAGTTTTTGATTATGCGTGGATATAGAAATCTATCTTGTTGCTATTCCTATAAGAATGATCCTCCAAATGCCTTGACCTATCTTGTAAAAGCTGAAAGCGCTGCTTCTAAAATAACTGATCCAATAAAGAAGCTGGAGGCTCTTGGAGCTATAGAATATGCCCGATGCAAAGTATTTAAAAAAGAGGGGGATTTTGCTGCTGCAATTTCAACGTTAGATACAGCGATATCTCATTACAATATGCTTTCGCAACAATACCCTGACACAAAAAAAAGAAATGATGATCGTCTTGTTAAAGTATACAGAGAAAAAGGCAGCTTATTCCTTTCTATGAGTACTGATGAAGCGACTGATAATGCATATGATTCTCTTATGCTTGGATTGAAGCTAGCACAAGAAACATTAAATTATGATAATATAATAGTATGTTGCACATTATTAGCAGAAATTCAAATCAAGAGAGGTGCATTTGAGGCAGCAGAGGGGATGGTTAATATCGCCAAAGCGTGTGTTGAAAAAATAGATACACCATTGATTATTGATGATTATAAACAAATAGTCAGGAAACTGGAGATAGAAAAGTATGCCTCTTGATAGATTAGAGATAATTCGCATTGTGACCTCCCTTAAGTTCCCAGTCGATCAATATTCTTTGTTGATGGGCGCAGCACTTGTGTTACATGGCGTTAAAGAATTCGCTAATGATATAGACTTAGGATGTTCGGTCAAGTTATTTGATATGATACTTAACGGAGGATATAATATTTCCGTAAGTCGGTCTGGTTATCAAAAGATTGATATAAGTGACACAGTAGCTATGTATAAAGAGTGGATGCCATCAAAAATTGCATTGATTGATGGCATTCCCGTTTCGGCTTTGCAATCAATTATATCAGATAAAAAACGATATAGTCGGCCAAAAGACATAGAAGATATTGCGCTGATTAAGGATTTCGTTGCAAGAGGGGGAATGCCTCATGACTGAGTATTTTCCAATCCAAAACCATAACTGCACATTGAGAGGGACACTTCATATTGGTGTTATTGAAGTGCCAATTATAATTGTCCATGGGTATTTTTCTGCCAATAAAATTGGCGCACATAGACTATATGTGCAAATGGCAAATATGTTGGCAGACATTGGGTATAGTGTGTTGAGAATGGACTTATCTGGAATGGGAGAAAGTGATGGAGACATATCGGAATTTGATTTTGAAGACCATGTCTCGGATATAAACATTGCTGCGAATAAGTTGATGCAATATACAGGTTCTAGAAAAATACACTACATTGGTCATTGCATCGGAACATGTACTGCTCTCGAAAGTGCCATTCAAAACGCAAACATTGTCGAGACACTCACATTGATTTCTCCATTTATGCCTTCTGAGGACTGTTATATAAAGCTGCTAATTACAGAAGACAATTATCGTGAATTGCAAACTACAGGTACAACGTTGAGAAAAGGACTAGTCTGCAAAAAATCGTTCATTGACGCCGGATATATCATCAATAAGTATCCTGGATTTTGTAAAAAAATTAAATTGGATTCTATCATTTATTTATCTGAAAATGATGAATTGGTGGATGTAGCTGATCTTATAACATGGGCTAAAATTAATAGGTTGCGGTACAAGATCATCTCAGGCGCTGATCATAATTATATTAAACCACTGGCTCGAAAGGATTTATTCTATGAACTTGAGAAACGTTTTCTGTCACTTGTGTAGAAAGCAATATGAAAATATGGTGAGGCAGCTATGATTATTAATTATCCATCTTTCATTTTTATTAGGCATGCTGAATCTGAAAAAAACCTCCATGATATTACAGGAGGGACTGGAGAACGCCTTACAGATAACGGTGTAGCTAAGGCAACGGAATTTTCTATGAAATTAGTTGAAAAACTTGATTTGTCAAAGCATTATACAGTAGTGTCTTCTAATACAATTCAAACGATAGATACTGCAAAGCATATTGCATCACGACTCAATACGGAAGTGATTATTTCTGATGAGATATCTCCCGCAGGACTAGGTATTGCAGGAGGATTAAGTGGCTCCCAGCTTGCAGTAAAATTTCCGGTTATTTCAGAGCGACTAAATGCATGGAGACGAAAAGAAATTGAGGCTGTTGATTTACAGATTCCCGGCATGGAACAGCCTGAGGAGTTTTGGAGGCGAGTATTAAGCTACTTGTTTAATTTTGGAGAAGGCACTAATAATATTATTGTGTGTACACGATCTATTATGGTGTTAGTAGCGAATTTGGTTTCCGGAAAGCATCCATATAAAGGTGGCGGTTATAAACACATTAATATAAAGCATTGTGACACAATAGCTTTTAAAGTAATATCTGAGAAACTTGGATTCTTTGTCGATGGAAACATCATAGTAAAAAACATTTTGGAGCTAACCACTGTGGATTTAGGAGATGCTAGTAATGAATGAGCCGCCAACATTAGTCTTTGTTTCAGGTCCAATTGGTGTCGGAAAGAGCACATGTGTGGTTTCTCTTCTAAAGAAGTTCAATATGGAAGGGATTGACTTTGTTAGTTCTGATCTGTATTACTATCTATATTTCATGAATGATAAAGGAACGGAAAAGGGTAACTATCAGAAAGCAAAAAAACTAAGAGACTATAAGCTTCAAAAAGCAGTAGTACAACGCAACTCTTTAATGTGGGAATCGGTTCTTGATGATAGAAAAATCGCTATGATTGAATCATATGCGAAACAAGGCTACCGCATTATTGGATTGTTTGTTGGGTCGGGGAATTTAGATTTCTTGATAAAGCGGGTGAGAAGTAGAGCGCTGGAAAATTGGTACGATGTACCTGTTGAAAAAGTTAAAGATAGATACGCTATGATGATGAATGTATTGAAAAGGTTGGCTTTTGTATCAAAAGTATTCTTGGTTGTGAATTCGGATTTAAACGGCTTCAGATTAGTTTACTATCAACATAATGGCGCTGTAGTATTTTCAGACAAGACCTGTCTTTGGGTAAATCAATATCTCACAAAGGATTATTATAAACATACAGCGAAGACGAATATTAGTGGAGATTAGGAGGATAGATACCATGTATAAGCTCATCGCTTTAGATTGTGATGGCACTCTCTTAAATAGCAAGAAGGAGATTACTGCTCACACTGTAGCAGCAATTCAAGCTGCTGACGCTGCGGGTCTAAATATTGTTTTAGCAAGCGCGCGTCCGTTTTATCGGTTGAAACCATTCATTGAAAGACTTGGTATTGCATCAAGCGACCAGTATACTATTGCTTTCAACGGTGGCCTTATAGTCAACAATGACGAAAGCAAGATTCTGTTTTCGAAAGGTTTCGCTCCTGATGAAGTTCGCGAACTGGTTATGATAGGTATGCAATTTAATACATCTATGTTTTTATATACGAAGGATGGAATACTGTCCAATATCAATGATGAAAAGTACAAGAATAGAAACCCAGATGTTCGCTTCGATGTTGTTGATTTTGAAACAATAGATGCTTCGGGTGCTCATATATATAAAATTGCATATGTAAATGCACCAGAAGAAACCATCGCTCTTCGAGCGAAGCTTCCGCAGACATTTCAAGATAAATTCGAAATGTCTGGTAGTGTCCCCCAATTTATCGAATTTGTGAGCAAGGGTATTACAAAATCGAGAGCGCTAGAGTATGTAGGTCGAGAATTGAATATCTCACCAAAAGAAATGGTGGCGTTTGGCGATCAAGACAATGACATACCTATGCTTCGACATGTCGGATTAAGCGTAGCTATGGGTAATGCCACACCTGAGGTGAAAAGCTGTGCAAAAATGACGACACTATCGAATGATGATGATGGCGTCGCTGTTGCAATTGAAAATAAAATATTGACATAAGTAAATCCTGATAGGAAGGGTGTTTATGGAATTTTTCCATGCTGAAGATTTGCAAGCAGAAATACTGGACTCTATAGTTCGTGAATCCCAACCGCAGTCAAATCAACAGATTAACGATTTTCTTGCTAAGTTTGTTTTGCTAGATAAAGAGGACCAAGAGTATATTCTGGCTTTACGGCGCGAATAAATCGCATAATTGTTGAAGCTGAATGTGCGCATATACTTTATGTTGTAGAAACACAATACCTAAACATGACTTATAGAAGAATCAAAACTGCCGGAGCAATTGATGAATACTCAGTCCTGGAGATTGAGTATATCCTCCCTAACAACCCCAACAGCGATCTACGAAATAGCTTTACCAGTTTGAACCCAGATGTTGACTACGATGAGTATAAAACTCGTCTTGGTAATCTCACATTGCTTGAAAAACCAATTAATATCGTTGCCGGTAATGATTTCTTCTTGCAAAAGTCTGATGTATATAGAAAAAGCAAATACTACTTGACTAGCAGTATTGCAGAATTGACTGTCGTAGGAAACAACACGTCAATAAACAGAATGAATCAGAAGCTGAAGTCATTTACAGAATGGTCAGCAGCTTCTATCGATGAACGGCAAGTCATGTTGAGCCGTTTAGTGACAGAGATCTGGAAAATTGAAGTATTCAGGTGATTTGTATGATTTTTTTCGGACGACTGTGTAAGTATATTAAAAGGATTGGAGCAAAACTAAACATGGTCCGACCTCATGAAGAAATAGAAAAGGACGCACATCGTTTTATTTTTAGTTTAGGCGATATCCATGATGAAAAAGTATTTCAAGTTCAGTCGATGGATGAATTAGGGAAATACTATTTTCAAACAACTTTGCATAGCGTCAATGGGCTTACCGAGGATATACTTAAGAGTGTTATAAAAAGAGTTGCGTTTCGCAGATCAGAACCCAAAGGGATCACTGATTACTACACATCAATTTGCAAAATAGCATTTATTGAAAAAATACCAGGCCCAATACTTAATGATGTTCGCCAGAAATATGACGAGATATTCGTAGTGCCATATAGTAGAGTAAAGGCACAAATCGCTGCGGCTATTCAAGCTATTGATCAGAAGATTCAAAGAATCGAGGATGCGGATTCCAAAGTTAAGAACAAAGCAGCATCTATCAGCAGGGGGTCTTTTATAAAAGATATTGAAGCGGATTATGCCAAGGTTCGAAAATTGGCTAATGAATTACGCTTGCTCGAAACAGAAAGAGAATCAATCACAAAGAATGACGAATTGTTGGAAGCGTTCTTCTTAAAGTTTTGTGATTTTCATGATCCAATCTCAACCGAAGAGGCCTTGCGAAACACCGCATTGCGTATAGCGAGAGACCATGGTAACAGCACAGATGAGATTTTTACTTTTTTCGAACCATACAGTATATGGTTAGATGCCATAGAAGATAATGTTATACGCCCATATGCTTTGTTTTACAAGGTGAAACAGAGTCCATTTATTGATGCGTTTGAAAGGGAATATAGGATCAAATCATTTCGGAATCCTGAAGAAGCTAAAAAGGAGATAAAAAAACAGATCGATTCACTACCGGGCATAGATGATTTATTCCAACTTAAGCAAAGAGATCCGAATGAATATTTCATAAAATTGCAGGCAATTATTTCTGATTACATGGTTATAAGTCAAATATCAGCGTTGATCAATTCAAACCCAACACTCCATAGTCGAAGGGATTTGCTACAAAAGACCATAGACCTATACGAACATGAAGAATATGAGTTGTTTGCTAATTTGGCACCTGTCCAAATGGAAGGGATCATTAGTGACTATCTCTATGATGAGTTGACTTTTCGTAGATTTAGTGACCTTGCTTTTTATCCTAGAGCTGTCCTCAGAGAAAAACTGGATCTTTTAAATATCCTTGGAACCAATATATCTCAAGATGCGATAGTATATTTCTATTATTCATTTAATAACATTATTCGTAACAATATTGCTCATGGAGCTTTTGAAGCTCTTTATTATGATGAAATTCAAGTAAAAGCCTTTGCTGCTGAAATATTACTTGATATGTTTTACCTTGTTCGTTTTGTTTCCAATTATAGTGAAACGGCAAAAATGATTAATTTTGTTCATGGGTACATTGACTATTATAACAAAGTCATTAAGGCTGAGACAGTTAACCAACACTTCGGAGCTTTGTTCAACGACTTGATTGGGGCAAAAACCATTATGTGTAATGGGATGTTTGAAAAGTATCGCCCATTACAGGTTGTTTATTGGCTCCTTAATCCTACTTATGAAAAAGTATACACTACAGTTAATGACAAGAAAGATTTACTTGAATTGAGGCAAAGCCTTTTGAGTGTGGATTTTTGGAATTATGTTTATGAAAAGCTCAATGAAATTATTGGCACGGGGTATGATTTTCGAAATATTAATCCAGAGTTTGCGTCAATAGTAAAAGGACTTTTTACTTGTGGTGTTGAGCCCGATGTTAGGTTGGCTCTTGTGAAAGTGAATGCCCAACTAACGCAGATCAATAATTTCTCGGAAGCGTAGTGTCGAACTATAAATTGCACACCCCTAAAAAAAGCACACCCCCATCCTGCAAATCGTTGAAAAATAGGCGAGGGGTGTGCATTTTATCATTTTGTTGTACTTAAGCCAGGTAGAAAAACCCGCAATCTGGATAACGTACAATAAGTTACGCAAATTGAAAAACAAATAAGAAAGGACAAGTCAGCAGCCTTTTGGTAGAATAAAGTCACCACAACCATTCACCGAAAGGGGAACTGCCGACATGTCCAAGAAAATAGTACAGCTAAACGAGGAAATCATCAAGGGTGAATTGAAGGAACTGGTGCGCAGCAGTGTGGAGGAAACGTTGAACAACCTGCTGGAGCAGGAGGCCAAAGAACTGACCAACGCGGCGAAATACGAACGCACGGAAGCCCGGGAGGGATACCGCGCGGGGCATTATGCCAGAAACTTGACCACGACATCCGGCGACGTCACGCTGAAGGTTCCCAAGCTGAAAGGCGCTTCGTTTGAAACGGCCATTATTGAACGGTACCGGCGCAGGGAAAGTAGCGTGGAAGAAGCGCTGATCGAAATGTATCTGGCCGGCGTCTCCGTTCGCCGGGTGGAGGACATCACAGAGGCGCTGTGGGGCAGCAAGGTATCGCCTGCCACGATCAGTGAACTGAACAAGAAAGCGTATATCCATATTGAGGATTGGCGTAACCGACCATTGCAGAGCGGCAAGTACCCATACGTTTATGTGGATGGCATCTATCTTCGCCGCAACTGGGGCGGCGAATACGAGAATGTAGCGATCCTGGTTGCCATAGCGGTCAACGAGGACGGATACCGCGAGGTCATCGGGGCAGCGGAAGGAATGAAAGAGGACAAGATCAGTTGGGTAAGCTTCTTTCAATGGCTCAAAGGACGCGGGCTGAACGGCGTGCAGCTGGTCATTGGGGACAAATGCCTTGGGATGCTGGAAGCGGTCGGCGAGGTCTTTCCGGAGGCTAAATACCAACGCTGCACCGTCCACTTCTACCGTAACGTATTCTCCGCAGTTCCCCGTTCCAAAATGAAGCTGGTGGCCAAGATGCTCAAGGCGATCCATGCGCAGGAGAGCAAGGCGGCTGCGCGGGTCAAAGCCAAGCAGGTCGTTACGGCTTTGCAAGAGATGAAACTGAAAGAGGCTGCCGCTAAGGTTGAGAATGGTATTGAAGAGACGCTGACCTACGCGGACTTCCCGTTTGAGCATTGGACGCGCATTCGTACCAACAATGTGATTGAGCGGCTGAACCGGGAGATCCGGCGGCGAACAAGGGTTGTCGGCACCTTCCCCGACGGCAACTCGGCCCTGATGCTGGTGTGCGCCCGCCTGCGACATGTCGCAGGCACCCAATGGGGAAACAAGATGTACATGAGCATGAAGCATCTGGAGAATGCCGGTTCCATGCCGGATTCCATAGCCGGTTGATCTCACATTACCAAGGCTGCTGACCAATTTGCGCAAAACTATTGACGGTACCGCAATCTGTAAGGGATTGCGGGTTTTTATTAGCTAGTGTCAAGAAAAGGTTGCAATTTCAGGGCTCCGAACGATGCATCAAGCGGCTTTGCCGAGCAATCCCTGCAGGGATTGCTCGCTGAGGTAGGCGCGGGAAACCGACCAGTCCTCAGCGTATTCGATCAGGTAGGTCGTCACGAGCCGCACATACGATTCCTGATTGGGGAAGATCCCGACAACGCGTGTTCGCCGCCGGATTTCCTTGTTAAGCCGTTCCAGCATATTGGTCGAAGCGATCCTGCGCGCGTCCAAATCCGGAAAGCCATAGAAGGACAGGGAATCCTCCAACCCATTGTCCAGCGTTTCAATGGCCTTGGGAAAGCGTTTTTCGTAAGTTTCCGCTAATTCTTCAGCCCGTTGCCTCGCCAGCGCAGCGCTTGACACCAGCCAGATTTCCTTGAGGTGTTTGGCAAAGGTGTCCTTTTCTTTGTGCGATACATGGGCGAGGATATCCCGCATGAAATGCACCTTGCATCGTTGCCATGACGCACCGGGAAAGCTTTCCCGGATGGCGCGGATTAACCCGGCATTCGCGTCCGATACGACCAGTGCAGGCGTTTCCAATCCACGGGTCTTCAACTGCGTGAACAGATGCTTATAGCTGCTGGTGGATTCCTCCAGCATCGGCTCAACGGCCAGCACTTCGCGTTTTCCCTGCGTGTTCACGCCGCATACGATCAGGATCGCCATACTCACGACCTTCCCGTTGAAACGCACCTTCTCATACAGTGCATCCACCCATAGCACAGGATAGCGTGTGTCGGACAAAGATCGATTGCGGAAAGCTTCCACTTGCTCGTTGAGCCCCTTCGTCATGACGCTTACCTGGCTGTGCGACAGGTTTTCTATCCCCAGTCGCTTGGCCAATTTTTCGATCTTGCGCGTGGACACGCCCTGCACAAACGCTTCCTGCACCACCTCAATCAGGGCTGCTTCGCTTCGTTTGCGTTCGGTGATGAAAAACGGGATGTACCCGCCGTTTCTGGCTTTGGGTATGAGCAGGTACATTGTTCCCATCCGTGTATCCAGCCTTCTGGGCCGGTAGCCGCTGCGATACCCTCCGCGCCCTTCGCTGCGTTCGTTCTTTTCCGCTCCCAACTGCCCGGATATCTCTGCCTCCATGAGCTGATCGCAGAGCCACTTCAGCATATTGAGCATTGGGTCGGGTTTCCCCATGCATTCCAGTAGTAATTCCGTCAGGTTTATGGTACGCTTTCCTTGTGCCATTAGGGGTTCTCCTTTCGAATGTATCTCTCAATTCATTCTTTCGGAGCCCTAATGGTTTTTCCATCTCTCTTTTCCTAAATTGCAACCTTTATTGTACGCTATCCTGAAAAGATGAAATTATTCGGATTATTCTTTCCAAAAATTCGTTGCGCTGGTCGTTCCCGCGCGGTTACTACTTGAAATAATTCCTCCCTTTTCATCTTCGGTCAAAGTATCCCATCCATGACTATGCGACGTAAAGTAAGCGCTGGAACTGTCCCCATAATTCGACTTCATACGTGAATGAGATCGTCAGGAACTTTGTTACAGGTATCGCTTACGTATGGTGTGGAAAGGTACTTATACTTGCCCATCTCTTTCCACAAAGTGTATATGTTTGTCATAAAGTGATCGCCGTTTTCATGTGCGGATTGGTATGCTTTCGGGAGCTTTTCATACGTGGTAGAAATAAGCGCAACAGTGCCGATTTGAAAGCCATCAAGGAATGTTTCGCTTCGCACATATTTATCTTTGAAATTGCTAATTACCAATTGTGTGTCAAGCGCCGTATCAAGTATTTCTCGGCGTAAATCGTTGGTCAAAATGCACTTTTGTTCGTCCGTCAATTCGGCGTTCGCATGGTTTATCTCGCTGTAAAGAAATTTAACTGTTTCTTTCGAGTCCTTGATCATCCCGCCGACATCCGTCATGTTGTATGCTTCTGTTGCTTACTCCGGGGACAAATAGTAATGCAGTATGTTCATGGGCATCCCATCGTCCCCAGCGCATTACACCTCTGCATGGGAATGCGGACGTCTGGATTAAGGACGAATGGATTCGATACTTCAACCTTATCATTTCATCTAGAAGTAGTTGTAAGACCCCAGCCTTTGCAGCACTTCCTGGATGCACGGCTGACGCCATATTTCTTCTTGTAGCGAAGGATGGATTGCAGATACATCATATCCCGCATTATACTGTCCATGAAGAATATGGCTCCTTTCAGCTGGTGTTGCTCTTCAACGCCACGATACCGGATCTAGCGGTATCGTTCTTCCTTTTCTTTCTCCCTCTTTGTTTAATATGGATTGTAAACCTACATGCTGGAATCAGGACAGGTGTCCTTCAAAGTTTCTGTTGCAAATGTCCCAAAAACCAATTATGCTATTAAATAGGAAATTTTGCTTGCATGGGAGAATGGGTATGAAGAACTATGGCTATTTTGATGATGCAAACCGGGAATATGTGATTACCTGTCCGGAAACCCCTTATCCATGGATCAACTATCTGGGCAGCGAAGCGTTTTTCTCGCTGATGAGCAATACCGGTGGCGGGTATTCTTTTTACAAAGACGCCCGGATGCTGCGCCTGACGCGGTACCGGTATAACAACGTGCCAACCGACGCTGGCGGTAAGTACTTTTACCTGCGGGACGGAGACTGTGTATGGAATCCCGGCTGGCAGCCCTGCAAAACAGAGCTGGACAGCTATGAGTGCCATCATGGTACGGGCTATACCACAATCCTGTCCTCCAAAAACGGTCTCAAGGCGGAGCAGTGCGTCATGGTGCCGCGCGGCTACCGTGCCGAGGTAACCAAACTGACGCTTACAAACGAAACCGCGCAAGAGAAGCAGATCAGCCTGTACTCGTTCGTGGAGTTCAGCCTGTGGAACGCGCAGGACGACAACACTAATTTTCAGCGTAATTATGCGCTGGCTGAGATGGAATTCGAAAACGGCGGATCCGTGATCTATCATAAGTCGGAATACCGCGAACGCCGTAACCATTATGCCGTGTTTGCCGTCAATACCCCGGTGGACGGATACGATACGGACCGGGAAAGCTTTTTGGGCCTGTACAACGGGTTTGACAAACCGCAGGCTGTGATGGAGGATAAACCCCGCAACAGCGTAGCGCATGGCTGGGCGCCGATTGGCAGCCATAACATCCGCCGCACACTCGAAGCAGGGGAAAGCGTCAGCTTTGTGTTTGTCCTGGGGTATTGTGAAAGTCCGAAGGACCACAAATTCGAGGCCCCGAATGTGATCAATAAGCAGGACGCGCATGAGCTGCTGAAAGCCTTCGGTTCTTTTTTTCAATTTGACGAAAACCTTTTCGGATTAAAGGAGTACTGGAAGAAGTTATTGGGCCACTTTACCATTGAGTCCGCAGATGAGAAATTCAACCGGCAGATCAACCTGTGGAACCAGTATCAGTGCATGGTTACCTTCAACATGAGCCGCTCCGCCAGCTACTTTGAAAGCGGCATCGGGCGCGGGATGGGCTTCCGCGATTGCAGCCAGGATTTGCTGGGCTTTGTGCACCTGATCCCCGAACGTGCCAGGGAGCGGATATTGGATATCGCGGCCACGCAGCTGCCCGACGGCAGCGCTTATCACCAATACCAGCCGCTTACCAAGCGGGGCAACTCGGATGCCGGGAATGGCTTTAATGACGACCCGCTCTGGCTGATCTACGCGGCGGCCGCTTATTTAAAGGAAACAGGCGATTTCGGCATTCTGGATGTGATGGTGGATTTCAATAATGATCCGTCGCTGGCCGCGCCGCTGAAAGAGCATCTGAGCCGTTCCTTCCGCTATACCGCCGGACACCTGGGCCCGCACGGGTTGCCGCTGATCGGGCGTGCAGACTGGAACGACTGCCTGAACCTGAACTGCTATTCCGAGGAACCCGGCGAAAGCTTTCAAACCGTCAGCAACCATGATACAGGTATTGCGGAAAGCGTGTTTCTCGCGGGCATGTTTGTAGGCGTGGCGGACAGCTATATTGATTTGTACACCCTGCTTGGCGATGGGCCGGAAGCGGCCTATGCCAGAGCTGAGAAGGATAAGATGGTCAAAGCGGTGGAGGAATACGGCTGGGACGGCGAATGGTTTCTCCGCGCGTATGATGCCAACGGTGACAAGGTGGGCTCGGATGACTGCAAGGAAGGCAAAATCTTTATCGAACCGCAGGGCATGTGCATCATGGCGGGGATCGGCAAGCAAAACGGAATGGCGCAAAAAGCGCTGGATTCCACGCGTAAACACCTTCTGTTCGAATACGGCGTAATGCTCAACTGGCCCGCGTACCAGACTTATCAGCTGAACCTGGGCGAAATCAGCTCCTATCCGCCGGGCTACAAGGAAAACGGTTCGGTTTTCTGCCATAACAATCCCTGGATTGTGATCGCGGAAACGGAGCTCGGCCACGGGGACCGGGCGTTTGACGTGTTCAAACGCACCGCACCGGTGTATATTGAGGATCAGCAGCTGCACCGCACCGAGCCCTATGTGTACAGCCAAACCGTAAACGGCAAGGAAAGCTTCAAGCCCGGAGAAGCGCGCAACAGCTGGCTCACGGGAACGGCGGCCTGGACCTTCTATGCGGCGTCGCAGTCCATCCTCGGCATCAAACCGCAGTACGAGGGATTGATGATTGATCCCTGCCTGCCGTCGCACATGAAAAAGGTCAGTGTGCGGCGCGAGTTCCGCGGCAGGCAATTTATGATTACTATTCACAACAACGGTGGCGGGGAGAAGAGAAGTGTATCCCTTGTCGTGGACGGGAAGCCCATGGACGGACAAATGATTTTCGAATCAGACCTCGCAGGCGATTCGGTTGAGGTTCAGGTAACGGTTGAATAGTTTTAAATAAGAAGCGCGGGCTTTCCCATAGGGGAGAGCCTGCGCTTTACGTTTGGCAACAATCTTTCCATACCTATTTATGATACCGCTGACCCGCGTTGATCTTGGCGGCGCGGTACAGTTGCTCCAGCAGTACAACCCGTGCCAGTTGGTGGGGGAAGGTCATGCGGCTCATGCTCATGCGCTCCTGGGCGCGTGCCAATACGCTGTCATGCAGGCCCAGCGATCCGCCGATGATGAACACCACGTCGCTTCGGCCGGATACAAACAGGCCGTTCAGCCTGTCGGCCAGCTCTTCGCTGGCGGGCTGCTTTGCGTCGATACACAGCGCGATTACATACGCGGAATCGGAAATTTTGGATAACAGGCGGCGGCCCTCGGTCAGCAGGGTCTTTTCGATGGCGGCTTCGGACAGCTGTTTGGGCTCCGGTTCATCCTGGACCTCCGTCACAGCGCAGGGCATCAGCGCGGACAAACGCTTCACATACTCCCGCTGTGCGTCCAGATAGTAACGCTCCCGGACTTTGCCTACACACAATACGGTGATCAACAGCCGGACCCCATGCTTTCCAGCGAAAACAGCGTTGCGTCTACGCGCACATCGCGGAACAGGCGGCGGAAATAGTTCGCCTGTTCGTCCCGGAGGAAAAGGCAGGTTAATCCTTCGTGGCAGCTGACGCGTTCCACACAGTGCACATTGCCGCGGACATCGCGTATCACGCAGCCGTCGCACAGCGGCTGATCGCCCTCCTGCGTCACAAACAGCGTCAGCCCGACTCCCTCGATTTCCACAACCTCGTCCAGTACACGAAATTCCATACGATCTCCTTAAATACGGTACAGATGTCCGGTTTCCAGCCGGTTGGCCACATGCAGCGATACATCGTCCCCAATCACGGCACCGGCCGTTGTCAGCGCGGCGGCGGTCGCCTGATAGGCGATATCCGGGGTATTGTTCTCCGGGCTCAGGTGCCCCAGCAGAAGGTGTCTGGTACCGCTTTGCGCCAGCTGTACGGCGGCCTGCGCGCCAGCCTCGTTGCTTAAATGGCCTTTGCGCCCCAGGATGCGGGTTTTGAGGTACGAGGGATAGGATGGATTGCTTTTCAGCATTTCCGGATCGTGGTTGCTTTCCAGCAGCACAATATCCGCGCCCTCGATGGCCTGAAACACAAACTTGGAAAAGTATCCCATATCGGTTGCCACGGCCACGCTGTGGCGGCCGGTGAAAAAACGGAAGCCTGTAGGCTCATTCGCGTCATGTGGAATGCGGAAAGGGATTGCTTCGATATCGTTCAGAAAAAAGCTCTCTTCGTTACGGATGATCATCCGGTGCTGTTTCGGGATTTCACCGACGGCTTTTTGCATGCCGTCCCAGGTGCCTTCGGTGGCATAAAGAGGCACGCCCAGCTTGCGGCTGAGCACCCCCGCGCCTTTCATGTGGTCACTATGTTCATGGGTAATCAGGATGGCGTGGATAGCGGAGGCGGCAAGCCCGGCTTGCCGCAGCGCATCCAGTGTTTGTTTTCCGCTCATGCCGCAGTCGATCAGCAAACCGCCGCGCTCCGTGGACAGATAGGCGCAGTTACCGCTGGAACCGCTGAACAGGGTACAAAATTGCAAGGGGAAACCGCCTTTCAGGAAACAGGATGGGGTAAGCTACCGCCTGGGTGTAAACCCTTCGAAAATCACCGCGTCGTACGTTTGGAGGGCGGCCTCCAGATCCTCCTGGCTTTTCACGGTCCAGGCGACGAGAAGCGGTTTGAAGAACAGCCGGTTCAGCTTCAGGGACAGGGTGTCGTCGTGGTAGAAATCATAGGCGATGAAGTGCGGCCTGCCGAGCACGTTTAAAAGCAGATGTTTCAGCAAAAACGCGGTTGGCGGATTGATTTCGGACGACAGGTTGCCGGAGGAAAGCTGTCCGCGCAGAATGCCGGGGGCGTGCTTGCGGAGGTAACGCACAATGCCGGGGTGGAAGGACTCCATACAGTAATCACCGGTATGGCCTTTGAGCTGTTCCAGTGCCGTTTGTGCCGTGTATTGGTAGTTCTTTTGCTCTTTCAGCTCGATAATCAGCGGCGCCCGGCCGCCTATGAAATTCAGAAAATCCGTAAACAGCGGCAGGGGTGTTCCATCCGGCAGCAGGGGCAGGTCGGCATAGTCCGTCTCCTCGATAACCGCGTCCACACCGCAGACGCGCTTTGTGTTGCTGTCGTGATGGATTACGATCTGGCCGTCCCGTGTGGACTGCAAATCCATCTCCATGCCGTAGCCGTTTTCCACAGCGAGGGCAAAGGCGCGCATACTGTTTTCAATCACTGTCTGATTGCCGTCATGCAGGCCGCGGTGCGCATACAGCACATCCTTGCGCAGCCCGGCCGGGTAGGGCTTGGGCGCGGGAGAGATCAGCAGCAGATACAGGGCAAACAGCAGGAGCAGGATCGAAAGCAGGAAGAAAAGCCAAAGAAGAACCAGCATATCAATCATCCCCTGCGTCGAAAGCTTCCAGCTTGCTCTTGGGCGGGATGGGTTTGGAATCGCCGTGCCGCGCCATGGAGATCGTAAACAGGGAAATGGCAACCATCACGGCCGCATAGGGCGCCAGGATGCCGTAGCCGACATACTGCATCAGATATCCGCTCAGGATAGGGGTGATGATCTGCGCGGCCATGGAGAAGCTGTAATAATACCCGGTAAACTGACCCACATCTCCGCTCTTGGAGATTTCCACAACCATCGGGTAGCTGTTGACGTTGATGGAGGCCCATGCAACGCCGACCAGCGCGAAGATGATGTACAGTGTGAAGTGGAACGTGTGATAAAGTCCAAATGACGCAAAGCACAGTGTCAGCAGAATGATGCCGAACTGGATAGTGCGCTTGCGGCCGAATTTAGAGGCAAAGATACCCACCGGGATAAAGCTCAGGATCGCTGCGCCGGTGGCAACCATCAGGCACATGGAAGCGTCCTGAATACCGTAAGCCCAGCGCGCGGCGGCGTATTTAGTAAACGCAGTGGTTACGGCGTTGTAGCCCATGAACCAGAAGAAAATCGAAGCGAGGATCAGGAACAGGCTCCTGCGCACGTCCGGCGCCAGGGCGGCGATACCGGCCTTGGCCTTCTCGGCCGGGGCTTGCTCCCGGTCCGTGGTTGCAGGCTCGTTTTCCGCGTCGTAGGCGTCGTTAAAGGCGGTGGTTTCCGCCGCCAGCTTGTTTTCCCGTATTTTCAGGATCAGCACGACGATGGCGATCACCATCAGCGCGGAGACAAACAGGAAGAGAAGCGTGTAATTATCCAGCTGCAGCGTTGTACCGTCGGCCTGGAGCACATCGCGCTTCTTGACCAGGAACATGGTCGCCACCAGGGTAAAGATGCCGCCGAACGCGCCCATCAGGTTGATGATGGCGTTGCCCTTGGAGCGCAGCGGCTTGGGTGTTACATCCGGCATCAGGGCCACGGCGGGGGAGCGGTAGGTGCCCATCGCAATCAGCAAGATTGCGAGAGCCACAATAAACAACGTGAAATTGTGTGTCTTGTCGGCAAACGGCAGCAGGTTCATCAGCACCACCGCGCCCAGCGTGCCCAGCACGATATAGGGGGTCCGCCTGCCGAACCGGGTTTTTGTCCTGTCGGACAGCGCGCCGAAAAAGGGCAGTAAAAACAGCGCCAGAATATTATCAAGCGCCATGATAATGCCAGAGACACCGTCTTTCATTCCGAAAGTGTTTTTCAAAACCAGGGGGATTACGTTGTCGTACAACTGCCAGAAAGCACCGATTGACATGAACGCCAGGCCGACCAGAACCGTACGGCGGGTATTCAGTTTCATGACCGCGTCCTCCTTGTATTAGGTTGAAGGAAACGCCGAACAAATCCCTTGCACATTGCCGCGCATTATTTTTACCGGCATAAGCTCGCAGAGCCTTCGCTGGGGCACTGCTGCTAGCTCAGGTTCCATAAACCCAACCCGATAAAAATACAACGTGTACCGTACGAGCGCTTTATTCATCGCTTCCTAAACGCCATCATATTATTTGCTTTTATCCTTGTCAATATGATTGCGGAGCACCTGAAAGGTTTCCTCCGAAATATCATGTTCAATCCGGCAGGCGTCCTCCCGCGCCACGGCGGGGGTCACTCCGAGGCGGATAAGGAACTCCGAAAGCAGCTGATGCCGCTCATACATGCTGTTAGCGATGCTTAAGCCCTTTTCGGTGATGGTGATCAGCCCTTCTCTGTCCATTGTAATATAGCCGTTTTCACGCAGGCGCTTGGTGGCGTAGCTCACGCTGGGTTTGGTAACGCCCAGCTCATTGGCAATATCAATGGAACGGATGTAGCCATGCTGAATCTGCATCATCAGCATGGCCTCCAGGTAATCCTCGGATGATTTCAAAATCTGCATCGCGTCACATCCTTTTCTGCTATAAGAGTATCATATCCGGGATAGAATTTCAATCCGGCAGGCGCTGTTGGAAGCACCTGCCGGATAGGCTGTGGTTAGTTCAGCGGGCGTTTGTGCCGCAACTCATATGGCAGCTTTGGCAATTGCCGCTGCAGCTGTGCTTTCCATGCCTGCGGTCTGAAATCATTTTCCAAGCGATGCCGCCTACAATGAGCAGTACAACGCCGCCCACAATAATGGTAGCCATGAAAATCCTCCTTATACTTCAATACGGGTGTTCTTACGGGTAAGCTGGTATATCATGCCGCCCAGCAAAATCAGGGCCGCTACGGTGGCCAGGCCAAAGCCGCCGCCGGAGAACAGCACGCCGAGGCGGAACACGATCAGCGCGACGGTATAGGCAAACAGCGTTTGATAGCCGATGGCAAACCAGGTCCACTTGGCGGAATTCATTTCGCGCCGGATAGCCCCGATGGCGGCAAAGCACGGTGCGCACAGCAGGTTGAACAGCAGGAAGCTGAACGCGGCCAGCCCGCCGTAACCGCCGCTGACATCGTTGAAAGCCTGCGCGATGGGGTGGAGCGTGGTCTCAATTTCCTCAGCGGAGCCTTCATCCAGCAGTTCGAAAGCCTGATCCTCGTCCTCCGTTGCGCCGAAGAGAACACCGAACACGCCTACGACCTCTTCCTTGGCAACCAGACCCATCACAGTGGCCACAGTCGATTCCCAGTTGCCAAAGCCGAGCGGGGAGAAGACCGGAGCGACAATGCCGCCGATTTTTCCCAGCATGCTGTCGTCCATGTTGTCCACAGCGCCGAAGGCAACCGCGCCGTCTTCAGCCTCGGCTACGACAGACACTGTGTTGCTTTGCACCGCTTCGGGCTGCTGCGCCGTCCAGCCGTAACCGGAGGTGAACCAGATAAAGATGCTGGCGACCACGATCACGGTACCGGCGCGCTTGATAAAGCTCCAGCCGCGTTCCCACATGCTGCGCAATACGTTGCCCGCCGCGGGGATATGGTAGGGGGGAAGTTCCATCACAAAAGGCGCGGGCTTGCCGGAAAACATTTTGGTTTTGCGAAGCATAATACCGGATACAATCACGGCGGCAACGCCGATAAAGTACGCGGCGGTGGCAATCCACCCGGCGTTATGGAACAGCGCTCCCGCGATCAGCGCGATGATCGGCATCTTGGCCCCGCAGGGAATAAAGCTGGCGGTGATGATCGTCATGCGGCGGTCGTGCTCGTTTTCAATGGTACGTGAAGCCATCACGCCCGGGATGGCGCAGCCCGAGGCGATCAGCATCGGGATGAAGCTCTTGCCGGAAAGACCGAAACGGCGGAAAATACGGTCCATGATGAACGCTACGCGCGCCATGTAGCCGATATCCTCCAAAACCGCCAGCATCAGAAACAGCACCAGCATCTGGGGCACAAAGCCCAGCACCGCGCCGACGCCGCCGATGATGCCGTCCCCGATCAGCCCTACCAGCCAACCCGCTGTGCCGATGCTGGAAAGCCAGTTCATGACCGGCGCCTGGATCCACTGGCCGACAAAGGTGTCATTGGTGAAATCCGTCACCAGCGCACCGATGGTGGTAACGGAGATATAATAGACGAGGAACATGACCACCGCAAAAATCGGCAGTGCCAGAATGCGGTTGGTTACGATGCGGTCAATTTTATCGGACGCCGTCAACGATCCCTTCGCCTTCCCCTTTTTTACACACAGTGTGACCAGCTTGTTGATGTAGGCGTAGCGCTGGTTGGTGATGATGGATTCCGAATCGTCGTCCATCTCGGTTTCGCAGCCCTGAACGACGCTTTCGACCTTCTCCCGAATACCGGCGGGGAGGTTCAGCTCTTTGAGCACCTTTTCATCACGTTCAAACAGCTTGATTGCGTACCAGCGTGAAAGGGAGGGATCCACAATGCTGCCCTCATGCACAATACCGCCGGCATGGTGATGATGTACGGGCCCTTCGCAGTTGGCGTGGGTGATCAGGTCCTCGATATGCGCCAGCGCGTGTTCCACGCTGCCCGCAAATACATGGGGAGGCTCCGGCTGTTTTTTGCTCCGCGCAAGCTCCGCCGCCTTCTGCGCCACCACGGTGCTGCCCTCACCCTTGAGGGCGGAGGTTTCCACCACCTCGCAGTTCAGCTCCTCGGCAAGCTTGATCAGCTGGATAACATCGCCGTTTTTGCGTGTCACATCGATCATGTTCAGCGCAATCACCATCGGGATGTTCAGCTCCGCCAGCTGCGTGGTGAGGTAGAGGTTGCGCTCAATATTGGTAGCGTCGATAATGTTGATGATTACGTCCGGTTTCTCATTTACCAGATAATTGCGGGCGACCACTTCCTCCAGGGTATAGGGGGACAGCGAGTAAATGCCCGGTAGATCCTGGATAATGATATCCTGCGAGCCCTTCAAGCGGCCTTCCTTTTTTTCAACGGTTACGCCTGGCCAGTTGCCAACGTACTGGTTGCTGCCCGTTAAAGCGTTGAACATGGTGGTTTTCCCTGAATTTGGGTTGCCAGCCAGAGCGATTTTGATGCTCATGTAGAAATCCTCCTCAGTATTGCAAGGTTAGCGAAGACTAACTCCAAAGGAATAGAAAAGCAGCTTTCACCGAGCTGCTAATTGACCTCGATCTTTTCGGCATCTTCCTTGCGGATGGATAGCTCGTATCCACGCACCGTAAGTTCCATCGGGTCGCCCAGCGGAGCCACCTTGCGAACGAAAACCTCCGTACCCTTGGTCAGTCCCATATCCATAATCCTGCGCTTCAGCGCGCCTTCGCCATGCAGCTTCACGATTTCCGCATGGCCTCCCACACCGATATCCTTGAGTGTTTTCATGTCTGCCTCCTTATACCATAATCCGCGTTGCCAGCGTCTGGTCCAGTGCCACGCGGCTATTTTTAATTGATAAAATCAGGTTGCCGCCCAACTGGTTTACCACCGTTACCTCTTCTCCGACGACAAACCCCAGATTTGCCAGATGCTTGCGAATATCGTCGCGCCCTGTAATCTTCTTGATCACATTCACATCGCCGACCGAAACCATTGATAAGGGCATCATGATCTTCCTCCTTCATGCGAACCCGGCAAAAGTTAGATAACTTTAACTCTGATTCATTCAGAGTTTAACACCTCTAACTCTGGCTTGTCAATATAAATCTCATCAAAATCACAGTGGCGTAAAAGTTTTATTACTTCTGAACAAAAAGTACTATAAAAATTCCACATTCCGGCCCCTCGTTTTTATCCGGAACCAGAAAAACCGGCAAACAGCACACGGAGGAGAAACGGCGCGGAAAACCTTGACACCCCGCCGATCATCCTCTATAATGCACATAACGCGATGACAGGAACCAGTACCCGCAGTGTACCCTGTAGAGAGCCTTCGGCTGGTGGAAGAAGGCGGCGGCACGGCGGCGAATACATCTTTGAGCGAGGCTCCCAAAGGGAAACCGAGTAGGCAGCTGACGGTGCGCCGGTTACAGCGCGGAAGAACATGTTTTTTCTGAGGATCCGTCCGCAAGGGCAGATCAATGTGGAAGTGGTACCGCGGTTTCTCCGCCTTCCTCCCAAGTGTGGGGGAAGGCGTTTTTCATGGATTGAAGGAGGGGTTATCATGCTGCCCAAGGGAGTATCCTATGCGGACCGGTTTGACGGCATTACAGGAAGCGCTATCCGCGCGATTTTCAAGCTGCTGGCACAACCCGGAATTATCAGCTTTGCGGGCGGCAACCCAAGCTCCGACGCGCTGCCCAATGAGCTGTGCGCCGAGCTTGCCAGAGATGTGCTGTTACAGGACGGCAAGAATATACTGCAATATGGCGGAACCGAAGGCTATCCGCCGTTTCTGGAAAGCCTCCGGGCGTACCTGCAGGAGGATTATGATTTTCCCGTGGAGCGGAAAAACATCCTGCCCCTGTCCGGCTCCACGCAGGGTGTGGATTTGATCTGCAAGGCGTTTCTCAACCCCGGCGATACCATCCTTGTAGAAGACCCGACCTTTCTGGGCAACATGCAAACGCTTCGCCTCTATCAGCAAAACCTGGTTTCTGTGGAGAGTGACGACGGCGGCCTGATCACCGACACACTGGAGGCGCTGGTGAAACAGCACCACCCCAAAATGCTGTACTGCATTCCGACCTTCCAAAATCCAACCGGCAGAACATTAAACGCCGAAAGACGCAAAAAGATTGCCCAATTGGCAGAGGAGTACGGCTTCCTCGTGATCGAGGACGATCCCTACCGCGACCTGCGCTACGACGGCCATGTGCAGCCGTCCATCAAGCACTTCGACAAGAGCGGACATGTGGTGTACATGGGGAGCTTTTCCAAGCTCGTCAGCCCCGGCATGCGCGTGGGGTATATGGTGGCGCACGAGGAGATCATTGCCAAATGCACCGTCGGCAAACAGGGCACCGACCTGCACACACCGCTGCTCACGCAGGCAATTATCGACCAGTTCCTGCGCCGCCAGCTGCTGCACCCGCACCTGCATTCCATTCTGGGCGCTTACCGCGATAAGATGCATGCGATGCTGCATGAACTGAAAACCTTTCCCGAAGGAACAAAGTACACAACGCCTGAGGGCGGCCTGTTTATCTTCTGCACGCTGCCGGAAGGCGGCAACGCCACGGCCAGTTTCCAGAAGGCGGTGGAACGCGGCGTGGCCTATGTGCCCGGCACGCACTTTTACCCGGACGGCGGTCACGATGATACCTTCCGCCTGAACTTCTCCAACAGCACACTGGAGCAGATCAAAACAGGCATGGGCATCCTCAGGGAACTATTTGCTGAGAAATAAAGGAGAAAACCGTTATGCATATTCTCGATCAGCTCAAGGAGCGCGGCATTCTGGCCCAGATTACCTTTGAAGAGGATCTGTACAAGGCCATGGAAAAGGAATCGATAACGTTCTACGTGGGGATCGATCCCACGGCGGACAGCCTGCATGTGGGACACATCATCCCCGTGATCATGGCAAAGCGCCTGCAACAGGCCGGGCACAGGCCCATTATCCTGTGCGGCGGCGGCACGGCCATGGTAGGGGACCCCAGCGGCAAAACCGATCTGCGGCAAATGCTGACCAAGGAAACAATTGCCGGTAATATCAGCGCCATCCAGAAACAGCTGAGCGCGCTGCTGGATTTCAGCGAAGGCAACGCGATCATGGCCAACAACGCGGACTGGCTGCTGGACCTTAACTATGTGGATTTCCTGCGTGATATCGGCGTTTACTTTTCCGTTAACCGCATGCTGACCGCCGAGTGCTACAAAAAGCGGCTGGAAGTAGGCCTCACGTTTCTGGAATTTAATTACATGCTCATGCAGAGCTATGATTTTCTGGAGCTGTACAAGCGCTACAACTGCAAGCTGCAAATCGGCGGCGACGACCAGTGGAGCAATATTCTCTCCGGCGCGGACCTCATCCGCCGCAAGGAAAAGGCCGAGGCCTTTGCCCTGACCAACAAGCTGATCATGACCTCCGACGGCAAAAAGATGGGCAAGACCGAAAAAGGCGCGCTCTGGCTGGATCCCAACCGCACCACGCCCTACGAGTTTTACCAGTACTGGCGCAACGTGCAGGATGGGGATGTGGAGATGTTCCTCAAGCTTCTCACCTTCCTGCCGATGGACGAAATCCGCCGCCTGAGCGAGCTTAGGGACAGCGAGATCAACGAGGCCAAAAAGGTGCTGGCCTTTGAAATGACCCAGATGATCCACGGCAGGGAAGAAGCCGAAAAGGCAGCCGATGCGGCCCAGGCGCTGTTTGGCGGGCAGGGCAGCATGGACAACGTACCCACCTTTACGCTGACTGCCGCGATGCTTGCCGAGGATAGCCGCATTACCACATGGCTTGCCGAGTGCGGCCTGTGCAAAAGCCGCGGCGAGGCGCGCAAGATGGTGCAGGCCGGCGCGGTGACAGTGAACGACGAGAAGGTAACCGATATCGACGCCGTGATTGCCGCGGCACAGTTCGGCACGGACGGCCTGATGCTGCGCAAGGGCAAGAAAAGCTATTGCAGGCTGGTGCTGGAATAGACGGAGATTGGCGTTGCGGCTGAAACGGCTTGCCGCTTACCCAATGAGTCCCTCCACATCATGGGGATGCGGAGGGCTTTTCTTGTGGGCGGACACAAAATATGCTATAATTTATTGCTAGGATTGTACTTGCAAACAAGTGAGGAGAGAACGAATGGCCTCGTATAACGCGGATAAAATCAAGGTGCTCGAAGGGCTGGACGCCGTTCGCATGCGACCGGGTATGTATATCGGGTCAACGGGCAGCCGCGGGCTGCACCACATGCTGTGGGAGATTGTGGACAACGCCGTGGATGAAGCCATGGGCGGGTTTGCGGACACCATCGAGGTCACCCTCCATCAGGACGGGTCTGCTTCCGTTTGGGATAACGGACGCGGCGTGCCGGTGGATGAGCACCCGACGCTGAAAATATCGGGTGTGGAAGTGATCTATACCAAGCTGCATGCCGGAGGTAAGTTCGACAATGAGAACTACGCCTACTCCGGCGGCCTGCACGGGGTGGGCGGCAGTGTGGTGAACGCATTGTCCGAATGGATGCTGGTGGATGTCTATAAGGAATTCAAGCATTTCCAAATACGCTTTGAATCCGCTTATGACGAAAAACTGGGCAAGGTGATTGCCGGACGGGTAGCCGTGCCGCTGCATGCCATATCCAATACCCGCAAACGTGGTACACTGGTGCGCTTCAAGCCGGACCGCCGTATTTTTGAAACCCTGGATTTCAATGGCGATCTGGTGCTGCGCAGGCTTAAGGAGCTTGCCTATCTGAACAAAGGCGTCACCATCACCTTTGAGGATGAACGGAAAGCAGCGGATTCTCATAACGCAACGGACGGCGAGGAAGCTGGTGACAATGCGGAAAGCGATACCGCCGCGGAAAATAAACAAGTGTTTTGCTTTGAAGGCGGCATCATCGATTATGTGAAGTATTTAAACGCTGAGAAATCCACCCTGTTTGACGAACCGATCTATCTGGAGGGTCAACGGGACGATACGCTGTTCCGCGTCGCAATCCAATATACCGACAGCTACACGGAGAACGTATTCTCCTATGTCAACAACATCCCCACCTCCGAGGGAGGCACGCACGAAACCGGCTTCCGCACGGCCTATACCAAGGTGCTCAATGATTTTGCCCGCAAGCTGGGCGCGCTGAAGGACAAGGATTCCAATCTGGGCGGGGACGATTACCGCGAGGGCATGACCGCCGTGATGATCGCCATGGTCAAAAACCCGCAGTTTGAGGGGCAGACCAAAGGCAAGCTTGGCAACACCGAAGTGCGGCCCGCCATTGAGGCTATTCTGACACAGCAGCTAACGGCGTATTTTGAAGACCTGAAGCATCAGGAATTGGCAACCCGGCTGATTGAAAAGGCTGTAAAGGCGGCGCAGGTGCGCGATGCGGCCCGTAAAGCGCGCGACGTAGCCCGTGCGAAAACCGCGCTGGAGGCCGCGCCGCTGGTAGGTAAGCTGTCCAGCTGCACAGGGCGCACGCCCGCGATGAACGAGCTGTTCATCGTGGAGGGTGACAGCGCAGGCGGCAGCGCCAAGCAGGGCCGGGACCGGAGGTTTCAGGCCATCCTGCCGCTGCGCGGCAAGCCCCTGAACGCCGAGAAAAAGCGGCTGGATCAGGTGCTGGCCAATGAGGAATTCCGCTCCGTGATTACCGCGCTGGGTACGAATATCGACGAAAGCTTCACACTGGATAATCTGAAATATCATAAGGTGATTATCCTGAGCGACGCAGATCAGGACGGAGCGCACATCCGCGCTATCCTGTTGACGTTTTTCTACCGCTATATGCGGGAGCTGGTAGCTGAAGGGCATGTGTACATCGGTATGCCGCCGCTTTACCGGGTGACGCAGGGAGGGAAATCCGTATATGCATATGATGATACGGAGCTTAAACGACTGACACAGAATAAGAAGAATTACACCATCCAGCGGTATAAGGGACTGGGGGAGATGAACCCCGAGCAGCTGTGGGCCACCACCATGGACCCACAATCCCGCAAGCTGCTGCAGGTAACCATCGAGGACGCCGCGCAGGTGGAGCACCGGGTTTCTGTGCTCATGGGGGACAAGGTGGAGCCGCGCCGCGAGTACATCAGCCAGTATGCAAACTTTAACCGCGAGGACTCGTTTACCGAGATTGCAGATACGTTGAAAGCAGGTGAACCGCTTGCCTGAGGAAAATACACAGGGCATCATCCAGATGTCCATGGCAGAGGTCATGCACAACTCTATGATTCCCTATGCCGAGCACGTGATTATGGAACGTGCCATCCCCCGCGTGGAAGACGGGCTGAAGCCTGTGCAGCGGCGCATTTTGTTCACAATGATGGAGCTCAACCTGCAGCCGGAGCACCCGCACCGCAAGTGCGCGCGCATCGTGGGCGACTGCCTGGGCAAGTTTCACCCGCACGGCGATTCCAGCGTATACGACGCGCTGGTGCGCATGGCACAGGACTTCAGCATGCGCGAGCAGCTGGTGGATGGGCACGGCAACTTCGGCTCCATCGATGGCGACAGCGCCGCCGCCATGCGCTACACCGAAGCGCGTATGCAGCCGCTGGCGATGCAAATGCTGCGCGATATCGACAAGGACACCGTACCCTTTCGCCTCAACTTTGACGATACCATCAAAGAGCCGGATATGCTGCCGTCGCGTTACCCCAACCTGCTGGTCAACGGCGCCAGCGGTATCGCCATCGGGCTGGCGACCAATATCCCGCCGCACAATCTGCGTGAATGCATCCAGGCCGTGGTGGCGCAGATTGCCAACCCGCAAATCAGCGTGGAAGAACTGATGGCGATCATGCCCGCGCCGGACTTTCCCACAGGCGGCATTCTGCTGAAAACCGACGAGCTGAGAGAAGCCTACGCTACAGGCCGCGGTAAGCTGACACTGCGCGCGCGCACACATATCGAAAGCGCAAAAAATGGGCGGCAGTTGATTGTTATCACCGAGATTCCCTATCAGGTGAACAAATCGGCCATGCTGGAGAAAATCCTCAAGGTCAGCGAAGAGAAAAAGGCAATTTTCGCCGGCATCTATGATATCCGCGACGAGAGCGACCGTACGGGTATGCGAGCGATTGTAGAGATCCGCAGTGGCTACGACGTGGAGAAGATTCTGGCCGCGCTGCTCAAGTACACCGATATGCAGGTCACCTTTGGCGTAAACATGGTGGCTATTGCGGGCGGAAAGCCCAAGCTGATGAGCCTGCGAAGCATCATCCGCTATTACATCCAGCACCAGAAAAATGTGATCACCGCCCGTACGCAGTACGAGCTGGACAGGGCTAAAGCCCGCGCGCATATTCTGGAAGGTCTGATGATCGCGGTGGACAATCTGGACGCGATCATCGCCATGATCCGTGCCAGCCGGACCCCCAAGGAAGCGAAAACCAGGCTGATGGAAAGCTTCTCCCTGGACGAGATTCAGGCACAGGCAATCCTGGATATGCGGCTCCAGCGGCTGACAGGGCTGGAGATTGAAACTCTGAAGCATGAATATGCCGAGGTTTTAAAAAACATCGAATACCTGACAGGCATTCTGGAAAACGAGAAGAAGCTGATGCGGCTGGTGAAACACGAGTTGATGGAAATTGCCGATACCTACGGCAACGACCGCCGCACCACGGTGGCGGACCCGGAGCACGTAGTGGAAGCCGTGGTGGAGGAAGAACATGTGGCGGAGCTGGCTACCATCACCTTCTCCCGCGCGGGCTATCTGCGGCGGATGTACCCTAAATATTACCAAAAGCTTCAGCCCGTGCGCGCGGACAGCGATAATCTGGACGAACTGCCTCTGTGGCACTTTGAAACCGATACCGACCGCATCCTGTACCTGATGACCAATCTGGGCAACTGCTACCAGATTCGGGTGGACAGTCTGCCGGAGAGCAATAAGCCAAGCCAGAAGGGGTCGCTTCTGTCCGGCGTCATTCTGGGGATCGGCGATCATGAAAAGCTTGTCCAGATGTTCTGCTGCACGGGGGATGAGCTGGCTGCCATGCCGGATCTGCTGTTTATTACCAGGGACGGAATGCTCAAACGCACAGCTGCCTCGGAGTACAACATCAACCGCCAGCAGTATGCCGCCATCAAGCTGAAGGACGGCGACGAGGTGCTGACCGTGTTTCCGCTGGATCCGGAAACGGATCTGCTGATGCTGACGGAACAGTGTATGAGCCTGCGCTGCCATTGCGATAAAATCCCGGTGCAGGGGCGGACCACAGGGGGTGTGAAGGGCATGACGCTGGATATACAGGACCGGATCATGTTTGCCGCGCAGCCGCAGCCAAACGATCAAATTCTGGTCATGACCGACCGGGGCCACGCCAAACGGATCCTCTATATGGAGTTCGAGCCGCAGGCGCGCGCGGGCAAAGGCGTGAAAATCTTCACGTTCAACAAAACCGGTTCCAATGGTTCCGTGCTAGCCGGGGCGTTGCAGGTACGCACGCTGCCGCAAGCTGTGCTGATAACGCAAAAAAATAGCCCCGCAAGCATCCTCCAGGCAGAGGAGATATCCCTGAAAAACAAGCAGGACAAGGGAAAAGCGTGCGTTATGGCCGTGCTGGGCGATGTGGTGACGGGCTTGCTGCCGTTTGCCAGCGAACCGGTTGCCCAAGAAGAACCAACGGAAGGCGGCACGCAGACAGAGTAGAAGAGCGGCCGCGGCCGCGTGACCGTTATACCGAAAACGAGAAAAAGCGGCATTGCCGCTTTTTCGTTTCCGGTATCGTATAGTATCTTATTTCAACTACCCCTGATTGACCGGCAGCAGCTGTTTATCGAATGGCAGGGAAGGCTCAGGTTCAACATATCTCCTGCAAAGATAAGAAGGATGAATCGTAAGCAACGGCATGGCCCGGAACGACACACCCTCCTCATCCGCAGTCCCAATAATCTGCAACGAAAAAGAGACCGATCGCTCGGTCTCTATTCAATTGCCGGTTGATCACCGCGTTTACTGTGCGGCTTTTGCCATCTGCTTTGCAAGCCTTGCCTTTTTGCGATTGGCCGTATTCTTGTGGACAATCCCTTTGGCAGCAGCCTTATCGATAGCGGAGGTGGTAGCGCTGTATTGCGCGCCTGCATTTGCGGGATTCACCGCAAGCTCCGCGTCAAATTTCTTTATCGCGGTTTTCACCTTGGATTTCACAATGCGGTTGCGAAGGTTTTTCTTCTCACTTACCTTCACGCGCTTAATGGCGGATTTAATATTGGGCAACGTCATTCACCTCCTCAGTTTCATGAATTTGCAAGGTGTATTGTAACATGAAGAATGGTAAAAAGCAAGCGGTTTGATGGAATTCACCGGAGATATCGAAAATTTCACAGGAGCTTGCATATGTTCTCCTGAATACAGCAAGAAAACAATGCGGCATGGTTGACAATTGCCCTGTCGGCTTGCTACACTTTAGTCCAATAATGGTTACAAGGAGGATGTGTTCATGCCTAACTTCACGCTTCCCGATTCCGTGTTTGTCAAAGCATGCGAGGCGTTTGATACGCCGTTTCACCTGTACGATGAACAGGGAATCCGCTCTACGGCCAGGCGTTGGCAGCGGGCGTTTTCGTGGTGTGAGGATTTTAAAGAATATTTCGCGGTCAAGGCGCTGCCGACACCCGCTATTCTGCGCATCCTCAAAGAAGAGGGCTGCGGTGTGGACTGTGCGAGTGAAACGGAGCTGATGCTGGCGGACGCCTGCGGCTTCCGCGGAGAAGATATCATGTTTTCCGCCAATGTGGTGCCGCCCCGCGAGTTCCGCCTGGCACGGAAGCTGGATTCGTTCATCAATTTAGATGACATCACCCACATCGAAGAGCTGAAAGAAAACGGCGGCATACCCGAGACCATCTGTCTGCGCTTCAATCCCGGCGGGCACTTCCGCGTGGGGAACGCCATCATGGGTGACCCGGGCGACGCCAAATACGGCATGACGAGAGAACAGCTGTCGGACGCCATCATGCTGCTGAAAAAATATGGAGCAAAGCAATTTGCCCTGCACGCGTTTCTTTCCAGCAACACCACCGACCCACATTATTATCCGGCACTTGCGGAGCTGCTGATGGAAACCGCAGTGGAGCTGCGGCAGGAAAGCGGCCTGGAATTGAAGTTTATCAATCTTTCCGGCGGCGTTGGCGTGCCCTACCGGCCCGGCGAGGATGAAGCGAATGTGGAAGCTATCGGCGCGGGCGTACGCAAGGCTTATGAAAAGGTAATCGTCGGCAACGGAATCGGCGGTGTGACGATCAAAACCGAGCTGGGACGGTATATGACGGCGCCGCACGGCTGGCTGGTGACGCACATCACACATGAAAAGAACATCTACAAGCACTATCTGGGGCTGGACGCCAGCGCCTGCGACCTGATGCGCCCGGCCATGTACGGCGCCTATCACCACATCACGATCGTTGACAAGGAAGGCCTTCCCCATGATGAAAAGGTGGATGTGATCGGCTCCCTGTGTGAGAATAACGATAAATTCGCGGTTGACCGCATGCTGCCCAAGGCCGGGGTGGGGGATATCCTTGTCATCCACGATACCGGAGCCCACGGCCTGAGCATGGGGTACAACTATAACGGCAAGCTGCGCTGCAAGGAAGTACTCTACCGGGAGGACGGCACCTTCAAGCTGATTCGCCGTGCGGAAACCCCCGCGGACTATTTCAAGGCGCTGGATATTGATCCCGCGTGGCAGGTTTTAAACCGCATACCGTAGGGAAAGAAACTCGCGGGGTTTACCGGTTTGCCGCTGGATGCACAAGCGGGAACGAAGATCGAATATGCATTCTTATAATACGAAATATCAAACAGGAAGCTGCATGGATACAGGGAGAGAGGTTTCGAACCCAAAAACTGTGTTGCGGAAGATGAATGTACGCGGAATCACCGATACGCTATTGATACACCGTTGTATGTACACACGGTACTCATGGTATCTGTGATTATGGAAAAGAGCACCCACCAGTTCGGCGGGTGCTCTTTTGGAACGGAACGAAACCCTTCGGTCAGATGGCGGCAGGCGCTGCTGCGGCAGCGGCCTCCTGCAGGGCTTCGATGGTGGCGTTCAATTCGTCGATTTTCGCCTGCGCATCGGCGAGCAGGGCATTGGATGCATCCAGCTTGCTTTGGAGGTTGGATAGCTTGGTCTGCGCCAGCGAAAGCTTACCCTCGGTGTAGAGCTGTTTGCCATTCAGCGCGCTCAGCTTAGCATCGGCCGCTTCGGCATCCGCTGATGCGGCAGTCTGTGCGTCGGCCAGTGCTGTTTTGGCATCCTCCAGTGCCGCCTGGCTATCCGCCAAGGCTGCTTCGGAGGCTGCTAACAGATCCTGAAGCTCCGTGATGCGGGTGTTGGTGGCTTCATCCTTGCTGCCGGCCGCGTTGTCGGCTTCGGAAAGCTTGGACTGGAGTTCCTGCGCGAGGGCCTGTGCTTCTGTCAGCTGCTGGTTAGCTTGGGTAAGGCTTTCTTCGTTTTTGGCAAGTTTTCCGTCAGAGATCGAAAGCTTGCCTTCGGTGAACAGCAGCTTGCCGTTGAGCGAGCTCAGTTCGTCCGTTAGCGAGGCAACCTGCTCTTCCAGTGCCGCGTACTCGGTTTGCAGGGAGGTCAGCTCGTCTCCGGTAGACGTAACCTGCCCCTGCAACGACGCATTTTCATCCTGCAGGGAAACCAGTTCGTCTTCAAGCCCTTTGGCATAAGCGGCTGTATCGGCCTGCGCCAGCGCCGCTTCTTCCGCCTGGGTCTTGGCATCGCCAAGCTCGGTCGTTACTTGTTCAAGGTTTGCGTTCAGATTGTCTTTTTCGGCAGACAGTGCGTTTTTGTCCAAGTATGTGATAATTCCGAACACGATGGCTGCGACCAGCACAATGCATAGCAGCACAATGAGCGGAGACGCCTTGGATTGTTTTGCGGGAGTTTGTTCAGACATAGATATCCCTCCATTATCAGATTTTTCCGCGTTTTTGTTATTATAACATGAACACTTTTACAAGGGAAAGGGGGATTGTTAAAACTTCTGTTACAGTATTGTAAATACCTTTTAAATCAGATATACTAAAAGGGTTTGAAGAAGAGAATGAAAAGGAGCAACTCCATATGCTCAACCCAAGGCAGGTTATTGGTGCATTAAAACAGAACATCGGGCGCGTCATTGTGGGCAAGGAAGAAGTGATTGAGCTTGCTCTCATTGCCATGCTGTGCAAAGGTCATGTGTTGATTGAAGATGTTCCCGGCACCGGTAAAACGACCATGGTATCTTGCCTTGCCAAATCGCTGGACTGCAGTTTTAACCGTATTCAATTCACGCCCGACGTTGTACCAAGCGATGTTACGGGCTTTACGATGGTCAATTTCAAAACGGGTGAACTGGAATTCCATCCCGGCGCGGTGATGTGCCAGATCGTGCTGGCCGACGAAATCAACCGTACCTCCCCTAAAACGCAGTCGTCGCTGCTGGAAGTTATGGAAGAATATCAGGTAACGGTAGACAGCATTACCCACAAGCTGCCCAAGCCCTTTATGGTGCTGGCTACCCAGAACCCTGGTGAATTTGTTGGTACCTATCCGCTGCCGGAGGCGCAGATGGACCGCTTTTTCCTGCGCATTTCCATGGGATATCCTACCATGGAGGAAGAAATGGCGGTGCTGGACCGCTTTTCCGGCACGGAGAAGCCGCAGGCATCCCTGCAGCCTGTATGCAGCGCCGAAGATGTGATTGCAATGCAGGATATGGTCGGCACGGTGTACTGTTCCAAGGAAGTACGCCACTATGTCGCCAACATCGCCGCGATGACGCGCACCCATCCCTCGCTGCAGTTGGGCGTATCCACGCGCGGCGCTATCGCGCTCATCCGCGGGGCACAGGCCTGCGCGCTGCTGAACGAACGGGACTATATTCTGCCGGAAGATGTGCAGCGCATGGTGCTGCCTGTGTTGTCCCACCGCGTGCTGCCCAACCCCGATGCGAAGATGAAAGGCATAACCTCGGACCGCATCCTGATCGCGGTGATGGAGAACGTACCGGTTCCCATCCGCCTTTCATAAGTACCGCAAAAGGACGATTTCATGAAATCTACGCTGACTACCTTGGGTGTGAGCTTCGCTTTTTTACTTGTATGCGCCTTATCCATGGGCAACCGCATGTATCTGCTGCTTGCATTGCTGATTGTGATTGCCTGGGGCTTGGCGTATATCAGTATCAGAATGGCTGAAAAATCCGTCCGTGTTTCCCACGGGCTGAACAATACCCGGGTCAACCGGGGTGACAGCGTTGCCATGCAGGTTTCTGTGAGCCACAGAAGCCTGTTGCCCATTGCGCCCGTCAAGCTCAAGATGCGTGCCACCAGCAATACGCCGGCAGGCACCCTGCACCTGACCGAGCTGGGCCGACGCACCCAGAAGGTTGCCTATCAGTTTGCAGCCGAACATATCGGCGCGATGATCCCCGGCGTGGAGAGCTTCACGGTCAGTGATGTTTTTGGCTTTTTTAAAAAAGAACATGCTCCCGATAACTCCACAGGGGAGCTATTGGTGTTGCCGGTGCCCTTTGAGGTAGAGCCGCTCACCTTTGCGCCGGGCGATATGGGTGTGGAAACCATGAAACGCGCCATGGAGGATCCATCAAGCCCCAGTGATTTCCGTTCCTACCAGAACGGAGACCCGCTCAAGCGTATTCACTGGAAAATGAGCGCACGCAAGCGGGAGATTATCATCCGGCAGTTTGAAGAACCCGCGCTGCCCGACGCGCTGGTGATTATGGATACCTCGCCCCCCCGTTTGCCCGAGGGAATGGAGCAAAGCAAGCTGGCCTTTTTGAAGGATGCGGTGCTGGAAACGGCCGCCTCGGTGGTCAAATGCCAGATCAACCTGGAAAACCCCGTGCGTCTGCCACTGGTGGGCGACCGGCCGATGGAATACATGGGCACGATGGGCCTGCCGATTTTATTGGAAGAGCTGGCCCGGTGCACATTTAACGAGACTGAAAAATTCGAACGCGTGATTCTGATGCAGATGAATGATCTGCGTAAAACCGGCGCCGTAGTCATCATCACCACACGCCTGACCAGCGTGCTGGTGGACCTGATCGGGCGGATGAAACGCCTTGGCCCCAATGTGCGGCTGTATCTGGTCAGCTACGAAATCAAGGACCCCACCGTTCAGGACCTGGTAGCGCGCTTGCAGCAGCGCAGCGTGGAAGTGAATTTCGTATCGCCGCAAGGATAGGAAGGTAACGACGTGAAGAAGCTCAAATTTATGCAAAGGGAACCACTCACGCATTGCGGTGTGGCGTTTTTGCTTACATGCGGTTTGATGCTTCCGCTGCTGATGGCGATGGGCTTGGGCGCCCATGCCCTTGGCGCCGTGCTTCTCTGCGCCGTGATGATCATTGTTTTGACAATCTTTTCTGTCAGCCGAAAATCCAGAATGGTGCTGTGGGGGCTGATCGGGTTGATTGCCCTGGTGCAGCTGTTTTTGCCGAATGCCGGGCTATTCGGCGGATGGATTGAGGGATTTAAAGCCATCGCGCTATATTTCTCAGGCGCCGCTGTGGTGCTGCCGTTGTACGGTATACAGGCAGTCGGCTTGTTTGCGGTATTTGTTACGGTGCTGAGCTTTCTGGTATCCAAGCGCGGCGTTGGCTTTCTGCCGATGGCGCTGATGGTAGTGCTGGTGCTTTTTGGGCTGTGGAGCCTGGGCAAGGGGAATTATCTGTGGTATGTGGCGCCCGCGCTGATCGCCATGCTCTTGCAGATGAGTACGGAAGCGCATGAGCGGATCAACCTGCTGCATGTGTTGCCAATGGCGTTAGCGGTGGTGCTGATTTCCCTGGTGCTGCTGCCGGCCGGCAAGGTGACCATCGGCTTCATGGAGAAAGCCGCCAGCGACTTAAAACAGCGCATTACCGATTATTTATTCTTTACCGACGCCAGAAACGTGTTTACAATCGGCAGCTACGGCTACTACCCGATGGGCAACGGCCAATTGGGCGGTGCGGTGGAGCCCAGCGAATATCCCGTGATGATGGTGAAAACCAACCAGAAAACCCTGATGCGGGCTATTGTGAAGGATGAATATACGGGCCGCAGCTTTCGCGATACCTCCAGCGCAAAACGCTATCTGTATATCAATCCCCGCTGGCAGGCGCAGCGGTTGAAGGCGTTTTTAGAGGAGTATCCGAGCGAAAGCGTGCGCAGCGCCAGCAACCTGATGGATGAAAAGGCCATTACCGTGCAGATGCAGAACGCGGCGGTATCAACCATATTTTCCCCCCTGTTTTTGCGAAGTCTGAACATGGCCGGAGATATGGTGCCGTATTTTAATGATGCCAGCGAACTTTTTATTACCCGGGATTTAGAGACGGGGGATCGCTATACGGTATTTACTCCAGTGTTTGAAGGCGGAAGCACAGGTCTCGGCAAGCTGGTGAACGCGGCCGCTGGTTTGGACGATAAATACTACGATGATTTTTACGATCTTTATACACAACTTCCGGATCATTTGGAACAGAAGCTGTTTGACGATGTGCTCAACACGGTGCAAAACGCGGCCACGCCCTATGATAAAGCGCTGACCCTTATGCGCTATCTCCAAAAATACTATCGCTATTCTCTGACCCCCGATACGCCGCCGGATAACCAGGACTTTGTTACCTATTTCCTATATGTGAAGCCTGCGGGCTACTGCACGTATTTTGCCTCGGCGATGACCGTGATGTGCCGCATTGCGGGGCTGCCTGCGCGCTACGTGGAGGGCTTCTTGGCGCAGCCAGCGTCCGACGGTTTTGCTTATGTAACCGGGTATGACGCGCACGCGTGGACCGAAGTGTATTTCGAAGGTTTCGGATGGGTGCCGTTTGACCCGACCCCCAACCAGCACGATGACAACAATCCGCCCAACGAGGATCCGGAGCCTACGCCGACCCCAACCCCCGATCCCCAGCAGCAAAACGACAACCCGACCCCGACGCCTGATCCTCAGGAATCCCCGGATGATCAGCCGACGCCGGAACCGTCGCCGGAGCCGGATGATCAAAACCCGCCGCCTCCTGACAACGATCAGCATAATAATTTCTGGTGGCTTCTCATTGTGTTGGCGATTCTCGGCGCGGCAGGCGCACGGATTGTGCTACGCGGGCCGGACCGCACGGCAGCCAAGTTGTGCACGGACAAGGAAAGGGTGTTTGTCTATGGCTCCGCGACAGCCAAACTGTTGGGGTACGCAAACTACCGGCCCAAGACGGGTGAAACGCCGCTGGCCTTTGCCAAGCGGGTGGATGCTGTTCACTATTATCAAAAGCAGATCAGTCCGCTATGGAGAATACTGTCCCTGAGCAACTACAGCCGTCTCATACCCGGGCCGGATCAAACGAGGCGGGCTAAGGACACGTACCATGCCATCCTGAAGGAAACAAAGCCTCTGCGGAAAATCCGCTTCCTGCTTGCGCTGATATTATCGACACGCTTCTACGCGAATTTGGATACCGCGATGAAGCATGAGCAGCCGAAAGACGCCTATGCGCTGCCTGTGCCTGCCATCCATAAAATCAGGCAACTGGCTATGGGTAAAGCGGCGAAGGGCCGAAATGCCATGCGCAAGACAAAGTCCGCGACACCGAGGATACAGCCGCGCGGCAAAAAGAGAAGGTAGCGCACATACGGTACGATGATCCGATAAAATACAAAGAATTGGAAAAAACAGGGCAAAAAACGTGAAAAACCTATTGCTTTTTCCTCGATTATCAGGTATCATATTACCGTTGCGCTGATATAGCTCAGCCGGTAGAGCGCATCCTTGGTAAGGATGAGGTCCCCGGTTCGAATCCGGGTATCAGCTCCAGAGAGAAGCCCTTGATCCATAAAAGATTGAGGGTTTTTTCTTTATATCTAATAATTCATTATAAAATAAGGGATAGATTCGGATTAATTGACTTATTGTTTCCAAATCCATGAGGATCATGTTATGAATCATCAAGTCGAGCGCAACACTCACAGAAGAAAACCACGTAGAGAGTTTCCTGGTTGAGGCCTTTGTGTGGCCTATTGTTCAGGCGGTCAACAGTTTCGTCAACATATGCCTGCGATACGCTTCTATAGCGCGTTCACTTGGAAAGAATGGCGAAGCAAACAATTGTCGTTCTCGCTAGTGACCCCGCTGTCTCCAGTGCAGCGGGGTCACAGAAGTAAACATCTACTCCGAATGCCTCCGTCTGCATAGCATGGGCGGCGAATTCCTTGCCGTTGTCGGTCGTAAATGTTTTTACTGGTTTCTTTTACAGCACGTTGATTATTGCGTTGATGCAGTTCTCGTTTTGCGATGGGATATCTTTTCAACAACAAGATAGCGCTTTTTCAGTCAATCTGGGTTACAATGTACCCGCTGTGGGAGCTTCTCTGTACTGTGCATCTTTCCCAATTCCCGAACTCTACCCGCAGATTCGCCTTTCTTAGGCGATCATATATGCTGTGCGGGGGGGATTAGGAGTATTCCGCACAACCTCCAGAAAGCTTGCTGTATGGCCTTGTAGGCACCTTTTCTTGATCTCTTTTATCTAGCAGCCATAGATCAATTTTGCGATAGATCGTGCTGGTTCCAATCAGATAAGAGCTTCCGTTTCGCCACACACGATAGCTGATTTCCTCCGGGGATCAGCACTTGTTGCGCAATACCAACACCTTTTCAAGGGTATCCGATTCCTTGAAGCGTTTCTTGCGGTGGCAGTGGCTTGGGTGTATCCGATACAGTTCCTCGCATAATCTGCGCTGTATCACAATCTGGATTGACTGATGAGCTGAGTTCACGACTGATTGTGCTTGATGAGCTGTGGATGGTTTTTGCGATAGACCGAAGGGGATGGTCAAATAAAAGACTCAGCATTCGAGATTCAAAGGTTGGTTTAATCATTACACCATTTTCGGTTTCAGAGTGTACCCGCCCCTGATTGTATGAACAATATCAACATTTCCCATAGAAGAACATCGATCTTGATACAATGCGCATCGAATCCGGCGTGTCAATTTTGCTAGTCAAGAAGATGGATAGGAATTAATTAGTAGCACATAAATTATAACTGATGCTTATATGCTATACTGTATTCGCAATCACGAGAATGGTAGTGGCATGAATACGGAACATCATAGTATTCACTCAGGTTATTGCAACAATTTCGATCTCTTCTTGCGATTTGATCAACGTGGAGGAACCAACTATGGAGCTTATTATCAGAAACGCGGCAAACGAAGATTTTGATAGTGTCTATCCGCTGTTTGAACAGCTATGGCCAGGCAAAGTATTAAACAGGCTTGCGCTGAATGAAGTATTTTCCAGAGGCATTGTATCTCAAACCGATGAGCTTCTCTGCGCCGTATTGGATGGCGCTGTCATTGGTTTTTGTGCTTATGCAATGGTGAATAACCTTTGGCAGGAGGGATATATATCATTTATCTATGCTATGGTGATTGATGAAAAGCAAAGAGGAAAAGGATATGGAACCCAACTGATTCAAGAAGCTATTGCCCGGTCCAAAAAGCAAGGGATGAAAAGAGTGGAACTGGATTCCGGATTCCAACGTGAGAAAGCGCATGAATTTTATCTGAAACTTGGATTTGATAAACGGGCGTATTTGTTTTCATACATGCTTTAATCCACAATTTTGCTATTGACGAAGCAATATAACATAACGGGATTACAAAAACCCACACAGTCATGATGACCATGTGGGTTTTATGTAATCCCGTTTGGATTAGCGCTTGATCGCTTGGTCCAGCGCTTGTTATTCCCCGATGAATTTCAGGAAGTTCGCGATACGCTCATTTTCATTGCGGTAGATGGTAAAGAAATCATCCTTGGTCGCGTCGCACACCAGGGAGCCGTTTTCCATGAACAGGATCCGGCTGGCCACGTGCTGCGCAAAGACCATCTCATGGGTAACCACCAGCATGCATACGCCTTCCACGGCCAGATCCTCCAGAATCTTCAGCACCTCGGAGGTCATTTCCGGATCCAATGCGGAGGTAATCTCATCCAACAGAAGCGCTTTGGGGTTCATCATCAGCGCGCGCGCAATGGCGATACGCTGCTGTTCACCACCGGAAAGCTCGTTATGCTTGGCTCGTTCCTTGCTGAGCAGGCCAACCTTATCCAGAAGGTGGCGGGCCTTTTCTTCCGCTTCCTTCTTACTTGCGCCAAGAAGCTTGATGGGTCCCATCGTCAGGTTGCTTAAAACATCCAGATGGGGGAACAGAATCGTCTGCTGAAACACCATGCCGCAGGTTTGGCGGATTTTGCGCAGCATATGCTTATCCTTTACGGACATCCCATCCACGATGATATCGCCTTTATCGATTGTTTCCAGCCCGTTGATGCAGCGCAACAGTGTGGATTTGCCCGTGCCGCTGGGGCCTAGCAGCACCGTTACACCCTCCTGTGTAAAATCCACGGAAAAATCACGCAATACCGTAAGTTTGTGATGATCAAACTTTCCGGTTTCCGGATTGTGCTTTTTCACATTAAAGCTCTTCGTAATATTTTTGACCTCAATCATTGCCATCTCAAGAACCCTCCTGCCTTAAATTGTAAAATTGGTGCGTTTTTCAAGATATCGGGCCAACCGTGCGAGCGGATACGACATCGCAAAATAGAGCGCTGCTACAATCGCGTAGATTAAGAACGGGAGCAGCGTCTTCTGCGCAACAATTTGCCCGGCCTTGGTGAGATCCTTCAGGCTGACAAATGAAATCAGAGATGAGCATTGGAGCTGCGATATATACAAAGTGATCGCCTGGGGAATCAGCAAGCGGAACGCCTGCTTGGCGATGATATTGATATAAATCTGAAATTTGTTAAATCCAAGCGCGTATCCGGCCTCCCATTGCGAATTCGGAATGGAGATGATCGAGCTGTGAACCAGCACAGCAAAAAAGGCTGCCGTATTAAGCGATAGGGTAATCAGCGCCGAGGGCATTGCTTTGATATTAAGGCCGAGCGAGGGAAGCCCGTAATAAACCAGAAACAACTGCACGATCAGCGGGGAGTTGCGAAGGGGCTCCATAATGATCAGCGGCAGGCTTTTCAAAATCCGGTTTTTTGAACAGCGCTGCACACCCAGGATGATTCCCAGCAGGGTGCCGAAAGCAAGGGAGATTAAAGTGACTTCGATCGTCATTCCGGCTGACTTGAAAATCAATACCATGTCGCTCCACTTGAAGCGGGTATAGGCAGCAAAATCAAATACTTCCATAATCAATCTCCTTACAGTTTAATTTCGATCTTTTTGTCAATCGCCTTGGCAATGAAGGAGATGATATAGGTAAAAATACAGTACGCGACCAACAGAATCAGATACACTTCAAAAGGCCGGTTGCTGCGCGCGGAGATGGTTTTTGCGGTGCCCATGATTTCCATCAGCGTAATGCCGTAGCATACGGAGGAGGTCAGCACGAGGTTGACAAAATTGCTGGTCAGCGGCTTGAAGGCAAGCCGAAACGATATGGGGAGAACCACGTGCACGAAGGTCTGGAATTTCGAAAATCCAAGCGCCATCGAAGCTTCATAATATCCGGTTTTCACCGCCATCAGGCCGGAACGGATCACTTCACAGTTGGGGGCACTGGAGTTGATGCCCAGCGCGATGATAGCCACGGCGAGGGCGTCGATATAGATACCGAACTGCGGAAGCCCATAGTAGAAAAAAAAGAGCTGAATCAAAAACGGCGTATTCCGCAGCACTTCCACCCATACAGTTGCAAAACCACGCGCAAACTTGCTGTGAGACTGCCGCATAACAGCGAGTATGGCGCCCAGAAAGAAGCTGATAATCAACGAGCCTACGCAAATTTTCAGCGTTAAAATGACGCCAGTCAAAAAGAGGTCCTTGTACTGCAGCAACACTCTGAAATTCAGCGTATAGCTCATTGGATTCCCTCACATTCTCAAAAGAATACCCGGCCGGCAAAAGCCAGCCGGGTATTGGAGCTTAATCAGACGGTTATTCTACCAGAGGTACACCATGCCGGAAGGCACAACGCCCCACCATTTGTAGTAGGTGTCGGACTGCCAGCCGGAGCTGATCTGCCAAGATACGAACATATCCAGATAGCGGACCCACTCGATGTCGCCTTTACGGGCGCCCAGGCAGATGGGATCGGAGGTGTACAGGCCATCCTGTGCTTCCAGTTTACCATCGCTGTTGCCGGCGGCATAGTCGATGAGGGTGCTGTCTTCAAAGACGGCATCCACACGGCCTTGCTCCAAAAGCAACTGCTGTTCGGTGAAAGCATCCACATAGGTGATGGTCGCGTTGGGAGCCATTTCGTTGACGAGCGCTTCACCCGTGGTGCCGCGGCCTACCGCCACTTTAGCGTCCGGCGTGTTAAGATCGGAAATCGTGTGATACACAGAGCCAGCCTGGGTCATCATCTTGATGCCGCAGCGCAGATAGGGAATAGAAAAGTCGATGGTTTGAGCGCGGGTCAGGTTGCCGGTGATGTTGGCGATGATCACGTCGATCTGGCCGCTCACCAGAGCCGGAATGCGGGTATCGCCGTTGACATCGACGATTTCAAGCTCAACACCCAAAACCTCGGCCAGTCTCTTTGCCCAGTCCACGTCGTAGCCGGTGGGATCGCCATTATCGTCGTAACCGCCGATCGGCATTCCGGACAGGGAGCAACCAACCACGATCTTGCCTTTGGCAAGAATAGAATCCAAAGTGGATGTGGTGGTGTCATCGGCATACGCGACAATGCCGATGCTCATAATCGCCATAATAATTGAAAGTACGACTGCCAGTTTTTTCATTTCCATTCCTCCTATGATATAATTGAGCATCTGTTCAGCAGGCCGTCCTGTTCATGGTATAATGGTAAGGTAGGTTGCTTATCAGAATAAAACAAAAATTCAAAGACGATCGCTTCTTTGCGTATCTTTGTTCAATGCTCGGTTCTTATAAACTTTAGAACGCTCACCATATTAAGCAACCTATTACAACACCAGGATGAATAGATCAACTTGTTGAACGCCTTCATTCTAGCACTATCCCTTTAGGGTGTCAATAATCTCCATGAATATAATACCTCATGTAAAAAATATCTACATGAGGTATTATCTCTTGGTCACCATATTCTTCCAATACCGCGGTGTTTAGCCTTGTCAACTGCACCTGGGATAGGAGTATTCTCTGCTTACGAGCGATTATCGATCTCCGCGAATGGCAAAAACGCTCTTGCGGCAGCCCACAACCTCCCGGTTGTCATTGACAATCGTTTGGGGATATAAGGCTTTCAGCTTCTGCATGGTTTCCGGTGCGCAGCCAAGCTGTTCCAAAACCCGGATGGCAATCGCGCCGAACTCGTCGTGGCTGCCGTCCATTACCTTGGCCACCACACCCAGTCCAAGCGAACGGATGCCCATGGCATATACGCCCATCGCGCCGCTTTTACCGATCAGATCCGGATTTTCCAAGAGAACTGAATCTACGACATCCTTGCCCGCGATCATCGTGGGGTTTGCGTGCAGGCGAGCCATGTTGCCTTCCACCGCTTCTCGCAGGCGCTCGTCGGGGATCAGCTCCGGGCGGACAAGCTTGAGATAGGAGCGCGCGATATTTTGAAACGGAACCGCAAACACCGGTACGCCGCAGCCATCCACGCCAACAGAAATAGCTTCGGAGGGTGTGTCGCTCATAAGGGCAACGGTGCGGGCCACTTCAGCCTGCGTGCGGCTGCCGCGCCGCCAATAATCTTCTACAGCGTCGCCCATCTCCCGCGCCAGCAGCATCAGACCCAGATGCTTGCCCGAGCAGTTATGGTAAAGCTTGCGGGGCGGCATACCGGCGCGCAGCAAGGCATCCCGTCTGGACGGCCGGTTGGGGTAGGTGGGCAGCATGATCATCTGCTCCTCCCGAAGCCCGGTTTTTTGGAGAATGGATTCCAAAACGCGTACATGGTCCTCATCGCCCCAATGAGAGCCGGAAAAGATAGCGGCTTCTTCCTCGCTGAGGCCATATTGGCGATGTAGATTCCTCACCAACAGCGGCAGTGCCTGGATCGGCTTGGAAGCGCTGCGGTAATAGCAGCGCCAGTTTTCATCACCCTGAGCGGAGACAACGCCGGTTTTATCTACAGCGCATACGGTTCCGTAATGGAGGCATTCCAGTACGTCCTCGCGGTATTCCTCAAAAAGAACGGTTGTTTTCATGGTAATTTCACCTGAAAGCAAACATCCCGGTGGCCCACCAGCGTATCGTTGTCGTTCATGAGCTGTGAAGGATTCAGCGAGTCCAGCCGCGCTTCCGTTTCCCTGGATAAACAACCGAGCTGGCGGAGCACTTCGCGGGCGATCAGCGGCCAGGTCCATTCCGTGCCGTCAATCAGCTTAAAAGAAATGCCAAGCTTCTCTTTTTTCAGCCCGATGCCGTACACGCCCAGCGCGCCGCCCTTGGCCACAATGTTGGGATCATAGTTCAGCAGGGAGCAGATGTAATTGGTTCCGCGCATCATATCCGGATATTTGTGAATGCGCGGTACAAACCGGGCTGTGGCGGCCTGCAGCTTTTCGTCGTGAATCTTTTCGGGCGCGGCCAGGTTTTTGAAGGCGCAGGCAATGCCTTTGATGGGAACGGCAAACACCGGCACGCCGCAGCCGTCCACGCCCAGTTCCACATGGTCCGTTTCGCTCATCTTCATCACGGTATCCCGCACCTCGGCCTGCGCGGGCGCATCCATTTTCCAGTAATCCCGCGTTTCAGCGCCCATATCACGCTGCACAAGCATCAGTGCCGCGTGCTTGCCGGAGCAATTGTGATAAAACTTCCGGGGCGGCAAGCCCTGACGGATTCGGTCCTCGTTTGCCGGAGGATAGGAGGGCACAGCCGGTTTCATCACCAGCATATCCTCCGTTAAGCCGGTTTTACGGAAAATGCTTTCCAACGCGGCCACATGACAGGGCTCACCCGCGTGGGAACCGGCAAAGATAACGGTTTCTTCCTCCGTAAGCCCGTACTTTTTGTCAAGATTGCGCATAATCACAGGCAGGGCCTGTACCGGTTTGGAGGCGCTGCGGTAAAAAACAACGCTTTCCGGATCCCCGGCCGAGTAAAGTACTTTTCCGTTTTCATGCACAACCACCAGATAACCATAATGTGTCAGATCCAGGGTTTCCGCGCGGTATTCCTTAACGAGAGGTACATAAGGCAACATGATCAACCATACTCCATTCTGATGATCAGATATTTTCATGCAAAGAGTATCACAACGTCCTGGGCAAATCAATATAGTTTGCCAACAGAAAAAGAAATTGACGTATCCGGCTCTTTTCACTATAATCGTCTTGGATTGAGAAAATTTTAATATATCAGGAGGATTTCATGAAGAAAACTGTCATCAGGAAAGCCTCGGCGTTGTTTACCCGTGAGATTGATATCAAGCAGGTTTCGCTGAGGAAAGAAGATTATGAAAAGCGCATTACCCTTTTACGTGACCGCATGAAAAATGATGGAATCGACATCGTGCTTGTTTTTGGCGACCGTGAACACTTTGCCAATATGGAGTACCTGAGCGCCTATGACTGCCGCTTTGAAGAGGGCATTTTGGCAATCCCTGCGGCAGGAAAGCCCACGATCGTCTGCGGCAACGAGGGCATGGCTTTCAGCTATGTCATTCCCTATGAGGTAAACCGCGTTTTTTACCGGAATTTCAGCCTGCAAGGGCAGCCGCGTTTACCCGAGGAAAAGCTGGACGCCATTTTCAGCGCCATGGGGATCACGAAAACCTCCAAGGTCGGGGTGATCGGGTATAAGTATTTTTACACGGAATACTGCCTGACCGATCCGCTGCACACGTTTGATATTCCGCACTATATGCTCCAAACGCTGTATTCGGTTGCCTCTGCTGAAAACGTGATCAACTGTACCTATGTGCTTACCGGACTGAAGGGCGGAATCCGACTCCGCGTGTACAGCGCCAGGGAGATCGCCGCCGCTGAGGCAGCGGCTGCTCGCAGCACCAACGGTATGATCCGGATGCTGAAAAGCCTGAAACCGGGCGTTACGGAATATGAAGTCGGTCAGAATGCGCGTCTGGGCGTGGCGCCGGTGACCATGTATCCGCTGACCAATTTCGGCAGCGAGCACCTGTCGCTGGGCCTGCGCTCCCCGTCCGATGAAACCACGCTGGATATGGGCGATGTATGCGGTGTTTGCTATGGCGTTCGAGGATCGCTGACCGCCCGCGTGGGCGTGGCGGCCGACAGCGTGGAAACGATGCGGGAAGATTTACAGCCCTCGCTGTATCCGTTTTACGGCATGTTTTTCAAAGCGGTATGCGCCTGGTACGGCAAGCTGCGGGTAGGGGTGACGGGGAATGAGCTCCATCACGCCGTTCATGATATCATCGGCGGTCCGGAGTACAATGTAACCCTCAACTGCGGCCATTATACCGGCATGGATGAATGGACCAACGCGCTTGCTTACGACGGCTCCATGCATGTGGTGCCGGATGGCGCCTATATGCAGGCGGATATTATCGCGTCCAACGACAACCCGGTGCGCACCGCAATCTGCGAGGACCCGGTGCTGGTGGCAGGCGCAGAGCTTCGCGCGCAATTGGCGGAGGAATACCCGGAGGTTATGGCGCGCATCCAGGAACGCCGTCAGGTAATGCAAAGCGTGCTGGGCATGGAGCTGAACGAGGATGTGCTTCCGCTTTCCAACCTGAATGCCGCCATGTTCCCGTTTATGCTGAACCTGAACGAAGTCTTTGCACTGGAAGAAGAATAACCATGAAAAATGACCGTTTTATCTTTGAGGCGTGCTGCGGTTCCGCGGAAGACGTTATCGAAGCCGCACGCGGCGGCGCTAATAGGGTGGAGCTCAACAGCGACCTGTTTCACGGCGGGCTGACGCCCACCATCGGTTCGCTGCGCGTTGCGAAGAAGCATACGAAAATTCCTGTTATGTGTATGGTTCGGCCCCGGGAGGGCGGATTCTGCTATACGGATACGGAGTTTGAGGTGATGCTCTCGGACGCGGAAGCGCTGCTGAGCAACGGTGCGGACGGGATTGTGTTTGGCTTTCTGCACGAAGACGGAACCGTGAACAGGGAACGCACAGCCCAAATGCTGGCTGTGATCGGAAATAAAACCAGCGTGTTCCACCGTGCGATTGATGTGACGCCGGATGTGTTTCGGGCATTGGATGTGCTCATGGAGCTGAAGGTTACCCGCGTGCTGACCAGCGGACAAAAGCCCACAGTGCCCCAGGGGGCGGGGCTGATCCGTAAAATGATCGAGTATGCCGCAGGACGGATCGAAATACTGCCGGGCGGTGGTATTGATGTCAGCAATGCAGCCTGGTGCCGCGAGCAAATGAAAACCGATATGCTTCACGCGGCGGTGCACCGCATCGCCTTTGATGAAAGCTGCAGCCACAATCCGGCTATCTATTTTGGCGGCGCCATCTATCCCCCGGAGGACCGGTTCAGCATCACCGACGCTCAGGGCATCGCCGAACTTTATCAAAACGCGCGCGGCTCTTCCGCTGAGTAAGTCCACATGGCGTGGGGAGTTTATGCTCAGGAATTGGTTACGATCATAGCGTCTGTGTTTCGCAGTAGGCTTTGATCGGTATTCCGCAATATGTGAAGGGGCTGTCGGGCTGACCCCACCCTGTTCCTGTTTGCCTGCCATATACTAACGGATATGGCAGGCAGAACTTTATAACGGATTCACCATCGGAAGGGGCAGGCGTCTGCCGGGGAGAATCGGAAGCCATAGCTGTGTTGCTGTATTAGGCTCAAAGGTGCTGCGCTGTTATCAAGGATGCCCACCGAAGGGGAATACGAAACGTGAAACGCATATCGGCAGCCGGAAAAGTATGCGCCGCATAGCTGCTGGTTTTTGCAGTTCTGCTTGTTTTGGCTCAGACAGCTCAGGTGCTCACCATGGATAGGGTATACGATGCGGCCGCAAGGCTTGAAAGAACGGCCTTTGTAACGCCGTTTCTCTCGGAAAAAGCACAGTTGTACCTGAAAAGGGAAAAAGTCGTCTGTGTACTATCGGGCAGGAATATAGACGCTGCCGCCCTGATGACGGTTCTGGAAACGTACGGGCACTATATAAACGCTGATTAATCCCTTATGCGCTAGCATATCATATTTCCGCCGGGCTGGGCTTGCAGAATCCTTGACGTAGCGCTGCTACTACTTCGGATTCCGCAAGCCCAACCCGACAAAAATCTAACGTACCATTGCACAAGCGCTTTTTTCATCGTTTACCTGGAAAATCCCGCAACTACCCGCCTTGTAGGAAATTTCATTAAAGTGAAGCTTGTCAGCCATTGACGTTGGGAAAGGAAAATTCATGGAAACGGAAAAGAAACTGGATGTTCTTGCCAAAGTTGCGCACGAGCTGAACGCAACCGGCATCACATGGGCCGTTGGCGGATCAATGCTGTTATACTTTCACGGGATCACGGATGCATTTCAAGATATCGATCTGATGGTAAAAACGGAGGACGGAGAAACGGCAAAGACCGTTCTCCTGAAAATGGGGGTACCGGTACCTTCCAAAGCAAAGGCGCAGTATCAGACAAAAATGTTCTTGGAGTTCACTGTGGACGGTGTCGAGATCGATATGATGGCCGGATTTTCGATTGTGAAGGATGGGAGAGTTTACGACTGCTCCCTGAAAGCGGAAGAGATCGAAGAAACGATCCAACTGAAAAACGAGAGGATTCCTTTGCATTCCGTGGCGCAGTGGAGAAAAAACTACGAGCTGATGGAGAAACCCGATAAAGTGCGGATGATTGATGCGGCGGCAGAAAAGAAAAAGCCGCAATAAATGAATATTACGGCATGGAACAGGATACACTCCCGGTATAAACGGTAAAACGGTTAGGCCGGGTTTCCGTTTGGCAGCAGTACGGTATAAGGCGCTTCCTCCGGCAGGGTTACCAGATCATGGCCGGCGAGGTAGTTCAGGATCAGCTCGCTGACCTCCGTCTGGATTTCATGCACCCGCGGGCAGGGCAGATAGCAGTCAAAACCCCCGGCCCCGGTAGCGCGGTAGCTGTTCATCACAAGGGTCAGGCTTTCGTCCGCGGACAGCTTATGTCCCTGATAGGTCAGCCTGGTTACGCGCTGGCCAACAGGCCTGCGCAGATCGAAATCATATGAAATTCCGTAAAAATAATCATAGTTATAATGCGCTTCTTTGGGCTTGATAAACGCTTCGCCGATGGCAACGGAACCATCTTCCATAACCTGAAAATACGTCGCGCATTGCTCCAGCGCGGTGCGCAGCGCCTGTCCGGTTACCCGCAGCACGGCCAGCGTGTTGGAATACGGATAGCTGGCTACTACGTTTCGCACTGTGACTCTGGTTTGAAACCCGCTCAGTTCGTTCCCCAGCGCCGTGCAGGAGATCTGCGCACCGGAGGCGGCCAACTGAACCATGTTGATAAAATCCGCAATCGGGGAGCCGTGCAATGCCATATCCAGCTTGGGTTGTGGCATCAGCGGGTGGGACAGCCTGCCGATAGGAGTATCCAACCATTGGCTGAGCCCGGCATAAAGCGTTTGCTCCCAGGGGTGAAGGGTGGGGGGCGCGTCCGGTGTACACAAACGGGAGGTAATCACGCCCTGGTCGTCCAGCGTCAGATGAATATAGGCTTTGGCGTTGCATGGGGTTTGCACCACATGGGTGCCGTGTATAGTATGGTTCGCCGTCGGGATATGCTGGTGGCCCGTAAGCAGAATATCAAACGGGAGTTCCTCGCACAGCTGCCAGCCGATGTTCTCATCCGTATCGCTGACCCGCTTTCCGGTTTCCAAATCCCGCTCAAATCCGCCGTGATAGAGGCCAATCAGGATATCCACCTTGCCTTGCAGGGCATGCACAGCGTCTCTCGCGGCCTGCAGGGAATCGGATACCGTGATCTTCGTCAGGTTTTCCGGACGCTCCCACAGGTTGATCCAATACGTTGTAAGCCCGATCAGCCCGATACGCAGACCGTTTTCCAGCGTGTGCAACGTATACGGAGCAATCGGAAGCTGCCCGGTTTGATCCTGAACGTTTGCGCACAGGCATTGGGCATCGGACCGCCGCAGGTAATCCGCCAGCGTGTCATAGCCGTAGTTCAGATCATGATTGCCGATCGTTATATAATCATACCCGAGATCGTTCATCACGTCGGCACAGGGCATCGGCAGGCATTTGGTATGGCAGTAGTAGGTAAGGGGCGATCCCTGCAGGGTATCGCCGCCATCAAGCACCAGCGTGTTGCCGTCCTTGGGAAAGCGCATGCGCAAAAGCCCCTGCTCCAGCGGAGAGGGGCTGATGAAATCGGTTGGGTAGACATAGCCGTGCGTATCCGAGGTGAAGTAGAGCGTCAGTCGGTTTGCCATACTTACCCCCTTGCCAGCCTTTTGCGAACCTTGGTGGAAAACAGGTCAATCAGCAGCATCAGGATGATCATGCCGAACAGAAAAGCGCCCACCATGCTCCAGCGGCGGCTGTTGATGCACTGGATCAGCGCCGCGCCGATGCCACCCGCGCCGACGATGCCCAGCGTGGTCGCGTCCTTGATGTTGATATCAAAGCGGTAAATAATGGTGGAGATGAAGTTGGCATACAGCTGCGGCAGGATACCGTAGCGGATTTTCTGGAAGGTGGTGCAGCCCGCGGCGTCCAGGCTTTCCAGTATTTTGGTGTCCAGATCCTCAATGGCGTTGATATACATTTTGCTTACCATCCCGATGGAGCAAACGCTTTGCGTTACCACGCCGCAGAAAGGGCCCGGACCGGTTACACGAATCCACACCAGCGCCCATACCAGGCTTGGAATGGTGCGGATCAGCAGGATCAGGGCGCGCACGATAAAAGCCACCCACTTGGGCATGATGTTTTCGCTGGCCAGAAAGCTGAAGGGTACAGCCAGCAGGCCGCCGATCAGCGTGCCCAGCACAGCGATGGCGACGGTTTGCAGCAGAAGATAGGGAACGCCGTCTACGGTAGCGTTCCACAGCAGCGTCATATCCGGGTGAAAGATGCCGTAAAAGATGCCGAAGGCAACCTCGGTGCCTTTGGCGGCCAGCCCTTTATAGTGGAGCGCGCTGGACGACCAGCCCAACAAAACGGCCAGCAAAAGAACGGTGAGTGTGTAGATCCACCACCGTCTTGGCTTGTTTTCGTACATCGCCTCGATGGGATTGAGCGTAGTTTGCATGCCTCGGCCTCCTAGCTAAGTTTTCTGCGGAGAAACTGGCTGGTGTTATCAATGATCAACACCACGACAAACAGCGTGATCAGCACCATGCCAAGTCCTTCGTAATCCCGGAAGCCTACCCGGTCGTTGATCAGGATACCGAGGCCGCCCGCGCCGACATAGCCCAAAATGGATGCGGCGCGAATGTTGATCTCGAACGAATACAGGCAGTGGGACAGATAGGTGGGTAGTATTTGGGGAAACACCGCGCTCCAGAAAGCCTGAAACTTGGAAGCACCCAGCGCTTCCATCGCCTCAAATGCCCCCATATCAACGGTTTCAATGCTTTCATACAGCATTTTGGATACGACGCCGAATGTGAAAATCGTAATGGCTACCGTACCGGCAAACGTACCAAGCCCAAACATCAGCGCACAGATGGATGCGATCACCAGCGTGGGCAGCGTACGCACTATATTAAGCAGCACGCGCAGAACCGCGACCACAGTGCCGTTTTTCACGATGTTGGCGGAAGCGGAAACCGCAAACGGCAGCGCCAGCAGCGAGCCGATCACCGAACCCAGCACCGACATCTTGATGGTATCCAGCAGCGGATTCAACACCTTGGGAAAGTATTCCCACTTGGGATTGAAGATTTTAAGCAGGATTACCTTGAATTGATAAAAGCGCTTCACGAGTAAGCCGATATCAAATTCCGTCAGTACAACAGAGGCGGCAACAACCAGAATCAATACCAGAAAAATCAGCCAGGCGCGGGAGCGCGGCTTTTCCACGGTATGGCCATCCACCGTCATGATGTCCGGCGGGAAAATTCGGTCAAACAGAGGTATTTTTGCCTCCCGGGATGCTTTTCTGCGCATCAGATCAGCGCCTCCCTTGTATCGGAAGCAGCGGATTCCTTTTTCTTTGTTTTATCAGGAACCATAGGCTGGCCATCGTTTGTGCACTGCTCATCAGCCGCCTTGGGGATGGGCGCTCCGTTGTAGATCACATCCAGCACCTCGTCGGTTACTTCGCCCACAGGGCCGTCGTATACAATGCGGCCTTCGCGGATGCCGACAACCCGGTCGGCAAACTCCAGCGCAAGATCCACATGATGGATGTTGATCAGAATGGTGATGTTCAGGTCCTTGTTGATCCGTTTGAAATCGTTCATCACCTGGTTGGCGGTCACGGGGTCCAGCGCCGCCACCGGCTCATCCGCCAGGATGATAGTCGGATTCTGGTTCAGCGTACGGGCCAACGCCACGCGCTGTTGCTGACCGCCGGACAGCTGATCGCACCGGGTGTAGGCTTTGTCCAGAATCCCCACCTTATCCAGCGCCGCCAGTGCGGCCAGCTCCTGCTTTTTCGAAAAAATACCAAACAGAACCCGGAAAAAGCTCATATCCGGCACCATGGAGGTTAGCACGTTCTTAATCACGGTGGAGCGGGTGACCAGATTGAAGGACTGGAAAATCATGCCGATATGGCGGCGAAACCGCCGCAATGATTTTCCGCGCAGGGTCATCACATCTACGCCGTCCACCACCACCTGACCATCGGTGACGTCGATCATGCGGTTGATGGTGCGGATCAAAGTGGATTTACCCGCGCCGGAAAGGCCAATGATCGCCACAAACTCTCCCTGCTCAATTTTGAGATTGACGTTGACCAGTCCCTTGACGCCGTTGGGATACGTTTTTCCGGTTTGGATAAATTCGATCATAGCTATGCCTCTTTGCTGAAATGATTTTCCTGATAAACGATGAATGAGCGCTTATGCAAGGGTTTGTAACGATTCGTCAGGTTGGGGTTGCGGATCCTGAAAGGTAGAGCGTAGCCCGACTAGCCAACGAAATTACAAAAGGGAATTAAATGGCGTAGCCACGCCTGGTAAAATGGAGCCGCTAAAAGCAGCAGCAACGCTGGACGAAGGTTTCGCGGTCCCAAGCTGGCGTAAGGATATCGCGGCAGCATGCAGGAGATTGTTCCGGCGCTTACCTTGAGCTTACTATACCATGTACCGTAGGGATAAACAACCACATGGCGTTGAATGAAAACAGGCGATACGGAAGATACCGTACCGCCTGTGGCGCTAGGGATGATTGGTTATTGCACTGCTTCCAGCGCTTTGCGGGCGGCATCGTAATCCGAGTCCTGGGCAACCGCATAGCCGGAGTGGCTGTACACAGAGAAGATCGCCTGTCCTTCTTCGGTATTGATCAGGTTGATCAGCGCGGTCTGGATCGCGGCGATGAACTCAGGATTGTACACCTCGGGGTTGGCTTTGGTGATGGAAACGGTGTCGTTGTAGATACCAGCGGTTACGCCGACTACATTGAGCTCGTTCCAGATGGAATCTTCGCGGCCCATGCCGGCTTTGCCGGTGGCATCCTGCTGATCGGTGGGCAGCAGCCAGGCGGCTTCGTAGTCGCGGCGGCCGTCGGCATAGCATACGATGATATCAACCGCTTCGGCGGCGGCCTGGGCAAACGCTTCGCCGTAGCCGGAAAGGGTTACGACATTGGCCAGGTCGGTGAGCTTTTTGCCGTCATAGTTTTCCATCAGCCACAGGGTGGGATAGATATAACCGGCGGAAGAAGAGGTTTTCAGCACAGCCCAGCTGGCAGCGTTCAGATCGTCCCAGGTGAGCGCTTCACCGGCGTTAACCTTGGCGGCCAGCTCTTTGCCGTAGGCGGAAGGCGTAGCGTAGATCAGGGAACGGTAGAATGTAACCTGCGTGTCCGTGGGCAGGGTTTTGTTGGCATCGCCGTTCCAGGTGATGGGATCGGTCGAGTCGTTGCTCAGGCCCGCGCGGGTGGCGGTGAGGATAACATCCACTTCATCGCTGAACAGGGCATACGTGCCGCCGGGCAGCCAGCCGATATCGATGGATCCGGCAGCCATGGCTTCGCCGGTGGCTTCGTAAGAGGTGCCGACGGTGATATCGACTTCACCGATGTCGTACCCTTGGTTGAGCATTTCAGCCTTCAGCAAATCGGGCAGGTTTTTGGTGCCGGTGATGATAACATCCGCGTCCTTGGAGGGTACGAATTCAAGGGTGAGTTTGTCCAATTGAATGGTATCCGCCAATGCGATGGTTACGCTGGCAAGCATCATGACCGCCACGAGCAGGGAGATGATTTTTTTCACTTTAGTTTCCTCCTTAAAATAGATGAGAAGAACAACAACTATCATACCGTATCTGTATGAATATTTCCATACCAGAATAGTTAAAAATATATTGTGTATATGTAAAGTCGGTACGATAAGAATACTATATGAACAAAATCACCGGAAGAGATATACAAGATATGGTGCTTGCTGATTATATGATGGAGAAGCGCGAAATAAACGACGATAAATCAAGCAGCCGCAGGGTAAACATATCCACACAATGCGCAGGCGCTAATCTTGCATAAAATGGGGGACAACCCAGCAAGCCATATACTTTGGTATTGATAAAAGCCTATGGACAAGATACACTGAGGGTAATTTTTCAAGCGGGAGGGAACCGGGGATGAACAGCAAAGAGTATCTTGTTCATTACTATCAAAACGGATTAAAGAGGATGAAAGAACCATCGCCGCCCCCGTTTGATTTTATCCATGATCTCTATTGGGAGCTTGTGAAAATGGAGTTGCTGCGGGACGGTGTGATTGCGGCCGATACCGGCTATGCAACGATCGATAAAGCGCTTCAATGGCTGGACAGCCGCAACGATTGTGCGGACTTTATGGTTCCGGCGCTGATCCGCATGCAAAGGGAGCACCGTAATACACAGCGCCTGAACGAAGCTTATGGACAGAAGATTGAGGATTCGCTGATCCGCTTCAAGTATTGGCTGGATGAACCTGGCGAGGTGCATGCCTGCTATTTCACGGAAAACCATCAGATTTTATTCCACAGCGCCGAATATCTGGCCGGACAGCTGTACCCGGACCACGTTTTCCCGTCCAACGGACAGACCGGGGCATGGCACAGGGAGCACGCCACGGTGTTTGCCCGCCGCTGGATCGGTTGGCGGAAACGGTTTGGCTTCAGCGAATGGCTGGCGCAGGGCTATTACTCGGAAGATATCCTTGCGCTGCTGGGATTGATGCACTACGCGCAGGAGGAGGATCTGCGGCTGCAAAGCCGGATGCTGATCGACCTGCTCCTGTTTGATATGGCGGTCAACGGCTTCCGAGGCCATCTGCCCGGTACGCACGGTCGCGTGTATACCGCGCCGTTGATGAGCCAAAAGCATGAGGATTGCTCCTCCGTGATGGCATATGCGTGGGGCGAGGGCACTATGGACGGGATGCTTTCCAACTGCGCGGCGCTGCTGGCGGTGTACGGGTACGCTTGCCCGGAGGCTATCCAGGCGGTGGCAAAGAACCGGATGCCGGTGATGACCAACAAGGAACGCATGAGCCTCAACGTATGCGACGCGAAATTCTACGGGATTGATCCCGCGGATTTTAACAACATCATGTTTTTCTGGGGCATGCAAACCTATTCCGACAGGCTTTGCATCCACAATTCCGCTAAGGTTTTCCCTGCATGGAACTGGATGGAAAACCGCATCCACGCTTATCAGGAGCGCTACGACCTGTGCGATGAAGCAGGCGTGCCCTGCGAGGACGCGCCGGATTATACCGCCATGACACAGGTGGATATTTATACCCGTAAAACACCGGATTATCTCATCGGCTGCGCACAGGATTTCCGCCGTGGCCGCATGGGATACCAGCAGCATCCATGGTCGGCGTCGCTAGGCGGCCGGGCGCTGGTGTTCACCAGCAGTCCCGCATCGCAGGAGTATCGGTCACGGCCCAACCAATGGGCCGGGAACCTTTGCCTGCCCAAGGCCGTTGCCCATGATAACGTCGTGCTGGTGATGTATCGTATTCTGCCGGATTTTGTGGACTATCTGTGCTCCCACGCCTATTTTCCGCAGCATGAATTTGATGCGGTGACAGAAAAACATGGCTGGGTATTCGGCCGGAAGGATGATGGGTATATCGCCATGCGCTCGTTGTGTGAGGCCCGGTGGGGAGCGGTGGATGCGGAGCTGTTTAAAGTGCTGTATAACGAGGCTTGGGAAGAAGAGTTCAAACGGGCCAAGCCCTACGAATATATTGCACAAGGGCATCAAAACGTCTGGGTGTTTGAACTGGGCTCCAAAGCCGAAAACGGAAGCTTTGAAAGCTTTATAACCGGATTTGAGCACGCGTCGCTAACGGGCAGCAGCCTGAGCGCGACCTATCGCTCGCCCTCCTGTGGAGAGATGACCTTCGGATGGAACCGGGAACTGACCGTGAACGGCCGGTTGGTTTCCGTACATGATTATCCCCGGTACGACAATCCGTTCTGCCAGGCTTCTTTTCCGTCCTCCCGGTTTGACATCCGTTGTGACGGACACCGAACTGTACTGGATTTTGATGCGCTGGATAAGTGATGAAAAAATCCCCTGCAAGCTGGTACGATATCTTTCCGCCAGCTTGAGGCTGCGAAACCCTCGACGTAGCGCTGCTGCTACTTCAGGTTCCACAGCCCCAACCTGATGAAAAACTGATATGCCATCGCAAAGGCGCTCTATTCATCGCGTACCTAAAGCGGATGGACGAGTAGAAAATGCATTTGTATGAGAGGGGAAGCTTGGCATGGGCGACTGGAAACCGGATTTATATCTGAAATTTGAAAAACAGCGTACACAGCCGGCCATTGATTTGGCAGCGCGGATCAATATACAATCCCCCGGGCGTATTCTGGATATCAGCTGCGGCCCCGGGAACAGCACTGCGATTCTGAAGAAGCGCTGGCCGGATGCGGAAATCATTGGCATGGACAGTTCCGCTTCCATGATCGAGCAGGCAAAAAGCCGTGACGCGAGCATATCCTGGATATGCTCCGACGCTACGGACGATATCGGTTCGCTTGGAACGTTTGATATCGTATTCTCCAATGCCGCCATTCAATGGATGCCGTCGCATGAAAAACTATTGCCGCGCTTCTTCTCACTCCTGAACAAGGATGGTTTGCTTGCCATACAGGTGCCGGATACATCGCAAATGCCGATACAAAGAGCATTGCAGTCTCTTGCCAATAGCAAAAAATGGGGATTACAGCCGAAAGGTCCGATACACTCGGCGTTTTCAGCGACTTACTATTATGATATTCTCTGCTCGCTTTCCGCGGATGTCGATCTTTGGGAAACACATTATTACCATGTGATGGAAAGTCATCAGGCGATGGTGGAGTGGTACGGCAGTACGGGATTGCGGCCCTATCTGAATGCGATTGATCAAGATAACGAAACAGCATGCTTCCTTGCCGATTTTGAAGAAGCGCTTCAAGCTGTGTATCCAAAGCAAAAGGACGGATATGTACTGTTCCCGTTCAACAGGATCTTTTTTATCGCACGGCATCCATAATGGCAGAAAGAAGGAACGGCGGTCCCGGCAGCTGCCTCAGAAACGTTCTTCCGGGATTAACCGGAAAGCCACGTCGTGCTCGCTGATCAGTTGGGCCTTGTGCGAAAAGAACAGCCGTCCGGCTTGCGGCGCTTTGATCACCGCACTGATTCCGCCGGTAAAAGGATCCAGAATTTCCGCCAGAATTTCATCCTTTTGCAGTTGAGCGCCAAGGGTGCAGCGCTGGATGAACATGCCGCCGCAGGGCGAATGCACGGTTTGCAGCGCTTCCTCCCTTACCAGCACGGCCGGTTCATGCTCCTTGACAGGAGCGTTGAGGATGTCCCGGCGGCACAGGAAATCAATAATTGCGTGTACGGCCAGCCGGGCGCTTTCCACATCGATTTCCTCCGTTTCCTTAGTATAAACGGAAAACGCGTCCGTGCCGAACACCTGCCAGTTGTAGTTGAGCGTCGTGGTGTCGTAGGGCTGTGGCTTTCTCAGAACCACATAGGGCATATCAAAGCAGGAGGCAAGCGCCTCATCCTGATAGCCGGTATCCATCATACGGATGTGGGGCAGAAAGTCGCCGGGCAGGTAAAAGCTCGCCAGATGGAACCCGTACTGGTAATCCTGAATATGCTTGAACAGGCTGTCGGCGATGCGCTGGGTGGTTTCTCCCAGATCATAGCCGGGAAACATCCGGTTGATATCGGTATTATCGGTTGCCCAGAAGCGCTTTTTTACATTGATGGAAAACTGATTTACGCAGGGAACTACCATAATGCTTTTTCCCTGCCGAATCATGTTCAGCCCTTCCAGCTGCGTAAGGGTGCGGATAATCTGCGAGGCCGTGAAAAGCTGCTGTATTTCGTTGCCCCGCATGGAGCCCACCACGCAGGCGGAAAGTTCGCCTTCCCCGTAGCAGTAGCCCTCCACGGAAATGGGCTGACGATACAGCGTATCGATTTGAAACAGCGTCTTTTTGATCATAAATTGCCTCCCAGAATACGCGCGATCAGGGAACCGGAATATACCACGGGATAAGCCCGCAGCGTGAAAAGCAGACCGGCTCTGGGAGAAAGGATTTCTTCCTTCACGGTGCCGCTGAGCGGGTCTACAATCATGCCCAGCAGGTCGCCCTTGCGCACGCGCTGTGTGTGCTCCGCACACGGAAGGAATACCCCGCACGCGTTTGCGTTGATAAAGGCAACACTGCCGTCGGAGGATATAATCGGCGGGGAAACGGGGGACACAGGCTGGGTCCACATGCCGAGCCGGTGCATCAGCGTCAGGATTCCATCCACCAGCCTGTCGCCATAGGCTTGGGTGATCCGCATGCCGACGCCCATCTCTACAACCAGCGTTTTCACACCGTTGGCATTCAGCGTATGTGCCAGCGTGCTTTGCAGCACGGTGGCGGCGCTGTGCAGCCAGATAAAATCCATGCCCAGCATATGTGCCAGCGGGAGCAGCTCGGTGGCCATTTCCTCGCTGATCCGCACCTGGGGGATTTCCCGCAGAAAAATGTTGCTGGCATGGATATCAATGCATACATCCGCGCCCAGCAGATATTGCGTTATCAATGCGGTTACATACTCCGGCATGCTGCCCTCCGTGCTGCCGGGGAACATGCGGTTCATATCCAGATCGCACAGCGGCATACCCCGTACGATCGTATTGATGCCCAGGGGATTGAGCGCGGGATAAATTTCCACAGTGCCGTTTAAAGAATCCAGGTTAGCGGACAGGGTTTGCGAAAGCTTCCAGCATACGTACTGCCCTTCCAGCTCATCTCCGTGGGTGCCGGTGACAACGCAAAACCGCTTTTTTCCATCCCCGCCGGTGATGCGGTTCTTTTTGATTTCCAAAGCTTCGCCTACCGGCAGGGCAACCGAAGCGATAATCTGTTCCATGTATACACCTCTGGCCGTATTATAGTTTTACTGCTCCATCAGTCGCATAAACACGGTCTGCTGATGGTTCGCCGCGCCGATGAAAACGCCCCTGTCGATTGGGCAGTCCGCGGCGTCGCGCCCGACGGCAAACGTGACATACTGCTCGGTGGTCAGGGTATCACGCGTGGGATCGATCCCGATCCAGCAACCGTCGCAGTATGCCTGTACCCACGCGTGGGTTACGCCTTCGCCCACGCTCAAGCCGCAGGCATAGCGCGCCGGAATGCCGATGCCGCGCAGCAGGGCGATCAACACATGCGCATAATCCTGGCAAACCCCGGCGCCGAGGGTAAACGCCTCGTCCGCACCGGTGTGCACATCGGTGCAATCCGGCTGATACCGGATATGCCTGAAAACCTTCCGGCTGACGGCCAAGGCGGTATCCAGTGTTTTGGGCTCATGGGCAAACGGAGCCGCAAGTGCTTCCATTTCTGCGTTCATGCAGGTCAGCGCTGTCGGGTATTTGTACATGGGATGCAGAGGGGAGGAATCTTTCAGAGAAAAATCCACCTCCACCTCGCCGATGGCCGTATAGGAGAAGTGGTCATGCTCCGCGTCAATCCGGCCGATTTGCACTACGTTTCCAAATGAATCCCGCTGCTGGGTATAGCCAACATCAGGCGACAGCAGCACAGAAGCGCTAAGTACGCTTTGGCCCGCGCTCATTCTGGGCATGCAGCGCAGCAGAAACTGGTGCCGGGTCGCCGGGAAATCGTACGTGTTTTCTGTTTTGTAATAATACGTAAGCCTTTTCATCCGTTATACCTCGCACAGCCCTTCCACATAACGTATCAGGTCTTCATCCGGCAAGGCGGACTCCGCCTGCGGATCGTACGCGGTTTGCATCAGCGCGGCGAAATAATCCTCGTTGCGCGTCAAATGTGTTCGGTTGATGCGGGACAGCAGCCTGCGCGCTTCCATGCCGATATCCTTTGCGCGGTATTGCAGCCGTACATACAGGCTCAGTCTCTCAACGGAAACACCGGTTTTTATGATATTGCGCAGATTGCTGTCGTGAACGGAGTCCTCGCAACTGCCACGGAAGGCATTGATATCGTCAATGATCCACTGCAGGTTAACGCAGGGCGCGGAGGAAGCCGCCGCGGTTTCCATGGCTGTCTGCGCCATCTGCACATAAGCCAGCGTAGGGGAAGAGATGGTTTCCCGCAGCACCATGGCGTTGTCCAGCATATGCCGCACCGAGGCGGCCACACCGCCGTCGTCCGTTGGGTCGAACAGGAAACGGGTAATAAAAACCCGTTCGCTGCCGTATACATCCGGGATGCGCAGCGCCGCACAAATCTTCTGATAGCTAATGCCTGTGCCGTCGATCATGGTATCGTAGTTTTTCATCATGATCTGTGTCATGGTCAGCACACGCTCGCTGTAGCGGCCCAGCCAGAACAGCCGGTTGACCTTGCTTATCGAGTAAGTATCCATGTGTCCTTAAACCCCCCGCCCTGTGAAGAATTGACAACAAAGCTGTCCGGATTGCGCGAGAAGCGTGTCAGGCCGCTGGGCCAAACGCTGACGCTTTCCCCGACAAGCACATAGGCCCGAAGATCCGCCTTGCGCGGCACGCGCGAATCGCCGTCCATCGTTGGTAGATCCAGAAAATCGATGACCTCCTGGGTGATAAATCGGCGGGGCTCCGCGATGATGGTGGTTTTCAAAGCCTCCAGCTGTTCCCGGGTGAGGTCGCGCCCGAAAATGACGCCATAGCCGCCAGCCTCCGCTACATCCTTGATCACCAGCGTATCCAGATGCTCCAGCGTGTACTTGCGGTCCTCCTCATAGAAGGGAAGATAGGTCGGCGCGTTGAGCAGAATCGGTTCTTCCCGCAGATAATAGCGGATCATCTTCGGTACAAAATAGTAAATGCCTTTGTCATCGGCTACCCCGTCGCCGGGCGCGTTCAGGATGGCGACATTCCCCGCGCGGTATACGCTCATGAGGTTTGGTATGCCGATCAGGGAATCCGCCTCAAACACAACCGGGTCCAGGTATTCATCGCTGACGCGGCGATAGATGGCGCCCACCCGTCTGCGCTCGCTGCCGTTACCGTAATACAGCACCTCGTTTTCCACGGACATGTCCGCGGCCTCCGCCAGTACGGAGCCGGTGATCTCGGCAAGGTAGCTGTGCTCGAAATAAGCGGCGTTGAAACGGCCGGGCGTAAAGACGACGTTTATTCCCCCGCGGTTGACGTGGTTCATAACACCCCGGAGCAGATCACCGTAGTTTCGGTTATCGATGATGGAATTGCTGCGGAACGTATCGGGGCTGCACCGGCGGCAAAGCTCGCGGGCAATCAGCGGATAGCTGGCCCCCGAGGGAATGCGCAGGTTATCCTCCAGAATGTACCAGTGGCCATCCTTGCCCTGCACAAGGTCAATGCCCGAAATATGGCTGTAGATACCCTTGGGCGGCTTGATGCCTTCGCAGGCGGGCAGATAGCCGGAGGAGATGAAAACGAATTCTTCCGGAACAACGCCATCGGCAACGATTCTCTTTTTGCCGTAGATATCTTTCAGGAAAAGGTTCAGGGCAAGCACACGCTGCTGCAGGCCGCGCTCCATATCGGAAAACGCATCGCTTTCAAGGATGCGCGGCAGAGGATCAAACGGGAAAAGGCGTTCCTGAAACTGTCCGTTTTTGTAGATGCCGAATTTTACGCCATACCGGCTCAGCTGTCGGTTGATCTGGTCAACGTGCCTGATGAGATCTTCCACGCTTATCACCCCTTACAGATTACTCAATAACAAAAGGCAAAGGTGCCGCGCACCCTTGCCTGTCTATCAGTATATAAGGGGTTCATAGACCTGTCAATAAATGGCGCTGGTTTTCGACTGTTCTTTTTACTGCATCCCAATTATTGCGATACAATGAAAAATGCCGGTTCCCTGTTGGAAACCCGGCATTTTTGTAAAGCCCTGTGGTATATACAGGATAAGGATACCCGCTTATACTCCATAGGGCAGTCAGCGAAAAAGATAGTAAACAGCGCTCGGAAAGACCAGATGCAGGAAAAGCATCACCAGTACGATCAACACCAGGCGCTTGTGCCAGACAAAGGCCGGTTTCTTTTTGCTGAGGAAAAACGTTGCGCCCGCAATGGCCGTCAGCAATATCGAAAGCCAAAGCAGAGATCCAGTATGCAGCCGGAACGCGCCCAGCGCCAGGTATCCGTGAACCAGCGCGATAAGAAGGATGGTAAGGCCCACAGGCTTATGCACAGTCCGCAGCACCTTGATGGTTTTTGCGTACAGGCCGCCCTTCCAATGGAAAAACTGCTTGTTGAGAAAACGCAGCCAATACGGCGATGTCATAACCACGAGCAGTGACACGTTCAGCCAGCCAAGAATTTCGTACATAGCCATCCCTCAATTCCAGGTAAACGCCGAGTTAATTCCCTTGCATGCCGGAGCGTTATATTTCCATCAGCTTGCGTTTGCGAAAGCCTTGACGCAGCGCTTTACTACTGCGGCTTTCGCAAACCCAATCTGACGAAAATACAGAGCACCATGGCACAAGCGCTTTATTCTTCGTTTACCTAAGTGTTCAGTTCGCCAGCTTGCCGACAGCGGTCAGCCCCTTGAGCTTGGACACACCATGGGGAGAAACCGTCTTGATTTGCTCCGTAAGGTCCTGTCCGGCGGTATAGCCGTTATGCAAACCACCGTTCCATTCGCGTACATTGGTTACATCATAGATGACGCCGTCTACGGCGATATAGGCAGGATTGCCGTTTTCTCCGTTATACAGGGCTAGTTCCTCTGTCGTCAGCACAAGCTCGTCGGCTGTGGCCGCGGTTGGGGCGGGTTGGGCAACGGGCGCGGCTGTGATTGCCGCGGTGGTTTCAGCTGCGGCGGGGGTCTGTGAAGCGTTGTCGGTGGAGGTGCATCCCTGCACAACAAGCAATAGCGCCAAAAGCATGACCAGAATGAGATACGATGTTTTCTTCATACAATCATCTCCTTGTTTGATTTTGAAGGGGAAGGAAGTCTATCAAGCCAACAGCAATCGTTTGGGATCGATTGAAATCCAGTATTGTCATGCCGTGATTATGCGGCATTACTATAAGTATATCAGCATGAGAGATGATTGAAACATTGTAGCAGAAAGAAAATGCAGTCATTAGAAAACCGCGGAGGCCGCTTTTTCCGACAGCCGGAAGATGAGCTCCGCCATTTCTTCACAGGAAAGATCGAAGCCGGATTCGATCCACTGTTTGATCATGCTCAGGCAGCCCATGATCAGGTAATTATACACATATCCCACTACGGCGTCCGAAGCATGGATGGCAAGGCTGTGCCTCAGATGGAGAAATGCCGTATCCACAAAGGCTGTCTGAAACGAAAGGCTTTCCTGGCGGCAAAGCAGCGTGCCGAACAGATCGGCGTGCTGTTGAATATAGGTCAGCAGAGCGATCAGGTATTGCAGGCTGCCGATGGAAGAATCAATTTTCTGCAAATGCTCCTGCGCGTGATCAATCAACTCTTTTTCAATTTCTTCCAGCAGTGCGTATTGATCCGTGTAATACAGATAAAACGTGGAGCGGTTGATCCCGGCGCTTTCACAGATTTCCTTGATGGTAATCTTACCGATGGGCTTTGTATTCAGCAGCGCTGTTAAACTGTTCTTCAGCAATTGTTTGGTGAGCCTCACCCTTTGATTTTGATTTCCGGACATATGGATATCCTTTCCGAAACGCTCCGCGTCAATTGGGCGGCCTATGCTGTATTTACGACAAAATTTCATATAGTGTTTGATTCACGACATTATGAAAACAACTGATTATTGTAAAAACAACATTATGTTGGTATTCTAAAACTGTGGAAGACGTTTGTCAACCATGGGTTATCCTGAAAGGAAGTTAAGCAGATGAAAGTATTTATGATCGGCGGAACCGGGCTGCTGGGCAGCGAGGCTGCAAAGGAACTGATAAACAGAGGACACGAGGTTACCTCCATTGCGCTGCCGCCCATCCCGGAAGGCGCGGTGCTGCCGGAGCAGATGAAAATAGCATTCGGGAATTATCTCGATATGAGCGACGAAGAGCTTTTGCAGTATTTTACCGGATGCGATGGCTTTGTGTTCGCCGCCGGGGTGGACGAGCGCGTGGAAGGGCCCGCACCGATATACGACATGTTTCAGAAATACAATATCGATCCTGTCAACCGTCTGCTGCGGCTGGCCAAGCAGGCGGGTGTGAAGCACAGCGTAATCCTGGGCTCATACTTTGCCTACTTTGCAAAGCTATGGCCACAGAAGCAGCTTACCAGGTGGCATCCCTACATTCGCAGCCGTATCGATCAGGAGAACGCCGCGCTGGCCTTCGCGGACGAAACCTTTGATGTGGCCGTTTTGGAGCTTCCGTATATTTTCGGTACGCAGCCCGGCCGCAAGCCGGTGTGGGTATTTTTGGTGGAGATGATCCGCGGCATGAAAGGCGCTACCCTGTACCCCAAGGGAGGCACCGCCATGGTTACGGTTCGCCAGGTAGGGCAGGCCGTAGCCGGAGCCATGGAGCAAAACCACGGCGGAAAAGCCTATCCCATCGGATATTACAATCTGACCTGGCATGAGATGCTGACGGTGATCCATCGGTATCTGGGAACGCCGGATAAGAAGATCAGAACCGTACCGAAATGGATGTTCTCGCTTGGCATGAAAAAGATGATGAAAGAACAGAAAGCCCGCAATATCGAGGGCGGCCTGAACCTGTTGAAATTTGCCGATCTGCAATGTTCTGAGCTGTTCATCGATCCATCGCTGGGCAGCGCACCGCTTGGCGTGCAGCCGGATGATATCGAACAGGCAATCGGGGATTCCATCAACCTGAGCGTTGAGATGTTGGATAATAAGATCAAGGCGGTAGACATGAAGGGGGAATAACGTGAATAAGCAAACCGTATTCCTGACCGGGGCCACCGGCGGAATGGGGTTTTTGGGATTACAGGGCCTGCTTGAGGATCGTGACCGGCAGGATATCATCATACTGGCACAGGATTCCAGGCAGGCCCGCAGGCAGCTGAAGCCCTATCAATCGGCGGAAGGCCTCACCATCGTCTGGGGCGACCTGACCCATTATGAGGACGTGTACCGGTGCGTGCAGAAAGCGGATCTCATTTTGCATGTGGCCGCTCTGGTATCGCCCGCGGCGGACTACCATCCGCAGCTTGCCATGCAGGTGAATTACGGAGGCATGAAAAATATCCTGCGGGCAATTGAAGAACAGAAGCGTATGGATACGGTCAAGCTCGTGTACATCGGCACCGTAGCGGAAACGGGGGACAGGATGCCGCCCATCCATTGGGGGCGCGTCGGTGATCCCATCAAACCGGGTTTGTTTGACTATTATGCCGTTTCCAAAATCGCGGCCGAGAGGCTGCTGATTGAATCCGGGCTGAAATACTGGGTCACTTTGCGTCAGACCGGGATTATGGGTCCTGCCATGAGTAAAATTCAGGATGCCATCATATTCCATAACTGTTTGGACAATGTGCTGGAGTATGTGTCCGACCGGGATTCAGGCATACTGCTGCGCAACCTTGCCCGTTTCCAAAGCATGGGAGAGCTTCCGGAAAGCTTCTGGGGGCATATTTATAATATCGGCGGCGGGGAAAGCTGCCGTGTGGATACGTATACCCTGTTTTCAGCTATGTATGGCGCCATCGGGATCCGGAATATGAACGATGTGATTGATCCCAAATGGTTTGCCACACACAATTTTCACGGACAGTATTATCTGGATTCGGACCGGCTGGAGAGCTTTCTGCATTTCCGCCACGATTCCATGCAGTATTTCTATGATGTCTATCTGAAAAACCTCGGGGTTACCGCGGTGATTTCCCGGATGATCTGCAAGCTGCCGGGCGGACAGAAGATCATGGGCAGACTTCTGAAAAAGGTTTTTCTGAAAATCGCCAGAGGCGAGCACGGTACCGTTCGGTTTATCGAACAGAATATGAAGGAACAGATCAACGCCTGCTGGGGCAGCCGGGAGCACTGGGAAAGCCTGCCGGACGACATTCATGATTTCAAGCATTTCAAGGATTGGGATCGGGTCATCCGGATCGACCATGGCTATGATGAGCAAAAACCCAGGGAAGAGCTGTCGCTTACGGATATACAGCATGCGGCGGCGTTCCGCGGCGGCGAGTGCCTGTCCGAAACCATGACGGTGGGGGATTGGCGGAGTAAGCTATCCTTCCGGTGTGCGTTTGGGCACACATTTGAAGCAAGCCCCCTGCTGGTGCTGGAAGGCGGACATTGGTGCCCGGTTTGCGAACGGGAAAGCTGGAACTATGCGGCCAGGGCCAAGGTGGATCCGTTTTTTGCCCAGGTGTGGAATCCGCTGCATACGGCGAACGAGCCGGAGAATAAAATAATAAAGATCGTTTCGGAACTGGACGTGTGATTGCATGCGAAGTCCTAACAGCATGCCGTTGCCTGTTGCCGTTATTTGCCAATGTTCTTTGCAGAGAAGACCGGATGCGGCAACCGGCCGCACTGTTTTTCTTTTTCCCGACTGCGGATTAAAAAATCAAAATCCCTAGCCACATCAGTTTGTTATTTATTTCATTCATAAACATCCAGACAAAGCGTTTCGGCGGAGGGCGAAAAGGAAGCAATTCGCGTTTCCAATCTATGAAGCGCAGCCATTAAATCAGCTGATTGGATGCCCGGCGGGGCATACAGGGTGATCAGCACATCGGTGGTCTTCGCCGTAATGCGGCTTCTCTCGTCCGGCCCCCGTAAGATACTGGAAATCACACCGGTTCCATCGCATACCATAAGGTCGCCAGGCACGGCGGTAACTGCCTTTCCGGAAATCGACAGGTATGTTTCATCGCCCGCTGCGGTCTTCAGCTGAAGGGGAGTACGCAGCGCTGCCAGATCGTGGCCTGACGCGAGCAGCATGCTTTCCACCTCGGTGACAAAAATCGCATTCAGCAGGCTGGGCCGGGACTGAAATTGCTTCTTCCCCTGAAGCACCGATTCAAGCTGTGCAAGCACATGATAACTATACCCGAAGTGGCGGTAATAATCCGTGTATACCTGAATGGGATACATCGATTTCAACGCCTTTCGGTCTTTTTGCGCGTATCGGTTGCGGATTTCTGCCATGGCGGCGTCAATAGCGGACGGCGGAAGGGCCGCCGCCGGATCAGCATGCGTTATGGCGAGAATCCCCATTTTTGCACCCGGAAAGCGTTGTGTAACCGAATTATTAAGAGTAATCATGCCGTCCTCCTGTTCTTTCGTCCAATCAAAAGGATACCAAGGATAATCAATATGCCTGCAATCCATTGGAAAACCGTTGCCCGTTCCCGCAGCACAAGTATGGATAGCAACCCCGCAGAAAGCGGCATTACACCGGAAAACGCGGCGATCGTATACGCGTTGCAACGTTTGGCGCCCGCATAGAAAAAACCGAAGGCTGCCGCGGTAACAAATAACCCATACCACACGAAAGCCGCCCATTCCTGTAAGCCGAGCGTTTTCAGTGAGGACCAGGGATGCTCCAGTATTGCGGGGATGGCTGAAAGGCAAAATGCAAAGCCGCAGACCAGCAGAGTTTGCACCATCGGATGGATCATCACGGCAGAGCGCCGGTACTCACTGCCCTGATGCTTGCGCGATAGGATATTGAAGGTAGATTCGCTCGCGGCGGCGCACAGAACCAACGCGTTCCCCAGCAGATGGCTGACGGAGAACTGTACGGAAAACAAACGGTTTCCCTGTAACAAAACAATGCCGGCCACGGTACAGCCGATCCCGGCAACCGTGATGCCGGAAGGACGCTCCTTGAGTATCCAAAAAGCCAGCAACGAGGTAACGGCGGGCGTTGCCCCGGTTAACACACCGGCTTCTGCCGTGCTGGTAAAGGCAACACCAAAAAGGAGAAACATACGGAATAAAAAAATACCAAACAGAGCCTGAAAAAAGAGAAGAAGCCAGTCGTGCCCGGTAAGCAAACGGGCAGTGCGGATTGTTAGCCTGCCATAAACCGGAAATAAACCGACCAGCACAATGCCCATGCTGATCATGGTGATCGTAAAAACGGACACTTTTTCAGAAAGCAGATACCCGGTAATCACGGAGGTACCGGCCAGGGCAAAGGCACACGTCAGGTAGAGTTTTCCCCGCAGAGACTGCATCATGATCCCGCCTTCTTGTATATTCAATCAGATCGGATATAATGGTAACGGATAAACTGGACTATTGAAAGAACCAGTTAATATGCAATGATAGAGTACCAGCAGGAGTAGCTATATGTGGGGAATTGAATTGGATCCAAAAGGCGAAATCGGGCTGTCCCAGCAGATCTACCGTTCGCTGAAGGAGCGGATTTTGTCGGGGCGGATTGCACAGGGCGAAGCGATACCCTCTACCAGAGAGCTGGCGGACGCACTGGGCGTATCCCGCAACACCGTCAATATCGCCTATGATATGCTCTGGACGGAGGGATTTATCCTCCGTAGGCAAGGCGCGCCGTCCCGTGTGGCCGATGGACTGCAAATGCAGCGGATGCGAAAGGAAAGTAAGCCCATAAAGCTGGAAGAGCATAAAGCAGATATCCTCTGGGATTTCCGTTCCGGACAGCCTGATCTCAACGCGTTTCCATGGAAAGCATGGAACGAGAGAATTAAAGAGGCGGCCGACAGCCTGTCGGCCCGCAGCATGGCATACAGCAGCCCAAAGGGCTGGGAGCCGCTATGCGGAGAGATTGCCGCCTGGCTTTTCAGGGCGCGGAATATGGAAGTGGATCCGGCAGATATTTATATCACCTCCGGCGCCACACAGGCACTATATGTACTGGTGGAAATCCTGCGGCGCGATAAGCTTCCCTTTGCGCTGGAAAACCCATCACATCAAGGGGTGAGAACGCTGGTGGAGGAGCGCGCAATCCCCATTCATCCCATGCGGGTAGATGAGCAGGGCGCGGACGTGGCCTCGCTGAGTGGAAAGGATGTCGCGGCGGTCTATGTTACGCCGTCTCATCAGTTTCCACTGGGCAGCATTTTAACGGCAACCCGCCGCGCCGCTCTGATCCGCATGGCTGTGGAGAAAGATTTCTATATTATTGAAGATGATTACGACAGTGAATTCCGGTACACAGGCTTACCCATCAGCCCCATCTATACAATGGATTCCTCCCGTGTGGTCTATGTCGGTACGTTCAGCAAAACCATGTTTCCGGCGCTGCGGATCGGGTTTGCCGTACTGCCAAAGGCGCTGCAGGGCAAATGGCGGCATACCAGAACCTATCTGGACGTACAAAACCCCATGCTGGAGCAAGCTGCACTGAAAGAGTTTCTGCGGCTGCGGCTGCTGGACCGTCATGTACGGCAGATGCGGCGGCTGTACGGAGAAAAACGCGGCGCACTGCTGGATGCCGTGCGTCAATCGTTCGGGGATGCCGTGCTGCCATGGGGTGATTCTTCTGGCCTGCACATTGCGCTGCAATTTACGGGATATACTTTCGGCAGTGAATTCATGGCTCGGTGCAGGGCCGCGGGTATACGGGTAACACCGCTGTCAAGGTATTGCCTTGTGGATGGGGAGCCTACGGACCAGCTGCTTTTAGGATACGGGCACCTGAGCCTTGAACAGATTCAGGGCGGGATCCGTGCGCTTGGGAAACTCGTTTCCGAATTACAGAAGTCAAAACAATAGAATAAACAGAACGCGAACAGCCTGGCGATTGACTTTGCGCCGGGCTGTTCATATAATATTCTCTATTGTATCATTGAAAGATATCGGAAAATAAGCGCTTCGGGTGAACACAGGGCAGCACCCTAAGCGGCAGGAGGATTCCGCAATGGAGAACAACCGGGAAGAGGCATCCTTAAAAATCGGGAAACGAACCTTTATCATCGCGTTTGTCATCTTGTTCCTGTTGATGATAACCGTGGGCGTTCTCACGCGCGTTGTGCCTACCGGCAGTTACGACCGCGTAACAGTGGACGGAATCGAAACGCTCGTAGCGGATTCATACCATACAACGGATACGGCAAAGTTACCCATCTTCCGTTGGTTTACAGCGCCTATCGAGGTGCTGGGCAGTGCGGACGGCGCGGTTGTGATCGTGATCATCTTTTTCCTGCTGGCGGTGAGCATGGCGTTTTCTCTGCTGGAAAAGAGCGATATCATGTCGCTGTTCATCTCCAAAGCGGTTAAAAGGTTCAGTCGGATGAAATACCTGCTGATGGCGATCATCGTGTTTTTCTTCATGCTGCTGGGGGCTGTGCTGGGCACGTTTGAAGAGAACATCGCGCTGGTGCCGATCATCCTGGCGCTGGCTTACTGCATGGGCTGGGATTCGCTGGTGGGGCTGGGTATGAGCATGCTCGCGTCCTGCTTTGGGTTTACAGCCGCCATCACCAACCCGTTTTCCATTGCGATCACACAAAAAATTGCGGGGCTGCCCCTGTATTCCGGCTCCGGATACCGCGTGATCATCTTCCTTGTGTATTATGGCGTGCTATTTTTGTTTCTATACCGGTATGCGCGGAAAATTGAAAAGAACCCTGAAAAATCCAGCGTATACGGGGACGATGCCGCACTGCGTGAAAAATATCGTGATTCCGGCAGTTTGGAAAAGATGCTCAGCCAAAAAACCCCGGAGGAATTTCGGAAGCTGGAAAAAGCAAGCCTTGCTTTCGGCATGTTCCTTGTGGGGATGCTGGTGCTGTTTGTAGCGGCTTCGTTCGTTTCCATTCTGTCCGATCTCATGCTGCCCATTCTTGGGATTCTGCTGTTGGTCGGCGGGTTGATCGCCTCAAAAATCGCGGGGATTTCCGGCAAGCGAAGGCTGAAAATCATCGTCGGCGCAGCCGGTGGCATCGCGCCGGGAATTGTGTTGATTTTGATGGCGATGAGTGTGAAATTTATCATCAGCAACGGCGGGATCATGGATACCATCCTGTACCACACTTCGAACGTGATAATGACCACCTCGCCCTTTGTGGCCATATTGCTGGCGTACGCGCTGATTTTGCTGCTGGAGCTGTTTGTCGGCTCCTCGTCCGCCAAAGCGTTTCTGGTGATGCCGCTTATCGCGCCGTTATCCGATCTGGTCGGATTTACCCGGCAAACCTCGGTGCTGGCGTTCAGCTTCGGTGACGGCTTTTCCAACATGATATATCCCACCAACCCAGTGCTGCTGATCTGCCTCGGCTTAACGGTGGTCAGTTATACCAAATGGATGAAATGGACGATCAAGCTTCAGTTGGTTTCTCTTTTAATTGCCTGCGGGTTTTTGATGATCGGTGTCGCAATTCAGTACGGGCCGTTTTAACAATAGTGCGCGGGGAACAGGGGCGTATTTCCAGTCAAACGAATGAGCAAAAAGAAACCAAGCCGCAATCAAAAGCGATTGCGGCTTGGTTTATTCGGCGGCCATGCGGAAGCTATATTCGATGGAAATTACAGTACGTTCAAGCTTCGCGCAGTGTTGATCAGGAAATCCTGCACGTTGGTAACGATGCTGATGGCGCTGAGACTGCCCCTGTCGTGCAGCTTTCCCACGGCAAATTCCGAAATGTCCACGGTAAAGAAATAAACGGGGCGCAGCTTTCCGCCGCGAAGCTGCCAGGACGGCGTCATATTGCCGGTGGCAATGGTATGGAGCTGTGTTGCGAGGGCAATTACGGTGGTGGCCTGCATGGTTTGCCGCCGCATGGCGTCCTGGGCTTCATACACATTGGCGATCACGCCGGGCAGCGGGCCATCATCCCGGATGGAACCGGCCAGAACCATCGGCACGTGGTGGCGTACGCATGCGGCCACAATACCATCCTGCGCGGGATTCTCTTGGATAAACTTCTCAATGGACCCGCTTTGGCGCACGCTGTTGATTGTTTGCAGATGGTGGTAGTGGCCGTTATAGAGCAGCTCCTTGGTGTAAATATCCTGACCGAGGCCGGTGTGAAACAGTCCGGCCTCCATATCATGGGTCGCAAGCGCGTTTCCGGCGAGGATCGCGTGTACATATCCGTTGGATACAAGCCCGGCCATCGCTTTTCTGGAATCATAGTCAAAGGCCACGGCAGGCCCAAGCACCCATACGATGGAGCCGTTATGCCGGTCGTGCTTCAAAATCTCATAGAGCTGATCATAGTCCCGGGAATATGAGGTTTCCCGGGAGCTTCCCGTGCGGAAAGCAAAGCTTTGGGCGCTGCTTTTACCCCGTATCTCCTGAAACGCGTGATCATCTGTAAACACGCCGTTGGATAGGTTTTCTTCCCGGCCAATCACAATTTGGTCGCCCCGCTTAATCCGGCGGGCTTCCGTGGCGATGGGGCGGCCATCGCTGATGACGACGGCGCAGTCCATCCGCGCGGCGCTGATCAGCCGCCAACTGCCGTTACACTTGAAATACTCCGGGTAAATGCTCGTTGCGTAGAAATCATCGGGAAGGATTCCGTCTCCGGGGGCCGGCAGGGTATGCACATCCGGGGCGGATACAAACGCCGCGCCGGAAAAATCCGGCGCATGATATTCGGGCAGCTGAAACAATGGACACGCCTCCAGACTGTTGGATCAAAATCGGGTTTGCCGACAAAACGGCAGCACGGTATGCGGTGGACTGACGGTATGCAAACCCATGTAAAAGCTTAAATACCTTTCACAGTATACAGAGGATGTATAAACATTGCAAGATGGAATCGTGGATATAGTGAAATGATTGTACAATGCTTATGCCGGGTACCGGGATTCAATCTCCTGAATCCGGTCAAACAGCATTCGGTTCACGGGGGTATCCAGCCCATGCTTCTGGGCCAGCGCAAGCACGGTGCCGGAGAACAGCCCCACCTCGCTAAAGCGCTGCGCTTCCACATCCTGCCGCATGGAGGGCTTGCCCTGAGGGGTTAAGGTGGAAAGGATATCCACCCACTTTGTCAGATCGGCCTGCGTTAAATGAATGCCTTCGAGGGCCGAAAGCGCGACCACCTCGCGCATCGCGGCAATCATGGTATCCCGTTGGGGGCCGTTGTGCTGGATGGCAGCATAATCCGGGCCGAAAACCGCCAGCGTCTGGTTGACGCCTACATTCAGCATGAACTTGCCCCACATAAACCGGCCCATGTCCTCGCTGATTTCATAGGGCAAGCGGAACCGTTCAAAGAAACGGGCGATTTTTTGAACGGAATCCGTCGGCGGACCGCTGATATGGGTTCCGATACAAAGTTTGCCGGTATGGCCGTAGGTCAGGCGGTTGCCTTCCTTGACCGCGTCCATACCGTATGCGATGCAGTCCACCACCTTATCGCGGCCGTAAACCGCCGCGATATCATCCTCGCTGCAAATGCCGTTGAGCAGGGACAGTATCAGGGTATCGGGACCAACGTGGCTGCGCATGGTTTGCAGCGCTTCGGAAAGCTGACCGTATTTTACCGCGACCAAAATCAGATCCGCGGGGGGAACGGGATCATCGGTCGATACGTATTGAAAATCGCACGGCTCACCGTTGCTGTATACACCGTCACGCCGATAGCGGGCAATGCGGCCGGGATCGGCCAGAATGCGCAAATCGTTTTTTGGTATGTGAAGGGCCAGAAGCTGGCCGAATAAAGTGCCGAGCGCTCCAAGCCCTACGATGGATACCGTTTGTATTTCGGAAGATTTGCTTGTTTGTGTATCGGACATGTATAACCTCTCTGCCTGCAGCGTGCTTTGCTGGTTTTCGGAACGGATAACGCTTCCTAATCATACCGTGCGGATGGGTGTCTGTAAAGGGCAGCGGGAAGAAGCCGGATAAACGGAACGCGGAGAAAATATGCAATGTTTTATTTCTTGCTTCTTGCGTGCCGACAGGAAGTACGAGTATAATAGCGGCAATAGAAACAGCCTGCAAACAGGACACATAAAAATCAGCGCAAGGCAGCGCCGGATTTCGTAAACCCTGCCGCAAATCAATATCCTCGTAACGCTGTTGTGTCCTGCCGCAACCATGGAGGAACGGTATATGAGTGGGAGACGGAAAAGGACGATGGTATGGGTTACTATCGCGGTTGCGCTGGCCGCGGTGATCGGCATTCTGCTGACGTAGGGGAGCGCAATCAACGGCAAATCGCACAGACCTTTATAGAAGCAATAGACCTTACGCAGGTTCCGGACGGAACCTTTACCGGGAGATGCAACGCGTTTCCCGTGATCGCACAGGTGCAGGTGGCGGTGAAGGATCACGAGATAACCAGTATTCTTCTGGAGCAGCACCTTAACGGGCAGGGCGGCGGCGCGGAAGTGATTCCGGATCGAGTTGTCCAGACACAGTCACTGCTGGTGGATACCGCCTCCGGCGCCACCTATTCCAGCAAAGTGATTCTGCTGGCCATCCGCGACGCGCTGCAAAAGGCGATAGGCAAATAGCAAAGCGGTCTATGGACTGACAAGCGTTTCGAAGAGCTATTGTGTAATGATTTAGGTCTGTAGCGCCGTGAATATCCCGGATTATTTCTGAAGAAAGCATAGCACACATAGTCCGAAGCGAAGCCAAGGTATATGCAGCCATGCGTTTTGCCGGAGAGCGTTGCATCCTTCACGCGGAGATTGCCCAGGCTATCCGTCACACGAGCAGGTTATCCATGGAGAAAAGCAAGCATTATCTGCCACGAATAAGCGGTTCCCCGACGGTTGGCGGGCGTACTCCTCCATCAGGATAATCTTGTTTTATTTGGCAAGCTGCTTGCTTTACATGGTATTGAGAAAACTGTGAATGATCCTCTCAAACAAGGTAATGTAATTAAATTATGTTGCCGGTGATACTGTTTGTTCACCTGCTTGATTTCCGATGCACTTTCCGGATGAAGGATAAGCACTATATCACGATTCTATACTGCTTGCAGCACCTCGATCTTGCTGGCAAAATGATTATGGAACGATCCCGGTAAAATTGTTGCGCGTCCTGTGATGTCGCGGTTGGCAGTCGCTTTGAAATTGGGCGGGAACGCAATGCGCGAAAGGCTGTCTTATGGGCTAAAGCCTGCGGAGCTGCTTTTGTATCATTTTCTTCAATTTGGCATAGGAAAGCGGAGGGCCGTTGGTAATCCGGCGGTCTTCCAGAAACAGCTCGTTCTGCGCGCCCCATGCAAGATAGGTTTCCCGGTCCGACGTATCGATTGTCCGAAGTACAACCTGGCCCTGAAATTCTTCGGCCGCCCGGTTTGCCCGCTCGAACACGATATTGCATCCGGGGCAGCTGCCTGTCAGCAGATAGGTAAGGGTTATCTTGCCGGGATTTTCCTGCTTTGAGGGTTTCCGAACGGGCTTGACCATTACGGGCGGCTGGGCCTGCGGGATGAAGGGTTTAAACAACAGCCGCATCATGCCGCTTTTATCGATAACCCGATAACCCTGCTTTTTATAATACGAGGCAGGAATCCAAAACGGCAATGTGATTCCGTGCGCCGCCATGCCTGACGCGCCTTTCTCCCGGGCGTCGTCTTCCGCCGCCTGGAGCAGCGCCTTGCCATAGCCGTGTTTTCGCTGGTCTCCGATGCCCTGCTTATGCCCATGTACCCAGATGCAGTTGATATAGTACAGCTCGTGACCTTCCGCAATCGAATACTCAATGGGCAGATATTCGATCATGCCAACCGCTTTGTTGTCGTCGTTCAGGGCCAGCTTTACCCGCAGGCCTTTGTCCTTCATTGCGCGGTACCAAGTTTCTTTATGGCATCCGGATTCTTTCATTTCGTCTGACCAGTCTTCCAGACAAACGAAATAGAGCTTCTCGTACTCCTGTGTCAGATCGACGATTTTCATGGCGCGTCCTCCTCACGTTCAATGGATTTACAATAGGGCTTGCTGTATTGGGTTGCCATTTGATCAAACTGTGTAAATTTATGCCTGATTTCGTACCCCTTCCAGTCCGGGGGCAGAAATTCCGGCGGCAGCATGGGATCGCGGGAAATGGTCTTGACAAGGGTATCGCCAACGGTCATTTTTTCCACCAGCGCCATAGAGGGCGTAAGTATGTACAGTTTTCGGGTACTCTGCTCCATCATCGAGATACCTTGCGCAAATGCCCGGTTTATGTCCTGTAAATTCCACATAAAACTCATTTGCTCCGGAGAAAATTCCGCGTGGTTTGTAAACCGGATCAAACGGCAATACCCGGAGGCCAGCATGCTGCCAAACGTTTCCGGGATGGACTCGGCAGGGTGAAGCGGGCGAACCCACAGCCCCGGATTCAGGCAGGCAAAGCGGTACTTCGCAAGCTTTCGGCGGATTGCGTGCCTGTTTTCCCCGTGGGCTTCCGGTACGGAAAAAACAACGCCCCAGTACGTGCGGTCCCAGTCTTTCCAATCCAAAGCGGTAAAACCATGCAGGATATTGGCTTTGATGCGCAGCCCCCTGTCGCCGAAGGAATAGAGCGCTTTTCTGCCGATACGGTGAACGCTGAGGGTTTGAGCAGAAACCATGCGGGCCAGATTGGTGCGCAATGTGGCTGGGGAAACAGCAAAGGGCGCTGCCAGATAGCAAAGGTCATCAAACGTATAGCACTCTTTTTGCTGCGACGCGATCAGCCCGAAAACCAAATCCGTTACCTTCATAACAGCACCTTAAATAACATATATAAGATTATAGTAATATTAATGTTATTAAATGTCAAGTGAGTATAAATAGCATCGGAAACAGTGCAAAAAAACCAACGGCGATACTATCAGGCCGGGTTTGTAAAAAAACGTTGCTGTTTTATAAAGAGGATCAGGCGACTACGATTTCCACATGAGCGTTTTGCAGAGCGAACAGAATATCGCCCTGAGGATATTTATCGGTAACGAGAATATCAATCCGGCGAAGGTCGCCGGTTTTGCACAGGTAAAACTGGTTCATCTTGCTGGCATCACACAGAAGCATGTGCCTGTCGCCCACATCCAGCATACAGCGCTTGATTGCGGCCTCCTCAGGTACGCTTTCCCACAGGCCATCGGTTGTTAAGCCTCGGCAGGATACGATGCTCCATGTGCCATGATGATCCTGCAAAAATGAGGAAGCATCCACACCGGCCAACGAAGCGGAATTCTCGCGCAGCATGCCGCCGGTGCACAATACGCGGCGGCCGGGCACGGCCAGAGCCTGAACCGTGAGCAGACCGCTGGAAATGACCGTCAGCGATCCCATGTCCTGCAGCGCCTCTCCCATGGCAAGCACCGTGCTGCTGGCATCCAAAATCAGCGTGTCCCCGGGGGAGATGAAGCGCGCGGCCGCACGGGCGATGAGCTGCTTCTCCGGCATGCGCTCCATGCGCCTGGCCAGCAGGGGAATATCCTGCATGCTGTGCAGCGGCAGGGCAGCCCCTCCGTGGGTTCTGCGGATACGGCCTTCTTCTTCCAGAATTTGCAGGTCACGCCGCAGGGTAGCGCCGCTGACAAACAATTCTCTGGCAAGCGATTCTACCGTGACGGATTTCCGCTCTTCCAAAAGCGATACGATCTGTTCTCTGCGTTCAAATGGGATCATCTGATTTCCTTTCAGGAGATGCGCATATGATCACAATATATGCGCATATGTACGCCGCCGCGCAATGTTTGGGGAGATAATGGACAAAAATGCGTAATGTCAGTATAATAAACATGCATAATTGTGTCAAGACGATGATAGGATGGATGGAGGAATACAATGGCAAATCAGGTGCTCCTTCCCCAAATGGGAATATCGGAAGAAAGTGCCGTGATCGGCGAGTTTTTTGTTAAGGTCGGCGATACGGTAAAGGTTGGCACCATGCTCTTTTCGGAAGAAACCGGTAAGAGCGTATTTGAGGTAGAGAGCGAGTTTGAAGGTGTTGTTCTCGCGATCCTGTGTGAGGCAGGCGACGAGCTGCCGATTAAAGCGCCGGTGATGGTGATCGGCGAAGCAGGCGAAACCTATGAGGCGGCACAGGCTGTGCCGGAAGCCGCCAAACAGCAGGCGACCGATGCGCCCAAGGTGGCGTCATCTCCCGTTGAACAGAAAGCAGAACCCGTTCTGACCGTGGCGCAGGATAAGGCAGAGGGCAGGCTGATATCGCCGCGTGCGCGCGCCCTGGCCGCGAAAGCCGGGATTGATCCGCTGCTGGCCGATGCCACCGGTGCAGAGGGCATGATCATTGAGCGCGATATCAAAGCGCTTCTGGACGCGGGCGTGCAGAAAGCCGCGGCTCCCGTTGCCGCAGCTGTTGCACAAACGGCTGCCGTACAAACAGCGACCCCGGCGGCTGCCGCGGCGTTCACGCCAGAGTATAAGGATATTCCGCTGACCACCATGCGCAAGACCATCGCCAAGACCATGATGGGCTCGCTGCAATCCACCGCGCAGCTGACCCACACCGCCAGCTTTGACGCGACTGAGCTGCTTGCGTACCGCCAAAAGTGCAAGACGATGGAAGCGGCCAAGGGTATCACAATCGGCGATATGGTGCTTTTTGCCGTGTCCCGCACGCTGCTTGCCTTCCCGCAGATGAACGCGCACTATCTGGAAAAAACAGCCCGGCAGTTTACCGGAGTGCATCTGGCGGTCGCCGTGGATATTCCCACAGGGCTGGTGGTGCCGGTGCTCCGTGATGCAGACAAGATGACGCTGTTTCAGATTTCCAACGAGACAAAGAAGCTTGCCGCAGCCTGCAAGGACGGCAGTATTGCGCCGGAGCTGCTGGCGGGTGGCACCTTTACCGTGTCCAATCTCGGCAATCTCGGCATCGAAAGCTTTACGCCGATCCTCAATCCGCCGCAGGTGGGCATTCTCGGCGTGAACACCATTACGCTGAGGCCGCGCAGAGCCGCCGATGGCTCCGTGGAGTTCTACGATTGCATGACGCTGTCGCTGACCTATGATCACCGCGGGGTGGATGGCGCGCCCGCCAGCCGTTTCCTGCAGGCGTTGTGCAAAAACCTTGAGTCCTTCACCCTGCTGCTGGGAGGTGCCCAGGCATGACGGATACCCGTTTTGACCTCATCATTCTGGGCGGCGGCCCCGCCGGATACCGCGCGGCGGAACGCGCGACGCATGAAGGGCTGAGCACGCTGCTGTTTGAAAAACGAGCGCTGGGCGGCGTTTGCCTAAACGAAGGCTGCATCCCATCCAAAACGCTTTTATATTCCGCGAAAATCTATGACTACGCCAAAGGCGGTGGGGAAAAGTACGGCGTTACCTGCCAAAACGCGGCGCTGGACCATGCGGCGGTCATCCGCAGAAAACAGAAGATCGTCAAGAAGCTGACGATGGGGATTGCCGCGCAGCTGAAAGCCGGGAAGGTGACCGTGGTAACGGAGGAAGCCGAGATCGTAGGCCGTGCGGAAGGCGGCTATACCGTTTCCGCCAAGGGTGAGGTGTATACCGGATCCCGGCTGCTGATCGCTACGGGCTCCATGCCCATTCTGCCGCCGATCGACGGCCTGCAGGATGCCGTTGCCTCCGGTTTTGCCCTGACCAACCGTGAAATCCTTGAGCTGCAGGAAATCCCCAAAGCGTTGGTCGTGGTCGGCGGCGGCGTAATCGGACTGGAAATGGCCAGCTACTTTGCCTCCGCGGGCAGCGCCGTTACGGTGGTGGAAATGCTTGGTTCCATCGGCGGCCCTATCGACGCGGAGATTGCTGACCTGCTGAAAGCCGCCTACGAAAAGAAGGGTATCACCTTCAAACTGGGCACTACAGCCAAAAAGTTTGAAAACAGCAAGGTAACCGTCGCTATCGGGGACAAAACCGAGGTGCTGGCATGTGATAAAACGCTGGTGAGCATCGGACGCCGCCCCGTGCTGCCCAAGGGCGCCGACCGCCTGAACATCACCATGGAACGCGGTAAAATTGTAACGGACGAAAATATGCTGACCAGCGAGCTGAACGTATACGCCGCCGGGGATATCAATGGCAAGAGCATGCTGGCACACACTGCGTACCGCGAGGCGGAAGTGGCCGTCAATCACATGATCGGCAAAAAGGACGCGATGGATTATACTGCCATTCCGGCAGTCATCTATACCAATCCCGAGGTTGCCAGCTGCGGCGAAACGCTTGCCTCCGCCAAGGCCAAGGGAATCGACGCCGTCGAAAAGAAAGTGCCCATGTCCTACTCGGGCCGTTTCATGGCGGAAAACGAGGGCGGCGAAGGACTGTTTAAAATGGTGCTGGAAAAGTCCGGGAAAATTCTCGGTGTATCCATGATCGGCAATCCCGCCAGTGAAATCATCTTCGGCGCGTCACTGATGATCGGCAGAGAAATGAGAGCGGCCGATCTGCAGCGCATGGTATTCCCGCATCCCACCGTGGGTGAGATCTTCAGAGAAACGATATTTTAGGAGGAGTACGCAGTATGCCACAGAGTCAATATTATGATCCGAAGGTTATCCGTGCCAAAGGTGAATTGAAAATCCCGTCGATCCCGATCAACACCTATCAAAAAGGTGTGAAGGACGAACGTAAAAACTTCACCGATGCGGAGTTCATCAACATCTATCACGATATGCAGGCCATCCGCGAGCTGGAAACCATGATCTTTTCCGTGCGTACCACCAAGATGTACAACGGCGTGGATTATGTGTATACCGGCCCCGCCCACCTGTACACCGGGCAGGAAGCCGCGGCCGTCGGCATGGCGTATACGCTGGATCTCAACGACGCGATCTTCGGCTCGCACCGCAGCCACGGCGAGGTGCTGGCGCGCGGATACAGCGCCATCCGCCAGATTAAGGACGACGAACTTTTCAAAATCATGAAGGATTTCAACGGCGGCAAAACGCTGGCCGCGATTGAAAAGCGCAATCAAGGCGATGTGAAGCGCGTCGCGCAGGATTTCCTGCTGTATGGCTTCATGGCTGAGTTGTTCGGACGGCAAAACGGCTTTACACAGGGCCTGGGCAACTCCATGCACGTGTTCTTTACGCCGTTTGGCATTTATCCCAACAACGCCATCGTCGGCGGCAGCGCAGGCGTTTCAGTCGGCGCGGCGCTGTACAAAAAGATCATGAAGGAAAAGGGCATCGTAGTCTGCAACATCGGCGACGGTTCGCTGGGCTGCGGCCCCGTGTGGGAATCGCTCAACTATGCCTCGATGGCTCAATATTCCAAGCTGTGGGAGGAAGGCTACCAGGGCGGCCTGAAACTCGTGTTTAATTTCTTTAACAACGGCTATGGCATGGGCGGCCAGACCGACGGCGAAACCATGGCCTACGGCGTTCTGGCACGCGTGGGCGCGGGCATCAATCCGGACGCCATGCATGCCGAGCGCGTAGACGGCTACAATCCTTTGGCCGTGATCGACGCCTACAAGCGCAAGCGCAAGGTGCTCGACCAAAACAAGGGCCCCGTTCTGTTGGATGTGCTTACGTACCGCTATGCCGGTCACTCCACCACCGACGCTTCCAGCTACCGTACCAAGGAGGAAGTCGAAGCCTGGCAGGCCGAGGACTCCATCCAGGCCTACCGCAGGGAACTGGTGGAATGCGGCGTGGCAACCGTGGAACAGCTGGATGCGATCGAAGCCGATATCAAGAGCGATATGACCGAGCTTTTGAAACTGGCCACAAACGACGCGATTTCTCCGCGGCCCGACCCCAAATCGAATCCCGATGCCATCCGTGGCTTGAACTTCTCCAATCAACGCGTGGAAAAATGCGCCGAGGGCGAGCCGGATGTGCTCAAACCGCTGGAAGAAAACAGCCGCGTGATCAAGAACAGGAAAAAGGAACGCTATGCGTTTGACGCGGATGGAAAGCCCTTCAGCAAGATCAAGCAATTCAACGTGCGCGACGCGCTGTTTGAAGCCATCATCGGCAAGTTCTATCAGGATCCCACGCTGATCGCCTTCGGCGAGGACAACCGCGACTGGGGCGGCGCCTTCGGCGTATACGGCGGCATGACGGAATCGCTGCCGTATCACCGGTTCTTCAACGCGCCGATCAGCGAAAGCACGATCGTTTCCAGCGCCGTCGGGTACGCGCTGATGGGCGGCCGCGCCATTCCGGAGCTTATGTACTGCGATTTCCTGGGCCGCGCGGGCGACGAAGTGTTCAACCAGATGGCCAAATGGCAGGCGATGAGCGCAGGCGCGCTGCGCATGCCCGTGGTGCTTCGCGTATCCGTGGGCAGCAAGTACGGCGCGCAGCACGCGCAGGACTGGACAAGCCTTGTGGCGCATATTCCCGGCCTGAAGGTGTGCTTCCCCGTAACCCCGTACGATGCCAAGGGTATGATGAACACCGCCCTGTCCGGCAGCGATCCCGTGGTATTCTTCGAAAGCCAGAAGCTGTATGATGTAGGCGAAGAATTCCATAAGGAAGGCGTACCGGAAGGCTATTACGAAATCCCGCTCGGCGAGCCGGACATTAAAAAGGCGGGTTCCGATCTGACTATCCTCACGGTCGGCGCGTCGCTGTACCCCGTTATGGAAGCAGCCAAGCAGCTGGAAGCCTACGGCGTATCCGCCGAGGTGATCGACGCCCGCAGCTTGGTACCCTTCAACTACGATATGGTGATCGAATCAGTGAAAAAGACCGGACGTATAGTGCTGGTATCCGATGCCTGCGAGCGCGGCAGCCATATGAACGATTTTGCCCGCAATATCACCGAATTCTGCTTCGGCTATCTGGATGCCCCGCCCGTGGTGGTCGGCGCGTCCAACGGCATCAGCCCCTGCCCGGAGCTTGATCAGTACTACTATCCGCAGGCGAGCTGGATTCTGTCCGCCGTGCACCAGAAGATGCTGCCCCTCAAGGGATATGTGCCGGAATTCAACTATCAGACATTGGAGAAAATCCGGCGTGAAAGCCTGGGAATTTAAAGCAGGAGAAAACGAATGCTTGATTTGATGAACCAACTCATTGCCATGTCGCGCAAGTACGGCGGCGATAGCCGCTACGTACTTGCTGGCGGGGGCAATACATCCGTCAAAGCGGATGGCGTGCTGTATGTCAAAGCATCCGGCACACGGCTTTCCAACATAGAGGAAAGCGGATTTGTGAAAATGAGCATGGGGAAGATTTCCGCCATGTTCGAGAAAACCTATCCCTTGGAGGATAAACAGCGCGAAAGCGAAGCCCTGCAGGACATGATGGACGCAAGGCTGGCGGGGGAAACCAACCGTCCCAGCGTGGAGTGCATGCTGCACGGCCTGTTTCCGCAAACCTTTGTGCTTCACCTCCACCCGGCGCTGGTCAACGGGTTAACCTGCGGGGTGGATGGGGCAAAGGCCTGTGAGGAGCTGTTTGGGGACAAAGCGGTGTGGGTGCCGCTCACCAAACCCGGCTATACCCTGGCCAAAACATGCTTTGATATGTTTGAAGTCTATCGTGCGCGGCACGGCATGGCGCCCGGCATTCTGTTTATGCAGAACCACGGCGTGATTGTGGCAGCGGAAACCATGCGTGAAATCGACGCGCTGATGCGGCAGGTAATGGACAAAATCGGAAAGAAAGCCGGAAAGCTGCCGAGCTTTGAAGAACAGGCTGTGCCCGCGGAAGCGCTGGCCGCCATGCCCGCGCTGCGCATGCTGTATGCCAGGCAGGCGGGGAAAGCCTGCGCGGCGTTCCATCGCAGTGACGCGGTGTTGACCCTTTCGCTTTCGGACATCCGCAAACCCTTCAACCCCGACCAGATCGTTTATTGCAAATCGCCGTTTCTGGAGCTGCAAGTTGATTCCGATATTCCCGCCGTGTTTGACGCCTTTGTGGAGATCAACGGATTTGCGCCCAAGATTGCGTTTATGCAAAATGTCGGCGTGTTTTCGATGGGGAAAACGAAGAAGGAAGCGGATACCGCCCTCTCCCTGTTGCTGGATGCCACAAAGATTGTTTGGTATGCCAAGGGCTTTGGCGGGCCGCTGCCTTTGACGGACGATTTTACAAACTTCATCCTGCAATGGGAAGTGGAAAACTATCGCCAGAAGGTGGCGTTCTCCGCCGGAAACGCGCTGCGGATGGACGGGAAAATCTGTATTGTTACGGGAGCGGCACAAGGCTTTGGCGAGGGTATTGCGCGCGCCATCGCCGCGCAGGGCGGCTATACCGTGATTGCCGATATGAACGAACAGGGCGCAAAGGCTGTCGCGGACTCGCTGTGCGATGAGTATGGCGCGGGAACCGCCATTGGCGTACCGGCCAACGTAACCGACGAAGCCTCCGTAAAAGCCATGGTCGATGCTGCCGTAATCAACTACGGAGGGCTGGACGTGATGGTAGCCTGCGCCGGAATAGTGATCTCCGGCGATCTGGCAACCCTGCGGCTGGATCAGCTCCAAAAGGTGATGGCCGTCAATTACTCGGGCTATTACCTGTGTGCCAAATACGCGGCCGCGGTGATGAAAGTACAGCGGGCAGCCGATGATACGTACATGGGTGACATTATCGAAATCAATTCCAAAAGCGGCCTGGAGGGCAGCAAGGCGAATTTCGCCTATGCGGGCAGCAAATTCGGCGGTATCGGATTGACGCAGAGCTTTGCGCTGGAGCTTGCTCCCTATGGCATCAAGGTTAACGCCATATGCCCCGGCAACCTGCTGGACGGACCCCTGTGGAGTGATCCCGAGCGCGGCCTGTTTAAGCAATATCTGGATGCGGGCAAAGTGCCCGGTGCGAAAACAGTGGAAGATGTACGCCGCTTTTACGAGGCAAAGGTGCCGCTGGGCCGGGGCTGCCTGGAGACAGACGTTGCCAAAGCGATTTTCTACATTGTGGAACAGCAGTACGAAACCGGGCAGGCTGTGCCGGTGACCGGCGGACAGGTAATGCTGAGCTAGGTAAATGCTGAATAAATCCCCTGCACGCAGGCGGTTATACTCACGGTTCATTCAGCCATTACACGGATTGATGTACTCCGATTTCCAGAACGTTTTCACTGATAAGATCAGCTGGTATACGCAAACCACACTATTTTGCGTCAGGCATCGCTGCTTTCGCTTGAAATACGCAAGTATTCCATCGCAAAATCACCTTGCCTGGCGCAAAAATCAACTATACGATCTTTTCGCAACACACAAGATGAGGTTTAATCATGAATAACACCGCTTCTCTGGATGCATCCACCGCGAAGGAACGCCTGAGCAATCTGGACACCCTTCTTGCAAATGACCGTCAAAAGATTGAGCGGACAGATTTTGTTAATAACCATATCCATACGACCTATTCCTTTTCGCCGTATTCGCCGACATCCGCTGCCTATCACGCGTGGCTGAACGGGCTGGCAACAGCGGGAATCATGGACCATGATTCCGTATCGGGCGCAAAAGAATTTCTGCAGGCCGGCAAAGCGATCGGTATCAGCGTGACCAACGGATTTGAATGCCGGTGCGGCTTGCAGGGAACGCCCTTTGAGCATGTGCGCGTTAACAATCCCGATCAAAGCGGCGTGGCTTATGTGGCGTGCCATGGTATACCCTACCAGAGCATTGAAAAGGCGGGGGAATGGCTGGCACCGTACCGGAAAAACCGCGGTGTTCGAAACGCAAAAATGGTTGAGCGCTTAAATGCGCTGTGTACGCTTCCCTCCCTGCGCATGGACTATGAGCGCGATGTGGTTCCGCTCAGCTGCGCGGCGGAAGGCGGTTCCGTAACCGAGCGGCATATCCTGTTCGCGCTGGCGGGAAAGGCCATTACCGTTGCCGGAAATGGCAATGAGCTGGCTGCGCTGCTCAAGGAGCAATATGGCATTGAAGCACAGGGCAAAACGCTGGATATTCTCTTGAACACAGAGGATCCGTATTACGATTACCGTTTGCTGGGGATTTTCAAGAGCCATCTGGTAGAAAAATTCTATATCCCCGCAACCGACGAGTGTCCGCACATTACCGATTTCGTCGCGTTTGTCAAATCCATAGGCGGCATATCCGCCTATGCCTATCTGGGTGATGTTGGCAACAGTGTAACGGGGGATAAAAAAACACAGGTTTTTGAGGACGCCTATCTGGACAAACTAATCGTATGGCTGAAACAAATTGGTTTCAATGCCGTAACCTATATGCCAACCCGCAATACCCAAGTACAGCTGCAGCACATCATGAAACTGTGCAAAGAACAGGATTTGTTCCAAATCTGCGGCGAGGACATCAACACGCCGTTTCAGTCCTTCATCTGTAAGCAGCTGGCCCTTCCGGAATTCAAACATCTCAAGGATGCCGCATGGGCGTTGATCGGCCATGAGCTGCTGGCGACACAGAACCTTGACGACGGGATGTTCTCCGCTAAAACCATCCGGGCTTACCCGGTGCTTACCGACCGCATTGCGCATTATGCCAAGGCAGCGCAAGACACGAAAGGATGAAACCTATGCTTACAACAGCGCTCCGGTTATACGGAAAAAACGATTTGCGGCTGGAGAGCTTTGAGCTCCCCGCCATCAAGACCGATGAGATCCTGATCAGGATCATCTCCGACAGTATCTGCATGTCAACCTACAAAGCCGCCATGCAGGGCAGCGATCACAAGCGCGTTCCCAATGATGTGGATCAAAATCCGGTGATCGTCGGGCATGAGTTTTCCGCCGAGATTGTGGAGATCGGATCGAAATGGCAAAGCCAGTACAAGGTGGGACAGCGCATTTCGTTACAGCCCGCCTTGAAGGGAACCTACGATGCCGCGGGATATACCTTCCAATACCTGGGCGGGGACGCGACCTACGGCATTGTTCCCAACGTATACATTGAGCAGGGCAATGTACTCACCTTTGATGGTGATGCGTACTTTTCCGCTTCCCTGTCCGAGCCACTTTCCTGTGTGATCGGCGCGGTACACGCCTGCTACCACACCACGCAGGGGGAGTACACCCACGAGATGGATATCAAAGAGGGCGGTGCGGCGGCCATCCTGGCCGGTGCGGGCCCCATGGGGTTAGCCCTGATCGATTATATGGTACACCGGGACAGGCATTCCGGAAAGATTGTCGTGACCGATATCGACGACGCGCGTCTGCAGCACGCCGCCCAGATACTGTCTCCGAAGGAGGCGGCAAAGCACGGAGTGGAGCTGATCTATCTCAACACCAAGGACATGGCGGACCCTGTTGCGGAGCTGAAAAAGATTTCCGGCGCCGATGGGTACAACGAGGTATTCATTTTCGCGCCTGTGCCAATGGTCGTGCAGCAGGGCGATGAAATCCTGGGCCATGATGGCTGTCTGAACTTTTTCGCGGGTCCCACCAACCCTGCGTTCTCTGCACCGTTTAATTTTTACAATGTCCATTACAATGCCACCCATGTGGTGGGCACCTCCGGCGGCAATACGGACGATATGCGTGAAGCACTGAGGATGGCGGATCAGAAACGCATCACACCGGCCATTCTGGTGACCCACATCGGGGGCATGGATTCCGCCGCTGAAACGATTTTGAATCTTCCGCATGTGCCCGGCGGCAAAAAGCTGATTTATACCCACATCAGCCTGCCCTTGACGGCGATTGATGATTTTACGGAAAAGGGAAAAACCGATCCGCTGTTTGCAAAGCTGGCGGAACTATGCAACCGGACCGGCGGCCTGTGGAACGTAGAAGCCGAGAAATACCTGCTGGCAAATGCGCCCAAACTGACCGTATAAATTACTGATCAAACCTTCAAGGTTGATAAGATTTGCCGTGTTCAGACAAGGAGTGCCCGAAACACATAACCAGTATCCACGGTAAACGCTGATTCAATCCCCTGCACGCTGGCGCGTTATCTTTCCGAAAGTTTGGGAATACGAAACCTTGAACGCAGCGTTGCTGCCACTTCAGGTTCCGCAACCCCAACCTGACAAAAAGCTGAAACGCCATCGGACAGGGGATTTAATCAATGTTTACCTGGGCTATATGCTTGTGCAAAAACGTAAAAACAGCTATACTTATGCACACAACGCTACCTCAAGGGAGGAACCTTGCATGTATAAGACCGGTGTGTATTTTGGGCGCTTTTGCCCGCCGCACAGAGGCCATTTGTATCAAATGATCGAGGCGTCCACCAAGTGCGAAAAACTGATCGTGGTGATCTCCGATAACGAGCAGGAAACCCGGGATATCTGCCGCCAGGCCTGCCTGCCGACGATTACCTATCAACTGCGCAAGCAGTGGATCTCACAGCAGGTACAGGACATGGAGCATATTGTGGTGCGGGTGTTAAACGAAAGCAGCATTCCGCGCTACCCGTCCGGGTGGGCATTGTGGTGTCAGGAGATGCGGAAGGTTGTGCCCGAAAAGATCGATGCGTTTTTTGCGGGCGACCAGGATTTCCTCGCGATGCTGGAGCAGTATTTCCCGGAAGCCGCGGTGGAGATCTTCGATCCCAAGCGCACCCGCTATCCGATTTCCGCTACGGATATCCGCCATAACATTCTGGGAAACTGGGATTATATTCTCGGTTCCGCCAGACCGTTTTTTGCCAAGAAGGTATTGATCGCCGGAACGGAAAGCTGCGGCAAAACCACGCTGACCAAATGCATGGCAAAGCTGTACAACACCTCCTGGTCGGAGGAAGTCGGCCGGTACTACGCCCGGGATTATCTGGGCAATGATGAAACCATATTCACCGATACGGATTTCAGCAGGATTGCGCACCTGCAATATGAGCAGGACTATCACGCGCTGCGGTCCGCCAACCGGGTTTGTTTTTTTGATACGGACGCAACCTATACCGACTATTTCAGTGAGCTCTATCTGGGGCACCGGAATCCTTTGGTGGAAGCCTATATTGATGCAAGCCGCTATGATATGCTGCTGTACCTGCTACCCGATGTTCGATGGGTGGATGATGGTCAGCGCCTCAACGGCAATCAGGCACTGCGCATGGATTTAAGCGAGCGGTTGCTGGATATGTACAAGGCGAACGGTTTTCTTGATAAAATCGTAGTCTTGGGCGGCAACTATGATCAGCGGCTCACAAGGGCGATTGAGCTTGTGGATCAGCTGATGCAAGGGAATCTTCTGTAACAGAGATGCAACGAAAGCGGAGACATAACAAAGCGGCTGCCGTATATGATTGATACGGCAGCCGCTTTTTGTTTAGAGGATCTTTTACTGCGGAGAAGGCAACTTGATTCCGGTATCGGCGGAAAGCTTCACCAGTGTATCAAGAGCCTGTACAATCTGCTCCGGCTTATGCTCGCTGATTACGCAAAAGCGAAGGCGGGCTTTGTTTTTAGGCACGGCAGGATACACAGCGGGCGGCACGAACACACCATGCTTGCGCAGCTCGTTGGAGAGGAAAAAAGCATCCTCGTCCTTGCCGACCAACACGGGGATAATGGCGGAATGGTCGGCCAGGCAGATATCCAGATTGCGTTTTTTTGCTTCGGCAATAAAGCAGTCGATGTTTCGCTTCATATCCTTCATGATCTGGGGATTGCCGCGCAACGCGCGGATGCTGGCCAGCGTCGCGGCCGCGAGCGGGGGAGAAATGCCCACACTGAAAACAAAGCCGGGTAAGCTATACCGTAAATAGGTAATCAGGTTCTTGCTTCCGGCCAGGTATCCGCCGCAAGTGCCAAGGCCCTTGGACAGCGTACCCATCTTGATATCCACATCGCCAGGCTCCAGCCCGAAGTACTCATCCACACCGCCGCCGGTTTCGCCGATCACGCAGGCGCTGTGAGCTTCGTCCACCATCAGAAAGCAACCGTATTTCTTCTTGACCGCCACAAAGGCGGGTACATCGGCAACGTCGCCGTCCATGCTGTAAGCGCCTTCAATGATGATCAGCACCTTGGCATAACGATCGCGCTGCGCGCGCAGAATGCGTTCCAGCGCTTCGGCGTCGTTGTGGGGGAAGGGCTTGGCAGTGGCACGGCTCAGGCGGCAGCCCTGCTCGATGGAATTGTGCGCCAGTACATCATACAGAATCAAGTCGTTCTGATCACAGAAGTTGCCGACAAACGTTACATTGGTGGAGTGGCCGCCGACGAGCACCAGCGCGTCCTCGGTATGCTTCCATTCGGCCAGTTCTTTTTCCAGTTCGATATAGAGCTTCTTTTCACCGGCCAGCAGACGGCTGCCGCTGGCGCTGGTGCCGTATTTGTCGATTGCATCCTTGGCAGCCTGCATAATCTCCGGCCGGCCGCTCATGCCCGCATAGTTGTAGGAGCCGAAGTTGAGCACCTGATGATCGTCCATGATGCTGGTATCGCGCAGCGGGGACTCATGGCAGACAAAATAGGGGTTGTCTCCGCCCAGCATGCTCAGGCCCTCAAGCCTTTTTTGAAAGGCGATGAATTCCGGGGTATCCTCGAACCGGTCAATCGGCTGAACAGCTTCATCCGGCTCGCCCTGGTTTTCGTACACGGTCTGGCCGTTGAGCTTGGCGAAGATCAGGGAGGCCATATCGTTTACGGTTGTGCACTGGCCGTATTCCTCTACGGGAATGGTGATGGAAAACTGCTCCTCTGTTTTCAAAGCGGCGGAAAGGATTTGCAGGCTATCGCCCTCCAGATCGTCGATGAAATGCTGATCGTCGGAGAAGGAACCGGGATCCGCGTCCAGAGCCTCGGCGTACAGTGCCCGTACCTTTTGCTTGATTTCCTCAAGCTGCAATTGGCTGGGCTGCACCTCGCGCACAACCACTTCTTTGGGCGCTTCAGTAATGGTGGGCTTGTTCGTACCCGTGCCCATGCGCAGGTCGCGGTACGCGAGCTTGTTATCCTCAATCATGGCCTTGAGGGCCAGTCGCTTCACCTTGATGCCGTTGACCAGCGGAAGGGGCTCCGGCGTAACAATGACGCGGGAAAGCCGTTTCAAGGTAGGGAGCTTGGAATTGCGCAGGGTAATTTCCTGCATGAGGGTTTCCAGAAAGGCGTCGTCACGGTACGCGGAGCCGACGTTCAACACCAGCACGATATCCTCGTATTTCTGGTTTTTGCCGGGCTTGAGTACGCCAAGCACCGTGCTCTGCTCCACGCCGCCCATGGCGGAAAACACATTGTCCAGCTCATCGGGGTATACATTCTCCCCGGATTCGTTTACGATGACATCCTTGCAGCGGCCTTCCACAAACATGCGGTCGCCGCGTTCCAGCCGCACCACATCGCCCGTGGGATACCAGCCGCCCTCAATGGTATCCGGCGGCATCCGTTTGCCATCAATCAGGCGGCCGGTATGCAGGCTTTTGCCACGGATAAACATCTCGCCGCGGCGGCCGCGGCCATCACTGGGTTTGACGCGGTATTCCACGTTGGCGAGGGGTTTGCCGACCGAACCGCTGATGCGTTTGCGGAGATTCATGCTGGTTTCCACGCTGGTGATGGCGGTTTCCGTCATGCCAAAGCCGCAGATCGTGTAATAGCCGATAGCATTGAACAGTTTCAGATGCTCCATCGGGGTATAGCTGCCGCCAAGGATGATAGTCGTAATGCTGGAGCCCAGCAGCTTTGAGGTGAGACTGCCGAAAAACACTTTTTCAGCGAGCTTCAAACCCAGGTCCGGCGCTACGGTTTGTATGCCAAGGCTGAGCGCTTTCATGGTTTGGAACATGGCGCGCTTGAACGCGCTTTCCTTCGCCAGCTTTTTTTGCAGACTTGTACAGAAGTTATTGGCAACCAACGGCACGGTGATCAGCAGATTCGGCTGGCATTTCTGCGCCGTCTCCAACAGCACCTGCGGGGTGCGGTTCTGGGGGTAAATATCGCAATATCCCAGAAAACCGATCCACATCAGGTTGGTAAAGAACCCGAACACATGGTGATAGGGTAAAAATGCGAAGGAACGCATGTTTTTGTTTGAGGCGGCGCGCGGAATGCTGTGGGACAGCAGCTCGGAAGACAGAACCTGCTCAATAATGGCCTGGCCGTTGTATTCAAAGATCCGGCTGGTACCCGTGGTACCGCTGGTGCACAGCGCCACATGATCGCCCCAGACATCCGATTCGAAGGGCTCTGCCTCCGGAGCCTGAAACAACTCGTTTGCATCCACAAAAGAGACCGACTTGGGCAGCGGCCGTTTTATGGTAGTAACAACGGCTTTTGCGCCTGACTGGCGAAGGAGATAATGGAACAGGTCGTCCGGCAGATTCACATCAATCAGCAGCGCGTTGTAGCCTGCCTGGATAATGCCCCAAAAAGTCGGGAACCATTCCTTGCAGGTATCCATGGAGATCACCACATAGGAATCCGGCTCTGCTGTGATGTTGGCGCGCAGATACGCTGCGTAGTTATTGGTCATACGGATGTAATCGTTATAGGACAAGGAGTGTATGGTACCGTCCTCCAGCCAGATCGCGGCATCCGTATCGCCGTATTCGCTGATAATTTTGTAAAGATTCTTGAGCGTTTTGTTTGCACGAAGCGCTTCGCTCTTTTTTTTGATATCATGAACGGCTGTAATGATTATCCCTTCTTTCCATAATAGTCGCGCAGAATGCGCCTGTTCGTTCCGGGAAGAACGTCATGCAGGATAACGGCGGTTTTTTGGTCCAGCTTGGCAATCCGCAGGCGAAACCGCATTTTTTTACGGTTTACGTTGCGCAATACAATCGCTGCCAGCCGTTCCGGCGCCAGCCCATGATCTTCATCGTGTCTGATTTTTGTGATGCCGGCCGTATAGGCACGGGCATAGGGCGAACCTGCTTGCATATCGTAGGATAAACGGCAGCGCTGGCTGCCGCCGTGGTGATCTCCAGGCTCAATTACGGAAACCTGAACGCCCATTGTCCCGCACTCCAGGGCAAGGCATTCGGCATATCCTTCAACGGCATGCTTGGAAGCCACATAAGCGCTTTGGAACGGGATTCCCAACAGGCCGTTGATTGAGGAGAACAGCACGATTCTGCCGCTTTTCTGCTCCCGCATTTTCGGCAAAACACGGGACACAAAGTCCGTCATGCCTAAAAAATTCGTTTGCATTACACGCGAATACTCGTCGTATGAAGTTTGTTCGCAGGGTGACAGGATGAGAATTGCGGCGCAATAGACCAAGACATCCACACGAGGACGGAGTGACAACGCTTCTTGTGTGAATTTCTCGCGGCTTTCCTGGCTTGTAACATCCAGCGTGAGCTTATGGATCGGTCCCTCCTGAGAGGCGGGGTTGAACGATCGCGCGCCGGATACAACAAACCAACCATCTGCCGCAAATGCCTTTGCCGTAGCGAGACCAAGCCCGCTGGAGCCGCCGATGATCCAAACGGTTCCCTTTTCCACAGAATTGCCTCCAAGTATAAGTGCATGAATAAACATGTTGATTATACCGTAAAGTATTCATGGTTGCAACAAGGAAGGGGATTGAAAGTACGATACCGAATAAAGCACAGACGCTGACTGAAAAACACGAAAGGGTGGCTGTGTTGACTGCCGTATCCATACAAAAAGCGGGAGGCTATTCCGTAGAGAAAATCTATCCCGCAATCTGCGAACACCTGAAGGCCCTGGATATCGAACGGGAGCTTGCTCCCGGAATGAAAGTTCTGTTGAAACCCAATATGCTGCTGGCCAAGGAACCGGCGAAAGCCGCGACAACGCACCCGGTATTTTTACGGGCGCTTGCGATACGGCTGAGAGAGCTTGGTATTACCCACATTGTACTGGCCGACAGCTCCGGCGGCCTGTATACGGAAAGAACGCTTCGGAAAACCTATGAGGCATGCGGCTTTGCCGCGCTTGATGATGTGCTGACGTTGAATTACGACACGACAAGCGGCAAGAAAAACGGATTTCCCATCCTTACGCCGTTATTGGAAGCGGACTATATCATCAATTGCGCCAAGCTGAAAACCCATGCGCTGATGACGATGACTGCCGCCGTGAAGAATATGTTCGGCAGCATCCCCGGCATAAAAAAAGCAGAATACCATTGTCTGAAATCCACCATTGAGCCGTTTACCAAAATGCTGCTGGATTTACATGAGACCGTTAAGCCGAATCTGAATTTCGTGGATGCGATCGATTGCATGGAAGGCAACGGCCCCAGCGGCGGGCAGGCACGGCACATGGGCTATACGCTGGCTTCCAGATGTGCGTATTCGTTGGATGAGGTATGCGCGGAGCTGATGAACATCAATCCCGCGGTTGTACGCACCATTCATTGGGCTCGCCGCAGGGGATGGGTGGACCCTGAGCACATAGAAAAAACAGGGGATCCGTTGGTTCCCACCGAACCGCCCTTTGCCTTGCCGGATTCGGTGGTAAAGAAAAATACCACATTTTCTTTTGCCGGATTCACGCGATCCGCCTGGGGAAGAACCTCAACCAGACCGGCTGTGATCGCAGCAAAGTGTGTCGGGTGCGGGAAGTGTATGGAAAGCTGTCCCAAGCATATCATTTCCATCAATAACAAGATTGCGTTCATTCCGAAAAATGGATGCATTTCCTGTTTCTGCTGCCATGAAATGTGTCCGGAGCAGGCGATTGAAATCATTCCCAAATAGCGATGAAATTAGTGGAAAAAAGAAGGGTACACAAGGCCCGGCGGCGAAATAAGATAATGAATAATCTTCTTTTGCAGGTAATACAAAAAGAAGAAATAACAGGGGGATAACAGCATGAAAAAATACGTATGCACAGTATGCGGGTATGTTTACGACGAAGCCGAGGGAGATCCGGATAACGGAACCGCAGCCGGAACCAAATGGGAAGATCTGCCGGAAGACTGGGTTTGCCCCGTTTGCGGCGCTGGCAAGGATGAATTCGAGCTTCAGGAATAACAAAGGCAGCACCGGGGGAACTCCGCTGGTAAAGCCTTCCGTATACTGCTGCGTTTTATATTTGTCAGGCCAAGTTGCTGTATAACAATACAGTTGGCTTATGAAAAGGAAAGACCCAATCTGGCAAATAAAGAGCGAACCGTATGCTGGCTTTTTCCGGTTAAGTTATGCGGCGCCCACTTCCGGGCCTTGAGAAGGCATTTCCTGCTACCGGTCTGCTTAAAAATTGAAAACCGCAAGGGAAGCACAGGATTTTTAGGCGTGCTTTCCTTTGCGGATATAAACATTGATAAACAGAACAGGGAAATGACAGACCAGCGAAAGTTGTTGATTGGTGATTATGGAAAAAAGCAAATGTTATTTGGCAATTGATATCGGCGCATCCGGGGGCAGACACATTCTCGGATTCATTGAAAACGGAAAATTGACCACCAAAGAAGTGTATCGTTTTGAAAACGGCGCCAAAATGATGGACGGTCATCTTTGCTGGGATGATACAGAAATGTTTCATCATGTGCTGCAGGGCCTTGTGGAATGCGGCAAGCTGGGATATCACCCCATAAGCATCGCCATCGATACATGGGGTGTGGATTTTGCGCTTCTGGACAAAGCCGGTGGCTTGGTCGGCAACCTGATTGCCTACCGCGACAGCCGTACGGACGGCATGGATGTTTTGCTGGAAAAAAGCATGCCCTTTGCCAGGCTGTATGAAAAAACGGGGATTGCCAAACAGCCCTTTAATACGATTTACCAATTGATGGCTGTGCTCAAACAGAATCCGGACTACCGGGAAACGGTGGATGATTTCCTCCTGATGCCGGAGTATTTAAGCTATCGCCTTACCGGCAAAAAGGCGCATGAGGAAACCATCCTCAGCACAGGAGCCCTGCTGGATGCCAAAACACGCACCTGGTGCAAGGAAGCGATCAAGGCGGCCGATTTACCGGAGAAATGGTTCCAAACGGAGATTGTTCGGCCCGGAACCCCCCTTGGGAAATTGCTTCCGGAGCATGTGAAAGCCATTGGCTTTGATGCGACGGTCATCCTTGCCGCAGCACATGATACGGGCAGCGCTTATATGGCCGTACCAGCAAAAGACGACCGCGCAGTTTTCCTTTCCAGCGGAACCTGGAGCTTGCTGGGCACGGAACTGACCCAGCCGCAAACGGACGGCAAGAGCCTGACCATGGGTTTCACCAACGAAATGGGATACAACGGCACTATCCGGTACCTGAAAAACATCATGGGTATGTGGATATTGCAATGTATCCGCAAAGAGCAGGATAAAAAGTATTCCTATGCCGAAATGGCGGAACTGGCTGCCGAATCAGACTATGCCGATTATGTGGATGCGACGGACAACCGGTTTTTGGCCCCGCCGAAAATGATTCAGGAAGTACGAAGGGCGCTGCACGACCAGGGTTCGCCCGAACCGAAGGAAGACAAGGATATTTACCGGGCCGTTACTATGAGTCTTGCCATGTGCTATCGCAACAGCATACGGGAAATTGAAACCCTGACGGGTAAATCTTTCACATCCATCAACATCGTTGGCGGCGGCAGCCAGAATATAACGCTGAACCGCTTAACGGCTAAGGTTACGGGCCTGCCTGTGTATGCCGGGCCCACAGAGGGAACGGCGCTGGGCAATCTGATCGCGCAGATGATCACCAGCGGAGAGCTTCCCGATCTGCAAACGGCAAGGCAGCTGATTGCAGAAAGCTTTCCTATTCAAAAATACAAGGAATTCAATGCGGAGGTAAATGTATGAACCAAGCCTATGAACTGGCAAAAGCAAAATATGGACAATACGGCGTGGATACCGATGCGGCAATCAATGCCCTGTCTGCCACCCCCATCAGCATCCATTGCTGGCAGGGCGATGATGTGGGCGGCTTTGAAAGCACCGGTGAAGCGTTATCCGGCGGTATTCAGGCAACGGGAAATTATCCCGGAAAGGCGCGCACGCCGGAGGAGCTGATGGCTGATTTTGAAAAAGCCATCTTCATGATCGGCGGAATCAAGCGCATCAATCTGCATGCCTGTTATGCGATTTTTGAGCCGGGCCAAAAAGTGGATCGTGACGCCATCGAACCCAAACATTTCAAAAAATGGGTCGCGTTTGCCAAAAAGAACCACTTGGGCATTGATTTCAATCCCACCTTTTTCAGCCATCCGATGGTGAAAGGCGGATTGTCGCTGTCCTCTCCCGATGAGGAAGTCAGGGCTTTTTGGGTTCGCCACGGGATTGCCTGTCGCAGGATCGCATCCTATTTTGCCAAAGAACTGGGCACCCATTGCCTGTGCAACGTGTGGATTCCGGACGGTTTGAAGGATGTCCCCGCGGACAGGTTAACGCCACGGCTTACGCTGAAAAAGAGCTTGGATGAAATCTTTGCGGAAAAGATGGACGGCGTGGTAGACTGCGTGGAAAGCAAGGTATTCGGTATCGGCGTGGAAGCCTATACGGTCGGTTCATCGGAGTTTTATCTTGGCTATGCCGCCTCACACGAGGGTGTGTATGATCTGATGGACAGCGGACATTATCATCCCACCGAAGTCATCAGCGATAAAATCCCCGCCATGCTCTGCTATTTTGACCGCATACCGCTGCATGTTACCAGGCCCGTGCGCTGGGATAGCGACCATGTTGTAAGGCTGGACGACGAGCTGAAAGAAATTGCCATGGAACTTGTCCGCAATGACGCGCTGCAAAAGGCGATGATCGGGCTGGACTTCTTTGATGCGTCCATCAACCGTGTTGCGGCATGGGTTGTCGGCACGCGAAACATGCAGAAGGCACTGTTGAATGCGCTGCTGCTTCCGCATCGGCAATTGGCAGAGCTGCAGGAAACGCAGCAGTTTACCGAGCTGATGGTTAAACAGGAAGCCATGAAAATGATGCCTCTCGGCGCCGTTTGGGAAGAGTTCTGCAACCGCTCCGGCGTGCCTGCGGATGACGAATGGCTGGCGGATATCCAGCAATACGAAACGGACGTCCTCAGAAAACGCTGAAAACTGCTTTAATATACTGCCACGTTATGAGCTGCCAAGAAATAGGATTTTCGAAGTCTGATTATTTTATTATTGCACGGTTCCTATCCAATTGCATACGCTGAAAGTATCCCGCCTGCGGGGCACTCAAGGCTTTGCCAGGTAGACGATATAAAGCGTTTGTGCAATGATGTAGTTTCTTTTCGTCAGCTTGGGGTCGCAAACCTGAAACAGCAGCAATGCTACGGTGAAGGTTTCGCGACCCCTTGGCAACACTAATGAAAGCACTTGTGCGATGGTGCGTTAGATTTTCGTCAGATTGTATTTGCGAAAGCCGCAGTAGTAGCAGCGCTACGTCAAGGCTTTAGCAAATACAATCTGGTTGAAAGATAACGCGGCAACGTGCAGCGGATTTAATCAGCGTTTACCTAGCTGACGGAAAGATAACGCAGCAGTGAGTAGGGGTTTAATCAGTGTTGCCTAGGGTATCCACGAAACACAGAATCCCTTAGCGCCTTCAATGTAGAATTACAACCATAGAAAGATCCGCAAACCCAGTCTGGCGAAACCATAGCGCAGCAGCACACCAATAGGTTTTCATTATTTCCCCGAGCCAAAGAGGATGAAGAAGGCTATCCCTGCAAAATATAGGGTATCCATTGACAAATATCGAAAATCCCCTTATACTAACAATGTTTCATTTGGAAACCTATGCCGAAGACAGCGAGTGGCGATGCCATAAGGAGCACACAGCTTCGCTCGCCGAGGTGTAAGGCGGGAGAAATCCCTTTGCGACATATGTTCGCCCTTGCGCCTGCAAGGGTTTTCTTTTTGGAATGACTGACAATTTCAAGAAGGAGGTGCAAAGGGATGAGCAAGAATCTCGAAGTGAAAAAGGAAGTAGTAGCCGATATCGTACAGAAATTCGAAAAGGCGCAGAGCGTTGTAATCGTTGATTACAAAGGAATTACTGTAGAACAGGTTACCCAGCTCCGGGCCAAATTCCGCGAAGCCAATGTGGATTACTGTGTGTTGAAAAACACGCTGGTGCGCCGCGCGCTGAGCGAATGCAAGATCGAGGGGTTGGACGAAGCTCTCAAAGGGCCTTCCGCATTCGCGTTTGGCATGCAGGATGTCGTATCCCCGGCCAAAGTAGTCAGCGAGTTTGTGAAAAGCAGCAAGACAAAGTTCCTTACCGTGAAGGCTGGTATGATGGGAAGCCAGATCATCAACGCGGCCATGGTGGAAGAGCTTGCAAACACACCGTCCAGAGAAGAACTGCTTTCAAGAATGCTGGGCAGCCTGCAATCGAGCATTGCCGGTTTTGTGCGTGTGCTTGATGCCATCGCAACCAAGCAGAGTGAAGGCGAAGCCACCGCGTAACACACAATAATTATTATATGGAGGAAATTCAAATGACACACGAAGAGTTCATTGCGGAAATTGAGAAAATGACCGTTCTTGAGTTGAACGATCTGGTCAAAGCCCTGGAAGAAAAGTTCGGCGTATCGGCCGCCGCAGCCGTTGTGGCAGCCCCTGCTGGCGCAGGCGCAGCCGCCGCAGTCGTGGAAGAAAAGACGGAATTTGATGTAGTGCTCAAGTCCGCCGGCTCCGAAAAGATCAAGGTCATCAAGGTTGTGCGCGAAGTCGTCAGCGGCCTGGGCCTGAAGGAAGCCAAGGACATCGTCGAAGGCGCTCCCAAGACGATCAAAGAAGGCGTTTCCAAGGAAGAAGCCGAGAAGATCAAGGAAAAGTTCACCGAAGTCGGCGCGACGATCGAAATCCAGTAATCAGAACCTACGCGTTCAAAAAGCCACCGCAATTGCGGTGGCTTTTGCTTGTTGAATAGGCATAATCTGCACTATCGGCTCAATGCGATACATAATCTTGCAGGCGAGGTTAAATCGCTTCATTTTGCTTCGTAAGCTACAGGACTGGTCGGTTTACGTCCTCTTAATAAAAGATAGCAAAGGGGATCACGTAAAAAGAATAAGCGTAGCCTCTTACCACCCTCAATTCCTGCCATGTCAGCATTTAAAAAGCGAGAGACCGATGACAAACAGGGTTTGTTATCGGTCTCTTGGCCACCATTGTGGTGCGTTTAGAATTCTTGTTTAGTATCAGAAGCCGTAGGAGTAGGCCATCACGATGGCGCCCATGTTGTCAATGCTTGCCAGGTAGGAGCTTGACATATTTGTAATGGGCAGGTCATAGGCAGTCTGATCATTGACGTTGATCCGGACAATTTCATACCGGAGAACGTCATTTTCATAAATTGAAATATGGGGATGATCCATCAGAAATTCAACATACTCTTCCAGGCAATATCCTAGAATCGCCATGGCAACCGAATGGGGTTTGCCCACGTACCGATAGAGATCCAAGTGCATGGAAACGCCGGTTTTGTGAGATTTGTCCTCCCAGGACGGTGTGGGATAATCGTCGGAGGGGAAGCGGAAGATGACGCCATATTTCCAGCTGTTGTCCGTAAACCACATTCCCTGCGGCGTGGTTTGGAAATCCTGTCGTGCCACGGCGGGATCGGTGGAGTTGTACAGCCCCATCCGGAAAGAAAGACCTGTTTGATACTCGCTGGTACCCGGATAATTTACGGTCTTCTTTGCCTGCTCCGTTAAAATGGTTCCGGAATACTTGTCGCTTAACGCGTCCATACGGGCGGTAAACAGCTCCGTTTGCCTTTCGTTGGTTCGGTACGCCTCACGTACAATGTAATCCATCATGCCCTCTGCAGCCGCTGCATCATACATTGCCTGCAAGGCTGCGTAGGCATCCGGAAAAAGACGGATACTGGAGTCCGTAACCGGAATCTTCCAACCGCTTGCGGACCCGACGCTGACCAGACCGGTTTCGTTAAAGTAATCAGGCACGGAGTGCCAGGCATTCACCAGCATCAGCCCGCCTTCACACAGTGAGGAATTGCTGATCGTGGTGGTATATGTGTTTTCCAGGCCGGTATTGCCTTCATCTTCGATACGCCAGTCTGTCGCATCCAGCGTTTTTTCCCAGGTTTCCAGCTCGACTGCGATATCATCAACAACGACTTCCGCTTGGGAAGCGCTTTCTCTGAGCGCGCTTAGCTGCATATTGAATGCCTGCTCATTGGTAATGTTTTCCTGATAGATTGTATCGACAATGTTATTATAGGAGGCATCGACCCATGTGTTGCACGCGAGGAAAACGCCCAGACTGATCAGCGTAATGGCCGCAATCGCAATCGTAATCCTCACAAATATTTTATAGGGATCCTTTTTTCCTTTTTGATTGGGATTTACAATCATATCCGTCACCTGTCCTTTCCAACTCGCATCTGGCTATCGGGTGATTTTGGAAAATACATCATAAAGGTGTTCGAGCTCTTCGCTGCTTCCGTAGGAAAAAATGATTTTTCCTTTGCTTTCATTGCCTACAAGCTCGGTTTTCACGCCGACGGCTTCGCGCAATGTATCTTTAAATCCGGTTAGCTCACTGGAGAGCGCCTTGGCAGAAGGCGAGGCAGCGGAAGGTGGGGGAGTTTTGGCCAGAGCTTCAAGCTTTCGAACGTTATAACCGTTTAAAATACAAAGATGGGCCAGCTCCAGTTGACGGCTTTCAGGGGACACACCGGCTAAAACCCTGGCGTGACCAGCGGAAAGATCCCCCTTAATCAGCATCTGCTGAATAGCCTCGGGGAGCGTGAGCAGGCGCAGTTGGTTGGCTACGGCGGGGCGGCTTTTGCCCAAACGCTGTGCGGCGTCTTCCTGCGTATACTGAAAATGCAGGATCAGACTCTGGATAGCCTGCGCTTCTTCAATGGGGTTGAGGTCTTCCCGCTGAATATTTTCAATCAGAGCGGCTTCCAGTTGTTCGGACTCATTTAAGTCACGGATCAGACAGGGAATGGACGTAAGCCCCGCCATGCGGCTGGCACGGTAGCGGCGTTCCCCCGCGATAATCCGGTAGCGGAGCCCTTCCTCTACAACCAAAATGGGCTGCAGAAGGCCGGATTGCTTAATGCTTTGGGCCAACTGCTCCAGGGATTCCGCATCAAATGCTTTACGGGGTTGGGAAAGATTGGGATCGATCTCCGCAATGGGTATATCCCGTACGGTTGTATCTGAATACGATTCCGTTTGCGGCAACAGAACATCCAAACCTCTGCCAAGCCTTTGCTTTGCCATCAAGTTGCTCCTTTAACAGATTCTATTTATATGCTTATGCGTTGCGTCGTAAAAACTCTTTGGCCAGACGCCGATAGGATTCGGCTCCCATGCTTTTGGAATCGTAAAGGTGGATGGGCAAACCGTGGCTTGGCGCCTCCACCAGACGGATGTTGCGGGGGATAGCCGTTGCATAGACCTTTTTCTTGAAGTGCTTTTTTACTGTATCTACCACCTGAATGCCAAGGTTGGTTCGGCCGTCAAGCATGGTCAGCAGCATGCCTTCAATATCCAGTCCCGGATTTGATCTGCGCTTGATGAGATCAATGGTATAGGTCAGACTCGAAAGCCCTTCCAGTGCGTAGTATTCGCACTGAATCGGGATTAAAAGCCGCTGTGCCGCCGTTAGGGCATTTACGGTCAGCAAACCCAGCGACGGAGGACAATCGATAAAGATATACTCAAAATCATCCACAATCGGCGCCAGTGCTTTTTTTAATTGATACTCACGTTCCTGCGCGTTTACAAGAGCAGGCTCTGCGTTTGCCAAACGGATGTCGGAGGGCACTATTTTCAGGCTCTCCATCATGGTGGGGGAAACACATTGCGAAATCGGCAGCTTTTGAAGGAGCGCTTCGTATACGGTGTTGTCGCCGATGTCAATGCCCAAACCGCTTGATGAGTTTCCCTGTGGGTCAAAATCTACCAAAAGGATTTTTTTGCCCAGTTCTGCAAGACAAGCGCTCAGGTTGATTGCCGTTGTTGTTTTTCCAACGCCACCTTTTTGATTTACGATGGCAATCACTTTCCCCATAACAAATCCTCATCTCGCAACAGATTAAACCAGTGTTATTCTATCTTTTTTTGCATGGTTTGTAAAGGGAGGTCAATACAGCGTCAGGGAGATCTCGGCGTCACCGTCTTCGCCCAGTTTATCGGTGACAATGGATTCGATATCCGACGGTCCGGCCGTGCTTTCCAGCAACAACTGTGCCTGAACATCGCCGCCGTCCGCCAAAAACTTGGCAAGCGCCGCCTGCCATCCTTCCGTGAACTCTTCCAGGGTTAGGCCTGTGCGCTTGATATAGCCTGCAATATCACGGCCGACATAGCGTAAGTGCCAGGGCTCGTAGGCATAGCTTGTAATGTCTTCTTTATCCTCCGGATATCGGATGATAAAACCGTATGCAGCGCAATACTCTTCCATCCACTGCGCTTCCGGCGTTTGATAGAAAGAAGAATTCATCGCGGAATGGGTGTTGTTATACGCTACGCTGACAACATCCGCAGCCATGCCAGTCTGGTGCTCGCTTGCGCCTGGAGGCGCAACATAGCCATCGTCAACATTGTTATTACGCGCAAGACGGTTGTAATACATTGTATACTGTGAACTATAGGAGCGGTATCCGCTGACAAGCAAAAGCTTCAGGCCGTCGGAATCAGAAAAGTTTGCCGTTTCCCACGCGCCGCTGCTGTTTTGCACGCGGTATTGATACTCTGTTACCAACTCTGCATCCGCGAACATCGTTTCCAGCGCGGCGGCGACCGTTTCATCAAGCTCCACCGCAGCGCTGGTTTTTTTGCGCAGGGGAACGCTGATCAGATTAGCCGGACGATCGGTGCTTTCCAGCAGGTTGTCACGATTGACAAGAATGACATATTCGCTGGAAACGGAGGACAGAGGTAAATCAAAATCCCATTTTGCTTCAGCACAGGCGGCCCCGATGGATAGGATAAGCGTGAAGATGAGCAGTACGGAGATCAATCTTTTCATGGATACACCTCGTTCGTTTGTTGGACTAAATAGTTGTATATCTCAGCACGGTGCGATGAAACATATAAATCCATCGGCAATCCGGAAACGTAAATTGCCTGGGCATACTCCTTGCCAACGTAACGGAGGTGCCATGGCTCATAGGAATACCCTGTGATGTCCTCCATTCCCTCAGGGTAGCGAATGATAAAACCATACAGGTGGGCATGTGTGTCAACCCATTGTCCCTCTTCGGTAGAGGCAAACCGGCTGTTGAGGTTGGAACTGCCTTCCTTGGCGATATCGATGGCCATTCCAAGCTGATGTTCACTGCTGCCTGGAAGCGCCACCAGCGAATCGGCGGCTTGTGTACCCGCACTGGCCACCTTACGGTTATAAATCGTGTTCTGCTTGGTAAAGCTGCGGTAACCGGATACCACGGACAAACGGATGCCGTCCGCCTTGGCGGCCGCAAACAGTTCCTCCAGCGCAGTGGCAGCGTCATCCCGCATGGATTGGGAGAGGCCAGTCAGGTTCAGCTTGTGAACCTCAGGTATGTAAGCCTCGCTTAATACCTGGCTGCGATTGACTAAAAAAAAGGTTCCGTTGATCTCTTTGTCCGGCATGGCTGCGTCCATTCCGCCTTTGAGAAGTGAGGCTGCCAAAAGCATTACGGATACGGCTTTCTCTAGAATCAAAACCACACACCCTTTGAGCAGTATAGATCAACTATACTTTTTCGTCATCCAGTAATCGTATCCCTTCTTTGGAAATGCTTTTCATCAGCGATTGATCCGCTTCCAATTGTAAAACTACGCCGTCATCCTGATAGACTTCCTCATGAATAACGCCGCCTTTGCGCAGCTTGTTGATCAGATGATACGCCGTGAAGGGAACAAAGACCCGGTAGGATTGAGACTTTGCGGATAAGGTCTGCTCAATACAACGCAGCAGGTCGTCGATTCCATCCCCGGTGAGCGCGCTTATTTTCAGTGCGTCCGGCATGGCGGTTTGTTCCTCTGCGGCAATATCGGATTTGTTCAGCACGTTGATTTGGGGGGCATCCACTGCGCCCAGGCTGGTGAGCACTTCCTGTACGGTTTTCAGGTGCTTCATCAGATAGGGGCTGGAGCCGTCGGAGAGGACGATAATGACATCGGCAAGGGCCGCTTCCTCCAGCGTGGCGTGAAAAGCCTTGATCAGCTCATGCGGTAGTTTGTGGATGAAACCGACCGTGTCGATCATCAGGGCCTGCCCGCCATGGGGGAGGGTAATCGGTCGGGATACGTTATCCAGCGTTGCGAACAGCGCGTTTTTTACAAATACGTCGGCGCCGGTCATGCGGTTGAACAGCGTGGATTTTCCCGCGTTGGTGTACCCGACCAGCGCGATGATCGGAATCCGGTTCTTCTCCCGCCGTTGCCGGCGAAGGGAACGCTGGCCCTCCAGCACCTTCAGCTGACGCTCCAGATCAGTTAATCGCTCCCGGATCCGTCGGCGGCTGACCTCCAGCTTGCTTTCGCCGGGGCCCCGTGTGCCGATACCCCCGGCCAGCCGGCTGAGCACAAGCCCCTGACCCAAAAGCCGTTGGGAACGGTACTTCAGCTGCGCCATTTCCACCTGCAGCTTGCCTTCGCTGGTTTTGGCCCGCAGGGCAAAGATATCAAGAATCAGGGCTGTACGGTCAATCACCTTGACCTGCAGCAGCTCTTCCAGATTGCGCTGCATTACTCCGGTCAATTCTTCATCGAAGATGACCAGATTGGCCTGTAACGCTTGCACGTCCAGCGCAAGATCATCCGCCTTGCCCTTGCCAATGCAATAGAGGGAATCCAGTTTATCCCGCTTTTGCAGCACGGTGCCAATGGTTGTTGCACCCGCGGTTTCCGCCAGCATGGAGAGCTCTTCAAGAGAATCCATGCTCTCGATGCCGACCAGGATGGCGCGCTCGGCATCAGGCTCGGCTGTGGGAATCTCGGCGCGGTAGCGCAGATCAATGTCATCAATCTTTGCCATCCACGCGGCGTCCGGAAGGGATTTGGCGGGGATGATTTCCGTAAGCTGCGCGGTGTTGCTCACAGCAGGGTCCAGAAAGGCGCATTGCACGGTAGTGGGACTCCCGCTTTGGCTCACGCCTACAGCGCACATCGCGTCCAGACGGATGGAAAGCAGGGCGGAAATATCCACATCGCTCAGCTCGCCGCTGCTTTTGGGGTGGGTATGAATACAGCGCACCATGGACAGGCGTTCTTCGCTGCGTCGCAGGCGAAAATCGGGCAGGTCAATCCTGTCCGATTTTCCGATGATGATGTCCACAATATCGCCGTAACGGGAAATATAAAGGGCGATTTCACGGTTTAAGGCGGATGAATAGTCGCCCAGTTTTTGTAAAAGATCATAGGGAATGAAGGAACCGGCTTCCACCGGTTCATCATACAGGGCTTTGAGCTTGGCTATCGTGGAATTTTTAACGCCTTCCAGGTTTCCATGCACTTCTGGCATAGTCTATCCTTTCGGGAAGCGGGTTTACGAATGCTTTTTCTGGTAGTCTTCCAAAGCGGCGTGAATGGCTTCTTCGGCCAGCACCGAGCAGTGGAGCTTTACGGGCGGCAGGCCGCCCAGTGCATCCGTAACCTCTTTGTTGGTCATAGCCAACGCTTCCTCAACTGTTTTTCCTTTGACCATTTCTGTGGCCATGCTGCTGGTGGCTACCGCGGCGCAGCAACCGAAGGTTTTGAATTTCGCGTCTTTGATGATGCCGTTTTCCACCTGGAGATCCATCTTCATGATATCTCCGCATTTGGGATTGCCGACGGTGCCGGTGCCGGACGCGTTTTCGATCTCACCCACATTGCGGGGGTGTTCAAAGTGATCCATAACCTTTTCTGAATACATTATGCATTCTCCTTTACTTTACAAATGGAATACAACGGGCTCATCTCGCGCAGGGTATGAACGATTTTGGGGAGCTCCGCAAGTACGTAGTCAATGTCTTCCTGCGTGGTGTCAAGGCCGAGGGTCAGGCGCAGGCTTCCGTGAGCAATTTCGTGCTCCAAACCGATGGCCAGCAGCACATGCGAGGGATCCAGACTGCCGCTTGTGCAGGCGGAACCGCTGGAGCCTTCGATCCCGGCTAAATCCAGCCGCATCAGCAGTGATTCGCCCTCGATATAGCGGAAGCACATGTTGAAGTTGTTGGGCAGGCGGTCGGTGGGGTGGCCGTTCAGGCGTACGTCGGGAATGGCTTTGAAAACGCCGTTGATCAGCTTGTCGCGCAGAACGGAGAGATATTTTCCGTGTTTTTCCATATCGGCGGTGGCAAGCTCAATCGCTTTGCCGAGCCCCACAATGGAAGCAAGGTTTTCCGTACCGGCCCGCATATTGCGCTCCTGCGCGCCGCCGAAAATAAACGGCGAAATACGCAGCCCCTTGCGGATGTACAGCGCGCCAATTCCCTTCGGGCCGTTGAACTTGTGCCCGGACAAGGAAAGCATATCCACATTCAGCGCCTTCACATCAACCGGGATCGCGCCGACGGCCTGCACGGCGTCCGTATGGAATGGTACCTTGGCTTCTTTGGCGATCTTTGCGATTTCAGCAATGGGCTGGATGGTGCCAATTTCGTTATTGGCGGTCATGATCGTGATCAGAATGGTATCGTCCGTGATGGCGTTTTTCACGTCCTGCGGGTTTACACGGCCGTATTCATCCACGGGCAGGTAGGTTACATGGTAGCCCTTCTTTTCCAGGTACTCGGTTGTATGTAAAATGGCGTGGTGCTCAATCGCGCTGGTAATGATGTGTTTGCCGGCCGATACATCCGCAATGCCGCGGATGGCCCAGTTATCGCTTTCAGAGCCGCAGCCCGTGAAATAGATTTCCTGCGGCTGTGCGCCGATGGCGGCGGCAACCTGCTTGCGTGCGTTTTCCACGGCGATTTTCGCCTCGCGGCCGATTCTATGAATGGAGCTCGGATTGCCATAGGCTTTGGAAAAATAGGGGAGCATGGCATCCAGCACTTCCGGACGAACCGCGGTGGTGGCCGCATTATCCAGATAAATTGTCTTTTGATTCAAGTTCTTTCACCTCACAGCTTATAGCATATCCCGGAGCGTTACATCGGCAAGTTCCCGGTTGATGGAGTCCGTCAGCTTTTCCCAAACCATACGCACGCGGCATTGATTGGCTTTGGAACAAGCTGTATCGGACGAAAGGCAGTCACTCAGCGCCAGAGGCCCTTCCATGGCATCGATGATATCCAAAACGGTGATTTCCGCGGGGGGTTTTGCGATTTGGTATCCGCCGTTGGCGCCCCGGACGGACTCGATCAGCCCGCTGCGCCGCAGGCTGCCCAGCAATTGCTCCAGATATTGCTTGGGAATGCCGACCGATGCGATGCAGTTCAGGCTCTGCGGCCCTTCATGCTGATGCTGTGCGAGATAGTGCATGGCATACAGGCCGTACTTGCCGCGTGTTGAGAGCTTCATGGTTTCCTGCCTTTCAATACCCGACTAAATCACTCGGGTATTGAGTATAGTACCACGCACCTTTTCAATTGTCAACGGTATTTCACAGATTGTTTGATAAATTTTTCACGAATGTTTTTCTGCGCATCAATCATAATCTCCAGATATGCCGTATCTGTAAGGGCGTACGAGGCCAAGGAACCCGGATTGATCAGGGTTACACCGTGCTTTTGGGTAATGACGGGTTGGTGGGTGTGGCCGAAAAACACAAGACCGGCGCCAACCTCGCGGGCGGCCTTCGAAAGCATCCCAAGCCCATATTTTACCTCAAAGGCATGGCCGTGGGTGACCATGATTTTCAGCCCGTTCGCTTCCACAATCTCCGTAATCGGATAATGAAGCGAACCCAAATCACAGTTGCCCCGAACCGCGTACATCCTTGCGCAGGGGTTGGCAAGCAGCAGTTCGTTTTCCAGGGAATCCAAATCCCGCACGCCGTCGCCGCAGTGGACGAGCATATCTACCGGGCCGTCCTCCATCGCCTGCCGGAAAGACCTGTATAATAAATCTGTGTTCTGGTGTGTATCGCTGTAAACAATCAATCGCATTGCCAGAAAAGCGTTTGTAAAAGCAGGCGCACCTGCTCCGCGGCTACGGCACGGTGGCTGACGGCGTTCTTTTCCGCTGCGGATAGCTCCGCAAAAGATTTGCCGTTTTCATATAGAAAAAGCGGATCGTATCCAAACCCGTCACTGCCACGGGGCGATGGGAGCAGCGTGCCATGGCATGCCCCGGTTACGGTTTTAGTTTCCGCGGCAGGTTGTGCCAGCGCCATGGCGCAGACAAAGCGGCAGGCCCTGTTTTCGATTCCATTCATATTGGCAAGCAGCAGCTCGTTGTTGGCCGCGTCGTCGCCGTGCACCCCCGCGTAACGGGCGCTGTATACGCCCGGTGCGCCGTTCAGCGCGTCTACGGCAAGGCCGCTGTCGTCGGCAAGGGAGGGCAAGCCGGTAGCCTTCGCCACGGCTTCGGCTTTCAGGACGGCGTTTTGCGCAAAGGTTTCGCCGTTCTCTTCGATTTCATCGGTGAACCCCAGCTCTTTCATGCCGACCGGCTCACAGATTCCCTGCAACAAGGATTTCAGCTCTTTGAGCTTATGCGGGTTGGAGGAGGCCACCGCCAGCCGCGGCAGCGGCAGAAGATGCGTGCCTGAACCGGCCAGAGCGAGGCGCTGATTGCGCATCAGGCCGAGGATGCCTTGCCTGCCGAAATTAGTTAAGGTTTGCAGCTCCCGCGCGGTAAAGGCCCGGCCCTCGCCTGTACCCTGAAGCTCAATAAAATCCCCTTGCTGGTTCATGACCAGGTTCATATCGGTCTGCGCGCGGGAATCCTCAGAATAGCAAAGATCAAGCATCGGCTGATCATCCACAATGCCGACGCTGACGGCGGCGACCTGACCGATGATCGGGTTCTTGGTCAGCAGACCGTTTTGCATCAGTTTTTGTACGGCCAGCGTCAGCGCAACGTACGCCCCGGTAATGGAGGCGGTGCGCGTACCGCCGTCCGCCTGCAGCACATCGCAGTCCAGCGTGATGGTGCGCTGGCCCAGCAGCTTCATATCGACAGCCTGCCGGAGCGAACGCCCGATCAGGCGCTGAATTTCCACACTGCGCCCGTCTTTATGAATCCCGTCTCTTTTTTTGCGGGTTCCGGTGGAGGCGGGGAGCATCGCGTATTCGGCGGTAATCCATCCCTGGCCGGAATCACGGAGAAACGGGGGAACGCTCTCCTCCACGCTGGCGGTGCAAATCACCCTGGTGTTTCCTACCGTAATCAAACAGCTCCCGTCCGCTGTTTTTACAAAATCAGTTTCTATGACGCAGTCCCTTGCCTGGGCCGCCGCTCGTCCGTCGGATCGTTTCAATCCGGGCACTCCCTTTCACTGGCTATCATTCCATGATATTATACGGGTTGGGTTTCCTGTTGTCCAGTGAAGGCAGGTGTGTTATCATCAATCATTCGGAGGTGGTATAGATGCGTTATCCGGACTACAGGGACGGGCTTGTGAACCTGACAAACTCCATTTTGAAGAACTTCGGCGCCGAATGCCGGCACAGTACGCTTCCTTGCCTGGATGCGATGCTGGAAACAGGATATCGCAATGTTGTACTGCTGCTCTTTGACGGCATGGGCATGGACGCGCTGGAAACCCATCTGCCGGAAAACAGCTTTTTGCGAAAGCATCTTGTGAAACCCATCTCCTCTGTTTTTCCGCCCACCACAACGGCCGCCACGACCTCAGTTCTCAGCGGCCTGACGCCGTATGAGCATGGTTGGCTGGGGTGGAACCTGTATTTCAGGGAAATCGACAAAATCGTCGATCTGTTCCCCAATACCATAAAGGACAGTCGGGAGATACAGGCGGCTGATTATCATGTGGCGGAGAGATATATTCCCTATGAGAACATCGGCCAGGCCATCCGCCGCGCAGGCAACGGCGAAATGATCATGATCTCTCCCTTTGCCGGCCGTCGGATTTCCCATTACAGTGATCTGTTTCGCTTCGTTCGGCAGGCTTGCGGCGAACCGGGACGCAAATTCATCTACGCTTATTGGTACCAGCCCGACGCGCTGATGCATGAAACAGGCTGCCACAGCAAACGGGTGAAGGAAGCGGTGTACCAAATCAACAAAAGAGTGAAAGCGCTCAGCGAAACGCTTCGCGATACGCTGCTGCTTGTAACCGCAGACCACGGACACATTGATACCCGGTATGAGTTCATTTCCGACTGCCCGGAGATATTGAATACCCTTGAAAGGCCGATATCAGTGGAAAGCAGGGCCGCCGCCTTTGCCGTGAGGGAAGGATATCACAGCCAATTCAGGGATGCTTTTGAACGGTACTATGGGAACCATTTTATGCTGTTATCAAAGGAAGAAGTTCTGACGAACGGATTGTTTGGAAACGGCATACAACACCCCAGATTTAAGGAGTCGATCGGCGACTATCTGGCAATTGCGACCGGGGATACCGCGTTGGTGCAAAGCCACGAAAGCAGGCAGTTTGCCGCCAACCACGCGGGCCTTACGGAGCAGGAAATGGCCGTACCGCTGATTGCTGTTGATAAACATTGAACAAACGATAAGAGTTAGAAAGAAGGGATTGCTGTGCCGATGGATGGCTTTACGCTTTCGTTTATGGCGCGCGAGCTGCACAAGCTGCTGGCTGGCGGGCGTGTGGATAAGGTCAGCCAGCCTGAACGTGACCTGATCATGCTATTAATCCGCAGTCAGGGCGCAAATTATAAGCTGCTGCTCAGTGCCAATGCGAACACCGCGCGCGCGCAGATTACGGAACAATCGTTGGAAAACCCAGCACAACCGCCCGTGCTGTGCATGCTGATCCGTAAGCATCTGACGGGGGCGCGGCTGATCTCCGTGGAACAGCTGGGCTGCGACCGCGTGCTGACCTTTGCCTTCCAGTGTATGAATGAGATGGGCGACGATGTGCAGAAAACCATCGTGCTGGAGGCCATGGGCAGGCACAGCAATTTATCCCTGGTGGATGAAAACCAGGTAACCATCGATTGCGTACACCATGTGAACGCGGACATCAGCCGCGTCCGGGTTTCCATGCCCGGCAAGGCGTTCACTCCGCCGCCGGAGCAGGAGAAGCTGAACCCGTTTTGCATGGATCATAACGGTCTTTTGGAACAGCTCGCCGCGTGTTCCGGGCCGCTGTATAAGGCGCTGATCGATTCCATCAGCGGGCTTTCCGTAGTCAGCGCTAAAGAGCTTTGCGCGCAGATCGGCGAAAACGAAACCGATCTGTGCGGTCAGTTGGATCTGCCTTTCATTTCCCGGAAGCTATGTGATTTCTATCAGACACTGCCGGAGCGATATGCCCCGGTTGCGCTGTGCGATCCGGCGGGGCAGATCATCGATACCTTCCCGTTTCCATATAAAACCTATGATTCGGATCAGCAGAAGGCCTATCCCACACTGAGCGGAGCTATGGACGCGCTGTACGGCGAACGGGAATTGCACGCGCGCATGAAGCAGCATGGCGCGGGCATCCGTAAGCACGTAAAAAACAACATCACCCGTTTGGAAAAGAAAAAGGGTAAAATGATGGAGGCGCTGGCGCAGAACGATCTGGTGGAGCAGAACCGCATGTTCGGTGAGCTGCTGACGGCTAATCTTCATCTGGTTGAGAAAGGCGCGCCCAAAGTACGGGTGATCAACTATTACGACGAAGCGCAGTCCACGATCGAAATCCCTTTGCAGCCGGAACTATCTCCGGCTAAAAACGCCCAGCAGTATTACAAAAAATACCGCAAGGCCAAAGGCGCGCAGCAGTACGCGCAGAAAGAGCTGGGGAATATCGATAGAGATCTGGAAATTCTGGACAACGTCATGGAAGACCTTGATAAATGCACATCCACAGTGGATTTGGCTGAAATCAAGTATTTCCTGATCGAAAACGGATTTCAGCGCCCGGATCCCCACGCGGGCAAGCGCAGAAAAATCAAGGAGGGGGAACCGTACCGTTTTACCAGTGACGACGGAACGGAAATCGTGGTTGGAAAAAACGCGGTGCAGAACGACCGTATCACCTTGCACGCGCGGGGAAACGAAACCTGGCTGCACGCGCAGGGGGTTCCCGGATCGCATGTGCTGATTCGTACCGAAGAGGAGCCCTCCGATGATACGCTGCTGTTGGCGGCAAAGCTGGCGGCATACTACAGCAAAGGCCGCAATCACCCCAGCTTCCCGATTGATTATACCAAACGGAAATACGTGAAGAAAAAATCTGGAACGCCTTCCGGTTTCGTGATCTACCAGAATTTTAAAACACTTTATATCGGGCTTACGGCAAAGGATTTTGAAACCATCAAACAACAGGCGATGAGGGCGTCGGGAGGGATTGGATGAACGTTGTAATAAGGCTTGCAGAGCTAGAAGACGCAGTGTTTGTACATGATGTGTATGGGTATTATGTCGCCCATACCAACGCGACGTTTTCTACGGAAAATCCATCGGTGGAGGCCTATGCGGAGAAAATCGAGAAAACGCTGATCCGGTTTCCGTTTTTTATTCTGGAGACGGACGGCATCCCCTGCGGCTTTGCCTACGCCGGGCAGATCAGGCCGCACGAAGCCTATCAGTGGACGGCGGAGGCCACCATTTATCTCACGCCGGAAGCGCCCAAGCGCCAGGGTCTTGGCAGGATGCTCTACCAGAAGCTGATGGACACCCTGCAGGCGCAGGGTATCCAAACGGTGTTCGGCGTAATCACCGCCACCAATATGCCCAGCCTGCAAATGCATCTGGCTATGGGCTTTGAAGAGGTCGGGCGCTTCAAGCGCATGGGCAACAAGGGCGGCGTATGGCTGGATGTGGTTTGGATGCAGAAATCGCTGGGGATACTGCCGGATCAGCCAAGCCCGCCCATTCCGTTTTCCAGCCTTGTAGAACCATAGTATCGCTTGCACATCCCCGCCTGTTCCTGTACAATACAATCCGATCCTTCTATTGAATGAAGGCACGCAGGTAAGGAGATGGCGAATATGAAAAGCAGCCGGTTTATTTTCGTCAATATTGCCTATATTGGGGCGCTGATTGCGCTGCAGGTTGTTTTGGGAAATCTGGTGCAGATCGCCATGATGACCAAGCAGATGAACTTCGGATTTCTGCCGATCGCGGTTGGCGGCTATTTATTCGGGCCGCTTGGCGGGCTGCTGGTAGCCACGATCGGGGATGTGATCGGCACACTGCTGTTTGGCGCAGGCGCCTATTTTCCGGGTTTCACGGTTACGGCGGCGCTGGTCGGCGTTTTGTATGGATTGATTTTATCGCCCAAATATCATCCGTGGTTTTACAAATTCTGCAAAAGCCGTAAAAGCGAGCTGGCCGTCCGCGCCCTGCTGGGCTCCATAGCGGCATCCGCGATTTATCTTTTCCTGAATTCCTACTGGCTGACCATCTTCACCGGAAAAGGATTCTGGGTGCTTTTGCTGGGCAGGCTTCCTTTTTACCTGATTGAGATTCCGATTATCACGATCGTGATTGCCATTTGCTGCGCGCAGATGAAACGGCTGCCGCGTATGCTGCTGCCGGACGAAATCCGAAGGAACATTGTTGAGAAACCATGACGAAAAAGAATAGCAAGGAAGTATTAAGGCTGCTCCGCGAGCTTTACCCGGATGCCAGACCGGAGCTGAATTTTACCAATCCATACGAAACGCTGATCTCCGTTATGCTGTCGGCCCAGAGCACGGACGTGCAGGTGAACAAGGTGACCCCGGTATTGTTTCAGCAATATCCGGATGTGCGCGCCTTGGCCGAGGCGGATGTCAACGACGTCTTTCAGATTGTCCGCAGCTGCGGGTTTAAGAGCAAGGCGGGTAATATTGTAGAGGCAAGCCGCCAGATCATGCTCCACCACGGCGGACAGGTGCCAAACACTATGGAAGCGCTCACGGCGCTGCCGGGAGTCGGCCGAAAGACAGCGAATGTGGTGCTGGCCAACGCATTTCATATACCGGGGATCGCGGTGGATACGCATGTGTTCCGGGTCAGCAACCGCATCGGGCTGGCGGAGGCCAAAACGGTGGAGGAAACGGAAAAGCAGCTTATGCAGGCCATTCCCAAAGAGGACTGGATCGACGCGCATCATTGGCTGATCTATCATGGCAGGCGGGTTTGCGGCGCACGCAAGCCCAAATGTGAGATATGCGCTATTGCGCCATACTGTAAATATTTGAAGAAGCAATGAAAGGGAAACCATGGCATCATTTGTAGATCGCGTTAAAATCAAAGTCAAGGCAGGCAACGGCGGCAACGGCTGCGTTTCCTTCCATCGGGAAAAGTACGTACCCAACGGCGGACCGGACGGCGGCGACGGTGGCAACGGCGGCAATGTGGTTGTGGTTGCCGACCCCAACATGCACACACTGCTGGATTTTCGGTACACACAGAAATACTACGCGGAAAACGGAGTGGATGGAAGCTCCAACCGCTGCCAGGGCAAACAGGGAGAGGACCTGATCATCAAGGTGCCGGTCGGAACGGTATTCTACCGGGAACCGGACGATGCGGTGATCGCGGATATGAACACGGCCGGGCAAACAAAAACCATCCTCCACGGCGGTCGTGGCGGCCACGGCAACGCACGCTTTGCTACCCCCACGCGGCAAGCGCCGAACTTTGCCAAGCCCGGCTTGAAAACCGAAGTGGTCCAGATCAGGCTGGAGCTGAAAACCATCGCGGATGTCGGGCTGGTCGGCTATCCCAACGTGGGCAAGAGTACGATCCTAGCGGCCCTGACCGCGGCAAGGCCGAAGATTGCCAACTATCACTTCACAACCCTTACGCCGAACCTCGGCATTGTGAAGCGCTATGAAACCAGCTTTGTGCTGGCGGATATCCCCGGCCTGGTGGAGGGCGCAAGTGAAGGCGTGGGCCTTGGACATGATTTCCTTCGCCATGTGGAAAGAACGCGGCTGCTGCTGCATGTGGTGGATGCCTCCGGCAGCGAAGGCAGGGATCCGGTGGAGGATTTTCAAACCATCAACCGCGAGCTGGAAGCCTACGGAGAACCGGTCGGCAGGCCGCAGCTTGTGATTTTAAACAAAACTGATCTTATGGCGGACGACGGACGGATTGAAGAGCTGATAACAGCCTTCAAAGAAATGGGCTACAAGGCTTATCCCGTAAGTGCGGCAACCCATAAAGGCTTTGATCCGCTGCTGGACGAGGTTGTAAGTCTGCTCAAGGAGCTGCCACCGCCGCTGACCTACTACGAGGCGGAGGTTGACGAGTTCATCGACAGTCATGAAATCAACATTGCCATGGACGGCGATGTATATGTGGTCACCGGACCCGCCATCGAATATATTCTCGACAGCGTTAATTTTGACGACGAAGAAAGCATGAACTGGTTCCACCGCGCGCTGCGGGAACGTGGCATTATCGACGCGCTCCGGCAAGCCGGTGCCAAAGAAGGCAGCACAGTACGCATGATGAACATGGAATTTGATTTCATAGAATAGGAGCCTTTTATGACAGGCAAACAAAGGGCACAGCTGCGCAGCATGGCCAACGGATTGGAAACCATCCTGTATATCGGCAAGGACGGCATCACGGATGCAACGCTGAAGGAAGCGTACGACGCGCTGGAAGCGCGGGAGCTTATCAAATGCGCGGTGCAGCAAAACTGCGAGATGACCGCAAAGGAAGCCTGCGCAGAACTGTGTGAAAAAACAAATGCGCAGTTTGTAGCCTGCATTGGCCGCCGGTTTGTGATCTACCGGGAGAGCAATACCAACAAGAAAATTATACTGTAAAGCCAATAAGGGAAGGCGGATAAGCTGTGACGGAAACGGTACTCAACGCGCTGCAAGAGATACGCCTTCCGTATGCGGTTTATGAAATGGATATTCACCGTCATGTGCAGCAGGCGTTGGAGCAGCGGCAGATCGTGTTTGTTCACGAAGCAAAGCTTTCCGCCGGATGCCGGATTGATTATCTGGCCGGTCCTGTGGGCATCGAAATCAAAAAAGGAAAACCGAATCCAAAACAGCTGCTTTCGCAGCTGGAACGGTATCTGCGGCATGACGCGCTGAGCAGCATGATTGTGGTCAGCTGGTTCAGCGTAAAAATCCCATCCCGGATTGCCGGTAAGCGCGTGGAATTGATTGTGCTGTCCCAGCTTTGGGGGGTGAGCCTGCCATGAGCACGATCAACGATCTGCCGCCTTATTTGCGCGCAGACGGCACACAAGCGGACGCCGGGCAGTATTACGGCACCCTGAGCTACAACCGGAAAAGCCAATGCTGGGTGATCAAGGCGGACCCTAACGTTACGGAGCTGTGCAAGCGGTTGTTTCCGGGTACGGCATCCAGGCGCAGGGGAGAGGCGCGGTTCACGGCGCACCGCAGGGTGGTTGCGGATTTGAACTGGCTGATGATGCGCTATCCGCTGCAAGTGGCGCAGCGTGATCAAAAACGCTGGACGGAGGCGCTGGAGCAGGCGCGGGAGTATGTGCTGTCGCGTCAGGTTGCATTGCGGTCACCGGCGAGGATCAAGCCAAACCAGGCAGTGTTCCTCGGCAGGCTGACGGCGTTTCAGGAAGAGGGGCTTGCGTTTTTGCTGCGCACGGACCGCTGCCTGCTGGCCGACGAGATGGGCCTTGGCAAAACGGTGCAAACGCTGGCGATGCTTTCACAGATTACCGCTTATCCCGCGATCATCGTTGCGCCCGCGCATTTGATCCGCAACTGGGAAAACGAGATTCACCGCTTTATTCAAAAGGACAGCGGTCAGCCGCTCCGGATCCATATTGTCAAAGGATTGAAACCATATCCGCTGCCGCAGGCGGATATTTATCTGATGCATTATCTGCTGCTGCGCGGCTGGAAGGAATATCTGCAAAACGTTGGGATCGATTATGTGATCTTCGACGAAATCCAGGAACTGCGGCACAGCGGCACGGAGAAGTATTCCGCAGCCAGTTTGCTGGCGGACCAGGCCGCGCGCGTGGTGGGGCTCAGCGGTACGCCGATTTATAACCGCGGAGCTGAAATTTGGAATGTGATCAACATACTGGATTTTCATTTTCTGGGCAATTACGAAAGCTTTACCAGGGAATGGTGCTACGGATACGGCAACCAGATTGTGGCCAAACCGGAGCTGCTGGGGGAGTACCTGCGGCGGGAAGGCATCATGATCCGCAGAACCAAGCAGGATGTGCTGAACGATCTGCCGCCGAAACGCAGGCTGGTGATGACGATTGAGAGCAATCAATCCATCTATCAGAAGCTGATGCAGCCGCTGTATGAAAAGATTGATCAGCTCAGGCATGCCGAAGCGCTGTCCGGCTCGCAGCTTTCCCTGCTGAAAATGGAAATCGAGCAAGGGGAACGGCAGGCAACAGGGATTGCAAAAGCGCTGTTTGTATCGCAGTTTGTGCGGGCGCTGCTGGAGGGCGGAGAAAAGGTTCTTCTGTTTGCGCACCATCATCAGGTCATGGATCTCTACAAAAAGGAACTGCATACCTTCTCCCCTTGCTTTATTACCGGCAGGGAGACGAAGAACCAGAAGGAAATATCGCTGGACCGTTTTACAAGCGGTAAAACACAGCTTTGCTGTATCTCGCTCCGGTCGGCCTCCGGGCTCAACCTGCAGCAGGCTACCTGTGTGGTTTTCGGGGAACTGGATTGGTCGCCCGCCGTACACAGCCAGGCGGAGGACAGGGCGCACCGCATGGGGCAGAAGGATTCCATCCTGTGCTATTATCTGGTGTCCAGGGCTGGCAGCGACCAGGACATGCAGGACGCCCTTGGCTTGAAGGTGAGCCAGTTTACCGCGCTGATGGGGGATACGGTGAAATCGCAGGAAGAAATCCTGTCCGAATCACAATATGCACAGCGCTATGTGGAACAGCTGATCAGCCGGTTGCTGGAAAACCCTGATATTCAGGAATGATATTACAATAATGTTAATCATCCCTTGACACAATTAATATATTTTAATAGAATGGAAATGATTAACCAGCGGTGTCTATTGCTGTGCATTCATGGAGGAACCATCATGAGAAAAAGCCCTCAACGTGTTCTGGCGATCGTTTTCGGGATCATGCTGGCCGTATTGCCATTATTCCAGGCATCCGCGGCAACATATCCTTATGATATGCAGGCGATGGACGATGTGAATATGCGGAAAACCGCATCGTCATCCTCTGTGGTACTGGCATATATCCAAAGCGGCGATACCGTAACACTGCTGGGTGAAACAGGGCAGTACTACAAGGTGCAGTTCGGCGGCGTTGTCGGCTATGCCATGAAGAAGTATATCAACGGCGACAGCCTGAAGGAAGACCCGGATTACGTTTTCAGCATGCTATATAAGGTTTCGGAGTATCCTTACCTGACCACGGTCAAGGGTAAGGTCAACATGCGCAAAAAGGCAAACGATACGGCCGATGTGATTCAGGTGATTCCGCAGGGCGGCATCATCACGGTCAGTTCGGTTACCGCAAACCGCTATGCAAAAGCGACCTATAACGGGAAAACCGGCTATGTCTCGACAGACTATATCAACCTGTCTCCGATCGCGACGCCCACGCCCATACCCGAAACGACGGTGCTCCCGGAAGCGTCCAAATACACGCAGCTGCAGGTTGGCGATACCGGTACATTTGTAACCGCGTTGCAGGAGGCGCTGACTGAGCTTCGTTTTTATAAGAATACCGTTGATGGAAAATACGGCTTGGGAACCAAGGAAGCCGTTTTGTCCTTTGAAAAAAAGAACAAGCTCACGCAGGACGGCGTTGCCGATCCGGAGCTTTTATACCTTCTGTTTGAAGGTACGCCCAGAAACTACGGCGGTTATAAGAAAACGGTTAAAACCGTGCCGCCGATCTACGGTATCACCATGCAGTACGGCAACACGGGCGAGCCCGTGAAGCAGCTGCAAACCCGCCTGCAGACACTTGGGTATTATACCGACGAGATTACCGGTACTTTTAACAGCGCCACACGGACCGCGCTGAAAACTTTCCAGAAGAAAATGGGGATCAATACGGACGGTGTCGCAACGCCGGATGTACAGACCATTTTATACAGCGCATCCGCCATCTCGTCAGGCGACACCGTAACGCCAACCCCGGTGGTTACCGCAACCATCGCGCCGCCGTCCGCCACAGTTCGCAAGGGCGACGAGGGGGAAGATGTGGAGCGTATGCAAACGCGTCTGCAACATCTGGGCTACTATCAAGGGAAGATTGATGGAAATTACGGAGACGCTACCTATCAGGCCGTGGTGGCGTTCCAGACGAAAAACTCCCTGAAAGCCGACGGCATTTGCGGAAGCGCAACAATAACCGCAATGTTCAGCAGCAACGCTGCATATGCAAACTCGGGTTCCGCACCCACGCCCACGCCGACAGCGCAGATCATAATTACAGAGGACACGGTAACCGTTATCCGGGAAGGCTCCATCGGCGTTGCGGTGCTCAACCTGCAAGCAAGGCTGGATGCGCTTGGCTACTATGTTTCCCGGAAGGACGGCGTATATCTGGAGCAGGATATCAAAGCCGTCAAGCTGTTCCAGGAAACAAACGGATTGAAGGCAGACGGCACCGCCGGGTATGAAACACAGAAGCTGCTTTTCAGCAATCGTGCGAAGAAAGCGCCCGCCAACGCGGCTGCGGAAGAGGGTATTGCCGGTACCGGCACACAGTACGCTACGCTGCGCTATGGAGATACCGGCGACGAAGTCAAGGCCATGCAGGTACGGCTGATTGAGCTGGGTTATTTAAATGGGAAAGCGGACGGTAAATTTGGTCTGGCGACGAAAGCGGCCATTATACAGTTTCAGCGGGAAAACAGCCTGGTACGCGACGGACTGGCAGGCAGCAAAACCCTGAACGCCCTCTACGCAGTTGAGGCGAGCGAGAGTACGCTGGCTACTACGACAACCCTGAAGGTAGGCATGGTATCCAGTACCGTTCGCACGCTGCAGGAACGGCTGATTGCACTCGGCTATCTGGATGGATCCGCCGATGGAAAGTTCGGCGTGCTTACAAGCCTCGCGCTGATCGAATTCCAGAAGAACCAAAAGCTGACGGCGGACGGCATTGCCGGCGCGCTGACGCTCAGCGCTTTTGAATACCATCAGCAAGGTGAAAGAGGAGAACGAGGAGAAAAAAGCTACGGCAGCCGTAGCACCCAATGTAAACGGCGCCATCAGCGCTTCCAGCGTGCGGTATGCAAACTGGTATGATGAAGTCCGTGCAGTAGCCAGACAGTACCCCAACGTAACGGTATACGATTACACAACGGGGATCAGCTGGCATATTACGCTCTTCAGCTTTGGCGCCCATGCAGACGGCTATCCTTCCACCGCGGAGGATACGGCAAAAATGTATCAGGCGTTTGGAGAGAGGAAGTCACCTGGACGCCCAAACCCGTGTGGGTGGCGTTCAGCAACGGCAGCGTATATATCGCAACTACGCACGATACGGCGCATGGCACGAATCCTCTGCTGTCAAACAATTTCGACGGTCACCTGTGCATCCACTTCCCGCGAACAGCAGAGCAGGTGGCAGCTATCGGTCCGTATGCAACGTCGCACCAAAAAGCAGTGGATTTGGCATGGACCCGCAACGATGGCGATGGCCCTGGCGCAGGGAAACGATTATTGAGAAAAGTAAACTGCATATAAAGTGTGAGCGGGAAATCAGCGTTTCCCGCTCACACTTTTTATACCGGTAATTCGTTTATGATAATAAGAAAACAGGCCGGGCAATTGCTGTACCCGGCCTGTAATAGCGAAACGTAAAATCTCGGTCAGTTTATTTCATGGCGCAGGAAGTGAGCAAAATGTACTTCAGTCACTCATCTTCTTCAAACGGAAGCGGGAATATAGTTGTTATCCAGTTCCCAAAGCTTGTCCAGGTGATAGAATTCGCGCTCCTGCGGCAGGAAAATATGAATAAGTACGGCGCCATAATCCAGCACAACCCAGCGGCTGCCGGGATGCCCGTCCGAACGCAGCGGCTCAATCAGCAATTTTGACAATTGCTCTTCCACATCCTCCGCCAGCGCCCTTGCCTGCAGCACGTTTCTCCCTGAGGCGATAACCATGACTTCCGTAACGACGGTCATTTTGGCAACATCAAGCACAACGATGTTCTGTGCACCCTTCTGGTGCAGTATGGTAGCGGCCTGTAACGCAATTTCCTTAGATGTCATTGACAAGAATCTCTCCCTTCATGTGTTTTGGATCAGTAACCATTGCAGTGTTTTTTTTCGTGTCGGGATGGAGCGGCCTACTTGTTTGGGAAACATATTCCATAGAGGTACGAAGCATGGCGTAGGTGGCTTTGTACAGATCACGGTCGGCTAGCACAACGGATTTCCGTCAGCTGCGGAAAAGGCTTGCGGTAAGGCTCAATTTTGTCGGCCAGAAAGATGACCATATCAAACTTCGTCATCCCGGCATAGCCCGTGGTATGCACGGCAATCGCCTTGAGAATCACCGGGTCATGGATACCGTATTTTTCTTCCGCGATCACAGCGCCCACCGGTCCGTGCAACAGGCCGGGGGAACGCAGCTCCTCGTCAAGCAGGGTAAGTTTTGCGCTGCGCGCGATTTTTTTGAAGGGTTTTCAAATTGATGCATTTGGCGCAGTCGTGCAGCAAAGCGGCCATCTCGCACGCTGGGACGTCTAGCTGGTGTATCCGCGCCAGCCGGTTGGCCGTATAGGCTACGGCCATGGAATGCAGCAGACGGTCGTCCGTTAGATCCTTTTTCAGTTGTTCATAGGCTTGCGCCGCGCCGTCCGGCGCAGATGAGGAGCCGTATAAATTCATAATACGGATATACTCGCATATCTCCGGTGTCAGCAGCATATCGTTGATTATGCCGTTTGCAATCTGGCGGCGGATATCGGACGCGCTGATGTTGAGAGGACGTAAGGTGAGAAACTGGAATACAGCGCCCTGTGCGCGAAGCTGGCTGACATAGGGATGGTCTTCCACATTGCGGTGCTGACGCATGCACACAACAAGGGTACACTGCGCAAAAATTTCCTGTGGGCGCATCCAATGCTCCAGATCAAACAGGGAATCCTCGCCGATAATAAAAAACAGATCCGCGTTTTTATACTGCTTATGCAAAAGCTTCAGCGTATCGGCCGTATACATGATGCCGTCACGGTTGATTTCGATATCGGATACTATGAACTTTTGGTACGGGATCAAGGCGAGCCGGGTCATTTCCAAACGGTGGCCGGCATCCACCAATTCGCTGTTTTTATGGGGAGGGTTGCCATTGGGGATAAAAAGCACCCTGTCCAGCTTAACTTCTTCCAGAGCACTTGCGGCAATTTGCAAATGACGCCGATGAATAGGGTTAAAACTTCCGCCCATGATGCCTATCCTGCTTCTTGCCACGCACGTGCCCCCTTTCATCGGTAATTATACTCCAGAAACGGGAAAATAGAAAGCATATTCGGCGGTTTGGCCGCTCTGTTTACAAGGAGCGTCATTATAGATATAATTATCAATGCAGCGCCAATACAATTGATTGGACGCCGCAGGTCATCAACCGGTAACTTTAGGTACGTCGGGTATCCCCAAAGAACTCGAACGGAGGAAACACTATGAACGGAACCAACACGGCAGCCAACCCCGGAAAAGCCTGGTCAACGCAGCGCATTGTGATTACATCAATGCTCGCGGCCCTTATCCTCATCATGATCTATACCCCTGTCGGACTTATGCGTTTGCCTGGAACATCTATTGAAATCACGTTTATTCATATTCCGGTTTTAATAGGGCTTCTGGCAGAAGGACCCTTGGTTGGATTCATTCTTGCGCTGGAATTTGGCATGGGCACTTTACTGAAAGGATTAACAGCACCGGCAACGCTGTTCGACCCACTCTTTATTAACCCTTTGATATCTGTTATCCCGCGACTGCTGATACCGTTAACCGCATGGGCATCTTATAAAATAATCCATTCGGTTCTGCCGAATCGAAAGTCAACGAAATCCATTGCCTGGACTGTTTCCGCTTTTATTGGTAGCTTAACCAATACGACATTTGTTCTTCTTGCACTTTTTCTTGTCTATAGAGAACGGATAGCGGAAATAATTACAAATATCGGTCTTGAACAGTATGCCAACGCAGTCGGTAAATTTCTGTTTTTTGGAGTAGCATTGCCTAACGGTATTCCGGAGGCTATTGCAACCATGATTCTTGTTCCGGCAATTATGGCTGCGGTAGTAAAGGTGAAAAAGAAGAGATAAAGGAGCTTTCTACAATGATACTGACCATGGATGTTGGCAATACGAATATCAAAACCGCGTTGTTTGACGGCGATACGCTCGTTAAGTACGGACGTTTTTCCACGAATACAACCTACACGTCCGATGAATACGGGATTCTGTTTGAAAACCTGTTTACCCATGACGGATTAAAGCTGAGCGTCGTGGAAGGCATCTCCATCTCCAGCGTGGTTCCCACCATGAACTTCACATTGGAGCACATGTGCCGCAATTATTTCGGTATGTCGCCTCTGATGGTAGGCCCGGGTATTAAAACAGGGATCAATATCAAGTATGAAAACCCGCGCGAGCTGGGCAGCGACCGTATTGCCAACGCCGTGGCCCGCTTATGAGGAATATGGCGGACCCTGTATTTTTATCGATTTCGGAACGGCGACCACCTTCGGGGCGATCGATGCGGAGGGCTGCTTTTTGGGGCGGATGCATCAGCCCCGGAATCAAGCTTTCCAGTGAGGCATTGGTAGGTACCGCTTCAAGCTGCCGCGGTTTGAGCTGATCAAGCCGGAAACCGTGATCGGGGCGTACCACGATTACCAACTTGCAATCCGGCATTATTTATGGCACCATTGGTTTGGTTGATTACATAGTCAAGCGCATGCGCACCGAACTGAACGCGCCCGACGCAAAAGTGGTAGCCACCGGCGGCCTGGCCGTGCTGATTAAGCAGGACGATAAAGTGATCGACCATTTCGATGGGCTGCTTACGCTGAAGGGTCTGAAAATCCTGTACCATCGGAATCGAAAACACGAGAGGAAGGCATAGCATGATACAGAAGGTCACCATCGGATTTCTGGGGTGCGGCAATGTGGGCAGCGGTGTATGGCGGCTGCTGGAAGGGTTTGCAAGCGATATCGCGCATCGCGCGGGACTCACGTTTTACATCAAAAAGGTTCTGGTCCGCTCCTTGAATAAGCAGCGTGATATCACGTTTCCCAAGGGCGTATTGACAACAGACCCGGAGGATGTTCTGGACGATCCCGAAATTCAGATGGTGGTTGAGTTTTTAGGCGGGGAGCAGCCTGCCTACACCTATATGCTGCATGCGCTGAAAGCCGGAAAACCGTTATTACAGCCAACAAGGTTGCCTTTGCGCTGCATTGGCATGAGCTGCAGAAGGCCGCAAAAAATCCGGAGCGGGGCTGTATTACGAGGCGGCCGTATGCGCGGCCATTTCCCATCATCCACTCGCTGGAGGAAAGCCTCCAGGCCAACCGTATATCCAAGGTGCTGGGGATTATCAACGGCACCACGAACTATATACTCACCCGTAATGAGCAAGGAAAACGCCGACTACAACGCGGTTCTCAAGGATGCCCAGCGCCTGGGTCTTGCGGAGCCGGATCCCTCTTCCGATGTGGAAGGGCTGGATGCCGCTTACAAGCTGAGCATTCTGGCTCCATCGCGTTTCATGGACGCGTTCGTTGAAGACGTATTGTAGAAGGAATTACCGATATCACCCCGGAGGATATCCGCTGCGGTGAGGAGCTGGGCTATACGCTAAAGCTGCTGGCAATCGCCAAGCGGGACGGACTGAATGTGGAAACGCGTGTCCATCCCCACCTTTATCCCAGCGACCATCCGCTGGCCAACGTAAACGGCTCGTTTAACGCGGTCTATCTGTTCGGGCATGCCTGCAAGGAAATGATGCTGCTGGGCCGCGGCGCGGGCGATATGCCGACGCCAGCGCTATTGTAAGCGATCTGGAGCGTGCAGCCACCACGACGAAGCACCGCTACCCAACCTTTTCCAACGAACTGAACCCCAAGGTTGCGCTGATCAATAACAGAAACTGGCAATGCCCATTCTACATCCGTATGATGGCGATGGACAAACCCGGCGTTTTGGGAACCATTGCCAGCGCCTTCGCCGATGCGAACGTCAGCCTGGCGGCTGTGCAGCAAAAGGGCGAACAGCGGGATGGGCGCGTTACGCTGGTGATTATCACCCATATTGCCAGTGAAAAGGCATCAATCTGCGCTGCAAAGCATCAACCCGGAAACCGCAACCTTGCGAGCATCATCCGCGTTGAACAGGAGAAAATGGGGAATCAAAACAACGATCATGAAATGGAGACATTATGAGCAATGTATTGTTAACCATTGCCGTAGCGGCAATCGGCTACCTATTGGGCTGCATATCGACAGGTATTCTGGTAAGCCGTCGTTCAGGGGTAAACATCCGTAACGCCGGCAGCAAAAATACAGGCGCAAGCAATGTGCTGCGCGTACTTGGCATCCGCCAGGGTGTGATCACGTTTCTCGGTGATTCACTCAAGGCGGCAGCAGCCTGTTGGATCGGCAGCCTGATTTTACCGGGTGAAACCTTCGGGATCGCGCGCTTTGGAACAATGATCGGCGGCCTGGCTGTGATTGCGGGCCATAACTGGCCGGTGTTCTTTTCGTTCAAAGGCGGCAAAGGCGTTGCTTCGTCCACCGCGGTAATCCTGTTTGTCGATCCGCTGCTTGGGGGGATTGCCGTTGCAATCTGCGTTTTGCTGATTGCATTGACACGCTATATCAGCCTTGGCAGCATCTGCATGCTGTTCAGTTTTTTCGTGCTGACATGCGTGTTCCATACCAGCCAATGGTTTTTATGCCTGTTTGCTACCGCTTTATTCGTTGTCGTTGTGATACGGCACCGGGAGAATATCAAGCGGCTGCTGCATGGCACAGAGACTAAAATCGGCAACAAAGTAAAACCCGAGCCGGAGAAAACGGAAGAATAGGGGATTACACAATCAGCATGGCGTCCCCAAAAGAGAAAAACCGATACTTCTGTTCCACGGCGATGCGATACACCCGCATCGCTTCTTCTCTGCCCGTCAGGGCGGAAACGAGCATCAGAAGCGTACTCTCCGGCAGGTGAAAATTCGTGATCAGCGCGTCCACGGCCCTGAAAGCATAGCCGGGTGTGATGAAGATATTGGTATCGCCATGCTTCGCCAGCACCTTGCCGTTTTCATCCGTTACGGATTCCAGCGTGCGCACGCTGGTTGTTCCCACGCAGATACAGCGGTGGCCATTTTGGCGGGCGTTGTTGATCCGCTCTGCGGCGGATGCGGATACATCGTAAAACTCTGAATGCATGTGATGGTCCTCCACGTTTTCCGCGGCGACAGGCCGGAAGGTGCCCAGACCGACATGCAGCAAAATGGGGACAATATCGATCCCCTGGTTTCGGATTGACGATAGCAGCTCCGGCGTAAAATGCAGCCCGGCGGTAGGCGCGGCGGCGCTGCCATCCTGCTTTGCATAAACCGTTTGATATTGGCTGTTGTCCTGAAGCTGTGTTTGGATATAGGGCGGCAGAGGCATTTTTCCAAGCTCCTGCAGCAGCACCTCAAAAACGCCCTGATAATGGAAGCGCACCAACCGCAGGCCCTGATCCAGCGTGGATAAAATTTCCGCCCGAAGCTCGCCGTTGCCGAACGTGCAGCAAGTGCCGGGCAACAAACGGCGGCCGGGACGGACAAGCGCCTCCCAGTCTGTTTGATTGTTACGCTTGAGAAGCAAAATCTCCACCGGAATGCCGGAGCCTTCCTTGCTGCCGAGTAAACGGGCGGGGATCACCTTGGTTTCGTTAAGCACCAGCGCGTCACCTGCGTGCAGAAAACCGGGCAAATCATAAAAATGTAAATGTTGTATGGACTGATTCTTGCGGTCATAGACCAGCAGACGGGAGTGGTCACGCGGGGAGACGGGCGTCTGTGCAATCAGCTCCTGCGGGAGATCATAATGAAAATCGCTTGTTTTCAACCGTTATATCCTCATCTGTTCTTCATCGTCTTCGGGTTCGTCCAGGGGCTTGCGTCCCAGGTGTTCATAGGCCGCTTTGGTGACTATCCGGCCGCGCGGTGTGCGGATGATGAACCCAAGCTGCATCAGATACGGCTCATAGACATCCTCAATGGTGTTGACGTCTTCCCCGGTCATCGCGCTCAGCGTTTCCAACCCCACTGGGCCGCCGGCAAACTTATCGATCATGGTGAGCAGCATGGTACGGTCCACACGATCCAGGCCGATAGCGTCTACATCCAGCAGATCCAGCGCCTTTCTGGCGGTTTCCAACGTGATGCAGCCATCGCACTTCACCTGTGCGTAATCCCGCACGCGGCGCAGCATGCGGTTGGCAATGCGGGGCGTGCCGCGGCTGCGCGACGCGATTTCCAGTATACCATTTTCATCGCTTTGCACACAGAGGATTTTCGCATTGCGCTTTAAAATCTGAGAAAGCTCTTCATTGGAATACAGCTCCAGCCGGAACAGCATACCAAAGCGGTCCCGCAGCGGCGCGGAGATCAACCCGGGGCGGGTGGTGGCGCCGACCAGTGTAAACTTTGGAAGATCTAAACGGATGCTGCGAGCGGAAGGACCTTTGCCGATCATAATGTCCAGCGCGCAATCCTCCATGGCCGGGTACAGCACTTCTTCCACCGAACGGCTCAGCCGGTGAATTTCGTCGATAAACAGCAAATCGCCGTCATTGAGATTGGTCAGGATGCTGGCCAGATCACCGGGACGGTCGATGGCCGGGCCGCTGGTAATGCGTATATTCTGGCCCATTTCCGCCGCGATAATCCCGGCCAGTGTGGTTTTGCCCAAGCCGGGAGGCCCGTACAGGAGAAGATGATCAATCGCTTCCCGGCGCTCCAACGCGGCGGTGATTGAGATTTTCAGGTTTTTCTTAATGGGCTCCTGTCCAACATAGTCACGCAGGGACTTAGGACGAAGAGAAAGCTCCTGTTCGTCTTCACCCTGCCGAAAATCGGTGGTGATGAAACGATCGTTGTCTGCCATGATCGTACTCCTTTTATCCGTTTACTGCTTCTGCGCCATATACCGCAGGGAAAGCTTGATCAGTTCATCGGTGGTTTCGGCCTGGTCTTTGACTTTTTTAATAGCGTCGGCAGCCTCAACCGGTGAATATCCAAGCGTTTTCAAGGCCAATATCGCTTCGCTGAGCATGTCCTGTGCCGCAGAATCCATTTCCGCTACCAGATAGGCGTCCGAGTTGTCGTTCATGGAAAGCGCTTCTTTGGTCAGCTTATCCTTGAGCTCCAGTGATATGCGCTGCGCTGTTTTCTTGCCAATGCCCTGTGCACGGCTTAGAAGCGCCGTATCGCCTGTGAGAATGGCAAGCCTGAGATCCGCAATGGATAAGCTGCCAAGGATACAGATGGCGGATTTTGGTCCGACGCCGCTGACTGAAATCAGATTCAAGAACAATTCCCGTTCGTCACGCGAAAGAAACCCATAAAGCTCTGCCGCGTCGTCCCGTACGATCATGTGGGTATATAGAGCGCAGCGCTGTCCCACAGCGGGTACCGAGGAAATGGTATTCATGCTGCAAAAGAGACGAAAAGCGATCCCGTTGGTCATCAGCAGGATTTCATTTGCAGATTTTTCGAACACCGTTCCGTCAAGTAAAGCAATCATAATCCAGCCTCATTTCATTTTAAACTGTGCGCGTACTGCGCCCATGGCGGCATGGGTGAGTGCAATGGCCAGAGCGTCGGCCGCGTCATCCGGCTTAGCGATTGCGTCCATGGAAAGAAGCAGCTTCACCATTTCCTGTATCTGGCGTTTATCTGCGCGGCCATAGCCGGTGAGCGCCTGTTTGACCTGCATGGGAGTATATTCAAATAGATTGCCGGTATAATCCGCGGCGAGCGCAACGCAAACGCCACGAGCGGCGCCTACAGTTAAGGCTGTTGTTACATTTCTGGAAAAAAACAATTCCTCAAAGGCAATTTCATCGGGCGTATATTGCTGGAGAATTTGTGTAAACTCCGTGTGGATGGCAAGAAGGCGGCTGGGAAAGGGCTGATCGGGCGTGGTGATGATGCAGCCATAATCCAGAAGCGTTTGCTTATTCTGCTCATTCTTGATCACACCCCATCCAAGTGTTGCCAAACCGGGATCAATGCCGAGAACAATCATTATATGCCTCCTGAAGCCATTTCATCATACGGGGTAAGGGGATGTTTGTCAATTGATGTATCCTTGGTATTATAGCAGATTTGTCAATAGAAAGCAAACGTATGTTCTGTTGTTAGTTCTGAAGAAACCATATAGAATAGGGGAAAAGAAACGTTGGAAGGAAGCCGGATGAACGAATATAAAACCCTGCTGAAAAATGCCCAGACAGAATATGTGATTCAGAAAAGCCGTTTCATCGGCCATGCCGTACCTGTGGCAACCGCCGATGAAGCGCTCGCCTTTTTGGACGGTATTAAGAAAGAGCACCGAAGCGCATCCCACAATTGCTTTGCGTATATCATCGGACAAAACAAGGGTGTTATCCGGTACAGCGATGATGGAGAACCTTCCGGCACGGCTGGAAAGCCAATCGTCGAAGTGATGATGGCAAAAGAGGTAGTAAACTGCGCCGTTGTGATTACGCGTTACTTTGGCGGTATTCTGCTGGGTGCGGGAGGCCTGGTACGTGCCTATGCTCACAGTACGTCATTGGCGCTGGAAGCGGCGCAGGTATGCACCATGCACGAAACCGGAAGATGGTGTCTGAATATCGCTTACCCTCTTTGGGATAAGGTGCAGCACGCATTTCAATCGTTACCCGTGATGATTGAAAGCATTGCCTACACAGAGAATGTGCAGGCCTCCCTTTTGCTGCGCGAATCTGATGCGGATTCTGTGATTGAAGCGCTGCACCAGGTAACGGACGGAAAGCTGGAAACAGATAAGGATAGAGAGCTGTTTTTCTATCCATGGGGCGGTTGAAACCTCGGCTCTGTAGCCATATATCCAAAAGGAACCGCCTGCCGTTTGGCAGGCGGTTCCTTTGTGAATGCTTTGTCCGTTACTGGGCGAAGGTATCGTCAATCGTGGAGTCGAAGGTCAGCAGGCAATCCGGGGGCATCTGGGCAACAAAAGTCTTGCCGCGGCTGAGCTGGATTTCGTTGCCCTGATCGTCGTAATAAACAGTCGGATCGTCCTGGGAATTACGCACCCAATAGCCGGGTATATAGCGGCCGCCGATAAAGATATCCGCGTTGCCTTTGCCGACGCTCTGCATATTGGGCATAATCTTGGAATTGTTGGTGTACAGGTATTCTACACGCTGAACAATCACGTTGGCGAAAGTGAGCGGGATGGCATTTTCATCGGAAAGATCATCCGCGCTTACGTGGCTGACCCACAGCGCATTGTTGGAGTAACGATAATAGATATTGTCAAACTCATCATACACGAAGTGGGAAACGTAGGTTTCCGTGCCCCAGTCCAGATTAATCTGATAGGCGAAGTTATATCCTTCCGTATAGGGATTGATATCCGCAAACAGGAAGGCATGCGGTTCGGAGGAATAGTTGGTGGGGATCAGTCCGCGTATACCCACGATATCGGCATTCAGGTTTTCGGGGTTTTTCAGGCCCTTTACGCGGGTGGAATATCCCTTGGTGAGGTTCGTTTCCAAGTCGAAAACCACGCCCGCATCGCTTGCGCCCAGATCGTTAAACATTTCGGCAATATTGTTTTCTTCTCTTCTCGGGCCGCCGCGGAACACGATGCCGCCCTGCCACTCCTGGCGCAGGCTTACGTGGCCGGTACGCGCGGAACGCACGGGGCCGAAGGAAGAGGGATATCCATCGTCAAGGCTATCGGAAAAAACAAAGCTCATACGGGTGGCGCCAGTGCGATACAGAACACCTTCGTACACAACATCCGCATACTGACCGCCCCAGGGAGCACGCACGCCGATACCGGCTGCTTTCACTGTTTTGCCATTTACTTTTACCGTGCCTGCGCCATTGGAGAACTGCGCGAGCATGGGCAGATAGAAGCCAATCCAGCTCAAACCGGTGGTCGGGCTCTCTCCCGCGATGATCGGATTACGATCGGCCGGTGTCTTTGGGGTAATCCCACGATCCGCATCGTTTTGCAGTACAGTGCCTTCCAACGGAATGGTATAATTATTGTCCGCGTGCTGCGTTTTTGCCATTGCGGGGATGACTGCCGTAACGAGCAGAACGGCAATGATAAGGAAACTGGTCCATCTTTTCACAATTCTAACCCCCATACATACTGATCATATTGTAGCTGATTACACCTTGATTCAAATCCTTTTTATCTTATCACTTCAAAAAAAGCGTGTCAATATAAGCACACGCACAGTACACGTATGTTTGCAAATGAGACGCTGACTTTTCTTTTTACTGGAATTGATGTAGAATGGCTAAGAATAATCATAACAGAGGTGTTGTTTTGTTACAAAGCGTGAACGGATGTCAAATCCACTACGAAATCAAACATAACAGCAAATCAAGCAATACGCCGGTTTTGCTCCTGCATGGCTGGGGATGTGACTCCGGAATGTTTTCGGAAACGATGAACGCGCTGCAGGAACAGGCTACCGTAATCACGCTGGATTTTCCAGCCCACGGCCTCAGCAACGAGCCTCCGGAGCCCTGGGGCGTAGCGGATTTCATGGAACAGGTCAGACAATTACTGGATAGGATAAACATTGTAAAAGTTGATATCATTTCCCATTCCTTTGGCGCAAGGGTCGCCGTTTATCTGGCTTCCCGGTATCCGGAGAGAGTCGGAAAGATTGTGATCACGGGCGGCGCAGGTATAAAAAAACCGGCGTCCCAACAGGCAGATCGGAAAACATCGCAATATAAGCGCTTCAGCGCCGTGGTAAAGACGCTTCAAAAAATACCGCCGCTGAAACCGTTGATGCAAAAAGCGCGAAACGCGCTGATCCAACGGTATGGTTCGCCGGACTACGCAAAGCTCAGCGAAGGCATGCGGGCAACCTTTGTTAAGATCGTTTCCGAAGATCTGACGCCGCTGCTGCCGCAGGTTGAATCGCCCACCCTGCTGATCTGGGGAGAAAAGGATCAGGAAACACCGTTGTGGATGGGGCAGACGATGGAACGGGAGATACCGGATGCCGGCCTTGTGGTATTCGAGGGAAGATCCCATTTTGCTTTTCTGGAAGAAGAAGCTCGGTTTATCCTGATCGTAAAACAATTTTTATGGGAAGGAGCGAAGGAATGAACGAAGTTCTCTTTCAGAAGCTCTCAAGCCTGATTCCTGTGGTGGTCTCCCTTGCGGCAGCCAGAGGTATCTACCATATTTTCCAATTGGAAAGTTATCAATTCCCGGGATATTTCCGTTCCATGAAGCGCAATCCCGTGCAGGTGTGGATGCCGGGGCTCTACGCGGCTACGATTTCTCAGGGAATGATGATCATTTTAAAATGGCTGAACATGGCAGTGAACAGCCCGTGGCTTTCACTCGCTGTTCTTGTTGTTTTCTTGGTGCTGGCCTATGGCGCCGGGCGTTTGATCGCGCGGTCTGTGATGCCCAAAAAGATGAAAAAACCATTCGTGATTACTTCGCGTGTAAAGAGGCTGTACGTATTTTCTTTCCTTATCTTTGGGGGAATCTCGTACACACTGTCATCCATTAGCCCACTCTACCCGGTCGCATATTGGACCCTTTTGCTGCCTGTGCTCATCGCGCTGTGCGGGCTGGTTGCATGGGGGCTGGAAAAATGCATCAGCGAATACTATTTCCGCAGTGCGCGCAGCAAACTGCTGAAGCAAAAGGATGTCATCCGAATCGGGATTACCGGCAGCTATGGGAAAACCTCTGTCAAGCATATCCTGGGCACGATTCTGGAGGAAAAATTCCCGGTGCTGATCACCCCGAAAAGCTTCAATACCCCAATGGGCGTGGCACGCACAATCCGGGAGCGGCTGCTACCCTCGCATCAGATCTTTATATCCGAAATGGGTGCAAGGCATGTAGGCGATATTAAGGAGCTTTGCCGGTTGGTGAAGCCGACCCTCGGCATTATCACCTCGGTCGGCCCCCAGCATCTGGATACGTTCCATACGGTGGAACGCGTTGCAAGCACTAAGTATGAGCTGATCAACGCGCTGCCCCAAAACGGCCACTCCTTCTTTGCCGATGATCAGGCAATCTGCCGGCAATTGTACGAGCAAACCGATAAACCAAAAACACTGGTCGGCCTCCAACCGGGAGACGCCGATGTTTGGAGCGAGAATACCAGCGTATCGCCGGAGGGAAGCTCGTTTGATCTTTGCTTTCAAAGCGGCGAGCGGCTGCACTGCCAAACACGGCTGCTGGGCGAGCATAACATCAAGAATATCCTGATGGCCGCTGCGGTTGCCGATGCCCTCGGCCTGACGAAAAACCAGATCATGCGGGGGATTAAGCGCCTGGAGCCGATCCCCAGCCGCATGGAGTTGATTCGTAACCCGAATTCTTATACAATCATCAATGACGGTTTCAATACGAACCCTGTCAGCGCGCAGGCCGCGTTGGATATCCTTCGTCAGTTTCCCGCGAGGCGCATTATCATTACGCCCGGCATGGTGGAACTCGGCGCGGAAGAAGCGAAGTTCAACAAAGCTTTTGGCATCGCCATTGCACAGGCGGCCGATATTGCGATTATCATCGGTAAGAAACGGGTGCAGCCGATTTTGGATGGCCTTCGGGAAGCGGGTTTTCAGGAGGAGAACATCTATCAGGTCGGCAGCCTGGACGAATCGACAAAGGTGTTAAAGCAACTGGTGCAAAAAGAAGATACCGTTTTATATGAAAACGACTTGCCTGATAACTATCAGGAGAATTAGCGGAGGGTACCATGACCAAAAGAACAATCGGCGTTATTTATGGAAGCCGTACCTGCGAGCATGAGGTTTCCATTATCAGCGCCTTGCAAATGATGAAGGCAGCAAATCCGGATACCTATACCATCGTGCCGATTTATATCAGCATGAAGGGAGAATGGTTTTCCGGGGATCCGCTTCTTCGTATTGAAACATATAAAAACTTTGACGGCTATCAGAAGGGGATTTACCGCGTCTGGCTGGATCCCACGGCCGGATCCGGCGCATTGATGACAACAGACCCGCCCAAAGGCTTATTCGGCAAGGAAACAGACCGGGTTGCGGCAAGACTTGACTGTGTTATTCCTGTTCTACATGGGATGCATGGCGAGGACGGAACCCTGCAGGGAATGCTTGAAATGTGCAATATTCCCTACGCAAGCTCCGGCGTGGCCGCCTCAGCCGTGGGAATGGACAAGGTTTATATGAAGGATTTCTTCAAAGGCTGCGGTTTTCCGGTGCTGCCAAGCTGCCGGACACTGCGCAGCGTTTGGGAAGCCGGGCAGGATGCGGTGATCCGGGAGATTGAAGGCAAGCTGGAATACCCCGTATTTGTCAAACCCGCCGCACTGGGATCATCCATCGGGGTATCAAAGGCGAAAAACCGGGAGGAGCTCTTGCAATGCCTGGAGCTTGCTTTTGAGTTTGACCGGAAGGTACTGATCGAAAAAGGCCTGGAAAATCCATTGGAGCTCAATTGCTCGGTATTGGGGTATAATGATGATGTAACGGCATCCGAAATCGAAATGCCGGTTACGGGCGGCGATCTGCTGAGCTTCATGGATAAATACCTTCAGGGTTCCAAAAACGCAACCAAGGGCATGGCATCGCTGAAACGCATTCTCCCCGCGCCCATCGAACCCGAGCTGAAGGAGAAAATCCAGAAGCTGTCGGTTGATATTTTTAAGCAGATGGACTGCAAAGGCGTTGTCCGCATTGACTATATGTTCGATGAACCAACCGGAGAACTGTACATTACCGAGATCAACACCATCCCCGGTTCGCTGGCGTTTTACCTGTGGGAAGCAAGCGGCCTGAAATATGCCGACTTGATTGACCGCATGGTTGATTTTGCCATCAGAGCGCATTCGGAGAAGAATGACAGCAACTACGCCTTTTCCTCCAATATACTAAACGAAGCTTCTTTCGGCTCTAAACAAGGCGGAAAGTTTGGCGCAAAGCACCAGTAAAGGAGCGTGCCTTTGGATCTGTCTAAAATTGAGAACCCGACAGATATTGTGAATCTGTCTTCCAAAGAATGCAAACAGCTGGCCCGGGATATCCGGGAAACCATTATTCAAACCGTATCAGAAAACGGCGGGCATCTTTCCTCCAATCTGGGTGCGGTAGAAATGACCATTGCGCTGCACCGGGCTTTTCATACGCCTGTTGACAAGATTGTGTTTGATGTGGGCCATCAGGCGTATACCCATAAGCTGCTCACGGGGCGTTATGCAAAGTTTAAAACACTGCGCACCTACGGCGGCTTATCCGGTTTTCCCAAATGCTGCGAAAGTGAACACGACTGCTTTGAAACGGGGCACGCCAGCACAGGAATATCCGCTGCGCTGGGATTGGCCCGCGCCAGAGATTTACAGGGTAAAAGCCATCATGTGGTTGCCGTTGTGGGCGACGGCGCGCTGACCGGCGGCATGTGCTACGAGGCCCTTAACGACTGCGGGAATACCAAGACCAAACTGATCGTGGTGGTGAATGACAATGAAATGTCAATCACCAAAAACGTAGGCGCGCTCAGCAAGCACCTGGCAAGGCTGCGTGCCAGCTGGGGCTGGTATTCCGCCAAGCGCAAAGTGCAAAAGGGTCTGCTGCGCATTCCGTGGATCGGTACCTCGGTAGAACGGATTCTATACACGATCAAGAGATCGGTCCGCACCCTGTTTGTGGATGAAACCTTTTTCTCTGCGCTGGGCTTTGCCTATCTGGGCCCGATCGACGGCCATGATATTGAAGCCATGGAAACCGTGTTTCGCCGGGCGCAGAAAATGGATATACCAGTGGTCATTCATCTGTCCACCGTCAAAGGATACGGCTATCAGAACGCCGAAGAAAAGCCGGATATTTTTCATGGTACGCCTCCGTTTTTTATTGATAACGGACTTGCGCAGAAGGGCGCTAAGAAATCATATGGCGCCGTGGCTGCCGATACCCTGACGGAAATGGCCCAAACGGATTCAAGGATCACGGTGATTACGGCGGCCATGACGCTGGGTACGGCGACGCAGGAATTTCAGAAACAATATCCGGACCGGTTTTTTGATGTTGGAATCGCCGAGGAACATGCCGTTACCATGGCCGCAGGGCTGGCCAAAGGCGGTATGCGCCCCTATTTCTTTGTCTATTCCACGTTCCTGCAGCGGGGATATGATCAGGTAATGCACGATGTTTGCATGCAAAATCTGCCTGTTATCTTCATGCTGGACCGTGCCGGGCTTGCCAACGGCGATGGGGAATCGCATCAGGGGTTATTTGATATTGCCTTTCTGCGGCACATTCCCAACATGCGCATACTGGCGCCCGCCGATTCCGAAGAACTGCAGGAGATGATCCGGCAGAGCCTGACCTTTGACGGCCCTTGTGCCATCCGGTATCCGAAAAAAGCGGTATCACCAAACCCTGCCTATCATACGACTCCGTTCGAGTTTGGAAAATGGAAAACGCTGGTGAAAGGGAACCGTGCCGTAGTTTTAGCGGTCGGCAGTATGGTGGGTACGGCGATTGCGGCCGCGGATCAATTGCGCGACAAGGGTTTTATGCCGGAAGTCATCAGCGCATCCACTGTAAAACCGCTGGATACGCAGTGCCTTGCAAGACTGGAAAAATTAAACCTGCCTGTTTTTACCGTGGAAGAAAACGTGCTGGACGGAGGGTTTGGAAGCTCTCTGCTGGAATATAACGCTGCCCATGGAAACACGATGGACATTCATCCGCTGGCCGTGCCGGACCGGTTTATTCCTCACGGTGATCACGCGATTCTGATCAGGGAAGTCGGGCTGGATACGGACACCGTTGCCATGCGAATCCAAAAAACACTTCAGGAAATTGGGAAGAACAATGAGCGATAAACTCCGTGTTGATGTCGCCATGGTCGGCCAGGGCTTGGCGGAAAGCAGAGAAAAGGCGCAGGCACTGATCATGAGCGGCGTTGTATACCTGAAAGAACAGAAGGTGCTGAAACCATCCGAAAAAGTATCGGACAATGACGAGATCATTGTCCGAGTGACAAGGCCATACCCCTATGTAAGCCGTGGCGGCCTTAAGCTGGAAAAGGCGCTGGATGTATTTGCCGTGGATGCGGGCGGTATGACCGCTCTGGATATCGGCGCCGCTACAGGCGGTTTTACAGATGTGCTTTTACAAAAAGGAGCCGGACATGTAATCGCCGCGGATGTGGGCTATGGGCAGCTGGATTTAAAGATCCGGAATGATGAGCGCGTTACCGTATTGGAAAGGACCAACGCCCGGTACCTGACTCCCGAAATGATCGGCGGGGTTGTGCCGGATATCACGGTGATGGATGTATCCTTTATCTCCGTCAGGCTCATTCTGCCCACAGCTGCGGAATTGATGCAAAAAAGGGGAATATTCTGCATATTGATCAAACCGCAGTTTGAAGCCGGGAGAGATAAGGTTGGCAAACACGGCGTTGTCCGGGATCCCCTGGTGCATTCATCGGTGATTCGGGATATCCGGGATTTTGTATTAAGCATTAATTATACTATGGTTAAGCTGGATTTCTCTCCCATCAAGGGGCCCGCCGGCAATATAGAGTACATTGCCCTTTTGGTTCCCGCTCAGTCCGGTCAGCCGTCCCTTACCGACGAGGCAATCGAACAGGTTGTTTCTTCATCCCGGAATCGTTTGTCTTGCATTGAATGAATATTCACAATATAATATACATGGTACTAAAAAACAGGAGACAACGACATGCATAATGCATACCTGATGATGCACCGAAAAAGAACAGATTTTCAAGCGATCACACAGCAGATTGTTTCCATTTTACGTGCGGAAGAAATCAGCGTTACAACAGAACCTTGGTTGGAAGAGGCGATGCTTGGAAATATCGCATTCGATCATGAACAGTCGCTGGATTTTGTGATTGCCGTCGGAGGAGACGGAACATTTCTCACCGCCGTGCAAACCGCCGTGCAGAAGGGCATTCCGATACTCGGCGTTAATATCGGCCACATTGGGTTTTTAATCGAACTGAATATTGAGCAGCTGCCCGCCATGTGCAAGCGGTTGAAAACAGGGGAGTATACGGTCGAATCCAGAATGATGCTCGATGTGATCCGCAAGGGCGAAATCATCAAAACGGCGCTCAACGACGTAGTGATCAGCCGCGCTGGCTATGCACGGCTGATTACTGTAAAAGCATCGGTGGAAAACGATCTGGTCGCCCGGTATATGGCGGATGGCCTGATTGTTTCCACCCCTACAGGCTCCACCGGTTATTCGCTTTCCGCAGGCGGGCCGATTGTGTGCCCGGAGGTAGAGTGCATTATTCTGTCCCCGGTTTGTCCCCACTCGCTGCAGCACAGACCCGTAATTGCAGATGCTTCCCAGGAGATTACCATAGAACTGGATTGTGAGCCGGAGCAAAGAGTGCAGCTGGATGTAGACGGCAGGATGCTTTGCAAGCTGGATGTCAGTGAATTGATTACCATCAGAAGATCAACAAAGATGACAAAGTTGATCCGCTTTGGTACACAAAGCTTTTTTCATAAAATCAGAGACAAACTATCCGAATGGAGCTGCTAAAGCAGGAGGGTATCAGAATGAAAGCGACCAGGCAAAAAGCGATTCTCGAGATCATTCGTCAGCAGGATATCAATACCCAGGAGGAGCTTGCGGCAGCGCTGAAAAAATTGAATTTTACTGTGACGCAGGCAACCGTATCGCGTGATATCAAGGAGCTGCGGCTTCTAAAAACGCTCTCCGGCGACGGGGTATACCGTTACACGATGGTGGAGAACGTGGAGCATACGCTGGATGAGAGGTTTCGCAGAATCTTCAGCGAATCGGTATTGTCGGTTTCCTCCGCTTATAACCAAATCGTGCTCAGAACGCTATCCGGCAGCGCCAACGTGGCGGCGGAGATGATCGACAGCATTGGCTGGTCCGAGATCATCGGCACGCTGGCGGGCGATAATACCGTACTGCTGATCGTTCGCACCATTGAGGATGTTGAGGAAATCGTACCGAAAATCAAGGAAATGCTTCGGTAAGCGGCTTGGAAAGGGACGTGCAGAACTATGCTCAAATCCATGACGGTACGAAACATCGCTCTGATTGAAGAATTGGATGTACAGTTTCATCACGGATTGCATGTATTAACGGGCGAAACCGGCGCGGGCAAATCCATCGTTGTCGATTCGATCAATCTGGTTCTGGGGGAGCGGGCCGATAGGAACCTGATCCGTACAGGATGTGAAAAAGCAACAGTAGAGGCGATATTTGATATCTCCGATAACGTGCCGATACAGGAAATGCTGGCTGCCGAATCATTGGAAGCGGAAGGCGGCTTGATGTCCGTGTACCGGGAGATCAGCATGTCGGACCGCAATATCTGCCGCATATGCGGGGTAATTGTTCCGCTCAATTTACTGCGCCAAATCTCTGAGGCGCTTGTGGATGTACACGGCCAGCACGAGCACCAGAGCTTGCTTAACGAGCACTATCATATGGCGTTTTTAGACGCGTTCGGAAGCCCGGAGCACCAAACCCTGCTCCAGGATGTTCATGCCAAATACAAGGTATGGCACGAAGCCGGAGCCGCCTATGCCGCCCTCCGAAAGGAAAACGCGCAGCGCCAGCAGAGGCAGGAGTATCTGGAGTCCAGAATCAAGGAGCTGAAAGAGGCCAAGCCAGTGGTTGGTGAAAAGGAAACGTTGACCAACCTGCGCATCCGGTTTGCCGATAATGAAAAAATCTCCACCGCGCTTAAAAATATCTATCAAAATGTGACGGCGAACGAGGGCACATCCCTCGGCATCACCGCACTTTTACGCAGCGCCTTGGAGGAAAGCCAACGGATTGCCGACTATGACGAACGCTTTCAAGCGCTTGCGGAGCGCCTGCAGAGCATGTATTACGAATCGGAAGAAATAGCGATTGATGTCCACGCAATGGTGGAAGAAGAAGATTACGACGAAGAAAAATACGAACAGATATTGACAAGGCTGGATGTGTACAGGCGGCTGGAGAAACGGTACGGAATGGAAGCCGATGAGCTATGCAGTTATTTTGAAACCCTGACCCAGGAATTGAAAAGCTTCGAATCGATGGAAGAAAACCTGAAAAAAGCGGAAGCCAAGTATAAGGCGGCCCTATCGGAGTACCGCGCCGCGGCCGCCCTGCTGACGGCCACAAGGCAGCAGACAGCGGAGCATTTTAAGACAATTATCGAACGGCAGCTGAATGATCTCGGCATGGAAAGAACACGGTTTGAATGCGTGTTCTCCCCTCACGATTCCAGCGGAAAACAACAGCCGTCCCCCGAAGGGGACGACCATGTCGGGTTCCATATCGCCGCGAACATCGGGGAACCGCTTAAGCCGCTGCGTAAAACCGCTTCCGGCGGTGAAATGTCTCGGATTATGCTGGCGATGAAAGCGGCAGCTGCCGATAAAAACCTGATTTCGACCATGATCTTTGATGAAATCGATACGGGGATCAGCGGCCGGATTGCCAATGTGGTGGGTGAGAAAATGGATGATATTGCGCGGTACCATCAGGTTATCTGCGTATCACACCTGCCGCAGATCGCCGCGATGGCGGATCACCAATATCTGGTGGAGAAAAGCGTAATCAACCAGCGCACTGTTACAACCCTGCGGGAGCTGAACGACGGGGAACGCGTACAGGCGGTAGCCAGCTTGCTGGGCACGCACGGCATGGATACGGACAGCGGCCTTGTGCACGCAAGAAATATGATTGACGCGGCCCGAAGCCGGAAAAACGCCTGACTGAACGATGCTTAAGGTAAACGCTGATTATATCCCCTGTACAATGGCGCGTTATCCTTCCGTCGGCTTGGAACTGCGAAACCTTCGAAGGAACCCCGCTGCTGCTTCAGGTTCCAAAGCCCTGATCTGACGAAAGTTCAGCGTTCCATCCGCACAAGCGCTTTGGTTATCGTTTACCTAGTTTTTATCGGAATAACCGAGGGTTTTCAGATCGGAAGGGTGATTGCGCCAGTCAGGCCGCACCTTGACCCACAGCTTAAGGTTGATATGGGTATTGAGCAGCGCCTCAATATCCTTGCGTGCGCTTTCGCCAATCCGCTTCAACATAGCGCCCTGTTTGCCGATAATGATACCCTTATGGGATGCCCGTTCACAATACAGCGTAGCATTGATTTCGGTCAGCCTTGGGCTGATTTTTTCCACGCCCAGCACTTCTACCCCGATACCGTGGGGCACTTCATCATTGAGCAGGTGAAGCGTTTTTTCGCGGATCATTTCCGCGCAGATAAAACGCTCCGGCTGATCGGTGAGCGTATCATCCGGAAAATATTTCGGGCCAAGCGGCAGCGACGCGATAATAACCTTTTTCAGCAGTTCCGTTCCATCCCCTGACAGGGCGCTGATGGGAACGATCTCCTGATACCCGGCCTGTGAAAACAGCTGGATGATGGCAAGAAGCTTTTCCTTGGGAAGCAAATCAATCTTGTTGAGGACAAGCACCTTGTAAACCTTCTGTTTACTCATTTCTTCCACAAGATGGCGGTCCGCTTCGCTAACCTTGGCGGCGTCCACCACGGTAACCAGCACATCGATTCCTTCCAGAGAATCGCGTACGGTTTGCATCATGTATTCACCCAGCCGGTTGTGCGGCGTATGGATACCCGGCGTATCCAAAAACACGGCCTGATAATCATCGCCGGTGATCACACCCATGATGCGGGTGCGTGTGGTTTGGGGTTTGCTGCTGACGATGGCGAGCTTTTCGCCTAAAAGCCCGTTCAACAGCGTGCTTTTTCCAACATTTGGGCGGCCGACAATTGCAATGAAACCGGAATGAAACGGTGTGTTGTTATTATCCATCGGATATCCTTTCAGGGCAAATCTTTGGGCCCGAAGCTGTGGGGGAGCAGAACGGAAAGCGGTGCTTCATCGGCGTTGCCCTTATCCCAGGCAACCAGCACGCGCAGATCCGGCGCAAACTCATTAAGCACCTGCCGGCAGGCACCGCAGGGCCAGGGAGCGGAACCTTCCGCGGCAATCGCAATGGCGGTAAAGCTCTGCGCGCCCTCGCTGACGGCCTTGGCAAGCGCGGCTCTCTCGGCGCAGATGGTCAGCCCGAAGGAAGCGTTCTCTATATTGGCTCCCGTAAACAGGCGGCCGTCCTCGCTCAGCAGACAGGCGCCGACCTTGTAGCGGCTGTAGGGACTGTATGACCGTTGCATGGCTTCCCGGGCGAGCGCAATCAGCTGTGCGTCGGTCGGAGCGGAACCGGTTTCCCCGTCGCGGGAGATTCCGGCAAGCTTCATTGCTTTTTCTTCCATGGTTCGCATCTCCTTGCGTTCTTCGTCAGTTATATGGTCATAACCAAAGAGGTGAAAAAGGCCGTGGGTAAGGAGATAGCAAAACTCCCTTTCCACGGAATGCCCATATTCTTCCGCCTGCGCAAGCACATGATCACAGGAAATATAAATCTCCCCAAGGATATAGGCATGGTCGTCTCCGGAATACTCCTGCCGGATCAACCGCTCTGCGTTTCCTGCCGTTATCCCCTGCGGATAATTGACGGACGGAAACGATAGCACATCGGTTGATCGGTCGATACCGCGCTGCTCCCGGTTTATCCGCTGTATTTCCGGGTCGTCCGTCACCGTTACATAAACCCCGCAGGGCAAGCCGATGCCTTCTGCAACAGCACAGCAATCCGCCGCCAGCGACAGGGAAGCGGAAAGCAGGCTACTGCTTTGTGTCCAGATCAGCTTCATGGCTTACCGGCTCCTCTGGCTTCTTACTTTCGGGGGGTTCGGCTGCGATTGGCGGCGGGGTATCTACCGGCGGCTTTTTAGCGATCACCTGGGCTACGGTCGCAGTTGGGTTGGCTTTGGGCGGCGTATGGATACGGGAGTTCTTCATCGGTGGATCCGGATACTCAATCCGCTCGTGGAATACGCCGTTAAGAACCGTCGCAAAGGCATCAGATATTTTATCAATATCTGAAAGCGTGATGGGCGCCTGGCTGAGCTGCCCATCCTGTATCTTGCGGCTGACCAGCTTTTCGATATTGGCCCGGATGGATTTCGGGGTGGGATCGGACATCGACCGGACGGCGGCTTCCACGGTATCGGCGAGCATGATGATCGCGCTTTCCTTGGAATGCGGCCGCCTGCCATCGTAGCGGAAATCATTGATATCCACCAGCTGATCATCGGATTCTTCCAGCGCCTTCTGGTAAAAGAAGATTACCGGCGTATCCCCGTGATGCTCAATGATGATATCCTGTATTTCCTGCGGCAAGCGGTAGTTCTGCGCTAAAGCCAGGCCGTCGGTGGTGTGCGCGATCAGAATAGCGGCCGAAACAAACGGATTGGTCATCTGGTGAGGATCCTCGCCGAACTGATTTTCCTTGAAATAGATGGGCCGTTTCATTTTTCCGATATCATGAAAATACGAGCCGACGCGTGCCAGCAGCGGATTAGCGCCGATGGCTTCGGCCGCGCTCTCGGCCAGATTGGCAACGATAATGGAATGATGGTAGGTGCCGGGCGCTTCCAACAGCAGCCGCCGCAACAGCGGATGGTTTGGGTTGGAAAGCTCCAGCAGTTTACCGGGCGTGGCAAGCTGAAATACAGTCTCAAAAATCAGGTCCAGCCCAACGCAGATCAGCGAAGCCACCAGCGCGGCAGCGGCGCTCCAGAGGGCATTGTTCAAGCCGTTGGAAATGGAGTTATTGGTCATGAAGCTGATTGCCAGAATGATCAGCGTGTTGGAAGCCGCGGCAACCGCGCCCGCAATTAAAATCTGCTGACGTTTAGGCTTGTGATAGATAATGAGAATCACAATGAATCCGCTGATCAGCGCGGGCATCAGCAGATTGACGATTTCCGTACTGAAGGTGCTGTCGCCGCCCAGCGGCAGCGAGCTTACGATGATCGACAGGGAGATGTTGGCAGCAATGCCATAGGGCATTCCCAGCAAACTGGTTACCATCATCGCGCCCAGCAGAATGGGCGGAGCGTTGATATTGATCAGTTTTCCGCCGATACAGATGGCAAAGGAAATGCACATCACAATCATGATGATGGTCAGCTTCATCGGGCTCTCAAAATAATCCCGGCCAAAGAGCAGAAGAACGATAATCAGAACGCCGATCGCCAGAAGCACCATCAACGCGCCGCCGATATAGGAGATGATGTCGAAATTATCGTCGTCCAGCAGGCCAAGGCTGCGCAGCATTTCTAATTGGTTTGCGGTTACCCGCTCACGCGCTACCACGATGTTTTGCCCCTGCTTATACACAATGGGCTCCACTGCGTCCCGCGCTTCCTGCGCCAGCGCATTGGTGGCCTCCTGATCAATTACCATGTTAGGCTGGATTACCTTGCGCAAAATCGGGGTAACGATATTTTGCAAAAGGTCAATTTCGGTCTTGTACCCGATAATCTGCTGGAGGTATTCGATCGCCTCGTTTACATATCCCTCGCGCACAGTGGAGTTCATAGTGTTTTCCACGGCGGCGGTAATATTCTCGTTGAGGTTTTTCATGTTATCGACCGAAGCCCGGAGCAGTGTATCCAGCTGGTAGTTGGTAAAGGGCACAGCGGGCACAAGCGAGGAGGCGTATTCCAGCTCCGCGGTGTTGAACACATAGGCGCGCTGTTCTTTTTCGTTGCCAGGCGCATACTGGTCCAACGTGCTTTGTCCGTATTGCTGCACTGCGTTGATCTGCACGATAATGGCGGCGAGGTTTTGCATCACGTCGGAAGTGACGCCTTCCTTGTGCAGATAAGTCGGCTCCACCAGACGGGCCGCTTCTTCGCGCTGCCGGGCCGTGGCGGTTTCATCGACAACGTCTTTGGAAGCGGTGATGGTTTTATAGGCGATATCGCCTACCTGCAAATGATACCGTTCCGGGGTGATGGCGATGGAAAACAGCACGATCAACACCACAGCACCCGCGATCAGTATGTAAATGCATTTAGCGGTGGCGGTGTGCAGGGAGCTGATCATGCTATGAAAAATGGTTTTGGCAGATGTTTTACGCGACGCGGAACTGAGCCTGTTAGGCGCCATGATCTGCATTCCTCCTCATACCGGCCGACTCATATTTTTCGTAGGCCTTCACAATGGTTTGCACCATATCATGACGTACAACATCGGAATTGGTCAGCTTTATCATCCCGATCTCGGGAATATCGCGCAGCACCGTCATGGCCTGCAGCAAGCCCGATTGCTTGCCGGAAGGCAGGTCGGTCTGTGTTGCGTCGCCGGTGACCACGGTATGGGATCCGTTGCCCATGCGCGTTAAGAACATTTTCATTTGTTCCGGGGTTGTATTCTGCGCTTCATCCAGAATGATAAAGCTGTCGGACAGGGTTCTGCCGCGCATATACGCAAGGGGAGCGATTTCCAGAATGCCACGCTCTTGCAAACGCTGATAAGCATCCCCGCCCATCATGTCAAACAGCGCGTCGTATAGAGGGCGAAGATAGGGGTCCACCTTCTGGCTTAGGTCGCCCGGCAGAAAGCCGAGCTTTTCACCGGCTTCCACAGCGGGGCGGGTGAGCACAATGCGTTCCACTTGCTTGTTGCGCAGCGCCACAATGGCCAGCGCCATTGCCAGATAGGTTTTGCCCGTACCGGCGGGGCCGACCGCAAACGTTAGCTCATGCTCACGGATGGATTTTACATATTCATACTGCCCCAGGGTTTTGCAGCGTATAGGCCGCCCCCGGTGGGTGATGGCAACGACTTCAAACGCGATATCGTCCAGCCGGTCCAACTCGCCCTTTTTAGCCAGGGCCAGCGCATAGCGGAGGGTAATCCGGTCTACCTGTGCATTTCGACGCAATAAATCACTGAGCTTTTCAACCACCTGAGAGGCGATGTTTACATTTTCATCGGGCCCTGTGATGCGCAAGTCCGATCCGCGAACAGACAGGGAAACGTCCAGTTCGTTTTCAAAAAGTGGGATGTTCTGATCGTTTGTGCCAAACAGAGACAAGCATGAATCCATGCTCTCCAATGAAATAACGGCCTGTGATCCTTGAGTCAATTGCATTCCTCCGATCCTGTGTGGAACCTCACCGTAATCATACAGCAAATCAAGTGTTTGTCAATTCTTGCGGATTCTGGTCCGCCTTCTTTTCTTCGCCTGCCGCAATGCGGATATCTTCGGCGGTAAGGCACATCAGCTCGTCGCGGGAAACATCCTTCTGGCTGGCAAGGCGGTTGGCCTGGGCGCTTACAGCGCGTTCGAACAGATTACGCACGCCGCGCGCGTTGCCGAAGTTCTTATTGTCCTCGCTGAACTTCTGCAGGTATCCTTCCAGCAATTTACTGGTTTCGTCGTCCACGGTATAGCCGCTTTTTTTACAGCGCATCTCAAAGATATCCATCATCTCCCCGGCGGTATAATCGGGGAAGAGAAGAAAGCGGTTGAAGCGGCTTTCCAGGCCGGGGTTGGACAGAACAAACCGCCGCATCAGCGCGGGATACCCGGCTACGATCACCACCAGATCGTCCCGGTTGTCCTCCATGGCTTTCAGCAGGGTGTTGACGGCTTCCTGACCGTAGTCGTTTTCCGTAGTACCGGTCAGGGCATACGCTTCGTCGATAAACAGCACGCCGCCCAATGCTGTTTTAATCACCTCAGAGGTTTTAATCGCCGTTTGGCCCACAAAGCCAGCCACCAGGCCACTGCGGTCCGTTTCAACCAGATGGCCCTTGGACAAGATCCCAAGCACTTTATAGATGCGGGACATCAGGCGCGCAATCATGGTCTTGCCGGTGCCGGGATTGCCGGAAAATACCATGTGAAGGGAAATATCATCTACCGGGAGATCGTGCTCCTTGCGGAGCTTTTGAACGGTAACAAGGTTGACAAGGCTTTCCACTTCGCTTTTCACGATGCTCAGCCCGATATAGCTTTCCAGTTCCTTTTTCAGATCCTCCATGGTTTCCGGAGGCTCTTCCTTGGCCGCGGCTGGCTTGGGTACGGCGGGAGATGTGTCCGCTGTCGCGGTCTGCTCTTTCACCGCAGGTTTTCCACCCGCCTGCAGGGTGGGCAGGCCCCATAAATCATCAGCGATGCGTTTTAAGTTGGTTTCCGTCATCTGCTGTATAACATCCATTTGCAGTTTGATGATCTCATCTTTGCGGTCCATGCGGCTGCTCCTTCAACTCTTGATCTACCTACAAATTATACCATGCTTTTGCTGTTTCGCAAACGAAACGAAGGCTCAAATCTAAGTAAGCGATGAACAAATCCCTTATGCGCTAGCGCTTTATTCATCGCTTGCCCGGGGATTCCGTTTCCAAAATGGAACGCCTCATGGTATAATGCTATACAAATGAGGTGATTATGATGGATAAATGGGATCATCGGTTCATGGAAATGGCCCGGGTGATCGCCGGGTGGTCCAGCTGTTTCAGGCAGGGCAGAACAATCGGCGCGGTAATCGTGCGGGACAAACGGATATTAACCACCGGTTATAACGGCGCTCCGGCGGGCATTAAAACATGCCGCGAACGGGGCGAATGCCTGCGCGATAAGCTGGGTATCCCCTCCGGCACCCACGCGGAAACCTGTTATGCCATCCACGCGGAGCAAAACGCCATTATCCAGGCGGCGAAGCTGGGTGTTTCGGTAGACGGCGCAAAGCTGTACTGCACCCATCAGCCGTGCTCGGTATGCGCCAAAATGATCGTGAACGTGGGCATCCGCCATGTGATCTATGAACACAGTTATCCCGATCCGTTCACGCTGGCGTTGTTTAAGGAAGCCGGCGTTGTAATGGAGCAGTATCAGGAAGAATAGTTATTTTTTTGGCTTTTCGTAGGGAGCATCCCCAACGCAATACCCGCGCAGCCGATTTACGGTGCGCTCGGTTGCGTTTTTGCTGTTACCCCAGGGCTTGTCCTGATTGCGGTAATCGAACTTCTGTGTAAACCAGAGCAGGTCTTTTTCGTCCTCCGCCAGATGATCTGTAACAAGGCTCAGGCAGAGCTCGGTAAACTCCTTACGGTCTTTTGCATTCAGCTGGCTTTCGGCGGCATCCAGCAAATCGGCGGCGTGGGGGATACATAGCCCCTTGCTTTGGGTGAACTGCAGCTTAAACTTCGGATCGTTCTTCCATAAATACACAGCCGTATACAGATAACGCTGCATGTGCGAGGCAAGATTTTCGCATACTACACAGTGCGAAGTGAGCTCCCGCAGCTTGTCCGCCGCCGAATCCCGCGTGCTGCGGGCGGCAAAAGGCTCGCGTCCGGAATCCTTCATCCGCCTGGCCTGATCCTTGATTTTATTAAGTTTCCCGACCACTTCCATGGCATGGGTGTCCATCAGCAGCGCATGTCCCAGCCGGTTTTGTGTGGCAAACATCATCTGCTGATGCTTGTTACAGATGCCGCTTTCATTGGTCCGTACGCGTACGTCGGGTTCCATCACGCTGGCCCCCAGCACGCGCTCTATTTCACCGGCCTCGGTTTTGGCCTGCAGCGTGCACAGCATGCACGGGCCCTGGTATTCCAACGTTTCCCATACCGGTATGGTATCAATCTGGTATTTCATCTTCCGCCTCCGCACTCCAACCGTTTGTGGTATCGTACCAGAAAACGGGACGCACTTCAACACACGGCCGCGATTGCGGAGGGTTTGGAACAATGGTATAATCTCAGCATACAAACGATGGGAGGGCTACATGTTGCGTACCCGAATTATCAATTGCACACTGATCCCCGGTGTGGACGGGGAAAGCCATATTCCGTTTATCAACCATGCGGAAGTACAGATTAACGGCAATCTGATTGCCTATGCCGGAGCAGCCCAAAACGCACCGAATTTTGACGCGGAACAGGTGATCGATGCGTCCGGCCAGCTTTGCATGCCGGGCTTGATCAACCTGCACACCCATACGCCGATGACCCTGCTGCGCAGCGCCGGGGCGGACTTAACCCTGGACAACTGGCTGAACAAGGTCATCTTCAAGCTGGAAGCGCAGTGGAAGCCGGAGTACATCCGCACCGCCACGGAGCTTGGATGCATGGAAATGCTGCGTTTCGGCACCACAGCCTTCTGCGATATGTACATGTTTACCGATACGATAGCTCAATCCGTGCGTGATATCGGCATTCGCGCGATGATCGGCCATGGCGTGGTGGATATGGATGGAAGCTGCAAAGACTTGGAAGAAGGCATTGAGCTGGCCAAAAACTGGAACCGCACCTGCAACGACCGCATCCGCGTCTCCATCGGGCCGCATGCGGAATATACCACCACACCCCAGTTGATTAAAGCCGCCGCGCGCGCGGCTATGGATTTTGACATTCCCTTTCACATTCATATCAGCGAAACCAGAGCGGAGCATGAGGGCTGCATCAGCCGAAGGGGAACCACCCCGATGCAGTATCTGGAATCCCTCGGCGCGCTGGAAGCGAATGTGATCGCCGCGCACTGCGTGTGGGTCAGCAAAGAGGATATCGCTCTTGCCGCAAAGCGGAAGGTCACAATCGTGCATAATCCCGTCAGCAACCTGAAACTGGCCAGCGGCATTGCTCCGGTGGCGGATATGCTGGCTGCCGGCTGCTCTGTTGCCCTTGGCACGGACGGCGTGGCCAGCAACGATAACCTGAACCTGTGGGAGGAAATCAAACTGATGCCGCTTCTGCAAAAGGGCACCACGCTGGATCCCACCGTGATATCCCCGGCGCAGACGCTGGCGGCGGCCACAACCGTGGGCGCGAAAGCGATGGGATATTCCAATTTGGGAATGTTGAAAGAGGGATACATCGCGGATCTGATTCTGGTCAATACGCGCACAGCGCACATGACGCCCAATTTCCATCCCGAGTACAACCTGATCTATGCCCTGCAGGGCAGCGACGTAACCCTGACGATGGTGGACGGCAAGGTGCTCTACCGGGACGGGCAATTTGAAACCATTGATGCCGAGGCGGTACTCCGCTCCGCGGATGAAAGCGCGGCGGAAATGTACCGATGCTATCGCGCCGCTCACTGAACACATGAAAATACTCGTAATCTATCAGCATTACTGGCCCGAGCCCTTCCGGATTCACGAAATCTGCGAGGATCTGGTTAAGCGCGGACATCAGGTTACGGCGGTTGTCGGGCTGCCGGATTATCCCACGGGAAAGATACCCAGGGAGTATCGCTTTTTCAGAAAACGGAAGGAAACGATCAACGGGGTAGATGTGCACCGGTGCTTTGAAATCGGCCGCAGAAACAGTAAAATCGGCCTGGCGCTCAACTATGTCAGTTATATGCTCTCCGCGTCCTTCCGGGTACTGATGCTCAGGCATGACTACGATGTGGTCTATGCCTACTGCACATCGCCCGTGCTGATGGCAGTACCGGCGATTGTTTACCGGACGCTGTTTCACAAGCGTGTTGTACTCCATGTACTGGATATTTGGCCTGCCTGCCTTGCAGCGATGAACGTACGTGTGGACTCCCTGTTCTATCGATGGATGAAACGGGTCAGCCGGTGGATTTACAGCCGCGCGGATAAGCTGGTGTATTCCTCCAGACGGTTTCAAACGTATTTGAAGAACGTGCATCATATTGAGGTTCCCTCAGAAAACTATCTTCCGCAATTTGCAGACGATGTATTCGGCACCCTGCCCGCGCAGGAGCCATCGGGCTATACAGAGCTTGTTTTCGCGGGCAATATCGGGCGCGTGCAGGGTGTGGAAACGCTGATTCGCGCGGCCGCTATCCTGAAAGATAAGCCTATCCGCTGGCATATTCTGGGCAATGGCGCCAATTATGAGGGCTGTGCTGCGCTGGTCGGCGAATTGCAATTGAAGGATCGTGTGATCCTGTACGGCCGGCTTCCGGTTACGGATATGCCAACATATTATGCCATGGCCGACGCCCTGTTGGTGAGCATGCGGCAGGAGGAATACGTAACCTATACGCTCCCGGGCAAGGTGCAAAGCTATATGGCGGCCGGAAAGCCCATTCTGGGCTCCATCAACGGAGAGGCGCAGGACATCATCCGGGAGGCGGAATGCGGGCTTTGCGCCCCCGCCGATGATCCGGAAGCCTTTGCTGAGATCGTGCTTGCCTTTATCGCTGATGAAAAGCGCCCGCAGATGGGGGATAACGCCAAACGGTATTATCAGGCGCACTTTACCAAGCAGGGAATTATGGATCAAACAGAACGGATTTTGCTGGAAATGGGCGGGGATAAACCATGAAGGTACTGCAGGTAAACACCGTTTATCCAAACGGAAGTACGGGCAGAATTGCGGCGGAGATTGCCGAATACACCGCGCGGCAGGAGGGCGCGAGCGCCGTTGTGGCGTTTGGCATCGGGGAAGCGGCTGAAAAACCAAATCTATACGCGGTACGCATCGGCAGTCCCTGTGAAAGAAAGCTCCACGCCGTGCTCCGCAAGTTGTTTGATGCGGAGGGATACGCAAGCCGCCGGGCGACAAAACAGCTCATCAGGCTTTGCCGGGAGCAGCAGGTGGATGTTGTACACCTGCATAACCTGCACGGATGTTATCTCAACCTGAAACGATGGTTTCGCTATCTGCAAAAAGCAAACTTGCCCGTGATCTGGACGCTGCACGATTGCTGGCCTATGACCGGGCACTGCGCCCATTTTGACTACAGCGGCTGTGAGCGATGGAAAACACAGTGTAATAAATGCCCGGAGCAGAAAAGCTATCCCGTTTGCATTGGCTTTGACGGCAGCAGGCGCAACTACCGGATGAAGAAAAGACTGTTTACCGGCTTGCAAAACCTGCGGATCGTCACCCCCTGCCATTGGATGAAGGATATTGTCGCCGAGTCCTATTTGGGCGGTTTTCCAATCCATGTGATTTACAACGGCGTGGACATGCAAAATTTCAAGCCGACAGCATCGGATATCAGAACCCGGTATGGGTTGGAAAACAAGCGGCTGTTGCTTGCCGTCGCATCCGACTGGACGGAGCGAAAAGGGCTAACGATACTCTGCAGGCTGCCGGAGATGCTTGACGAAAGCTATCGGGTTGCGATTGTTGGGCTGACTCCGGAACAAAAGAAAGCGCTGCCCACCGCGATTATCGGGGTGGAAGCCGTTTCTTCAGCGGAAACGCTCAGCGCATGGTACAGCGCTGCGGATTGCTTTGTGAACCCGACGCTGGAGGATACCATGCCGCTGGTTAACCTGGAAGCGCTTGCCTGCGGCACGCCGATTGTGGTTTTCAACACCGGCGGATGCCCGGAGGCGGTTGCGCCCGGCTGTGGCGCAGTGGTGGAAAAGGGAAATGTTGTGGGACTGGTCAATGCCATACGGCAGATCTGCGAATCCAATTCCGATGCTTCACCGGCTTGCCTGCGGCAGGCTGGGCGGTTTTCAGCGCAAAACACGGTAGAAGCAAACTATCAGCTGTATCAGGAGGCTGCCGGATGAACATTCTGTTTTTATCGCTTCTCTATCATCCCGATGATGTGGATCAAGTCACCGCTTTATCGCGCGTCGGCCTGCAAAACCAGGCCAACGGATTTCAATGGGCTATGATTGAGGGGATGAAGAACAATCTTCGTCCGGGGGAGACCCTTTCCATTCTCAATTCGCTGCCTGTGGGAACCTATCCGAAGCAGTACCGCAGGCTATGGCTGAAAAGCAAAAGCTACGGAAATTTGTTTACGGAAATCGGGACCTGTAATGTGCCGTATTGCAAGCAGAAACATCGTGAACGTTCCGCAAAGTGGAGAATTGAGCGGTGGATGGAGCAATCGCCGAAAAACCGGATGATCGTGATCTATTCACTCTATTTGCCATACCTGCGTGCCGTCGCGGACGTAAAGAAACGGTATCCGGATTTGAAAGCCTGCGTAATTGTGCCCGATCTGCCTGGAAAACTGGGCCTTTCGTCCGGCAGGCTTGGGCTGATGAAAAAGATCGAATACCGCAGGGGCGATAAAAGTGTGAAGCTGGCATCCCAGATGAACGGATTTATTCTGCTGACGGAGCAGATGGCGGAGCCGCTGCACGCGCAGGCAAAGAAGCGCTGCGTTATCGAAGGACTGACATCCCAATGGCTTGCGGAACCGGAAGCGCTTGGCCTGCCCGCCGATAGCCGCCCCGCCGTTCTCTATACCGGAACGCTGAACCGGGAGCTGGGCATCGGCAATCTGCTGAAAGCGTTTGATACGCTGGAGGACTGCCAGCTTTGGCTTTGCGGAAAAGGCGACATGGAAAATGAAATCCTGGAAGCGCAAAAAGCACATGACAATATTACATACTTTGGTTTTCTCCCCCAGACTCAGGCTTTGTACCTGCAATCCAAAGCCGAACTGCTGATTAATCCGCGAAGCAATCAGGGGCTTTATACGCGTTACTCTTTCCCCTCCAAAACCATGGAGTATATGCGCGCAGGGAAACCGGTGCTGTGCTGCAAGTTGGACGGCATTCCCGCCGAGTACGATGCATACCTTACCTATATCGATCCGCAAAACGAAGTGGGAATCAGCCACGCCATCCAGACTATGATGGTAAAAACACAAATGGAGCGCGACGACATCGGCCGCCGCGCCAAAGAGTTTGTACTGATGAAAAAGAACAATATCAGCCAGGGGAAAAAAGCGGTGGATCTGTTACGCCTGCTTTGAGGATTGCAGCGCAGCGGAGATCGTGTCGGTAAGCTCAAAGGGCTGCCCGTACAGCCTCAGCGAAAGCCGTTCTCCGCTGAGAAGCAGCACTTTTACCGTTTGCTTATCCACTTCAATCCGCAGTGTTCTGCCGCGGTATAAAAGCTGAAATGCATAACCATCCCACCTGGCGGGCAGGAAGGGGCTGAAGGCCAGCCCTTGTACGGTACGCATACCCGCAAAGCCATGCACAATGCTCAGCCAGCTTCCTGCCATGGAGGTGATGTGGAGTCCGTCGTCCGTATCGTGGTTGATGTTGTCCAAATCCAGCCTTGCCGTGCGCTCGAACATTTCCACAGATTTTTCATGGTATTGCAGCTCTGCCGCCAAAATGGCATGGACGCATGGGGACAGGCTGCTTTCATGAACGGTCATGGGTTCGTAGAAATCAAAGTTGCGCTTTTTGGTATCCAGATCATACAGATGATTGAGAAAGTATAGACCCTGTAAAACATCTCCCTGTTTGATGAAGCAGGAACGCAGAATACGGTCCCAGGACCAATGTTTATTGATGGGCCGGTCACTTTCCGGCAGGGAGGCGGCTGGCTGCAGGTCCTTGTCCAAAAAGGTGTCATGCTGAACAAAAATCCCCAGTGTTTTATCCTCCGGCAGGTACATATGCTCCGCGATCTCCCGCATATGCTCCACTTCGGCAGGAGAAACCGGAAGCACTTTGCTCCGTTCCTCCGTTGCCTTTTCGAACAGACCGCAGAAATACAAAATACTCCAGGCCGCCATGCGGTTGGTGTACCAGTTGTTGTTGACGTTGTTCTCATATTCGTTGGGGCCGGTAACCCCGTGTATCATATACTGCCGGGTGCGCTTGTTGTAATGGGTACGTCCGGCATAAAAACAGGCGATACCGCAGAGAACGTCCAGCCCCTCCGCAAGCTGGTAGCTCTCATCGCCCGTATAGGTTGTATATTCGAATATGGCGTGGGCGATGGCAGCGTTGCGGTGGATTTCCTCAAAGGTGATTTCCCATTCGTTATGGCATTCCACCCCGGTGAAGGTGACCATGGGGTAGAGAGCACCGGGAAGCCCCTGCATCTGTGCGTTATGATAGGCCCCGTCCAGCTGCAGATAACGGTATAACAACAGCTGCTTGGCCACATGCTCGCCGGAGATGGCCAGATACATCGGGAAACAATAGCCTTCCGTATCCCAATAGGTAGCTCCGCCGTACTTTTCGCCGGAAAACCCTTTGGGTCCGATATTCAGGCGGGCGTCCTCGCCCGTATAGGTGTTCAGCAGCTGGAACAGGTTATAGCGGATTCCCTGCTGGGCGGGAACATCTCCCTGAATTTCCACATCACAAGCCTGCCAGCGGGCTTTCCATACGCCGCTATGGGCTTCTAGCGCCTCGTCAAAACCGGTTTCACGGGCGCGCGCAGCCGCTTTCAGTGCCAGCGTCATCAGCAGGGCGGCATCCTGATCGCGGTCTGTAAAGCACAGCACGTATTTTTCCAGCGTCGATTTGGCATGCGCGGGTACCTTGGCCCGGTACCGGCATTCGACATACCCTTCGCGCAGCTCTTTTTCCTGGAGCTCCAGCTCGTCGGACCAGATGCTCATCGCCGCGGCCACGGTAAAGCGGGGTGTACCAAACGGATTTTCCTTGGTTTTGGTCACTAGACCGATCGCGTTTTCGGTTTCCTCTTCCTCTACCATATCCCAGAACATTTCATCGTAATGGCTGTCCAGGTTTTTTACCTGACCGTCCAGATAGGGCATGCATTCGATCTCGGCTTCGTGATCCGGGGTGATTTCATACGAAACAGCCATCAACTCCTTCTGGGCGGCGGACAGAAACCGGCGGACGGTAATCAAGGCTTTTCCCTTTGGCGTTTTTACAGTGAAGGAACGCAGCGATAGCCCTGTTTGCATATCCAGCTCACAGGTGAAATCATCGCAGGGCATTTTTGCCAAATCAACGGTCTCTCCATCGATTTTCACATGGATGCCGTTCATCCGCACCGCGTTGATTACCTTGCCGAAGTATGCTGGATAGCCGTTTTTCCACCAGCCGACGCGCGTTTTATCGGGAAACCATACGCCTCCGATATAGGTGCCGATATGAGTATCGCCGGAGAAATCTTCTTCAAAATTTCCGCGCATCCCCATATAACCGTTGCCGACGGACATCAGGCTTTCCGACAGCCGGATATCACGGAGATCAAGACCCTTTTGGATGATTTTCCAGGGATGAACAGTAAATGCCATAGTCATTCCTCCATCCAGCAACCACATTGGATGCTATATGATACTGTTTGCCAACCACACGTATACCATGCTCTGATACGGATATAATATACTATACTCTACTTTTTAACGGCAAAAATCGCAAAACGCATATTGGGGTCGTCGGTCGCACAGGTGGTCAGGGTGATGATTTCATCCGTTTTGGATACGCAGACTGGGATATGGTAAACGGACATAGCCTGAACGGTTTTGATAAATTGGAGAAAATCCTGATCGGAAAGGTAATTCACCTGATAAAGATCAATGTAATCCTCCGATTTCGGATCGATGGAATAAAATACAACGGAAAAGGGGAGATAGTTGGCGGATTCATACAACGTGGAAAAATAGATAACCGGGTATTGGTTGAGATACTCAAGCTTTTCATACCGGAGCAATTTGCCAAAGGCAGTGCCGTTTTGCATGTTGTGCCCATGGATGATCAGGTTCCGGCTTCTGGGATAGATGGAGCAGGTAACATCCATAAAGACTGCGCCGGAAAAGCTGTATTCGCCGGAATAGGAGTGGCGGAGATAGTAGGCATTATCGCGCTGCACCACATAGGTGTTGATAGTTTCGCCCAGTTTCAACTGGCCCACGGTATCCGGATTGATGGAAAGCGGGTTGAGAAATTCAATGAGGACTTCCGGTTTTTGGTTATCGTGTGTTTTGTTTGAAAAATTGGAATCCGTTTCAGCCATAACAGACGGGGCAATGGATGGGGCCGCGGTTGGGGGGGCGGTTATAACTGGAGATGGAAATAGCGCATCCTCCTTATCCATCTCACCATCGCCAGGCAAGCTTGTAGATAGTGATTCGTTTTCTACAATCAATTCCCGAATCATCTGTTCTTCCTGCTTGGCTTTTACGGTTTGGATAAAATATACGGTGAGCTGATATGCGGCATAGATAAAGACCGCGATCAATACGGTTACAACGAGTATATAGACCATCTGATACCGACGGCTGCTGCTTATTTCCGCTTTTTGCCTCTGGCTATGGCGTGGATCATAACCTGCCTGCGGATGGAAACGATACTTCCTATTCTTTTCTGCAACAGGAAAATCATAGGCTTTTGGGGGTTTATCGCTATGGGCCTGCTCGGCCCCTTTAAAAGCAGGCGTCGGATACTGATGCGCCTGCTTATCACTGCTCACTTATAACACCGCTTTCTTTTTCATTCAACCTCTATATACTATAATAATCCAGGCGGTTAGGCAAGATTGTAAATAGATAAACTGGTTAAAAACAATTGGTATTTAAGAGAGTAATCAGCTTGAGCCGAATACGGAAGAAAGTTAAATATTCACGGCTGCAGGCTTGCAAAATATGTAATAATGTGCTATGATTTCTTGGCTGCAAATTGCACGGGATTATAGCTCAGCTGGTTAGAGTGCCACGTTGACATCGTGGAGGTCGATGGTTCGAGCCCATTTAATCCCACCATAAAGAAAACCCTTGTTCGTCAGGGGTTTTCTTTTTTGTTCAATGAAAAAGAAGAAGAATAACAGGCATGGCATAAGAATTTCTCCAATGATATCATCATGGCGTTGCATAATATATGAGAATAATTCTTTCTACTTGAAAAGGATATTTATAGGTTTATTTAATGATATTATCTACCGGGGAATATCGACACCCTTGCTATCACTCAACAAAATGACCGGTTTTACTGCTCTTGACAGTCAATAGGCAATCCTTTATGATACGGCCATGCAGCAGTATGGGCACGCTTGCCGATTGCCGATATTTATACACTTTCATGCGGGTATGATATTTTTACGGACCCACACGAAAGAGAAAGTAAACAGGTGAATTACCGTGACAAAGCCAACAATTTCCAGGGAGACCTTCGTAAACCGCCGGAATAGCATTCAAACCCTCCTTTGCAGCAAAGAGATGGATCTGCTTATCGCTTATGCCGATGATCGGTTTACCTACGGTCAGGCCTATGCCAGATGGATTTGCGATTACGTTCCCCAGTTTGAGTCGGCTTTGATACTGGTGCCGGCGAAGGGAACAACGATCATTGCGACCGGAGCCGAATCGGAAGAATATGCCAGGACGTACGCAAAGGACGCTCAACCGCGTATCGCCGACATCTTTCTGCATCCTGACGAGGAGTATGTTTATGCTACGGTTTTGCCTTTTGAAAAAATCATTGGTGAGCTGGAAGATCATTTGGATCGGAAAATACGGAAAATTGGAATCGCCGGTTTCGATCTGATTCCCTATAAACTTTATCAGGCGTTACTTCAAAGCTTCCCCGACACACAGTTTATCAACATCGAATCGGATATCATGAAGCTGCGGGCGGTCAAGAGTCCGGACGAAATCCGCGTGATTGAATATGCTTATCAAATTGCGCAGGCGGGAATGAACGCGGCCCTGGAAGCTCTCCAGCCGGGAAAAACAGAGCGGGAAATTGCTGCACGCGCAGAATATGCGATGCGGTCCATGGGCTCCGAAGGGATGGGGATTATGACCATGGTCGCGTCCGGGTTTGAACATACGCGGCCCATTTTGGCAACGACGACAAACCGGGTTATTGAAAAAGGCGATCTGGTATGTATGACCTTTGCGCCGCGTTACGAAGGGTATCATGGCGCGATCGCCAGGCCGGTTGTGCTGGGAAAACCCTCCGTTCCGCTGCAAAAGGCGCTGGACGCGGCAAAACGCGCGCAGCACGAAGCGCAGGCTCTTTTGCGGCCCGGTGTATCCGGGTGTGAAGTGGACGCGGTTACGCGGCAGATACTTGGCGAAGCTGGCTTCGGTAAGAACTTCGCGTATTCGGCTGTTCACAGCGTAGGTGTTGTGGAATTTGAGTCCCCGATTATGAATTCCGGCATGACGGAAACGATTCAAAAGGATATGGTGTTTTCGATTGATATTCCGATCTTTTTCAACGATGATTTTGGCGGCTTCAGAATCGAAAACGGATTTTTAATTACAGAGGATGGACACCGTGCATTGAACGATCTTTCTGTTCATGATCAAAAATACTAACGTTATACAATAACCCTTGATTGCCATACTGCGTAAGGGGACGGAGTATGATTTCGCAGCATGGCAACATTACAGTATTACAAAGGGATTTATTCCTTTATCGTATTTATTCTTTTGGAAGATATAACGATAAAGGACATTTCTACAGATAGGACTTTCAAGCATTTTCGATTATCAGGCTGACGGCACGTACTGTTTAATAACGGCATACTCAACTGCAAAAACGCAGATCGTCGTTTGTTCGTCCCAACACCCTGACATCGGAACCGTAAAAAGTAAAGGATGGATAAACGTATGATTGCTGAAAACATTCAATCCCTGTTGGCAAAGATGACGCTGGAAGAAAAGGTTGCCCAGATGGTGCAGGTACCCTGCAATATGGTTACCTGGGAAGAAGCGTGCGAATGGGCGCGGCGAGGCGCCGGTTCTTTTTTGCATATCATGGGGGACAAGGCCAGAGAGTTACAGAAAATTGCCTGCAACACAAGGCTTGGAATCCCGGTTTTGTTTGGGATCGACGCCGTGCATGGCCACGCGCTGAATGAGAATGCGACTGTGTTTCCCTCCCAGTTGGCGGCGGCTTGCAGCTGGAGCCCTGAGTTGGTAACAGAGATGGGGCGCGTCACCGCACGGGAAGTGGCTGCAGATGGGCTGCACTGGACATTTTCACCGGTGCTGTGCCTGGGACGCGATTCGCGTTGGGGCCGCGTGGATGAAACCTTTGGTGAGGACCCGTATCTTGCCGGGGAACTGGGCGCGGCGCTTGTGCGCGGATATCAGGGGGAGAATCTTCAGGACGCAGACAGCATTTTAGCCTGCGCCAAACACTATATCGGATATGGAGAAGCAGTAGGTGCAAGGGATTCCTGTGATACGGAAGTAACGCACCGTAAGGTGCGCGAGGTATTCCTGCCGCCGTTTGCAAAGGCCATTAAAGCAGGATGCGCAACTGTGATGACAGCCTACGGATCGCTGGACGGCACCCCCTGCACGGCGGACGAATGGCTGCTGAAACAGGTACTTCGCGATGAGCTCGGCTTTGATGGGTTTGTGGTCACGGACTGGGATAACGTAGCCAGTCTGGTACTCAACCAGCACGTGTGCGAGGATGAAGAAGATGCCGCTGTGAAGGCCGCAGAATCCGGCAATGACATGATCATGACCACACTTGCGTTTTACAAGGCGGCAATTGCCGCTGTGCGGGATGGCCGTCTGGATGAAAGTGTGATTAACAATGCCGTATCCTCTATCCTGTCGGTAAAAATGCGCGCTGGATTATGGGAACACCCCGATAAAATAGGAGATCCCCGTTGCTTTAGATGCACGGAGCATCTGGACTCAGCGCTGCGCGCCGCGCGGGAAAGCATCGTAATGCTTAAAAATGGGAGAATGCTTCCCCTGCAAAAAACCGTGAAGAAAATCGCGGTCATCGGCCCCAATGCGGACGATTTGCTCACCCAGTACGGAGACTGGACCTATTTCTCCCATCCGGATCCGGCGACCGATCACCCCAGGGTACGTCCGTATGTTACGATTCTGGAAGGTGTTCATCAGCTGGGCGGGGCGCGGAATGTAGAAGTAGTATATGAAAAGGGATGCGGTGTATTCCCGGCCGAAGAGGATGAAGAACAGATACGCCGTGCTATTCTGTGCGCGTCAAGCTGCGATGCCATTATCCTGGCACTGGGGGATCGGCTTGAGCAGATTGGGGAATTCAAAGACCGTGCCGATCTTATGCTGAGTGGAAATCAAATAGAACTATTCAAGCGCCTTCGGGCTTTGGATATCCCGCTTTGCGCCGTTTTAGTGGCTTCCAAACCGCTCTGCCTTGGTCCGGTCGCGGATCAGGCTGATGCTTTGCTGGCAGCCTTTAACGGTGGCATGTTCGGCGGTCAGGCCGTGGCAGAGGTTTTGTTTGGCGAGCTGAATCCAAGCGGCAGGCTGCCGATCTCATTCCCACGCCACAGCGGGCAAACTCCTGTTTACTATAACGCGTTGCCTGGTTGGCACGGCGGAAAATATATGGATATGCCTGCCGAGCCGCAATTTACGTTCGGAGAAGGTATGTCCTATACGACCTTTGAAATGGATAATCTCCGGTTCGATACCAATACAATGCTCTGTTCGCTGGAGATAACAAATAAGGGGCCGGTGGACGGAACTGAAACCGTACAGATTTATTTCCGGGATGAGGTAAGCTCGGTCATGACGCCGCGTAAGCAGCTGATCGCTTTTCAGCGAGTGTTTCTGAAAACAGGAGAAACAAAAACCGTCCGCATTCAGCTGCGGTATATTGACTTTGCCCTGATCACAGCGGACGAGAAACAAACGGTTGAACCGGGAGAATTTACGCTGATGGCCGGAAGCAGCTCGCGTGACCAGGATCTGTTATTCACGCGTTTTCGACTGTCATAAAACATAGGCAAGGCATGAGCCGGTATTCGGGAGGCTTTCGGCTCATGTCTCGCCTGCCACGGTTGCTGTTATCATATTCGTCGCAGCGAATCCCGCTTTCTATTTGCGTTTTCGCAGCATAATACAAAGTAAAACCATGATGAACTATTCGTGAAGGTAATGACGGATTCTTTCTGCAAACCAGAGACAAGCAAAGGCAGTTCTCTCTGTGCTGTAATCGTGGTACTTTCGAGTGGAACGGTCATATCATTACGGCAATACTCAGGGAATCCCATATGAATATCGATGGAAGACGTAACAATACGCCTTATGTAAACGATGAATAAAGCGATTGTGCGATTGTGCGTTAGCTTTCCGTCGGGTTGGGGCTGCGGAACCTGAAGCAGCGGCAGCGCTACGTCGAAGGTTTCGCAGCCTCAAGCTGGCGGAAAGCTAACGCGCCAGCGTGCAGGGGATTTATTCATCGTTTGCTTAGTATATCAGGGGATGTAATAAACAAGCGTAACGATTACTACGCTTGTACTTCCGATATAATTCTGCTTTTTTATCAAAAGATCCATCGTATTACGGTGCTCGTAGCTATGGTATACTCAGGGTCTATCTTCGTGTCTGTGGCAATGCTACTCCGTTCCTTTCCCATGTTTAAGGATTGGTTTGTATTAGCTTAGTTTGTCATGATTAAATACCAATACGGAATCCGGCTCGGGATGGCAGCAATAGGTATTGATGTGCGTATAGGGCGTAATAGGGCAAGGCTCGGCTTTTGCAAAGGCATCTTCGTTCAGGCCATCAATATACAGCTTGAATCTATCCATGGTTCTGAGCGCTATATCGTGCGAACACAGCACATGATCGGCCTGTAAATCCCGCAGGCCTTTCATGGTTTTTGTATATACGGCCAGGGACTGGCTTTCCGGAAAGAAAAGCCATGTGTATGGGTTCCACATATCACCCGTCAGCAGCAGCTTTCGCTCCGGAATGTAGGCGACCATTGATCCCTTGGTGTGACCCACCGTTGGAATGAATTCCACCGTTGTATGACCCAGATCCATTGCATAGTCTTCCAACGGTTTGATCACACAGTCTGCATCCTGCAGATAGCGAAGGGTATCAAATGTATCATCCAGAAAGCCGCGCTCCTTCGCTCTTTGCATAATCCGTTTACGGTTTGCCTTGCTGATGCTTCTTTGGCACAGCGCAGCATCATTGGGATGAATCGATAGCTCCTGAAAATATTGGTATCCGCTGACATGATCGTAATGGCCGTGAGAGAGCACCACATGCAGCGTGCCGCGAACGTAAGGCGCAATGCAAGCCGCCACATCGTACAGCCCAAGTCCGGTATCCCAAAGCAGGGTATCCCGTTCGCCCACAACCAACGTAAAACAGACCTTTGATATATCCTCAATATGGTAAACACCCGGGATCGGCTGGGATACGGTGAAGTGGTTCATTTTATTCACCTCGATGAATGATGATTTGTTATAGTGGATTTAAATAGCGATTAAACTTGTTTATCCAAAGTTGTTCCATCACAATCTTCAATATCAAGCCAATATTGAGAAGCAATAAGTACAAAAATAAAACAAATGCTTGGTGGTTACTCTGTATTAATACTAGAAATATCCACTCATATCAAACGAACGAATAGATAAAATCCCGATCCTTCAAACAGAATCGGGACGAATACCCATTATTCAGGAACGAAGCCTTTTGGCAATATTGGCAAGCGCTGTCAGCCCGTTGTGAAAACCCTTTCCGTTATCCAGAACGATATCGGCAACCTTCCGGTAGGTCGGAATGCGCTCATCGTATATTCTTTCGATCTCTTCCCGGCCCTTCTGAGCAAGCAGAGGGCGCTTTTCCGCGCGGATATCCACAAGAATATCGTCGATGGGACGGTCAATCAAAACAATATAGCCCTGTGCACGCATGATCTTCTGGTTTTCTTCCCGCAGCGCCGTTCCGCCGCCCGTAGAAATAATACCGGGTGTTGCGTTGATAAGGCCGCGGAGCAGATTGGTTTCACCATCACGAAACGCGTTTTCTCCAAAGGCTTCATAGATTTGGGCTGTATTCATGCCGGTGATCTCGGAGAGATAGGCGTCCGTATCCAAATACGGCATTTGTAATTCCAGAGCAACGCGCCTCCCAAGCGCGCTTTTCCCGCTTCCGGGCATACCCACTAAGAAGATATGCCGCTCCATTCACCTTCGCCCCTCTCAAAGTTACTCAGCATTGCGATGGTTTGGTTTTCGGGGAGCATTTCCCCTGCGGAGCGTGAACTCAAACGCGGCACCTTTGTTGATTGGTACTAGCTGAATGGTTTGCCCGTGCATTTCAAGAATTCTTTTACAGATGCTCAGCCCAAGACCCGTACCGGAATCTTTGCCAACCGTATGTGCTTTATCAGATTTATAAAACCTGTCAAACACATGCGGCTGATCTTCCGGCAGGATGGAAGCTCCGTCGTTCATAACCAAAACCGTGACTATATCATGCACCATGGATGTACGAATTGTCAAGTTTCCATTGTCATTCAAGAACTTTATCGCGTTGTCCGCAATGTTGTGGATAACCTGCTCCATTCGCGCCTGATCAGCATGCACATAGCAGTGTTCCTCACAAAATTCCAGGTGAAGCTGAATATGCTTTTTCTCAATCGCGCTCATATGCCCGATCATTACACGGCGGATGGATTCGTGCAGATCATAGTCCTGCAGGTCAAGGGTCGCAACCCCGTCCTCCATGCGGCTCAATTCCAGCAGATCGGTAATCAGGCCCTTCATGCGCATCGCTTCATCGCAGACGATGCGCAGGTAGCGCGGATAATCTTCCACGGGGATTGTACCGTCCAGCATACCGTCCGCGTAGCCATGTATGTTGGTGATAGGGGAACGCAGCTCATGGCTTACGTTGCCGACAAATTCGCGGCGGTTGTCCTCGATGGCGGAAAGCTTGCTGGCCATAAGGTTAAAGGAGTCGGCAAGGTTTTCCACCTCGGAAAAACCGGTGGCGTCTGTGCGTACGGAAAAATCCCCGCGACTCATGGTTTCCGCGGCCTTGGTCATCTCGGTGATGGGCTTTACAATGTTGCGGGTGAAAATTACGGCGCTGACCAAAGCAAGCACCGCAGCGATCAGAAAGCCGATCACAATCTGTACGACGATCGCTTTATATTCCGTTTCAATAATCTGCGCCTCGGTATGGATAAACACGGCGCCGAGCACATTGCTGTCCTGTTCCATCGGCACGGCCACGGTGAACACGGTGCCTTCCGCTTCGTTAACGATTTTGGTGATCACTTCCTGGCCTGCAAGCACCTGACGGAGCGTACCCCGGATATCGTTGACCGTTAATCCGGAGACACTGCTCGAGTTGACCTGCAATACCTGGTTCATGTTATCCAGAATGCGTCCGTTGCGGTCGATAATCAGGATATAGGCGCCGTAGTCGGCCAGCACGCGGTTGGCTTTCCATTCAAGGTATTTGGCAAAGGATGATTGTACATCAAGGTATTTATTCAGCTTTGCATCAGTTTCCTGGCTCACCAGATGTGCGATCTCGCGCGCCTGCAGCAGCAGATGTTCCATTCGGCTCTGGATCATGTTATTTCGGATCGTGTATGCGGAAAAACCCGCGCCAATCAGAACAACCACCAAAATGATGATCAGCAAAATGAAAAACAACTTGGAAAATAGACCTTTAAACATCCGCTTCACCCTGTAAAACTATCGCTTGACTTCAAATTTATAGCCGACGCGCCATACCGTGTGGATTTCCCAGCCGTACTTTTCACAGTCGATCAGCTTTTCCCGAAGCCGTTTCACGTGCACATCCACGGTGCGGCTGTCACCGTAAAAATCAAATCCCCAAACATGCTGCAAAAGCTGCTCCCGGGTAAACACCATGTTGGGGTGGGAGGCCAGATAGTATAACAGCTCCAACTCCTTGGGGGGCATCTCCAGGGAGTTTCCTTCATAGACCACTTCATAGCTCGCCAGGCTGATGTTGAGCTGCGGATACTGGAGCGTATCCGTATTTTCCTCTTTAGGCTCCTCTTTATCATACACACGGCGGAGCACAGCCTTTACGCGGGCCACCAGCTCCTTGTTCATAAAGGGCTTGGTAATGTAGTCGTCCGCGCCCAGTTCCAGCCCCAGCACCTTATCGAAGGTCTCATCCTTCGCGGTGAGCATGATGACGGGTACCTTCCCGATTTTGCGGATCTCACGCAGCACATCCAGCCCGTCAATGCCGGGAAGCATGATATCCAGAAGCACCAGCGAGGGAGCGTGCTGCTTAAAAGCGGCCAGTCCTTCATCGCCGCGGGAGGCTTCGATGACCTGATATCCTTCTTTTTCCAGGTATAAACGGATCAGATGGCTAACATTCTGATCATCGTCAATCAAAAGAATGGTCTGAGAATCCATCGCTGATACTCCTTACCCCGCATTGGCGGTCACTTGAGGGTTACAACAGTCACGCCGTCTTCTCCTTCGCCATAGACCCCCAAACGGTAACTTTTTACATTCATATGGCTTTTCAGATGACGTTGAACCCCGGTACGCAGCACGCCGGTACCCTTGCCGTGGATGATGCTTACCTCATGAAGCCCCGCAAGCATCGCTTCGTCCAGGTATTGGTCGATTTCCGGGAGGGCCTCGTCAATCGACTGTCCCCGGACATCAATTTCCAGCGGAACATGGCGGGCCAGCGCTCCTGTTTTTGCGCTGACGGTTGTCTTTTTCTCTTTTTTGGGCTCCAGGAGGCGGAGTTGGGAGAGGTGCACCTTCATCTTCATGATGCCTGCCTGGACTTCCAACTCTCCTTTGTTGTTGGGCGTGGATAAAACAGTGCCCTTGGTATTGAGATGAACAATTTCCACATGCTCGCCGACACGCACGGTTTTAGGGGATACGTGAAGAGATTCGCTTTTATGGCTCAGCTCCTCGCTCAGCTTGTCGATCCCGTCGTTAAGGCGCTTGCGGATGGCGATGGCCTCCGCATCCGGTGCGGCTGCGTCCTTGCGCATTCTTTTCAGATCGGCGAGGATGCTTTCGGCCTCTGTGCGCGTGCTTTCCAGAATCCGCTTCGCGTCGTCCTTGGCTTTACGGATATTGGTTCTCTTCTTCTCTTCGATCTCATTGCGAAGCTTTTCAGCTTCATCCCGCAGATGGATGGTTTCCTGTCTGGTTTTCTCCGCAATGATGCGTTCTTTTTCCGCAATGGTGCGGTGGTATTCGGCGTTGGCGATTACATCTTCAAAGCGGATATCGTTTTTGGAAAGCAGGGTTTTTGCGTTTTCAATCAGTTCGGTTGACAGGCCGAGCTTCTGGCTGATTTCAAAAGCGTTGCTCTTGCCAGGAATACCGATGGACAGTCGATAGGTGGGACGGAGCGTTTCGATATCGAACTCTACGCTGGCGTTTTCCACGCCCTCGGTTGTCAGGGCAAAGGCTTTCAGCTCGCTGTAATGCGTGGTGGCCATGGTGCGGATGGAGCGCTCCAGCAGATAGGTCAGAACGGTTTGGGCCAGGGCAGCGCCCTCAGTGGGGTCGGTGCCGGCGCCCAGCTCGTCAAACAGGGCAAGATCGTTGCTTTCCACCTGATTGAGAATTTCTACAATGTTCGTCATATGCCCGGAAAAGGTGGAAAGCGATTGTTCAATCGACTGTTCGTCCCCGATATCGGCATATACATGGTCAAAAACGGCGAGCCTTGTGCCATGTTCGGCAGGCACATGCAAACCGGATTGCATCATCAGTGTGAACAACCCCACGGTTTTCAGCGTAACGGTTTTACCGCCCGTGTTCGGGCCCGTGATGATCAGCGTTGTAAAGTTTTTGCCGATATGGATGTTGCAGGGAACCACCAGCTTGGGATCAAGCAGCGGGTGACGGCCCCTGATAATATCCAGGTAACCGTTCTGGTTGATTTCCGGCAATACGGCGTCCATGTCCGCGGCCAGCACAGCCTTGGCAAAAGCGAAATCAAGCCGCGCCAGAATATCAATATTGCCGGTCAGCTCGTCGGCGGTATAACCAACCTGGTCGGACAGCGCCTGGAGAATTCTGGCGATTTCCTTTTTCTCCTGGGCTTCCAGCTGCTTTAAATCATTTCCCAGTTCCACAACGCTCAGTGGTTCCACAAACAAGGTGGCGCCTGTTGAGCTCTGGTCGTGAACCAGACCCGGCACATTGCTGCGGTATTCGGCCTTCACCGGCACACAGTACCGGCCGTTGCGCATGGTGATGATTGACTCCTGCAAGTACTTGGCGTACCCGGACCCGTGTACCATGCTGTTCAGCTTTTCCCGTACTCGGTCATTCACAACGCGCATCTTCTTGCGAATCTGCGTCAGGTCTGCCGAGGCGCGGTCCGCAATCTCATCATCGCTGAGGATAGCATCGGTAATCTCCTGCTCAAGCGATTTGTTTATGGTAAGCAAGGAGGCAAGGGATGAAAGGATGGGTGTTTTATTCTCATCCTTTTGCAGCATGATTTTTGCGGACCGGGCCGCCGACATACAACCGGCAATCTGCAGCAGGGAACGCGGCGAGAGCATGGCGCCCTTCTTCGCCAGCTGCAATTCCTCCGATACGTTGTCAAAAGAATGAAGCGGATTGCCGCCGGTGTGTCCAATCACCAGAACGGCTTCCTGAGTTTCAAGAAGCGCATGCTTTACCTGATTAAAATCAGACTCTGGCAGTAAACGCAAACAAAGCGCTTCGCCAAGCGGCGTAACACTGAAGGAAGCGAGTTTCTCTCTGATTTTATCAAATTCCAGCACACGAAGTTCACGTTTGATTTTCATGTACTGCTCCTTTCGAAATAACGGAGAAGCCTACAGTTTTGTAAAAGGATAGTCAGCCCCGTAGGTTTCCACGCGAATCGTTTTAATCACCTGTGGTGTGACGGGCTTATCCCGCATATCGGTTGGGGTTTCCACAATGGCGTCCGCTACATCCACGCCCTCCAGCACTTTGCCGAAAGCCGCGTATGCGCCGTCCAGATGCGGGCTGTCGCTTGTCATGATAAAAAACTGGGAGCCTGCGCTGTCCTTCATCATGCTGCGTGCCATGCTGAGTACGCCGTGGGAGTGCTTGAGGGGATTCTGAATACCATTCTGGGCAAACTCACCCTTGATGGAGTATCCGGGGCCGCCGGTACCCGTGCCCTGCGGGCATCCTCCCTGGATCATGAATCCGGGAATGCAGCGGTGGAAGGTAAGGCCGTCGTAATAACCGCTGTTCGCCAGTGCGATAAAATTGCCAACGGACTGCGGCGCGATATCCGGATAGAGCTCCCCGGTCATCATATCGTTATTTTCCATCGTGATGATAAAAGTAGGATTTTTCATGAATGTATACACCTTTCTGATTTCATTTTTGTTTCAGTTTATTATAGCAGAATCATTAAATCTTGCAAGAAACCGGATGCCTTTTATAGGAGTTGGCTATATATAAATCAACTTAAAAAGATCAATATTGCGATTTGATTGAAATATTTGTGATTATTGATTATAATAGATGTAAATTCAGGCTATTGGAGGTTGGCATTTGTGTATAGGCTCCTGATTGTAACGAAGTCACCGAAGATAGAAGCGGTATTTAACGGAATTGATACCTGGGAAACAATGGGGTTCAAGCAGCCGAGAGTGCGCAAAACGGTTTCAGACGCGATCGTATGTATGCAAAATCATCATATCGACGCGATTGGCATCGACGAAGGCTTTTTAGAGCTGGAACAATGGATGGATGAGAACCAAGCCCAAACCCCGATCTTTAAGCTTGACGAGGACGCGGACAAACAGCTTGCCGTGATCCGGGAAGTTGAATTGCTGCTCAACCAAATTCATACCGATAATTCGGATGACGCTTATGATGAAGCAGGTAATTTTGCAATGGCTAGGGAACGCTGGATGAAATACCTTTTATCTCGGCTCGCACCAACAAAGATCGACATCCTCAAGCAGCAGCGCCTGTACCGCTGTTCCGACGATCCGGAAAAACCCTGCATCTTCGCCCGAATCGGCATTCCCGAAGGAGATATGTTCATTACGGAGCGCTGGCACTACGGCAGCGAACGCCTGGCGACCGCTCTTCGGAATTTCTTCGGGGAAGAATATGAGCAGATGATCATTCATATCGCGGTCGTATCACCGGAAGAAGTGCGGATTGTGTTCAGCCCGAAACCGGGAGAGAGCCAACCGGAACTCTCCGAAAAGGAGATTCGCGCCTATATCGAAGAAACGATCGGGCAAATAGAGCATTATTTAGGTTTAACCATGAGCTTGATGGAGCTCAGGCTATTAGATGGTTTGGTTGACTTTGCTGCGGACTGCCCCTGGTGTGAATCAAAGTAGGAGGATTATTGTATGGGATTGTTCAAAAAGATCGTAACAAGCCAGCTGATCGACGTAATCGAGTGGAAAGACAGCACCCAGAACACCATGGTTCATCGGTATGACATGGATGGCAAAGAAATCATGATGGGCGCACAGCTTACCGTGCGCGAAAGCCAGGTGGCGGTTTTCGTAAACGAAGGCCAGCTGGCTGATATTTTCCAGCCTGGCCGCTATGAGCTCACCACAAACAATATGCCGATTATGACGGCGCTGAAGTCCTGGAAGTTCGGATTTAATTCCCCGTTTAAATCCGAGGTGTACTTCATCAATACCAAGCAATTTCTGGACTGCAAATGGGGAACCAGCAATCCGGTGATGATGCGCGACGCCGAATTCGGCATGATCCGTATCCGCGCGTTTGGTATCTTTGCGTTTCGTGTAACGGATCCCGAGAAATTCCTGAAGGAAGTCTTTGGCACCAACGGCATGTTCACCGTGGAAGACGTGGAAGGCCAGATCAAACGCACGCTGATCTCAGGCCTGAGCGATGCGATTGCCGAAAGCAAAATCCCCGCGCTTGATATGGCCGCCAACTATCAGGAGCTGAGCGCGTTTGTGCAAAAGGCGCTCAATCCGCAGGTGCAGACGCTCGGTCTGTCGCTGACCAGCTTTGTCATCGAAAACATCAGCCTTCCCGAGGATGTGGAAAAGGCGATTGATAAGCGTACCTCCATGGGCGTTGCGGGCGATTTGAACAAATATGCCCAGTTTCAGGCTGCGGAAGCCATGCGCGAAGCGGCAAACAACCCCAACGGCGGAGGCATGGCCGGTATGGGCGTTGGTATGGGTGCAGGTGCCGCGATGGGGCAGATGTTTGCCCAGAGCATGAACGCCGTTAATCAGCCGCAACAGGCCCAGCCTGCACAGGCTGCCACGGTGCCCTGTATCAATTGCGGCAAACAAATTCCGCAAAACAGCAAGTTCTGCCCGGAGTGCGGCGCTTCTCAGATTCCGCAGCAAAAGGCCTGCGCAAACTGCGGCGCGAAGCTTGAAGCGGATGCCAAGTTCTGCCCGGAGTGCGGACAGAAGGTTTGATGAGTGTTGCTCTTTTATCGCAATAAAGAGTAGTTTAAACAAAAAGCTTGCCGGACGGCAAGCTTTTTGTTTGCATAACTTAGAAGAAATGATACTCGAGTTTAAAACGAAAACGGAGCCCTGCACGTACAAGGCTCCGTTTGAAAGCGTGATAAGATTATTTACTGGCTTGCTCAATTGCTACGGCCACCGCAACGGTCGCGCCGACCATGGGGTTGTTGCCCATGCCAATGAGGCCCATCATTTCCACGTGGGCGGGCACGGAGGACGATCCGGCAAACTGCGCATCGCTGTGCATGCGGCCCATGGTGTCCGTCATACCATAGCTGGCAGGGCCTGCCGCCATGTTGTCGGGATGCAGGGTACGGCCGGTGCCGCCGCCGCTTGCCACAGAGAAGTACTTCTTCCCGTTTTCCACGCACCATTTTTTGTAGGTGCCCGCAACGGGGTGCTGGAAGCGCGTGGGGTTGGTGGAGTTGCCCGTAATGGAAACATCCACTTCTTCAAGTCTCATCACGGAGACGCCTTCCACGACATCATCACAGCCATAGCAGCGAACCTTTGCGCGCTCGCCATTGCTGTAGGGCGTTTCCTTCACGATATGGGCTTCGCCGGTGGAATAATCCATCTCGGTTTTGACATAGGTGAATCCATTGATGCGGCTGATGATAAAGGCGGCGTCCTTGCCCAGGCCGTTGAGGATAACACGAAGCGGCTCCTTGCGAACCTTGTTGGCCGTACGCGCGATGCCGATTGCGCCTTCTGCGGCGGCAAAGCTCTCATGCCCGGCCAGGAAGGCAAAGCAGCCTGTTTCTTCGCGCAGCAGCATGGCGCCCAGATTGCCGTGCCCAAGACCCACCTTGCGCTGATCGGCGACTGATCCGGGGATGCAGAACGTTTGCAGGCCGATGCCAATCGCTTCGGCCGCCTCAGCAGCAGTTTTCACATTCTTTTTCAACGCAATCGCAGCGCCCAGCATATAAGCCCAGACGGCGTTTTCAAACGCGATGGTCTGCACGCCCTGCACGATACCGCGTACATCAATACCCTTGGCTTTTACGAAATCCGCCATCGAATCCAAATCTTGAAAGCCATATTCCGCAAGAACTTTTTCGATTTGTGGTATTCTTCTTTCATATCCTTCAAAAGTTGCCATTTTCAATCACCTCGTTCTTTCGGAATTATTCGCAGCGCGGGTCGATGGTATCAACCGCGTCGGCAAAACGGCCGTATGTGCCAACATTCTTTTCATAGGCGGTTTTAGGATCTGTGCCCTTGCGGATGGCTTCCATCATTTTGCCAAGGTTCACATACTGATAGCCGATGATTTCACGGTTGGCATCCAGACCGAGCTTGATGATATAACCTTCCGCCATTTCCAGATAGCGGGGACCTTTGGCTACCGTGCCGTACATGGTGCCGATTTGGCTGCGAAGGCCCTTGCCAAGGTCTTCCAGACCCGCGCCGATGACCAGACCGCCTTCGGAAAACGCGCTCTGCGTGCGGCCGTAGGCAATCTGTAAAAAGAGCTCGCGCATAGCGGTGTTAATCGCGTCGCAGACAAGGTCTGTGTTCAACGCTTCCAAAATCGTTTTTCCGGGCAAAATTTCACTGGCCATAGCCGCGGAATGGGTCATGCCGGAGCAGCCGAGGGTTTCCACAAGCGCTTCCTGAATAACGCCTTCCTTGACATTCAGCGTCAGTTTGCAGGCGCCCTGCTGCGGTGCACACCAGCCCACCCCGTGGGTAAATCCGCTGATATCCGTAATTTGACGGCTTTGGACCCATTTTCCTTCTTCGGGTATGGGCGCCGGGCCGTGATCAGGACCCTTCTTAACGCACGCCATTTCCTGTACTTCTCTTGAATATTGCATGGTCTGCTGCCTCCTGTTCGTGGTAATGAAAATTGATGGACCAAAAAATAGTATAACATAAATACAGGCAGGCTCAAAGCGTTAGGGCCTGCCATTATTTAATTTTATGTATTTTCTATGGGTATTTGTTAGGAAGCGGTTTCTGGCTTTACAGTAGATGTGGGCTCGGGCGTCGGGCTTTGTGTTGGCACAGGCTCCGGCGTGGGGGAAAGCGTTGGCGTGGGAGCGGGCGTTTCGGTGGCAAGCACATCCGCATAGATCGCATTCAGGGTTCTGATGCCGGCCACACCGTCCACGCCAAGATCGTGATCCTTCTGGAAAGCCTTCACGGCTTTTACGGTGCCATCCAGGTATTCGCCGGTTGCCAGTGCGCCCTGATAATAGCCAAGCTCCTTGAGCTTCATCTGGAGCCAGTAAACATCCTCGCCACTGCTTCCTTTTTTCATCGAACGGAACTCGGGCGGCTGTGTATCGCCGCTGTATGCGGGCGAAGCGGTCGGCTCCGGGGTAACCGGCGCGCTGTTCCAGTTACTGGACAGAGACTTGGGCTTGAGCGCGGCGCGGAGCTCGGTGTCCAGCGGCAAGTCCTCGGTAATGGTAACCAAGGTGCCCTCTCCGACATTTTCATAAATCCATTGTGCGTCGTTATTCAGCAATCGGATACAGCCATGCGACGCACGGGAACCCAGCATGTTGTAGCTCTTCCGGCTGAGCGCCTGCAGATCGACCTCGTTATAGATTACGGAATGAAACGCGATGTTTTCGTTGATTTTGGTCCAGAACTGCGCGTAACTGTTGTACAGGGAGAAGAAAGCCCACCGTGCTTTCGTGCCGTCCAGCTCGAAAATGCCAACGTCGCTCGGCGTTGATACGGTGCCTGTGGAACAGACCATAAAGCGCACCGGCAGGGTATATTCTCCCTGGTCGTCCCGCGCATAGGCGATTACTGTCTGGTTTTTCACATCCACGGTAAGAGCATAGGGGATAGGCGTCGCTTCCGGCGTTGGCCGCGGCGTTGCAGAGGCATCCAGCGCGTTCTCCAGATCGAACATGGCGGACCATGTGTCTGCGCCCGTAATTCCGTCCACCTTCAAGCTGTGGTTTGTTTGAAATGCCTTCACGGCTTCGATAGTTTTATTCAGGTAATTCCCGCTGATCGGGCCGCTGAAATAGTGCAGCTCCGTTAAGCGCTGCTGTACCTGCTTAACACGGCTGCCCTGCGAACCGCGGGTCAGTTTCCCGTTGTACTCAATGTCGTAGGTGGGTGTATTGGAATCGGAGCCGTCCGACGCAATAACGACATCGTTGATATCGCCGAGCCCGGTCTGCTCCGTATCCGCTTTACCAAACCGGGATAGCGCGCTGTTGCTGAACAAGAGACGCTGGGTAGCGATGTCAGCGGTTCCGGTAGCTTCCAGCCCGTTGGTTTCCTGAAACAGCTTAATCCCGTAGGTTGTACCTTCCAGATAGTCTCCGCTTAGCTTTCCGTTGTAATAATCAAGCGCGATCAGGCGTTCCTGAATACGAACCACATCATCGCCGGAGTCTCCCGTGGTGAGCACACGGTATTCGATACTGAACAGCTTTGCTTCTGTTTCACCGTCCACCATGCCGGTTTCCGCAAACCCGTAATCCTTTTGAAACTGTGTTACGGCGTCCCGTGTGCCATCAAGATAGTTGCCGCTGATTTTGCCCTCGTAATAACCGAGAACCTGAAGCTGCTCCTGAATGAGCACCACTTCTTCACCGTTGTCACCATATTGCAGCGGACTGTATCCCGCTTCTGTTTCGGCCAGCGAAGGAGAAAGCAGCGTAACACAAAGCAAGAGACATACGAGAAAGCTGCAAAACTGTTTCATGATGCACACCCTTTGACGGTCGTTACAGATACTTGATCATATCCGATAAGCGGTCCAATACCAAATCAGGCTGATCCGGCGAATCGGCAATATCTTCTTTCGTCGCTTCACCGGTAAGTACTAAAATGCCGAGCAACCCGTGACGGGCGCTCATCGCAATATCCGTATACAGCCTATCGCCTACCATTGCCAGCTGGTGAGCCTGGCAGCCTGTCAACCGCATGGCTTCTTCCACAATTCCCCGGTTTGGCTTACCGATTACAAGATCCGGTTTCCGCCCCGTGCTGGCTTCGATAAACGCCATGATAGCGCCGATATCCGGCGCAAAGCCCGTTTCTGTGGGGCAGTTGAAATCCGGATGGGTGGCGATGTAGGGGAGCCCGGCGCGTACCAAATCACATACCTGGGTCATCTTCGCATAATCCAACGTGGTATCGTAGCCGATCATCACATAATCAGGCTTTTCGTTGTTAATTACAAGTCCCATACCGGTTAGCTCGCGCTGCAACATATCGGTGCCCAGCACAAAGGCGCTTTTCCCGGGAAAGGTTCTCAGTGCGTACCGGCCTGCCGCCTGCCCGGAGGTAAGCACGCGGAGAAAAGGATCGCGTACGCCCATCCGTGTCAGTTTGTCCACGTAAACATCGGCGGACTTGCTGGAATTATTGGTTAAAAACATGGTTTCCCGCCCGGATTGGTTTACCTTGTCCAAAAATTCCAGAGAGCCGTCCAACAATTGATTGCCCAGATAGAATGTCCCGTCCATGTCCAGTAAAAAGCACTTGATCGGTTCCAACTTTTTGCGATAATCCTGCTTGTTATCCATTCTACTACTCCCGTTTAAATCTTCCGTCTTCCGGCTTGTTGACATCCAATACGCCGGAGGATTCCCCAACCTGATGCAGATAGGCGATATCCGTACGCATCGCTCCGATTTTTGCTCTCATATTGTCGCGGTTGCCCAATTGCACCGTGATGCCGCTTGCGGTCAGCAGCGAGAGAGCGTCCGGATCGCTTACGTTGATGCTCACCACTTTATCAATATACTGCTGAATCGTCAATTCCGATACGATGCTGGAATAGGCGACCAGCTGCGCTTCACTGCGAACCGAGAGGATTTCGCCGACGGATACATTGCCGACTTTAAATCCGTATACGATGGGCAGCTCGCCCTCAAAATCCATATCGGAATACTCATCCAGCACCATACCATCGATATCCAGCGTGTACTCAATGCCAAGCCATTGCATGGTGGCGGCGATTTCCCGCTCATCCACTACAAGAAATATCTCGTTTGGATATTGCTTGTACAAATGTAATAGCGTCACCCAATGATCAGACGCCAGGTTTCTGCGCACCTTTCCTTCTGTTACCGCGACAATGCTTTCTCCCTTTACCAGTCCGGACAAAGCGGCTATTTCTTCAGCGGATCTGGACTTGGCCCCGATGACATATACTGTTTTCAGCCGGAACAAAACGCTTTGCAGCAGGATGAGCACAAGGCAGATCAGCACCAGAGAGGAAACCAAACGGAAAATGGTTTTTTTGGAGCGCCTGGCAGGCGGCTGGTAATAGCCCGTTCCGGCAAACGGTTCTGCGGCGTATCCATGGTTCGTCTGCGGGCCGGGGGGAAAGGGCGCCCCGTTGTCGCTGATGGGACCGTTATCACGCCGCTTATTTTTCATGGTATTCTCCCAACCGCCTATTGTCGGAGGTTCATGACAATCTCTTTAAACACTTTTCCACGGTGCTCATAATCCCTGAACATATCAAAGCTGGCGCAGGCAGGGGAAAACAGCACATTTCCACCGGGTAAGGATTTTTCACCGGATTTCTGCACGGCGTCTTCCAAACTGTAAGCCTGCGTAAAATCAGTAAACTCACATTTTTCAAACGATTGCGCGATTTGCTGAGCGGTTTGCCCGATTAATACCGCATGTGTAATGTATGGCGAATTCTTGACCGCTTCGCAAAGGCCGTCAAAATCGGTGTGTTTGTCGTATCCGCCCAGAATGATCACTGTGGGGGCTTTCATGCTCTGGATGGCCTTGAGTGTACTTGCGGTATTGGTACCCTTGCTGTCGTTGATATAGGTAACCCCGGACACGGTACGCACTGTTTCAATCCGGTGCTCAACCCCCGTAAAGGTTTGCAATGTATGACGGATCACCTCGGGAGGAATGCCGTAGGAAACGGCAATAGCGGTTGCGGCCATCGCGTTTTCCAGGTTGTGCGGGCCGGGAATATAGATATCATCCGTCTGGCAGAACGGTGTTTCGGTTCCATTGTTTTTTGCAACGATGGTATGCCCATGCAAGCAAATGCCGTGCTCCACGCTGTGGTTTTGCGAAAAGAAAGCGACCCGCGGCTTGATCCTTGCGGCAGTCGCGCGGACGATGGGATCGTCGTCATTGAGCACGGCCAGATCATGGGGCAATTGGTTTTCAAAGATTCTCTGTTTTAAGGCAATATAAGCGTCCATTGTTTTATGACGGTTGAGATGGTCCTCCGTGATGTTGAGCAGCGCGGCGGTCTGCGGACGGAAGGTTTGAATGGTTTCAAGCTGGAAGCTGGAAACCTCCACTACGATGATATCGCTTTCCTTGCTCGTCATGGCGATAGCGGACAAAGGATACCCAATATTGCCTCCCACGTGAACCGTATGCCCGGCATCCTCAAAAAGCCGCCCCAGCAGGGACACCGTTGTGGTTTTTCCGTTTGTGCCGGTAACGGCGATCACGGTTCCTTTTAAATGACGGAAAGCAAACTCCAGCTCGCCGATCAGCGGCACGCCTTTTTTTTGCGCCTGTTTTACAATCGGAGCGTCCAGCGGCACGCCGGGGCTGATGATAACAAGCTCGCACTGGGAAAGCAGCGATACGGGGTTTTCTCCCAGATGAAACTCACAGGGAGTATTGGAAAAGCAATCCAATTCATGATCGAAGGAAACGGCCTTCCGGTCATCGTTGAGCAGCGGAACAGCCCCAAGCTGTAACAAAAGCTTGGCGGCTGCTATGCCGCTGCGTGCCATACCCACAACAAGAACACGAGCGTTTTGATCAATCACGGCAAAGACCTCCGATTTTATAGCCACGGCAGAGACAGAACGGCAATGATGGACAATACGCCTTCTACCAGGGAGTACATCGTAACAATCTGCGGTTCGTTCATGCCGCATTTCTCAAAATGGTGATGAATGGGGGACATTTTGAAGATCCGCTTCCCCTTGGTGAGTTTATAATATCCGCGCTGTAAGATAACGGATACAGAGCTCATGATCATGGTAAACGCGATCAGGATCAGGAGCAGCGGCTGTCGAAGCAGCATCGCAACGCCGACCATCGCCGCGCCGATAAACATGCTGCCGGTATCTCCCATAAAAACCTTGGCTGGGTTATAGTTGAACCGCAGAAACGCAATCAGCGTTCCGGTAAGCGTCAGGCAAAAGAGGATCACCGCAAACAGATCGGCCGATGAAACGGCGGCGGCTGTAAGCAGCATAAACGCTGCGATAACGGCCCAGGCGGCATTGCCTACAATGGCAACGCTGGAGAGGAGGCCGTCCAGCCCGTCCTGCAGGTTTGCGCTGTTGATGATGAACATAACGAGCAGCATCATGACCGGAACATACCAGACGCCAAGATCAAAGCTCGTATTGATAAACGGAATGACAATGGCGCTGCCGACGGCTGGGGAAAGATAACAGAACAGGGAAAAGAAAAATGCAATCACGACCTGCGCTGAAAGCTTTTGCCACCAGATCAGCCCAAGATTGCGCTTTTTTCTGATTTTGATAAAATCATCCGCAAAGCCGACCACCATGCTGAGCAGCGAAAAGACGACTAACGCCGGGGCGAAAACAGAAAACCCATAAAGGGCAGAAAAAATAAGTGTGATCGCTGATGTGATCAGCGCAAACATCAGGCCGCCCATCGTGGGCGTGCCCTGCTTTGCCTGATGGGACTCGGGTCCAAGCTCATAAATAGGCTGCCCGAATTTCAAACGGTGCAGAAGCGGCAAAAAAAACTTGGCAACAATAAGCAGCAGAAGAATGGATACGATCAATGCCAGAATTAACAGAAACATGCAAACACCTCGATAGATGATTCTTACGCTTTATTCTTCTTCTCTTCAATCAATTCGTTCACGACAACTTTTTCATCAAACGGACGTTTGACGCCCATAATATCCTGATACGTTTCGTGCCCCTTGCCCGCAAGAATAACGATATCGCCTTCCACAGCCATATTCAGCGCATAGCGGATGGCTTCCCTGCGGTTTTCAATCACGATATATTTGCCGGAGGTCGGCTTCATGCCCTCCTCGATGGCTTCCAGAATCGCATCCGGATCTTCCGTACGGGGATTATCGCTGGTGAGAATGGAGAAATCCGCAAGCCTGCCGCCGATCTCACCCATAATCGGGCGCTTGCCCTGGTCGCGGTCGCCGCCGCAGCCAAACAAAACGATCAGGCGTTTCTTGGTGAAGGTTCTGACAGTTGTCAGGATATTTTCCAGCGCGTCCGGAGAATGGGAATAATCCAGAATCACCTTGAAAGGAAGGGGGAGATCCAGAAGCTCAATTCGGCCCGGCACGGATTTCACATTGTGCAGGCCGTTCTGTATGGCCGGAACATCCACGCCTACGATCATCGCCAGAGATGCGGCGGCCAAAGCGTTATACACGTTGAACATACCGGTCATCTGCATGCTGACTTCAAAGGTTTCGATATTGCGCAGCTGAATTAAAAAGTGAATTCCGTTCTCTGTTATCTCAATGTCGCGCGCATAGAGATCGGAATTCACCCGAATGCCGTAGGTAAGGTAGGGCACGCTGAGCTCGTTGAGGATATCCATGCTGGTTTCTTCATCCATGTTCAGCGAAACGTTCAGCGCATAATCACCGGTGAAAAACTTCTTTTTCGCTTCAAAATACTGCTGCATGGTGTGGAAATAGTCCAGATGATCCTGTGAGAGGTTGGTGTAGCAGGCAGCCTCGAAAAACATGCCGTCAATGCGGTGCATGTCGATGGCATGGGCGCTGACTTCCATACAGACAAATTGCACGCCCTGGTCCAGCATTTGGCGCAGGATGCGGTGAAGGTCGATGGAATCCGGCGTGGTCAGCGTACCCTTGATGTACTGGTCGCCGATCATATTTCCGGTTGTGCCGATCAGGCCGACTTTAAATCCGGCTTCTTCCAGGATGGATTTCACAAGATAGGTCGTCGTGGTTTTTCCCTTGGTGCCGGATACGCCGATCAACCGCAGAGATTTGCATGGATATCCAAAGAACGCCGATGAGATATACGCCATGGCGGAGCGGACATTTTCCACTTTAATCTGCGTTACATCCAGTTCCTCAATAAAACGGGATACCACCAGCGCAACACAGCCGTTTTCGATAGCCTGCGGCGCAAAATCATGCGCGTCCACACGCGCGCCGCTGATGCAGAAGAAAAGCCCGTTGCGGGTTACATCGCGGCTGTTCAGCGTGAGATCATCAATTGAGATATCAATATTCCCTCTGCTTTCTACAGCATCGGGAATACTGGTTATGAGTTCCTTCAGTAACATCATTTTACCCCCATATCGGATGACTTACCATGACTCAAATATTCTTTTCTATTGTAACGCGAAACCATGTGATTTGGCAATGCTTTTCAAACCGCCGTATCCATTTGCCGCCGTACAGACAGTTGCAGGTCAGTCGTTTCCGGCGCGAATGGCAATCGGATCTTGACTGGGGCGTGTGCTGAGCGCGGATAAATAGATCGCCTGCGCCGAATCCCCCGGAACCATATCCAGATCTCTGGCGGCGGTATAGCAAATCTGTACCTTATCCGACGCTTCCTCAATCTTCGCCGTAATATTGGACACGACTTCCTGTGTGGCGATGATTTTCGCGTTCAGCTGGCGCAGCTCGTTTTTCTTGGAAACGATGTTCCCGTACTGTACAAGCAGAATAATGATAAAGACAAACAGCACCGCGGCAATCAATGCAATGGCGGCTTTCAAAGGAATCCGGATGCCTTTTTCTGTCATCCGCGCTTTGTATTGGATTTGCAGCTTCTCCATTTCGATATCCAGCTGCCGGTCCTCCCTGCGCAGTGCCTGTGTGCGGCCAACACGCCGGCTGGGGTCGCGGGGCATGCCTGTTTGATGATCAATCTCGCTGTTGGGCAGAAACACATTGGAGTGCACATAAAACCTGCCGTCGCTTTGTGTGCCGTAGTACACGTTGTTTTTCAGGGGAGGATTGAAGGTGTATTGAGCCATTGCACGGTCTCCTTTCCGTTATTACGGTCCGCTGTTTCGAAGATGCTCCAGAACTGTCGGAAGGTTGGCAAAGAAGTTCTTTTCGTTTTCGGCTGCCTTTGTCGCGTCCAGAATGCGGATAATGTTGTAGCTGCCTTTGATCTCGACATCCTGAGCGTTTTCCAGAAATGTTTTTCTCAGCTTTTGGGGAAGCAGGATTCTTCCCTGGGCATCCTTTTGCATGTCGCGGGTGCTGAGACTGTAGAACATGTCTTTATACTGCGTAATCAGATCGTCTCTCGGGTTTAGTGAATTTAATTCCGACAGAATCTGATCGAATACTTTGTTGGGATACAGCGCTACGCCGTTGATGGAACGGGTAGGACCGATGGAAAAAGTTTCTCCCAGCGCCATACGGTAGGCATTGGGGATTATGATCCGGCCTTTTTCATCGATGGAATGCGTAAAGCTGCCGAAGAAGTTGTAATCCTGTGGGGGTGCATACGCGGATCCGCTGTTCTCTGAATCATTCAATGCGATCCGCCCCTTTCCCCACAAATATCCACAATCTAATTCTTTATCCCCATTATCTCGCACTATCTACCACCTGTCAATAGATATTTCATCGATTTTCGAAAATGAAAGATAAGGATCAAATTGCTTTAAACCTATGAAACACAAGGATTTTCGAGCATAAACAACATCGTGGGGAGAGATGTGGGGGATGATTCCATAAAATGAGTAATCCGCAGAATATTGATCAATAGGGAATGGCTACCCACTTAGATATAAAAAAATCAAAACAGCCGCTTTGCAGCGGCTTCAGCATGTTGATAAAGTTGAATTTTTGTTGTCAGCTGTGGGATGCCAAGAGACATCACTTACGGTAGTAGGGTTAACCCTTATCACCCATACTACCTGGCAGCTCAGCACTTTTGAACAAACTGCCAAACCGCTGCTAGATGTTGTTTGTCAAGGGTTAGCAGCAGCTTTGCAGCGGATTCCTTTGCACCCAGTCATGAACTATGGCAAGATGGTTTAATGAGCTTGGATTACTCTATTTCGTTTTCGCAATTTACTAATATAATCGTATTCATATGCCTTAATCATCTCTTATGAAATAATTGTTTTTGTTTACAGAAATGAAAAATGGCGCACGTGTTACCGATGCCTACTATACAATTGTATTACTATTTTATAAAAAGAAGGAATTACACAGTACGATCAAGTGCGATACACAAGCTACAAAGCAACGGCAATAACCACTGTTCTTTTACGCAAAAACAGCCGCTTTACAGCGGCCATTTATTTGCAAAAGAAATCTATTCCATAATCAGTTGCGGTGTAAAGGCAATCGAATCACAGGAAACCAAGTGGTAGGAAATGCCGTTTCGTATTCCCTGAAAACCATTTGCAATGCCGGTGTCGTGCAGATGTCCGTAACAGCATGCGGCAACTTGGTACTGTTCAAGCAGATCGGAGAAGGCTGTACAGGCCGTATCCTTGAGCAGAGGAGGATAGTGCAGCATGGCAAGTATCGGTAATTGATCGTCCTGGGCCTGCTGCAGGGAAAGCTCCAGCCGAATCAGCTCGCGGTTGTATATCTTCAAATCCGTTTCACTTAAAGTATATTGCGGCGTTGGGAAAACCCAGCCCCTTGTGCCGCAAATCCTTATGCCGTTCCAGACGATGCTGTCATTTTGCAAGGCATGCATTCCCTCCGGCAGCCATGCACGGATTTTGCCGATGGAATTCCACCAGTAATCGTGATTGCCGCGCAGCAGGATCTTTTCACCGGGAAGCTGCGCGATGAGCAGAAGGTCCTCCTTTGCCTGCTCAAAGTGCATAGCCCAGCTAATGTCCCCGGGGATTAACACCAGATCGTTGGGTGAAACGGTTTTTTTCCATTGACTGATAATGCGGGAAACGTGATCATCCCAATGGCTGCCGAACACGTCCATCGGTTTTTCCTGTCCGCCGGGGAAATGCAGGTCGCCAATTGCATAGATCGCCATATCACGCCTCGCTTACGCATCAGGAATGCGGATCAACTGTAATCTTCGTCATCCTCGTCTTCATCGCCGTCTTCTTCCTCCATAATGGTTTCCAAAGACAGTTCATCGTCGTCGGCGAATGATTCCTGTTCGATATCGTCTTTTACGTTGGGGATGATTTCATCCATTGTGCTGGCACTGCTGAGCTCGATCTCCTCATCCACGGATATGGACCGTTTGCGGTCGGATGATTGCTGATTATGCAGTTCCTTGTAGCAGCCCAGGCAAATATCGTTGCCGGGAAGCGCGGGCGCCGCATTGCAGATGCTGCACATTTCAATATCATCCTGCTTTTGGCCACCTTTAATTTCCCGGATACAAATTTTGCACAGTTTTTCGTCGTCGGCAATGTAGTTGAGTTCACAACGAGGACATTTTTTCATATGTTCCTCTACCTCCTCTGTGGAAGTTAAATTTTGTTTACCGGATTACCTGTTGATCATAGATGGTTTGCCATAAAGAGAGAAACTCCTGAACACCCCGCTCATCCAATCCCTCGTAGAAAGCCTGGACATCTTCCGCGGCATTGATATCCAGTTCCCCGAGGATAAACTTGGCGATGCTTTCATCCACATATTTTCCCAGGGAAAGCTGCAGGGGTTCTATCTGATTCCGCTGATCCAAAGACAGCACGTAGCAATAGGGGAATGGGCTTACAACGTATGACTGCAGATCCAGCAAATCCTGAGTGATGGTGCGCAGACTTTCCATCGAATACGATGCGTAGAAGTCCACGGGGAACAGCCAGGGCATGCTTCCGGAATCGTAGATACTCAGATCATAGAGAATATAGGACGATTCCGTCTGTAAGTCAACAGCATAATCCCATAATCCTTCGCTGTCTACAGCATAATCTTCTCCTTCCACGCCCGCCATCGCTTCAACGGCGCCATTCTGGGAATACAAAAGGTCTACCCATCCGAGCAGCGCGCCGGGATCGGAACAGGCGGACGAGATGGCAAAAGAACCCACGGTAATCGGTCCGAACAAATCACGGTAGATTTGCTTTCCGTTATAGACAAACGGTTTCAGCAGCGTATACTGCTCTCCGAGATCAACCGTCAGCAGGTTATAGGGATTGGGACCCAGCAGAACGCCGTAGGTTACATCGGTGTCGCTGTCGGTAACGCTGCGCAGCGCGTCGGCTGTTGTGAACCCGTTTTTATCCAGAAGACCCGCTTGATAAAAAGCAGTCATCGTTTGCAAAAACGCACGAAAATCATCCTGAAGCGGCATAAACTGTACGGTACCGTCGCTATCGACGTAAAGATTATAATCATTGGCAATCAAACCGAAACCGTGAGCCAGAAATTTTAGATCCCAGGGACCGACAAACGACAGCGGTATTTCATCGCTTTTTCCGTTCTGGTTTGGATCTCCGGTCAAAAACGCGTTGAGTACGGTTTCCAGTGATGCCATGTCTGTCGGAACTTCCAGCCCAAGCGTGTCCAGCCAGTTCTGGTTGATCCACATGGCGTTTTGCAGCGGCAATTGATTGATCGTGGGCAGCGCGACCACCGCACCGTTGGGCAGGGTGATGGCTTTTAGCCACTCCGGGTTTTGCTGCAGCAAGGCCCAAAGATTGGGCGCGTAGGTTTCAAGCATCGGCAGGAGATCGATCAGCAGGCCGTTATCATAGAACGCCTGCTGTTCTTCTTCGCTCAGCGCAGCCTTGAACAGCACATCGGGCATGACGCCGGAGGTTAGCATCTCCTGCTTGGCTGTATTCCATTTTCCCTCGTCGTCATACTGATTATACGTGAATGTGATTCCCGTATGCTCTTCCATACGGGTAAAGAATCCGTTGGTTTCCCAGTCGTGGCTGCTGTCCTGTCCGTCAAAGCCGGCCATCAGAAATGTGGATGCCGATGCTGCCTGAAAGCTGAACAGCAAAAGCACAGCCAACAGTAAACCGAATGCACGTTTGCGCATCGCGGTACCCTCCTTTTATTGTCTTTTCAGGTCCTCATGATCGTTGATCTGCTCATTAAGCTGATTGATATTGCCGCAGCCCATTGTAAGCACCAGGTCGCCGGGCTGCCAGTTTGCCCGCAGATAGGCTTCCGTATCGTCGAAAGTTGGCGTATATACGGCATGGACTCCGTTTTTGTGCATGCCTTCGATGATCTGGCGGGTGTTAATATCCCCCGGATCCTTTTCCCGCGCGGCATAGATATCGGTCACAAGTGTGATATCGGCGGCCTTTGTACATGTAAAATACTGCGGCAGCATTTTTTTGACGCGGCTGTAGGTATGGGGCTGCATTACGGCCCAGAGACGATTATGGGGCTGTTTCAAGGCGATGGAAAGCGCGTTGGCCATTTCCTTCGGGTTGTGTCCATAGTCGTGGTAGAGTTTTACCCCGTCGATGATGCCCGTCAGTTCAAAACGGCGTCTGGCTCCTTTAAACGCGTGAAGCGCTTCACAGGTCTCCTGAGACGCATAATTCAGCACAAGGGCGCACGCCGCGGCCGCCAGGGCGTTGTAGACGTTAAATTCACCAGCCACCTGCAGCGAGATATGACCCATGATTTCCCCATGGCGCACCACATCAAAATCACCGAATCCGAAGTCGTTATAGGTCAGGTTCACGGCGCTGATTTCATTATGCTGATTCAAACCATAGGTTACGGTATGGCAGGACAGGGAAGAAAAGAGCTCGGCCACACGGGGATCGTCTCCATTCCCCACAGCATAGCCATCCTCCGGGACCAGAGCGAGAAATTCCCCGAAAGAAGCCTGGATGTGGTCTATATCCCGGAAAAAGTCCAGATGATCCTCGTCAATATTAGTAATTACGGCAATCTGTGGTTTCAGGTGCAGAAAACTCAGGTTGAACTCACAGGCTTCCGTAAGGAAAACATCGCCTCCGCCGATGCGCACATTGCCGCCGATAATATCCAGAGAACCGCCGATATGGATGGTCGGATCGCTTTGAACGGCCATCAGAATCTGCGCAATCATCGACGTGGTGGTGGTTTTGCCGTGCGTACCGCACACGCCGATAGCGGTGGGATAGCCTTCCATCAGCTGGCCAAGCAGCGTGGCGCGTTCGATTTCCGGCAGGTTAAGCCTGCGCGCTTCCACGCGTTCGGCATTGTCCGCCGCGGCCGCGACGGTATAGATGATCAGGTCCGCATCCTGAACATTTTTTTTGTCATGGCCGATGGCCACGGGAATGCCAATTTTACGAAGCGCCTTTGTGGTATAGGTCTCCAGCTGATCGCTGCCGGTAAGGCGGTATCCCTTTTCACGAAGCATCCGTGCCAGCCCGCTCATGCTGCTGCCGCCGATCCCGATCATATGGACCCGTTTATTCAAATAATCCCTGATATGTGGTGATGTCAAAGTATCACGCCTTTATGCAATTTACACGCCATATTATACGCATATGTAGAAAAGAATCAAGTCTGAGATGCTTGATATTGATTTGTCACAACTGTTCTTATTCTGTATCCGCGTTGTATTGACCCCCTCAGGATGCTATAATAATCTAGCGCTCATAGACGAGATTTGCTTTTGTGCGCTTTTTTTACACCAAAATCGAAGCGGAGGCACAAGAATGAACCAACAGGAATTACCGGAGCAACAAGGATTATATTCGCCCCGATATGAGCATGATGCTTGCGGCATCGGTATGCTGGCCAATATCAAAGGGATCCGCTCTCATAAGGTATTGCGGGATGCGCTGGATGCTCTGGATCATTTATCCCACAGGGGAGGAACCGGCGCGGAGCTGGACACCGGCGACGGAGCCGGCATTCTGACACAGATCCCGGATACGTTTTTCAGAAAAGTATGCGCGCTGGAAGGCATGGTGCTGCCCGCACCCGGAGCCTACGGCGTCGGCATGTTTTTTCTTTCTCAGGACGAAAACAAACGAAATGTAACAAAAAAAGCATTTGAAGATATAGTTGGAAAATACGGTCAAACCTTTATTGGATGGCGCAAAGTGCCTGTGAATCCATCCACGCTGGGCGTGACCTCCAGAGCCTGTATGCCGTGTATCACACAGGCGTTCATCCAAAAAAGCGCCGACATGACCGACGACGCCACCTTTGAACGCCGTTTATACCTCATCCGCAAGATTGCGGAAAAAGAGCTGCGCTATGCCGAGGGCGCGGAGCACCAGGACTTTTATGCCGCCAGCCTGAGCTGCAAAACCATTGTTTACAAAGGCATGCTCCAATCCCGGCAGGTGGCGGAGCTGTACCTTGATTTAAGCGACCTGGATTATACCACCGCCGTGGCGCTGGTACACAGCCGCTATTCCACCAACACCTTCCCCAATTGGGAGCGCGCGCATCCCAACCGCTACACCATCCACAACGGGGAAATCAATACCATTCTCGGCAACCAGAAGCGTATGAACGCGCGGCAGAGCAACATTGACACCGATATTTTCGGCGTAGATGTAAAAAATGTGTTCCCGATCGTAAACGATGACGGCAGCGACTCCGCAATGTTTGACAACGCGCTGGAATTTCTGCTGATGACCGGACGCACGCTGCCGCATTCCGCCATGATGATGATCCCGGAACCGTGGGAAAAGAACACGACGCTGTCGGATGAACTTCGCGCGTTTTACGAGTTCCACAGCCATGTGATGGACGCGTGGGACGGCCCGGCCGCCATCTGCGCAACCAACGGCACGCAATCCATTGCAATGCTGGACCGCAACGGCCTTCGTCCCGCCCGGTATCTGGTCACCAGCGATGATATGCTGATCCTTGCCAGCGAAACGGGCGTGCTGGATATTCCCCCGGAAAAGGTGCTCTACAAGGATCGCCTCCGCCCCGGCAGAATGCTGCTGGTTGATTCGGAGGAAGGCCGCGTGATCAGCAATGATGAAATCAAATCCAGCATGGCCTCCACCCATCCGTACGCCAAGTGGATTTCCCAGCTGCAACTGAACATGGAAACCCTACCCGACTCCAAACAGACGCTGCCCACGCTGGATCAGCCGCTGTGGAAGCTGCAGAAAAACTTCGGCTATACCTACGAACAGATCAACGATGTTATCCTGCCCATGGCGGAAAAAGGGATTGAGCCTACCGCCGCCATGGGCGCCGACATGCCGCTGGCCGTGCTATCGGACAGGCCCCAGCGTTTGTACGACTACTTCCAGCAATTGTTTGCGCAGGTCACCAACCCGCCGATCGATGCGATCCGTGAAGAAATCGTTACCTCCACGCGTGTCTACATCGGCGGCGAAGGCAATCTGATCAAACCCTCGCCCCATTCCAGCCGCCAGATCAAGCTGATGCAGCCGATTATTACCAACGAAGAGCTGGCCAAGATCAAGGCGCTTGAAACCGAGAGTTTCAACCCCTGCACCCTTTCCATCCTTTACAATGTGGCCGAGGGCGGCAAGGGCATGGAAAAGGCGATGCAGCGCATCTACCGTGAAATTGATCAGCGTTTCGCAAATGGATCCTCCATCTTTATTCTGTCCGACCGCGGCGTGAATGAGAAAATGGCGGCCATCCCGGCGTTGCTGGCGGTATCCGGAGTTCAGGCGTACACCATCAGCCAGGGCATCCGCACCCGGCTGAGCATACTGCTGGAGTCCGGAGAGCCTACCGAAGTCCACCATTTTGCACTGTTGATCGGCTACGGTGCGACGGCTATCAACCCGTATCTTGCGCTGGAAACCATCAACAGCTGCATTGCCGACGGTCTTCTCAAGGCGGAAAGCCCGGAAGAAGCCCAACAAAAATATATCAAAGCCAATGTCAAGGGCATTGTCAAAATCATGTCCAAGATGGGCATCTCCACCGTGCAAAGCTACCGCGGCTCACAGATATTTGAAGCGGTTGGCCTCGGGAAGAAACTGATTGATGAATACTTCCCCGAAACCGTATCGCCGATCGGCGGTATCGGTCTGGAGGGCGTCGCAACAGAAAACGCACAGCATCATGCGGCCGCGTTTTTTGACCCGAGGGACGAAGAAACGCTGGAAGCCGGCAGCGTAATGCAGTGGCGCAAGGGCGAGGAATATCACCTGTATAATCCGGAAACGATTTATCTGCTGCAGCAGGCATGCTGGCGCGGCGATTATGAGATTTATAAGGAATATTCAAAAAAGCTGACGACCAGCGAACAGAAAGCCAACCTTCGCAGCCTGCTGGAAATTTCGTCGGATCAGCCGTCCATTCCCATTGACGAGGTGGAAAGTGTTGATTCTATTTGCAAACGGTTTAAAACCGGCGCAATGAGTTATGGATCCCTGAGCCAGGAGGCGCACGAATGCCTAGCCATCGCCATGAACCGGATCGGCGGCAAGAGCAACAGCGGCGAGGGTGGCGAGGACGAAGCCCGTTTTGAGCTCATGCCCAACGGGGATAACAAGTGCAGCGCCATCAAGCAGGTCGCATCCGGCCGTTTTGGCGTAACCAGCAACTATCTGGTTCACGCACAGGAGCTCCAGATCAAAATGGCGCAGGGCGCCAAACCGGGTGAGGGCGGCCAGCTGCCCGGCCCGAAGGTATACCCCTGGATTGCCAAAACCCGGCACTCCACCACCGGCGTGGCGCTGATTTCGCCGCCGCCGCACCATGATATCTATTCGATCGAGGATCTTGCCGAGCTGATCTACGATCTGAAAAACGCTAACCGCCAGGCGCGCGTTTGCGTGAAGCTGGTTTCGGAGGCGGGCGTGGGCACCATTGCCGCGGGCGTCGCCAAAGGTTTGTCCGATTTGATCCTGATCAGCGGCTTTGAAGGCGGCACCGGCGCATCGCCGCGCTCCAGCATCAAGCATGCGGGACTTCCGTGGGAGCTTGGCCTTGCTGAAACCCACCAGACCCTGATGATGAACAAGCTGCGCAGCCGCGTGGTGCTGGAAACCGACGGCAAGCTGATGACCGCGCGCGACGTGGCAATCGCTGCCATGCTGGGCGCCGAGGAATATGGCTTTGCCACCGTGCCGCTGGTTACCATGGGCTGCGTGATGATGCGCGTGTGCAATCTGGACAGCTGCCCCGCGGGCGTAGCCACGCAGAATCCCGAACTTCGTAAACGCTTCAAGGGCAAGCCGGAATATGTGGTCAACTTCATGCACTTCATCGCGCAGGAACTGCGTGAGATCATGGCGGAAATCGGTGTTCGCACCGTAAACGAAATGATCGGGCGCGTGGATATGCTGCGGAAATCCACGAACCTGAACAATTGGAAGCATGAAGAGATCGATCTTTCCAGAATCCTGTACGCTCCGGAGGATTATCTGGAACAACCGCGCTTTGCCAGCGAAAAGCAGCACAACCCGCTGGGCGCCACGCTGGATGAAAGCCTGCTGGAAACGCTTGCACAGCCAGCGTTCGAGGGAAAGCACACTGTGGTATCGGCGCTTTCCATCCACAATACGGACCGTGCCGCCGGTACCATTCTGGGCAGTGAGCTGACCCGCAGGTTCGGTTCCGAGGGCATGGAAGATCACTCCATCCATATCGATTTTGAGGGAAGCGCAGGCCAGAGCTTTGGCGCGTTCATGTCCAAGGGTATTACCTTCTCCCTGAGCGGGGACTGCAATGACTATATGGGCAAGGGCCTGTCCGGCGGCATACTGTGTGTCCGCCCGCCCAAAAACAGCACCTTTATCCCGCAGGACAACGTAATCATCGGCAATGTGGCGCTGTATGGGGCTACGAGCGGCGAGGTGTATGTAAACGGCATCGCGGGCGAGCGCTTCTGCGTACGCAATTCCGGCGCAATGGCTGTTGTGGAAGGCGTGGGGGACCACGGCTGCGAGTACATGACAGGCGGCCGCGTGGTGGTGCTGGGGAAAACCGGCCGCAATTTTGCCGCAGGCATGTCAGGCGGTATTGCCTATGTGTTTGACGCCGACGGTTCGTTCCGGGATCTGTGCAACCTGGAAATGGTAGAGCTGGAAGATCTCAGCGATCCGGACGAGGAAATCATGGTCAAGAATATGATTCACAAGCATGTCAGGTATACGGACAGTCCGCTGGCAAAGCAGATGATTGATCAGTGGAGCTCTGCGGCGGAACGGTTTGTCAAGGTTATTCCGTTTGAATACAAACGGTACCTCATGAAGCAACAGGAGGTGCGTAAGAATGGGTAAGTTGTTGGGATTTTTGGAATTTGAACGCCTCCTGCCCTTTGACCGCGATCCACTGGAAAGATTGAACGACTGGGACGAGATCCACAACACGCTGCCGGTGGAAGGGCAGCGTGAGCAGGCGGCACGCTGCATGTACTGCGCCATTCCGTTCTGCCACAGCGGCATCATGCTCAAGGGCGCGGTATCCGGCTGTCCGCTGAACAACCTGATTCCCGAATGGAACGATTTGCTCTACCGGAACCAGTGGGATGCCGCGGCCGACAGACTGCTGCGCACCGACAGCTTTCCGGAGTTTACCGGCCGTGTATGCCCAGCGCCCTGCGAAGGCGCCTGCACCTGCGGCATCAACCAGCCGCCCGTCACGATCCGCCAGAACGAGCTGATGCTCGTGGAGCACGCCTATCAGAGCGGGCATATCAAGCCCTCTATTCCCAAGCACCGCACAGGCAAGCGGGTAGCCGTTATCGGCTCCGGCCCCGCCGGGCTGGCCGCGGCAAACTTCCTGAACAAGTTCGGCCATTTTGTTACCGTGTTCGAACGGGAAAACCGCATCGGCGGTCTGCTGATGTATGGCATTCCCAATATGAAGCTGGATAAAAAAATGATCGACCGCCGCGTTGACCTGATGAAACAGGAAGGCATTGAGTTTGTTACCGGCGCGAATATCGGCGTAGACAAACCTGTGAAGGAGCTTGAAAATTCCTTCGATGCGATCGTTCTGTGCGGCGGCAGCACCAAGCCGCGCGATTTGAAAGTGCCGGGCCGGGAAGGTAAAGGCGTTATCTTCGCGGTGGATTACCTGACGCTTGCCACCAAAAAGCTGCTGGACAACAGCGTGAATCTGCCGGAAGAGATGAACGCAAAGGGCAAGCATGTTGTCATCATCGGCGGCGGCGACACGGGTACGGACTGCGTCGGCACTGCGCTGCGCCAAGGCTGTGCGTCCGTCGTTCAGTTTGAAATTATGCCGGAGCCCGGTAAAGAGCGGGCGGCCAACAATCCCTGGCCTGAATACCCACGCGTGCTGAAAATCGATTATGCCCAGGAAGAAGCCATAGCCAAATATGGCAGGGATCCGCGCAATTATCTGCTGAACACGCGCGAAATTCTCCGCAACGCGGATGGTTCGGTCGCCAAGGTTATCACCGATCAGATCGAGTGGACCAAGGACGCGAACGGCCGTATGTTCCCCAAGCCTGTCGAGGGCACGGAGAAGGCTTGGGACGCGGATATGATCGTGCTGGCCATGGGCTTCCTCGGCCCGGAAGATACCCTGCCTGAAGCGCTGGCGTTGGAGCGGGATAACCGCAGCAACATCACGGCTGAAAACTATCAAACCAGCAAGGACGGCGTTTTTGTCGCCGGAGATATGCATTCCGGCCAAAGCCTCGTCGTGCGTGCCATCAACGAGGGCCAGCGCGCGGCGGCGGCCTGCCATCTGTATCTTACAAAATAACGAAATTTATGAAACTGTTACAAGCTGTCGGCATTTCAACGGTCCGGCGGCTTGTTTCTTATTGCCTTCGGTTGTATAATACCACTAAGCTTGCCCAAAAACAGGAGGCATAGGATGGACGAGATTCGTTTGAATGATATTGTTCAAATGCGCAAACCGCATCCGTGCGGCAGCGATCAGTGGAAGGTCATCCGTATCGGCGCCGATATCAAAATCAAATGCCTTGGCTGTGATCGAATCGTGATGCTGGACCGGGCCGTTTTTTTAAAGCGAAGGAAAAAAGTGGTTCAACAGGGTCCTGTGCCGGAAGCGGAAACCTTGAAACAAATGCAAAACGGAGGGAGAACTCTTTAATGCCCAAGCAAAATAAGGAAAAGAAAAAGTTTTCCGAAATGACCCCGGAAGAGAAGAAAAAAATGATCGTGAAAGAAACCATCAGTTGGATTGTCACACTCGGTTCGGCGGTATTGATCGCACTGTGCATCCGTGGATTCGTATTTGAGCCGGTTCGCGTGGACGGTTCCAGCATGCTGGATACACTTCACGACCGCGAGATTATGTTCGTAACGAAATATGACTATATTCTCGGAGAACCTGAGCACGGGGATGTTGTGATCTGCAAATATCCCAACAGCACCAAGAACTATGTGAAGCGCTTGATCGGCCTGCCGGGGGATACGATTGAAATTAAGAACAATTCCGTATATATCAACGGGGAAAAGACTGACGAATCCTACCTGACGCCCGACCGGAACGACAGTCCGTATTATGCTACCATGGGCATGATCGTGCTGGGCGATAACGACTTTTTTGTGATGGGCGATAACCGTGACAACAGCCACGACAGCCGTTTCGCCGATGTCGGCAAACTGACGCGAAGCCAGATCAGGGGGCATGTCCGTTTCGTGTTTTTCCCGTTTGACAGCGTTCGGGACGTGGATTAGCTTGCCGAGCGGAGGTAAATCAAGTATAATAACCCGGAATGGAAAATGACAAAAAGGGGAGACCGACGCTATGCGCAAATATGCAATATTGATGGTTTTAACGGCTTTTATCGTTGCCTTCACATCCGGCTGCGGCTTAATTGTGAAAGACGAAGCGGTTGACGCACAAACGGTCATCATTGAGGTTGCCGGACAAACGTATGTGAAATCAGATGTGCGGCAGGCAATCGAGAATGTTCTGGATTATCAGGAATACATTTACAGTTTATATGGAATGAGTTATGACCGCACGGATGCGGATCACATTGCCGCCGCCAAGGAATCCGCAATCAGCGGCCTGATCGAGGAAGCCGTAACCAAGCAAAAGGCGCAGGAATATGGTATGGACCAATTCTCGGACGAAGAATTGGTTGATTTGATGGCTTCTGTCGATGAAACCTACAACAGCTATGCTTCCTATATCACTACCAGCTATTTTGCCAATACCGAGCTGACCGGCGACGAGCTGGACGCGGCGGTGGAAGCCAAGATGCTGGAGCTTGGGTATGGCAGCAAGGATGAGATGCTGGAGCAGGAGAAGCAAAGCGCAGCCATCGATAAGCTGAAAGCCGATGTGGTGAAAGATGTCGCCGTAACCGACGACGAAATCCAATCCGCATACGATACCAATGTCGCCAATGCGATTTCCACCTACGCATCCACACTTACACAATATGCCGCCGACGTAAAGAGCGGCTCGATCATCTATGATGTACCAGCCGGATACCGGTATGTGAAAAACCTGTTGATCAAGATCTCCGATGAGGACAGCACTGCCATCCAGACGCTCAGCACCGATATCTCGGACAAGCAGTCCTCCCTGAATTCCACGCTTTCGGCCATCAGTGATCTGCCGGAAGATGCCACAACGGATACCGAAGACCAGGCAAAGAGCCGTGAAGAGCTTACCGCGCTGTCCGAATCGCTGACAGCGGAAATCGCAGACCTGCAGGCGCAGCTGGGCACGGCAACCGAGAACGCCTACGCCGCCATACAGCCCACCATGGACGAAATCGTTGCCAAGCTTGCGGCCGGGGAAAGCTTCGACTCGCTGATGGAAACATACGGACAGGACAACGGAATGACCGTCGAACCCACCAAAACAACCGGGTATCTGGTGTGCGAAGGCCTGACCACCTATGTGAACGAATTTATCACCGCCGCGATGGCGCTGAAGAATGTCGGCGATGTGTCCGAGCCCTTCCGCACCAATTACGGTATTCATATCGTACAGTATACAAGCGATGCTGAAGAAGGCGTTGTTGCGCTTGCGGATGTCACCGACTCGCTTAAGGCGGAATTGCTGACAGACAAGCAAAATACGTTCTATGATGATACCGTAAGCCAGTGGGTAACGGATGCAAAAGCCAAAACGCATACCGACAGGCTGGACGACTGATTCTCTCCACTACATGTTGATGGAGCGCTTCTCCGCAGCGGGAAGCGCTCCATTTTTCAGATACGGCTGCACAGGCCGGTAAATCTGGTATACTATATGCGGATTTGAAAATTGGAGGCGTTTTGTTGAGCAGCAAACAGCAAAGCATCATCAGCGGCGTTACGGTGCTGGGGATCACGGGCCTGATTTGTAAAATCGTGGCCGTGCTGTACCGCATACCGCTTGCGTGGATGATCGGCGATCAGGGGCTGGGTACCTACCAGCTTGTTTTTCCGACGTATAATCTGCTGCTGACCATCTCCTCGGCAGGCCTTCCGGTGGCGATCAGCCGCATCGTGAGCTTTAATCTGGCAAGGGGAGATATCCGCAACACCCGACGCACCTTTAAAAGCGCGCTGCTGATTTTATCCGCCGTTGGTTTTGTCGGCATGGTGGTAATGATCGCGCTGCATACCTTCCTCAGCAACCGCGTGGGCGATCCGGAGACCATGGCCGGGTTCATCGCCATCGCGCCGGCCGTTGCGATTGTTTGCACGATGAGCGCTTTCCGGGGCTATATGCAGGGCCAACAGAACATGATGCCGACCGCCATCAGCCAATTGATCGAGCAGGTGGGCAAGATTATCATCGCGCTGCCCTTTGCCTACCTTGGATCTAAGATCGGGGTCACCGAGGCGGGGGAGATCAATATCGGGTACGCCGCGGCCGGCGCGCTGCTGGGCACATCGATCGCGGAAGCGTTCGCGCTTTTGTATATGGTAATTATTTACTACCGCAAACGCCATGATATCGACGCCTATACGCAAAATGAAGAAATCGCCACGCAGGGCTGGCCGCAGATCAATCGCAGGCTGATGTCCTACGCCATTCCCATCACCATCGGCGCATGTATTATTCCGTTGGCTTCCTTTATCGATTCGGGTATGATTGTAAACCGGCTGGTAGACGGCGCGGGCATCCTCCGCGATACGGCGCGCGCTATGTACGGCCGGTATTCCGGCTATGTGATCACCCTGATCAACGTTCCCACCGCCCTGGCGCTGGCCATCTCCATGAGCATGGTGCCTGCCATCTCTTCCAATGTGGCCCGAAAGGATATGAACGCTGTCAAACGCAGCACCTATGCAGGTCTTCGGATGGCGTTTTTAGTGGGGTTGCCATGCAGTTTTGGCATGAGTATTCTGTCCAAACCCATCCTGTCGATGGTGTATCCGTTTTCCTCGCCCGAAGCGCTGGATCAGACTGCTATGCTGTTAACCTTTTCGGGTTTTACCATTATCTTGTTTACCGTAGTGCAGGCAACCAGCGGAATATTGCAGGGATTGCAAAAACAGAAAATCCCGATGTTTACGCTGATGATCGGCGTCGTCTTTAAGGTGATCATCAACTATACCCTGATTGCCATGCCCAGTATCAACATCCTCGGCGCTTCCATTGGTTCGCTGGTTTGCTACGGTGTCAGCATGTTTCCAAATCTCTACTATGTTCACAAGCATACGGGGCTGCCATGGGATCCGCTGAATATCTTCATCAAACCTCTCTTGGTGTCGGGTGTTATGGCCGGGGTTTTATATGGGCTGATGATCGCGCTGCCGGAGAGCCGCCTGATGACTGGGCTGCTGATTCTGATCGGCATCGCGGTGTACGCCGCCCTGTCCTTCCTGTTTGGGACGCTGAAGATGGAGGATATCCGGCCGTTGGTCAAACGGTTTAAACATTGAGCACGGAGGACTGAAATTTGAAAAACATCACGGTGATCTCGATATCCACAGGGGACGTAACCCTGCTCACCGGCCAAGCGCTCGCCGCGCTGAAAAGCGCCGAACGGATTGTGCTGCGCACAAATCGACATCCCATTGCACGCTGGCTTACAGAGCACGATCTTTCTTATGAGTCGCTCGATTCGCTGTATGAGAAAGCGGACTCCTTTGATGCGTTCAATCAATCCGCCGTCCGGTATCTGCTTAGCATCGCCGCGGATTCCGATTGCACCTATGCCGTTACGGAGGCCGCGATGGATTCTACCGTAACCGCTTTGCTTGAGACCGCCGAGGATAAGGGGGCGGTCAGCGTTCTGCCGGGCATCAGCCACGCGGACCGGTGCGTTGCCATGGCGCGGGCAGATATGCAGGATATCCGTCTATCCTCCGCCGAGACATTTTTGGCGGCGGATCACATCAATCCGCGTGTCTCCTTTTTTCTGTCCGAGCTTCACAGCCAATCCTGTGCGGGAGCCTGCAAGATCAAGCTCATGGAGCTTTTAGATGATCAGACAATGATACGTTATTTTCAAGGAGACGAGGAAGGCCGCCTGCAGATGCGGATTATCCCGCTGTTTGAGCTGGACCGGCAAGGGCAGTATGACCATACGACCGCGTGCCTGTACGTAGCCGAGCCGATGACCGTCCGCAAACGATATGGTATTGACGACCTTTGCGCCGTGATGAAACGCCTTCGCGCCAAGGGCGGCTGCCCATGGGACCAGGAACAGACCCATGAAAGCCTGCTGCCTAATCTGCTGGAGGAAAGCTACGAGTTTATCGAAGCCGCCCGCGATAAAGATGAAGATCATATGTGCGAAGAGCTTGGCGATGTGCTGCTTCAGGTGATCTTCCATGCGGTGATCGCCGAACAGTTTGAAGAGTTTACCCTGCAGGACGTCGCAACGGGCATTACGGCAAAACTGATTGAGCGGCATCCGCATGTGTTTGGTGAGGTAAAGGCGGATACCGCGGAGCAGGTGCTGACAAACTGGGAACAGATCAAGCGCAGGCAGCGCGGAATAGAAACCGTCGCGGATGCGATGGATAATGTATCCACAGGATTAAGCGCTTTACTGAGAGCCGCCAAGGTGCAGCACAAGGCAGCCAAGGTTGGTTTTGATTTTGCCAATGCCGAAGCAGCGCTGGAGAAGGTGACGGAGGAAAAAAGAGAGGTTCTGGCGTGCCTTACCGCGCAGGAAAACCCGGAAGAGGAACTGGGCGATTTACTGTTTTCCGTGGTTAATATTTGCCGGTTGTGCAATGTAAACCCGGATATCGCATTATATGCCGCCGTCAACAAATTCATCGCGCGTTTCCGGGGCATGGAAAACAGTGCTACAAATGAAGGAAAATCAATGGGGGACTTGACTTTGAATGAAATGGATGTATACTGGATGAAAGAAAAGCGTATTCATTAGATACACTCAGCTTGATGCTGGCTTTTCTATGGATATCCCATTGTAACTTCTGAAGTTATAAATTAAAGGAGGATTTATCTCATGAACAAAGCAGAATTAACCGCCGCTATCGTAAAGAAGACCGATTTCACGAAAAAAGACGCAGAGAAAGCGCTTAGCGCTGTTACCGATGTAATCGCAGAAGCCCTGGCAGCCGGTGACAAAGTTCAGATTGTTGGCTTTGGCTCTTTCGAAGTCCGCAAACGCCCCGCCCGCGTCGCCCGCAACCCCCGCACCGGCGAGCAGATTAAGATTGCCGCATCCAAAGCGCCTGTCTTCAAAGCAGGCAAAGGCCTTAAGGACAGCGTGAACTAATATCAACCTGTGAATACAACGCCCGCATCGTATGATGCGGGCGTTAGATTTATTTAACCCTTGATTTTTGATTACCTGTTCAAAATACCATGTGTGCTTACAAACGGTGGCGGCAAGGGGGAGCATTGTATATCTATTGGATATCCCTTGCTATCCGGGAGCCAATAACGCATAGTTTGCTAAACAGGCGGGTGCACCGCCTTACAGAACAAGGGCGGTGTACGGTTAGATGAAAAGGATCAATCAAATGAATACGATTAACCGGCAAGGGATTGAGCATCCATTTCTCCCCATTGCCGATAATGAGTCCAGGGCGTTGATACTGGGTTCATTTCCCTCCGTACAATCCAGAGCCAATGCGTTTTACTACGGACATCCGCAGAATCGTTTCTGGAAACTGCTGGGGATTCTATTTTCAGAGCCCGCACCGGAAACAGTGAAGGAAAAAACCGCGTTATTACAAAGGCACCATATCGCCCTGTGGGATGTGGTAGCAAGCTGTGCGATTGAAGGCAGCGCGGACAGCACGCTGACGCCCTATGCGCTCAATGATATCGCGTCGCTGATACGCGGCACAGAAATAAAGCATATTTTTCTCAATGGACAAAAAGCGGGAAAGCTGTATCGGACACGTCTGGAACCAGAAACCGGAATTGCCGCCGTGATTTTGCCTTCCACAAGCCCGGCGAACGCCGCATGGCCGCTGGATCGGTTGGCAGAGGCATGGCAGCCTTTGGTTGGGGCAGTATTCGAAAGGCAAGTAGAGCATGACGAACATTTATAATAACCATGGGCTTCTGCCTTGATTTTTTGCCCAATGTAAGGTACTATAATCAGTGGCATTTATGCGATCCATGCGCTCCATATTGATGTAGGAAGGACAGAATTTCATGAGTCTGTATTATCGATTCCCGGGGGGGATTCACCCGCATGAGGGGCTCAACGGTAAGTCGGCCACCGCTGTACAGCCGATTGTTGAGCCGCTTCAACCATCCCGTGTCGTGATCCCAATGCAGCAACACATTGGCGCGCCATGTCAGTGTTTGGTTAAAAAGGGAAGCCACGTTACCGTAGGGATGAAAATCGGTGAACCGACGGGGTTTGTTAGTTCCGCTATTCATTCCAGCGTTTCCGGCGTTGTGGTGGATGTTCAGCAGGCTGTGATGGCAAACGGACAGCAGGTTGAAAGCGTAATCATCGATAATGATTTTAAAGATAAGTGGGCCGAACTGCACCCCGTGGAAAACCCGGATGCGCTCGATCCCGCAGCGCTGTCCGCCCTTGCCAAGGATAAAGGGCTGGTAGGCCTTGGCGGCGCTACCTTTCCATACAGCGTAAAGCTTTTGCCGCCGAAAGTGAAGCTGGATATTTTAGTGGTCAACGGCGCGGAGTGCGAGCCTTATCTGTCCGCCGACCATCAGCTGATGCTCACCAAGGCGAAGGAAATCATCTCCGGAACCAAACGCATGCAAAAGGCGTTCGGCATCGAAAAGGTAATGATCGGCATCGAGAAAAACAAGCGCGACGCTATCGAGCTGATGACCAAAGCCTGCGCGGACGATCCTTCCTTTTCCGTTATCGCGCTGCCCGTGTGGTACCCGCAGGGCGGTGAAAAACAGCTGGTTTACGCGCTGACCAAGCGCAAGGTAAAAACCGGCGGCCTGCCGATTGAAAAAGGCGTTCTCGTGGTGAACGTGGGTAGCTGCTATGCCATGCACCGCGCTATTTACGAAGGGATGCCGCTGATCGACCGCGTGGTAACGGTTGGGGGCTGCGTCACAAAGCCCGCCAATTATCTGGTGCGAATCGGCACCCCCGTGCAGTGGCTGATCGATGCCTCCGAAGGCTTGCTGCCGCAGGCGCGTAAAATCATCTACGGCGGCCCTATGATGGGCATGGCCGTCAACCGTACGGATATCCCCGTAACCAAGGGCTGTTCCGGAATTACAGTGTTGGAAAAGGAATTGATGCCGAAAAAGGAATCCGCATGCATCCGCTGCGGCCGTTGCATTGAGGTCTGCCCGATGCTGCTGTGCCCCTCTGATATCGATAAAGCAATGCGTAAGAGTCTTTACGATGTTGCGGAAGAGTTGGGCGCTATGAACTGCCTGGAGTGCGGAGCCTGCTCGTGGAGCTGCCCCGCCAATCGCAGCCTGACGCAAAGCTGTCGCACCTGTAAAAAGGTGATCGGTGAAAAGCAGCGTGCCGCCAGGCTGAAACAAGCACAAAAGAAAGAGGAGGCGAAATAATATGCAACGGAAATTAGTCGTTTCTTCTTCGCCGCATTTGCATAACAGGGATGCCAGTACAAAGCGGATTATGCTGGATGTTATCATTGCCCTGCTGCCGACAGCCGTTGCGGCCGTATGGTTTTTCGGTGCCAACGCGCTGATGCTGATTGTGGTTTCTGTGATCAGCTCGGTATTTGCGGAATATGCGTTTCAAAAGCATACTGGACAGGCCGTTACCGTTGGCGATCTCAGCGCGGTGGTTACCGGCCTGCTGCTGGCGTTCAATCTGCCCGCCAACGCGCCGTGGTGGATTGCCGTCGTCGGTTCGTTCCTGGCCATTATCCTGGTGAAGCAGTTCTTTGGCGGGATTGGTCAGAACTTTATGAACCCCGCGCTGGCAGCCAGAGCCATCCTGATGCTTTCCTGGACATCGCTGATGGCCGCCAACGTGCTGCCGCACGCTGGCCAGTGGCTGGCAGCGGAAGCGGTGGACGCCGTATCGGTGGCAACGCCGCTTTCACACGGCGCAGCCGGTTACACGCTCTGGCAGCTGTTTTCCGGCAACATTCCCGGCATGATTGGAGAAACATCCAAGCTCACGCTGTTGATTGGCGCCGCGTATCTGTTCATCCGCCGTGTGATCGACTGGCGCATTCCCTTTGCGTTTATCGCCACGGTGGCGATTGCCTATTTGATCAAAACGGGAACAATCTATTCCGTGGAGAGCGGCTCGCAGAACGTGCTGTATCAGCTGCTGTCCGGCGGGCTGATCATCGGTGCGTTCTTCATGGCGACGGACTATGTCACCTCGCCGATCACCGGTATCGGCAAGCTGATCATGGGTGTTGGCTGCGGCTTGTTCCTGTTTATTATCCGCGAGTTTTCAAGCTATCCGGAGGGCTGCTCCTTCGCCATCCTGTTTATGAACGTATTCACGCCGATGATTGACCGCTTTACAAAGGCCAAGCCTTTTGGAACCGAAAAACCACAAGCTCCTGCAAAGGAGGCAAAAGCATGAAACCGAAAAAGAAATTATCTGCCGTATTCTTCAACGGCATTCTCAATGAGAACCCCACATTCCGCCTGCTGCTGGGCATGTGTCCCACACTGGCAATCTCCACGGCCGTATTTCAGGGGATCGGCATGGGGCTTTCCACCACTTTTGTGCTCGTATTCTCCAATCTGGTTATTGCGTCGCTGCGCAACATCATTCCCGATAAGGTGCGCATTCCGGCCTTTATCGTGGTTATCGCAACCTTTGTAACCATTATTGATCTGATGCTCAAGGCGTTCATTCCTTCGCTCAGCCAATCGCTGGGTATCTTCATTCCGCTGATCGTGGTCAACTGCATCATTTTTGCCAGAGCCGAAGCGTTTGCTTCCAAAAACCCGGTGCTTTCGTCCGTGGTGGACGGGCTGGGCATGGGCCTTGGGTTTACGCTGAGCATTTCGCTGCTTTCAGCCTGCAGAGAGCTGCTGGGCAACGGAACGCTGCTGGGCATGCAAGTGATGCCGGAAAGCTATCAGCCGATGGCTATGGCGCTCCGGCCGCCTGGCGGCTTCATTATGCTGGGTATTCTGCTGCTGATCATCAATGCCATTACCAAGTCGGTGGGAAAAAGGAAGCTTGCGAAAGCAAAGGAGGCTGAATCATGAGCAGTTTGGTTCTGATCATCATCTCCGGCGTACTGGTCAACAACCTGGTCATGTCCCAGTTCCTAGGCATCTGTCCTTTTCTGGGCGTTTCCAAGAAATACGAAACGGCGTTGGGCATGGGCATGGCGGTTACCTTTGTTATGGCTATCGCTTCGCTGATTACTTATCTCATCCAGCACTACTTGCTCGTACCGTTGAATCTGGAATACATGCAGACGATCGCCTTTATTCTGATCATCGCAGTTCTGGTGCAAACGGTGGAAATTGTGCTCAAAAAGGTATCGCGCGCGTTATACCAGGCACTGGGCGTGTATCTGCCGCTGATTACCACTAACTGCGCCGTGCTGGGCGTTGCCATCAGCAATACCACGGCCATTGAAGGCGGATATAATCTGATCCAGTCCGTTGTAAATGGCATCTCCGGAGCCTTGGGGTTTACGCTCGCTTTGATTGCGTTCGCCGCCATCCGCGAAAAACTGGCCATGAACAACCTGCCCAAGTGGATGGACGGCTTCCCCGGCGCGCTGATTGCCGCCGGACTGATGGCCGTTGCCTTCCAAGGCTTTGCTGGGTTGATTTGATAAAGGAGACGCGCATATGACCGATATTCTGATTGGAGCAGGCACGCTGGCAGGCATCGCCTTGGTATTCGGCTTGCTGCTGATGCTTGTGAACAAAGTTTTCCAAACACCGACCGATCCCAGACGCGACGCTGTACGCGAGGCTTTGCCGGGCGCAAACTGCGGCGGCTGCGGCTATGCCGGCTGTGATGCGTTGGCGGACGCCATAGCCGCGGGAACGGCGTCTCCCGGCGCGTGCCCCGTAGGCGGACCCGAGCTTGCCAAGACAATTGCCGGTATTATCGGTGCAGAGCAGCCAAGCGGCCAGGTAAAACACGTGGCAACCGTCATCTGCCAAGGCTCCGTGGACCGCTGCAAGGAGAAATTTTCCTATGTGGGAATCACGGATTGTGTTGCCGCCACCACCATCAACGACGGTAACCGTTCTTGTAAATATGCCTGCCTTGGTTTGGGCACCTGTGTAAAAACCTGCAAGTTCGATGCCATCCATATCGATCCGTATGAGAAAATCGCAAAGGTGGATCCCGATAAATGCACAGGCTGCAGCGCCTGTATCGCAGCCTGCCCCAAGAACGTGCTTGTGCTCCAGCCCGTAACGCTGCCGGCCCGCGTGCTGTGCCGCGCGGCAGACGAGGGCGTACTGGTCAGCGATAACTGCAAGATCGGTTGCATCGGCTGCGAGCTGTGCGCCAATAGCTGTAAATTCGGCGCGATCACCATGAAGGATCATCTGCCGCAATTCGATTATGACAAGTGTACCGGGTGCATGATGTGCGCGGAAGTCTGCCCGACCGGCGCCATCTGGGGCGATTTCGACCATCGGCTGATTGCCAAGATTGATCCCAACGAGTGCATCGGCTGTACGATTTGTAAAAAAACCTGTCAGTTTGAAGCCATCTCCGGAGAACGCAAGAGCGTGCACAAGATCCTGGAGGCCTGTACGGGCTGTGGACAGTGTGTTGCCAAATGCCCCAAGAAGTGCATCACTATGTCTGTTCGAGAGCATGTGCGGGATGCCAACGCCAAGGTAGGTACCTCCGAGACGGTTGCCGCTATCCCTCAGCCTATGCCGGCCGCAGAGCCTAAAAAACAAACCAAGCCCAGCGTGACGAAAGCTGAAACGCACACTCACGCTGCCAAGGAAGATGCAAAGAAAGCGGCGGCTGCGTCCGACGTGAAAACGGAAGCTTCCAATAAGGAAAAAGCGGCGACTCCTGAAAAAGATACCGCGAAGGAAGAATAATCATGAAAATCGGGTTTATCGGAGCCGGGAACATGGCAACGGCAATCATCGGCGGGATGATTGCGAAGACGTTTCTTGAGCCGCAGGAAATCGCTGTTTATGATGTATCCAAACAACAAATGGATAAATTGGAGCAGAAGTTCTCGGTACATACAGCTGCCTCGCAGGAAGCCTTGATTGATGAGTGCGAGTTTATTGTGCTGGCCGTTAAACCCGTTTACATGAAGGATGTGCTGCTTCAGGCCGCTCCTGTTGCGCGTGAGAAGAAATTCATTTCCATCGCCGCGGGATGGACTGTGGACATGCTGAAAAGCACACTGAATGAGCCGTCCGCGAAAATCCTGCGCACAATGCCCAACACACCATTAATGGTGGGGGAAGGCTTTACAGCGTTGTGTGAGGATACCTCCTTTTCACAGAAGGATATCGCATGGACAAAAACCCTGTTTGAAGCGCTTGGCGATGCTGCCGTACTGCCGGAACGCCTGTTTGACGCGATTGTAGCCGTATCCGGCAGCTCACCTGCCTATATCTTTCTATTTTTGGAAGCACTGATTGACGCGGGCGTCAAGCTTGGATTACCCCGGGACATTGCCACAATGGCCTGCGAGCAAACCCTGCTTGGCGCCGCAAAAATGCTGCTGGAAACAGGAGAGCATCCCGCAAGACTGAAGGATATGGTCTGCTCTCCCGGCGGAACAACGATCGAAGCCATCGCTTCGCTGGAGCGGCATGGCTTTCGCGGCGCCGTAATCGACGCCGCCTCCGCCTGTGCAGCTAAAAGCAAAGCGCTGAGCGAGAACCGGGAGTGAGTTATGACCGATAGTTTGAGAAGTGTTCAACTCTATACGGATGGAGCCTGTTCCGGCAATCCCGGTCCAGGCGGATGGGCTGCCATCCTCAGCTTTAAGGGGAAGGAAAAAGAACTTTCCGGCAGCATGCCCAACACCACCAATAACCGCATGGAGCTGTTTGCGGTCATCAGCGGAATCGGTGCGCTGAAGGAGCCCTGCAGCGTGAATGTGTACTCCGATTCGGCTTATGTTGTCAACGCTTTTAACCAGAAGTGGATTGATAACTGGCAGAAAAACGGTTGGCTTACCTCCGAAAAAAAGCCGGTGGAAAATACAGATTTGTGGAAATTGCTTTTGCAAATCATCAAAATCAAGAAACACACACTGACCTTCTACAAGGTGAAGGGGCATGCGGATCATCCGGAGAACATCCGGTGCGATGCGCTGGCCAAGGCCGCGATTGTTGATTTCAAAAAGACCAACGGGATGGAAGAGCAGGCATAGGATAACCGTAATCGTATAGCAATGCGGTTCCATTTCTTTACAATGTAATACCGTCTCTGTACATAACTCTTGCTGGACAAAAAGCAAGGGTTATGTTAAAATCTAAATAATTACAAAAGTGTTAACTGTTGGAGTGATTCGATGCATAAGCATTTCAAAAGCATTGTGTGCCTGACCGTTGCTTTTGCTATATTTTTATCTGCGTATGCATCTGCGGATACCCTGAACAGTGTATCCGTGGCAGCAGCATCGCTTTCCTCCGACAAGCCGACGCTGGATGGCATGGTGCGTGTCTATTTATCCTCCCTTGGCAGTCCGAACAGGGTCACGCTCACGGTATCCGGCAGTTATTCCCTCAGCAACGGAACCTCTCTTACAAGTGGCGAGAACCTGACGGTATCCTTCAACAGTGCCACCGGGGTGATCACCTTAACGCGCGGAGGAACAGCTTATAGCATGGGCAGCGCCTTTACCCTGCGCAGGCATTCAACCACGGGCAGCAACGGGATTAAAATTTCCCAGGCCAGAAAGCCGGGTAACCTCTATCCCGGCGATATCCAATTCAAAGCCGTCGCACAGAGCTCCGGCAGTTACAAGCTATATACGATCGCCCATATCTATATCGAGGATTATCTGTACGGCGTTGTTCCCTATGAAATGGGCAGCAGCGCCCCCCTGGAAGCCCTGAAAGCGCAGGCTGTGGCCGCGCGCACCTATACCGTCCGCATGATGAACGTACGCTCTTCCTGGTCCTACGATGTTGTAGATACGACCGGCGACCAGACCTATAACGGGACCCCGACAACCGAAACCAACTGCAATACCGCCGTAGATGCGACCAAAGGCATCGTGCTTAAAAACGGCTCCGCCTACACAGCCACATATTATTCGGCCTCCAACGGCGGGCAGACGGAATCGATTTACAATGCCTGGAGAACCGGCGGTTATAGCTATCTCGGGGTTAAGGATGATCCGTTTGATTACGCCAATCCTTACAGTGTCGTAAAAAAAACCACTGTATATGCCGATGCGAACAGCTCCGGCAACAGCGCTTCGTTGATCTCCCTGTTGAAAACAAAAGCCGTTTCTTTCCTCAGCAGAGCCGGATACAGCGCCAACACCAGCAATACGATGATTAACACCATCAAGGATATCACCCCGCATACCTCAATGTATGCTTCCCCAAGCAAGCTTTATACCAAAATGGATTTCACGCTGTCCGTGGGCACCTACAACGCAAGCAATGTATATGTAGCCGTAACCACAACCGTTACCTGCGATATCTTTGACGAGCTGGAAAGCCTGCTGGGCATGAGCATCCAATCCCTGGATAACGAGCTGTGGTCCGTGGGGCAAACGACGAGCGGTTTTGAAATCCAGGCAAGGCGTTACGGCCACGGCATCGGTATGAGCCAGCGAGGCGCTATGTATATGGGCCAGCTTGGCTATACCTATGATGAAATCCTGGGCTTTTATTACGAGGGTAGCTCCCGTGTGGGCTGCACCTTTACCAATACCATTCTCGCGGCAGATTCATCCGAAGAAATCACCTCGGCGGAAGATCCGGCAGAAACGGACGATGGTACCATCCGCGGCACTGTATCCATGTCCGGCAGCGATAATCTGGTGGTACGAAACGCCAAATCCGCGTCCGCGTCCGTACTGACCGTATTATCCAACGGTACATCCGTTACCGTGCTTTCAAACGACGGTACGTGGTGCCTGATTACCTTCGGCAGTATTACGGGCTATGTGCCAACAAGCTCGCTGAGCCTGTCCGGCACCGCAGCAGAAACCGACGCCACAACGGTGTCCAGCATAGACGGCTTTGCGGTGGTTACGGCAAACGGATACCTGAATTTACGCCAAACCGGGAGCTATTCGGCGGCTATTCTTGCCACCGCGCCAAGCGCCGCCATTTTAACCGTTCTTTCCTGGGACAGCGCATGGGCATATGTACAATACGGAACGATCGTTGCGTATGCCTGCTCTGAGTATCTCACGTTCTCCGAATCGTATCCGCAGAAAATTGAAGAAACAGATACAACCGGTACGCAGCCGGATACGGGGGACACACCAGCGGATGAAACGCTGACGGCGATTGTCGCTACAGATTCCGGTTCCCTGAACATGCGCCAGTTTGCGCAGGCAGGCAGCACAATACTCACCACAATCCCCAAGAGCGCGACAGTGACCGTTGCCAGCCAGGGCGCCACATGGAGCGGTATAACCTATCTGGGGTTGGATGGATATGTAATGACCATGTTCCTGTCCTTTACGGAGGACACCGACGGCACAGCGGCAGCGGACGAGGAGCAGACTGCGGCCTTACGGGCAATGGTCGTTACGCAATCCGGATCCTTGAACCTGCGTCAGCAGCCAAAAAGCGGAAGTGCGATTTACTGTACCATTCCGAGGCTCGAAGTCATCACCGTTATATCCCAGGGTTCGGAATGGTGCCAGGTAACCTATGCCGGAATCACCGGGTATGTGATGACGGTATTTCTATCGATGATTGATTCGGATACGGAGGATACGGGCGCTACTGATGAGGAGGACGATACGACAGGCGATACAGAGACTGTAACAGCCGTCGTAACAACCGAATCCGGCTCGCTGAACCTGCGCGCCGAGGCGTTGTCCGGCAGCAAGGTACTAACCCGGATTCCGCAGGGTGAAACCGTTCCGGTCCTCCAGCGCCTGAGTACATGGACATATACCTGCTATCAGGACTATTACGGGTATGTGATGAATGCTTACCTTGTATTTTCTAACGCAAAAAGTGAAGCTGGGACAACAAACGGCAGCTTTGTATCCGCTAAGGTTATCACGGCTTCCGGTTCGCTCAACCTGCGGGACGGTCCCTATGGCAATATTCTGGCACAGATACCGCAGAATGCAACCGTTTCTGTATATACGAAGGGCTCGGACTGGTGCTACGTTTGCTACAATGGAACGTACGGTTATGCAATGACCACGTATCTATCCATTCAGGCAAGCTCGTCAACGGAAAGCACAACGGATAGCAGCGCCTCTTCATCCTCTGGTGATTCGTCAGCCGCTGCTTCTGTCCAGGCAACAGTTGCAACCGTTGCGGCTGATTCTGGCCAGCTGTCTCTGTGGGCTACGCGCTCCCTGTCGGCTGATGTCCTGACCACGATTCCCAACGGCACCCTAGTGACGCTTCTTGTGCAAGGGGACGAATGGTGCAAAATATCATATAATGCCTATCAGGGGTATGTACAAACGGCGTACCTGATCATCACAGCATCTCAGACTGATCAATCCGCTGAGAGCACCTCAGCGGAAGAGAAAGCGGAACCATCGGCTGCCCCAAGCACAGAGGCGAGTACTGCCGATACCTTATACTCCGTAACTGCCTGGATCAATACGGCCTCCGGTTCGCTGAATCTCAGGGAAACCGCTTCCTCCAACGCCGCGATACTTCTGCAGATTCCGCAGTATACCGAGGTGGAAGTGACAACGGACATCACGGAAACATGGTGCCAGATAATCTATAACGATATTGCCGGCTATGTGATATCCGCCTATTTAACTACCACGAATCCCAATACCGTTTCGAGTACAGCTGAAAGCACTGCCGATACCGGCGGAGCATCCACAGGAGACACAGGGGACAGCGACGACAGCGATACAGAAGATGCAGCCATAGCGGAAGAAGAACCCTCCCTTCCTATGGATTCCACACTGCATGAACCCGATATACTCATCCTTGTGTTTATCCGGCCTCCTGCCGGTTATGCCGGACTTGGCCTTTATACAGCCTGTTCCGAAAGCAGCGAACGGCTGGACATCATGCCGGAAGGCGCCGAGGTGGAAATCGTACAGGTTGGCACAACCTGGTGCGAAGTATTGTTTGAAGAACAGCAGGGATACTGCCTGCGGGATGGATTGTCGTATTTTGAAGAATGAATTATCGGCTCCCGAAGGGGAGCAGTGGGACGATCTGCAAAACAATGGTATGCAGATTCTACAAAAAATAAAGGGCTTCCGCTTTGGCATGGACGCGGTTTTGCTTGCCAACTTCACGCGTGTCAAGCCTCACGAAACCGTTGCGGATCTGGGTACGGGATCCGGAATCCTGCCCCTTTTGCTCAGCCAGAAGGAAATAACCGCTGTCTTTCATGCGTTTGAATGGCAGCCGGATATCGCGGATATGGCGGACCGAAGCGTACAATACAATCAATTGGAAAACCGAATTACCGTTCACTGCCGCGACCTGAGAGAAGCGGCTCAGGTTCTTGGAAAAGCAAGCCTTCAGGTTGTCGTCTGCAATCCGCCGTACGGTAAGAAGGATACGATCATTCCGAGTCAGACCGAAAACAAGCGGTTGTCCAAGCATGAAACCGACTGCGAAATAGCCGATATTCTTTACGCTTCCTCCGCTATTTTAAAAAACCAGGGAAGAATCTATCTGGTTTTTCCATCACACCGCATGCTTGAATTGTTTGACGCAATGCGACGCAACCATCTGGAGCCCAAGCGGTTGCGCATGGTATGCGGCAAGGCGAGCAAAGCGCCTTATCTGCTGCTGGTTGAAGGAATTAAAAATGCCAAACCCATGCTGCACTGGCAACCGCCGCTGATCGTGTATCATGAGGATGGCAGTGAAACCGAAGAACTGCGGGCTATTTATCTCAACCGTCAGTAAGCGTACACAGCGCTTTGGCAATTTCTGCCGCGAGAGCCGCGTTGTTGAGCACCAATTTGATATTCGCTTCCAGCGATTCACCCTTGGTGAGCTTTTTAACAGTGTCCAACAAAAACGGCGTGATTTCCTTGCCGGTGATACCCTTCTCTGCCGCCATTTGAAGCGCTGTTTGAATGCATTCGTCCATCATGGCTTCCGGCATGGCACCATCTGCCGGAATGGGATTGGCAACAATCATCCCGCCGCGAAGGCCGCAGGCTGTTTTCGCGGCAATGCACTGCGCAATCTCCAGCGGATTGTTCATCCGGGCATCTACACGGTAACCGCTTTTTCTGCAATAGAACGCGGGCAGTTCCTCGGTTTTGTATCCAAGCACGGGAACCCCTTTGGTTTCCAAATATTCCAGCGTTAATTTGATATCGAGAATCGATTTTGGCCCGGCGCACACCACGGTAACACCGGTCTGTGCCAACTCTTCAAGATCGGCGGAAATATCCATGGTGGTTTCCGCGCCGCGGTGCACGCCGCCGATGCCGCCGGTTGCAAACACCCTGATGCCGGCCATATCGGCCGCAATCATTGTGGCCGCCACTGTGGTAGCTCCGCTGAGCTTTCCAGCCATAAGCACCGGCAGGTCCCTGCGGCTTGCTTTGATAATATCGGTCCCGGTCTGGCCGAGATATTCGATTTGATCACGGTCTATTCCCACGGTTAGCACCCCGTGAATCAACGCCACTGTAGCGGGTATTGCGCCGTGATCACGGATTTCCCGCTCTACACGCAGTGCCGTTTCCACATTCTGCGGGTAGGGCATGCCATGGGATATAATGGTGGATTCCAGTGCGACCACCGGTTGATGAAGGTCAATCGCCTTCGCAACCTCTTCTGATATTTTGAAATATGGATTCAATTCTGTTCCCTCGCTTCTCGTAAAAATCTGTCGATACTCGCAAAAGACATTCCCGCAAATACGGCCTGTTCGCTTTGCGCCGTAATGGCGGCGGCGCCCAATGCGTTTTGCATGATCTCCGTCGGGCTTCTCCCGCACAGGATGGCAAGATAGGCAGCCGCGCTGAAGGCATCCCCGCAGCCATTTGTATTTACGGTTTCCGTTTGGTACGCATCCATCCGAAGGATATTTCCGTTGTCGGAATAAAAAGCACCGTTTCTGCCCATGGTAATCAGGATATGGGAAATGCCGAAAGCGTGAAGCTTGTTTGCGGCTTTTATCAGGGACTGAAGATCGCCGTTTACTTTCTCTCCAATCAATGCTTCCGTTTCCTGAAGATTGGCTTTTACAGCAAAAAGATGGGGGAGAGAAGAGATCAGCTTAACCGCTTTTCGTGTTGATACCGTCTCCGCCATAAGCGGCGGCGTGCAGTGATATGCCAGAAATCGAATCGCTTCTTCGGATAGATTGGTGTCAACGACCACGGCATCACACTCGTTTAGCACTGGGAGCTTCTGGGATAGAAAAGAAGGCGTAATCAAATCGCAGATCCGGAGATCTGCAATGGCGACTTCCATTTCACCGTGACTATCGTTTACCGAAATATAGTAAGGAGAATGTCTATCCGGAATGATCAATGTGTGCGTGGTATCCACGCCTGCGGAAGCGGTATGGGCCAGCATATGAATGGAAAACGGATCCTGTCCGAATGCGGCAATCAATAAGACATCCTGTTCCAGATGAGCCAGGTTTTCTGCCATGTTGCGGCCTACACCGCCAAATCCTATCGTAACATGTCCCGGGTTAGAATCATGCGTAATCAATGGTTGATCTGACGTTGCAAAAATATCGACGCTGCTGCCGCCCACAATAGCAATTCGTTTTTTCACAGACAGCTCCTCAATAAATCCGGTAAAGGGATACCACTTTCCCCAATATGGTAACCTGCTTACAGATGATTGGCTGCATAGATGGGTTTTCCGGCTGAAGCCGGATATGCCCGTTTTCGCGGTAGAAGCGCTTTACGGTAGCCTCGTCGTCAATCATGGCTACGACAATATCTCCGTTGTTGGCTTCCTGTTGTTTCTTGATGACAACATAATCACCGTCCATGATCCCGGCGTTGATCATACTTTCTCCACGAACGTTTAGAATGTAATGTTCGCCGTCTCCTAAAAGTGTATTCGGGAGGGGAAGGTATTCTTCAATATTCTCATTGGCAAGAATGGGTATGCCCGCCGTTACGCGGCCAACAACCGGCACTGGAGTAACGGTGTCAACCGACAGGTTATCGGAAGAGACCGTTATCGCACGCGGTTTCATGGAATCGCGGGTGATGATGCCCCTTTTTTCCAATCTTTTTAAATGTGCGTGTACTGTTGAGGTGGAATGCAGTCCCGTTGCCTCACAAATTTCACGCACCGATGGGGGATAGCCCTTATCCTTGACAACCTTTTTAATATATTCAATGATTTTCTCCTGGCTTTCTCCGCGAGGATTGCTCATCCGATCCACTTCCTTGCAAACATATGTTCTAATCAAAGGATACCATATTCAACGGTTTATTTCAAGGCTTCTCTGGCTCAGCTTCGTCCTGAATCAGTTTCGTGTTCGCCGCCGCTTCCCGCATCCTTCGGTCGCTCATGCTGGCGTAATGCTTGCGTGTTGTGTTGATGTCTGAATGGCCCAGCGCCTCTGCCACAAGAAAGATATCCTGGGTTTCCCTGTACAGGTTTGTGGCATAGGTGCTGCGCAGCTTATGGGGACTGATTCTTTTTTTAAGCGGAACCACAATTTCAGCGTACTTTTTTACCATGAGCTCCACAGAGCGCTGGGTAATCCGCCTGTTCTGGAGGGATAAAAAGAAAGCGTTTTCATGGCCATCCGCAGGTTCGATTTTAATCCGTTGTTCATAATATGCCTGAAGGGCGTCAGCCGTTTCTTCCGGGAAATATACAATCACCTGATTGCCGCCTTTGCGTGTGATCAGAAGTGCGTTTGATTCAAAATCAAAATCCTGGAGATTGGCTCCCACACATTCGCTTACACGAATACCGGTACCCAGAAACAGCATGATGATGGCAAAATCACGAACGCCCGTCAGCTTATGAAACGCTTGCTGCCGGGAGGTAAGAGAATCCCCGGTTTGTACAGCTTCGATGAGCTTATGCATTTCGTCCGGTTCCAAAAGCAGAATCGGTTTCTGATGGATTTTGGGGAGTGGCACCAATGCGGCGGTATTGCTGGGTACACGTTCTGTGCGGAACAGATAATTGAAATAGGAACGCAGTGAAGAAAGCTTCCGCATTACGCCGTAGGCATGGTTTTTCAAAACGCGCTGCTGATCATACTCCGGGCCGTCTTCCTTATAGTATAGCGTCAGATATTCAGCGTACAGTTCGATGTCTCTTGCTTTGAGCAAAGCGATGTCGTCATCGGTGAGCTCAGAAACGTTTTTATCCGTATAGATGGTCAGTTCCCTGTCCGCAAAGCCAAAAAACGTGTTTAAATCGATCGTATAGGCAAGCCTTGTCAGTATGCTGGTGGTATTGAGCAGGCTTCGGATAAAATCGGAACAGGACCGAGGCAGCAAAGAAAGCATGGAGCGGATCATCAGCATCCGCTTTTGATCCAGCTGTTCCTGAAATGATTTATCTGCCATGTTTAACTCCTTTCATTTCCAATTTGCAATAATTGCAAAGTACAATACATGATTATCATCTTTCGGCATTGGTTTCCGGCAGCGCTGTACAAGGTTGAACGGTAATTAAGAAACCAGGTATTCTTGAGAATCATCGTCCGTTAGTTCATATCGTATTGGTCTATTCGTCGTATTGGTTTATTCGGTGTGAGTGTCACGTTCAACAGCGTATCTGATCGTTGTTGTTTGAAAATCTGGAATACATAGTATCCAGAACGATCGCTGCATATAATTAACTACAAAGCAGCAGCACTAGCTGGCTGAAGGAAAAGTATAAGGCATCACACTGAACGAAAAACTGAAGTTAAACGCCTGGCGTTACAGTAAAAATATCGAAAACATCTGTATCAAGGTGAAGCCGATCGCTTCGTATAAGGATTGGGTTTTCAAAAGTCTGAACCCTACCTTTTTGCTGTATCTATTCGTTAAAGTATTCTTTAGCGAATAGATTATAATCACTATACCACTATTATTTTCTCTGTCAACCTCTATTCTTCCTCAATTTTCGCTTTTTTCTAAACTGGATTTTACTTATTCGATACTATATGTACCATAGCAGTGATTTTCTATCCGATCAGCAAGCGAGTATAACAGGGTTGCTGAAGTATATTGCAGCCGATTTCAAAACACTCCCCTATCGCTGTAAAAAACATATAAAAAAAGTGGCTAAGCCACTTTTAATGTGATACGTTTCAAGAATGCTTACGCTTCCGCGGGAGCATCCACAGGACATACGTCTGCACATGCACCGCAGTCAATGCACTTGTCTGCATCAATTACATATTTGCCGTCACCCTCGGAAATGGCTTCCACGGGACACTCTGAAGCGCAAGCGCCGCAGCTGATGCAATCGTCGGAAATTTGATATGCCATGAATGGTCACCTCCATCACTTCACATTTCGGAAATATCATAGCACGGCAGGAATTGATTTGCAATACCGGGATTACGATTTGTTACCATTTGCGTTGCGAAGCGCCTTGGCAACTTCTGCCTGCCAATCATTGGCTATGCCTTCTCCCGGCTTGATCTCCTGAGATAATGGCTCCTGCACATAATCGACTTCCACATCCTGAAACGCATACGCGTCCTCTTCTACAGTCTCGGCTTCTGAAGCATCGTTATCGTCCAGCGTCTGGATTTCGATCTCCTCTTCCATGCTGCTTTCAGAAGGCGCCGTTTCAGACTGAACATTTTTGGCGCGGGGGCGTTTTCGTGCGGCGGCGGGGGCGTTGCCCTGCCTGTCGCCTTCGCGGTCCATCTTAAACCACATGATGTCGGAAACGGGATAGGTTTTAATTTCGTTGGAATCGTCATGGTGGATGCGCACGCTGACGGTTTCCATCAGAATATTCAAATCCACCACCGTACCGAAGCCGTCCGGCGTTTCTACATCCTTACCCATTTTCGGCATACGCTTGCGCGTCTGCACATAATTGTCGTCCTCAAATTTCAAACAGCACATCAGCCGTCCGCAAACGCCGGATATTTTCGTCGGGTTGAGGGATAGGTTTTGCTCCTTGGCCATTTTAATAGAAACGGGCTGGAAATCGCCCAGGAACGTTCCGCAGCAGATAGGCAGCCCACATGGGCCCAGCCCACCGATCATGCGCGCTTCATCGCGTACGCCGATTTGCCTGAGCTCAATCCGTGTGTGGAATACGGAAGCCAGGTCTTTGACCAGCGAACGGAAATCCACACGGCCGTTGGCTGTAAAATAGAAAATCAGCTTGGAATTGTCAAACGTCTGCTCAACCTGCACCAGCTTCATTTCCAGCTGATGCTCTTCGATTTTACGGTAACAGACATCAAATGCCTTTACCTCAAACGCATCGTTATCCTGCATATGGATCAGGTCATCCTGGGATGCAATCCGAAGGATCGGTTTGAGCGGTGTTTCGATCATGTCATCGTCGGTTTCCCGCATGCCCATGATTACCTGGCCAAACGCCTGGCCTCTTGACGTATCGACAATCACGTAGTCACCGGGTTTAGGCCAAAGGTCGCCGGGATCAAAGTAAAACAATTTCCCGGCATTTTTAAAACGTACGCCTACGATTTTTGCCATTTGTTTTTTGCCTCCAATATTTTGAGTATCAATTGATCAATGCCGGATTGCCAGTTGACATTGCTCATTCTGAGCTTCCTGGCTAGAAACAGCTGATCGGTTAAGCTTATCAGGTCTTCCAGGGGGATGGTTTGGATCAGTCCTCCCCAAGGCGTGTGTTGCATCGGTTCGTATGAGATCAGGCCGGACTTGATCATCATGCACTGCTGCAGGTACCGCTCCAATAAGAACAGAATCTGGTCGGCTTCCGCCGCCCTGTCCTTGAGCATGGCGGAGCAGCGAAAGGCATCCGTATAGTTGGATACGCGCAATATCTGCTCAAGAGCTGTTTCCTGACCGCTGTCCGGCTGTTCTGCAGCAATCGTAAGCGCCTCCCCCACATTGCCTCCGGACAGAACCACAGCCCGCTCTACTGTATCACGTGGAAAGCCAAGCTGCAACAGGTGCTTTTCCAGCACGTCGGACGGCCATGGGGTGAGCTTGAAAACCGAGCATCTGGAGATAATCGTATCCAGAAGCGTGCTCGTATCGTGGGAAAGCAACAGATAGATTACATTGGTATAGGGATCTTCCAGCGATTTCAGCAGGCAGTTCTGCGCCTGTGGCGTGAGGCTTTCAATGGGCTCAATCAAAATCACCCGCTCACGGCCGTCCGGCGAATGCATGGCCGCCAGGGAAATCACCTCGCGGATACGGTCCACAGAAACAGATTTGCTGCCTTCCGACTGTACTACAATCAGCGAAGGATGCTTTCCTTCCTCTATCAGGCGGCACTGGCCGCATGCGCGGCAAGGCTTTTCCTCGCCCTCACAATACAAAATGGAGGCAAGGGTTTTTGCATATGCTCTTTTTCCGATTCCGCGGGGGCCGGTCAGCAGATAAGCATGCACCTGCCTGCCCGCGCGAAACTGGTCCATCAGCCGCAGATAGCGTGGACCAAGTTCCCAATATTCCACAAACGCGGGCTGCAAGCCCGCGTCTTTCACCTCATTGGACAAAGTATATTCCTTCCGTTAATACTTGTAGAATTGATCAACCGTCAGCACGAAAACCGTGGCGCCGCCAACCATAACCTCAAACGGGAAAGGCGTATAGGTGCCGGTTGAGTTCACCATAGGCGAGGGTGCGGAAGTAACCTGCTTCCGGCTTTTGCAGATTTTCTCAATAAAACCGATTGCACTCTCCGTTTGCTCGTCTTCTACGCCTACCAGAAGCGTTGTGTTGCCGGAGCGAAGAAATCCACCGGTCGTTGCCAGCTTTGTAACCCGGAAACCTTCCGTCATCAACTCATTGATCAGCCTTTGCGAATCCTCATCCTGAACAATTGCGACAATCAGCTTCATGATCTCAACCTCCTTATCTTCTCTCGGTTTCAGTGTACCGTAAACTGATCAAAAAATCAATCCTCAATTGCTTTTCGCACGCTTGCGTCCGTTTTTGCGAACATAGGATTTTCAAATCGTTACCTGAAATGGAATAATCAGGTTCTATTCAGCAAATGAAAGCTTGCAATCATCGTACTCGGGTGATATAATCTTTAATTGGCACATCCTTGCACCGCGGGACAATGCGGTGCCATAAGTCCAAGAGGAGGTGAAAGCATGAATAGGTACGAATTGACCTATATCATCAACACAGCATTAGAGGAAACCGCCAGGAAAGAATTGATTGAGAAGTTCACGGAACTGATCAAGCTCAATGGCGGCGAAATCGAAAAAGTTGATGAATCCTGGGGAAAACGTCGCCTGGCATACCCGATCAACGATATGCCGGAAGGATACTATGTACTCACGACGTTTAAAGCATCGGGTGAGCAAAACAAGGAAATTCAGCGTAATCTTGAGATCAACGATATGATTCTTCGCTATCTCATCATCAAACTGCTGGATAAAAAGCAGAGCGTCAAGCCCAAGGCTGTTCGTCCGTCGTCCATTCCTGTAAAGGAAACCATGGATGACGACAGCGAAACCGCCGCAGATGCAGCGGATGACGAAGCAGCGGTTGAAGAACCGCAGGATACCGAAGAAAGCACAGAAGAAACTGCAGAAAAGACCGAATAAGGACGGTGACACGAATTGAATAAGCTCATGATCATCGGAAACCTGACGCGTGACCCGGAAACCCGTACCGTGTCTTCCGGCAATACTGTATGTTCCTTCACGATTGCAGTAAATCGCAGGCGCTCTACGCAGAACAACAACCAGCCGGAGGCGGATTTTTTCCGGGTTTCGGCGTGGAACAAGCTCGGCGACGTTTGCCAGCGTTATCTTGCCAAAGGCCGTAAAGTATGTGTGGTCGGTTCTGTGTCGGTATCCAGTTATGAAGCCAAAGACGGAGGCACCCGCTTCTCTCTTGACGTGTCCGCTGAAGATGTCGAATTCCTTTCTCCGCGTTCCGAGGATCAGGGTGGCGGCGGATCGGGCTATGCCCCGAAAAACGCCAACGATCCCTCCGACAACGGATTTCAGGAAGTAGACGATGACGATCTGCCGTTTTAACGCTGAAAAAAGGAGGCTCCCCTATGCCTGAAGATCGTTCGGAAAGAAGGCCCAGACCCCGTGGCCGTAAACCGCGCCGGAAAGTATGCGCTTTCTGCGTGGATAAAATCGAGTATATTGATTACAAAGATGTCAACCGCCTGCGCCGCTTCGTCAATGAGCGGGGCAAGATCATTCCCCGCAGGATGAGCGGCAATTGCGCCAAACATCAGCGTCAGCTGGCCGAAGCCATCAAACGCGCCCGTGCCATCGCGTTGATGCCCTACTCGGTAGACTGACCCATCCAGAGAAGGCTGTCGGAATATCCGACAGCCTTTTTTGATACCGTGATTTCCTGCTCTGTTGTATGAGACATTTCGGATTCCTGTCCCGGAACCGGCTGTAATCCTCTATGCGTTTCTATGCGTTTCTATGCGTTTCTATGCTGTGCTTTTGCCTGCTTAGTTATACACCCTCTGTGTTAATTATATCGTGGTTTCAGGTTTCCTGAGTTAAGCATTTTTATATGGCAATGCAGTACGAAAAGCACGCCGCCATAGCCCGGGTTCCTTACGCTTTTTCCATTGTACCTGCGATTGGTTTAACAGGCAGAAGGTAATCGATCGTTACCTTCTCTCCGCGTTCCAATGGCTTGCAGAAACGTTCAATGGTATATATCTCGCCCCAGTAGAATTGTCCATGATCGATTTCACGGCCGGTTTTTTCAACAGCCTCGTTTATCAGGAAATACGCGGAGTCCAGAATATCCGGGATGTTGTTGCCCTCGATCCGGATATATGCAGCAGTTCCGGCAGGGATATGCCTGGTGAACAAGCCCTTCGGTATTTCCGCATCGACGGCGATAAAATCGCCGATGATCAGATCGAAATGGTTCATATCCGCAAAATTGTACATCAAACCGATTCCGGCGTTGTCCTCAATATCGTCGCAGCACTTTTTCAGCGAAGCTGATTGGAGCGTATTAATCGCGTTGCTCTGGTAAAACGCTTGCCACGCCTTTCCGGCTTCCGAAAAAGATGTACGATGATGTACACCTGCTATCAGCCGTTCCGGGGTTTCCCGGTATAGTATCTGTTTCATTTCCGCCATGATTTGTTTTCCTCCCACAAACCGCATTTCGGCATAGTCCAACGGGAAATAGGGTTTCAGTATGGCCGTTCCATGTTTTACCTCCGACGGCGTAACGCCATGGTGTTCCCTGAACGCCCTGGAGAATGCGGAGTGCGAATGAAAGCCATACTTCACGGCTGCTTCCAGTACGGAGATACCGGTTGCCTGCAATTCTTGCCCTGCCAGCGTCAGTTTCCGTTTACGTGCATATTCGGCAAGGGATATTCCCGAAACAAACATGAAAATCCGCTGGAATAGAGCCGCCGGACTGCCCGCGATTTTGGCAATTTCCCGATAGTTGATCTCTTCTCCCTCGGCAATCGTGCGCTCCAGATATTGTATTACATCGTGGAATATCTCGTTGCTGTTCATTCCTGCATCCTCCATAGCCGTATACTACCCGCTTTTTGCTTCGCCCGCTTTACAATATGCGTATGTTTACTGTACAGCGCACGGGGTTTTTGATCATCACATCAATTGTACGAACTCATAAGTTCATCCTATTGTATCATAGGGAGTATAGCAACGGCCGTATCCGGTAAGCTTCTGGATCACGGCAAATCACGTGTGTTTATTTTGTATTTTCTATTCTATCGTATTTGTGCTGTGATATACTGTAATTTAATAACATTTCTACGGAATGTTTTGATGTGTTTTTAATACCATGGATCATGGTGGATTCGCAATCAAACATGAAAGGAACCGATCATGCAAAAGAAGCAGCAAAACGAAACAAAAGATGTAAGCCTTTTGCTCGGGAATCAAGCCATTGCGCGAGGCGCATGGGAAGCGGGCGTTCAGGTTGTTGCCAGCTATCCCGGAACGCCAAGCACGGAAATTACGGAGTCTGCCGCAAAGTATCCCGACATCAACACGCAGTGGGCACCCAATGAAAAGGTTGCGATGGAGGTTGCCTTCGGCGCGGCGATGGCTGGCGCCCGTGCGATGACCTGCATGAAGCATGTGGGCATGAATGTGGCGGCCGATCCGCTTTTTACCTCCGCCTATACCGGCACCAGGGCGGGCTTTGTTATCGTCGTGGCCGACGACCCCGCAATGCACTCCAGCCAAAACGAGCAGGACAGCCGCTATTATGCGCGCGCTGCGCACATCCCGATGCTGGAGCCTTCGGACAGCCAGGAATGCAAGGACTATACCAAGCTCGCGTTTGCCCTCAGCGAAGAGCTACGATACGCCGGTGATCATCCGCCTGACAACGCGCATCGCGCATGCCCGCAGCCTGGTAGCGCAGGAGCGCGCGGGAGGAACACGAGCTTCCCCCTTATGCAGAAGGATATGGCGAAATACGTCATGATGCCCGGTATGGCCCGGAAGCGCCATGTATAGGTGGAGCAGCGTGAAAAGGAGCGCTTGCGGAAGACCGTCAATGACACCCTGCCTGTGAACCACATCGAAATGCGGGATAAAAAGCTTGGCGTCATCACCAGCGGCGTCATGCTTTCAATATGTGCGCGACGCGCTGCCGGACGCCAGCACGCTGAAGCTCGGTATCGTCTATCCCCTGCCGATGCAATTGATTGCCGGAATTTGCCGCCCAGGTAGATCGTTTGATCGTAATTGAGGAACTGGAAGGCCTGATCGAGAAGGACCTGAAGGCTGCCGGGATCGCCTGCGAGGGCAAAGCGCTGACCGGAATTCAGGGCGAGCTTAACGTGGACCGTATTAAAAATGCCGTTCTGGGTACGCCGATGCCAGCCGCGGGTCCGGCGCGGCGCAATCTTCCGTCAGCGGCCGCCTACGCTGTGCCCGGGATGCCCGCACCGCGGCATTTTCCATGTTCTCAGCAAAGATGAAAATGCGCATGTGATGGGCGACATCGGCTGCTACACGCTGGCCGCGTTGCCGCCGCTTTCCTCGATGGACGCCTGCCTGTGCATGGGCGCGAGCATCGGCATGGCCAGCGGCGCAGAACGCGCGCAGCGGACGGGAATTCTCACAGAAAACCGTTGCCGTATCTGGGCGACAGCACCTTTATCCACAGCGGTATCACCGGATTGATTGACGCTGTGTACGGTCAGGAAGCCATCACCGTGCTGATTTTGGACAACCGGATCACCGGGATGACGGGCCATCAGCACAACCCGGCGACCGGGTTTGATATCCACGGCAATCCCGCGCCGATGCTGGATCTGGAAGCCTTATGCAGGGCGTGCGGCGTGGAGCATATCGTAGTGGTGGATCCGCTGGACCTGGCCGAGGTCAAAGCGCGTATTGCAGGAAGAAACAGCGCGCGACGCCGTAAGCGTTGTAATAGCGCGCAGGCCCTGCGCATTGATCGATAAAACGGTCCGCCCGTGCCCTATCACACGGAAGGCTGCAAAAACTGCGGCGCCTGCCTGAAGGTTTCGTGCCAGGCGATCGAACGCAAAGGCGACCATATTGAAATCAACGCCGCGCATGTGCACGGGCTGCGGCATGTGCTCGCAGGTTTGCCCGTTCCAGGCCATCGTGAAAGGAGGCGAGGCGCAATGAAAATGCAGGATGTAAATATCGTCATCGTCGGCGTAGGCGGTCAGGGTACGCTGCTGACCAGCAAAATGTTGGCGCAGCTTGCCATGGAAGAAAACCTTGGCGTGAAGGTCAGCGAGGTTCACGGCATGGCGCAGCGCGGCGGCAGCGTGATTACGCATGTCCGCATCGGCGAGCCAAGTGCACGCGCCGCTGGTCGCCGCAGGCAGCGCGGATTACCTGCTGGCCTTTGAGCCGCTGGAAGCGGCGCAGAGCCGATTTCGTATTTGAAAAAGGACGGCGTCCTGATCGTAAATTCCCAGCAGATCTCCCCCATGACACAGTGCTTTCCGGCGCAGTTGAGTATCCTGAAGATCCGCATCTGAGCGCGATTGGTGAAACCGCAGACCATCGAAGCGCTGGACGCTTTTTCACTGGCCGTAGAAGCTGGCAGCTACCGTGCGGTCAATATGGTGCTGCTCGGGGTTCTGAGCAGGTCATTTCCCGTTTACCCAGGAGGACTGGCTCCGCGCCATCGCAGCCTGCGTGCCCCCCAAAACGCTTGCCGTTAACCAGAAAGCGTTTGAGGCGGGCAGGAAGTATACAGCCTAATCGTTGGAAAAGGAGTGATCCCCGTTGAAACACATGATTTGGAATCCAACCATGGAGTGCATGCCCCGAGAGCAGCTGCGATCGTTTCAGGACAGCCTGTTGCGCGATGTTGTGCGCAGAGTATATGAGAGCGTGCCGTTCTATCGCCAAAAAATGCAGGAGCTTGGCCTGACGCCAAACGACATCCACGGTGTGGACGATATTGAATTGCTGCCTTTCACCGAGAAGCAGGATCTACGGGATAATTACCCCTTTTCCCTGTTTGCCGTTCCCACCAGCGAGATTATCCGCGTGCACGCGTCCAGCGGCACTACCGGAAAGCCGACGGTTGTCGGCTACACCAGCGGCGATATTGACCGCTGGACGGAGCTGATGGCACGCAGCATGTTCTGCGCGAATGTCAGCAAGGGCGATATTGTACAGGTTGCCTACGGGTACGGCTTGTTCACAGGCGGCCTTGGCGCGCATTACGGCGCGGAGCGCGTGGGCGCCATGGTGGTGCCCATCAGCGGCGGCAACACCACCCGCCAGCTGATGCTCATGCAGGATTTCGGCACTACGGCGCTGATGTGTACGCCTTCTTATGCACTCAACCTCGCTGAAGCCATGGAGCACGATAACATCAAGGTGCCAAAGCTGCGGTGCGGCATTTTCGGTGCGGAACCCTGGACGGAAAGCATGCGCGAACAGATTGAAAAGGTACTGCACATTGACGCAATGAACGTTTACGGCCTGAGCGAGGTAATGGGCCCAGGCGTATCCATGGAGTGCATGTGCAAGCAGGGCATGCATATCTGGGAGGATCATTTCCTGCCGGAGATCATCGGGCCGGACAATAAGGGCCTCCCCTACGGCCAGCAGGGCGACCTTACCTTCACCACCTTAACCAAGCACGGCATGCCGCTGCTTCGCTACCGTACGCACGACCTGTGCACGCTGACGGACGCGCCCTGCGATTGTGGCAGAACGCACGTTCGCATGGGCCGCATTATGGGCCGCACGGACGATATGCTGATTATCCGGGGCGTTAATGTATTCCCGTCTCAGATCGAGCACGCGCTGCTGCAGGTAAAGGGGATCGTGCCCCAGTACCAGATTATTGTGGAACGCCAGAATCTGTTGGATACGATCGAGGTTCAGGTGGAGCTTTCCCACGACAGCATGAGCGATACCGTGAAAGATTTGGAAACGCTGAAGCGGGAAATTTTCGAATCAATCTCATCTCATGCATTGGTACACGCAAAAGTCAAGCTATGCCAGCCCGGTTCCCTGCCGCGCAGCGAGGGCAAGGCCAAGCGTGTGCTAGACAACCGCAAACTTTAAATGCTATAATATACAGATGGAGGCGAACACAATGTTTGTAAAACAGATCTCCGTTTTTCTGGAAAACAGATCTGGAAGCTTAGCCGGTTTCACCAAACAATTGGGCGATCACGGGATTGATCTGATGTCCCTGTCGATTGCAGATACGACCGATTTTGGAATCCTGCGCTGCATTGTGGCGGACTACGAGAAGACGAAAGCGCTTCTTGTGCAAGCCGGGTACTCTGTCAAGATTACGGATGTCTTAGCCATCAGCGTCCCCGATCATCCGGGCGCGCTGGCGGATGTGCTCTCCCAGCTTTCCGATCACGCAATCGGGCTGGAATACCTCTATTCGTTTTTCCGCAGCCACGGCGACCACGCGCTGATCATCATCCGTGTGGATAAACCTGAAGAAGCCGTAAAGGTGCTTCAGGGCGCAGGCGTTACCCTGTTTACCCAGGAAGATCTTCAGGCGGCACTGTAACGTTTGATCCTTTCCTATTCAAGCACGGAAGGAATGACGCGGACACCTGTCCCCGTTCCTTTCCGTGCTTCCTGTTTACATCGTTTCAGGAGGACATACCCGTGTATCGGCATAACCTCATCACCATTGATTTAAGCGCAATTCAGAACAATTACCGGATCATGACGGAGCATCTCCCAAAGGATGTCCGCGTGATGGCCGTTGTGAAAGCCAACGCCTATGGGCATGGAATGCTGGAAGTAGCCAAAGCCGTCATGGATATCGGCTGCCGCGATTTGGCGATTGCCATTCCCGAGGAAGGCATCGAGCTGCGTAGGCATGCAAACCGCGAGGTAAACATCCTTGTGCTGGGCGCCGTCAATGAGCAGAGCATTGAGCCCTGCATCAGGGCGGGACTCACCATGACCGTATTTGAACCGCACCGGGTGGCTGAGCTGGAGGCGGCAGCCGCCAGGCTTCATGAAACGGCCTTGATGCATATCAAGTTGGATACCGGCATGAGCCGGATTGGGCTGCGTACCCGTGAGGAAGCGCTTGCTTTGCGGGAGGCGCTTCAAAAGGCACCCCATGTAAAAGTAACCGGAATCTATACGCATTTCGCCGAGGCAGATCACCTGCTGGAGGACTGTGTTCCAAGCGACTATACAAAAAATCAACTGCGGCTTTTTCAGGAGCTTCGTTCCTGTTTTGATCCCGGCATTCCCGTGCATGCTTCCAACAGCGCGATGAGCCTGGTATCCTCTGAAGCAAACTTTTCCATGATCCGGGAAGGGATTTCCCTCTACGGTTATCCTCCCGTGCCTACGTCCCTTCCGTTTCGCCCCGCTTTGCACTGGGAATCGGAGGTCGTTTATGTTAAGGACATTCCCCAAGGCACGTCGATCGGTTACGGATGCACGTTTACGGCAGACCGGCCCATGAGAATCGCAACCGTTGCCGTCGGCTACGGGGACGGGTATCACCGCATGGTCAGCAACCGCGGGCAGGTGCTGATCGGCGGGAAACGCGCCCGCATTGTCGGCCGTGTGTGCATGGACCAAATCATGGTGGACGTTACCCAGAACCCGGAGACAAAGCCCGGAGATATCGCCGTGCTCATCGGCCGGCAGGGCGACGATTTGATATCCGCCGATGAACTGGGCGCGTGGGCAGGCACGATCAGCTATGAAGTACTGCTAAGCATTACCAACCGCGTTCCCAAAACCTATCTGCCCGCCGGAGTATTGCGGGATTGAAACCCAAAGGAGATCATTGTTATGGCAAAACCGGTAAAACCTGTTGTGAAACCGATTCTGTACGGTACGTGGAATGGCGGGTATCCAACCCGAAAAGGGTTTAAGATGATGCTCAGTATTCTTTTTATCGGAATCCTTTATACCATACTCGGCTTGATGCTCAGTTTTGATTCCGCGTTTCTTCGTATTGCAACCTCCTTCGTTCTCATCTTTTTTGCCGCTTTCTATATGTATTCACAGGGAATAAACGCCGGAGAAAGCGACGCGCACTTTTCCGAAATCATGTATCAACATCAGCAGGAAGGCAAAATTATCGCGCCGCAGGATCTGGACCGGTGCTATCATCCCGGCAAAGGGTTTTACGAGATCCTGATCGCGTTAATTCCTTATCTGATGATCACACTGGTCTTTGCCTTTATGGTACAGCCGCTCATCTATACGCTGGGCGTGCTTCCCTCATGGTTGAGTGCCTCCATGCAGCAGACGCATGTCGGGGAGGCGCTCTCCTATTACACAAACAATTCCAGCTTGCTGTTTATGCCGATCCTGCGCGTGATTGTGCGCGCGCTGACCATGCCGTTTATCAATGTGGCCCTGCTGCTGGATACCAACGGTATGCTGTGGGCGGAGCGCCTGACCCCGCTTTGGATCAGCATTGCACCGCTTGCTTACGGAATTGGGTATTTGCAGGGCCCCAGCGTGAGAACCAAAGTGAATACGGGTATTAAAATCGGCGTTCATAACAAAAAGCGCAAGGAACGCAAAGCCCGCAAGGTGCGCACCGCCAGCAAAACGCCCGAGCGTTTGATCTGATTTCAGCAATGCGTATTATTGCAGGCATCGCCAAAGGCCGTACCCTGACCGCGCCCAAAGGCCAGAACACGCGTCCTACGCTGGATTACGTACGGGAATCCCTGTTCAACATCATTCAGCGCGATGTTCCCGATGCCGTTGTACTGGATCTCTTTGCCGGAAGCGGCGCTTTGGCGCTGGAGGCGCTCAGCCGGGGCGCGGCAAAGGCTGTTCTTGTGGATTCTTCCCGGCAGGCGATCGAGTGCATTCGCCGCAATGTGGAAACGCTGCGTTTTTCCGATCAGGTTTCCGTTAACCCGTCTGATTGGCGGATGGCGCTGCAGCGCCTGTCCCCCGCCGAAAACCGCTTTGATCTCGTTTTTCTGGATCCCCCCTACCGGCTGTCTATATATCAGGAGATTGCCGGTCTGTTGGAGCAGCGGCATCTGCTGGCACAGGACGCGTTGATTGTTACCGAGCACCACAGGGATATCCCGGTGGAACTGGGTCAGGCTTTTCAGCTCAGAGACTACAGAACCTACGGTGATACGGTAATCCACATGCATACCTTTCACAAAGGAGGACAGGCCGATGAACAATAATCTGTGTGTTTATCCTGGGAGCTTTGATCCCATAACCCTTGGACATCTGGATATTATCCAGCGTGTCAGCAGGCTGTTTCCGTTGGTCCGCGTTGCCGTGTTGGACAACCCTGCCAAGCACCCCCTGTTTTCCGTTGCCCAGCGAATGGAGCTGCTGAAAAAAGCCTGCGCTCATTTACCGAATATCCAAATTGACAGCTTTCAGGGTTTATTGGTAGACTATATGCGGAAATCCGATGCCAGGATCGTCATTCGCGGGCTGCGCGCCGTAACGGATTTCGAAGCGGAATTTCAAATGGCGCAGGTAAACCGGCAGATGGCTGAATCGATTGAAACGTTATTTTTGATGACCTCGCCCGATTATGCCTACATCAGCTCCAGCGTTGTTAAACAGGTTGCTTCTTTCGGCGGAGACGTCAGCACGTTTGTGCCTGCCTGCATTCTGCCGGATATTCAAAAGCGGTTTACATAAAAAATAGGTTATCAGGAGGCAATACCCAATGGCAAAACCAAAAACAATCCTCTTGCTGGATGAACTGTACGATCTCATCAGCATGGGCAAGCGTGTGCCCCTCAGCGGTTCCGTGATGATCGACAAGGTTCATTCCAGCCAGTTGGTAGAGCAGATACGGGAAAGCTTTCCGCTGGATATGACGGAAGCACAGGAGGTGATCGCCAATCAAACGGCCATCATCGCCGAAGCCAAGGAGATGGCGGAACGCACGAAAAACGAAGCCAATTCCCGCGCAACCAACGCGGTAGGCGAAGCCACCCTGCAAGCGAAAAACACCGTGAATTCCGCCAGCCTGCAAGCCCAGGAAATTCTTGGCCGTGCCCAGGAACAAGCCCGGCATATGATGGCGGAGGCAAAGGCCAATGCGGAACGGATGATGTCCGATGCCGAAGCCCGCGCCAAGCAGCTGGTCAATGAGCAGGAAATCGTAGCCAGAGCCCGGCTGGAAGCGGAAGAACTGAAACAGGCAACCCAGGAAGAAGTTGACGCGCTGTACAAGGATGTGTTTTCACACATCGACGATGTGATGAAGCAGCTGGACCGCGCCGTAAGTGAGAAACTGACCGAGATCCGGATGATCCGCCAGCAGGTGGATCAGACCATATCCTCCATGTAAACGCTTGCTGTTATAAACCAGTTAGACAGACGGGAGTGTTCATCCGTTGATAGAACTTGTACTCATCGCTGTGGGGCTTTCGATGGACGCCTTTGCCGTTGCGATGGGCAAAGGCTTATGTATGCGCAAAATGCAGTATGGCTACGCGGCCGTTATCGCCCTTTTCTTCGGCGGTTTCCAGGCGCTTATGCCCGCTCTGGGCTGGCTGCTGGGCCGCCAGTTTTATACCCAGATCGGATCCCTGGATCATTGGATCGCCTTCTTTCTGCTCGCCTTTATCGGCTTGAAGATGATCTGGGAGGCCTACCATAACAAGGACAACCCGGAAGAGCCCTGTGATCTCACCATCAATTACCGCGAGCTCTTTGTGCTGGCGATTGCCACTAGCATCGACGCGCTGGCCGCCGGCATTACCTTTGCCCTTCTGGAGACGCCCATCCTGCCGGTTGCCCTGACGATCGGCTGTATTACGTTTGTGATCTCCTTTGCGGGCGTTGTAATCGGCCAGATCTTCGGCGTCCGGTTCAAAAGCAAGGCGGAGTATTTCGGCGGTGCCGTGCTGATTGGCATCGGAGCCAAAATCCTTTTGGAACACCTGGGTATTTTTATGTAAGAATAGACATCCCCCTATCGTTTTGATATGATATGGGAGGCTTCTTATATGCGCAGAGTCCGATAAAACCCGTGCGCGCTTGAACGAAAGGGTTTTGATGCGATGTCGTCCCAGACGCTCTCAAACACGATGCGAAACACGGCCGGTACGGTTCTGTATTACTGCTGTCAGTGGCTTACCACCGTATTTGTTGTCCGGATTGCAGGATATGATGTATCCGGAACGTTTTCTCTGGTCATTTCGTATGCCAATATTTTCGGGTTTGTTTCCTTGTATAACCTCCGCAATTATCAGCTCAGCGATGTCACCCGTCGTTTTACGCCGTCGCAGTATACGGCGGCGTATACCGGCACAAGTGCGGCCGCATTGCTGCTTTTTTTTGCCGTTCTCCCCTTCTGCGGTTTTGACCGCTATACCATCCTGTGCTGTATCGCCTACATGCTGTTTAAATACTGTGAAACGGCGATGAACTATCTGTTTACCTATTATCAGTTCCAAAGCAAATACGGTATAATCCTGCTCTCGTTTGCTTTGAAAAGCCTCCTGCCGCTTGCCGCGTTTACCCTGATGATGTGGCTCGGATACGGTCTGCTGTCCGCAATCCTGCTGATGGCCGCTGTATTCCTGCTTACGCTGGCATTTTTTGATGTTCCGCATATGAAGGGTTCCGGTCTGAAGGGCTTTTCCGTGCGGGGCGTGGGAACGATTCTTCGGGAAAGCTTCCCGCTGATGCTCAGCACACTGGTACTGCCTTACATGCTTTTTTTCATGCGGTATGCGGTGGAAGCGCTATACGGCAGGGAAACGCTGGGCTATTTCTCCACAGTTACCATGGTGACCGTGATTATGACCACACTGGCCAGCTCTGTCTGGTTTGTGATTATGCCGGCGCTTTCCGAACGTTTTGTTGCCAAACAGTTTGCCGAGCTCCGCAGGCAAATTCTCCTGATTGCGGCAGCGGTGCTTGTGATCACCGCCGCGCTGGTGCCGCTGGGGAACTGGATCGGCGGATGGGTGTTCAGCCTGATCTTTGGCAGTGAAATTTTACCCCACATGTATCTGCTTGCGATGACCATTATCTCCAGCGGATTTCTGACGGTCGCCATGTTCCTGTCCACCGTGCTGATCGCAATCCGCAAACGAGTACCCATGCTGCTGTCCATGCTCAGCGGCGCTGCGCTGCTGACCGCGCTGGCCCTTCCGTTTACCCGGTCTTTCGGCTCGATCGGAGCCTTATATGCGTTTACCGCTGCGGTAATACTGCAGCTTATCCCTATGCTCATCATTATTTTCAACACATGCCGGAAAGGAACATTGGAAGCATGATCAAAGTATCGGATTATATTTCACAATTTCTGGTTGACCAGGGTATCCGCCATTTATTTCTGATTCCCGGCGGCGGTATGATGCACATGCTGGACAGCGTTGCCAGCCAAAAGGGACTCGATCTGGTATTCAACTTAAACGAGCAGGCCACCGGAATCTGTGCCGAAAGCTATGGTCAGTATACCAACCATCTGGGCGCCTGCCTTGTGACCACCGGACCCGGCGCAACCAATGCCGTTACAGGCTGTGCAGGCGCGTGGCTGGATTCCACTCCGGCGCTTTTCATCTCCGGCCAGTGTAAAACCGAACAGATGGGCCAGCTCAAGGGCCTGCGCATCTACGGTGCGCAGGAGGTGGCAATTATCCCGATGGTAAAGCCCGTTACCAAGTATGCCGTAACCGTGCTTGATGCAAGCGAGATCCGCTATCACTTCGAAAAAGCGGTATATCTGGCAACACACGGCCGCCGCGGGCCTGCCTGGATTGATGTGCCGCTGGATGTGCAGGGCGCGCATGTAGACCTTGAATCGCTCAAGGGCTTTGATCCTGCCGCCGAAGGGCTGGCGGAGGAGGAAACGATCTCCGATACGGATTTGCAGGCATTGTATACCCTGATGAACCAGGCCAAACGCCCCGCCATTCTCATTGGCCACGGCGTGATTGCCGCCGCTCAGCAGCAGGCAATCCGCCAAATGGCGGAGGAATTCCAAATCCCGGTTCTGGCCACGTGGCGCGCCAAGGGCGTTTTCGGGGATGAGGAACCGTTGTACATGGGCTGTCCCGGTATCCCTGCGCCGCGCTACGCCAATTATGTGTTGCAGAACGCTGATTTTGTGTTAATTCTTGGCACACGCCTCAATCCCGCGATCACCGCGTTTGACGAGCCGCACTTTGCCTATCAGGCAAAAAAGGTAATGGTGGATATCGAACAGCTGGAAATTGACAAGCTGAAAATCCCGTTCGCGATGACCTTCGCGGCCGACCTGAAAACGTTTATTCCGGCCATGCTGGCACAAAAAGCCCTCTACCGGCCAGCCGACCGGGCCGACTGGATGGAGTATTGCACCGCCATGAAGGCCAAGTATTCGCTTGAGAAGGAAGCGCAGCCCTATGACAACGAAGGCAAAACGGATGGATACCGCTTTGCCAAGGCGCTGTCCGACCTTTCCAGGGTAACGGATGTGTTTGTGGGTTCCTCCTCGGGACGTACCTGCGGGATATCCCACATGGCCTACGAGCTGAAGAACGGACAGAATTTTGTAACCTCCATGGGCCTTGGCAGCATGGGCTGGTGCGTGCCCAGCGCGATATCCTGTTGCTTTGCCAGCGGAAAACGCCGTACGCTGGTACTGGAGGGCGACGGCAGCCTGCAGTCCAATATCCAGGAACTTGCCCTGATCAATCAATACCATCTGCCCCTGAAACTGTTTATCTTCTCCAATCATGGCTACGCATCGGTTTACACCATGCAGCGCAACAATTTCAACAACAATTTCGCGGGCTGCGACCCACAGAGCGGGCTGGGGTTTGCCCCGCCCAAAGAAGTAGCGCTCACCTACGGTCTCCCCTATTACCGCATTGACAACGACAGTCAAATTCAGGGCGTTCTGACCGAGATCATGAAAGACGACCGCCCCTGCCTGTGCGAAATCATCGGCAGCTTAAAGTTTGATGAAATTCCCAAGTCGATGACCATTGCCCATCCGGACGGCACCTTCTCCTCCTCGCTGCTGGAAAACCTGTACCCTTTTCTGCCCGAACAGGAACAACTTGACAATATGCCGGACTGGGAAGGAAAATAAACATGAAACGGATCCTCATTACCGGAGCAAGCCGCCGTGGTTTCGTCGGCCGGAATTTGAAGGAAGCGCTCGGAAACCAGTACGAGCTGTTTACGCCGACGCACGCGGAGCTGGAGCTGCTGGATACGGATCAGGTAGCCCGCTATGTGGATAAGCACCGCATAGAGGCGATCGTCCACAGCGCGGTGCATGTACCGGAGTTCAACGGGCTGGAAAAAGAATATTACAACGATATGCTGATGTTCTGGAACCTGCTTCGTCTTTCCGACCGTGTGGAGAAAATCCTGTATTTCGGCTCCGGCGCGGAGTATGACAAGCGGAATCATATCCGCATGGCCAGAGAAACGGATATTCCGTCCGTTCTGCCCGTCAGCGAATATGGGCTGGCCAAATACACCATGAACCATATAGCGCAAACTTCGAAAAACGTCTACAATCTTCGGTTGTTTGGGATTTTCGGCAAGTACGAGCTGTGGCAGATCAAGTTTATCTCCAACCTCTGCTGCAAGGCCGTGTTCAATCTTCCGCTTTCCGTTCGCTCGGAATGTATGTTTGATTTCCTGTATATGGAAGATTTGCCCGCCATCGTCGCCTGGTTTTTAGAAAACAGCCCCAAGCACCATGATTATAACGTGTGTCACGGCATTCCCTACGCGCTGACCCATCTGGCGGAAATGGTGCGCGAGATCAGCGGTAAACCATTGGCTATCCATTTGAAGAGCCCCCAGCGCAATCTGGACTATACCGGCGATAACAGCAGGCTTCATGCGGAAATGAAAAAAGAGTTGAAAATCACCCCCATGAAGCAGGCTATCGAGGAGCTTTATCAATACTATCAGGCGCATCAGGATCAGATTGATCCTGAAAAGCTGAAAATCGACATGAAGGCCAAAGACCTGATCGGCATGGAATAACACACATCTGCCCCAGAAAGCATGGAGGTACGTAACAATGAAAAAAGTGAGCATTGTCATTCCCTGCCGCAATGAAGTGCTGAACGTGGAGCCCATCAGCGAGGATGTTACCGCATTACTACAAACTTTCCCCCAGTATGAATATGAAATATTATTCATTGACAATTGCTCCAACGACGGAACACAGGACCGGCTGCGCATCATCGCCAAAAAAGACAAACGGATCAAAGTTATCCTGAACGGCAAGAATTTTCCCAACACATCCGCCCTGCACGCGCTGTATGAAGCGAGCGGGGATTGCATTATCCTGATACCCGCTGATTTCCAGGTGCCGGTTTCACTGGTCGGCGATATGATCAAGGCCTGGGAGGATGGCGCCATGGTGGTTGCGCCTATCAAGAAGAACAGCAAGTCCGATAAGATCCGCGCCGTGCGCAAGGTGTACTACTGGATGTCCCGTAAGCTTTCGCAACAGGATACGCTGCCGGGGTTTACGGGCACGGCGCTTTATACGCGGCGCTTTCTTGATCTGTGCAAAGCCACGCAAGACCCGCTGATCAGCATGCAGAATATGATCATCCGCTATGCCGATCCGATTGTCAGGCTGCATTATCAGGAGCAGCCGCGCAGAAGCGGGCGCTCCAAATCCGGGTTTAGTTATCTGATTGATACCGCGATTACCCGGTTTATCGGTGTTTCCACTATCCTGCCGAAGTTTGCTGTTATGACCGGCCTTGGCATGGGCATTATCAGCCTGCTGATTGGCGTTTACTATTTAATCCGGAAGCTGATCGACTGGTACAACTTCCCAATGGGCATCGCCCCGATGGTGGTCGGCATGTTTTTTCTGGGTTCCATCCAGCTGATCTTCATCGGCATGCTCAGCGCCTATATTCTGATGATCAATGAACGGCAAATGAAAATGCCGTTGGTCGTCGAAAAAGAACGGATCAACTTTGATTCGGAGGATCAGCCCCACTGATTCCCCGACCGGTCAACAGGAAAGGACAACATAATGGATATTAAGATTTTTGATCTTACCCGGCAATACCAAACCCTGAAAGACCCACTGGAAGCCGCCGTGTCCGAGCTAATGGCCAGCGGGCAGTTTATCATGGGTGAGGCCGTACATAAGTTTGAGGAAGCTTTTGCGGCATATATCGGCGTGAAGCATGCCATTGGGCTTAACAGCGGCACAGACGCGCTGATGGTCTCGCTTCGCGCGCTTGGTATCGGGCCGGGTGATGAAGTGATTACAACGCCTTTTACGTTCTTCGCCACCGCGGAGCCGATCGCGCTGCTTGGCGCCACACCGGTATTTGCAGATGTGGATTCCACTACGTATAACCTGGATCCCGCTTCCGTTGAGCAGCGGATTACGCCGAAAACCAAGGCCATTCTTCCCGTTCACCTTTTCGGGCAGCCCGCACAGATGGACGTTCTGATGCAGCTTGCGCAAAAGCACGGGCTGAAAGTGATTGAAGACGCCTGCCAGGCCGTCGGATCGGAATACAAAGGAAAAAAGGTTGGTTCGATCGGCGATTTGGGATGCTTCTCGTTTTTCCCCACCAAAAACCTGGGTGCGTTCGGCGATGGCGGCATGATCACCACCAACGACGACCGGCTGGCCACCCTGTGCCGCGCCTATTTGCAGCACGGCATGGGACAAAACGGAGCCAAAGCGAGATCCTACCTCGACGGAACCCCCGACGAGCTGGAGGGTACCACTGCCCCGGCCGGGCTCTATAATCCGTATAAATACTTCAATTATCTCATCGGGTACAATTCCCGGCTTGACGCGCTGCAGGCAACGGTACTATCGGTCAAGCTTCCGTATCTGGACCGTTTCAATCTCCTGCGGTCGCAGATCGCGGCCCGATATACCGAAGCGCTGTCCGGCAGCTCACTTGTGCGGGTTCCCCATGTAATCGAAGGGGCGAAACCCGTATGGCATCAATACGCACTGCGTTGTGAGCGTAAAGAAGAACTGATGCAGCACCTGGCCGCCCATGGCATCGGGTGTGCGCCGTTCTATCCCCTGCCGCTTCACCTGCAAAAGGCGCTGGATTGGCTTGGGTACCATGAGGGAGATCTGCCGGCAGCGGAGATGCTTTCAAAACAGACGGTCTGCCTGCCGGTTTATCCGGAGATGCAGAATGACGAAATCGAATATGTGATCAGCACCCTATTGTCGTTTGCCTGAAGTGCTTCTCCCTATAAAGCGCATAAGCTCCGCATAAATCCTTATTTCTATACAATATCCGGGATGGACGGGCACATGGCAATACAGTATCTTGCTTGACTTGCCCTATTGGGTATGTTATCATTGTAAAAACTTGAGTCCTTGACTAATTTAGGGAGGCTGTTTAATATGTCAGAAAAAAAAGCAAAAAAGGGTCTTAGCAAAAAACAGGTATGGCTCATTATTATTGCGATTATCGTAGTCGCCGCCGCAGTCGCCGCCATTCTTCTTTTCACCGGGAAGAAAGCGGAAGAAGAGGGCGTTGTCTTCGCTATGGTTACCGATGTTGGCAATATTGACGACCAATCCTTCAACCAGAGCACATGGGAAGGCCTCGTTGCCTTTGCCGAAGCGAATCAGCTGGTCAAAGACGAGGATTACGCATACTACAAACCGTTTGAAGACAGCGATGATGCCCGTATCGAGAGCATTACCACCGCCATTGAGAACGGTGCCAAAGTGGTTGTCGTCCCCGGCTATCTGTTCAACGCCGCCGTGCTGACCGCTGCGAACAACAATCCCAGCGTTGTCTTTATCGGTATCGACCTGACCATCGATCCCGCCGTGTTCCCCGCCAATGTAATCAACATGCAGTTTAAAGAAGAGCAGTCCGGCTTCTTTGCCGGGTATGCGGCTGTGATGGACGGCTATACCAAGCTTGGCTTCCTGGGCGGCTCCGATGTGCCCGCGGTTATCCGCTATGGCTTCGGCTTCATCCAGGGCATTGATTACGCGGCCCAGCAGCTTGGCGTAACGCCCGAAGTGAAGTACTGGTATTCCGGCACCTTCGGCCCCAATGATGAAATCAAAGCCAAGATGGACAGCTGGTATGCGGAAGGCACTGAAATCGTCTTCGCATGCGGCGGCGGCATCTTCATCAGCTGCCTTTCCGCGGCGGAAGTGGCCGATGGCGCCATGATCGGCGTTGACTCCAACCAGAGCTACATCAGCGAGCGGTTTATCACTTCCGCTATCAAGCTCATCCCCGCGCCCCTGAACACGCTTCTGAAGTCGATTTATGACAACGGATATAAAGCCCCCGAAGAATACGCGGGCAAAGACATTGTTTTCAGCACGCTGGACGGCGCTTGCGGCCTGCCCACGGATGATGCAAGCTGGCGCTTTAAGACCTTCTCGCTGGATGACTATCAGGCCATCATGGATAAGGTCCTCAACGGCGAAGTGGTCATCTCCGACGCTACCGATGCGGCGCCCGCCACGGTTGTAACCACTGTCGATTTCCAGAACTAAGTAAGCTCCTTTCTGTGAAAGGCCAGGCGGACGCCTGGCCTTTCTTTGAAATTGAGTAACGCAGTCCAAAGGGGTATCAGCATGGATCAATACATTATTGAGATGTTGGGAATTCGAAAGATGTTTCCCGGCGTGATTGCCAATGACGATGTTACGCTCCAGTTGAAAAAGGGAGAAATTCACGCGCTGCTGGGTGAAAACGGCGCTGGAAAATCCACACTGATGAGCGTTCTTTTCGGTTTATACCAGCCGGAAGCCGGACAGATTTTGAAAAACGGCAAACCCGTCCGCATTCAAAACCCAAACGATGCGAATGCCGAAGGCATTGGTATGGTGCATCAGCACTTTAAATTGGTTGAAGTCTTTTCTGTTCTGGATAATATTATGCTGGGCGCTGAGGATACCCGTCACGGTATATTGCAAAAAAAGCAAGCCCGTGAAAAAGCGCTGGCACTCAGCAAAAAATACAAACTCCAGGTTGATTTGGATGAAACGATCGAGAATATCAGCGTTGGCATGCAGCAACGCGTCGAAATATTAAAAATGCTCTACCGCGATAATGATATCCTTATTTTTGACGAGCCTACGGCCGTTCTCACACCCCAGGAAATTGAAGACCTGATGCAGACCATGCGTAATTTTGCCAGCGAGGGCAAAAGCATTTTGTTCATCACGCATAAGCTGAATGAAATCATGGCGGTTGCGGACCGCTGCACGGTGCTGCGAAAAGGAAAATGCATCGGTACTGTGGATGTGAAAGACGCAACGGTGGATTTACTGGCGGAAATGATGGTCGGCCGCAAGGTAAACTTTAAAGTCGATAAAAAGCCTGCCGATCCCAAGGATATTATTCTTCGGGTCAACAATCTCTCTCTTTCCACGGCAGCCAGCGGGAAGCATCATCTGCATAATGTGTCCTTCAATGTGCGCCAGGGAGAAATTGTCGGCATCGCGGGAATTGAGGGCAACGGACAGAGCGAATTGGTTTATGCGCTGACCGGGATGATCAAGCCGACGCACGGCACGATTTATTTCGGCGACCGGGATATAACAAATGAAAGCATTCGTACCAGAAATGATCTGGGCATTGCGCATATCCCGGAGGACCGTCACAAATACGGATTGGTTTTGGATTATTCGCTGGCAGAAAACCTGATCTTAAAAAGCTATTCCTTACCACAATTCAGCAACCATGGCTTTTTGCGTTTTCAGCAGATACAGGAGCACGCGGATAAGCTGATCCAGTATTTTGATATCCGTGCCGGTCAGGGCCCGGAAACACTGGCCCGAAGCATGAGCGGTGGCAACCAGCAAAAGGCGATTATCGCCAGAGAGGCATCGCTCTCCCCCGATTTGTTGATTGCCGTGCAGCCGACGCGCGGGTTGGATGTCGGCGCAATTGAGTACATTCAGAAACAATTGATCACCGCACGGGACGAAGGCCGCGCCGTGTTGCTCGTAAGCCTGGAACTGGAAGAAATCATGAATATCAGCGACCGCATTCTGGTCATGTATGAGGGCAATATCGTAGCTGAGGTAGACGGTCCCAGCGCGGTTCGCCAGGAGCTTGGGCTCTATATGGCCGGAGCCACCCCCACCGAGATTTCCCGTGAGGTGATGTAGCATGAAACAGAAAAAGAAGTTCAACACATCAACGCTCACTTCCATTTTGGCTTCTGTCGGGGCTGTTCTCATCGGGCTATTTATCGGATATTTATTGCTTCTGGTAACCAAGCCGGACCGTGCTTTGTGGGGCATTGGAAAAATCCTGACGGTCGGCTTCAGCGATACCCAGAAATTTGCCAAGGTACTTTATCAGGCAATGCCGCTGATCTGCACAGGCCTTTCCGTTGCTTTTGCCTTTAAAACCGGATTGTTCAATATCGGCGCGTCCGGGCAGTATACGGTAGGCGCTTTCTTTGCCCTGTTTGCGGGCATCCAGTGGCAGCTTCCCTGGTATCTGGCCATCGTCGCAGCAATGATCGGAGGCGCAATCTGGGGCGCTCTTCCCGGCATCTGTAAGGCGCTGTTCAATGTAAACGAAGTGATCACCTCCATTATGTTTAACTGGATTGCCGTATTCGCAGTGAATCTGGCATTTATGAACTTCCCTATGCTGGTTGCCGACTACTGGGGAAAATCCTTCGTCCGTGACCGTACCCCCGTGCTGGCCGATGCCAACGCAAACGCGGTTTTACCCAAAATGGGTCTGGACGAGCTGATGAACAGCAACCTGTTCAACATCGGTATTTTTATTGCGGTTCTGGTTGCCATTATCATTTGGGTGCTGCTGCAAAAGACCACCTTCGGATACGAAATCAAGGCCTGCGGGTATAACCGCAATGCCAGCCAATATGCTGGGATTAACGCAAAACGGAAGATTATTTATTCATTCGCAATCTCCGGCGCACTCGCCGGGCTGGGCGGCGGGCTGTATTACCTGAGCGGCACCGGGCAGTATACCTTCCTGAAAGTATTGCTGGCGGCGGGTTTCAACGGGATTCCCGTTGCGCTTCTGGCAAACTCCCATCCGATCGGCGTGATTGTCAGCGCGTTGTTTATCAGCTACATCCAAGTCGGCGGAGATGCGCTGCAACCGCGCTTTGTACGGGAAAACATTGATATCATAATCGGCGTGATTATCTACGTAAGCGCCTTTGCTCTCTTATTGAAGCTTTGGCTGAATAATCTGTTCATGCGCCACTCGCTGGCTAATACTCTCAACGACGACGATACCGCTTCACCACCCGCTGTGAAAGCTGAACCCGGAGACCCGGCAAAGGAGGACGAGCAAGAATGATTGTCGGAGATATTTTAAGCGCAACGTTGATGTTTGCCGTTCCCTTGATGCTGGTTGCCCTGGGTGGTATGTTTTCGGAAAGAAGCGGCGTGGTCAATATCGCGCTGGAAGGCATCATGATCATCGGTGCGTTGGCTGCCAGCCTATTCCTGCGCTTTGTGGATGATATGGGGTATAATCCAAATCTGACGCAGCTGTATGTGCTGGCAAGCATTGTGATTGCAGGGATTGTCGGCATTATCTACAGCCAGCTTCTGGCTTTTGCTTCCATCAAGCTGAAAGCCGATCAGGTGATCAGCGGTACGGCGCTGAACATGCTCGCCCCCGCCCTGGCGGTAGTTGTAACCTGGAATATACAGGGAACAGCGCAAACCACAGTACTGATTCCCAGCTGGGTACGGATCATGCCGGAAAGCCTGGGTATCAGCACCGACGGAATATTATCCACCTTCTTGTTTAAAAGCTTTTTCCTGACCACGCCGGTTGCGGTGCTCCTGCTTGTGTTCTCGGTCATTTTTCTGTACCGCACCAAAACGGGCTTGCGCCTGCGCGCCTGTGGCGAGCATCCGCAGGCGGCGGACAGCGTAGGCGTGAACGTTTACCGGATGCGCTACCTTGGCGTAGGAATATCCGGTTTCTTTGCAGGGATCGGCGGTATCGCCTATACCTTGGCCGCCGGCAGCGGGTTCACCTCCACCGTGGCGGGCTACGGCTTCCTCGCGCTGGCCGTGATGATTTTTGGCAACTGGAAACCCATCAACATTTTATTCGCCAGCTTCTTCTTTGCGTTCTTCCGCATCATCTCGTTCTATTCCAATTCCATCTCGTTTCTGCCGAAGTTTGAAAACCTCGTCAGCAGCGAGTACGTATATCTGATGATGCCCTATCTGGTCACCATGATCATACTGATCCTGACCAGCAAACGCAGCCGCGCCCCGAAAGCCGAAGGAATCCCCTACGACAAGGGCAGGCGCTGATAAAAGATTCGAATATTTAAAATAGTAAAAAGCCGTGCGATTTGCACGGCTTTTTAACGGTTATCCTTATTCCAACGCTTTGGCGGTTTCCTTTAGCTGATCGATAATCTTCAGTTTCTGCGGACATTTCTTTTCGCAGGCGCCGCAGGCTACACAGTGCGAAGCGTCAAGACCCTGCTCCTTATACCAGCTGTCCTTCCGGTCCTCAATCGGCACAGTGGTTTTCTGGTACTCCTGTTTGGCGTAGTCGGTCAGCTTGTACACCCGGTGATAGTTCATCAAGCGGAACAGATGCGGGATATTGATGCCCTGCGGGCACGGCATGCAGTAATTGCAGCCAGTACAGTACAAATCCATCAACCGCTTGTTTTCATCGAGCATGACCTTTACCTGCTCCAGTTCCTCTTCGGACAGCCGTCCGCCGATGGAAGCGACCTGAACGTTTTCCTGCAGCATCTTCATATCGCCCATACCGGAGAGCGCGATATTGACATTGGGGTTAGCCAGCACAAAGCGCAAAGCCATTTCCGCCGAGCTTTGAATACCACCGGATATAAGATTTTTCACCACGTCGGACGGCGCGCCCAGCCTGCCGCCGCCGACAGGCCCCATGATGATGACGCCGAGGCCTTTCTCCCGGGCATGGGCAATGGCGTCTTCATTGCTTCTGTCCAGCAGGTTATACTGGCACAGCACAGAGGTGAAATAACCGCTGTCAATGATGGGGATCATGTTCTGCGGTTCATCGTGGAACGAAAAGCACAGGTGCTTGATCAGCCCTTCATCCAATGCTTTCTTCGCATCATCTATCGGCCCGCCCGGAACATCCATCGCCTTGAAATTTTCCAGCGTAATCCCCCATAAGTGGAAAAAATCAATGGAATCCGTATCAAGGGTTTCCAGTGATTTTTCCAGGTTCCTGCGCCATTTGCCGTCAATGGAATCCTTGGCGGGGTTTTTTGTTGAAAGATAGACCTTGTCACGCCATCCCTTCAGAGCAAGGCCCACGGCGCGCTCGCTGTCCCTGTTGCAATAATAGGGCGCCGTATCCACATAGTTAACGCCCAGTTCAAAAGCCTTCCGCATCAAAGGGATGGCCTTTTCATCGTCCACATGGTCGCCATCCATCGGCAGACGCATCGCGCCGAAACCAAGCGCGGATAATTCGATTCCGGTTTGCCCAAAAGGTTTATAAATCATTGTATGCTCCTTTTCTTCATCGAATCTCGTTACAGTAAACTGAATTCAACCCGCACAACATGCCCGGTTATATTGATCTCCGGCAGGGAGCAGGTTTGTGCCGTGTATTCGCTGTCATAGCTTTGCAGCAACACGCTCAGGGCATCGAGCTTTTTCACCTTTCGCAAAGCGCGTTTCCCCTGGTATTCCACCAGCATAACCGCCCCATCGATTGGACTTGCGGCAGGTACGGTAAAGCACCAGTCGCCTTTTAAAATGCGAAATCCGCGCATGCTGTCGTCCGGCATTTGATAGTAGAACACCTTATCGGGGGACGCGCCCTCAATGCGGCCCTGCATAACCGGCAGCAGACGATGGTCTATTTCTTCCAGTACGGCGTTGTAAACCGGCACACGCTTCAGCACGCTGCTGAGGGCATCCAGCCAAACGCTGCCCTGCACGGTTGCACTTTCCTTCTCATCTTCATAAAACACGGGAACCGTTTCTTTGGCCCGCGATGACTCTTCCCTTTTTGGAGATGCCGTTGTAGCCGTTTGCAAATCAACCGTGGCTGCGATATCATCCAGCGTGAAGCCCTGCTCCGTCTGTTCGCTCAGCCCGATTTTACGAAGAATGCGGCGCGCCTGGTCATCCGGGATAATCCGCTTTCCTTCTTCCACATCCTTCAGGTACCGTTCATTGACGCCGCCAAGCTTAGCAACCTGTTTCAACGTCATATCACGCCGAAGCCGTTCTGTTTTCAGGAGATCGCCCAATCTGCTCATATCCGTACCTCCACGGTATTGGTTTTGTATTGTCTATTATACCATAGCAGGAAAAAAAGCAAAGCTGTCGAATAGTGAAATTTGGTTGTTTATTGCCATATCAAGACGAATATGCTTGATAAGGACTCAAACAGATTCAACCGGATAAGGAGAATATTTTGCCGGAAATACAACAAGCTTTTTCAAACGCGGACATCAGCCCGGAGGTGCTTCGCGCTTTGGATACGATGAATATCCATACCATGACCCCTGTACAGGCCCAGACCCTTCCCCTGATGATGGAGGGGCGGGATGTGATTGCCATCGCTCCCACCGGCACCGGAAAGACCATCGCTTTCGGCATTCCGATGCTCGAATATATCGATATGAAAGATCAGCGGGTTCAGGAACTCGTACTGGCGCCGACCCGTGAGCTGAGCCTGCAAATTGCAGAGGAGCTGCGCACCCTGGCGCAGTATATCAAGGGACTGCAAATCGCGGTGCTTTACGGCGGTCAGCCGATCGTAAAGCAGATCAATCAGCTGAAGCGCCATCCACAGATCGTGATTGCGACGCCCGGGCGTTTGATTGATCATATGAACCGGGGCAATATCAGGCTTGACAGCATCCATACCATGGTCCTGGATGAAGCCGACGAAATGCTGGACATGGGCTTTGTAAAGGATGTCACCAAAATTATCGAAGCTACGCCCGCCGACAGGCAGCTTGTGCTGTATTCCGCCACCACCAACCAGGAGGTGCAAACCATCGCCTGGAAATACCAGCAGGATCCGGTGGAAGTGCTCATCCCGGCCACGAAGGAAAACCGGCCGCAGATCAAACAGTATGTTATCGAATCGGAGCAGAAAAATAAATACGAGCATCTGCTGTACTTGCTGGACAGCGACGAGTTCAGCCGTGTGATGGTGTTTATCAATACCAAGGATATGACGCAGCGGCTGTGCAACCGCCTGCAAAAAGCCGGTTATCTGGCCGAGTGCCTGCACGGCGATATGAAGCAGGGCGCTCGAAACCAGGTGATGCAATCGTTCCGCAAGGGAAAATTTCATATTCTGCTTGCCACGGATGTGGCGGCACGCGGCATTGACGTGGATGATGTGGAAGCCGTAATCAATTACGACCTTCCCAACGAAAACGAGTACTATCTGCACCGTATCGGGCGAACGGGACGCGCAAAGAAGCATGGCGTCGCATTTACCCTGCTGACCTTTACCGAGAGTGTCCGCTTTGATACGATCCTGAAATATATCGATGCTCAGCCCGTTATACTCCATTTCAATGAACTGGGTATTCTATGCGGCGAAGAAGGCAATGCTTTCTTTGACAATATTTAGGGAGGCACTCAAGATGGCCGAGGACAAGGGAAGAAATCTGGCTGCACAGCGGCGCGAACAGGATGGGTTGGTTTATTTCGACCGCGGCATAATCGAGGGTAAAGACGGAAATAAGTACCAGCGCTATGCCATCCAGACGCATTTTGTGGAAGTGGGCGAAAGCAAAACGGAGCTCGTTGAAAAATACGTGCGTCCGCTGTACCAGGACGGCGATGTGCTCTCCTTCGGGGCCAAGGTAATGTGTATGTGCTCCGGCAATGTAAAAACGCGCGAAGAAGTGAAACCCGGTTTTTTTGCGAAGCTCATGTGGCATTTTGCGGGGATCAATTCAACGGGCGTCGGTATGCACGAGCCCTATAAACTGCAACTGGTCATTGATATGGTAGGTCTCCCGCGCGTGTTGCTGGCCGCCTTTTTAAGCGCCGTCACCCGCCCCTTCGGTGTGAAAGGCGTCTTTTACAGGGTGTGCGGTAAAGGCGTGGGCGGCATTGACGGTTTTTATTTCCGTTCCAGCTTCAAGCGGTATCATGAGCTGGCTACCATCAATCCTCCCAATCCCAACGAGCTGTGCGATGAGCTGTCAAAAGAAACAGGCATCCCCATTGTGCTGATGGATGCCAACGATATCCAACGCGACCAGCTGGGCAAGTCCAAGGATTTCCCGCTGACCGACGAACAGATTCAGGACGCGATGCGCGATAATCCCAGCGGCCAGGGCGACGAGCTGACTCCGCTTATCCTCATCCGTCCGCTTTCATAAGCTTCAGGTAGCCGTCCAAATTGGTTTGTCTGGAGATACGGATTTGTTCAATATTCAGTTCCTCCATACAAGCCAACAGGATGGCAAAGCCATGAACGACGATATCCGCCCGGTCCGGCGGTATACATGGCATGGACCGGCGCATATCCAGCGGCATTTGTGCTAAGTTTATCATGATCCTTTTCACATCGGAACGTTTCGCGGTAAAGCTTTGAATACTGTCGTGCTGATTCCAGGCAATATTTTGGGAACAGGTTGCCAAAACCGTCATGGTTCCCCCAACGCCAACCCACTCGGTTGGCGTTTTAATTTTAGATAGCTTTTCCTGATACGGTTTGATCAAGGCTCGCATAGCCTGTTGAACGAGCAGTGTATCCTGCGCATTGTTTACCGGTATCTGCCTGTACATCCGCACGGCTCCGGCCTGCAGGCTGCAGGCAAACTCAAGGTGATCTCCCTTGCCGATAACAATTTCCGTGGAACCTCCGCCGATATCAATCAAGCCAGAGCGTACGTTTTCCGTTGCGCCGACGAAGGAAAGCCGGGCTTCCCGCTCGCCAGAAATGATTTCCAGCTTCAAACCGGTCGTCCGCAACAGCGCATCCACCAGTGCCTGCTGGTTGGCAGCATCCCGGACGGCACTGGTGGCAAACAGATGAAACCGCTGCGCGCCTGCCGCCTTCGCGGCCAGCCGCAGATTTTCCACGCTGTGGCATGCATTCAATATCATGGCGTCGGAAATCTCGTTTTGTTGGTTCAAGGAAGCAAAAACCCGCAACCCTTCTCTTTTGCGAAGGATTGCGGTCATTTGTCCGTCTTTATGGTCCGCGACCAACAGACGAAGCGAATTGGAGCCGATTCCGATAACAGCCGTTTTCATAGGCCTCCCCTACTGCTGTATGCCATACAGCACTTCAGGGTTTGTGATAACAAAACGCAGCTCATCCGATTTCATATAGCCATATAACGTCCGGGCCTGATTCTCAATAAAAGAGTCGGTTCCCATCGTAGCGAGCATATTTTGCAGGCTGTTTTCTTTGCTTTCCAGGTACTGGCGATACGAAACGGCTTCAAAATACTGCTGTTCCAGCTCTTTCATCGCGTTATTTTTTGAAATGTATAACACCGTAAACGCAAGGATTATGACAGCCAAAACACAGAAAACCGTTACTATTCTTACTCTGACTGGCATAATACCACCCTTTCGAAATATATTGTCAACAATTCTGACATAATCATAACATGATTCACTTTGAACTGCAAGAAATATTACGAAACGTCACGGGTTGCGACCACATCAACCCCTGTTGCGCAAACATCCTTGCAGATGATATCCCCCATCTTCACCGGGGCTTCGATTTTGGCTGCCGCAATGGCCTTCATACAATCGAAGATTTTTTCTTTGGGAATGGGCGACGCGGTTTTCACGCTCAGCGGTATCTCGCACCCCGGCACATTGACAACCGCCGTTACCATACGCCGCGGAGCAACGGCTTCCTGCTTTGCGTAATCCAGGCCGCGCTTGCATACGTTCCCTTTTACCTGTACAACCTGATCGCCTTCCACCTCTACGGTTATCTGACAGCCGATCGGGCAGTTGATGCAAGTCAGTGTTTTTTCCATCCTCTACTCCTTATCCGTCAATCCGTACCGTTAACCCCTGCGCGGAAAGGTTGTGTACGGTTTCGGCCGGCAGTACAAGCTCCGCCATCTCTCCGGGAGCCATAATGCGTTTTTTCACGGACTTGACAAGCGTTTCGCCATCCAATACCTGTACCTTCACATTGTGATAGACGCGGTCCGGACGGAACATCAGGCGAACGTCGGATGCCATTGCCTGATCCGCATAGTGCCGGATTCGCTGCGGCACCACGCCGCGAACGCCTTGCCCATCCGCAACATGGATCACGGAGCGCACCTCTCCCACCTTATTCAGTACATAGTCGGCGGCAGCCTTACCCGCTTTCGCGCTTTCCTCACTGACAAAATCCACAAGGTCGTGAACGTGCAGCACATTGCCACAGGCAAATACGCCTTCCATGCTGGTTTGCAGCGCATCGTCCACCACCGCGCCCTGTGTGGCGGGTGACATGGCGACGTGCAGCATTTTTGTCAGCTCATTTTCCGGGATCAGCCCGACGGATAAAAGCAGTGTATCACATTCAAACTCAATCTCCGTACCGGCAATCGGCTGAAGGCGCTCATCCACCTTGGCGATGGTAACGCCTTCCACCCGTTCCCGGCCGCGGATATCCACCACTGTATGGCTTAACAGCAGCGGTATATCATAGTCGTGCAGGCACTGGACGATGTTGCGGTTCAGGCCGCTGGAGAATGGCATAATTTCCGCACAGGCCAGCACCTTTGCTCCCTGCAGCGTCATCCGGCGCGCCATAATCAGGCCGATATCCCCGCTACCCAGGATTACCACCCGCTTCCCGGGCATGTATCCGTGCATATTGACAAACTTCTGCGCCGTGCCCGCGGAAAATATACCCGCCGGGCGTGTACCGGGGATTGCCAGCGCACCGCGCGGCCTTTCCCTGCAGCCCATCGCCAGAATGATTGCCTTGGCTTTAAACACCTGCACGCCATGTTCCCTGCTTACGGCAGTCACACGCTTATCTTCATCTATATCAATAACCATGGTTGAACACTGTACCGCTACCTTAAGCTCCCGGATGCGGTCGATATCCCGTTTGGCGTACTCCGGTCCCGTCAGCTCTTCCTGAAAGCGATGCAGGCCGAATCCGTTATGGATACACTGTTTTAAAATACCGCCGATTTCTGTTTCCCTTTCCAGCATCAGCAGGCTTTCTATTCCGTTTTCTCTGGCCGCAATCGCAGCCGCCATGCCTGCCGGACCCGCGCCGATGACCAGCACATCGATCTTTATTTCATTCATGCTGATCCTTCCTTTCCTGCATGGCCTCTTCGATGGTGTCCGCCAGTACGCGGCTTTCGCCGCCGTTTTTCGTAACTGCGCACAGGTCAATCCCCAGCTCTTCACTGAGAATCTCCATCACGCGGGGCGAGCAAAAGCCGCCTTGGCAACGCCCCATACCCGCGCGGCAACGGCGTTTGACGCCGTCCACCGTTGTCGCCCCAACCGGCCGATGGATAGCGGCGCGTACCTCCGCCTCGGTAACCTGCTCACAGCGGCATACCACACTGCCGTAGGCGGGATCGAGCTGATAAGCGGACAGCCTTTCCTCGTTGTTCATTGCAGAAAACGGCTTTGGGCGCACAGGCTCCGGAATCCGCTTTGCTTTACGTTTCAGCTGTCTGTCCCCGGCGATCAGCTCAGCCAAATGCTTGGCTATTGCGGGCGCGGAGGTTAACCCGGGGCTTTCGATACCGATGGCCTCATAGGCGCCCTCAGCGCCTTCCACCGCGCCAATGATGAAGTCGTTGCCATCCTCATGCGCCCGTATACCCGCAAAGGTGGTGATGACGGTTTTCAGGGTTTCTTCGGGCCAGGTAATCATGGCTTTTTCACGAACAAGCTTCAGCGCGTCCGCAGTGGTGGAAACATCCAGCTCATCATCAATATCCATCGCCGAAGGGCCCAGCATGATATTATTGTGTGCCGTGGGCGTTACTAAAATTCCCTTGCCCATGGAGGTCGGCGTTTGGAACATGGTATGGGAAAACATAGGTTTGATCTCATGATCGAACAGATAATATTCCCCTTTGCGGGGAATGATGTTCACCTTGCGGGTCGAAAGCTGATTGTGCAGCTTTCCCGCGCCTGCTCCCGCGCAGTTTACAACAACGTCCGCCCGGATGTCGCCACGGTTTGTTGAAAGCAGAAACCCTTCGGGAGTCTTTTCCATGCGCTGTACTTCTGTATCCATCTGGAACACAACGCCGTTTACGCAGGCGTGATCCGCCAGTGCGTACGTCAGCTCATAAGGCACGGTAATCGCGCCGTTTTTGATCAGCAGCGCCGCCTGGACATCCTGGTTCGTATGCGGTTCCAGCGCCAGCACCTGTTCTCGGCCGATAATCTCCAGACCGTCAACGCCGTTTTCTTCTCCCTGCTTCAGCAGTTTATGCAGGGTAGCAATCTGCTGATCGTCAAAGGCAAGCACCATGGCGCCGTTGCGTACATACGGCGCGTCCACTTCCCTGCACATAGCCTCGAACATCCGGCAGCCCTCGACGTTGTATTTTGCCTTCTGCGAGCCGGGCTTGGCGTCATACCCCGTATGCACCAATCCGCTGTTTGCCTTGCTGGCTCCTTCCGCCACGTCACAGGCGCGTTCCACCAAAAGGATATCGGCGTCAAACGCGCTGAGATCGCGTGCAATGGAGCATCCAATTACACCGCCGCCGATGATGACAATAGACTGTTTCAACACGTTTCCTCCGTATCTTACTCACATAATTTAGAGACCGCTTCATAAGCCATATACAGCCCCGCAACAGACGGCACATAGGCTACCGAGCCCGGAACCGCTCTCCTCCCGTTTGCGGGGAGCGGCCCGGCAGCGCACTGTGCCGTCTCCTCCAGGGAGTATACGCACCGTAGGCTTTCAATACCGCGTTTCCGGAGTTCCTTGCGCAGCACACGGCTCAGCCCGCAATAGCTGGTTTCGAATATATCACCGATTCTGATCTGGGTCGGATCCTTGCGGTTGCCCATCCCCATGCAGGAGATCATCGGAATGTTTCTTGCCTTGCAGGTCTCAATCAAATGAAGCTTGGCTGAAACGGTATCAATGGCATCAATCACAAAATCCGTGTCGGCGTCAATTGGTACCGGATCCTGCGGCAGATAAAACCGCTCAACCGGCACAACCCGCAGATCGGGATTGATCTCCATAAGCCGCTTTGCCGTTACCTCCGCTTTGCTGCATCCTATCGTGGAGGACAACGCGCATAACTGGCGGTTGAGATTGCTGATTTCAAACCTGTCGCCGTCCACGAGTGTCAGCTTTCCGATTCCCATTCTGCCGAGCGCTTCCGCTGCATAGCTGCCGACGCCGCCCAGGCCGAAAACCATTACATGGGCGCAGTTAAGAGTCCGGAGCTGGGCTTGGGTAAACAGCATGGCCGTTCGCTGCATCCAAGGCTGCGTACTGCTGTTCATCTGCGAATCCTCACCCTCTTCTTCGGCCAAATTTTGGCTTTTTTATCATACATCAACAACCGCAAATTGACAATCAAACTTTCTCATGCTACAGTATCTTTTGTCGTTTTACCTACCCCACGCAACGATTTTCCTTAGGAGGGACATCCATGACCTGTGAGCAGCAGTTGGATCGCGCGCTTGCATATTTTACAGATGAGGACCATAAAGCCAGCTTTGAGATCCTGAACGGAAGCGGAAACGTGATGTTCAGCGCCCCCCACGCCGTACTGCAAACCCGCAACGGGGCAAACAAGGCAGCCGAACGCTTTACCGGTATCCTTTGTAAACTGCTCAACGAAAACTTTCGTATCCCGGTTATCTATAAAACACTTCACCTGCACGACGATGCCAATCACGATTTAATCAGCGACTACCGCGACGCGCTTTGCCGTTATGTGAACCGCAATCAGATACACTATGTCATTGATCTTCACCAGCTTCATTCGGACCGCGAAATGGATATCTGCATCGGAACGGGCCACGGAAAAAACCTTCTGGGCCATCAGGAACTGATCCGTCTCGCGCAGGAAAGCTTTCAAACAATCGGTATTAAAAAGATCACCGTTGACGAACCTTTTGCCGCCGGAAGCCCGAACACCGTATGCACAACGATCGCCAGTTGCTGCGATATACCCGCTTTGCAGCTTGAGATCAACACCAGGCTTCTCGTACAGGGCAATGATGAGTACTGCCTGATGGGCATCCTGAAATCGCTTTACCAATTCGCTTCCGCTCTCAACGCGCATAAGTAAAGGAGACGCCCATATGCTGCGAGGTTTGCTGGTTGTCAACGCTTTTCTAAAAACGCCGAAATTCGACGCCATGTATCAGGCGCTGCTGACTTCGGCGCTGGAGCACAAAATCCAGCTAACCCTGCAAACAAACGCCGCGTTATCCACCCGTATCGACCGTCCGGAGTTCGAAGCCGAACTGCCGGATTTTGTGCTGTATTGGGATAAGGATGTCAACATTGCCAAGCTGCTGGAACAAAAATCAATTCCTGTTTTCAATTCGGCGGACGGCATCCTGCGCTGCGACGATAAATCGCTGACCTATCTGGCCTTGAAGCAGGCGGGCATTCCCATGCCGCAGACCCTCATCCTGCCCAAAACATTTCCCAATATCGGGTATACCCATACCGGGTTTTTGGAAGAAGCGGCGGAGATTCTTCATTTTCCGCTGATTCTCAAGGAATGCTTCGGTTCTTTCGGGCAGCAGGTGTACCGTTTTGACGATCTGGAATCCCTGCGTGCCAAGGTACTCTCCCTGAGCGGAACCCCGATGCTGATGCAGGCCATGGTCATGAACAGCTATGGACGCGATATCCGCGTTAACGTGGTCGGCGGGCGGGTTGTGGCAAGCATCCTGCGCCAGAACAAAAAGGGAGATTTTCGCAGCAATCTCACGCTGGGCGGCACGATGGAACCCTATACGCCCACCCGAGAGGAAGAGGAGCTTGCCCTTCGGGCTTCCGAAGCGCTCGGCCTTACCTTTGCGGGCGTGGATGTGCTGTTTGGTGAAAACGGCCCGCTGATCTGCGAAGTAAACAGCAACGCGCATTTTAAAACCACGCTCGAATGCACTGGAATCAATATGGCGGATGAAATCTTTACCGAAATCATCAGACGCATCGGGTGAGACGTATGAAAACCGGCTGGATTCTATATGATCGTCCCGATTATGAAATCAACCGTATGTTTGCCGAGCACATGCAAAGCTGCGCAAGGGCGCTTGGTTTGTCCCTGTCCGTTGTGTTTTCGCAGGATGTCGGGAACGCTTTATCCTCACCGCCGGATTTTGCGGTTTCCCGTCAGCGGGATCCGCACCTGAGCCGACAATTGGAAGCGCAGGGTATTCCCGTGTTCAACAACGCGCGTGTATGTGAGATCTGCAACGACAAACGCAATACCCACCGCTTTTTGGAGGGGCTCCCCCGCATGCAAACGGTTTTTGCCGAGGACGCCAACATGGCTGAGCCATGTCCGGATGAATTTCCGTTGGTGGTAAAACCGGCCTTCGGCCACGGCGGAGACCGTGTGGCAAAGGTAAACGACTGGGCGGAGCTTACCCGCGCAGTAGCCGCCATCCACCCCGATCCCGCCCTGATACAAGCTCTGGCCGACGGCGCCGGACGTGATCTTCGGGTTTATGTGCTGTTTGGAGAAATCAAAGCCGCGGTCATGCGTACCGCTCAGGAAGGCATCGTCAGCAACTATAAAAAGGGCGGCCATGTGGCGCTTCATCAGCTGGCTCCCCAGGAGCGGGATTTGACGGAAAAGGTTATCCGGCGGTTTGCGGATGAAAACGCTCTGCTTTCGTTTGCCGGAATTGATCTGATCTATCATCATGGCCAGCCGGTGGTTAACGAGGTGGAGGACGTTGTCGGCTCCCGCATGCTCTACAAGGTCAGCGATCTGGATATCGTTTCCCTGTATATGGAAGGAATCGCAAGCAGGCTATCCGCCTGATCCGGGTTTTGTAATCATCTGTGGTCATCATCAATACCACCCTGTTGAATGCTGAACCGCTTTGAATATCACCCCATCTTCTGCGCTATAGAGAAGCGCCCGCTTTTTTTCCTGATTGATCGCTGTTTTGCGCAGAATGACAAAATCGCAAAACTATGATATTGTCTTTATAGTATACTCATCACTTGAAAAGAGGTGTAATATCCTTTGATTCCCTTTAACGTACCGCCATATTTCGGCTTGGAGGACCAATATATACTGGAAGCCATTCACAGCCATAAGATCAGCGGAGACGGTTCTTTTACCAAGCGCTGCCATGCAAAGCTTGAGGAAATGACCGGCGTCGGCAAGGTGCTGCTGACCACATCCGGCACCAGCGCGCTGGAGCTGGCTGCCATTCTGTGCGGCCTGAAGGCTGGCGACGAAGTGATTCTCCCCTCTTTTACCTTTTCCAGCACAGCCAACGCCTTTGCGCTGAGAGGGGTTGAGCTTGTGTTTGTGGACGTCGATCCCAAAACGATGAATATTACCCCTGCCACCATTGCCGCTGCCGTAACCAAACGTACCAAGGCCGTCGTTCCCATGCACTACGCGGGCGTTTGCTGTGATATGGACGCGATTCAGGCCATTGCCGACGACACCAAATTGTATGTTGTGGAAGACGCCGCCCAGGCGGTTGATGCGTATTATCACGGAAAGCCTGCCGGATCCATGTCGGATATCGGGTGTTTCAGCTTCCACGAAACCAAAAACTTCAGCATGGGTGAAGGCGGAGCCGCCCTGATGCAGAATCCCGCGCTGATCGAGCGCGCAGAGATCGTTCGGGAAAAGGGTACGGACCGCAGCCGGTTCTTCCGCGGACAGGTGGATAAATATACGTGGGTGGATATCGGTTCTTCCATTCTCCCCAGCGAATTGAACGCAGCCTATCTGCTGCCGCAATTGGAAAACCACGAAACGATCACCGCATGGCGCATGGAACGCTGGCAGCAGTATCATGATGCCTTTGCCGATCTGCGGGAAACGGAAAAGATCGAGTGCCCCTATGTGCCGGAGGGCCGCACCCATAACGCCCATATGTACTATATCAAATGCAGGGATATCGCGGAGCGTACGGCGCTGACAGACTATCTGAAGGATCGCGGTATTCTGGCTGTGTTCCATTATATCCCGCTTCATTCCGCAAAAGCCGGTTTGAAATTCGGCCGCTTTCACGGAGAGGATCGTTATACCACCGTGGAAAGCGAACGGCTGCTGCGCCTCCCCCTATACTACGGATTATCCCGGGAGGATTGCGATACCGTGATTCAGGCCGTGTATGATTTTTATCGGTAAGTCAGCGAACCGAAGCTTTCAGCGTATCGCATATCTCATCATCTCCCGGCCTTTTGGCCGGGTTTTTGTTTAGCATCTGTCGGATCATCATTTGCTGTTTGCGGTCCAGCTGATCCGATAACGTAATACTGCCGTTATCCAGTATACAGGCATACAGATAAGCGTATTTCGTTTCGTCAAAAAGAGGCAGACTGCCGGTGAGCGCCTGGTGAATAAAAATTCCCTGTGCGAAAGTATCCAGTTTCCGGTTCAGCGTGACCGCTTCCCCGATAATCAAGCGGTACGCTTCCGGCGACAGATAGACGGGATCGACTTCGATATTGCTGCCCGGCTGCGGCGGACAGGTTTCCAAAAACCCCGAATCAAAATCAATGATCCGGATCAGAAGCGATCCGACCCTGTTATCCACAATAATATGTTCCGGTTTCAAGTCGGCATGTACCACGCCGATTTGATGCATCTCCCGCAGACAGTCCGCCATGGAAAAGAGCAGCTGCGCCGCCATTTTTTTAGGAAGTGTTTTGATAATTTCAAAGGTGGGAAATGCTGGATCGATATATTCCGACACTGTAAAATAGTGCCCTTCGTGAACAAAAAAATCCTCCACCCGCACGGCACAGCCATTGTGCAAACGGCTGAGGCTTTCATAAAATACGGATTTGGTTCGTTCAAAAACAGCGCAGCGTTTGCGGCGCTTTTCGATAAGCTCCGTTGAAAATTCCGTGGTCTGTACAGGCTGCACCGGCGAAAGAAACTGCTTTACGAAGTATTTCCGTCCGTTTTTTTCCGCTATGCACCATCGCGCATTGCCGCTGCCCGCCGTAGCAAAATCCGTTATCAGATGATACGCGCCAATCTGCATGACATCGATCCTTATATCGTATTGCAGATCGCGTCGATTACCTGCTGGTAATCCAGTTCCGCAAGTCCCTCGCTCACGGTCTGCACATGGATGACCTGCGCCCATTCCGAGGAAATTCTGCTCCATTCGGGAGCGTCCGGCGCAAAAATCAGCAGCCGTTTGGCGTTCTCATCCATCGCGCCGCCCAGCTGTTCGTCCTCCCACCAGAGGGTCAGCTCTTCAAAGTCCTTGGCCATCCCTTCCGGGTACCAGGGCGCCACCCGGCCGGTGCCGATGGGATGGGTAGGCGCATCCGACCACATCACAATAATGTGGCGCTTCTTGATGCCTTCCCGCGTCCACTCGCTGCGGATGGCATAGGCTAGCGCTTCCAGACCGTCCTCCGGAATATCTCCGCCGCCTGTGGCGCTGATGCTGTGTATGCTCTCGCTCAGCAGCTTTTCTTCGTCCGGGAGCACAAAAAATTCACTGGACATCATTGCCTTTTCACCGTCGGCGATATAATCCCGAAACGTAATAATCCGCACGCGAAGCTGGCTGATCACCTTGTGCTTCCGCTGCATGGTTGCCGTTACGTCCTGATAAAAATGCAGCGCGTTTTCTTTGACAATATCAATCACATGCCGCATGCTGCCGGTGGCATCAATGCACAGTACCATGTCAACATGATAGGTTAGCTGGTATTTATCCATACAATCATCCTTTGTTTCGCATTCTGTGATTGTGTATGATCCAATATTCTGCATACGGATTGCATTATCCTTGTTTCCGGCCTTAAAAGCGGGTTTCCCCCTTAAGAAGGAGGCGATATTCGCCGTGTCGAAATGAGAAGTCGGACAGTGAATGTTCGAAAGGGCTGATGGTAACGTGAAATCCTTCAGGGTGGTAGGCGCTATTTTCTGTGTGTTCGGCTTCATTTTTGCGCTGATCGGTATCCTGAGTTTTGTCTTTCCGACGATTCAAAACGATCATATGAAGATGATCCTCAATTCGTTTCAGGAATCAAGCCCCGATCCCCTGACCAATACCCTGAACACGATCGTTCGGTTTTGTCTTCATTCCGGATACTTTCTGCTGTTTTGCGGAATTTCGCTTATGGTTGTCGGCGGGCTGATCAGCTATACCGCATATCGGAAACAGTCGTCTTCCTCGGACGCGGATGAAGAAGCCGGGTATCCCTATCCCATAAAGGCTGAAGTGCCCGGCGATCCCCGGCCAGCATATTATCCCGGCGGTATGGAACCGGATCCTTCCCCTATTCGTTTTGACAATGCATCCAACTTTTCTTTTTCAGCCGATGAACCCACATCCGATTTCACCCTTTCTTCCGTGATGCCGCCTTCCGGGCCGATTGTGGGTGGAATAGAGCCCTCCTTTTCCCTGAGCGAAAGCGACTCGGAGAGATTGATGCAGTTCGACCGGCAAATCAAAGCGCAGGCCCAGGCGGAGCCTGTATATATCCCCAACGATCCGCCATACGGAACCGATGAGCCGCCGGAGGACTTTCAGCAGCTGGGAGATCTGGATTCGGGTCCGCTGCAGCCTTTGGAGGATTTTGAGGATGATCTTCCCCAAAAGCCCCGGATCGTCAGCACGATGGGAAAGCGCAAATCATGATGCTCATCTTTCCTCATGAAATTCTCATCAAAGGATTAGAGGTTTCTCAAGCAAACAGGAAACCTGTATGGTACGATGACATTGGTTCAAAATACTTTGTAAAGGAGCAATGAACATGTCGAAATTCACCATGCAGGATATCGAAGTCGTTCGCCGGAAAAGTGGTATTTCTTACAATGAAGCGGTGTCGCTCCTGAAATATCATAACGGAAGTCTGTCTCAGGCGCTGCTTGACCTTGAAAAAAACGGACGGATTTTGGAGCATGACGCCGCAACGGAAGAAACCGGCCACAGAAAGCGGAAAAACATCTTTCAAACCCTTTACCGTTTCCGGTTGAAGATTAAGAAAGACGATATTACAATCCTTAACCTCTCCATCTTGTTTTTAGTGGTTGCTCTGCTGTTCTCCCCGTGGATCGTGGTCTTCGGCCTGGTATGCGCTTTGGTGCTTGGATACCGGATTCGCCTGGACCGCAGGAGCCGTGAATTTGAGCACATTTCCCTGGAAGACACCCTGAAGCATGCCGGGGAAAATATCAAGCATACGGTGGACAGCCTGATCCGGGAATCGGAGGAGGATTCACAGCGTGAGGAGCCAAAGCCACAGAAGAAGCGTACGGAATCGCCCGCAAGCGGTACCAAGCCTGTGGATGTGGAACTGCCACAGGACGGTGAATACACCATCAAAGAGGATGACGACGGATATCACGAAGCCAGCATCCGGTGATGGGAGGGAGACCCATGAGCAAGATTTTAATTGTGGAAGATGAAAAGAAGATCGCCCGTTTCATCGAGCTTGAGCTTACCCATGAGGGGTATGAGGTACAGGCCGTGTACGACGGGCGATCCGGCCTGTCCGTCACAGAAACCTGGAAACCGGATCTGCTGATCCTGGATTTGATGCTGCCGGAGCTCAGCGGCATTGAGGTATGCCGCCGCCTGCGCCAGCACAGTGATGTGCCGATCATCATGCTGACGGCCAAGGACGACGTCAGCGATAAAGTAATGGGGCTGGACATGGGCGCGGACGACTATATCACCAAGCCCTTCGCCATTGAAGAGCTGCTGGCGCGTATCCGCGTCTGCCTGAAAAAGACAAGGATGGATCAGGGGCATTCCCCCAATGTGCTCACCGCGGGTAAGCTGAGCCTGAACGCGGCCAGCTATAGCGTCACCTTTGACCAACAGCCGATCTCCCTGACCAAGAAGGAATTTGACCTGCTGCATTATCTGTGGATGAACGATCGGACAGCCGTTACGCGCGACGATCTTCTGCTTAACGTTTGGGGCTATGATTTCGCCGGAGATACGAATATTGTGGATGTATACGTCCGCTACCTGCGCCAGAAGATTGACGATAAATTCGGCATCAAGATTATCCATACCATCCGTTCCGTCGGATATATGTTCAAGTATGAAGCATTCGAATAAAAAGTCTTCAAAAAAGGCTTCTGCTCCGCAAAAACCTCAAAAGCCTTTTATTTTGGGAAGAATATTTCAATACCTGGGCAAGGTTTTGTCCCGGATTTTCAGCACATTCCGTTTTTCGCTCACGCTGCGCATTGCGGTGCATTCCAGCCTGCAGCTCCTGCGCACCGCTATTATGATTCTGTTGATCTTTACTATCGCTTTTTCCATTGCGCAGCTGCCCGTTATCAACCGGGTTTTCGATACGGTTGATGCCATGACACCCGCCGATCAATCCGTTTTTTCCGACGCTCAGCTGCTGCGCCTCCCCGTGCAGGAAGCCTATTATATGAGCGTGCCTTTTGATGAAACTGTAAACGGCTATTATGGGCGCATCAAGCAAACGGTTATCAACCTGTTTGCCTCCAAAGGCAGAGCGTTGTATGTATACCGCAACACCCATCAGGGCGGACTGTTGATCGTATTCAACCTGGATGATTGGCTGCACGTGTATCTGGTTTCCCTCATCGCGCTGGCAGCCATGGACCTATACCGTATTCTCTATTTCCTGCGCCATCGTCGCCGCCTGAACAGGCATGTGCTCAGGCCCATTGCCGATATGACGAAGGCGGCCGAGAACTTAAGCGCGAATAACCTCTCGGACCGGATTAACCTTGCGGGCACTAAAAACGAGTTCAAAGACCTTGCCACGGTGATCAACGGCATGCTGGACCGTATAGAGCACAGCTATAACAGCCAGAAACAGTTCGTCAGCGACGCTTCTCATGAGCTTCGCACGCCGATCGCCGTTATTCAGGGCTATGCCAACATGCTGGAACGCTGGGGGAAAACCGATACCTCCGTGCTGGACGAAGGCATTACAGCAATCTCACAGGAAACAGCTTCCATGAAAGAGCTGGTAGAGCGGCTTTTGTTTTTAGCCCGGCACGATAAAAAAACACTGCTGTTGGAAATGGAACAGTTTGATCCTTCCGAGATTATGTATACCGTTTTCCGGGACGCGCAGCTGCTGTCCGCCGCTCATCAGTTTGAGCTCAAAGCTGAGCAGCATTGCCTGATCAACGGTGACAAGGGAATGCTCAAACAGCTTGTGCGCATTCTGCTGGATAACGCCATCAAGTATACGCCCTCCGGCGGAAAAATCACCCTGGCGCTTACGGTGGAAAACGGTTCCTGTGTCATTTCCATTCAGGATACGGGTCAGGGGATTTCCAAAGAGGAACTGGCCCGGATTTTTGACCGTTTTTACCGCAGTGATAAGGCGCGCAAGGCCCAAAGCAGCGGGCATGGATTGGGGCTCTCCATTGCGCGGATCATCGTGGTCGCTCATGGCGGGGTCATCACCGTGCGCAGCAAAGAGGATGCCGGCACTACGTTCTTCGTGCGCCTTCCGCTTGCTGCGTAAAACGCATAAACCGAGGTTTTCAGCCGCCGTTTCATGGTTTTGGGAGCCCGCCCCTATCGGATTTATACAATCTATGATATGCTGTCACTATACCGCCTATGATATGAAAGGAGAAATACTATGCGGAAAAATCCCAAACCGGGGCTGATTATATTGCTGATCTTCGTTGTAATCATTGTTGTAGCCGCCGTCTCCGGTTTTTACCGGGTCGGGCAAGGGGAAGAAGCACTTGTTCTTACCTTCGGCCGCGTAACCGATCAAAACGGGCCTGGCCTTTATTGGCACGTTCCGTTTATTCAGCAGATTATCAGTGAAAGCGTAACCACCATCCATACCGTAGAATACGGTTTTCGCACAACCATGTCCGGCTCTGCCGGCAGAGCGGCGCAGTATTCGGATGACACCGATGAAAGCGTGATGCTTACCAACGACAACTCCATTGTTTCCATTGAGGCTATCTACCAATACACCATCCGCGATGTGAAGCAATACAACTTTGATATCGACGATCCGGAGGGCACGCTCCAGCTTGCTTTTGAGGCCGTTATCCGCCGGAATATCCAAAACAGGCCGCTGGACGATGCCCTGCTCAACAAAGAGGAGATCGAACAGCAGGTGCTGCCGGATTTCCAGGCTTTGATCGATACCTACGAGATGGGCGTAAAAATCAACGACGTACGCATTCAGAACATCTCCGTGCCTTCGGAAGTCTCCGCGGCATACGAAGATGTGAACAATGCCAAGAACGAAAAGACCAAACGGCTGGACGAAGCAGAGCGCTATGCGAATGAAGTTTTGCCCAAGGCACGCTCCACCGCCTACCAAACCGTGAAGCAGGCAGAAGCCTATAAAGCCGAGCTGATTGCGGATGCAAACGCCGATACCGCCGTGTTCAATGCCGTTTTGGCAGAATATCAGATGGCGCCGGAGGTTACCCGCAAACGCCTGATGATTGAAACGCTGGAAGATATTCTGTCCAACAGCGGACGTATCATCATCGCAGATACCGAAAGCAATATTGTAAAAATTCTGGATTTGAACGAAGGACAGATCAGCGCATCGGATACAAGCGCCGCTATCCTTGAAGGAGGTGAAAACTGATGAATAGTAATACACGTCCCGTAAACTATGCAAGCGCTGAGTTTGATGCTTTTATGAAGCGGAACAAGAAGCGTATTATCCTGGTGTTGGTTCTGTTGGTCGCGTTGATTATTCTCATCAGTGAGTCCACCTTTATCGTCGGCGAAGCGGAGCAGAGCGTGGTTACGCGCTTTGGTGTGATCAAACGGATTATCATCAACGCCGACAACGATTTTCATGAACGCAACGCCGATCTTCTCAAAGATGAAATATCCTTCAGCAGTGATGTGAAGGTTGTGGACAGCAGCGGACTGCAGTTCAAGCTTCCCTTTATTGATAAGGTGGAAACGTACTCTTCGCGGTTGTATACCTACATCAGCGATTCGGAAATCGTCAACACGTCCGAAAAAAAGCAGTACTACATCCAGACCTATGCCCAGTGGTATATTGCCGATCCGGCCCTGTTCTCCCTGAAGTTAGGCACCATGGCGCGCGCGGAAAACCAGCTTGACAACCTGATTCATCCCGTCATCGTTCAGGCCATCAACCGGCTGCTTGCGGAGGATTTTGTTTCCAACAAAGACCTTCTCAACGCTGCGCTGGTGAGCGGACTCGCTACCCTGAATGACGATATGGCCCTGCGCGGGATCGAGATTAAGGATATCCAGGTCCACCGCACCATTCTTCCGATCGCCAATCTTGAATCCACCTATTCCCGCATGCAGGCGGACCGTGCCAAAGTGGCGCAGCAGCTGCGCAGCGAGGGCGAGGAAGAATACCAAAAGTCCTTATCCGCGGTTGATCTGCAGGCAAGGCAGATTCAGGCCGACGCTGTAACAGAGGCCGGCGCAGTACGCGCCGAGGCGGAGGCTGAATCCATGCATATCTATGCCGAAGCCTACAGTGCCGACAGTGAGTTTTACGGCTACTGGCGTTCCCTGCAGGCGCTGGATTCCGCGCTGGATGAAAGTGCCACGCTGGTATTGGATCAATCCCACCCGTTATGGGCGGACCTGATCAACTACATCACCGTAACGCCGTAATTGGTTTCCCCTATCGTTATCAATCAAAAGTCCCGGTTTTCGCTCATGTGCGAAAACCGGGACTTTTTTGACCGCATCGGTCAGGCTTGTTTTGCGCTGGGAACGCTGTTAAAGTATTTATCCAGCGGCTTGTACAGGGCAAACGCGGCGACGGACGTGATCACGATCTCCGGCAGCATAAAGGAGCCGTTGTAGGCCAGCGACCATACCCAGGTCGCCCATCCCAGTGAATTGGGCCAGAGCGCTTCCCAGATGATCACACCGCTGAGAAAGTGGCACAGATATCGGGCAGACAGCGTAACAACGATTCCGACGATTAATGCTTTCCGCTTGTCCGTAAAGATGTTATCAAATACAGCGGCAAAGCCGAGCACCCCGAAGGCCAGCACATAATCCAGCAGAATAATACCGATGGCGGTCAAGGCATTGGGAGCGTACTGTACATTACGGACGCCCAACAGCAGCTGCAACAAGCTGTAGGTCAGTGCCGTTAGCAGGCCCCATTTGGTTCCGTACCGGTGGACGATCAGGATGATGGGCAGCATGCTGCACAGCGTAATGCTGCCGCCAAGCACCCAGGGACCGGCAAACTGGATCAGGCTCAGGACCGTTGCCACGGCGAGCATAATCGCCGTTTCCGTGATTTTGCGAAGGGTTTGGTTCATGTTCATTCCTCCAACCAATAAAAAATTCCCGCGATTGCGGGTATGCAACGCGGGAAATCATGTATTCAACGTTGATTCCTACGCCGGCATTACCCGGATCAGGTTCTAGGGTCCCGGGCTTTTGCCCGATCTCAGCCGATTTCTCAGCACCCCTTGCGCTCTTGCGCATCCCTATCATACGACGGCATGTTGTCCCTGTCAAGAACAAACATTATTTGTGCAGAATTTCCATACTTTTCGATAGAATTAACGCCCGGTTTTATTGACATGAAAAGTATATTTATGGTTTAATATATTTCGTTTCAATGTTTAGTTTGGCTAAACTTTTCAATAAGGAGATGTGTCCCATGGATATCGGCGCAAAGCTTAGAGAGCTTCGCCTGCAAAAGAACCTGACGCAGGAAGAGCTTGCCGCCCGCTGTGAGCTGAGCAAGGGTTTTATATCGCAGGTTGAGCGGAATTTGACATCTCCCTCCATCACCACGCTGATCGACCTGCTGGAAAGCCTGGGCACCAATCCGCAGCTGTTTTTTACGGACGACAGCAAAGAGAAGGTTGTGTTTTCGCAAGCCGATATGTTCACAAAACAGGATGACGAAAACAAGAGCGGCAAGATCACCTGGCTTGTGCCCGACGCACAGAAAAACAGCATGGAACCCATCCTGCTGGAATTGGAGCAGGGGGGCGAATCCATGCGCATTCCCCCACACGACGGCGAGGAATTCGGCTTTGTGCTTTCCGGCCGTATTAAATTATGTATCGGAACGCAGGAATATATTGTAAAAAAGAACTCCAGTTTCTGCATCCATCCGTCCTCCGCGCACTCCCTGCACAATATTGGCGCCATGCCCGCGAAAGTTATTTGGATCAGCACCCCGCCAAGCTTCTAGTTTTAATGGTAAAGGAGACTGTATATGGTTGATAAAGAGCGCTTGATCGACCTGAGAAATATATCCAAGGAATTTGATGGCACCCCGGTCCTGCAAAACATCAATCTCTATATACGGGAGAACGAGTTTTTAACCTTGCTTGGACCCAGCGGCTGCGGCAAAACCACCACGCTGCGGATTATCGGCGGTTTTGAACAGCCTTCAGAGGGCGTCGTTTACTTTGATGGACAGGATATTACCCATCTTCCGCCTTATAAACGGAAGGTGAATACCATTTTTCAGAAATACGCGCTCTTCCCCCATCTCAACGTGCAGGATAATATTGCCTTCGGCCAACGAATCGCCAAGGTTCCCGAGCCGGAAATCCGCCGCCGCGTGGATAAAATGCTGGACCTTGTGGATTTGAGCGGCTATGGCAAGCGCCGCGTGGAACAGCTTTCCGGCGGTCAGCAACAGCGCGTGGCCATTGCCCGCGCCCTGATCAACGAGCCGCAGGTGCTGCTGCTGGATGAGCCGCTTGGCGCGCTGGACCTGAAGCTGCGCAAGGATATGCAGCTGGAATTGAAGCGGATGCAGCAAACGCTCGGCATCACGTTTTTGTACGTAACCCACGATCAGGAAGAAGCCCTCACCATGAGCGATACCGTAGTGGTGATGAACAAAGGGAAAATCCTTCAAATCGGAACGCCGAAAGACGTTTATGATGAACCAATCAACGCGTTTGTCGCGGATTTCATCGGGGAAAGCAACATCCTGCGCGGTATGATGCTGGAGGATAAGCTGGTGCGCTTTGCCGGGTTTGATTTTCCCTGTGTGGATAAGGGCTTCGGCCGCAACCAGCCTGTGGATGTCGTAATCCGACCCGAGGATATCATGGTAGTCGGAGAGGATATCGGCCAGATCTGCGGCACGGTGGAAAGCGTTCTGTTTAAAGGCGTACACTACGAAATGATTATCGATGTGGGAGAGGTTCATTTTAAAATCCACTCCACCGTTATGCAGGAGCCCGGCTCACATGTGGGGCTGGATATCATTCCTTACAATATTCACATCATGTGCCCGATGGCCGCGGAAGATACCGCCGCGGGAGAAGCCGAAGAAGGAGCCGAAGAATAATGCAAAGCGACGCTCTGTCCGGTTGGATGATCGCGGGAATGATTTTGCTCATTCTCGGGTTTGCCGCGCTGATCGTTCTCATGGTGCGCCGTTCACACGGTTTCAAGCGCTCCTTCTTTGCGTCCCCTTACACGCTGTGGATGATCCTGTTCACGGTTGTGCCTGTGCTTCTGATCACCTATTATGCGCTGACCGACGCATCCGGCACGTTTACACTGGATAATTTCAAAAACTTTTGGGACAGCAATTATACCGTTAACAAGCTGTACCAGCAAATGGGCCCCGAATACGAGGTGCTGGTCACACGCGGGTATGTAAACATCGGTATTCTCGTTTATTCGCTCTGGATGGCCCTTTTGTGCACGGTAATCTGCCTGATCATCGGGTATCCCGCTGCCTATTTTATGGCAGACCGGGAATTGAAATACGGCGCTATCGTCGTAGTGCTTTTTGTGATCCCGATGTGGATGAACTTCCTGCTGCGCACCATTGCCTGGATGACGCTCCTGGAGGACAGCGGCCTGATCAATTCGCTTTTCCATTTGCTCGGCCTGCCCAGCGTGCAGCTGATGTACAATGATACGGCCGTTTTGCTCGGCATGGTATACAATTTTCTTCCCTTTATGGTATTCCCCATCTACACCTCCCTGACCAAAATGGATAACCGGCTCACGGAAGCCGCGCAGGATCTGGGCGCCGACCCCTTCCATACCTTCTGGAAGGTAACGGTTCCGCTGAGCATACCCGGCATTGTTTCCGGAATTACGATGGTATTCATGCCGTCCGTCACAACCTTTTTCATTCCCAGAATACTGGGCGGAGGCAACACGATGATGTTCGGCGATTTAATAGAAAACCGGTTCCTTACGGAGGGCAACTGGAATCTGGGCAGCGCGCTGAGCCTGGTTATGATGGCGCTGATTCTCATCAGCCTGGGAATACTGCGCCAGGTTGATCCGGAGGGAGAAGGGAGCGGCATCGTATGAATAAATTCATCAAGCGGCTGTACCTGCTGTTGGTTCTCTTTTTCCTGTATATCCCGATCGTCGTACTGGTTTTTTACAGCTTCAACGCCGGTAAAAGCCGTGCAAGATGGGAAGGCTTCTCCTTGCATTGGTATGCGGATCTGTTTCGGGATCAGGCCATTCTCAAGGCTTTGTATGTAACGCTTTCCGTTGCCGTGATCGCCGCGGTTTTCGCAACCGTTCTGGGCGCACTGGCCGCCATCGGCATCCACGCCATGCGCAGGCGGCCGCAAGGCTTTATGATGACGATGACGACCCTGCCCATGACCATGCCCGACATCGTAACCGGTATTTCGCTGATGATCCTCTTCACGTTTGCAAAGATCGAACGCGGATACTTTACCATGCTGCTGGCGCATATTACCTTTAACACGCCTTACGTGATATTATCCGTGATGCCCAAGCTCAAACAGATGAACAAGTTTACCTATGAGGCGGCGCTGGATTTGGGCGCCACACCCTCCTATGCGCTTTTGCATGTGATACTGCCGGAAATCTTACCCGGCATTATAACCGGCTGCCTGCTGGCTTTTACCCTGTCGTTGGATGATTTTGTAATCAGCTATTTCACCACAAGCCCCATGGTGCAAAACCTCTCCACGCTCATCTATTCCAAGGCGCGCATAGGGATCGAGCCTACGCTCAACGCCCTCAGCGCACTGATGTTTCTGGCGCTGCTTACGCTGCTGCTTCTCATCAACCACCGCGCGGCCAGCGCTGCCCAACGATAGCATAAACGCTCCGGCGTTACTATATTATGCATGATGGAGGACACTCACATGAAAAAAATCCTATTCACTCTGCTGCTTATCCTCACTCTGTGCGCAGCGGGTTCCGGTTTTGCACAGGGCGTTGTGAATGTTTTCAATTGGGAAGACTATATCAACGAAGATGTTCTGGATATGTTCGAAGCGGAAACCGGGATCAAAGTCAATATGATGAACTTTACAACCAATGAGGATATGCTGGTGAAGGTACGTAATTCCCCGCAGTCCTTTGACGTGATTTTCCCTTCGGATTACGCGATCGAACGGCTGATCAGCGAGGGACTGCTGGCCGAGCTTACCTTTGATAACATTCCCAATTTCGAGTACATCAATAAAAATCTGGTCGATCCGGATTATGACCCCGAAAACCTGTACAGCGTTTCGTATATGTGGGGCACCGTAGGCATTCTGTACAACACCACCATGGTTTCGGACCCGATCACCAGCTGGAGCTCCCTGTATGATCCCCAGTACCAGAAAAACGTATTCATGCTCGATTCCGCACGCGACACCATCGGCATCGCGCTGAAATATCTCGGCTTTTCCATGAACACGCGCAACCCGCTGGAGCTTTATCAGGCCAAAGATCTGCTCATCAAGCAAAAGCAGGACGGTATCGTGAAAGCCTATCAGGTGGATGAGATCAAGGACAAAATGGTCGCCGGAGAGGCTGCGCTGGCCGTGATGTGGAGCGGCGACGCCCAGTATGCCATCGAGCTCAACGAGGATCTGCAGTACGTGGTGCCGGAAGAAGGCAGCAACATTTGGGTGGACGGCATGGTAATCCCCAAAGCGGCGAAAAACAGGGAGAACGCCGAAGCCTTTATTAACTTCCTCTGCCGCCCCGATATTGCCCAGATGAACTGCGAGGAAATCTGGTACTCCTCCCCCAACACCGCCGCCGTGGAGTTGATGGGCGAGGAGTATACCGGAAACCCCACGTTGAATCCGCCGGATGAAACCGTGGCGCGCTGCGAAGTGTTTCTGGATATTCAGGATTTTATCGAAGTCTACAACACCGTCTGGTTGGAGATTAAAAGCGCTTCCGTGAATTAACGCCATCAAACGATAAACCGAATATCATCGCCGACTATGAGGTTGAGTTTTATCAGAAGCTATGCTATGCTGATAATATAAAGTCTCATAGTTTTTCTATACCATCTAGGGAGGATTCACAATGCAATATGGTCATTTCGATGAGCAGGCAAGGGAATATGTAATCACAAACCCGAATACCCCCGCGCCCTGGACCCATTACCTCGGTTCTCCCGACTACGGCGCGATCATCACGGTCAATGCGGGCGGCTACAGCTTTGTCAAATCGGGCGCAAAGGGGCGCATCCTCCGCTATACCTTCAATCAGTTTGACGAACCCGGGCGTTATCTCTATCTCCGGGATCAAATCAACGGGGATTTCTGGAGCGCGTCGTGGAAGCCCGTAGCCAAGCCGCTTGACCAATATCAAACCGTTTGCCGCTTCGGCATGGGATACGCAGCGTTTGAAAGCGAGTACGCCGGTATTCGCTCAACCGCACATTATTATGTTCCCCTGGACGCCACCTACGAGGTTTGGAGCCTGACGGTTGAAAACAAAAGCGGTGGCGACCGAGAGCTATCCGCCTTCGGCTACTGCGAGTTTACCAACGAAAGCTTTTATGAGCAGGATTTGGTCAATCTCCAATATACACAGTTTATCAGCCGTACGGAGCTGATCGATTCCATCCTCCTTCAGCATATCAATGAGAATTGCCCGGAGACCGACACACGCTTCTTCGGCCTGGCAGGCGGCGCGGTTACCAGCTGTACAGGCAGGCGGGAGTCTTTTCTCGGCAGGTCACGTTTCAACGCGCCGCAGGCCGTAACAAACGGACAATGCGACAACCGTCAGTGCTATAACGGCAATCCCTGCGGCGCTTTGCAAACAGCCTTTTCCTTGAAGGCAGGCGAGACAAAAACCTTTGTATTTTTGCTGGGCAACAAAGTAATTACGGATGCGCAGGCCATCCTCGGCCGGTACGCCGCCGATCCGGCGCAGACCGTTAAAAGCGAATTGTCAGCGTTGAAAACCTACTGGCATGGAAAATTGAACAGCCTGCATGTGCAAACGCCCAGCGATAGCTTCAACGCGATGATCAACACCTGGAATGCTTTCCAATGCTTTATCACCGTAATCTGGAGCCGCGCCGCCTCCCTGTATTACTGCGGCCAGCGCAACGGATACGGATACCGTGATACCGTACAGGATATTCAAGGCATCATTCATCTGGATCCTGCCCTGGCAAAGGAACGCATCCGCTTTATGCTGTCCGCGCAGGCGCACCACGGCGCGGGGCTGCCGCTGGTCAAGTATACACATAATCCCGGTCATGAAAACACACCGGACGATGAAAGCTATGCCAGAGAAACAGGTCACCCGGCCTATCGCGCCGATGACGCGCTGTGGTTATTCCCCACCGTGTACAAGTATATCGCCGAATCGGGCGACACAGAATTCCTGGATGAGCGTATCCCCTATGCCGACAAGGACGAAGGTACGGTGCTGGACCACCTGAAACGCGCGATTTCATTCAGCATGCACCATATGGGCTCCCACGGTATGCCCGCCGGCCTGCATGCGGATTGGAACGATTGCCTTCGGCTTGGCAAACAGGGAGAAAGCGTTTTTGTCGCCTTCCAGCTTTACTATGCCATGAGCCTGCTCAGAAAGTTAATCCGGAACGATCCGCAGTATTGCCGGTATCTGGAAACAGAGAGTGAAAAGCTGAAGCAGGTCATCGACCACTATTGTTTCGAGGGCGACCGCTATGTTCGCGGTTATCGGGAATGCGGAGATGTGATCGGATCGAAAACTCATCACGAGGCCAGTATGTGGCTCAATCCGCAGAGCTGGGCCGTTATCTCCGGATGCGCAAAGGACGATCGCGCCGAAATCATCATGCAGACTGCCCATGATGCGCTGAATACGGAATACGGTCTCCGTTTGATGGCGCCGCCTTACCGGAACGAAGCGTTTGACGGCGCGCTGATGATTCTGTTTAATCCGGGCACCAAGGAGAACGGCGGGATCTTCTGTCAAATTCAGGGCTGGGCCATCCTGGCCGAAGCGCTGCTGGGGCATGGCGACCGCGCTTTCGGTTATTTCTCCGAATCCTCTCCGGCCAGCTTCAACGACAACGCTGATGTGCGCTGCATTGAGCCGTACGCACATGCGCAATTCATTGAAGGGATCGAATCTCCCTACTTCGGCCGTGCGCACGTCCATTGGCTCACAGGCACGGCTTCCACGGTGATGGTAGGCTGCGTGGAAGGCATCCTGGGACTTCGGCCAACACCGGACGGGTTGATCCTCTCCCCCGCCATACCGTCCGAATGGGATGGCTTTACCATGCAGAAAGTTTTCCGCGGCAAATTGCTCAGGATCACTGTAAATAATCCCAGTCACCGTCAAAGCGGGGTTCAGTCGATCCTGCTTAACGACGTCGAACACCCTGTCGGTTTGATTGCCTTTGACGAGCTGAAGCAGGAGAATGAAATCATCGTCACCTTATAATACTTCAATCCATACTCTCCCGATAATTTACTTGCAATACCGCCTTTGCGACGGTATTGTTTTATTTTGCCGATTGACATTTTAGCACACATGAATTACAATACATATGTACTATTGTTCATATGAGGTGGTGTTTGAATGAGCAGTGACAAGGGTTCATGCTGCGATATGCTATTTGTTCATCAGGACATTGTAGACCATGTGCAAAAAACCATGCCCGGCGATGAAGCGCTTACTGAGCTCAGCGAATTGTTTAAATCCTTTGGGGATCCAACGCGAATTCGCATTCTCTTCTGCCTGCTGATCCATGAAATGTGCGTGTGCGATATCGCGGGTCTGCTTGGGATGTCCCAAAGCGCGATTTCCCATCAGCTTGCGCTCCTCAAGCGGCAGAAACTCATCAAAGCCCGGAGAGATGGAAAATCTATTTTTTATTCCCTGGCGGACGACCATGTGCACGCAATTATTCATCAGGGCATGGATCATGTAAACGAATAGGAGGATTCCCATGAAAAAAACATATTCGATCAGCGACCTGGATTGTATTGTATGCTCCCAGAACCTGGAGAGCAAGCTCAGCACGATCACCGGCGTAAAAAGCGTGCAGGTGAACTTCTTTTTGCAGCAGCTGACTCTGGAAGCGGACGACGCTGAATTTGGTGCAATCCTCAAGCGGGTCAGGCGTGTTGTAGACCATACGATTCCCGGTGCTGTTCTTTCTTGACTTTCGCTCTGTGGAGATGATTTGATGAAACGTACGCTATGGACTATTTTAGGTTCCGCTCTTTTGTTTCTTGTGGCTGTCTTGCTTGCAAACCAAACCCTTTCGCTCATTTTGTATCTGGCGGCCTATGTGCTGGTCGGGTGGGATATCCTGCTGAAAGCCGTACGCAACATTGTGCGCGGCAACGTATTTGATGAAAACTTCCTGATGTCTGTCGCAACCGTTGGCGCCTTAGCTGTCGGCGCCTACCCGGAGGCTGTTTCTGTAATGCTCTTGTACCAAATCGGTGAATACTTTCAAAAACGGGCGCTCCAGAACAGCCGGAAATCCATTGCTTCTTTAATGGATATCCGCCCCGAAACCGCCAATCTGGAAAAGGATGGGCAGATTGTCTCCGTTAGTCCCGATACGGTACAGGTTGGCGATATCATTGTGATCAGGCCGGGCGAGCGCGTGCCCCTGGACGGCATTGTTGTGGAAGGCAATTCCGCGTTGGATACCTCCGCGCTGACCGGTGAGAGCCTGCCCCGTGATGTGCGGACCGGACAGGAGGTAATCTCCGGCTGCATCAACCTGAATGGTTTGCTGCGGGTTTCCGTAACAAAGCAGTATCAGGATTCCACCGTGGCAAAGATATTGGATCTCGTGGAAAATGCGTCCCGGCACAAGGCCCGCTCGGAAGCCTTTATTACCCGCTTTGCTCGCAGTTACACCCCGTTTGTCTGCGCCGCCGCGCTGTTGCTGGCTTTTCTCCCCCCTCTGCTGTTTGGGGAAAGCCTGCGCGTTTGGGGGATGCGCGCGCTGAGCTTCCTGGTTGTCTCCTGCCCATGCGCCTTGGTTATCTCCGTTCCGCTTACCTTCTTCAGCGGGATCGGCGGAGCTTCAAAAAATGGGATTCTGGTCAAGGGAAGCAACTATCTGGAACTGCTCGCAAACGCCCAGACTGTTGTGTTTGATAAAACGGGAACGCTGACCGAAGGCATATTCCATGTCACCAGCATCCATCCGCAAAGCCTGACGGCCGAAAAGCTTCTGCTTTTGGCGGCAACGCTTGAACATTATTCCACCCACCCTATCGCGCAATCCATCCGGGCTCACAACACCCTGCCTGTCTCCACGGAAACGCTGACAGACAGCAACGATTTGCCCGGATACGGTCTGCGCGCCACCTATCAGGGACACCAGTATTTGATTGGAAACCAGGCTTTGATGGAGCAGCAGAATATTGCGATCCCCTGTTGCCCCCATCTGGGCGTTGTAGTACATTTGGCGGAGGATGGTCAATACCTCGGCCATATCGAAATCTCCGATCAGATTAAATCCTCCGCAAAAGCCACCGTGGATACCCTGCACGGCGAAGGCGTTCGCAATACTGTATTGCTGACAGGCGACCGCATGGATATTGCCAGGCATACCGGCGATGCTCTGGGGATTGATCAGGTATACGGCGGTCTGCTTCCGGCTGATAAGGTATCCCATATGGAATTGCTGCTTAAAGAAAATAAAGCAGGTTCTGTAGTATTTGTCGGCGATGGGATCAATGATGCGCCCGTTCTGGCCCGAGCCGACGTGGGCGTAGCGATGGGCGCGCTTGGCAGCGATGCCGCCGTGGAAGCCGCCGACATTGTGCTCATGGATGATGATCCGATGAAACTGCCGCTCGCCATTCGCCTGGCCAAACGCACGATCCGGATTGCACGGCAAAACATCGTGTTTGCGCTCGGCGTCAAGGTGATTGTCCTTGTACTGGCCGGTATGGGAATCGCCACTATGTGGATGGCTGTATTTGCCGATGTCGGCGTAAGTATGATTGCGATAGTGAATGCCACCAGAGCGCTGCAAACCCGCGGTATTCAGCCCGGCGAACGGAAAGAGAAAGGATGAATGATCCATGGTAAGAAACTATGAGGATTTCCTGCGCGAGCTTCTCCAAGCCGGTTTCAGCATGGGCGGCGGAAGCGATCAGGGTATCTATTCCGTCATCAATTGGGGATGGAACGAGCCCGCGCCCTATGATACGCCGGTGCGGTGGCATACCGGCGATCCCGATACCGATCCGTGGGAATGGCGCATGCGGGTTCTGGAAGAGCGTGATGACATTGCGTACGCAAAGCTGTTTTTCAAAAAGAGCGGTTATATTACCAAGGAATGGTTCCCCTATTTTCTGGCCTGCCGCAGACGTGGACTGAGCCTCTCTGAGGCTTATCAGGCCGGCACGGTCAGTTATGAGGCCAAGCTTTTATATGATGTGATCGACGAACATGGCGCCGTTGCCCTGCACAGTTTAAAGACGCTTTCGGGTCTTACGCAGAAGGAGAATAAGGCCCGCTTCGAGCGCGCGCTGACGGAATTGCAGGCACGCATGTTTATCACCATGTGTGCCAGGCAGCAAAAGCAGTCGCAGTCTGGAGAAGCCTACGGCTGGTTTTCAACTGTATTTACCACGGTGGAACAATTTTTCGGCAGCAGTGTATTTCAAAAAGCAGCTTCCATCCCGGCTGATGAAGCGGCGAACGCAATTTCCAAGCAAGTATTGAAATTAAACCCATCAGCCGATGCCGCAACGATCCGGAAATTCATCAAAGGGTAATTACAGTTTCACCAGATAAAAGCCGAACAAATCCCCTGCGCATTATCGCATTATCGTTTCCCGGCTTGGGTTTACGTAATCTTCGCCGTAACGCTGCAATACGTAAGCTTTCGTAAACCTCAATATCAGATACCATCGCACAAGCGCTTTATTCATCGTTACCTTGGTAATCAATGAATAAAGCGCTTCTGCGATGGTTTTCTTTAGTGGATCCGGTCATATTATCGGAACCCAGTGTTAAGTTAATTCCGCTGCAACAAAATATTTACAAGTCAGTCGGTGGGAACCAAATCGCACGCGGACTGTTGCTTTTTAGTATCAATCCAGCGTTTTCATCATCTCGTCGATTTCATTTACAATGAGCGGCAGTTGATCCGATAGGGTACATACATGCGGCACATCGTGCAGAACAAGCTTTCGTTTCTGCACGCTTTTGATTCCATCCAGTATGGTATCCGCGCTGGAGGGATCAACCGCCCTGTCCCCCGTGCTCTGCACCACCAAGGCGGGACAGGTAATCTGTGACAGGTCCTTTTTCGCGTCCCGGATCAGCCGGTACAAATCCGCTCCCTTGCGCGCGGGGAAACCGGAATATCCTTTATCATACCGCTGATCCAGTTGATCTTTCCGGTTTTCATCAATCTTCCAGGCCACACGGGGAACAACCAGTCCGAGAACCCCGGTATAGGGCAGCATCCGGTTCATGGAAGGCATCGGAGCCGAAATTGTTACACAGGCATCCGCCATCTTTCGCTCCGCCAGCAGCAGCGAAAGGATGGCGCCCATGGAAAGGCCGCACACCGCAACGGTCTGACATTTTTCCTTCAACGTTTTCAGCTCATCGATGGATGCCTGCAGCCACTCACGATGACCGACCTCGCCCATTGCTTTTTCGGTGGACGCATGCCCCGGCAGATTAAAGCCTCTTACTGTATACCCGCACGTAAACAGGGCGTCGCCCAGCGGCCGCATATGGGCTACGCTGCCCGTAAACCCATGGATGAGTAAAATGCCTTTTTCACCGCCCTGATGAAAGAATGGTTTGCATACTTCGCAATCAAAATAGGCCGCTTCATGTGGTTTCATAAATCATCACCCGCTGATGTTGTTGATGTCGTCCTTCTGACCCAGCACAAGCAGGATATCGCCGGTTTCAAACACCGTATCCGGCGACGGGGATACGATAAAGTTGCCGTCCCTTTGAATGGCAAGAATGCTGATCCCGTATTTGCGCCGCACATCTACCCCGATGATGGAATTACCCGCCCATTTGGACGGCAGGATAATCTCAATCAGCCTGTAATCGCCGCTGAATTCCATCATTTCCAGAACATTTGGCGTAATCAGGGATTTTGCCACACGCATGCCCATATCGCGCTCCGGAAATACGACCTTGTCCACGCCGATTTTCCGCAGTACCTTGGCATGGATTTCATCCGTGGCCTTTGCGATTAAATAAGGCACGCCCATTTCTTTGATAATGACGCAAACCAAAATGCTGTCACGCAGGTTTTTGCCGATGGATACAATCACAGCGTCAAAATTCCGCACACCAAGCTCCTGCAGGGCGGCTTCATCCGTCGCGTCGATTTGTACCGCCTGCGTCACATACGGCGCGATGGCTTCCACAAGATCCGCGTCAGCGTCTACGGCAAGCACTTCATGCCCAAGCTCGTGCAGCGTTTTGGCCAGGCTGCTGCCAAACAGACCCATACCCAGCACCATAAATTGTTTTGTTTTGCCCTTCATAGCGGGTTTCCTCCTCAACCGATCATCGGTTTATCTTCAGGATAATGCAGGCGGTTTTTGGCGTTGTGCTCCAGCTTGTTCGCCAATGCAAACGCCAGGGTAAGCGGGCCTACACGTCCGAAAAACATAACGGGGATGATTAACATCTGCGAAAACAAATTCAGGTTCGGCGTGCCTACGGAAGACAGTCCCACCGTGCCGAACGCCGATGTTGCCTCAAAGATAATATCAATCATATCCATGCCAGAATCCCGTTCGGAAATGGACAGCGCACAGGAGCAGATGATCACGATAAAAAGGCTGATCAACACAACCGTCAGCGCTCGTTTAAACACATTCACCGGGATCTGTTTGCCGAATACCACCACAGAATCATGCGCACGCACAACGCTGAGCACCATCAGGAAAAGTACTCCCATGGTCGTCGTTTTTACACCGCCACCGGTAGAGGCGGGTGAAGCGCCGATAAACATGAAGATGATCCCGATCATCTTGGAGCTGTCTGTTAAAGCCGCCTGATCAATCGTACAAAAACCGGCTGTACGCAGTGTGACCGACTGGAAAAAGCCATTCATCAGCTTATCCAAAAAATTCATTGGGCCCAACGTTTGCGGATTGGTCCACTCCACTGCGATGGTCAGCAGAAATCCCAACAGCAGCAGCGTTGTGGTTATCACGAGAACCAGCTTGGTATGCAGTGAGAATTTTGCAAACCGCATACGATTCTGGTATATTTCCAGTAAAACGAAAAACCCAAGCCCGCCAAGTATGGTTAGCGCAGCCATCGTCAACACAACAATCGGGTCACTGCTGAACCCCGTAACACTTTTATACCCGCCGAACAGATCAAAACCCGCGTTACAAAAAGCGCTGACAGAGTGAAATACGCTGTTCTCTATGCCTTTGCTCAGACCGTAGATTGGTATAAAGCGGATGCTGAGGAGAATCGCCCCTATCAGCTCAATAAGCCCTGCCATCAGGGAAAACCACTTGATCAGCCGGATCAGCCCGGAAAGCCCGGTGGTGTTCATCGATTCCCGGATCAGCACGCGGTTTCGCAGCGATATCCGCCTGCCAAGGGCAATCATCACCAGCGTCGCGAAAATCATCAGGCCTAAGCCACCGATTTGGATAAGCACCAGAATCACTATTTTGCCAAAAAGTGAGAAGGCCGTTCCGGTATCCAGCACGACCAGCCCCGTAACGCAAACAGCGGAGGTAGACGTAAACAGCGCTTTGTGCAGCCCGATCGAGTGGCGGGTAACCGAGGCGATCGGCAGCGTCAGCAGGATGGTGCCGACCAGTATCAGGGATAAAAAGCCAAGCGCCAAAACTCGTTCAGGCCTTATAGACCGTTTGGAGAACACATCAGTTGGCTTTACCAAGTATTTTCGATGCAAACTTACACACCTCGAATATCAGATGACTTTCTCAACGGAGGATAGATCAATGTCCTGAAGCGTTCGAAGAACTTCGTACAGCTTTCGGAGAATGATCTGGTTCCCGCCCTTGATATCGCTCTCCACATTCAACGGCATTACAGGGTCATGCACGGATAGTCTGAGCAAAAACCATCCGTTATCGATTCCGTTTTCCAGGTTGAAGCTGACGCGCACGCCCTCCCGGTTGTCCGGCGCAACATGCCATTCCTTACGCTCCGCCGCTTCGTTCAGCACTTTCTGAATGACTGATTTCCCCGTTTTGCGAAAATCGGTGGCGGTAATCTTCAATCTGTATTCCGCGCTCTCAACCGGCTCCCGCAGATCACGGATCAGAGAGGATAAGGTACGGTTTTCCTTTTTCAGCAGCATGGCACGGATGATCAGATAGGTCACCAGATACATGCCGTCGTCCAGAAAATGATTTTCCCTCATGGCCGCGTGCCCGCTGGTTTCGATGGCGAGGGGACAATTGATCCCGGCCGCGTTCAGGCGGATTGCTTCGTCGATCACATTGCGGTATCCGCGCATGTACCGGTAGTGCACGCCGCCGGATTCCTGGATAAACGCAGCCAGTCCCGATGAGGTAACCGAATCCGTCACAATGGTCGCTCCCGGATTATTTTCCAGCAAAATGGCGCTGATCAGCGCGATCAGCCGGTTCCGGTTGATCTCCCGGCCTTCCTCATCCACAATGGCGGCCCGGTCGCAATCCGCGTCGAAAATCACACCCAAATCCGCCTTTGCGTTGAGCACCGCGGCGGACAGGGAATCCATCGCTTCTTTATTTTCCGGATTGGGCTGATGATTGGGGAAATGACCGTCCGGCTGTAAAAACTGGCTGCCGTCCACGCACGCGCCCAGCGATTGAAGCAGCCCCGCGTAAAACCCGCCCGCTCCGTTTCCGGCATCCACCGCAACATGCAGCCCCGTCAACGGTTTGTCCGTATCGGTTTGCAACCCGCTGCGGATCATCTGTGCCAGATGGCTTTGATAGGTTGGAATATACGGATAGGACTCAATTCCCCCGCTTACGGCAGGCTTCTGTTCCGTCATGTTTTCCGCCATTCCCAGGAGATCGTCCAGATCGCCGTAGCCAATGCCGCCGTTCTTCGTAAAAAATTTCATGCCGTTCAGCTTCCACGGATGGTGGCTTGCTGTGAGCATAATGGATCCCGTCGGATGGAATTCCGGCGTTAAAATGGCCATATACATGGAGGGTGTCGTGCACATCCCGCAATCAAAGGCCTTGGCGCCTGCGGCGGATATACCCTCGCACGCCGCCGCCATCAGGGACGGGCCCGAAACCCTGCTGTCGCGGCCTACCGCTACGGAAATATCTTCTGCTTTGGATTGGTTTGCCTTAGCCAAATACTGTACAAAAGCGGCACCCAACTGCCTAACGACGGAAGCCGTCAGCACCGCGTCATCTCCAATGGCAATCCCCCGCACATCCGACCCACTTTTCAGGCTGCGAAAATCCATAGGTTCTCCTTTCATCATGACACACTTCTCGTTTTTCTCAACCGTCCAGTGATGCCATACCAATGTCTGCGGCTTCCCGGAATAAGGTATACAGAGGCTTCAACCTCAACAAATCCCGGCTGCACAAATCCACAATTTTGCCGGTGTACGCATCACTAACCTTGATATTATCCCGGCTGATATACAGCGATTTCCTGGGATAATAGGGTTTCAGCTCTTCCGGCACGATATCTGGAACTGTAAAACGCTTATATAGTTCGCCGTCTACTGAAAATCCGTCGTCGGGTATCCTTGCTTCACGAAAAGCGCTCAGCACTTTGGACGGTTTCTGCTCCATCATGGTCCTTAGCGCGCTCATCGCCGGCTTGTTTTCACCCCAGAAGCCAAGCCCCCAATTCACGGTATCCGGGGACAGTTCAAACCAATACATAACGGTCGCGTCCCGGGACTCACCGGAGCGTTTGAACAACAGCCATAAATGATCCCGGTACGGCGTTTTATCCTTGGTAAACCGTGTATCCCTTCGTATCCGTGCCAGGCATTTTGCAGGGCGCAGCTCAAAATCATCGGCAATGGTTTGCACCGTGGGCGCCATTGCCTGAATAAATTGAAAAAAAGGCTCTTTTACATAAGCCTCATATTCGTCCTTATGTTCGTGAAAATAAGTAGCATCGTTGTGAAACCGAAGCCCCAAAAAGAAACGAACCGTTTCCTCCGGGAAGCCGCTGAACATTGGTACCACCCCATCATTACCCAAACTTTGGCTGCGGGGAGCCGCTATCCTATGGACTGCGGCTCCCGTTCAGCCGATGCAAACATCGGACCGTATCGGATTATTCCTGTGGATCGTTATACGGTTCCGTTATATCATCCTGACTCGGTTCACCTGATTGCCTTGCATAGGGAGATACTCTTTCGCTTCTGCGGCGATACGGGCTTTCTTCGTCCGTACGTTGTTGGTACGGATCCTCTTCATTCGTCCGCTGATACGGGTTTTCTTCAGTGCTACGCCGGTATGCGCTATCATCGTCCGTACGCCGGTATGATCTTTCATCGTCCGCACGCTGATAGGAACCTGCTTCGTCGATACGCTGTTGATACGGGCTTTGTTCGTCGTCCGTACGGCGGTAGGCTTCGTCTTCTTCCGTACGCCGGTATGCGCTTTCTTCATCGTCTGCACGGCGATAGCTTGGTTCCTGTTTCCAGGCTTCTTGCGTTTGCTCGCTGTACACATCCTCGGTTTTGCCGTAGTAATCGTCCGCCGAATCCTCTTTCCGGGCTTTATCCCTGTCGGCAATCTGATAAGCGTTGCGCACATACTTCATGTGCGGCAGCTCTTCCTCCGCAAGATACGGATCCTCCTGTACGTCGGGCTTCTGAGGCTCATCGTCTTCCTGTGACTGCGGTTGCATATCCGGCCCGGAGGCCTTTTCCTGCATTTCAGCCGGAACAACATAATCCCGATGGTTGGAGCGTTCCAGATGATCCAGCGCGTTCTCCGACAGTTTCCTGATTTCCATTCTTTTCTTGCTTGCGATTGCCAGTATAATAAGCGCAACAATCAGCAGCACGAAGCCGGCAATCATCAGCGGGTAGAAGAAGGTGCGGATAAGCTTGGGAAGCGTACCGATATCAGGATCGCTGATTCTGGGATATGTCGCTTTTACGAAGGTCGGTTCCGGTGTGGATGTTATATTGGGATTCGCTGTTACCGGCGCGGGGGTCGGTGCTAAAAACGCAATCTGCAAAATATTGCTTTCAAAGGAAAGCGTATTCTCCAGCGCGTCTGTCGCCTCCGCCCTGAACTGGAATTTGCCCGCCATGCTCAGGGTGACATCGCGCGATAAGGTTTTTGTCATTCCTTTTGGGATAGACGCAAACGTATAAATCTCGGTTTTAGACTGGTACAGCGTTACATTTGTCGCGTCTTCCTCGCTGTCGTTGGTAACGGACACAGTAAAACGCACCACTTCCTGATCCGAATAGACTTCTGTTTTGTTGGAGGTCAGGGTAAGCGTCAAATTCAAGGCGTTGTTCGGGTCCACTGCGATCAGCGATACTGTATTGGTATAGAATATTTCTTCCGTTCCCGTGCTGTCGATCGCACGAACCTCAAACTGATAGTCGGCGGACTGCGTTAAGGTAATTTCCTTTTCCAGGGTCAGCTTTTCCCCCGCCGGAAGCGTTTGGTTTGTAAAAATATCGCCAAGCTGATTCGGATCCGTGATCCGAACATCGGTATAATCCACGTTTCCTGTGTTGTCCAGCACAAGGGTCAGCTTGATGGTCTCGTTTTGCAATACCCCTTTTGAATCGGTTGTAAGCGTGGCAAGCACGGCCGGTTCGCCGTAGGTGATCGTCTGCTTATCAACCAGATAAGTTTGCTCCTGCGTTCCGTCTGCGATGGTATAGGTGATGGTCGCTTCACTGGTCAGGTCCTTTTTCCCCATCACAACAGGCAGCTTTACCTGCGCCGTTTCTCCTGCCTTCAGCTCTTCGGCTATCGTCAGCTTGTCGCTCAGAATATTCTTGTTCTCCTGCAGCGCAAGATTGGTAATCGATACGTTACCATCGTTTACGATATCGTAAATCACGCTTACGGTCTGGCCTTCCCGTGCTGTTTGCGGTGTGATGGTACGGGTAACAGATATCTTAGCCGCGTAGTTGCTTTGTTCAATTTTGCCACGGATCGGCTGGCTTTGTGACTTTGTGATCCCATCCTCATCCTCAAGGGTATATTTCACAAAAAAAACGATTTGTCCGTTTTCCAGAGTGCGTTGGTTCACACTCCAGGTACCGGTCCACGTTTTTACCTCTCCGGCTTTCAGGGTAACCGATCCTTTTGTGCCAAAGTCCGTAACCACCTTGCTGGTAGGGTCAAACAGCGTCAGCGGATACTCCATATCCGTATCTCCGGAATTCGATACGGTAATGGTAACGGTGACATCCCCAGGCTCCGACAGCGCAGAAGGCGAAACCTCCATCGTGCAGACAATCGGATCGGTTGTTGCTGCTGAGGAAAGGGTATAGAATGTTAGCATCCCTAGGATGAGAAACGCTAAGACAAGCCATTTCTGTTTCATGACAATTCCGGGCGTTCAGCGGTACGCCCTGCCTCCCTTCGGCTGGTCAAAGCCGACATCGATCTTATTGGAACAGCATGTCCATACGGATATCCGACTCAAACCATACTCTATTCCTTGCCGGGCCTCACTGTGTTGCCCGAAAACATCCATAAAGACTTATGCATATTGTAGTTCATAAGGGATATCGTGTCAAGCGCACCCTATGCAAACAGCCGTCCGCAGCCTGCCCATAGACATATTTACAGGAATTTTTCCATCCAAATTGTTACAATCCCGGGCTGCTCCCGTACTTGCTATGAAACCACTCTGCCGTATGGTATAATTAACAGGTACCGTAACACGCAAGGTAAACGCTGATTCAAGCTCCTGCACGCTGGCGCAGTAGCTTTCCGCCAGCTTGAGGCTGCGAACCCTTCGACGTAGCGCTGCTGCTACTTCAGGTTCCGCAGGCCCAATCTGACGAAAAGCTAACACACCGTCGCACAAGTGCTTTATTCATCGTTTACCTGGATTATCGGAGGGGTTTCATTGGTTCAGCCGCCAGATGCTTCAACGCCTCGTTTCGATCCGGATTCAGAACCCTTGTATGGGGCCCCGTATTCCGGCGGGCCAACCGGCTATGCGCCGGAGGATGACGAGGATTCCTTTGACAGGAAAAAAATAACGATATACCGGCCCCGCCGCGCCAAGCCGAATTTTATCTTTTCGGTGTTTGTCAATGCGGTTCGTATCGCGCTGGTTCTCGTTCTGCTGGCTGGCCTCGCACTGGGCGGCGCGCTGATCGGGATCGGCAGAGCCTATGTCGGCACCGCTCCCACCCTGGACCTGGCCTTGCTCAGCGATCAGGATAAAACCAGTTTTATTTATGATGCGAACGGGGTTTTGATCACCGATTACAAAGGCACTGAAAACCGTGTAATGGTCAACATTTACCAGATACCCCAAAGCCTTCAGTACGCCTTTATCGCCATCGAGGACGTCCGGTTTTTTTCACATAACGGCGTAGATTATAAGCGGATCGTCGGCTCCTTTATCCAAAATTTCATTTCCAACTCCAATCAGGGCGGCTCCACCATTACGCAGCAGCTGATCAAAAACACGGTCCTTTCAAACGAGCTGAGCTATAAAAGAAAAATTCAGGAAGCTTATCTGGCCATGGAACTGGAAACCATGTACACCAAAGCTGAAATCCTTGAGTGCTATCTGAACACCATATATCTGGGAGAGAATTACTACGGTGTTTCGGTGGCCGCCGAGGGGTATTTTGGCAAAGACCTGTCCGAGCTTTCATTGCGGGAGTGCGCCATGCTGGCCGGCATGACCAACAACCCGTATTACTATAACCCGCGAAGAAATTTTTATACGCGTCAATCGGAAGAAACCGATTATAACGCCATCACCAACAACCGTACGGATTATGTGCTCCAGCTGATGTATGAAAACGAATTCATCACCTATCAGGAGTATCAGGACGCTTTGAACACCGATACGGCGCAGGTGCAGGAGACGTCTTCCATTGAAGGCGAGGGCATGTACCCTTACGCGCATTACGTGGAATATGCCATCAAGGAAGTCGTTGACGCTTTTCTGGAAATCAACGGGCTGGAGGACACCAGTGAAAACCGTTACAAAATGGAAAACGAACTGCGCACCGGCGGTTATCACGTAACTCTGGCGCTGGATTCCGAAACTCAGGAAATCGTAGAGGATACGCTGGAAAACTGGACGGATTATCCGGCCTTGCGTGATCCCAGCGACAAAGTGTACCGTGCGAAGAATTCTGACGGAACTTATACCGAGATCGTGCAGCCGCAGGCCTCGGCTGTAGTGCTTGACTACCGCACGGGCGAGTTGAAGGCGATCGTTGGCAGCCGCACAAGACCCACGCAGCGGAAAACCCTGAACCGTGCCACCGATATGAATATGCCTGTCGGTTCCGCCATCAAACCCATCTCGGTGTATGCCCCCGCGATTGAGCTGGGCGCCTCTCCCGCGTCCGTTGTCTATAATATGCCGATCCCCATCAGCGGTTGGACAGATGAAAACAACCGGGATACCTGGCCTAAAAACTACGGCGGGAGCTCGTACTCCGGCCCTTCCACACTGAGGAATTCATTGAAGCGCAGTCAAAACGTCAGCGCCGCGCAGACGCTGATGACATTGGTCGGCGTAGACCGTTCCGTCGATTTTCTGTTGAAATCCGGTGTGGATCTGGAGCATATCAGCGCCACGCCGTTCGGGCTTGCGCTGGGTTCCAGCGGCATCACACCGGTGCAGATGGCCGTTGCCTACAGCGTGCTGGGGAACAACGGCGTATATCAGGAACCGATTTCCGTGCTCGGTATTTCCGACAGTTCCGGAAACGTTGTGTGGGACGGACATGCCCAGCAGGAACGCCGCCAGGTATACAGGCCTTCCACCGCCTGGCTGGTTGTGGATATGATGAAGGATGCCATCGCCAGCGGCACGGGTACCAAAGCCCAGATATCCGGCCAGACCGTGGCAGGGAAAACCGGTACCAACAGCGATCAGCGCGGCGTGTTTTTCTGCGGTATGACCGGCTGGTATTGCTCCTCCCTGTGGATCGGGCACGACGATTATAAACCGCTTTCTTCCAAAGTAACGGGCGGAAACAGCGCGGCTCCGTTATGGAAGGAATACATGACAAAAATCCATAAAGCCAAAAACCTGAGCAACCGGGATATTCTGGAGGGAAATCCTGAGGATTACAACCTTACGCTTGTCACCACCTGCGCCGTAAGCGGCCAACTCGCAACCGATGCATGTCGTGAAGATCTTATGGGATATGGTGTTGTAACCGATTACTGGTACACCCCCACTGTGCCTACCGTCACATGCCAAATGCATGTGGAGGCGCAGGTTTGTACTGTAACCAATATGCTGGCCTCGCCCTATTGCCCGAGCGTGGTAACCAAAGGGGTTGTGGTAATCCCCGAGGGGCATCCCCTGTATAAATTTATGAATAACACCCAGTACCAGCCCGTACTTGCCGAGTATCTGGGTGTCGCCAACAACCTCAGCGTTTGTACCTACCATCAGAGTACCTATATGGAAGGCTCCGATCCGGTGGTGCAAAACACCCTGATTCCCGACGCGCTCACGCTGATTGAAAACGCTCAAACCCTGCTATACAGCTTAGACTCTACGGGAGGCCCCTATACGGCCATCCTTAACGCGATCAACAATCTGCAGGTCGTCATCAATGGAGCGTCTCCCAGCAGCGCAGATGTAGCAGGCGCCATGAGCCTGCTCACACAAGCCATGGCGTCTGCTTATTGATTTTTACTTGCTAAAATATAATTTATAAGTGATTCAGGGCCTGAACGCTGCGGGGCAATGCGCCGATCAGCTTCATGGTGTTATCCTTGCATACATTTTCATTTTGCAGCACCGGCACCACCCAAGCGAGCACAGCGGCGTCCGCTGCCTCCATAAAGCCACCGACAAGCTGCGGAGACGCGATTCTGCCAAACATACGAACCACATGAAAGAACTTGTTGAGATCTGCTATACCGTCGGCCATCAGCGCTTTTTCCAGCGTATCAAACCAGGCTTCCCCGCTGATGGAAAGCGGCTGTGCGTTTCACTGAACGCATGAAGCGTTTTCAGCGAAACGGGTTTCCCGTTTTCATTTAGCTTATCCTGACTGATCACCTTGTTTAGATACGGCACCCGGATGACCGGAACAAACGATGCCTGATGGATATGGTTGCTGTCATACAGATGAATGGTTTTATGTCCGTATGCCGTGATGGTCGCCCTTTCGTTCTTTACCACTTCCACCGTCGGGGTACGCAGGTTATTTTCAGGCAACAGGCTGATCAGATTCACGCTGCTGAAAGCACCCGGGAAAGCTGAAACGTTGAGAAGGCCCATGGTGCGAATCGCACACTTTACGAAAATTTCCGCTTCGTTGATTGATCTACCCTGTACAGCGATTTCATCAAAAAGGGAAAAACAGATCAGGAACTCCGTGATAACATCCTGGTTGCACATAAACCCCAGCGCATTCATCTCTGTTCGGATATATTCCACGATTTCAAATGTATCGAAAGAATAACCGACCGTTGGCGAAAGGATGAAATCCGAGCCTTTGACTGCAAGTAAAACCTTTTCGTTGTTTGCAATAAAATCAATCGTCTTTTCCTGCAGCTGGTTCCCCATGCTTGCAATCATTTCTTCCAGCGCGGTTTTTTCTTCTCGCAGCGCTGTCAGGTGTTCTTCCATTTTAGCGATAAGGTCCTGCTTTTGTTTTGACATTTCCGAAAGCATTTTTTCTTTCGTATGCTGGTAATTTGCCTTTACCTTATCCAGTTCCACTAAAAGTGAAAGACGTTCTGCTTCCATCTCATCCATTTGCGCTTTCGCCGCCGAATAGGCAATGCGCGCCTGGCGCTCCATCGGCGATGACTGTACGATGGCCTTCATCAGTTCCTTGTTCTCTCCGAGGATACGAACCATATCCTGCTGCAAGCCCGGGATCAGCCATGCTTCGTGCATCGCGGATTTCAGCTTCTCAAGCGGGTTTGTCACATGACGGTGGTCCTGCTTTTCAACGGTTTGATTTGATTTCTTTTCCTTCAGCTGGTTTTCCACCACGTCATACATGGAGGAATCCTTTTGCTTGCCATACCGTCCATTTTTGGGAGCTTCCGCAATCGGCGTTCCGCGAAAGAATGCCGTATAGGCGGTTTCCTGCGTTGCTGCCGTTTTGGTGGAGTTCTCCAAACGGTTTGCCAGATCGGAAACCGGTTTGTTAAGTCCTGAAATATGTTCTTCGTTGGAAAGCGTTTCGTCTAAAATTGCAAGTTTTATTCCGATCGGAATCATTTCATCCGTCTCCGGTATCTCTTCTACAGCCGGTTCAAACGGATATATCTCTGTCGTTTTGCTTGTTATTTTTTGTGAAAGTGTTTCCGGTATCTTCGCGGCCGGTTCCGGTGAAAGGGCATTATTCGGCAGATCAGACGGTTCTGCCAGGAATGCTTCTTCCGTTTGCCTGGGCGTTTCCCCGCCGCGCTTCATTGCCTTTTTTCGCTGTCTCCAGGTAATAATGGCTCCTGGATTCCAGTAATAGGTGTGTTTGCTGCCGTCCACTGCCTCCACCGTATGCAGCAGATACTCTTCATTGCCAAAGGGTTTCAGCGTTTCCCATTGCACTTCCTGGTCGCGCCGCACAGGCCCGTATAATACCATGCCACGCTGAAACAGCACATGCTCCGTTAAGGCCATGGCAGGGTCCTGGTTTTCCTGAAACACTTCAAAAACGGCTTCCTTTGCAAATCCGCAGATTACATCGGAGTAAATGGCGTATTGATTATCTTCTCCCTGGTTTGGATCGTAATTCCTGTTTTGACGGACCTTGGTCAGCTCTTTTCCTTCGGAATAAAGCTGGACGCAGCAAATGTTGCCCATTTCGCGCATGCGTTCCTTAAAGCTAGATTGCTCACGTTTGTCCGGAATAATCCGCAGGCTTCCCAAATCCGGATACGATGCCTTCCTGTTTTGAAAGATGAAGCCTTCCTTTGTACAAAGCGGAATGATCCTGAAAATAACTCGCTGGGTATTGTCTTCTTCCAAAATCGAAAGCGTGACTGTACCATTTAGCTTCTTCATACTTATTCTATGACCTCCGATAACCTTGTAACACTCAATAGGATGTTTACAACTATCCCGTCGGTTCTCCAGTTCTCGTCGCCGGTCATATGAAAATCTGTATAGATATACAGCATCACCTGTGGCGAGAATCCAATGAGAGTGATCACCGATACGGGAAACTGAAACATATGCTAGTATACATTAACCATCATTCCCATGATGGTCTTTATCATCTTCCTATCCTAGTTTAACCTACTGGTTTAATTTGTCAATAGCAAACCCCGATACTTCTTTGGTCTTTTCCTGTACTAATAGTATTACTCGTGCTATGCAAGCATTTGTAACAAGCTTTGGTACAACTTGACAAATTAACAATTTTGTAATATATTTGCAACGGCACTGTAATTGTTAGAAGATCAAAAGGGGGTTTTTCAATGAAGTGTCACTTCACACCCAGGATGTTTACTGCCTTTCTGTTCACAATGTTGTTCCTATGTTTCGTCCCATTTTTTTCTTCTCTGGCTTCCGAAACAGGGTACGTCAATGTGAAGGTTATTTTACGTGAATCCTCTACAAAAAGCTCCAAGGCGCTGCAAACCCTTCCCGAAGGCGAAGAAGTGACTGTTCTTCGCACATCCGGAGACTGGTTTCGGGTCCAATACGGCACTTTTACCGGGTATATCATGCAGCAGTATGTGGATCTTTCCAGCTCGTCCGTTTTAAGCAATCAGGAAGAAATTGGCAATCTTGGAGAGTCTCCCGGTCCCTTGTATACAGGTGATGAAGGGCCGGATGTAAAAAAGCTTCAAAAGGCGCTGGCAATCCTGGGATACTATGCCCTCCGTGCGGATGGTATTTACGGCAACGGAACCACGACCGCCGTCGCGCTTTTCCAGCAAGCCAATCGGCTTGAGCCGGACGGTATTGCCGGGAAAAAAACCATAAGCGCCATTTTCGGCAGCTGCGCCAGTAAGGCCAATATCACCGTATCCGGCCGGGATGCCGAGGATGAGAAAGCCGCTGCTGCTGCTGCTGCCACATCCTCTGCCGCCGACAGCCAGAAAAACGTCGTGAGCAGTTTTTCAGAGATTGGTTCCGCTCCTGGCGCCACAAAGGAAGGCAACAGCGGCAAAAACGTCATCAAGCTGCAGCAGGCGCTGTATCTGCTGGGGTACTATTCCGGCGTTATCGACGGGGAGTATGGTGAAAAGACAACGTCTGCCGTTAAGCGCTTCCAGAAAAACCGCGGGATGCTTGAGGATGGTATTGCAGGCGCTTCCACCATTCGCGTACTGTTCAGCGGCACATCCGCCGCTTCCTCGTCCTCCGCTTCCTCATCTTCATCCTCCAAGACTTATGAAACGCTGGTGCTGGATTGGTTCGAAGATAACGTATCCTCGGTGATCCCCAAAAACGCCAAATTCACTATCAAGGATGTACGGACGGGAAAAACCTTTACAGCAATCCGTTGGAGTGGTTCTAATCATCTGGATGCCGAGCCCGCCACCGCGGAAGACACCGCCACGATGAAAAGCATCTACCGCGGTACGTGGAGCTGGGACAGACGTCCGATCCTGATTCTGTATAATAAAAAGGTATACGCGGCTTCCATGAACGGGATGCCCCACGGCACCGCCACCATCTCCGACAACAATTTTGACGGGCACTTCTGCATCCATTTCAAAAACAGCAAAACCCATGATACAAACGTGGTGGATGCCGATCATCAAAAATGTGTCGCTACCGCAAGCAAGGCAACCTGGTAAGCCAGAATACAAAAAGGCGGGCGCTCTCCAATTTGGATAGCGCCCGTCTTTTTGAATATCTTCGCTTATTCCTGCTCGTCATCGGCGTTGAAAACCTTCAGAACATTGCGTTTGGTGTTTTCAACCACTTCTTCGAAGCTGTTTTCAAAACCAGAACCGGTGCGGTCAATCGAAATGTGATACCCCATCACCAGCGCGACCAGAGCGCCGATCACCACAAGCCAGGGTGCGGTAAGCAGCGCGATCAGCGAGAACAGCAGCGACAGGTTGATGATGGTCATGTCGCCCCTTTTGATTTTGATGCGAATTCTGTACATGACCTTGAAGAAGCCTTTGTTTTCTTTCTGGTTGTTTTCGTTTTCCATATCCTTAAATCCTCCTACTATTTCGGTGGTTCATCTGACAGGGTTATCATAGCATATGGAATCATGAGATGCTTGAGGTATGCTTTATGGTTTCATGAGAATATCATGAGAAAGCGCATGGAATTTGCTGTGCCCCTGAATTGACACACACTATCCTAAGTTTTATAATGCTACAACAGTGATGCATATTGTAGTACAGGAGGATGGTAGAATGATCATCACCGAGTTTCTGGAGAAAAATGCCCGTATCACCCCCGATAACGTCGCGCTTGTGGAGATTAATCCGGCACTGCAGCCGGATCATACGGTATCCTGGCGTGAGTTCAATCTGATCGAGTCCGCATCAGGCGGCAAATACCGAAGGGAAATCACCTGGCGCGAGTTTAACCAGACATCCAACCGTTTTGCCAACCTTTTACTCTCCCGCGGCGTAAAAAAGGGAGACAAGGTTGCAATTCTACTGATGAACTGCATTGAGTGGCTGCCTATCTACTTCGGGATTCTTAAAACCGGAGCGTTGGCCGTGCCGCTCAACTTCCGGTATACATCGGAGGAAATCTCCTATTGCCTGGCGCTGTCCGACGCTTCGGTTCTCATTTTCGGCCCGGAGTTCACAGGCCGTGTGGAACAGACGATGGACACGTTGGAAAACATCAGGCACTTTTTTTATGTCGGCAATGATACGCCGCCGTTTTCGGATAATTTCAGCCACTATATCACCTATTGTTCGTCTACTGCGCCCGCTGTGGAAGTGGTGGACCGCGACGATGCCGCCATCTACTTTTCCTCCGGCACAACCGGCTTTCCCAAGGCCATTCTGCACAGCCACGAAGGGCTGATGGGCGCTTGCCTGGCCGAGCAAAAACATCACAGCCAAACCAAGGAGGATGTCTTTTTATGCATTCCCCCGCTGTACCACACCGGCGCCAAAATGCACTGGTTCGGCAGCCTGATGGTGGGCGGGAAAGCAGTCCTGCTGCGCGGCATCAGTTCCAAATGGGTGCTGCAGGCGGTATCCGATGAAAAAGCAACCATCGTATGGCTGTTGGTGCCCTGGGCGCAGGATATTCTGGACAGCATCGACAAGGGGGAGCTGAAACTTGCTGACTATGCCCTTTCCCAATGGCGGCTGATGCACATCGGGGCGCAACCGGTTCCGCCCAGCCTGATCAACCGCTGGCTGAAGATATTCCCCCATCAGCAGTATGATACCAATTACGGTCTCAGCGAATCGGCAGGCCCCGGCTGCGTACACCTTGGGGTGGAAAACGTACATAAAGTTGGTGCGATCGGCAAAGCAGGCTATCTGTGGGAAACACGCATCGTAGACGAGCATATGCAGGATGTCCCGGCCGGTTCCGTGGGCGAGCTTGCCGTAAAGGGCCCCGGGCTGATGAAATGCTATTATCATAATCAGGAAGCCACCGACGAAGTGCTGGTCGGCGAATGGCTGCGCACCGGCGATATGGCAAAAACCGATGAGGACGGTTTCATTTTTCTGGTAGACCGTAAAAAAGATGTCATTATCTCTGGCGGTGAAAACCTCTATCCTGTGCAGATTGAGGATTTTCTTCGCACTCATGACAAAATCAGGGATGTCGCGGTGATTGGCATGGCCGACGAACGCCTTGGCGAAATCGCTACGGCTGTTATCGAGCTCAAGCAGGAAGGCAGCATGAGCGTGGAAGACGTTAATAATTTCTGTCTGGATTTGCCGCGTTACAAACGCCCCCGTAAGGTAATCTTCGCCAAGGTTCCGCGCAACCCTACCGGAAAAATCGAAAAGCCGAAGCTGCGTCAGATGTACGGTGCGGAGCATCTGGTGGAAAAGCAGGTTACCAATTAGCCGCAGTATATCGCATTCATCAACATAGCAAACTCCCGAGGCAGTCCTGCCTCGGGAGTTTGCTATGTGTTTGGAAAAGAAAACTTGATTCTCCGTGGCTACAACTTATTTTTACCCAGCTGATGAATCTGCCGCACCAGCTCCGCCGGGTTTTCGGATTTGAAAAACTTCGTGCCCATTACAAGGATATCCGCTCCGGCTTCAGCCAGCAGCTTTCCGTTTTCCAGATTAACCCCGCCGTCTACCTCGATCTCCCCCGTATACCCCATGGTGCGCAGCTGCGCAACCTTTTCGATCATTTCCGGCATAAAGGCCTGCCCGCCGAAGCCGGGCTCCACCGACATCACCAAAACCATATCCGGCATATCGTGAAGCGTCTGCAGTGCCGAAGCCGGCGTCGCCGGTTTCAGGGATACGCCAACCTGCAGGCCAAGCTCCCGAATCCGCTTGATCGCCTGCTGATAGTTGGCGCTTTCCAAATGCACTGTGATCATGTTCGCGCCGCTTTGGGCAAACACGTCGATATAGTGGGAGGGATCCGCCAGCATGAGGTGCACGTCAAACCACGCGTCAAATTCCGCGCTCATATCTTCCAGCAGCTTGGGGCCAAACGAGATATTGGGTACAAAAACCCCGTCCATGACATCGAAGTGAATCGCGTCGCAACCCGACTCCTGAATCAACCGAACCGCATCCCCCATATGCATTGTGTCGGCCGCTAAAATGGATGCCGCTATTTTACTCATATCGTCCTTTCCACGCTTCCTTGGCGCTTGCCAATAATTGATGATACCGCGCAACACGTTCCTGCGGCAGCTGCCCGTCCCTGACGGCTTGCAGCACGGCGCAGCCTGGTTCGCTCAGGTGATAGCACGGCTGAAAGCGGCATTGTGATTCATAAGGGGCGAATTCCGGATAAAAATCCTTCAGCAGGACCGGCTCCTCCGCCTCCGAACAATTCAGCAGGCTGAAGCCCGCGGTATCCAATACTTGAAAGCCGTTTTTGATCAGCAGTTCCGCATGCCGTGTTGTATGCTTCCCTCTTTCATTCCTGCGGCTGATTTCTCCGGTATTGAGCTCAATACCGGTCACGGCGGCAACCAGCGAGCTTTTCCCCACGCCGCTCTGCCCCGCCATGCAGCAAATGCCCTGTCTGAACCTTGACCCCAGATCATCAAGACCTGTCCCTTGATTGACGCTGGTGATCAGAACCGGGTATCCCGTTTGGTTATATTCCGCAGCAATCTGCTCACAGAACGGCAGATCAAGATCCGCCTTATTGATCACCAGTACCGGGGCAATATTCTGCTTTCTTGCTTCCACCATCAGCATATCCGTAAGCAGCAGGTCCGGCTTGGGGGTTGGCGCAATTACAATCATCAGGCAATTCAGGTTGGCAACCGGCGGCCTGACCAGTGCGTTTTTCCTGGGGAGGATCTCGTCAATCCAGCCATCTTCCTCTCCCTCACCTGGGGTAACGCGCACCCGGTCGCCGATAAGCGGGGTTATTTTTTGTTTGCGGAAAATGCCTCTCGCCCGAAGCGTATACTCCTGTCCGCCGTCATCCCGTACGTAATAAAATCCGCCGATCCCTTTGAAAATCACACCCTGTATGCCGTCTGCCGTCAACGTAGCTCCACCTCTTGCTCAAAAAACTCTTCGCCGTTGAGATACGCATAGCACACATAATGTCCCTGCTCGGCCGTGCTCAGCAGGCAAATTGCGTTATAGGCTTTTCCGCTTTGCGTCATGCCTTGATATTGTTCCGTTTCTTCTCCATTGACCAAAAGCGTTACCCGCAGCGCCGCGCTTTCCGACATTTCCGGAATGGGAATGGAAATCACGGCGTTGTTCAGTGTGGCCGGCACACCGATGGTCAGCGCAATGCTTGTATCCAAAATTGCCATCGAGCCGGACAGCGGCGTTTGCGATAAAACGATGCCATATTCATCCTCAATCTCCGTGCTTTCCAGCACAACATCGCCCAGCTCCAACTTGTTCAGCCCCACCTGCGTTACGGCGTTTTGCAGCGTCATGCCCGAAAGATCGGGTATGATAACGCTTCCGCCGGACAGCGTCAGTTCAATCTCCTGCCCGGTGATATAGGGTTCGTTTTTTGCCGGGTTCTGCGCGATCACGGTATCCACAGGCTGGGTGGACGGCGTTCTGAATACCAGTACGCTCAATCCCCTGTCCTTGAGCTTGGCTACGGCTTCCGTCTTTGTTAAGTCAATCAGGTTGGGCATCAGCAGGGTCGCGGGCCCGATGCTGACGGTTGCAACAATGCTGTCGCCCTTTTTCATGTTGATATCCGCTTCCGGGGTCTGCGCGATGATGATGTTGGCGGAAATCGTGTCGTGGTTTACCTCGGTAAGTACGAGGTTCAAGTCCACCCTGCTGGCCGCCAGCTGCGCTTCCTCCACGCTCATGCCGACAATATCAGGCGCTACAGCGCTATTGATCACAGACTGGTATACATAAACCGTCCCAAACACCAGGCCTGTAATTACCAGGCACCCAAGCGCAATGGTGGAAACCAGCGTTACCCTTGCCCTGCGTGACTGCCTGCGTTTTGGTGACTGGTTCCTGCCGCCCGTCTGCGCAGCGCCGGAAGCGGATCCTCTCAGTTCATCAAGGCCCGTGTCTGTCTTTCCGTTCCCGCCCTTATACGGCGGTTCCGGTGTTTTTTCCACCGCGATGCCTTCATTGGCTTTCAGCAACGCGTCCGCCATTTCGCGCGCGCTCTGAAAACGCCGCTGCGGGGATTTTTCCAGCGCTTTCATCACCACGGACGCAATCGCAGGCGGAACATCCGGATTGATCTCCCGTATCGGCGGAGGCGCTGCGTTTACCTGCTGCATGGCGATGGTCACCGGATTATCCCCCACAAAGGGCACGCGCCCCGTAAGCATTTCATACAGGACGATTCCGGTGGAATAGATGTCGCTGGTCGCTTCCACCACATTGCCGCGCGCCTGCTCCGGCGAGGAATAGTGAACCGAGCCAATCACCATATCGCCCTTGCTGATGGTTTTTGTGTTGGTGATTCTGGCAATGCCGAAATCAGCCACCTTGATGTGGCCGTTGGTATTCACCAGCACGTTCTGCGGTTTGATATCGCGGTGGATGATGCCGTTGTCATGGGCGTGCTGCAATGCGCTTAGAATACGGATCGTGATTTGAAGGGCCGTATTCGGGTTCAAAGCGCCTCTTTCGTTGATAATATCCTTCAGGGTATTGCCGCTGATATACTCCAGCACCAGATAACGAAACTCGCCTTCCGTGCCGACATCCAGCAAATTGACAATATTATGGTGTGACATACGGCCCGCGGCATGGGCTTCCCGTTGAAAACGCTCTAAAAATTCAGCGTCATTGTTATATTCGGACTTGAGAATTTTCACCGCTACGCTGTGCCCGGTTCGGATATCCACCGCGCGGTACACCAGCGACATACCGCCCTGCCCCAGATAATCCACCAGCTTATAGCGTTCCGCAAAGACCATTCCCTTGATCATGTTTCGGACACCTCCGATTCATAACCCAGCAGAATGCTGACATTATCCTCCGCTCCGCGTTCCAGCGTCAGGTCGAGCAGCTTTTCCGCCGCTTGATCCCCCGCGGTTTCCAGCAGAATATCTTCAATTTCCTGATCTTCAATTTTATTAAAAAGGCCGTCCGAACAGACAAGCCATACATCGTCCTGTTGTTTATCAAGGCAAAGAATATCCACTTCCACCATGGCCGATGTGCCGATTGCGCGCGTGATCACATTGCGGTACGGGTGCACCCGGGCTTCCTCAGGCGTGATGGCGTTACTGCGCAGCATTTCGCCAACCAGGCTGTGGTCGGTCGTTATACAGGCCAGTTTACTGTTGCGCAGCCGGTAAGCGCGGCTGTCGCCGACATGGGCGACCAGTATCTGTTTATCGTTTTCCCACAGCAGGGTCAGCGTAGTGCCCATGCCCTTGAGCATAAAATCATGCTTTTGCCGCTCGTACACACGGCGGTTGGCTGCTTCCACGCCGATGCGCAACGTGGTTTCCGAGGGCAGCTTATCCGAAAGCATGTTATCGATCACCTGCACGGCCAGTTTGCTGGCCGTGTCCCCGCCAAGGTGCCCGCCCATACCGTCGGCAACGCCATATAGATTTTTCTTGATCAAAATCGCATCCTGATTGGTTGGGCGGACCAACCCTTTATGCGTTCTTGAATAGATCTGCACGGAGCACCCCTTTTCATTTCATACTCTGTATACCACTTAAATGATATCAGTTTTAGTTTTTTCTTTCAAGTAGTGATTGCGCAGCTGCCCGCATGCGCCGCTGATATCCCGGCCCATTTCGCGCCTGCAGGTTACCGAAACATGAAGCGCCTCCAGCGTTTCCGTAAACGCCTTGACAGCCTGTGGGGACGCGGGCTGAAGCGGGCTCTCCTTTACGGGATTAAGCGGGATTAAATTTACATGTGCCTGCAATCCGCTCAGGAGCGCGGCAAGCTCCCTTGCGTGCTCCGGCTTGGAATTCAGCCGGTCGATCATGGCATATTCGATCAGCACCCGTCTGCCGGTCTGTTTTACGTAATAGCGCACCGCGTTCATCAGTTCCGGGATCGGATAGCGTTTGGCGATGGGCATGATCTGCTGGCGGATTTCATCGTTGGGCGCGTGCAGGGAAATGCTCAGGGTAATCCCCATTTTCTCTTCCGCCAGCCTGAGGATCTCCGGCACCAGCCCGCAGGTGCTGACGGAGACGGACCGAAGGCTGATGTTCAGCCCGTCGGGATGATTGACCAGCCGCAGGAACTGCACAACCTGCTCGTAGTTTTCCAGCGGTTCGCCGCTGCCCATCAGCACCACATGCCCTACGGTTCCGCGATCCCCCAGATATCGGTTGGCAAGGATGACCTCGCACAGCATTTCCCCCGCTGATAAATCCCGAACACAGCCGTTCAGGGTGCTGGCACAGAACTTGCAGCCCATCCTGCAGCCGATCTGCGTAGAAATGCACAGCGAATACCCGTAATGGTAGTGCATGAGAACGCCCTCAATGATGTTGCCATCCATACACCGGAACAGGAATTTAACGGTATCGTCGCGTGCCGACTCAAACGTTTCCTCCACGCTCAGCGGGAAATCTATTGCGTTTTCCGCAAGCGTATCCCGCAGCGCTTTGGGCAGGTTGTACATCTCGGAAAACGGCACGCCGCGGTGCAGCCAGGCAAAAATCTGCCCGGCGCGGTACGGCGGCTGCGACAGCTGCTGAAGATAGGTTTTCAACGTCTCAGGCAAATCGCCGAGCAGTTCTCTTTTCGTCTGCATGCTATGCCCTTTGCCTTTGCATTTTGGCAATGAAGAAGCCTTCCACCTGATCCCTGTGCGGGAACAGCTGCAATCCCAATTGCGTCTGCTCTTTACGGAAGCTTTCGGGATAAGTGGTCGGCAACGGCTGAACGGAAAAAGCCGGATGGTTATGTAAAAACCGTTCGATCTGCTCCGTGTTCTCCTCCGGGAGGATGGAGCAGGTGGAGTACACCAGCGTTCCGCCCGGCTTAACATAGCGCGAAACCATATCCAAAAGCTGTGCCTGTGTTTTGACAATCGGTGGAATATCGCTTTCCTGCAGGCGGTATTTCAAATCGGGCTTTTCACCGATCACGCCAAGGCCTGTGCAGGGCGCGTCCAGCAGCACAGCGTCCAGTGTGCCTTCCAGATCCTGTTTCTCGGCAAGCGCATCACGGACGGAAATACGGATGTTTTCCAGGCGGAGGCGCTGTTTCATGGCTTCCAGCAGCGCCGCGCGCTTTTCGTGTACCTCCCAGGCAAACACACGTCCCGTATCCTGCATGGTTTCCGACAGATAGGCCGCTTTGCCGCCCGGCGCGGCGCAGGCATCCAGCACCCGCATACCGGGCTTTGCCTGTACGGCTTCGCCCGCCAGGATGCTGGATTGACCCTGGATGGAAAACAGGCCCTTTTTATAATCCTCGTCCGACGCAATTTCCACAGCGCCGCTGATGAGATAGGCATGCGGGGCAATCCCGCGCTGCCAGTTCCATGTTTTTTTATGAAGAAGGGCTTCAAACGCGTCGTCTGTAAGCCGGATCATGTTCGGCCGGACCACCATGCCGTGCTCCTGCTTTTGATACATGATGATCTGCTCGGCGGTTTCCCCTCCGTATACCTCCGTAAGCTTTCGCACCAGCCACAGGGGCATGCTGCCCATTACATGCAGATACTCCTCCAGGTTTTCCTCGCGGTCCGGCCACTGGATTTCTCCCTTTTGCCGTGCCAGGTTGCGCAATACGGCGTTCATAAATCCGGACGCGCTTTCCATGCCGACGATCTTGGCCAGCTTCACCCCTTCGTTGACGGCGGCGCTTTCCGGAATCCGTTCGTGGAACAACAGCTGGCACGCACTCAGCCGCAGGATGTCGCGCTGGAGGATATTCTGTGTCGGCCGGTCCATCAGGTGGTCCAACACATAATCCAGCTGATCCTGCCTTTCCAGCGTGGTATATACGATACTCGTCACCAGCCGCCGGTCATTGGGCGCCAGACGGGCTTCCCTGAGCCTGTTTTGCAGGGCCAGGGAAGCATACGCGCCTTTTTCATGAATATCCCGGAGCACATCCAGCGCAACCAGCCGCGCGTTCGGCGTAAATCTTGGTCTCATATCATAGCCTCTTTCAAAGGTTTTCCAACCGCGATCTGCCGTCCCAGCAAAAAGGCCTTCGCGGACATGCGTTTGGCATTTGGCGCCTGTATTTCCAACAGTTCAAGCGCGCCGTCGCCCACGGCGACGATCAGCCCCTGCTTTGCGTCGGCTGCAATCACTGTGCCGGGGGCTGCGCCGCCGGAATACGCTGCGGGCTTTGCCGCCCACACCTTGAGCACATCGCCCGCCGTTTCCGCATAGGCGCAGGGCCAGGGATTGAGCGCCCTCACCCGGCAGAACAGCGCGCGGGCAGGTTCTTCAAAATTCAACAATCCCATCTCTTTTTTCAGCATCGGGTCATAGGTCATATCGGTCTCGTTTTGTTTCTCGCGCGGGCAGTCTCCGGCTTTCAAGCGGCGTATCGTCTGGATTAAAAGCTCGGCTCCGACGGCTGAGAGCGTTTCCGACAGGGTTCCGGCCGTATCCTGATCCGTAATGGGCACTTCCCGTTTCAGCAGCATATCGCCGGTATCGATTCCGGCGTCCGTCAGCATGGTGGTTATGCCGGTCACCGTATCATCCTGCAAAATCGCCCAGTTGACGGGTGAGCTGCCCCGGTGGCGCGGAAGCAGCGACGCGTGCACATTCACAGTGCCGATCCTTGGCACATCCAAAATGGCCTGGCTCAGGATCTGCCCGAAAGCGGCCGTAACGCACAGATCAGGAGCAAGGACCTGCAAATCGGCAAGTCCGTCCACACGGATTTTCTTCGGCTGATACACCGTCAGGCCGTGCGTCAGCGCCAGTTGTTTCACAGGGCTCATCTGCACCTTGCCGCCGCGGCCCTTGGGCTTGTCCGGCTGGGTAAACACCCCCACAATTTCTTCCCCGGCATTCAGCAGGGCTTGCAGGCAAGGCACGGAAAACTCAGGCGTTCCCATAAACACTATTCTCATAGCGTATCCTGCTCCCCGCCCTCTTCGTATTCCTCTTCGTAGTCTTCCTCATCCTCGTCATCGTCCGCGAAAATCTCGTAGTCCATGATGTCGATATACAGTACGCCGTCCAGATGGTCAATTTCATGGCAAAATGCCCGCGCCATGAGGTTTTCCCCCGTTACCTCAAACGTTTCCCCCTTCGCGTTCTGGGCGCGCACGGTAACCTTTTGCGGCCTTCTGACAAAGCCCGAGCGCTGCGGCACGCTTAAGCATCCCTCCGGCCCTTCCTGTTCCCCCTCGCGGCTGATAATTTCCGGATTGACCAGCTGGTATACCTGGTCGTCCACTTCCACCACGCAGCAGCGTTTGAGGATGCCCACCTGCGGCGCGGCAAGGCCAGCGCCGTTGTTTTCGCGCATGGTATCCACCATGTCGTCCAAAAGGGTTTGCAGACGGGCGTTGAACTTGGTCACAGGCTTGCTTACCTTGCGCAGTTTCGCGTCGCCGATTGTAACGATTTTTCGTTTTGCCATACTCAAGTCTCCTAAATAATTATAATAATGTTGAAGGATTCAGCTCGAAGTATACCTGACACTGTTCGTCTGTCACCATGGCCAGCTCGCTGAGCAGGGCAAGCAGAGGTTCCGCGTCCTTATGTTCGAACAGCTTCAGCAATACGTGGTACCGATATTGGCCGCGGATCATTTTGATGGGCGCTTCGTCGGCCCGGATCATCAGCACACGCTTCTTTTGCGCCGGATGTGAATCCACATAGGCCTGCACCGTATCGTACAGCTCCCTGTTTTTTCGCTCGGCCGCTTCCTGGTTTCCGCTTTCCGTGAGCAACCGGGCAAACTGGGTAAACGGCGGATACAGACCCGTGCGCCTGCGCGCGAATTCCTCATTGAAAAAGGCGCGGTAATCCTGTGCGGCCGCCGCGATAATGCAGGGATGATCCGGCTTGTAGGTCTGCACAATCACCTCGCCGGCATCCGCCGCCCGGCCCGCTCTGCCCGCCATTTGGGTGATGAGCTGAAAGGTGCGCTCCTGCGCCCGGTAATCCTGAATAAACAGGGACAGGTCCGCCGCAATAACGCCCACTATCGTCACTTTGGGGTAGTCCAGCCCCTTGGCGATCATTTGGGTGCCGATCAGCACCTGTGCTTCGCCGTCCCGGAAGGCTGTCAGCATTTTGTAGTGTGCATCCCGCTTTTGCGTGGTATCGTTGTCCATTCGTATGGTTTTGATATTCGGAAACAGCTTGTGGATCTCCTCTTCCACCTTCTGCGTGCCGCAGCCGAAATACCGGATATACTTGCTGCCGCATTCCGGGCAAACCTCGGGCGGCTTCTCCGTTTTGCCGCAGAAGTGGCAATGCAGCATCGGCTGGGTTCCGTCCCGCGGCTGATGCAGGGTAAGGCTGACGTCGCACTGGTCGCACCGCATTACATGGCCGCAGCTGCGGCAGCTGACAAAGGTATGGTACCCTCTCCGGTTGATAAACAGCATCGCCTGTTTGCCGTTCTGAAAGCACTCTTTCAGTTTCTGCTGCAGCAAAACGCTGATCATCGAGCGGTTTCCGGCGGCCAGCTCTGTGCGCATATCCACCACATTCACGGCAGGCATGGGCCTTCCCAGGACGCGGCTTCGCATCTCCACCAGGGTATAATCCCCGCGCTGCGCCTGCGCAAAGCTTAAAATACTCGGTGTGGCGCTGGATAATACCAGCGTGGCGCCCTCCCTGTTGCAGCGGCTTTGGGCCACCTTGCGCGCGTCATAGCGCGGGTGCCGGTCGCTGAGATAGGACTGCTCATGCTCTTCGTCAATCACGATCAGGCCCAGGTTAATAAGCGGCGCGAAGATGGCCGAGCGGGCCCCGATCACCACATTCGCCTCGCCCATACGGATGCGCTGCCACTCGTCCACGCGCTGTCCGTCCGTAAGGCGGCTGTGGAGAACGGCGGTTTTCGGGCCGAAGCGGTTGCGAAACCATTGCACCATTTGAGGGGTCAGCGCGATTTCCGGTACCAGGATAATGGCGCTGCGGCCCATTTGCAGCGCTGTTTCTACCATGGCCAGATACACTTCCGTTTTTCCGCTGCCTGTTACGCCGTGCAGCAGAAACGCGCCTTTGCCCCTGCGCAGATCCGGCAGCATAATGGCGAGCGCGCTCTCCTGCTCGCCGGTCAGCGGCGGGGCCTCGTTGGGGGTAAATTCCATATCCTCATACGGACGGCGCATTTCCTGCTTTTCAGTCTGGATTACCGTTTTCTCTTGCAAAAGCTTTTGGATTGCTTCCCGCGGGTCCGACACCCACTGGGAAAGCTCCGCCAGGGTACGGGGCGTACCGTCCGCCAAAACGCGCAGCAGCATTTTCCGTTTTTTGGACCGGCCCTGCTTTTCGATCGCCGCATCTGCGTCCACGGGATCGGCCAATTGAAAATACTGCACCTTTTTGCTTTGAGTGCGGCCGGTTCTCATGGCCGCAGGCAGCATGAGCCGCAATGTTTCCGCCAGCGGGCAGTGATCCTCCTGCGCCAGCTCCTTTGCCAAATCCATCATGGGCGGGAGAACGGCGGTATATGTATCCAGCGCTTTGACAATGGGTTTGAGCTTTTCCACCGGCACATCGCATGCTTCCGTGATATCCATTATAATGCCGTCCACCTGCCGGTGGGCAAGCGGCACGCGCACCCGCATGCCGACAACCGCCGTCATTCCCACAGGGATGCTGTAGGAAAACGGCTTGGCGACATTGGAATGAATAACATCCACGATCACATGAGCGATCAATACATTTCACCTCAACGGAAATAGCGGGTTTTGGGCGTAGGAATGTGCTTCTTCTTTCCGCGCTTGGTCTTTTTTCGGAAAACACGGAACAAGAGCCAGATCACAGCCGCCAGCAGCAATACCGGCCAGCCCAGCAGGAATAATAATTCCAGCGAGAAGGGCGGGAACGGATTGGGATCGGCGTCGGTTTCCGCTTTGATTTCGGCAATGGTTCTGGGGGCGTTCTCGCGGCGTCCAATGGAACGCGTCGCATAGAGACTGTACACAATCGGGTCCCCGCCGTCGCTGGGATAATAGGTCATGGTGCCGAAAACCTCTCCCGCTGTAATCGGTGCGGCAAAGTTTTCCCGCGTGTATTCGATCAGCACATTTTCACGGAGGTTCCTGGCCATGCTGTCCACTTCGTCCTTGGTGGTGACAATCTCTACAGACCTTGTGCTTGAATCGGCACGGATGCCAAGCTCCAGCCGGCCCAGGTTGGTATCGTCCAGCGTATACCCGGAAGTGGAAATCTCGGTGGGGTTCATCTCGTACAGCTCCATCGGCGTAACGCTGACAAACTGTGTAAACCCGTATTCCATCAGTTTTTTCGTATCCGTCCAGCGGCCGTTGCGCGTGGTGTAGAACACGACCGAAATCAGATCGACCCCGTCCTTTTCCGCAGCGCCCACATAACAGTAACCCGCGCGGTTGAGAAAACCGGTTTTAACGCCGATCGCATACGGATAATAGTATTCGTTATCCTCCGCCGCGTTCAGCCAGTTGCCATCGGCGCCGACCAGCACCCTGGAGCCTTGAAGGTTGCTGCTGGGCAGGTTATAGGTAAAGGTTTTGGCAATGTCACGGAAGGTATCGTTTTTCATGGCTTCCTGAGTGATTTTCGCCATGTCGCGCGCCGTTGTATAATGATCCAGATCGTCCAGACCGCTTGGATTGTTAAAGTGCGTGTTCGTACAGCCGATGGCCGCTGCCGCCGCGTTCATCATATCCGGAAAGGCGGCTGTGCTGCCAGCCAGGGTTTCCGCAATCAGGTTCGCGCCCTCGTTGCCGGACCGCACCATGGTGGCATACAGCAGATCCCTGAAGTTGATGCTTTCGCCGACCTCCAGCGGAATCATGGAACTGCCGTCCGGCAGGTTGAGATCGGCGGTGCTGGCGGTGACGGTCGCGTTTAAATCGCCTTTTACGATCCCCAGAAATGCGGTCATGATTTTTGTCGTAGAAGCCGGGTACATTTGATTATCCGCATTTTTTTCGAAGATCACCGTACCGCTGGAGGCTTCGATCAGAATGGCGGATTTCGCGTACAGCTGATCTGCGGTCAGGTTTTCCGGATGCGTTTCATCATATTCCGCAACGCCTTCAGGCAGCGAAGGCGCTATATAGCGCACCTCATCCGGAACAGCTTCCGCAAACGCATGGGTTGAAACAAGACCCGCGATCAAGAAAGCGGCCCATGCTGCCATGATGATCGCCGATGTCCGTTTGATGGTTCGCTTCAACCGCAGTCCTCCCCCGCCTTATATTGCAATCATTGATTATACCGTTTTGATCGTTGTTTGTCCAATCGGCAAGGCAGCTATGATCTTTTGTATCAAAGAGCGCCTGATCCGTCCGGACTGCTTTCCCTGTCCAGCTGGCCGGCAAGCTCTTCAAGCGTCATATTGTAAATTTCCCGGCTCTGCGCGCCACGCCCCAGCGGGTCGTACCCGCAGATGGAACGGTAGTCACAGTAGGCACAGCTGTCTCTGGCTCCGTGTTTGACGGGCTGAATGGCGATATCCCCGGCGAGCATTTCGCTGGAAAGCTGCGTAGCCTTCTGCCTGGAATGCCGCAGCAGCGCGTCCAGATGATGCGCATCCAGCACCTTGGCGTTCTTGCGCATTTCACCCGCTCTGGTGATGACGGACGGCATGGAAACGGCTTCCTCACCGCTGTCCATTGCCTGCAGAACATCAGGATCCGCCACGGCGATGCCATCCATTTGGAGCTGCTTCTGTATATCCGCACGCACCGCCTCCGGCTGGTCGCTGTCGGTTTTGGACATCGGATCGAACAGATGAAAATAAAACGCGCCCGCGGGTTTTGCCTCCTGGGTGTTATGGGTTACGGCATCCAGATACAGCATCAGCTGCAGCTGGGTTCCGTGCCACAGCTCGGCGGCGTCCAGCGCTGCGTTTGCTCCGCTTTTGTAATCCACCACACGGCGGTAGGAGGCATCTGGTGTATCGAACCGGTCGATGCGGTCGATGCGTCCATGCAGGGTGATCTCCGTGCCGTCCGGGAGCTGGAGAGTAACCGGCGGAAAGCTGTCCTTGCCGGGATAGCCGAACCGCGCCTCCGCCCTGTCCATGGTAAAATGTCCGGCGGCCAGGTGATCGGTAACCGTTTCACAGGCGCGCCTCAGCACGCGTTTTGCCTGTTTAAGCGCCGCAAGGCTGCGGGGGCCGTCGCCCATCGGGCCTTGCTTCAGCTCCTCAATCAGCGGCGCGGACGCCTGATCCACCATCCGCTCCAGCTCCTGCGCCCCGATATGCGGAAACTGGGGATGCTGCGCGGTTAGCTTGGCAAAGCTTTGCAGGCTGTTGTGAAAAAAGGTTCCGGTTTCGATGGGATCTACTTCCCATTCCTTTTGCTCCTGCGGGCATAGGCCGTAGGTGATATAGTGCCGGAACGGACAGGCCGCAAACTCCTCCAGCCTGCTGACGGACATCGTACGGTCGCCAAACAGCTGCCTGGCCGTCTCTTCCGCCAGCGGCAGCGTTTCCACACGGTACCCCGCCGCGCGCAGCACCTGAAGGGCCGGGATCGCCGTACCGGGCGACACCAGCAGCGCCGCCAGCCTTTGCTTCCAGAGCTGCGGCAATGTTTCTTCTTCCCCGTCGGCATATTCCCGCAGCAAATCGCTGAGCGAAATCATCGCCTGCTGCGCGGACATCGGATACTCGTCTGGCAGATCGGAAAGGGTCGGCAGCGATTCAAACAGCTTTTCTTCCAGATCGCTCACCAGATCCAGCGGCTGGAGCGTGTTGCCTGCCGGATCGGTTTTGGCGTAGCTAACATAGAGCTGCTTCTGGGGCAGTGTCATCGCGCGCTTCATATCCAGCCTGGCAAACGTCAGGCGGCTTTCCTCCGTTATACCCAAAAAGGTTCGGGTGGCCTCCTGTGCGTTGGCGCGTTCATCCTCCGTCAGCAGGCTTTCGGTGCTGCGCGTCAGGATGCCGTCGTTCATCCCCAGCATAAAGACCGCGTCCATCTCCCCGGACAGATAATGCCCGAGTACTCCGGCGTGCAGCATGCCGGCCGCCGGAGGGAGCGCTGCAAGCGATATCGCCGCAAAACCGCACTCGAACCGATCCGCGATGTATTTCAGCGGAATTCTCTTGCCGTCGGACAGAATGTACAGCTGGTCAAACAGTTCTAAAACCGTTTGCCATATCTGGCTGTTCTGCCCGGCACGTACCAGCAGATTTTCCTTCAGGAGGGCATCTTCCTCATTTTTGAGCGTATCATAGGCGTTTACTTCGGTCAGCAGGTTCATCACAGCCTGCAGCGATTGCGTGGTATCCCGTGCGGATACGATATCCTTGCGCGCTTTCACAAGCGGCGTCATGATTTTCTTGCGCAGTGCCTCGCAACGTCCTGCCTGCATCTCCTCCCCTTTGCGGAAGGGCTTCTGCCAGCGGCTGAAATTGATTCCGTACTCCCGTGCGTAGTTTTCCAGCTCGCAGGCTTCTTCAAAGCCGACGGGCGCATAGCCCGTTTTCATCAGCGCCATCATATCGTCGCTTCGGTATCCGCTGTTCATGGCGCGCAGCGCGGCCATGATAAACTGCGGCAGGCCATGGGAAAGCGCCGGAAGCTTTTCATCGGTATAAAAAGGAAGCCCGCTGTTGGTAAGCGCAGCGTTTACGGCGAACGAATACCCGTTTTGATCGGGATACAATACAGCGATACGTTCCAGAGGCATACCCTGCCCGCACAGATGCATAATCTGCCGGGTAACCGCCGTCGCTTCTTCAAACGGGGAATTGAACTGGGACAGGTATACGCTGCTTTGTTCGCCCGGCAGCATCCGCAGCGGATGGGTAAAGAGCATTTCATCCAGATGGCCGATGGCAGGCCCGTGGGCAAGCGGTTCTCCGGATACCGGCTCTTCCCGGACGAGCAGATGCTGTTCTTCCATCGCCCTTTCAAACCGCGCAATGCTTTGGCGAACGGGCTGATACAAATCTCCGTCCGGCGCTCCCGGCCCGTCGCAGACCAAGCCGACCGTCAGGCTGGCACACTGCCCCGCCATGGCGCGCAGCAACACGAGCAGCTGCTCGGACAGGGCATCAAACCCGTAAACGAACACATGCTGATTTTCCAATATATTGCTTTCACTCAAATGGTCTGTAATGAATTTATTCAGATCGTCTCCGTCGCCCATGCGGTCGCGCAGGGTTTGCTGATAAGCCCGGTACAGCACGGCCAGATCCGCAAATTTCTCCCGGAGCATGCCCTGCGGCAGCGTATCGGCATAGGCCGTCAAAGCGTCCGGTTCCAGTCCGCCGCGCTTCATATCGGCAATCAAGGCCGTTAGCTTTTGCGCAAACCCCCGCCGTGCTACAGAGGCCCGATAATAGTTCAGTTGTTCTGCGCAGGTTTCCAGCGCGTAATTAACAGCCATCTGCTGCCCGGCGGCGGAGAGCAGCGCTCGGTCATCCGTACCTATGGCTTCCAGCACGCGGTGCTTCAGCCGGGTCGGGGAAATAACCTCAATCGAGAACATGCCGCTGAGCTTCAGGCGTGAGATGATTTCTTTCTCAGCCTGCAGGGTAAACTGCTCGGGAACCAGCAGCATACAGGGTTCCCCGTTTTGGTACAGCGCCCCGATGCGGGCGATGAGCGGCTGTAAAAGGCGGTGCGGACGCGCCGTGAGTACACGGACCTTCGGCATGCGCATTCCTCCTTTTGCGTTGTCCATCTTCTGTATGATATGATATCACAGAATGAGCGATTTGGGGAGTGAGAAAGGTGCCCGATACCATTGCCGGTATTGCGACTGCCATGGGCGAAGGCGGTATTTCCATCGTGCGTATCAGCGGAGACGACGCGATCCGTGTGTTTTCTGCTGTTTTCCGTGCATCCGGGCAGCAGCTGCCGTATTCCGACCACCTGCTGATGCACGGGCATATTGTGGACAGAGAAGGCCGTACGGTTGACGAGGCGATGGGTGTTGCGATGTACGCTCCCCACACCTACACCAAAGAGGATGTCTGCGAGCTGCATACCCATGGCGGCTACGCCGCTGCCACCCTCGTGATGAACCTGTTGGCAGAGAGCGGCATCCGGCCCGCGGAGGCCGGTGAGTTTACCCGCAGGGCATTTATGAACGGTCGGATTGATCTGGCGCAGGCGGAAGCCGTGATGGGGATTATCTCCGCGCGTTCCGCCGCCGCCTTGAAAAGCCAGGAATCCCTGCTGTCCGGGGGCGCCAGCCGTTTTTTGAAGGATATCCAAACCCGGCTGATCCAGCTGATCGCCGGGGTGGAAGCCTATATAGATTATCCCGAGGAGATTGAGGAAGACGAAGCCACCGGTGCGCTGCAAAGCGGCCTTGCGTCCCTCATCCAAACCCTGACCGCTATTGCCGACGAACGCAGCGCCCGCATCCTGCGCAACGGGCTGCGCGTGGCGCTGTGCGGATCGCCCAACACGGGCAAGAGCACACTGTTCAACGCGCTGCTCAGCGAGGAGCGCGCCATTGTTACCGATATTCCGGGCACCACACGCGATGTGCTGGAGGGCAGCTTCAGCCTGAACGGCTTTCAGGTGCTGCTGCTGGATACGGCGGGCCTGCGCGCCAGCGAAGATCTTGTGGAACAAATCGGTGTACAGCGGGCCCGGCAGGTAATCGACACGGCCGATGTGGCGCTACTCCTTATCGATGCCACCAAGCCGCTGGATGATAGCGAACGGCAGCTTTTATGCATGGATATGCGCTGCCCCTGCGCCGTACTGCTCAACAAGGAGGATAAGCCGCCTGTTGTAACCGTTGATCAGATTGGCAGCGCTTGCAGGCATGCACCCGTGCTCTCCATCTCCGCCAAAAACGGAACGGGAATACCGCAGGTCCTTGCCTTTCTCGCAGGGTTTCTTGCGCAGCCGCGGGAGGATATGCTCACCCATCAACGCCATATGGCGCTGGCGCGGCAGGCGGCCGATAAGCTGTCGCAGGCGGCGGCCTCGCTTGATTCCGGAACACAGCTGGATCTGGTTGCCGTCGATCTGCGGGAAGCCCTGTGGCTGCTGGGGAGAATCACCGGGGAAAGCGTGGATGATAAATTGTTGGACGAAATCTTTTCCTCGTTCTGCGTGGGAAAATGAACTGTAAAACTCCCGGCAATCAATTGTTGCCATCCCTGAAGTATGCTATGATGAGCATATCCCGCGACCGATAAGGAGAGACCGGTATGAAACTGATATCCTGGAATGTAAACGGTTTGAGAGCCTGTATGGAAAAGGGCTTTCTGGACTATTTCAACGCAGCCGGGGCCGATTTTTTCTGCGTGCAGGAAACCAAGCTCCATCCCCATCAAATCGAGCTGAACCCGGAGGGCTATCAGGTGTTCTGGAACAGCGCGGTCAAAAAGGGCTATTCCGGTACCGCGGTATTTACGAAACACACGCCGCTGAGCGTTGCCTACGGCCTGGGTGCAGAGGAGCATGATCAGGAGGGGCGTGTGATCACGCTGGAATATCCGGATTTCTATCTGGTTACGGTATATACGCCCAACAGCAAACGCGAGCTTCTGCGCCTCGACTATCGCATGGTGTGGGAGGACGTCTTTGCTGATTACCTGAAAGCGCTGGATGCTAAAAAGCCCGTCATCGTTTGCGGGGATTTAAACGTAGCGCACAAGGAAATCGATATCAAAAACCCGAAAACAAACGTGAACAACGCGGGCTTCACCCCCCAGGAGCGCGAAAAGATGACGGCGCTGCTCTCCCGCGGATTTGTGGACAGCTTCCGCCTGCTGCATCCCGATGAAACGGACCGCTACAGCTGGTGGAGCTATATGATGAGAAGCCGCGACCGGAACATCGGCTGGCGCATCGACTATTTTCTGGTCAGCGAGCGGATCGCCTCCAAAATAACCGGCGCCGATATCGAGGATCAGGTCATGGGAAGCGACCACTGCCCCGTAACGCTTGAACTGGACATGCCATAAGGAGGACGCTCATGAAATTATTCTTTGCCAGCGATATTCACGGATCCCTGCCCGCCTGCCAGGCGATCCTTTCCCGGTTTGAAGCGGAAAAAGCTGACCGCCTGTTTTTGCTCGGTGATCTGCTCTATCACGGCCCGCGCAATCCCCTGCCGGAAGGGCACGACCCCAAAGCGATGGCCGAAGCGCTGAACGCCTTTACGCTCAAGCCCATCTGCGTCCGCGGCAACTGCGATTCCGAAGTGGACCAGATGGTGCTCAACTTCCCCATCACGGCGGATTATACGGTTCTTCCACTGAAAAACAATCACATGGCCTTCCTCACCCACGGGCATCTGTTCAATATCCATCATATGCCCCAGATCGGCGAAGGCGATTTGCTGATCCACGGTCATACGCACATCCACACCGTGGAAAACCACAACGGCGTCACCTATATCAATCCCGGTTCCTCGGCGCTGCCCTTCAACGGTCAGCCAAAAAGCTATATGACCCTCGATTGGGATCAAAACCTGTTTGAAATCAAGGCGTATGACGGCACGGTGCTGCTGTCGTACCAGGCCTGAGCAAGGAGTATCGCCATGCCGTATCCCGATATTAAGTCCGCCTCGGATCAATTGGCCGCCGCCATCCGCCAAAGCGATGAATACACAACCTACAAGCAGCTCAAGGACGCGGTCATGGCCGACGAAACCAATAAAACGCTGATCAAGGAATACCAGCGGCTGCAAACCAAGCTGCAGATGGCCGCCGTAACGGGCGCCGACTCCACAGAATACGACGTACAGCGCTTTCAGCAGCTTTCCGCCCTGCTGCTGATGAACAACTCCATCTCGCAGTATATGATTGCGCAGATGCGTGTTCAGCAGATGCTAAGCGAGGTATTCCAGACCATCACACAGGCAGCGGAGCTTGAGATCAGCCTGCCCGGTATGTAAAGGCGTTTCCTTGAGAAAGCACCGGGTGATCATTCCTGCTTCTTTCTCGTTTTTCACCAAAAGCGTCTTTGAGTTTTTTATCAATCCTCAGAGTTTATCACAGTTTTTCAGTTTTGTGCATCAACCCTATCCTATGTACGGCTGATCAGCAGCCAGGAGGACGCATGGCCCATCGTTCCCATACCGATTACGACCCTGATCACAAGCAGGAAGAGCGCCAATATGGTTTTTATTGGTACAGCGCGCTTTGGCGGCTGCTGCGCTCGCTATTGATCGGGCTTGCATCGCTGGTTTTAGTATTTGGGCTTTTATCGGGCGTGTACAGCACCCTCAACGAAAATTACCTCGCCGCCGTAGACGCTGAGGACCAAACGGAGATTCCTTTTTCCGTGAAAAGCGGGCAAAGCCTGACCCGCGTGGCGACTAACTTGGAAGAGCAGGGTCTGATTAAAAACCATTCCGTTTTTAAATACTACTGCGATTTTGTCGGCTTCGGCCAGAAGATACAGGCCGGCGATTATCAGATCAAAAAAAGCATGAACATATTTGAAATCGCCGAGCTGCTGACCACTGGCGACGGGAAACCGCTTACCGCCATGATTACCATCATCCCCGGATGGACGGTGGAGGATGTCGCTACCATGCTGTTAGAAGAAGGTATCCTCTCCGATACGGCGCAGTTCCTGTCCCTGTGCAGATCAGGCGATGGATTGTCCGATTATTACTTCATCCGCGAGGAGCTGCAAACCAGCCGGGTTTCCGAACGCAAATATTTGTTAGAGGGCTATCTCGCCCCCGATACCTATGAAGTGTACCGCGACACCACGCCGTCCGCCCTTTTGAAAAAGCTGCTGGACCAAACCGACGTCGTATTTGATTATGCATGGCAGCAGCGGGCCGATGATATCGGGATGACGATGGATCAGGTGCTCACCCTCGCGTCCATAATCGAAAAGGAAGCAAAGACCGACGATTTTTCCAAGGTATCGGCCGTGTTTTACAACCGGCTGAAGAAGAATATGAAGCTCGGAAGCGATGTAACCGTAAACTATATCACGGGGGTAAGCCGCCTGATCCTAACCACCAGCGATTTGGCAATCAGCTCTCCCTATAACACCTATGTGAACACCGGCCTGCCGCTGGGGCCGATCTGCAATCCCTCGCCGGATGCTATCTATGCTGCCCTTTACCCCGATACGGTTTTTGTGGCCGAGCAATACCTGTATTTCTGTGCCAAGGATCCCACCTCCGGCGAGCTCGCGTTCTCCAAAACGCTGGAAGAGCACAACGCCGCCGTTGCCATCTATCAGCCCCTGTGGCAAGCCTACGACCAGGAGCGGGGCTTCGAATAAACCTTCTGCAAGCAAACAGACTACGCAAAAGGCTGCCGTTTTTCATTAAACGGCAGCCTTTTATTTAGTTCTGTAATCCTACTCGGCTTTCACGGGAGACATCGTCAGCGCTGTGCCGACAAAATCCCTGAACAGCGGATGCGGACGGTTGGGGCGGCTTTTCAGCTCCGGATGGAACTGCACGCCCACAAAGAACGGATGCTCCGGCAGCTCGACAATCTCCACCAGATCGCGCTCCGGGTTGCGGCCCGCGATGACCATCCCGGCGGCTGTAAAGCGTTCCGTATATTCGTTGTTAAACTCGTAACGGTGGCGGTGGCGCTCCCAGATATCGCTCGATCCGTAGGCCTTCTCGCTCTTGGTGCCCGGCGTAATGATGCAGCGGTACTTGCCAAGGCGCATGGTGCCGCCAAGCTGTTCCAGATTCTGCCCGGCCATCAGGTCAATCACGGGATAGGTGGTATGCGGATCCACCTCGCTGGTATGGGCGTCGCGCATTTCCAACACATGGCGCGCAAACTCGATCACGGCCATCTGCATGCCAAGGCACAGCCCCAGGAAAGGAACGCCGTGCTCCCGCGCATATTGGATGGCATGCATTTTTCCTTCCAGGCCGCGCGCGCCAAAGCCTCCGGGCACCACAATGCCCTGCACGCCCTCCAGCTTTTCCACCACGTTTTCAGGGGTCACGCCCTCGGCGGCAATCCATTTGACCTTCACTTTGACGCTATGGTGAATACCGCCGTGCGTCAGGGCTTCCACAACGCTCAGATAGGCGTCCGGTAGCTCCACATATTTTCCAACCAGGCCGATGGTCACCACGCCTTCGCTTTGCATCTGGCGTTTCACCATGGCGCGCCATTCCGTCAGATCGGCAGGCTGATCCGGCAGGCCAAGCAGCTTGACAACCTGCTCGTCCAGCCCTTCCTCGTGGAGCATCAGCGGCACTTCATACAGCGAGCTGGCATTCAAATTCTGGAACACGCGCTCCACCGGCAGGTTGCAGAACATGCTGATTTTTTCACGCACCTCAAAGGGCAGCTCATGGTCGCTGCGGCACACCAGAATATCCGGGGCGATACCGATGCCGCTTAATTCCTTCACGCTATGCTGCGTGGGTTTGGTTTTCAGTTCCCCGGCCGCGTTTAAATACGGAATCAGCGTTACGTGCAGGTACAGGCAGTTTTCACGGCCTACCTCCGCGCGCATTTGCCGCACAGCCTCAAGAAACGGCAGGCTTTCTATGTCGCCTACCGTTCCGCCAATTTCTGTGATCACGACGTCAGGCGCGGTTTCCGTACGGCTGACGGCGAGAATGTTTCTCTTGATTTCGTTGGTAATATGCGGGATTACCTGAATGGTCGCTCCCAGGTATTCCCCTTTGCGTTCACGGTCGATCACCGTTTTATAAACGCGTCCGCTGGTTACGTTGCTGGCTTGGGTAAGGCTTTCGTCGATAAACCGTTCATAATGTCCAAGGTCCAGGTCGGTTTCGGCGCCGTCGTCGGTCACAAACACCTCGCCGTGCTGATAGGGGTTCATCGTTCCGGGGTCAACATTAAGATATGGATCGAACTTCTGTATCGATACCCGCAAGCCCCTGCACTTGAGCAACCGTCCAAGAGATGCGGCGGTGATACCTTTCCCAAGCGACGAAACAACACCGCCTGTAACGAAGATAAATTTCGTATCCATATCCGTTAAACCCCTCCATATTCAAAAAATAAACAAAATTTATTCTACCAGTTGATGCCTTGGTAAGTCAATAGCACAAAATTTACTATTTTCGCTTTTTCGCAAGAATTTTTCAACGGCCATGCCTTGGACTATCACGCTCCCATCCAACTGCAGGTGTGATAAAAGAAACATTTTGAAAGAAACTTTTAAGTACTCTGCTTCATCTTGCTTCCCAATCCAGCCGTACTATGGTGCTATGCCGTATTCGTTTGATCCATCGTTTCACAAGGACCAAACGCAGCAGGCAGACTGAGGCTTCTATGGATGATCATACCGCTTCCGCGGCGGCTGTCAAGGAAATTTCTGTTGATACTGTTCCTGATTCCTGAGGGTGACTCCTGCTGTCGGCGAAAATCCTTGGAAAATTACGTCGTTCGGATATAAACATGATCATTGCTTTGATGTTTTCGCCTTTACTATATGAAAAACAAAAACTCCCCGGTTGTTTGAAGCAGCCAAAGAGAAGGGTCGCTTTTTATCCTGAGCACGCCATCATCGGATGAATAAATTCAGTGTCGCCTCATCGTGATCCGCTATTCGTACTGCGTGCTTTATGCCAGAGTTTATGATGGAGAGACAAACCAATATCTACAGTCTGTTACTGGGCCGTTTGTACCAGATTATTGATGAATAAGGCGAATGTGCGATGCTGCGTTAGATTTTTGTCAGGTTGGGTTTGTGTAACCCAAAGCAGCGGAAGCACTACATCGAGGGTTTCACAGGGATAAGCTGGCGAAAGGATAGCGCGCTAGCATGCAGTGGATTTGTTCGGCAGTAACCTTGGCTGGCGATCAGGTGCTGCCGCGCAATACCAATTCGCCCATGAAAACTGTCTTCTGCGGCACGCTTTCTTCCGAAAGTACCTTGAGTAACGTATTGACCGATTGGTCACACAGCGTTTCCAGTTTGTTATCCACACTGGAAAGCTCCGGTTCACAGCACAGGCAATACCAGGAGTTGTTGTACCCGATGATCTGCAGTTCCTGCGGAACCTTGCGGCCCGCGATATGGGCGTATTTGAACGCGCCTACGGCCAGCACATCCTCCGAGGTCATGACCGCGTCAAACTGAATGCCCTTCTTGTCCAGACTCACGATATAATCGCGGATATCAGGGATGCTCATCTTATCTTCCATATAATAGTGTATCAGCTTATCCTGCACGGGCAGGCCCTTACTTTTGATGGCCGCCTTGTATCCGGCCAGCTTTTTCAGGCCGCTGTAGTTGCGGTTGTGGTACAGGTAGAGCACGTTTTTCCGGCCGTGGTCCAGCAGATATTGCGTCGCGCTCATGGTGGCGTGGTAATCGTCGCACAGCACGCTGTAGATGTTTTCATGGGCATAGGAGGCGTTGAGCAGCACCAGCGGCAGATGGCTGGCGGCGCTGCGCAGGTATTTATTCCCCTCTTCGCTGTCCTCCACAAAGGTGGAACCCAGCAGAATGATTCCGTCCACATGCTTGCTGATCAGCCACTCCACGCCCTTTTCACGGTCCGTCAGCTGACTGCCTGTACATAGCAGCATGCTGTCGTACCCCTGTTTGCGCAGCTGTCTCTCCAGATAGCTCAGCGCCAGCGCCAGATAATAATCCGACGCGTTGGGACACAGCAGGCCGATGGTCCGCATGGTTTTCAGCCCCAGCCCGCGCGCAAACGGATTGGGCACATAATCATATTCTGCCATCACGGCAAGAACCTTTTCCTTTGTCTTCTGGCTTACGCGTGCGCTGTTGTTCAATACGCGCGATACCGTGGCAATCGAGACGCCTGCTTTTTCGGAAATATCGTAAATGTTCATCCGGTACACCGTGCTTTCAGTTGATAATGGTTACACAAGTTTTTACATGGTAACAGTATAATCGAATCTTCTAAAAACGCAAGAGCAAGTGTTACTATTCTTTGTTTCTGTCGATTTGTTTCCCTCTTTAGCATCAAATATCCATTGACGAAATGTTTAATCCAGAGTACTATATGGGTAAAACTGATGTAAATAGTTACACAGTTATTCTGAAACGGAGGTGCTTGCAATTGAAGAGATTGTCAGCCGCTATTGCCCCGGGCCGAAAACGTGCCGTTACAGTACTGCAATTCGGTGAAGGTAATTTTCTTCGCGCTTTTGTAGACTACATGCTGGATATCGCCAACGAATGCGGAAAGTTCGACGGAGATATCGTCATCGTAAAGCCTATCGCCTATGGATCCCTGGACCGCTTTCACGATCAGGATTGCCGCTATACGGTGCTCCTGCGCGGCATGGAAAACGGCAAGCGCGTGGAAAAAACACGGACCATCACCAGCGTACAGGATGCTGTGGACGCTTATGCCGAATACGAAAAATACGCCGCATTTGCCAAGCTGGACAGCCTTCGCTTTATCGTGAGCAACACCACAGAGGCTGGTATTGTGCTGGATCCGGAGGATCAGTTTTCGTTCAACCCGCCGCAATCCTATCCCGGCAAGCTGACAAAATTTCTATTTGAGCGCGCCGAAGCCTTCGATTACAGCCTTGAGAAGGGCCTGATCATTCTCCCTGTGGAGCTGATTGACGACAACGGCATCATGCTCCAAAGCTGCGTGCATGCGCTGGCCAGGCAGTGGAAGCTTGGCGACCGTTTCCTGAAATGGCTTGACGACGCCTGCGTATTCACCTCCACGCTTGTGGACCGCATTGTTACCGGCTATCCCAGAGAGGAAGCCGAAGCAATCTGGCAGAAGCTCGGCTACGAGGACCAGCTGCTGGATACCGCCGAGCCCTTCGGCCTGTGGGTGATTGAATCCCAGAAGGATATCTCCAAGGAGCTTCCGCTGCCGGACTGCGGCTTGCCCGTGCTGTTTACCGACAACCAAAAGCCCTATAAACAGCGGAAGGTACGCATTTTAAACGGCGCACATACCTCCTTCGTCCCCACCGCGTACCTGTGCGGCCACGATATTGTGCTGGAAGCCATGAACGATCCGATGATCAAACGCTTCATCCTCGACACGCTCCAGAACGAGGTTATTCCTACGCTGACGCTGCCCAAGGACGATCTGCAAAGCTTTGCGGAAGCCGTGATCAGCCGTTTTGAAAATCCTTTCATCAAGCATTCACTGCTTGCCATCTCGCTGAATTCCGTATCCAAATGGCGCGCCCGCTGTATGCCGAGCTTTTTGGCCTATCAGAAGCAAACCGGAAAACTGCCCGCGCACCTCACCTTCTCGCTGGCCGCACTGATGGCGCTGTACCAGGGTACGGAAATCAAAGATGGCGCACTCCTGTGCACGCGCAGCGGAGAACCCTATCAAATTCTGGACGATGAAGCCGCTCTCCGCTTCTTCCTGGATCACAGTACCCTGCCCGCTGAAGAACAGGCCGAAAAGTTTTTAGCCAACGAAGCCTTCTGGGGACAGGACCTGACCCAGATCCCGGGTCTTGTTCAAAGTGTTGCCCAATCTTTGGCCGATATCAAGCAATTTGGCATGCAAAAAACCCTCTCCGATCGTTTTCCCGCAGAATAGGAAATTAAAAAGGGAATCCAAACCGCATTGGCGAATACTCAAACGGCTGTTATTTGTATATAAATATTAGGAGGATTAATGAACATGGAATTGCGTAACGCATCAAGCCCTAAAGACGTAAAGTACTATGATACCGCCCGTCTCCGTGAAGAATTTCTGATTGAGGATCTGTTCAAACCTAATGAGGTGAAAACGGTTTACAGCCATATCGACCGTATCATCACGGGCAGCGCCGTGCCGGCCGGCCAAACGCTCAGCCTTCCCTCCGGCGATGAGCTGCACGCCAAAAGCTTTCTGGAGCGCCGCGAGCTTGGCATAATCAATATCGGCGGCAGCGGCACCGTGACTGTGGATGGCACCCGTTACGCACTCCGGGCCAAGGACGGCCTTTATATCGGTATGGGAGCGGGCGATGTTGTTTTTGAAAGCGACGATGCGAAAACCCCCGCCATGTTTTACTTCAACAGCGCGCCCGCGCACCGCACCTGCCCCACCGTGCTGATCAAGCCGGAGGACTGCGCCAAGGTGGAACTGGGCACGCAGGAAGAAAGCAATCACCGCACCATCTGCAAATACATTCTGCCCGGCCAGGTGGAAAGCTGCCAGCTTGTAATGGGCATGACCAATCTGATGCCCGGCAACGTATGGAACACCATGCCCTGCCACCTGCACGACCGCCGCATGGAAGTGTATCTGTACTTCAACCTTTCGGACGACGCGGTTGTTTTCCATTATATGGGCGAGCCGGAAGAAACCCGTCACGTTGTCATCCGCAACCGCCAGGCGATTATCAGCCCGAGCTGGTCCATCCACAGCGCCAGCGGCACGAGCGGCTATTCCTTCATTTGGGGCATGGTCGGCGAAAACCAGGCCTTTGACGATATGGATGCCGTCCCCATGAGCAAGCTCCGGTAACCCTTTATTCCTTCCGTTAATTTGAGAAAGAGATGTGACATGAAATGGATATGATGCACAAATTGTCTCTGGCGGGAATGATCCCCGTAATCAAAGTAACCGACGCAAACGACGCCGTCCCCCTGTGCAAAGCGCTGGCCGACGGCGGGCTGCCGGTGGCTGAAATCACCTTCCGCTCCGACGCCGCCGAGGAATCCATCAAGCGCGTGCACGAGGAGCTCCCCCATGTAATGCTGGGTGCAGGCACCGTGCTCACCATTGAGCAGGCGGACCGCGCCATTGCCGCGGGCGCTGCCTACATCGTAAGCCCCGGCCTGAACCCCGCGGTGGTCAAGCACTGCATTGATGCCGGTGTTCCCGTGCTGCCCGGCTGCGCAAACCCCAGCGATATTGAAGTGGCGCTTTCCCTGGGCATATCCACTGTAAAGTTTTTTCCCGCCGAGGCGCTGGGTGGACTGAAGCTGATCAAGGCCATGAGCGCGCCATACGGCGATGTGAAATTTGTCCCCACCGGCGGCATAAGCGAGGATAATCTGTTGGATTACCTCAATTTTTCCAAGGTCGTCGCCTGCGGCGGCAGCTGGATGGTGGACCAAAAGGCAATTGCCGCCAAGGATTGGGCCAAGATTGAAGAACTCACCCGCAGCGCCGTCACCGTGATGCTGGGACTGGAGCTCCGGCATATCGGCATTAACTCCGGTTCTCCCGAACAGGCTATGAGGGATGCTCAGATGCTTGCCAAGCTTCTGGGCTGGCCGATCAAGGACGGCAACAGCTCCACCTTCACCGGCACCGCGTTTGAGATGATGAAAAAGCCCTTCCGCGGCACCCACGGCCATATCGCCATCGCCACCAACTACATCCAGCGCGCCCAGTGGCACTTTGAGCAGCGCGGCTTTGCGTTTGATGAAGAAAGCGCGGCCTATAAGGACGGCAAGATGATTGCCATTTACCTGAAAGACGAGATTGCCGGGTTTGCGTTCCATCTGCTGCAGAAATAATCTACGAGATTGGGAAAGGATGTTTGACCGATGAAAGTTGTAACGTTTGGCGAAATCATGCTCCGTTTGAAAAGCCCTGCCTTTGAGCGCTGGTTCCAATCCCCCACGCTGGAAGCCACCTTCGGCGGCGGCGAAGCGAATGTAGCCGTCAGCCTTGCCAATTATGGCATGGACGCAAGCTTTGTCACCGTGCTGCCCGATAACGCAATCGGGGATGCCTGCCTGCGCGAGCTTCGCGGCTTTGGGGTGGATACCTCCGCGATTGTGCGCAAGCCCGGCCGCATGGGTATTTATTATCTGGAAACCGGCGCCGTGCAGCGCCCCAGCAAGGTGGTCTATGACCGCGCCAACAGCGCCATCGCCGAAGCAAGCCCTGCCGATATCAATTGGGAGAAAGCGCTGGAGGGCGCCGGATGGTTCCACATCACCGGCATTACCCCCGCCATCAGTGAAAGCGCTGCCGAGCTGAGCCTGGCCGCCGTGAAAACCGCCAAGAAGCTTGGCCTGCACGTGAGCTGCGATCTCAACTACCGCAAAAACCTTTGGAAATACGGCAAAACCGCCGATCAGGTAATGACCGAGTTGGTTAAATATGTGGATACCATCATCGCCAACGAGGAGGATTTCCAGAAATCTCTGCTGCTCAAAGCCGAAAGCCAGTCCGCCGTGGAAACGGGCGAGCTGAACGTGGAGCAGTATAAGGCTATTGCCCGGCTGGCCATGGAGAAATACCCCAACGTGAAGCGCGTCGCCATCACCCTGCGCGAGTCCAAGAGCGCCAATCACAACGATTGGAGCGCCTGCCTGTACAACGGCAAGGATTTCTTCCTCAGCCGCAAGTATGCCATCACCGATATCGTGGACCGTGTCGGCGGCGGCGACAGCTTTGGCGCGGGCCTGATCTATGGCCTGAATAATTACAGTAACGAGCAGAGCGCCCTGGAGTTCGCTGTTGCCGCCAGCTGCCTCAAGCATACCATCTCCGGCGATTTCAACCGCGTATCCGTTTCCGAGGTGGAAGGGCTGATGAAGGGCAGCGGCTCCGGCCGTGTACAGCGATAAGGAGGACAAGAATGAACAACGCATTTTCATTGAAAGATAAGGTAGCGCTCGTTACCGGCGCAAGCTACGGCATCGGCTTTGCCATTGCCACCGGCTTTGCAGGCGCGGGAGCGACCATCGTGTTCAACGACATCAAGCAGGAGCTGGTCGATAAAGGCCTGAAAGCCTATGAAGAAGCGGGCGTCAAGGCCTACGGCTATGTGTGCGACGTAACCGATGAGGACGCCGTAAACGAGATGGTTGCCAAAATCGAGCAGGAGGTCGGCGTGATCGATATCCTGGTCAACAATGCCGGTATTATCAAGCGCATCCCGATGGTGGAGATGTCCGCCGCGGACTTCCGCAAGGTGATCGATGTGGACCTGAACGCGCCCTTCATCGTATCCAAGGCCGTGATCCCCTCCATGATCAAAAAGGGCCATGGCAAGATCATCAACATCTGCTCGATGATGAGCGAGCTTGGGCGCGAAACCGTATCCGCCTACGCGGCGGCCAAGGGCGGCCTGAAAATGCTCACGCGCAACATTTGCTCGGAGTACGGCCAGAACAACATCCAGTGCAACGGCATCGGCCCCGGCTATATCGCCACGCCGCAGACCGCACCACTGCGGGAAAAGCAGGCGGATGGCTCCATGCATCCGTTTGACGCCTTTATCCGCGCCAAAACGCCCGCCAACCGCTGGGGCGAACCGGAGGATCTGATCGGCCCAGCGGTATTTCTGGCCAGCGAGGCTTCGGACTTTGTCAACGGCCATATCCTGTATGTGGACGGCGGCATTCTGGCCTATATCGGACGGCAGCCGTAATTTGTTTTCTGCCATGACTGAATAACCGTTTTTACCAAGCCAAGAGCATTCTCAAATCGGGAATGCTCTTTTGCTTTGCAATACTGTGTGATATAATCCACTTGAAAAACCAAGGAGGATGAAGCATGAAGAAGGTTAGTGAATCACAGATCAGACTGGATGTCAACCATATGATGAGCGACATCATCGGCTTCCAATACGGAATCGATGCCAACGAGGTTATGCAGATGTCGGACGCCGCCGCAGCTGCGCAGATGGCTGTGCAAAAGCACCGCGGCACCGGCTGGCTCGGCTGGACGGAGCTGCCCTATAATCAATCGGACATTTTACAGCAGATTGAAGAGGCCGCCGCTTACGTCCGGGAAAACTTCGATTCTTTTGTCGTGCTGGGAATCGGCGGCAGCGCGCTGGGCCCCATCGCGGTGCAGAACGCCCTGAACCACCTGCGCTGGAACGAACTGGAAAAACGCAACGGCCCCAAGTTTTACGTGGAAGATAATATCGATCCCGAACGCATGGCATCGCTGCTGGATGTGATTGATCTCAAGCGCACCTGTTTCAACGTGATCACCAAAAGCGGCGCAACCGCCGAAACCATGAGCCAGTACCTGATTATTTCCGATCTCCTCAAAAAGGAAGTCGGCGAAGGCTGGCAAAAGCACATTATCGCCACCACCGATAAGGAAAAGGGAAATCTGATCCAAATCGGCCGCAAGGAAGGCTTCCGCATGTTTGTCATTCCGGACGGCGTCGGCGGCCGTTTCAGCGAGCTTACCCCCGTCGGCCTGCTGCCCGCGGCGGTTTGCGGCATTGATATCCGCGCTATGCTGCAGGGTGCCGCCGCCATGGACGAGCGCTGCAAAAGCAGCGATGTGTGGCAAAACCCCGCTCTGCTGGAAGCCACCCTGCAGTACCTCGCCACAGAGGACCGCAACGCGAACGTTCAGGTTGTTATGCCCTATGCCGACAGCCTGAAATACATGGCGGACTGGTTTTGCCAGCTGTGGGCGGAAAGCCTGGGCAAAAACGTAACCCGTAAAGGCATGGCCGTCAATTGCGGCCAGACGCCCACCAAGGCGCTCGGCGTTACGGACCAGCACAGCCAGCTGCAGCTGTATACGGAAGGCCCCTTTGATAAGGTTGTCACCTTCCTGAAGGTGGAAAAATTCCATACCGAAACGAAGATCGCCCATGGCTGCGAAGACTTTGCCGATGTCGCCTTCCTGGGCGGCAAAACGCTCAATCAGCTGCTCCATGCGGAACAGCTGGGCACAGAGTTTGCTCTCTATCAGGCCGGACGCCTGAACCAGACGATTATCCTGCCCGAGGTGAACGCCAATACCATCGGACAACTGCTCTTCTTTTTTGAGATGGTCACCGCGTATGCCGGTGAGCTTCTGGATATCGACGCCTTCAACCAGCCCGGTGTTGAAAATTCCAAAATTGCCAGCTTTGCGGTGCTGGGCAATCAAGGCGAAAAATATCAGAAGAAATCCAAGGAAATGCAGGACCGTCCCGAGTTAATGAAGCGTTATATTCTGTAATTTTTTCGTTATAAAACAAGCGTATGCGAAATGTGTACGCTTGTTTTTTTCGTTTTGTAACACACTTGCAACAAACCGTTCAATACTGTATAATTTTCTGGAAAGGAGCGGGCAATGATGCGTGTACGGTTTCGAAAAATTTTCGTCTTTATCCTGCTTGTTTTATTGTGCGTTTTTTTCATGCAGTTGCTGGCCCTTGCAACCGTTACCCTGATCTCCCCATCCACGGAAAACACCGTTGAAATCAACGAAGTTGCAACGGAAATCGGAGATAATTTTGTCCGGTATCCCCAGTTGAATGGGATGCAGGATACCGCACTGCAGCAGCAGATTAATGACGCCATTGTGAACGAAGCCAACATTGCCCAGCGGCTGATCACCCTGAGCACCCTGCAGCAGGGTGGAATCGGGCTTCAGGTATCCTATACCACGTATGTAAAAGACCAACTGTTCTCCGTTGTAATCAGTGCCAAAGGTATGATGGAGAATTTGAGAAGCGGGCAGCAGTACACAGCGCTTGCCTATGATCTGCGAAGCGGCAAACGCCTTACGCTCAATGATTTCTTTATTGATGCCGGCACGGCGGCAGCCTGGATGGAAGCGCAGCTTTCAGGCGATTACGCGGACGAGCTGTCCAGCTATCTGGAATATGCGGAGGTCACGCCGCTCCCGGTCGATTCCTTTTCCTTTGATGATAATGGAATGACGTTTTACTACCCGTACCGGCAGTTTGCGTTGCTCAGTGAGTACAGCGGCTCGGTACAGTTTCAATACGGAGAACTGCAAAATTTCCTGATTCCCGACGCAGGCTCCATTCCCGCCCGTCTGAACGTGCTGATGCCACAATACACCGATTCGCAAATCAAGGAAAGCATCGAAACCGCCGCGTCACAAGGCTCGCTGCCCTATCTGCCGATCAAGCTGGGCGATCCTCTGCCTGAGCTGATTTCACAATACCGGCTGCTGCGCACGCCGGATCAATACCCCGGCGGACGGTATTTTCAGCTGGAGGCCGCCGATTTCAGGCAGATACTCGTGATGAGCGACGCACTGACACAAGCCTGGGACGCTTCCGTAGTGGAGGGGATCCTGGCTACACGGATGAACCTTTTCGGGTTGCAAACCGGGGTCACACCCCGTGACCGCTGGTTACAGATACTGGGCGAACCAACGCCATCCGTTGCGTTCGACGCCTATATTTCCACAGATTACGGTTTGCCTGTCGGCACGGCGGATTATTATACGGTTTCCGGCCGGCAGTTGATGCTGTACGCGGATGAAAACGATATACTGTATGCGGTACGACTGGCGAAATAAAGCGGAGGCAATATGATCAGCAAACGTCGGGTGCAGGCGAAAAATTATAGTTCGGATACCATTCTGTTCCGGAATATCTTCGGGTTTCTTCTGATTGCCATCGGTGCGCTGGCCGGGGTATCCGCTCTTGGCTTGTTCCCTGGCAGTGTTTTTCTTTCCATACGCCATATGGTGCAGGGGCTTGGCGGCATTCTGTGCCTTGGCGTACCAATTTTTATTATGTGGAGCGGTCTGATCGTTCTGTTGTCCGCCTACCGCAAAACATCGGTTCGGGCTTTCTTTTTGCTGCTTCTTTGTTATGTCTTTGTACTGGGTCTCATCAACCTGCTGTCCAAAACATCGGATTCCACTTTGATGGAATACTTTGCCAAAACTACGGATAACGATTATGCAAGCGTGCTGTCCGCCAGCTATACCATCGCATCCACGCAAAGCAGCTTCGGCGGCGTGCTGGGCATGTTTACCGCCTGGCCTCTTTCGTTTTACGTTGGCAAAATCGGCGGTGTAATCATCCTGTCCCTTTTAAGCCTGCTATGCCTTTTGTTCTTCTCAAGGTTTGATTTCTTCGGTTCGCTTCGTCAGGCCAGAGAAACCGCCAGGCTGAATAAGGATCAAAGAGCGTTGGAAAAGAGCAGGCAGGCACATCTGAAAAAGCTGGAGCTTCAAAAGCAACAGGAGGAAGCCCAGAAGCAGAGTCTAAATACCCCCACCTATAAACGGAAGGGCGCCCCGCAACAGCCTGCCGCCGCCCATGAAAGCATACCGGGCAATCAGGCCCCTCCTGTACAAAAACCTGTTCCCATCCGCAATACAGTTCCGGGGCAGGTTCCTCAGCTCCAACCGCTTCAAGCGGTTCAGCCCCCCATTGCGCAGCGCCAGCCGGTTACCCTGTATGATGAAGTCATCGCCCCGGAGATCCCAGCCGCACCGGAAAAACCCAGCGCGGACACCAGCAAAATGCTCCAGCGGATGGATGAAATCCGCAAGCGCAAAACACAGATCGCCCATCAGATCGGCGAGGAAACCCCCGTTGCCGTCAACGATATCAAGGCGGTGCCTCATATGCCGGAGACGGAAATGCATCAAGCCTCTCCGCAGCCGCCGCAGATGAGCGCGCCGGAGGCTCAGCCCGAGGACCGCTATTTCGCCTATAAGGGACCGAAGAACAACAAAATTCTTGATTTTCCCCCTTCCGGCAAGCGGTTGGACGATCCAACCCTGATTTTGCCGCCCCAAAAAGAGAAGCCTCAGCAAAAAGAGGCGCAAATAATCCCTGTGGCTTATCCCTATCCGATGATCGAACTGCTGGATTTAAAGCACTTCGCCCCGCCAGTTAACCGGCAGGAAGATGCGGAAAATATTGCAACACTTGAAGAAACGCTGGAAAGCTTTGATATCCCAGCTCGTGTGCAGCGCTTAACCCACGGCCCTGCCGTAACGCGGTATGAGCTTGGGCTTACCTCCAGCGGTGTAAACGTGAAGAAGATCCTCGGCATCTCCGAAACCATCGCGCTGCAATTGGCCGCCAATGGCCAGGTGCGCATTGAAGTTCCCATTCCCGGTACCAACCTGTTCGGGATCGAGGTTCCCAACCGCGAGATTTCCAGCGTGTCTCTGGCGGAGGTGCTTACAAGCCCGGAAATGGAGCATACAAAAGCAACCCTTCCCATCGCGCTCGGCAAGGATATCGCAGGCCGGTCCGTGATCTGCGATCTGGAAAGAATGCCTCACCTTCTGATTGCCGGTCAAACGGGAAGCGGCAAATCCGTATGCATCAATACCATTATCAACAGCCTGATCTTTCGCAAAACTCCGCAGGAGATGCGGATGATTTTGATTGACCCCAAGGTCGTGGAGCTTCAGGGGTATAATGAAATTCCCCATCTGCTCATCCCCGTGGTTACCGATCCGCACAAGGCCGCGGGTGCGCTGGCATGGGCCGTGCAGGAAATGCAGGACCGCTACCATAAAATGCAGAGCAAGGGCGTACGCAACATCACCTCGTACAACGCACGGCGGGCCGGAGACGAGCCTGCCCTGCCCCGCATCGTGGTCATCATTGACGAGCTTTCCGACCTGATGCTTGCCTGCAAACGCGATGTGGAGGATAGCATCATCCGCCTGGCCCAGTTGGCCCGCGCGTCCGGCATCCATGTGATCATCGCAACGCAGCGCCCGACAGTGAACGTGATCACCGGCCTGATCAAGGCCAATTTCCCGTCCCGCATTTCGTTTGCGGTAGCCTCCAGCATCGACAGCCGCACCATTTTGGATGCGAACGGCGCGGAGAAGCTGCTGGGCAGCGGCGACATGTTTTACTATCCCACCGGCAGCAGCGCGCCGATGCGTGTGCAGGGCTGCTATGTGAGCGACCAGGAAATCCGCAACGTGGTAACCTATATCGTCAAGAATTCGGAAACGGACTACGACGAATCCATTCACGATCTGATGCAGAACAGCGACAGCGCCGTTTCGGCAATCCTTAACGGAAACAGCTCGGAGGAAAGCTCCGATAAAAAGCTGGAAGAAGCCATCGAAATGGTCATTACCGATGGACAGGCCAGCATCAGCATGCTTCAGCGCCGCATGAAAATCGGCTACGCGCGCGCCGGCCGCCTGATTGATGATATGGCGTCCCGCGGCATCATCAGCCAGAGCGCCGGTCCCAAACCCCGCGAGGTGCTGATGTCTTATGATCAGTATATGGAGCAGAAAGATTCGCTTCTGAGTTGACGCTTCTCTTGAAAAAAGGGTATAATGCCAGATATCTGTATCTGTTGAGGTGAAGGGAATGCTGACAAGGATCCCAAAAGGCACCAAGGATGTTCTGCCTTCCGAAACCGCCAAGCTGCAAGCTCTGGAATCCGTGATCCGCGAAAAGACCCGGTTGGCGGGCTATCAGGAAATACGGACGCCCGTATTTGAGCATACCGAGCTTTTTACCCGCTCCGTCGGCGAATCCAGCGATGTTGTCCGCAAGGAAATGTATACCTTTCTGGATAAGGGCGACCGGTCCATCACGCTGAAGCCTGAAAGCACGGCGGGCGTTGTGCGCGCTTTTTTGGAAGCAGGCATGCACAACCAGGCGCTGCCGATCAAGCTATATTATCTGTATTCGCCGCATTTCCGCTACGAAGCCCCGCAAGCGGGTCGTTACCGCGAACACCATCAGTTTGGGATTGAGTGCTTCGGCGCGACCCAGGCTTCGGCAGACGCCGAGGTGATTCTGCTGGCGATGGATCTGTTTCAGACCCTGAACATCAAAAACCTGAGGCTGCGCATCAACTCCATCGGCTGTCCCGTATGCCGCCCGGCCTATAAGGAGAAGCTGCTCTCCTATCTGCGCGCCAGGCGCGATCTGCTCTGCGACGACTGTAAGGACCGGATTGAAATCAATCCTCTGCGCGTTTTGGACTGCAAGGTGCAAAGCTGCCAGGCGCAGCTCAAGGACGCTCCGAGGATGCTGGATCACCTGTGCGACGAGTGCGCGCAGCATTTTGCTTCCCTTCAGGCTTTTCTGGACGCGGCCGAGCTTCCCTATATTATAGATACGGGCATTGTGCGCGGACTGGATTACTACACCAAAACGGTGTTTGAAATCACCACCGATACCGCCACCGGCACGCTGACCGCCTGCGGCGGCGGCCGCTACGACGGACTGGTGGAAGAGCTTGGGGGCCCCAGCATCCCCGCCGTCGGCTTTGGCATGGGCATGGAACGGGTACTGATGCTGCTGGATGCGCAGGCTGAAGAAGACCGTACGCTGGATGTGCCCGCAAGCACGCCGGATATCTATATCGCTCCGCTCGATCCATCGCTTGCCCCCATCGCTTTCCGACTGCTGAATCAGTTCCGCAGCCTGGGGTTGAAGACGGATATGAACCACACGACCCGGGGCCTGCGGGCGCAGTTCAAGTATGCCGATAAGCTGCAGGCTTCGTATGTGGCCATTCTGGGCGAAGACGAAGCGCAAAAAGGCGTAATAAAGCTGCGGGATATGCAAAGCGGAGACGAATGGGAAGCCAGCCTTACGGAAGCCCCGCAAATGATGGCAGACCGGATTGCCCAGAAAGCAGAGAGGAAGTAATTCCATGAACAAGCGGACACATTATTGCGGGGACGTTACCAAGGCGGATATGGGCAAACAAATCATACTCCAGGGCTGGGTACAGCGTACCCGCAATCTGGGCGGACTGATCTTCATCCACCTGCGCGACCGCACCGGAATTGTGCAGGTGGTAGCGGACAGCACCCTGATGTCCGCCGAAACCTTTCAGGCTGTCGAAAGCCTGCGCAGTGAATACGTGGTTGAGATCATCGGCACGGTGAAGCTCCGGTCTGCAGACGCTGTCAACGATCAGATGAAGACCGGCGAAATCGAAGTGTTTTTAAATGCGCTTACGATTTTCAACGCCAGCAAAACCCCGCCGATTTATGTGGAAGACGGGCAAAACGAGCAGGAAACCATCCGGCTGAAGTATCGCTATCTGGATCTTCGTCGGCCAAGCGTGCAGAACGCACTCAGACTCAGGCACCGTGTGATCAAGTCCATCCGCGATTGCATCGACGAGCAGGGCTTTATTGAGGTGGAAACCCCGATCCTGACCAAATCCACTCCCGAAGGCGCGCGCGATTATCTGGTCCCCTACCGCCAGAAGCCGGGTCTGTTTTACGCGCTTCCCCAGAGCCCGCAGATTTACAAGCAGCTCCTGATGGTCGGCGGTCTGGACCGCTACTATCAGCTGGCACGCTGTTTCCGCGATGAAGACGGCCGCGCCGACCGGCAGGCCGAGTTTACGCAGTTCGATATGGAAATGAGCTTTGTGGAACCGCAGGATATTCAGGCTGTTGTAGAAAATATTTACCGCCATCTGTTTAAAGAGGTGGTTGGGCTGGATATCCAGCTTCCCCTGCCGCGCCTCACCTGGCGCGAAGCCATGGCACGCTATGGCAGCGATAAACCAGACCTCCGGTTTGGCATGGAAATTTCCGATGTGAGCGAGCTTGTGCGCGGCTGCGGATTTTCGGTGTTTGAAAACGCGCTGGAAAACGGACAGACCGTCTGCGCAATCTGCGCCAGGGGCGCGGGCAGCTTTACCCGCAAGCAGCTGGACGGTTTTACCGAATTCGTGAAAACCTATCATGTTAAGGGTCTCGCCTGGGCCGCTCCTCAGGAAGACGGAACCCTTCGTTCCAGCTTTGCCAAGGCGATGCAGGGCGACAGTATGCAAAAGCTGCTCTCCGCAATGGAATGCGGCGTTGGCGACGCCCTGTTTGTGATCGCCGATCAAAAGCGCACCGCCCTCACCGCCATGGGCCAGCTCCGTCTGCGGCTGGGCCACGAGCTGAACCTGATCGATACCACACAGTACAATCTGCTGTGGGTTACCGAGTTTCCTCTGGTCTCCTGGGAGGAAGAGGAACACCGCTATGTGGCCGAGCATCATCCCTTTACCTCGGTTATGGATGAGGATATTCCCCTCATGAACACCGATATCGGCTCAGTGCGCGCCAAGGCGTACGATCTGGTTCTCAACGGCGTGGAGATGGGCAGCGGCTCAATCCGTATTCACCAAAGCGATCTTCAAGCCAAAATGTTCGAAATCATCGGGCTTTCGCAGGCGGAAGCGGAAAGCAAGTTCGGCTTTTTGCTGGAAGCCTTCAAATACGGCACTCCGCCCCACGGCGGCTTTGCCTTTGGCATCGACCGCCTGGTGATGATTTTGTGCGGCGCGGACAGCCTGCGCGAGGTGCTTGCCTTCCCCAAGAGCCAAAACGGCATTGATCTGATGATGGATACGCCCGCTGGCGTAAACAGCGATCAGCTGGAAATGCTCAAGCTGAAGGTGGAGCAACAAATTTAACCCGTAAATAAGATCAGACCGCCTGATGTCTTGACAAGCTACCATTCCGCATTTATAATAAAATGGTTAAGCTGTGATGGTTTGTGTACCGTAAGGTATGCAATACACGAAGATATTGATGCCGTAAGGAGTTGTACAAAATGGTTCGTACGTTTCAGCCCAAGAAAAGACAGCGCAGCAAGGTGCATGGTTTCCGTTCCCGCATGTCCACGAAAAATGGCCGCCGTGTATTGGCCGCACGCCGCCGCCGCGGACGTAAAGTACTCAGTGCTTGATTTCCCGGTATTTTGGATGTGATGATTTACCCGCTCCCATCTTTTCCTTTCGGGTGAAGTGGGCACGGGTTTTTCAATGTAAGCCGAAATGGATCCCATGAAGTGAGGATTTCGTTTGCAGAAGCAATATAGGCTATGCCGAAATCGGCAGTTCAGCTACGTATACCGGCGCGGAATGCGCGCATCCTGTAAGGATCTTACGCTGATCTATGCCAGAAGTGCTCAGAAGCGTGTCGGGTTTTCGGTGAGCAAAAAGGTTGGCGGCGCCGTGGTCCGTAATTTAGTCAAACGTCGCCTGCGGGAATGCATCCGTCCGTTGCTGCCGGAGATGAAAAACGGATTTTATGTGATCATTGCTCATCCTTCCTCCGCACAGCGTTCCTTCCAGCAGCTCCAGGCCGGCATGAATACCATGCTGCGGAAAATATCCATGCAAAAGCAGGTAAACGGTACCCGATCATGAATAAGTTTCTCATTCGTCTGGTCCGTTTTTATCAGCGGCATATCAGTACCCACACCCGTCCATCATGCCGTTTCGTACCTACCTGCTCAGAATATGCTGTCACGGCACTTCAACGCTACGGCGCCATGAAGGGACTGCGGATGGCCATATGGCGTATTCTCCGATGCAATCCCCTTTCCAAAGGCGGGTATGATCCCGTTCCCGAAAATACCGAAATTACTGTAAGGAGGAATTGATTCTAGAATGGGTGCAATCAATACATTTTTGTATAACATCCTCAATGGTATCAATAGCTTCATCGGCAACTACGGATGGTCCATCGTTGTGTTCACAATCATTATCAAGCTGGTATTGCTGCCGCTTGATTTAAAAAGCAGAAAAAGCATGAAACGCATGTCCGATCTGCAGCCCCAGATTACCAAGCTGCAGAAGAAATATGCAAATGATAAAGAAAAGCTGAATCAAAAAACAGCCGAGCTTTACCGCAAGGAACGCATCAGTCCGCTGTCCGGCTGTTTGCCCATGCTGATCTCCTTCCCCATTTTGATCGCCATGTTCGGCGCCATGCGCATGGTGGCCAATGTGGAAATGGTCAAACAGGCCATTGATCTGGTCGTTAACGGAACACAGGTCAATCAGGGCTGGCTGTGGGTTAAAAACCTCTGGATGCCCGATAGTCCCTTTACCACGGCTGTGGCACAGGAAGCGCAGTTGAAGCTGATTCCCGTGGATACATGGATCAGTGTGATTAATTCGCTCCCGGCCAATACCATCAGCGCGCTGGGAGCTTTGGGAATCACGGCCGATACCGTGACCACCGATACCTATCAGATTTTGCTTACCCAGCTGCAAAACAGCCCGATTTATCAGAATGAACTGCTGCAATGGGCCGCTATGCCGGAAGTTAACCTGCTGCTCTTCAAGCTGAAGATTTATTCTTCTTACAACGGTTTGTTCATCACGCCTTTGCTGGCAGCCGTTACGCAGTATTTAATGACTCTCACGCAGCCTCAGACCACCAATGTGAATTCCGCAGCCGGCGGCAAGGGCACCGGACAGTTCATGAAGTACTTCTTCCCTCTCTTCTCTCTCTACATTTGTTCCACTTATAACGCAGGGTTCTCCATCTACTGGGTTACCTCCAATCTTATTGCCTGGGCTGAAGGAATCCTGATCAATCAGTCGTTTGAAAGAAATGCAAATAAGAACACCCAGATTGTCCAGGAGGAAAGCTTGAAATGAAAAGCATCGAATCTTCTGCAAAAACAATAGAAGACGCGATTCGTCAGGGTTTGGAAAAGCTTAATGTTTCCTTCGGCGATGTTTCTATTGATATTATCCAGGAAGGCACAAAAGGTCTTTTTGGTTTTGTCGGCGGCAAAGAAGCCAAGGTTCGCCTTACGGTAAAGGAAAGCGAACAGGAGGACGATATTCTGTCCGCACTTTCCTGCAATATGCAGGAAAGCGAACCGGAGAAGAGCCCGAAGCCGGTCGAGAAGCCCAAACAGAAACAATTCAAGAAAAAAGTCCAGAAAGTAAAGTCTGAAGCAGTTGAAGTTGCTTCTGCTCCCGCTGCAAAAGAACAGCCCAAAGTAACAGTAAGCGAACCCGTTAAAACCTATCCGGTATCCGATCCGGATTCGGCAGCTGGCAAGGCACAGTACTTTTTGGTAAATGTCACAAAATTAATGAATTTGGATGTCACCGTAGCATCCACGACCGACGACGAAGGCAACATTAAGGTTGATATCCACGGTGATACACTCGGCATTCTGATCGGCCGCCGGGGTGAAACGCTGGATGCACTGCAGTATCTGACAAGCCTCAACGTCAATCATGATCAGGATAATTATACCCGCGTAACGCTGGATACGGAAAACTACCGTGCCAAGCGGGAAGAAGCGCTTAAGCGGCTGGCGAACCGTATGGCAAACCGGGCCGTGAAAACGGGCCGGAAAGTGGTCATGGAACCCATGAATCCCTATGAGCGCAGAATTCTCCACAGCGCGCTGCAGCAGAACACCGCGGTTACCACGCATAGTGAAGGCGACGAGCCGAATCGTCATGTGGTTATATCGCTGAAGCAGTAATAAGCGCTTTTGTATTACCATTTTCAATATTGTATAACCAACCTTCATCAACTGACGGCAAATGCTGTCAGTTGTTTGCTTTTGCAGGCTTTGTTAAACTGTTAACATATGATATAATAAGCGTAAAGCAGTCTATACCAGCAACAAGCCATTGGCTGTTGCATAAGCGCTGTAAATAAGGGAGTGAATTGCATGGCTGGCCATGTGTCGGAAGCTGTTCTCAGGAGATTACCCCGATATTATCGATATTTGAAAGAATTGGAATCGGATAATGTCATGCAGATATCCTCGCAGGAGCTTGCCGAGCGCATGGGCTTAACGGCGTCGCAAATCCGTCAGGATATCAACTGCAGCGGCGGAGAAGGCCGGCAGGGATTCGGCTATTCCGTACCGCAGCTCAGGCGTCATATTGGGGATGTGCTGGGTATCCAGCATAAGCAAAATATGATAATCGTCGGCGCTGGCAACATCGGCCGTGCCGTAGCGCTTTCAGATTCATTCAGCGCAAGCAATTTCAACACCGTTGCAATCTTTGACGTGGACCCGGATAAAATCGGGAAGAAAATCGGCCCGCTGACCGTCCAAAACTATGAAGAGATCGACGGATTTATCAAACAACATCCCGTGCATATCGCCATGCTGGCCGTCCCCGTTTCCAGCGCGCAGTCTGTTGTCGATAAACTGCACGAGCTGGGTATCAACGCTTACTGGAATTTTGTTCCGATTGATTTAAATATACCCCAGAATACCACCATCGTCAGCGTGCATCTGGAAGAAGGGCTGCAAATTCTCTCCTATAAGATTAAAGAGAATACGCCCTCGCTATCATAGGTTACATTCTATGGATCGTTTGAGGAGGCTGTGCCTTGCATGACGGATCGATATCCAAAACAATCATCCATGTATACGCCCCGCAGCTCACAGCCTGCGCCGCATTATAGCGCCGATACCCTGCCTTCGAACGCAGAGACGGTTGATTTTACCTTTGATGAGATTACCTCGTGGAACACCCCCCTGGAACGCCTGTCTGTTGATCAGCCTGTCAGGCCTCCGGTGCAGATCGGTGAAAATCCTTTTGCGCAAAAGCGCTCCCCTCTGGATCCCCTGAAAGAAAAAAGCCGAAAAAAGAAAAATTTGCTCCTGGCCGTCTATCTTTCGGTTATCGCGTTTTGTCTGATTGCCGTTTTGGTAGTCGGCGTAATGATGATGCCGCAGTTAGCCGGATATTTTTGGGCGGACCTGGATAATTACGCCTTTATCAACGGGGAGCTGCTGCGCTATGATGAAGCCGCTGTGCTTGCCTACAAGCAATACCGCAATCATCTTCAGCAGGACATCATTTTCCCCGGTATCTTTATCGACGGCACCTATGTCGGCGGCCTGACAACGGCAGAAGCCAAAGCGGAGCTTGGGGATGAAAATACCGCGTCTGATAATTTTACGATCAGTATCAATATCGGGGACAAATCCTGGACGCTGAACAATCAGAACGTTTCCGCGCACCGGGATATCAACGGCGCATTATTGAAGGCCTATTCCTACGGCCGTCAGAACACGACCGCCATCCTCAATACCCAGCGCACACCGTTCCGGGAACGGACAGACACTGTGATGGGTTTGCGGGAGAACTTCGTCTATCTGCAAAGCAAGCAGGCCTACGATTATCATGGCGTTCAGGCTGTGGTTGATGAAATTCAAAAGTATGTAACCCGTGATCCTGTTGACGCGCAGATTGTCAGCTTTGATTTCAACAGCCGGACCTTTACCTTTTCCGATGATCAGCCGGGAGTCACCATCGACGGCGAAGCACTGTACAACCAATTGATCGCTCTGTTGGATCAAGGGGTGCACAGCCAATCCGTTACCGTTTCCCCTGCCCTCACCCTCCCCACCGTTACCAAAAAGGATCTGGAAGCGACCTTCAAAATGATAACCGCTTTTACTACGGATACCACCTCGTCCAACAACCGCAACAACAATATCAGCGTTGCCTGCCAAGCTATCAACGGCACCGTTTTGCTGCCTGGCGAAACCTTCAGCTTCAACACAACGGTTGGCGAGCGTACCTTAGCCCGCGGCTATCAGGAAGCCGGAGCCATTTCGGGCGGAGAGTTGGTTCAGGAAATCGGCGGCGGTATCTGCCAGGTAAGCTCCACGCTTTTTAACGCCGTCGCGCGCGCAGACCTGCAGATCGTCAGCCGCAGCCCACACGCCTGGCCAAGTACCTACGTAAAAAAAGGCGAGGATGCCACTGTAAACTGGCCCGATTTGGATTTTAAATTCAAAAACAACAAGGATACGCCGGTATTTGTGATCACGTATTATAAAAATCGTCAGTGCACAGCCGAGATCTGGGGCGTAACGCTGGGCGAAAACGTGACGATTGATTTGGATTCGACCGTTACCAAAACCCTGAATCCCTCCACCGAAGTGATCTACCTCCAAAATACAAGCCTGCCTCCGGGCACCTCTAAGGAAACCGTCAAAATGCGAATCGGCTATGTCGTAGATACCTATAAGATCTGGTATCAGAACGGCGTGGAATACAAGCGTGACTACTTCTACACATCCACCTATAAAGCTTATCAGAAAACCATTGAATACAATTAGTTCTTGACCCGTTCCTTTACCATCGGTTATCATGTTCACAAGGAAGGTGATCCTTATATGAATTTGCTTATTACCGGTGCTGATGGTTTTGTTGGCCGCAATCTGCGGGCTGCACTTCGGCAATCGGACCACCGTTTACTCCTGATTGATGTTAACTCGTCGGCGGATGATTTGCAGGCCGCCGCTGGGCAAGCGGACTTTGTGTTTCATCTGGCAGGTGTAAACCGGCCCAAGGACAATGCCGAGTTTCAAACCGGAAACGCAGATTTTACCTCGACCCTATTGAACGCGCTGGAGCAGGGAAAACGCCCGCCCGTGCTGATCTCGTCCAGCACACAGGCAGCGCTCGATAACCCGTACGGTAAGAGCAAGCTCGCCGCTGAAAAGGCTGTGAGGCAGTATTTCGAAAGAGTCAAGTCGCCGGTTTATATCTACCGGCTGACCAATGTTTTCGGCAAATGGAGCAAACCAAATTATAACTCCGCGGTTGCCACATTCTGCTACAACATCGCACGCGACCTTCCGGTTACCGTGACGGACCCCGCGTACCTGCTGCGCCTTGTTTACATTGATGATGTGGTCTCCGATTTTCTGCGTGCCCTGAACGGAAATCCAGCCTATCACGAGGATGGCTTTTGCACAGCCGGACCGGAACACGAGGCAACGCTTCAGCACATTGTGTCACTGCTGCAAAGCTTCCATTCCGTGCGCACTACGCTTACCCTGCCCGATCAGCAAGATCCGTTTGTCCGGAAATTGTTTGCGACCTATCAAAGCTTTCTCCCGCCCGATCAGCTTTCCTATGTTCCCCTTTCCCATGCGGACAGCCGCGGCAGTTTTACCGAGCTGATGCACATGGGCAGCTACGGGCAGATCAGCGTCAATGTAACCAAGCCGGGCATCTGTAAAGGTTCGCACTGGCACCACACCAAGCACGAGAAGTTTATTGTGGTCTCGGGGCGCGGATCGATCCGCTTCCGCAATCCATACGACGATCAGATCTATTCGTACGAGGTCACCGGTGGTATTATCACCGTGATTGATGTCCCCCCCGGGTATGTGCATATTATTGAAAATACGGGCGCCGACGATCTTGTGACGCTGATGTGGGCCAGCGAGGTTTTCAATCCGGAAGCTGCGGATACCTTCCCCTACAATTTTGACGAGCACTCTTTTGGAGAGGAACTGTTATGAGCAAGCTGAAACTGATGACCATCCTGGGCACGCGCCCGGAAATTATACGCCTGTCGGCCGTCATTCGCTGTGCCGATCAATACTTTGACCACATCATTGTACACACGGGCCAGAACTACGCCCCGGAACTCAACGAGATTTTTTTTCATGATCTTAAGCTCCGTAATCCGGATTATTACCTGAATTCCGTCGGCGCGGACCTTGGCGAAACCATGGGCACGATTATTTCAGAAAGCTACAAGGTGCTCATCAAGGAAAAACCGGATGCCGTGCTGATACTGGGAGATACCAACAGCGCATTGTCCGCTATTTCCGCCAAGCGGCTGAAGATCCCCATTTTTCACATGGAGGCAGGCAACCGCTGCTGGGATTGGAACGTTAGCGAGATGATCAACCGCAAGATCGTTGATCACATCAGCGATATCAATCTCCCCTATACTGAGCATAGCCGCCGCTATTTGCTTTCGGAAGGAATCGACGGGAAAACAATCTTTGTCACCGGTTCTCCGATGCGCGAAGTGCTTCATGGCGTCATGCCGCAGATTGAGAACAGCGATATTCTCAGCCGCCTGTCGCTGGAAAGCGGAAAGTATATTCTTCTATCCGCCCATCGGGAAGAAAATATCGATATTGAAGAAAACTTTGTCTCCCTGATGACGGCCATCAACCATATGGCGGAGAGCTATCAGCTGCCGGTAATTTATTCCACACATCCCCGGTCCATGAAATTTATCCAGTCCAGGCATTTTACCTTCCATCCGCTGGTACAAAACATCAAGCCCCTTGGTTTTTTTGACTATAATCACTTGCAGATGCACAGCCTCGTTGTGCTTTCGGACAGCGGAACCCTCAGCGAAGAAAGCGCCATGCTTGGCTTCTGCGGCGTGCTGATCCGCACCTCAACCGAGCGGCCGGAAGTGCTGGATAAAGGCACGGTTGTGATCGGCGGCATTACGCAGCAGAGTATATCCCAGGCTGCGGAGTTAGCCATTGCCATGCGCAGCGCCGGAGCCGCATCCGCTATGCCACCCGATTACAGCGATCTGAATGTGTCCGCCAAGGTTGTTAAAATCATTCAGAGCTACACCCCCATTGTAAACCAAACCGTCTGGTTGAAAAGCCCGGTTTAGTACATTCAAAACGACATTTCACGCAATTTTTGCTTGATTGTACGCGGAATGTGTTATCAATTTCATTAGTATCATGTATACTGTATCTATATTCTTAATCACTGAGGAGGAATTGCAATGAAACGCTTTCGTTACATCGTTATGATCATTCTTGTTCTCGCACTCTTCGCATCCACCACCGCAATTGCCGAAGATACCGAAACGGTTACCACCATCACCTGCAAGCCCGGAACCCTGCTTTCGGACGATATACTCAATCAGATTTGTGATACGGCATCCATCCGTATCCATTCCCTGTCGGATGGCTACGGTGCGTTGGTGCTCTCGCTGGGCGAAACAGACACGCTGACCAATCTGTTCCGTGTGGGAGAAGACGGCTTCTATCTGCAAAGCGATCTGCTGGGCGAAAAACCCCTGTATTTCAACTGGGAAGAGCTTTCCACGCTCATGATGGATCAGCTGCAAAACAACCCCGATATGGAAGCCTTCAACACCATGATGGATCCCACCATGATCCAGGCGATGATGAGCGGTGAAATCACCGAGGATACCGATGAGGAAACGCTCAAGAGCATGATGAGCATAGATGAGGAAACGCTTAACTTTATCAACGGGATCGAGGAATCCAAGACCGTTGAAACCGGTACGTTCTCTCTGGAGGGCAGCGATACGGCCAACCAGAAATCCATTGTCATACTGGAGAAAGAAGACCTGCTGAAAATCTTCAGGCTGCCGATGGTGCGCGAGCAGATGTTCAAGCAGCTTGCGATGGAATCCCCGGAGCTCACCGAGGAAGAAATCAATGCGCAGATAGATGCCCAACTGGCAGAGATCGATGATTTCATTACTCAGAGCAATCTTACCCTCACCGTAACGCTTTATACGACGGATGAAGATTTTGTCGCGCTTGAGTACGTGGTCAGCGGTACCGGTGAAGGCACAGACGGAACACCCGAAAACGGCACTGCCGTTTTGACGGTCACTAAAACCACCGTTGAGCCTGGAACCTTCTATCAGGTCAAGCTTCACCTTGTCGCCGGTGAGGAAGATTACGTTCCCCTCGATGGCTCGCTTTATCTGTCCGATGAGTTTATCTCAGGAAAGCTCCTGATTTATTCCGCTCCGGAAACCCCTACTGCAACGATTTCCTTCAACTCCGATCAATCGGAAGCCGATCATGTAATGGGCGAACTTGATGCAACCATTACTGACGAATCCACCGGCCCCATGACCGCCATTCTTGTTTTTGATCAAGCCAAGGGAGAGAATGTAACCGATACGGTTCTTGACCTGTACTTCGGCGGATCGCTGGACGAAATGAAGCTGTCTCTCCCCGATTATTCTGTCATTACGATGAACCTTCACACGGTCACGCAGCCTGACAGCGGATTTTTCGCCTCGCTGCAGAATGCCAATCCGGAAGGCTCCGTTCAGCTGACACAGATGACGGAGGAAGAGATGAATACGTACGTAACCGGGATTCAGCAAAGCATGATGACAACGGTTATGTCCATCATGAACAATCTTCCCCCCGAAGTCAGCAGCGCGCTGATGGAGAGCTCGAGCACCAACTAAAGCTATGCCGATCATTGGCGCACAGGAAATCCCAATAATTGCTCCTGCATAGTAAATGATTAAGCTCGTGTAACAGAAAAACAATGATGAAAACCGGATTTGCCCTGCAAGGCAAATCCGGTTTTTTGATGACGGTTATGATATTCAGCTCCTATGTGGGCATTCATTATGTTTTCGGTTGCTCTCAAGGGTTATTCAAAGCGTTTGTCAGGTCTATCCACTGCTCAACGCTGAGCACCTCGCCGCGCACATTCTGTGGTAATCCCATTTGTTCAAGCTGTTTCGCAAGTTCGTCTCCGGAAAGCGGCATAACGGTTTTCAGCGCGTTTACCAGCGTTTTCCGGCGAAGCCGGTAGCTTGCCTGCACCAATTGCCAGAGCCGTTTTTCATGCTCATTAGATAGCCTTTTCTCTCTTCGGAAAAGAAGATTGACAAAGGCGCTGTCCACCTTCGGCGGCGGTGTAAACGCAGACGCCGGTACCTGCGCCACGATTTCTGGAATACAGTGATAGCGGCACCGTACGCTCATCAACCCGTATGCCTTATCCCCGGGAACTGCGACAAGCTTGTCCGCCACCTCTTTCTGCACCATGACGGACATCTGTAAAACGGGAAGGTTTCCATCCCAGAACAGATCCAATATCTGTGATGTGATGCTGTAGGGAAGATTGGCAACCACACGAAACCCATCCCCAAGGTTCAATTGGGCGATATCCACCTTGCGGATATCGCTCTGGATAACCGTCAGGTTGTGGTGCTGCGTTGCAAGCAGCTGTAAAAGCGGAATCAGCGCCTGATCTACTTCCACGGCCGTTACATACGCCGCCTTTTCACACAGCACACGGGTTAAGGTTCCCGCTCCGGCGCCGATTTCCAATATATGATCCGTTGCGGTTACTCCGGCTTTATCCACCAAAGAGCGAAGCAAATCCGTATCGTACAAAAAATGCTGCCCGAGATCATGCTTATATTGAACCGCCGGGAACCCTTTGCCTGAAACCTGTTTCGATCGTTTATTCATCTTATTCCTTTGAATCATCGATTTGCAGCAGATCCCGTCCAACGGTATCCGACAGCATTTGAATACTATCTTTTACATCAGCCTTCTGCTCTGATACAGCTTCTCCCTCCAGAACGGCTTCAAAGGTCAGCGGCCGTCCGGCAGTCTCGGTAAGCGCTTTGGAGATCACGTCTGCCTTATCTTTCTTTTTCAGGTGCAAAAAGGAGAAATTTTTCCGTTCCATTGGCACTTGTACCCGGTATATATCCTCCAGCGCGCCAATAAAATGCTCCCGTTTTACGATCCCATAGATAGCCGGTTCTGTGGCTGCCAGCTTTTTAAGCGTCGCTTTCCAAATTTCTCCCGGGTTCATGTCCGTATCCTGCGCGGAGGATTTCCGGTTCGCCGGATGATCCTGGGATGCGGATGCGTTTTCTGTTGAATCATCCGCTTTCCGCTCGTTCTTCTTTGTCTCTGTTTTCTTTTGCGTCCGCTCCCCCGTATCCTGCTCGTTCAGCTTATTGTCCGGTACGGCATAGGCGGCAATTTGATCCGGCAATTGGCCCACTTTGATTTCCAATTCCGCAATCCGCTCGGTAAGCGCGGTCAAATCTTCTATCTTTTCTTCCTGACACGCTTTCAACGCCGCAATTTCCAGCCCGATCCGCGGGGAAGAAGCATAGCGAAGTTCGCTGTCCGCCGTGACAAACCGATTCATGATACGGATCAGACGCTCCTGGGAAAACTTCTCCGCCTGTCTGCGGTAACGCTTTTCATCTTCCTCTGTAATCTGCAGCAGGGAAGCCGCGCTGTTATCAACCACTTTAACAGTCAGCAGCGCGCGCATATGCCGCGCCATTTCCCGGAGAAACACCTGCGCCTCGTGTCCCCCGCGGATCAGCTGGTCAATCTGCTCCATCACTCCGCGGTAATCCCGGTTTGCCAGCGCATCCGCAAAGCCAAACAGAAAATCCTTGTCCGCCGTGCCGAGAATATCCCGAACGATTTCTTCCGTTATTCTATCGTTCACCGCCGCGGAAATGGCCATATCCAAAATACTCCAAGCATCGCGCATCGCGCCTTCCGCCGCGCGCGCGATCATTTGAAGGGCCTCCGGCTCCGCATCAATCTGCAGGTGTTTCAGCGCTTTATCCATCCGCTGTTTGATCAGCTCAGCGGGGATCCGTGCAATATCAAACCGCTGCACCCTACTGAGGATGGTCGCGGGGATACGCTGTGGTTCTGTAGTTGCCAGAATAAACACCACATGCTCCGGCGGCTCCTCCAGTGTTTTCAGGAGCGCGTTGAAGGCCGCTGATGAAAGCATATGAACTTCGTCGATGATATATACCTTATACTTGCCAATCTGTGCCGGATAACGCACCTGCTCTAAAAGATCGCGCACGTTATCTACGGAGTTATTGCTGGCAGCGTCCAGTTCCACCACATCCAGCGTATTCTCCGCCAGAATTGCCCTGCATACCTCGCACTCGCCGCAGGGCTCGCCGTCTCTTGGCTGAAGGCAATTAATAGCACGGCTCATGATTTTAGCAAGCGATGTTTTGCCCGTACCCTTGGAACCGCAAAACAAATAGGCATGCGCAATCCTGCCGGTTGTAATCTGCCTAAGCAGTGTTTTTACGACGGCGCTTTGCCCTACCACATCCGCAAATACAGTTGGTCTCCATTCCCGATACAGTGCACGATAGCCCATGATATCCTCCGTTGATCTTCGTTGATGTGCATTGCAGTGATTCACATTGCTTCCATAGTTTTCAAAACAGGAAACCCATAAATCAAGGATGGTAAGGGATCACTCTTACATAACTGTAAGCGATTCCCCTTACCATCCCGTAGTTTGCAACGCAGATTGTTTTTTCAACAGGCTGAGAGGGGGTTATCCTTTCTGCCGCGTTATGCCATGGATCAGAAGTTTTCCACCAGCTCGATATCCTTGTAGCGCGGCATACCCGTGCCTGCGGGGATCAGCTTGCCGATGATGACGTTCTCCTTCAAGCCCAGCAGCGGATCGATCTTGCCTTTGATGGCCGCATCGGTGAGAACGCGCGTCGTTTCCTGGAAGGAGGCTGCGGACAGGAAGCTTTCCGTAGCCAGCGAGGCCTTGGTAATTCCCAGCAGAATGCGCTTGGCAATGGCCGGACGGCCGCCGGTTTCAATGGGCTCGCGGTTGGCTTCCTCAAAGCGGAAGATATCCACCAGCGCGCCGGGCAGCAGGGTGGTATCGCCGCAATCCTCCACGCGCACCTTTCTGAGCATCTGGCGTACGATAATCTCGATATGCTTGTCGCTGATATTAACGCCCTGTTGGCGGTACACGCTCAGCACCTCACGCAGCAGGTAATCCTGTACGGCTTTCACGCCCAGAATACGCAGCAGATCATGCGGGTTGATGGAGCCCTCAATCAGTTCGTCGCCCGCCTCCACCATCTGACCGTCATCCACTTTCAGGCGGCTGCCGTAGTTGATGGTATAGGTTTTCTGCTCGGTGGGATCTTCTTGATTGGTTACCACGATCTCCCGCTTGCGCTTGTTTTCCCCGATAGAAACCTTACCGCTGATTTCCGCCAGAATGGCGTCGCGTTTCGGTTTCCGGGCTTCAAACAGTTCCTCAACACGCGGCAGACCTTGTGTGATATCGTCGCCGCCGGCAACGCCGCCGGTGTGGAACGTACGCATGGTCAGCTGTGTGCCGGGCTCGCCGATGGCCTGTGCCGCGACAATACCCACGGCTTCGCCCACATCCACAGGTTCGCCGGTAGCAAGGTTCGCGCCATAGCAGCGGGCGCATACGCCGGTTTCATTGCGGCAGGTAAGCACGCTGCGGACCTGTGCCTTTTTCACCCCGGCATTGACGATCTTACGCGCTTTATGATGGGTAATCAGCTCGTTGAGCGCCACAAGAATTTCGCCGGATTTCGGATCGACGATATCTTCCGCCGCGACGCGGCCGATCAAACGGTCCTCCAGGCTTTCGATCACCTGATTGTTAATGGAGATTTCCTCCAGCGTTATGCCGCGCACCTTTTCGCTGCCATGCGCAAAGCAATCCTGCTCGCGTACGATCACTTCCTGCGATACGTCCACCAGGCGGCGGGTCAGGTATCCGGAGTCTGCGGTACGCAGTGCCGTATCGGCCAGGGACTTACGGCTGCCGTGCGAGGACAGGAAGAATTCCAGCACCGACAGGCCCTCGCGGAAATTGGCTCGGATCGGCAGCTCGATAGTTTTACCGGAGGGGGACGCCATCAGGCCGCGCATACCGGCCAGCTGGGCGATCTGCGAGGCGCTGCCGCGCGCGCCGGAGTCCGTCATCATACGGATCGGGTTGCGCTCGTCCAGACCGGGCAGGATCATGTTTCTCAGCTTAGCGGTGGTGGAACTCCATACCTCGATGACCTCGCGGTAGCGCTCGTCTTCACTGAGCATACCCATGAAATAGTTGTCGTTGATTTCGGTAACCTGCGCCTGGGCCTCGTCCAGCATTTCCTGCTTTTGTTCAGGCACTTTGATATCGGCAACCGATACGGTCACAGCGCCACGCGTGGAATACTTAAAACCAAGCGCCTTCATAGCGTCCAGCACCTCAGCGGTGATATGGATGCCGTGCGTCTGGTAAACCTGATCCACGATCTTGCCAAGGTCCTTCTTGCCGCAGAGCGTATCCACCTCAAGGGCGAACATATCGTCCAGGCAGGCACGCGGTTTGCGTCCGATATCCTGCGGAATCACCTCGTTGAGGATCAGCATGCCCAGCGTGCAATCAATGATCTTGGTCTTTGAGACATTCTCAAAGGTTTTTGTCACGCGTACGCGGATGGGCTGCTGCAGCGTGATGACGCCGGTCTGGTAGGCCATCATGGCTTCATCATAATTGGAGAATACCAGGATTTCTTCCTGGGTCATGTTCTCGCGCTTGGGATAGGTCATCGTCAGGTAGTAGCAGCCGATAACCATGTCCTGCGAAGGAGACATAACCGGTTTACCGTCCTGCGGTTTCAAAATATTGTTGTGCGCCAGCATCAGGAAACGGGCTTCCGCCTGCGCTTCCATGGACAGGGGAACGTGCACGGCCATCTGGTCGCCGTCGAAGTCGGCGTTGTAGGCGGTACAAACCAGCGGATGCAGCTTGATGGCGCGGCCTTCCACCAGGATCGGCTCAAACGCCTGAATGCCCAGGCGGTGCAGCGTAGGCGCGCGGTTCAAGAGCACCGGATGTTCCCTGATAACACTTTCGAGAATATCCCACACTTCGGGTCTTCCCTTTTCCACCATGCGCTTGGCATTCTTGCCGTGGTGTGCATATTTAAGCGCTACCAGCCGTTCAATCACAAAGGGCTTGAACAGTTCCAGCGCCATTTCCTTGGGCAGACCGCACTGATACAGCTTTAGCTCGGGACCCACCACGATTACGGAACGGCCGGAATAGTCCACGCGCTTGCCTAACAGGTTCTGGCGGAAACGGCCTTGTTTGCCGCGCAGCAGATCGGAAAGGGATTTCAGGGCGCGGTTTCCGGGGCCTGTTACGGCACGGCCGCGGCGGCCGTTATCGATAAGGGCGTCAACGGCTTCCTGCAGCATGCGTTTCTCGTTGCGCACAATGATATCCGGTGCATCCAGCTCCAGCAGCCTCTTCAGGCGGTTGTTGCGGTTGATCACGCGGCGGTACAGATCATTCAGGTCGCTGGTGGCAAAACGGCCGCCGTCCAGCTGCACCATCGGGCGCAGATCAGGCGGGATGACGGGTACCACATCCAGAATCATCCATTCGGGCCGGTTGCCGCTCTGGCGGAAGGCTTCCACCACTTCCAGCCGTTTTACGGCGCGGGAGCGCTTCTGGCCTTCGGTTTCGCGGTCACGCTCTTTTTCAACAAGCTCGGCGATTTCTTTTTTCAGCCGTACGCTGATTTCATCCAGATTCAGATCCAGCAGCATTTCCTTTACGGCTTCGGCGCCCATCCCTGCGCGGAAGGAGCCTTTGCCGAACTGGGATTCCAGTTCACGGTATCTGGCGTCTGTGATCAGTTCATGCTTTTTCAGGCCGGTTACTTTGGCGTCGCCGGGATTGAGCACGATAAAGCTGGCAAAATACAGTACTTTTTCCAGCGCTCTGGGGCTGATATCCAGCAGCATGCCCATGCGGCTGGGGATGCCCTTGAAATACCAGATATGGCTTACGGGAGCCGCCAGCTGGATATGGCCCATGCGCTCACGGCGCACCTTGGCGCGGGTCACCTGTACGCCGCATTTATCGCAGATTTTGTTCTTGTCTTTAAACTTTATTCTCTTGTACTTACCGCAGTTGCATTCCCAGTCCTTGGTCGGCCCGAAGATGCGTTCGCAGAACAGGCCGTCGCGTTCAGGTTTCAGGGTACGGTAGTTAATGGTTTCGGGCTTGCTGACTTCACCATAGCTCCATGCAAGCATTTTTTCAGGTGACGCCATGCCAATTTGGATCGAATCAAGATTCGTAAGTTCGAACAAGGTTGGACACTCCTTTCGGAATTCGGACAATATCACGGTTTCTATTTACGGGGTGAAACTCTGCGGCAATTTCTTAATCTTTTTGCGGATCTTCCGCAGAATCATCATCCGAGCCATGATCTTCGTCCAGATCAATATCCAGATCATCGCCCAAATCCATGTTGAAATCGTCCAGATCGTCGTCCTCCAGGTTAAAGTCGATATCTTCGAGCGCCTCTTCATCCATCGTTTCTTCGACATCTTCCTGGGTATAGGGTTCCTCTTCCGCTTCGTGCTCGGCGGAGCGGACCGGCATCGCGATTTCTTCCGTATCGTCTTCGTCCAGCTCGCGGATAATGATCTCGTTCTTGGCGGCATCCATCACGCGGATATCAAGCGCCAGCGACTGGAGCTCTTTCAAAAGCACCTTGAAGCTTTCGGGAACACCCGGCGAAGGAATGTTCGTGCCCTTGACAATCGCTTCGTAGGTTTTGACACGGCCGACGATATCATCGGATTTTACGGTGAGGATTTCCTGCAGCGTGTTGGCGGCGCCGTATGCTTCCAGCGCCCACACTTCCATTTCACCAAAGCGCTGGCCGCCGAACTGTGCTTTGCCGCCCAGGGGCTGCTGGGTTACCAGCGAATACGGGCCCACGGAACGCGCGTGCATCTTATCATCCACCAAGTGATGCAGCTTAAGGAAGTACATAATGCCGACGGTAACGCGGTTTTCAAAGGCATCGCCTGTGCGTCCGTCGTAGAGCATGGTTTTGCCGTCGGCGTTTATCCCGGCCTTTTCCAGGCATTCGGTAATCTCGCTGTAATGCGCGCCGTCAAATACGGGCGTCGCCACATGCCAGCCGAGCGCTCTGGCTGCGAGCCCCAGGTGAACTTCCAGCACCTGGCCGATGTTCATGCGCGAAGGCACGCCCATCGGGTTGAGCACGATCTGCAGCGGTGTTCCGTCAGGCATGAACGGCATATCCTCCTGGCGGAGAATACGGGATACAACGCCCTTGTTGCCGTGGCGGCCTGCCATTTTATCGCCGACGCTGATCTTGCGCTTCTGGGCGATATATACGCGGACCATCTCGTTAACGCCGGGGCTCAGTTCATCTTTGCTCTCGCGGGTGAAGGTTTTCACGTCCACCACGATGCCGCCCTCGCCGTGGGGCACGCGCAGGGAGGTATCGCGCACCTCGCGCGCTTTTTCACCGAAGATAGCGCGCAGCAGGCGTTCCTCGGCGGTGAGGTCGGTTTCGCCCTTGGGGGTTACCTTACCCACCAGAATATCGCCCGCCTGCACTTCCGCGCCGATGCGAACCACGCCAAATTCATCCAGATCCTTGACGGCGTCCTCGCCCACGTTGGGGATATCGCGGGTAATTTCTTCCGAACCCAGCTTGGTTTCGCGGGCCTCGGACTCGAATTCTTCAATATGGATGGAGGTATATTTATCCTCCTTCACCAGCTCTTCGCTGATGAGTACGGCATCCTCGAAGTTATAGCCCTCCCAGGACATGAACCCGATGAGCACGTTGCGGCCCAGGCCGATCTCGCCCATTTCGGTGGAAGGGCCGTCCGCGATCAGATCACCCTTCTCAATCCGCTGGCCAACCTCCACACGCGGACGCTGGTTGATGCAGGTGCCCTGGTTGCTGCGGGCAAACTTCTGGAGATGATAGTCATGCTCTTCGTTGTTTTTATCGGTTACGATTACATGTTCGCCGGAAACCTTTTTCACCACGCCGTCCTGCTTGGCAATCAGCACCACGCCGGAATCCTGCGCGGCCTTAAACTCCATGCCTGTGCCGATGATCGGCGCTTCCGGCATGAGCAGCGGCACGGCCTGGCGCTGCATGTTGGAACCCATCAGCGCGCGGTTGGCATCGTCGTTTTCCAGGAACGGGATCATGGCTGTCGCTACGGATACCACCTGCCGCGGGCTGACGTCGATGAAGTCTACCTGATCGGTATGCACCTCGATAATTTCAGCCTTGTCGCGCACCGTGATACGATCGTTGACAAAGGTGCCGTCTTCCTGAATCGGCTCGTTCGCCTGGGCGACCTTGTAAAAGTCTTCCTCGTCTGCGGTCATGTAGACGATTTCTTCGGTCACGCGATTGGTTTTCTTATCCACGCGCCGATACGGGGCTTCGATGAAGCCGTACTCGTTAATGCGGGCATAGGTAGCCAGCGAACCGATCAGGCCGATGTTGGGGCCTTCAGGCGTCTCAATGGGGCAAATGCGCGCGTAGTGGCTGTAATGCACGTCGCGGACTTCAAAGGAAGCGCGGTCGCGGTTCAAGCCGCCGGGGCCGAGCGCGGACAGGCGGCGCTTGTGCGTCAGTTCCGCCAGAGGGTTGGGCTGATCCATAAACTGCGACAGCTGCGAGGAGCCAAAAAACTCCTTGATGGCTGCGCTGACAGGGCGGATATTGATTAATTCGCCGGGACGCACATCGTTGGCGTCCTGAATGGCCATGCGCTCGCGTACCACACGCTCCAAACGGCTTAAGCCGATGCGGATCTGGTTTTGCAGCAGCTCGCCCACGCTGCGCAGGCGGCGGTTGCCCAGGTGATCGATATCGTCCGTCTGCCCGATGCCATAGGGAAGCCCGAGCAGATAGCTGACCGATGCCACCACATCGTCCGTAAGGATACGCTTGGGGACAAGGTTGTTCAGGTTGTCGATCACGGTCTGGCGAAGCAGCTCCTGGTTATCGCCGCAGGCTTCCAGAATGGCTTTCAGCGTCGGGTAGTGCACCATTTCCAGTACGCCCACATCCTTGGGATTAAACGGCAGGTATCCGTTGGCTTCGACAAAGTGGTTGCCGACGATCTTCAGCTTCCGGTTTTCCAGCTGTATATACACGCTGTTGATGCCGCTGTTCTGGATGGCTTTGGCGACATCCTTTTCGATCTTTTCTCCGCTTTTCACAAAGATTTCGCCGCTCTGGGGATCCACGATATCTTCGGCGGCGATATTATCCTGAATACGCTTGGCCAGCGCCAGCTTCTTATTGAACTTATAGCGGCCCACGCGCATCAGGTCATAACGCTTGGGATCAAAAAACAGCGAATTCAAAAGGCTCTGGGCACTATCCCGCGTCGGCGGTTCGCCCGGCTTCTGTCGCTTATAAATTTCGATCAGGCCTTCGTCCTGGTTGGTGGCGTTGTCGCCTCGCTGCAGGGTTGTCAGCAGGCGTTCCTCTTCACCCAGCAGGTTGATGATATCCGAATCCGTGCCGAAGCCCAGCGCGCGCAGCAGCACCGTGATGGGCAGCTTGCGGGCCCTGTCGATACGCACCCAGAGAACATCGTTGGAATCCGTTTCGTATTCCAGCCACGCCCCACGGTTGGGTATCACCGTCGTGGAGAAGAGATGCTTGCCCGTTTTATCGATGGAATCGGAGTAATATACGCCGGGCGAGCGAACCAGCTGGCTAACAATAACGCGTTCCGCGCCGTTGATCACAAAGGTGCCATGCTCGGTCATCAGCGGAAAATCACCCATAAAGACGTCCGATTCCTTGATTTCCCCTGTCTCACGGTTCTTCAAACGCGCGAAAACCTTCAAAGGAGCGGCATACGTCATATCGCGCTCTTTGCAGCGTTCCACGCTGTTCTTAGGCTCGTCCAGAGAGTAATCGACAAATTCTAAGACAAGGTTGTCTGTATAATCGTTAATCGGAGAGACGTCGTTGAGTACCTCGCGGAGGTCTTCTTGTAGGAAGCGTCGATAACTGTTCTTTTGCACCTCAATCAGATCGGGCATATCCAAAACTTCTTCGATGCGTGAGAAGCTCATTCGCTTTCTCAGTTTCCCCATTTGAACCTCGTGCACCATAAATGCTATCACCCCTCATGTTCTTGCATCTCAACGTTCACAGCCCATTTCCGTGTCCCAATATTTTGCAGTTGATTTTTTTAGCTCCACCATGTAAAATACTGTTTACGGAAACTTATTTTTCCGCTAGCGGACGATACTGATGCAATTTTATATTTTATCATAAAACATGTATATCGTCAAGCGAATTGTCACATTTTGAACACCTTATTCATCTGTTGGATAAGAGGAGTCGTTTATGATTAAATTTGGTCAGGTTGCGGAACGCAACGAAGCCAAGGGGCTGGTAACCATCCGTTTTGAACGCCCGGAAGCCTGCGGCAAGTGCAACGCCTGCGGCACCGGATCGCAAAAAGGCGAAGTTACACTGCCCTCGGATTGCCAGGTGGGCGCCTGGGTGCGTGTGGAAATGCCCGAAGGTCGCTTTGTGCAGGCAACGGCGCTTGTCTATATTCTTCCGCTTGCCGGGCTTCTGCTCGGCCTTTTTGCGGGCTGGAAGCTGGGCGCCGGTTCGGATTTATGGACGGGTCTTGGCGCGCTGGCCGGGCTGTTGATTGCCCTTTTCGCGCTGTACCTCATCGACAGGCAAATCTCCAAAAAACACGAGTGGATGCCAAAAATCACCGCTGTATTCGATGATAAACCGGACGTCAGCGATATCGGCTGCAGGATATCGTAGCCAAGATACCAGCTATTTTACATGTTCCCTGTGAGGTTATCACAAAATCTACTTGTTGATTAATTCTTTCTATTCATTTTCATCCTGTTATGCTATAATGGTTCCGTTAATATAATATGCGAACCGTTTGGTGATAATCGTATAGTTAGCCACATCCTATGATGGGCTGTTTATAAAGATGGCGATTGAACACGGTGTGCCATTAACATTAACATACGAAGCGATACACGCTGAAAATAAGCATGTAAGCTGTGCCGGTATTCGGTTTATCATGCTCGAAACGGATATTCCCGGTTCATGAATGAAGGAGGTCATTCTATGGCGGAAGCTGAACAAGCAAAGCTGAGAATCATCCCGCTAGGGGGGGTTGATGAGTTCGGTAAAAATATCACTGTTGTGGAATACGGTGATGATATGGTAGTCGTGGACTGCGGCTCCATTTTTCCCGAAGCGGATATGCTGGGGGTGGATTTGGTTATCCCCGATGTTACCTATCTGATCAAAAACAAGGAAAAGATCCGAGGTATGTTCATTACCCACGGACATGAAGATCATATTGGCGCAACCCCGTATGTGCTTCGTCAGATCAATGTGCCGCTGTACGGCACAAAGCTGACCCTTGCGCTGATTGACCTGAAGCTTAAGGAACACCGGCTGGCTGGTATACAGCTCAATGTGATCAAACCCAAGGACGTGGTGCAGGCCGGCGCTTTTTCCGTGCAATTTATTCACGTCAATCACTCCATTGCTGATGCTGTCAGCATTGCGATTACCTGCCCCGCTGGCACGGTGGTATTCAGCGGCGACTTTAAAATCGACTATACTCCGATCGAGGGTGAGGTAACCGATCTGGCTACCTTTGCCGCTTTGGGGCAGCAGGGTGTGCTTGCCTTCCTTTGCGATTCCACCAACGTAGAGCGCAAGGGTTATACGATGAGCGAGACCCGTATCTGCCAGACGTTTATTGACCAGTTTCAGCAGGCCAAGGGCCGTGTTTTTGTGGCGATGTTTGCCAGCAATATCCACCGTGTGCAGATGGTGGTCGATTCCGCCGCGCTGTTTGGCCGCAAGGTGTGCTTTGTGGGCCGCAGCATGGTGAATGTATCGCGCGTTGCCATGTCCATTGGCGAGCTGACCATCCCGGAAGATAACCTGGTGGATATCGACGACCTGAGCAACTACCCGGACGAGGAATTGCTGATCGTAACCACAGGCAGCCAGGGCGAAGCGATGGCGGGCTTAACACGCATGGCGTACGGCGAGCACCGCAAGCTGCAAATCAAGCCCACCGATATGGTCATCATTTCAGCCAGCCCCATTCCCGGCAATGAAAAGCCGATCGCGCGCGTTATCAACCAACTGTACCGCTGCGGCGCCAATGTAATTTACGGGCAGATTGCCGAGGTTCACGTTTCCGGCCACGCCTGTCAGGAAGAACTAAAGCTTTTGCACGTTTTGCTCAAGCCCAAATACTTTATCCCGATGCACGGCGAATACAGCAAGCTGTGGCAGCATGCGGAGCTTGCCGAAGCCGTTGGCACGCCCAGCCATAATATTGTCATCCCCGAACGCGGACAGATTATCGAGATGAGCCAGGACAGCCTTGCGATTACCGGCATTGTGCCCACAGGCGGCGTGCTTGTGGATGGCCTTGGCATCGGCGACGTTGGCAACGTGGTGCTGCGCGACCGCAAGCACTTGAGCGAGGACGGCCTGATCATTGTCGTCATGGCTATCGACCGGGACAACGGCAAACTCGTCAGCGGGCCGGATATCGTCAGCCGCGGCTTTGTGTATGTACGGGAGAGCGAGGATATTATTGAAAACAGCCGTGAGCTGACACGTTTGATCATCTCCAGCTATGCCAGTCTGGATGGCAGCGAATGGCAGGCCATGAAGAACCGTATCAAGGATGAGCTGCACCGCTATATCTTCGAAAAGATCAAGCGCAATCCGATGATCTTGCCGATCATTATGGAAATCTAACCGGAATCTTCTCCTTTGTAGCAACCAAACAGGCTGGGGCGCATCTGATCAGCGCCCCAGCCTGTTTTTATTCTATTATCACCTGTAAGGTTATGCTTTCATTAAATCCGCTACCGCTTCCTTAAGTGTATAAAACCCAGGCGGCTGCTTGTATAGGAACGCCGCGCCACGGAGCGCGCCTTTGGCAAACAGTGTGCGGCTTTCGGCACGATGTGTAATGATTATTTCTTCCGCGTTTCCGTAGAAGCCAATCTCGTGCTCTCCGGAAACGGTACCGCCGCGCACCGCATGGATGCCGATCTCGTTCAGTGTCCGCTCCCCCACTTTGCCGTGACGGCCGAAAACAGGGGCCAGATCCTTTCGTTCGTGCTGGATAGCTTGACAAAGCATCAGCGCGGTTCCGCTGGGACTGTCCACCTTCTTATTATGGTGCTTCTCGACAATCTCAACATCATAGTCATCGCCCAGTACGCGCGCCGCCATGGCCGCCAACTGGGCCAGTACCTGCACGCCGAAGCTCATATTCGCGCTTTGCAGAATGGGGATCTGCTCTGCCGCCTTCTCAATCTTCGCAATCTGTTCCTGCGTATAGCCGGTAACGCACAGCACCAAGGCAGTCCTGGTTTCCAAACCATACCGTAAAACCGCATCCAGATAGGCAGGCGTAGAGAAATCGATCATCACATCGGCGGATTGTATTATCTGATCATAGGTTTTGACCAGCGGGAAATCCGCTTTTTGATCTGTCAGCATAGCGTCCACGCCGCAGACAATCTCAATCTCTGCGGATGCTTTAGCAATCTCAGCCAGGGTTCTGCCCATGCGGCCCAGGGCGCCGCTGATGATGATCCTCATGCGTTCGCTCCCGACAGCAAGCCGTATTCTTTCAGCACGGCGACCAGCTTTTCGCGGCTGCCGTCGCTGATTGGGTACAGCGGCATGCGAAGCTCTCCGGTGCTAAGCCCCATGATCTCCATGGCCGCCTTGCAGGGAATGGGATTCACTTCCACAAACAGCGCACGGTTGAGCGGCATCAGTTTCAGCTGCATGGCAAGCGCTGCCTCTGTGTCTCCTGAAAAATAGGCTTTAACCATTTGATAAACCATATCCGGAACCAGATTGCCCGTCACAGAAATTACACCCTGCGCACCCAGGGTAAGCAGAGGATAGTTCATATCGTCGTTGCCGGAGTACATCGCCATGGCTGATCCCTTGAGCGCCGACACCTTCTCCATCACCGTGGGAAGATCATAACTGCTTTCCTTCAGGCCTACGAATTGCTCGCACTGTGATAGCTTCTGTAGGGTTTCCGGCTGCAAATCTATCCCTGTACGGCTGGGTACGTTGTAAATCACAATCGGCAGCTTTGTGTTTTCCGCGACGGCCATAAAATGACGGTACAGGCCTTCCCGGTTTGTCTTGTTGTAATACGGTGTAACCACCAGCTGCGCCGCGCACCCCATATCCTCATACCGCTTCGCAGTATCGATTACGGCCTGGGTGTTGTTGGTGCCCGTTCCGGCAATCACGGGGATTCTGCCGTTTGCCGTTTTACAGATAGTGCGGATCACAAGCTCCCGTTCATCGGGCGTCATGGTTGCCGGCTCGCCCGTTGTACCGCACGCGATAATGGCGGCCGTACCGGCCTGGATCTGCCTTTCCGTTAAGCGTTCAAGGGCCGCGGTATCCACCTTGCCGTCACGGAAGGGAGTTACCAGCGCTACGCCGCTGCCTGTAAAGATTGAAGCCACGAAAATGCCTCCTCTTTAGTATACAAGGAATTAAATACCTACAGGATGACAACTGTATTCTGTCAGGTTGTTTCCACGCAAGCCGCATTCACAGCGGGGCCTCCCCGGGTAACGTTCAAACCGCGTGCCCAGCGGGCATTCGCGCTAAGTGCGACGCGAGTGTACGTGAAGCGGCTTCATACAACGCAGGATCAGCAACCAACTGTATCGCACTAAACCGCGCGGTTGAATTCCGCAAGCACAAACTGATGGTAATACGATCGGCAATTCGAATGGGTTACTCGGATGTTTCTTAAATGTATCCAAGCTTGCAAAGATATTCCGCGCTGAGCACACCGCCGCCGGCTGCCCCGCGAACGGTGTTATGGCTCAGGCAGACAAACTTGTAATCCATCACGGCGTCATCCCGAAGGCGGCCGATGGTAATGCCCATTCCATTTCCGGCGTCCCGGTCCAGCCTCGTCTGCGGACGGTCCGGCTCCTGCATGTATTGCAGAAACTGTTCGGGGCTAGAGGGAAGCTCCAAACCATTTGTCAATGGTTGTATGTTGCTCCAGCTTGAAAGTATCTGTTCTATAGTCGGCTTATGTTTAAACTTTACGCTGACCGCTGCCATATGGCCGTCGGTAACGGGTACGCGGATGCACTGCGCGCTGATCACCGGCTGGGACGCGTTGACAATATGACCATCCACGACCGCGCCGAAAATCTTCATCGGCTCCACTTCGCTCTTTTCATCCTCGCCCTTGATCAGCGGGTTGACGTTATCCAGCATTTCCGGCCAGGTTTCAAAGGTTTTCCCGGCGCCGCTGATTGCCTGATAGGTACAGACCACCAACTGCTGCGGCTCGTATTGAAGCAGCGGCCAGAGGGCCGGTACATAGCTTTGGATGCTGCAGTTGGGCTTTACGGCGATAAAACCGCGCTTGGTACCCAAACGCTTCTTTTGCGTTTCGATCACCTGTGCGTGCGCGCCGTTGATTTCCGGAATCATCATTGGAACATCGTCCAGCCAGCGGCACGCGCTGTTGTTGCTGATTACCGGCACTTCCGCTTTCGCGTAGCTTTCTTCCAGGGCTCGGGTTTCATCCTTTGGCATATCCACGGCGCAGAAAACAAAGTCCACCTGCTGCGCCACGGCTGCTATGTCCGATGCATCCAGTACGGTCAAATCGGCAATATAGGCGGGAATGGGTTTCTCTTTAAATGCCCAGCGGTTTTCTACGGCTTCCCGATAGGTTTTGCCTGCGCTTCTTTTGCTGGCCGCCACACAAGTAACCTGAAACCAAGGGTGATTTTCAAGCAGCAGTGCAAATCGCTGCCCCACCATACCGGTTGCTCCGATGATCCCTACGCGATGCATTCGTCTTCCCTACCCTCTGTGTAAATTGTTTTCAAAGCATAGCATGCCGAAAGCCTATTGTCAATCCGGCACAGCTGCCATGCCTTATCCCATCAATGCTTCCAATGCCTGATGCAGCAGTTGGGAAAGCCGCTCCGGCTCCGCTTTTCCTCGGGTCGCCGCCATGGCCTTGCCCATCAGCGCCCGTTCCACGGTGGTTTTGCCCTTACGGTAGCTTTCAACCATATCCGGGTTCTGGTCAAGGGTTTGTTTAACAATCGTGACTAGAATGGAATCATCGTTCACACTGAACAGTGCGTTTTTCTCAGCATAGGCTACCGGGTCGCATTCCCCGTCGAACATCGCGGAAAGAATTCGCTTGCCTGTGGAGCTATTCACCCGTCCGTCTACCAGCAAGTCACTAAGCCTGGCAAGGTTCGCGGGCTCAATCGGCAGGGAAGCGGCTCCCTCCGGCGCGGCCGTGCCGTTTTTCTCAGCCTCTGCGGACCTTGCGGAGAGAATGCCAAACACCTCGCCTTGCAGCAGATTGGCTACGCTTACGGCCGATTTGGCATGCTGCGCTGCCTGTTCGAAATAATCCGCCAGCCACCGCTCACTGGTCAGCTGCTCCGCTGCGTAAGCGGTCAGGCCATAGTCCTTCATATAGGCTTCCCGGCGTGCGTCCGGCAGTACGGGGATTTCCGCCTTGATCTCCTCCATCTGCTCATCAGTCAGGCGGACCTCCGGCAGATCGGGATCGGGGAAATAGCGGTAATCCGCGCTGTTTTCCTTGCGGCGCATGGAAGTGGTTTTCCCTGTTTTCTGATCGTAGCGGCGGGTTTCCTGCACAATTTCCTCGCCGCTTTCGATGGCGGCAATCTGGCGCTCGTATTCTGCCTTGATGGCACGCTCCACGCTCTGGAACGAGTTCAGATTTTTCATTTCCGTACGTGTGCCAAACCGCTCGCCCGGCTGGTGAATGCTCAGGTTCACATCGCAGCGCAGGCTCCCCTCGTTCATCCGGCAATCGCTCACGCCGATATACGTTAAAATAGCCCGTACCTTACGCAGATACGCCACCGCTTCTTCCGCCGAACGCAGATCGGGTTCGCTGACGATTTCGATCAGCGGTACACCGCAGCGGTTCATATCCAGCAACGTTCCGTTTTCTTCGTCATGCAGCAGCTTGCCCGCGTCTTCCTCAATATGGATGCGGGTGATCCCGATCTTTTTTTCCCCTGCCGATGTCTGCACCGTAAGCCAGCCGTTTTCGCAGATCGGTTTATAAAACTGGCTGATCTGATAGGCCTTGGGCAGGTCGGGATAGAAATAGTTTTTCCGGTCGAACCGGCTGCGGTGGTGCACGCAGCAGTTGAGCGCAAACCCGGCTTTGGCGGCGTAGTGGAGCACCTGCTCGTTAAACACGGGCAATGTGCCCGGCAGCCCCATGCACACAGGACACACATGCGTGTTGGGCTCCGCGCCGAACTCCACCTTGCAGGAGCAAAAGACCTTACTTTCCGTTTGCAGCTCCACATGGGTTTCCAAACCGATGACCATTTCCCAGCTCATGCGCGCGCACCTCCCTTGAGCAGTTCGTAAGGCCGAAGGCCCGCATTGGGCTTGACCTGGTTTTCATAGAAGGCCGCGATGGAAAGCAGCGTTTGCAGGCTGTCCTTCGCGCCCAGCAGGCTCATGCCGACGGGAAGCGTATCACCGTCTTCCTTCACATGTCCGCACGGTACGCTGACGGCGGGCAGACCTGTAAGGTTGGCGGGAACCGTGTACAAATCGCCCATGTACATTTCCATGGGGTCGGCCGTCTTCTCTCCCAGCTTGTAGGCCACCGTAGGGGCCACCGGTGTCAGCAGCGCGTCGCACGTTTTCAGTGCCTCGGCAAACTCGTACCGCAGCAAATCGCGCGCCTGCTGCGCTTTCAGGTAATATTGATCCTGATACCCGCTGGACAGGGCAAACGTGCCTAGCATGATCCGGCGTTTCACTTCCAGCCCAAAGCCTTCTTCGCGGCTTTTACGGTACAGCTCCTCCAGATCGGCATACTCCTTGGTACGGTATCCGTAGCGGATGCCGTCAAAGCGAGCCAGGTTGCTGGATGCCTCGGCGCTGGAAAGCACATAGTAGGCGGACAACGCATAGCTGATGGACGGGATGCTGACCTCAACCACGTCCGCGCCCAGCCTCCGCAACTCATCAGCCGCGTGCTGGATAGCTTTGTGTACGGTTTTGGACAGTCCTTCGCCATAGCATTCCACCGGCATCCCGATGGTTTTCCCTTGCAGGGACGGTATGTTCTCCACGGCAAAGCCAAGCGGAATGGCCGAATCGCTTGTCGCGTCGTGCGGGTCGTATCCGGCGATCACATCCATCAGCAGGGCGGCATCCTCCGCTGTTTTGGAAAACGTGCCGATCTGGTCCAACGAACTGCCAAACGCCACCAGACCATAGCGGCTGACTGTGCCGTAAGCCGGTTTTACCCCCATCACGCCGCAGAAGGATGCTGGCTGGCGGATGCTGCCGCCCGTATCGCTGCCCAGTGCGATCGGCGCCATCCCGGCCGCCACAGCCGCCGCAGGCCCGCCGGACGAGCCGCCGGGTACCCGGTTTGCAGCCCACGGATTGCGGCAGATGCCGTAGGCGCTGTTTTCGTTGCTGGAACCCATGGCAAACTCATCCATGTTCAGCTTGCCCAGAATGGGCATCCCCGCCGCTTTGATCCTCTGCGTCACGGTGGCGTCATACGGGGACACAAAATCGTTCAGCATTTTCGAGGCGCAGGTGCACAGGGTGTTTTTCACCAGAATGTTATCCTTGATGCCGATAGGGATCCCATCCAAAGCGGACCGCAGCGTTCCGTTCTTTCGGCGTTCATCGCTCTGTGCGGCCTCGGCCAGCGCGGATTGCGTGAAAACCTCCAGAAAGGCGTTAATCGTTCTATCCTGTGCCGCGATCGCGTCCAGGCAGCACTGCGTGATTTCCACGGAGGTAAGCTCTCCGCCCTGCATCGCTTCGCAAAGCTCCCTGACCGACATTTTACAAACAGCGGTATACTCAGCCATACATCTCTCCCCCTCCGTTATTCAAATGTTTTAGGCACGGTAATGCAATTACCCAGCTTTGTCTTGGCGTTCATCAGTACTTCTGCCACCGTGAGACCTTCCCTTGCTTCGTCCGCGCGCACATTGACGCTCTTCAGGGTCGCATCGTACGGCGGCTCCGGCGCTTTTTTCTCCAGCGTTTCCAACTCGCCCGCAAATTCCACGATCCCGATAAAGTCCTTATCCAGGGCTTTTTCATCGCTGGCCGACAGGCTCAGCATGCTCAGCATGGCCGTGTTCTGCACGGTCTCTTTCGTAAGCTGCTGGATATGCTCCTCGCGCAGCTCTTCCGCGTAGTTTACGCCGAGCTTCAGCTCTTCCAGCTGTTTTGCATCCACAAAGTCCGGCGCGTCCGTCATGAGGCAGCTCGCATCTTTGATTTTGGGGAATGCGATCACCTCCCGGATGGAGCTTGCACCCGTGAGCAGCATCACCAGCCGGTCCATACCGAAGGCAAAGCCCGCGTGCGGCGGCGTGCCGTAGCGGAAAGCTCCCATCATGAATCCGAAACGGTCCTTCGCTTCCTCCTTGGAAAAGCCCAGCGCATCAAATACCTGGCTTTGGATATCGTGCCGGTGAATACGCACGCTGCCGCTGCCCAGCTCCACACCGTTGAGCACAACATCATACGCCTGCGAGCGCACCTGCCCTTTGGTGGCGTCGTCCTTCATCAGCTCAAGGTCCTCATAGAAGGGCATGGTAAACGGATGGTGCATAGCCGCGTACCGTTTTTCGTCCTTCTTATACTCAAACATCGGAAAATCCGTTACCAGCGCAAACTGGAACGCATGCCGGTCGATCAGGTTCATCAATTCCCCGCACCGCACGCGCAGTGCGCTCAGCGTTCTGCGCACGGTATCCAGATCGTCCGCACTGAACAGGATAAAATCTCCCTTTTCTACTCCCATGGCCAGCTCCAGCGCCTTCCAGGTTTCCTCGCTGAAATACTTGGGCAGGATGGAGTTGATTTCGCCGTCTTCCTTATACAGGATCCAAGCCATACCCTTGGCGCCCTGGTCAATGGCAAACTGTGTCAGCTGTTCAATCGTTGTACGGGTAAACACTTTCCCCGCACCCTTAACATTGATCGCACGTACAATGCCGCCTTTTTTCAGCACCGCGTTGAACACTGAGAAGGAGGATTGCGCCGCGATATCGCTCACATCCACAATCGGAAGATCAAAGCGGAGATCCGGTTTATCGTTGCCGTATACATCCATGGCCTCCTGCCAGGTAAGACGCTTAAACGGGAGCTCCAGCTTCCGTTCCATGACCTGTTCATAAAGCCGGGTAAACAGGGATTGCAGGTAGGTTAAAATATCCTCCTGATGTACAAAGCTGCATTCCAAATCCACCTGCGTAAACTCCGGCTGACGGTCCGCCCGCAAATCCTCATCACGGAAACAACGGGCAACCTGATAATACTTGTCAATGCCGGAAACCATTAAAAGCTGCTTGTAGATCTGCGGGCTTTGCGGCAGCGCGTAAAACGTGCCCGGATGAATGCGGCTGGGCACCAGGTAGTCGCGCGCGCCCTCCGGCGTGGATTTGCAGAGGATAGGCGTTTCCACATACAGAAAGCCGTCGTCTGCCAGAAGATTCTCCGCTGTCCGCTGGATTTTTGCCCTGAATTTCAGGTTTTCCAGCATCCGCGGGCGGCGCAGGTCCAAATAACGGTATTTCAGGCGAAGCTCTTCCCGAACGACTTCCGAATCCTCCAGGGGAAACGGAAGCGTATCCGCTTCGGAGAGCACTTCCAGGCGTTCCGCGGCCAGTTCCACTTCTCCCGTGGGAATCAGCGGATTATAGGTTTCCTCATCCCGATGGCGGATGACGCCGGAAATCTGCACCACCGTCTGGTTGTGCAGATGCTCAGCCATCAAAAAGCTATCCTCGTCAACGATAGACTTATCCAGTACTGTTTGCAGTGTGCCCTCCCGGTCATGCACATCCACAAAAATCACGCCGCCCATATCGCGCCTTGTGAGTACCCAGCCGCATACCGTTGCCTGCTCTCCGATCTGTTCCTTGCGAAAGCTTCCGCAATACCCGGTTCTGTACATTCAATCCCCTCCTCGGAATACAACAAACTTCCATCCCACTGTCTGGGACGGAAGTTTGTAACTCTTCCGCGGTACCACCCGCATTGGCCTGTTGGCCCTCTCATGACGGAAACATACATTTCCCTCCGCTATATCGGGCGTACCCGTCCGCGTCTACTTAGCGTACTGCTGTTCAAGCGGATGCTCAGGGGTGTTCTTCGCTTTGGCGTATCTACCGCATTCTCAGCATCGGCGGCTCTCTGCAAAATACGTTCCGAAGGTACTCTTCCCTTCATGGCCTTGCGGGCATTATAACCCCGCCGCGAAAACGTGTCAACACAAGTACAGGAAAAAAGCAGAACCTCTCCAGCATTTTGCAGGAGGAGCTTTGCTTTGTTTTGATCCGAAACCAGTAATGATTATGTCCCGTTTCCGTTTCACCACAACATGTTTCATCAGGAAAGCCCCCATGCTGTAGCATGGGGGCTTTGGATAACGGATCGGTTATTCGGCCAGCTTTTTGTAGGTCGCGTATTTCTCCATGGCTTCCTTTTCGTTTTCCACGAAAAGCTTCTTGGCAATTTCGGGGAACTGCTTGGAAAGGGAGGAATAACGGATTTCGCTGGAGATGAACTCCTGATAGGTGCCGTCCGGCTCCTTGCTGTCGAGGATCAACGGGTTTTTACCCTCTTCGGCCAGCAACGGGTTGTAGCGGTAGAGCGTCCAGTAACCGGATGCCACGGCGCGCTTGATCTCCTCCTGAGAGTTGGTCATGTTGATGCCATGGTTGATGCAGGGCGCGTACGCAATGATCAGGGACGGGCCCGGATAGGCTTCCGCTTCGTTCATCGCTTTGATGAGCTGCACATTGTTGGCGCTCATACCGACGCATGCCACGTATACATAGCCGTAGCTCATGGCCATCATGCCCAGATCCTTTTTCTTGGTGCGCTTGCCTGCCGCGGCGAACTTCGCCGTAGAGCCGGTGGGCGTCGATTTGGAAGCCTGACCGCCGGTGTTGGAATACACTTCGGTATCCAGCACGAGGATATTCACATCCTGGTTCTGCGCCAGCACATGGTCCACGCCGCCGTATCCGATGTCGTAGGCCCAGCCGTCGCCACCGAGGATCCATACGGACTTTTTGGTGAGGAGGTCGGCTTCTTCAATCACGGTCTTTGCCAGTTTGCAGGCATCGCAGTCGCAATTATCTTCGATGCCTTCCTTGCAGGCTGCAACCAGCGCTTCGCCGGCAGTTTTGGAAAGCTTGGCGTCGTCCTTGCCATCCAGCCACGCCTGGGCGGCGGCTTTCAGCTCGGGCACGGTCCATTCGTGATCCCTTAAGGCCGTTACGGTATCAGCCATCTTGTCGCGGCGCTGCGTGTAGGCAACGTGCATGCCGAAGCCATATTCCGCGTTGTCTTCAAACAGGCTGTTGGCCCATGCGGGACCATGGCCTTCGTTGTTTACGGTATAGGGGCAGGTGGGGGCGCTGCCGCCGTAGATGGAGGAGCAGCCCGTGGCGTTGGCGATGATCATGCGGTCGCCGAACAGCTGGGTGGCAAGCTTCACATACGGGGTCTCACCGCAGCCTGCGCAAGCGCCGGAGAACTCAAACAGCGGTTTGCAGGCCTGTGTGTTCTTGATGGACAGCAAGCTTTCAGGCCGCACTTCGGGCAGACCCATTGCAAACTTCCAATTCGCGTTCTGCACTTCCTGGGATTCCTGCGGCTTCATTACCAGCGCCTTGCCCTTGGCGGGGCAAACCTGCTCACAGTTGCCGCAGCCGGTGCAATCCAGCGGGCTGACCTGAATACGGAACTGCATTCCGGCAAATTCCTTACCGGTTGCGTTCTTGGTTTCAAAGGCATCGGGCGCTCCGGCTTTGTGCTCATCGTCCAGATAGATGGAACGGATGCAGGCATGCGGGCAAACCAGCGAGCAGGTGCCGCACTGGATGCACTTGTCAATCTGCCATTCGGGCACGGTAACGGCAATGCCGCGTTTTTCGTATTTGGTCGTGCCGGTGGGCACGAAGCCATCGGGGCTGAACGCGCTGACGGGCAGTTTATCGCCTTCCTGCACAAGGATGGGCTCGATAACCTTCTCGTAATACGGCGTGGTTTCCACGGTTGCGCAGGCGGCGCCGACTGTGGTGTTCGCCCACTCTGCCGGAACCTTGATTTCCACAAGTCCGGAAATGGCATGGTCGATCGCGTCCCAGTTCTTTTTGACGATCGCGTCGCCCTTTTTGCCATAGGTCTTCTTGGCATAGTCCTTCATATACTGATCGGCCTGTTCATACGGGATGATATCGGCCAGTTTGAAGAACGCGGCCTGCATGATGGTGTTGATGCGGTTGCCCATGCCGACCTTGAGTGCCAGCTCAATCGCGTTGATGTTGTATAAACGCGCCTTTTTCTTGGCGAGCATCTGCTTCATGCCGACCGGCAGCTGCGTTTCCATGTCCTCGGCGGACCACTGGCTGTTGAGCAGGAACACGCCGCCCTCTTTGAGGTCGGAGATCATATCGTAGCGGGTGACATAGCTGGGATTGTGGCAGGCCACAAAGTCCGCCGAATCAATCAGATAGGTGGACTGGATGGGCTTTTTGCCAAAACGCAGATGGCTCACGGTAATGCCGCCGGACTTTTTGGAGTCATAGCTGAAATAGCCCTGCGCGTACAAATCGGTATGGTCGCCGATGATTTTGATGGAGTTCTTGTTGGCGCCGACGGTGCCATCGGAGCCCAGGCCGTAGAACTTGCAGCATACGGTGCCTTCGGGAGCGGAGATCACCTGCTTGCCAAGCTTCAGGCTGGTGCCGGTAACGTCGTCTTCGATACCCACGGTGAAGTGGTTCTTCTTTTCGCCGTCCAGGTTATCAAACACGGCCTTGACCATCGTAGGCGTAAACTCTTTGCTGCCCAGGCCATAACGGCCGCCTAGCACCAGCACATCCTTAACGCCCTTTTCAAGCATCGCGGAGGTCACGTCGGTGTAAAGCGGCTCGCCCAGCGAACCGGGCTCCTTGGTGCGGTCCAGCACGGCGATCTTTTTACAGGTCGCGGGGATGGCGGCAAGCAATCTGTCCGCGGAGAAAGGACGGTACATGCGGACTTTGATCAGGCCCAGCTTTTCGCCCTTGGTGTTAAGGTAGTTTACAGCTTCCTCAATGGTTTCGCAGCCCGAACCCATTGCCATGATGACCTTGTCGGCATCGGGTGCGCCAATATACTGGTAGGGCTTGTATTCGCGGCCGACCAGTTTGGAAACCTTCTCCATCACTTCTTCGATGATGGCGGGAGCGGCATCGTAATATTTGTTGGCGGCTTCACGGTTCTGGAAATAGATATCAGGGTTCTGGGCGGTGCCTGCCTGATGGGGATGATCCGGATTCAGGGCGCGGGCGCGGAATTCCTTCACCTTGTCCCAGGGCATCAGCGGCTCGATTTCCGAGTATTCCACGGCGTCAATCTTCTGCACTTCATGGCTGGTACGGAAGCCGTCAAAGAAATGCACAAAGGGTACGCTGGTTTCCAGCGTTGCCAGGTGCGCGATCAGTGCCATATCCATGGCTTCCTGCACGCTGTTGCTGGAAAGGATGGCAAAGCCGGTCTGGCGGCAGGCCATCACGTCGGCATGGTCGCCGAAAATGCTCAGGGCATGCGCTGCCAACGCACGGGCGCTGACATGGAAAACACAGGGCAGCAGCTCGCCGCTGATCTTGTACATGTTGGGGATCATCAGCAAAAGGCCCTGGCTTGCCGTAAAGGTGGATGTGCATGCGCCGGCAGCAAGGCTGCCGTGCACTGCGCCGGAAGCGCCGCCTTCGCTTTGCATTTCCTGAACCTTAACCATTTGGCCAAACAGGTTTTTCTGGCCCTTCGCAGCCCACGTGTCTATGACTTCTGCCATAGGTGAGGACGGCGTGATCGGATAGATTGCCGCAACATCGCTGAAGGCATATGCAACGTGGCTTACCGCAGTGTTGCCGTCGACGGTCATCTTAATCGACATAGAGATTCCCTCCCAGATCTGATATTTATTGAAAGCCATCTGTCATGCCGACCGGCAAGGCAAACGGAGTTTTCCAACAATCATATATTATAGAATTTTGATACACTATTGTCAACCTAAAGCGCCGCCACCCCTTGATTATCTTGCATTCTGAATGTTTTTTTCAAGCGTTGCGCCTACGGGATACATTATTGAGGATATACAACGGTCTTGAGTATCTTTGTACAATCTTTACGCATGTAAAATACCCGCCGGAAAAACCGGCGGGCCAGATTCTATTTCGTTTAACAATGAAGCGTTACACTTCCAGGTTCCACCCCTCCAGGTATGCCTTGGTGTTTTGGAGCATGGTGCGATACAGCGCCCTGGCATCGGGCAGCGATACACCGTTCATCAGCGCGTCTCCCAAGAAAGCGCCAAAAGCCAGGGAAACGTCCTTATGCTTGATGGCGTCCAGAATGGCGTCCTGCGCCAGTACCGGGGCCAGCGTAAGCGCAAAGGCGGTGCCTTGCATGCTGCCGCTCATAACGGGGATAACGGAATGATCCGAAAACACGGCGTTGGTTTCCACAACGGCGCCCAGCGGCAGGTTTGCAATCTGACCGACGTTGGGCACATTGACGTTGGTTACCAGCTTTTGCAGGCCGCAGATTGCTTTCATCATCTCAACGCCCTCTTCTCCCGTGGGCTTGAGCTCGAACGCTTCTTCCCCGCTAAACATCTTCTCTGATTTCTCCAGCAGGTTTTTCATGTTCTGTTTGCGCCAGGAAACGGGCGTTAGCGTGAACTTATAGCTGAGCGCCTTTTCGGGAGATGAAAGGTAGCGCGATCCGGGATTGAACTCGGCCAGATGGCGGTCTCCTGCCGCCGCAATCTGCCCCGTTCTGCGGAACAAATCCATCTTTACACGCTGCGCACTGTCGAAAAAGCGGTTCATCCAGTTATCGTCGTTGCCTTCGGTGTAACCGTTTTCATAGTAAGCATCACAAAATTGCCGGTACACGGGGTACAAGTCGATGCCTTTGTAGCTGGCCTTGGTGATGAAGGTAAAATGATTCACGCCCTGCACGGTGATCTGTAAATCCTGGCGCGTTACGTGATCGATGCCTTTGAACTCCGCAAGTGCCTTACACAAAAGCGACTGCGTATGAAACACCTCATGGCAGCAGCCCACGGCCTTGATGCCGGGATACGTGTCGTACAGCACACGGATACAAAGCGCCATGGGGTTGGTGTAGTTGATCACAAAGGCGTTGGGACAATAGGCCTCGATATCACGTGCGATCACCTGAAACATCGGGCCGGTCCGCAGGCCGCGCACCAGACCGCCGGGGCCTGTGGTATCGCCTACCGGCTGGTATACGCCATATTTTTCCGGCGCATGCACATCGCTCTCCATTTCGTCAAAGGTAGCGGGCAGGATGGAAATCACCACAAAATCAGCATCTGTAAGCGCTTCCTTGCGGGTTTGGCAGGCAATGTATTCCCAATCGCCCTTCACATCCGCGCGACCGCGCAGTTTATTGCCAATGACTTCGTTTTTCTCGGCAGCCTTCTGATCGATATCATATAAATAGACTTTTCCGGACAGGCTTTTTTCCCCTGCCAAATCCGACATCAATCCCCAGGCCCATCCTCTGGAACCGCCGCCGATATATGCGATTTTGACATCCCTTGCACATCCGTTTTCGATTTGCATGCCTCTTCCCCCTGTGTTTACTCAATTATATTGATCGGATAGACAGCCGTTGGATTACCTTTCCGGCTGCATCCGTGACCATGCGAAAACCCGCTTCGCTTTGCCAGACGGTTTTTCCGTTTACCAGTCCTTCCGCCGTGGCGCCGTTGCTGCGAATTTCGTAGGCGTTATCCCCCCAGCGCAGAGTATACACGCTTTGGGGACCACCCGCAACACTCCACCAAATGTTGCCGCCTTCCATATGAACGCCGTACAAACGGGAAATGTATTCCAAAACCGCCAGCATAACCGGGCCGTAGCCATCCACGGTTCCCTGCCCCTTCCCTGTATAGGGATCGAATTGCTGCGGAAAAATACAATTCTTCTCCAGCGCTTCAAACAGCTTATGCCCAAGCGCCGTCACCACAGGCTGGTATCCATAGTTTTCCAGCGCCCGGATGGCGCGTTGCCAGGTAAGTCCCTGCGGTTGTCCGCTCCAACTGTTATCGGACGCGTTATCATATAAGGGGTCGTTGATCGCGACGGATGGCAACGGAAACGGCGTCCAGAATTCATCCGGATTGAGCAGATGCTCCCGCACAAACCGGTCTGCCATCTCCTGAGAGAACGAGCCCCAGTACATGCAGCGCAGATTATTATGCAAAAGCGTATCCATGAACTTTTGGTTCCTGTCACGGTCAAAGCAGGCTCCTCGCTGGTCGTTCCATAAATAGGACCGTATGGTATCGGATACCTGTTTGGCTTTCGCCCGCCAATCCTCTGCTTTTCCATTGTTCAGAATCGCAGATATTGCCGCCAGCGTATCGCGGGCCGAATAGGAAAAGCTCATGAAATCCATGGAGTTGATCGGAACCACGTCATAGCCCTTGGGCGGCAGGGAGTCCTCCCACCAGCAGGGGGCGTTTCCGTAGCGCTTGGCGTTATCCTCCCCCGTATCGTAAACACACCATGATTCCAGGCAGCCATCCCCGTCCGAATCGCGCTCGTTCCATAGATAGGCGTCAAACCGCTCCAGCGTATGGTATAACAGCTTTAAATAGTCTCTGTCCTTGCCAATCCAGTAGTACATATTCAAAGCCGGTGCCGGAAAACAGAATCCTTGGATTTTATTGTATTGCGGTATGATTTTCCCGTTTTCCACCGTGATGCTGCCCGGAAGCCTGCCGTCCGCCCGCTGATGCTCCACAAATAAAAGCTGGTTGTTCAGCGCGGCTTCCATATCCCGTTTGGCGTACATCTCCCCGCCCATGGGCTGGGTTTCCAGCCAGATTTTCTGATATCCGCCGCCTTCGATGAGCACTCGTCTGCCGGCAAAATCTTTGATGTTATCTTTTAGCTTGCGCTCCGCCTCATCAAAAAGGCGCAGCAACGGAAAATGATCCGTCTGAAACCGTACTGACGTGGTAACCGTTTTCATATTCATCTTCCTTTTTCTTCATTGCTGTACTGTTTCTCTCATTCAACAGTATACCGCTATGCTGCTCTTTAATCAATATTTACAAAGTGCTCGAGCACATATTGACAATTGATTCTGTCTTGGTTATAATTTTCTTATCGTAAGTGCTTTCATTTCTGATATATTTACCACTTGGTTTTCTCTGGTTTAGTTATAAAGCCTTTGACTGTTGTAAGCATTCCTCAAATCGCGGTCCACCTACAAAGATTGAAGGAGTCTCTATGCACAAAAGACACGTGGTTTCCAGACTGAGCGTAAAGGAAAACGCAACCGGGTATTTTTTTATTACTCCCTGGCTGATCGGTTTGTTAGTATTTACGCTGTTTCCCATGGGTATGTCCATGTATCTGTCCTTCACCGACTACAGCCTGACCAAAGGACTGGATAAGCTGAACTGGATTGGCATTGACAACTATATCCGCATGTTTGCCAAAGACCCGGAGTATATCAAATCGCTGCTGATCACGCTGAAATACGTTGTTTTATCCGTACCGATGAAGCTGGCCTTTGCGCTGGTCATCGCTATGGTGATGAACCAGAAGCTAAAGATGATCGGCTTGTACCGTGCTATCTACTATATCCCCACGCTGCTGGGCGGTTCCATCGCCATCTCGGTCGTATGGCGCAGGCTATTCCACCGCAAGGGTCCCATCAACGAGATGATTGCGTCGATCGCACACCTGTTTGGTCTGGATCACAACGCCAAGACATGGTATACCGATCCCAATCTGGCGATTTATACGCTGATCATCCTCACGGTTTGGCAATTTGGATCCTCTATGATCATCTTTCTGGCAGGATTAAAGCAAATCCCGCAGGATTATTACGAGGCTGCCGCCGTAGACGGCGCAACCCCCTTCCAGCGTTTCTTCTTCATCACGCTGCCCAGCCTTTCTCCGGTTATCCTGTTCAACCTGATCATGCAGACCATTAATGCGTTTCAGGCGTTCACACAAGCCTACGTCATCGGTGGCGGCGGCAACAGCGTGGGTGCAAAGTCAATGGAATTCTACACGCTCTATCTCTACAAAACCGGGTGGACCGCCTTCAAGGAAATGGGCTACGCCTCCGCGATGGCGTGGGTTCTGCTGGTAATCATTGGCCTGACGACCGTTTTGATCTTCAAAACCTCAGGCTCCTGGGTCAATTACGGAAGCGGGGAGTAGAAGAAGATGAGTATACATACAAAGCACTTAATCGGCAAGTTTTTTACCCATCTCGTTATTATCTTCTTCGCCGTTCTCATGCTCTACCCCATCGTATGGCTGTTTATGAAATCTTTTACGCCCAATGAAGAAATCTTCTCCAATATCACGGCGCTCATTCCCCAGCATTTTACCCTGGATAACTATGTCGCTGGTTTTATGCCCAAGGGAACGCTGAGCAAATCGTTTGTGTATTACATGGGCAACTCCGTCGGCCTTTCGCTGGCTACGGTGCTGTTCAATCTGGTCTCCTGCTCCATGGCAGCCTATGCCTTTGCCAGAATTCGCTTTACGTTCAAAAACTTCTGGTTTTCCATCGTACTGGTCACCCTGATGCTCCCCTACCACGTAATTACGATCCCCCGTTACATTCTCTTCAACAACATGGGCCTGATCAACATGCGCGATGTGGGCGGCATGAACCTGAATTTCCTCTACCTGCCGCTGACACTGCCCAAGCTGTTTGCAACCGACGCTTTCTTCATCTTCCTGCTGGTGCAGTTTATGCGCGGCATTCCCAAAGATCTGGATGAATCGGCTACGCTGGATGGGTGCGGTAGAATCGGGATCTATTTCAGAATCATCATTCCGCTGTCTACCGCCGCGCTGGTTACCACCGGCTTGTTCAGCTTTCTGTGGACATGGGACGACTATTTCAACCAGCTGCTCTATATTCTGGATTCCGCCCGCAACACAGTTCCCATCGCCCTGCGCAGCTTCATCGCAAGCGACAGCGTTTCCAACTGGGGCGCATCGCTGGCCATGTCGGTTCTGTCGATCATTCCCTGCTTCATTCTGTTTTTCTCCATGCAGAAGCACTTTGTACAGGGCATCACCACCACTGGTCTCAAGGGCTGATATCAGTCCTCGAACGATAATATTTTATATGGAGGTATCTCACATGAGGAAACTGTTAGCACTCCTTCTGGTCGCGCTTCTGATTGTGCCCGCGCTGGCATTTGCAGACGATACCCAAATCTCCGGAGAAATCCGCGTAACTTACTGGGGCGGCGATTCCCGTATCGAGAAAACCACACAGGTTGCGCAGATGTTTATGGAGGCGTATCCCGATGTGACCGTAATTCTTGAACATTCCTCCGATTACTGGACCCAGCTGGACACACAGCTTGCGGCCGGCGGCGCTCCCGATGTGCTCCAGTTCGGCGGCAACTTCCCGGATTATGTTGCCAACGGCTTTCTGGCGCCCATCACCTCCTATCTCGGCAACATCATCCAGACCGAGTACTTTGACCAGTCCATGATCGACGACATCACCGTGGACGGCGAAGTGTACGGCATGTGTCTGGGTGCTAACCGCGTAGGCATGGTTTTCAACAAGACCCTGCTGGAAGCCAACGGCGCTCCCCTGCCCGATGAAACCCTTACCTGGGACAACCTGGGCGCGTACCTTGCTGAAGTCAAGGCCGTGCTGCCCGATGGCGTATATCCCATCTTTGATGCCTCCTGCTATGAGACCAGCTATCTGAGCTACTATGCCGGCTGCCTGGGCGAATCCCTGTGGAACGGCACCCAAAGCACCATGACCGAGGAGACCATCAAGAGCTGGATGCAGATGTGGGCTGATTTCCGTGACGCCGGCTACTGCCCGCCCGGAGAAATTACCGCCGAATACGATGAGTCCAGCGCCGATACCTCCGCTCTGGTTGCGGGCGAAATCGCCATGGTCTTCCTGTACTCCAACATGGCCGTCGGCTATCAGGCCGCGACTCCCGATACCCTTGGCATCACCTGCCTGCCCGGCCGCGAAGCCATGGCCAACGCCATGCTGCCCAGCCAGTTCTTCTGCATCAACAGCGCTTCCGAGAACAAGGACGCTGCGGCTGCCTTCATCAATTTCTTTGTGAACACGCCGGATGTGGGCCTGGTGCTTGGCAACGACCGCGGTATCCCCTGCAACTCTCAGGTGCGTGCCGCCATCAGCGCCATCGCTACCCCGATTGATCAGGAAGTGTACAACCTGTTCGACATTACCTCTGCCTACAGCAAGGTCAGAGATCCCAATGCCCCCAACGATCAGGCTGTTGTGGACGCATGGCAGGTTGTGAACTTTGAAGTTGCGTACGGTCAGAAGACCGTGGACGAAGCCGCCGCCGAGTACTTTGCAACCTTCAATTCCCTGATTGCCCAATAACCAACGTTCCAACACAAAAGAGCCGTCCTTCGGGCGGCTCTTTTGTATTCGATCGTCATACGATGATTATAGTTCCCTGTCCATAATCCCGACAATTTTTTCGCAGGCATGTCCGTCGCCAAACGGATTGTCCGCCTGATCAAACACCGGACGTTCCATAAGCTTATCCGCGATATCCTGTGTATCGGGTCTGGCCAGCCGGTTGCAGCCGCCGCGCATGGTTTCGGGCCATGCCGCATAATCAAATATGGTCACACAGGGCACCTGCGCAAAGTACGCTTCCCGCTGCACCCCGCCGGAATCGGTAACCACTTGCTCCGCATGGGATACCATGGCAATCGACTGTAAATACCCCAGCGGCGGCAACAGTTTCACTTTCTGCAGTTTCATCTGTTCGCGCAGCCGTATCACCGTTTCCCGGTTGCGGGGATGCACCGGATAATACGTGTTCATGTCCAGCTGTTCCATGGCTTTTAGAACCTGCCAAAGGCTCTGTTCGTCCTTCGTGTTCTCCTCGCGGTGGCAGGTGAGATAGCAGTAGCGGTCCGGCATGGGTTCCGTTTCGCCGTCAAGGGTGATGATCTCCGTCGGTTTCTCCGCCTTGCCGCTGCCGCGGTAAAACTGAAACGCGTCAAACATCGGATCACCCACCAACCAGGCATGGTCGATCAGGTTTTCCTTACGCAGCTCGTCCATCGCACTGGGCACACACGCAAACAGCATGGACGCCATATGGTCCGTTAAAACCCGGTTGACTTCCTCCGGATTTAGAAGCGTGTGCAGACGGTTGCCCGCTTCCACATGCAGAATTGGGATATGCCGTTTCACCGCGGCCAACGCCGCCGCGAGCGTGGAATTAGTATCACCATACACCAGCACCGCGTCCGGGGTTTCCCGCACAAGCACCTCATCAACGGCCGTCAGCATGCGGGCCGTCATTTCCGCGTGCGTGCCGCCCGCAATGCCCAGATTGTAATCCGGCTTGGGAATGCTCAGTTCCTGAAAAAACACGTCGCTCATCATCGGGTCATAATGCTGTCCCGTGTGCACCAGAATTTCCGTGTGCCCCCGGCGGAGTACGCGGCTCATGGCCGCCGCCTTGATGAACTGCGGCCTTGCGCCGACAACCGTAACAATTTTCATATTCTTCTTACATCCATTCCGCACCGTCTGTTCCGCCGATGCGCCGTATATCCTTTACTTCATCCCACCGGTGATCGCTGATTATTTCCGTCAGAGATCGTATCCTGCCCTAACGACTACCTATCACAGGTATCCTGCAAAGAATCCGACAATTCAGCGAAAACGGTCTGGTATCGTTGTTTTCACGCCATCATGAACCTGGGAAAGCATAGAGCTGGTTTCTTTGCTTTGCTTGCTGGCACAATAGTTCCCTTTACACCCATTCTTCCATGATATTCGCCATCGCCGCCGCCATTCCCTTGCTGGAAAACCTATCGACCGCCTCGGCGTTGGGCGAAAACGGAAGCGGCTCCTTATGCTGATACGCCCTGATGATTTCCAAAAGATATGCTTTCAGACGCGGTGTATCTTCGGCCCGGTTTGCCTGCTCATAACAGATACCGATATTGGTTTGCCGGAAGATTCCGGCAATTTCGCTGTCCGGCACCTCGCCGGATACGCAGCAGATTACCGGCATATCCAGCAGCATATACTCCAGCAGCTTGCCCGGTATATTCCCCTGCCTGTCCGGCAGGTTCCAGGCAGGCAGCAGCAACACGTGGGAGGCTTTCTGCAATTTCATTGATTCATCCCGGGGCATAAACGAATGGCCTTCCAGGCAATCCGCCAGCCCGGCCTGCGAAGCCTGCGACACAAATCCCCGTGTATCGCCCCCCGCATAGACCAGCGCCACGGAATCTTTCGAAATATAGCCTTCCGTAATCAGCTCCGACAGTGCTTCAAAGAACGGCATAAGGTTGCGCTGCGCTCCGTACATCTGCCCGCAGTGAACGAAGCAGAGCTTATCCTCCCGCTTTGCCGGGATTTGGAATCCAAGCAAATCCTCCGTGTCAAACCCATTATAGATCACACGTCCGGCGGCTTCCATCCCCATCACACGCAAGCATCCGGCGGATATGCCGGTAATCCTGTCGGCATTACGCATCACCATGCGGTTATAGCGTTCCACCCTCTGCTTTTGCCAGGAAAACGGCGCGGCCGTTTCATCCCGGAAATCCGCAATCCATTTTTTGGCATACCCCAGCCGCTTGATTTTGGCAGCCACACGATGCGAGCTCAGCGGGCCATAGGAGGAGATCACAATATCGTAATGCTCCCCCATCCGCTTTACCTCGCGTACACAATCACGCGCAAAAACGGCATCCGCCCGGTCTGCCAAATACAGATACAGCGCATTGGCCCAGGTTTTGGGTTTCGCTGTGCCCGGTTTAGCGTCCGATGCTTTTTCACCGGTGGGAGCGGGCGTCGTTTTGCGCTCCTTCCACCGCCGCAGCAGGCTTTTCTCCACAATCCTATGCACATCGGTCATCGTCTCCAGGTCGCGTGCCAGCAGCGGATCCTGTACGGGAGAATAATCCTTTCCACACAGTACCGTTACCGAAAGACCCATGCGCAGAAGATATTTCGCAAGCTTTGTCGGGCGAACCGCGCCGATTTTATTCTGCGGAGCAAAGCAATGGCTGACCAATAAAACACGCTGCTTCATGGCTGCCTCCCCTCCTTTGCTTCCTCCGGAAAAAGGTCTGGAAGCAGGTTGCTCAGCAAGCATCGTTCATTCCAATGCGCCTGCGCCAAGCCGCTCATCCGCCTTGCTTCCGCTTCTGATTTTTCATAGACTGCCGTCAACGCCTTGCAAACGTCTTCTGCATTGCCGTCTTTGGGATACAGAAAGCCAATCTCAGGATCGACCAGTTCGGGAATGCCGCCGACTGCCGGTGCGACCACGGGTATCCCCGCATGCATCGCTTCCATAATTGCCACGGGTGTGCCTTCGTTTTTGCTGGTGTTGATAAACACGTCAAACGCTGTCGTTTTGTATATTTGCCGTATCTGCTCCGGTGTTTGGCGGCCGATTAAACTATAGGCAATATTGGGTTTAGCGTTCAGCTTTTCACCAGCATACACCCGGATGGCCGTTTCGTCCGGCCCGCCGCCAATGTGCAGCCAATGCAGGCTTCCCCTGTTCCATGCCGCCAGCGCGTCAATCAGCAGCGGAAGCTGCTTGATCTCCACCATGGCGGAACAGCTGACCACATGAAATACGCCGTCCAAAAAACGCGGGGCAGGCAAAGGCGCCTCCGCCTTCTCTCCGGCCGATCCCGCTCCCACGATGCGCAGTTTTTCCGGCGGAATGGCAACATAGGCGGCGATTTGGTCGGCGGACGTTTCGCTGATCGGAAAAATACGATCCAGCTTTTCCACCATGAACCGTTTCATTAAATAGGGGTTCATGGGATTGCGCTGTACGTCGATATCAAACGCGTGTCCGCGCGCGATGGCCCGGACTGCCGGATTCTTCTGTTTGCACAGCGCGGCCGCAAACCCGTCGTAGCTCATCCAATACGCGTACGCGGTCACGTTTTCACCCGGATGCAGCAGGGCCTGAATCCAAAAAAACAGTTTATACCCGCGCACAGTAAAAACAAACAGCTTCAAGGCATTTGCGAACGTCCATTTCCCTTCCGCTCGCAGATGCCGGAGTTCCCTCCGTAATTCCTGATTCCATCCGGCTTTCATGAGTGCGCGCAAACCGCCGCAGGCAGGCTTTGACGGCCTGATTATCGCGGGTTGATCCTCTGTGATTTCCGCAATACCATAGCCTGAGCATACCAGCACACGGCCGAAATGGCGGCGCAACCAAGGGAGCTCCTGCAGCATAAACGCATCAGGCATCCCTTCGGCGGTGAAGGCGCAGGAGCTGATATAAACAACGGTGCCGCTCATGGTTTCACCCTTTCCAGAATCCCGGAAAACACACTTTGCCAGCTCAGGTTATCCCCGGTATACCGCCGCATAGCCTCCGGCAGCGTATCATCCGCTTTTGCTTCTTTGGCAAACGCAACGATCTCCGCCATGTTAATGGGTGTTTCATCGTTAGGCACCTTGAGAAAATATCCCCGGTCTTTGGGCAGCGCAGGGTCTTCCACGGCGCTGACAAACGGCAGGCCTCTGCCCATGTATTCCCTCACCTTTAACGTCATCCCCTGCTGCAGGCCATAGCGGAACATACCCAGGCTGCCGATGCCCAGATCGCTTTGCGCAATCAGCGTTTCCAGCTCGCTGCCATAGCAGGGCCCATAAAACGTGATCCGGTCCTGCAAATGGCATTCTTCCGTCAGTTGCTTCCACCGTGCCAGCGAACCATCCCCGTCGCCGCCCACAAAGGCAATCCGTACATCCTCCTGACCCTGATACGCGGCGAGGGAATTGATCAAGCGGTCGTACCCATGCCAGCCGCTCATGCTTGCCAGCGCCAAAAGGCCAATCTCCGGTTTATCCGCACGCGGAATGTGCCGTGGAAGAGAATCCACATCCACCCCGTTGATGATATTCAACGCCGGTGTGCCGTTCAGGGTTCCGCCGCAGTTGTCGCCGATCAGCGTATACAAATCCACCATCGGATGGATTTTCTTCATTATGGTATCCGCGTACCGGAAAACCTGCCGACGGAGAAAAAAGCGGTCGTTTTCCTGCGCGATGGGATATGTCGGGTACTCCACCACCAGTTTCCCGCCGTTCTTCTTCAGCCGTTTCAGCGTTTTGGGCGCATTACCAAACGTCGGCATATACCGCAGATACAGCACATCCACCGGAATGCGCCGCATCGCCAGCCGAACCGCCTTCATCAAATCCAGAAATATTTTCGTATGGTCATATCCGCGTACCTGAGCCAATGCGTTTTTACATAGCAGCTCGCGCCCGCCGCTGCCAACCAGATACATGCCCTTAGGCTCCCAGCCGATGCAGTAAACGTCCCAGCCGAGCCGCCGGGCGGCTTCCATCTGCCCGTTGAACTTCAATTGCAGGTTTTCCCGCCGGTGCAGCGGGTATTTCATTACGAATAGAATCGTCGGCATCAGGTATTCCTCCGCCGGGCGAGCTGCTCACGGTAAAGCGCCGTCATTTGCCCCAGCACGGTCGGCAGGCTGTATTGCTGCACCGTTTCTTTGTTTTTCTCCCCATATTGCTTTCTCAGGGCCGGGGATGCCAGCAGCTTGTTCAGCCCCTGTGCAAATCCATCGGTATCGTCCGGGCGGTATACATACCCGCCTTCGCCATCCTGAATCAAATCGGTGTTTCCGCGCACGCCGGAGACTACGCATGGCAGCCCGGCCGCCATCGCTTCCATCAGCGCCACCGGCAGGCCCTCGTGAAGGGAGGGAAATACAAATACATCCGCGGCTTGGAGAAGCTGCGCGATATCCGACCGGAAGCCTAAAAAGCGGATGCGCTGCGCTACCTCAAGCTCCTCCGCCAGGTTTTTCAGCAGCTCTTCCTGCCTTCCAACACCGCAGAACACCAGCACCGCGGCAGGTATTTTTGGTAAAGCGCGTATGCAGAGGGCATGGTTTTTCCGCTCGGTATGCTCGCCGACCGACAGGATGACCGGCATATCCTGCTCCACGTCCATCTCCCGCCGCAGCGCCGGAACATCCGCCGGTTTCTCAAAGCGGGACAGATCCAACCCGACGCCGTTTACCATGACAACCTTTTTTGCCGGAAAGCGGCGGGCACGGGTATAATCCTCCTGATTGATAGTAATCAGCAGATCGGTATAACGGGCCAGCCAGCGTTCCGCCGTATAATACAAAAACCAGTATTTAAGCGGCGCACCGCTGTAAAAATGAAATCCGTGTGCCGTATAGCACACTCGTGTCCCCTGTTTTCGAGCCTGCCTTGCAGCCAGCCGCCCCAGCATGCCGCCTACCGGCGTATGGCAGTGGATGAGGTCATAGGATTCCCGATCGATAATTTCCTTCAACTGCCGGTAGGCAGTCCGGTTCCCGGCATGCAGGGGATTACGGTCAAAGGCCACTTCAAAATACCGGTCACAGTAGGGTACAACCGCCGGTTCCGCTCCGGTATCGTTTCCGGCACAGCAATGCACCTCATAGCCCTGTTGCTGAAACCACTGCATATATGGCAGGTGAAACACAAGCATATGCCCGCGCAGCACGGTTGCCACAAACAGCACCTTTTTCATAGCCCGGCCTCCGTTGCATCAATGCTCTGCTGCAGGATCGGCTGGTTTTCCGGCATAAAAGCTTCGCTCATGTCCCTGTCATAGGTCAGCGTGCCGAATACCTTGCCGATTGTGCCGCCGTTTTTCCCAAGCAGCCGCAGCAGCCAGCCGAGCCCGGCGGGCTGCCATAACCTGCGATGACGGGCATTGGCGATTGCCCTCGCCAGCGCATCAGTTGAAACATAATCACGGTTCTGCGGAAAATACAGTCCGGCGCTTCCGCTCTCAAAAAGCTTCTCCAGAAAGCTGCATAGCGTGTCGATATAAAGCATGCTGCGCTCATTGTTCGCCTTGGGAAATACAGGCAGTTTTCCAATCAGCCGCGCAAGACGCGGATAATTGCCCCTGCAGCCCGGTCCGTAGATCATTGGCGGGCGGAGCACAGCCACATGAAACGCTTCATTTGAAAGCGCGCGCAGCTCTTCCTCGGCACCCAGCTTGCTGCGCCCATAAGCTGTTACCGGATTGGGATTGGTATCCGCATGGATACGGCCAACTTCCATGCCGTATACGCTCATGGAGGAGAAGAACACGAACTGGGCAACACCCTCCCGTTTTGCCTTTCGTCCCGCTTCCGCGGCCATCCGGTGGTTGATCCGGTCATACAGCGCACGGTTTTGTTCAGTTTCCCGCTGATGCGCGATTCCCGCGACCAGTACAACCGAATCATATCCCGTAAAGCTATACTGCTGCCAGGCATCCCCCCGCATATCCAGCGTATCGCATTGAAAACGGGCCGTATCCAGCCAGGTTGCCAGCCTGCTGCCGATATAGCTGTCCTGACCCGCGATTAAAATCCGTTTCACTGGTTCTCCTCCGTGTTGTGCCGGGCCGACTTGATACCCTCCACAATTCCTTCGCCGCTGCCCACCTTGACCAGCGTTTGGAAAAAGCACCGGGCGTCCAGCCAAAAGCTGATGTTGTGGGCATACAATCCGTCGAGCTTTGCCTTTTCATCGTTTTCCAGCTCGTCCCGTCCATGCACCTGCGCCAGGCCTGTAATGCCCGGTAAGACATCGTTCGCACCGGTTTCATCGCGCATGGCAATCAGATCGTACTGGTTCCACAGTGCGGGGCGGGGGCCGACGATGGACATATCCCCCTTGAGCACATTAAAAAACTGGGGCAGCTCATCCAGGCTCTTTTTACGCAGAAACTCCCCACAGCGTGTGATATATTGCCGCGGGTTTTCCAGCAAATGCGTCGCAACGCCCTCCGGGGCGTCAATGCGCATGGTGCGGAATTTGATAATCATAAAGTGTTTTTTATGGATTCCGACGCGCTTCTGTAAAAATAAGACAGGGCCTTTGGAATCCAGCATAATCACAAGCGCAATCGCCAGATAAACCGGAAGCAGCACCACGATCGCAGCCATGGAAAGCACGACATCCAACCATCGTTTGAAGTGCTTTTGGTACATGTTTTCCTCCACGTTTCAATTTTCGCCCGCGCGCCAGGCAAAATCCAGCTGACTGTAGATTTTGTAAAGCGTCTTTTCCCCGATCCCCTTCACATAGATCAGGTCCTCGGGAAAATCATAGGCTCCGTTCTTCTCACGGTCTTCCAGCAGCGCCTCGATCTGCGATTGCCGGATTCCCTGCAGCGCCTGCAAAGCGGTTTCATCCGCCGTGTTTACGTTCACCGTTCCGTTTGGCCAGCCAACAGGCTGTACTTCCTTGATGGGGTTCACGGCGTATTCGTAATACTGAACCGTGTCGTTCTCCCGCCAATGCAGCGCAACCAAGACCATAGCAAAAGACATGAGCAGCACGAGAAACCCGGCTGCCCATGTTTTACGCGTCATACGTTTTTACGCACCTTCTGGCCCGCGGCGGTATCCTCCAGCGTATATCCGGCGGCGTGAATCGCGTCGCGGAGTTCATCGGAGCGTTTCCAGTTTTTGTCTTTTCTGGCCTGGGCGCGTTCGTCCATCATGGCCTTCACCTCGGGGCTGATGCCGTCGGTCTGCTTTAGCAGCAGGCCGAGCACGCCGGTCATCTGCAGCATGGCCTGTTCCGCTTTTTGCAGCGCCTGTCGGCTTACGCCCGCCTGCGGCAGCTTGAAAACTTCGCGCACCAGCTCAAACAGAGCGGCGATTGCATCGGCGGTATTCAGGTCGTCGGCCATGGCGGCGTCGAACTTTTGCCGGGATTGATCGGCCTGCGCCATTAACTGCTGCTCATCCGCGTCAGGCTCCCTGTCCTCAGCGGTTTTCATCAGGAAGGCGAGCTGATCCCGCGCTCCGTACAGGCGTTCCAGCGCGCTTGCCGCCTGTGCCACCAGCTCGCGGCTGAAGTTGACAGGGCTGCGGTAGTGCGCGGAAAGCATGAACATGCGTACGGCTTCCATGTCGTATTCCTTGGCAATATCGCGGATGGTGAAGAAATTCCCCTTGGATTTGCTCATCTTCTCGTTGTCGATATTGATGAAGCCGTTGTGCATCCAGTAGCGTACATAGGGTTTTCCCGTGGCGCCTTCGCTTTGGGCAATCTCGTTTTCATGGTGCGGAAACAGCAGATCCTTGCCGCCGCCGTGGATATCGAAGGTTTCGCCGAGATACTCCATGCTCATGGCGGAGCACTCAATATGCCAGCCCGGGCGGCCCATGCCCCACGGGCTTTCCCATGCCGGTTCGCCCTTTTTTTGCGCCTTCCACAGGGCAAAATCAAGCGGGTCCTCCTTTTGCTCGCCTATGCTCACGCGCGCGCCGCTTTCCAGATCCTCCAGATTCTGCCCGCACAGGCAGCCATAACGGGGGAAGGCGTGCACCCGATAGTACACGTCCCCGTTTGTTTCATAGGCCAGTCCGTTGTCAATCAGCGTTTCGATTAATGCAATGATTTGCGGGATATGCTCCGTCGCCCGCGGATGCACCGTGGCCGGGTGGATGCCCAGAGCCTTGGCATCGGTAAAATATTCTTTGATATACCGGTCAGCCAGCGCCTTGACCGTGATTCCTTCCTCGTTGGCGCGGTTGATCATTTTATCGTCGATATCGGTAAAGTTCTGCACAAAGGTGACTTCATAGCCGACGGATTCCAGATAGCGCCGCAGCACATCAAAGATGATAAACGGACGCGCGTTGCCGATATGGAAATAGTTATACACCGTGGGGCCGCAGGCATAGATACCCACCTTTCCCGGATGGACGGGGATAAATTCTTCCTTGCTGCGGCTTTGGCTGTTATACAGTCTCATCATGCTTCTCTTCTTTCACTTGCTGTTCGTCAGGCCAGGTCGGGCATTCGCCCTGACAGCCCTTTTCCAGTTCCTCTACGGTTTCCTTGCAGCCCAGCCGGATGGCCTGCTGCTTTAGACACTCTTCCAGATGGAGAAGACGCTGATACAGCAGTTCCATGCGGTCCTTCACCGGGTCGGGCAGATGAATCTGGTCCAGGTCCACATCCGTTACCTGATTTGCTTTCCTCACAATCCGGCCCGGGTTGCCCACCACGGTACAGTACGGCGGCACATCCTTAAGCACGATTGCCCCCGCACCGATTTTGCAATGATCGCCGATGGTGATCGGCCCCAGCACCTTGGCGCCTGCGCCGATGGTAACGCCGTTGCCAATCGTGGGGTGGCGCTTGCCGACATCCTTGCCGGTACCGCCCAGGGTTACGCCTTGATAAATTGTCACATCATCGCCGATGATCGTCGTTTCGCCGATCACCACGCCGTCGCCATGGTCGATAAACAGTCTGCGGCCGATGGTCGCTCCCGGATGGATTTCAATACTGGTTCTTTTACGCGTCATCTGGCTTAGCACACGGGCGATAACCGGATGTCCCTTTTCCAATATCGCATGCGCGAATCGATGGCCGCGCAGCGCCTTCAGGCCCGGGTAGCACAGCCGTACAACCATCCGGCTGCTCGCGGCCGGGTCTCGCAGCAAAACGGCTTCCACGTCTTCCTTGGCCCGCATCCTTCGTTCTTTCCACGTCATATTATCAATCCTCAATTTCAAAACTCGTTGGGGGTTGCAGCATCATGCGTATCCGCTTCAAAGCCTTCCCATGAGCCGGAAAACACCTCGGTGATGGCGTGCAGCAATACCTCTTGTGCGTTCACAGGCCTATCGCCGTTTGGTTGTTTACGCGTGTAATCCCCGCAGGGATCCATACACCAGCATTTCTGGTTATCCATCAGCTGCAACCGCAGCACGTTTTCCACCGCATGCTTGCAGCTTTGATCGCGGATGGGAAACATCAGCTCGTACCGCCGGTCCAGGTTACGGGGCATCCAGTCCGCGGACGAAAGGTAGATTTCCGCATTTCCCCCGTTTTCAAAACGGTAGGCGCGCGCGTGCTCCAAATGTCGGCCGATGATGGAGATTACCTCAATGTTCCGGCTCAGCCGCGCGTCCTGCGGAATCAGGGTACAGATACCGCGAACAATCAGCTTAACCTTCACCCCGGCAGCCGATGCGTCGTACAGGGCATCGGTTACCTGCTCGTCCAGCAGTGAGTTCATTTTGGCGATAATCCCGCTGGGCCGCCCGGCAAGCGCGTGTTCCTTTTCCCGGCGGATCAGGTCGAACACCTTCAGCTTCAGGTTGGACGGAGCGGCGATCAGCGAAGCCGTATAGATCTCCCGGCTCTCGCTCTCCAGCGCGTGGAAGAAGATCTGCACATCGCCGCAAATCTGTTCGTCACAGGTCAGCAATCCCATATCGGTGTACAGCTTTGCGTTGCCGTCGTGATAGTTACCGGTTCCCAGATGCGCATATAGTTTCAGCGCCCCGAATTCCCGGCGGGTAATCAGCACCGCCTTGCTGTGTGTTTTAAGCCCTGGAATGCCGCAAATCACACGGCAGCCGGCGCGCCGCAGGCGGTCGGTATTGGCAAGGTTGTTGTCCTCGTCAAACCGTGCCTGGGTTTCCATCAGGATTTCCACCTGCTTGCCCGCCTCGGCGGCCTTGGTCAGCGCCCGGATCACCTGGCTGTTGTTGCCCACACGGTACAGCGTGGTCTTGATGCTGATCACATGCGGGTCCACCGCCGCCTGCCCGAAGAAATTGATCACCGGGTCAAAGCTATGATAGGGATGGAACAGCAGCCAGTCCCTCCGGTCGATTTTTTCAAAAATGTTCGGATCCATCAGCTCATGCTCGATCAGCTGTTTCACCTTTGGGTATTTCAGGTCCGACCTGTTGATCATTCCGTAGCAGGTCATCAGCAGTTTATTCAAATCCAGCGGTCCGGGCGCCTTAAACAGCTGTTCCTCCGGCACCTGAAACCGCTGCGCCAGTATGGCCAGCGTTTCGTCGCCGATGCCGTCCTCCGCCTCTAGGCGCATCACATCGCCTGTTGTACGTTTCACCAGCATCTCCCGCACCGCCGTAGCCACATCCTCCTCCGGGTCCAGCGGGAACTCCTGGTTACGGATAATACGAAAGGCGCTGGCTTCCAGTATATCGTCCTGTGAGAACATCATCCACAGCCATTGCCGCATCAGGTCCTCATGCCGGATCAGGCAGATGGTTCCGTCCTCGCTCGGCAGCCGGAAAATACGGGGCGTACCGGGATAGGAAACCATGGCGTAACGGACTTTCATTCCGTTCTTGGGCTGCAGCTTGACCATCAGGCGCAGCTTTTTCTGGTTCATGGGCGCGTATTCCTCGCCCCAGGGAATCACCTTGAGCTTGGGCATGATATCGCCCCAGAAAATCCGCTTGATCTCGGCTTCGATCGCCTCGGTAAGTTCAAAATTTGGAAAGAAGCGAATCCCTTGCGTCGCCATTTCACCGATCATTCCCTGATAGAGCACATACTGCATTTCCTGCTGCTCCGTCACGGCATGGTTTACTAGATCCAGCTTGGTTTTTCCGGTCAGCCCGCTGGAGAGGGCCATGTTGCGGTTGATGCTCTTTCCATCCCTGAGAATGCTCACATACCGCACCTGCATGAACTCATCCAGATTGGATGTCACGATTCCCAGAAACTTTGCCCGCTCCAGCAGCGGGTTTTGAGGGTTTCCAGCTTCCTTTTGCACCCGATGGTTGAACTGCAGCCATGTCAGTTCACGGTCAAGGTATCGGACTTGATCGTTTCTGTCCTGATAGCATAGGTTCATGTTGGCGAGCCTCCGAAAAACATTTTGGCTTTCCCTGCCATGGGCAAAATAAAGACTGGTTTAGATTATATCACAGATAACAAAAGGCTTACAAGCATCGGATGCCCCGCCGGTACCGGGAATAAGCCCCGTTCGCAAAACTTGCTGTATTTTATTATACGGATAGCACAGGATGCCGTAAATACGTCCGTAAAATTCACCGTATAGCACAAATCAGCTTGACTTATCAGCCAAAACAACGAATAATAGATTGAACTTACCGGCATGAAGGAGAGTACGCGATGCGCCATGTCATCACAGGGATTTTGGAAGGGTCCGCGGCACAAAGGCACGGCCTTCTCGCAGGCGATACGCTGCTGCAAATCAACGGTGAGGATGTTCAGGACGAAATCGATTATCAGGCGCTCGGCGCGCAGCCCGAGGTTGTGCTGACAATCGAACGAAACGGGACGGAAAAGACCGTTGTGATGAACAAAGCGGATTGGGAGCCGTTCGGCCTTCAGTTTGGTGACAGCATGGTGCTTAAACCACGCACCTGCCGCAACCATTGTGTGTTCTGCTTCATCGATCAGATGCCCCCGGGCCTTCGCCCCACGCTGTATGTCAAGGACGATGACTGGCGCTTTTCCCTGATGATGGGCAACTATATCACCCTGACCAATATCGACGACACAGAGTTCGACCGCATCCTTAAGCGCCGTGCTTCTCCGCTGTATATCAGCGTACACGCCACCGATCCCGAGCTCCGCAAGCGGATGATGAACAACCGCTTTGCGGGCGATATCCTGCAGCGGCTGACCAGGCTTAAAGACGCGGGTCTCCGGTTCCACTGCCAGATCGTATGCTGCCCGGGCATCAACGATGGTGAAGTACTGATGAAAACGCTGGAGGATCTGCTGTCGCTCGCGCCCGCCGCGCAGTCCGTTGCGATTGTCCCGGTGGGACTCACAAAATTCCGCAAGGATCTTGCCGCGCTCACACCCTTTGACGCCGTATCCGCCAAAGCGCTGCTCACCCAGCTGCTGCCGTTTCAGGCGCGCTGCCGGGATACGCTGGGCACCACGTTCGCCTTTGCCTCCGACGAGTTTTACTGCCTGAGCGCAGAAGCGCTGCCCCCCGCCGAATGGTATGAAGACTATCCGCAGATTGAAAACGGCGTGGGGATGCTCCGCCTTTTTGAAGAGCAGATGCAAGAGGCCTCGGAGGACGATTCTTCTTCGGCTTCCGATGAGAAAATAACGTTTGTCATCGCCACAGGGGTCAGCGCCGCGCCGCATATCCGGCGCCTGAGCAAGCGGTACGCGCCGGAAAACACAACCGTGCACGTAGTCACCATCCGCAATCATTTTTTCGGCGAAACCGTAACTGTTTCAGGGTTGCTGACCGGCGGCGATGTGCTTGACCAGCTTTCCCCCGCGCTGCTCCAGCAGGCGGACAAGCTGCTAATCAGCGGCAGTATGCTCCGGCATGAACGCGATTTGTTTCTGGATGATATGACCCTTGCGGAATTCGAACGCCGCCTCCCGCTGCCCGTGCGTATTACCGACGACGGATATGATTTTTACAACGCATTACACAACCGATAAAGGAGAGTAACCATGTCAAAGCCGCTTGTGGCCATCGTAGGCCGCCCCAACGTGGGCAAATCGACTTTCTTCAATAAAATTGCCGGAAAACGGATCTCCATTGTGGAAGATATCCCCGGCGTAACACGGGACCGCATCTATGCCGATACCGATTGGATGGGCCGCCACTTTACGCTGATTGATACCGGAGGCCTGGACCTGCACAGCGACGATGTGCTGCTTTCGGAAATGCGCCATCAGGCGCAGATTGCCATCGATACGGCGGATGTTATCTGCCTGTTCTGCGACGGGCGCATAGGGCTCACCACCGAGGATGAAGAGGTTGCTGGCATGCTGCGCAAAACGCGCAAGCCCATCTTGCTGGTGGTAAACAAAATCGATCATGCAAACCAGAACGACGCCCTGTACGAGTATTACAACCTCGGCCTCGGCGATCCGATTCCTGTTTCCAGCACCAACATGCTTGGCCTGGGCGATCTGCTGGAGGAAATCGTACACCGGCTTCCCCCGCCCGATTCCGACGAGCAGGATGAAGCCAGCGACCTTATACAACTCGCTGTGGTCGGCCGCCCCAATGTGGGCAAAAGCTCGCTGTGCAACCGTATCCTGTCTGAGGAGCGGACCATGGTATCCGATATCCCCGGTACCACCCGCGACGCGATCGATTCCGCTTTTCAGGATGAGGACGGCACACGCTTCAACATCATCGATACGGCGGGCATGCGCAAGAAAAAGGCCGTTGAGGACGAAAGCCTGGAAAAATACAGCGTGCTGCGCGCTATCGCCGCCATAGACCGCTGCGATGTAGCCTTGCTGCTGATCGACGCACAGGAAGGCGTAACCGAGCAGGATACGAAAATTGCCGGGCTGATTCTGAACGCCGGCAAGGCCGTGATCGTTGTGGTGAACAAATGGGATCTGATTGAAAAAGAAACCAACACCATGGCCAAGATGGAGAAGGAAATCCTGAACGATTTGAAATTTATGGGCTATGTGCCCGTTCTGTTCCTGTCCGCGCTCACGGGCCGCCGCGTGAACACCGTGCTGGGCAAGGTGAAAACCGTGGTGGAAAACTACCGCCGCCGCATACCCACCGGCGTGCTGAACGAGGCGTTTGCCGACGCGCAGATTACATTACAGCCGCCCATACAAGGCGGCCGGAAGCTTAAAATTTACTACGCCACGCAGCAGTCCGTCTGCCCGCCGTCTTTTGTGCTGTTCATCAATGATAAGGAATTGATGCATTTTGCCTACGAGCGGTATCTGGAAAACCATCTCCGCAAGAGCTTCGAGTTTACCGGAACGCCCATCCGTTTCTTCCTGAGGGAAAAGCAAAAGGATCAGGTGTAATCCATCAGATCAGCTTCTTCACGCCCGGCAGCTTGCGAACCAGCAGAATGATCATCAGCGCAACCAGAAAAATACCGGTTTCCCACAGGAACACGACCACCATCGGGTTGAACTGCCGGGCCAGCGGCGCAAACAGTGTATAGCGCGACTGCTGAATCAAAAAATCCTGAATAAGGTAAATACCAAAAGCACAGCCGCCCAGCGTTTGCAGGTGGCTTTTGGTTTTTTTTGTAGGTTCGGCAATCACGCTTTTCGAAAGCAGCATCACGGCCATTGCGCACAGGATCACAAAAATTGGCGGCATGGTTCGATCGTCCATAAACCAATACTGGCCAGCGCCGTTCAGGCTCTGGTATTCGTGATAGGTCAGCAGCACCGAAGCGGCCAGCGACAGCACAATTACCGCAACGCAAAGAACTCTGTTGATTCTCGTAATATGCTTCTGAAGATAATAACCGGCAAAGAAGATTCCGAGGTAGACGGCAAACAACGGAACGCTGAAATACCCGGACATGGACAGCGTAGGCGCATAATGCGTTATCAACGGCCACACTGCGCCAAACGCGAACGATAGAATGATGAAATACAGCATATCCTTCTTCTGCATGCTTTTGGCAAGCCGCTGCAGAAACGGGAGCATCAGCATCAGGCCGAGGTAGAAGTACAAATACCAATAGGAATCGGTAATCGGCGTCTGCCAGATGATCTTGAAAAACCCGAGCAGGTTCAGGATATCTTTCACGCCGCCGTAGTTTTGCAGCACATAGGCAATAAAATAGAAATATGAAAACAGGATCAGCACCGCGCCGATGCGTGCGGCGCGCTTGAACGCCTTTTGATAGGGATCCACCTTGGGCAGCAGGCACGCGCCCGATACCATTACAAACAGCGGAACACCCATTTTGCTGATGTAGTACCACAGGATGGAAAACCACCAGGTTGCCTTCGCCGGGGTCGATGCCTGAAACACATCGCTGTTGGTGTGGTTTACGATTACGAAAAACACCGCGGCAATGCGGATAAAATCCATATAGGTAAACCGTTTGTTGGTCTCAAGCACCATGGCGCTGTTCCTTCCCCTGCCGGATCACTTCCCAGGTCAGCGCAAAAAGCAACAGCATATTCATGGCGCCGCCCAGCTGAAGGCTGAAAATCTCCCGGTCCAGCACATACTTGCAATACGCGCTGCCGATGGGCAGCATGGACAGCAGAACGTAGCCAAATCCTCTGGGCTTCCATAGCAAAACCGCCCAGATCAACAGCAATATTTCTCCCACAATGCCGTACCGCTCGTGCATGTGCGGCAGGAAAAACACACAGGCCAGCGCACACCACGCGCCAAGAAGCAGCGCGTTTTGGCTGTCCAGCTTGATTTGCTTTATTATCAGCCACACCGCCATGCCGCCCAGCGCCGTGACAGTGAGAAAAATGGAATATCGTTCCCACTTCACCATAACCAACAGCGGGCTTTTCACCGCTTCGTTGAGCATCGCGTGAAGGTTTGGATAGTTCATTGTCGCATCCGCATATGCGCTGGTCTGGCTGGTCAGAAACGCCGCTGCCGATGATGCGCCCTGCTCCATCCATTGCATGGGGAGCCGGGCCGCAAACCATACGGCCGGAACCAGCAGAAACCAGAGAGCGCTGAATTTCTTCTCATAGCAGAAGTACAGCATCATCAGCGCGGGAAGCAGAAACACCGCCTGCAATTTAAAAGCCAGCGCCACCCCGAAGCAGAGCATGGCGGCCGCAGGCTTTTTTCTGAATAGAAACAACAGGGTCAGCAGGGAGAAAGCAAGATAGATCGTATCCGTCTGGCCCCAGGCCGCCGCGTTGAGCAGCAGGATCGGGTTCAGCCACAGCAGCGTAAAGCCAACAAACAGGCCCGTCATTTTCCGCTCTTTGGGCAGTAACTCCCAAACCAGCAGGCAAGCAACCACGGCTTGCGCTGCATCGAACGCTATCGCAACACTTTTCAGCAGAAGCAGTGCATCCGCATGGGGAAACAGCCCAGCCACCAGCGCCCAGATGTATACGTGCATCGCGCTGTAAGGAAACGGAGTAAAGGTTTCCAGCAGGTTATGGATGCCGCCCGCCTGCAGCGCCCGCATCCAGGGCAGGTAATCCGCCATCATGTCCGGAACGATGTAGGATACAAGCGTATACCGCATAAAAGCGCCGAACACAAAGACAGCCGCAAAGGCCATCCAGAGGATATTTTTACGGATGAAGGATTGAAAGCGATCCTCCAGCGTATTCATTGCTTTGCCTCCGCGGTAAAGTCTGCAAGCCAGCGCTCAGCCGTGCGTATGCTCTCCTCAACGGCCTGCGGCGCTGTGCCGCCCCGCAGGCTGCGGCGGGCAACGCAGGTCATCAGATCAATCGCCGGATACACGTCCTCATCAAACAGTCCGCTTTCCTGCCGCATTTCGTCAAGGCTCAGGTCGTCCAGACTGCGCTTTTCGTGGATGCACTTCTTCACAAGCGTTCCGCTCACATGGTGCGCATCCCGGAACGGCATACCCTTGCCCACCAGATAATCGGCCAGATCCGTAGCGTTGGTGAAGCCCAGCTTGGCACTGTTCTCCATCTGCCCGGTATTGAAGGTGACTGAGGCCAGCATCTCCGTAAATACATGCAGGCACTTTTCCGCGGTATCGTACGCGTCAAAAAACGCTTCCTTATCCTCCTGCATATCTTTGTTGTAGGCAAGCGGCAAGCCCTTCATCACGGTCAGCAAGCCCATCAGGTCGCCATACACGCGGCCGGTTTTTCCGCGGATCAGCTCGCAGGCATCCGGGTTTTTCTTCTGGGGCATAATGCTGGATCCCGTGGCAAACCCATCGTCCATGGTTACGACGCCAAACTCGTTGGAGGACCACAGAATCAGCTCTTCGCAAAAGCGGCTGAGGTGCATCATCATCGTGCTTGCCGCCGCTAAAAACGTCAGCAGAAAATCCCGGTCGCTGACGCCGTCCATAGCGTTATCCGAAATTCTGTCAAAGCCCAGCACCTCCGCCGTACGCTCCCGGTTAAGGGGGTAGGTTGTGCCCGCCAGGGCGCCGGAGCCCAGCGGCATCACATCGGCCTCCTCATACGCGCTGCGGAAACGCCGCAGGTCGCGCATGATCATCTGTGCATACGCCATCAGCTGAAAGCCCAGCGTAACCGGCTGCGCCTTTTGCAGATGGGTATAGCCGGGCATCACGGTATGGGTATGCTTTTGAGCAAGCACAAGCAGCAGCTCCAGCAGGTTTTGAAGCAGCTCCTCCATCCGTTTGCAGGCCAGCTTGGCATACAGTCTGGTATCCAGCGCAACCTGATCGTTGCGGCTTCTGCCGGTGTGCAGCCGCTTGCCGGCTTCGCCGATCCGTTTGGTCAGCTCGACCTCCACAAACATATGCACATCCTCGGCCTCCAGGTCCACGGTCAGCTTTCCCTGTTCGTCATCAGCCAGAATTTCATGCAAACCCCGGAGGATCGCTTCGCTGTCCTCCGCGGGAATGATTTCCTGCTCCCCCAACATGGTGGCATGCGCGATGGAGCCGATGATATCGCAGCGCAACAGCCGCTGATCAAACGGAATGGAAGAATGGAAATCATCAAATAGTTTGCTGGTCTGTTTTTCAAAGCGTCCTGCCCAGAGTTTTGCCATGCTGCACCTTCCTTATGCTGTAACGGCTGTCAGCCGCATGTATACCGGATGGAAAAGCTCACGCCCCACACGTAGTAGGTGATAAGCACATCACGCACCGAATGGTTATCCTTGGCCGTTAAAATGGTAGCGGATACGCTGCCGCGCGTTTTTGCCGCCAGCGACTGCACCGTATAATTGCCGATCTGCACCACATCGCCCGCTTTGGGCATAATCTGCAATTCGATCATGTCCACGGGCACCAGGCACTGGTTGGACAGCTGGAGCGTGTAGGTAATAAACGCGTAGTCCGGCGCTTCACCGATGGGATCCTCCGAAAACACCGTGCCCTGAAACGCGTCCAGCGCGATATACTGGCGAATCTGCTCAAACAGATCCGGCTGCAGCGTGGCACTGCCGCCCTCAATATCGCAGTCCGCCACCGTAACCTTGGCGGTGAAGAAGAAATAGCCTACGACGACGATCACCACAATGAGAAGCGCAATCATGAACAACATCAGGTATTTGAGAAACGTCAAGCTTTCACCCCGTTTATGTATCATCTTCCGAGAGAATCCCGCGGATTTCGTCAATCATTTCGCTGTCTTTCAGGCGGAACTTGAATTCCACGCGCCGCGAGGCATCCATATCCACGTTACCGAAGGCGTCGTATACGGGATCGGAAAAGCTGCGGCCCTTCGCCGTCATAATATTATGCAGCAGCTCCAGCTGTGTTTCCGTCAGGGTATCCATTTGCAGGCAGAATTTTGCCACCGAAAGCGCGCGCTCCTGAGAAAGCTCAAGATTATACAGATAGGATCCTTTCGTATCGGTGTGCCCCTCGATTACAATCTCACCAAGATAGTTTATATAATCATCGCTGAGCAGCACGGACAGATACACGGGGATAAACCGGTTTAAGAAGTCCCGGCCTTCCTCCCTGATCACATCGCTGTCCGTGGCAAAAAAGACGGTGCTTTCCAGCATGATATCGCCGGTATTGGAATCCACCGTTGCCTTCAAATTTGCGTCGGTCAGGGCGGAGGCCAGATCGCGGATGATCTTGGTGCGAACCCCTACGAGGTCCTCCAGCTTTTGCTGTTGTTCATCCATGGCAATCTGCTGGGCATCCAGCAGGTCCATGGCGGAATTAAGCTTGGTTTCCTGTTCGGTCAGGGTTGACTGCATTTTGTTGAGCGCGTCTTCCTTTTGTGAAAGGGCTGCCTGCGCGGCGGCTATGGTGGCTTCCTGATCGGTCAGGGTTTGCTCCTGCACGTTCAGCAGGCCCTTCTGGCTGTCAATTTCCGTTAAGGCGCTGTCCAGCTGGTTTTGCTTGTCCAACAGTTGGGACTGTTGTTCGTCCAGCGTTTCCTGCTGAGCGGACAATAGCATGCTCTGCGCGTCCAGCTCCGCGGTTTTGGTTTCCAGCAGCGAAAAATACTGGTATATGGTATAGCATAACACCAGTACGAAAACCAGCAGCAGCGCGGCCATCATATCGGAATAGGATATCCACGCCGCACCGCCGTCAACGCGCGACGACCGGCCGCGTGACCGCGATTTTCTCGTCATGCCTGCTGTCCTCCGTTATGCTCCGTGCCGCGGCTGCTATCCTGTGCTCCCGCACGCTTGTACAGCAGGCTGAACGCCTCGCTCATTTTATCCATGGAAGCGGCCAGAGAATCCATCTTCTCCCCCAGCTCCTTATCCTGCTTCTGCCGGGTTTGCTTATCCGCCTTGCCCATGGCCATTTCAAAGGATACCTGCATACCCTCCATGCTCTTCATCAGCATGGCCATCATTTCCTCATTCTGTTTCAGCAGCTTGTCCAGATCCCTGCGGTCCTTGTTTGTCGAATCGGCCATTTGCTTGTCCATCGCCAGCTCTTTCGCCGTTTCGATCGTATAATTGAGGCTCTGTTGTGTGTCGGCCATGCTTTGGTTCATCCGGCCCATTGCGTCGGCCAGCATGCCGAACTGTCCGTTCATTGACATATCCATCTGCTGTACAAAGCGGTTGACAATCCGCTGGATACCGTCAATCTGTTCCCGCGTTGTGCCCTGGATAAAATTATCCATGGACATCGTCAGCGGATGGGTGGCGCGGCTGACCGCCAGCTCCACAGCGCCCGCAATCTGGCCGCCCAGCTGCCCGATGGTCTGCTGCATACTCAGGTCGTCGTCCTGTTTCTGGATGATCATCTGCACATCCGAATCCAGAGGGCGCGGCATGGCAAGCTCGTAGAAGGTTTCGTCAAACGCGTCGAGCGCTTTGAAAGCGCGGCCCTTGACCATATGATACGCAACGTTGAAGATAATCGAACAGGTAATACCGGCAACCGACGTTGCAAAGGCAAACCGCATGCCGCCCAGCAGCGTGGGGATGCTGGAAATGGTCGAACTGCTGTCCGCGAAATTCAAATTGGTGAGGCCCTCCATCATGCCCAGGAAGGTGCCCAGAATACCCAGCGAGGTCAGGAGGGACGGCAGAATCTCCGCTACCTGCGCATGGCCCGGTTTGTAAACGACCGTATCTTCATTGATATATTCTTCCGTATTGCACGGCAGCCCGCGCAGCTCCAGCTGATCGGCGTTGAGCAAAAACCGCTGCCAGTCCGGGCGCATGGCCCGGCCCAGAAAGCGGGGCTCCTGCCAAACGGGCTTTTTTTTGCTGCCGGAGGTGCGTTCCAGTTTCATCACGGCGCGGTTGAGCAGAACACTGTTGCGGTACACCGGATAAATGCATTTCAAAATGCCGAACAGAAATACGAGCCCGATCATTACATAGACAAGTATTCCCGATAATCCCATCGTTAGTTGCTTGATGATTTCGTTTGCCATGAAAGCACCACCGATCCTCTTCCGTCACTTACGGAATATCTTAACACTTTTTTCATCTTCTGTAAATCTCTTTTGCCGCCGCATGCCGCATGGCATAAGGAAAAGGCGGGGGCACAGCCTCCGCCTTTTCCCGGTTATATCGCAGTCGGCTTCCGTGTGCTTACGCCTCCGGCTCCAGCAGGCCCAGATCGCCGTCCTTGCGTAAATACAATACGTTGGTCTGGTCCGTATCCACATTGACAAACACGAAAAAGCTGTGACCCAGCAACTCCATCTGGATAATCGCGTCGTCCACCGACATCGGCCGCACAGGAAAGGTTTTGGTGCGAACGATCTTGCGCGCGCTTTCTTCCATGGGCTCCAGCTCTTCGTTGAACTCAAAGTCCTCGCTCTGGAAAGCATCCTCTTTCAGGCGTTTGCTCAGCTTGGTACGGTGCTTGTGGATCTGCCGCTCCATCTTTGCCAGCGACTGATCAATGCTGATGTACAGGTTGTCGTCGCTGGAAGCTTCGGAACGAAGCACAACCCCTTCAAACGGCACGGTAATTTCGCAGGTGCGCCGGTGGTTTTTTTCGCGCGTAAGGCGAATCAGCATTTCTGTATTCTGATCCAGATAACGGCCCATCTTGTTTGTTTTGCGAAGCACCCGTTCCGATACGGCAGGGGATACGCTCATATTTTTGCCAACGATTGTTGTCTTCATGTTACTGACTCCTTTTTAAGCAATTTCTGGGTAACGGGAATCCTGGCGGGTATCGGGTTGTGTTTTTGAATAGAAGAAACAAGCGTAAGCGTATACTCCGCTTCGGCCGATGTATCTTCATCCAAAAACCGCGCTTTGACGGTGTTACAGCTTATTGTACAACTGTACCATGTCCCGCAAAGAACCCATGATTTCCGTCTCAGCACGGTACGTGTAGTGATGTGCCAAGGGAACCACGCTCCTTTCCACGGGGTATCGATGTGATTACTATACTATACCTATTCGACAGTTGTTTGAAACATCCTGTTTAGCGTTGTAACAAATCCGGCTTTCCCTGATACTGCTCCACAGCTTCCACAATGGCGCCGCCCAAACACAGCTCTCCCTGATAAAACACGACGCTCTGGCCGGGCGTAACGGCACGCTGCGGTTCATCCGCTTCAACCAAAAGCCGATCGCCTTCCAGCCTGACGGTTACCTGCTGGTCGGCCTGCCGGTAGCGGTATTTGGCTGTGCAGCGGTATGCTTCCCCCGCCGCCATTGGCGCGCCCCCCGCGATCCAGGTCGGCTCAACCGCTTCCACATGGCTGGAAAACAGGCGCGGATGATCCTCGCCCTGGCCGACGACAAGTACATTGTTTTTCAAATCCTTCTCAAGCACAAACCAGCTTCTGCCATCGCCGCAGCCTCCGATTCCCAGTCCCTTGCGCTGACCGGGCGTGTAGTAAGAAAGTCCGATATGCTCTCCCACCTTTTCCCCCGCTTCCGTGCGCATATCGCCCGGCTGCGTCGGCAGATAGTTTTGCAGAAAATTCCGGAAATTCCGTTCGCCGATAAAGCAAACGCCCGTAGAATCCTTTTTGTCGCTGACGGGCAACCCATGTTCTCTGGCGATGTCGCGCACCTGTGCTTTGGTCATCGCACCTACGGGGAAAACCGCCTTTTGCAGCTGCTGTTCCTTCAGCATATATAGAAAATAGCTTTGGTCCTTCTTCGCGTCTGCTCCGCGCAACAGCACGGGATGGCCCTCCCGGATTTCCGTCTGCACAAAATGCCCAGTCGCCAGCTTATCCGCCCCCAGCTTCATGGCAAATTCCAGAAAGGCCTTAAACTTGATCTCCCGGTTGCACAGCACATCGGGGTTGGGGGTGCGGCCTTTACGATATTCGGACAAAAAGTGGCTGAACACGCGCTCCTGGTATTCTTTTTCAAAATTCACGGCATAAAACGGAATGTCAATCAAGCGGCAAACGGCCTGCACGTCCTCCCAATCGGCTGTAGAGGTGCAAACGCCGTTTTCATCCTTTTCATCCCAGTTCTTCATAAAAACGCCGATCACGTCCAGCCCCTGCCGCTTCAGCAAAAGAGCCGCGACCGACGAATCCACCCCGCCGGACATCCCGACCACAATTCGTTCCATCAAATTCCCTCTGCCGCCTCCAGGCGCCGCATCACGCCCTGTAAAATTTCCTCCGAAAGCACGTCGGCCGGTTTATCGCCATCCACAATCAGGAACCGATCGGGGGAATCCTGTATCAGCTTTTCATAAGCTTTCTGGGTACGCTCGTAAAACGACGCCGGTTCACTCTCCAGCCGGTCCAGCTTGGTGGCTTTTTTACGGCGTTCAAGTGCCTTTTTATGATCCAATGATAAATACACACTGGCGTCCGGCACCGTGGCGCCGACAGCAAACGCGTTGATCTGCCCCACCTCCGCAATGCCCAGTTCCCTGCCGCCGCCCTGATAGGCAATGGAGCTGTCCACAAAACGGTCGCACAGCACCAGTTTCCCCGCCTCCAGCGCAGGGCGGATAAGCTGGTGCACATGCTGCGCGCGGGCCGCGGCATACAAAAGCGCCTCGCAGGCGGCCGACATCTCCAGGTTTTCCGTCGTTAAAACCAGATGCCGGATCTCCTCGCTGATCCTGCATCCGCCAGGCTCCCGCGTCTGTACAACGTCATATCCCAAAGCGATCAGGCTTTGGGCCAGCTTGTTGATCTGCGTGGTCTTCCCGCTGCCGTCCATCCCCTCCATGGTCAGAAAGACACCTTCCGGCGGCTTGCATCCGGGGCACAAAAACGGCAGCAGCTCCTCTGGCTTTTCGATGATAAAGGTGGCTCCGGCTTTTTCCAGCTCGTTTCCCACGCTGTAGCCATAGCGCACACCGATGCTGTCGATCCCGTTCGCTTTCGCGCCTTCGATATCAAACTTCCGGTCGCCGACCATGACGGCTTTGTGGTATTCCCTGGGCAGCGCCCGTTTCACCAGTTCCGGCTTGCCAAGCTGCACCTCGTTGCTTTTTTCTCCAATCACGCAGTCAAAATACCGGAGCATATGATAATGTTCAAAAAGCCGAACAGTGCGTGATATCGGTTTGGATGTGGCAATGGCGAGGTATGCCCCGTTTTTTTTCAGCGTCGCAAGCAACGGGCGGATATGCGGAAATATACTGTAGCGGAACATGCCCTCCCGGTCATAATGACCGGTGTAGTGCTGAATCGCTTCGTTGGTCTGTTCCTCGTTGAATTTCAGGCTCCGGAAGGTATCCCGCAGCGGCGGGCCGATAAACTGTTTGAGCTCCTCGTCCGAAAGCACAGGCATGTTCATTTGTTCCAACGCGTAGCGAAGCGAGGACAGAATACCGTCCTCCGAGCGTGTCAGCGTACCGTCCAGATCGAATAACACAGCATCATAGGGTAACTTGCACATTGACGTTCTCCTTATTTCACGCACCGAATTCCGCCGTCAACCCCAAACAGGCGTTGCTGGGGCGTTTGTGCGATCATTTCCGAAATTTCCCTTGTGACCGTTTCTCCGGCGCACAGCCACGCAATGCCGGGCGGATACAGCCCCAGGGTACATGCGCTGATGCGGCCGACCGCCGCGAAGGGATCCAGTACCTCTGTATCCGCAAACACAGCCTGCGATAACGGCATCCGCCGTTCAGGCCATTGAGCCGGCCGCAGCTTCAGCGGTTCCGGCGGGCCGGTTTCCGTTTCATTTTCTCCGGCTATCCGCTCCAGTGCGTGTAAAAGTGTGTTAAGCCGCTCTTCCCCGTCCAGCAGGGACAGGATGCATACAATATGGCGGGTATCGCACATTTCAACATCCATCCCCATCGCCTCCAGCCGCCGCTGCAGACAGGCGCCGCCATGCGGCACGCTAAGCACCAGCCGCAGCCGGTCGGTGGGATAGGCTTTCCGGTCGTCCGTATATCCCCATGCCGCGGTCTTTTGGTAAAAACGCTTCATGGCTGCCGTAAGCCGCCCGCAGGCTTCTGCGCCATAGTCGTCCATCCAGGCGCGGGCATCGTCCATGGATTGCATCACAGCAAAGGACGGACTGGAGGTTTGCACCATGCGCAAAATCATGCGCAGCCTGACGGGGTCAATCCCATCCATGGCGTGCAACCAGGCCGCCGCATTTACGGACGGAAGGGTTTTGTGCACCGATTGCACAAACAGGTCCGCGCCGCGCGCCCCTGCGTTTTGGATATCCTGCCGCCAGTTGAAATACGCTCCATGCGCCTCATCGCACAGCAGCAGCTTACCCTGTTCGTGAACCAGCGCGGCAATCGCGGGCAGGTCGCACAGCAGGCCATAGTAATCGCTGCTGATCACAAGCGCCGCTCTGGCCTGCGGGTTTTTCGCCAGCGCTTTCCGGTAGGTTTCCACCGTAGGTATAATCCAGCCCTCCGGCGTTTGCTCTACATCGGCGAATACAGGCTCGATTCCGGCTACGGCACAGATATTCAGCGCGCTCAGGTGCACGTTGCGCGGAAGGATAACCGTGTCTCCGCGATGGCAGGCATACAGGATCATTGCGTGGATGCCTGCCGTAGACCCGCCATGCAGCAGAAAGGACGCCCTTGCGTTCGCGCTTTTTGCAAGCAGGCGTTCGGCCTCGGCAATCGCACCGGATGGGTGAAACAGGTCGTCGGTCACGGGCAGCTCGGTCGTTTCCAAGCGGTACAGATCGATCCCTTCAAAAATCGCTTTTCCCTGCGACGCGGGCATATGAAACGATGTTCTGCCGGATACTGTTTGCAGCAAATCATGTATTGGCCGCCGCAATCCGTTCGCCTCCCTTGCCGCCGATCCACACCGGATAAACAATGTAAAAACCGCTCTTGCTGTACTGCACGAGAATCTCACCGGGCTGGGTTTGCTCACCTTCCGTAACAGCGCTGCGGTGAGGCCGCAGAAGGGAAGCATGCGCCCGGCGGAAACCACGCAAGACCGTGAGCAACCCGCGGGCGGGGATTATCAAGCGTTTACCAAACCGATAAATAACCATACGATAATAGGCTTGGTGGGATTCGCAAGCCCGAGCTGGCGGAGGTATAATACAGCCGCTTGCAAGCGCTTTAATCAGCGTTTACCTAGCATAACAAAATAATATGCCTTTCGCAAGATCAGCTACTTGCTTTCCCGTTGATTTCCGTTACACTGTATAAGCGTTTTCCTTTATCATTTAGGGATACCATTGGTGTAATTTTCCGGGCATAGTTGTTGCAATTTATCTATTGCATCTTAAAATGGAATGCGCTAGAATAACTTGCATCTTTGAGTTGCCATCCCCTTGCTGAACACTCGGCAAGCCAGCGGAGGTCGTGCAAATGAGCGCCAGATACGGTCAACCCAAATTGCGCTTGCGTCTTTTCAATGACGATGGTATGCCCGAACAGCTTCGAAAAAATCTGTATTGGGTTATTTGGTCCGTCACCGCTGGCATGCTCGGTTTCGTTGTCACCACCGGGGCCGTGTGGAGCGGGTTTCAGCGGGAGGTTCTCGGCGCCAACGATTTTCAGCTGGGTTTGATCTCAGCCATTCCGGTTTCCACCTGTGTACTTCAGGTTTTTATCAGTTATTATATGGAAAAGAAACGCAATCGCCGGTTTCTTTTCCTGTTTTTGGGGCTGTTCGGACGTTCATTCTGGATCGTGATCGCGCTGGTCCCCTACATTTTCCCCGGTTTCACCATGGATCTGCGCATCTGGACCGTGATTGTTTTCGTCGTTATTATTTCAGGCTCCAACAGCGGTGTCAACCTGGCCTTCGGCAGCCTGATGGGAGATTTGGTTCCCATCCGCATCCGCGGCTCCTTCTTCGGCACGCGGCAGATGATCAGCCTGATGTCCGGCGTGATTACCGGCCTGATCATCTCCTGGATGATTGACCGTGTCGGTCTTGTGGGGTATACCATCGCGCTGGGTATTGCGGGCATATCGCTGCTGTTGGATATCGCAAGCTATTTCTTTGTCAAATGGCCGGAAATGGAGGAGGCACAGCTGCCTTCCCTTCCCACGCTGCTCAAAGAGGTATTCCGCAATAAACCGTTTCTGCGCGTCGTCACCTTTTATTCCATGTGGCTGTTTTCCGTAAATATCGCAAGCCCGTTCTGGAATATCCATATGCTGGAATACCTGCATATGAGCTTTACGCAGATCACGTTGTATACGCAAATCACCTCCGGTGTAACCACCATTCTGATCGTAACCCGATGGGGCCGCCTGATTGACCGGTATGGCAACAAACCGGTGCTGAATATTGCGGCCATCTTTGTGGTGCTGGCGCCCATTCCGTGGCTTTTCGCCACGCAAAATACCGCTTACTTTGTCATTTTCGCCAACATCATCTCCGGTGCAACCTGGCCGGTGGTGGATATCTGTCAGCAGAATTTATACTTGTCACAATCCCCCAAAGTGCACCGTTCCATGTATATCGCGGTATTCTTCGCCTGCATTAACCTGTTCGGCATCGCGCTGGCCAATGCGGTGGGCGGCTATTTAATGCAAACGCCGTTTGCTTATCTGTCCGCACAGTATTCGGTGGTGCTGGGGATGACGATGTCCAAGATGCACTGGATGGTCTTTGCCTCCATTTTCTGCCGTATCACCGTGCTGCTTGTTTTTCTCCCACGTATCCACGAGGATGGTTCCCAGACGCTTTCCAATACGGTGAAAAGCATTGCCAGAGATACGGCCAACCGTGCGCAGCACCGCGCGTTTGTTATGCGCGCCTACTCACTGCGTAAACGCTTGCGCAAACAGTTGCAAAAAGAATCCAATGATTGACCTCGATAGAGGACTGATACATCTGTGAACAGGGAATTCTTTTCTCATTATCGAATAACAGTATCTTGCTGCCGAATATACAGTATATTCCGGTTATCTTTCGATTGAGGAGCTGACGATTTGAAGTGTCCTGAATGCGGGCGGTGGAACCGCTCCACGCTCCCCCATTGCCAATACTGCGGCGCGCCGCTGGAACCAAACGACGGGTTTTATTCGCCGTCGTCGCCCACATGGCAAAACCAGCTGCAGGATGAACCCAAGCAGTACGTGCTGGTGGACGAAATCGGCGAAGTGGAAACCAAGGCGGAATACCGCGATACCCTCGCGGACGAAATGGTAAATCTCTCCCGCCGGAAACGGGAAGGGGAAGAACGGCAGAAAGAGCTGCGCGCCCAAACCGCCCAGCGAGGATTTGCCCCGTCCTCCCGTACGGTACGCACCACCAGCAACCGCGCCACCTTCTTTTCCAAGCTTCAGGACAATCCGGACGCCACGCTGCGGCCGGTGGATTCCGAACTGGTGGAAGACGGTTCTCCCCTCGCCGCCGATGCCAAGCTTGTGCGCACAGCTGCCTATCAGGACGGCGCCGGGCAAGCTGGAAACCTTCGTAATTCCGCCGATGCCGATCCCTATGAGAACCGGCGTTTTTACGACAGCTTCGACGATGTGGACGATTATGTACCCGAATATCAGCGTTCCGACGAATACGAGCACCGGAAAAACCCTACCGCCACCATACCGCAGAAGGCTCTGAAAAGACGCGCACGTATACGGCACACCTTGATTACGGTGCTGGTTTTTATCTGCGTTTTGCTCATCGGATGGATCGGCTGGAAGGTGATCCTTCCGATTATCCACGATTCCAGCGACAACGATGCCGCCGTTGTAACCATCACCCCCACCATCCGCGATGATATGGCCGCCCATACCATCACCATCACAGGCAATGATGGCGACCGTATTTCGCTGCGTGAGTTACGCACCTCCGCGATTGTAATGGATGGGGTTGCAACCTTCGATATCATGGACTACAGCTGGTACGACGATACCGATACCTCGCTTGGAGAAAGCATGGAGGTCACGCTTTCCCCTTATCTGATTACCGAATCCGGCAAACAGACACCGCTGGATATCATCCATTACACAGTAGATATTCCGCTGTCCTATATTGAGCTGTACGATCCCACCAACCCCTATACCGTGGTCAGCACGGCCATGCATACCGTTGTGTTCTATGTCAGCGAAGGCAGCAACGTATACATCAACGGCGACAATTGCTCCGATCTGGTTGCCAAAACCACAGGCAAGGTAAGCTACAACGCCACCGTGCAGCCCATCGGTGAAAACACATTTGATATTGTGGTGCGCAGCCCGCACTGCCGCGAAAACTCCATGACGATTACGCTGTACCGTGACAAACAGGAAATCCCGCTCGATCTTTCCAGCGACATTTCCAGCGTCAGCAATTATGATGTAATGACGATCCGTGCCACCACCATTCCAGGCGCGGTCATCAACGTACTGTCCCCCTATACGGATCTGGATATCACCGATCTGGAACGCGACGGCAGTTTTACCTTTAAGGCGGTATTCGATACCATTGGCGACAATACCATCACGGTCACGGCCGATTACCCCGGTAAGGCGCAAACCACGTTGGAATATGTTGTCTATTATGTTCCGTCCGTTGATATCTACAGCAAGAAGGCCTGGGATATCGTCAGCCAGTACACCGAATTGATGGACAACATGACGGTACGAAAGAACAACAACCAGATTTATGTGTGCATCGGAGAGATCCTGTCCATCGAAACCACGCGGCCTCAGCGCGCCTTTATGGAGTGCAGCAACGCCGCAGGCACTGTAACCGTGTATGTGGAAAACCAAACCAAGACCACCTGGGTCGTTGGGCAGTCCTACAAATTATTCGGTGATGCCTACGGTATGTACAGCCAGGTTCCCTGGTTGATTGTGCGGTACACGTACGATCCCTGATATTCTCGGATGCGTGTAAGAAAAAGCCGGGCGCGAGTCCGGCTTTTCTTATTGGCTATTTAGATTTAAATGCAGTGACTTACGCACTGAAGCACCGATCGCTTTCCCCGAAAGCAAAGGTCGCGCTGATATGTAAAGCCTGATGGAGTGACAGTGCTATACCGTATTTACGTGCCAAACCGGTAGATGCTATCGCCGTTGTGCAGGAGCTTCGTTCAGCGTTTGTACAGGTAAACGCTGAATAAAACGTTTGTGCGATGGCACACTATATTTTTCATCGGGGTGGGCTTGCGGAAGCCGCAGTAGCAGCAACGCTATATCAAAGCTTTCGCAAAATCAAGCTGTCGGAAAGATAACGCGGGAGCGCATAAGGGATTTGTTCATTACTTACCTAGTACTCTTTTCCCTGAAACGCGTCCCGGATATGCTGAATCCCGTCCGCCGTGACTTCCACTACATCGAAACGAATAGGGCCTTCGTGGTCGTGCTCCGCCAGATAAAAAAGCGCCGTCTTGATAATCCTTCGCTGCTTTTTAGCGGTAACAGCCAATAGCCCGTCTCCGCTTGCTCCCGTATTGCGTAGCTTAACCTCCACAAACACCAGTGTATCCCGGTCCAGCAGTATCACATCGATTTCGCCGCCCGTTGCCCGGTAACGCTTATGCAGCAGCTGCATGCCCTGTTTCTTTAGAAATTGAAGGGCCTGGCTTTCACCGGCCAGGCCCTTTTCATAAGTTCCATCAGTCATTTGGGAAGTCGATATACAGCGGGAAGGCTTTCATCATTTCAGCCACATCAGCTTCCACGCCCATGCAGGCTGCCTCTCCGCCTTCGATGACCCGGGCAACGAAACCGGCGATCTTCTCCATATCGCTTTCCACCATGCCGCGCGTCGTAACCGCCGGCGTACCCACGCGGACACCGCTGGTAATGGTCGGTTTCAGCTTTTCACCGGGAATGGTATTCTTGTTGGTGGTAATACGGCATTCGCCCAGCAGCGTTTCCATCTCTTTGCCGGTTCTGCCGGTTTTGGTCAAATCCAGCAGAATCAGGTGATTGTCCGTTCCGTCCGACACCATTTCAATGCCGTTTTTCCGGAAGGCATTTTCCAGTGCCTTGGCGTTGAGAATCACCTGATGCTGATAGGTTTTAAACGAGGGATCCATCGCTTCCTTAAAACATACGGCCTTGGCCGCAATCACATGCATCAGCGGGCCCCCCTGCGTGCCAGGGAAGATGGCTTTATCAATCGCCTTGGCATATTCCTCCTTGCAGAGGATCATTCCGCCGCGCGGGCCGCGCAGGGTTTTATGCGTGGTGGTGGTCACAAAATCCGCATAGGGCACGGGGCTTTCATGCTCGCCCGCGGCGACCAACCCTGCAATGTGGGCCATATCCACCATCAGGAGGCTGCCGACTTCGTCGGCAATTTCCTTCATACGCTTGAAATCAATCGCCCGGGGATATGCGGAAGCGCCCGCCACGATCATCTTGGGGTTGTTTTCCCTGGCCAGATCGCGCAGCGCGTCATAATCGATATACCCTGTTTTTTCATCCACACCGTACGGCAGGAAGTTGAAATACTTGCCGGAAATGTTGATCTTCATGCCATGGGTCAAATGGCCGCCGTGGCTCAGGTTCATGCCCAGCACCGTATCGCCCGGATTGAGCATGGCAAAGTACACGGCCGTGTTGGCCTGTGCACCGCTGTGGGGCTGCACGTTTGCATGATCGGCGCCGAACACGGCCTTGGCACGGTCGCGCGCCAGCTCTTCCGCAACATCCACAAACTCACAGCCGCCGTAGTAACGGTGACTCGGATAGCCTTCGGCGTACTTATTGGTTAAGGGAGAACCCATCGCCTCCATCACGGCGTTGCTGACAAAGTTTTCCGATGCGATCAGTTCAATATGAGCCCGTTGTCGTTTGACTTCATCCTCAATCGATTGAAACAGTTCAGGATCACTTTTCATGACATGGCTGAAATTCAATGGCATCTCCCCCTAATTATAATGAAAACCGTATGTACTCCAACCGAGCGACCCCGCAGCACATTCCAGAAAGCGCTTACTGCTGCTACCTTCCGGTCCTGACAGGATTCACACCATGAAATCGCACAGGACTCAGCCGTCATCGTACATACGGCTTTGCCATTATACAATGTGACCCGCAAAATTGCAACCGGAAGGCCGGGGTATTCTTGCACCATATTTGTCCTTTCCGGCGGGAGGCGCCTTCGCACGCAATGTATAGTTTGCGTTTTTACAGACATCATGGTACCGTATGCTGTGAATGGGAGCACAATTGATCGTTTCGAATAATCTTTTACTTTTGGAAGGTAAAGCATGAGACAAAAAGCTCTGTTCCTGGCGGTTATCACAACGCTGTTATGGTCAGGCTCCTATATCCTGAACAAGCTTGCGTTTCTGGATGGCGTCGGGCCGCTGACGCTCTCAGGGCTTCGTTACTTTTTTGCCTCGCTTCTCCTGTTTCTCCTTGGGAGCAGAAAAAAACAGAAAGGCGGGCAAACGCTGCCGCCTTATCTGATGATTTTGCTTGGTCTATTGGGGTATGCGATTGCTCAGGGGTTACAGTATGTCGGCCAGGCCTACCTGACCCCCACGCAATCCTCGCTGCTCCTAAGTGTTGGCAACACCGCCATTGTACTGCTGGTTGACAAGCTTTGGCTCCGGGAAAACCAGACGCCTGGAGATAGGATCAAGCTTCTTTTTCTGATCGCCGGAATCTGCATGTACTATTATCCGTGGGGCAGCGCCCAATTATCCGTAACCGGAATGCTTTTCATGCTGCTTTCTTCGGTAGGCTATGCCCTGTATATGACGTTCATTCGCCGGATTGTAACAAAGCAGCTAATACCAACCGGAAGCCTCGTAGCGCAGCCGATGTTCGCCGGTTCCGTTATCCTGCTGACCGCAGGCTTTCTTGTGGAAGGCCTGCCCGTGATTACCCTGCGCCTTGCGCTGATCTTGCTGTATTTAAGCTTTATCAGCGGAGCACTGGGTTTCACATTATGGACCTGGAGCCAGAAAGAGCTGACTGTATTCGAAAGCAGCAGTATCAACAACCTGATGCTGATTGAAATCGCGCTGATGGATTTTCTCTTTTTCAACCGTTCCTTCAGCGCGGTTCAGATCATCGCCATCCTGATTGTGTTCGGCTCGGTCATCGCAATCCAGCGAAGAAGATCACTGTTCAAAAGCCGGTAATCGCCAATCTACAGAATGAAGCGTTTGTTGTCGAACGTCGCCTCGTCCTTGGAGAGGTGATCCAGCACATATTCCTCGGTGATGTTTAAATCAACCTCCGGCATATCGTCACCGCCCGCATGGTAGGAGATATCCTCCAGCAGCTTTTCAAACACGGCCAGCAGGCGGCGGGCTCCGATATCCTCTTTGTTTTCGTTGATCACGTAGGCGGCGCGCGCGATGGCTTCGATCGCTTTATCCTCAAAGGTCAGGTTGACCTTGTCCACCTTCAGCAGCGCCTGGTACTGAAGCGTGAGCGCGTTGTCCGGCTGGGTGAGGATGAGTCTGAAATCCTCCTGTGACAGGCTGCTCAGGGTGACATGCACAGGAAAACGGCCCTGCAGCTCCGGAATCAAATCCGTCACCTTCGCCACATGAAACGCGCCCGCCGCGATGAACAGGATAAAATCCGTCTGCACCGGGCCGTATTTGGTGTTTACGGTGGATCCTTCCACGATGGGCAGGATATCGCGCTGCACGCCCTCGCGGCTCACGTCCGGGCCGCCGTGGCCGGATGAACGGCCCGCCACCTTGTCAATTTCGTCGATGAACACAATGCCATGCTGCTCCACACGGTTGATAGCTTCCTGCTGCACATCATCGTCGTCAATCAGCTTGGAGGCCTCTTCCTCAAACAGAATCTTGCGGGCGTCCTTCACTTTTACGCGGCGGATCTTGGTTTTCTTGGGCATCATGCCGCCCATCATATCGCCGATATTGATGGAGTTGCCGCCAACCTCCAGCTGAGGGGTGCTTTCCTCCACCTCAACCTCCACCTCGTGGTCCTCCAACAGGCCCTGTTTAAGCTGCTGGCGGATGCTTTCGCGCTTACCCGCGATTTTCTGCTGTTCCTCCGGCGGTAGCTCCGGCTCTTTCTTCCCACTTCCCAGCAACATTTCAAACGGATTACCGCTGCTCTTTTTGGGCGGGGTAACCAGCAGGGACACCAGTCTGTCCTCCGCCATCACCTGCGCGCGGATTTCCACCTTTTTCTTAAATTCGTCGCGCACCAGGCGAATCGCGTTTTCCATCAGGTCGCGGATGATGCTTTCCACATCGCGGCCCACATAGCCGACTTCTGTAAACTTTGTAGCTTCCACCTTAATAAAGGGCGCGTCCACCAGCTTGGCAAGCCTGCGGGCAATTTCGGTTTTACCGACGCCCGTAGGGCCGATCATGAGAATGTTCTTGGGGTTGATTTCGTTGCGCATCTCCTCGGGGAGCTGGGCACGGCGGTAGCGGTTGCGAAGCGCGATGGCTACGGCGCGTTTAGCCTCGTCCTGGCCGATAATATAGCGGTTCAATTCACGCACGATCTCCCGCGGTGTTAATTCTTTCATGCGATTACTCCCCTATCGTTTCAACATTGATGTTGGTATTGGTAAACACGCAAATAGACGCGGCGATTTCCAACGACTTTCTCGCAATATCTTTTGCGGAAAGATCGGTGTTCTGGAGTAAAGCCCGCGCGGCGGCCAGCGCGTAATTGCCGCCGGAGCCTACGGCGGCCACGCCGTCGTCCGGGTCGATCACCTCGCCGTTGCCGCTTAAAATCAGCAAGCTTTCCTTATCGGCGACAATCAGCATGGATTCCAGCTTGCGCATCATCTTGTCGCTGCGCCAGTCCTGCGCCAGGTTCACGGCGGCACGCTCCAGATTGCCGCCGCACTGGGTAAGCTTTTCTTCAAAACGCTCGCACAGCGCAAACGAATCGGCCACTGAGCCCGCAAAGCCCGTGATCACCTTTCCGTCGTATAATCTCCGTACCTTTTTTGCCGTGGATTTAAAAACGGTGCTTTCCCCCATGGTCACCTGGCCGTCTCCGGCGATGGCGATCTGGTTGCCGCGCCGTACTGCACAAATGGTTGTTCCGCGCATCATAAACCTTCACTCCTTATCCTTGTGATCGTATCACCGATCTGTCTTCACTGTCCAGTCATCGTGTTCCATCTGTCGTTTCACCGTGTCGATTTCCGCCAAAGCGCGCTCCGCAATTTTGGCATACCGGTCCGGTTTGCTGCGGATTTTCTTTTCTCCCGGTTCGTAGCTTAATGGATCGATCAGGCCGAACGCGCAGTTCATCGGCTGAAAACGCCTGTTCGCAGACGCGATATACCTGCCCATCGCCCCGATGGCGGTTTTGCCGGAGAAGTGCGGCGGATCGCTTCCCCGCAGGCGGTACGCCATGCTCAGGCCCGCCAGCAGACCGCTGGCCGCGCTTTCCACATAGCCTTCCACGCCTGTAATCTGCCCCGCGAAATATAACTCCGGCCGGTTGATGACCCGATAGGTATCATCCAAGAAACCCGGGCTGTTTAAAAACGTATTGCGGTGCATCACGCCCATCCGGGCAAACTCAGCGTTTTCCAGGCCCGGAATCATGCGGAATACCCGCCGCTGCTCCGGGAACGTGAGGCGCGTTTGGAAGCCCACCATATTATACAGCGAAGCGGAGAAATTATCCTGCCGCAGCTGCACCACGGCATAAGGCCGTTTTCCTGTACGTGGATCTGTGAGCCCCACGGGTTTGAGCGGCCCAAAGGCAATGGCCTGGTCCCCCCGCTTGGCCAGGCTTTCAACCGGCATGCAGCCCTCGAAAACCGCTTTTTCTTCAAATCCTTTCACAGGAACGGTTTCAGCCGTCTGCAGCGCGTGCACAAAAGCCTCGTATTCGTCTTTATCCATGGGACAGTTAAGGTAATCCTCCCCGCGCTGATAACGCGACATGGAGAATACCTTGTCCATATCCAGCGATTCCGCCGTTACGATAGGCGCGGCGGCGTCGTAAAAATGCAGGGTGGAAAGGCCGTCAAGCTTTGTAATCGCCTCGCTCAGCGCATCGCTGGTCAAGGGGCCTGTGGCGATGATCACATCGCCGGAAGGGATTTCCCTGATCTCCTGTTCGACGACCTTGATGTTTGAGTGACTTGTTATCGCCCGTTCCACTTCCGCCGAAAAGTGCTCTCTGTCCACCGCAAGTGCGCCGCCCGCAGGTACGCTGTTCGCGTCGGCGGTTTGCAAAATCAGGGAGTTCAGCCTTCGCATTTCTTCCTTTAATAAACCAACGGCATTGGTGAGCCTATCCGAGCGCAGGCTGTTGGAGCATACGAGCTCGGCCATGGTATCCAAGGTTTGGGCCGGTGTTTTCTGTTGGCGCTTCATCTCGCAAAGTGTCACCTGCACGCCGCGGCAGGCTAGCTGCCAGGCCGCTTCACAGCCCGCCAGCCCGCCGCCGATCACGGTTGCTTTCATTCGTCTCCGTCCGCTTCTTTCTTTTCTTTATGACGGCATTTCTCATTGGCGCACAGCAGAATGCGTTCGCCCCTTTTGTTTCTCTTTTCGGTCATATAGCTTCCGCATTGCGGACAGTTTTCCGTGGCCGGCATTTCCCAGCTGACAAAATCACAATCCGGATATTTTTCACAGCCGTAAAATTTGCGGTTTTTCTTGCTGATCTTTTCCATCAGCCGTGCGCCGCACTTGGGGCAGGGCACATCGATATACTTGATAATCGGCTTGGTATTGCGGCATTCCGGAAAATTAGGGCAGGCGAGAAACCGGCCGAAGCGGCCCATTTTGTAAACCATCATAGCGCCGCATTTGTCGCAGGGCACATCGCTGACTTCGTCCTTGACTTCGACCTTTTCAATCTGGTCCTCCGCGACCGTCAGCATTTTCTCAAAGGGCGGATAGAACGCACGCAGAATCGCGCGCCATTCCTCCTTGCCCTCCTCTACATTGTCCAGCTGATCCTCCAGATTGGCGGTAAACTCCGTATCCACGATGGGAGCAAAGTACTCCAGCATCATGCTGGTTACCATTTTCCCAAGCTCCGTCGGATACAGCCGCCGCTTCTCCCGCGCCACATAGCCGCGCGAGATGATGGTCGTAATGGTTGGTGCATAGGTACTGGGGCGGCCGATGCCCTTTTCCTCCAGCGTGCGCACCAGTGAAGCTTCCGTAAACCGGGACGGCGGTTGGGTGAAGTGTTGGTTGGTTTCCACGTTTTCAACCGTTACCGTATCCCCGGCTTCCAGCGCGGGAATGGCGGTTTCAAACTTCTGCTCCTCGTCGTCCTGGCTTTCGGTATACAGCGCGCGGTAGCCCGCAAAGGTCATATGCTCGCCGTAGTAACGCAGCTCCGCGCTGTGTTTTTCGTTGTCCTTTTGGGTTCCGGCAATCGTGATTGTTACGGTGGCGAACACGGCGGGCTTCATTTGGCTGGCTACAAAGCGCGTATAGATCAGCTTATACAGGTTGAATTGATCGCGCGTCAGGTATTTCTTCACCTGCTCCGGCGTCATTTCCAGGTCGGTCGGGCGGATGGCTTCGTGCGCGTCCTGCGCGTTTTTGCGGCCTTTATACACATTCGGTTTTGGCGGGCAGTATTCCGGTCCGTAGAGGGTCTGAATCTGTTCCCGCACCGCGGTCAGGGCTTCCTGGGACACGCGCACGCTATCGGTACGGATATAGGTGACCAGACCCACCGTGCCCTTGCCCACATCCACGCCGTCGTACAGAGATTGGACCACCTGCATGGTTTTACCGGTGGCAAAGTTCAGCTTGCGGCTGGCTTCCTGCTGAAGGCTTGAGGTGGTAAACGGCGCCTGCGGCCGTTTCAGCTTCTGGGCATGGGTTACATCCGACACCGCAAACGCGGACTTTAAAATTTGCTCCTTAGCGGCCATTGCGGTTTTCTCATCCTGGATAACCGCCTTTTTACCATTGAGGGCGGTCAGCTTCGCCTGCAGGTGAACCGCTTTCCCCTTCTGGTTCTTGGCAATGGTGTTTGCCAGCACGTCCCAGAATTCTTCGGGAATAAAGCGCTCGATCTCTTCCTCCCGTTGCACCACCAGCTTGGTGGCTACGCTTTGCACGCGTCCGGCGGACAGGCCTTTTTTCACCTTGGCCCACAGCAACGGGCTGATTTTATAACCCACAAGCCGGTCCAGCGCGCGGCGCGCCTGCTGCGCGTCCACCCGGTCCATATCCACGGGCCGCACGTTTCCGATGGAATCCCGCACGGCCTTTTTGGTGATCTCATGAAATTCAATCCGGCAGGGTTTCTCGGCATCCAGATTCAGCAAATGCGCCAAATGCCAGGAAATCGCTTCCCCCTCGCGGTCAGGGTCTGTCGCCAGATAAATGCGGGAAGCGCTTTTTGCTTCTTTTTTCAGCTTGGCAATAATATCGCCGCGGCCGCGGATGGTGATATATTTCATATCAAAGTCATGCTCGGTATCCACGCCCAGCTGCGATTTGGGTAAATCCCGCACATGCCCCTGCGATGCTGTTACCTTATACCCTTTTCCAAGAAATTTTTCTATGGTTTTTGCTTTGGCGGGTGATTCTACAATGACCAGTTTTTGTTTTGTGTCGGTTGGCACTCTGTTTCCTCCTCGTTGCTCAGCGGGTGCATAAGCGGTAGATATTGCCGCTTTCCCGTTTTATCTCTCCGCCGATCTCCAGCATGCAAAGCTGGGCGATCAGCGCGTCGGCCGTCAGTCCGGTTGCCGTTATCAGCGCGTCCATCCCCATGGCTTCTTTGTGAAGCGCGTCCAGGATTCCCTGCGAAACGGCATCATGCGCGTCCGCTTCATCGCCGCCGACCGGCTCCGGTTTGTTGAGTCCCAAATCTGTCAGAATATCCTCCGTGGAGGAAATCATCGTCGCGCCTTCACGGATGATGGCGTTGGGGCCCTCGGCGTAATACTGGCCGATGTTGCCCGGCACGGCGAACACCTCCCGGCCCTGATCCAGCGCCGTTTTCACGGTGATCATGCCGCCGCTCTTGATGCGCCCTTCCACAAAAACGATTCCCCTGCTCAGGCCGCTGATGATCCGGTTGCGGTGCGGAAAGTGGAAGCTGTACGGTCTGGCGTCCGGCGGGTATTCGCTGATGACTGCGCCATCGTTTCGGAGAATCTCATGGAACAACCCCGTGTTCTCCGGCGGATAGGGCGTGCTTAGCCCGCTGCCAAGCACCGCGACGGTTTTGCCGCCGTGCCGCAGCGCCCCCTCATGCGCGTTGGTATCGATCCCGATTGCCATACCGCTCACCACGCAAACTCCGGCCCTTGCCATGGTTTGGGCGATTGCCGCCGCCATGTCCGCACCGTATCCACTGGGGTGGCGTGTGCCGACAACGGCCACGCAGGGCAGGCGAAGCGCATCCGTTTCTCCCATACAGTACAGGAGATACGGCGGATCGTCAATACTCTTTAACAACTCGGGGTACCGGTCATCCTGTTGAAACAGGAGCTGTATCCCTTGCTGCTCCATGTGTTCCAGCAAACTGTCCAGCGCAGAATCCTTATGGTAATAGGTTAGGATCCGGTTCGCTTCCTGATGTTTGGAGAAACGTTTCCCGCTGCCGAAGCTCTCCCACAGCGCAGCGGCGGAGCCTTCTTCCTTAATCAACCTGGGCAGCCTGTCCGCGGTGATTTCTGCAGCGGACAGCCAAACCAGGCATCGCTGCTCCCTGGATAAGTTCATGCTACCTCCAATACCGTCCGTCAAGATTGCGCAGGTGGATAGCCTCCGCAATATCCTGCGGCTTGATTGCTTCGTGCCGGTTTACATCGGCAATCGTACGCGCCACCTTGGAGATACGGCCATAGGTGCGCATGCTGATATGGAACTTTTCTACGGCGCTGTGCAGCATGGCACGGGCCGCCGGTTCCATTTGGCAGTATTTTTCTATGCCTTCCTGCGGCATCTGCGCGTTGCAAAAAAATGCCTCGTCCCGGTATCGCTCCAGCTGCAGTTTGCGGGCCGCCACCACGCGCTCCTGTACGGCGGCGGAATCCTCTTGCTCCTGCCGGTTACGGATATCGTCTATTTCCACGGCGTCCATCTCCACCTGGATATCGATGCGGTCCAGCAACGGACCGCTGATGCGCGCCAGATAGCGTTTGATCTCGTTGGGCTTGCAGCGGCAGGGCTTGGATTTGCTTCCGTGATTGCCGCAGGGACAGGGGTTCATGCTGGCAACCAGCATGCAGCGGCTCTGGTAGCGCGCCTGCCCGCTGACGCGCGTAACGGTTACAAAGCCGTCCTCCAGCGGTTGGCGGAGCGCCTCCAGCGTTTGCCGCTGATACTCCGGCAGCTCATCCAAAAACAATACCCCGTTATGCGCCAGCGATACCTCCCCCGGCCGCGCCTTTACCCCGCCGCCGACAATGGACGGGAGCGATGCGTTATGGTGCGGCGAGCGGAACGGACGGTTGGTCATCAGCCCCGTCTCCTGTGAAAGCATCCCCGCGGCCGAGTGAATGCAGGTGGTTTCCAGCGCCTCCTCATAGGAAAGCGGCGGCAGTATGCCCGGCAGGCAGCGCGCCAGCATGGTTTTTCCGCTGCCGGGCACGCCGACCATCAGCAGGTTGTGCCCGCCGGCCGCTGCAATTTCCAGCGCTTTACGGGCGATGACCTGCCCCTTGACATAGCGCAGATCGTGCTCCGGGCGGTCATCCTCCAGCAGCCTGTTATAGCTGATCTGCTGCTGCGGGGCAATATCCGCCTGGTGGCTTACGTGTTCCGCCGCCTGCTTAAGCGTATCCGCCGGATAAATGGTCACGTCGCTGAGGCACTGTACCTCTTTGGCATTCTTCCCCGGCAGGATCACGGATTTGATTCCCTTGTCCCGTGCCGCCAGCACCATGGAAAGCACGCCGTGCACAGGCGCCAGTTCTCCGTGCAAAGTCAGTTCTCCCAGCAGCAGGGTTTGATCCAGCTGGGGATACGCTTCAGGTTTCTGCGCCGCCAGCAGGGCCACGGCAATGGCAAGCTCCAGACTGGTGCCTTCCTTTTTTACATCGGCCGGAGCCAGATTGATGGTCAGCTTTTTCATCGGCCACTCGTATCCGGTGTTGATCATCGCGGCACGGATGCGGTCCCGGCTTTCCTTCACGGCGACGCTGGGCAGGCCCACAATATCAAAGCCGATCATGCCCTTGCCCAGAAAGGCTTCCACATCCACCAGAAAGCCCTTCACACCATCCAGTCCGCCCGAGACCGTTCTTGCTAACATGATAATCCTCCGTTATACCGGTAAATTGGGAAACCAGCGCAGGAAAGCCATATAGCTTCTCGTAACCGCCATTCCCGACGCATAGGGGTAGAACATGATAAACAGCGCCAGCGCGGCCGCAAGCATCCCGGCCATGAGATAGTTTCTGAACTTTTTATCGCGGATCTGTGTTGCCATCATCACCGTAGCCAGAATGATGAACGGAAGGCTGGGGAAATAATGGTAGAAGAACATGGAACGCGGTACCATCACCCACGGCAGATACTGTGAGACAAAGCTGACGGCCAGAATGGCGTACGCCGGTTGATCCTCGTTGGCTCCCAGGGGATTGCGGTTCCACAGATACTTTTTCAGCAGCATGATAAACACCGCCGCCATGGCAATCGCGCCGATGTAGAACACAGCCGGGTTGCCCAGACAGATGATATTGGCCGCATACCCAATAGGCAGGTAGCTGTCCTGCGCGTACCATATGGGCTTTAAAATCAACGGCCACTGCCACCACGGTGAATAGAACGGATGGTCCATTCCCAGTCCCGGTGTGGAGTGATAGGCCAGCATGCCTTGCTGTGTGCGGATAATACGCTCAATCGTGACCGGCCCCGTGGGTGAAAGGTATGGAATATAGGCGAGATAATAGATCGCCGCCGGAATTACCAGAAAGAAGATCACGCAAAAGCCTGCCGTAACAAAAATCCGTTTCAGCAGCAGCGCCCGCGCCCAGATCACCCGTTTCGCCTCCGCATCGGTCAGGCGGTCCGGCTCCAGATCGTGCGCGATCAGGCCGGAGCGGAACTGCCGGTACACAGCATAGGCAAACAGTACGCCAAGCCCCACAATAGCATACAGCCCCGTCCATTTCGAGGCGATGGCGCACCCGATGAACAGCCCGGACAACAATAGCGGAACCATGGATTTGAGGAAGGCTTTCGTCAGGATGCGCGGTTGACCATCCGTATCCTCCGGTACGGCAAACGGATCGGCCAGCACATAGCGGGTCATGCACAGATAGGCCAGCAGGATGAAAAATACCGGGAAGGTATCGATGGTCGCAAGCCGAGTCTGCGCAAAGTGCATCAGGTCCAGCGTCATCAGCAGCATGCCGAAAGTTGCAAACCACCGGTTTTTCGTCAGCTGCTTTCCAAACAGATACAGTACGGGCAGCATCAGCGCGCCGATCAGCGTACCCATAAAGCGCCAGCCGAACGGCGTCATGCCGAAGATCGCAACGCCCACCGACATCATCAGCTTGCCCAGCGGGGGGTGTGAGGTTTCATACGGCGCCTGTTCGTGCAGATGCTCGTACGCGGTACGCGCGTAGTAGATTTCATCAAAGTACGTGCCGTTAAACCATCCCGGCTCTCCCTCCAGCGTATCCTGCTCATCAATCAGGTTGGCGGGGGGCGTATCGGTTTGCAGCTCGTCCTTCGGGCTGTAATAGGAAACCAGCGACAGCGGAATCTGATCGCCGTTTTCATCCCTCAGGATGATTTCGCGCAGGTTCAGCCCTGCGTATTCCGCATTGATGCGCAGGTATTTTCCGGTCAGCCAGACCACGTTGGCCGCGCTGTCGGGGAAAAAGTTTTCGGTATCAATATTGGTTTCATCCAGCGTTTTCACGGCATACAGCCAGCGGTAGCAAAGCCCCTGCCGCATGCGGCAGATGATTTTATCCGACCAGTTTTCCCCGTCGTCGCTGACGGATACGGAGAAATTATGATAGCTGACCCCGGCATAGTACAGCAGCTTGAAGGTAGTTTCTTCCTCCAGCTCCAATACAACCTGATCCTCTGCGCTGTTGGACACCCAAATGGTTTGTGGCGCTTTGGTGCTGCCCAGATTGGTAAACGCGACCACGGAGTACACAAGGAATGTAATCCCCATAATGAGAAAATCGCGGGTTCCCAGGCGCAGGCGCGCATCCCTGGGGTGGAGCAGGCGCTGCGTATGGCTCTGCGTGTTGCTTCTGATTTTAACTGGCTGTCCCTTTAATGGTTCTGATTGTTTCAGTCCTGTGAAGGCAATCACCGCCGCATAGCCGCACAGCAGCAGGTTGGCGACGCACAGTATGGCGTTTACCGCGGCGGTATCCGCGTTCAGGTGTCCCATGGCCGAGCCGTACAGGATGGAATTATCCAGTACGATGGCGATGTTCATAAACGTCGTAATCGAAAGCCCCGCGCACAGCCAGATCAGCCGCCGGTCTCTGGTGCGGATGTACGCGACGGGCAGCAGCGCGCAGGCCGCAAACAGATAGCGCTCGTGTATTTTTACGCCCAGCACATAGACGCCGATCAGCATCAGCGCCATATAAAACGGCAGCGCGTCCGCCCGGTGTTCCAGAAGGATCAGCAGCAGAACGGCGGTATAGACCAGCACCATCCACAGGGTGCCGTAAACCAGAAACGTGCTTGGCCAGCATGCGGTAACCAGAAACGCCAGCCCGAATACGGTGCACAGCGCGGCCAGCGCAAACCTCCGGCCATCCTCTGTGCAGGCATCTTTGCGTTTCAGGCCCTGCCAAAGCTCCTTTGCCTGCATCTTGATTGCCTGCCATCCCTGTGTGATCCGCAGCTTCCACAGCCCGATGAAAACCAGCAGCAAGCCCGTACCTATCGGCAGCCAGGGCGTGAGGGTTTTCACCACGCGGTTGACGGACGCATCCAGCGCGGACCAGTTTCCGCCCAGCAGATACATCAGGTTCGCCGTGTTGAGCACCGCATAGTGATAGGAAGCCAGCGTTTCCTGATACCGCTTGATCAGCCAGAGCGGATCGTCCTGCTTGATTTGGAAGGGAATGATAACAATGCACGCGGCGAGAACGGAAAGCGCAAGCCCCTGCCATAGCTGTTTCCATTGCCCTTTGCGGCCTTCCCGGTTATCAAACACCAAAGCCGCAAACAGCCACGCAAGCCCAACAGGCACAAACAGCAGCGCCTGCGGCTTGATGAGAACGGACAGTACAAACACGGGCAGCGCGATGCGCCAGCGTTTGTCCGCCGCCGTTATTGCCGTGATTACCAAAAGCAATGCCAGCAGCGAATCCACCTGCCCCCAGGCTGCCCCGGTCACAAGCACGGAGGGGTTGAACGCAAAGAAAAGCCCGACAAACGCCGCCGCCTTAATGGAAATGCGTTTTCTGGCATACGAGAATAAAAGCATGGCCGTGATCATGTCGCAGAGGATGGGAATCAGCTTCACCATCAGCAAAATCCCCGGCGAGCCGGAATAACTGATCGCGTTGATGATCAGCCCGACCGGCCAGAGCATCAGCATATAGCCGGGTGGATAATCGCAAAAATAGTCGGCCGCGTAAAATCCGATCGGGCCTTGCGAAGCCATGCGCAGGCTCCACGCCGAAAAACAGCCGATGTCCACGCCGTAGCCTTCCACGCTGCCGCCCAACCACAGCCGCAGCACCAACGCGGCCATCATGCCCAGCGCAAAGAGGAACAGGGTGTTTTGCTTCTGGACGGGCTTCAACGGCTCGTCGCCCGCCAGCAGCCATCGCGCGCCAAGCGCCGCCAGCAGCGCAAAGATCAGCGCCAGTAATATAAACCATCCCGTGGATTTCTTCGGCGTTGAATCCGTTGCACCGCTTGCGCCGGCGCTGCTGCTATTGGACAGGGTAAACCAGAAATCGGCAAACACACCGTCCGGCACTTCCTGCACCTTTTCCACAGAGATATCATCGAAATAGGCAGTCCCTTTGCTTTCCGCGCTGTAGCCGCCTACGCGCACCCCCAGCTCTACCTCCGTCTGATCCGTATCGGTTTCGCCGTACCACTCTACGTACTGCCATTCCCCATGGGTATCAAATACACTTTCGGAGGCGGCATACTGGTCTTCCAACGCGAAGTTGGCTCCGTTGCCCCCGCTCTCCATATCCTTGACCAGAATATATCCCGACACGCGGTACACGCTCTCGGGTTCCACTTGAATGGTGGTTACATAGCGCGCGTCGTTCAGGTTGGCATTCACGATTCTGGCGCTGTAGGTACCCGAATGGGCTTCCTCCTCCGTGATTTCAAACAGCGTATTGCTGCTGATATCAAGGTAGGAAACCGTACGCCAGTCCTCGGGCATACCCGAGGCGTCCACCTTCTCAAATCCGCCGTTGGCAAGAAGGTTGTTCCCGTCCGCACTGGCGCAACTCAGCAGTAATAGCACAATCAGCAACCCGAAAAACAGCTTTTTCATTGGTCGTTCTCCCCGGAAATATTCCGTATAAACAGACGGCGGTGTTCGGGACAGGCTCCGTGTTTTTGAATGGCCGCAATATGCTCCGCCGTGCCGTAGCCCTTGTTGCGTTCCAGACCGTAATGCGGATAGATCCCAGCCAGTTCGGCCATCATGCGGTCGCGCGTGACCTTAGCTATGATGCTGGCTGCCGCAATGGAATAGCTGATCGCATCCCCATGGATGATCGGATAGGTTGCAAACGGCAGATTCAGATTTTTGACCGCATCCACCAGGCATAACGAGGCGGGCACTGCCGCACTTGCGCGCCGCATTGCCAGCCGTGTCGCCTGCAATATATTCAGTTCGTCGATTTCCTTTACGCTTGCCTGACCAACGCCCACTGCCAGTGCATGAACGATAATCTCCTCAAACACAGCTTCACGCTGCGCCTCGGTAAGCTTTTTGGAATCGTCTATCCATGGCAGAACCGGTTCTCTGGGCATCATCACACAGGCGGCCACCACAGGGCCAAGCAGCGGCCCTCGGCCCGCCTCGTCCATTCCGGCAAGCGACGTGCCGAAGGTTTCCCACGCGCAATCGTGCTTGTACAGCATCAGGGTTCTTTGCCTGCGTTTCTCGCTTGGCTCTTTCATGGCCCGGTCACCCCGGCGGGTGAAGCGGGCGGCTGTTCCAGCGAGATCCGCCCCAGCTTTCCGGCGCGGAACTCATCCAGAATCACCATGCCTGCGCGGTCGTAATCCGATACGCCGCCTTTCAGCAAAAACCCGCGGCCGCGGCATACCTCATCCAGCAAGGCAAGGCCCTCGGCCTCGGGGTTCTTAATTTTGAAGCGTTCGCAGGTGGTATCCCGTCTGTCCTGCAGAAGCTCCTTCAGCAGGCGGATGCTCAGCTCCAGCTGATCGTATACGGCGTCCTTTATGGTGCCGATATAGGCAAGGCGCATCGCGGCTCTCTGGTCGTTCAGCTTGGGCCAGAGCATGCCCGGCGTGTCCAGCACCTCCAGATAGGGGTTTACCTTCACCCAGCGGTTGGCGCGGGTTACACCCGGCCTGTCGCCCACATCGGTGGTCGCGCTGCCTGTAAGGCGGTTGATAAAGGTGGATTTGCCTACATTCGGCACGCCGACTACCATTGCCCGCAGCGTTTTTTTGATGCCGCGGCGCTCTGCTCGATCATAGAATTCCTTTGCCGCAAGGTCCATCATTTCCCGCGCCCGCTTGGTTTTTTGCGGGGTGGTATCGTAGGCCATCGCCTGAATGCCTTTACTCGCAAAATATTGCAGCCAACGCTGTGTAACGCTGTTTTCCGCCAGATCCGCTTTGCACAGCAACAGTACGCGATGTTTTCCCTGCAGCAGCCGGTCCAGATCCGGATTGCGGCTGGACAGCGGTATGCGCGCGTCGCAAAGCTCAACGGCAATATCGGTTTTTGAAAGCTGCTGGGCCAGCAGCCGTTTGGCTTTCGCCATATGTCCGGGATACCATTGTATATCCAAAAAGGGGGTCCCCCTTCCCATATCATCAAAGTTGCTACAATTAAACCACTGTTTACAGAAAATAGCAAGGGAACCGTCCTCTTGTTACAAAAAACCCCGCAACCGTATGGGTTGCAAGGCTTTTCAAAGGTTTTTTCAGCATGCGGTCAAACGAATATTTCTTAAAGGCAACGCATTCACCGGGTCTCCGGTTCCTCGGGCTCCGCGCCTTCTTCCTCCATATTGCCAAGCAGGGTCTTTGTCTCTCCGCCGTCCAGCGATTCCACGCCGCGCAGCTTACGCTCAATGCTGCGGGTGCGTACAAAGGCGGTATCAATGGTGCTGCTGGCCTGCTGCAGCTTTTCCTGTGTTTTTTGCAATACGGCGGAAAAGCTGCCAAAATCATTCTTCACAGCGCCCAGCAGCCGCCATACCTCCGCCGACCGTTTTTCAATCGCCAGTGTGCGGAAACCCATCTGCAGGCTGTTGAGCATCGCCAATAGCGTGCTGGGCCCTGCGATGACCACGCGCTGTTCGCGCTGAATGCCCTCCACCAGCTCAGAATCCCGGACCACCTCGGCGTACAGGCTTTCCAGCGGCAGAAACATCACCGCAAAATCAGTGGTATACGGAGGCTCAATATACTTGGAAGCAATGCGCCTGGCCTCCACCCGCACGGCCGTAACCAACGCGCTGCGGGCCGCCTCGGTTTGCACAGCGTCGCCTTTTTCGCTTGCCTCCGCCAGCCGCGCGTAATCCTCCTGCGGAAATTTGCTGTCGATAGGCAGGTACACGGGGTGGTTTTCCTCCCGGCCCGGCAGGCACACCGCAAACTCCACACGCTCGTTTTCGCCGGGGCGCACCTGCACGTTCACTTCAAATTGCTTGGAGGTGAGCACTTCGCCCAGCAGGTTGCCCAGCTGGATTTCGCCCCACACGCCGCGGCGCTTCACGTTGCCCAGCACGCGTTTTAAATCCCCCACGCCCTCGGCCAGCCTGTGCACCTCGCCCAGTGATTTGTACACCTGCTCCAACCGGTCCGAAACCTGGGTGAAGCTCTGGGCCAGGCGTTTGTTGAGTGTGTCCTGCAGCTTTTCATCCACGGTTTTGCGCATCTCATCGAGCTTTTTCTCGTTTTCCTGCCGCATGCCCGTGATGGATTTTTCAATCATTTCCCGCATTCTTTCAATGCGGATTTCGTTTTTGGAAAGCTCCTGATCCAGCGTTTTGTCAATAGCCTGCATGCGCAGTTCAAACTTGCCCAGGCTCTCCTGGGTAAAGTTGTACATGCGTGCCTGCCGGGCATCCTGTGCCTCGAACTGATTAACCTGCTGTGCGGCGCTGCGGTTTAAGATATTCGAAATGTTTTCGTTGATGGACTGCAGCATGCGCAGCTGTTCCTCCCGCTGGCGCAGGCTGTCTTCAGCAAGCTCGGCCTGCAGCGCGCGCAAGCCCTCTTCCGCATACCGCTCGTCGCCGCGTTTTTTGAGTAGCACAATCAATGCCGATACGGTAAGCACACACAGCAGCGCGAGCAGTGCCGTTACCAGCCATTGCCAAATGTCCCATTGGGGCATGCCTGATCCTCCGTTATATTTCTCTGCGCCCTTCCATGGCCTTGGCGAGGGTGATTTCATCAGTGTATTCCAAATCGCTGCCCACCGGCACGCCGTGGGCGATGCGCGTTACCAGCACATTCATGGGCTTCACCAACCGCGCGATATAGCTGGCAGTCGCTTCACCCTCAATATCGGGGTTGGTAGCCAGGATGACTTCCTTTACACTGCCGTCCGCCAGCCGTTTCAGCAGCTCCTTGATGCGGATATCATCCGGCCCGATGCCCTCCATCGGCGACAGCGTGCCTTGCAGCACGTGGTAACTGCCCTCGTAATTGTGCATGCGCTCAATGGCCGCCACATCGCGCGGGTCGCGCACAACGCAGATCTGCCCGTTCTGCCGGGTGTCGTCGCTGCACACATCGCACAGATCACCAACGGCATAATTGCCGCACACCGAGCAGTAGCGAATCTCCTTGCGGCCCTGGTAGATCGCCGAAGCCAGCTCGCGCACATCCTCCAGATCCATAGAGATAATGTGGTACGCGAGCCGCTGTGCGCTCTTCTGGCCGATGCTGGGCAGCTTGGAAAGCTGCGCCACCATCCGCGCGATGGGTTCAAGCGGCTTAGCCATAAATCAGAACATGCCCCCCATGCCAGGGGAAAGCTTGCCCAGTTCCGTTTCCTTGGCTTCCTGGCCCATGCGGATGGCCTCGTTCACGGCCGCCAGCACCATGTCCTGAAGTATATCCACATCATCGGGATCCACGCACTCGGGATTGATGACGATCGATTTCAGCATTCCCTTGCCCGTTGCCGTTACGCTGATCATGCCGCCGCCCGCCTGAGCGGAGTATTCGCGTTCCTCAAGCTCCTGCTGGGTTTTCACCATCTGCTCCTGCAGCTTCTGCGCCTGCCGCATCAGCTGCTGCATATTGCCGCCGCCGCCAAATCCACCAAAATTCTGTTTTGCCATGCTGTTCCTCCTGTTTTATCCGCGCAAGCCGATAATTTTCAAATTGCCCGATACGCCGGTGGCGCGCACGATCGGCGCATCCTCCCGCTGGGTAAGCGTTACGCCGTTCACCGTTTTATGGCCGCTCACCGTGCGCAGCGAAACCTGCATTTCTTCCAGCTCCGAAAGGATCGTCATATCACCGGACACCGTCCGCAAATCCATCTGCTCAAAGCCGGTTTGCAGTTTGATGCTCATATCGCCGCTCACGCTGGTCAGGCGGCAGATTTTCGCCGATACCTCATCCAGCGAAATATCGCCGCTGACAGATCGGCTGGCCAGCCGCGCAGCTATCAGTCCGTCGCCGTGGATGGTGCCCGCCGTGGTACGCAGCGATATCTCGCTTGCGGTAATCCCGGAAGCCTTCAGGTCGCCGGTGATCGTTTCCAGCTCAATGCGGCTGCCGCCCAGCCCCCGCGCGCTGATGAAGCCGCTGATGGTGCCCGCGCACACGGCCTTGCTCCATGCTCTTGGCACGCGCACGCACAGCTGCATCCAATGCCCCCGCGTGATATCCAGAGATATGCCATACTGCGGCTGCTCAATCTGCAGTTCGTTTTCCTTTACGGCAATCCGCAGCTCGTTCAGCGTGTGGTCGTCGCCTGAGGCGATCACCTGAATCTGCTCAATGTCGTCGGCATACATTTCCAGCTGTCCCCAAGCCAGCCGGATGGATATATCACTTAACTCTTCATACGGAAAATTTTCGTTTCTTTCCATACTTTACTTTCACCATCCTTCATAACCGTTCTTTGCGGGACACGATTTGTTTCCCTCTCAAGAATTATACAGGATTCACGGAAAAAATCAATGCGAACAGCCCAAACCTCCCGCCGCGCCATTTCCCCGTTCGATTGTAAAATACAATACGGAACACTTTGGATCACAGTGTTCATCGGTTTCCAAAGCGCCTGATTTATGATATATTGATCACAGCAAAATGATTGGATTAAATGGAGGTTGTGCCGTATGAAGAAGCTGATAATGTGCCTGTTGACTGTCTGCTTGCTGCTTGGCGTATGGACCGCCGTGGATGCGGACACCGTAACCCTGTCTTTAAACCGGGACAGCCTTACCCTTTCCGTGGGGCGGTATGTTACGGTATATGCGGATATCACCCCGGCCGGCGCGCTGCGCAGCGACGTAACCTATTCCGTCAGCGATGAGAACATCGCTTATGTCAGCAGCGACGGAAAGGTACGGGCGCTGCAGGCGGGCGAATGCGAGCTGACTGCTACCAGTAAATATGATGACACCCTCAGCGTAACCATCCCCGTAACGGTTATTGTTCCCGTAAGCGCAGTATCGATCATCGCAGATCAAAAAAGCATCACGTTGGGCGAAACCCTTCAACTTAGTTATGAAATCACGCCGAAAGACGCCACCATGCAAACCGTTGTCTGGTATTCGAGCGACGACTCTGTCGCTTCGGTTACCCAGGACGGGCTGGTTACGGGTTTCAAGCGCGGCGAAGCGCTGATCCGCATAGAGACGGCGGACGGCAAAGGAACCAACTCCGTTCGGATCACCGTGAAACAGCCCCCGGAGAGCGTATCGGTCGCCCCCGCTGCCGTTACCGTTGCCGAGGGAAAAACCCAGAAGCTCAAAGCGACCGTTTTGCCCAAGGATACGAACGATAAAACCGTGCTCTGGTCCTCCGCGGATAATAGTGTCGCCACCGTTTCAGACAGCGGCGTGGTCACCGGCGTACAGCTGGGACAGACCGTAATTACAGCCACCTGCAAGGATAACGTAAACGCTGCCAGCGATGTGCCCGTAACCGTACTCAAGCTCGCCTCCAGCGTTTCCTTTGAGCAGGACAGCTACGAGATTGTGCTCGGAGACAGCCTGCAGCTGAACCATACCGTGTTCCCTGCCAATACATCCAACCAGGCGGTTACCTATAAAGTTGGCAATAAATACGTCGCCAGCGTAGACGAAAACGGCGTTGTGACCGCGCTTAAGGGCGGCACCACCACCGTGACCGTGACCACCGCCGACGGAAGCAAGAAAAAAGGCACCGCCACCATCAAGGTGCTGGTTCCCGTAACGGGCGTCAGCTATTCCCGGTCCGATATCCGCGTCAGCGAAGGCTACTACGGCCATTTTACGGTAAAGCTTTCTCCCTCCGATGCCACCAATAACGCCATGACCTGGGTAGTAGCCGACCCCAGCATCGCCACGGTATCGGGCAATACGAACACTTTCAAAATCGTAGGCGGCAACACCTGGGGCCGCACCACCGTAACAGGCACCACAGAGGACGGCGGGTATTCCATTACCCTGAATGTGAATGTCGGCTCCCTTACCCGCGCCGTAACCGTGCAGAGCCTGTCCATTTATAATGGAAAGCCTTATATCACGCTGAGAAACAACTCCGGCATGGTGATCACGCAGGTGCGGTACTTCATGCAAGGGCTCAATTCCAGCCAGCAGATCATCAACATGAGCACAACCGGCGACCTGCTGACTCTCTACGGCGCGTACAATCTGCCGCTGTATCCGAATGAAACTTCGCAGCACGGCATGTTTACCTTCTACTCACCGTCCACCTATCCCGATCTGACCACCCTGTTCATCGTGATCACCGGGTGGGATACCTCGACGGGTTATTATGATTCCAACGGCAACATACAATATACCTACAATATCCCGGAGGATTACCAGATCCTGGTGATCTATCCCTCGAATGCCGATCCCGCGCTATTCCGGTCCAATGGATAAGTTCGACCAGCAAACGCTGTGGAGTACAATTGAAAATCATCCCACGCAGGCGCCGCTTGCCGACCGGATGCGCCCCCGCACACTGGAGGAATTCGTTGGTCAGGAGGAGCTTGTGGGCGAGGGGCGGCTGCTGCGCCGCGCCATCATGGCGGACAAGCTGCAATCCAGCATCTTCTGGGGCCCGCCCGGCTGCGGTAAAACCACGCTGGCGCATATCATCGCAGGCATGACCGGCAGCCGGTTTGAAAAACTGAACGCCGTCACAAGCGGCGTGGCGGACGTGCGCAAGGTGCTCAAGGAAGCCGAGGAGCGCCGTATCCGTATGGGCCAGGCCACCTACCTGCTGCTGGACGAATGCCACCGCTGGTCCAAGGCGCAAAGCGATTCCATCCTGCCCGCCATCGAATCGGGCCTGATCCGCTTTATCGGCTCCACCACGGAAAACCCGATGGTCAGCATGACGCCTGCCATTGTCAGCCGCTGCCGCTTGTTTGCCTTCAAGCCGCTAGATGCCCCCGCTATCCTCACGGCGCTGGAGCACGCACTGCACGATGAGGAGCGCGGCTATGGACGCTATAAAGTGCAATGCGGAGACGGCGCACTCTCCTACATCGCCCGGATGTCCAACGGCGATCTGCGCACGGCGCTTTCCGCGCTGGAACTGGCTTTCCTCACCACGGCGGAAGACGCGGACGGCGCGAAGCGCATCACGCTGGAGGTTGCGCAGGAGAGTGTGCAGAAGCCCATCATGAAGCTGGACGAATCCCTGTACTACGATATGCTGTCGGCGTTCATCAAAAGCATGCGCGGTAGCGATCCGGACGCCGCGCTGCTGTGGTTTGCACGGCTGATGTACGCGGGGGTGGATCCCAGGCTGATCGTGCGCCGTATCATCGTACACGCCAGCGAGGATGTGGGGCTGGCCGATCCCGTGGCAATGCTGCAGGCGCACGCGGCCTCAAACGCGCTGGAAACCGTCGGCATGCCGGAGGCGCGTATCCCCATCGCGCAGGCGATCCTCGCCATCTGTATGGCCGAAAAGAGCAACAGCGTGGTGGATGCCCTCGGCGCTGCCGAAGCCGATGCGCAAAACGGCAACTATTCCGCCGTGCCGGAGTATCTGCGCGACCAAAGCTATGTTCAGCCCCATGAAAAAACAGACGGTTATCAATATCCGCACAACTTCCCGGATCATTTTGTCAGGCAGACCTACATGCCCAATGGGTATGAAAACCGCGTATATTACCATCCCAGCGACCAGGGCAGTGAAGCCAAGCTGAAGGCCCGTTTGGAGCGCCGGTTTGGGAAGGAGAAAAAAACGTGAATCGACGAAAGCCGACCCGGCATATCGATATCAGCAAGGCCTCGCTGTACGCGATTATCGTCAATGTGTCCGAAATCACCGTGCTGATGGGCTTTGTGGTCTATACCATGTTTATTGGTGTCACCCCGCAAAACCGGATTTTTATCCAATGGATGGCTATCATCGGCGGGATGATGGCAAGCTGGGGCGCGTTTCTGGATATCCGCGAAGCGTTGATGGCGCGCAGGCGGCAATTGCAGATTCTGGATCTGGAGCAGTCCAACACGCAGATGGACGATCTCAACCATACCCTGAGGGCCCAGCGGCACGATTTTCTCAATCATCTGCAGGTTGTTTACAGCCTGATGGAGATGCAGGAATACACCGAGGCCACGGGGTATCTGGAAACAGTGTACGGCGAAATCCGCTCGGTATCCACGTTCCTGTCCACACGTTCCACCGCGGTAAACGCCCTGCTGAAGATAAAAGCGGGCGCCTGCGCGCAGGAAAAGATCGATTTGCAGCTGGATATCAAAAGCCCGCTGGACGCGCTCACCATGCCGGCCTGGGAGCTGTGCCGGGTGCTGGGCAACCTGATCGACAACGCGATGGACGCGGCAAAGCAGGCCGCCAATCCGCAGATCACCCTCACCATCCACGAGGATATCCGTGCGTATCTCTTTATTATTGAAAACAACGGAGCCACGATTCCGCAAAGCATGCGCGACTCCATCTTTGAAGTGGGCGTCAGCACCAAGGGCGAAAACCGCGGGATGGGCCTTTCCATCGTCAAGAGTACGCTGGAACCCTACGGCGGCGAAGTGAACTGCGAGTGTACAGCAACGGGCACCCGTTTCACCGTAACGCTCCCCAAATTATCCCAGAAGGATGAAGCATAGCATGGAGCAATCCAAAAAGCACTTTCTCAAGAACGTTTTCGGTTTTTCCATAATGTCCTGGATCGCCTTTGCGATCGGTTTTCTGTCCACACCCATCGCTACGCGGTTGTTTATCCCCGATGAGCTTGGCAAAATTAACATGTTCAACAACTACGCGGCGCTGTTCGGCGCGCTGTGTTATCTGGGGCTGGACCAGGCGTTCGTCCGTTTTTATCTGGAACCGCCCGGAAAAGCAAACCGTACCTCTCTACTGACATTCTGCCTTTCCACATCATTGGCGTTCAGCCTGCTGTCCTCGCTGCTGCTTTTGTTCGGGTGGCGCTTCATCAGCGAGCAGGTGATGAAAACCCCGGATTTCGGGGTTTTCGTATGCCTGTTCGTGTTCAGCTTCTGCACGGTGATCTTCCGCTACTTATCCCTGATTTACCGTATGGAGCAAAACCCAAGGCTGTACACCATGCAAGGCGTGCTCCAGATTGTGCTGACGAAGATTGCCTATCTGGCGGTCGGCTTTTCCTCCGCCTACGCCAAGCCCGCCATTATCAGCCTTACCCTTCTGATGGCCTTGTTCACACTGGTGTTCACTCTGATTCAGCGCAAGCGGTTTTCCCGTCATTCCCTCAGCCGCATTGATAAACCATTTATCAAAGAAATCTCCGCATTTGCCATACCGCTGATACCCGTAACCATCATTTCCTGGATGAACTCCAACATCAGCTCCGTGATGCTTTTCAACATGCTGGATGCCGCTACCGTAGGGATCTATACCGCCGCGCTGGCGATGGCGTCCACCGTTAACGTGATACAGGCCGGGTTCAATACCTATTGGGCCCCTTATGTATATGAAAACTACCAAACCGGTGAAACGGGACGGTTTTTCACCGTGCACCGCATCATGGCCTGTTTGTTGACCGGCTTCGGGCTTACGATCATCCTGCTGCAGTCGCTGGTCTTCTTGCTGCTGGGGCCCAACTACCGGGCCTCTGTGGTCTTTTTCCCCTTTCTGTTCCTCTCCCCGATCTCCTATTGTCTCGGGGAAACCACGGATATGGGAATTGGGATCAAAAAGAAAACCTATTGGGGCACGATTGTGTTTGCTGTATCGGTCGTTTTAAACATCGGGCTGTGCTACACGCTGATTCCGCTTTTGGGCGCGGCCGGTGCAGCCATGGCGTCCACAGCGGCGGCTATTATTACGCTGACGTTGCGCACGGTCATCGGGCAGCATTACTTCCACGCCATTCAAAACTACCGCTACGTGTTCTATACCGTTGGGTTGATGCTGGCCGCTTCCGTTGCCAACTATCTGCTGCATGGGATGCTTGCCTGGAAGTACGGCGCCCTTGGCGGCATCTACGTGCTGGCGCTGGTTTTGTTCCGCAGGGAGATTGCCATCCTGTGGCATACGGCCGTGCAGCTGCTGCATGAAGGCATCGGCGCCCTGAAGATCGGAGGCCGCGCATGAGCAAACGGATTTTACTGATTGCCGACAGCGACAATCCCTATACCCAGCGTTATGTGCAGCGCGTGCTGCTGCCCGGCGGCTGGGAGATCGTATTGTTTCCGATCTGGAATCAGACAGGTAAATTCGACCGCTGGTTTGAGGAACAGGGTGTAACAATCTGCCGGGATACCCACCGTTTGCCGGTGATCAGGCACATCCCGCGCCTGCGGATGTGGGCACGTATCCATGCCAACGCCCGGTCTCTTTCAAGGCTCGGCCCATTTGATGCCATCCATAACCATTACCTGTCACGGCGCGATTTGGCGCTGGGAAACATAGTGAAACGCCGTTTTCCTGCCGCCCGCTGGATCGCTACCTTCTGGGGCAGCGATCTGCTGCGCGGCACGCCACGCCAACTGAAGCAAATGGCAAAACCGCTGCGCGCCTGCGACCAGATCACGGTGATCACGCAGCCGCATATTGACCGGATCCGGAATCTGTTTGGCGATGCCTGCGCAGCCAAAACCGTGGTTTGTGATTTCGGCGTTGATTTATACGACGATATCGACCGTCTCCGCCTGACGGCGGACAGGGCCGCGTGCAAGGCACACTTCGGCCTTCCGCCCGATCAGCCGCTGATCTGCCTGGGGTATAACGCCTCCCCGCCCCACCGCCATCTGGAACTGCTGGAAACGCTGTCAGCCTTTCCGCAGGACACGGTCCGGCAGTGGTCCATTGTTTTGCAGATGACCTATGGCAATACGGATGAGCGCTATTTCACCGCCGTACGGGCCGCCGCGGCCAAGCTGCCCTGCCAAACCATGATCCTTACGGAGTTTATGAACGGTGAAGAGAGCGCCTATCTGCGCCTGGCCGCCGACGCCTTTGTGCTGGCGATGCCGACCGACGCGTTTTCTTCAAGTTTACAGGAATACCTGTATTGCGGCGCGCACGTACTATGCGGCGATTGGCTTTCGTATCCGCAGCTGGAAAATCTGGGGATCCATATGCTATGGTTTCAAAATCTGTCACAGGTACCAGGGCTGCTTGCCGAAACGTTAACGGCTCCCGTTTCTGCGGATGAGCTGCAAAGGCGGGCTCAGCTGAAAGAGCACTATGCCTGGAGCGCGCTGCTGGAGGATTGGCAAGCGCTGTACCGGCCCCGATAAAAGCCCCGACTCCCTCCCCCGCATTGACGTAGCCACCTCATGACTATATAATATAATTTACGATTCCTGCTCAAAAGCTTGAATGGTTCCAAAGTAAAGGAGGAAACATTTCATGAAGGTTATCTTGCTTTGTGATGTTAAAGGCCAGGGCAAAAAAGAGGATATCATTACGGTCTCCGACGGGTATGCGCGCAATTACCTGTTCCCCCGCAAATGGGCGGCGGAAGCCAAGCCCGCCGCGATTAAGGAAATAGAGCGCAAGCGCGCCGCCGAAGAACAACTGGAAAAGGAGCGCCGGGACGAGGCGACGGCGCTGGCCAAATCACTGGAAGGGAAGTCCATCCGCGTATCCGCCAAGTGCGGAGAAAAGGGCCGCCTGTACGGAAGCATTACCAACCAGGAGATTGCCGATATGCTCAAGCAGCAGTATGGCATCGAGGTCGATAAGCGTAAAATTGACTGCGAGCCCATCCGCCAGACCGGCGAATATGAGGCGTCCATCAGCGTATATTCCGGTATTTCCGCCAAAATGAATGTTATTGTTACCGACGCGGCCGCCAAGTAATCCGGTACTACATTTGGCTGTAATGTACGGTTCTCGGAAAGGAGGCGGCACGGAATGGAACAGCAGGACCTGATGCGTATCACCCCGCCCAACAGCGTGGATGCCGAGCGTTCCGTTTTGGGCGCCGCCCTTCAGGATATCGGCGCCGCCACGCTGGCGGTGGAAACGCTGCAGGCGGATGATTTTTACCTGTCCGAGCATCAGGAAATCTTCAAAGCCATTAAAGAGCTGTTTTCCACCAGTTCCTCCGTAGACGTGATGACCGTTTCCAACGAGCTTTCCCGCCGCGGCACGCTGGACGGTGTGGGCGGCTCCGCCTATCTGCTGTCGGCTTGCCGTTATGTGCCTACTACGGCCAACACCGCTTCGTATATCCGCATCGTACAGGAAAAAAGCACGCTGCGCAGGCTGATTTTCGCCTGCCGCCGCATTGAGGAATCCTGCTTTACCCAGATGGACGACATGGAAACCCTTCTGGCCAATGCGGAGCGTTTGATTTTCGACATCGTCATGCGGCGCGGGGGCGGCGATACGCTGACGCCCCTGAGCGCCGTACTGATGGAAACGTTTGATAAGCTGGAAAAGCTCAGCCGTCTTAAAGGCAGACTGAGCGGCGTGCCCACCGGGCTCTATGATCTGGACCGGAAGCTTACCTGCCTGCATGGAGGCGAGCTGATTATCGCGGGTGCGCGCCCCGGCATGGGTAAAACCGCGCTGGCGCTGGGCATTGCCCTGTTCGCCGCCAACCGTGTCAACAGCCGCATTGCCCTATTCACTATGGAAATGCCCAAGGAACAAATCGGCATGCGTATTCTGGCCAATGCTTCCAATATCAACATGCAGCGCCTGCGCAACGGCATGCTCAGCGACGAGGAATGGATGAAGGTTGGCGACAGCCTGAACCGCCTGAGTACCCGCCGCATTTTTATAGACGACACCCCCGGCCTGACCCCTTCCAAAATGCGCAGCCGCGTGCGGCGGCTGATGATGGAGCAGAATGGGCTGGATTTGATTGTGATCGATTACCTGGGCCTGATGGCCTCGGACAAGCGCAATGAAAACCGTCAGCAGGAGGTCAGCGATATCAGCCGCGACCTGAAGTCCATCGCGCTGGAGCTGAAAATCCCCGTGCTGGCCTGCGCGCAGCTGGCGCGCGCCAATACCATGCGCAAAAACAAACGCCCGCAGCTCAGCGACCTGCGCGATTCCGGCAGTATTGAGCAGGATGCCGACGTGGTGCTGTTCATCCACCGTGAAAACTATTATCAAAACGATGAGCCGGGGGACGACCAGGCCGTAGACGACGGCTCCGCGGAGATTATCGTTTCCAAGCAGCGCAACGGCCCGGTCGGCACAGTGGATGTGGAATGGCAGGATGAGTTTGCGCGCTTCATCAATCCGCCGGGCGTCAACGTACCCGCCTATATCAACGAGAACGGAGACTGACATGCAGCAAAAGAGTATCATGACCCTTGAAAAGAATATACGGTTTGAAGGATACGTACTGGTCCGCATGAGCGAACAGCGCGTCGGCAGCACCGGCAGCAAATATCTGGACCTCACCCTTGCCGACTGCACAGGAGAGCTCAACGGCAAGCTTTGGGACGGGAACACCGATCCGCCTCCCGTTGGCAGCGTGATCAAGGTACGCGGCGTCACACAGGAATATAACGGCCGCCTGCAGCTTCGTATTGAGAAACTGCGTCCGCTTGATGAAACCGATCATGTGGATATGAATCTGCTTACCCCCAGCGCACCCGAAAACCCGGAAAGTATGCTTCAGGAAATCACCGATACCGCGGCCGGGTTTACGAGCGCGTCCCTGCGCGCCATTGTGGAAGCCATGCTTACCCGATACCAGGATCAGATTCTCTATTTCCCTGCCGCGCAGCGCATCCACCATGCGGAGCGCAGCGGCCTTCTGCACCACACATTAGGGATGCTCCGGCTTGCCAAAGCGGTGCTCCCGCTCTATCCCCGGTTGAATAAGGATCTTCTGCTTTCCGGCGTTATCATTCACGATCTGTGTAAAATCGAAGAGATGGACAGCGATGAGCTCGGCGTCGTCAAGGACTATACCCCGGAGGGCCTGCTGTTGGGCCACATCTCCATCGGCGTTACACGCATCGGGGAAACGGCTAAGGCCCTGAATATCACCGGGGAGTCTGTGCTGCTGCTCCAGCATATGATGCTCAGCCATCATGGGGAGGATATGTACGGCAGCCCGCGCAAGCCGATGTTCCCAGAGGCTGAGGTGCTGCACTGGCTGGACCTTATGGACGCGCGGATGAACGAGATCGAGACTGCGCTTTCCAAGGTACCGCCCGGCGTATTTTCCGAAAAAATCTGGTCGCTGGAGCGCAGGCTTTATCAGCCGCATTACGACCAGCTTGATTCTGAGTGAATTATACTTTATAAAACACATACGCCTGGCTCCCCCGCATCGCCTTCATTCGGCGGCGGTTGACGCATTATCGGTGAAATGATAGAATAACCATGCCGGAATCCCTTGCCAAACGCTGAACCCCGTGTTTGGCTGCTCCCATACCGCAAGCGCGGCTTGCCTAGAAATCGGAGGATATCAATATGAAGCGTACAGCCCTTGTATTGCTGTGTCTCACAGCTACTGCTTTGCTTTTGTCCGGCTGCCAAGGCCAGCAGGAAGAGCCCTTATATACGGAGGTCACTCAGTATATAGGCCCCGCTGCCACCACAGCGCCCGCAACCGCGGTGCCAGTCGCAGAGGATACGACGGCTGTAACAGATTCCATGCCAACCGATGAAACCTATTCCGAAAACGATGCCTTAAACGAAGAAGCGGATCCGGGTATGGATACAACGATGCTCAATAATTTTGACGCCGGATATCAGGCGCAAACCAGCCTGTTTTCATCCGCCGCCGGAGACACTGCAGGCGCTACCGCCTATCCGTATACCGGCAGCACCCCCATCCCGCTTGAACCAATCGACGCCCCCACCCCCACGCCGCAGGCTGCCCTTAATTTTACCTATATTTCGTACAGTCCCGCCAGCGTCGGTGTAACCTTTGAAGCCCCGGCAGGCTGGGTCGCGGATGATTCGTACAACGAAGTGTTTACGCTTTCCGAGCCTGAAAGCCAAATGAAAAACGGGCAGCTTGGCATCATCAACATCTATGCCGTCCCTGTGAACAGCGACTACTCGGAATCACAGCTGACCACCGAGGTTAAGCAGCGCTTGAACACCATCGGATCGTTGAATTTCTCGGAATGGAAACCCAGCCTTACCGCTACGCGTTACCTGATGGGGGCCCTGGGAGTCTATGTCAACTACTCCGGTACGCTTGTAACCGGTGTTGAGGTAGGCGGACGCATTCACGCCACGACGATCGACAATGTGCTGTACTGTATTCAGATTACATACCCGCTCGCGTTTAAAGAAGACTTTATGGATGTCTTTTCACAGCTCCGCGAATCCATTAAGCGTATTTAATCTGTTTCTTACATAGCTAGCTGTCTGCCTGTTTATGTTCTCTTTTACCGCAGGATCAAAAAAATCGCTTCCTCTTTGCAGAGGAAGCGATGAAACCGACTATTTCTTAGTACTGGTTCTGACGGTTACGCTCGAAGCATTCGCGGCAGTACACGGGACGATCGCCACGGGGCTGGAAGGGCACCTGGGTGGTAACGCCGCAGCCATCGCAGATCACTTCGTACATTTGCCGTTCGCCACGGTTGGGGTTCTGGGTGGCACGGCGGGCGGAGCGGCATCCGGGGCAACGGCTGGGCTCATTCTGAAAGCCCTTGTCAGCAAAAAATTGCTGTTCGCTGGCAGAGAATACGAACTCCTCACCACAGTCCCGGCACGTTAAGGTTTTGTCTTCAAACATTCTGGTTTCCTCCAAATCGTTAATCTGTGTCCCAGATTTCCAGTGATTCCGGCGTGGATTTCCATACTTTCGGACATGATGAACGAAGGAGGAAGAACCTATACCTGATACCTTGGCTGGGTCATCGTGGTTATTATACCACGTAACAAAGCCTTTGTATAGGTGTATTTCTGGATTTTCCAAGAACAATTCGTCTATTCAGTTCTTCGTTTTTACATCTAATAGGCTTATGTATGCATTACAAGGCTATTTATGCGACCGTTAGACACTTTTCAAACACTTTACAATTCGATATATTTGAATCTGGGTACTTTCAGTCTTGTCTGAAAATCCACAATTACTTTTTACATTGGGGATGGAAAACAAATGGATTATATTGATCTAGGCCGCCGGATTAGGAAGCAACGCACCCAACGCGGCTGGACACAGGAGACGCTGGCAGAGCGCGTAAACGTATCGACCTCATTTGTGGGGCACGTTGAGCGCGGGTCCCGCAAAGCCAGCCTGGAGACTCTCGTTTCAATGGCCAACGCACTGGATGTGAGCGTGGATTATCTTTTATCCGGCAGCATCAACAACAGCGTAATCGGGCCGATGCCCAAGGGACTGAACAATCAACAGCGGACCGCACTCAAGGAAATCCTTACCACGATCCAGGACAACCTCTCGGAATGGGAAAAGGATCAGTAACCGAATGCGGCGCACCGAAAGGTGCGCTTTTTTACTGCCTTTTTTAGAAAAATACTTATGCGCAAACTGCGTCCGGTTCTTTTACCGTGCCCTATATGAACAGCCTTTGTTCCAGTTCCGCTATAGCGGTGGTTCGTCCGCGATGCAAATTATCGTGTCTTATGCTGTGTTACTTCCTATTATTATAACAGCGAAACCGTTCATTCCACCACGAATCCATCAGTTCTTACCATTTCACCGTCCTGGGTAATCCACAGTGCCTGCACATCGTCAAACCCTTTGAGGATTTCCTTCCCCTGCTCTATGTGTACAGTGAACAGCGCGGTGGAAAGCGCGTCCGCAATCCCGGAATCCTCCGTGAGTATGGTAACGGACTGGGAATACCCGGCGGGCATCAACGTAACCGGATCAATAATATGATGGTATACAATCCCATCCACCACATAGTACCGCTGATAGCTGCCGCTAGTTACCATGGAGCAGTTTTCCAGTGCCACCGTGGCAACATTGCTTTCCTGCGCGTCCAAATCAGGGTTCTGCACGCCAACCTGCCATGGGGTTCCATCTCCGCGCAGGCCGATGGCGCGTACGTTGCCGCCAACGCTTAACAGCGCGCTTTCCACGCCCAGCGCGGCGATCAGCGCCGCCGTACGCTCTGTTGCAAAGCCTTTGGCGACCGCACCCACATCCAGCCGCATCTCCGGATCCGCAAGGTATACGGTCATCGCTTGTTCGTCAATCATCAGATTTTCGATATCCATATGCTGCGCTGCCGCCAGCAGCGCGTCCATATCCGGCAGGGATGCGTTATCCGGGTCCTCTATGCCTTCTGTCCGCTTGTCATGCCAGAGCGCAAGCACGCTGCCCATGGCAATGTTCACCTGTCCTCCGGTTTTCTGATACATTTCTTTGCTGAAAAGAAGCAGCTCAATAATCCGCCGATCCACTTCAACCGGAGCGATACCCGCGTTGTCGTTGATGGTTTTCAGGTTGTTCATTCCCTCATACTCGTGATAGATATCATAAAGCTGATGGCAGACTGTGAGCTCCTCTTTTACGGCAGCCGCAACGGCCGCAGCCATGTCCGCATCCTCCGCGTAGAAGGTCAGCTCCGTATACGTATCGAACAGGTCGAAAAAGCCCGTTTGATACCGCTTCACATCTTCCGTCCGTTGCACAAATAAAACGGTTGCGACAATCAGGAGCATCAGGCATACCGCGATTGCCTTTTTCATACGTGTTCCTTTCCGGTTTCCAATCCTTTTATCCAATTATGTTCCCCTGCGCAATACCATAACACAGCGTTTTCCTACCGTCAAGAAGCTGGAACCCCCTATGCCCGGAGCCGTGTTTTCTTCCTGTTTTCAAGTTTTTCCATTGAAACCCCTACTGCGTGATGCTATAATATGTTGTACATTTAAGTAGCGGGATCAACGGATGGGAGGGTTCATGAAGCGACGGGATTTTATCATCCTCGCAGTCGTATTGGTTGTGAGCGCCGTGCTGTTTGTCCTGCGACCTAAAACTGTCGTGGATAATTCTGCAGCGGCTTACCTTCATATCTCCGTCCCCAACCAGGAGGACCAATGGATTCCACTCACCGGAAATCAGAATATCCGTATCGAGCAGGACAACGGCGATTACAATATCGTGCAGATATTTCCGGGTGGTTTCCGGGTGATCGAATCCAACTGCCTCAATCAGAACTGTATTCACCAGGGAGACGTTACCCTGAACAACATCGGGGAGCGAGCGCTGGCGAACGAAATTATCTGCCTGCCGCACCGGCTGGTTCTGTCATTGGAAACCGGGGACGATATCCCGGTGGAGATTACGCCATGAAGCAAACCCGAAAGCTTGCGTTTTCCGCCGTACTGGTTTCCATCATGCTGGTTCTGGGGTATCTGGAAAGCTTTCTGCCGGTTTCTCCCGTGCCCGGCATCAAACTGGGGCTGTCCAACAGCGTATTGATCATTTCCCTGTATTGGCTGGGCGTGCCCCTAAGTTACCAGATCATGATCGTGAAAAACGTTCTGCTGGGCTTGCTGCTGGGAAATCCGATGATGATCGCTTACAGCCTTTCCGGCGGGGTGCTCAGCCTGGCGCTGATGAGCCTTTTGTACAAGCGAAGAGGCATCAGCCAGATCGGCGTCGGTATCGTCGGCGGCGTAATGCACAACATCGGCCAGGTTGCTCTGGCTATGGTCATCCTGCAAACGCCCTCGCTTATTTTTTATCTCGGGCTGCTTATGCCCGCAGGCGCAGTGATGGGTTTCATCACAGGCACAGTCGCCAAAACGCTTGCCCGGCATTTACCGCCCATAAAAGTTTTGGATACTCGATTCAACACACAAATGGAGGAGAAATCACCGTGAAGAAACAAGCCTGGCTTATCCTATGTATCATTGCCTTAGTCGCGGGCCTTGCCCTGGCCGCAACCAATATGGTAACTTCCGGCCCGATTCAGGACCAAAGCCAGAGAGCCACGCGGGAAGCGCGTACCGCCGTTTTCCCCGAGGCAACCGATTTTACGGAAATGGCAATGGCGGAAGACACGGTACTGGATAGTATTTTTGAAGCAAAGCTCAATAACGAAACCATAGGCTATGTGCTCCAGAACACCGTATCCGGCTACGGCGGACCGATCGAAATCATCATCGGTATCGATCTGCAGGGCGTTGTTACCGGATTGTCTGTCGGCGGCAGTAAGTTTGCCGAAACAGCGGGCCTGGGCACAAAGGTGAAGGAGCCCGCGTTTACCGGCCAGTTTGTAGGCCTTGCCGAAATGCCTGTTATCAACGGCAACGTGGATACCATCAGCGGCGCCACCATCAGCTCCTCCGCCGTTATCAACGGAATCATCCAATGCTATGAGCAATGGGAAGCGCTCAATCCGGGCTGAAGCATTGAATAACTAACCGCCCCGATGTCCGATTGATCAACGAACGGCTTTTCGTACTCTCCGGCGATACTTATTAAAAAGCGCATCACAGGCCACAGGCACTCAAGCCCCATCCATCCATGGACGATATGGATGATGAAGATAATGAAACCATGTCCCTCACTCAATATGGATACGATCGAACACCGCACTCTGTTTCTACAGTGTCAATCCAGCAATATTTTGGGAGGAAGGAATCATGAAAAAACTGACGAGCCTTGTCTGTGTGCTGCTTTTATGCCTGACGATGGTATCTGTACCGACCGCCATAGCGGCGCAAGCCGATTACACCGGTAATTGGGTCTGCCGCTATGTGGATCTGGGCGACGGCGTTTTACTGACGGAGTATGAAGGTCAGAAGCTGCCGGAAATGATCTTCTTTACACTTTATGACGATGGTACGGCTCTGCTGACCAGTATGGGAGAAGAGCAAACCGGTTCCTGGTCCGCAGCGGATAACGGAATCCTGATCAACGCAGACAATATGGATGTTCCGTTCGTCATGCAGGACAGCCTGCTGGTGAACCAGGAAGACGACGTAACCATGTACTTTGAAAAAGTACTGCCCGAAACACAAACCGTTTCCGAAACGATCGATTTCACGGGAGACTGGGCATGCCAGTCTGTGGATCTGGGCGACGGCATAAAACTGACGGAATACGAAGGGGTTGCCCTGCCGGAGGCGATGCATTGCACGCTGAATGCGGACGGAACCGCTTCGTTTTTCAGTTTCTCCATTGAGCAAAACGGCACCTGGCAGCCCACCACCAACGGCATCACCCTTGTTTTGGACGGCCTGGATGTTCCGTTCGTCTATCAGGACGGTCAGTTGGTCAACAACCAGGACGGTGTGATCATGTATTTCGCCAAAGCCGAGGGCAAGCCCAAAAGCGGAGGGTTCAACGATCTGGTCAATATAGGCAAGGGCGGCACACCGGCAAAATACCAGTTTGCCGGTACCTGGAACGCCCTTACGTACGAGGTATCCGGCATGACGCTGGATATCCAGACCGCGCTTCCCGACGGCCTTTCCATCACCCTCCTGGCTGATGGCACCGGCTCGGCACAGCTGACGGCGGACTATGCGCAGCCGCTGACCTGGACCGAGACAGCGGACGGCATTTCTTTGGGAAATAACTCTTTCCTGTTTAATCCGGCCTGGGACGCGGAAACGGAAACTCTTACCCTGAGCTATGCGGTGGATATCGTGCGGATCGGTTTCCAAAAAGCCGATGCTGAAATAGCGGCGCCGGTTGCCTCCGCCCTGCCGCTTGTGTATACCTGCGACTATTTTACCATCGCGTTTCCCGCGGATTGGGTAGAGGACCAGTACGGCGTTTACAACTGGGATCAGTATTACACCGTACAGTACGATCTCAATGACCAGAGCGGCTGGTCCGTGAGCAATCTCGCGCTTACCGCCAGTGTGGAAGAAGTGGCGGCCTACCGGTCCAATATCACCGGACTGTTGGAGAAAGCGAAAGCGGACGGCAAGGATACGCTGGATGAGCTTGTGATCGACGGCGTTACATTCCGGGGACTCACCTACAATGATTACTGGTCCTACGCGGAATATTATGCGCGCGTCCCCCAGGCAGGTATTACGCTGAGTCTTTCCATTTCCAGTCCCGAAACCATTGCGGACGTTCTGGATGATATCCTGGCCTCTGTCCGTTTCACTTACCCTATTCCAAATCCTCCGCTTTCCGATCCGCCGATGCCGGAGGACGGTATCACGTTTATCCCATCCCCCGCCTCTGTAAGCACCGCCAGCGGGTATACCCTGCAGGCCAAGTGGCTTTCAGCCGGGCAGCCGATCATACCCACCGATCTGTACAGCATCGGGGTGGCAAACGCTGATGATTGGGTGTATCTCCTGACCAACCAAAAGCTGCTCTCTTATCGAAAGGACGGAGATACCCTCACCGCCGCGGAACCGCTTTCGATGGATCAGGGTTACAGCTTTATTGACGCCGATACAACCGGATCCGTGTACCTTACAGACGGGTATTACTCCCTTATCACCCTGCTGAACGGCGAGCAAAGCACCGCCAGCCTGAACGGATATCTGGCCATGTATCCCGACGGCGTATGGGGTTTGAGTTTCTGGTTTTATAACGATGTGAATATGATTACCTTCACATCGGATGGCATGGCAACAAAGCCCTGGGTTTTATCAAACCTATCCGATGATACGGCAAGGAAGGGCCGCTTCAGCTCCATTGCCTATATCACCATTTCCCAGAATCATATCTTTGTCGCCGGTACGGACGCCTCCACCGATTATGCCACGCGCATTGCCATGTATGATTTGGATGGCAACGAGCTTGTGGTTTTCGGCGCCACTGATTGGTCGGACGATGCCTACATCGGCTCTGTCGCGGGTATTGTGCAGACGCAAAATGGTATCCTTGTACAGGATGGCTCCTATTATTCTTATAAATTGTTTGCTATGGACGGCACCTTCCTCGGCGATATCCCCTGCGACAAGCTGCTGGGCACACGTTCCGCCGTGCCCTTTGCGATGACTTCCACAGAAGGCGGCGCGCTTGCCGTCGTATCTCAGGAGCGGGACGACAAGTCTGCCACCGAACTGCTTGTGTTCGAGATTACAGGATTCTGATATGACGTTGAAACACTCCCCCATGGAACCCCTGATCCATACCGCGGCAGGCCGCCGCGAACCTGATCTGGTTTTGAAGAACGCGAAAACAGTCAACGTATTCACCCAGGAGATCCTCCGCGCGGATATCGCCGTTACCAACGGGAGAATTGCGGGCTTAGGCTCCTACAGCGCACACCGGGAGATAGACTGCACCGATCTGTATGTTTGCCCCGGCTTTATGGACGCACATTGTCACATCGAAAGCTCGATGGCCGTACCCGCGGAGTTCTCCCGCGCGGTACTGCCATCGGGCACCACCGCCCTGATTGCGGATCCGCACGAGATCGTCAACGTGTGCGGCGCACAGGGCCTTCAATTTATGCTGGACGCCGCAGAGCAGGCAGTGTGCGATATTTTCTATATGCTTCCCTCCTGTGTGCCGGCCACGGCGTTTGAAACCTCCGGCGCTGTGTTTTCACCCAAGGCTATGCAGCCCTTTCTTTCCCACCCCCGTGTACTGGGGCTGGCCGAGGTGATGAGCTTTCCTGATGTGATCGCCGCCGATCCGGATGTGCTTGAAAAAGTCAGGCTGTTTCAGGGCCGGGTGATCGACGGCCACGCCCCGGGCCTTACGGGCCCTGCGCTGCAGGCCTACGCAGCAGCGGGTATATCCTCCGACCATGAATCAGTCGCCTTCGCGGAAGCCGTGGAAAAGTCCCGCGCGGGGATTTACGTTATGGTGCGCGAGGGCAGCGCGGCGCATAACCTGGAAGCTCTTGTACGTAATATCGTCAAGAATAATTTTCCAACGAATCGTTTCCTGTTTTGCACCGATGATAAGCACCTGGATGACATCCGCCGCGATGGTCACATTGTGCAGAATATCCGTATGGCCATCCGGCTGGGTATGCCGCCGATCCAGGCGATATCCATGGCGACAATCAATACGGCGGAGCATTATGGCTTAACGGATCGCGGCGCGATTGCCCCCGGCAGACTGGCGGACCTGGTACTGATATCCGATCTGGACTCCATGCGGGTGGAAGCTGTTTACAAAGACGGAGTTTCTGCCGAAGAGCTTTTGTCCCAACCGGCTGCAGACAGCCCCCTGCCCCACGAGATCGCGCATTCCGTGCGGATAAGGCCCGTAACAAAGTGTGATCTGCAGCTGAAAGTCGGCAACCCGACCGATGTGATCGAAATGATTCCCTTTCAGCTCCTTACCAACCATCTGCATGAAACGGTTCCCGCCGTGGATGGGGTTTTTCAGCCGTCCTCCGTGTATACAAAGCTTTGCGTGCTGGAGCGGCACGGAAAAAATGGTAATATCGCCATCGCTCCCCTCAAGGGGTACGGCATCCAGGGCGGGGCGCTGGCCACATCGGTCGCGCACGACAGCCATAATATCATCGCGGCGGGCGATAATGACGCGGATATCGCTCTGGCGATCAATCACATCCGTGATATCGGCGGCGGATATGCCCTTGTGCAGGCCGGACAGGTGATCGGATCCTTGCCTCTGCGGGCCGCAGGGCTGATGAGCGCCGCGCCTTTTGCCGACATTGAGCAGAGAACGCGGAGCATATTGGAAAAAGCAAAGGCGCTGCATATCGCCGATGGGATTGATCCTTTCATCAGCCTATCCTTTTTAGCGCTGCCGGTTATCCCCACGCTTCGGCTCACCGACCGGGGTTTGATCGATCTCTTTTCTCAATCGTGAAAACAATACAGGCCACATATTTTATAGCTTGTTCATTTGCGATACAGCGGTTTATCCCATTCCGCTGTATTTGTTTTCAAGAAGAAAACTGTTTACAGGAGAAAATGAAAATGCTACAATGGATACCGTGTTAAATTATTAACAATATGTCCGAAATTCATCCAATTCCTACAGTTCCATCGAAGGAGGTTTCGTTTCATGAAACAGGTTTTACATACCGATTCCGCACCCAAGGCCATCGGCCCCTATTCCCAGGCCATTGCCTGCGAAACGATGGTATTTACCTCGGGTCAGCTTGGCATTGATATGGCCACCGGAAAATTAGCGCAAGGTGTTGAGGCGCAGGCAAAGTGTGCGTTGCAAAACCTCGGCTCCATTCTTGGTGCGCAGGGGCTCGGCTATCAGAACATCATGAAAACCACTGTGTTCCTTGCGGATATGGCGGATTTTGCCGCTGTGAATGCCGTTTATCAAGGCTTTTTCTCCGGCGATTATCCGGCGCGCAGCTGTGTGCAGGTCGCCGCTTTGCCTCTGGGCGGACTGGTCGAAATCGAATGTATCGCAGTTCGATAGAGAAAGGAAAATGATAATGTTCAAACTTCTCCAAAAGAAAATGCTGAACCCAACGGTTGCCCAAATCGTGATTGACGCCCCGCTGATCGCCCAAAAAGCTCAGGCTGGGCAATTTGTCATTCTCCGCGCCATGGCCGACAGCGAGCGAATCCCGCTTACGGTTGCCGCCTATGACCGCGCCGAAGGTACGATCACGCTGATTTTTCAAATCGTCGGCGCGGGCACCACGGAGCTCAACTCTCTGGAAGCCGGGGATGCTCTGCTTGATTGCGTAGGCCCGCTGGGCGAGCCCACCCATACCGAAGGCCTGCATAAGGTTTGCGTTGTGGGCGGCGGCGTAGGCTGCGCCATCGCACTGCCCGTAGCACGCAAGCTGCACGAGCAGGGAGCCGTGGTACACAGCATTATCGGTTTCCGTTCGCAGGATCTGGTGATTCTGGAAGACGAGTTCAAGGCTGTAAGCGAGGAAACCCGCGTGATGACCGACGACGGCAGCCACGGGGAAAAGGGCCTTGTAACTACCGCACTGGAAAGCCTGATTAATGCTGGAAACGATTATGACGAGGTCATCGCCATCGGGCCGCTGATCATGATGAAATTCGTAAGTCTCCTCACCAAGAAATATAACGTAAAGACCGTCGTCAGCATGAACCCGATCATGGTGGACGGTACCGGCATGTGCGGCGGCTGCCGCCTTACCGTGGGCGGAGAAACCAAGTTTGCCTGCGTGGACGGCCCGGACTTTGACGGCCATCTGGTCGATTTTGACGAAGCGATCAGCCGCAGCAAAATGTATACCGATTTCGAGCGCCATGCCAGAGATGAAGCCTGCAAGCTGTTTTCCAAGGAGGTTCAGTAATATGCCCGACAGGAACATGAGTTTGACTCAAACCCCGATGCCTACCCAGGAGGCGGATATCCGCAATAAAAACTTCAACGAAGTGGCACTGGGCTATACAAAAGAAATGGCTATCAACGAGGCAAAGCGCTGTCTGGGCTGTAAACATAAGCCCTGTGTTTCGCAATGCCCCGTGATGATTGATATTCCCGCCTTTATCGCCAAGGTAGCAGAGGACGATATGGAAGGTGCTTACGAGGTTCTGAGCGCCGATACCTCTTTGCCCGCCGTATGCGGCCGCGTATGCCCGCAGGAAACACAGTGCGAGCAGGTGTGCGTCCGCAATAAAAAGGGCGACAGCGTCGGCATCGGCCGTCTGGAACGCTTTGTGGCCGACTGGCACCGGGCGCACAGCACGGAGCTGCCGGAAAAACCCAAGCCCAACGGCCACAAGGTAGCGGTGATCGGCGCAGGCCCCTCCGGGCTCACCTGCGCGGGCGATCTTGCCAAGCTGGGATACGAAACCACCATTTTTGAAGCGCTGCACATGGCGGGCGGCGTACTGGTGTACGGCATTCCGGAATTCCGTCTTCCCAAGGCGATTGTTCAGCATGAGATCGACAACCTGAAAGCATTGGGTGTGGAGATTGAAACCAACGTCGTCATCGGCAAAACGCTCACCATTGACGAGCTGTTTGAGCAGGGCTACGAGGCAATCTTTATCGGCAGCGGCGCCGGATTACCCAACTTTATGAGAATCCCCGGCGAAAGCCTGAAGGGCGTGTACAGCGCCAACGAATATCTGACCCGCATCAATTTGATGAAAGCCTTCGACAGCACAAGCCACACGCCCATCCAAAAAAGCCGGGCCGTGGCCGTGGTCGGCGGCGGCAATGTGGCGATGGACGCCGCCCGCTGCGCCAAGCGCCTGGGCGCCGACACCGTTTACATTGTGTACCGCCGCGGCCGCACCGAGCTGCCCGCCAGACTGGAGGAAGTGGAGCACGCCGAGGAAGAAGGCATTATCTTTAAGCTGCTCAACAATCCCGTGGAAGTGCTGGGCGATGAAAACGGCTGGGTAACGGGCCTGAAATGCATTGAGATGGAGCTCGGAGAGCCGGACGACAGCGGCCGCCGCCGCCCCATTCCCAAAGCCGGAAGCGAGTTTGTGCTGCCGGTGGATACCATGATTATGGCGATCGGCACCAGCCCCAATCCCCTGCTGCGTAAAACCACCAAGGGGCTGGAAACTAATAAATGGGGCTGTCTGGTGACCCGCAACGACGATGGACTGACCAGCCGCGACCATGTGTACGCCGGCGGCGACGCCGTAACCGGCGCGGCTACGGTTATTCTCGCCATGGGCGCAGGCAAAAAAGCCGCCGCTGCCATCCACAAGGATATTATGGGAGAATAATCGCTCTTCCATGGCGGTTTCTGCGTGATTGCAGCCATCCATCAGTACAATCCATCCCTTCTATACCCTATTTCCTTCCGGAGAAGAAACCGCAGCCGCGATGTATTTCTTTCCGGAAGGTTTTTCCATTAAAGCCGTTCTGGTGAAACCGTATCTCAGTATCCGTTATCTGCGGTGTGGTATTTCGCTATAGGATCGTTAAAGGCTGATTCATGTTTATATTCTCTTATAACACTTTGCAGATACGTTCTGCCTTGACAGTCACAATTTCTGCTGATATCATTAATAGTAAATTGTTAACAATTTCCATTCTTATGAACCGAATTATTGGAGTTGAATCACATGTTCAAAAAAATGATCGCGTTGGCCCTGGCACTCCTTCTGTTCATCCCGGCCTTCTCTTCCGCCTGCACCAGCATCATTGTCGGCCGCGAGGTAAGTGCCGACGGATCCTTCATTTTTGGCCGCACAGATGATACACACACGATCGGCAAAGAGCAGATCGTTACCGTGCCTGCGCAAACCACCGAAACGCCCATTGTGTTTGTGGACGAGCACAACGGCTTTACCATGGAGCTGCCGCTGACCAGCTGCCAGTATGTGATGACGCCGCGTGCTACAAGCGCACACACCGGCATCTGGGCGGAAAGCGCGTTGAACGAATACAATGTCGCCATCTCCGCAACGGAAACCATCACGCCCAAGCCGGAGGCGCTGGAAGCCGATCCTTATGTGCTAAACGGCCTGGCGGAATCCAATATCCCGACGCTGATCATCCCCTATGTGCAAACCGCCGTCGAGGGGATCCGGCTGCTCGGCTCGCTGGTTTCCCAGTACGGCAGCGCGGAAAGCAACGGTGTAATGATTGCCGATACCAATGAAGCCTGGTATATGGAAATTTATACTGGGCACCAATGGTTGGCTATCAAGCTGCCGCAGGATAAGGTCGCCGTCATCCCCAATGAAGCGGTGATCGGCTGCGCAGACATCAGCGATGAAGAAAACGTGATTACAACCCCGGATTTCTGGGATTTTGCCAAAGCCAATCATTTTCTGGTCGAAAGCGACGGCCAGCCGCACGCCGCCATGACCTATGGGGCGGACCGGTTTGAACCCGCAAGCCTCAACGGCAATCAATACCGTTTCTGGGGAGCGCGCCACTTCTTCGCACCTTCCCAAACCGGCGATATCGATATGACTGCCTATTACGAAGCCTTCTTTGTGCCCGATAAAAAGGTAACCCTCGCCGACTGCATGGAGCTGATGCGCTACCGTTATGAGGATACGGTCAACAACGCCAACATCAGCAAGCAATGCCGCCCCATCGGTGTCAATTACACGGAAGCCGCGCATCTGTTCTGGATACGGAATAATCTTCCGGTCGTGGAGTGGGTTGCGCTGGCTAACCCCGAGTTCAGCATATTCCTGCCCCTGTACGGCAACCTGACCTCCACACCGGAAGCCTTTACCAGGGACACACTGATCAGCAGCCCGGACGTCGCTTATTTCTGCTTCAGAAGCCTGTCGAACCTCTGTGTGGAAGACCGCGAGCGGTACGGCGCGAATGTGCGCCGCTACTGGAAGGCGATGGAAACCACATTGATTGGCAATATGACCGCGATGGATCAGATCTATCTTGATTCGGGCTGCGACGGCGATGTGGCCGCCCGGCTGTTTGCCGATATCGCGGAGAATGTGCTTACGGCTTCCCGTCAGCTTTTCAATCAGGTGATCGACCAAAGAATCCGGCGCATGTCGTATACCGAGGATGATTTCATGAACCGGTATCAAGACCGGTGATTGAAAAGGGCAATCTGCTCTCATTCTATCGGCAATCATGATCTAGATAAAATGTAACAGCAAAACCCCACTGGTCAGCCAGTGGGGTTTTGCTGTCAAAAAAGAAGGGACCAGGGCTGAAAATCCTGGTCAGGGTGCAGGGGTGAAACCCTTGCCCGGGATTGGGGTTCCATGTATAGACTAGTAACATGGTTTACAGAAAGTCCGAGGACATGATTTACAGTTTTCGAATAAAATAGAGGCATGAAAACGCAAGGGAGCGGTGGCCATGCCTTGGGAAGAGAGAACTGTGGAAATGAATCGGGCTGAGTTTGTCAAAAGAGCGCTGGCCGGGGAGAAGAACAAGAGCGCTCTGTGCCGTGAATACGGAATAAGCAGGCCAACAGGAGACAAGTGGATCAAACGGCATCAAGCCGGAGAAGGGATGAGGGACCGAAGCAAGGCGCCGTTCCACACCCCGAATAAGCTCAGCGCAGAGACTGAAGCCATAATTGTAGAAGCGAGACAGAAAGAACCTGCGATCGGCGCCAAAAAGATCCATCGGATACTAAGCAACCAGGGCTATACGAAGCTGCCCTGTGTCAGCACCGTCAATGCCGTGCTGAAACGCAATCACCTCATCACACGGGAAGCAAGCCAGGCTGCTGCGCGATGTAAACGGTTTGAAAAAGAAGCCCCGAACATCCTGTGGCAGACCGACTTCAAGGGCAACTTCGCGATGCAAAACGGAGAACGTTGCCACCCCTTGTCGATCATCGACGATCACAGCCGGTTCTGCCTGTGTGCCGACGCGAAAGCAAATGAACAGCACAAAGGCGTAGAAGAGAGTTTTCGTAAGGTTTTCAAGGAATACGGATTACCGAAGATGCTGCTTTGCGATAACGGAAACCCCTGGGGTACAAATTACAGCGGCGGATATACCCCGTTTGAGGTCTGGTTAATGGAGCTTGGTATCCTGACTATTCATATTCGTCCGCATCATCCGCAGACTCAGGGGAAAGCGGAGAAATTCAACCGGTCCTACAAGGATGAAAGGCTACAGTATCACGTGCCGTACGACCTAATTGATGCCGACCGCCAGCGGACGGAATACCGGGAGTTTTACAATCAGAAGCGGCCGCATCATGCGCTGGGGCTGGATGCTCCGGCAGAGCACTATCAGGCAAGCACGCGCGTTTTCCCTGAGAGAATAACGGACTGGGAATATGGAACGGAATGTGAATTGCGTGAGGTTAAGAAGAAAGGGTATATCCACTATGGAGGAGAGCGTTACTTTCTCAGCTGTTCGTTCGGGGGCAAGTGTATTGCGGTAAAGCCCTCATCGATAGATAGTTTTGTAAATCTGCTCTATCGACAATTCCGGATCGGACGGATAGATTTGAGGGAAAAGAAAATGGTATCTCGCACATGCTATTTGGCAGAGGGCGATCCCCGCTTGACTGAAAAGTTGTAAACTATGTCCTCGGACAATGTGTAAACTATGTTGGGCTTGACATGAAACCCCAAAGGCCTTTGTTACAACAAAGGGTAAAGCGAGCGAACAGCGCCCAAGCGCTATGAAGCGAGCGGCGATAACGACCCGAAGAGGTTCTTTGACAGGCTGACCCCACGGGTCAGCCTGTGGGGTTTTGGCTACAAGCACGGGCGGCCATTATGGCCGCCCGGTTTTGTTCCGTATATTCAGTTTTTCCATCTGCATTCCTTACCAAGCAACGGAAAAGGGGTTCAATTCATCTCACGGTTTTACTGATCGTCGCCGTCCAGATCTTCCTCTTCGAACGTTGCTTCCGCTACGCGGATCAATTGTTCGAGCAGATCGCTGTCTTCCACGGGCACGAATTCTTCCATGTCGTCGTCTTCCTCAGACTGAACGACTTTCATCACATACATATCCATGGGTTCGTCAAGTTCGCAGTCTTCGTGCTCGTCACATTGGTGGTCATGCCCGCATTCCGTCTGCTGGGTATCGCCCAAGATAACGTACTCTTCGCCGTTATAGAAGAAATAGCGGATGACTTCCAGAAGAACTGTGTTTCCATCCTCGTCCAGGACTTCGATAAAATCCGCTTCTTCCGGTTCGTCAGCGGACATGCCGCCGGGATTGAGTTCCTCATCGTTATTGTACAATGGAATCTCCCCGCATTCTGAGCCATATTGATTCGTTCTTTCAGGCTCAGTTACAGTATACACCCAATGCAATATTTTCTCAAGTGACTTGATCACATAAAGCCATAATGCTTCTTCACAAGGCATGCAGGTTTTTCCATCAGACTCACACGCAAAACCTTGATTTGGTTTGTTTTGATCACTATGTGAACGAGCATGGGATTGAAACGCGCTCACTTTGTAACAAAAATTTTTTCAAACGGTGGCTTGATGATCAGTCCCGTTGCCGGTCAACGCCGTAAATCCACTTTGTAAAAGGGGTATCTGCCGCGCTGTTTCCCGGCCTTTATGTTCTTACGGATAGATATACGCGTCGTCCACATCCGGTTCCCCGCACCGGACAACAATACCATCCGTCAGGATAGGAAAATCGTAATAATCGCCATAATACTCCAGATTGATGGTACGCACGGTGCCCGTGACCCGGATCCATTCGTTGTTTTGCAGCGTCTCCGCATTCTCCAGCTGCACATAAAACCCGACGATGGATGCATCCGCAGCGCAGCAGTACAGCATCATCCGCGAAATCAGCACCGTGTCCTTCGGAAACGAATCCTGCTTATACACAAATCCGTACACGGTAACGGTTCTGCCGTCCAGCTCCTCAATGGTGTTGTGCAGGTACTCTGAAAACAAATCGGCCGACAGATCAAAAAAGGTGGTTTCATCCTCCAAAACACAGGGAAGAAATCCGTTGATTTCCGAAAGCTGTTCTTTCACTTCCGACTCCTGCCGCGCGTCCGTGTCCGTTTCTCCCACGGATTGTATTCCGCTTTGCGCCGATCCGTTCATCCGTATGATGCTTTGGTTAGGCAGCATGCCCGACGTACTTTGATTGGGCGTCACGGTGCAAAACAGCAGCGCCGGTATCAGAAACAGCAGCATACCCAGCTTGCCGCCCGGCTTGATGTTTTTCTGCGATACATCCTGCAATACTCCCACAGCATGATGGATCAGCAGCACAATCAAGACGGCAAAACCAAACCAAACCATCGGCACCATGCGAGGTGACAGGAAGATCAGCACATCGCCGCTGATCAGCAACGATCCCATCACAGAAATCAGGATCAGCAGGATCAGCAGCCAGAGGATATCCAGCCACAGCTTACGCATACATACCTCCGGGGAAGAAGCTGACCAGCAGGGCCAGCACAAAGCACACCAATAAGATGGTTGCAATCAGGCGAACCGTAAACCCTTTGCGGAAGCTGCCCAGCATCATCATGGTATTTTTGATGTCAACCATCGGGCCCACGATGAGGAACGCCAGTACCGACGCGCCGGAAAACTGCAATAAAAATGTATTGGCTACAAACGCGTCCGCTTCCGAGCATAGCGAGAGAATAAAGGCCAGCGCCATCATCACCACAATCGAGAGAATCCTTCCGCTGCCGATGCCGGTGAGCACCTCCGTTGGCACCGCCATCTGCATGGCGGCCGCGATCATGGCGCCGAAAATGAGATACATTCCCACGCTTTGCAGTTCCCGGTTCGTATGCTCAAGAATAGAGCGTATCACAGCAAGCTTATTCTTCCGGCTGTTTCCGTGCACATGCGTATGCTCGTGCTCCGTGTCGCCATGCTGCTCCGTGCAGGTACAAACAAACGGTTCCGCGGGCTGCTCCTGTGTTTCCGCAGGGCCGCACCCGCAGCTGCAAACCGGCGCAGCGCCATCCTTCAGCACAGATTTCCCGTCTGCGTATTTCCCAGCCAGCGCACCAATGGCAATCGCGCCGATAAAGCCGCACACGGCACGCATCGGCATCATCGCCGCCATGGTGGGAAACGCATTATAGGTGGACAGCAGCACAATGGGATTGATAATCGGGGTCGCCAGCATAAACGCAATTGCTGGTCCCGTTGGCATTCCCTTTTTCAGTAACCCCCGCGTGATCGGAATAATCGCGCATTCGCAAACCGGAAAGATCAGCCCGATAAGCGCCGAAACGATCAGCCGGAAAAAGTTACTTTTCGGCATCACCTGCAAAATCATATCTTCGGTTACAAACACCTGGATCAGAGAAGATATGATAGTCCCCAGCATCACAAACGGGAGCGCCTCCAACAGGATGGACCACAGGATCAGCGTAAATCCCCGAAGATTGGATTCGATAGCCGTTTCCACATCACCCGTACCTAAAACAAAGCCGATCCAAAATATGGAACCGGCTATGAGCAGGAGAATACTCCCCTTTTGAAATTCCTTTTTTTTTAATAATGACTGCATGTTTCTATACCCGTCAAGTGCATTATGTACACGATCAGGGTATCACTTTCTCAATGTTTCTTCAATCCAAACCGGGAAGTTTTACAGTAGTTGAAACCTGCTTCCTCTCAGGAATGCATCTTTTGCCGGTGTCTCCGCTTTTGGAGGCCATTGCGTGTAAATGTAAGCAGCAGGTAAACCAGCGTACTGATCACCACAATGCACGCGCCGGACGGAATATTGGCGTAATAGGCAACCGCAAGCCCGGCCAGGCAAAACAGAAAGCTGAACAGAATGGAAAACCCGACCACCTTGCCAATGGTGTTGAAATACAGCTTGGCAATCGAAACCGGAATGGTCATCAGCGCGATGGTCAGGATGATCCCTACGACCTTCACCAGCACGATGATGCCGATGGGGATGATAATATACACCACCCATTCCAGCAGCTTCACATTCATTCCGCGTGCCCTGGCATATTCCTCATCAAACAAATACAGTACCAGCGGGTGATACAGCAGGGTGAACAGCGCAACTACAACCACCGTAAAGATGGCGATATACACGATAAAGCCACTGGATACGGACAAAATATCACCAAACAGATAGCTGGTCATATCCGGCATATAGCCCGGAGCGATGGTAATAAAGAGAATCCCCAGCGCCATGCCGAACGACCAGAGAATCCCGATCATCGTATCCGCTTTCAGCCTTGTGGATTTCGGCAGCCTCGAGATCATCCCCGATGCCGCAACCGCAAATACCAGGCCGCCCCAGATGGGCTCAAAACCCAGCAGATAGCCAAGCCCGATACCGCCAAACGACGCGTGCGCAATACCACCCGACATGCTGATCAGCTTTTTCTCAATCGCAATCGTCCCGATGATCCCGGTCACCACGCTGGCCAGCAGCGCGGCATACAGGGCGTTTTGCATAAACCGGTACTGTAAAATCGCTTCAATCACAGCGAAATCCCTCCCTTCAGCCTGTCCTTGAGCTCCCTGCAGGAGGCAAATTCCGACACTGTTTTATTTACATACAGCGCGTGGTCCGCAATATCCAGAATCGAATTGATATTATGGCTGGCAATCACAATCGTTTTTTCCGATTTCATCCGGTGCAGTATATCAAATAGTTCCTTGCCCGCATCCACGTCCAGGCTGGCATCCGGTTCGTCCAGCGCAATCAGGTTGGCGTCGGAGGCAAAGGCCCGGGCGATTACCGCCCGCTTGAGCTGCCCGCCGGAAAGCTGGCCGATACCCCGGCCCGCACAATCGGAAAGCCCCGCCTGCTCAATCGCTTTCGCCGCTTGGTTACGCTGGCTGGACGAATATTTGGCAAACGGACGAATCCTTTTAGGCAGCGTCCCCTGCAGCACCAGTTCTTCCACCGTCAGCGGAAAGGAGGTATCAAACGCAAAGTTCTGTGGCACATAGCCGACCTCGATTCCCTTGCGGAATGTGATATCCCCTTCATCCGGTTTGAACAGCCCGGTCATCATCTTGATCAGCGTGCTCTTTCCCCCGCCGTTGGGACCGATGAGCACCGTGAGTTCCTTTTCGTGCAAAGAAAAGTTTACGCCCGTTACGGCGCAAACTTCTCCATAGCAGAATCTTACATTAGTAAATGTGATATCTGTCTGTTTTCCCATTTCATTTTTTGGATTGCGCAAGAGCGCTCACAAAATCCTCCAACCCTTGAATATAGTTCATCGACAGCGGCGCGACGTTTTGCACCACGCCCCCGATTTCTTCCGCTACGGTAGCAGCCTGATTGTCGTCGAATTCATCCTGATAGAACACGGTTGTGATACCGTTTTCCTTTGCCAGGCTGATTACGCTTTGCAGCTCTTCGGCCGTAGCCTGTTTGCCTTCGATTTCAATGGCGATCATCTCCAGGCCGTAGTCCTTGGCGAAATAGTTGTAGGCGGCATGGTAGATCAGAAAAGAGGTATTCGACAGTGATGACACTTTTTCCTGTATCTCGCTGTCCAGCGCCGTTAGCTTTTCGATGTAGGCGGCGGCGTTGGCCTGATAAGTATCCCGGTTGCTTTCATCAACAGCGGACAGCTCGTCCGCGATGGTCTGCACCATCACCATAGAGCGTTTGGGCGACAGCCACACATGCGGATCAACGGACTGGCCCTCGGTGGATTCAATTTCCTCGCCGCTGGTGTTCAGAAGCGGGTAAACGCTCAGTACGCTCTCCCGCAGATCCACAATGACAATATCCGGATTGAAGTCCTGAACCTTGGGCAGGATGTTAGCCTGCTCGGTCGGCATCTGGAGGGTAAAGTAGATCTGCGCATCGGACAGCGCCTGCATTTCCTTGGCTGTCGGCTGGTAATTGGCCGGGCTGTATCCCGGGGGAATCAGCGTTACGGTGCTCACCAGGTTACCCGCCACCGCGTCCACAAACGCGGCTTCCGGTACAACGCCCACCGCTACGGTGATTGCGCTGGTATCGCTTTGTGCAACGGCTGTCTGTCCGCCTGCCAGAACAACGAGCAGTACAGCCGCAATCAGCAACATCATTTGTTTTTTCATCATGAATTCTCCTTATTGCAATCTATTTGCAATAAGGAGAATAGCATACACTTATCCCTATGTCAATAGATTTCCAAAAATATTCAGTGATGCTCCGACGAGCATTCGGCGCACCTGCCGTAAACCTCCAGCTTATGGTGCGTTTCCTGAAAACGGTTTTCGCTTGCCTTTGTTTTCCAGAAATGGCCTTCGCAGGGGATCTTGATGATTTTTCCGCACTCCGTACAGATGAGGTAGTGATGATGATCTCCTCCGTTTACGGTGTAACGGTTTACGCCCTGTTCGTCGTTCATCGTTTCCAGAATACCAAAGCTCAGAAACTTTTGGATGTTCCGGTACACCGTGGCATTATCAATACGGGCATCGGCGGGTAAAAGCGTATACACATCATGCGCGGACAGCATCCTGTCCGGGTTTTCCAAAAACACGTCCAGTATCATTTTTTTCTGCGCCGTTACGCGAAACCCCTTGGTTCGCAGCATCGCATAAATCTTCGCGTCGTCGTTCATAGCTCAGCCCCCACACCTCGTACTCCTTCTCCCGGCTGATTATACCGCGAAACCACGCAAACTTCAAACCGGCTATCCTTTGGTTCTGCCCATCTTACCGGTGAAGCTGACAAGTACGGGCAGCACCACCAGCGTCAGTAGGGCTGATACCAACAGTCCGCTCATCAGCGCGATCGCCATGGGCTTGAATAGCTGGCCGCTGCCGACCGCCAGTGGGATCAAGCCGATAACGGTGGTGATGGAGCTCAATAAAATCGGCCGCAGCCTGCGTAGAGAAGCATTGATACAGGCGTTTTTCAGCTCCAGCCCCTGATCGATTTCCCGGTTGATATAGTCCACCAGGATAATCGCGTTGTTCACCACGATGCCCACTAGGCTGACCACGCCCAACAGCGCCATAAACGACAGGGGCATATGGGTAAGGTACAGTCCGGTAGCCGAGCCGATTACGGATAGCGGAATCGTGATGAAAATAACCAGCGGCATGCAGAAGGATTTGAACTGGATCAGCAGGATGACAAACACCGCAGCCAGCGCCGCCAGCCCCAGCACACCCACCTGCCCGAAGTTTTCCTTGATGATTTCGTCTTCCCCGCCGTAGATCACCTTGGCGTCCTGAAGACCAAGATTTTCAATCTCTTCCTTTGCCTGCGCCAATACTGCGTTTTCATCAAAGCCGGGATCATAATCCGCCGTAACCGTCATGGCGTATTCCCCATCATAACGGGGAATGGTGGTCAGCGCCTTTGCAGCGCTCAGGGAAAGGATGTCGCCTGCTGTAACATAGCCGCCGTTTGAGCTGGGAAGCGGAATGGACAGAATATCGTCCCGGGTCTGCACATCGGCGGATACCACGATAGGCTCCTGCTGATTTCCCTCCATCAGGTACGACGCTTCCCGGCCCAGCATGGCAATACTGATCTCATTTTGCGCCTCCGCCGGGATAATGCCGTCCATTAGCGCTTTCAACGAATCCATTTTCATCGTATAGCTGTCGGCATAGTTAATATTCCCCTTGCTTTCGTTAATGAAACCATCCATGCCGACAAGGCGGCTATAAATTTCTTCTTCATAGTCTTTCACGGCATCCAGATCGCTGCCGGCAATCCGAACCTTTACATCCTCGTTCCTCGGGAAGCCGTACATCAGCTCTTTGACCGTGGCCGTTGCATCCAGATGAAGAGCCTCAATCTTCTGCTGCAGATAGGCCCGGTAGGCTTCGTTGGTATCAAACCCGGCCTTTTCCAAGTCCGCCCGCAGCATAATCTGCCCCACATCCGGCGTTTGTGTATAAATGTACATAATATCGTTGAAACGGGGAAGCGCGCCGCCCGCGGACGCCGTATACTCCGTAACCCCCGGTTCCTCCGCCACAAAGGCAGATAGCGCATCCATGATGTCCAGCGTGCTTTGCAGCTCGCCGGACACGTTGTTGCGCACATCGATATACAGGATGTTCTTATCGGCCGGCGGGAAAAAGATCGTATCCAGGTTGAGTGCCAGATAAGCGCTGCCGCCCAGTAAAACAAGCACAATGCCGATCACCAGCACCCTGTGGCGCATGCTCGACTCCAGTAAACGCTGAAATCCACGCCTTGAGTCGCTGAACTTTTTTTCCTTCTGCGGCTTGAAGAAGATGAAGCCCAGCACCGGAATCACAAACACCGCCGAAAGGTAGGATGCGACCAGTGCAACACAAACGATCTCCGGCAGCGACCGGATATAATCCCCGGCCATAGAGTTTAAGAAGATAAACGGCGCAAACGCGGCGATGGTGGTCAGCGTGGAGGTGAGGATCGGCAGCGCTACGCTTTTAACCCCCTGCACACACGCCTCCAGCTTTTTCTCCCCGGCATCCAGTTCGTTTTGAATGGCGTCGCTGACAACGATGGAGTTATCCACCAGCATGCCCAGGCTCAGGATCAGCGCGGATACGGATATCTGCTGGATTTTGATGCCGAACAGGTACATGGCCAAAAAGGACAGCAGCACCGAAAGTGGAAGCGATACCGATACGACCACCGCGTTTCGCAGGCCCATGCCAATGAGAACCACCAGAATCACCAGCCCGACGGCAACCAGCAGGTTATTGAGAAATCCCGTCAACGATTCGCTGATTTCCTCAGGCTGCGAGATAATCAGCGATACATCCAGGCTTTCGGGAAGCTCGTTTGCCATGGAATCCAACTGATCCTGAATTTCATTTTTCAGCGGTAGGATATTGATATCGTCCTCAAAGTATCCAGCCAGAATGACCGCCTGTTTACCGTTATGCGTATAGTAGGTATTGCTGTCATCCGTCTCGTAGGTAACCGAGGCGATATCCTGTAATTCGATCATCCGGTTTAACTGTGACGAATACCCGATTTCCAGCGCGCCGACGTCCTCCACGCTCTCATATCCGCCCAGAAAGTCCACGGTCCTCTGTTCGCCGTTTTCTACGACGTTGCCCATGGGCAGGTCCGCATTACCCGCTTTGATCAGGGAAACCACATCGCTGAAGCCCACCCCAACGGTCTGCATCTTTGCTTCGTCCATCTTCACCGAGATAATGGAATCCAAATCGCCGATGATTTCAAACCGCTGAAAGCCCTCGAACGCGCTCAGACCTTCTTCCACGGCCCTTGCCTGCTCTACTACCTGCTGATTGGTCAGTTCATCGGAGGACAGGCTGATCAGCACGCCGGCGGTATCTGTAATATTGGTGTTGACGCTGATTTTGCCGCAGTTTTCCGGCAGCTTTGCCTGCAAATCGGAAAGCGTTTCCTTAAGCTGCCGGAAGGATTTCTCCTTGTCGGCTGAAAACTTCAGCTGCACCACAACCAGTGACAGGTTATTGAAGCTGTACGAGGTGGACGCCTCAAACCCTTCGATGGTTTCGGCCGCTTCTTCAACCGGCACGGTAACATAGGCGTCCACATCGTTTTGGGAAGCGCCCGGGAACACGGTGGTAATCATGGCATACGGCACTGAGAAATCCGGAGATTCCTGCTTAGGCATGGCGATATAGGCAAGAGTTCCGGCGACGATCACCAAAAAAACAAAAAACAGCGTGATCTTCTTGTTCCGGATGAGGTTTTTGATAATATTTCTTTGCTTCATGATTGTTTCTCCTTACTGCAGGCTATCGATCAGTTTGTGTCTCATGAACGGCAGGAACTCATGCAGTGCATTCAGTTTCAATGCTTCGTCCGCTTTTTCGAGCAGAATGCTGATGATGCCGCTGACATAGGCTGTGGCGAATCCCTTGATCAGCATTTCCTGTTCCCGTGTGGCCTGGTGTGCCGTAAAGCTGTTCTTGGCGTGGAGAATGGCCGCGGAAAGGCTTTCGATCACATCGGTTTTTGTGGTTTCAAACTTAGTGTTGTCGCTTTTTTCAAATAGCAGCACAAACACTTTTTGATGGGACTGGTATACCTTGATGAATTCCTCTATCTTCCGTTCGGATATGCCCATCCTTTCCTCCCCGTTGGGTATGGGCAGATCTTTCAGCCGAATGCCGAAGATGCTTTTAACCTCCGCGAGCACCGGCCCGATCAGCGTGGAAAACACCTCTTCCTTGTTTTTGAAATAGTTATAAATATTCCCGGCGGCTATCCCGGCATTCTGGGCGATTTCCTGCATGGAGGTATCCCGGTACCCTTTTTCCAGAAAGTTGTTCAGGGCGCTTGCCAGGATTCTTTCTTTAATTTCCTGCTTCAATATCTGTGGCATTAGTGAACTCCTATTCATTATTCAAGCTCATTATAGTATGCATTCCTACGTCTGTCAATCATCATTTATATATTTCCTGATGGCCGGACTTTTCCAAAGCGACCGGCATTATTTGTCTCGTGAGCATCGCCGACTTGCCCACGGAATTCGTGGACAGCTTTTCTGCGCCGTGGTATAGTAAGCCCATGCCACATAAGGAGGAAATACGATGAACAGCATCCGCATTATGCGCCAGGAGCAGACCCTGGCAGCCTGCGACGCAGAGGGCGCCGCGCAGCTTTATTTTCAAGGTGTATACCAGCCGGGAGACATCATTGAGTTTGAAAGTTCTTCCCCTCGTGTAATCGCCGGGATCGACCATACCGTGCTTCCGGCACGGCTGTACCTGCCCGCCGGAAAGTGGACGTTCCGCCTGCCGCTGGAGGGTGATCTCCCTGCCGGATACCCGCCGTTCGCGTTTCAGGGAGAAAATCACCTGATCACGCTTGCGGAAGACAACGGCAACGAATACCGCAATCTCGCCTGCAACCCCGCTGATCAGCGCCATGAAAGCGGAGCCTATCCGCATGCGTCCGCCAATGTGGAAACAAGGGACGAGAGCGTGTTTTTCGCCCGCAATACCATCGACGGCCTGCACACGGCGGCCAGCCACGGCAAATGGCCGTATCTGAGCTGGGGCATCGGCGGCCGTCCGGATGCCACCATCCGGCTGGACTTTGGCCGAAATGTGACGGTGGACAAGATGACGTTGTATTTACGCGCGGATTTCATAAAAAGCGGCTACTGGGTGAAGGGAACGGTTTACCTGTCCGACGGATATGAAAAAACCTTTCCCTTGCAGATGCTGGACGGCCCGCAGACGATTGATCTGGACGGCCCGCACAGCGTTGCCTGGATGCGGCTCGACCATCTGATCACCACCGATTCCCAACCCTCGCCGTATCCGTCGCTGCGGCAGTGGGAGGTTTTCGGCCAGGAAGCCGAGGGCTGATTCCCAGAATGCCAATTATCCGGAAGCAGGCTGAAAACACTGATTTCACATTAATATTTTTAACAACAAACAGCAAAGCCGCTGCTTTTATAGGCAGCGGCTTTGCTGTATAAATGGTTTTTTGCAATCCTTCTATGGGATACACAGTGGTGGGTTCTGCCTTTGTTATTGACCCTTCCTTTCGGATAGAGCGACAGCGGTTCATACTGTCAATCTTATCATTTCCTACTCAATCAGGTCGTTCAGCTTCGCTTTAATCTCGGAGAACGACAGTCCCTTTTCCGAGCAATAGTCACGGATTGTCATATTGGCCGCGGGCATTTCCCCGCCGATGACCGCCACAATCTGCTCGCGGGTGATCCCCATATCCAGAGCTTGCTGGAAGGTGGTGCCGCCCTTGATGCCCGTTTCTTCTTCCGTTTCGGCGGTTTCCGCTGCCGCTGCCAGCCCCGCCGTATCCACGGGAACGGTATCAACGGTATGCGCGGCAAGGTAGTCCTTCTGTTCCTGCGTCAGGGCTGCGTTGGTCTCCAGCAGGATTTCCACAGCCCGGTTGGGCAGATAGGTATCCAACAGCGGTATTGAGATTCCCTTGTACAGCGCCACAAACACCTGCACCGATTCGTTGCCAATCTCCGCTTCGCCGTAAGAGGCTTCGATATCCTTGGTCTTAATGGCGGTCGCGTCCGTATCCTGCGGGATGCCGAACGCCTCAAAGAGCACGGCCGTATCGATGCCAAACGCCTGGGATACGTCGTCAAAGGTATAGGATCCGCGGATATCCTCCGGGTTGTACTCTCCGGCATATTCCCCGGTTTCGAACTTCGCCGGGATCTTATCCGATGTTGTCGTCCAGTCTCCGGTAAGCATCGTAATCCCGATTCCCCCGAAAATCACCACAAAGATAATCAGCGCGATTCCCCACAATTTGATTTTCATTGCGCTTTCTCCTCTCCCGCTGCCTCGGCAGCCACAACGGCCTTGCGTGACGGTAGTTTCATTTCCACGGTGTTTTCCACGGGACATACCCGCTCCGAGGTGCATTCAAAGCAGCTGATGCATTGCAGGTCCGTTATCGTTTCCTTCCTGGCTACGTCGATATTCATCGGGCAGTTGCGTGTGCACAGGTTGCAGGAAATGCAGGTGGATGGCTCGCGTCTGATTTTGAAAATACGGATTTTATTGAACAGCCCCAGCAACGCGCCGTACGGGCAAGCGTATTTGCACCACGGACGTTCGATGAACAGCGAGCCGACCAACGTAACCCCAAGAATGATCAGCGAGGGCAGCGCGACTTCCTCAGACCAAAAGGTGAACAACGCGTTGTAGGGATCCACATCGGCAAACAGCAGGGTAGCCGACCGTGCCGTAACGAATACCACCCAACCCAGCACAACAAACCGGAAGTACCGCATCACCCTGTCCAGCTTGTGCGGAACAAACTGGTTGTACTTTTTCTTGAATATTTTCCGCCCCGCCTTGCCAACCCATTCCTGCGCCGATCCCAGCGGACATACCCATCCGCAGAACACCGGGCCGAAGAACAACGACAGGATGAGCACAAGGCCTAATAAAATGACCGATGAATCATGAATTTTTTGAATCAGGGTGCCTACGGTAGCAAGGTTATACAGCGTCACTACCCCGCCGAACGGGCATAACGCGTGCAGCGATGCCGACGAAAGAAAGGGAATGGTTGCCATACCGGCCTCTTCCAGCGTTTTGTTGACGGCGATCAGCGCGATCAGTACGAAAAAGAAAATTTGAACGAGCAGCCGGATCCACGATTTGCGTTTCCTGGTTTTTTTCATTTTGTTCTCCTTACACTGCATTTTGGTGCAGCACCAAAACAGTCTACCTGCCCTCAGGCAACTGCCGGGTTCACTTGTTCCTCACGAAAAATTTAACATACCGTATCCTAAGCGTCAATAGGCTTCTGTGGCGTTTCCGGGGAGTTATTATGGCGTTTTTGTGACAGTTTTCCAGCCGGTTATGCGTATCGTGGAGGATGTACGCTATTCAAGTAAACCATGGCAGCAATTGAGCAGATTGGATGCCTGCAAGTCACCTTTCGGCTATCGGGATAGCATTCCCCAGTTATATGCATTCCAACAGAAAAAGCCTTCGCGTCACTTGGTTTCCGGGTGACACAAAGGCTTTTACGCGGAAAAACAATCTCTATAACAAGCGTCCGGGTATCGTTTCCGTCTTGCGCCACAAAACAACCATCGTATGGCTTCGGGCAACCGTCTGTTCCGGGGGCCGGGCGATCATATTCGGTTACTTCGTGAGATCTGTCGAAGCCTGTAGGAGCATCTTCAAAATCGCCGCTGTCGCTCCATGCTTCGAGGCGGACATGCTGCGCGTCCGGCAGACGCCAGAGGTCAGTGATCGGTTGCCTGCGAATCCCACGCATATTTTCCGGCTGCGCGCCCAGCTTTGCAGGGTACCGCTGTGCTGCGTACCTCCTGCAAGTAAACAGCACAGGGGGCAAACAGCGCTTCGGTCAGGGGAAGCCAGGTCGTTTCCCTATCTACGTTGCACAAGACCGCCTTTGACCCAGTATCTTTCCAGTGTTTCCTGTTGGCCGAAAATCAATTCGAACTTCTCAATCGAGCCCGGTGTAGCAAAGGCACGTGTCCACCCAGGTAACGCTCAATGGTTTGCGTGTCTTTGTTGGTTACGGTATAATCCACAGACAACCGATTTTCCTGCAGCGTAAAGCAGGCACGAAACCCATAGCGATACGGAAAACCGTCGGTCTGCTTTCGCTGCTCAACTATTACCCGGTCTTCCTCTGCGCTTTCCATAGCCCATTCGTGCAAGCGCGCAAAGCCGTGCTTTGGCATTGCGTACCTTTGTTCCTACATACCTATCCGTTGTTTTTCATGCTGCCAGCGATGGGAGACAAAATGATCGCGTGTCCCTTCCATACGCAGGGTTTCCCTGCCACAGTCTTTCTACGTCCTCCATATCCCGGATGGATTGCAGCTTCCCATGGCAGATATAGATACGGTCAGCGTTTCACTCCGGATCCTGAGAAGACTCATGGTCTTTCTCCTTGTTCCCCTCCATCTGTGATAAGGCCATGGTTACCGCTCCGTACAGCATGTCCGTGCCGGAAGTCGCGCCCACCTGCAGCATGCCATCAAGCGCCGTTTGCAAACTGCCTTTTCCGCCCCATGCATGCATTAGCCTCCATAACGGCTCCCCGAAATAGCCCTCCCACGCCAGCGCCAAGTACCTCGCGCTGATATCCGTGGTCGCGCTGTAATCGCTCAGCCGAAAGGGAACCGGATACCCAAACGCCGCGCAGCAGGCCATCACCCCAACGCAGGCATCGTCAAAGGATGGTGTCAGCCCGGAGCCCAGCCCCAGAAAGCTTGGGGCATCCCCGGTGAGCAGCGCGCCCTCGGCGCGGAGCCGTGTTTTTTCCGGCAGCAGGGAAAACCCGGTTTTCACGTAACGCAGCGCTTCCGCGGTCTTTTGCACCCGGCCGCAACGCATTTCAAAGGCTTCCGCGAATCGTCCGTCCCAGTCCGTTTGATTTTGGAAATCAATGGTTTCGCCGTTGATGATCAGCCGATACCCGGCATCGGTTTGGCTTGCCGCTCCCCGCATGCCCGGCTGCAGCGCGTGGAGCAGAGCCTCCGGCGCCTGTCCACTATCCGGTAAACGCGGCACGCCCGGGCACACCAGCGAAAACAGCCGCTTTTCCCCTGTATCCGGCAAAGCAAACCACAGGTTTGCCACGGACGCAAACATCGAGTGCACCGTGATGCTCCCGTGTCCGGCGCATCGCCGCCACAGCGTTTCCATGCACGGCGTCAGCCACGCTTTTCCTGCTTTATTCATCGGGCGCTCAGCACCTTCATACAACCGCGCGCAACCATCAGCTCCTCGTTGGTTTCCAGCACCCAGATCTCCGCGCCGCTGTCCTGTGTGCTGATCTTTCCCTGGTATCCCCGCCGGTTGAGGGCCGGGTCGATCTTCGCGTGGATAAAGCCCAGCCGTTCGGCAACACGTCGGCGGAAGTCCGCCGCGTTCAGCCCGATGCCGCCGGTGAACACCAGTGCGTCCAGCCCGCCCAGATAGGCGGTAAACATACCGATATAGCCGATCACTTCATCGGCAAAGGCCCGCAGCGCAAGCTCGGCGCGCCCGTCTCCGTTTGCGGCCGCTTCTTCGATCAGCCGCATATCGTTGCTGACGCCGGACAGTCCCAGAAAACCGCCCTGCGTTGACAGCGCCTTCATCACTTTATCCATACCCCCCAGCCTTTCGCACAGCAGAGGCAGCACGAACACATCCAGATCCCCTACCCGGTTGTTATGAAATACACCGCTCTGGGGCGTCGCCCCCATGGAGCTTGCAATGCTGCGCCCGTCCGCAATGGCGCACAAAGAGCTGGAGCCTCCCAGATGCGCGCTGATGATCCGTTTGTTATGCGGCGCTTCCTCCGCCATTTTGGCCGCAATGTAGCTGTGGCTGGAGCCGTGAAAGCCATACCGCCGAACGCCGTACTCCGATGCCCATTCGTACGGAATACCGTACAGATAGCGTTCCTGCGGAATGGTGGCGTGGAAAGCCGTTTCAAAGCAGGCAATCTGGAGAAGCTGCGGATGCTGGCTGTGCACACTTTTCATCATCTTCAGGTATATCGGGTTATGCGCCGGGGCAAAGCTTACCATGCGTTCCATTTCAGCAATCAGCGCTTCATCCACCACTTGGGAACCGGAGATGCTGCCTCCGTGCACCGCCTTGTAGCCGATGCAGTCCAACGTCTTCAGATCGATATCCAGACCCAGTGCGTTCAGCTTCTCCATGCACAGCGTCAAAGCGTCCGCATGCGTGGCGCAGGCACAGTTTGCCCTGTCCTTATTCTCTCCATAGCAAACGGCATAGCTTCCGGCCGCGCCGATGTTTTCCACACCGGCGGTTGCAAGCAGGGTTTCCTGTCCGTCCATTTGATACAGCTTGCACTTGAAGCTGGTAGAGCCGAGGTTTTGCACGAGGATTTTCATTAAACGACCTTTCTGATGGAGCAACAGGTAATTACCGCAAAACAGACGGCGTTCCCGGGTCGGCCGGGAGAAAGCGTGACCGCGCTTTGCCGCCGATCATTGCCGCCAAGTTCTTGTCTATTGTAATGACGAACCCATCCAATGTCAATAATGGGATTATAATGTCTGTTTTGGACAATGTTTTTGCATGTTTGACCAATATACAATGAAGGAACCCTTTTGTACACTGGATTTACATAGGGAGAGCGGTTGATGGAGCAGCTCGTCCCGTTACAAAACAAAGTATATAAAGGAGGAACACTGATCCATGAAAAAACTACTTGGCATTCTGCTGGCGGTTACCCTGCTGATGGGCCTGTGCCTTACGGCAAACGCGGAAGGGGCTGCCGCACCCGTGCGCGGAGGAACTTTGATTGTCGCCAAATCTCAGGATATGACCAACCAGGGATTTGACATCACCCACACCACCTTTTCCCAGGCCGACTGCTATGTGCTCAGTCAAATCTTCGAAACCCTGATTAAAATCGACGGAGACGGCAATTTTGTTGAGGGTCTCGCCACCGACTGGCATTATACCGAAGACGGGCTGGGCCTCGTGATGAACCTGCGCGAGGACGTATCCTATTCCGACGGCACCAAGTTCAACGCGGATGCCGCCGCCAAGGTCATCAACTACTATTTGACCGACGCATGCGCGCACGTCAATAAAAAGTCCGATCTGGCCCTGATCACCAGCTGTGATGTGCTGGGTGAATACGAAATCCAGATCAACACCTCCGCCCCCGACGCGGGTCTGCTCACCATCCTGTCCGGCAACAGCTTTATGCTGATGGCCCCCGCCAATGTGGACAATCAGGATGCCGCCACCAACCCCATCGGCACCGGCGCCTTTGTGCTCAGCGAGTATGCACAGGGCGACCAGATTGTTCTGTCCGCCAACCCCAGCTACTACAAAGCGGGCGCAGACGGCCAGCCACTGCCCTATCTGGACAGTATCGTTTACAAGATCATGACCGATGACTCCGTTAAGATCACCAACCTGCGCTCCGGCGATGTGGACGGCCTGGACATCCAGTCCTCCGCCAACAGCACCCTGACTGCCATGAGCATGGACAGCATGACCACCTATGAATACGACTACGCTATCAACTTCTGGGTCGGCTTCAATTTCAAGAACGAGATGTTCCAGGATCTGAAGGTTCGACAGGCCATCGCATACGCCATTGACCGCGAGGAAGTGATGGAAGTCGTGTTCGAGGGCCTGGGCAGCACCACACCCTTCTTCTCCAAGCCTTCCCAATGGTGGTATTACGACAACGCGGGCATCAATACCTATGAGCCCGAAACAGCCAAAGAATTGCTGGCTGAGGCAGGTTATCCCGACGGCATCACCGTGGAAATTGCCAATATCTCCCGTGAACCCGACAACTCTATCGTGCAGCTTTTGGAAAGCCAGATGGCGGAAGCCGGCATTACCTTACAGATCAACGCCATGGAACGCACCGCCTGGGTTGATTACACCAAAACACAGCAGGCCTTCATCCTGTGCATCGGCCAGAACGGCAACGCAGGTGTGGATGTAAGCCGCCAGATCAAGGATCCTCTGGTCAGCTATATGTACGCGGACGATCCGATGGTCGCCCAGATGCAGGAGATCTATAACAGCCTGAAATCCCTGACCGACCTTGACGCACGCTATGCCGCCGTGAAAGCGCTGCAGGATTTCTATCAGGACAACACCATGCAGCTTATCATCGGACAAAGCCACAGCTATTGCACCTTTGCCAACTACGTGAAGAATATCCAGTTTACCTCCATTGCTTCGCTGGACTTTTCCGAAACCTGGCTGAGCAAGTAACCGGCTGATCCCCCTTTGGGCACAGGCGCAGCCCTAACCCCTGCGCCTGTGCCGTCCTCATCCGTATGATCCACAGGCTCGCCAAACAAATGCGGGCCGGTATGCACCCTACTTTCATTCTTGAATTTATCACAGTTTCGGTGTTATGGCGTCCGGAGCTTTGTTTTCCTGCGCCGTACCATCTGGGGAGGATATACCTTGATTCACTCCATTTTGAAAAAAGTCCTGATGGCAATCCCGGTACTGCTGATCATCAGCGTGGTACTGTTCCTGCTGCTGGATGCCCTGCCCGGCGACGCCGCGGACGCCCTCGCCTCCATGGACGCGACGCCGGAGGAAATCGCAGCGATGCGTGAGGCCATGGGGTTGAACCAATCGTTTGTGGTGCGGTACGGCGATTGGCTGCTGGGCGTGCTGCACGGGGATTTCGGCACATCGCTGATCAACGGCACCTCCGTGAGCGAGCGCATTGCACAGCGGTTTCCGGTTACGCTGGAGCTCACCCTGCTGGCCATGCTGATTGCCATCGTCATTGCGCTGCCGCTGGGCATCGTATCCGCCACACACCGCAACGGGCCGCTGGACGCCGTTGCCAGCGTGCTCGCCATGATCGGCCAGGCCGCGCCGCATTTCTGGCTTGCCATGCTGATGATTTTGCTGTTCTCCGTCAAGCTGGGCTGGCTGCCCGCTTCCGGCTTTGTTGATATCAGCGAAGGGCTTGGCAAAAACCTGCTTCGGCTGATCATGCCTGCCTTTGCCATTGGCTTCACCTTTGCCGCGGTTATCATGCGGCAAACCCGCTCGGCCATGCTGGATGTGCTGGACCAGGACTTTATTGATACCGCCCGCTCCAAAGGCCTGCCCGGCCGGGTGGTAATTTGGAAGCACGCACTGAAAAACGCGCTCATTCCCGTGATTACGGTGATGGGCTTGCAGGTAGGCCGCCTGTTTGGCGGCGCGATTGTAATCGAAACCGTATTTGCCATGCCGGGCCTCGGCACCGCCATCGTAGACAGTATTTTTGCCAGGGATTATCAGGTAACGCTGGGCTGTGTTATGACGGTCGCCATCATTATTATCGCCATCAATACCCTGGTGGATATCCTGTATGTCGTGATTGACCCGCGGATAGCCCACAGCGGAAAAGGAGCCTGAGCATGCAGCATGATACGACCATAAAACAGAAAACGAATGCACAAAAGGTTCTGTCCCGTTTTTTTAGCCGCAAGCTGGCCGTAATCGGTTTGGCCATTGTCATTTTCATGATTCTGTTCTCCATTTTCGGCAGCTGCCTGACGCCTTATACCTATTCCGACCGCAACGCCAAGGACCGGTATCAGGCGCCTTCCGCCGAGCATTGGTTTGGCACCGATAACCTGGGCCGCGACATCTATGCCCGCGTAGTGGATGGTTCCAAAATCACGCTGGTGGTCGCCGTGTTTTCCAGCTTAATCGCCATGCTCATCGGCACGGCGCTGGGTCTGTTCTCAGGCTACCGGGGCGGGCCGGTGGATACGGCCATCTCCGGGTTCATGAATTCGCTGTGGGCCCTGCCGACCATTGTGCTGGCAATGGCCATCAATGTGGCGCTGGGTACCAGCATTCAAAACATTCTGCTGTCAATCGGCATCGTCAACATCCCCAGCTTCTACCGCATCGTCCGCAGCCGTACCCTGTCGATCCGTGAAATGGATTATGTAACGGCAGCCAAGGCCATCGGCCGCCCGGCCTGGAAGAATATCCTGTTCCATGTGCTGCCCAACCTGATGTCCACCCTGATTGTGGAATGGACGCTGGCCTGCTCCAAGGCCGTGATTGCCGAAGCCAGCCTGTCCTTCCTCGGCCTTGGCGTGGCGCTGCCGCGCGCGTCCTGGGGCACAATGCTGAAAAACGGATACGCGCTGTTGGAGCGTGCCTCCTGGATGAGCATATTCCCCGGCCTGTTTATCATGCTGCTGGTGATGGGTTTCAATTTTCTGGGCGATGGCCTGCGTGATGCGTTCGACGTGCGGATTCGCGCAGATTAATGAGGGAAGAACAGATGGAAAATATACTGGAAATCAAAAACCTGACCACCGCCTTTCTCTATGGCGGTAAACCGGTGCCGGTTACCAAGGGCGTGAGCTTTGCTATCCACGCCAATGAGATTCTCGGTATTGTGGGCGAATCCGGCTCCGGCAAAAGCGTAACGGCCAAAACCGTGATGCGGCTGCTGCCGTCGCCGCCCAGCTCCGTGCTGGAGGGCGAGATCATACTGGACGGTAAAAGCCTGCTATCGCTAAGCGAAAAGGAAATGCAGCATGTCCGCGGCAATATCGTTTCCATGATCTTTCAGGAGCCGATGACCTCCCTAAACCCCGTGTACACCTGCGGCAACCAGCTGATCGAAGCCATTCGCCAGCACCAGAAAATCTCCAGGGCCGACGCGTGGAAGCAGGCGGTGGAAATGCTGGATCTGGTGGGGATCGCTTCGCCGAAGGAACGAATGAAAGCCTACCCGCACGAGCTTTCCGGCGGCATGCGGCAACGCGTGATGATCGCCATGGCGCTGAGTTACAACCCCAAGCTGCTGATTGCGGACGAGCCCACCACCGCGCTGGATCCCACCATTCAGGCGCAAATCCTGGAGCTGATCCTGCGGCTGCAAAAGGAGCGCGGTATGGCCGTGATGTACATCACGCATGATCTGGGCGTCGTGGCGGAAACCTGCGACCGGGTGGTGGTGCTGTACGCGGGCATGGTGATGGAGGTGGCCCCGGTGCTGGAGCTGTTTGCGCATCCCCGTCATCCATACACGCAGGGGTTGATGCGCGCCATGCCCAAGCTCGGGGAAAAGCATGAACGCCTGTACGATATCAAGGGCATGGTACCTCATAGTACCCAAATGCCTTCCGGATGCCGCTTTCACACACGCTGTCCCTATGCGACAGCCGCCTGTGAAAGCGCCTGCCCCGATCTGCGGGATCTGGGCAACGGTCATCTGGTACGCTGCCTGCGGGACGATCTTGGAAAGGAGGCGCGGTAATGGCGCTGCTGGAAGTAACGGAGCTCAAGAAATACTACCCGGTATACAGCGGGCTTTTCAAAAAACAGTCAGGATATTACAAGGCCGTGGACGGCGTCAGCTTCTCCATCGATTCCGGGGAAACCTTCGGGCTGGTCGGCGAAAGCGGCTGCGGCAAAACCACCGTGGGCAAAACCGTATTGCGCCTGTTGGAGCCTACCGGCGGCTGCATCAAAATCAACGGCAGCATGATCACCGATATGTCGCAGAATGAAATCCGCAGCATCCGCAAAAACATGCAGATCATCTTTCAGGATCCCTATAGCTCCATGGATCCCAAGATGCGTATATTCGATATCGTGGCCGAGCCGATCCGCGAACACAAGCTGGCCGCCAACCGCGCGGACTGCAGGGAGCGTGTGGAAACCCTGCTCAACAAGGTCGGGATCAACAGCCGGGAGATGTCCAAATACCCGCACGAGTTTTCCGGCGGGCAGCGCCAGCGCATCGTCATCGCCCGCGCCCTGGCCGCGGAGCCCAGGCTGATTGTCTGCGATGAGCCGGTATCCGCGCTGGATGTTTCCGTTCAGGCGCAGATTTTGAATCTGATGAACGATCTGCAAAACGATCTGGGAATCAGCTATCTGTTTATCGCCCACAGCATGCCTGTGGTGCAGCACATTTCCCACCGTATCGGCGTGATGTATCTGGGCCGGTTGGTGGAGGTAGCCGACAGCATGGAGATTTTCAAAAATCCGCTGCACCCCTATACCAAAGCGTTGATGAGCGCCATTCCCGTACCCGATCCCACCATAAAGCAGGACAGGATTATTCTGCATGGTGAAGTGCCCAATCTGGCGCACGCGCCCTCGGGCTGCCTGTTCTCCAGCCGCTGCACCTGTTGTGCCAAGGGATGCGCCGAACACGCGCCGCAGCTTACGCAGGTTGCGCCCGACCATTGGGTAGCCTGCCGCAAGTACGACAGTCAGGAGGGCTAGGCATGCGCGAATCCATCAGGAAGATTGACCTGCACGTACATGCGGTCCCCCGCCGCGGTCTGCCAAAGCCCAGCGGAAATAACTATCCGGTGGCGGCGGAGCTGCGGGATATGTACGACGCGCTGAACATTGAAAAGGGTGTGCTGCTCCCGCCCGGCTCCGCGCCGGAAGGCACCTGGGACCGGGTGTCTCAGCGGGAAGCGGCGGACATGGCAAAAGAAAACCCGGATGTATTTACGGCGTGGTTTTGCAATGTGGATCCGCGTCAGGGCGCAAACAGCCCGGAAACGGACTTTGCGTATTACCTGCGCTACTATCAGGAGCAGGGCGCGCGCGGCGTGGGCGAGATCACCGCGCCGCTGGCGGTGGACGATCCCCGGATGTTCGCGCTGTTCAAGCATTGCGAAATCTGCCATCTGCCCGTGCTGATGCACTTCGGTGCACATGGAAGCGCCTACGGCGTGCGGGACGAGCTTCACTTGCCACGTCTTGAAAAGGCATTGCAGTCATTCCCCCATCTCATTTTCATCGGTCATTCGCAAGCGTTTTGGTGCGAGCTGAGCGGGGACGCGCAGGAAGCGGATCGGACCGCAAACCCCACAGGCCCCGTGCGGCCCGGCGGCACGCTGGTACGCCTCATGGAGCAGTATGACAACCTGCATGCGGAAATGTCTTCGCTGTCCGGCGCCAACGCCATGCTGCGCGACCCCGCGTTTACCTGCGATTTCCTCACCCGATTTGAAAACCGTATCCTGTACGGAACGGATTTTCACGATCCCCGTAACCTTCAAACCTATGACGCTTACCAGAAGCTATCGGACTTTCTGCAAACCGCGGCGGAAAACCGAAAGATCACGGAGACGTGTTACCGGAGCATTGTCCGGGATAACGCGCTGCGCCTGCTGAAAGGAGCCGCCATATGAACCATATACAAACCGACGTGCTGGTGCTCGGCGCGGGTCTGGCGGGGCTGGAAGCAGCCTGGGTGGCAGCCAAAAAAGGCCTGAAGGTAACCCTGCTTTCCAAAGGAGCCAGCGCCTCGCCGTGGGTGCTGGGCTTTAACGCGCCGGTCGGCGCAAATGACAGCATAGCCCGCTATTGTGAGGATACCCTCCAAGGCGGCTGGAACCTCGGCGATCCGGCGCTGGTATCGGAAATCGCAAGCGGCTCGCTGGAAACCATCGATCAGATGCGGTCGTTGGGCCAGGATTTTGACCAGACTGACCACGGCTATCACCTGTTGCAGCCGCTGGGGTGCAGCGTGCCCCGGCTGGTGCACACCCAAAACCGCACAGGCCTGCACTCCCTGCACGCCCTGCGCGCCGCACTTTCGGAAATGAACGTCACCCTGCTGGAACCCTACATGGCTACGGAGCTGTTGGTGCAGGATGGCAAAGTGCGCGGGGCCGCGGCTGTGCAAATGGACGCACCCAACGCCCTGCTGGCGGAAGCGGGAGCAGTGGTGCTTGCCACCGGCGGCTCGCACCTGATGTATCACAGCACCTATCCGCTGTGCCAGACAGCAGACGGGTTTTCTATGGCTTACGGAGCAGGCGCAACGCTGACGGATATGGAGTTTGTGCAATTCGAGCCCTGCCGCGCAGTGTGGCCCAAACCGCTGGGGATTTCCACCACGCTGCTGGCCAAGGGCGGAAAACTGTTCAACTGCCGGGGCGAACGTTTTATCCTCAATTCCTACCCCGCCGAGGGCGCGGTGCCCAAGGATGTGCTGGCACGGCTGATCGCACTGGAAATCGCCGCAGGAAACGCAACGGAGCACGGCGGCGTATACCTGGACCTGACCGATGTGCCGGAGGATGAGATCAAAGTCAATCATAAGCTTTACTACGAACGCTTTATCAACGAAGGCATAGACCTTACAAAAGAGCGCGTGGAGGTCGGCCCGTCGGCCCACTCCATGATGGGCGGCGTGCAGATTGATCCCGGCGCGTGGACAGGTGTGGACGGCTTGTACGCCGCAGGCGAAGTAACAGGCGGCATTCACGGTGCCAACCGGCTGGGCGGCAACGCGGGCGCCGAGATTTACGTTATGGGCCGCATCGCCGGGCATAGCGCTGCACATGCCGTGCTGGGGCAAAACCGAAACCAGCGTTTGAAAGAAGCCACGCTGCAAACCGCCTGGCAAAAGCTGCAGCCACCCCCAAGCGGCAATACCGGCAAGGAAGCCTTCGACGCATTGCACGAAGCCCTGCTCAAGCAGATGGCAGCCAGCGCCGGCGCGGTACGCACCGCGGATAGCGTGTTCAGGGGACTTGATGAAATAAAGCGCCTGCAAAGCCAAACCGCAGCTCTGCGGCCCAACGGCTTTCCGGCCCTGCTCCGCAGGCTGGAAGTACTGCACCTGGCGGAAACCGGGGCTCTCGTTTGCGCCGCAGCGCTGGCACGTACGGAAAGCCGGGGTGTGCACTACCGGGCCGATTTCCCCGGGTTGGACGACGCACAGTGGCGCAGGCACATCTGTTTTTCCAAGCAGACCGGCAATTCACCGGTCTTGAAAGGGGTACACCCATGATCGTTAAAAACTTTGTGGAAAAGGATAAGTATTACGATTCCGTACTGCTGATGCGGCTGGCCGCCAGGCTTACGGAGATGGACGGCATCGCAAACGTATCGGTAGGTATGGGCACGTCGCTGAATAAAGACACCATACACGAGCTGGGTCTGCTGACGGACGATGGCAGCGCCGCCTCCCCCAACGATTTGGTGATCGCCGTTTCAGCGGAAAGTGAACCGGCAGCTTCCGCCGCGCGCAAGCAGTTTTTGCACTTGCTGCTGGAATCCGGCGGGAAGAAAACCGGACGCTCCTACCCCACGCTGGACGCCATGAGCCGGGCCCTGCACGACCGCAACCTGGCCGTGATCTCTTTGGCAGGCCAGTACGCGGGCGCGGAGGCGGAAAAGGCGCTCTCTCTGGGAATGGACGTGTTCATGTTCAGCGACAACGTGCCGCTGGAGGAAGAAATTGAATTAAAGGAAACCGCGCATGCCAAAGGCCTGCTCATGATGGGCCCGGACTGCGGGCTGAGCTTTATCGGGGGCACGGCCATCGGCCTGTGCAGCAAGGTGCGGCGCGGCAGCATCGGCATTGCGGCGGCCTGCGGCAGCGGCATGCAGGAGGTCATGAACATCGTCCATAAAAACGGTCTGGGCGTAAGCCACGCCATCGGCGTTGGCGGGCGCGACCTGTGCCTGGCAGTGGGCGGCATCACTATGCTGGACAGTATTGATTTGCTGGACGCTGATCCAGAGACTTCAGTTATTGTGCTCATCTCCAAGCCCCCGGCAGCGGAAGTGGCGGAAAAAATCCTGCGGCGCGTGAAGCAATGCCAAAAACCGGTCGTCGTGCAGTTCATCAATTCCGATCCCGGGCTGGCCGCGGGCAGCGGCGCCTATATCTCCGACTGCTTTGAAAACACGGCGAAAATGGCGATGTCGCTTTCACAGGGCAAACCCATCGCACTGGAAAGCGACGAAGCCTACGACAAGCGGCTGGAATCCCTCGCCAAACGGGAGGCCGGTCAACTGGCCGGAGCACAGCGCTACCTGCGCGGGCTGTACTGCGGCGGCTCGCTGGCGGAAGAAACGCTCACGCTGGCACAGAAAAAGCTCGGACCGCTCTATGGCAACATCGCGTTTGATGAAGCGCATCGATTGATTGATTCCAATATCAGCCGTGGAGACTGCCTGATTGACATGGGCGCGGAAGAGTTTACCCTCGGCAAGCCTCATGTAGCCATCGATCCTACCCTGCGCATCCAGCGCTTTGCCAAAGAAGCCCGCGACCCGGAAACGGCAGTGATTCTGATGGACATGCTACTGGGTTACGCCCTATGCGAGGATCCCGCCGGGCGTATGGAACAGCCGATCCGGGACGCGATGGCGGCCGCGAAAGCCGAAGACAGACACCTGTGCGTGATCACCTCCCTGTGTGGCTCCGATCTGGATCCACAGGGGTTGTCGGCGCAGGAGAAGATTCTCAAAGACGCGGGTGCGCTGGTGATGCAAAACAACGGGGAAGCATCCCGCCTGGCCGCGCTGATCATCGCATTTCGAAGGGAGGCGCTGACCCGTGCGTGAGAACAGTATTTTCAACTCGCCCATCAAGGCGGTCAACATCGGCGCGCAGCTGCTGGGCGACGCGCTGAAGGCGCAGGAAACGGATACCGTAATGATCAACTGGCGTCCGCCGCGCAAAACCCAGATCAATACCGGGATGAAGGCCTTTCTTGACAGGATCGCAGACAACAAGGATATTCAGGCCGCCAACGACAGGGTGATCGACTGCATGCAAAACAGCGATCCCTATTGGGTCGGCATGTCTCCGGCCATTGACTGCATTCCGGATTTCCATGAGAAGCTCATTCTGCACTCCGGTCCATCCATCCCGTGGACGGAAATGTGCGAAACCCAGCGGCAGGGCGGCATCAACGGCGTGCTGTACGAGGGCTACGCCAAAACACCGGAGGAAGCCCGAAGGATGCTGGAAAGCGGTGAAATCGAGTTCGCGGCGGGCAACGATTATCATATCGTGGTGCCGGGATCTGGCATCGCCACGCCCTCCATGGTGGTCAATATCGTGGAAGACCGTTACAGCGGTGTGCGCGGGTTCTGCGCTCCTTTCGAAGGGCCGAACCGCGGCGGATTAGCCGGCTGGGGCGTGTACAACGAGGCCATTCACGCACACCTTAATACCATGCGCGATCACCTGGCCCCGGCCTTTGACAGAGTTCTCAAGGCCTGCGGCGGCATCGGCCTGAAGCGTATGATCGTCCGGGGCGTGGAAATGGGCGATGAGCTGCACTCCCGGCAGGATGCCTGCGGCCTGATCCTGACCAACGAGCTGGTAAAGCTGCTCTACGATTCCGATCTGGATAAACCCCTCAAGGATCAGTGTATTGAGCTGATCTACGGCACGGTACGCTTCTTCCATCCGCTGGGGATGGCGTCCGCCATGGCTCTGCTGGAAACCGTCCGCCATATCCCCTATTCCACGGTGGTTACCGCCATGGTCGGCAATGGCGTCACCTACGGCATCAAGCTCGCAGGCATGGGCAACGAATGGTTCACTGCCCCCGCGCCCCGGCTGGAGGGCAGCTATGTGGCCGCGGATATCGACGAAAGTGACGTCCTGCCCTGGATTGGCGACAGCTGCATGCTGGAAGCCGCAGGCCTTGGCGGCAGCGCCGCCGCCGCCGCACCCGCTGTGATGCGCGCCCAGGACCTGACCCTGACAGACGGCGTGGCACGCAGCCGGGAGATTGAGCAGATTACACTGGCCACGCATCAGTACTACCTCATCCCGTCGCTGAACTATCAGGGTTCTCCGCTGGGCATCGACATGCGCAGGGTGATTGCCACCGGTATTCAGCCGGTTATCCACGGGGGCATGATCTCCACCAGCGGCCGCAGGCTGGGCGCGGGTGTAAGCCACGTACCCCTGGCTTGCTTTGAAAAAGCCTGTGCCGCGTTTGAAAAGAAGTACGGTCTGTAAAAGGAGAGTGAAGCATGAAGGAAATCAAGGGAATCCTGTGCGCATTGGTCACCCCGCTGACCGATCGGGAGGACATTAACCGGGAAGCGGCCGTACGGCTGTGCAACCACGTTACATCAGGCGGGGTTGACGGCCTGATCGCGCTGGGTTCCACCGGAGAGCAGATCGCGCTGGACCGGCAGGCTAAAATTGCGTTTGTACAAACCCTGCGCCATGCCATGCCTGTGGGGCTCCCGCTCGTCGCGGGGTGCGGGGCCACCTCCACCCGGCTGGCCGTGCAAAACGCACAGGACGCCCAAAAAGCGGGCGCGGACGCGGTAATCGTAACCCCACCGTGTTTCTACCCCTTCGGCGACCGGGAGCTGGTACGTTATTACACGGAGATTGCTGCTTCCATTGATGTGCCGGTGTACCTGTACAACATCTCCCGTTACACCAAAACGAAGATCAGCCCAAATATAGTACGGCGGCTGCTGGACAATCCGCGTATCAAGGGCATCAAGGAAAGCGACCGGGACGAACCGTATGTACAGGAATTGCTTGCCATCGCCAAACAGCGGCCGGACTTTGGAGTTTTTCAGGGCAGCGATCGGATTTTTCTGAAAAGCTTTCAATGGGGCTGCCGGGGCGGCGTAACCGTGGTGGGCAATATCGCGCCATCGCTCGCCCCAGCTCTCTACCGGGCCTTTCTTTCCGGAAACATGCAGCGGGCAGATGCCCTGCAAAGCAAGCTGTTGGACTATGTATCGGTACTCACGATGCTTGGTCGGTTTCCGCTGGAGATCAAGGTCATTCTGGAGCGTCTGGGCATCTGCGGAGCAACCATGACCTCGCCCTTTGCGCCTGTCACCGGTGAGGAGCGCGCGCGGCTGTTTGAGGCAATGGACAGACTGGAACAAAACCCCGATTAGGGTCATCAGGTATCAATCGAAAAGAAATGGGAGGCACCTTTATGAAACAGAGAAGCAAATGGGAATTCGGCGTAGCCAGCGTAAAGCGGGACGGTATTTTATACGGCCTGGGCTACAGCAGGGACGAGGTCAAACGCCCCTACATCGCGGTAGTCAACTCCTGGAATGAGTACAACCCTGGACATGTTCACCTGCGGGAGATTGCCGAGCGCGTCAAGCAGGGCATCCGGGATGCGGGCGGTCTGCCCTTTGAGGTGACCACCACCGGGCTGTGCGATGGCATGGTGCTCAAGGATCCGCGCTATATCGAGCTTCCCAGCCGTAACCTGATCACCGACGAGGTGGAGCTCAATGTAGAAGCCAACCTGTTCGACGGCATGGTGCTCCTGTCCACCTGCGACAGCATTGTACCCGGCCACCTCATGGCCTGCGCCCGGCTGGATATCCCCTCCGTAGTGGTAACCGGCGGCTATATGCCACACTGCTTCTGGCGCGGTGAGGATATCGGGCTGGTGAAGGTATCTTCCACCGTGGGTAAGGTGATGGAAGGCACCTATCCTAAGGAAGACTTCGAGGACATGATGGAATGCGCGCATATGGGCTGCGGCGCGTGCGGCAGCATGACCACCGCGTCCAGCATGTGCTTCATCGCCGAGGCGCTGGGTATGACCATGCCCGGCAACGCCTCGGTCAACGCCACGGACAAACGCCTTGGCACCATAGGGTACGAGGCTGGCCGCCAGGTGATGCGCCTGTTCAACGAAGGGATCACCGCCCGGCAGATCATCACCGAAAAGGCGATTGAAAACGCAATCATCACGGACATCGCGGTGGCCGGGTCCACCAACCTGCTGCTGCACATCCCCGCCATCGCGCACGAGGCCGGGCTGGACCGCGATTGGTGGGCGTTCTTTGATGAGTGCTCCCACAGGATCCCGTTGATCACGCATTTGCAGCCCAGCGGCCCTTACTATTTGAAGGATTTCGATCAGGCCGGCGGCATGAAGGGCCTCCTGAACCGCCTGCTGCCCTTGCTGCACACCGACTGTATGACCATCAACGGCAGTACGCTTGAAGAAAACTATCAAAACCAGCCGGTGTACAATACCGACTGCATCCGTTCGCTGGATAATCCCGTGTCCAGCGACGGCGGCATCGCTGTGCTGCACGGCAATATCGCGCCGGACGGCGCCATCCTGAAAACCGCCGCCGTACCCGAATGCCTGATGACCTTCCGGGGCAAAGCCAAGATTTTCCACGAGGTGGACGACGCCATCGCCGCTCTCCGCAAGGGCAACATCTTGCCGGGCGACGCGGTGGTTATCCGCTACCTCGGGCCCAAGGGCCGTTTCGGCACCTCCGCCTTCACCTTTCAAAAGGAGGTCGCCGGGATGACACTGGCGGACAAAGTTGCCATCATCACCGACGGACGCTTCTCCGGCGGTACCACCGGCCTATCCGTGGGCTATGTCGCCCCGGAGGCTGCCATACGCGGTCCGCTGGCCGCCGTACAGGAGGGTGACGAAATCTATATCGATGTCAAGAGCCGCGTCATCCGCATGGAGGTCAGCGATGAGGAAATCGCCGACCGCCTCACCAGGGTGGACTGGAAGCTGGAAGAAAGCAAATTTAAGCCCTTCCTGCGGTTGTTTGCCCGCAATGTCACCTCCACCGCCAAGGGCGCGACATGGTATTAAACTGAAGGCGGGACAGGGCATGTTCATAGCGTTGCGGCGATGACGCGTGTTTTTTGTCGGCTTTTCCTTCCTATCCTCCGCAACGCTTCAGCGCGAGCCCAGGTAAACTATGAATAAAGCGCTTGTGCGATGGTGCGTCAGATTTTTGTTGGGTTGGTCTTGCACAACCCGAAGTAGTAGCAGCGCTACATCGAGGGTTCTGCAAGACCAACCCGGCGGAAATAAGGCGCACAAGCGCATAAGGGATTTGTTCATTGTTTGCCTTGGTTTCGGAGTTCGATGCATCACGCTTCGGACTCCGAAATCCATTCCAATTCGATGCCCGCTCCATACGAACCTATATCGAGCCAACACCAAGCCAATTCACAGTACGCTCTTACTTCCGACAAATTCCCACACAGGGATTCCGGAAAACAGGAGGCATTATGAGTATCCAACAACCCAAGCCCGTCGCCATGATCACCGGCGCTACTCAGTACACAGGGTTTACCACAGCCAGGCTGTTCGCAGAGCGCGGTTATGCCGTGTGCATCACATCCCGCGATCTGCAAAAGGGAGATGAAGCCGCCGCCAGACTGCGGCAGGCCGTGCCGGATGCGGAGATTTTTCCCGTGCAGATGACGCCCAGCAGCGTTGCCGACACCAAAGCCGCCTTTGCCAGTGTCAGGGAGCGCTTTGGAAGGTTGGACGCCTTTGTGGCCAACGCAACCGCCGCCTGCCGCTATCAAAACATCCTGAACACCACAGAAGAAGAATATGATTTCATTATGGATAGCAACACCAAGGCGTATTTCTTCGGTACGCAAGCGGCCGCGCAGCTGATGATTGAAAGCGGCGTTCACGGCGGCATCGTGCTGATCGGCTCGGTGCATTCCCGCGGCGCGCTCCCCAACCGCATCCCCTACGCCATCTCCAAGGGCGGTATCGAGGTGCTGGGCCGCAATGCCGCCTACGAGCTTGGCAAGTACGGCATCCGGGTCAATTGCCTGATTGCGGGCGCCATTGTCAACGACAAGTTCATCCAGCAAACCGAAGAAGAAAAGGAGGCCCGCCGCGTCAACTGGCCGCTGGGCCGAGAATCCTATCCCGAGGATATCGCCAGGGCAGTATTTTTTCTGGCTTCCGACGAGGCCCGTACGATCACCGGCACCAGTCTGGTTGTAGATTCCGGTGTCAGCGCCTGTTTGCTGAAATACGAAAAGGAATGGGAAAGCATCGGATGATTTCGCCGGTTCCATAAAACGCATAGGTTATGAAAACACCTTCATAAAGCAGGTGTTTTTTTATAGCATATTCCACTTATTCATGAGCAATAGATGTTCCGTTATAAAAATTATTTTTGCGTTTCTTTCATTTCTATTGAAAACTATCTACTTCAGTGCTAGGATTAGGTTATCAAATTCGATAAAGGTTTGATAGGTTATTCCAGGCAAACGATGAATTAGGCGCTTGTGCAATGGTGTTCTAGTTTTTTGTCACGTTAGAGCTGCGGAACCTGAAGTAGTAGCAGCGCTACGTCGAAAGTTTCGCAGCCTCAAGCTGGCGGAAAGACAACGCACCAGCGTGCAGGGGACTAATTCGGCGTTTACCCAGGAGTCGGCGATGAAATACTTGTATATCGGGAAATTGCCGCGCAGTACATTGCTTCCGTTTCACGGCAGGCGGATCTATCGTTTACCGGTTTTGACAAGGATCATCGGCTGCGTGATGGTCTGCGTTCAAACCCGCCGCTTGCTCTAAACCGGAAATCCTTCCGGTATCTGAATCACGTTGACCGATAAACCCGGACCGCCCTGGTCACAGCCGACGAAAACGTTATCGTGATTGTATAAGCCGCCAAAATGATGTAAAATGATACCATCACGCAAATCATCGAATCTTTGGGCCACTTCCCGCAGACGGATGTATGCTTCGGCAACCGATCGCCTGATCAATTGAAAAGGGGTAGAACCATGGGAAAACAAAATTCCGCGCTGCTGATAAAAATCGATACCCTGCGCTCCGGCTTATCCGAAACCGAGCGCAAGGTAGCGGATTATATACTGGAGCATCCCCACGAGGTTATCTATCTGAGTATTACGGACATGGCAGCCAACTGCGGTGTCAGCGACGCGACCGTGGTGCGGCTGTGCAAACGGCTGCGGATGCATGGTTATCAGGAGCTCAAGGTCACCCTTGCGCAGGATATTGTGGCGCCACTGGAACGAATTCACGAGGCCGTATCCGAAACCGATACCTGCGGCGAAGTGATGACCAAGGTTTTTCAAACCACCATTCAGGCTCTGCAGTACACGGCACGGATTGTAAACCAGCAGCAGTTGGAAAAAACCGTGGAAACACTGGACAAGGCCAACCGCATTGTGATTATGGGCATGGGCAATTCCGCTGCTGTAGCCAAGGATATGCAGCATAAGCTCCTCCGCCTGGGGCTGAACGCGACATCCTACGACGACAATCATATGTCACGCATCGTTTGCACCTATCTTACGCAAGGGGATGTCTGCGTCTGCATCAGCCACTCCGGCTCATCCCGCGATGTGGTGGACGCCGCGAAGATGGCGCACGACAATGGCGCGAAGGTTATCAGTATGACCGGCGTAGGCCGCTCCCCCCTGTCCGAAATGGCGGACATCCGGCTGGAAACCGCTTCGCAGGAAGCACAGTATCACATTCTGGCGCTGGCATCCCGCATCGCACAGTATACGCTGATTGATTCCATCTATACCATTCTGGCCATCAAAAGGCGCGAGGGCAAGGGCGAATATCAGCAGGATATCGAGCGTGCGCTGGAAAAGCTGAAATATTAAGGGTATCTTCTTCCCCAAACCCCCCTGTCCGTTCCGGGCAGGGGAATTTTTATTGGGGAGCGTCACCTTCCGGGCACAATGCAAGTGAATATCGCAATAAAATCATCATTCCGATAGATAGGCGATACCGGATTAACATGATAGGATGGCCTTGCATTCATCGGACAACAAAACATGGATATTCATTCCCGACGAAATCCCCGCATGCGGATTGATGGCAAACCGGACTTAGGCTTACCGCATTCCGCTGGATGAACGGAAGGTTGAGGCGTATGAAAAACCCACTCGGTATCTATTATGCTTTTCTCGCGTCCTCGGATGAGGTGGATTGGCTGGATTGCATAAACCGCGCCAAAGCGGCCGGGCTTTCCATCCTGGAGATGAGCGCTCCCAAGCTGCGAACGCTCTGTGCCTCGGCCCGCAGTGAAATTGCCGCCTACGCAAAGGCATCCGGTTTGAGGCTGACCTTCGCCACCGCGCTCTCGCCGGAAACCGATGTAAGCAGCGTCTCCCCCGAAATCCGCAAAGCGGGCGTCCGCCGGCTGACCGACGACCTGAAAATGATCAAAGCCATGAACGGCCTTTGCATGGGCGGCATCGTAACGGGCGTCGGCAAGTGTTTCCCCAAGGGAATTGAGCACACGCGCGGGGAAGCCATGGACCGGGCCGCGCAATCGCTGCGGGAGGTTGCCAAGGCGGCGGAGGACCTGGGCGTAGGCTTGGGCATCGAGGTCGTCAACCGTTTTGAATCCCCTTTGGCGAATACCTGTGAGGAGGGTCTTCGCATCGCCGAAGCCGTTGACAGCCCTTTTGTGGGGGTTCATCTGGATACCTTCCATATGAACATTGAGGAAGCCGATCCCGGCGCGGCCATTCTGCTGGCCGGGAAGCGCCTCATCCACTTCCATGCCTGTGAAAACAACCGTGCTTTGCCGGGGCAGGGGCATATCGACTGGATAGAGATTTTTACCGCCCTGAGCGCCATCGGCTACGGCGGGCCCATCGTGATGGAATCGCTTCCCGGCCCCTATGGCAGCCTGCCGGAACGGCTGAACATCTGGCGGAAGCTTTCCGGCGATATCGATGGGGAACTGGCGCAAGCAACACGTTTTCTTATGGAAAGGATGACGGAATGTGAAGAATTTTAATCGTTTCGCGTTTATCGCAGGCGCGCTGTGCCAGAGCGGCGACCGATTTCTGCGTTCGGGATATAAAGAGCAGACGCTGACCGTACCCGAGGTGATCCGCTCAGTATCCGAACGCCATGTTGCCGCTGGTGTGGAAATACACCACCGCGGCAACGAATGCGATGCCTACACAGACGAGCTGCTGCAAACGATGGAGGCAGGCGGGCTGCGCGCAACCTTCATCAACACCTGGACCTACGGCGAAGCCAAGTGGCGCTTCGGCTCGCTTTCCGCTCCCGATGCGGATACCCGCCGCGAAGCTGTGCGGCGCTGCAAAGCGACGATCGACTTCGCGCGCAGGCTGAACGCACTGGGCGTCAGCCTTTGGTTAGGGCAGGATGGCTTTGATTACGCCTTTCAAACAGACTACCGTGCCCAGTGGCAATCCCTGGTGGACAGCCTGAAAGAGCTGTGCGATTATGCCGACGGACTGCCGCTCGCCATAGAGCCAAAGCCGCGCGAGCCGCGCAACCGTTTGCTGATCGACAACGTACAAACAGCGCTTCTGCTGCGTCTGGAGTGCGGGCGGGAAAATCTTGGCATAACCGTGGATACGGGGCATGTTATCGCGGGCGGGCAGGGGCTTGGCCCTTCCCTTGCGCTTGCCATGCGCCATAACGCACTTTTCAACCTGCACACCAACGATAATTACGGCGCGTGGGACGATGATATGATCGTGGGCTCCGTACGTTTGATCGAAGCTTTGGAAACCTTTTATCTATTGGAAAAATATGAGTATCAGGGCTACATCTCCGTGGATATCTTCCCATACCGCGAAAACGCGGTTGACGCCGTGGAGGAGAGTATCCTCTGCATGCGGGATTATCTTCGCATCATCAACAAGCTGGGCGTACCGGCAATCGACCAGCTGATTGCGGAAGGCAATGTGCCCAAAACGCTGGCGGCTATCCGAAAAGCTGCATTCGGCGACAGCTGATAACCCTGCCCGGTCAAAATACTGAATATAAAGCCGTCCTGCAACCGGACCGCGCCATGCCCCAAAGGGAGCTCTGCGCGGCCCGGTTTTGCTTTGTTCACCCGGTTGCGTATATCCGTTTTGGATGATATGGTATATAACAAACCAAATTGAGTAAATTCTGAAACTAATTATCTAACTGGGTATATAGCGTGTTTCCCTTGAGCCCGATATACTTTAGATACATCATAAGCGGGCCCTAACGGCTGCGTATGCCATACCGCACATTAAAAAGGAGGAACTCAAGAAATGAAACGGATCTTTGCAACCCTGCTCGTACTCGCCCTTCTGCTGTCTTCCATCGGCTTTGCCGCCGCGGATGAAACGGTCAACGTCACCGTATTTCACTACATGGCCCAGGCCACAAAACAGGCCGGTCTGGTGGCGATTGAAGAGGCGTACAGCGCACTGCATCCCAACGTAACCTTTACCAACATTTATTACAATCAGGGAACCGATTACTTCCCGCAGCTGTCCACCGCCCTTTCTTCCGGCGATCAGCCCAACATCATGATGGGCAACCCGGGCCTGTATCCCGATCTGGTTACAGAAGGCTTCGTGATGGATCTCAGCGACAATGAAACCATCAAGAGCCTCAACCTCCCCAGCGGCGATCTGGGCGATGTATCGGCCGACGGCAAAATCTACGGTTTCCCGATCGACTTCAAATCCTGGGGCATTTTCTACAACAAGACGATCTTTGCCGATCTGAATCTTGAAGTGCCCACCACCCTGACTGAGCTCAACGCCCTACAGCAAACGCTCATCGACGCCGGAATCGATCCGTATGTCCGCAGCTTCGGCGATGCCGTATACGGCGATATTGAAATGCGCAACACCGTGTGGCCGAGCGCCCTGGCCGCCGGGGACAACGATGTGTTCGAGAAGTTGATGAACGGCGAAGGCAAGTTTGCCGACTATCCGTACTTTAAAGAAGCGATGCAGAACTGGACCTACCGTTTGATCGCGCCCCGTACCGATGACCTGAGCAACACGCAGGACATGGGTCTGGAAGTGTTCGCGGCGGGCGGCGCCGCCATGCGCTATGACGGCACCTGGGCCATCGGCGATATGATGAAAAAGAATCCCGGGTTTGAAGTCGGCTTCTTCGTAGCTCCCATCGATGACGAAGGCTCCGCCAAGCTGAACGTACAGGTAGACCAGGCCTTTATGGTCAACCCGCAGGCCGAAAACAGCGATGTGGCACTGAACTTCATGGAATACTGGATTTCCGAAGGCGTTGCCTGGTCCGAAATGAGCCAGATGCCGTTGCTGACCGGCGTAACCTCCGACAAGCTTCTGCCGATGGTCTGCACGCTTGCGGAAATCAAAGCCAGCGGTAACATCGCGCACTACGGCGATTTCACCATGCCCCTGAGCTCCGCCTTTACCACCGCCTGGCGCACCGAGCTGAACGCCTATGCGGAAAGCGCGCTGACCGGCGGCAGCATGACCATTGACGATTGTCTGCAAAACCTCCAGAAAGCCTTTGATGAAGTCATCGAGCTGATGAACTGACCGACGCCCACTGATCTTGATTTCATAAACCGCTGATCTATCTTCTCACCGCATCATGCGGGCCCGCTCTTTCCTCTTCTGCGGGTCAACCGGCCGCTCGCGCGCAAAGCGCGCGCGAGCGGCATTTTCACAAACTCTGGCAGGAGCTGATGTACATGACTACCCTAACCCCGACCCGTACGGACCGGAAGCGGAGGATATCCTATTATGCCGTTCGCAAGCATGGCGGCAACATTCTGTTTATGCTTCCTGCATTTCTGTTTTTTGCTTACGTAGTGCTGATCCCGTTTATCCAGAGCATTCCCGTTTCCTTTACCGATAAAAAAGCAATCTTTGCCAGCTCGTGGGATTTTATCGGATTGCAGAATTATATCAAGCTCATCAGGAGCTCGTCCTTTCAGGACAGCTTTCTCCATACGATCCACTTTACGGCGATCTACATCGTCGGGGCAAACGCGCTGGGGTTGATTCTGGCGCTGGCTCTGTGGCGGTCCGGCCGGTTCAACAACATCATGCGCACCCTTCTGTTCATGCCGTTCACGGTATCACTGGTCGCCTCCACCAAGGTGTGGAGCTACGTCTATACGGATATCCTCTCTCCGCTTACCGGCGCGCCAAGCCCCCTGGGCATTTCCACACAGGTCATTTTAGGGCTTTCTGTTATCGCTATCTGGCGCGATATGGGCTACTGTATGCTGATCTACATTGCCGCTTTGCAGTCCGTGCCGCTGGAGTATTACGAGGCGGCGCGTGTGGAAGGCGCCAACCCCTGGCACGAGTTTTTACACATCACCCTCCCGATGATTGTGCCCGCCTTCACCGCCAACGTAACGCTGCTGCTCTCCTGGGGTCTGCGCTGCTTTGATTACTCGCTGATGGTGATCAACATGAAAACGGCCAAAACCACCGCGGTGTTTGTGTACGAATATATCTTCGGCAACTCCCGCGCCGGGCTGGGCCAGGCGGGCGCCATTCTGCTGACTCTCGTGCTGGTGCTGCTGACCAATATCGTAACGACCGTTTTACGTAAAAGAGAGGTGGAAATGTAATGGCGCAGAATACTGCCGGAAAATTCGTCTCGCTTTCCTTCGGGCGCTATGCGGGACGCAACCGCCTCCATACAGCGCTCAGTGGCGTCCTCCGCATCCTGCTCATCCTCGCGGTAGCGGCCCTTGTACTCACACCCTTTTACATCAGCCTTTTGTATTCCATCAAAAGCCATTCCGATATCAGCCTGAACCGCCTCGCCTGGCCTACTGCTCCGACGCTGGAAAACTATGTGCGCGTCATTACGGAAAACAAGTATGTCGGCATCGGGTTTAAAAACAGCATCGTCACCACGATCCCCACTGTGCTGATCCTGCTGTTTACCACCTCCATGGCATCCTTCGTGCTCGCACGCAACAACGGCCTGTTTTATAAGATCATGTACAGCCTGTTCATCAGTGGTATTCTGGTACCGTTCCAATGCATCATGCTGCCGATCTACATCAACATTTACAACGCGGGGCTGGCCAGTACCAACTTGGGCTTTATCATCGCCCGCTCCGGTTTTCAGGTGAGTATCAGCATTTTGACCGTAACGGGATTTGTAAAAACCGTCCCCAGGGATATGGAGGAAGCGGCTTCCATCGACGGCAGCGGCATGTTCGGCACCTTCTGGCGAATCGTATTCCCGCTGATGACGCCGGTCAACATGACGCAGATCGTATTGAACACCTTGTTTGTCTGGAACGATTACAGCGTGGCCGTGGTGCTGCTGCGCAGCGATGCGAGCCGCACGCTGCCGCTGGCGCAGATCGTTTACTTCGGGGAAAACATGACCGAGCTGAACCTGGCCTTCGCGTTTTTCATGCTGGCGATGATCCCGATCCTGATTTTGTACCTGAGCACACAAAAGTATATCGTATCCGGTATCATGTCCGGCGCCGTCAAAGGCTGAGCTTCGTCACCGCCCAGGCAAACGCTGAATAAAGCGCTTGTGCGATGGTACGTTTGGTTATCGTCAGATTGGGTTTGCGGAACCTGAAACAGAAGCGGCGCTACGTCGAAGGTTTCACAGACCAAAGCTGACGGAAAGATAACGCGTGAGCGTACAGGGAATTTATTCAGCGTTTACCCAAGCCATAGCCGGGAAGCGGATTGTGAATTATCCGCTTTTTTGCTATAATCACCGTACAGCAAAGCATGAATACTGGCAATACACACCGAAAGGAGCCGCCATGGCGCTGAAAGTTATTATCGTGGAAGATAATCCCACGACTGTACGCTCCCTCGTGCAAACCATCCACTGGGCATCACTGGATTGCCGCGTGGCCGGTACCGCGGGCAACGGCGACAGCGGACTGAAGCTGATTCTCGCCGAATCCCCGGACATCGTGCTGACGGACATCCGCATGCCCCGCATGGACGGACTGGATATGATCGAGGAAGTGCACAAAGCGCTTCCCGACTGCAAGGTGATCATCATCACCGGATACGATCAATTTCAATATGCCAGCCGCGCCATCAAGCTATCGGTGTTCGACTACATTTTAAAACCCATCGACAATCAGGAGATTGAGCGCACCATCCAACGCGCGGCCGCGATGACGCGCCGCAAACAGGAAACGGACGTTGTGCTGGAGCAGGCCGTGATGCTGAAGCGCCGTGTGCAGCTGTTGAATTTGCTCACCAACGACAGCCAGCGCGGCCAGGGCGTAAGCGGGATGCTATCCAACGTGGGCCTGGATTTCAGCGCCTTTTACATCGTTGTGATCCAGCTGCAGGATGAGCGCGTGTTTTCGCCCTCCACCTTCAACCGGGTGGACGCCGTGCTGGACCGTCTCGGCATAAACGGGATCTCCGTGTTTCTGTATGACGCTATTGTGATCTTCGTTTTTGTGGAGGATATGCAAAGCAATTGGCGCAATCAGGCGGAAAGCCTGTCGGAAGCCGTCAATACGGAGCTGGTTACGCCCGTCAGGATCGGTATCAGCAAACTGGGCTCCTCGCGGCACGCCATCCGCCAGGTATATCAGCAGGCCCGGCAGGCCATGTGGGAAATCGCACTGTGCAAAAACCCCTGCGTATTCAATTTCTATCAGGACGACGAAGAACGACGCCCCAATGAACGCATTATCGAAATGTACCATAAAATGGACGAGCTGATCAACAAGGCTGATCTCAGCGATGAATCCGCCGCCGAAGCCGCGGACTTTATCGTTGAGCACAGCGGCAAGCAGTACAGCAACCTGCGTGCCATGGTTACGCTGTACGCCATGCTGCTGCGCAAAAAGTTTCCCTGCCCGTTTGATGAAAACATTCACTCCGTGCTGTTTGATACCTGGTTCGTCAGCAATAACGACGACGTCCGCGCCTGCCTGACGAAGCTTTGCCGCATTCTCCGCGAGGCGGTCGCAGCGCGGGACAGCGCCCAGCAATCATTGCTTACGCGCAACGCACTGCAATTTATCCGCCTGCACGCCGTGGAGGGACTCAGCCTGAACGAGGTGGCCGAGAAGCTCTGTATCAGCGCAAACTACCTGTCCGCGCTAATCCGCAAGGAAACCGGCGTTACGTTCCACGAGCATGTGCTGGCCGCCAAAATGCAGATCGCCCGCACCATGCTGGCCGATCCCCGGATTCTGGTCAACGAGGTGGCGCACGCCGTGGGGTACGGTAACTACATCTCCTTTTACAACGCGTTCAAACGCATCGAGAATATGACCCCCACCGAATACAGAAACCTGAAGGCAGAGCAATGAAAAAGTCATGGCGCAGTCTCACGCACCGCATCAAGCTGATTCTGGTTTTTGGCATAACCGTCATCACCGTCGCGGCGATCATCACCGTCACGCTGACGCTGACGGCGTCCCGGCAGGCCATGGAGGATAAAAAGGCACACCTGAGCCTGCTCACCGAGCAGGTGCTGATGAACTTTTCCTCCGCCGCCGCTTCCGCCGCCCAGCAGCTGCTGAGCACGGCCTCCAGCAAGGGCGTTATCGCACAGATGTATTCCATGCGCAACCTCACCGAAGAAGCTTCCGGCTATTATCAGAACATACAAAGCCTGATCTATGCCGTTAACCAGATGATCACGACAAAGTCCTACTACGACTCGCTGTATATCCGTATGGAAAACGGCATTTCACTCAGCAATGCCTTTCCCGAGCAAAGCTTTGTGGAAATTGCGTCCTCCCTGATGGATACACAGGAGTACGGGCAGAACACCTACGGCCATATCCGGTGGACACGGGGGGCCGACGGTGAAATGTACCTGATCCGCGATCTGTACAACCTCTCCCCCATCCAGCACCTGGGCAAGATTGTCGCCCGCATCCGTCAAAACATGCTGGCAAGCCTTGGCACCAACAACGACAATCTCGATTCCGTCATCGTGTTTCTGGATGAGAACGGCCGGACCATCGCCATGGTCGGCAGCGCGGACGAGGCGTTTGCCGAAGCGGCCGAACGGATTTTCCTCAGCAGCGTCACCACCGCCTATGTGGACCAATCCTACGCCGTTTCCATCCATCAGGGCGAGGCATGGAGCGCCATTGGATTTTTGCCAACGGCGACGCTCAACAGTGTAAAGGAGGCCGTCATCCGCACGGGTATCATCGTGGCGCTGCTGGGCGTTTTGTTCGGCACGCTGGCTGTGATGGCAATCACCCAACGCATGACACGGCAGATGCGCTTGCTGGTAAAATCCATGGACGAGGTTGCCGCCGGTAACATGAACCTTACCGTACCCATCGAAACCGGGGATGAATTCGGCCTGATGTCTGCGCATTTCAACCGTATGATCGGTGAAACGCGGGATCTGCTGGCCCGCGTTGTGCAGGAGGAGAACCGTAAAAGCAAGGCCGAATATGAAATGCTGGAGTACAAATACCGCTCCCTGCAATCCCAGATCAACCCGCATTTCATTTTCAACGCCATGGAAACCGTCAACGCGCTGGCGAAGATCGACGGCAACGACGAAATCTGCGACGTGGTCAAGCACATCTCCGCTTTTTTCCGGCAGAACACCTATAATATAGAAAAGAAGTTCGTCACGGTGCACCGGGAATTTGAAAGCTTAAAACAATACGCCCACATTTACCATCACATCCACGGCTGTACGCTTTCCACGCCCTTTCTGTACGCGCACGAGGTGGCGGACGCGCTGATCCCGACGATGATTTTGCAGCCGGTGCTGGAAAACGCACTGGTGCACGGCGTGGGCCACACGGAGGAGGAAGCGCTGGTCAGCGTTACCGCGGAAGCCGAGGGAGACGACCGGCTGGTGGTTACCGTACAGGACAACGGCGACGGCATGCCCAGGGAAACCGTAGACCAGATTCTGTACGGGCCTGCCAACGAACCGATGAACGGCAGCCGCTTCACAGTCGGCATCGGGATGCGCAATGTACGTGACCGCCTGCGGCTGATTTATGGCGACCTCGCAAAGCTTGTAATCGAAAGCAGCGAAAGCACGGGCACGCTGGTATCCATCTCCATCCCGCTGGTGTATGATGAAGAGGAGCTCGGCTACAATCCAGATTATTGACGGATCAATAGAAAAGCGCCGGTTCTCCCCCGTTCGTACCGTATGGGAGACCCGGCGCTTTTTCACATGCTGCTACCGATTGCTTTCCGGTGATGGCTCCCGCTCGGCTTCCCGCGCCCACACAGGCCAGCTGTTCCGTACGGCGGCAGGGGCTGCCCAGCGAACCGCATTCACCAGCACACGCTGCACCTCCAGCTGGTAATACACGGGAAACGTCTCGTGACCGGATGCAAAATAGAAGATTTTTCCCGCACCGCGCCGCCAGCAGCATCCGCTGCGGAGTACCTCCCCGCCCTCCGAGGTGGTAAGAAAAACAAGCTCCTCCGGCGCGGGAATCTCAAAATACTCTCCATAGGTTTCATCCCTGGGAATCACAAAGCATTCACGCTCCAGCCCGGCTGCGATCGGATGGTACGGCGCCACCAGCCACACCCGCTGCCACTCGCCGTCGTTTTCCGGCGCTTTGGCGCCCGCGGCGCGCCCGGCCTCGGTTGTGCGACCCTCACGCCAGCGCAGGCACTGGGTACGCGTGCCCATCATGCGGGAAAAGATTTTGCTGGCGTGGGACGAGTGCAGCAGCACCAGCCCCATGCCTTCCAGCACCCGTTTCTGGATGGCGTCCACCCGGGCGTCCTCCACCTCGCGCCAATATTTATGGCTGAAATACACCAGCACATCCGCCCAGGCCAGCGCCTCGTCGGACAGCCCCTGCGCGGGGTGCTGCAGTGTGGCTGTGCGCACCCGCATATCCTCCTGCCGGGAAAACAGCACGCCCAGTGCACCATGAATGCCGTCGGGATAAACGGCCTTTTCCCTTTCCTCCGCGTACGGCAGCGGGCGTCCCTCGTACCATACCAGAACATTCGTCATAGCGCTTCCACATCCGTCCATTGCTTTGTCCGGCTGGATTTGATGCAGGCCTCCGTAAACGCCATCCCGCGGAACCCATCCGCGAAGGTAGCGTACGGCTGCTCCGCGCTGCGGTAGCTTCCGTCCAGAACCGAGGCGTAGAACACTTCCACCGCGTTGTGCAGCGCGTCCGTCCATCCCATCACATGGCCCATCGGTGTGGTAATATACCTGCGTGTTTCCGGCTGGCAGACGGCCGGATTCATATAAACCGTTTCAAATCCGACCTCCTTCAAGCCCAGGGTCAGCCGGTCCGGTTCCTCCTGCACCCATTCCATGGCATAGTTTTCACAAGCCATTGTCAGCCGGAGATCGTTCTTATGCCCGTTGGCCGCTTTGGAAACGATCAGCGAGCCCGGCGTGCCGTCCGCAAAGCGCATCAGTACACAGGCCGTATCCTCGGTATCCACGGTGTGCGGGCCCTGAGCGTCCGTCCGAATGGGATAATGAGTGGTCAGGTCGGCCATCACCGACGCAACGGGCTGCCCCAGCACGCAGCAGGCCGTATCCATCCAGTGGATGCCGATATCGTTGATTGTGCGCGCGATGCCGGTATTCACCATCCGGTGGGACCAATCGGTAACCCGCGAACCCGATTCCTGCAAATACTGGCCAAATATCATCAACGGTCTGCCCGCAAGCCCATTCAGAAACCGCGCGCGCATCTCCTGCACAGGCGCGTTGAGGCGGTACTGGTGGTTCAGCCCGTGGGCCAGCCCTTTATCCACAGCCAGTTGCCAAACGGCGCGCGCCTGGGCCGCGCTGGATGAAAGCGGCTTTTCACAGTACACGTGCTTGCCGGCCTGCAGCGCCGCGAGGTTGATATCGTCATGCAGGGCGTTGGGCGTGCAGTTGTGCACCGCGTCGATTTGCGGATCCACTAAAAGCTCTCGCCAATCGGCATAGGCTTTGGGCGGGTCAAAACGCGTTTGCGCGGCCAGCAGGTTGTCCCTGTTCGCGTCGCATACCGCCGTCAACTCTACCGCCGGTATGCGGCGGAGTGCATCCATGTGCTGAAAACCGATAAAGCCCAAACCAACAACGCCGATCCGTATTTTTTTCATACGTCGTCCTCCCCGTATTGCAATTCACAGAAGGCTGCCTTTGCATTTGTTTTCATTATAGCGTACGCCGCGCAAATAATGAATATATACGATTATGGATTTTACTTATAAATTCATGATTCTGGAGTATAGACGCTCATTTATGCCAATCCTATAATAAGTGATACCCAAACTGAATAGGCGGAAAGGAAGGAACCGGTATGCTGAACTATCACGTAAAAATCGGTCTGGCGCCGATGCGGCGGGACGTATCGCCGCGGCCCGGTATTTTCAACTGGGAAAAAGCGGAGGAGCGCGGCCATCGGATGGTCGAGTATATTGAGAAACATTTTCAATCGGACAACGTCTCCTTCGTTGATCTCAAGGGGATCAATCCTGTGGGCGTTATGTATTCCGAGGCGGACGCCAAGGCTGTGACCGAGCGCTTCCTTGCAGAAAAAGTGGACGCTGTGCTGATCATCAACTGTAACTTCGGCAATGAAGAGGTCTCCGCCATGGTCGCCCGCGGCGTGGGCAAGCCGGTTTGTATCTGGGCCCCGCTGGACGACGAGTTTATGCCCGACGGCATGCGTTTTACCGACAGCCAGTGCGGCATCTTCGGCGTCAGCCGTCAGCTGCAGCGCTTTAATATCCCCTTCAGCTTCATCGAGTCCTGTGCGGTGGAGAGCGAAACCTTTAAGAAGGGCTTTGAGAAGTTCCTGTCTGTGAGCTGTATGCTGAAAAATTTCAACGGCATGCGCATCGCCCAGGTCGGTATGCGGCCCAAGCCGTTCTGCTCGGTCATTTTCAACGAGGGCGAGCTGATGCAGCGTTTCGGGTTGCAGATCATCCCGGTCAACCTGGCCGTAATCATCGACAAGTACAACAAAATCCTCGCCGAGAACGACGCGGAGCTGGAGGAAGGCAAAAAGCTGCTGCTCTCCCGTTACGAGATGGATGATCTGACCCTGCCGCTATTGAAAAAGGTGTACGCCTTTGTGCTCCTGTATCAGTGGTTATTTGAAGCCTACGATGTACAGGCCGTTTCCGCCGAGTGCTGGACGGCCATGCAGCTGGCGGTAGGCGCCATGCCCTGCACCGCCTACAGCATTCTGGCCGATATGGGGTATGTGATCTCCTGCGAAAGCGATCTGCACGGCGTGATCTCCATGGCGCTGCTGAGCTGCGCCAGCCTGGGGCACAAAATCCCCTTCTTTGGGGAGTTCACCGTGCGCCATCCGGAAAACGAAAACGGCGAGCTTCTCTGGCACTGCGGCCCGTTTGCCTACAGCCTGAAAAAGGAAGGCTGCCCCGCCAAAGAGGTCAACATGCGCCAGTGGTTCCAGGTGAAGGACGGGCAATACACCGTGACCCGCTTCGACCAGGACGACGGAAAGTACTCCCTGTTGGCCGGTACCTGCGAATCCACGGACGGGCCCTATACCTTCGGCACCTATCTATGGGCAAAATTCAAAAACCTGCCCGCGTGGGAGCGCAAGCTGGTGGAAGGCCCCTATATACATCACATGGCAGAAATTGAGGGCGACTACACCGAGGCGCTGCGCGAGTTCTGCAAGTTTGTGCCCGCGCTTTCGCTGGATACCGTGGACGAATAGGGTATCCACCAGGCAAACGATAAATAAATCGCTTGCGCGATAGTGTGCTGTTTTTTCGTCAGGTTAGGCTTGCGGAAAGATAATGCGGCAGCTTGCTGATGATTAATCAGCGTTTACCTCGTAGCGAAAACAATCAATCTATTCGGTTAAGCGCCCTTGCGAAATACGCGGTCCGGAACGGCTTCATTGTATAGTTTGCCGTTCCCGGCCATAGGCAAGGGCGCTCATTTTAACGGGTTTTGCATTGGCTGTTTTCTGCTGTAAAGCACCGGACCTTACCGTGAAAATAATTTTCGAAAAGGATTGTAGATTGTCTACATTTATGTTACTATTATCATGAAATAATTCGACACGATCCCGAAAGGATGAATTTGGATATGCTGACTGATTTACGTACCGTTTTAGCAATCGCGGAGGACAAACAATGTGCCATTCCGGCTTTCAACGTGTACAACGCGGAAACCGCGATGGGCGTGCTTCTGGCTGCGCAAGAAGCGAATGCCTGTATAATCCTGCAAATGTACAGCCGCCTGTTTTCCAGTGACGAGGCGGAGTTTCTTGCGCCTTCCCTCGTTGCGGCGGCGCACCGCGCCAAGGTTCGTGTCGCATTCCACCTGGATCATGGTGCAAACGACGAGGCCGTTTACAAGGCGCTTCGCTTTGGCTGTACCGGCATCATGCGCGACGCCAGCGCTTTGCCTCTGGAGGAAAACATCGCCGCCACCAAACGCGTGGTCACCATGTGCCATTCGCTGGGCGTGCCCGTGGAAGGGGAACTGGGCCATATCGGCGTGGCTAAGGATGGTGTAAGCACCGAGTATACCCGTGTGGACGAGGCTGTGGAATATGTCCGGCGCACCGGCGTGGATGTGCTGGCCATTTTAGTAGGCACCGCGCACGGGCATTACAAACAGTCGCCCGTGATTGCCGTAGACCGTATCCGCGAGATCAAGGCGGCAACCGGGATCCCGCCCGTGCTCCACGGCGGCAGCGGCATTCCCGACGACCAGATCGTATCGGCCATCAAAGCCGGTATCCGTAAAATCAACTTCGGCACAGACGTATGCTGTTCCTTCCTGGATCAGGTATTTGCCACCGACAGAAATCTGCTTGCCGTCGATTTATTTATGAAGGAACCCGTGCAGGCTGTGAAGCGCTTTGCGCTGGAGAAAATTCACCTGCTGGGCGCGGAGAACAGCAATGTGTAACGCCGGATGCTCCGCAGGCGCCGCATACCCGGAGGTTGTGGGAATTGGCTCCAGCGTTTACGATGTGTTGATGGTTACGAACAGCTTTCCAAAGGAAGATACCAAACTGGAAGGCCTCGAAACCATCGTGCAGGGCGGCGGGCCCTGCGCTACCGCGCTCGTCGCCGCGGCCAAGCTTGGAATATCCGCTGCCTATATGGGTACCCTCGGTGACGATTCCTTCGGCCGCTACATGGCGCAGGACCTCGAAAAATGGGGCGTCGGCACCCGCTGCATCCGCTTTGTGCCGGATGCGGTATCCTTTCATGCCGTGGTGTTGCTCAACCGCCAAAACGCAAGCCGAACCTGCGTCTGGAACCGCGGCACAGTGGAAGCGCCCGGGGAAGGCGATGTTGATCTGGATGTGCTCCGCCATGCCAAAGTGCTGCATCTGGATGGCCACATGCCCGCCGCTGCCCTGTATGCGGCAAAACACTGCAAAGAATTCGGCGTGAAGGTAAGCCATGACGCGGGCGGTCTATACCCCGGCGTTGATAAGCTGCTCCCCTACGCCGATTATTTGATCCCGTCCGAAGAGTTCGCCATCAAAGCAACCGGAGCGGCGAATGCGGAGGACGCGGCATACAGCCTGATGCAATCCTACCATCCGGAAATCGTCGTGCTCACACAGGGCGTACGGGGCGGAATTCTGCTGGATGAAAAAGGGTTGCGGCGGTATGCCAGCTACCCGGTGGACGTAGTGGATTCCAACGGATCCGGCGATACGTTCCACGGCGCGTTTGTCGCGGCCCGCATCAAGGGCATGGAGGCCGACCAGGCCTGCCGGTATGCCAGCGCCGCCGCCGCCATCAAGTGCACCCGTCTGGGTGCGCGTTTCGGAATGCCCAGCGACGCGGAATGCAGGGCGTTTCTCAAGGAAAGAGAGGTTCAAGCATGAGTCTGATTACCATCCAAAATGATTTTCTCACGGCTGAAATCTCCACGCGGGGCGCGGAGCTGCAATCGCTGAAGGATCAAAACGGCGTGGAAAGGCTGTGGCAGGGCGATCCGCAATTCTGGACCGGACGCGCCCCAATCCTGTTTCCGGTAGCAGGCGGTTTCCGCGACGATGTATACGAGCTGGAGGGCAAGCGCTACCCCATGCCCAAGCACGGCTTTGTGCGTCAGCTGGAATGGCGTGTGCAGGGCATTGAGCGCAGTGCCGCAACCTTATTGATGGATCAGAAGCACGAGGGGTTTCCGTTCCAATACAAGCTGCGGGCCCGCTTTGAACTGGTGGATTCCACGCTTTCCATCACCTACGAGGTTTTCAACAACGATCACAATGCTTTCTATTTCAGCGTCGGCGCACATGAAGCCTATGCAACACCCGAGGGAATCGAAGCCTATTCCATCGTGTTTGATGAAGAAGAAACGCTGGAAAACTATGGGCTGGAAGGCAACCTGATTCGCAGAAATCCGTCCCTCCTGATGGAAAACACGCGCGAGCTGCCGCTTTTATACAAGTATTTCGCGGTGGACGCTCTGGTATTCCGCACGCTGAAAAGCCGCGGCGTTACCCTGCGCAGCAAGCTGCACAACCGCCAGCTACGAGTGGATTTCCCTGAGCACGATGTGCTGATGTTCTGGACCAAGCCGGGCGCCGGGTATATCTGCATCGAACCATGGTGCAATGCGCCGGACTTTGTGGATGCCGACTACCGTATCGACCATAAACCCGGCTTTATCCGGCTCGCCCCGGACGGCGTCTGCAAGCGCAGGCATACGATTACCGTTCAGTAATCCCTATGTGCGCGCTTTTCTGAGAGGAGATTGAACGGAAGATGGATACGCTCCATTTGCTGAGGACCAGGAATCCGGGGCTGCCCCTGTATGCGGTATCGGATCCGGCGTTTCGCCGTTACGGCCGTATTGTGGATTTTAACGCGGCCGCGCTGATGACCGTTTGCGAAACGGCAGCCGCCATGCCGCCCGAGGGCAGCCGCTACGTGCCCGCCATGCCGGAGCTGGAGGCATTACCGGCATTCCAACAGGCGCAGCAGGCTTTCTGGGGTGAAACCGACGGCCAGATCGGCTGCTGCTGGGGATACAATGCAAAGCTCAACTGCCTGGAATACCATCGTTGCAGCGAGTTCAACATTGCTGTAAGCGATCTGGTGCTGCTGCTTGCGGCGCAGCAGGATATGGAGGGGCTGGACCTGCCCGAGGGCAAGATCACCGGCTTCTTCGTGCCCAAAGGCACGGCCATTGAGGTGTACGCCACAACCCTGCATTTCTGCCCCTGCCAAACCGGGGACGGCGGATTCCGCTGCCTCGTGATGCTGCCCCGCAGCACCAATCTGCCGCTTACCCAGCCGCGGCCGGAGCAGGGTGAAGGCAGGCTGCTGTGGGCCAGAAACAAATGGCTGATCGCCCATCCGGAAAACCAGGCCGTGGTCAGGCGTGGCGCCTATCCCGGCCTGCATGGGATAAATTTCGACATAACGTATTAAGGAGAGATATCATGGAACGCAAAGCCTTTATGTGCGATATGATTCGTACGGAGCTGGAGGACATTGTCGGGGTTGAGAACGTTTCCACCCGCGACGGCGACCGTCTGCCCTATGGCGTGGACTATTTTTGGATTCCCCGCATGTGGGTGGACCGCGGCATGACGCCGCCGGTGCCGGATATTGTCGCGCGTCCTGGCAGCACGCAGGAAGTCAGCCGGATCATGAAGGTAGCCAACTACTATAAAATCCCCGTGCACATCTGGGGCGGCGGCAGTGGCTCGCAGGGCGGCGCGCTGCCCATGGCCGGCGGTCTTTTGCTGGATATGAAGCGGATGGACCGCCTGATTGAACTGGACGAGGTCAGCCACACGATCACCGCGGAAAGCGGTATGATCTTCCAGCAGCTGGAATGGCTGGCCAATGAAAAGGGCTATTCCTGCCAGCATATCCCCAGCTGCCTTACGTGCGGCACCATCGGCGGCGCACTGGGCCACCGGGGCATCGGTATTTCTTCCACCAAATACGGTAAGATCGACGATCTGTGCATTACTCTGGAGGTCGTCCTGCCCAACGGCGATATCATCAACACCCTGCCCGTGCCCAAGCATGCGGCCGGCCCTGATTTAAACCAGATATTCATCGGTTCGGAAGGCACGCTGGGCATCATCACCAAAGCGACCTTTAAGCTGTTTGAGCAGCCCGAAAACCGCCAGTTCCGCGCCTATCTGTTCCCGGATATGCACAGCGGCCTGATGGCGGGACGCGATATGATGCAAAAAATCAAGCCCTCCATCCTGCGCTTTTTTGACGAGGCGGAAACCACCAGCATCGTGAAAGACGTTATCGGCTTTGCGCAGAAGGGCAATTTCATGAATCTGGCGATCGAAGGCCCCAAAGAGATCGTGGATATTGAAATGAAAATTGCCAACGAGATCTGCAAAAAGTGGGGCGCGCAGGATCTGGGCAGCGAATATGGCGAAAAATGGTATAAAAACCGCATTACCTTCTTCTATCCCGGCCATATCATGGATCTCCCCCAGATGTTTGGCACCATGGATACGGTCGCTACCTTCTCCAACATCGAAGATATCTACTGGGCCATGAAGCATGCGGTGGAGGACAACTTCCCCAACGTGCGCTTTATCGCCCACTGCAGCCACTGGTACGAGTGGGGCACCATGATCTACGACCGCTTTATCATGGATCATCCCCCGCAGGATCCGCTGGAAGCCATCCGCCTGCACAACCAGATCTGGAACGCGGGCGTGCGCGCCGCCATGGCGCACGGCGGCGTGATCAACGATCACCACGGCATCGGTCTGAAGCTGAGCCGGCTGATGAAGGAGCAATACGGCCCCGCCATGCAGGTAATGGAGGGCTTGAAAAAGTCGCTGGATCCCAACGGCATTATGAACCCCTATAAGCTGGGCCTGTAAACTGTAACGGAAAGGAACAAGAGCAATGTTTAGTGAAAAAGCCAAAAAGAACGCGGACGCATGCCGTTTCTGTTTCATGTGCCGCCATCTCTGCCCGGTACAGCTGGCAACAGGCAAGGAGAGCAACACTCCGCGTGCCAAGGGATTGCTGATCTCCATGTTCAACCGCGGAACCAAAATGGAGGAAAGCGCCGCCGAAGTTATGTACGAGTGTTTGCTTTGCGGCGCGTGCACCGATGACTGCGCCACCGGCTTCGAGCCGCCGCTGTTTATCCGGGAAGCGCGCACCCAGGCCATCGCTGATGGTCTCGCTCCCGCCTATGCCACCCAGCTGCTGGATACGCTGCTTGAAACCGGCAACATCTACGGCGCCGATAAAACCAAGGTCCATCTGGACGGCATTCCCGAAACGGGCGATGTGCTGGTATGGCTTGGCGATACCGCGCGGTACGCCACCCCCGCCGTTGCGGACGCGCTGCTGAGCATTTTGAAAAAGGCCGGTGTGAAATTCGCCGTGCTGAAGCAGGAGCCGTCCTCCGGCTATGCCATGGGCGACCTGACGGGATATGTGGAAGATGTCCGCCAGCAAGCCAAAAAGGCAGCGGCTGCGATTGCCGCGACCGGCGCCAAAAAGTTGGTCGTACTGGATAGCTACGACGCGACCTTCTTCCTGCACCAGTATCAGGACTGGGGCATTGACCTGCCCGAAACCGTAACGGCCACAACGTTTGTAAACGATTTGATTCAGGCAGGGAAACTGAAGCCCAAGCAGGAAAAGCTGATCGTCACCTATCACGACGGCAGCCGCCTGGCCCGCGATTTGGAAGAGCATCAGCCCCCGCGCGTTATTCTGGCAGCAATGGGCTGCGAAGTGCACGAAATGTTCCAAAACCGCAATCTGTCCAGAGCCTGCGGCAGTGCCCTGTTTGGCCGCTACCTGCCGGAGCTTTCCAAAAAGATCGCTGCGGGCCGCTGGGCCACTGCCATGCGGACGGACGCGAAGATCCTTGTCGCAGCTTGCCCCCAGAGCACGGAAGCCCTCAGCGCCGTGGTACCGGAAGGGTATCGGTATATTGATTTATTCGAGTTGCTGGACGAGCACTGCTGATAAAGCTCTGTCTTTACAGCCTGCCGACTTTGTACGCATTCCCCCGTCACCCCAAAAAACAAGCCGGACGAAGAAGAGGAAACGACCATGAACATCTTTGTATGCATCAAACAGGTGCCTGCGACCAACAAGGTGCAGGTGGACGAAAAAACCGGCGTGCTCAAGCGCGCCGGGGTTATGAGCAAAATGAACCCCTATGATCTGTATGCGCTGGAAACGGCGCTGCGGCTGAGAGAAGCCCACGGCGGCACCGTTACGGCAGGCACCATGGGACCGCCGCAGGCGCAGGCCATCATCAAGGAAGCCTATATGATGGGCGCGGATGACGGCTATGTGTTCTCCGACCGCCGTTTGGGCGGCGCGGATGTGCTGGCAACCAGCTACACGCTTTCACAGGCCATCCGCAGCGTGGGAGACTTTGATTTGATTTTATGCGGCAAGCAGACCACCGACGGCGACACCGCACAGGTAGGCCCCGCCATTGCCGAGCATATGGGTATTCCCCACGCCGCATGGGTCAGCAAACTGGAGCTCAAAGGCGACGGGATTGAGGTGGAGCAACAGCTGCAGGACGTAATCGAAACCGTGCATATGCCCTTCCCCTGCCTGATCACCGTGGAGCAGGACATTTTCATGCCCCGCCTGCCCTCGCTCAAGGTGGAAAAGTCGATCCGGGATAAAGCGGTTCACATCGTTACGCTGGATGGCTTTCTGGATACCAATCCGGATCATTACGGCCTCACCGGCAGCCCCACGCAGGTGGAGCGGATTTTTCCGCCGGAAAACGATATCAAAAAAGAAACCTGGACAGGAGACAACAGCGGCGAAAGGCTGTTTGATACCCTGAAGTCCTGGAAATTTATCTGAGGGGAGGCAGCGATATGTCACAGATTGCGATACTGGAAAGAAAATGTACCGGCTGCGGCGCGTGTGTAGAAGCCTGCCCGTTCGGCGCGATTGAAATGAAGGAGGGCAAACCGGAGATCAACGCCGCCTGCAAGGTGTGCGGGGTCTGCCTGAAAGCCTGTCCCGAAAAAGCGATCCTCAAGCTGGAAACCAAGCAGGAGAGCGTTGATAAAACCAAATGGAACGATATCCTCGTCTTTGCCGAGGTATCCGGCGGCCAGCTGCACCCGGTAAGCCTGGAGCTGATCGGCAAGGCACGCCAACTGGCTAAGGCTGTGGATTATCAGGTGAAAACCGTGCTGGTGGGCGACGGCGTCGGCAAGTTTGCCGAGGAGCTTCGCCACTACGGCGTCAGCGAGGTTGCCGTATACGATGATCCTTCCCTTGGGTATTACCGCGGGGATGTGTTCGCCTCCTGCGTGGAGGACTATATCAAGCGCATCAGGCCCAGCATTGTGCTGGTGGGCGCCACGTCTCTGGGCCGCAGCCTTGCGCCGCGCCTGTCCACCCGCTTCCATACGGGGCTGACAGCCGACTGCACCAAGCTGGAGCTGCGGGAGAATACCGATCTGGTGCAGATTCGCCCCGCGTTCGGCGGCAACATTATGGCACAGATCATCACCACACGCACGCGCCCGCAGTTTGCCACCGTACGGTATAAGGTAATGGACGCGCCGGTGCGGGAAGACACCGCCACCGGGGAGATCGTCTACCGCAAGCTGCCCAAGAGCGCTTTGGAATCTACCGTAACGCACGTTTCCACCGTACCCGTGCCCGCCGGCAAAACCATTTCCGACGCGGAGATTCTGGTTGTCGGCGGCCGTGGCCTACAAAAGGAATCCGACCTGGAAATGATCAAGGAAGCCGCGCACCTGCTGGGCGGCGACTGGGCCACCTCCCGTCCCCTGGTAGAAAAGGGATGGACGACCAACAACCGCCAGATCGGGCTTTCCGGCCGTACGGTGCGGCCCAAGCTGATCATCACCTGCGGCGTAAGCGGCGCGATTCAGTTCGCCGCGTGCATGAACCAGGCCGACCACATCATCGCCATCAACTCCGATCCGGAAGCACCCATTTTCAAGGTGGCGCACATTGCGATCGTGGGCGACCTGTACCAGGTGCTGCCGGAGCTTGTAAAACGGCTGAAGGAGGAGACCGCATGAAACCGTTTAAAACGATCGACCCACAGGATTTATCCTTTTTTGAAACGCTGATGCCAGGCCGCGTGTTTTTCGGCGAAGCCATCAGCGAGGATTATGATCACGACGAAATGACCGAGTACGGCCACTTTATGCCGGACGCGGTGCTGCAGGCGCTGTCCACCCAGGAGGTCAGCGCGGTGCTTAAATACTGCAACGAGCACAACATTGCCGTAATCCCGCGCGGCACCGGCACCGGCCTTTGCGGTGGTTGCGTAGCCAAGGACGGCGGCGTGGTGCTTTCCACCGAAAAGATGAAAAAAGTACTTGAGGTGGATACCCACAATATGACCGCCACGCTGGAACCGGGCGTGCTGCTGATGGAGTTTCCCAAGTCGCTGGAAGGCACGGGTCTGTTCTATCCGCCGGATCCCGGTGAAAAAACCGCCACCATGGGCGGCAACGCCATGACCAATGCGGGCGGCATGCGCGCCGTTCGCTATGGCGTAACACGCGATTATGTGCTGGGCATGGAAGTTGTGCTGGCGGACGGCACAGTGCTCACCCTCGGCGGTAAAACCGTGAAAACCTCCAGCGGCTACAGCCTGTTAAACCTCATGGTGGGCAGCGAGGGCACGCTGGGCTTCCTGACCCAGCTGACGGTGAAACTGGTCCCGGAGCCCAAGGTGAACCTGTCGCTGCTGGTGCCGTTTGACGACCTGGACAAATGCATTGAAGCCGTTCCCGCAGTGCTGGCATGCGGCTGCGAGCCGACCGCTGTGGAGTTTATGGAGCGCGCGGTGATCTCCTGCGCGGAGACCTATCTGGGCAAGCAGTTCCCCGATACCAGCGCCAACGCGTACCTGCTGGTACGGCTGGACGGCGCCAGCGTAGACGCCTTGCAGCCCTCCATTGCCATCCTGACCGAGCTTGTTTTAAGCCTCGGCGCCAAGGATGTGCTGCTGGCCGATACCGATGAGCGCAAGGAAAGCATCTGGAACGCGCGCGGCGCGTTTCTGGAGGCCATCAAGGGCAGCACACCGAGTATGGACGAGTGCGATGTGGTAGTCCCCCGCGATAAGATTGCCGTGTTTGTGGAAGACAGTATCCAAATCGGAAAACGGCTGAATGTACGCATTTGTTCCTTCGGGCACGCCGGAGACGGCAACCTGCACATCTATGCCTGCCAGGATAACGACGCCGAAGGCGTTTGGAAGGAAAAAGTTGAGGCGGTCATGGAAGCGCTGTACAATCAGGCCCGCACGCTGGGCGGCGAGGTAAGCGGCGAGCATGGCATAGGCCATGCCAAGCGAGAGTTTCTGGAAGAAAGCCTTGGCACGCGGCAAATTGAGCTGATGCGCGGCATCAAAGCCGTATTTGACCCCAACGGAATTTTGAATCCCGGAAAGGTGATCTGACATGGCAGCAATCCGTATCCCCTACGGCAAAGGCATCCAAACGCTGAACATTGAAGACAGCCGTCTTGCCGCTGTGCTTGAGCCGCGGCATATGCCAGCCGCGGAAGCCGATCAAAGCGCTCTGGTGCAAAACGCGCTGGAGAATCCCATCGCCTCCGCGCGCCTGTGCGAGCTGGCAAAGGACAAACAGAGAATTCTGCTGATCACAAGCGATCACACGCGCCCTGTGCCCAGCCGCATTACCCTGCCTTTGTATCTCAAGGAAATACGGCGGCTGAACCCCGATGCGGATCTCCGCATCCTGATTGCGACGGGCATGCACCGCCCGACAACGGATGCGGAGCTTCGCGCCAAGATGGGCGACGAGATTGTGGATACCGAAACCATCGTCATCCATCAGGCGCAAGCGACGGAGGACATGCGTTTCTTCGGCACGCTGCCGTCCGGCGGCGAGCTGTGGCTGAACAAGCTGGTGGCCTGGGCGGACCTTGTGGTGGCGGAAGGCTTTATCGAACCGCACTTCTTTGCCGGTTTTTCGGGCGGCCGAAAGAGCATTCTGCCCGGCGTAGCCGCGCAAAAAACAGTGCTGTACAACCATAACGCCCGATTTTTACAAAGCCCGAACGCGCGGCAGGGCATTCTGAAGGGCAATCCCCTTCACAGGGATATGCTTTACGCCGCCAAACAGGCGAAGCTGGCCTTTATCCTCAATGTGCTGATCGACGCGCAAAAGCGCGTAATCGCCGCCGTGGCGGGCGATCTGGAGGAAGCCCACAAGCAGGGCTGCGCTCTGAGCATGGAGCTTACCAGGGTAGACGCGGTGGTATCCGATATCGCCATCACCTCCAACGGCGGATATCCGCTCGACCAGAACGTATACCAGTCCGTTAAGGGAATGACGGCGGCGGAAGCCTGTGTGCGGCAGGGCGGCGTGATTATCCTGTGCGCGGCGCTGGGCGACGGCCATGGCGGAGACGCGTTTTACCATTGGTTCGCGGACCGTAAATGCGCGGCGCATGTCACGCGCGATATTGAAAGCGTTCCTCCGGAAAGCACCTTTATGGATCAGTGGGAGGCGCAGATACTGGCCCGGGTGCACAGCAAGGCAACCTGTTATTTCGTGACTGGGGAGGAAAACCGCTCCCTGATCGAAGCCATGCACATGGTTTGGCAGCCCGATGTGAATACCGCCCTGCAGGCGGCCCTTGAGCAGCTGGGCGAAAATGCCACCGTAACGGTGATCCCGGACGGCGTCGGCGTGATCGCGCAAGAGGTGAACGTATGAAATATCTGCTGGGCGTGGATTTTGGCGGCAGCTCTTCCAAGGCAACGCTGCTGCGGGAGGATGGCTCAGTTATCGCCACCGCCAGCCGCGAATACCCCACCTACTATCCCCAGAACGGCTGGGCGGAGCAGGACCCCGAGGACAGCTACAATGCCTTTGTGGACAACGTCCGCGAGCTTTTACAAACCACTTCCGTCAGGCCGGAGGATATCGCGGCGCTGTCGCTGGACGCGGCCACCCATACCGCCGTGCTGCTGGGCGCGGATGATCAGCCCGTGCGCCGCGCCATCTATTGGACGGATTCCCGCGCTTCCGAACAGGCTGCCCGCCTAAAGGCCGAAATGGGCGGCGAGATCATGCGCGAATGCTATAACAGCGTTTCCAGCCTCTGGACACTTCCCCAGCTGATGTGGCTGAAAGAGTACGAGCCGGAAACCCTGTCCAAAGTCAGAAAAGTGCTGGCCGTAAAAGACTACGTCCGCTACCGTCTGACCGGCGATTATGTGACCGATTCTATCGAGGCGATGGGTTTTTTGCTGCTGGATGCCAAGCATAACCAATGGTCCAAAACGCTTTGCGAGCTGGCAGGCCTGAACCCGGATCTCATGCCGCCGCTGGTAGACCCCATGCAGGCGCTCTCCCCCCTGACCCAACAGGCACAAACCGATACCGGGCTGACCGCCGCCACGGTGGTCATCGCGGGCGCGACGGATACGGTGATGGAGGTTTATGCCTCGGGCGCGGTACATGTAGGCCAGGCAACAGTCAAGCTGGCCACCGCGGGACGCATCTGCTCCATCACGGACCACGAGGTGGTCGATCCCCGGCTGGTCACCTACCGCCATGTAGTCAAGGGGCTTTGGTATCCCGGCACAGCCACCAAAAGCTGTGCGGCCTCCAACCGCTGGTACCGGGATACGTTCGGCGGTGAGTTTGGCGAGATGAGCGAAAAGGCGGCAACCGTGCAACGCGGCTGCGAGGGCCTGTTTTTCCACCCCTATCTTCAGGGTGAAATCACCCCCTATCTGGATGACAAGCTGCGGGCAAGCTTTACCGGGGCCGCAGGCTTCCACACCAAGGCGCATTTCAACCGCGCCGTGCTGGAAGGCGTCGCCTATTCCATGAAGGATTGTTACGAAACGCTCAAGGGGATGGGTATTGCGCCCCAAACCGCGGTCGGCATCGGCGGCGGCATGAAAAGCGCTTTCTGGCGGCAGATTCTATCAGATATGCTGAACATCCCGCTGACAACCGTGGAGAATGTGGACAGCTCACTGGGCAGCGCCATGCTGGCGGGTGTGGCAGTCGGCATCTTCACAGACCACAGCGATGCCGTGAAGCACTGCGTACACGAGGCCGGGGTTACGCAGCCCGACCCGCAGGGCGTTGCGTATTATAACGAACGATTCTCCCTGTACAAGGAGATCGTAGCGGCGCTGGCGCCGATTTACCACAAGCTGTAAGGGAGCGCGCATGAAGATCCTGGTTTGCGTAAAGCAGGTACCGGACACGATGGATGTCAAGCTTTCCGGCGACTATACGCTGGAGAGAAGCTTTGTGGCGCAGGTCATGAACCTAGCTGATGAAAGCGCGTTGGAGCTTGGCCTTTCCCTGCGGGATGCAAACGGCGGCACAGTTACGGTGCTGTCCATGGGCCCGGAGCGCGCCGAGACCACCCTGCGGGAAGCCGTTTCACGCGGCGCGGACCAGGCTGTGCTGCTCACCTCCCCTGCCTTTGCCGGAGCCGATACGCTGATCACGGCCCGGTGCCTTGCCGCGGCGGCCCGCACGCTGGGCGGGTTTGACCTCATCCTCTGCGGCAGGCGCGCCTCGGATGGCGAAACCGGGCAGGTCGGCCCCATGATCGCCTCCATGCTGAACATCCCCTGCGTACCCAACGCCACCGGGGTACAGTTTGAGAAGAACACCCTGCAAATCGATCAGCTGACCGAGGATGGGATCACCGCCTGGAAGGCGGCGCTGCCTGCCCTTGTCACATTTTGCGAATGGAGCTACCGGCTGCGTCTGCCCTCCATAACCGGCCTGCGCGCGGCTGCCAAGGCGGAAATCCGCCGCCTTTCCCCCGCGGATATCGGCGTGGACAAATGCGGGATTGCCGCCTCGCCTACGCGGGTTGTACACGTAAGCCCCAATCCCCTGGGGCTCCGCCCCTGCCAAAAGCTGCCGCTCACGGATGTGATGGCGGCGCTTGGCGGAAAGGGGCTATTGCCATGAAAATCGTTGTCTTTTGTGAACATCAGGGACTGGCGGCGGGAGAACTGCTGGCCAAGGCACGTTCCCTGTCACCGGACGGCAGCGTGATTGCGCTGTATGAAGATGGTTCGGATACGCACCGTTTCGCCTCCTGGGGCGCCGATGAAACCATTTTGATCGGTCCCTGTGAGGACGATTGCGCGCAAGGAAGCCGTATCGCTGACGCGATTGGGCAGCTGGCGCCGGATGCGGTTCTTTTTTCAGCCACCATACGGGGACGGTTTCTCTCTGCATGGTCGGCAGCGAAGCTGGATACCGGCTTAACCGCCGACTGTACAGGGCTTTCCCTGACACAGGATGGCCTGCTGAAGCAAACCCGCACCGCATTCGGCGGCAACCTGACGGCGGAAATCCTGTGCCGCGAGAAAAGACCGCAAATGGCCAGCATCCGTCCCGGCGTGTTTCCCGCGCCTGAGGGGCTGCGCCCGGCCGCCCCGCCCAAAGAATCCGCGCTCCGGCTTGCCCCTGTACGGGCGCTTCTGGAACGCGCCGCGTTCACCCCCGTTGACGACGGCGTGGCGCTGCAGCAGGCGCAGACAGTGGTTACCGGCGGCAAAGGGATCGGCGGCAAAAAAGGATTTGAGAAGCTCTTTACGCTGGCAAAGCTGCTGCACGGCGCGGTGGGCGCCACCCGCAGCGTGGTGGACGCGGGCTGGATTCCCTACGCCCATCAGGTGGGGCAAACAGGGATCACGGTTCGCCCGAGGCTATATTTGGCTTTCGGCGTGAGCGGACTTGTGCAGCATATCGTAGGGATGAACGGCGCAGGCACGGTGGTAGCGGTCAACCCGGACCGGACAGCCCCCATCTTTGACTGCGCGGATTACGGCATCGTTGCCGACTGGGAACAAACAGCCGACAGTATGATACAATATCTCATGGAAAGGAAGCACCATTCATGAATTACAAAAAAACGTACACAACCCAAAACGGATATACGCCGCTTTGCGAAATCGGCAAATGTTCGCTTAAGGACCTCGAATTCGGCATTCTGGAGCTGACCAACGGCCAGGACTATATCTTTGAAACCAGGGACCGGGAGGTCGCCTTCATCATCCTGGGAGGCAAGGCAAGCTTTACCGCCAACGGCAAGGACTACGGCATGGTCGGCGTACGCCGCTCTGTGTTTGAAAATCCCAAAGCGGAATGCTTTTACGCGCCCCGCAACTGCAAAGTGCAAATCCACAGCCCCTGGAATATCAAGATTGCCGTCTGCGGCACCCCGGTAGATGAGGACAGCCAGCCGCAGGTCATCCATCAGGATGCCGTGCGCGTGATGCGCCTGGGCGTAAAGCCCTGGGAGCGCGATACCAGCTTTATTGTGGACGGCACCACCAACGCCAAAAAGCTGACCATCGGCGAAGCCTACATCACCCCCGGCAACTGGGCGGGGTTCCCGCCGCATAAGCACGATGTGGATACCATGCCCTCCGAGGGCGTGCTGGAAGAGATTTATTATTTCCTGTTCGATCCTAAACAGGGCTTCGGCATCCAGTGCCTGTATACCTCCGACGGCGAAATTGACGAAACCTACCGGGTGAAGAACGACGAGCTGGTGGAGTTCCCCCGCGGCTATCACACCACGGTGGGCGCACCCGGTTACAATACCTATTTCCTGTGGCTGATGGCCGGCGACCATCAGGGCTTCTACCGCAGCAGCGATCCTGATCACGCCTGGGTCGGCGCGGTGGAGAACATGATCAAAAAACTCTGACACAGCGCTGCATCCGCCTGATAACAGGCCTTCGCCGGGAGGTGTTTCTTTGATATCCGTTGTCATTATCGACGACAACAAGCCGATGACGGATCGTATTTTTAAAACGATCCCATGGGAAAAGCTGGGCTGCGAGGTGGTTGCCCTGGCCTATAACGGCATGGAAGGCAAAAAAGCGATCACCCAATACCTGCCCGATCTGATCATCACCGATATCAAAATGCCCCGCCTGGACGGCCTGGAAGTGATCGATCTGACGCGGGCCCTGATTCCGTCAAGCCGGGTCATCTTCATCACCGCCTACGACGAGTTTGATTACGCGTACCGGGCCATCAAGCTGCAAGCCTTCGATTATCTGATCAAGCCGTTTTCTCAGGCCAGCCTTCTGAAAACCATTCAGAAGGCCGTGTCCGAGATCAGCCAAAACCGTCTGGCGGAGAAGCTGGCCGCAGCCTCCGCGGACGGTGCGGCGGTGGAACCCGCCGAGGCCGGGGATGTGATCGACCGCGCGCTGGAATACATACAGCTACACCTGGCGGATGGGCTTACACTGGAAGCCATCGCCAATCATTTTGATCTCAATACCACCTATTTGGGGCGGCTCATTAAACAGAAAACCGGACGGCGCTATACCGAGTGCCTGACGCGGATGCGGATGGAAAAAGCCAGAAAGCTGCTGGAAAACAAGGAATACCGCGTGGCGGAAATCGCGGAAATGGTCGGATATAAAGGATATCTGAGCTTCTATAAAGTATTCAGTAAGGAGGAGGGGATTTCTCCCACCGACTATTACCGCAAGGTGCACGAAGCGGAGAATCCCTGAGGGAGTGGTCATTTGAAGATCAAATCCAAGCTGATGCTGGCGATGATGGGGATGTCCCTGATCCTCATATTAACCAACGGGATCACCATTCTGCGGTCCGTGTACCAGGAGATATACCAGGAGAAAACCTCCCTCAGCAGTAAGCTGACCGAGCAAAACCTGCTGAGCTTTACCCTGGTTTCGGATGATCTCGAATACTACTTTTTTGATGCCTGCAAAACCGAAGGCATTGCCAATATCCTGTCGCTTGAAAAATCCGAGCTGAACAAACGGGTTCAGCTGAAATTAAAGCTGAAGAATTTCATCACCAACAGCACCAACAGCGTGGAAGACGCCTTCATTGTAGATCATGACGGCGTGTTTTACTTTTCCGATTCGGTGCAGGATGACGAGCGTGTGCACTACCGGCAGCTTTATTCGGAATCACTGGCCGGGATTGAAAACGATATCTACTGGCTTATGGCGGACGACGGCGCGGTCTATCTGTACCGCTCCATCTATACACTTGCGCCCTATATCAAGCAGGGGTATATCGTGGGGAAGCTGAACGTGGAGCACCTGCTTTCGCTGGTCGGCATGGATATCAGCCACGGCGGCGGCGCCTGCATTTTGTACCGGAACGAGGTTCCCCTGCTCGCCGGGAAAGCGATGATCGAAGCCTATGATATCAGCCTGCTGATCGGCCAATCCAACAACGCGCAGGGCGACTGGCTGGAGTACCGCGGCAGCGGGCAGCGCCTGGCCTTTTACCGCGACGCGACCGACCGGGGCGACTGGGGCATTCTATACGTCATTCCGCACCAGAGGCTGATGGAAACCTACTACGATATCCTGAGGATTTCCCTGATTACCTATGTGGCGCTTGTTATTCTGGCCGCGTTATTGGCCCTGAACTTTTCCCGGAGCCTGACTAAGGGCATCCGCTCGCTTACGGATTCAATCAAAACCATCCACGACGGATCGATGGATCAACGGCTTACGGTGAGCGGCCACGACGAGATTGCCGAGCTGGCCGGAAAGTTTAACTGGCTGCTCAACCATATCGACCGCATCCACCGCGAAAATCTGGACGAAATCTCCCGCCGGGAGCAGGCGCGCTATGAATTGCTGGAGTTGAAATACCGCTTCATTCAGTCGCAGATCAGCCCCCATTTCATCAGCAACGTGATCTCCTCCATCTCCTCGTTTTCGCTGATGAACGATTCCGAAAAAATGGAAGCGCTGTGCATCAAAACCAGTCAGTATTTAAAGAATAATATTCACAATAACGACAGCCGTTTTGTCACCGTACGGGATGAGCTTGGCAACGTAAGCGATTATGTGCAAATTTACCGGCTGATCTCGGCGCTTCCGCTGGTTTATACGGAGGAATGCCCGGAGGCGCTTGAAAACGAATCCATTCTCAGCATGATGCTCCAACCGCTGGTAGAAAACGCTTTTCTGCACGCGACCAACTGTGAGGATAACCGGGAATTTATCCTGCAATCGCGGGTCAGCCGGGAAGCAGACTGGCTGATCCTCCGCATCACGGACAACGGCTGCGGGATCGATGAGGAAACCCTCCGGCGGATTGAAATCATCAAGGCCGATTCAATTGTCAGCGGCGAGCATCTGGGCTTCGGCATCGGCGGCGTTATAAGGCGTTTACGCCTGCAATACGGTGAGAATTACCGCTTCGAGATCGAAACCTCCCCCAATGTGGGCACCTGTATCCTGATCGGAATCCCGCTCAAATGCGATACCCCTTTGCCGGATGAGCCGCCGAAATCCGTGAAATCATAGCTTTTCCCACAGGAGGCATAAAAAATACGATATGGCAAAGAAGCACCCGTGCCACGGCACGGGCGCTCTGCTTTGCGTATATGGCGATTGCGTTTCGCGCTTGCTTTTCAGTAATTTCTGCAAATCCGCCTATTTGCCAGGCTCATCCGGCGCTTGAAGTCCCTTGAAATAGTACACGGTATCATCCTTGGGCCGGATATCGGTCAGGGTACCGGTATAGTGGCGCAGGTTCCGGGGCACGTACGGACGGGCCTGCAGCGCTTCCTCGTTTACCTCAATGCCCAGCCCGGGTTTGGCGGGGATCAGGATATCGCCGTTTTCAAAAACCACTTCCTCATCCGTGATCGCGGACCGGAACGAGCCGTCTGTAATCATGATCTCATGGATCAGGAAATTCGGCACGCACGCCGCCAACTGCAGGATGGCCGCGTTGGAAATGGGCCCAGACGGATTGTGGAACGAAACCGGAATGTGATCCGCCTCGCACATCGCGGCGATCTTCTTGCTTTCCAGAATACCGCCGGTATGGAAGATATCCGGTTGGGCAATATCCAGCGCATTTTTATAAAGCGCCTCCCGGAACATGTATTTGCCGTAGATACGCTCACCGGCAGCAATGGGTACCTGGGCCCGCGCATGCACGTGCGCGAGGGAATCCAGATTGTCCGGCTGCACGGGTTCCTCCATCAGCATGGGATGGAAGGGCGCCAGCTGACGGCTGATCTCAATCGCCGTATAGGGGTTGAACCGCCCGTGGCACTCGATCAGCAGCTGCACATGCGGGCCTACGGCATCGCGCACCGCGCCCACGCAGGCCACCGCCTGCTCCATCTCCTCCAACGTCATCACCATATGGGCTTTGCCAAAGGGATCCCATTTCAACGCCTTGATGCCCATGGCAACCGTCTGCTTCGCCTTATCGGCAAAATCCTGCGGGGTGCGCGCGCCTGTAAACCAGGCGTTGGCGTACATCGGTACCCGGTCGCGCACCCGGCCGCCCAGCAGGTTGCACACCGGAGTGTTGTAAAACTTGCCCACGATGTCCCACAGAGCGATTTCGATGCCGCTCAGCGCGGACAGAAACACGGGGCCGCCCTTCCAGTAGGAATCCCGGTACACCTCAAAAAGCATCTTCTCAATATCGATAGGGTTTCGCCCCACGACCATCCTCTTCAAATCCTCCACGCAGCCTTCCAGCGCCTTTTCACGGGTGCCCAGGCTGGCTTCCCCCCATCCGTACAGGCCCTCGTCCGTTTCCACCTTTACAAAGGTCCAGTTGGTGCGGAACGCGTCCATCGTCATTGCTTTTACATCGGTGATTTTCATATGGCTTTCTCCTTGCGTTCTTCATGCAGGCGGACCATATCCACGTGCATTTTGGCCAGCGTTTCAATTCCGGTATAGTCCTGCGCCTTAACCAGATCAGGCCGCAGCACGGTGATCCCCGTTCCCACAGCGGCAATGCCAAGGTCCAGCAGCTGCGGAATGGTAACAGGATTAACGCCGCCGGTCGCCATTAGCGGAATGTGCGGCAGGGGACCCCGGATGTTCTGGATGTAATGGAAGCCCACGTCATCCGCCGGAAACAGCTTCACAATATCCGCCCCCATATCCCAGGCGGAGCAGATTTCGGTAGGCGTTACCGCGCTATTATGTATTCGTCGAACTCCCGCCTGTCCCAATGGCGGCGCTTTTCGTGGGCAAGATTCTCGTCCTTGTGTTCGGCTTGGTAAAGATACTCGTAGACCGCGACCGTGACTTCGACAGACACAGCTTGTCCACCAATCTTGATAAACACCTCCATGATGTTCTGTCCCCTCTGAAAAATTTGAAATTTCAGAAAGGACAGGGAGGCGAACGGCAGCGGGACTGGACATCAGGACAAGTGGCCCTGATGTTACATAGGGGTTTATTCTGTTGGATGGTGGCTAAAAAAAGGCATAAATAAACATCTTTGCAGGGAAACCCCTGAAAGGTGTTCAATAAAAAAAGGCCGCAGTATTTACCTACATTATTTTGTGAATCACTGAAATTGAATCGGGTGAAAGCATCAGCTATGCCAAGCCGTCACGATAAGGTGGCGGCCCCTCATGGATAGTAAAAAGCAGCTTTGGAAACATGAAAACCTCCTACCCCAAAGCCGCCGGGCAGAAAATAAGTGTAACTATTACACCCTCCGAATTCTTCTTATAGAAAGAAATACGACGGCTCTGAATTTTGCAATATCAAAACAGCCGTTAATCTGGCGCTATACTACGTTGCCGCCAAAGAAGCGGCCCTATTGTATTCGTTAACAAATGCTAGTAGACGGATAGCATTAAATATAAAAAGAGCCGATAACTGTGAGAAATTCCACATGTTATCGGCTCTGCGTCTCTGCGTCTGGCTCTTTGATAATCGACATATTCAATTCTTTTACGTTGATAAGCGTTTCTTGTTTACACTTCGGACAGAACAGCGGGAACATTTTCAACTCCGTTTCTTCGCGTATTCTAATCCGAGTCTTATTTCCACAGACGGGATAAAGCAGCCACTTTTCTTCTACAATTTTAACTGCCAATGCTGAAACTTCCTTTATGATTGTCAGCTTCAATCCGAACAGAAACTTTACCGGACACATCAACATTGAAAGTTTCCGTTCCTATGTTGCCCTCGTCAAAAATCACATTCCCGTCAGCGTCCTTGATTTCAATAGAAATCGTGCCGGATTTAGTTACAACACCAACATTCAATACCTCGCCATTGGGATGGAGTGTTTTCTTCATAGTGCCGTTCAGAATGACATAACTGCCTGACCAACTGCTCCACCCCTCGTGACCGAAATAGCCTATTCTCGTTGCAGTTCTCGTACTTGCAAAACCGGTAAAATATGCAATGCCGATTGCTACTGCTGCAACAATGAGGATTATACTTGTTGTTTTCTTGTCTTTCGGTTTGAACTTCATGACTACCACTCCTTTGTATTTGCGTTCTTTTTCAGTTTTCTTAATTCGACTTGATACACAATTAGTCCGGCGAGAGCGATTGCTGCGAAAATACCCCAAACAATATCCCGCATGATAATTCCGAAGACAACGGACACCAGGAAAAGGAACAGCCACGGTTTTCTCATGTTTTTACAGTATTGCTGCTTATCCTCAAATGTCGTATGCAGTTCAAAGTCTTTACCGTCATTCTCTTTTGCTACAATCAACAATTCTCGGTTGTAGGTGGTGGAGTTGGTCGCCAATCTACCACCCTTATCAGCCCACGGCCGCACAACAACCTTTCCAATCGAATAGTTGAGATTGATGTTTTTGAAAAACACTTGATAGCCGCAATCTTCAAGAAAACGGGCATAATCTTCACCGCTTTGTTTTGATTTCTGCCCTATGAACTCAACTCGGTATTGATATTGTCCGGGGCGGCATTGTTCAAACTCGTACATGGCTTTTGTCGTGCGGATTAACCTATATCCGTTGGCTGCCATTTTGTTGAGCCATCTTTCTTGCGAAGCAATCAACCGACCATAAAAACGGTAGCACCTCTTGTTCATACTGTACCTCCTATAATCTCTGTTGCGATCTGCGCTAATTCCCGCAGGCGAGCTAATTCTTTTTCGGCAATTCCTTTTCCGAGAGCAGTAATCAGGTACTCTTTTTTTCTGCCCTCATTTTTGCCGTATAGTTCAATCCATTCTTTTTCCTCAAGGCTGCTTAACGCTCCATAAAGTGTTCCCGCACCCAAAGACAAACGCCCATTTGTTTTTTCTTCAATGAATTGCATAATGGCATATCCATGTTTAGGCGTAAATAGGGAAAGCAAAATGTAGAATGTCACTTCTGTAAGCGCACCACCTTTCACATTATCTCGCATTATAGCCCTCCTTGCTACGGTTACTGTAATAAATATATCAGTAACCGTAATATTTGTCAATATGAAGAACAACAGAAAGCCACGCTATTCTGAAATGCAAATAACTTATGCGATTGTTCATATTGACTGTTTTATATCATTACTTATCTGTTGACTATCTAGATCGTATATTTAGTTTCGTTCGTTGCTTCCTTATGGGCACTGCCCTTTCCCCACGGGATTACCGCAACGGAACGGAGAACGGCTCATGAAGCTGCGAACCAAAATGCTGCTTTCGTATTTGGTAGCGTCGAGTATGATTTTGCTGATGATCGCAGTCTATGGCGGCACCATTTTGAAGCAAACCCTGCTGTCGGATAAAACCGAGGAATACAATACGTATACCCGCCAGCTCTGCACCAGCGCCAAATTGGTTATGGCGGACATGGAGCAGAGCTTTTTCAATCTGTATCAAAGCGTCGATCTGGCCGATAGCCTGAAGGCCGATATGGCGGAGCAGACAAAACGGCTGGTGATTGAACAGGATCTGCGCACCATGTGCCAGAACAATTCCTACTTCACCAGCATGCTGGCTGTCGATCAGTCGGGCGCCAAGTATTATGGCACCAGCAGCGTGATTGAACGGCCGGAACCGATCACCGCGCTGGTCGAAAACAGAATGGACGAGCTGAACAGCGCGTTTACCCTATGGTTTGCCGATGATCAAGGGAATGTGTACCTGAAAAAAACAGTTTCCGATATTACGCCGCTGCAATTCACCGGTCTGCTGGTGGCCAAGGTGGAAAGCGCGCAGCTGAAATCCACCATCGGGCTGGACGGAAATCCGGACGGCGTAACCGGCATCCTGACAAAACAGTGGAACATGGTATTGCACGCCGGTGCGCTTGCGCAAAACCAGATCGATGCCGTTCAGCAAACCATCGGGGACAGCTATCTGCCCGTCAGTCAGGAAATTACACTGGACGGCAAGGCCTATTGGCTGACCATAACCTCGGACAGCCGGTACGGATGGCACATCCTTCATCTGGTTTCCCTGTCGGAAATGCTGGCGCTGTCCCGTGTGATTACCAGAGCCTGCCTGATCTGCGGTATTGCGGCCGCCGTGATCGCCATGGTTCTGGGCGTCATGATCTCCCATTCCCTGACCCGAAACGTAAAGCGCCTGCTTGCCGCCATGACGGACGTCAGCTCCGGCAATTTTGAGGCAAGCATTGATGTGCGGGGCCGTGATGAAATCGGCGAGCTGGCGGAACGCTTCCGGTGGATGCAGGGACGGCTTCGGGAAACCACACGGCAGATGGTGCAGCGCGCCACCGAGAAGCAGCAGGCGGAGTATGAGCTGCTGGAGCTGAAATACCGTTCCCTCCAGTCGCAGATCAGCCCGCATTTCATCTGCAATATCCTCTCCTCCATCAATTCCCAGGCCCTGATGGGCCGGTGGAAGGAAATCAGCCAACTTTCCGTCAGCTCCAGCCAATACCTACGGGACAACATGAGCGGCGTTGAAAAGAAATTCACCAGCCTGCGCGCGGAACTCCGCTACGTGCAGGAATACCTTGATATCTACCGTACCATCTACGGCGATGGAAATACGCTGACCATCGATATTGAGGAATCCCTTCTCGATAGCCGGGTGCCGAATATGCTGCTGCAGCCGCTGGTGGAAAACGCACTTGTGCACGGCGGTAATGAAATGGCAAGAACCATCAGCCTTTCCGCACGGCGCAAGGATGCGCGGTTGATCCTGTCCGTTACCGACAACGGCGGCACGATCAGCGCTCAGGTGATTGATGCCATTCACAAAGCCAGCATCAATCCCACACTGACACGGAAAATGAAGGGCTTCGGCCTGCGCTGCGTGCTGCAGCGCTTACGCTTGCTCTACGGAGATAACCAGCACTTGACGATCCAATGCGATCCGGGCCGGGAGAGCCGCATCCAGATTGATATTCCCTGGCAAAGCTATATCACAAAGGAGACGACGAACCGAATGGATTTCCTGATCGGCACGCTGACACGGCTTGACGGCCCCGGTATTGCGCGGGTGCGGCTTTTGCACAACCAACTGACCTGCCTGTGGACGGACGGAAGCCTGACCGACCCAAACTGGCTTTCCCTTGGACCTAACGAACGGATTTATGCCGTCAGCAGTGATTATTGTGCCGCTGCAAAGGGCTGCGTTAACGAGCTTGAGTTGACCGCATCCGGCCTGCACCTGCTGCGCAGGCAGCCGACCGGCGGCAACGCGCCCTGTTATCTCTGCATTTCATCCGATGGGCGGTTTTTGATGGCGGCCAACTACGGCTCCGGATCACTTGCTGTATTCCCGCTTGGGGAGGATGGCCTTGAGCCACGCATCCAGCTGATAGAGCACCACGGTAAAAGCATTCATCCAACGCGTCAAACCGCCCCGCACGTTCATCAGGTGATCGCCCTCCCCCATCTGCCCGGGTTTTTCTGCGCGGCTGATCTGGGTACGGATCAGCTGGTGGTTTACGAGCAGAACCGGCAAACCGGCGTGCTATCGCAGCGGTACCGCATTGCCGTTTCGCCGGGCGAAGGCCCGCGCCACCTTGCCTGCGGCCCGGACGGCAGCGCCTGGCTGACAACGGAGCTTGGCAACAATATCTACCACGTATGCTTTGCTTCAGATCACGGAAGCCTTTCCGGCGGAATTTCCACGCTGGAGGATGCGAATACGCCCAGCCTGGCGGCCGCTATCAGGCTGAGCGCCAACGGGCACCACGCCTATGTATCCAACCGCGGAGAGGACAGCATTGCCGAATTTTCCCTGTTCCCCCTGCAAAAAACAGGCGTCTGGAAATCCGTTGGCAACACACCGCGCGACTTTGTGCTGCTAGACGAAGGCCGAGCGCTGGCCGCCTGCCAGGGCGAAGGCCTTACCCTGCTGCAAAACGGACAAAGAATCGCTTCCCTGTCCCTGCCCGGCAGCGTATGCGTGCTTCCGCTACCCTCATAACAGCCACAACGCCAAAAGAGGTTTAACGCCCCTTATCATACGATCCAGAGTCTTTTGAAGTGCCTCCGCGCTTTCGAAGAAGTTCTCACGGAAGGCAATCCGGAAAAACTCGTCCAGTACAGTTTTGTTAAAACGTTCAATGGGATTGTTGATTTTCGGGAAACTACACCGTAAAACATGATGAACAAGTAAACTGAAATTCCACACGAAAACAGGAGCCTTTGCTCATTAGCAAAAGCTCCTGTTTTGTTTGCAGTACCGGCAGTTAGCCGACCTCCTGCGTGGATTTGTTCATCACTTACTTAGATAGTGTAGCTATACTCGTCCTTGCGTTCGCGGATGGGCAGCCATTGCAGGAACACGCGTACCCATTCATCCCAGAAATCCCAGTAGTGTACACCGGTGCTCTCAAAGAATACCACATCGTAGGGATTGGGCAAGCTGCGCAGGTATTCGACATCGTTTTTGCAATCCTGATAGCAGATGTCCTGCGTGCCGCAGCAGGAGAAAATCTTCGGAAGCGGCTGACCGCTCTCAGATGCAGTCCGCGCAAGATAGCGGTTATCGTGGATGGTATCACGCAGGGTTTGCATATCGCGGTCCTCACAGCCGAGCACCTGCCAGCGGATAAAGTTGGCCGGGAAGCGCTTGCCGCCCGGCGCCATGGGCAGGTTCATGTCGATAAAATTCGCGCTTGAGAAAATTCCCATGGCGGCAAATTTGTCGGGATTACGGTAGCCGATACGGCCCGCACCGTGGCCGCCCATGGACAAGCCGCCGATGAAGGTATCCTGCCGCTCGGTGGACATGGGGAAATACTGTGCAAGCATACGGGGCAGCTCTTCGGTCAGGTAATCGTAGTACCGGCCCAGCATGAAGTTGGAATAAAAACTGTTCTCCGCGTCCGGCATCACAACCATCACGCCGCGCTTTTGCGCGTACAGCTCAATGGAGGTAAAACGGTGCCAGCCCTGAAACCCGTCAAATGCGCCGTGCATCAGCCATACAACGGGGTATTTCCCATTGGGCAGCACGCGCGGGTCGCTGATTTCGGGAACAATCACGTTTACCATGGTCTTGCGGGTCAGGCATTCCGAATAGAGTTCCATTTTAATAAGCGCCATACTGCTGCCTCCTGTCTTCCATCGCGGCTTCGATGAACTTTTCAATCCACGGGTCCCAGAAGAACCAGTCATGCTTGCCATGCTCGGTATGGAACTCGAAACGGAAGGGGTTTCCTTCGAACCCATCAAAGAACTCCTTCAGTCCAAGCCCCACAGGATAGGCGTGGTCCTCCATGCCAACGGCGTAGAACACTTTAGGCACAGGCTTCTTCTCTGAAATAATGGCAGAGGCGTTGAGCAGCACATCATGCTCAGGGTTGCCCTTCAGCTTGTTGGTATCTTCCAGGCCAAAGTTGATCATGTTCACGCTCATGCTGCCGGGGCCGCCCGGAGGCTGAGGCGCGCCGGCGCTCGTCTCCCGCAGGTGCTCCAGCGGAATAATACTGCTTGCCGACAGCACGCCGATCGCCCCGTATTTTTCGGGATTGCGCATACCCAGCGAAATTGCGCCGCTGCCGCCCAGCGAAAGGCCTGCGATCATATTGTCCTCCCTGCGGGTTGACAGACGCGGATACAGGTGCTTCATGATACGGGGAAGCTCGTCCGTTAAATAATCGTAGTAATCAGCGCCCCACTCCATATTACAGTAGCGGCTGCAGCCTGCGTGAGGCATAACCACCGCGATTTGATGCGCCTTGGCGTACAACAGGATCTTTGTGTTTTCGATCCAATCGTTTTGGTTGCCATAGCCGCCGTGCAGCAGCCATAGCACGGGGAAGTCGCCATCCATGCGGTCGTCTGGCAGGATCACCTGTACGCCCTGAGACAGCATAAGGGTTTGCGAAAAGATAGTAGAAGACATCAGAACATTTTGCATATACCATACTCCTTTCAAAATCCAAAAATTTTCGTTTATCGCCGCTGCCGGAAAACATCCGCCGCTCTGTCTGTTTCGCGCTCCGAACGGAGTGTATATACGGAAATATAGTCTTTGTGCAGCTGATCTTCCTGCACAGCATAAAACCTGGTCACAGAAGCGTCAAGCGTTAATATTTGCGTGCTGTGATAGGCTAAATTTATTAACGTCTGTATGATATGGACAAAAATCAGCCATTCAGAGAATGTAAATTGATTATTCGACACCTATGGAAATGAGATATAAGTAACCTGTACGGTTTTTGTTTTTCATAAAATTATATATAATAGAACTGAAGAGGGTCATATCCCATGAAGTAAAGAGGTGAACTGCCCTTGCGTGGTCATTTTTGGAAATCGCGCACGTTCAAATTCTGGTTTCTTGGCTATATTTTTATCTTGCTGATGCAGATGACCGCCGGTTTGATCTATTTTTCTGGCGTACAGCACAGCATGACAGCCAAAACCAAAGAAATGAGCCAGATGGCTATCGACCAGGCTGCCGGTGTAATTGATGAAAAACTGAAGATGATCGGCAACATCGGAGATTCCATTTATGTATCTTCCGAGATCAAGCGGATAAAATTCTTATCCCTTCCCTATGATGCCGAAACGTATTACGAGCTGCACCGGCGGGCCTCCTATCTGGGCAATTTTTCATTCCATGAGGATTTATTCCATTATCTGTACGTATATTACAGCGATATGAACTGCCTGATGGATGCACAGCGTCTGTTCACTGAAGAAACACAGATCATGAACGCACTGAACAAGAACCTGCATATCGGCGAAGCGTTTTTCACCCTGACGGCGGAGATGAACTATAACCGCTTTTCCATGCTGGAGGACGGATCTCTGCTCTTTCTGCGTACGCTGAGCACGCGCGGCGCCGGGAAAGAGCCCATCATTACACTGGCGGCAGCCGTGAATACCGAGTCAATCCGCGAAGTTCTTGCGCAAACCGGCGAAAATGCCGGCGGTCACGCCTGGCTTTTAAGCCCGGACGGCTTTTCCATTAACAGCGATCATGTTCCCTGCCCTGTGGGGTATCATGAAGCGCTGTCCGCCAAGGCAAGCGGCGAACAGGCCCTGCCCAATGAGGTGATCGTGAGTCTGCCGTCCACAAAGACGGATATGCTTTACGTGCTTGCCATCCCAAACGACGTGTATATGCTGGACGTCACGCTGACCAAGCGCTGGTTCCTGGGCGTCAATATCATCGCGCTGATCCTTGGGCTTCTGTTCAGCTACTACCTCACCCTGCGGCATTACCGCCCTGTTCACGCGCTCAAGCAGCGCGTATCCGGCGGCGAAAAGGCAAAGGATGATTTTTCCTTCATTAATAAGCGCCTGACGGAGCTTCTGGACGAGGAAAGCTCCATGCAGTGTGAAATCAAGCGGTTGGACAACATCGCCGGGAAGCGCGCCCTCCACCTGCTGCTGAGCAATGGCTACTCCGCCCTGGACGCCCGGCAGAAGGATTCCTTCCAGTTTAGCGGCGATGTGTTTGTGGTCGCATGGCTTTGCTGGGATGAACGCACGGCTGACGAGCAAGGCGGCAGCACAACCAAGGCCGACCTGGAAAGCGTTCTGGGGATGATCTTAAGCCATCTGTGCGAGGGGCTGTGCGAGTTTAATCTTCTGCAGGAAAGCGGCGGCTACGTAGCGGTTTTCTGCTTTGCAAGCGGAACGGAAACCATGGACGCGCAGGTGATGGTGTGCGACCTGTGCGATAAGCTGGTGTCGCAATTCAAAAATCAGTTCCCCACCGCGCTGGACCGGACCTATATCGGGGATGCGCATGTGGGTCTCAAGCAGATTCAGGTTTCCTACCAAAATGCGCTGCGTGCCAAAGAATATGCGGATTTCCTGCCGGAAGACGGGCGCACCTATGTGCCGTTTGATCCGCTGATGTACACCGCGGATATCTCCTGGCAGGATTACGATATCATGGATGCGGAACGCAATTTTGTCAGCATGATGCTGGAGGGCAACTACGTGCAGGCGTCCACGCTGCTGCACGATGTGATGTCCTATTACAGCAGCACCGACTGCATGAATATGTATGTGATGCGCTGCCGTATGTTTGGCGTGATGAACATGATGCTCAATGTTCTCCACGAAATCGAGCCTGACACCCTCACCTCCGCCTACAGCGGCTTCAACCCCCTGGAAGCGCTGATCAGCGCGCGTTCTCCCAGCGAGCTGGAGCGCATTGTATTCGATATCATCGGCCATCTGGTAGGCGCTCAGGAGCAAAGCACGGATACGAAGCCGCGTGTGAAACAAATCCGGCATTACATCGCCGCCAATTATTTCGATGTCAACTTAAGCGTGCAGATGATCGCCGATGCTTATGAAATTTCACTTCCTTATTTAAGCCGTATCTTTAAGAAAGAATACGGCACAGGTCTGCTGGATTATATCAACCGCTACCGCGTGGACAAAGCTAAAGAATTGATGCAGACAAGCAATGAAGAAAGCATCGCCTCCATCGCCTCCCGCGTAGGGTTCGGCAGCAGCCAGACACTGATCCGCGCCTTTAAGCGTTATGAAAACACAACACCAGGCCAGTACCGCCAATCGCTGACCTGAAAAACCAGGCATGACGTATCTGGTCAAATTTTGACTTTATGTGATAAAAATTGACTATACACTCCCTATTGTCTTGATTGGCAAGGCTTTCCCGACCGAGAATTTTGCATAGCATCATCATAAAACCTGACTATTTACAGCCGATTTTATCTCACGCTATACTGGCAGCAAATAGAGCAGCTACGAGCGTTGCTCTCAAAACGAAAGGGGACTATCCAAATGCCAAAACGTATTCTGGCTACCCTACTGGCCTGCCTGCTTGTACTTTTCTCCACCACAGCCATGGCGGGCATTGCCGAAGACCGCGACGCGATCATCCGTGAAAAGGCGCAGATGACCTCCAAAGTAGAACGCCTGACCGAAGAACCCGTAACCCTGACCCTGTGGATGGATACCAAAAGCAACGGCGCCATCGGCACCCTCATCGACAAGCTTGATGATATGGCGATGCTCCAGGCAATGGAAGAAAAAACCGGCGTGCATATTGAGTGCATCACCCCGCCTGTCGGCGAAGATGTCACCGCGTTTTCGCTCATGCTGGCTTCCGGCAAGTATCCCGATATCATTATCGGCTTCAACGACTATTATTCCTACAGCGGCGACACTGCCATCGAGGAAGGCATCATCGTCAACATTTCCGATTTGCTGGAGTATGCGCCTCATTACAAGGCTGCGATCGACGCCAGCGATTTCCGAAAAAAGAGTGTGATGACCGATGAAGGCAACATTCCCTACGTTCACATGCCCGTCATCGCCGATGAACCCGGCCTCAACGTCGGCGGTCCCATCATCCGCCAGGATCTGCTGGACAAGCTCGGCATGGAAGTGCCCAAGACATACGACGAGCTGCATACCTTCCTGACCCGCTGCAAGGATGAGCTTGGCCTCACCCGCCCCATGGCCCTTGACTCCAACGGCGCCAGCAAGTACGACGGTATCACCACCGGCCTTGGCTTCCACCTGAAAAACATCGTTACCGACCATGCTTTCTATCTGGACGGCAACAACGTAACCTATGCACCGCTGACCGAAGGCTATAAAGAGTACATCACCATGATTTCGCAGTGGTACAGCGAAGGCCTCATTGACCCGGACTTCGCCTCCGTGATTACCTTTGATGACGGCGTTGCCATGATTACCAACGGCATGTGCGCCTACTCCACCGACCACAGCGGCATTCTGGGCCTGTACAACAGCGTTGGCCAGACTCTCAACCCCGACTTCCTGTTTGTTACGGCTCCCATCCCCGTTAAAAACGAAGGCGACAAAGTGCACATCGGTTCGTCCAGCGGCCCCATCTGCGACGTTGCCGCCGCGATCTCCACAACCTGTGACAACCCCGAACTGGCCATGCGTTATATCGACCAGTGGTTCACCGATGAAGGCTTCATGATGGCCAACTACGGTGTGGAAGACAAAACCTACGAGATGGTCGATGGCATGCCCGTATACACCGACTTCGTGATGAACAATCCGGACATCGACTCCGTGGCCGTTCTCAGCGCTTATGCCACCCCGGTGACCTGGTTCAGCGAAATTGTCAGCTGCCGCGACATCAGCCCCGCAACCCGCGCAATCACTGAGATGTGGGACGAGCAGAACGACAACACCGGCGTACTCCCCGGCGCGGTGACCCTGAACTCCGAAGAAAAGGAAATCTACGGCGACCTGTACTCCGAGATCAGCTCCTATGTGGACGAAATGACCGTACGCTTCATCATGGGTCTGGAACCCCTGGAGAACTACGAAACGTTCGTACAGCAGCTGCACGCGTTGGGCGTTGATGAAGCCATCGGCGCGTATCAGTCCGCCTATGACCGTTACCTGGCCCGCTAAACCAGATATAGTACCAACATGACCTAATACTTCGCACGAGCCGGGTGCATCATACACTATACGCCCGGCTCGTGCGTTGTCTTTACGGGAAAGTTTTCCCGCGAGTACGATATGGAGAGGAGCGGACCGATATGAAACATGAACGCCTTATTGTGAATTATAGGAAAAACAAGCTTTTATACTGGATGATCCTGCCGGTGTTGGCCTATGTGCTTGTTTTTAACTATGTTCCCATGCTCGGCCTGACCATGGCCTTTCAAAACTACTCCCTTACCAAAGGCATCTTTGGCAGCAAATGGATATGGTTTCAGAACTTTTCCGACTTTTTTAACGGACTGTATTTTCAGCGAACGCTGGGTAATACCCTGCTGATCAGCCTGTACTCGATGCTGTTTGCGTTCCCGGCGCCCATCATCTTTGCGCTGATGCTCAATGAAGTGCGCCATACCGGCTTTAAAAAGATCGTGCAGACGGTCAGCTATATGCCCCACTTCATCTCCATCATTGTTGTGGTCGGCCTGATCAACGAGTTCACCAGTTCCAACGGCATCATTGCGCAGATTGTGAAGGTGCTTGGCGGTACGCCGCATAACTATGTCAGTGATCCATCCAGTTTTCGCTCGGTTTTCATCATATCCGAAATCTGGCAGGAAGTCGGCTTTCAAAGCATTATTTTTCTGGCCGCGCTTTCAGGCGTGAGCGAAGATCTTTATGAGGCGGCGGATCTGGACGGCGCAGGCAAGATTGCCCAGCTTTTTCACGTCACAATCCCAAGCATTGCTTCTACGATCATCATCATGTTCATCCTGCGCTGCGGTATGCTGATGACAGTCAATTTCGAAAAAATCCTGCTGATGTATTCTCCCGCGACCTATGAAACGGCCGACGTCATCCAAACGTACGTATACCGTATCGGCATTATCAAGCAGAAAATCGGCTACAGTACAGCCGTCGGGCTTTTCAACTCGGTGATCGGTCTGCTGCTTATCGTCACAGCCAATGGTCTGAGCCGTAAATATACGGATATCAGCATGTTTTAGGTGGAGGTGTAACGATGCATATTCGAGAATCTTCGGGGCGCAAGATCTTCAAAGTGGTTAACGCCATCCTGTTGGTATTATTCGGCTTTTGCTGTCTGGCACCTATGCTGCACGTGCTGAGCAGCTCCATTTCCGATCCCATTGCGCTGACACGCGACCAGGGCTTTCATCTTCTGCCCGTGTTGCCGCTGAACCTTTCCGGTTATAAAACGGTGCTGAGCTACCGCAACATCGCCGTTGGCTATGGCAACACCCTGTTCTACGTCACCATCGGCACAGTTTTAAACCTGATCCTTACAACCCTTGCAGCCTATGTGCTGTCCAACAAGCGCTTTGCGCCCCGCAACAAGATTATGCTGCTGATGGCATTTACCATGCTGTTTAACGGCGGCATGATTCCAAACTATATGCTGGTGCGGAACCTGGGCCTGATAGACAGCCGCGCGGCCGTGCTGCTGCCCGGTGCGTTCTCGGTGTTTAATCTGGTCATCATGCGTACCTCCTTTGCGGAAATTCCGGCTTCTTTGGAGGAATCCGCCCGCCTGGACGGCGCAAACGACCTGCAAATCCTGATGCGCATTATCATACCCGTATCCAAGGCGACCATTGCGGTTATCGGACTATTTGTCGCCATCACCTTCTGGAACAGCTGGTTCACAGCGTCAATCTACTTACAGGATCGTGAAAAATGGCCGCTGCAGATGTTCCTGCGCGAAATCCTCATTACCACCTCTCAGCGCAGCCTCGATTCCGGCGCGCGCATGAACACGGTCGTACAGCAAACCCTGGTAAAATATTGTACCATTATTGTAGCGACCGTACCTATCCTCTGTATTTATCCCTTTGTGCAAAAGTACTTTGTCAAAGGCATTATGCTGGGATCGATCAAAGGCTGAGGAGGCTCCACCATTTTGGAAGTCAAAAAGCAGCGGCTGCTGAACAGCCGTTATCTCCTTCTTTTAGGTATGAACCTGATTGTATCCGTCAGTTTTTCCATGGTGTATACCACCATTTCCAGCTATGTAACGGGCCTTGGCGTATCGGTCGCGATTGCCGGAGTGGTAACGGGCGCGTTCAATATATCGTCCATGATCATCCGGCCTGTCAGCGGCCTGGTGTCCGATCGCGTCAACCGCAAGTGGCTGCTGGTCATCTCTACGATTGGGATGGGGTTTGCCATCAGCGGCTATGCGTTGGTAAAAGATCCCACATGGCTCATTGTACTGCGTGTGTTTCACGGCGTTGTTTTTGCGCTTAACACCACGGTTAACATGGCGATCATACCCGGCATCGTGCCGCAAAACCGCATCGGCGAGGCAATCTGCTACTATGGCGTAAGCCAATCACTGGCCATGGCCGGCGGCCCGGCATTCGGGTTATGGCTGGCGAGCATCGGCGGTTTTTCACTCACGTTCGGGGTATCGGCCGGGCTGTGCATCGCCGGTGGGCTGATTGTCATTCCCTTCAGGTTTACGGATGATGACACGGAACGTACCCATACCAAGGGGCTCAGGATATCGGACATCATTGTGCCGCAGTGCCTGCCCTTTACCATGATTGAGGTCACCATTGCCGCAGTGGCCGGCATTGAAAGCAGCATGATGGTGCTGTATGCCGCCACGCAGGGCATTGCCAACATCGGCTGGTATTTTACCCTAAGCGCCGTTACGGTAATTCTTTGCCGCCTTTTTCTTGGAAAGCTGATCGACCAGAAGGGAACGAATACTGTGTATCCGGGTCTGGCGCTGATGATCATCGGCCTGATGCTTTTATGGCTGCAGCAGGGGCTGTGGATGATCGGCCTGGCCGCCGTGATAAAAACAGTTGGCGTCAACCTGGCAAAACCCGCGCTGCAGGCAGCGGCTGTAAAATCCGTACCGGCCAACAAGCGGGGCGCCGCAGTGAGCACCTACTATATCGGTACCGACCTGGGACAGGGCTCTTCCCCCATGATCGGCGGCAGGATTGTGGACATGAACGGCGGCAACTATGGTGTGTTGTTTATGATTTTCGCCCTGCCGCTGGCGTTAGCCGGGGCTGCGTTTTATTGGATCACTCGCCGATTGAAACAACGTGTATGATAAAGGAGACCTGGTATAATGGGCATGATTCGCTGCCATTTCTTTTCCGAAGTATTTCAAACGCATACGGATATTACCGTCACGCTGCCTGAGGTGGCTCGTGATTTGAATGTACAAGACTTGCGGTGCAAACGAGTGCTGTACCCGGTAATCTACGTACTCCACGGCGGCGCGGAAGAATCCACCATGTGGATGCGTATGAGCCGCATTGAGGAATACTCCACGCGTTACGGCTTTATCAGCGTGTCGATTAACGGCATGTCCAGCGCGTATTCCGATATGGTGCACGGATATAAGATCTTCACTTATCTGACCGAAGAACTGCCGAAGTTTGTCGAGGGAGTCTTCCCTGCTTCACCCCGCCGTGAGGACCGCTATATCGCAGGCTTCTCCATGGGCGGGCAGGGCGCGCTCAAGGCCGCTTTCCGCTGTCCGGAAAAGTATGCCGCGTCCATGCCTTTATGCGGCGCGCGGGATATCATCCCGCTGTTTGAAAAGTGGGAAAGCATGGAAAACGGACCCGACCTGACCGCCGTACGCGATGCGCTGGGTCCGATTGCGGAACTCCGCGGCGGCAACAGCGACCTTGTATATCTGGCAAAGCAGGCCGCGCAGAACAAGGGCTACAAGCCCCGCCTGCTGGTCGCCTGCGCGCTTGATGACTATGCCGCCGAGCTGACAGAGCAGTATCACCAGATGCTCACGGAAATCGGCATGGAGCACACCTACTATCAGGCGCCGGGAATCCATGATTACTATTTTGTGGATCATGCTCTGGCGTGGGCGCTGAAGAATTGGCTGAAGCTGGATGGACCGCAAATAAAGGAGGCATAAGCCATGTGGATGAACTATACCCTATACAGCCGTGTGCTGGATGCCGAGGAAACCATTACGCTGCTTATGCCGCACCCGCATCAGGTGTCAAACGGACAGTATACCAAGGAAGACCTTTATGAAAAGCGGCGCAAGCTTCCCTTGATGGTCGCCATGGGCGACGAAGGCACGGAAAACAACTGGTGGATGCGTATGAGCTTTGCGGAAGGCGATATCCATAAGACCATTGCCGCCGTGGTGGGCCTGCGCGGCATGCCTGTAAACGAAAGAACCCTGCAATTCGTCAACGATGAGCTGCCAACCCTGCTGTGCGCAATGTTCCCTTTTGATGGGAACGATATAGCGTTTCTGGGCCGGAAGCGCAGCGCTGCCTTTAGCAATACTCTGGCCGCAGGCCCGTACCGCCTGGCACTCAAAAGCGAAGACGAAGATGCGTCCGCCGCCATGCAGGCCGCTCTGAAAACGCTGACCGAAAAGGAGTAACCATGCAGTATACGCAGAACGCCACAATGCCCTTCCGCGACGGTGTATTGCAAAATTACGACCGCTACAGCCCTGACACGGAGGGAGCGTATCCGGTCATCCTGATGCGCACACCCTACACGAAAGACTCGCTGAAGAAAGAACGTATTTATAACAACGTTCGCCGCTATACCGATCACGGATACCATATAATCATTGCTGAATGCCGGGGAACCGGCGGCTCCGGCGGCGTGTTGGATTTAAATGCCCCCCGCGAGTACGCCGACGGCGTGGACACGGTCGAGTGGCTTGCGGCGCAACCGTGGTGTGATGGAAACGTCGGCATGTTCGGGCTGTCCTACTTCGGGTTTACGCAGCTGGCCGCGGCCGCGGAGGCGCCCAAGGCACTCAAAGCGGTCTGTCCCTTCATGACGCAGGCGATGGAGCCCTTCGGCACACAGATGACCCAAACCTTCAACTACGGTCACATCTGCTGGCTCTACGGCCAGCTCCTGTCACAATCTGAGCGTTTTATCCCCGATGAATCGGAGCGCGAGCGTCTGTTGCCCATCCTGCATAAGCATAATGCCAAGCTAAACGATTATGCCCTGCTGCTGCCGGCCGATCAAAACCCTGCTGCGCTGGTGGAAGGCGCGCCGCTGGTCGGGGGTTATTTACCGCTCATCCGGGGCGTGGAGGACAAAGCATACTGGGACAGCCTCCGCCACCCGATGGATTTCAGCCGTGCGCATACCGCGATGCTGCACTGCACCGGCTGGTTTGACGTTTGCCTTAACACCACCATCCACAACTGGGCTGCCGTCATGACCGAATCAGACAGCTATACCCGCGATGCCGCGAATTTAATCATCGGCCCGTGGTCACACGGCGGTGAATTTCATTCCGCCTACGGTGCGTATGATTTTGGGATTGAAAACGACGGTGCCGGGCAAGACATTAACGGAAAAATGCTTTCCTGGTTTGATTACCACATCAAGGGCAAGCAAAACAACGTGCCAGATTGGCCCAAGGTACGCTACTTTGTGCTGGGCAGCAACATCTGGCGCCACGCGAGCGCCTGGCCGCCCAAAGAAGCGATTTTAACGCCCTTCTACCTGCGCAGCGAAGGCCGCCTGAATCCGGAGGCACCCGCAGCCGATGAAGCGCCAGACTGCTATACATACGACCCCATGGATCCTCCGCCCGCATACGCGCCCGGTAAAGAGGGGCAGTACGATCCCCTGCCGGACTATGCGCCGCTGGCCAAGCGCACGGATGTTATCACATACGAAACCGTGCCGCTTACAGAACCCGTTACGCTGGCGGGCACCGTGACGATGCGGCTGTTCGCCGTTACCTCGGCAAAGGATACTGATTTCACATGCCGCCTTGTGGATGTATATCCTGATGGGCGGGAGTTCATCCTGACACAGGGATTGATCCGCGCTAAGTGGCACAAGGGGTTTTTCCAACACTCCCCCATCGAGCCGGGGCAGGTCACAGAATACATCCTCGAGGTGGGCAACGCGGGAAACTGCTTCCTGCCGGGCCACCGCATCAAGATTCACGTTTCCAGCGCGCTGTTTCCCTTATATGACCGCAATTTGAACACAGGTGAACCATCCGCCACATGCAACCACTGCGAAGTCGCACGGCAGACACTGCTGCACGATACGCTTCATCCATCCTGCGTCATCCTTCCATTGATCCAAGCGTAAACCATCACAAACCCAAGGACCTGTAACGATCCGTGAATCAACGATGAAAGTGATGTCTATGCCGCGCAAAGATAACGCAGAACAGTTCCCGCACAGAGAGTAAAACGGAACAGAATCATTATAATTTTCAGACACGGCTGCTATGATGGAGGTCATCAGCAGCCGTGTCTTTATAGCATTCTGTGAAGTGGAATCCGACTATCAGGTGTGGGATTGCAATATTATCTTTCGGTTTGTGCGTTTTGGGTAATCCACGAAGATAGCTAACAACAAAGAACCTGTTGCACCATTGGAAACGGTGCCCTATAATGACCACAGCGCTCTCATGGCGGAAAATAGGTTCCTTCGGGACTTTCTATAGTAGATTTCCTACATAAAAAAGAGGAAGGACGTTTAGAAATGATAATGTTTCCAATGGACATCATGTCGATAGAGGATGACGATGACCGAGCCTTTATGGAGCAGCTTTATCTGGAGTATGCGTCGCTGATGATGAGCTGTGCGATGAAAATACTTAAACATCCAGAGGATGCCAGCGACGCGGTGGAACAGGCCGTTGTCCATTTAATTAATCACCTCCAAACAATCCGCAAGATTCAATGTAGCAAATTGCGCCCCTATGTTGTCTCTACAATTAAGAACGTATCGATTAATATCGCGATAAAGCGAGGGCGGGAAAGCCGGTATTCTTTTTTAGCGCCGGAGGATGTTCTGCATTCAGTACCGGATGAAGAGATGATGATTGACGATGTCATCATCGGTAAGCTCAGAAAGGAGGCACTGATGGCTGCCTTGAAGAAACTGCCATCCAACGAACAGGAAATCATCCGCATGAAATATCTGGCCGTGCTCAAAGACCAGGAAATAGCGCGCACCCTGCAATTAAGCCCTTCCAGCGTTCGGGTGTATCTAACCCGAGCAAGGCGGCATCTTTACAACATCATGCGAGGGACAGAGTATGAGGGATAAGGATCATGTACTCCCTTTAACAAGGGATCTGGTGTATAAAGAGTTTGAAGAAGCCATGCTCAAGACGGCATTGTTTGAGATGCAGGAGCAGGAAGCGGAGCAGCTGCAGGTTGAAATTGCGCATGACATGGGGACCGATGCAGGCGCTGATTTGGACCGCCTTGTAAAAAAGTCCAACGCAAGGGTGTGCCAGACCATACGCCGAGAAGTCAGAAGGCAGCATGTCAGGCATTTCACAGTCAGCACACTTCCGAAGATCGGGAAAGTTGCCGCCGTTTTATTGCTGGCATTTTTCATCGGGCTAACCACCGCCGTTGCGACCATCCAGTCCGTTCGTGTCAAGGTGTTGGAAATCATATTCAACATTGAAAAAGAGTACACGGAGGTCAGTCTGCGAGAAAAGGAAGGCGCATCATTCGAGGTGCCCGCCGGCTGGCAGGGCGAATACTACCCCGCCTATATGCCGGAGGGTTTGCTGCAGAAGCAGGTCGTGGACGGGATCGGGATCAAAATCATTCTATTCCAATCCGCTGATGGAAAACGCTACAAATTCATGGAGTGCAACGAGGAAACCGTTGGCAACATTGATACGGAGGACGCACTGATACAATTCACGCTGATCAACGGCCAACCGGGTATCGTCGCAGAAAAGGAAGGAAAAACAATTGTCTCGTGGTCGGTGTTCAATAAATACTTTGTTCTGACCTGTGATGCGACAGCAGATACCGCCCTGCAAATCGCAAATTCCGTTGTCAGAATCAAGTAAAAAAGAAAATTCGTATAAGCCGCAGCACATCAGACTCCGGGATTGTCTCTATGATGGAGAGACAATTCCGGAGTCTTTATGCGAAGGAGTAACATGAAAAGCTGAAGCATGTGAATCGATTCTACATTCAGACACAGAAAAAGAGCGAAAAAAGCTGTAGCACTTTTCATTCCCTGATTGTCTCTATCAGTGAAAAGCTTATGGGGAGGTTATCTTCATGCAAAGGAAGCTCGGCATATTTACCTTGCTTGTAGTTATGTTCCTTACTTCTATCATGGGAGAAGCACTGGCCAACGAGGCACAATATACTATTTCGGAACTCCGCCAACAAACGCCCGTCCGTTGGCAAGGCACCTATGAAGCCTATGGGCGCACGATCAACATCGATTGTCCCGTGGATATCCCGGATGCAGCCGCTTTCCCCCTGATTCATGTTCAGTGGGCAACCCAGGTTTCTTTCCCCGACACCTTTCGTGATTCCATAGTGGAGAAGGAAATAATCCCCTCATTATCGAGCGGCTTTTCTCTGAAGAAGAATGGCCCTCATATCTTCCCGGAAGGCTTCATGGCAAATGTTGTTTGGGTTCCTGAACCATGGGATGTAACAATGGCATATGCCTACAATAATCCCCTCCTTTTAGGACAGGCTATTGATATGACAAAGCAATTCTTTGAAGCGTACACCAATGGTACGGTGACCATTTCCCTTGATAATGTTTATGTGGCACGAAACATGCGCATTGACCGGAAGACCGGCTCGTTCACGGACGAGATGTTTGGGGAGAAGGGGTTCTATCAGCTTGACTTCTATCAGACCTTTCATGACATACCCATTTTAGAGGGTATCGCTGGTTTTCATGCAAAAGGCCTTGGTTTTGGGTGGCCTTCCCCCTATTCGATGATCACATCGGAGGATGCCTATCTAATCGGAGGTCCATACATGGTGGAAACCGCCTGTATTAAGGAGGATTTGCCGCTGTGCGGCTTTGATCGGGTCAAGGAGCGGTTGGAGGCCCTCATCCTCTCAGGCAATGTCCGGTTGGTGGAGAGTGTGCGCCTGGGCTATGTTCTCTATCTGGACAAGACAGAACCAAACACAGGGTGCGCAGTCCCCTCATGGGTCATGCGCTGCGAGTACTTTCCTACCGCCAAGGAGGAACCCCTTGCCGAATCCAGCCATGATAACCTGCATTACACCAGCACAGGATATCTCCAAATCCTTGTAAACGCGCAGACAGGGGCATTGCTTGAGCCGCTCACAAGCGACATAAACGCCGTTTACTGTCCCGATATCATCACATGGGATCAGAAATAACACAAAGGGTGAATGATCTGCAACACGGATCATTCCGGCATACAGCTTATGCCCGCTGTAATATAAAAGTCGAATGGAATTTTGTCCGAAAGAAGTGTTATCTTTTCTTGAAAGATGAACTGAAATGTGCCTTTACTGGGAAAAACTTCTGGATATCGACCGCCATCATCGTTGTGTGCTACCTTAGCTTTTCCGTGCCAAGCTGGGTTGGCAGCGCAGACTGGGGCACAGAATTTCACCCCTCCGCCTTGCAGCAATCCTTGGAAGCGCTCGTATTCGGAGGCGTCATCCTGCTGCTTCCCTTCTGCGCCGCGGGCGCTTATGCCATCAGTCAGGTAGATGATATTCAGTCCAATTTCCTGCTGTTCAAAATCGCAAGATCTTCCTACCGAAAATATGCGCTAGGCAAAATTCTCTCCGCTGCTGCCAGCGGCGCTGCCGTCATCGCAATCACCTTTGTGCTGCATGCCGTGATATGGAATTGGATTGCCCTCCCTTATGATCCCGTTGCCTACCCCTATCATGAGCTGCCTTTTAAAGAGAATGGCTTCTTTGTGAAGTGGCATCTGATTGAGCATGCACTGCCCATCTACCTCTACATTTTCTTTGCCATGGGGCTATTCGGGGCCGTTTGGGCGCTGATCGCCCTGGCTGTATCGGTATGGGTGCCGGACAAAATACTGGCAATAACCATCCCCGCATGCTTTTATCAACTCTGGGCCGGGGGTATCTACCGCTTCCTGTTTGGCTGGCAATTGCCAACGCCTTCTACGATGTTTCTGATCAGCGCCGATCAAAGAATTCTGACGCAGTCGCTGATTATGTACGGTCTGCATGCCCTTACAGCCATTATATTGTATAGGTTGGGCTTAAAAAGGTGGGTACAGCATGCTTGAATATAAACATGACCCGTCCGTGCATGCGTACAGGCACCCTGTAATCACCATGGCACGGGCCAATCTCAACTCATGGCTTCATTCTCCCCGCACGCTTTTCATGCTTTTCTTTATCGTAGCCCTCTGTTATATTCAGGCCAGAGGCTTTGCCCTGACCCAGAGCCACTTACCCTATACCATGAACTGGGCGGAGAGCCGCTTTTATGTGCTGAGCGTCGGAGTCAATATTCCTTTATCGAGTATTTTGTTCCTTGCGACAATCAATGAGCTTCCCCAACGAATCAGCTTTCAATCCAAATCATTAATTCGCAGCTCGCGCACGAAATGGATATGGGGGCAGATCATGTATTGCCTGATGATGTCGCTCATGATGGTTTTACTGATTTACGTATTTGTTTCCCTATTCATGCTGACCGCCGCATCAACGCATGGAGGGGGCTGGTCTGAGACAAAAGCCATCCTGGATGGCTATGTGAATGAGAAAGCAGCGCTGGTTCCCGTATATGTTCGCGAGCATTTTACACCGCTGACAGGCAGCGTACTTGCCTGCATACCCTTGGTATTCTTCTGGTTCACCATGTCGCTTGTTGTTCTGGGGTGCTCCCTGATGGGTGTTCCCTTGCTTGGCGTTCTCACCTATGTGTTTTTGCTCATGGCAAACGTTATTATTTATGTGGAGTTTTTCCCTTGGCTGTCGGTACCGGTGCAGTACGCAACGCTTCGCGTGATGCTGCTTTCCAGCAACGTGGAACAAAGGATGCTGAAAACACTCATGCTCTATCTGGCGACGGATGGAATGCTGATCGCCGGCATGGTCTGGCGTGTAAAGAAAAGTGATCTGTGCTACTGATAGGAGGAACGGATATGATTCGCGTCGAGCATCTTTTCAAGGATTATGGCAAAGAAGCGGTTCTGAAAGATATACATGCGGAGTTCCTGCCAGGCTCAACCTATGGCCTTGTGGGTGAAAACGGGTGTGGGAAAACCACGCTGATGCGCTGCATCTGCGGCTTTTGCCGTCCCACCTCTGGAAGGGTACTTTTTGATGCCATTCAAATCGGGAAGGACAGGGATTTTGCGCCCAGTACGGGCATTATCATTGAAACTCCTGGCTTTTTACCTTACTATTCAGGTCTTAAAAATCTTCTGATCCTTGCCGGGATATCCGGCCGCGCGGATGCAAAACGCGCGCGAAGCGTGATGAGCGAGCTTGGCCTGGATCCAAGCCTGCAAAAACCTGTTGTAAAATACTCGCTCGGTATGCGGCAACGTTTAGGAATTGCGCAGGCAATTATGGAAGACCCGGATACGCTCATTCTGGATGAACCGTTTAACGGATTGGACGTAAATGGCGTAATGGAAATCCATGGTTTGCTCCAGCAACTGAAACAGCAGGGAAAAACGATCATTCTGGCGAGCCATAGCGCATTGGATATAACGCGTTCGTGTGATTACGTGTTTAGAATAGCGGAGGGGAAGCTTACGAAAATGAACGTTCTGTGAAAGACAAGCTCAAACTGGCGGAAAGATGACGCGCCAGCACATAAGGGATTTATTCAGCGTTTACCTGGGCCTTTTCCATTGCTTGCCAAAGGTTTGCTTTCTATGCTAAAATGAACAGCACTGCAACATATTGACAGAGTAGGAGTACAATCGCATGAAGGTTGTTGTTATCGGCGCAGGTCCGGCCGGATTGACCGCTGCTTATGAATTGCTTACCAAGCATCAGGGATATGAGGTAATCGTATTGGAAAAATCCGATGCCATCGGCGGCATCAGCAAAACAGTTCAGCACAACGGTAACCGTATGGATATCGGCGGCCACCGTTTTTTTTCAAAAGATCAGCGGGTGATGGATTGGTGGCAGCAGGCAATGCCCCTGCAGGGCGCGCCGTCGCTGGACGATCTCAAGTTACACCGCGATATACCGCTTTCTCCGGACGGGCCCGATCCCCAGCAGGTGGACCGCGTAATGCTCATCCGCAACCGCGTGAGCCGCATTTACTACCAGGGACACTTTTTTGATTATCCCATCAGTTTGAAGATGAAAACCCTGAAAGCCATGGGATTTTTCACCACCATGCAGGTGGGCTTCAGCTATCTGTACTCCGTGTTTCATAAACTTCCGGAGACGTCGCTGGAGAATTTCTACATCAATTCCTTCGGGCGCAAGCTCTATTCCATGTTCTTCGAAAGCTATACCGAAAAACTGTGGGGACGGCATCCCCGTGCCATTTCCGCCGAATGGGGCGCGCAGCGCACCAAGGGCCTCAGCATCCGCGGCGTGCTCAAGGATATGCTGGGAAAGGTATTCCTCACCAAAAAGCAGCGGCAGAAGTCCGTGCAGACTTCGTTGATTGAAGAATTCCGCTATCCCAAGTTCGGCCCCGGCCAGCTGTGGGAATCCATTGCCGACGACGTGCGCAAGGCAGGCGGCGAAGTGCGGATGCAGTGCGACGTGATCGGCTTGCAGACCTCAGGAAATGCCGTAACCTCCGTCCGGTACCGGCAGGGAGATCAGGAAATTGAGCTGCAGGCCGACGCGGTGTTCTCCTCCATGCCGGTAAAGGATCTGGTGCAAGGCCTGGAGGATACCCCCTCCGATATCGGCCAACTGGCCCGCGATCTCCCCTACCGCGATTTTGTCACGGTGGGTCTGCTCCTTAACCGTCTCAGCCTGCACAACGAAACCCAGCTGAAAACGCTTGGCAATATCATCCCCGATTGCTGGATTTATGTTCAGGATCGCGATGTAAAACTTGGCCGCGTGCAGATATTCAATAACTGGTCCCCCTACATGGTGAAGGATCCCGAACACACCGTATGGGTAGGGCTTGAGTACTTCTGCTCGGAAGGCGACGATTTCTGGAACATGAGCGCGGAGGACTGCATTTCCTTTGCAACTGATGAGCTGATGAAGATCGGCATGATGGTAAGCCGGGACGACGTGCTGGATTCCCGCCGTGAGCGCGTACAGAAGGCTTATCCCGCCTACTTTGACAGCTATGAGCACATGGACCGCATTGTGGAATATCTGAACCAGTACAACAACCTGTACTGCGTAGGCCGCAACGGCCAGCACCGCTACAATAATATGGACCATTCCATGGCAACAGCCTTCATGGCGGTCAGCAACCTGACCACAGGCCAGACCGACAAGCGCAACATCTGGAGCGTCAATACAGAAAAAGAATATCACGAGGAAAAATAGCCCGTTGGAATCCCTCCCGTTCACAGAGGGGTTCCATAGTTGCAGCCATATTATGCTGTTGTTTGGGCTAGCTGCATTCTAACACTTTATCCCAATTGTCCTTTCCAATAACTGTATTCAATCAAGCGGTCAGGCACATTATTATGCCTGACCGTCAGTCTGTCGCCACACAGCGCGTTTCCATTTTACATTTTCTTTTCGTCCAACTATTTACATCGTTCCATTTCGGCTTTGGTACTTTGCCTTCAATGCCGTTGATGTGCATTGGCAGCGTTCTCAGCTATTCACCGTCCACCGAAGCATCGTTGGAATACCCGCGGGCCTCCCAAAAGCCTTCGTACTCCGTATCATCCGACAGGGTAATCCGGTTCACCCACCGCGCCCATTTATACCCCAACTTATCCTCCGCCACCACAATAAACGGATAGCCCATCTCCGGCGGCAGATCAATGCCGTTTGCCTGATAAGCCAGGATCAATTGATTGTCGAGGATCATCTGAAGCGGCAGGGATGTGGTGTACCCGTCCGTCGCACCAAAGATCACGGTAACGGCTTCCGGCTGCACACCCGCAAGCGCCAGCAAATCGGCCAGCAAAACGCCTTTCCACAAAACGGTGGCATCCCACCCCTCCACACAGTGGAGCGTAATCAGCCGCTCATAGGCAGGCAGTGCAAGCACATCGGCGTAGGTCAGGGTTTGCGGTTTTTCCACCAAACCGTTAATCCCCAGCGTATAAGTTTCGATATCCACCTGCTGTACACCGTTGATGGAATTATCGCGCGGACCCACGGCAGGGTCCAGACGCGCGCCCTGATAGGACTGGATTTCGTTTTCCCGGTACCGTGCAAGCGTTGCCGAGGATACGGCGTCCGTCGTCTGCTCCTGCGCACTGCATCCGGAAGCAAGCAGCACCACAAGGCAGAGCATCATCGCCAGCGTTTTCATACGACGCACTTCCTTTCCGGATTGATACCCTTATCATACCATGCGTCCGGCTTGCGGGCAAATATCGACAAGACAATGCATTCCATGTATAATAAACGAAACGAACGGGAGGATTTGTATGATACGGCATATTGTTTTATACTGGCTGAAGGACAAAGCGCGCGTTGAGGAAACCGTTGCGGTTCTTCGTTCGATGGAGGGGAAGATTCCGGGGCTTTTACAGATCGAGGCGGGTAAGGACACCCTGGGCAGTGAACGCAGCTGCGACCTGTGCCTGAATACGGTGTTTGAAAGCCGGGAAGCGCTGGAAGCCTATCGCATCCATCCCGTCCATATCCCTGTGCAACAGCACATGCACAGCGTGATGGAGCGTTCCGCCAGCGCGGATTACGAGGTAGATACCCTTTGAGTACAACGGAAAGCACCAGCGGCCGCATGTGGCTGCGCCTGATCAAGAATAACCGTCCCAAGGGCGACCTCACCGTCGCCTGTGATTTTGATCGCCCGGAGCTTGCCCTGCGAGAGGCCATGCACCAGATGGATCTGAGCATGCCCGTATGGCTGCCCCGCCACCAGAAGGATTGGCAGGAGTTCTCCCTGACGCGCTTTACGGCGGATCATTTTCTGGAGCCCATCCACTTTGACCGGCTGGAGATCAGCTTCATCGCGCCGGAGGACAGCAAAAAGAAAAAGCGTAACCCGATGTTTGAGGTATAACGTATGGCAGAACCCACATTGCAGAAAAACCAGGTCGTCCGCTTATCCTGCGACCGTCTCGGCGCCGAGCTGGAAGGCGTATGCCGCCACAACGGACTGACGGTATTCGTGCCAGGCGTTTTACCCGGCGAGCGCTTTGACGCCCGGGTGCTTAAGGTACAGAAAACGTACGCCTTTGCGAAAAATGAAAAGTTGCTTTCTATTTCCCCGCAGCGGCGCGAGCCGTTTTGCGGTGTTTACGACCTGTGCGGCGGCTGCAGCGGGCAGCATATGGCCTACGCGCTGACGCTGGAAGCCAAGCGCCAGCAGGTGTTTGATAGCCTGACGCGGATCGGCGGCCTTGCGCTGTCGCCTGAGGATGTTCCGCCCGTACTTGGCGCGGCGGAGCCAACGCACTGCCGCAATAAAACCAGTCTGCCTGTTGGCGGCAGCATCCAGCGCCCCATCCTGGGCTTTTACCGCAAGCGCTCGCACGACCTTGTGGAGATTGATGATTGCCCGATCTCACTCAACAGCATTGCGGGGGTCATCGCCTCCGTGAAGCAATGGATGCGGGAAAACGGCATCGCGCCCTATCAGGAGCTGATCCATCAGGGGTTGGTGCGGCATGTGGTGGTGCGCGGCAACCGCAAGGGTGACCGGCTGATCGTCCTGTCTGTCACCACCGATGATCTGCCCGCGCAGGACGCTCTGGTTTCCCTGCTCAAGGCAAATGTGCCGGGCTTTAAAGGGCTGCACATCAGTGTAAATTCATCCCGTGGCAACGTTATTCTCGGCAGCGCGAGCCGCAGGCTGTACGGCGAGGACGTGATCACGGAAACCCTTCTCGGGCTTACGTTTGAAATCACTCCGCTTTCCTTTTTCCAGGTCAACCCCGATCAAACCGAAACGCTGTACCGGCAGGCCGTCGCGTTTGCGGCATTGACGCCGGATGATCTTGTAGTGGACGCCTATGCGGGCGCGGGCACGATTTCGCTGTGCATGGCGCGGCACTGCAAGCGTGTAATCGGGCTGGAGATTCTTCCCCAGGCCGTGGAAAGCGCTGTGCGCAACGCGCAAATCAACCACATCACCAACACGCAGTTCCAAACCGCCGCCGTGGAAACCGCGCTGCCGGCGCTGGTGGCCGATGGCCTGCGCCCCGATGTGGTTGTACTCGACCCACCCCGCAAGGGCGTGGAGCAGCCTGTAATCGACGCCCTGCTGGACGCACGCCCCAGGCGGATTGTGTATGTCAGCTGCCATGCGCCCACCCAGGCGCGGGATATCCAAAAGCTGACAGCGGGGGGCTATCGCTTTGTCCGCTGTCAGCCGGTGGATATGTTCTGTTATGCGGGGGGTGTGGAGAACGTCGCTTGTCTGGAACGTTAATACACACTCAAGCTAGAAACGCAATCGTCTTTCTTTAGCCCGTGTGCTTCACCGACAAAACCTGATACAGCCTCGGGCTGCATCAGGTTTTGTCTTCTCGGTTGCGAACCGGATTTCAGAAATCCTATATCGCGTCAGTAAATAGGAATGCGTCTATACTTCCTTCGCCGGATTAACGGGATGCACGTTCCGGCTCTTCATCTGGTCCAGTCCCTTGCTGCCCAGCACCTTGCCGGCCAGCCGGTATAACCCCGTCTGCGAGAAGTACGCGCCGTCTTCCGCGGGCGTTTTTTTCATTTCCTCCGCCCACTGTGCGGGGGTAATATCCAGCTTTTTCAGGATATAGGCTTCGTCCTCCGCCATCTCGTCCGCGGGATAGGGCGGCCGCTCCAGCTCGCTGAGCGCTTCCTCCCGCGTCATTTCCCCATTGAGCACCAGGCAGGAGAGATGGTAGCGGCGCTTGTCGTACCCGAACTTCTGCGGCAGGTACACCGACTGAAACCATTTGGTGAAGCGGCTTTCAAAGTGCTTGCCGCCGTAGTATTCCCAGCCGAAGGTGTTTGTTAAAAATTCGATGGCCCCGGTTTTGGTATAGGGAACATAGTCCAGCAGGTTCATCTTGGTAACGCCCGGCACGCCGAACCACGCTTCCCGAAGCGAAAGATGGATATATTTCTTGAGGCTTTTCCCGCGGCCATGCTTGCGGTACACGCTTTTCATTTCCCAGTAGTCCCGGTAGCTGTGCTGCAGGCTGAACGGCGGGGACGCCCCCTCCGTTGCCAGATTGGAACCGTTGAGCAGGTATTTAACGCCGTACTCCTTGGCAAACCGGTACACAGCGGCGCAGAACAGATGGTCCTGCGGTACATCCAGGTTGGCAAGCCCCGAGAACATATACGCACGCATCAGCTCTTTCATGGTCGGCCAATCCATCACGATGGTATGCAGCTCGTACCCAAGCCCGTTGCATACGCGCTCGATATTGCGCACCGCCATTTCCGAGTTCCAGCCAGTATCCACGTGCACGGCAAGCACACGCAGCCCGTGCTGATGCGCCACATAGGCCATGTAGCTGGAATCCACCCCGCCGGAAAGCCCCAGCACACAGTCAAACTCGCGTCCCTCGCCCGCCTTTTTGATCTGATCAACCAGGCGTTTCAGGGTTTCGTCGCTTGTTTCCGGCCGGTATCCGCGCAGCTGCGTTTGCTCCAGATAGCGCGTGCACACATTGCACTGCCCCTGCTCGTTAAAGGTAACGCCGCTGTCGCTGTCGTCCATCACGCAGCGGGTACATACTTTTGCCATGGTCGTGCCTCCCAAACCTTCAATGCCCGAATCATAGCATTGCGGCGTAACGCTTGTCAAGCCGCGCACGAGGTTCTATAATACGGGTATCAAAGCCGATAGGAGACTGTTATGCCGCTGAAGGATCAATTGCTTACAGAACTGGAAGCCCACCGCGATATGCCCCTTTCCGGGCAGGCGCTCGCTGAGCTGTTTTCCGTATCCCGAACGGCCGTATGGAAGGCGATCGGCGAGCTGAAAGCCCAGGGGTACCAGATTGAATCCGCGCCCAACCGCGGCTATCAATTGGCGCAGGCGGACGATCACCTGTCCGAACCTGCCATTACTCGCTATTTAAATCCCGTCATCCCCGTTTACGTGATGGACACGGTCGATTCCGCGCTCAGCGAGGCCAAACGCCGGTATGCCGACAGCGCCGAAAAAACATTCCTGCTCGTTGCCGACAGCCAGACCGCAGGGCGCGGCCGGCAGGGACGGACGTTTTATTCGCCCAAAGGCTCCGGATTATATCTCACACTTGCCATGCCGCTGCAATACTCGGTCAGCGCGGCCCCCAGCATCACAGCCTATGCCGCCGTGTGCGTGTGCCGCGCCCTGGAAGCCCTCACGGGCAAGCAGGGGCAAATCAAATGGGTCAATGATGTGTTTCTCGACGGTAAAAAGATCTGTGGTATCCTGACCGAAGCCAGCACCAGCCTGGAAAGCGGCCTGATTGAGGCGGTATTCATCGGCATCGGTATCAACGTCAATCCCTGCGCCGTGCCGGACGAGTTCCGGGACATCATCGGGTTTGTCAATCCCGGCACACCCATCCGCAACCGGCTTGCGGCGGAAATCGCCAATGGGCTTCTCCTGTTTGAGCAGAACCAATCCACCTTTCTGGATGACTACCGCGCGCGCTCCCTGTCCATCGGCAGACGCGTGCGCTGCACCATCGGCGTTGAAACCTTTCTGGCAACCGCGGTGGGGATTGATTCCCTCGGCGGACTGATTGTGCGGCCGGATGAGGGTGCAGAGCGTACCCTGCACAGCGGCGAGGCAAAACTGATCTGACCGAAACAGATTCAGGTGATAAAATGCAATCCTTCGATAATTATACGATTGTCCCCATCAGCGAAACACTGCGCCACCAGGTGCAGCCGCTGGTCAACGACGCGTGGGACGCTCCCCTGATTGTCGTCAACGGAGAGCTGTGCGACACCCGCAAGCTGCCGGGGATCGCCGCGCTCAGCGACAGGGCCGAGGTGATCGGCTATCTGCTGTACACGTTTCATGACGGCGTCTGCGAGATTATGGCGCTGCAAAGCCTGCACGAAGGCATGGGCGTTGGCACGCGACTGATTGAGCGTTTGCAGGGCATCGCCCGGGAGCAGGGTGCAAAAAAGGTTGTCGTCACAACAACCAACGACAACCTGAAAGCTTTCCGGTTTTACCAGCGGCGCGGGTTCACCCTGCGGGCGCTGCGCCCCAACGCGCTGGCGCTCTCCCGGAGGTTAAAGCCGGTTATCCCCCTGATGAGCCCCGACGGGATTCCACTGCGCGATGAAATTGAATTTGAAATGGGAATTGAATGATTACGGCTGTGGCGTAAGCCTTTCCTTTACACGTAGGCTGGCGGCATACACCGCGTTTTTCCGCTGCCCTTGCGCAAGAAGCTTTTCCATGCTTTCCCGCAACGAAAGACCCTTTACAACGCCGTCAAAAAGCAAAGCCTCCAGCGAAAGCGTTTCGGTCTGCGTCTCCTGCACCGGCTGCGCCCGCCATTTGAATACCAGGCAATATTCTCCCTTTTCCGCCTTCGGATTCTCCGTAAGGCGCTGTAAAACTTCTTCCACCGTTCCGTGCAGCGTCAGCTCAAACTTCTTGGTCAGATCGCAGCTGGCGCTGATCTGCGTGCCCGGCAGCACCGCCGCTACGTTTTCCAGCAAATCCATTACGCGATGGGGTGATTCATATGCCACCGCGATTTTCGATCGGCCCGCTATCTCGGTGAGCTTTGCCTGCAGGGCGTTTTTCTGACGCGGTAAAAAGCCGTAAAACGTAAATTCTTCCAGTGCGAAGCCGCTGACGCTCAGCGCGGCGATGATGGCGCTCGCGCCGGGAATGGCGATCACCTCGATGCCGTTTCGGATCGCCAGATCGGCCAGAATGCTGCCGGGATCGCTGATACAGGGGGTACCCGCGTCGGTGGTCAGGGCCACGTCAATGTCTTCCGCCAGCATCCGGGCAATAATCGCCTGTGCTTTCTCAGTTTCGTTATGCGCATGGCAGCTGGTGAGCGGCGTGTGAATATCAAACGCGGAAAGCAGCTTGCGGGTTACGCGGGTATCCTCCGCCGCAATCAGCGCCGCCTGCCGCAGCGTTTCAACCGCACGGGGCGTCATGTCGCTCAGGTTCCCGATCGGGGTTGCCACCACATACAGCGTGGGCATGCTCCTACCCCCTTTTCTCAAACACGCGCAGGGTTGCGCTTCTGGCACGCGAATTTTGCTCGATTTCTTCCGGGGACGGCTTTATGGCTCCACCGCCCAGTACCTTGCCCAGCGGTTTTTTGCCGCAGGTGCAGATCGGCGCTTTCGGTGGGCAGGTGCACGGGTTTTGCAGGGCACGTAAGGTCTGCTTCACGATGCGGTCCTCCAGCGAATGAAAGGTGATCACGAGCAGCCTTCCACCGTCCGTCAGCAGCCCGGCCAGGTCCCGCAGCGCCTGCTGCAGCGGTGCAAGCTCATCGTTGACGGCAATGCGTACCGCCTGAAACGTTCGGCGCGCGGGATGACCTTCGTCCCGGCGGCGCACCGCCTTGGGGATGGCCGCGTCCACCACCTTCACCAGATCCAACGTTGTGAGGATCGGCTTTTCCCTTCGCTTCTCCTCCAAAATCTGCGCGATGCGAACGGCCCACTTTTCCTCGCCATAGTCCCGCAGAACGCGCGTGAACTCCTGCACGGTTACGGTTTGCAGATACTCGGCAGCCGTCAGGCCCATGGAGGCATCCATGCGCATATCCAGCGGCGCGTCCTCATGGTAGCTGAAACCGCGCGCCGCGTTATCCAGCTGATAGCTGCTCACGCCCAGATCAATCAGAATCCCGTTGAGCGGCGGCAGCTTCATCTGTGCCGCCTCATGAAAGTTGCCATGTATAGCGTGAAAGCCCGGATACGCGGCCAGCCGCTTTCCAGCGGCGGCAATGGCCTCCGCATCGCGGTCGATGCCGTAGTACTGCGCATCTCCGCCGCATGCCCGCAGAATACCCTCCGCGTGGCCGCCCCCGCCCAGCGTGCAGTCCAAATACACACCGCCTTGCCGCGGGCGCATCCACTCCATCACCTCGGCAAACAGAACGGGTTGGTGGTAAAAGGGCAGGGATTTGTTTTCCATGATCAGCCCTCTTGCAGATCTTGTATCCGCTGCGTCAGGTTTTCAAGCATTCCCTGATTGACTTCGATCTTTTCCTTTTCCTTTTCTACAAGCTCCTGCGGAGCTTTTGACACAAAGCCGGAGTTGCTCAGCTTTGCCAACGCGCGTTTGATTTCATTCTCCAAATTATCCTTTTCCTTGTTCAAACGGGCAAGCTCTTTGGCAAAGTCCACCAGTTCGCCCAGCGGAATACGAATCTCCGCCGATGCGCACACTGCGCTGACGGTTTTTTCCGTATCGGGTTCGTCTTTATTGCCAAGCGTCACGCTGCTGGCGCCTGCCAGCCGCTGTAAATAGGGCTCAATGTCCGCAAGCGCATCCTCCCAGCCGTTTTGCGGTATCAGCTTGATCCGCGTCCGCTTGCTGTGCTCCACCTTCATTTCGGCGCGCAGATTGCGGATGGTGCGAATAATTTCCATAATACCTTCCATCTGGTTTTCCTCAGTAGGAAAATCAAATGCAGCGTTGAGCTCCGGCCAGGAAGCCGTAATCAGCATCCCCTGAGTGTCAGGCAAATAGCCGTACACTTCCTCGGTAACATAGGGAATAAAGGGATGCAGAAGCTTTACAATGCTTTCCAGTACCTTATACAGCACAGCGCGCACATTGCGCTTGGCATCTTCATCATCGCCCATCAGGCGGCCTTTGGACAGCTCAATATACCAGTCACAAAACTCCGACCAGGTAAAGTCATACAGCTTGCTTGCCGCCATGCCAAAATCGCAGTCCTCTATGTGCCGGCTCACCTCGGCAATCGCCTTTTGCAAACGGGATAAAATCCACTGGTCAGGCAGCGTAAGCTGAGCAGCGTCAATCTCCTCACGGGTTTCCATGTTCATCAGTACAAAGCGGCTGGCGTTCCACACCTTGTTCACAAAGTTGCGGGAAGCCTCCACCTTTTCATCGGTATAGCGCGTATCGTTACCGGGGCTAATGCCCGTTGCCAACGAAAACCGCAGCGCGTCCGCACCGTATTTTTCGATAATCTCCAGAGGATCCACACCGTTGCCAAGGCTCTTGGACATCTTTCGGCCCTGTGCGTCGCGCACCAGACCATGGATGAGCACGGTATCAAAGGGCGTCTCCCCCATCTGCTCAATCCCGGAGAAGACCATACGCGCCACCCAGAAGAAGATGATATCATACCCGGTCACCAGCGTGGAGGTGGGATAGAAGTATTTCAAATCCTCGGTCTGTTCCGGCCAACCCAGTGTGGAAAATGGCCACAGCCCGGACGAAAACCAGGTGTCGAGCACATCTTCATCCTGATGCAGGTGCGTGCTTGCGCACTTTGTACATTTCTCCGGCGCTTCCTTGGCAACCATCAACTCACCGCAGTCGTCGCAATACCAGGCGGGAATCCGGTGCCCCCACCACAAATGGCGGCTGATGCACCAGTCGCGGATGTTTTCCATCCAATTGTAGTACACTTTGGAGAAGCGGTCGGGCACGAATTTGGTTTTCCCTTCCCTGACCACCTGGATAGCGGGCTCCGCCAGAGGCTTCATGCTCACAAACCATTGCAGGCTTGTGATCGGATCCACAGTGGTGTGGCAGCGGTAGCAGGTACCCACGTTATGCTTATAATCCTCCACCTTCACGAGCACGCCAAGTTCCTTAAGCTCTTCCACCACTTTCAAGCGGCATTCCGTTTCCGGCATGCCCTCGTATTTCCCGGCGTTCTCGTTCATGGTGCCGTCATTGTTTGTCACGAGGATAATTTGCAGATTATGCCGCTGGGCAATTTCAAAGTCATTGGGGTCATGCGCCGGCGTTATCTTCACGGCGCCGGTACCAAACTCCATATCCACATAGTCGTCGGCCACCACGGGCAGCTCACGTCCCACAATCGGCAGGATGACCGTTTTGCCAACCAGGTCTTTATAGCGCTCGTCCTTGGGGTTTACAGCCACTGCCGTATCCCCGAGCATGGTTTCGGGCCGTGTGGTGGCTACAATCACGCCCTCGCCGCCATCCTTGGCGGGATAACGGATGTGCCACAGATGGCTGGCCTGCTCCTCATACTCCACCTCGGCATCGGACAACGCCGTCTGGCACACCGGGCACCAGTTGATAATACGGTTGCCCCGGTAAATCAAACCCTTGTTGTAGAGGTTGACAAACACCTCTTTAACTGCCTTGTTGCAGCCCTCATCCATGGTAAAGCGCTCGCGTTCCCAATCACAGCTGGCGCCAAGACGGCGTTGCTGGCGGTTGATACGGCCCCCGTATTCCTTTTTCCATTTCCATGCGCGCTCCAGAAAAGCCTCGCGTCCGATATCCTCTTTTTTAAGGCCTTCGCTGCGCATCTGCTCCACAATCTTTACTTCCGTGGCAATGGAGGCATGGTCGGTGCCCGGCAACCAAAGCGTGGGCCTGCCGCACATGCGATGATAACGGATGGGCACATCCTGAAACAGACAGTCCATTGCATGGCCCATATGCAGCTGCCCTGTAATGTTGGGCGGCGGCATCACGATGGTAAAGGGTTTCTTCCCCTCTACTCGCTTTCCCTTGAACGCGCCTGATTCTTCCCACATTGTATAGATTTTATTCTCTATTTCGCTGGGCGTATACACCTTATCCATGTTGAATTCCTTACTCATATCCATCACCTCATAGAATCGTAATCAGTGCGCCGATCATGGCCAACAACAGCCCCGCCACTTTCATCGGGAGTACCATTTTCTCCTGGTTCTTAAAAATCAACGGTGCCAGCTTTGGGGCGCCGAAGCATGCGACAACGCCGATAACCAACAAAACGACTCCCGGAATATTCACACGGGACGCAACCCCGGCCCAGTAGGAATCACCCATACGCATTCTCCTTTCAAGCTCATGGCAATCATCCGCACGATATAGATTGGAAATACCCTGTCCGCAGCCGGGGAAACGATCAACAGCTGCTGAAAAACCGTATCAAGGTCTCCCTGTGAAAGGGCGGGTTAAATGCGGCGAAACACGCCGTGTTTCTGATTGGAATAAGCGGTAAACAGAAGAAGCTGCTTCGTCCGAAGGACGGAGCAGCTCCGTGGTAATACCTTGTTTTACAACGGTATAAGCCATCGCCTTGAAACGCTGTACCGGGCGTACCCGGCGGATCTGTCGGCAGGGCTGGTCATCCCACGCCCTCCCAGGCAACTTTCCGCTGATCCGGAATCCGAAACGGCCTTACAGCTAACGAGCCATTTTCTCTGTCGGCCGAACAGCGTACTTTCCCCGTTCACGGGCTTGCAATGCGCTTAGTTTTCTTCTTTTTTGGGTTTGTCGACGGTCATGTCGATAACCTGAACACCCTTATACATGCCGCAGTTTTTGCACACGCGATGCGCAAGCATCTTCTGGTGGCATTGCGGGCATTCCACGATGCCGGGAAGGCTGAGCTTCCAATGGGCGCGACGGTTACGGCCGCGAGAGCGCGAAACTTTTCCTTTTGGCAGAGCCATGATCTACACCTCCTCATCCTCTTCAAGCAATCGCTTCAATGCTTCAAAGGGACGCTGTGTTTCCTCTTCGCACGAGCTCTTGGAAATGGTGCTGTACTCCTGATACTCCTGTCTGCCCCGGCAATCTTCCTTGCATAAAAATCGCATGGGCAGGTTGAGCATTAACAGTGTCAGGGAAAGATGGTCGAGAGATACTGTGGAACCTTGGTACCGAAAGGCCTCGTCCTCTGTTTCCACGGCGTCCTTGCGGAAAACCTCCCGGAATTTGATTTCCATGGGATAGTCTACATCCTCAAGGCAAATCGCACAGGGAGTGTGCGCCACGGTATGCAGAATGCCCGTAAGCTGCACCGTACCGTCCATGGCGGTGTATGTGCCCGAAAGCGCTACCTCGTCAAACGAAACGGTTTCGCTGTCCACATCCTGCGGAGAAACACTGACCTTTACATCGAACGGAAAGGCCTCTCCCGGCTTCATCAGCGCTTGGGTTACATCCAATTCCATATGATGCCTCCTCAAAACGCGACCATGCTACATTATATGCGTTGCGCGGTTGCTTGTCAATCGGAAATTTCTTTTCCTTCCACGATAGCAAGCGTATCGCGGGCGATAACCAACTCTTCGTTGGTGGGGATGACGCAGATTTTCACCTTGCTGTCGTCCGTGGAAATGATGGCTTCGTCGCGGGTATTGTTCTTTTCGTGATCAAGTTTCGCGCCGAGGTATTCAAATTCCTCCATCACCATTTCACGCAGCGAGATATTATTCTCCCCGATACCGGCGGTAAACACGATCACATCCACACCGCCCAGCACGGCTGCGTACGCGCCGATGTACTTGCGGATGCTGTGCACCAGCATATCCCGGGCCAGAATGGCGTTTTCATTGCCCTCTTCCGCCGCTTTATCCACGTCGCGCATATCGCTGGAAAGACCGCTGATGCCGATCAGGCCGGATTTTTTATTGCAGATGTTCAGGACCTCGTCCACCGTAAGCCCGTCCGATTTGGCGATAAACTGCACTACAGCGGGGTCCAGGTTACCGGAACGCGTACCCATGAGCACGCCCTCCAACGGCGTCAGGCCCATGCTGGTATCCACGCACTTGCCGTCCTTCACGGCGCACATGCTGGAGCCGTTGCCCAGATGGCAGGTGATAATGCGGCTGCCCTTGCGCTGCATCCCGAGATATTCCCGTACCCGTTTGCTGACATAGCGGTGGCTGGTTCCGTGGAAACCGTAACGCCGGATGTGCAGCCGCTTGTAGTACTCCATCGGCACGCCGTACATGAATGCTTTCTTGGGCATGGTCTGGTGGAAGGAGGTATCAAACACGGCCACATTGGGCACGCCCGGCATCACTTCCTGGCAGGCTTCAATACCCATCAGGTTAGCCGGGTTGTGCAACGGGCCCAGCGGGAAGCATTCCCGGATGGTCGTTTTCACTTCATCGCTGATCAGCATGCTGTCGGTGAATTTCTCTCCGCCATGCAGTACGCGGTGGCCAACCGCGCCGATTTCATCCATGCTCTTGAGCGCGCCCTTTTCCGGATCAGCCAGCGCGTTAAGCATCAGGTGAATGGCGTCCGTGTGCTTGGGAATGGCGGTTTGCAGCTGATACACCTTATCGCCCACGGTTTGCTTGATGGCGCTGCCGTCGATGCCGATACGGTCTACCAGGCCTTTGGCGAGCAGCTTTTCGCCATCCATGTCCATCAGCTGGTATTTGAGGGATGAGGACCCTGCGTTGAGAATCAGTATTTTCATCAGAAACGTTCTCCTATCGTTGTGCTTTAACAGCGGTAATCGCAACCACGCTGACGATATCTTCCACCGAGCAGCCGCGGCTCAAGTCATTTACGGGCTTTGCCAGGCCCTGGATGATCGGGCCGACCGCAACCGCATCCGCAAAGCGCTGCACCAGCTTGTAGCCGATGTTGCCTGCCTGCAGGTCCGGGAAGATCAGCACATTGGCGTGTCCGGCCACCGTGCTGCCAGGCGCCTTGAGCGCGCCGACACTTTCCACCAGCGCGGCATCAGCCTGCAGCTCGCCGTCGCAAGCCAGATTGGGAGCGATTTCGTGCACCTTCTGCGTGGCTTCCTGCACCTTGGTTACCAGATCGTGCTTGGCGCTGCCCTTGGTGGAGAAGGAAAGCATGGCGACCACCGGTTCCATCCCGACCAGCTGTACGCCCGTCTGCGCGCTGGAAACCGCAATCGCGGCCAGCTGATCCGCCGTGGGATCGGGGATCACGGCGCAGTCTCCGAAAATCAGCACGCCGTCCGAACCGTATTTTTTGTTGGGAACTTCCATAATAAAAGAGCTCGAGACCACCGAAATGCCCGGCTCTGTTTTGATAATCTGAAGTGCGGGCCGGAGCACGTTGCCGGTGGAGTTGATCGCGCCGCCCACCATGCCGTCCGCATCGTTTGCTTTTACCATCAAGGCCCCGAAAAACAGCGTATCGCCGGAAGCAAGCCCCGCGGCCTGTTCCATCGTCATGCCCTTTGCCTTGCGAAGTTCGAATAAAAGTTCCGTATACGCCGCGAGCTTGTCGCTGGTTTTAGGATCGATCATCGCTATTCCGGTCAAATCCGTTCCCGTTTGCTCGGCCGTTTTTTGAATCTCCTCCGTATTCCCCAACAAGGTTACTTTGGCGATCTTTTGATCGGTAATGATACGGGCGGCCTGCACAGTGCGCGGCTCTGATCCTTCCGGTAAGACGATATGCTTGACATCCGTCATAGCTTTCGCCTTGATTTTGTCAATGACTGACATAGCGATTTCCTCCCCAATATGATAAACTAGTATTGTACCAACATGTATACAACAAATGATTATACACCCTTCCCCTGAAAATGGGAAGGTAAATACGGGAAAAAACCAATGAATTTTGCGGGGAAACGCTTATGAAAACCGTTGTTGGCGTCATATGTGAATACGACCCTTTTCACAGGGGCCACGCACGCCAGTTCAGCCTGATTCGGGAGCGCTGCCCCGACGCGCTGATTGTGTGCCTGATGAGCGGGTGCTTTACCCAGCGCGGCATGCCCGCGCTGTTTTCGCCCGCGTTCCGCGCCAAGGCAGCGCTAGAGGCAGGGGCTTCCATGGTATTGGAGCTCCCGTGCAGCGCCGCCGTGCGCGACGCGGAAAACTTTGCGCTGGGCGGCGTGAGCATTTTCACCCGGCTTAGGTTTATCGACCGGCTCTCGTTTGGCACGGAAAACCCCGATCTCTCCCTGCTGACACAGGCCGCGCACCTTTTGGAAAACCCGGACGCTGTTTTTCAAGCGACGCTCCAGCACACGCTGGCCGCAGGCAAGCCCTTCGCGGCCGCGCAGGCGGCCGGCATCACCGCCTCCCTGAGCTGGCAGGAAGCCGCCGATGCCGTGGTCAAGCCCAACAACATTCTGGGCATTTGCTACCTGCGCGCTCTGGAACGCCTGCAAAGCCGCATACGGCCGCTGCCTGTGCTGCGTGAAGGCAGCTATCACAGCCCTTCCCTTTCCCCTGCGGAATACCCATCGGCAAGCGCCGTCCGCAAAGCGTTCCTCGCGGGACAGCTTTCCGCCGCTGAGGATGCCTGCGGGTATCCCCTTCACAATACCGCCGTGCACCGGCCAGAGGCGCTGGATACCGTGCTGCTCAACACGCTGCGGTCCCTGCCCGCCGATGCTCTGCGCCAGCTTCCCGATTGCTCCGAGGGGCTGGAAAACCGCATCAAACAAAACGCCGTCAAGGCAACGAGCCGCACGGAGCTTTTATCCCTGCTGAAAACCAGACGCTATACCCGTACACGGCTTAACCGCTTGCTTACCCATGCGCTGCTCGGCATGCAGGCGGACCTTTTGCAGGCTTATCCTATGCCCTCCTACGTGCGCCTGCTGGGGTTCCGCCGCGAAAACCAGGCGGATCTGGCCTTGCTGAAACAAACGGCATTGCCTGTGATTGCCCGCCCGGCGGATGGAGATACAGCAAGCCCGCTCTACCAATTGGATGAGCGGGCCTATGATCTGTGGGCATTGGGAGCCAAGCTGCCCGCGGGGCTGATGTACCGGCAACAGATGGTGATTATCTAGTGAGAATTCTTGATTAGGCAAATGATAGAAAAGAGCACTTTGCGATGCTGCGATAACTTTTCGGCAGGTTGGGTTTATAGAGCCTGAAGCTGTAGACGCTCTATATCGAAGGTATTATAAACCAAAGCCGGCGGAAATATGGCGAGGCATCGCGCAGGACGTTTTCATCGTTTTCCTACGGAACCAGCGGCTCTTCATCCTCCTGCGGAGATACCGTCTCCGGCAGGGGTGGCAGCTCCCGGATATCCGTAATACCGAAATGCTCCAAAAAAAAGTCCGTGGTCGCATACAAAAAGGGGCGCCCCAGCGCTTCCTTTCGCCCGACATCCTTAATCAAGCCTTTATGCAGCAGGGATTGTACGGAATAATCGCACTTCACGCCGCGGATCTGCTCAATATCCAGCCTCGTCACCGGCTGGCGGTACGCGATCACGGCCAGGGTTTCCATCGCCGCCTGCGACAGGGACTGCCGCTGCACGGGCTGCAACAGCCGTTCCACATACGGGGCATAATCGGCGCGGGTTTCCATTTTGATATGGTCACCATAGCGCGAAATCATCATACCCCGCTTGTCGCGGTCGTACTCCCTTTGCAGCTCTTCCACCGCGTTCACCGCTTCGATTTCCGTAATCTCCAGCGCCTGCGCTATTTCTCTGATCTCCACCGCGTCGCCCGAAACAAACAATATTGCTTCGATAGCGCGGCATGCCTCATTCAGTTCCAACCGGTTTCCTCCTTCCGGGGAATACCATAATCCGATCAAACGTACCGGCTTGTGATATATGCGCCTTGCCGCGTTTAAGCAGCTCCAGCAACGCAATAAACAGGGTCACGGCTTCCTGCCGACTGGGGCGGCTGCCAAACAGCTGATCAAACGCAACCGGTCCGTTTTTCAAGTGCTCCCTGATGGTTTGGATGCAGTTTTCCACACTGTAGCTATCGCGGCGGATATCGCGCAACACCAAACCCTCGTCCTCATCCGGCTCTCTGGTTTCGCGCTGGGCAATGCGCAGCAGTGCACTCCAGAGCATATCCAGCGTCAGTCCGTCAATCTCCAGGCTGGGCGGCGGCAGCGGAACCTCTTCCGGCAGCTTCCCGAATACCTGCAGCGCGCTCTTCTCAAACTCCGCCATGCCGACAGCGCTTTCCTTCAGCTGCTTATAAGCCGTCAGGCGGTCAATCAGCAGCTGCTCCGGGTCTTCCTCGTCCTCCTTGGGCGGTTTAGGCAGCAGGGAGCGGCTTTTGATTTCCACCAGAAGCGCGGCCATGGTGATAAACTCACTGGCCTCGTCCATGTCAAAGTCCGGCGCGTTTCCCACAGCCTCAATAAATTGCTCGGTAATCTCCGAAACAAAGATATCCTTGATATCGATTTTTGCCTTGCCGATCAGATGCAGCAGCAGATCCAGCGGCCCGTCGAACTGCTTGAGCTGGATATGGATGGCCATGGTCAGGTACCCAGAATGAGCAGTATTAAGTTCAGCACCCCGCTCTGCACCGCCTGGGTTACATACAACAGCCCTATACCCAGCACACCGGAAAAGATCAGCAGCAGGAATACGATTTGCGCTCCGCGCATAAACTGCTCCGTAAGGATAATCCGTCCCTTGAAAATCAGGTCGTTGAAGATGTGAAAGCCGTCCAGCGGCGGAACGGGAATCAGGTTGAATACCGCGATCATCACGTTCATGGAGTAAAACAGCAGAAGAAAGCGCTGCACATGCATAAGCCACGGGTGCAGCATGTATTGCGCATAGTCGCTTCCCGCGCCGCTCAGCAATATGCTGTACCCCAGTCCATTCATTTTCAGAAACGCGGCGGAGCCGCCGTTGGCCGCAATCACATCCGCTCGCCACAGCAGCGGGTTGATCAGCGCCGCCAGAAATATCGACACGATAAACAGCGTCAGGTTGGTCACAATCCCGGCAATTGACACCAGAAAATCGCATTTCAGCCGGTTCCCCTGAAAGTTGCGGGGATTGATCGGCACGGGCTTGGCCCAGCCAAAGCCCAGAAGCACCAGCGATACGGTGCCGATGGGATCCAGATGTTTCCGGGGGTCCAGCGTTAAGCGGCCCAGCATTTTGGCCGTGTTATCGCCGCAGCGGTAGGCCACATAGCCGTGCGCAATTTCGTGCAGCATCAGGGTCAGTAATACGGCAACGGCAAAATATGCTAAATAGATGAAGAAACCGACAGGATCCGTCGTCAGCCAGTTTCCCCATGCCTGCAATCGATTAATAATTCCCACGCGATTTATCGCCTCCTGAATATTGATTGTTTTATTATACCATAAATCCGCACCTTTGAAGCTGTTCCCGGTTGCGCGGATGGAGAGGGTCACGCTATACTGGGAGCAGAGTATATCACACAAGGCGTTGCTGTTCCCCGGAAAGGAAGGAAGCAGGATGGATGAACCCACACTCAAGGTCATCGCACGAATCCAAAACGATTTTACCTCAAAGTTCGGTCTGCCGCGCCAAAGCGGCATCATCCGCGCGCTGCAGTCCACCCTCGTGTTTGAGCCGGAGTTCCGCAATCCTGATACACTGCGGGGACTGGAAGGCTTTTCCCACCTGTGGCTGATCTGGGGCTTTTCGGAAAACATGCGCGATGGCTGGTCCGCCACCGTTCGCCCGCCGCGCTTGGGCGGTAACACACGCATGGGTGTGTTCGCCACACGCTCCCCCTTCCGCCCCAATCCGCTGGGTCTTTCCTGTGTGGAGCTCATGGCTATTCAATTGGATACGCCATCCGCTCCCATATTGACCCTCGCGGGAGCGGACCTGATGAACGGAACGCCGGTTTACGATATCAAGCCCTATCTGCCCTATGCCGACAGTATCCCCGGCGCGCGGGGCGGCTTTGCCGATAAAGCGCCGGAAGCGGCGTTGACCGTTGATTTCCCTGGTAAATGGCTTGCGATGGTCCCCGCCGAAAAGCAGTCCGCGCTCCTCACCGTGCTGGCGGGCGACCCCCGCCCTGCTTATCAAAAAAACCCGGAGCGCGTATACGGCTTCGGGTATGGCGGGTTTGATATTCGGTTTCAGGTAAACGGCAACGTTCTTACAGTGGTGGAGGTTGTCCAGGATCCCTGATCAGTTGGTAACTTCCCGTTTCTGAATCATATCCTTCACCTTCATCAGGCGGGTCAGGTTGCCGCGCTCGTTTTCATCCAGCTTCATGGTGATAAAGCGGATGGTTTCCTGGAACTGCGGAATCATCACATATTCCAGCGCGTTCACGCGGCGGCGCGTTTTTTCGATTTCATCGGCCAGCAGATCGCAGGTCTTTTCCACTTCCGCCAGCTTGATCAGCTTGGGCAGCAGATCGGACAGGCTTTCAATCGCACCGTCCAGCTGGGCGGAGGTCTCCGCCAGGCCGTAGCTCAGGGTGTTTTGGTTTTCCTCTTCCCGGGTACTCAGGGTGGGTACTCGCACGCTCAGCACGCTGCGGATGCCCATATCCACCGAGATGCTTCTCGCGGGGCTCAGCAGCGCCTCTTCCATAAAGGCAGGCTCCACCACGGCACGCGCCATGGCAAAGCCGGAGAGGGCAAAGCCGAGCTCCTTCTCCACTTCCTTGCGCAGGCGGTAGTTCTCGCGGATGAGCGCGATAAACTGGCGTACCATTTCATCCCGCTTATCCTTGAGCAGCTTATGGCCGCGCCGTGCGGTGACCAGGCGACGCTTGATCCGCGTCAGTTCCATTCGCGTGGGGTTCACGCGCAGAGCAGCAGCCATCAGCTATGCTCCTCCTCCACCTCATCGGGTTGATCCTCGATGGTGTTGTCGTGCAGATATTTATCCAGCATATCGTCGCGGATACGTTTCAGCTCGTTGCGCGGCAGCAGGGCCAGCAGCCCCCAGCCAAGGTTGAGCGTATCGGTGATCGAGCGGTTGGTTTGATATCCCTGCGATACATATTCCTTTTCAAACGCATCGGCAAAGGCGGCGTACTTCTTGTCCACGTCGGTCAGTGCCGCGTCGCCCAGGATAACGGCCAGCTCTTTGGCGTCCTTGCCGCGCGAGTACGCAGCAAACAGCTGGTTCATGGTCGCGGCGTGATCCTCGCGGGTCTTTCCGGCCCCGATGCCCTTATCCTTCAGGCGGCTGAGGGACGGCAGCACATCGATAGGCGGCGTGATGCCCTTGCGGTGCAGCTCACGGCTCAGGATGATCTGGCCCTCGGTGATGTAGCCCGTCAAGTCGGGGATCGGGTGGGTTTTGTCATCCTCCGGCATGGTCAGGATCGGGATCTGCGTAATGGAGCCCTTTTTGCCGATGATACGCCCTGCTCGTTCGTACATGCTGGCAAGGTCGGTATACAGGTAGCCTGGATAGCCGCGGCGGCCCGGCACCTCTTTGCGGGCGGCGGAAACCTCGCGCAGGGCTTCGGCGTAGTTGGTGATGTCGGTCAGGATGACCAGCACGTGCATGTCTTTTTCGTAAGCCAGATATTCGGCCGCCGTCAGCGCCATACGCGGGGTGGCGATACGCTCAATGGCCGGGTCGTTGGCGAGGTTCATAAACAGCACCGCGCGCTCAATGGCGCCCGTGCGGCGGAAGTCGCTGATAAAGTATTCCGCTTCCTCAAACGTAATGCCGATCGCGCCGAACACCACGGCAAATTTCTCATTTGCACCCAGCACCTTGGCCTGGCGGGCAATCTGTGTGGCCAGTTGGGCGTGCGGCAGGCCGCTGCCGGAAAACACAGGCAGCTTCTGGCCGCGCACCAGCGTATTCAGGCCGTCGATTGCGCTGACGCCGGTCTGGATAAATTCATTGGGATAGTCGCGCGCAGCGGGGTTCAGCGGTTCGCCGTTGATATCCATGCGCTTGTCGGGGATCAGCGCGGGACCGCCGTCACGGGGGTTGCCCATGCCGTCGAACACGCGGCCCAGCATATCCATGCTAACGCCCAGCTCGATGGAATGGCCTAAAAAGCGGGCGGACGCGGTTTCGATCTGCAGGCCGTTGGAGCTTTCAAACAGCTGCACCAGCGCCTTGTCGCCGTTGATCTCCAGCACCTTGCCGCGCCGCAGCTCGCCGTTCGCCTGTTTGATTTCCACCAGTTCGTTATAGGATACGCCTTCCACCTGATCCACAAGCATCAGGGGGCCGACAACCTCTTTGATGGTACGATATTCCTTAAGCATCGCTTACAGCTCCCCTTTCTCTGCAATTGCCGCAACCTGGCCGGAAAGCTCGTTCTCAATCGTTGCGAACTCATCCAGCTTGTCTTCGGGGATATACTTTGCGCGGCCGATTTTCTCGCGTACAGGCAGGCTGATGACATCGGTCAGGTTTGCGCCCGCATCCAGCGCCTGTTTACCCTTGGCCTGGAATTCCAAAATCAGCCCGAGCATCAGGTACTGCTTTTTGGTGGAGGTGTAGGTATCCACATCGTCAAACGCGTTCTGGTGCAGGTAATCCTCGCGGATGGAGCGGGCAACCTCCATGGTCAGCCGGTCCTTCCAGCTCAGCGCATCCATGCCGACCAACTGCACGATTTCCTGCAGCTCGGCTTCTTCCTGAAGCACCAGCATGGCCTTTTGGCGCAGGTCGTTCCACTCGGGGGCCACATTATCGTTGAACCACGCCTCCAGATGGGTGGTGTACAGCGAATAGGACTGCAGCCAGTCGATGGCCGGGAAATGGCGTTTGTACGCCAGCTGTGCGCTCAGGCCCCAGAACACCTTAACAATGCGCAGCGTGGCCTGCGAAACCGGCTCGGAAATATCGCCGCCGGGAGGCGATACGGCGCCGATGGCGGAGATACTGCCCTGGCGGCCTTCCCCGCCCAGGCACTTCACCACGCCCGCGCGCTCGTAGAACTCCGCGATACGGCTGGAGAGGTATGCCGGATAGCCTTCTTCACCGGGCATTTCTTCCAGGCGGCCGCTCATTTCGCGCAGCGCCTCGGCCCAGCGGCTGGTGCTATCGGCCATGATGGCGACTTTATAACCCATATCGCGGAAATATTCTGCGATGGTGATGCCGGTATAAATGGAGGCTTCGCGCGCCGCCACAGGCATATCGGAGGTATTGGCGATCAGCACGGTACGCTTCATCAGGCTCTCGCCGGTGCGCGGGTCGTGCAGCTCGGGGAACTCCATCAGCACGTCGGTCATCTCGTTGCCGCGCTCGCCGCAGCCCACGTAGACGATGATATCAGCATCCGCCCACTTGGCCAGCTGGTGCTGCACCACGGTTTTGCCGGAGCCGAACGGGCCGGGCACCGCAGCCACGCCGCCGGATGCGATCGGGAAGAACGTGTCGATAACGCGCTGACCGGTGATCATCGGGGCAACCGGGCTCATCTTTTCCTGATAGGGACGGCCGCGGCGCACTGGCCATTTCTGCATCATGGCAATTTCACGTTCTTTGCCCTGGGCGTCCTTCACGGTGCAGATGACATCGGTAATGGTGAAATCACCGGACTTGATCTCCGTCACCTCGCCGGAAACCCCGACAGGCGCCAGAATGCGGTGCTCTACCACGGAGTTTTCCTGCACGATGCCAACGATGGTGCCCGGTACAACCGTATCACCTTTTTTCACCTTCGGCTCGAAGGTCCATTTCTTGTCGCGGCTCAGCGAGGGCACTTCCACGCCGCGGGTAATGCGGTCGCCCACCTTTTGGCGGATCACGGTCAGCGGACGCTGAATGCCGTCAAAGATTGATTCGATCAGCCCCGGTCCAAGCTCCACAGAAAGCGGCGCGCCTGTGGATTCCACAGGTTCTCCCGGTCCCAGTCCGCTGGTTTCTTCATATACCTGTATGCTGGCGCGGTCGCCGCGCAGCTCAATCACTTCGCCAACAAGGCGGTATTTGCTGACGCGCACAACATCATACATGCGCGCATCGGCCATGTTCTCCGCCACGATCAGCGGCCCTGCGACCTTGACAATCGTTCCCTGTGGCATGTTTACACGTCCTCCGTAGAATTATTTCCGAATAGGATGTCCGCGCCGATAGCCTTTTCCACATTGGCCTTCACACGGGACATGGCATATCCGCTGGAGCCTGTACTCCCCGGGATGGGGATGATGGCGACCTGCGGATCGGTTTTGTAACGCCGGAGCGCTTCCTGCGCGCTTTCGGCGGTGCTTTCGGTGATAAAGATCACTTTCACGCCGCGCTTGGTCAGCGAGAACAGCGCTTTGGTTGTTTCTTCCGGGGTCTCGGTCGGGATCACGGTCATCCCCAGCGCTTTGAAACAAAGCACCGCGTCGCGCTCGCCGACAGCGCCCATCCGCACATTAGCCATTCAGCTCACGCACCCTTTCCAGTACAGCCTCGGGCGGGAAGCCGTTGATCTTGCCTGTGAGAATAAGCCGTACGTTGGCCGCTTCCCGCTGCCTGAGCAGCAGATAGGAAAGCAGCACCTCAATGACTGCTGATTCGTAGCGGTAGGGCTTGAACATCTCATACAGCGCGTCATCGGCAACCTTTTCCAGATACGGCAGCTTTTTAGCGTCCATCACCGCGGCCTGCGCCGCCTGCTTAACCGTCATGCCGTAGCCGCTCACCAGCCGCACCAGTCTGTCGTTATCGGCAAAGGCGTTGATAAAACGCTGTTTTCCCGCCCTGCCGCCATCCAGCGCAAGGTCGGCAAAGAACGCGGCATCCTTGCCCATCGCGCGCACGCGCAGCAGCATGATCATATTCAGCAAATCGGCTTTCGCCTGGAAATACCGGTAGGCGAGGCTATCTTCCTTGCCCGCAAGGTTTTTGAAAATCTGACGGTACATCGCTTTATCAAGCTCCGCGTCCACCAGCAGCGGGTTAAATTCTACAGCAATGCGCTTTTCCAGCTTTTTGAGGCCTTCCCCCAGCTCGGCGGGCAGCTGAACATAAGTACGGTCGGCCACGCAATGCTTGAGCGTTTCCACGTCTATGCTTCCGCAGGATGATAAAAACTCCGGCGCGTGCGCCAAATGGCGGGATTTGATCAGCACCTTCAGGTTGTGCACATCATAGCGGTACAAAAAGCAGTCCGTCATCCCGGGATCGGTGGTAACGGCTTTGATCAGGGCGCAGGCTTTCCCGATATGGCGGTCGGCTGCTGCCTGATAATCTGTTTGATCGGCCGCCATAAAGCCGATATCCACTAAAACACGCTCCGCTTCCGCAGGCTGCGGCGCGGCAAGCAGGCGATCAATCTGCGCCTGACGAAGCTCAAAACGCCTGAGTACGCCCACACGTCCGCATGCGTAGGATATGCTGGGTTGCGGCATGGCCAGTCCTCCGTTCAAGGATTATTCGGTAAATAAAGTCTGCGCGGCCACCAGTTCCAGGTCGGTACGCGCTTCTTCCAACAGTGCATCAAAGGTAATCAGGATCTCCGCGCCGTTTTGCAGCAGCACAAGACCCGCGCAGCCGTCGCGGCGCTCTGTGGCCGCCTGCAGCTTGCCGGGTTTGCCCGCTTTCTCCAGCGCCTTATTGGCATCGGCTATAAAGCCGTCGTCAAACCAGTCCGCCTCGTTTGTTCCTGCGATCAGGGTTTCCGTCCCGGCGGCACAGGCCGCGACCTGCTGCATATAAAATGTGCGGCGGTCTGCGGCAGAGGTCGCCAGCAGCTTTTCCTTCGCTTTGGCAAAAGCCTCATCAATCACCGTGCGCTTGCCCGCAAGCAGCGCTTTGCGGTTATCCAGATCCGCCATGCGCTGCATGCGTTCCACCATCTGCGTACATTCCTGTTCGGCCTGCGCCAGCATGGTTTTTTCCTGCATCTCAATGCGGGACTGAGCTTCCAGCTTCATGGTCTTCGCTTTTTCCTCAGCATCCGCCTGTATGCGCGTCGCGGCTTCTTTGGCGTCCTGTTCGATTTTTGTTAAAATCGCTTGTGCGTCCATTGCACACTCCTTACAGTTGAATGGCGTTAACCACCAGGAAGCTCACCAGCAGCGCCAGCACCGCGTAGGTTTCCACCATAACGGTCATGGTGATGCCCTTGCCGCTCATTTCGGGGCGCTGCCCGGTCATGATCATGGCGGCGGCGGCTACCTTGCCCTGCTTAGCGCCGGAGAAATAACCGACAAGCCCGATCGGCAGGCAACCCATCAGGATGCCAAGGCCCTGGTACAGGCCCACATCCAGCATGGCGCCGCCCAGCACGTTGGTGTTGATCAGCACGATAACAGCAATCAGGAAGCCATAAATGCCCTGCGTGGCCGGCAGCAGCTGGAGCACGAGGAGCTTGGAGTTCACTTCAGGATTTTCCGTGGACACACCCGCGGATGCTTCGCCCGCGATACCAACGCCTTTGCTGGAACCCATACCTGCGCCGATAACAGCGATCGCCGCGCCGAGGAGAGCTAATACTTGACCGATAGACATATTGGGTACCTCCTACATCAATGTGTGATGAAATAGCAGTTTATCTTCACGCCCGGTGCGTTACTGCGCATCCTTGACGTAAACATAACGGTTTGTTTCACGCAGGGGCATAAAGGGCTTGCCGCCATCCTCGTAAAACTTGGAGAAAAATTCAATGTACTGCAGACGGCAGCTGTGCACATACGCGCCCAGCGTATTGATGGCGGCGTTGAACAGGTGGCCGCCCACAAATATCACTGCGCCCAGCACAATGCCGATGATGCCGGATTGCATCACCATGCCGATCAGGATGTTGATCACCATGCCGATCACGCCCGTGGCAATACCCATACCGAACAGGCGCATATAGCTGAGCAGGTCGCTGATCCAGCCCGTGATGCCGTACAGTGCGCCAAGGCCGCTGATCAACCGCTTGAATGGGTTATTGCTCTTGTGGCGGCCCGCGGAGAAGATGATGATTGCCGTGCCCGCAAGCGCCATCCATTTGCCGGCGGCCGTGCCGAGGATCAGCAGCAGGCCGATACCGATGATAATCATCGCCCAGCTGAGCTGATCATACACCGCGTCCAGCCATTTCCCCTGCCGGATGTTCATATACATGGCAATGCCAAGTCCAGCAAACAGGTGCACCGCGCCCAGCGCGACGCAAACCATCATCACGGGCATGGCGTTTTTCACGGGATCGAACACCGAGGGGAACGGCGAGAAGCCAAACCAGGAGTTGTACATCGCGCCCCAGAACAGCGACGCGATTCCCGCGGCGGTCAAAATCCACATCAGGCGCTTGGTGCCCGGCGCAGGTTTGCGCGCTATGATCAGGATGGGAATGATAAGCGCCATCATCAGCCCGTATCCCGCATCGGAGATCATCATGCCCATGAAGTTCACAAAGAACGGCATCATGATCGTTGTGGGATCAAAGCTCCCCGGCGCGGGCAGCGAGAAGCCCGATACCACGGTTTCAAACGGCGAAGTCAGCTTGGGGTTGTGCAAAAGCACCGGCACCTCTTCCCCTTCGCGCGGATCATAAAAGCTCAGCGCAACGGTGGGCGATGCTTTTTTCAGCATCTCTTCGGCTTTTTGCGTCATTGGGGCGGGAATATAGCCCTGCAGAAAAAATGTTTTATCCGATTCGGTCAGCTGTTTGGCGGCATACAGGCGCTCGCGCTTGGAGGCAAGCAGATCATACAGCTTGCGCAGCGTCTCACATTGATCCGCCAGCGCTTTCACCTGCTCGGTGGTTTGCAGCCGCTGCTGCTCCACCTCCGCTTTTTCCTGGTCCAGCTCCTTGATGCGGTCTGCGGCAGATTCGTAAACCTCCCGCAGATTCACCTGCGAAAAACCGATTTCCTTGAGCTTTGCCAGCGCTTCCTGCGCACAGGAGCGGTGCAGGATTACATAAATGCAAATCTGGTCGCGCAGCTGGGAAACCTGCTGCAAATAGCACAGCTCGCCGGGATTGCCCTGCGAGAGCCAGGCATCCAGCGCTTCCTTGGGCACGGTGCCGATCATCTGCACGGTAGAGCGCGTGTCCCGCACCTCATGCAGCGGCACATGCAGCGCCTGCCACGGCAGCAGCTGCTCCTGCGCCGCATCGATGCGCGCGCTTTGCCCGCGCAGGTCGCCCGCCTTGCGTTCCAGCGTCTCCAGCGTGTGAACTGCCTGCAGGGCGGACGGCAGCTTGGCCAGAATATCCTCGGCTTCCTGCTCGTCGATGGACGGAATATCACTCAGGAAAGGCTTTTTGGCCGTATCGTAGGGATGCAGCTTGGTAATGGCCCATCCGATCCGCGTCAGCGTCTCCTCCAGCGAGGGAAGCTCCATCTCCGCCTTGGCGGGATTGAATGTGTTTTCCCCGGCCTCCTGGCCGGTGATCTGGAAGCAATGCAGTTTTTGCATGGCCCGGAGCAATGCCTGCTTATCCCGCTGGAGCGCAAGCATATCCACATGTTTCATCTCAACGATTGCCATCGTTCCAGATCCTCTCGAAAATCATCTGCGATACCTGGTCCAGCTTTGCACGCGCGGCGTCCAGGGTTTTCCGCTGGTCTTCTTCCACTTGCATGCGCATCGCGGGCATATTTGCCTCAAAGGCTTTGCGCCGCTCCTCGATGATGGATTGATACCGGGTGCGCTGCGCAAGCGATGCCTTGCGGTCCTCGGTCTTGATTTCCGCTTCGGCCGCTTTGATCAGCTCGCGCGCCTGATGCTGGGCATCCTGCACAATCCGATCCGCGTTCTCTTCCGCAGTATGTACCGCCTGAAACAGCTCCTGTGACATGATTCAAGCAACTCCTCACCTGTTATTTCGTTCCAAAGAGACGGTCGCCGGCATCGCCAAGACCCGGAACGATATACCCGTGATCGTTCAGCTTTTCATCGCAGCCGGCGATATATACATCCACATCCTCATGATCCTTGCGGATCCTCTCGATTCCTTCCGGAGCGGCAATCAGGCAGACCAGCTTGATGTTTTGGCAATTGCGCTGCTTCAAGAAGGTAATGGCTGCAGATGCGCTTCCGCCGGTCGCCAGCATAGGATCGAGAACAAACAGTTCACGCTCTTCGCTGTCAGCCGGCAGTTTGCAATAGTATTCCACAGGTTGTAAGGAAACCGGGTCACGGTATAAGCCGATATGGCCTACCCTGGCCGTCGGGATCATTTTCAGCACGCCGTCCGCCATGCCGAGCCCCGCGCGCAGAATGGGAATAATACCGATTTTCCTGCCGCTGAGCATTCTCGCCTTGGCGGTGCAGATCGGCGTTTCAACTTCAACCTCTTCGGTAGACAGATCCCGCGTCACCTCGAAAACCATCAGCATGGAGATTTCTTCCAGCAGCTCACGGAATTCTTTGGCTCCCGTGTTTTTATCGCGCATGATGGCCAGCTTATGCTGAATGAGCGGATGATCAAAAATGTGAATTTTACCCAACTTTTGGCCCCCTTAAGCATTCTTTCATACAAATGGAACGGCGTTCCATCCTGTCTATTTTATACTAAATGGATACTGTTGGCAAGCCAATCCCCCGGCTCTGAAATGTTTTTTAGCCGATTTTATTCATACTTCGAATACAGCGTTACTTTGTGCCCGGTCACGTTATGCCCCGCGCCGCGGCATCGGGGCGACCCACTGCTGCAGTCCCTCACCCAGTACATGGCGTCTGTATTCGTTCTGCAGCCGCTTGGTAATGCCTTCGCCGCTGCACGGCACCGTGTGCCCGTTGATGCGGGCAATGGATTTAATTTCCATCGCCGTTCCGCAGAGAAACGCCTCATCGCACGAAAACAGCTCCTCCGGCTGCACGGAACGCTCTTCCAGAGGAATACCAAGCATCCCCGCCATTTGGATGACCGTATCCCTGGTGATGCTCGCCAGAATGCTGTCGGCCAGCGACGGCGTGATCAGGCGGCCGTCCTGTACCAAAAAGATGCAGGAGCCCGTCGCCTCCGCCACCGTTCCCTGATGGTTGAGCATCACCGCCGTATCATATCCCTCTTTTTTCGCCTCAAGCATGGCCATGCGGCTGTTGATGTAGTTTGCGCCGCACTTGATGAGCGGGGACATGCTCTTTTCGTGGATGCGTTCGAAGGTGCTGATTTTGCAGTTCAGTCCTTCTTTCTGGTATTCCGCGCTCAGGCGTTTTTTGGCAATCGGGGAAACAAACATGCCTGCCGGTCCCTGTGAGCTCCATGTGCCGAAGCCGTCCACAAACAGCATCTGCCGCACGGCGATATCCTCCTGGTATCCGTTGGCCGTTACGGCCTGTGTAAAAGCCAGGCGGAGCTCCTCCATCGAATACGGGTTTTCGATTTCCAGCAGCGCGGCCGATGTTTGGAGCCGTTTCAGATGATCATCCAGCCGGAAGGCAAACAGCGTTCGCTTCGCTTCGTTCCAATAACAGCGCATGCCCTCAAATACATTCAGCCCGAACTGCGCCGTTGGCGACAGCGCGTTTACCTTCGCCTCGTTTACGTTCACCATGGAACCGTTAAGCCATATCAGCCGGTTTTCCTGTTCTCCGCTCATACTGTTTCCCCTTGCTGAAAATACGTTTGAAATACGTCCCCGGGTTCTTCCGCGCGCTTTGCCACCTCAATGGGTTGGCCGTCCCGCACGATCAGCACCGGGACATTGGGCAGAATAAACGGAGGCTTTAACACGATGGAATAGGAGCCAACGTTATAAAACACCACATAATCCCCCGCCGAAACCGGCCCCGGATAGTCCCTGACCAATAGATCGCTTTCGATGCAGGTATACCCGGCGATATCCACCGGCCCTTCGGCATCCGGCGGGTTCGAGTTCATGCTGATCACGTCCACGGACGGTGTTTTGGAACCCATCTGGATATTGTGCGTGCTGGCGAGCACCGTCGCAATGCGATGTTCCCGTATGGTTTTTACACCGAACACCTTCGCGGCCAAATCCATGCAATCCCCCACCAGCGCGCTGCCCGGCTCAATCATCAGCACCGGCTGCGTATCGCCTTGCAAAAAAGGCTGAAAGCCTTCCCCGACCGCCTTCGCATACTCCTGATAGGACGGGATTTCACCGCCGAACTGCCGCTTCAGCCGTTCGTCCATTTTACCGAACATGCCGCCGCCCAGATCAATGCGGTCCGGCCGCAGGCCAAACCGGCGAACCAGCACCGCCATGCCCGCGGCCCGCGGCTTCCACGTTTCCAGATCGCGCGGCGCAAAATGGCAGTGCAGCGCCTGCAAATGCAGGTTGGGGGTTTTTTCCACGCACCGGAGCGCCGCCAGAAAATCATCGCCCTCCACATCAAACCCGAACCGTGACAGCTTGCCGTCGCCAATCGGGAAGTTGACGCGGATTCCCACATTCAATTGTTTTCCGGGATTCTCCTTGGCCAACGCTTGCAGCGGCTCAAGCTCCCGCGCCGAATCCAGATGCACAGTGCCGCCGCCCAGCAGCAGCTCCCGTACGGCATCGGGCCGCTTGTAAGGTCCGTTGAACACGATTTTTTCAAACGGCACGCCAATGCGCCTGGCGAGCGCGTATTCCATGTGGGATACGACCTCCGCATAGCCGCCGAGGCCGTTCACCGCCCGGCAGAGCGCCGGGATATAGTTGGTTTTATAGGAATAGGCGATTTCCGTTTTGGGATATACCGCGCGGAACGCGGACAGCAGCTCCCGGTAATTGCCGATGAAGCGGTTGATATCGAGCAGGTAAAAGGCTTCCCCGTATTCGGTTTCCATGCTTTGAAGCATCTGCGGCGTATACTGCACGGCTATCCTCTCTTATCCTTGATCATCTGCACGACGGACTGCACTTCCTGTACCACGCGTGTGCGGTTTTCCTCAAAATACGCGTCCGTCTTTTCCGCAAGCCGTTTTTCAAACGCGCGGATCTCCAGCATTCCATAGTGGAAAATGCTGCGGATCTCATCCGGCTCCGCCTCCACCCAGGAGTCGTAGAAGCTTCTGGATAAAATCGCCATTTCCGACCCCAGCCGGTAATGCTCCGCGATTACGTGGCGGGCCGGCAGCAATCCCTCGTCCAGCCGGGCGATTCCGCCAAAGCCAAACGGAATGCCGCGCTTTTGAATCGCGCGGCCCATCTTTTCCACCGTGCCGTCGGCCAGGAGCTCAAACATGAAGGTCATCCCGTGCTCCAGATGCAGGTCGTTGAGCCCGATATGGATTTCATCCACGCCGTCCAGCGCGGCGATATCCTCAATGCCCTGTTCAGCGTCCCGGGTTTCCGCCAGCAGCAGGGTCTTGGCGCGTCCGCCCACAAGGTCGATAAACCGCTTGGCCTCATCCGTGGTTCTGAACATCGGCAGCATCACAATATCCGCTCCGCGGGCAATCACCTCATCCACCTCTGGCTTCGAGCCCTCAAAAAGCGGATTGACACGCACCATAAGCTGCGCCCGGTTCACCGCCGCCCGGACGGCCGATACATCTTCCATTGTATGATCGGATTTTACGGAGTTGACATGGCTCTGCCGCTGCTGCTTTCCCCTTGTTTCCAAATCCACCCAGATGCGGTCTACCGAGTTTTCTTCGGCGATTTTCGCAATCGCGGGCTTATTGGTGATATACATCAGCTTGATCGGCATTGGCTCTCCTTATTTCTGACCGTCTGCAAAGATGATATCATCCCGCAGGCGGTACAGCGTAGCGCCGCGCTTGGGATGACAGAAAGCGTCCACAAACCAGTCGATTTCCTTCTGGGCGTCATATTGCACAAGGCCGTAATTGATCCCGTTCACCTTTTTGGTTTTCATATTGCTGTCCGTCCAGTGTACAGTCTGCGATACGGAATCATAGTCTGCGATAAAGACAAGGCTGTGCGGGCCGGTGCCCCAGTAGTAGTTTGCGGACATCTGAAAATAATCGCCCCGCTGTACCTGCATCATAAACTCCCGGGCAAGCGCTTTGTTTTCCTCCGCCGAAAGATCGGGATTGTATCGGAACTCCGCGGCCGCATCAAAGGGATTGCCCTCGGACGCCTCTACCTCCGCCCATCCCACGCCTTTGTTATAGTCCGCGGTATCTTCCGAGTTCATGGGAATCACCAGCTCAACCTTCGGATATTCGGCCATGCGGAACCGGCTTTTGTTCTGATTAAACAGATACATTGAGAAGTTCTTGCACACGTAGATATCCCCGGAGTACTGCGCCCTCTGCCAGCGTCCGTTGGCTTTTTCATACGTAGTCTTTGCCGTATTAATGATCGCGTCGATCAATGCTTCACGGGCGTTTGTATCCGTGCTTGCAGCCGTGCCGTCATCTGTTCCCATGCTCGTTTCCGGGGCCGCGTTCCCGTCTGTGTCCGCATCGGTGTTCGATATAATGTCTGTATTGGTGGTCGTTTCCACGTCCCCGTTCGTCTTGGTGATGGTGATCTGCACGGCAAAGCCATGACCCGTACAGAGCACAAGCAGCACAAGCACAGCGGCGGCCAAACGTTTCATGGAAATCCTCCTGAGCGCTTAATAGTCCAGTTCTTCAAAACGCCTGCACATGCAGTACTTGGAAATCGCGCTGTTTTGCGCGCGGTGCACGTAGGTGTTGAGCAGGTCGCGGATAAACGGCGGCAGCATACGGTTGTACTTGACCTCAAGGATCATCTGCCCTCCGCCCATCGGCGGTACGGTGGCCACCTCCGGGTTGAACAGATCGCAGGAGGCGACGCCGGAGCGCAGCTTTTTATCAAAGGTAATCCGCACATCCTCCACCGGGTAGAGATACGCTTCCCGCACATAGTCCACGATTACCACGGGGTGCAGCAGATTCAGGGTCATTTCCCGGTACACATCCTGTAAAAGGCCGCTGCGCGTTCTTTCCAGTCCCGTAGGATCGGCGGCCATCAGCTGCTCGGCCAGGGTGCGCGGGATGGCAAGGGAGCGTTTTGAAATCAGGCTTCCGATTTTGGTTTTGCATTCCATGCGGATAAACTCGTCGGACAGGTTATAGATCCGCAGGCGGTATTTATCGCGGTCCCGCACGCCATTGATCTTATCCAGCAGCGCCTGGTTGTTGTATGTATCGAAATACAGGGAACGGATATGGTATTCGTTGAATTCCGGATCTCCGTTCGGGTCGCGGAACAACACCTTGTCCAGCGCGCGCGACAGCAGGTGGTATTCCATGGTATTGATATAATACTTCAGTTCATGCCGAAGCGGCATCGCAACAGCCAAGCCCTGTCCTCCTTACAGCCATCAATCCAAGCCGTTTCGCTGCGGCGTTCCAAAGACGCGCGCCGACGGCCGGACAAGCAGCAAACAGTGAAAATCAACCCGCGTATGCGCGGTCTTTTTCATCCGCTTCCGGTTACACGCCAACATCGCTCTGGCATGCAACCAGTGTGGCGTCGTGAACGCCTTCGATATCCAGCATGCGGGTTACAATCTCCTGCCGCTCGTTCAGGCGTACTTCATAGGTCATTTCCGCGCCCGCGCGGGTGAGGGATTTGCTGCGGAGCTTGAAATTCTTGGTGGAACGGCTCAGCGTGGTTTTGATCGCCTGCTCGCAGTATTCCTCATAGTGGATTACCAGCAGATAGGAATTGGGATTGCTGAATTTCAGGAACGACATCACAAACATCAGAACGCCGATGCACAGCACCACGATCAGCGCCACCAGTTGCAAACCCGCGCCCAGCAGAATACCCATTGTCAGCGCCCAAAACATATAGGCCGTGTCCATCGGGTCCTTGACTGCCGTGCGGAAACGCACGATGGACAGGGCGCCGACCATACCCATGGAAAGCGCGATATCGCTTTTGATACACATAACCACCGGGGTGGTAATCAATGTAAGCATGATCAGCGTAATGGCAAAGGAAGGGCTGTACAGCACACCCCGGTATGTTCTTTTATACACGATGGCAATCACCGCGCCTACAACGAAGCCCAGCCCAAGCGCGAGAAACAGATCGGCCGGCACAATGGTTTTAAACTGCGCCGCGAGGCCCGAGGTGCTGATAACGTCCGAGACGCTGGTGGCCTGCAACAGTGAGGTAAACAACATGGCGTATTCTCCTTCTTATCCGTCGAATGCATTATATGATAGTTCGAACCCAATCCAATGTCAACCTTGCGGGCGGTTATCCCCACTTCTTGCCTTCGGTGAACAAAGCATCGTCCGGCAGGGCGGGTTTGGGGCCAAAATACTGGAGCATGGTTTCATCACTCAGTTCAAAACGCTCCTGGATCATTTCGTAGAAGTACGTCGGCCGCTTTTTCATTACGTTGCGGGAGCGGTCCAGGCGGGTATTCCAGTAGCGCAGCGCGCCCTCGGGTGTGGTGGGCGAGTCGAAATTGATGGCCTTGTCGTTTTCCTCCGCCCAGCGGCTGAAGTGCAGCGACATCTCCGGCTCCAGTGTTTCCGCCATGGAGTTGAAAACATTCAGCATATTTTCCGTGGTCAGGAACTGGTAGATTACCCCCATCCGGGTAAGGAATTTATCCAGCATCTGGTCGTTTTCCAGCAGCTTGACAATCAGCGTATTGTTGATTTTCTGCTCGCCGGAGCCGGATGCCTTGAGGTAGGATGTGGGGCTGTCGAACCCGCTGTTGAACATGCCGTAATCCGAGTCGTAGAAAATCCACCGCCACTTGGCGCCCTCCACCCGCATCCGGTAAAAGCGGATGTTACCGGTATCGGAATTGCCGAAGAACATTTCAAACGACAGATAGTCAAAGTAGTTATCTACATCGACGTTATCCAGTATATACTGCAAGTCTGCCTCGTTTGTTCCCGGCGAGCTTTTTTTCACCTTCTCGATCATGTTCACATACTCGGTCCGGGATCCGTACACCAGCTTGCTGCTGGCCTCCAGCACATCAATCTGATCCGCCATCTCCAGCGGATAGCCTTCATGCTGCGCGATAAAATACCGGTCCGCGCGCTCCCGCATGTTATAATGGCCCCAGTACTGGCCGTTAAGATACACCACCACGGGCCGCCAGTCCTGATAGAGCACGGTGGTCGGCGTTTCCGCCTGCCCGTTGAACGCCTTGATCAGCTGGCTTTGAAACGCGTCGTTGAAACGGGTCCAAACGCAGTCGTTGCCGCTGTTGCGCAGCACAAGGTTCTTGTACTGGGTAAACTCCAGATCATCAAAGAGCCTTGCGTTGAAGTATTTATCGCCGTATTTGGCTTTGGATTTTACCTTGAAGGTTTTCTGCGGCATATCCAGGCTGTATTGGCCCTGAAGGCTGAACTCCATTCCCTGGCTCAGCAGCTGCGTGCCGTCCTTCAAGTACATCTCGATAAAACCCTCGCGGGGTACTTTGCCGTATTCCCGATAGATTGTGTTTTTAAACGGAATTCCGTTGGTTTTATCCACATTGTCCCCAACGGTCAGCATGCCGTCCTCCGCGCTCCAAAGCTCGTCGGGGTCCGTAACCAGGCTTACGATCGGGAACGCATGGTAAACATTGGGGAAGTAGGTCTGCGTAATGATGGGGCTGGGCTGAAAAAACCCTGTCGGGTCAAAAGCGCGTGCCCGCAGCGGCGCAGCGCGGGAAAACTCCAGCACATCGCCCTGGGTATATTGCGTGGCGCTTTGGGTGGGGATGGAGCCGTCAGTCGTATAGTACACGACGGTATTCTCCGGAACCTCGATGGTGATCTGAACAAAGCCTTTATATTCACCGCCGCTTTGGGAAAACGACGGAGTATCCGCATAGCCATAGTACCCGATCGCGTTGGCGGCGCCGGGCGTCGGGGTGGAATAGTAGTAAAAGCCCGCGTAACCCAGCGAGCGTCCAACGCTGTGGTCGGTGGGAATATCATTGTAAATGGGAATTCTGTCGAGCACTTTGCCGGCAGGATCGCAAAAAGAAACGACTTCGTCGTTCATGCGGGAAAGCTTGAAATTGGTATGCAGCTCATAATAGCTGCTGGCATCCGTATCGCCATCCAGAATGACGACCTTGTATTCTCCGGGCCCGATCGATGAACCCAGCGGGAACTGCCATTTGCGCGGACGGCCGAGATCATCGCTCAGGCCGTAGTTGGAAAGGTCCACCGCAACGGCGGACGAGTTGTACAGCTCGATATAATCGGCTGTCGAACCCGTCGCGCCGACGGTGACACTGTCGTTGGAAACCATCGCCTCCGTGATGTATACGCCGGTTGCATTGAAAAAGCGGATCAGCTGATCCACCTTGCTCTGCCCGTCCGCATTGTTGGCAAAGCCGGGGGTGGCAAGCTGGAAGAACGCCCAGTAGCCGTTCTCATTCAGGCCGACGGAATAATCCTCAGGAACGTTTTCAATGGTTACCCGGTCCACCAGGCGTCCGTCACTGTCGCTTAGCACAATGCTTTCACGCTCGGCGCTGATGGAAAAATTGGTATGCGGGATGCCGTTGTCCTGTAGCCTGTCTTCGCCGCTGCAAAACACCAGATAATACCCGTAGGGCGCAATGGCGGCGGTATCCGGGAATTTCCATTTCAGGGGTTTATTTTCCTTGTCGCTCAGGTAATAGCCCGACAGGGACACGGTTTTGCCGGTGTTGTTGAAAATCTCAATCCAATCCACAACCTCGCCCTGATCGTCGGGAATGCCAACCTTCGGGTCCGGGCAGATCTCGTTGATGACCATGTCACCGGTCTCCCTGGCATTCTCCTCGCGGTACGCCAGAAAGCCTTCCTCGCCGTTGATAAATCCGGGGCTGTAATAATCCGTAACCTTGTACACCCTGTTGCCGTTGTCGTCGATCCCCGTCAGCGAATAACTTTGATCGGCGATCATGGTCGGTACGTCTACCTCGTCGATCAGGTACATTTCGGGGTCGTACAGGTACAGTGTGGTTCCCACCGACGCGATTTTAAACTTGCCGTGGAACGGCAGACTCGGATCCAGCTGATAGCTGTCGGAAGCAAACACAATTACATATTCGCCCGCCTTGAGCACATACGAGGGAAACGGAAAGGTAATGCGGTCGTTACGGTTTGTGATCATGACTCCTTCCAGGTTCAGGTCCGCCCCGGTACCGTTGTAAATCTCCAGCCAGTCCGCAAACTCGCCGTTTTCATCAGGCACGGATGAAGAATTGGCCGCCATTACCTCGCTGATCACCAGTCCGTCATACACGGAATGGCTCACGCGCCGTCCGGCTTCCTTGGGGAAGATCACATACATCAGTGCCAGTAACGCCACAAATACTATCAACAGCGGCAGGGTGTTCAACAGTTGGGATTTGCGCTTTCTGGGCGCATAATCCTTGGTGGGTCGTTGCCTTTGCTGCTCGCTTCTGGGCATTCTCGGGCCTCCTCCTCCATTGATTGTTATCCAATCAACAATTTACAAAATTATAACACATCGAGCCTTGCCTGAACATATCACACAAGGCTCGACGCGGATAAAAGCTGTAAATCTTATGGCTGCATGGCCTGCCGGACAAGCGCCAAAAACAGCGGATGCGGTCGGTTGGGGCGTGATATATACTCCGGATGATACAGCACCGCGCAGTCGAACGGATGCCCTTGCAGCACAAACGCCTCGGCATACCGCCCGTCCGCGCTAACGGCCGCCGGTGTTAATCCGGCGTCTTCCAGCGGGCCGATGTACTCGGGGTTGACTTCAAATCCGTTTGCATGCCGTTCACGCGCCGTATCACCGCCGTAGATATTTTGAAGCGCCGGATGGATAAGCCGGATTTCCTGTCCCCCCATACGCCGTGCCCCGGTTTCGCGCCGTTCCTCTGGCTGATACACGACCGGATGTGGCGTGGCCGGATCTACTTCCGCAGAGTTTGCGCCCTCCAGCCCCAGCAGATTCTGTGCCGCCTCCGCAAGCGTCAGCTGCATCCCCAGCCCAATGGCGAGCGTGGGCACCTTGTTTTCCCGCGCGAATTTCGCGGCGATCATCACGCCCTCCGCACCGCGCGTTTCATGGCCGCCGGGAAGTACAAACGCGTCAAACGCCGTCAGCATCTGCCCGGCGGTATCCTCATCCAGATCCTCGGCGCTGATGGTGGCGATATCCACCGTAACGCCCTCCGCCATGCCCGCGTGGTGCAGCGCCTCCAGAACCGAAAGATAGGCATTGGGAGAATCCGGATAGGCGCATACCAACGCTGCATACACCGTTTTTTCCGCCGCCGTTTTACGGCCAAGCATCGCCATCCATTCGCTCAAATCGGCTTTCCGGTCCTCCAGACCCAGCTCATCCAGAACGATTCTGGCAAGGCCCTGCTTTTCCAGCGATACCGGAAGCTCGTAAAAGCCGTCAGACTCCAGATTCTGGATCACGTTGGATGTTTTTACATTGCAAAACAGCGCAACCTTGTCCTTCACCTCCGTGGTCATGTTCTTCACGGTGCGGCAGATGATCACGTCCGGCTGAATGCCCATTGAGCGAAGCACCTTGACACTGTTTTGGATGGGCTTGGTTTTCAGCTCGCTTGCGGTGGCAATGTAGGGCATCAGCGTAACATGCAGATAGCAGCAATCCTTCAGGCTCTCGCAGGCCCAGCGCATCTGGCGGATGGCTTCGATGTAAACCATCACCTCCATATCGCCCACCGTGCCGCCAATCTCCACAATCTGGATATCCGCATCGCTTTTTTGGGAAACCTCGCGGATGCAGGCCTTGATTTCGTCGGTTACATGCGGGATCGCCTGGATTTTAGCGCCTTCATATTCGCCGCGCTGTTCCTTTTCCATGATGCGCTTATGAACTCTGCCCGTCGTATAGCTGGCTTCCCCCGGGAGGGATACATCCGCGATACGCTCATAATGCCCGATGTCCAAATCGGCTGCCGTACCGTCGTCCGTAATGAAGGACTCGCCGTGTAAAAGCGGGTTGAGCAGATTGGGATCGGCATTGTAATAGATATCCAGCTTCAGCAGATTGGTTTTATACCCGCGCGCGTGCAGCAGCTTGCCCAGCGCGGCCGCTGTGATTCCCTTGCCAATGGAGGATACGACGCCTCCCGTGATAAACACATACTTCATCGGCCGCCCTCCTTATGGCTGGATGTCCATCAGCAGCAGTTCGGGGAAATCGCCGATCGTTTCCTTGTTAATTTTTAACTGCATTACCGGTTCCGGGCATTTGCCCATCAGGCGCACAAATTCCGCCTCGGTGTCCACGCCCAGATCCTCGCTGAACCGCGTTTGATAATGCATAGGGATGCAAATCCTGGGGCCCAGCTCCGCAACACATTGCACGGCCGCCGCTGCGTTCAGCGTGTAGGTGCCGCCTACGGGTACCAGCAGGATATCCGCCTTGCCGATTGCGCATCGCTGCACGGCGTCCGGCAGATGCCCGATATCACCCAGATGCACAACGTGCAGGCCCTCCGCCGCGATGGAAAACACGATGTTCACCCCGCGGTCCTCGCCCTTGGAATTGTCGTGGAAGGTAGGCGTTCCGGTAACGCTCACCCCATGCGCAGGCGAATAAAAACCCGCCTCGTCGATCACCAGCGGCTTGCCCCGCACAATCTCCAGCGCGTCATGATCATAATGATGGTGGCTGATGGTTACGATATCCGCGTCCAACGTTCGCCTGGGATACCGGCAAAACCTGCCGTAGGGGTCCGTGAGGATGGTCATTCCGCTGTCCAGGGTAATGGTAAACAAGGCATGCCCATAGTAGCGAAGGATCATGCGAGTTCCTCCTCCTTTTGCTCTTTCAGCCAGGTGTATAAAACATCCGCAAGCACCGAAGGCAGGGGCAGTTTACGCCTCAGTCTTTCCGCACACTGGCTGATCAGCTGCGGCATAAGCGCAGGCAGGCTGTTTTTACGGTCGTAACGCTTGAGCACGGCACGCACGGGTTCCATCGGCTGCCGGTCGATGGGCGACGGATGGCGGGCAAGCAGCCGTGCCAGCGCGTATACTTCAAGCCAACGGTCGTCTTGGGGAAAGGGTTCTACGCCAAAACGCGGGAATACTTCAAGCAGCATTCGCCAGCGGATCGGCTCAAGATCGATCAGCAGCAGGTTTGATTCATCAATGTGGCTTACAAAGCCCTGCTCCCGCATCGTTTTTTGCATGTCGCGGATTGTTTCGGATGCTGCCCTGCGCGGCGCATCGCTGATATATACAAAATCATCCTGCCCGTACAGACGCAGAAACCCGTTGTTACTGCCGAGTATCGCCTGTACCTCCCGTGTGGGCAGCGGATGTCTCATGTGCTTTTCTTGCGCATGAAGTGGAAATTCATATTGTGCATGGCCGCATAGCGGTTGCCCAGATCCAGCTGATACTGCAGGGCAATCTCCCCGCCGTCGCGGTTGACCGTATAATTCGCCTTGGTGCAAAACACGGCCATTTCCATCGAGCCGTAGGGGGTGCGGTAGCGGCTTTCAAAGCGCTTCCCTTTTTCAAACACCATATCGGCCTCAATGCTTCCTCTGCGGTTCATGGAGATGACATCGTTATGCATCGCAATTTCCACCTGATGAGGCGGCTGATCCTCATCTATGCTTTCTTCATAGCGGATCACATATCCTTCTGCGTTCTTCTCCAATTCCCCCGTGGTAATCAGGCGCATGGAATCCTCCGCCTGTCCTTCGGTAGTGAACCTGGCGTCAAGTGAGATCAGGATCGGGATCCCCTTAGCAGCGTTCATTGCCATCCTCCAAAAACCTGTTATAATAAATCCAATATAGCACATGAAGGGGCTGTACGCAATGCTCAAGGTTACCGCACGGGCAAAGATTAACTGGACGCTGGATATTTTGGGAACTCTGCCCAGCGGTTACCATAAAATGGATATGCTGATGAGCAATACCACCCTTGCCGACGAGCTGATCCTCACTCCGCATACCGAGCTGAAGCTTATCATGCCCGGCCATCCCGAGCTGAGCACAGAAGACAATCTCGTGCTGCGGGCCGCCCGCGCCCTGCGTGCCCATACAGGCTTCACAGGCGGCGCGGAGATCACGCTTATCAAGCGCATTCCCCACGGGGCGGGCATGGGCGGCGGAAGCGCCGATGCCGCGGCCGCTCTGCTGGGGCTGAGCCGGCTGTGGCATGCCGAGCTGCCGCCCGGCACGCTGCATTCTCTCGCGCAGGAGCTGGGCGCGGACGTACCATTTTTTCTCACCGGCGGGTTTGCGCGCATCGGCGGGTTCGGTGAAATCATCACGCCCCTGCCGCCTTTGCCGGAGATCCCGTTGGTCGTGATCCAGCCCTGCAAGCCGCAGCCCACCGGGGAAGTATTCGCGCTGTTTGATTCGCTGCCCTCCGTATCCCATCCCGATACCGACAGTGCACAAAACGCGCTTTTGCAGGCCGATTTCCCGGCGCTGACCCGCGCCGCGAGCAATGTGCTGCAGCAGGCTCTGGAGCCGCGCACTCCGCAGATCACCGAGGCGCTGGCCGCGCTGGATGCCTGCGGCGCGGACTTCGCCACCATGACCGGCAGCGGTTCCGCGGTTTTCGGCGCTTTTACGAATGCCGCCGCCGCAGCCACGGCCTATCAAGCGCTGCGGAAACGATGGAAAAAGTGCTGGTTGTCCCGCACCTCGGCGCAAAGCATCACAATGGAAGAGAGGCAAGCCTGACATGCAGAAACGCGCGCTGGCAATCCATGACATCTCCTGTGTAGGCCGCTGTTCACTCACCGTGGCCCTGCCGATTTTATCCGCCGCCGGAATTAACACCTCGGTGATCCCCACCGCGCTTTTATCCACCCATACGGGAGGGTTTACCGGGTTTACCTATCTGGATCTTGCCGATCAACTGCTCCCCATCGCGGAGCATCTTGCGACGCTGAAGCTCCACTTTGACGCGTTTTACAGCGGCTATCTGGCATCCGCCGAGCAGATTGACCTTATTCTGCAAATTACAGAACTTCTGTGTGATCCGCAGACCCATCTCTTTGTGGACCCGGCCTTTGCCGACCACGGCAAGCTTTACTCGCGCATGAGCCAGGACATGCCCGCGCAGATGCGCAGGCTCTGCTCCCACGCGGATACCATCATCCCGAATTTTACCGAAGCCTCCTTTTTGCTGGATAAGCCCTATATCGCCAAAGGCTATGATGAGGCGCACGTCAGGACACTGGCTGCCGAGCTGGCTGCCCTTGGCCCGCAGAATGTAATCATCACGGATATCCATCTGGAAGCTGGGCAAACGGGAATCGCCGTGTATCAAAAGGAAAGCCAGGCCTTCGGTTTGTTTTACCGGTCCGAGTATGAGGGCATTTTTCACGGAACCGGCGATGTGTTCGCCAGCTTCCTGATCGCCTGCATGCTCAACAGCATGACGCTGGAAAAAGCCGCCCTTACGGCGCTGGAATGCACGCACGAGTCCATCCGCCTCACGCTGGAGGGCGGTGATCCCCTGCGCTACGGCGTGCGGTTTGAACAGGTGCTCCCGCAGCTGATGGAGACACTGAAAAAGGATTAACTCAGCAAGCCGCAAAGAGAGACTTCTCCATACGCTTTGAATACACTGAAGGCCATGCGTTGCATGGCCTTCAGTCATATTATTTCTTCAATAATTTCCCATATCAACCGGATACGCTGTTTCGCCTATGCCGCCTGCTCATCCTCAAAAATCATGGCGATGTGCTCAGGAGAGAACGAGTATTTCCGGGTGAGCACGCTGACCACCGGCACAATCACCAGTCCGGCCAGCATCGCGGCGGCGCCGCTGATGGGTGAAACGCCCATGTTGCCGGAGATCAGCGGCGGCAGCAGTGAAATCAGCGCCCCGCCGATCACGCCCGCATACGCGCCGATCTTGGTTACGCCCTTCCAGAGCAGCCCGTACAGGAACGGTGCCAGGAAAGCGCCCGCGATGGTGCCCCAGCTCAGCGACATCAGCGACACGATGGATGTATTCTGCATCAGGAAGTTAATCATCAGCGAGAAAATAACAAACACGATGCACAGCACGCGCATAATCCATACGCTTGTCTCCGCCTTGATCTTCGGCGCGATGGTGCCGATCAGGTCCAGCGTAATCACCGACGAGGACGAAAGCACCAACGCTGTCAGCGTAGAAACACTGGCGGACAGCAGCACCACCACGAAGATCCCCAGCATGATCTCGGGAATCATCACGACAGTTTTATCGGACAGGATGGTGGGCATGATCATATCCACGCCCTTTTCGCTGATAAAGCCGGAGAGCGAGCCTTCCGGCCCTAAAATTCTGGAGATGACCACGCGGCCGAAGCTGCCGGCAAAGTACACGCCACCGGCGATCAGGAACGCAAACACCGTGGAGATTACCGTAGCGCGCTTTATGCTTGCGGTATCCCTAATCGCAAAGAACTTGTGGATCATCTGCGGCATGCCCAGCACACCCAGGGACGTCAGGATGACAATGCTGAAAAACCAGACCTGTTTCACAGGCGGCCAGAGGGTGTTGAAGCCCGCGCCGCCGATTTTTTCAGTTCCGATAATAATCTCTTCAGTTCCCAGCAGGTTCAGGCCTTCCGTAACGCCGCCCGCTGCCTTGAGAATATAAATGATAATGGCGGTTACGCCGCCGATCATAATAATGCCCTGAATGAAATCCGTGATGGCGGTTGCCTTATATCCGCCTGCAAACAGATAAACCGACGCAAGCAGCGCAATGCCGATCACAGTCCACGTATAATCAAAGCCGAACGCCTGCACGAACATATTGCCCAGGCCCTTGTATACGCTGGCGCTGTAAGGAATGAGGAACACGAAAATAATCAGGCTTGCGATAATTTTCAATGGCTGGGAGTTATAGCGTTTTTCAAAGAAGCTCGGCAGTGTTTTCACATCCAGACGTTCGCCCATCACACGCGTGGGCTTGGCCAGGAGTTTCCACGCCAGAAAACTGCCGATCACCGCGTTGCCGACGCCGCACCACACGGCAGCCGTGCCGACCGTCCAGCCGATGGATCCGGCATAGCCAACGATAATTACGGCAGAAAAATAGCTGGCCCCATAGCTGAGCGCACTCATCCATGGACCAACCTTTCTGCCGCCAAGCAGGAACCCATCCAGTGACAAATTTTTCTTCGCCGTAAAAGCGATAACGACGATCATCATGACTACGTAGGCGCCCAACACAAAAAACTTCATAAAAAAACCACCCTTCCATACTACTTTGCCTCGCCTTCAGCGAGACTCTACCCACTCATTATACAGGATAATAAAATAAATGCAAGATATTTCCTGCGATTGACCATATCCTGCATGATTATACCTGTTAATGAACTGTAAACCGATTCCTCAGCGCTTGCTATTGAGCGGATAAACAAGCGAATGCGCTGGCAAAGAGTACTGCACTCACTTTGTCGTTGCGCTCCCATCCCTCATCCTCCGGCGTGTAGCGGTAATACCGTTCCACCTCCATGATCAGACCCAGATAAACCTGCGCAAACGCGTAGCGGATTTCTTCCTCTCTGCCGACAGCAAAAGGCTTTTCCGCAACCTGATTGTAAGCCTCCAGGCTGATTCGTTTCATTCCAAGCGGCTGATCAGGCTGCAGGCAGATAAAATCCATGATCGGGTCCCCCCAGTATCCGCGTTCGGGGTCAATCCACGTATAGCGAATCCCGCCGTCCATGCGCTCACAAAGTATATTGGTTTCCCAAAGATCGAAATTCACCATACGGCACTCGGCGCGCCGCAGCACATCCCGGTGCTTTCCGATCATTTCCAGCGCCCTTTCCCCGTTTTCACAGGGCTTGTCCATGGCTTGGGCATCGCGGATAATGGCTCCGATCATTCCGGCCAGCGCTAAATCCCAGGACTCGTACAGACCGTTTTGCAGATAGCCGAACACCGTGTGACGGATCCGGTGAATCTGCGCCGCCATCTGCGCCAGGCGTGCCGTTGCGGCTTCCCGCTCTTCAGCCGAAAAATCCATCTCGTTCATCTGCCTGCCGTCAATCCGCCGCATAATAAAGAAGTCGGAGGAGATCAGCGACCGTGAAAAATCCGTATGTACGATTTCCGGTGTCGGGATATCGGTGTGCTTTTGCAGCTGCTCATACCAGAAGATTTCCGAACGCATCATGCCCCGCTCATAGGTCATCACCGGCATCCCGGCGCCGGGCGCAATTTTTAGAACATATCCTTGTCCCTGCGAATCAAAGGAATAAACGGCGTTGAATTCTCCCGCGCCCATGGGGCTGATTTGCGAAATTCTTGTAAACCCGGCAGAAGCGCACAGCTCTTTTACGGCTTTTTCATCCAGTTGGACTTTGGTATTGCTTTTCATACAATTTCTCCTGTTTTTTATCAATATCCATTTCATAGTTTTTTCATTATTCTGTAACGGTTCTGCATGTTCCTTCTCCTGATGATGAAAACATGCCGGAGCATAGAAAGAGAGCCGGGATTGCTCCCGGCCCTCGTGTTTGGTAGAGTATGGCTTAGTACATGCCGCCCATGCCGCCCATACCGCCGCCCGGTGCAGCCACGGGGGCTTCCGGTTGGGGAATATCGGTGACAAGGCTTTCGGTCGTCAGCACCATGGCGGCGATGCTGGCGGCGTTCTGCAGAGCGGAACGGGTGACCTTGGTCGGGTCGATGATGCCGCGTTCCATCATATCCACATAGTCGCCCTTCATGGCATCAAAGCCGTAGCCCTTCTTGCCGCTGTTCTTGACTTTATCTACGATGATGCTGCCGTCAATGCCTGCATTAATGGCAATCTGGCGCAGCGGCTCTTCCAGAGAGCGCAGGATGATGTCCACGCCGGTCCTGGCATCGCCTTCAAACTTGCTCTGTTCGCTCTGTACGGCATCCAGCACGTTCAGCAGTGCAATGCCGCCGCCGGGTACGATACCCTCTTCCACAGCCGCGCGGGTCGCCGCAAGCGCGTCTTCAATACGGAGCTTACGCTCTTTCATTTCCACTTCGGTGGCCGCGCCGACCTGAATTACCGCCACGCCACCGGCCAGCTTGGCCAGGCGCTCCTGCAGCTTCTCACGGTCGTAATCGCTGGTGGTATCTTCAATCTGTTTACGGATCTGGGAAACGCGCGCCTCAATATCGCTCTTCTCGCCTGCGCCTTCGATGATGGTGGTATTTTCCTTATCCACCTTCACCTGGCGGGCTTGACCCAGCATATCCATGGTGGCTTCCTTCAGCTGCAGGCCCAGTTCTTCGGTAATCACCTGGCCGCCGGTCAGTACAGCGATATCGCGCAGCATATCCTTGCGGCGGTCGCCAAAGCCGGGGGCTTTAACCGCAACACAGGTAAACGTGCCGCGCAGCTTGTTGAGCACCAACGTAGCCAGTGCTTCGCCCTCAATATCCTCGGCGATAATGAGCATCTTCTTGCCCGCCTGCACCACCTGCTCCAGCACCGGCAGGATCTCCTGAATGTTGGAAATCTTTTTATCGGTGATCAGGATCATGGGGTTATCAAGCACGGCTTCCATTTTTTCGGAATCGGTCACCATGTAGGCGCTGGCATAGCCGCGGTCAAACTGCATGCCTTCCACGGTGGTCATTTCGGTTTTCATGGTCTTGGATTCTTCCACGGTGATCACGCCGTCCTTGCCGACGACTTCCATGGCTTCTGAAATCAGCTCGCCGATGGTATCATCGGAAGCGGAAATGCTGGCAACCTGGGTGATTTCCTGCTTGGAGGAGATCGGTTTGCTCAGCTCGCGCAAAGCATCTACCGCTTTATTCACGGCAGCTTCCAGGCCGCGCTTCAACACCATGGGGTTTGCGCCGGCAGCCAGGTTGCGAAGGCCTTCGCGCACGATGGCCTGAGCCAGCAGCGTTGCGGTGGTGGTGCCGTCGCCCGCGACATCGTTGGTCTTGGTGGCGACTTCCTTCACCAGCTGGGCGCCCATGTTTTCAAAGGCGTCTTCCAGCTCGATTTCCTTGGCGATGGTTACACCATCGTTGGTGATGAGCGGAGATCCGTATTTTTTGTCCAGAACCACATTGCGGCCTTTGGGGCCAAGGGTGATTTTAACGGTATTGGCCAAAGCGTCCACGCCTTTTTGCAGTGCGCGGCGAGCCTCTTCCCCATATTTAATTTGCTTTGCCATAACAGCATGCCTCCTTCAATTTTGAGCTGTGTTATTCCACAGTCGCCAGAATGTCGCTTTGACGCACGATGATGATTTCTTCGTCATCAAGCTTCACTTCGGTACCGGCATATTTGGAATAAATCACTTTCTGACCGGGCGCTACGATCATCTTCACTTCTTTGCCATCCACCAGGCCGCCCGGGCCAACGGCGATTACTTCAGCCATCTGGGGTTTCTCTTTGGCGGAGCTGGTTAAAAGAATACCGCCTCTGGTGGTTTCCTCCATCTCCAAATTCTTGATAACGACACGGTCGCCCAAGGGTTTTACCTTCATGATAGTGCCTCCCTATCTATACTATTTCGATTCATTGTTAGCACTCAACTCTCACGAGTGCTAACAACACTGTTAGTTTACGCCATTTCACAGGTTTTAGCAACTGTTATTTACGTCAAATTTCTGTATTGTTTTTTGTATATTTCTTACAATATGGAGCTCTCCTGTCCAAGCGCTTTGATTCCATGGTACAATCAGAAATACGGGCGTATAAACGCCCCGTTTTCCAACAAGGAGTTGAAGCATTTGATCCGGCAAAACGGATGGGTTTGGGCGCTTGTGGACTGGTATGAAAAAGAGAAACGGGATCTGCCCTGGCGGCGCACCACAGACCCGTACGCAATATGGATTTCCGAAATTATGCTGCAGCAAACACGCGTGGAAACGGTCATCGCTTATTACCAGCGCTTTATGAAACGATTCCCCACCGTACATGCGCTGGCGGACGCGCCGGAGGACGCGGTGCTCAAAGCCTGGGAAGGGCTTGGATATTATAGCCGGGCACGCAACCTGCACAAGGCAGCTAAAAACATTTCCCAGTTCAATAACGGCCTTTTTCCCGGCAGCTTTGAGGAGCTTAAAAAGCTCCCGGGGATCGGCGATTACACCGCGGGCGCGATCGCCAGCATCGCCTTTGGGCAAAGCGTGCCCGCCATCGACGGCAATGTAAAACGGGTGGCTTCCCGGATCTATGGGCTGCGGGAAAACATCAACCAACCGACGGTGATCCGCGGTATCCGCACGTCCCTGACGGCAGCTATCCCGCAGGGCAAAGCATCGGTTTTTAATCAGGCGCTGATGGAATTGGGCGCAAGGGTATGCATTCCCCGCAATCCGCGTTGCGAAACCTGTCCGCTTACCCGCTTCTGCGACGCTTATGCCGCGGGTGACGCCGAAAGCCTGCCCATCATGGATCAGAAAAAGCCGCCGCAGCCAATTGAAGTGGCGGTGTGCCTGTTCACCTGGCAGGACAACATTCTGTTATTCAAGCGCAAAGAGCGCCTGCTGCACAATCTCTATGTTTTCGGGCTTGCGGAAGATGTAACCGGTTGGGAGAACGCACAATCTCATTGGGCAGCGTTGGGGTTACAGATGCGCCATATTGCTGATCTGGGCCATGCCCGGCATGTATTCACACACCGTATCTGGGAAATGGACCTTTATCATTTTCAGCTGCTTCAACCGCTTGAAGACAGCTTTTTGCAGGAGCACAGCGCCCTGCTGGCCAACCGCGAGCAACTGAAAGCGCTGCCCCTTCCCACCGCTATGAAAGCGGGAAAGCAGGCAGCGCTTGAGATAATCTAAGGCAGGATATCAGGCGCCTAAATAGGCTTTACGGACGTTTTCATCGTCCAGCAGTTCCTTAGCCTTGCCGGACAGAGAAATCTTTCCATTCTCCAGCACATACGCGCGGTCCGCAATGGACAGCGCCATTTTTGCGTTCTGTTCCACCAGCAAAATCGTTATTCCCTCATTATGCATATCCTGAATAATGGAGAACACCTCATGAACAAGTATCGGAGATAAACCCATCGAGGGTTCGTCCATTACGATCAGCTTGGGGGCGGACATCATGGCCCGGCCCATCGCAAGCATCTGTTGTTCGCCGCCGGACAGTGTGCCCGCGATCTGCTTGGAACGCTCCTCAAGGCGCGGAAAGTGTTTATATACCTTTGCCAAATCTTTTGTAATCGCGGCATGATCCTTACGCGAATAAGCGCCCATCAGCAGGTTTTCCATCACCGTCATACGGGTAAACACCTGGCGGCCTTCCGGCACATGGGCCAAGCCGATGGTCACAATATCGCTGGCCTTCACCTTACGCAGGTCCTTGCCCAAATATTCCACTTTGCCCGACTTGATGGGGGTAAGCCCGGTAATTGAGTGCAGCGTGGTGGTCTTGCCCGCTCCGTTGGCGCCGATCAGGGATACGATTTCCCCCTGGTTTACCTCCAGCGATATGCCCCGCAGCGCCTGAATCGCACCGTAGTTGACAACCAAATCTTCAACCTTAAGCATTGTCAACCGCCTCCTCTCCCAGATATGCCTCAATCACGTCTGGATTGTGGGCAATCTCATTGGGATAGCCGTGTGCGATGGTATTGCCGAAGTTGATGACCTGGATGCGTTCGCAGATCTTCATAACCAGGCTCATATCATGCTCAATCAGCAGAATCGCAATATTGAATTTCTTGCGGATGTCGTTGATGCACTCCACCAGCTCCGCCGTTTCCGTCGGGTTCATACCGGCGGCAGGCTCATCCAGCAGCAGCAGCTTCATATCCGTGGCAAGCGCCCTGGCGATTTCCAGCTTTCTTTGTTGGCCGTACGGAAGGCTGTTGGCCATATAGTCGGCTTTGTTTTCCAACCTTACAATACGCAGACATTCCATTGCCTTGTCATGAATTTCCTGCTCCGTGCGAAAGTACTTGGGCGTTCGGAACATGGTATCAAACAAGTTGTATTTAATATCCTTGGTAAAGGCAATTTTTACGTTCTCAATCACGGACATTTCAGAGAACAAACGGATATTCTGGAAGGTACGGGCAACACCCTGCGCAACGATCTTATGAATCTTCATGCCTGTAATGCGTTTACCCATGAGAAACACATTGCCTTCCGTGGGTACGTATACGCCTGTGAGCATATTGAATACCGTTGTTTTTCCTGATCCGTTCGGCCCGATCAGCCCAACCAGTTCACCTTGCCTAATTTCAATATTGAAATTATTCACAGCTTTCAAGCCGCCGAATTGAATACCGAGGTTTTCCGTTTTCAGGATCACTGTGCCGTCACTCATTTCGCTTCACCCCCGGTTACCTTATCGCTTCTTTTAAACAAAAGCTTGCTCAGCGAAAACTCATACGTGCCCAGCAGCCCAAACGGTCTGAACATGATGACAACGGTCAGCACCAACGCATAGATCAGCATCGGGAAAGCAAACAGGTTTTGCATAAACTGCGGCATTGCCGCCACCCATGCACCGTTCTTTATCTCGTAATTCAGCATATACATCCCGATTGCCGCGATAATGGAACCGGTGAGCGATCCCATGCCTCCGATTACCACCAGCACCACGATGAACGTAGAGTTCCATATGGAAGAGCTGGCGAATGTGAAGGAGGCGGTGGTCAGCGTCGATGTGCAAATCGCGTACATTCCGCCTGCCAACCCGGCAAAAAACGCGGAGATCGTAAAGGTGAGTATTTTGTAATACGTTGCATTCACGCCGGACGCGTTGGCAGCGATTTGATCCTCACGGATGGATTTTATTGCGCGGCCGTATTTTGATGTTACGAACATATACATAACAGCGACGCAGATAATCGTCAGAATAATTGGAAAATATACGTATTGCGCCTGTAATGCGGACTTGATCCCCAGGCCATTTTTATACAACGCCGAACTTGCCGTGCCTTGCGCCAATCCGTTACCGCCCGCAAAGGGAAGGTTCGCAATGACGTTTTCAATGATCAAGCCAAAACCCAGCGTAACGATTGCCAGATAATCGCCCCGCAGGCGCAAGGCCGGAATGCCCAGCAGAAGGCTGAATAACGCCGCCAGCAACGCGCCGAGCAAGCTGCAGCCAAGCATCACAAGGATCAGCTGCACAGGCGGGGCTGTATTGGCGGAAAAGAGCCCGGCACGTTCCAGCGCCAGGGACGACAGCGCCGCCGTATACGCGCCGATGCCCATGAAGCCCATATGTCCAAGCGCAAGCTCTCCCAGAAAGCCCATGGTCAGGTTCAGGGACGTACCCAACAGGATAAATATACATAACTGCCAGATAATTGGCACTAGCTTTCTTCTGAATTCATTATCGCTCATGGTAGCCGAAAGGATGAAGACCACTAAAAGCAGCAGTGCAATCATGATTAGATTGGTGATAACACCTCTTGAGCTCTTCTTGCGGAGATCATTCATACCTTCTCACCTACATTCTTACCCATAATCCCGGCGGGTTTCACCAACAGCACAATAATAAGCACAAGGAATACCAGCGAATTGGCAAGCGACGAGCTGATATACGCCGTTACCAGCGCTTCGATCAGACCGATCAAAACGCCGCCCAACATTGCGCCCGGTATCAGTCCGATGCCTCCGAGAACTGCGGCAACAAAGGCTTTCAAGCCCAGCATCGATCCCATGGTCGTCATCACGGCACGGTATTGTGCGCAATACATCAGCGCGCCCACAGCAGCAAGCCCAGCGCCGATGGCGAAGGTGATAACGATTGTGCGATTGACGTTAATACCGACAAGTGTCGAAGCTGCTTTATTCTCCGAAACCGCGCGCATGGCACGGCCGAGCTTTGTTTTATGAATGAACAATTGAAGTCCTACCATAACAAAGGCCGCAATAACAATCGTGAAGAGTGTCGTGCGGTTTGTGGTTACCCCAAACAGATCTATCGTTCCGGACTGGAAGATATCCTGTGTAATCGCCTTGGGGTTGGGGCCAATCGGCGTTATGGCCTGCGCAAGGTTCTGCAGCAACAGGCTCACCCCGATTGCGGTAATCAGTGCCGTCATGCGGTTGCCTTTTTTGCGAACAGGCCTGTATGCAAGCAATTCAGCCAGGATACCGACAGCGGCACATACGGCAATTGCCGCAAACACGCTCATCCACGCCGGCAACCCCCAACTGATCAATGCCGGTATGGTGAAAAACAGTGTATACCCACCCACCATGATAAACTCGCCGTGTGCGAAGTTAATCATACGGATGATGCCATACACCATCGTGTATCCAAGTGCGACCAGCGCATATACGCTGCCGATCCTCAGTCCTATGATGACCTGCTGCAGAAAATCTGTCATCGGTAATCAAGCCCTTCTATGCTTACTGTGTGCGAAAGCGCCTTTCGGCGCTTTCGCACACTTGCAATAATTATGATATGTGATGATTAGTTCTGCGAGGTAACGAACTTCTGCACCAGCTTGCCGTCCTGTTCCGCAAAGGTCAGAATAGCCACGGACTTGGCGGGCGTGCCGCTCTCGTCCAGGGTCATGTCGCCGGTGACGCCGACAAAGTGCATGCCGACCATCGCATCACGGATCGCATCATGGTCCGTGGAACCAGCGGTTTCAATCGCCTGGGCAACCATGTACATTGCGTCATACGCAAGCGCGGCCAGTGCGTTGAGGGATTCTGCGCCATACGCTGCGGTGTAGTTGGCAATGAACGTCTGCACCTTTTCAGAAGGATCTTCGGGAGAATAGTGGTTGGTGAAGAACAAGTCATGGTAGGCAGCCAGATCGCCGACCGCATAGTCCTGCGTGCCGTCAAAGCCGTCCGCGCCGATGATTGCGCCTTCATAACCGGCTTCACGCGCCTGCGGAACGATTTTGGGGCCAACTGTGTCGTAGTAGTACGGGGCAAACAGCACCTGCGCGCCGGAAGCCGCAATCGTAGCCATCTGGGAGGAGAAGTCAACCGCCATCGTGTCGGAGGTGGACTGCTCTTCTACGATTTCGATGCCGTATTGGGGAGCGGCCGCCACAAACGCATCACGCAGGCCGGAGGAATACGTGTCGCCCGTTGCATACATGATGGCAGCTTTCGTCCAGCCCTGAGACGCCGCATATGCAGCACACATGGCGCCCTGGAAGCTGTCCTTGAAGCAGGCGCGGAATACATAGTCATCTTCGGTGGTGATAGTATCAGCCGTCGAGGTGGCGGTGATCAGCACAATGCCTTCGTCATTTGCCAGGCTGGTGATCGCGGATGTTCTGCTGGAGGCAACGGCGCCAATGATAGCAGAAACATCTTCGCTCAACAGGGCGTTGAAGGCGCTGATGGTTTCGGCAACGTCAAACTGGTTGTCTTTGAGGCTTACTTCAACCTGCTTGCCAAGAATACCACCGGCAGCGTTGATTTCGCTTATTGCAAGGTTAACGCCGTTGTTTACAGCTGTACCATACGCTGCAATTGCGCCGGTCATCGGTGCGATGTGCCCGATTTTAATGACTTCCGCTTCCTTCTTCGGCACGGCGAAGGTCAAGATTGCCCAGACAGCAACCGCGATTACTAATGCAACTGCAATAATGATCAGGATTGTTTTCTTTGAGATACCCTTTTTCTTGTTCTCAGACATATAATTCTCCTCCATATTATTTTATGCACCGTTCTTCACAAACGGTAAGAATACGGCAAAAGGGTATAGGAATACAACCTCCATATACCCCTTTGTATGTAGTTCATTATATGGCATAATCGGGGCACGGTCAATCAATTTCTGTTTGTATTTTGCTTTTTTCCGTATATTTATGCCAAACCACTCAAGCATAGATCCTCCGTGCGGAAGTTGCGGGAGCTTTTTTCCCGTTTTTCAGTCGGTACTATCCGTTCGGCTTTCCTCCGTATCATACATGAATAATAAGAGGATCACAACGAGGGTCGGCTTACTTGCCCTTGCGCCCGAGATACGCCTGCTGCACGCTCTTATTGTTGAGCAGCGCTTCGCCCGTATCCTGCAAAATGATGGTGCCGGTCTGCAGCACGTAGCCGTAATGCGCGGCGCGCAGCGCGGCGTTTGCGTTCTGCTCAATCAGCAATATGGTGATGCCCTGACGGCTCAGCTGCTTGATGGTGTCGAAAATCGCCTTCACCACCAGCGGTGCAAGCCCCAGCGATGGCTCGTCCATCATCATCAGCTTGGGGCGGGCCATCAGTGCCCGGCCAACGGCCAGCATCTGCTGTTCGCCGCCGGACAGTGTTCCGGCCAGTTGCCACGATCTCTCTTTCAGGCGCGGGAACAGGTCGTATACCTGGTCCATATCGTTCTTGATGCCGTCTTCATCCTTGCGCAGATAGGCCCCAATCCTGAGGTTTTCCAGTACCGTCAGGTTCGGGAACACGCGCCTGCCCTCCGGCACCAGCGCGATGCCACGTTGTACGATTTTTTGTGTGTCCAGTCCCAGAATGCTCTTACCCTCGTAGGTCACGGTGCCGCTCTTAGCGCGCACAATGCCGCAGATCGCGCGCAGGGTGGTGGATTTTCCCGCACCGTTTGCGCCGATCAGGGTCACAATCTGCCCCTCTTCCACATTGAAGCTGATCCCCCGCAGCGCTTCGATGCCGCTGTAGCTGACGCACAGGTTTTTTACTTCCAGCAAACTCATTCTTCCGTCACCCCCAGATAAGCCGTGATCACATCCGGATTGTTCTGGATTTCATCAGGGGTGCCTTCTGCGATCAGCTTGCCGAAATTGAGAACGTAGATCCGGTCGGAAATGTCCATGACAAGGTTCATGTCGTGCTCTATCAGGAAGACCGTCAGGTTGAACTGCTCCTTGATCTCGCGGATAAACACGCACAAATCTTCCGTTTCCTGCGGGTTCATGCCGGCGGCCGGTTCATCCAGCAGCAGCACGGACGGATTGGTGGACAGTGCGCGCGCAATTTCCAGCCTGCGCTGCTTGCCGTAGGGCAAGCTGGAAGCCAGCTCGTTTTTCACGTCGCTCAGCCCGACAATCCCAAGCAGTTCCGCCGTTTGTCTGCGGATCTCCGCTTCTTCCTTATAGTTCAGGTGCAGTGCAGCAGATAAAAAACCGGACTTCGTATTCATGTGCTTGGCAACCAGCACGTTGTCAAACACTGTCATGCTCTTGAACAGGCGGATGTTCTGAAAGGTACGCGCCATGCCCATCTTCGTAATTTTATCCGGCGTGTTGGCAACCGTGGCGGTGTACTCCCCCACGTGCCCCGCGGCATAAAGCTTTTTTATCTTGCCGCGCGGATGATCCTCTGCGATCACTTTCCCCCGCAGGCTTACGCGGCCGTTAGTCGGCGCATAAACGCCTGTGATCACGTTGAACACCGTAGTTTTACCCGCGCCGTTGGGGCCGATCAGCGCAACGATCTCTCCCTGGTTCACGTCCATGGAGGCATCGTTTACGGCAACTACGCCGCCGAACTGCATCGTTATATTCTCCAGATGCAAAACATTCTCGCTCATGCCTTTTTACCCCCTTTCGCGGCAGCTTTATCCATGCGCCGCCGCAACAGGTCCGGCAGCTCCTTGTCCCCCATCACACCCTGACGGAAGAACAGCACGACGATCATGATGATGATGGAAAACACCACCAGGCGGAAGCCGTTTCGCAGCAGCGGCACCTCCCAGCCGTTCCACACCTGTTTTTGATCCAGGAAGCGCAGCCACCACTCCGAGGCGGCCACAAACACGAACGAGCTCAGCACGCTGCCCGTGATGGAGCCGATACCACCGATGACGACGATCAGCAGGATTTCATAGGTCATCATAGAGGTAAAGCTCTTGGCCTGCACGGAGTTGGCGTACATCGCCAGCAACGCGCCGCCGATGCCCGCGAAGAACGAGCTGGTGCAAAACGCAATCATCTTGTGCCTCGCCAGGTTGATGCCCATCGCCTCGGCCGCCGTCTCATCATCGCGGATGGCTTTGAACGCGCGGCCGTAGGTTGAATTGATCAGCATCATGATAAACGTAATGCAGACGCCCGCTATCAGAAATGGCACCAGCGTGGAGAAATAGACGACCACCTCCCCGTTCGCGTTTTTGATATTGAAATCGTTGAACACGGGAAACAGCCGCAGCAGGTTGGAGCCGTTGGTCAGGTATCCGATCTTATCCCACTGGAAAATGGCGCGGATAATCTCAGCAAACCCCAGTGTAGCAATGGCCAGATAATCGCTTTTCAGCCGCAGCACGGGCAAGCCGATTAAAAACGCAAAAATCGCTGCCATAACGCCCGCCATCAGGATGGCAATCAGCACCGGCATGCTGAACTGTATCATGCCGCCGTCAAAATACTGGTACACCGACATGCGCTGCGCCACAGGGATGGTGAGAATGGCATAGGTATAGGAGCCGATCAGCATAAAGCCTGCCTGCCCGAGGGAAAACAGGCCCGTAAAGCCGTTGAGCAGGTTCATGGATACGGCAACCAGCGCATAGGTGGCGCCCTTTTTCAGCACCGTAAAGAGCATGGATTTGGCCGGGATGACCTGTTCCAGCACAAAGACCAGCACAAAGACCAGCCCGACAATGACAATAGACAGTTGTGTGGCACGGTCGAACGATTTTCTTTTTACGGGCTCGGTGATTGGATTGATTGGTTGCATCTTCTTCACCTCACACCTTTTCGTTTTGTTTTTCGCCAAACAGGCCGGTGGGTTTCACGATCAAAATGATAATCAGCAGGGCAAAGGTAAACGCGTCGGAGAAGGTCGTCAACCCCAGCATTCCCTTGCTGATCCCCGCTTTGATCAGAATGATATCCAGCCCTTTGATGAGATTTTCACAGATCCCGATGATAAACGCGCCAACCACAGCGCCCGGCACGGAGCCGATCCCGCCAAACACCGCGGCCACAAAGGCCTTCAGGCCGGGCATGGCGCCGGATGTTTGAATAACGGTGGAGTAATTCGTGAAGTAGAGGATGGAACCGACCGCCGCCAGAAACGATCCGATTACGAACGTTACGGAAATTACCGAGTTGATTTTAATCCCCATCAGGCGGCTGGTTTCAAAATCTTTGGAAACGGCGCGCATTGCCATGCCGATTTTCGTGTGGTTGATCAAAAGCACCAGCGCCACCACCAGGATCAGTGTTAAAATCGGCGTAACAATGGTTACCATCCGGGTGGATGTGGTGCCGATTTTAATCGTTTCGGAGATGAACGGGATGCTTGGATAAAACTGGTTGAGTCCTCCCGTGATATACAGCACGAGGTTTTGCAGCGTGTAGCTTACGCCGATTGCCGAAATCATGATGGACATGCGCGGCGCGGTGCGCAGCGGCTTATAGGCCAGCCGCTCGATGGAAAACCCGATCACCGATGTGATCACCAGCACCATCGGGATGGATACATACAGCGGCGCTCCGCTTGCGGTGATGTAGACCATCAGAATACCTGCTACCATAAACACGTCGCCGTGGGCGAAGTTGATCAGGCGCAGAATGCCGTAAACCATGGTATAGCCGATGGCAATCAATGCGTATTGGCCGCCGACGGAGATGCCGGAAAGCAGATAAGGCAGAATAACGCTGAACACGGGAGTATCCCCCTTCATGCCCGGTGAAGGGCATTGTTAAAAGAACATAAGCCAGGCGAGGACATTCCTGCCCTCGCCTCTTCATTGTCGAAAAGCGAGCCCGCTTTTCGAATCTGCATCACAGGCCTGTTGATTACACACTCAGTCAGCCCGCAGTATTCGGAGGGAAGCTTGGAGAACCGTCTCTCCAAGCTTCCCATTACTTTTTACGGATTGACGACGGCAATCCTTCAGCCTTCGTCTACAGAAGCTAAGCAAAAGTACCTTTGAGTTGCGTTGCAGAGATGCTTATTCCACACTCTGCACGGTAACGAAGTCCCATGCGCCGGTTTCGGTATTTGCTTCCTTGATGTAGGCAACATCGCGGATGGCATCGCCGGGTTCCGCAAACGCAATCTGACCGGACACGCCAAGATACGTGGTATTCCAGATCGCGGCGTTGACCGCGGCGGGATCGGTGGTACCGGCAAGTTTAAGGGCTTCCAACGCTACGAAGTAGGCATCGTAGCCCATGGCGCTCACAGCCGCGATGGTATCGTTGCCGCCGTTGTTGGTGAGCATATCGGGATTGGCGTTCAGCCACTCTTTGATGCCCATATCAAACTCGGGAGCGCCGCCTTCCTGGTAGAAGGTGCTGACATAGATTTTCAGGTTCGTTCCCTGGGCGACCTCGACCACCTTGTTGCTGTCCCAGGTATCGCCGCCAAGCAGCGGATACTGCGCGTCCAGCGCGGCAGCCTGTGCGATGATCTGCGTGGAGTACGCGATGGAGCAGGGGGCGAAGAACACTTGCGCGCCCAGCGTGGTGGCGGTATTGATGTACGCGGTGAAGTCGGACGTGCCGGTGGGGAAGGTTTCGGAGATCACGGTGCCGCCCAGCGCTTCAAAGGCTTGCTTGAAGTAATGGCACAGTCCCACATCGTATTCGTTGCCGAGCTCCGCAAGGCAGTACGCGTTGGTTACGCCCAGCGTTTTATAGGCGTAGTTTGCCAGCACCGTGCCCTGGAACGGATCCAGGAAGCAGATGCGGAAGTAGTGGGTGTTGTTCGCGGTAACCTGGGGGTTGGTGCAGGAAATGCCGATGGCCGCAATGCTGGCATCCGCGAAGTACGGAGAGCCGGCAATGGACACGCCGGAGCCATAGGAGCCAAGCACAACGCTGACGCCTTCGCTTACCAACTGCTGAGCAGCAGAGGGCGCTTTATCGGCGGAAGAGCCGTTGTCGGCGTATACCAGTTCCACAGCATACGTTTCCCCAGCGATTTCTACGGTGGGCTGGAGGTAATTGGCATACTGGATACCCAGTGTTTCCTGTTTTCCGCCGGCGCCGCTGTCGCCGGAAGCGGGCTCATACACGCCGATTTTTACAACGTTTTCGGCCAGAGCAGCAAAAGAGAACGAGATAATCAAAGCAAGACAAAGAAGTGCAGCCAGTACCTTTTTCATGGGCATTTCGCCTCCTGATTTTTATTGTTAGTGAAATTATATATAATTCTGCATGAATTTGCAATATAGGAAACAAACAAATTGATATTATTTTATCATTCGGGAAAGAACACGGATCAGGTCATAGCCGTCCCAAACAAGGGAAAAGTCCATCGTATGCCCGAAGCGCACCACACGATCCACGCCCTTTGCCCCCGCTTGCAGCAGAAAAGAGCGGATCTCGTCCGGCTCCACTCCCGCGCAGCCGACGGTCTGGGTTTTCGGGGTGATTACCGCAAGCAGTTCCGAAAACCCTGATGCATAATATTCCAAAAAGCAACCTCCGGCACAGTGGACGCTCATCACCCCGGGAGAAAGCTCCGGAAGCCGGATACGGGTCAGAAGATTATCTTCCGTCTTCTCCCGCACAATCCCGTCCAGCAGCACGGCGGCGCGGTAGAGCTCGGTCAGCTTGTCTACGGCTGTAACGGCATCCAGCGGGTACCGCGCGGCGGCTTCCTGATGGACAGCATCCCAAAACCGTTCCTGGGCCGCTTCCAAATCGCCGCGCTCCCCCATCCACACGCACAGCCGGGGCGATGTGCAGGCATTCTGGTCATACAGATAGGTATCGTTGTAAAAGCCCTTGGCCAGTTCCTTCAGCTCCCTGTCCTGCATACACAGCACAGCGCCCGTGTTCAGCACAGCCAGCGACCAGCGGTCGGCAAAGGTGATGTCAAAGGCGCGAGGAGAAAGCGGCGCCATGCGCACCCGGCGGATGGTCTCATCCCCGCCCCAGATCACGCGCGCATCGCAGCATGCGCTGAAAGCCTCGGTGATATCCTGTCTATCGCGCGGGTATTCGATCACGTTCACATAGGGTTTCAGCGCCTTGTGCTTCTCGTTAAGCAGCGACCGCATGGCCGCCGCGGTGACTGTGACCTGATCAAATGCCTTGCTGGGGGCTTTTACAATGCAGGCGTTCCCTGCCAGCAAAGCCGATACCAGCGAATACGCAAAGTTCATCGGCACATTGCCCGGCGCAATGTGGAAGGTAAGCCCGCGCCCAAGCCTTGCCTCCAGGTCCTCGCCGTCATAATCCGCCTGCATGGACTGCAGACCGGTGCGGCGGCAGAAGAACGCAAACGTGATCACATCGGGGTACAGCTGGGCCGCCTTGTCCCGCAGCAGCACGCCGGAAAGATCGGACAGGAATTCCGTCACCTGCGGGGCAAATGGCGGCAGCGCGGGGACGTTGGCAGCCTGAAGCGGATCCGTAAGGCCGCAGAGCACCCGGACATTGTCAGGGCTGTTCATAGGTATCGCTGCACCCCCTGATTTCTGCGCGCTGGATGCGCCCCAGAATTTCAAAATACTTGCCCTTCCGGCCGCAGGGGCAATCGTCCTCGCCCAGTATGCGGCCCTGATCCTCGGTAAGGAGCACATGGCCCGGATAACTGCCCGGCAAAACGCTTACAACCTCCATCAGCCCCGTCTCCCGCGGACCCGCCAGGGAAAAATCCAGCGGACGGCGGATAAGCACATCCGACCAGACCGGCGCGTGCAGATGCCCGTATTCACATTCCATATATACGGTGCCCGTCTGCTCAACCATGCCGTAGTAATCCAGCACCCGGATATTGCCGCACACGGATTGAAGCGCCTGTTTGAACTGCTGCTTGCTCACCGCCTGGTCGATCAGCTTTTTCCAACCGCCGCCATGGAGCAGCACACCGTTTTCAATTTCCAGCGTTTGGCCCGCCTGCTGCAGCGCCGTATAAAAATGCTGCCAGATAATGGAGGTAAATCCGAACAGAAAGATACTTTCTCCCTTATGCTTGTGTAAAAACGCGGTCAGTTCTTCCCCATTCAGCCGCATCTGATCGTCCAGCGCGTACACGGTGTCGCGCCCGAACATGCCGAAGCCGCGGATGCCCGCGCCCCGCGCCGAAAACATGGCCGGATTTTTCATCACCGCCGACGAATCCACAACGATCATCGGCAGGCGTTGCTTTCCCAGCGTGCTTTCCATGATTCTGGCCAGCACTTTGCTCTGGAGTACGGCGGTTTCCCGGTCCAGGTAGATTCGGCTCACCTGCTGCCCCGTAGTGCCGGAGCTGGTCATGGTGCGGTACAGCGCGTCCTGCGACACGCTTTGCAGATCGAACTCCTTAAACAGCCGCACAGGCAGCGGCGGAAGCTGCTCATACCCGGTAACCTTGCTCCAATCCGTACCGGACGCCCTGAGCATGCGGGCATATGCAGGGCAATGCGCGGCATGGTGCTCCGTCAGCGCAATCAGCGCATCCGAAAGAAACGCGTGCTTCTCGTCATGCGCCAGCCCGTAGGGCTCCATCTCATGCATCGTTTGCCTGTCAATCATCCAGCTTCTCCAGTTCCCTGTACAGCGTTTTTCCCGCGTCGTTCTTCGGGATGCTCTCCACGGCTTTCACCGTAAAGGCCGAGAGATGCAGCCCCGTTTTCTCCGCCAGATAGGCTTTCATTTGCAAAAGAAGCCCCGCGTCCGTGCCATAGATCGTCAGGCAGTCGTCCCTGCCGCCGCAGGCGATATCCGCGGCCGTAAATTTTACCTTGAGCAGCCGCTCCGCCTCATCCAGATTTACACGGTTGCCAAACAGCTTTACAAAACGCTTTTTCCGTCCGACGATAGTGAAATATCCGTCGTCGTCAAGCTGTGCCATATCGCCGGTGTCCAGCACGCCGCCGCGTTCGTCGCCCTTCGCCAGATCCGCCGAGCCTGTGGCGTACCCAAGCGTTACATTATCGCCGTAGTAGCGCAGCTCGCCGGTTTGGAAAGGTTTTTCAATCTCGGTTCCGTCCACATCAATCAAGGCAAAGCGGCCGCCGGGAATGGCGACGCCCATCGCGCCGATTTTTTCAATGCCGCGCTCCCACGGCAGATAGGCCATGCGGGCCGTGGCCTCGCACTGGCCGTACATCACAATAAATTCCCGGCCCGTATCCCTGCACCAGAGAGCGAACTTTTCATGCAGGGTGGGCAGCAGCTTGCCGCCAGCCTGCGTCAGGGTGCGAAGCGAGGGCAGCTCCATACGCATAAACCGCATGCGGTCCAGCATTTCGTAGGTATAGGGGACGCCGCCGAAGCTTGTGGCCCGGTTCTGCCTGAAAAACTCCCAGAAACCCTTCTGCGCGATGCCAAACCGCGTCAGCAGAAGGGTCGCGCCGACATCCAGATGGGTGTTAAGGATGCTCAAGCCATAGGTATAGTTCATCGGCAGCGTGGTAATGGGGCGTTCGTCCGCTGTCAGATGCAGATATACAACAATCGAATCAATATTCGCCCGGACGTTTTGATAGCTCTGCCGCACAAACTTGGGGCTGCCTGTGGAGCCGCTGGTGGTCAGCAGCAGCGCCAGCTCCGGGTACAGCGGGGGCGTATCGGCAAACGGCGTTTTAACAAGGCGATAGCCAAAGGCGCGGTACTTTTCTTGCCCCTCCGCTTTAATGTCCTCCGGCGCCCATACATAACGCGGATGATAGCTGTTCAGCAGTGATTGCAGCAGCTCCGTGTCCAGTTCAGCGGACAGCAGTGCAGGCACGATGCCATGGTTGAGAAACGCCGTGTATCCAAGCAGGCTTCCCAAATCGTTCCGGCACAGGCAAAACACCAGGCAGCGGCCGCCGATGCTTTGCGCCAGGGCATCCCCTTCCGTCTCCAGCTGCCCGTAGGTCAGCGCCGTACCGGTATCATCAATCGCCGCGATGGCTTGCTGCGTTTTGCTAAACTTCCACATCATATTTACGCAGGATTTCCTTGCCCTTGGCAAAGGAGCTGAAATCGATAATGTCATCCATATCCATCATGATGTCGAACGCGTCCTCCAGGTTGGCGATCAGCCGCATATGCCCCACGCTGTCCCACGCGGTGGACTGCCCATAAACCAAAGCGCCGGTTTCTCCGGCTTCAACCGCCAGGGCGTCCGTGAATGCGCCGATGTACTTCTCCTGATTTGTCATATCTTCTCTCCTACTTCATTGTTTTCCGGTATAATCCCTGTCCGCACAAACGGCCTCCGGCCATTATCGGGATCAGGCAAAACGTTTTTTACACAGGCTCCGCAGCGCAACCTGTGGATACCAATGCCCCGGCGTATCCCACAGTTTTACGAACAAACGCGGAAATGGCCGCATACCATACAGCTCCCGTCCCGATTACACGATACCGCCGTCCGCGCGCCAGACCTGCGCCGTAACAAAGGACGCCTCGTCGCTTGCCAGAAACGCAATCACCGCGGCAATCTCCCGCGGTTCCCCCTTGCGGTGCATCAGGTTATTCGCCATGGCTTCCCCGGCAACCTTTTCGCTTAATCCGCCGGTCATATCGGTATCGGTAAACCCGGGCGCAACGGCGTTGACGCGGATTCCGGAGCTCATCAGTTCCCTGGCCATCTTCTTCGTCGCGGCGATCATGGCGGCTTTGCTGGCGGAATAATCCAAACGGCTGTCCCCGTCCAGCCCCGCCACCGAAGCGACGTTCACCACCGCGCCATGCTGCTTGCGCGCCATCCACCGCGTGGCCAGTTGGGTTAGTGTTATGGTGCCGAAAAAATTGACGGCAAATATTTCTTCCATTTCCTCCAGCCGCGTCATCTGGAACATTTTATCCTCGCCCATGATCCCCGCATTGTTCACCAGAATATCCAGCGGCAGCTTGTCCCCCATCGCCTGCCGCACCGCCGCCGTAACCGCGGCTGTATCGGCAAGATCCGCATAAATGGGCTTCACAAAAATCCCGTTCTGCGCGGCTGTTGCGGCGCACCAGGCCTCAAACGCTTCGTTTGGCCGGTTGGCAAACGCCCAGATGTTCGCGCCTTCCCGCGCAAACAGCTCCGCCGTTGCCTTGCCGATACCGCGAGACGCACCCGTGATCAGCGCGTTTTTACCGTCCAGTCGTTTCATAAAGCTCCTCGTTATTCCGATATAAATGGTTGCGGACCTACTCCGCCTGCACCACCGTTACCGATTGCTTGCGGTAGTATATTTCCAGCGACCGGGCGATATTGTCCGCCAGATCCGTGGAGAGGGAATCCGCCATGAAGGTCTTGGGCGTGGAGGCCAGCGGCGTCAGCGCCACTTCCTGAATATCCGGGTCGTTAAGCAGCTGTTCCCGGGCGTCCATTGCTTCGTCATACTGCTGCGCCTCCCCACGGAGAATGGATATCGCCGCCTCTACGCCTGTCAGGTTCTTTGGGCCAAAGGTTCCGTCCGTGGGCCGCGCGTATCCCAGAATGCCCAGTACAAACAACGCCGCCGCCAGGATCGTGATCCCGCGTTTCATCCCGCCGCTCAGGCGGAAAGGTTTCTCCATATGCTTTGCAAGGTATCCAACCAGATACAGCTCGTACAGCAAAGCCATCGCAATGAAGCTGAAATAATAAGTATTCTGGATTCGGCCGCCGCCGATAAACACGCCGGAAAACATCGGCGGCACCAGCTGCGTGCAGAATAAGCCGATTCCCAGAACCATCGCGATCCACGGATGGCTGAAGGAAAGCTCGCTGTTTTGCGAAAGCTTCCAGAAAACCGGCAGGAAAAACAGAAGGACGGCGATCACGGGCAGGGAGAAATAATTCCCCAACAGCGTCACCCCATAATACAGCGATTTCAGCACGGCTTCCGGCGCAGATATCCGCGTGCCCATAATCAATGCGCGGTTATCGTTGCCGGGCGCAGACATGCTGTAAACAAAGCACGCAGCGAGCACAACCAGCAAGCCCGCATACACAAACCGGTAACGGTGCCGGATCCAAAGCGCATAGAACACAACAAGCGCACTGATACACAGGAAAAACAAGCCGCCGCCGTAGCTCCCCCCGCCAAGCGCAACCATCAGCACAAGCAGCGCAGCGGACAGCCACCAGGCCTTTGCGCCTTTGGCGTACCATAGCCTGATCATCAGGCCCAGACTGAACACGATCAGCGAATAGACAAATGTATTGCCGATGCCGCCGTTAAACCAGTAGAAGCCCTCGTTGATCTGCGGCAGAAGCTGGATCATCAAAAACAGCGCAAGGCTGGCGATCATGATAATCTCATAACCCGCCGCCTTGAACCATACGCGCAGTACCGTAGCAAAGAAGAATCCAAAGCACAGCAGAAACGCCGCGAGCAGAATAAATGTGGTCAGAAAATACAGATTTTCCGAAAATACACCGGGCTGCACGTTGCTCAGGATGGTGCCCAGATAGGTGCCCTGCCAGTTCTGCCGCACGCTTACGGCACTCTGGGCAGCGGTTTTCAGAAGCGTGACCATGTTTCCGCTGTCCAGCCAGGCATGGTGCACATTGGCAGAAAAGCCATAATCGTCATAATGCGGGTGGCTGTAAAAAGATATCGCAAGCAGAGGCAGGACGCTCACAAGCAGCATCAGTGCGCACAGCCATGCAACCACCTTTTCCCGTGGCAATGCACTGCCTTTGACCCCTTGCATTTTTCAGCCTCCTTTTTCCCGTATTATAGCATAATTCCCCGCAGCTTGTCACCACGCAGGCGCCGTCTTTGCACAAACGGCGTATTATGTTACAATGAGCCGACCGAAACGGAAGGGACGGATGAACGGTTGAAAACCACGTTGGGGCGTATCCGCCGCGCGGACCAGGATTTTCATTTGATTGAGCCGGGCGACCGGATTGCCGTAGGGCTTTCCGGCGGCAAGGACAGCCTGCTGCTCACCCATGGCCTGTCGCTGTACCGCAGGATACGAAAGGATTTTACGTTGCAGGCCATTATGCTCACCATGGGGCCGCAAGCCCCGGATGCCTCGGCCATCGAAGCTTTTTGCGAGGCGGAGGATATTCCGCTCACGGTGCGATATACCGATCTGTATCAGATTTTGTTTGAACTGCGCAACGACCGCAGTCCCTGTCCTCTGTGCGCCAAAATGCGCCGCGCCATGCTGTGCGATATGAGCAAGGAGCTGGGCTGCAACAAGCTGGCGCTGGCCCACCACCGCGAGGACGCGCTGGAGACCTTTCTCATGAGCCTGATCTTTGAAGGGCGCATTCACACCTTCCATCCCAAAACCTACATGAGCCGTACTGATATCACCGTGATCCGGCCGATGGTTTATATGCCGGAAAGAGAAGTGATTCACATGCAAAAAACGCTCTCCCTCCCCGTGCAGCATAACCCGTGTCCGGCAAACGGAAGCACAAAGCGGCAGGAGATGAAAGAGCTTTTAGCAGAGCTTGGCAAACGGTATCCCAATTTGGAAGAAACGATGCTGTCTGCACTGAAAAACGATCAGCAGTATAGCCTGTGGGAGAAAGACGGCCCGGGTTAGTACCTTGTGGCAACCCCCACATAAATCTTCTGCGAGCGCGCGGGATAGGTGCTGCGCGTCAGCTTTTCACGGCTGAGCTGCACACCGTTTTGCAGTTTGACCAGATAGGTGTCCACCACATAGCCTTCCGCGGCCTGGGAAACGATCTTAAATTCATCCGTAAAGGTTACATATTTAGCTTCCTTGTCGTCGATGTATACCGGATCGGAAGGCGGCTGAAGCACTTCCACGATTTCGGTTTCCAGATCGTATGATATATCCCCCAGATCCAAGCCGTAGATGCGCACCTCGCACAGCAGTCTTTTTCGATTGGCCGGATCGGTAATCACGTGTGCCGCGATAAAGATTTGCCCGCCGGTGTTGTTGCGCACCGACATATCCTTCTCGGCTCCGTTTGTATCGGACACGGTAGCATCCAATCCCAGATCGGTATAGCTTACCTTCTGGCTGTGCGCGGTATGGTCGCCCAGCGTCATGCCCGCCTTAAGCGCCGCCAGGTACACCGTGGTGCTGGCCTGGCACACGCCGCCGCCGATACCCCATACCAAATCGCCGTAGTTATACTCATACGCGCGCAGAAATCCGTTGGTTTGCGAGCGTTTGCCCACAACCCCATTAAAGGATAGCTTCGCGCCTTCGTTGATAATCTGTCCGTTGAGCTTTTCAAACGCGATGCGGATGTTTTCGTTACGCGCGTCGGTAGAGCTTGTGTCGATAGGCGTAACGGCTCTGCTGCGCAGGGTGTAATATTTCTCAAGGTCCGCCACGGTGGTCTTGGGATACAGTGCGGTCGTCTCGATCAGCACTTCTCCGCTTTCAAAGGAATCGATCATGCCGATGATCTTTTCCTTGATCGCCTCGGCATCCAGCGTCCGGCCCACAACCTCCTCCTGAAAGGTGAAGGGTTCCGTAGTGGATTCCGGATTGAAGGAAAGCATCTTGGCATCCTGCGGTTCCACATAGGCGGCTCTGGCCAGCGCGGACAGGATGTTGTCGATCACCGATGTATCCGCATTGTACTCGACGCTGGAAAAGCTTTTCACGTCGGCGTTCGCGGCGATAATTTCGTTTTGAAGTTCGAATATTGTTTTGCGGGTGGTGGCGCTGGTATCGTGCCCAATCGCCCAGGCTGCTTCCAGCGCGTCGGAGGGATCGCGGCTGATGTTGAGCGTTTCGGCCGTGATATCCTTATAGGATCCATTCGTGCTCTTCAGCCGCACGTACCACGAGCTCAGCTTATTGATAATCTGGCTCCGAACGGCGGTATTGCCTTCGTCCCAGGTCATGCCGCCCAGATCGATGCCATCCACGGTAACCCCATCTAAAAACACGGACGTATACGGCGCCACATCCAGATAGGTTTTCCCCACATAGATGCCGACGCCAGCCGCCCCTACCAAAATAAGCACAAGCAAAAACTTCGTCAGCTGCCACGTAAAGCTGCGCTTTTTTTTCGGTTTAAAATCACCGCTCGGGTAATTCCCATTTTGAAAGCCGTTTGGAAAATCATTCTGCGGCCTTATGTTCTGCTGCGCATACGGACGCTGTTGGTTTCCCTGCACCGGCTGGTTTTGGTAGGGTGGGTAACCGTTATTGTTCATCAATAGTCTCCTTTTATCAGGAAATTAGTGATCATTGGATCGCTGCCTGCAGAGCGTCAAGATCCTGCTGCCAGGTATGCCAGCCCGAGGGGTATCTTCCAAGCTTGGCATGCATGCCGAAATCGCCATGGAAGTCACTGCCGCCCGTCACCAACAATTCGTGTTTTTCAGCGATGCGGTACAGCCATCTGGCATCCTGAACGGAAGCCGAGGGGTGGTACACCTCGACGCCCTTGAGTCCGTGCTCCTTCAAGCGGGCTATCAGGCCCTCCAGCTCCGTCCGGTCCCGCATAATGCGCATGGGGTGTGCCAGCACGGGGATTGCTCCGGTTTGCAGCAGAATGCCGATTGCGTCTTCGGTGGACATATTCCGCAGCGGAAGATAGGCCGGTTTGCCCGCGTCCAGATATTTATGAAACGCTTCATCCACGGTTTTCACAAACTTCTTTTCAATCAAAAGCCTCGCTACATGCATACGGCCGGGCACGTGGTTTTCCACGCCGATTTCCGGTGTGGAATCCGGTACAAGCTCCGTATCCAGCAGCCGGTTCAGCAGCCGGATGGTTTCGGCGTTCCGCTCCACGCGCATATGCTTGAGCGTTACCAGTTCGCTTTGCAGCGGTTCCCGCCCGTTGCGTATACCGTAGCCCAGCACATGCGTCATACCGTTGTCGCCGCTGCTCAGCTCAATGGCCGGGATCAGGGTGATCCGCTGCTGCTCACGGTTCACATCCGCCAGCGCCTGCTGCATCGGCAGCAGGCCATCGGTCGTATCGTGGTCGGACAGGGCAAGGGTTTTCACGCCGCTTTTCAGAGCTTCCGCACAGATTTCCGTTACGGTACAGGTTCCGTCGCTGAAGGTACTGTGGGTGTGCAGATCAATCGACGGTCTCACGGCTCAATAAACGGCTCGCCGTCATTCGTGTCCTTAGGTTCCGGCGGCACAAAGGAAGGTTTTTCCGGCTGCGGATCTTCGGTGGGCTCTTTGCCTTCCGCTTCTTCCTTTTCCTCTTCCTTGTGCTTTTCTTCTTCGATTTCGTACTCAAGCTTTTCCGGCAGCGATTCGCCGCGCATGACGGCCTCAAACTCTTTCAGGTTCAGGGTTTCATGCTTGAGCAGTGCTTCGGCCACGTTGGTCAGGTTGTTTTGGTTATCGGTCAGCAGCTGTACGGCACGCTTGTAGCTCTCGTCCACAATGCGCTTCACCTCGGAATCGATGGAAGCCGCCGTCTGCTCGCTGAATTCGCGGCTCTGCCCAAATTCCATGCCGACAAACACTTCGTTGTCACTGGAGAGGTACACCGTGCCCAGCTCGCTCATGCCGAACTGCGTCACCATGCGGCGGGCCAGCTCATAGGCGCGTTTCAAATCACTGGAAGAACCGGTATAGATATCGTCCAGCGCCACCTGCTCGGCAGCGTGGCCGCCCAGCGCCATGGTGATCATCCCCAGCAGCTTGGTTTTGGAAAGGTTGTCGTTTTCCTCCGCAGGCAGGCTAAGGGTATAGCCACCAGCCTGGCCGCGCGGCACGATGGTAACCAGATGCACGTCGTCGCACTCGGGCAGGATGTTGGCGATCACGGCATGACCGGCCTCATGATAGGCTACGGTATGCTTGTCGCGCGGGGTCACCTTGTGGCTCTTCTTTTCCGGGCCCATCTGCACGCGGCTGATGGCCTCCACAAGGTGCTTCTGGGTAATCTTTTTCTTGCGGTCGCGTACGGCGAGGATCGCCGCCTCGTTCATCACGTTTTCCAGATCGGCGCCCGTGGAGAACGGCATGCGTTTGGCCACATTGCCTAAATCAACGTCGTTGGCAAGGGGCTTCCCGCGGCTGTGCACCTTAAGGATTTCCACACGTCCGTCCAGATCGGGATAGTTCACGGTCACCTGACGGTCAAACCGGCCGGGACGCAGAATAGCGGGATCCAGAATATCGCGGCGGTTGGTGGCCGCCATCACGATTACGCCCTCGTTGGTAGAAAAACCGTCCATCTCAACCAGCAATTGGTTGAGGGTCTGCTCCCGTTCATCATGTCCGCCGCCCAGTCCTGCGCCACGGTGGCGGCCAACAGCATCGATCTCATCAATAAAGATGATGGCGGGAGCGGCCTTTTTGGCTTGTTCAAACAGATCGCGGACACGGCTTGCGCCCACGCCGACGAACATCTCCACAAAATCCGAACCGCTGATGGAGAAAAACGGCGCGTTCGCTTCCCCGGCCACCGCTTTGGCGAGCAGGGTTTTGCCGGTTCCGGGAGGGCCCACAAGCAGCACGCCCTTTGGGATGCGCGCGCCCATTTCGATATAGTTCTTGGGGTTTTTGAGGAAATCAACCATCTCCTCAAGCTCCTCTTTTTCTTCCTTGGCGCCCGCGACATCCTTGAAGGTCACCTTCACCTTGGAAGGATCGCTCATACGCGCGCGGCTTTTGCCAAAGTTCATAACCTTGTTGTTACCGCCGCCCTGACGCATGATCAGGAAATACCACAGGCCCATCGACAGTGCCACGATAAACAGCAGCGGCAAGAAATCCACATACCAGGGTGTGATGACCGGCGCACGGTATTGCAGGGTGAAGGTGAAATCCCCCACGCTGATTTCATCCAGCGGCTTCCCAAGCTGGTTGGCCGTAATTTGACGTACGGTTTCAATGAAGTCGTCCCCGATGGTGGTTTCAAAGTCATAGCTGCGGTCGGGGAAATCCGACAAAGCGGTATTGCTGTTTTCATAAAGGCCGACCAAAGATGTGCCGCGGATGGCCGCCGCGCGAACCTGCTTGTTTTCGATCGCGTCCAGCAGCGCAGGGTATTCGATCCGCAGATCAACGGTCTGTCCGAACCCGCCGTTGAGAACCATGGCGATTAATATGAACGCAGCAATCAACACAACATATCCCATCATACCGCGTTGTGATTTCTTCAAGCGTTTGTCCTCCTTGTAATCAGGGTCATTGTTACCCTTGGCCCGCCATATTATGGCAAACCATTAGATTTGATTATACCATATTCTAACCATAAAACCAACCCTTGAAACAAGAAAACCGTGCTGCTGCCCCAACTGTTACACAGCCGCCGCAGGACTTATGACGGGTGTTTACACTTCCGCGAAAAGCCCTGTTGCTTTACAACCGCAGGCCGCCCTATACGATAGGCATACAACCGATTCCGAAAGCCGTATACCGGAATGTGGTGATCGATTGCGTGAAAGGCTGCCTGTCAGCCCGATAGGAATCCTATGATTGAAGTCTCTTCACAAACCCGCGGACCAGGGGATTCTGCATGGCACGGAACGCAAAACCGGCTGCCGTAAAACAGGCAGCCGGTTGGTGTTGGAGGTTGCGTTACTTTTTCGCCAGAAACCCGCTCTTTTCCCACAGGGCTACCCAATCCTTCAGTCTGGCAAACAGATCGGCATTACACTTGGTTTTGCTCATCATCTCAATCAGCTGTACCAGTGCCTCTCGGTTGGTGGCGGAGCCGAGTACCGTACGCACTGCCTTCAGGCTTTCGATCTCCTGTGCGCCCAGCAGCATGTCCTCGCGTTTGGTGCCGCTCATGCGCATATCGATCACCGGGAACATCGGCTCGTTTCCATCCGGCGTGTCCAGCCATAGGGTCATGTTTGCCGTTCCCTTGAATTCCTCAAAAATGATATCATCCACACGCGAACCGGTATTAATCAAAATGGTGGCGATCACCGTCAGGCTGCCGCCCTCCCGCGTGTTGCGCGCCGCGCCGAAAAAGCGTTTGGGCTTCACCAGCGCCGTCGGCGTTACCGTGTTGGTCATGGTACGGCTGCCCTGTGTGACGGCGGCCTGATAGGCGCGGGTCAGCTTCGTAAGGCTGTCCAGCAGAACTACCACGTTTTTGCCCTGTTCCACCAGCCGCTCCGCACGCTCCAGCATCGTTTCCGAAACGCGGGTCTGCGCGTCGGGCGCTTCGTCAAAGGTGGTGGCAAACACCTCGGCGACCCCCTCCAGCGAGTCGCGGACCTCGGTCACAGCCTCGGGGCGTTCGTCAATTAACAGCATCATCAGCTGCGCTTCGTTGTCGTTTTGTTTGATCGCCTTGCAGATTTTCTGCATCATCACCGTTTTGCCGCTTTCCGGCGGCGCTACGATCATGGACCGCTGCCCAAACCCGATCGGTGCGATCAGGTCGGTAATCCGCATCGGCCAGTTCTCACTGGATTCCTTGCCCTCCAGCACAATCCGGCGGTTGGGGTACACCGCCGTAAGCTCGTCAAACAGCAGCCGTTCCTTTTCCTGCTCATACGGAATGCCGTTGATCTTTTCCACGTACATCAATGCGGCAAACTTATCGGTTTCCCGCCCGGGGCGAACCTTGCCCTCCACAAAATCCCCGGTACGCAGATCATACCGGCGGATGGTGGCAACCGACACATAGAAATCCTTCCGGCCGGGCAAAAGCGTAGAAGACCGTAAAAAGCCGAAGCCATCGGGCAGGATTTCCAGAATGCCCTCGCCCGGTTCCCCCTCCGGCGCCTGCAGCACATCGGGTATCTCGCCGTTTTCCAGACTCTCGATAATCTTGGGATCCCGCACGGGCTTATACAGCGAATCGTTGTAATAAACCTCGCCGGTTCTGCTGTGCGGCACATTGTGCTGCGTGGGCGGCGCGGGATACGCCTGTCGGTTGTAGTCAACCCGGGGCTGGCTGCGGTACTCCTGCCGGTTATACTCGCGGGGCTGGGCGGCGCGGTACCCAAGCTTATAGCCGTCAATCGTCCGCTGGGGTAAGGGTTGTTCCGTCTGCCGTGTCCCATACATCGTTTCCCGGTCCGGCGAGGATGTGGGTGAAACATAATTTGTTTGGGGACCAAAGCGGGACGGGCTGGTGCCCAGTTCCCTCTGGATTGTATTTTTCAGCAACGGCTTGCTGGAGATGCCCGCCCTTGCCTGACGCACCTGCTGGTAGGACGAACGGTATCCGTCCGAAGCCAGTCCGCCCCGCGGATCCACCGACGTAACATCCGCAGAAAGCGGAGCCGCGTGCAGCGCTTGATTTTCTTCATCCTCAGGCGCTTCCTTCATACCCATGGCATCGGCTATCCGCTGCACAATCGTAGCTTTGTCCAAACCAGACGCCAGCCTGATGCTCTGTTCTTTTGCCAGCTTGCGCAGCTGAACAACCGTCATTGCCTGCAAATCGCTTGACAACAATTATATTCCTCCTTGTTTTGTATTGATGCGGAATCCAAAAAATGATTCTGCAATGTGAGACTACTGTTTTTTCTTTACGGCAATTACCATGTCACGGTTGACCGCCTGCTCCACCCAGTGTGAGAAATCGTTAAAAGGCGGTTCAGTCATCACAGTGAACCCGGCGTTTTCCATTTCGCGGCACACAGCCTCGCGTTTTAAGGTATAGGTATTAAACGCAATAGCCATGGCCCCGCCCTGTTTCAGCGCCTGAAAGTATGCGGGAAACGCTTCCCGCATCATTTGCTCCAAAGGAGATTTGCCTTTCATTCCCTTGGCGGCATGCTGCACGCCGTACGGCAGATCGGCAACCAGCAGATGGCAGCTTTCCTTGCCCGTCATCCGGTGCACCTGTGCCGTATCGCCATGGAACAGGCACAGGCTTCGGGTGTTTCCCTTTTTAAAATCGTCTGCATTGTTTGCCAGCTGATAACGAATCGCTTCCGCATGGCCGCCATCGGGCAGCGTTGCGGACAGGGTTTCCCGTTTGTGCTTGTAATGATGGAATTGCAGATATCGTTTGAAATAAACGTCAGTCTCGTGGATGTCTTTCCTGTTGATCTCAGTGCCAATAGAATTGTATCCTTCCTGCAACGCACAAAAAAGCGTGGTGCCGCGCCCGCAGACAGGGTCCAAAACCGTGATCGGCGTAGTGGTCAGCGCAAATAAAGACGCGGCTTTTGCGCAGTGAAGCATCATGAATGTGAAATCTGCATTCGTTTTACCCTTGTACTTGAGAACCTGTGCCAGATCCGCTTCCAGATAGGCGTCTTGCTGGAGCTGCAAGGGCCTTAACCAATCGCCCTCCATTTCGGCTGCCATAGAAATGCCGGATTGACTGGAGAGCAGTTTCCATCCCTGTTCATTCAATGGTTCGGTTTCAACGATGATGAACCGTGTTCCTGCAAGTTTTTCATGTAAAACCGTTGCTTTTTGATCCAGCGCGTACAGCAAACATTGACATTCTATCCGTGCGAGCTTGTCCATTGAAAGAGCATAGCGGGCATTCGCATGAGTTTTTATTTCGAAGGCATACCGCAAGAAGACTCCTCGCTTTGATAAGGATGGATAATGAATATTGACCCTATCTGAACAATATCATGAGGTTGGAGTTTTGTCAACCGCCGTATTGTTTTACAATGTAAAAACGGAACGAAAAAGCCCCTCCTGCAATCAGAAAGGGCTTTAGTTTTAATACTTGCGTTTGCGCGCGGCTTCGGCTTTCTTCTTACGCTTCACGCTGGGCTTTTCGTAATGTTCGCGTTTGCGCGCTTCCGCCAAAACACCCGAGCGAGCACATTGACGTTTAAATCGCTTCAGAGCGCTTTCCAGGGATTCATTTTCTCGGATACGTACCTCGGACACTGTTATCCCTCCCCTCGCTCATCTCGCCGGTCTCCCGCGCAGAGAAACCAGCGAAGGATACACAGCTATTGCTTGCTTATTATATAGCATAAATACGTTTTGCGTCAACCATGAAATTCCAATTTTCAGTTATTTCGCTGAATACGGGCCGTATTATGCCATTTGACCGTTCATCAGATTGCCGCCGATCACATGAAAATGGAGATGGTCAACGGATTGGCAGGCGTCCTTTCCGCTGTTGGATACCACGCGGTAGCCGCTCTGGGCGATGCCCAGCTGCTCGGCAACCCGGTGGCAGGTACGCAGGCAGGCGGCCAGCTGCTCATCCGTCAATCCCTCATGGGCCGCCAGGGACGCCACATGCCGCTTGGACACGACCAGCGCGTGCACTTTGGCCTGTGGATTGATATCGTAAAACGCGTAGGTATCATCATCCTCGTAGATTTTTTTGGACGGAATCTCCCCTTTGATAATCTTGCAGAACAAACAATCTTCCATATGGCTATTCCTCCTTACGGTATTGCGTATTGGTTTCCACAGCCTCGCCGCGCATTCCTTCCCCGGCCGGTTCCAAAAGCAAAACCGGACAGATTTCCCCCACCCTGCCCGCATGGCAGGTGACGGGGATGTATTGCGGCGTGTACCCGGCCAGCTCGCCGCCCCTGCGGTATTCCTCCAACAGCACCGGCTGCACTGTACCGGCCATCGTTTGGCGATAGGAGACAGAAAGCTGGTCGGCGATTTCTATCAGCTGCCGGACCCGTTCGCTTTTTACCTGCTTCGGCAGTTGTCCGGGCATGGCCGCCGCGGGCGTTCCCTCGCGCGGACTGTAGGGAAATACGTGGATTTTCATAAAGCCGACGGATTGGCAAAAGGCAACCGTCTGCGCAAACTCCTCCTCGGTCTCGCCGGGAAAGCCTACAATCACATCCGTCGTCAGGGCGGCATCGGGATAGGCGGCCCTCAGCCGCTGCGCCGCGCGTAAAAACTGGGCCGTGTTATACCGCCGCTTCATGCGCTGCAGCACCGCGTCGCTGCCCGATTGCAGCGCTAGATGAAACTGCGGGCACAGCTTGGGAATCCCATGGATTGCCGTAACAAAGGCTTCGGTTACGATTACCGGTTCCAGCGAGCCCAGCCGGATTCTTTGAATACCGTCCGCCTGCGCGGCCGCCGCCACCGCGTCGGCCAGCGTCGGCCTGTCCTCCTGGTCCCGGCCATAGCTGGTTAAATGGACGCCGGTGAGCACAATTTCCTGAAATCCCGCGTCGGCCAGCGCCTGCGCTTCCCGCCGGATATCGGCAAGCGCCCGGGAACGGATGCCGCCGCGCACGGAAGGCACAATGCAAAACGTACAGTGGTTGTCGCAGCCTTCCTGTATCTTCATCAGCGCACGGGTATGTCCCTGATGCCCTCGGATGGACAGCGGCTCAAACGCGACCTGATCCAGCCCTTCCACCGCCATGATCTGCCGGTTCTGCGCCACAGCCCGCTCAAACAGCGGCACAACGTCCGCGCGGTGCTGCACACCGAGTATCAGCCGTGCGCCAGTATCGAGCAGTTCCTCCGCCTTCTTCTGCGCCAGGCAGCCCGCGATGATGATCTCGGCGTTTGGGTTTTGCCGCTGAAATCGCCGCACCGCCTGCATGCTCTTCTGTTCGCCCGTCCCCGTCACCGTGCAGGTGTTGATCACATACACATCCGCGGGTGCTCCCTGTTCGGCCGCAAGATAGCCGTTTTCCAGAAACTGCTCCAGCATAGCCTCGGAATCGTACTGGTTCACCTTGCAGCCCAACGTATAAAACAGAACGGTTTTTGCCATTACATCTCCCCCAGCGCCGCCAGCGTAACCGCCAGTGCGCACAGCCCCGCCGTTTCCGTGCGGAGGATCCTCCTGCCCAGCGTAACCGGTTTGGCACCGATTGCTTCCAGCTGCGCGATTTCTTCCGCCGTGATGCCGCCTTCCGGCCCGATCACCAGCGTGATCTCCCGCGGCTGATCCTGCGCGACCGCCCGTGAAAGGTGCAGCGCGTCCGCTTCCTCCCACGCCACATAGAGACTGCCTTTCAGTTCCTTCAGCGCGTCTGAAAAGCGCATGGCCGGGAGCACTTGCGGCACATGCGCGCGCCCCGCCTGCTTGGCGGCCTCCAGCGCGATGCGGCCGAGACGATCGTTTTTCTTATCCTCTTTATTTGTGATACGCGCCACCGACCGGGCCATTTCCACAGGCAGCACGCGGTGCACGCCAAGCTCCGTAGCTTTTTGCACAATCCATTCCAGCTTGTCGGCCTTGGGCAGCCCCTGCACCAGCGTAATCCTGACAGCCGGCTCCGGCGACGGCAGCTCGTTGATGATCAAAGCCTGCACAATGCCGTCTGTTACGGAGGTGATTTCCGCGCCATACAGCCGTTCCGCCGCGATGAGCTGTACCGGCTCCCCCGCCTTCATGCGGAGCACCTTGACCATATGGTCGCTTTCCTCCCGGGAAAGCGCGGCCGTTTCTCCGGCAGCAAGCGGCCTATCCGTTTCCAGCCAGCAGCGATGCATGTTATTTTTCTCCTTTGGCGCACAGCGCCACCCATTCGCCCTGGGTAAGGCGGTCGGCCACGGTATACCCGGCAGCCTGAAGCGCGTCCAGCACATCCTGTTCCCGTTCCCGGATAATCCCCGAGCAGATCAGCGGCCCGCCGCTGACCAGATGCCGCCGCAGCGGCGCGGCCAGGGCGCAGATCGCATCGGCAATGATGTTGGCCACCGCAAGGTCGCACGTCATCGCTTCGCTTTTCACCAGATCGCCCTGCACGGCGCGAACCTGGCCCTTAACCTGGTTGCGCTCGATATTCTCCGTGGCCACTTTCACCGCGTCGGGATCGATATCCACGGCCAGCACGGCCTTTGCGCCGAGTTTGGCTGCCGCGATCGCCAGTATGCCGCTGCCTGTGCCCACGTCCATCACACGCATACCGGCATTCATATGCTTTTCCAGCAGCATCATGCACATATTGGTAGTCTCGTGCGTGCCCGTACCGAACGCCATGCCGGGATCCAGCTCAATGATCACATCGTCGGCTTTGGCCTGGTACGGCTCCCACGTCGGCTTGACCACCAGATGACTGCCGATGCGAAACGGTTTATAGTATTTCTTCCAATTCTCCGCCCAGTCCTCGTCGGCCGCGTTGTTCATTTCCAGCCGGAGCGTGCCCAGATCGATATCCGCCGCCTGCTGGCGCAAATAGACCAGCTGCTCCCGAACCGCTGCAATGTCCTGCGGGTCCTCCTGCGAGAACCAACCCCTCACCAGCACGTCCTCGGGCATTTTCAACACCATATTTTCATCAAACAGCTCCCAGGCGATTTTCTCCCGGTTGACAGTCGCCACATCCGCGCGGTCCTCCACCTGAGTACCGGCGGCTCCGCAGCGAATCAGGATATCGCTGACCAGATCGCTGCCCACGGTGGTGGTGTGCACAACCGCTTCTATCCATTCCATATCCGGTATCCTCCATCAGCGAAACAGGCCTTTCCCGTTGAAAAGCCTGTTTATGGTTTTATTTCCTTGTCGTCTGCTCAAACTGCTTCAACAGCTCTTTCTGCCTGCTGGAGAGCTTTTTGGGGATCTGCACCTTTACCCGCACCAGGAGATCGCCTTTGCCGGATCTGCCCAGATTGGGAATCCCATAGCCTTTCAGCCGGAACACCGTATCGTTCTGCGTTCCTTCGGGGATGCGGTACTTCACAGGCTCCTTCATCGTGGGAATCTCGATGTCCGCGCCCAACGCCGCCTGCACCATGCTGATATCCAAATCCATGGTCAGTGTGGTGCCCTCCCGTTTGAAGCGGGAATGCGGCTTGATGGAAATGCGCACATACAGATCACCGTTGGAGCCGCCGCGCAGACCCGGCTCGCCGTTGCCGTGGAGGACCAGGGTCTGTCCGTTGTCGATCCCCTCGGGTATCTTTACGGTTGCTTTGCGTTTTCTGCGCACATGGCCGGTTCCCTGGCAATCGGCGCATTTTTCCTCCACAACCTTGCCCTCGCCGTGACAGGTGGGACAGGTATGCACCGTAACCATAAATCCGCCGCCGGTCCGCACCTGCCCCGCGCCCTTGCAGGTGGGACAGGTTTTGGCGCTTGTGCCCGGCTTTGCCCCGCTGCCCTTGCACGTTTCGCAATTTTCATTGCGGTAAAACTCAAAGGATTTCTGGGCGCCGAACACAGCCTCTTCAAAGGTAATGGTCATATCATAGCGCAGGTCGTTGCCCGGCACAGGCCCATTGGAGCGCGAAGCCCGGCTCCCCCCCATGCCCCCGCCGAAAATAGACGAGAAGATATCGCCGATATCGTTAAACCCGTCAAACCCGGAAAAGCCACCGCCACCGCCGCCGCCGAAGCCCTGCATGTTGGGGCCGTCGTGGCCGAAACGGTCGTACTGGGCGCGTTTCTTGGCATCACTCAAGACCTCGTTGGCCTCGTTGATTTCCTTGAAACGATCCTCCGCCTGATGGTCATCGGGGTTGAGATCGGGATGGCATTCTTTCGCCTTTTTCCGGTATGCTTTTTTTATGTCGTCCTCCGTCGCATCCTTGGGGACGCCGAGGACTTCATAGTAGTCGCGCTTGGCCATTGTTCACCTGCTTCCGTTATTCTGCGAAACGCCCCGGCAGGACGTTTTCAATCGTTCTGCCGAGGCTTTTTTAGATTTTCTGCCGGTCGATTATTCCACGTCGAAGTCAGTGTTCACCGTGCCGTCTTCATTTTCCACAGGCGCATCCGGCGGTGTCTGCTGCCCCATATCGGGCGCACCCTGCGGGTTCTCCTGCTGATAGAGCTTGCCGAAAATCTGGTAGACCTTCTGGGTCATCGGTTCGATGGCCGCCTTGATCTGATCGACGTTGTTTGTTTCCTTAACCTTCTTAAAGGCGTCCAGCTCGGACTGCACGGTTTCCTTGTCCTCGGAGGAAAGCTTATCGCCGTTCTCGCGGAGCTGTTTCTCCATCTCGTAGATCAGGCTGTCCGCCTGGTTGACGACTTCCACTTCTTCCTTGCGCTTCTTGTCTTCCTCGGCAAATTGCTCGGCTTCCTTGACGCGCTGCTTGATTTCTTCCTCGGACATGTTCGTGGAGGCCGTGATGGTGATCTTCTGCTCGTTGCCCGTGCCCTTATCCTTGGCGGATACGTTCACAATGCCGTTGCGGTCGATGGAGAACGTAACCTCAATCTGGGGCACGCCGCGGGGCGCGGCCGGAATGCCGGTAAGCTGGAAGCGGCCCAGCGTTTTGTTGTCGAATGCCATGGGGCGCTCGCCCTGCAGCACGTGGATTTCCACAGTGGTCTGCCCGTCGGCCGCGGTGGAGAACACCTGCGACTTGGTGGTGGGGATGGTGGTGTTGCGCTCGATGAGGCGGGTAAAGATGTGGCCTTCGGTTTCAAGCCCCAGCGAAAGCGGGGTGACATCCAGCAGCAGAACATCCTTAACTTCGCCGCCGAGCACGCCGCCCTGGATGGCCGCGCCAACGGCAACGCATTCGTCGGGGTTAATGCCCTTGAAGGGCTCTTTCTTGGTGATCTTCTTCACGGCTGCCTGCACGGCGGGGATACGGGTGGAACCGCCCACGAGGATGACCTTGTCGATATCGTCGGCGGTAAGGCCGGCATCCTTCAAAGCTTTGTTCATCGGGTCGATGGTATTGTCCACCAGATCCGCGGTAAGTTCGTCAAACTTGGCACGGGTCAGGGTCATATCCAGGTGCTTGGGGCCGTTCTGGTCGCTGGTGATAAACGGCAGGTTAATGGACGCGCTCATCACGCCTGAGAGGTCGATCTTCGCCTTTTCGGCAGCTTCCTTCAAGCGCTGGTACGCCATGCGGTCCTTTCTGAGATCGATGCCGTTTTCCTTTTTAAAGCTGTCGGCAATCCAGTCGATGATGCGGTTGTCGAAGTCGTCGCCGCCCAGCCGGTTGTTGCCGTTGGTGGCCAGCACTTCAAACACGCCGTCGCCGATCTCCAGCAGGCTTACGTCAAACGTGCCGCCGCCCAGATCGTACACCAAAATCTTCTGCGTGCCTTCCTTGTCCAGGCCGTAGGCCAGGGACGCGGCGGTCGGCTCGTTGATGATGCGCAGGACTTCCAGACCCGCGATGCGGCCGGCATCTTTGGTGGCCTGGCGTTGGCTGTCCGAGAAATACGCGGGGACGGTGATAACCGCCTGCGTAACCGTTTCACCCAGATAGGCCTCGGCATCGGTCTTAAGCTTTTGCAGGATCATGGCGCTGATTTCCTGCGGCGTATAGGTTTTCCCATCTATATTCACCTTGTGCCCGGTGCCCATTTCACGCTTGATGGAGATCACGGTGCGCTCGGGGTTGGTTACGGCCTGCCGCTTGGCAATCTGGCCAACAAGGCGCTCGCCTTCCTTGGTAAAGGCGACGACGGACGGCGTGGTACGGGCGCCTTCCGCATTGGGGATAACAACAGGTTCGCCGCCTTCCAAAACGGCAACACAGCTGTTGGTGGTTCCCAAATCGATTCCGATAATTTTGCTCATAGTAAGTTCCTCCTTGTTTTTATCCGCTGTTGCTTAACTGCTTTTGAAATGTATCTGGAAAAGGCGCTGGCCTTTTACCGGTGGGTAGTCACTCCGGCACAACCTTGACCATCGCGTGCCTGAGTACGGCATTGCCCATGCAATACCCCTTTTGCAGCACCTCGCATACGGTGCCTGCCTCGCCGTCCTCCGGCGTGCCCGTGAGCACGGCGTTTTCCACGTTGGGATCAAATTTCTCACCCAGCCGGTGGATGGGCTTTACGCCCCGTTTATCAAACACTTCCCGAAGCTGGCGGGAGACCATCTCCACGCCTTCCCGCAGGGCTTTGTCCTCGCAGCCGGTGGCCGCGTCCATCGCGCGCTCCATGTTGTCCAGCACGGGAAGCAGGAGCAGAATAATGGATTTTGCTCCGTCCTCGAAGGCTTCTCGCGTACGTTCTGGTTGCGGCGGCGGTAGTTATCAAAATCCGCCTGCACACGCTGCGCCATGTTCAGGTATTCGTTGGCTTTGCCGTTGGCCTCGGCCAGCGCGCTTTCCAATACCTCCACATCGGCTCTTACGTCCTCCGCGGCGCTTTGTGCGGCTTCATCCTCGGTTTCCTGCACAACGGCATCTGCGGGCTGGTCCATCGGTTGTTCCGCGGGCTTGGCTTCTACGGGTTCCACAGTTTCATACACTTCCTGTTCGCCTTGGGGCGCTTTTTCGTCGTGCCTTGCGGCTCTTTTATTTCTTGCCATGCAATCACTCCTTATCCTCTTTCAGCAAGCTGGAAAGCTGCTGTCCCATGGCGCTGAGCACGCCCAGCACCCGGCCGTACTGCATGCGGGTGGGGCCGATCACGCCGATGGTGCCGTGGGTGCCGTTGTCCAGCGAATAGGTCGCCGTTACCAGCGAACAATCCTCCAGCTCCGGCACGCCCGTTTCCGGGCCGATGCGCACGGTGAACGCCACAGACTGCCGCTGCTCCAGCAGCGACAGGATGGTATCCTTGGTTTCCAGCAATGAAAGAAACGTCCGCGCCTTCTCAATATCACTGTATTCAGGGAAGTTGAGAATGTTGCTGGGGCCCGCGAAGGCGATCCTGGCCTTGCCCTGGCTGCTTTCGGTTTCCGCAACCAGATGGCTGATGCTTTCGATCACGCCATGCTTCTCGGAAAACTCCCTGCCCATCGACGTCAGAATCTGACGGGTTTCGTGCAGAGTGTGCCCGGCCACGCGCTCGGTCAGCGTCCGGCTGATGGCATAGAGTGCGTCGGAATCCAGATCGCTGTCCACGTGGATGACACTGTCGCGGATAATGCCGCCGTCGGTTACGATCACCAGCAGCGCGCTTCGGTGGTTGATGGGTACAAGCTGGAGATTGCGGATGATCATCTCTGTGCCCTTGGGCCCCATCGCCAGCGACGTATAGCTGGTGATATTGGAGATCACCTGCGCAGCGCGGTTGATGACATCCTCCATCTTACCGGAGCGGCTTTTGAAGTGTTCCCGGATGCTTTGCACATCGTCGGTCTTCAGCTTGCCGTCTCGCAGCAGCTCATCCACATACAGCCGATAGGCTTTGGCGCTCGGCACGCGGCCCGCGCTGACATGCGGCTGATCCAGATATCCCAGGTCCTCCAGATCGCTCATTTCGTTGCGGATGGTGGCGGAGCTCAGGCCCATGTCATATCGCTTGGAGATGGTACGGCTGCCCACAGGGATCGCGGTAAGAATATAGTCGTCGATGATCGCCTGCAGTATTCGGAATTTGCGTGCATCCATTGCCATCATATCACCTCCAGGCGCCGTTGTGGCTTCGCAATTGTTAGCACTCGCACCTTGTGAGTGCTAACTGTCCATATCATAGCTCTGTTTCTTTCGTTTGTCAAGGGTTTTTCCGCAACAAATCAGAGAATAGGTATAGACTTATAACCCTTATATCATAAGGGTTATAAGCACTATCTGACCTATTCTGACTAATATTTTTCGTATTTTTTGTTAACCTTTGTTCCCGCATTTTCTATTTTTCTTCCATAAACGGCATCAGCGCGGTGTTCTGCATGGCCAGACCCCGGTCGTTGAGCACCAGGCGGGGTTCCTCCGGCGTCATCGGCTGAACCCATCCTCTTTGCTGCAAAAACCGAATCGCGTCCCCGTACACGGCAAACAGCATCACTCCGTGCATTTTTTCAAATTCTTTCAGGCTTACCCCATCCGAGGTACGCAGCCCAAGCATGATCGTTTCAAACATCGCTTCGTCGCGGCTGATGGCAATTGTTTCCCGCACCGGAATCTGCCCGGCCTGCAGCCGGTTGCAGTATTCGCTGAAATCCCCTGTATTTGTCTGCCGGACATACGCCTCCCCGCCCGCGGCGGGCAGCATGCTTGCCGCGTTCAGCCCCATGCCAAGATAGTACGCCTGCTGCCAGTATTTCATATTATGCTGCGAACGGTATCCCGGCCTGGCGAAATTGGAGATCTCATATCTTTCATATCCCAGCAGGGACAGCAGTTCGGTTTCCCTGTCCATCATATCGGCTGCCAAATCCTCGTCGGGCAGTTTCAGCTCTCCCGTTTTGATCATTTCATCCAGCCTGGTATCGCTTTCCACCTTAAGGGCATACGCCGAAATATGCTGTACCCCCAGCTGTGCCACCGCGCGGATGGAATCGTCATACTCCTCCAGGGTTTGGGTCGGCAGGCCGAACATCAGGTCCGCGCTCAGGTTTTGGATACCATGGCGGCGTACCAGCGCCAGCGTGTCCTCAACCTGCACAAAGCTGTGGATGCGGCCCAACAGCTTCAGCAGCCGGTCCTGCCTGGCCTGCACACCGATGGACAAGCGGTTCACGCCGCCCCCGGCCATCACCTCCAGCCAGGCATCATCCACGGCGCCCGGATTGGCCTCGGAGGTAAACTCAATTCCCGGGGAAAGGGAAAAGGTCTCGTGCAGCTTGTTCATCACCTTGCGCATCAGCGGCGCGGGCACGATGGATGGCGTGCCTCCGCCAAAGTATACCGTGTCGATCACCGCGCCGCCGTATTTTTCCGCTGTGATCTCCATCTCCCGCATCAGGCTGCCGCAGTAGCGCTCCATCACGCTCTGGTCCGCGGGAAACGAACAGAAGTCGCAGTAGATGCATTTTGATTTGCAAAACGGAAAATGTACATAAAGGGACATGTGCATACTTTCGTTCCTCAATTCCTCCGGAATGGCTTCATCATAGCACGTCCGGGTAGGTTTGGCTATCCGCGGAGGCTTCCGCCGGTTAGGCTCCGTATCATCCGCCGATCTTCCGCTTGATGTTTCAAAGGACTTCCTTATCACAAACGAGAAAGACGCGATACACCCGCGCGCCTGTGCGATGTTTAAAAAATTTGCGTTCCCGGTGGAAAACCCCGGCATATTTTCCGTTTCTATATATAAAGGGGGTTGGTACCTTGGATAAGGAAACGGCGGTTTGCTCCGAAAATAAACAGCTGCTGGCGCAGTGGATCGCCCGGTATTCCGATGTGATTCTCAGGACGAGCTATGTCTACCTGCACGATCAGGGACAGGCTGAGGACGCCGTGCAGGAAACATTTCTCAAAGCCTACCAGAGCCTGAACAAACAGGGCCGGTGTACAATCGCGTCCGAAAAGGCGTGGCTGCTGCGAATTGCCATCAACGTCTGCCACGATTATCACCGTTCCCGCTGGTTCCGCTATGTCGATCACAGCAAGACCCCGGAGGATCTGCTCCGCTTTCCCTCGGGCGCGCTGCCGGAGGACCTGGATTTGCTTTCGGAGGTATACCGCCTGCCGGAAAACGCGAAGCAGGTGCTGCTTTTATACTATTATCAGGAAATGACCCTGCAGGAAACGGCCGAAGTGCTGGGCATCAGCCGTTCCGCCGTGCACAAGCGCCTGCAGAAAGCACAGAAACTGCTCAAGGGCAAGCTGACAGGGAGGGATATCGATGGCGAATAATCTGAAACGGGCAATGGATACCGACCTGAGCCGCCTGCACCTCACCGAGCGCAAACAAGCGGAAATCTATCAGAATATACTGGAGGGACACACCGTGCGCAAAAAGCTGTCTGCCGCCTTTTTAACTGCCATTATCCTGATCCTACTGGCCGCCACGGCGCTTGCCGTGGGCGCGCTGACCGGGCATCTGCGGTTTATGAAACCGGATGAAGGCCCGCAGGCGCTCAGCTGCACCGTGATGGACGACACGCTGTATATGATGACCAACCGCGGACTGATGGCCTGGCAGCCCGCACAGGACGAGCCTGTCAGCCTGACAGACGACCAGCATATGATGGCGCAGGGCCTGTCCATCGACGCCCTGCTGTTTCATACCGACGAGCTCATGCTGCTGAACCCGGACACGATGATGATCTGGCGCTATCACAACGGCGCCTTCGACAAAGTGCTGAGCCTGGACGGTCCCGCGGAGCTTTTTTCCAATACCTGGCTCAGCGACCCGGTCGCCGTGGACGGGGCGCTGTTCGTCCGCGCCGTGGAGAACGATAAAACCGACGCGGATGCCGTGCTTTGGCGTATCGATCTTGCGACGGGCAAGGCAAACCCGTTGCCGGTTAAGGGGATTGTTGAACTGACCGCCTATCGGGACGGCGAACTGCTGGCCGTCCAGTTCAGCCAATACGATTCCAAAGCCCTTCTCGTCCTCGACGCCCAAAGCGGCGAGGTATTGGAGCAGAATGCATCCACAAAGGCTTTGGAGATCAGGGGAATCGCATACGACGCGGACAGCAGCTCAATCTATGCCATTTATCATGGAACGCTGAGCCAATGGAAGAACGGGCAATGGAATCCCCTGCAAACTGTGTCCATCCCGCCGCGGAGCTTCTTCTTCGGCACAATCGGCGGCGGATACGTCGCCGCTGGGTACTCGGGCGTCCAGTTTGTCAGCTTCGGTGCGGAGGAAACGGCACAGGCGCTGGTAATCCGGGGCTGGCCTTCTCCGTTGGGAGCCGAGGACGCCTTCGTGCAGACCAATCCCGGCGTACAGATACAGCGTGAAAACCAGGCGTCTTTCAACGGTACGGACGTTGCCGCCGCCCTGCGGGCGGGTGAGGATGTGGACCTGTTCTACGTCAGGCTGGACGCTGCCGTTGCGTCGCTCCTCCAAAACGGTCAGTTGGCTCCATTGTCCCAATCCGCCGTCCTTGCGGCTGATTTTGATCAGCTGCTGCCCCTCGTGCAAGCCGCCGTCGCGCCTACCGGAACGCTTTATGCCGTATCGGACCAGCTGTGGATACCACTGTGGATGATCCGAAACGACGCAGTCACGGCCCCGCCGCGCACCCTTTACGAACTTCTTGAACAGGATATTGCCTGGAACGCCCAGCATTCCCCGGAAGGTATGTATGTAGCGAATGATTACAACACCGCTCCCTGGTCCAAAGATAGCTATGCGCGTTATGCCCTCCAGCAGGCGTACTTTGAGGCCGCAGCCATCGGGCAGGTTCCGGATTTCTCCTCGTCGGAATTTACCGTGTTTTTGAAACGCCTGAAGAGCGCGGTTCTTTCCGCCGCGGAACAGCCGATGCAAAGCAGCGTAGTAACGGCAAACTCGTCTTTCACGCTGCGCGGAAGGACAAACGATGATCCCTGTCTGCAATGGCATATCATGAACCCGCCCGCGGTTATGGTATCGCAAACGGATACCCTCCCCGCAACCGTGTTGGTTTACGTGCTCAATCCCAACAGCAAAAACCAACAGCTGGCGCTTCAATTTCTGGAGTATGCCGCACAGCACCGCAGCGCGGAGGAACAGGCGCTGCTCTCCCCCGGCGCCGCCGAGCCAAGCCTGTACGCCTATGCGCAGGCCTACGAATCGCTCCAGTCCCTTCCGGAATCCTGGGAGGTAACGCAAACCGCGCTGGCCGCCTACCAAATGGACATCGTTCCCCGGCTTTCACTCTCCCTTTACCCCTACACCGCCAACCAGGGCCAACTGCTGGAAACGGTTATGCAATATCTGCACGACGGCATCACGCTGGAGCAGTGTACGCAGCGGCTGGCCGCGCTGGCCGCAGAAGCTGCAACCGAATAAACACCCAACACCCGCGGGGATAACAGCGCCGGCCTTCCCGATTGGCCCGGCGCTGTTTTCCGCCAAAAATCCCCCGTTTGAAAACCTGCGTCTGTCCAATTGCCATTTTGCAAAAAATACAGTATGATACTTTTCGAAATAAACTCACGCTCTCGGAGGAGGATTCCATGCCAAACGACCGGCTGCAGCATATCCGTAATTTTTGCATTATCGCCCATATCGACCACGGCAAGTCCACGCTGGCAGACCGGCTGCTGGAACTAACGGGTGTGTTTGAGCACCGCGAAATGGTCGAACAGATTTTGGACAGCATGGAACTGGAGCGCGAGCGCGGCATTACCATCAAAAGCAAGGCCGTGCACATGCAGTACAAAGCCAGGGACGGGCAAACCTACGCCCTGAACCTGATCGATACGCCCGGCCATGTGGATTTCAGTTACGAGGTCAGCCGTGCGCTGGCCGCCTGTGAGGGCGCATTGCTCGTGGTGGACGCCACCCAGGGCATCGAAGCGCAGACACTGGCCAACGTCTATATGGCGCTGGAACACGATCTGGAAACCATCCCCGTCATCAACAAAATTGATCTGCCCAGCGCACAGGTGGAAGAGGTCAAGCACGAAATCGAAGAAGTGATCGGGCTGGACACGACGGAAGCGCCCGTAATCTCCGCCAAAACCGGCGTCAACTGCGAAGAAGTGCTGGAAGCCATCGTAAAGCATGTTCCCTCGCCCACCGGCGATGAAAACGCGCCTTTGCAGGCTTTGATTTTTGACGCATACTATGATAATTACCGCGGCGCGATCTGCTTTGTGCGGGTGATGCAGGGTACCGTGAAGGCCGGCATGCGCATGCGGATGATGGCCAGCAAAGCCGAATTCGATATCGTGGAGGTCGGCACGTTCAGCCCGGGGTACAGCCCCTGCGAAAAACTGCAGGCAGGCGATGTGGGCTACATCAGCGCGTCGATCAAGGATATATCCGATACCCGTGTGGGCGATACCATCACCAACGTCGAAGCCCCCGCCAAGCATCCGCTGCCCGGCTACCGCACCGTGACCCCGATGGTGTTCTGCGGTATTTATCCCGCCGACGGCGCGGATTTCGACGCCCTCAAGGACGCGTTGGAAAAGCTGCGCATGAACGATGCTTCGCTTTCCTTCGAGCCCGAAACCTCCGTGGCACTGGGCTACGGCTTCCGCTGCGGCTTCCTGGGCCTGCTGCACATGGATATCATCAGCCAACGGCTGGAACGAGAGTTTGACCTGAACCTTATCACCACCGCTCCCAGCGTAATCTACCATATATACAAAACCGACGGCACGATGGTGACCATCGACAATCCCACCAACCTGCCCGATCCCGGTGTGATTGACCATATGGAGGAGCCCTATGTGCTGGCGACGCTCTATACCCCGCAGGAATATGTAGGCACGCTGATGGAGGTGTGCAAGGATAAGCGCGGCACCTTCCTGGATATGCAGTACGAGGGCGGGCGCGTGAAGCTGACCTATGATATTCCCCTTAACGAAATCATTTATGACTTTTTCGATCAGATCAAAAGCCGTTCGCGCGGCTACGCCAGCTTTGATTATGAGCTCAAGGGCTACGTCCAGAGCGATTTGGTGAAGATGGATATCCTGCTCAACGGCGATATCTGCGACGCCTTTACCATCGTCGTCCACCGGGACAAGGCCTATGCGCGCGGCCGCGGCATTGCCCAGAAGCTGATCGATGTCATTCCGCGCCAGCAGTTCGAAATCCCCATCCAGGCGGCCATCGGCGGCAAGGTAATCGCCCGCGAAACCGTGCGCGCCCTGCGCAAGGATGTGCTGGCCAAGTGTTACGGCGGCGATATCACCCGTAAAAAGAAGCTGCTGGAAAAGCAAAAGGAAGGCAAAAAGCGCATGCGGCAGTTCGGCTCCGTGGAGGTGCCCAGCGAGGCGTTTATTGCGGTGCTGAAAATGGATGATAAGTAATTATCGCTGGTTTCTGCGCTGTTTAATATACAGATAAAATAAAGCGTTGCATTGCGCTTTTATCTGTGATATTATTAGTTAGAGTTCTCTAACTTCGATAGGCTTAAATTTAATTCGCTCGCAGAGGAGGGTAATTGTATCCAACGGCAATCGGAAGCGCTTCTTTTTTTATTCTATAGTTAGAGTTCTCTAACTTCAATCAATGAAATACTCTTTCTCACCGAACCCGCATTACACAGCGTCTTGCAACAGGAGGTTACGCATTATGCCAAGGGAAAAGGAAACTCCCATTCTCAAGCGGTTTTATCCGTACATGGGCAAAAAAAGAGCGCTACTGCCGCTGTCTCTCGCCCTATCCGGTATATCCGCAGTTCTGAATATCCTTCCGTTCGTTCTGGTATGGTATGTTGTCCGCGATATTCTGCAAAACCCACAGGCCGTTGATCTGGCGCATATCTCCGTCTATGCGTGGTATGCCTTTGGCTCTGCCGTCATTGGCATCGTACTGTATTTCTGCGCCCTGATGTGCTCGCATCTGGCGGCGTTCCGATGCGAAGTAGGCATGCAGAAAGTCGGCATGAAGAAAGTCATCGCCATGCCGCTTGGTTTTTTTGATCAATACGCAAGCGGCAAGCTGCGCAATATCATCAGCAACGGCGCCGGAACCACCCACACCTTTCTGGCGCACCAGCTGCCGGATATGGCCGGGAGCGTAATATCACCCATCATTCTCATCACGCTGATCCTTTGCGTGGACTGGCGGATGGGCTTGGTATCCCTGATCCCGATCGCGCTTGGGTTCTTCACAATGAGCTTCATGATGTCCGCAAAGGGCAAGGCGTTTCAGAAGCGCTATTTTGATTCGCTGGAGGAAATGAGTTCCGAATCCGTGGAATACATCCGTGGTATCCCCGTGGTGAAAGCCTTCGGCCAGAGCATCTTTTCCTTCAAACGCTTCTACTCCAGCATTATACGGTACAAGGAAATGGTGCTGGCCTATACGCTTCTGTGGCGGAAATCCATGTCGTTTTACATGGTGTTCATGCAATCCGCCGCTTTCTTTTTGGTTCCCGCGGCCATCCTGCTGGCGGGCAGAGGAGATCAGCTTCCCATTGTGCTCGCGGATTTCGTGTTTTATCTCCTGATATCCCCCCTCTTTTCCCTGCTGCTGATGCGCTCAATGTACTTCCGGCAAAACACAATGATCGCAAAGCAAGCCATCGACAGGCTGGAGCAGCTGTTTGCCTATCCGGGCATGTTTTTTACCGCCGCAGCAAAACCGCTGCAGGAGACCAGCCTGGAATTTCGCAACGTGACCTTCTCCTATCCGGGCGCTGCAAAGTGTGCCGTGGACGGTGTTGATTTCACGCTTCACGAGGGAGAAACCGTCGCGCTTGTCGGTGCCTCCGGCGGCGGCAAAACCACCATTGCCCGGCTGGCCGCCCGATTTTGGGATATTTCGGAGGGCGAAGTACGGATCGGCGGCATCAATGTTCAGGACATTCCCAAGCGGGAACTGATGCAGACCATTTCCTTCGTGTTTCAAAACACACGGCTGTTCAAGGGCACGTTACGGGAAAACATCGTGTTCGGCAAGCAAAGCGTAACGGAGGCGGAGCTTCAGCGCGCTATCGATTATTCGCAATCACGGGAGATTATCGATCATTTACCCAACGGGCTGGATACGGTTATCGGTACGAAGGGCACCTATCTATCCGGCGGCGAGCAGCAGCGCATTGTGCTGGCCAGGGCCTTTTTGAAAAACGCCCCCATCGTACTGTTGGATGAAGCCACGGCGTTTGCCGATCCCGAGAACGAGCACCTCATCCAAAAAGCACTCAAAGAGCTCAGCCGCGGAAAAACCACATTGATGATCGCGCATCGGCTGACCACCGTACGCCACGCGGACCGCATTCTGGTGATTGCAAACGGCAAGGTTGCGGAGGCCGGCACTCATGAGGAATTGTGGCAAAAGGGCGGGCTGTATCACACAATGTGGGAAGAATACCAGCAGTCCGTATCGTGGGAGGTTACCGGTAAAGCCGTTTTAAAGGAGGGTATGCAGTATGCTTAACTATTTTCAGCGGAAATATGCCATGAGCGAGAAAGGCGCGGCAGATCTCACCCGGTCTATCCTATGGACGTCGGCTATGGAAATCAGCTTTATGCTGCCGGTCATCCTCGCCTTTCTGTTTTTGCAACAAACGCTCCAGCCGATGCTCACCGGCAGCCCCATAGCGGAAAGCAGCGTTCCGCAGTACCTTCTTCTGTCCGCCGCCGCGTTCCTGATTATGTTTTTCATTGCATATTTCCAATATAACGCCACCTATACCAAAATCTATGAGGAAAGCGCCCGCAGGCGCATCAGCCTTGCCGAAACGCTGCGTAAGCTGCCGCTTGCCTTTTTCGGCAAGAAGGATATCGCGGACCTGAGCGCCACCATCATGGAGGACGCAACCCAGATTGAGCAGCTGTTTTCGCACGCGGTTCCGCAGATTTATGCCTCGGTCATTACCGTTTTCCTCATGGGCGTGATGATGTTTTTCTATAATTGGCAGCTGTCGCTGGCTGTGTTCTGGGTTGTGCCGGTCGCGGCGTTTGTGTTCTACCGCTCCCGGCAGTTTCAGGCACAGGAGCATAGCAAGCTTTATCATGTCAAACGGGATATCTCCGACACCATTCAAGAGGGTCTGGAGTCCATTCACGAAATCAAGGCATACAACAGGGAAGCCGATTATGCCGCGCGCCTGAACCAGAAACTGGACGGTTATGAAAAGCAGCTGGTCAAGGGAGAGCTTCTGATCGGTGCATCTATCAACGTCTCCTATGCCATTCTCAAGCTCGGCCTTCCCAGCACGATTGTTGTCGGCGCTTATCTGCTGGCGACCGGCGCCGCAGGCGTCTTCCCCTTTATTGCGTTTCTGATCATAGCCTCGCGTATTTATAACCCGCTGATGGAAGTGATGAACAATCTGGCCATGCTCCTGTACCTTTCCGTACGTATCAACCGTATGAAAGAAATGGACGCCATGCCACGGCAGGAGGGCGCAACCACTTTCCGGCCGAAAAATTATGATATCGCATTCCACCATGTAGACTTTTCCTATCTGGAAGGCGTACAAACCCTGCGAAACGTAATGCCTTACGGCCCGGCAGGGACAGGTAACCGCGCTTGTGGGCCCCTCCGGCGGGGGCAAGAGCACGGTGGCAAAGCTGTCCGCCCGGTTTTGGGATGTTGACCGTGGGAAAATCACGCTGGGCGGGGAGGATATTTCCAAAATCGATCCCGAAACGTTGCTTCAGTACTATTCCATTGTGTTTCAGGATGTTACGCTTTTCAATGCAAGCGTAATGGACAATATCCGTCTCGGCAAAAAAAACGCGGCTGACGACGAGGTGCTTCGCGCAGCCCGCCTGGCCCAGTGCGACGAGTTTGTGCAAAAGCTCCCCCAGGGCTACGATACGCTGATCGGGGGAAAACGGAGAACGGCTTTCCGGCGGAGAACGGCAGCGCATTTCCATTGCCCGGGCCATGCTGAAGGATGCGCCGGTAATTTTACTGGATGAGGCAACGGCATCGCTGGACGCTGAAAACGAAAGCGAAATTCAACGGGCTCTGACAACGCTGATCAAAAACAAAACCGTGCTGGTCATCGCACACCGAATGCGCACGGTTTCCAGCGCGGACCAGATCGTCGTTCTGAAAGACGGCAGTGTTCAGGAATCCGGTTCTCCGGCGGAGCTGATGAAAAAGAAGGGATTTTTTGCCTCCATGCTGAAGCGGCAGTATCAAACTGGCTGATTGTACGTACAGCGTAACAGCAAACAAACAAGCGCATTGCTCACAAAAGAAGCAGCAACGAGAAGCGAAGCCATCGTTTAAAAGCGATCTGCAGTATGGTATGACACGTTCATGAAACAGGATCAACCGGTATAATGCTGGATCACAGAAAGCATTCTGGCGCTTCTCACGCTTGAAACCCGCGTGCCGGAAATCGCATCCGGCACCGGGATTCTGGCGCTTGGAATCCCCGGTTGTGTAAACCGGGTGGAGGCGGTGGACCTTTCACCGTAAGCGATTGTGAAGGCCCGGATAAAGGCACAAAGGCCGCGCGTTTTCAATATTCCTTTCTCCGCAGTGGCTGCCTGCTGTATACCTATGCCGAAAGCCGGTTTGATCTCATCATTCTCTCCAACACGCTCCGCATCATGCCTTACCCGGAAAATATGTTGGCGGAAGTCATGCGAATTCTGAAGCCGGACATCAGCCTGATTGCGCCGGCATATGTGCATGCCGAATGCAGAAAAGCCCGGATCATATCTCCGCCGGCATCCGCTGCCAGGCTCCGCGCCTATCAGAAAGGGACGCAGCAAAGCTATTGGGTTTTCCGGCAGAGAACGGTTTGACGATTGCGGATCGGGAGCTCCTGTCCGCATCCTTTCCGCTTCATTGATTACCTGTAAAGGCTTTCGGCGGCCAACGCACCATAACCTTACCCTTGCAGGTTTGGGAAAGGAAGATCAGAATGCCTTCATTGTCGGCGGTATCGGATACCCTGTACATTCCATTGCTGGGCCGCGCCTATGCCACCGCCCATCACCCATATCTCCTGTATGATGAAACCGCTATTGCACTCTGTGACAGATTGGATCAAAGCATACGGAATATGCGCGGTCAGACCGAGTATTCATCACTGGCGAGCGCGGTTCGATCCCGGAATATCGATCAATGTGTTCAAGCATTTTTACAGGGGCATACGCAGCCGGTTATTATCAATGTCGGGTGCGGCCTGGAAACGCTGTACCAACGCAATGACAACGGGAAAGCCCTTTGGTACGAGTTGGATATGCCGGAGGTACTGGCGCTTCGCAGCCGGTACCTGCCGGAAACCGAACGTGACCGTTTTCTTGCGTATTCGATGTTTGATTACCGTTGGATGGATATTGTCCGGCAAGCCGAACCACAGTCTGTGCTGATCATCGCAAGCGGGCTGTTTCTCTATTTCACACAAGATCAGGTGGTTGACTTCATCAGACATCTGATGGAGCTTCCAAACGCCACGCTCGTTTTTGATACGCTCTCTCCCGCGGGCTTGAAAATCGCAAGGCGCATGATCGGAAAAATGGGCAAACGGGAAGCATCGGTACACTTTGCCGTCGCCAGCGCCTCGCTCTTTGCCGCCGGAATATCTCCTGTGATTAAGGTTCTGGAGGAGAAGCGCTTCTACCGAATTGTCCACGACCGGTCTGAAATGGCCATTGACACAAGGCTGCGTATGGCCTTCTCCGATCTGTTCAACATGGTGAAACTCATATCCCTTACGCTCCATGTTTCCAACCCCGCATAACGCTTACCATTCCATACCTTACAAAGCGGGCGGATGTGATACGGGTTCCGCTATCACATCCGCCTTTTTTCATTTCCTCACGCTTTGGCTTACCTGCTCGAATCCTCCTGTTTAACAATTGACAGTAAAATGCATTCTCTATATAATTTTAGTATCGAATGGTTTCCGGCTTTTGAGAAGCTCAGGCAATTCATTGAGCGGAAACCAACAGATCGTCACATTTTCAAAGAACAGTCAGCGTAGTTGCCTCCGTAACGCACAGCCGGAAGGACGGTAGCGATGATTTTTCAAAATTATGCGGCCATACTGTACGGCATAGGGCTGGCCCTGGTATTGTTGTATCTCGCCATGGGCATTGATGATTTTATCTGGGATGTATTCACCACCATTTTACGACTATTCCACCGGAAAAAAACCCTGAATTTCCGCGCTCTGGAATCCATTCCCCCCAAGCTGCTGGCGGTCACGGTGGCTGCCTGGCATGAGGAAGCTGTGCTGGGGGACGTGATTGAGAATATCATTGCCTCCACCAACTACCCCCGCTCCATGTACCATATTTTCCTGGGCGTATACCCCAACGATCCGCCAACCATTCAGGTAGCGCAAGCGCTGGCCGAAAGGCATGAAAACGTGCATGTAATCCTCAACAGCAAGCCGGGCCCCACCTCCAAGGCCCAGAACATCAACCATGTCATCCGGCAGATCCGGGCATTTGAGCAGGAGCATGGCTGGGCGTTTGCATCCCTGACCATTCACGATTCCGAGGATGTGGTGCATCCCTATGAGCTGCTGGTGACCAACTATCTTCTGGATACCCACGACGCCATGCAGTTCCCGGTTTTCCCCCTGATCCGCATGCCGCGGTTTTCCAACTTCTTCAAAAACATCACCACCGGCACCTATGCCGACGAGTTTGCGGAAAACCATTACACGACCATGGTCAACCGCTATATGGCAAAGGCCTTTGTGCCGTCGGCCGGCACAGGATTCGCGCTGTCACGCAAAACGCTTGCATACTTCGGCAGCGACGACGTGCTTCCCAGCGACAGCCTGACCGAGGACTACCGGCTGGCGCTGACCTTGTTTGAAAACAATATCCGGTTGTACTATGTGCTGGAGCGCATCCCCCGCGTGAACAGCAAAGGGAAAATCGTATGGGATTACGTTACGACACGGTCCATGTTTCCCAACACCTATAAAGCCGCCGTCCGGCAAAAAACACGATGGATCCTGGGGATCACCATGCAGTCCATCCGGCTGCGCGACATTTTTCTCACCAAAGGCCTGCCGTTTTCCGGACGCTATTCCCTGTACAAGGATCTGAAAGCCAAAATCGGCAACCTGTTGGTAATGGTCGGTTATCCGGTGCTGATTTACTTTCTGATGTCGCTGTTTTTACCGCTCCAGCCCATCTATCCAAAGGGCAGCCTTTCGTGGTGGCTCAGCCTGGCCGTTTCCGCCATGATGGTGGAACGCCAGCTCTTCCGCGGCTTTGCCATTTATCACGTCTACGGCATGCGCAGCGTGTTTTTTGCCTGCCTGCTGCCGCCCATCCTGCCGATCCGTTTGCTCTGGGGCAACATCATCAATATGGCTGCTACCGTAAAAGCCTACCGGCAGCATTACGCCAGCCGCCGGGGCAAGGAGAAGAAGCTGCCCCGCGCTGCAAAACAGGTGCAGCAGCCCAAAACAACCAAACGAACCCAGATCAGCTGGGCCAAGACCGACCACGCATTTTTGGAAAAACAGGTGCTTAAGCGCTACCAGCGCACGATCGGCGATATTCTGCTGGAGCGCGGGTATCTTTCCCCTGCCGTTCTTCAAAGCGCGCTGAAAAATTCCGCGAAAAGCCACTTGCGTCTGGGCGAATATCTGTTGAAGAACGGGCTGATCAGCGAGGACGAACTGGCCGACGCGCTCTCCCGGGTGAAGCACACGCAATATGTAAGCGCCGGCAGCTTGGAACAGTACGGGTTGCAGCGCATGGCAGGCCGTTTTGATGAAATGCTGCTGAGAAGCCTGCACGCTCTGCCGTTGATGCCGTGTGAAGGCGGTTTTGTGTTTGCCCTTTGTGAAGAAAGCCCCGAGGATGCGCAGACCACGCTTGAAACTACCTACGGCATTGCAACCAAGGTTGCCTATTTTACCCGGAAATCCATTTTGCGCGGACTGGATATCATGTACAATATGCATACGAACAATCTCTATTACACCACCCCCGCATCGCGCTTGTATGAGGCCGGAAAAATCAATTGCGAGCAGACCATCCTGGCCCATAATTATGCACAAAGAACCCAAAAAGCGGAAGAGGCCGTACTTGCGGAGATGGGCTTGCTTCCCAAAGAGCGGGTGAACCAGACCGGCAACGACAGGGACCCGGTCATCGTATCCTCCGGTATCAAACCGCCGGTGTAAGAGCCTTGATGGCGGTTTTACATATTTCAAGCGTACAAAGACCTAATCTGATAAGGAGGAACAACCATGAAAAGCTCACTGCGGTTTTTTCTTGCCCTGCTGCTCATCCTCTGTCTATGCTCCCTTCAGGCTGTCAGTTTCGCACAGGACGATCCCGAAGGCCTGGTCTTTACCAAAATCGAGTTTCACCAGCAGGATCAGGATATCGTAATGAACCTTACCCTGCAAAACAACAGCGACGCAGCCATTGACGAATTTGGCATCGCCCTTGCCTTTTGGGATGCGAAAGGCTATCAGCTGTTCGGATACGACAGCACACAGGAAGGCTACAACGAGGAAATCTGCAACTGGTATTATACACCGCAAACCCCGATTCAGCCGGGGGCAGAGTATGTTACGGAGGATGTTTTCTCCGGGTATGCCGGTACCGCCGATCTCGGCGTTGCCATACGTTATTACCATAAGGTGGATCAATTCTATATCCTGATTCCGGAAAGCGAATGGGTTTGGAATTACGCCGGTTATGATCCGGTTGTAGCCCCGGCTGGCCGCTCCTTCTATGTCAATCCGCCCAGTTCCGTGTACGATGTGATCGGCGATTTCAATCTTGGGTATCACTATTACCTGCTGGACGATTACAATGCCTACTACTATGACAAAAACCAGGGTGGGGAATGGATTACCCAGGTTTCGCCGGGTACGCCCGCCATGGAAGCCGGGCTGATTGCCGGGGATTTGGTTCTCTTTATCGACGGCATCAAGCCTACGGAAAACCTGTATGCAGCGGAATATGGCATGGCCGCCATTGTAAGCGGCGATAAAGCGGACTGGGTCTACGAGCGCGACGGGATAATCTACACCACACGCATCACGATGCCGTAACGTTGCTGCCGGATGATCCGGCGCCCGCCGCATCGGGCACCGGTAAACGCTTTACAGCAAGCAAGCGCATGAACGCAGTACGGGAATTTGATTACCAACCTATCCGCCAGCTAAAGAAGACCCAGGCATAGTTCGCTATGCCTGGGTCTTCTCATTGCGCTTTTGCAAAGGACGATGACTGCCGCCTGCATCCGCGTTTCCATCTCACGAAAAGCTTGATTGCAGATAAGAAGCCGATAATTTTTCCGTAACCGCAAAGAGCAACCGCAAGCATGGCGCTGCCATATCAACAACTCCCAATAAAAGCCATGGAAAGCAGACGAAAGCCGATGCTCGCATCAGAATTGCTATGTTGTGTCAATCCTGCGCCAGCAGCCGTTGCTTTTTCAGCTCGTTAACCACCATTTCCGCCACGGTCGTTGCCCCGTAACGGTTGAAATGCGTTTTGTCCGCCACGCCGTCTGGAAAGCGTTCGTCCGTGCCCGGCGCGATGTTGACGTACAGTTCACACGCCCTTTCGACACCCAGAGTGCGCAGCAGCTCGCGGGTCATCTTTTCCAGGTCGATCAGCGGTACGCCCTCCTTTGCGCTCAGTGCGCGCATGGCATGGGGATAATCGCCATGGGTATACATAACAAAGCCGTTTTCACCAACAAAATTCCGGCTCACGCTGGTACACAGCACCGGCGTGGCCTTTGCCTGCCGCGCCGCCGAAATATAGCGCATCAGCATTTCCGGAAAGGTGGTATCGGGATCGGTATGGCGCTCCACGTCATCCTTTTCATCGTTGTGCCCAAACCCGATCAGCAGAAGGTCCCCCGGCTGCATGGCCGCGGCGACGGGTACAAAGCGGCCCTCATCCCAAAAGCTTTTGGTGGAGCGCCCCGAAAAGGCATGGTTGTCCACCCGCGTCTGCGGCAGGAAGCCCGCGATTTGCCCGCCCCATCCATAGTATGGATCGTTGCCGTTTTCCACCGTGGAATCCCCGATTACATAAATCGTCTGCATGGTATCATCCTCTTACAATACTTCTGTTACCGACAGGTTCCGGTAGTCGGCCACCAACGGGGACATCTGCCGGAAACCAATTTTCCCGCCTTCCAGTATATCACCGGTGTTCCCCATCGTATCGGTCCACTCGAAAATCTTTAAATCCTCAATCCAGAAAGCGACCCGCTCTTTTTTCTTAACGATGCGCAGGTCATAAAAGCCCTTGGAGTCCGGTACATCCGGCAGCGGATCCGCGCCCTGGGCTACCAAATGAAACCCGAAGCTCTTGCGCAGGTTGCTGGTATGAAAGCAGCGTTCCGTCTCCCACATCCGCCGGAAATAGGATACATGCAGGCAGTTGATCGCGCCTGAATGATACTGGTCATATTCCCCCGTGCGCTTTGGCAGGGCGCCGGAATACAAATCCTCTCCCTGCCTGCCGCGCGCCGCAAAAAAGAGAATGCTCAGGCCCGGTTCCCGGATGGGGCTGAACTGCCAGCGGATTTCGATATTGTCCGGAAACTCCACAGGACACCAGAACACATAGTTTGCCTTTTGACCCTGTGCAGGATCGATCACACTGCTCAACCGCATCGCACCCTGTGGAAACGCTACCGCCGCGCTGCCCTCCAGCACAAAGTCCCGCACATCGTGCGGTGATGCCAGCGGGTTTTCATAGAGTATGGCTCCTCGTTTGTATTCCATTCGTCCTCCGTCAATGGTAAAAAAGGCGGAGATTTGCACCTCCGCCTTTTCGGAAAATGATATACGGTTGTCGCGTTCTACTTGGTGGCCTGGTTCATCGCGCTCAGCTCGGCAACCAGATCGGTGCCGCCCTGATCGTACCAGCGCTGGATTTCGGCTTTATAGCCATCCTCATCAAGCTGGCCGACAATGTATTGCACGCGGGCATCTTTATAAATCGTGCTCAGTGTGGAGCCCTTCTCGGAGTATACGGCAGAGCTGGACAGCAGGGACTGGCAGGGGTTGGCCACGCACAGCGCGGGATTGCTCACATACTGCACCTGATATACCTGCTCGCGGATCGCGCTGCGCTTTTCAGGTGTGGCAGTGTTGGCAACATTGGTCATAAACTGGTTGAAGCCTTCGTTCTCCTGGTTTACGGTGTCCACAGCGCCTTCCACGCGCACAGCATAGCCGTCTTCGATGTTAAAGTCACGGCCCGGTAAACCGTAGGTGAACATGTTAATCGCATCAGTGGTGTTCGTCGAATCCAGGAAGGCCAGCGCCGCGCGGAGGTCTTCTTCCGTCTTCGCGCCGGACTTGGTGATGGCTACGATACCGGCATGGCCGGCGGTGGGCAGGTTGTAAAGGTTGCCGTCGGGGCCGGCCACGGTGCCGATAACCCATACTGCGTCCTCGATGCCCTGTTCCACAAGCTTGGAGTCAAAGCGCTGCGCGGCGTCCGCACAATCTACAAACACGCCGGAACGGCTGGCGTTGAAGTCGTCGGTCCAGATGGCGGAATCGCGCACGGGGAAGTCCTCGTTTACCAGACCGTCGTCATACAGCTTCTTGGCCCATTGCATGGCTTCCCAATAGCCTTCGGTTTCAAAGTACGGGATCACGGAGCCGTCTTCCATCTCCACCCACTGGTTGCCGCCGTTGAACCAGGTGGTGATGATGTCCAGAGGTCCGTCGTATTTGCACCAGGTCATGCCGTAGGTGTCATTCGCGCCATTGCCGTCGGGATCGCTGAAGGTGAAGGCATAAAGCATGTCGTACAGCTCATCAACCGTGGTCGGCACTTCCATGCCGAGCTTCGCCAGCCAGTCCTTGCGATAGCTGATGCCCATGCGGCCCAGCACGCGGGTACGCGGAATGCCGTACAGGCGGCCGTCGATGGATACGTTGTTGATGACCACGGGGTTGATCTGGGACAGATATTCATAATCGGCGATATAATCGGTGAGGTCCCAGAACGCGCCATAACGGGCGTTCTCGATCACGGAGGGGGTGAGGCCCTTCAGCGCTACGATGGTGGGCAGGCTCTGCGAAGCCATCATCACGTTGAGTTTGTCCTCGTAGTTGGAATCGGCCACCCAGGTAAAGTTGATTTTGGAATTGGTCAGCGCCTCAAAAGCGAGCTTCGTGGGTGCGTCATCGGCGATGGGTTCGCCAGTGAAGGTAATGCTGAGCACATCCGCTTCATAGGCATCGTCCGCCAATGCGAAGGAGCTGAAGGTCACAAGCATGGTCAGTGCCAGCGCCAGAGATAAGATACGAGCTTTCATGGGTTTTCCTCCTTTTATTGGATCTGTGATCCTTGTTGCGTTGGTTTTCCGGTGGGCGGGAAAGCCAACAAAACCCGCCTTTTCAGGAGTGTAACGTAGCCTTGCGTTCGCTTGCAAAGCCTATGTTTAACCCTTGACCGAACCCAGCAGCACGCCTTTGGCGAAGTGCTTTTGCAGGAAGGGATAAACGGCCAGTATCGGTACCGTGCCGAAAACGATTACCGCCATTTTAATGCTCTGTGCGGGGGGCTTCACATATTCCAGGTCAACGCCCGCGCCGTCAATGCCGCCCTGGGAGAACATCACGATCTGGCGCAGCATGATCTGCAGCGGCCATTTTTTGGTATCGTTGAGGTAGATGAGCGAGTTGAAGTAATCATTCCAGTACCCCACGGCATACATCAGCGTGAAGGTGGCGATCACAGGCATGGACAGCGGCAGCACGATGTTGGTGAAGATGCGCATATCATTGCAGCCGTCAATGCGGGCGGCATCCTCCAGCTCCTGGGGAAGCCGCTGGAAAAAGTTCTTGATCACGATCAGGTTGAAGGTATTTACGCATACCGGCAGAATGAGCGCCGCAAAGTGATCGATCAGGCCCAGCTCCTTCACCACCAGGAAGGTGGGGATCATGCCGCCGCTGAACACCAGCGTAAACGCCACAAAACCCATGATAATGCCCCGGCCGACCAGGTACCGCTTGGATACCGCGTACGCCATCGATAGCGTGACCGCCATGCTGATCAGCGTACCCGCCACGGTAATGCAGCCGGAGATCATCAGTGAGCGCGGCAGCACCGGCGACGACATAATGTAGTCGTAGGCGACCAGCGTGGGATGATGCGGAAACAGGAAAATGGAACGGCTGATAATCTCGGCGGAATCCGCAAAGGAAGCGCTCAGGATATACAGGAACGGGAAGAAACAAAGCACGCCGTAGAGGATGAGGAAAATATAGTTGCATACGTCGAAGATCCGCGATAATACCGTATCGTTTTGCATAACTGCGCCTCCTTTCTAAAATATTGTTGCTTCGCCGGCTCTTTTGGCGATGTAATTGGTGGAGTACACCAGAATGATTCCGATAATGGACTTGAACAGGTTCACCGCGGTGGCGAAGCTGAACGAGCCTCTTGTGATGCCGATCTCATACACATAGGTGTCAAAAACCTGTGATACGGACCGGTTAACGGAATTGGACATCAGATAGATCTGCTCAAATCCCGTGTTCAGCACGCTGCCCATGCGCAGGATCAGCAGGATGATGATCGTGGATTTGATCGCCGGCAGGGTGATGTGCCAAAGCTGGCGCAAGCGGCCCGCACCGTCTACCACGGCGGCCTCGTACTGCTGCACGTCCACACTTGCCAGCGCCGCCAGGAAGATGATCGTACCCCAGCCGGTTTCCTTCCAGATGGACTGGATGATCACCAGCGGGCGGAACAAGCTCTTGTCCGACAGAAAGGCAATCTTTTCCCCGCCGAATTGTTCAATCAGCAGGTTCACAATGCCGCCATCCGTGGTGAGCATCATATAGAAGATGGAATACGCAATGACCCACGACAGGAAATGCGGGATATACACCAGCGTTTGCACCGTGCGCTTGTACCAGCTGACGCGCACCTCGTTTAAAAGCAGCGACAGAATGATCGGCGCCGGGAAATAGAATACAATGCTTAAAAAGGAAATCCACAGCGTATTCACCAGCAGCCTTGCGAAATCAGGGTTGGCAAAGAAATCCGTAAAATTCTTAAACCCGACCCACGGGCTGTTGATAAACCCAAGGTACGGGTTGTATTTCTGAAACGCGATAATAATACCGAACATCGGCAACAGCTTAAAGATAAAATAGTAAAGCACGCCTGGCAGTACCAATACATACAGCCACCGGTCACGTTTGATTCGCTGCCAGGCTGAGAGTTGGCATACGCTCGCAGTAACGCCTTCAACAGGTCTTTTTTTCATGGGCGGAGCTCTCCTCCGTTTTCATTTTCTTTTACAGTAAGTATCGTATCGGAATGAACGATAAAATTCCATAATCATTTCCTTGCAATTGTACCGTTTGCACTATTTTTATAACTATATATTGTTTATTTCGTACACTCTCCATGGTGTCATTTCATAGACAGTTGTACTTTATGTGTTATTCATTACCATTTTATACATTTTTTTGTGCTAGTATTTCGCTTTGCCGTCTCTTTGTCTTTTCGCCTGTTCCGATTGCATCCACTGGTTCAATGCCGGTTGAACTGGCGGTAATTGCCCGGTGTGGTGCCCGTATATTTCTTAAAGGACCGGATAAAATTCTGCGCGTTGTTGTAACGGAGTCTGGAAGCGATCTCATTAACGGTGATATTCGTTTCCACCAGCCACTTCTGCGCGATTTCCATCCGGTATTTCAACAGATATTCCTGAAACGTTGTACCCAGCTTGTTGCGCATCACGCGCCAAATATAGGTTGGATGATAGTTCAGCCTTTCGGCGCAGCTTTCGATGGACAGGTCGCTGGCGTATTCCTCACGGATGATTTTAAGCACCTGCTCCGCAATCTGGTCCTGAGAACTGCCCGCCTCGGACAGGATATTCATAATCGGGTCCACCAGTCGCTTCGTAAAGAAATTCCGCATATCATCAGGGCTTACGATCATTCCCAGCTCCTCCATCAGCGGACGGCTGGTTTTGATCACATCGGATATGCTGTACCCCACTTTGAGCACCGTAAACAGGTCCGCTGTCAGCCGCATCAGGTAAAACTGGAAGGCGTTGATCGGCAGATTTTTGGAGTATACCCAGCGGATAACTTCATCCAGCTTTGCGTAGGCCGTTTCCCGCTTCAGCCGCGAGATGGAATCGGTCAGCTCCGCCACCAGCGCGCGCGGGTATTCATCCGCATACAGCGAATCAGGCTTTACGTCGTCAAAAAAGGTGATGGAGGTTTCCGGCGTTTGCTGCTGCTTGACCACGCCGCGGTACAGCAACACGTTCTGGCTTTCCCGGAAGGCGTTCTGCGCGTCGGAAAAATCGTCAAACACGGTGGAAACGCCGATCGTGAGGCTGTCGTTCAGTTTTTCCCGTACAATCTGGCTGATCTTCTGGTTCCACGCAAGCAGGTCGTCCATAAAATCTTCCAGCATGGTGCGGTTGCTGCCCACCAGAATCATGCAATTTCCGTTGTGAATCACATACTTCATGCGGTTCTCCGGCGGGATCACCTGCATGGCGATATTGCTGAGGGCAATCAGGCGGATATCATGTTGCAGATCCTGTCGGCCATGACGGATGTGGATGGCCACGAAGCACATGTACACCCACCGGTCAAACACACCCAGCTGCTTGGCCATTTCCTCGGTCTGCTCCTGGCTTAGCTGATAGCGCGCCAGTTTCATGATGAACAGCTCATCCAGCATCGGCAGATACTGGCTGAGCTCTTCGCGCATGCTCAGGTTTTCGTTCTGCAAATCCGTAATGCCCGACCGGATCAGGTCGAATTCATCAGTGGCTTTGCCCACCGTGCCATTGGCAAAACGCGATACCATGCTCTGGATGGGGGCGTACATCCTGCGCGATTCGATCACGGTCAGCGTCAGTACAACCAGAATCAGGAACATGCAGATCAGCAAAATCAAATAGTACATAAAGGTGGAAGCCGCCATGATATCCCGGTTGGTGTAGCGGGATACGTACATAAAACCTGTCATATCCGAGCGGCTGACGTTGTAATAGGTTCGGCCGAGGGCAACGGGGCTGTCCTCCGTGGTTGGGGTCAGTGTATAGTTTTCAAACTCATCCAGCTCCGAATAATGCCGGCCGATGTTCCGGCCGTCGCTGTCGTAGATCACGATGCCGTCGCTGTCCGTTACGGTCAGGGCGAACTCGGAACGGTTGGCGCTGAACAGCTTTTCCATCTGGTAGTTGCTCAGCGACACCACCATGAACATGCCGTTTCCGCCCCTCATGCCGGTGCACGGGTTGATAACCAGAAAGATGTTCCCGTTGATCACGCGCTGATTTAAATCCTCATCAATGGGGACGAAGCGCCAGTATACGGCGCGGTCGTCCTCCAGAATCCGCATGATGGTGCTGTAATCCCCCGCGTTCAGCAGGCTGTAGATACCCGATTGCGATATGGCCCAGTTATGCCGCGTGTTGACCAGGCTGACCTCCTTGATGATGTCGTAGGTAATCACGCCGCCCGCCAGCAGCTTTTGCAGGGTAATGATATCGCTCACCTGAGCCGATTCCAGCGCGGTCTCCTGCCAGTCCTCAATGTCCTCGTTTTCATAGAGCATGATGAGGGTATAGTAATCCTGAATGAATTTCAGCGTCCGCTCCGTGGCGGTTGCCGTTTGGCGCAGCTGGGAATAGTTGCGGGCGTTCACCTTCTCGCGCAGCGCCATCTGATTGTTGTAAAAGGAGTATAATCCCAGCACGACGATGGGCAGCATACTGATCGCCAGAATGATGAAAAGTAATTTCCGGTAATACGTTGGTTTTTTCATCTGCAAGCCGCCCTCCTTTGGCCGTGTTATACGCAGGAACCGATCAAGTCCAGGCACATGATGGCGTTCAGGCACCACTGTGCCACAAAGTTGGTGGAAATGTGCGGCTGCTCCTGCACGGCGAACGCTGACGGCTGATCCGTAAGCCGTTTGGGGTGAAAGGAGAACTGCTCCGCGTCGCTGCGTAAAATCTCCCATACGCGCTTTGCCAGCGCCGTATCGCCCCGCCGCTTGGCGCTGTAGGCGCACATGGCGGCCGCCATGTAGGGAAACGCCCATCCGTCGCCCGGCAGCAGCCCGCCGCTCTTTTCGCGCTTTTCCTCAGGGGACAGCAGGTAAAACGCACCGTACTCGGCCAGCATATCCTTAAAGAGCTGCGCGTTGGAAAGCGTATCCGCCATCTCAAACCACACGCTTGGCGCCCCCATGCAAATGGCCAGGTGTGATCCGCCTGCGGCGCTTTCCCCGATGTAAATCATCTCGCCCGTATCGGGATCAAACCCGAAATCGGATCCCGAAATCAGCCGAAGGGGGGCTTTGGCGATAGTTTCGACACCCTTTTCGATCTTGTCCCGGCAGGTGGTATCCTGATGCCGCTCCCACGCCGTAAACCAGTTGGAGCACAGGGACGACCAATCCGGCCCCGTGCGCGCATGGGTTTTCTGCCCGTCGCTGTAAAAATAGCGGAGCGGGTCCAGGCGCTGTATACCGTATTCGGCATCGGCTACATCGTCAAACACATCTCCCAGCCGTTCGTCGCCCGTGATGTAGTACAAAAAGCGGTGATGGAACGCCATGGCGATGCGCGCTTCCTTGCACGCGCAGCCCCAGTGCACCACATTGTGGCGGGATCCCAACCCCTTGTATTCCCCGAAGTGGTACACGTCCACCTCGGAGCAATGGCGCGTCATGGCCTCGGCAAGGGTAAAAACATCCTCGCGGCCGCTGCGCAAAAACGAGAGCCACAGCCACAGCGTGGGTACCAGCTCGGTGTTTTGCCAGGCGTAGCCGCCCATATCGTAACGCCACATGTGGCGGCTGTCGTCGTAGGTATGCATAAAATCGCCGTAGTCAAACAGGCCGTACCATTTGCGCGCCTCAACCTCCTTTTGGTAAAAGTCCAGCGCCGTGTCCAGCACCGCCTCCAGCTCCTGTGCCCGTCCCGCCGCGGGCAGGCTCCACACACCGAAGGCTCCGGCCCGGTGCATGTACTCCGGCGTGCACACCAGCACGGGCGGATTTTGCGTATAGGCCGCGCAGCGCTTGATCTCCGCTTCATCCGGAAGACCCGCAAAGGAAAACAGTACGATTTCGTTGGTGTTGGCCGTGCCGACGGGCGTGGAACGGATTTCGTCGAACCCTTCATAATAAGCGCCCGCATGCGCCCGGTCGTCATAATGGCGCAGATCGGCGGCCTGCGCCTGCGGCGGCCACAGCCAGGCAGTCAGCACGGCAGTCTCGCCCGATACCTGCTCCGCGCTCAGCTCGGAGGGATATTTCTGCCAGAAATTGCGCATGCCCACGCCAAGGCTCTTCGCCGGAGAGCCGACCACCATCAGCCCGGCGGCGCGGTGACCGTGTACACCGCGAATATAGGTGCACTCCCGGCACTGTGTACGCTTGGCAATGCAGAAATGCTCGCTGGAATCCTGATACAGCGAATAGCTGTCCCACAGGGTAATGTCATTCACCGCCCGCATAGTATCATTATACGCAGGGGCCTGCTCATCAAACACGATCTCCTTACCGGCCAGCTGATCCGTGTAGATCTGCGCGTCCAGGCGAGGCCGCCAGCTGGTCAGCAATTGCAGGGCCTCGTGAAACACACCGCCTTCGTCGCCTGCGTACAGTACATGGCGGTTGTAGGGCTTTCCTTCCATCGGCGACAGAAACCGTACGCCGACGCCCTTGATAAAATCCATATGCTGATCACGGTCGTACAGAAAGGTATGGCTGATGCGTACATCCGCGCTGCCTCTGGCAAAGTACAGGCGGATCACAAACGGCAGCGCCGTTTCCCCCGCATCGTTTTCATGCGTCCCCCGGAAGCGGATCACGCAGCGAACGCCGCCGTTTTCTTCCAACGCGGCGCTTTGTATCTGCCCCGTAAAGGCTTCGGTCGTTGTAATCTTGCCCTCGCGGTGTTCAAGCACCACCGTGGGTATCGCGCCCGTACAAGTGATATGCGCTCCGGTTGAAAGGCTTTCGATCAGGCTGCCGCCCCGCTTGGGCAGGCGGGCCCGCAGGCTGCCCGTGTCAATCTCAAATCCATCCTCGGTTTCGCGGCACAGCGGCGTCATCGCAGGGGGCTTGCTCGCTGCCAGTTGAAAGACATCGCCCCGTAAGCCGCTCAAATCGGCGCTGTGCAGCGACCATTTCACGCTGCCGTCCGGCCAGGTTGCACGTATGGACGACTGCGTGGGGTAGGCATTTCCCTGCGCGTCCCGCGCCTCCACATCCTCCACGGCGTTGCGCACGCCGCGCGCCCAGGGCACACCCCAGGTTGCGTTGGGGGAGGTGTTTCGGTGCTCCAGATACCGGATTTCAATAGGCTCATTCATGGTTTTCCTTCGCCGTCCTGTCAAATAGAATTCGGGTTTCGTATGGCGCCAGAGATATTGTTTCCCCGTTTCGCCACACCGTACCGGATATTCGGTCCATATTGATGGCAATCAACGCGCTTCCATACTCGTTTTCGCGGTCGATCAGCTCAACTCCCGCAGAAGGCACAGCCTCGCGCGTGACGCCGCTCCGGCTGATACAGGTTTCCGCAATCCACTGAAGTAGCGCTTCCCCGGTCTCCCCCACGGGCGTCGCGCCCAACAGCACCAGCCGTCCGTTGCCCACAAGCTTCTCCGCCAGAAATACCTCGCCGTCCATACAGCCGCCGCGCAGCGTGCCCAGCGGCACAAGCCCCTGCGGTGCAAACGCAAAGCCCCACATCGCAAGCTCCGGCTCCCCGGTAAAGCCTTCCACCGAGGCTGCGGCCCCGTGCAGAGGCGCGATATATCTCGTGATAAACCCGAACCGGCGCTCCATCTCCCCCAGCGCATATGCGGTGGGTACGCCGTGCTCGGCGGTGCGGTGCCCCGTCATGGGCCCGCAGATCCATGTGCCGCCGCCGCGCACAAACCGCTCGGCTTTATCAAGCGTTGCACTGTCCATGTACGGCAAAAACGGCGTCCACACCAGGCGGTAATCCTGCCAGTCCGCGCTTTCGGTAATCACGTCGCGCGCGTATCCGGCCCGGAAGATCAGCCTGTGCAATAACCGGATCCACCCGGTATAGCTGCCCTTTGGCAGCGGCTCCGTTTCGAAAAACGCGCGGGCGATATCGGAGTAGAACAGCGCGATTTGGGGCTTCACCGGCCGTGTACGCTGGATAAGCGGTTCCAACAGGGCTTTGACCTCCGCAACCTTTTCCACCTCCGGCCAGCCCGCGGTTTTCTGTCCCCACGCGCTCAGCAGCGCCGAATGGCCGATTTCACATCCACCCCGGTGTTGGCGCATAGGCCAGTAGCAAAAGCTTTGTGCGCCATGCGCATAGGCCGCGGCGGCTTCCGCCGCTAGATAGCCCTTGGGCAGCGGCGCGGCGATGTTGCCCGTGTGCCCGGCGTGCAGGCAGGTGGTTTCCAGCAGCCAATGCCTGCGCCCCGGTTTGATATTGCGCCAATAATCGTGGTTCATCAGGTACACCGCGTGGTTTTCCTGTGAGGCGTAGGTATCAAACGCCGCCGCGTCCAACGGTTGAAACAGGGCGCTGTGATCCAGATGAAAGCCGATGCTGCCGTTGGTGGTCACGGGGGCCGTGCTGTGCCTGCGGATAATTTCCGCTTGCATGGCCGCATACGCCGAGGCACTGTCCATGGTAAAGCGGTGGTAGGCCGTCAGCAGCGACGGATTGTGCGCAAACGGCGTGGGCAGCGGCTGGGGAACCTGCGCAAAGCACTGGTAGGTCTGGGAAAAGATACCCGCCGTCCAGGCCTCGTTCAGGGTGTTTATATCGCCGTAGCGTGCCTCCAGCCATGCGTGCCACCGCTGCTTGCAGCTGCCGCACAGGCAGTCGCCGACCTGCGATTTGATCTCGTTGTCAATTTGCCATAGTACCAGTGCCGGATGGCCACCCAGCACAAGCGCGTATTGCTCCAGCATCCGCGCGGCCGCCGAGTGCAGATCAGGACTGTTGATGCAGGCATGCAGTCGCGAGCCGTGGCTCATCACGCCGCGTTCGTCCCGGTGGCATCGCTCCGGGTGGTTGTGCGTGTACCAAACAGGCGGCGCGGCCGTGCCGGTGGTCAGGACAATTTTCATCCCCGCTTCATGCAGCGCGTCGGCGGCGCGGCGCAGCAGGCTGAAATCGAAGCGGCCCGGCTCCGGCTCCACAGTGCTCCAGATGAAATCACCGATGCGCACCAGATTGATCCCAAGCGCTTGCATGGCGGCGATATCTTCACGCCATACCGCCTCGCTCCACAGCTCCGGATACCAGCACACCCCGTGATACAGCGGCGGGTTCATTTTGCGCTTTCCTCCGCCTTGGCGCGGAACAGATCCACCTGCCGCAGGTCGATAACGGCAATCTGGGCAATGCCGGTAACAGCGTCCGGTTTGGAGAAGTACAGCAGATTGCCCGCGCGGTTGAAGGAGGGATGCGGGTGATCCTCCCCGGTTTTACAGTAGCCCGTGCGCGCCAGCTCGTGCTGCGCGCCCGTGGCGGGATCGATCAGCCACACGCCGGGTTCGTATCCCTGCTCATTCTTCTCGGTAAACACCACGCGGTCTGCGCATACCAGCCGCTTATCGCGTGAGATACCGGGGTGCAGAAATTGCTGATCCGTATGCGTTACCGGGGTAAAGTTATGTCCGTCCTTGGTACCGATCATAATAGAATGAGGATATTTCATAAACAGCATGTTTTCACCGTCCGCCGTCCACACCTCGTGGGTGATCCAGTCGTCCTCCTGCTCCACATAGTAGGGGCGCGTCGTGCCCTGTGCGATATCGAACATCCACATGCGCTGCAGCGCGTCGCCGCCGGTTTCGTGAATATAGAAAATGGTATTGTCGTCGCCCGGACAAACCTGCGTATGCCCCAGATGATAATCCGAACGGTGTACGATTTCACTTTTGCCCGTTTGCGGATTGAGCACCACCAGCGCGAAGATTTTATTCAGCTGTTGATAAGAGTATACCACCAATCCGCTTTTGGATGTTGTCAAATGTCCCGTCACCCGGCCTCCGGTTTTGGACAGGCCCTTTTCCACCTCTGGAAACGCGCCGATCTCGGTCAGCTTTTCATCCGCAAGGTCCAAACGGTAGATACGGCTTGCATCGGTCACGACGCCGTAATTTTCTTCCCGGCTCATGGCAAAGCCACGGTACCGGCTGTCCAGCACCTGATAGTATTCCCCGCTTGCCACGTCGCAGCGGTATAACTCGCTGTCGGCCATGGAGTGATCGCTCAGGTTGCTCACATACCTGCGGAAGAAAAAGGACTGATCATCCCGTGCAAAGTTTTCCGTGGTAAAATACAGCTTGGCGTTGCGGATATCCCCCGTGGTATATTGCGCAATGGTATATCCAGTCGCCGGATCGGTATAGGTAAATTTTTCCTTCATAACCGATGCTCTCCTTTATTCGCTTATGCCGCCGAAGCGGTGAAAAACGCTTCTGTTGTCTGGTTTGCCGCAAAAAGGCAAAACCGTCCGTATGGATCCGACAGTTCTTCGCCGCGTAACGGCACCGGAATTCTTAACGGCCTATTTTCTTCTGACGGATAATCCTGCCGCCCCATGTTTATTGATTGTACCGAATCGCACCTTTTTCTTCCATCGAAAAGCAACCATAAACTATGCAGTTTCGACCACGCAAAAATCGGACCGTGTTCTTTTCGGCCCGATTTTCTCCATTTTCGCTTTTATTCTATTGTTTTTTCGCTATATTATTCCGTTTTGTGGTCGAAACTGCAATATCCGCTTTCAGGGTATCCGGTTTGCCGTTTTTGATTCCATCGCCTGGGAGCTTGCCGCTGTAATACCGGTCTCTTCTCCATTCAGGCCTGCTGCGAAAACAACAGCGCCTTTACCTGCTCCTCCTTGGCAAACAGGGCGCAGCCGCCCACATGGCCTTCGTCCTCCGCGTTCAGCGCGCGCACTTTTTGAAAAAGCTCGGATTGCAGAGCCTCCAGCAGCGTATGGTCGCACAGGTTCGTATCCGAATACGGAGAAAACGGACAGGGCTCGGCGGCGCCGTGCGCGTTGATGTGGAAAAAACCGCGTCCGGCGGCCAGGCAGCCGCCCATGTATTTTTCATCGCCCGGAAAGGAGAGAAAAATCATGCCCGGAATTTGGCTGCGCAGCTTCTCCTGCGCTTCCTCTATCAAAAGCCGCTGCTCATCGTCCGGGGCCAGAGCCTCGGTGCCGGGCGTTACCGGAACATATTCAATGAAGAACGCAAGCCGGCAGCCCTTTTGGTAGAGCATCCGCATGAAGCTTTCCGACATCACCTCCGTACGGTTTTCAGTAGTAACCGTCAGCGATACGCCAAACAGAAGCTTCTTCGCCTTCAGGCTTTCCAGCGCCGTCTGTATCCGCCCGTACGCGCCTTCGCCCCGCCTTTGGTCGGTTGCTTGCTCGCCGCCTTCCAGGCTTACGATGGGTACCAAATTCCGGTTTTTATCCAGCAGCCGAAGGATCGTCTCATCAATCAGCGTGCCGTTTGTGAAAATCGGAAACAGAATATTTTCATGTGCAGCCGCCGCCTGCAGCACATCCCGGCGCATCATGGGTTCGCCGCCCGCAAGCAGCACAAACGCTATGCCCGCTTCCTCCGCCTGGGCAAATATATCGTCCCACTGCCGCGCGGTGAACAGCGGTTTGGTATCGCTTGTACCGCACTGGCCGTTGGCGCGCGCGTAACAGCCCTTGCAAAAAAGGTTGCAGGCATTGGTAATGCTGGCAATTAAAAACATCGGCACCGGCATGCCTTGCGCCTCCAGCGCGGCGCGGCGGCGCTCCATTTCCTTTTGACCGTTATAATAACGCCGGATAAACAGCGTTTCCTTCGGGTTTTGCAGCGTTGCCTTCATTACGTCCAAAATCAACTGCTCTGCGCCCCGGTTCAGGTATTGTGTCAGATCAAACGCTTCCGCCATGGTCATTTCCTTCCTTGCCCTGTTCGAGATCTGTTTTTGTATCCCTGAATCATTATACGGGATCGGAAGGATTTTTCCATCAGTGGTTGATTAGAATGTCATAAGAGTTGCATGAAACCCGCGCTTTCCCGACGCAATTTGAAGGAACCGCCGGAGCATCAGGCCTCTGGTGATCCCGAAGCCGGTTCGCCGGTCAACGAAGAACCTGGGTAAGCGATGAACAAAGCACTTGTGCGATGGTGCGTTAGATATTGTTGGGTTGGGTTTGCGGAACCCGCAGTAGCAGCAGCACTACGTTACGGGTTCCGCGAACCCAGCCCGGCGGAAAAATAATGCGCCAGCGTGCAAGGGATTTATTCATCGCTTACCTAGTCATGCCCCTGCCGGCGCCGTACAGCTTTGCTAACGCCGATGTTGACCGCCGCTCCGGCCAGGCCGCAGGCGAGTGTCGTCACCAGCACCGCGTTCAGTTCCCCGCCAAACCGCTCCGCAAACGTGACCGGATAGGGCAGCAAATACCCAAGCCGGAGAAACAAAGACAGCGCAATGGCCGCCAGATACTGCACGGCAACCCCCATCAGCATTCCCTGTATCGCTTTGCCGGCATAGTGTTTGAACATCATGGTTCTCCATCTCCCTAAAAGAAAATGATATCGGACACGTACCGTTCCTCGCCGCCCGCAGGCCGGTTGAGAATCTGCCCCTGAAACCAAAGCTCCGTAGAGCCGCCGCCGTCGAGATTCATGGCGGTCTTTGCGCCGTAGCGGATAAACAGCTCCTGCAGCTCAGGCAGCGTCATACCGCTGGAATAGCCATCCTGGCGGCCGTCCGCGATGATGATGATATAATGCAGCGTACCGATCTGGCCGATGGCCGTGCGCGGCTCTCGCCGCGTGCTGCTGGTGGAGATCACGTCAAACGCACTGCTGAAGGCAGCTGCCTGTCCGTCACGCACCAGTTCCGGGCCAAACTCAAAGGTTTGCCATACCTGACCGGCAACCAATTGCTGGCTTAAGGTTTTCGGGTTTTCCCCTTTCCGGTCCGCAATAACGGACATATCGCCGTTTGGGTCCACAATCAGCATATTGCGGGTTGTTGCGTTGGCGCGGATCAGCGTTCCGTTGCGGATGATGGTGCCGTATTTCTGGGTTCCGTAGTCATCGCCGTTGATGGCCAGAACCGCCTGATTGCGGGCGGCCATCCCGGATATAAGCTCCATCTCCCCGTAGGCTTTGTTGCCGCTTAACGCGGTTCTGAAAAGCGCAGGCACGGCAAGCTGTACATCCGCCACAAAATAGGTCAGGTTGCTTTCCGATATTTTATTGATGGTAATATACCGGGTTTCATCCTGATATTGATAATCATAGGGCTGCGTGGTGCACGGTTGCTGCCATCCCGCAAAACCGTTGGTGTTGACCATGGTCTGGGTTTGGTTTTGGCCGTCCGCCGTGGTAATGGTGATGCTCACATTTCCCGGGTACGTCGGCTGGCTCTGCGCTGCGGCCTGGCCGGATGCCCCGATAAGGAGCGCCAGGATCATTACCGCGCCGATGTGCCGAACCTGCTTGTTCATGCGTTCTTCCTCCGTTTGACTTGTTCATTGCCTTGGACTACAGTTAAGATACCCCTTGAAAATGAGAGGAAGATGAAAAACCGGGACCGGTCTTTCTCATCGGTTTTTCATGCGGCTGTGCTATACTTACCATGAAATGCAGGAAAGGAAACAGGCAAATGCGTGTTTTAATCGTAGAAGATGATCCGGCGCTGCGCAGCATTCTGCAAAAGCGTTTCACCGCTGAAGGGTATGCCGTTGACGTGTGTGATAACGGAACCGACGGCCTTTCGTACGCACTGGCCATGACCTACGACGGCATTGTGCTGGATATCATGCTGCCCGGTATGGACGGGCTGACCGTGCTGCGGCGGCTGCGGGAAAAGCGCTGTGAAAGCGGTGTTTTGCTGCTCACCGCCCGGGACGCCGTTGCCGACCGGGTTGAAGGGCTGGATATCGGGGCCGACGATTATCTGACAAAGCCCTTCGCGTTTGACGAGCTTCTGGCCCGGCTGCGCGCGCTGCTGCGCAAGCGCGCCGGAACCCATTCCCCAACGCTTTGCGTGGACGACCTTGTAATGGATACTTCGGCGCGCCGGGTTACCCGCGCAGGGCAGGCCATTGCTCTTACCGCCAAGGAATATGCGCTGCTGGAGTTTTTCATGCGCAATGCCTGGCAGGTGCTGACCCGCGACCAGATTGTGGATCACGTCTGGAATTACGAATATCAGTTCGAAACCAATCTTGTGGATGTATATGTTCGGTACCTGCGCAAAAAGATTGATGACGGCCGCCCCAAGAAGCTGCTGCACACGGTACGGGGGTTTGGCTATGTGCTGAAAACGGAGGATGACCGTGAAGCTTAATCTGCGTCTGCGGACTAAAATGACGCTCTGGTATACGGCATTTACCCTGATTGCCGCCACTGTTTTCTGCACCTCTTTGTACTTTATCGTCGCCAGTGAATTGCAGCAGAGCCTGCAAAACGACGCGGCGCTGGCCATGCAGCAGATTACCGCGCAGATTGAGAATGAAAACGGATTGATTACGTTTGAAAACGAAGTCCCCGTATCCTCCAATATTATGTTCTTCATTACCGAGGACAACGGCAGCGAATTGGCCTCCTACGGCGCGGATATCGCTTTGTTTGATCAGGTTCCGGTCGCGGAGGGGGCTTATACCAGGGTGCAGGGAGCAGACGATGACTGGCTGGTGTTGGATTCCGTTCCTGTTCATGTGGACCGTTTCGTGCTTCGTGTGCGCGTTGCCGCATCGTATGCCCATAATCAACAGATTTTATCCATTCTGTCACTTCTGTTTTTCATCGGAATTCCCGTGATGACCCTCATCGCCATGGTCGGCGGTTTCGGAATTGCCAAACGGTCGCTGATGCCCATTCGCAGAATCGTCCGCAGCGCCGGGATTATCGCAAAAGGAAAACTGTCCGAACGCATTCCGCCGACCCCTGCAAAGGATGAGCTGGGAGAGCTGACCGACGCGCTCAACGGCATGCTTTCCGCCGTGGAAGCCGCGTTCAACCGGGAAAAGCAATTCTCCTCCGATGCCTCCCACGAGCTGCGCACGCCGGTGGCCGTGATACGCGCCTACGCCGAAACCCTGCTCAAGGAGCCGGAGCTCACACAGGAGCAGAAGGAATCCCTGCAAACCATCCTGACCGAATGCCTGCGGATGCAGAAAATCATCGGTCAGCTGTTGACCCTCACGCGGGGCCAGGAACAGCGGTATCCGGTTTGCATGGAATCCATCCGACTGTATGACGTGATGGAAAGCGTTGCCGAAACCATGCGAGAGCCGCTGCAGGAAAAAGCCATGCGCCTGTCGCTCTCCCTGCCAAAAGATCTGGAGCTGCGGGCGGACCAAAGCCTGCTGACACAGATGCTGCTCAACCTGGTGGAAAACGCCATCAAGTACGGCAAGCCGAAGGGAACGATCTCCCTGGGCGCGGAACAAAACAACCAGGCTACGGTGATCACGGTCAAGGACGACGGCGTAGGAATTCCGCAGGAAGCGCTTCCTCACATATTCGATCGTTTCTACCGCGTGGACGATTCCCGTGACCGGAACGGCACAGGGCTTGGGCTGGCCATTGTGCAGTGGATTGTTGCTGTACATGGCGGCGCCATTGCCGTACAAAGCCAGTTGGATACAGGAACGGAATTTACCCTCTCTCTCCCGGTTATCCCGTCCGGTTCAGGTGCCTTCGACGGGAATATTTCCGACCTTTCTTGACATTGTTGTCCGTACCGCTTATACTATTTTTGCTGGACACAGATTGAATAAAGGCAAACTTATCGAAAGGTAAGCACGCAAAGCCAAGGGTCTACATCCGTTTGCGGACATGACAGCCGGTTGCCGAATTTGTTTCTATTTTTATTGGAAGCTTTATTCTGCAACAGGAATGAAGCTTTTTTTGATCCGTAATTTGCAAACGGCAGTCTGCACAGGCACAGAAAATAATCGGAGGTATTTTATGAAAGCATTGAAAATGGCAACGGCACTATTTCTGGTGTTGGTCCTCGTATTGTCCATGACGGTGGTCGCATGGGCCGGCAAAAACGGCGGCGGCAGCGAAAGCGGTAATTCACAATCCAGCAGCGGGGCGGAGTCGGACCGCAGTTCAGGCAGCGGCAATTCATCCGGCAACAGTTCGTCAGGCAGCAATTCGTCCAACGGCAGCTCGTCCAGCAACAGCTCCAACGGAAATCATTATGGCACCGATAGCGCCGCCAAAGAGCAGGCTCAGGAGGAGAAGCAGGAAGAAAAACAGGAACGGGAGCAGGAACGCGATCAGGCGCAGGAACAGCTGGAAATCCGGCAGACTGAGAGAAACCAGATAGAAACGCAGAAAAAAGCAGCCGAAGCCCTGAAAAACCAGCTTGAATCAGAGATCACCCAACTCGAAGCGCAGTACCAGCAAGCCGAAGCGGATGGCGACACCGCGCTGATGGACCGCCTGAAGCAGCAGATTGCGCTGCTATCCTCCTCCGTTGAAGGCTACGAAGCGGCAATCGAAGCCCTGAGAGACCAACTGCGCGATCTGACCGGCGTAACAGACCCTGAAGAAGAGAGCGGTGAAGTGCCGGGCGAAGAGGAAGAAGACGGAGAAACAGGCGACGGCGAAGAGGGCGAGCCCGTGTTGATTGAGAGAGAAGCTATTTAGTTTCTATCCCGGCGACAGTATGTACAGTCTTTCCCAAAACCGACCATAAAATCCCTTGTCTTTACCATCCAGACAAATCTCCGGCTTAAGCATCAATAACCAAATGACTAATGATTATAGCAAGCCCCCGGAATCATGACCGTTTCATGCGTTCCGGGGGCTTGCCATATGGTTGGACAGAACCTGTTTCTTTGCATTTACGCTGCTATGGTGTTTATACTGCGGTCGTCACAGCAGCTATCTATAATCCTTCCAGTAAACAACCGTATACACGCCGCACCCCGACAACATATCCATATACTTCCGGTTCACAGCCAATCAGCGAATGCTGCTGCGAATCAAGCCCTGTTGAAAAAGTGGACTAATTTATGGACTGCCGTTTCAAAAACGTTTCTCAGTTCATAAGCTAGTAATCCATCCGCTTCCAACCCTCTGGGTTCATTCAGCCGGGCAGACGAATCACTCCGCTCCTTTTCTCAGAAGAGCGACCAGCATTGTTTTTAATATCAGTTTAATATCCAGATAGATCGACCAATCCTGAATATACTGGAGGTCCAGTTTAATCACTTCGCTGAAATCCGTAATGTCGTTACGGCCGCTTACCTGCCATAGGCCGGTAATACCCGGGCGGAAGCTCAGCCGTTTTTTCTGCGCTCCGGTATACTGCTGATACTCGTCCATGGTCGGCGGCCGTGTGCCCACCAGACTCATATCCCCGGCCAATACGTTAAAGAACTGGGGAAACTCGTCCAGGCTGGTTTTCCGAATGAATTTCCCAACGTGCGTAATGCGCGGGTCGTTCTTCATTTTGAACATAAGCCCGTTCATCTGGTTCTCCGTTATCAGTGCCTTTTTTCTTTCCTCCGCATCGGCATACATGCTGCGGAACTTAAGCATGGTGAATATCCTGCCGTTACGCCCTACTCTTTTCTGTCTGAAGAATAGCGGCCCGGGCGATTCAAGCAGGATCATCGGCGCTAAAAACAAACCGATCAAGAGGGTAAACGCCGATCCGATCAATCCGCCCACAATATCGATGAGGCGCTTAAGCATAATCATAGCATAATCGTAGGAACGGTCGGCAAAGGACAAGACATACGCACTGCCAATTTTTTCAAGCCTTGATACATACGGTATCTCCTTCGCCGGAAAAAATACCCTGACGCTTAAAACCGCGCCGGTTTCAGTGATTCCGGCCAACAGAGCCTGCACCTCATCCGACCAATACCTGTTTTGCTCTACCGATAACAGCACCTCATCCACGGTATTCTGAACGATGTATTCCAGAGCGGATACCGTCGGATGGATCAGGGAGAGTCCACAAAGCTGTTCCTTTTCTACCGTTTTTCCGTCGATCATGATCACGCCGATGGTTCTGTTTTTCCAGTCGCTCTTTTGGATGTTGTGGCAGATGGCGGCCGCGTTGTCCGCATCGGCAATCACCAGCAGCTTCCACCCCTTGTGTCCGCGGGCACGAATGATCCCGATGTACTTCACCGCAATATGCGCAACATACACTATCAGCAGAACAAGAATGAAGTTGTAGAGCATGGTAAGGCGCGACAATTCCACACTGTTTTTGGTAGCAAACGTATACAGCGTTACCAAGAGCAGCAGATATAAATCATAGACCACCGTATGCTGCAGCTCGCGCAGGTAGCCCCGGGCAAAGAAATCCTTATACATTCCGCTGACCATAAACGCGATGGGGCACGCAAACAAGGTAATCAGCACAAGCTGCGTATAGGCTGTCATTTGGATGAAACGGCTAAATTCTCCGAACCGCCAAATGCCCGCAAGCGTTAAAGCCAGAACGGAGATCACCCCATCCAGCAGTATCAATGCAATTTGTAGCCATTTATGCTGGTTCTTGTACATATGTCTTCCTTTCGCAGTGGTAAAATTCAATCATCGGGTTATGCAAAGCCGGGCACCGGCAGGACCGAACAAAGGAAATCCATGGCCGGACAGGTGAAAATCCATCTCCGTATGGCTTTACCTCCGCCGGTCTTTCACTCCCGGTCGATTTCTATAGCAAATCCCGGTCGAATTCATCGGCAGCCGGGTTTATGCCATAATCGCTTCTTTCACAGTATCTCCTGTGTGTCGATATGATACTACCGTTAAATTATACAATGTAATTGGATTAATTCAAGTGCCGCTGCTAGAATTTCCCTGTACATCGCGGTTCCGAAAAGCCATGTTCAGAACGCGGGAAAGGTTATTTTATAAGAACCAATGCTATACATTCCGATATAGCGTAAATCGCTTCCGGTCCGAGTACAATACAAACCAGAGGAGATCGTCAAGATATATGGACTATCAAAAACAACATGCCGCAGCCCTTCACCGGTTCATAAATAAAGGCCATCTGCCTCTGAACTGCGATCCACTTTCTATTTTCCCACCCATCTGGTTTCTCCGGGATTGCGTATGAGGCTGACCGGCCGCCAATGCCGGTCCCGCCCGCTCGGATCAATCAACTGGCTCAAGGGTGCCGCTTTGTCCTGAGAGGAAATAAATTCCAAGATGCCGGTTCAGTGATTGGATGCAGATTTCGGGTTCTTTAACGATCTTGAAAGCGCTTGTGCGATGGTACGTTAGATTTTTGTTGGGTTGGGGTTGCGGAACCCGCAGTAGTAGCAGCGCTACGTCAAGGGTTCTGCGAGCCTGACTCGGCGGAAATATAACGCACCAGCGTGTAAGGGGTTTGTTCATCGCTTACTTAGCAGATTGATTGCAAAGCATACAATCGTAATGGCTTCTCGCTTTCTACCATCAGATCCCGTCATCCAATCCGGCGGATTATTATAACCAACTATACGGCAAATCACACAACAATCAGCGAAGCACCTATGTGCCGACGCTCTGCATGGGTGCTTTATCATTCATTATCATTGCCGCTTGACCGAATTGTTGCATGATTGATGTGTTGATCGCTCTACCTTATCACAGCCGCATTGACCTGCTGCCATAATCCCCGGAGAAAAGAAACCGATTCGGCTGCCGCTTCGTCCAGCTGAGCTTCCGTAGCGCCGTGGGATAAATCCCTCCAGATAAAAATATCCCTTCCGACCTCCCCTCCCATCTTAACAAAGGGCTCCATCACAACGTTTCCGTTATAACCGATCTCGTGGAGCGCATTGCCGATCTCAAGCCAGGGGATCCGCCCTTTTGCATAGGGCGGACGCCGGTTTGCCTCACCTACATGCACATGCCCCAGCAGGCTGCCGGCCAGGCGGATCGCATCGGCGAACGAATCTTCCTCGATATTCATATGAAAAGTATCCAGCATAACTTTTACATTTTCTTTATCGACGGCCTTCACATAATCCACTGCTTCGTAGCATTCGTTAAGCAAATAGCCCTCGAAGCGGTTGAGCACCTCCATGCCCAGAGCAATGCCATGGTCATTTGCCATATCGGCCAATGTTCTCATGTTTGTAACGCTTCGCGCAAAATCGCCCGGCTTATCCGTAATCGCGCTTTTTTCAATCGGCCAGTAGGAATATAAAGCGCCGCCCAGCCAGTTGATGCCCGCAATCTCCATTTTTTGAAACATATCCGCATAAAATGAAAATGCAGCCTTCAACTGCGCCGAATCGTTCGTGGCCAGATTATGCTCCCTGCGGGGGCCGTAGCCACCGGTCAACTGGATGCCATTCTCCTCGGAGGCCTTCCGCAATTCCTGAAAATAAGCGGTGTCTTTCTGGTAAAACGCGCCACAGGCAACCTCCAGAATATCAAACCCAAGCTTTTTGACCTTTTGAACATAGGGAACGAACTGCCCTCCCCAGGTTTTTTCCCAATAGGCATAGTAGATTCCGTATTTCATTCTGCTTCCTCCACATCCTTTTATAGCATGCCCAGGTAAACGATGAATAAAGCGCTTGTGTGATGGTGTGTCAGGTTTTCGTCAGATTGGGTTTGTGAAAGCCGCAGTAGTATCAGCGCTGCGTCTAGACTTTCGCAAACCCATGCTGGCGGAAAAATAACGCGCCAGCGTGCAGGGGACTGAATCAGCGTTTGCCCAGGCACCGTCAATGTCACATTCACCCCAACGCCCGCGGATCGCTCATTCTGCATCCAAAGAGGGGGTACGTGGGTTATTACAGCCTTGGTCACGTTGTATGCACGCACAACTATGAAACGTCCATAGCGTATCCTTACACGGGGGCGGAAAATCTTCCGCCATGCTCCGGCACTTGTTTCTCCCTTGTGATATCTGGCAGAAGCACATCGTTCAGGGTTATGCAGGTTCTTTGGCTGCTTCGCTATCCACAAATGCAGTATATCCCCCGGCCTGCGAATGTGCAACCACCGGATTGAGCCCGGTTCTGCATGCGCTGCCGGTAACAAGTGCGCTTCTGCCGCACAAACAAATTTTTCAAGAATTAACATTTTTCTCCCGCTTTCTTCATCTCTATATTTTCATGATGATGATCGGTCAATATACGGTTTGCAGCACATATTTTATATAACTCTCTTGCCCCTTAATAGCGTCGGCGGTTTTCCGGCAGTCAAATGCTTCCGAAAATATTCAGATACCGGCATAATCGGAACGGTGTCGTTTGCGGGTGCACAACAACCGACGGAAAGAAGATGCACCTGTTGAAAATAGCCTGCGTAGCAACGCCCGTGGAATCCACCTTGCCACACCATTACCCATTGCGGAAACCGACCTCGTGTGAACGGTTACTGAAGCTTCTGTTCGACGGTAACGCGAATAGTAAGCATCGTATCCGGCGCTTAAATTGAATGCAGCTTTCTCCAAACCCCATAGAGCAACGTATCCGCTCTCGGAGGGTTCATACCCCGTTGCGCACGATAGCCGACCGTTTGACACTCAACCACAAGGACGATATACTTATTTTGGAATATTTGATATCCTTGTTTCCTGACAAGGGTCTCCTTTCAGTAACAGCCGCGACAAACGTATTCCGTTCACACTTGTCATCGTGTGATTTGTTCTGTATTCTCGGTTACGATGTGTCCATCACGCAACAGCCCGTGAGCCGACACTTGCCCACTTTCTCTTTTTGCGCTTTCGTGGAAAGGAATGGTTCGCCATATGAAGGCAATCGAAAGAAGAAAAGCGATATACGAGTGCATGCAGACGCAGAATGTATCTTCTGTTGCGATGTTTGCAAAACGCTTTAACGTATCTTCCATGACGATTCGCAGGGATCTTGATATTATGGAAGGTCAGAACCTGATTCAACGCTCGTACGGCAAGGCGACCATCAAGCAAAAGCAGCCGGAAGTAAGCGAATACGAGTTTCGCGTCAATCAGCATCTGAAGGAAAAACAAGCCATTGCGGCGCAGGCTGTGAAGCTGATCGAAAACGGACAATCCATTTATATCGACAGCAGCAGCACGACCAACCTTGTTCTGGAAATGATCACGCCGGATATATCGCCCGTAATTTATACCAACAGCGTATCCGCCATCAATATCCTGATCCATAAACCCTGGGTAAAAGTTTTCGTCTTTGGCGGCATGCTCTCAAACGCCGTTCAATGCCTGGATTATTCCACAACCATGATTCCTTCCACCGAGCTTTATTTTGATATCGCCTTCACCTCCTGCTGCGGTTTTGATAACCGGCAGATTTATAATAACGATCTCATCTCAGTCAACGAACGCCGCATCATGCTCACAAATTCAGCGCGCCGTGTTCTCCTGACCGATTCATCCAAACTACATGTGAGCGGTCTTTTCAGCATTTGCAAATGGGACATGATTGATGATTTTATTACAGATCAGGCGCTTCCGGCCGACCTGTCCGCCGTATTGAAAAACGAAGAGGTTACCCTTCAGATCGCCAGATAGACAACCATACAAAGCAGAGCTGCCTGCACAATAGCCAGTGATATCCGCAAGGATAAACGGGCTTGGCAACTGATAACTCATCTGCCGCAATTTATCCCAAATCGAACATTCTCTTCGTTGACAGTGTTCGTTGTTCATGATAAATTGCGCTCGTAAACAGCACAGCACAAACAGAGACAAAACCCCAAGACAGACACAAGGATAAGGTGGCTTATTTGATGCATCCAAAAATTTCTGTGGCAGCCGCGGACCTTGGCGCCAGCGGAGGAAAAACCGGCAGATTTTCATTTGACGGAAAATCGATCGTTTTTGATGAAGTATCAAATTTCCCAAATAAGCCTGTCCGTTTAGCCAACGCACTGTACTGGGATCTGTTCGCACTGTACCGTGGAGCGATGCAAAACATTGCGGCGTACCGGAAGACATCCACACCACTGCGGAGTATCGCTTTCGATTCCTGGGGCGCGACATACGGCCTGCTGGACCGCTGGGGAAGGCTTGCGCAGCCGGTGTTCCATTACCGCGATAAGCGCACGCAGCATTCGCTTGAGGCGATCTATTCGGTCGTCTCCAGACAGGAAGTATTCCGCCTTACAGGCTGCCAATGTGCGCCAAGCTACACGCTGCCGCAGCTTTATTCCTCGGTACTCTCTGGGGATTCCGCCTTGCAGACAGCCGACAAGCTTTTATTCCTGCCGGATCTGATGGGCTATTTTGTAACGGGTGAAACATATACCGAGCGTACCATCGCGGGCACATCAGGCCTGCTGTGCCCCAACCAGAGCCGCTTCAGCCAGGAGCTTCTGGATGCGCTTTCCATCCCCTCTCACCTGTTTGGGCCCCTGACCGATGCGGGTGAGGTGAAGGGAAACGTACTTCCCGATATTGCCGGGGAAACCGGGCTGAAGGATTGCAAGGTGGTTGCCACCGTAGGGCACGATACCGCCGCGGCAGTCTGCGCGATCCCGGCGTTTGGCTCCGGCAAGCTGTACATCAGCATCGGCACCAATGTGAATATGGGGATTGAAACAGACGAGCCCTGCGTTTCGGATGAATGTTTCCAATACGGCTTGAAAAACACGGGCGGCGCGTTTGGAAAAATCCTGCTATATAAAGACTTTGCCGCGTTTTGGATCATCAACGAGCTTCGCGCCGCTTTTGCACAGAAAGGGTTCCCCTATTCCTTTGAGCAGATCGAGTATCTGGCGCAAAACAGCGCGGATACGGAAGCATATATCAATTTGGAAGACAGCCTGCTCAACCAGGGGCTGCTGCCGATGGACGAAAAGATGGACAGCTACATGCTTTCAACAGGCCAGCGTCCGCTTCAAACTCCTGGGGAATACTTTATGTGCGCATTTAAGAGCATCGCCCTGAAAATAGCCTATACCGCGCAATGCATTGAACTGGCAACGGGGGAGAAGGCGTCCGAAATCTGCGTGGTCAGCGGCGGATGCCGAAACAAGCTGCAAAATCAGCTGATCGCGGACGCCCTTGGACTGCCTTTGAAAGCCGGACTGCCCTACGCAAGCCTGACCGGCAACGCGCTGATGCAGTTTCATGCGCTGGGCGAAATTGAAACGCTCGCGCAAATACGCACCATAACGGCGAATTCGTTCCCCATGGAATGCTACACGCCTTCGTTCTCGGGCGACTGGAACGCAGCACTCGGCAAGGCCGCCAGACTCGGCGTACTCAAATCATAATCAATCTTTTCTCAGGTGAGAAGTTGATGAAATTTTTCTCAGGAGGCAATTACTTATGGATTTGGCATTGATTCGGGATATTCTTACGGTTTGCAAAAGGCTGGATCAAAAAGGCGTTGTGAATGCGTATGAAGGCAATGTTTCCGTAAAAAGGGACGGGCTTTTATATATCACGCCGGCAGGGAAAAACAAGGCGTTTCTTTCGGAAGAGATGATCTGTGTGCTGGAAGAGGATTCGCTCACACAGGTCGGGGGAATCTTTCCGCCGTCTTCGGAAATGCTGCTGCACACCGGAGCCTATAACCTGCGGGAAGATGTAAAATCCGTGATTCACTGCCATCCCACCATGCTGACCGCCTTCTCACTGTGCCTGAAGCCCGTGCAGACCAACGCATATCCCGAAGTGATCGGCAATTTCCGGCACATTCCCTGTGCTCCCTACGGCAGGCCCGGCACACCGGAAATCTTTGACGTGGCCGCCGATCTTGTGAAGGAGTATGACATCGTTTTGCTAGGCAACCATGGCGTTTTGTGCGTGGGCAGCGATGTGTATGACTGTATGAATAAAGTGGAAGCCGCCGAGTCCATTGCAAAAGTTGTTTTCTATGCCCAACAAATCGGCAATGTGGCGGACTTGCCGGAGAGCGAAGTGCAAATGTTTCTGGAAAAGCAAGCCGCAATCACCAAAGCGCGCCGGCAGAAAGGCTGACCGTGAATCATAACGCGGAAGCGTTATAATTATATTTTTCTAGGAGGTATGTATTAATGAAACGGAAACTCGCATTTGTGGTGACTCTGGTCATGCTTTGCTCTATGTTCCTGTCAGTAGGGGCATTGGCGGAGCAGGTCGAAATCAACCTTTGGACATGGACTCCGATTCCGCGTACCGCTGAAAAAGCGATCGCCGCGTTCGAAGCCCAGAACCCGGACATCAAAGTAAACTACACCAACTTTAACTACAATCCCGAGTACCTTACCGCATTGGCCGCTGCGGCAGCAAGCGATTCTTTACCGGACATCATCGCCCTGCAGCCCGGTTCGCTGACACAGCAGTACCGTGACTATCTGGCCGACCTCTCCTCCTATGCGGAACAATCCTGGGGCGCGGACTGGATGGATATGTTCTACCAGATCGATCGGGACCAGATCCAACTTGGCAACCCCGAGGGCGATACCGGCGCTTACATCATCCCCAGCGAATCGCAGATCATCAATATCATTTACAACACCAAGATTTTTGATAAAATCGGCGTTTCCGCACCAACCACATGGGAAGATCTTAAAACTGTAGCGGCCGCCCTTACCGAAAACGGCTATGCGCCCCTGTACTTCGGCGGCGCGGACGGATGGCAGCATGTAAACGTATTCCTGATGCTGGCCAACCAGTTCGGCGATGATGTTTACAAAGCGCAGACAGGCGAAGGCACCTGGAACACGCCCAATATCACCAAAGCAATGGAAGCCTTCCAGGCAATGTTCACCGATGGCATCATGCAGGTTGGTTCTTTGTCCAACAACGCCTATCCTGACGGCGTGAACCTTTTTATCGCAGGCAAGGTGGGCATGATGGCGCTGGGTTCCTGGTGGTGGCAGGAGTATACCGCCCCCAATCCGGCTCCCAACGTTGCGGACTGGTCGTTTGACTCCTTCTATCTCCCCGCGTATGAAGACGGCGGCATGGCTTCGCCTCCTGTCGGCGGTATGGACTTCGGCTTTGGCATGAGCAAATCGACCAAGAATCCGGAAGCCGCATGGAAGCTGATCGCCTCTCTGGCCAGCGGCGAATGCATTCAGGCCGCCGTGGATGATTTGAACAACCTGCCCGCCTTCAAGGGTGTTGCGCCGCAGGGCGAGATCCCGGAAGCGCTGAAGGCACAGATTGTAGCCTATTCCGAGAATCTGGATGTGGCCAAGAACCAGCGTATCGCGTCTCCCTTGGTGGAAAACGCCCTGCAAAACGCGCTCTCCGGCCTGGCCGCGGGACAGCTGACAATCGATGCCGCGATCGCAGCCATCCAGACCGCGCAGGATGAAGCGCTGGCCAAGTAAACCCCCTGTACTGTTGAAGGATTGCCGGTAAGGCAATCAGACCCGTAATCATTGCGGAGATGCCAGGCCGGGAGCGCTGTCCTGGCATCTCCCTCTCTCTGTAACCGGCACATCCATGACAGGGATAAAAACCGGCATCCTCCGCCTGTGCAATGTAAACGCAGGACAACGCCGATATTGTTGCCCCAAACCACGATCTGCTTATAAATCAAGGAAGAAGGATGTGGGTGTAATGAAAGAAAGAGCCCTTGTACGAGTAAAACACTCCGGGTATGTGTTTTTGCTTCCCGCGCTTGTGTTTTTTGCCTTCTTTGTCGTATATCCCGTCGGGTTCATTCTTTTCGGCTCGCTGTTCAAATGGTCGAGCCTGTCCAGCATGACTTTCGTCGGGCTGGACCAGTATGTGAAGCTGTTCAAAGACAATGTGTTCGGCATTGTGCTGCGCAACAGCGCCTATTGGATCGTTTTTACGGTGTTTATTCAAATGACGTTCGGCTTTTTACTGGCGTATGTGATCGAAGAAAAGCTCATTCATTTCAAAGGCGCTTTCCGGACAGCATTATTCATCCCCGTAGTCACCTCCGTGGTCGTTATCGGGGTACTGTTTAAAAATATGTTTTCTCCGTATCAGGGGCTTTTAACCAACCTGCTGTATTCGCTGGGCGTAAAACCGCCGATCGACTGGATCGGCAATGTGCATTCGGCTATATTCGCTTTGATCGTTGTCAATATCTGGGAATGGACCGGCTGGTCTATGCTTCTGTATGTAGCAGGCTTCTCCCAGATTCCCAATGAAATCAAAGAGGCCAGCAGCATCGATGGCGCCAACAGCATACAAACCATTTTTTACCTGTTCCTCCCCATGCTGTCCTCCATCCATAAATCGCTGGTCATGCTGGGCATCATCGGATCTCTGCAAACCTTTGCGCTGGTCTATTCCATCACATCCGGCGGCCCGAACTCGGCTTCTGAAATGCCGGGAACCTATATCTTTAAAACCGGCTTTAAGGTGCAGCAGATGGGGTATGCCTCTGCGATATCGGTTGTTATCCTCCTGATCGCGCTGGTGCTTACAGTGCTTCAGGTTGTCACGATAGGATCCGGGAATTTCTTTGGAAAGGAGAGTGAATAACATGGAATATCAGGTTGCGAAGCGTGAATGGCTGTGGACCGTGCTGCTGATCATTATCTCGGTTATTTGGCTGATTCCGCTCGTATTTATGATCAGCATGTCTTTCCGCACGGCTGAAAATGCGTTTGAGCCCGTGTTGTTTATCGCTCCTTTTTCCGGATCCAATTATACCACCGTATTCAGCCAGAATCCCCTGGCGCTGCACTTTTTCAACAGTGTGGTGATCACGGCGGGAACCGTTTTTCTGGTGGCAGCTATCGCATCGATGGCGGTGTTCGGCCTGACCAGAAAGGACGTGAAGTACAAAAAGCTGATTTACAATATGCTGATGATCACCCTGATGGTGCCTATCAGCGCGCTGGTCATTCCGCTGACGCAAATCAACGCCAGGCTGCACTGGCTGAACACTTATCAGGGGCTGATCCTTCCGTATGCTGCCCTGGGCGTTCCCTTTGCCATTGTCATCCTCAAGGGGTTTATGGATTCCTTCCCCCGGGATTTGGAGCATGCCGCCACCGTGGACGGCTGCGGCAACTGGCGGCTGTTCTTGCAAATCGTTCTCCCTGTTCTGCAGCCCGGGCTGATTGTGATCATCATCTGGCAGTTTTTAACGACATGGAACGAGTTTTTCCTGGCGCTGGTCACCATGAACGAGGTGCTGATGAAACCGCTGACTCTGATCCCGATGCAGTACCAGGGGTTCTACTTCAGCCAGCCCGGCTGCCTGTTCGCCATTCTGGTCGTAATCTCCATCCCGATGATCGTATTCTATATTTTCGTTCAAAAGAGCTTCGTAAAAGGTCTGATGAGCGGCGCAGTGAAAGGATAGTCATTACCAATGCCAATAACAAATTATTCTCCCATTCTCAAGGAAGCCAGGGACCGGCACTTTATCGTGGGCGCGTTTAACGCACTCAACCTGGAAATGGTACAAGCGGTTACCGAGGCAGCGGATGAAACCGGATCTCCTTTGATTCTACAATGCTATTGTTCGCATCTGGCGTTTTCCGGCGCGGATTTTATGCGTGCCATGTATGAGGTGGCCGCGAAGAAAGCGAAAACCAATATTGCGATGGGGTTGGATCACGGGTTTTCCTATGAGCAAAGCAAGCTTTGTATCGATAACCATTTTACCGGTGTGATGATTGATATGTCCTCCCAGGACATCGAGCAGAACATAACGGAAACCAAACGGGTGGTTGAACTGGCGCACAGCAGAGGGGTCTCCGTGGAGGCGGAGCTAGGCGTTATCTTTACCGCGGATGCCACGCCGGAAACGATAGCTACAGGCCTGACCGATCCGGCCGTGGCGAGGCGGTTTGTTGAGAATACAAATGTAGACTGCCTTGCCGTTTCCATCGGCACAGCGCACGGGGCGTACAAGTACGAGCCGCGTATTCATTATGACCTGCTGGAGACCCTGATCCGCGAGGTGCCCTGCCCAATCGTCGTGCACGGCGGAAGCGGCGTTTCGGACGAGGATATCCTCCATATGGCAAAGCTCGGCGTTGCCAAGCTGAACGTCGGCACCGATTTCTTTGTGGCCTACAACAGCGCGCTGCAGAATTTATTGGCGCAGCACGGTTCTTCGGCTGATATCCTGGAAGTGCTGCAAGCCGCCAAAAAAGCCGTAAAGGAAGTTGCGCTCCATAAATTGGCGCTTTTCAACGCATACCGCATATAACGCACGGTAAAGGAGTCGCATATGCCCTATATCGGTTTGGATGTGGGAACATCGCAGCTGAAAGCGTCTCTGATCGGCGAGGATGGCACAGTTCTTCATACGGCGGTCAGAGTATACCCCCTGCACTTCCCGCGTGTTGGCTGGGCGGAGCTTGATATTCACGAGGTTTATGCCTGCGTTTTGCAGGCGCTCGGGGAGTTGGCGGCACTGTCCGGGGATATCCGGGCGCTGGCGGTTTCCTCCATTGGCGAAATGCTGGTGTTTGCCGACGGGGAGGGAAACGCCTTAGCCAACGGAATCGTCTATTTAGATTCCCGCTGCCGCGATATCGCGGCAGATTTTCACGCACGCATGCCGCAGCGGCAAATCCACAGCACCACCGGCATCATTTACCATCCGATGTATTCCGTGTTCCAATATCACTGGGTATATCGGAACAGGCCGGATGTTTTCCGCAAAACAAAACAGCTTTTTTTGTTGGGTGAGTATCTTACATACCGGCTGTGCGGCGAAAGGGCAATCGATCCCGCAACGGCATCCAGAACCATGCTTCTTGATATTCACACGCGCAAATGGTCCTCTGCCTTATTTGATGCGTTTCAGATCGATCCACGGTATTTCTCTCCCCTCTGTCCCATCGGCGCGGACATGGGGACGATTACGGCCAATATCGCCGCGCAAACGGGGCTGCCCGCAACGGCGCGGGTATTTGTCGGCTGCCATGATCAGATTGCGGCAACCGTCGGCATGGGGGTATTAACGCCGGGAGACATGTCCGCCAGCGAGGGTTCCACCGAAAGCCTGAATACCGTTCTTGCCAAAGAAGACATCAACTTTGACGCATGCTTTGATAACGGCGTTTCGATTGAACCGTTCGTTTTCAACGATCAATACGTTCTGCCCTTGGGGCAGCTGTCTCACGGTACCGCCATCCGCTGGTTTGTGAAACAACATGAAGATTATTATCTAAAGCAAGATTCTCAGCATTCCATCTACGATGTTGCCGATCGTCTATGCGCCGAGGATTCATACGGGCTGTTCTTTATCCCTTATTTGTCACAATCCAGCTGTATGAATACGGAAAACCTGATTCCCGCTTCGTTTATCGGGATCAATACATCCACAAGCATCGAGCAAATGTACAGGGCTGTGCTGGAAGGTTTGTCGTTTGAATCTTTGGATAATATAAACCGCCTGCGCAGCCTTGGCATTGCGCCGCATCGGATCATCGCTAGCGGCGGCTGTGTACAAGCGGAGCATTTGATGCAAATCAAGGCTGATGTTTTTCAGAAACCGATCGAAATACAGCAAAACACCAACACGGCCGCCCTGGGGCTTTGTATGCTGTGCGCGGTCGGCTGTGGCGACGTTGCGGACCTGTTTGAGGCCAAAGACCGTTTTACGCGCATTTCCCATACCATACTGCCGCAAAAAGAGTATTCCCAACCATTTAAAAAATACGTGGAACTTCGCAATGGTTTGGGCCAGTTATTCTGAGTGCGGGCCGGATGCACAAGCTTCAGGTAATGATGGAGATCCCTCCATGCGGCTTTTCGCCATACCCGGATCAATCTGTCTATGGACGTTGAGCCTGTCCAGAAGCAATTGGGGCATGCTGATGCAAGCACTGTCAAATGCAGCTATACGCATACTTTTTAGAGGCAGAATGTAGTGCACTGCGTTCCTGCGCACTTCGTATTCATATATTGTTGAAGCCCTTGCATCGTTTATGATGCAAGGGCTCAGACTGTCAAAACAGAAGGGTCCAGGGCTGAAAGTCCTGGTTAGGGTGCAGGGGTGAAACCCTTGCCGTGGATTGGGGTGGACCCCCAAAGGCTTGCGTTACAACAAAGGGGTAAGCGAGCGAACAGCGCCCAAAGCGCTATGAAGCGAGCGGCGATAACGACCCGAAGAGGTTCTTTGACAGGCTGAACCTTTGCATCGTTTATAATGCAAGGGCTACCACGATTCATGTTTATTTCGCCAACGGTTCATCCATTGTAGAAACAACCAATTTATGCAACTGGATTATGCACCGATATTACCATTTTATTCTCCGCATATTATTGGGAAAAGAAGCATTTTACTATTTCTTATACTCACGGATTGAAAGATCGTTCAGCGCACGGTTTCCCTTTTCTGTGATCAGGAACCCGTTTTCAAACCGGAATCCGCCAAAATCGTTATTGAAAAAAATCGGAATATCAATGGAGAACACCATGTTTTCCTGGATTTCCTCCGTCATCGTGGATGATAGGATCGGTGGTTCGAACTCTACTACACCCACGCTGTGAATCGCTGTATAGGCAAAGTTTGCTCCATACTGCGCTTCTTCCATTATACGCCTTGTGATTGCATCCAGCTCACAGCCGCGAACGCCAGGCCGCAAGGCAGCCTGTGCCGCTTGCTGTGCATGCCGAACCGTGTCCAGCGCTTTTCGAAGAGATGCCGAGGGTTCCCCTAATACTATCGGTCTAGCAATGGCGCCATGATATCCTTCGTAGCGCGGCGCAAACGTCATACATACCAAATCGCCTTTTTCAAGTATACGGTTTGTCGTCGTTGCCAGTATAGGCCTCGTATGCTCGTACCCCGACGCCACCATGGTCATGATACCCATACCTTCCGAGCCCATGGATCGCATAGCATATTCCGCAACTGCCGCAATTTCTCGTTCCGTCTTTCCAGGCTCCAGCTGATCGATTGCGGCATTCATTCCCGCCTGCGCGATCTGGTAGGCATATTCGATAACCTGGATTTCCTCAGGTGTTTTTACCGCCCTTAGCCTCATCAAATCGGATTCGATATTAGTAAATTGAACATTGGGAAAGCAGCCTAGAAGTGCCTGATAAAGTTTATAAGGTATTAAATCCATCCCGGCCATTCCGACCCTGGTAATTTTCCTGCCCAGCTCACCTTCCAGTTTGCTGATTATCTTCTGAAAAGGCAGTACTGTAGCGTATACATATTCTTCATCGGGATGCAGAAAAATATCTGCCACAAGCGGAGTTGCTTCCTTTGCATAGGTTCTGACATATTCTTCAGATTCGGCACCCGTTGCAATTATCGTCGTTCCCTGTACCGGAACCAGCAGCAGCGCCGATTCAAATTGTGGAAGATAATCGCAGATCCATCTGGCATATGCTTGCCCATAGGTAAACCGATCGTCAGAATAGGCGATCAGTAAATCGATTCCCCTTTCACAAAGGAGATTCTGGATTTTCATCTTCCGCTCAGCAAAAGCTTCCTTAGATATTCTCGGTTTCATCATACCGTGGCTCCTTTATTAATCAGTAACCGTCTCGTATCGGGTTCCCTTGATATTCGAGCTTTAAACTTCGGTCAAGTCCTCTGTTACTCTTTGGAAAACAGCACCGTCGTATCCACGTGCAATTGCAAAATGGACGCGGGGATTCGGGGCGTAATGGGATCGTTCATCGCTTTCATCAAAATTTCTTCCTTGTCTCTTCCATTGGCCACCAGAACAATCTTTTTAGCATACATAATGGAACGCATTCCCATCGTGATGGCGTATCGCGGCACCTCTTCCATGCTTTTGAAAAAGCGCGAGTTTGCCTGAATGGTTTCATCGGAAAGCTGAATCTGGCTTGTCATCCCGGTAAAAACATCGGCGGGTTCGTTAAAACCAATATGCCCGTTATGGCCAATGCCTAAAAGCTGAAAATCGATGCCGCCCAAATCCGCTATCAGCGCATCATAGCGTCGGCATTCCGCTTGAACATCCTTCGTCAGGCCATTGGGTATATGAATATTTTCTTTGCGAAGGTTGACTTTAGAAAACAGATTCCTATTCATAAAGTCATGGTAGCTTTGGGGATTATCAAAAGGCACCCCGCAGTATTCGTCCAGATTGACCGTCCGGATCCGGGAAAAATCCAGATCGGACTTCTGATACCAGTTAACCAGCAGTTGATAAATACCAAGCGGAGTCGATCCTGTCGGTAGTCCCAGCACAGAGTCCTCCTTTAATATCATTTGCGCCGATACTAGATTGGCGGCTTTGCGGCACATTTGCTCATACGTTTGAAACTCATGTACTATCATTGGCTTACTACCTCTCCGTTCATAATCGTTTGAATCAGCTGAAATCTCTCATCCAAAAGCAACATATTCGCCCGCTTACCCACTTCTATGGAACCGATATCGTTTTCCACTCCGATGGCCCTGGCAGGCGTAATGGTAGCGGCATCAATAGCTTCCTGCGGTGAGACACCCCATGCAATCACATTCTGTACCGCTTTCAGCAGCGGAATGGATGATCCTGAAAGGGTACCGTCCACCATCGTTGCTTTTCCATCCGTCATGGTGAATGTTTGACCGCCAAGTGTATAGCTGCCGTCTGGCATACCTGTGCATCGTACCGAATCACTGATGAGGATCAGTCTGTTCTGGAACAGACGAAACGCCATGCGAACGACGGACGGGTGGATATGAATGCCGTCGCAGATAAGCTCTGCGTACGCGTCGCTGTCAAACGCAGCGCCGATAACAGCGGGTTTTCTATGGTGCAATCCAGTCATGCAGTTAAATAAGTGCGTCGCGGAAGTTGCGCCCTGTGCATAGCCCGCCATTGCCGTTTCGTAATCGGCGGCGGTATGGGCAATGGAAACGGAGCAAACCTTTGATGCTTCCGTGATGAATTCCAGCGCTCCGGGAAGCTCTGGCGCAATGCCGACCCGTTTAACCCTGTTGCCGGATGCTTCGTTTATGCGATGAAACAATCCGATATCAGGCACGGTTAGGTTGGCAGTTGCCTGTGCGCCGCTCATGGAGGCAGCTAGAAACGGGCCCTCCAGATAAACTCCAACACACTGGGCGCCTTGTGGATCGCACTCCATACCGCGAATTGCGGTAACCGCATCCAGCAACTCATCCTCGGGAAGCGACATAATGGTTGCGCAATAGGAGGTTACGCCATGCGCTGCATAAAATGATGCTATTACACGGTTCCCCTTTGCGTCGCCATCGCTGAAATCGCACCCGGCCGCGCCATGCGTATGGATATCAATCAGGCCCGGAATCAGATAGGCTCCGCACGCGTCAATATCAGCATCCTTATCGATCTTTCCGATAGTTTCTATCGTTTTATGAAAATCAATATCGCATATTGTAAAACCTTCCTGTCGTAAATACATCTTTGCGTTTTTGATGATCATCCGCTCTGCTCCTCCATCCACTGCGGCCTTTGTCTATGGCAAACCGTCTTTTATCCGATACGACTGGCTTTGCAGGTTTATCCGCCAATTGATTCCTAACGTTCCATAACGGCGTACAGCGTGAGAACGTTTTTGCAGAATCGAAATGTGTAATCCCCTTAGGGTGACTGCGATAATTGGCCAAAACATTCTGGTTCCTTTTTATGACCAGTCGATTTTCAGTATAGAGCTTTTTCTATATATTGTCAATCCTGAACAAGCCTATATTTATTCAGCATACAGACAATTCTAACGCTATTACACTATTGTTCAGAATATTCCAGATGATCTTCTCTTCCCGCCAACAAACAAATGGCTGCATCAATAACACAGCACATGAGAAATCAATAATCCCCCATGCGCTGACAACCACACATTTATTTATCCATATACATAACAGGCTTACGACTTGTTGCTCATTCGCCTTTATCAAGCTTGTTGAGAACCTCAATATCCAGCTCCCGGATATAGGCGTGCGCTGCCAGGGCAATGGACAAATTGCCTTCCTTCAATCCTCTTGCGATATCCATATGGTAGGGCGTGGTATTGATCCACGACCCATCACTGGCCAGCATGGATGTATAGCGGTTTATCTGTTCATTCAGCGACAGCACAAGCTGCGACAAGGTGCTGCTGCCGGCACATGCCAGTAATTGCCGGTGGAACAGATGATCAGCCTCCAGAGGATATGTATTGTTTTTCCCTCTTTTCTCCAAATTATGGGCATATTCAATGAGCAAATCCAACTGCTGGGGTGTTGCATACTCATTTGCACGGCGAATAGCCAGCTGTTCCAGCCACATCTTAATGTCAAGCAGGTCGCAGTAATTCACCTTCATCAGTGCAACAACCATCTGCCCGTCGTCGAATACTTCCTTGCGCACAAAGGTGCCGCTGTGGGTAACAACCTCCACAATACCTTCCTCCTGCAGCATGCTGATTGCTTCGCGTACGGTATTGCGACCCACATCAAACATAACCACCATTTGCCGCTCGGAGGGCAGTTTGTCACCGGGTTTCAGATTATTGGCGCGGATGTGCTTGAGGATGGCCCTTGTCACTTTGACATGCAATGGCTCCTTTTCTATTGTTAACGGGGTTTCCATATTCATTGTTTTGCTCCTTCCATAGTGCTGCTTTGGTTGAATCATTCAGACTCTATCCTTCATTTCCCGTGGTAAACATTTTCGTCACTTACGAGTAAATCATTTGTGCGAAAATAAACGCAAGCGTCAATTCCTAATCGTATGGCAATTGATCCAAGGATGATCGTTCCGGAAACCCGATGTTTTTGATGCAGATCAGGCACAACGATCTCCAACGTTTATCCGTGTCCTGGTTCTATTTTAATTCCAACTAACGGACAGTATAGATCAACTCATTTTACTTGTCAATCCAAATCAATACGCCGATGGAGCCGTAACGCTCAATTCCCTGTCATTTCGCAGTGCACGATACACACAAAGGAGGCTGCCTTTATCAGGCAGCCCCTTTTCGTAGAGAAAGGATTGAGATTACTTTGCGTAGTCAGGAACAGCAGCGCCCATGCATTCAGCTGTCTGCTGGATAATTGCTTTGCCGCCTTTACCCAGCCATTCCTGCGCAAATGTGTCATACTCATCCAGGCTGCGAATTCCGGTAACAAATTCATATTCAGCCGAGTTGATAAAGTCTTTCAGGGTGCTGGCTGCTTCTGCCGCATCGCCAGTCAGCGCAACTGCAAGACCAACATTCGGCCAACGGTCGATGCCCGCAATGATTGATTTTCCGGTATTACACGCCTGGGCAAAATATGACATTTCATCCGTTGCCTGTTCAGGATCGGTCAACTGCCAGCTGACATTCAAGCCAAAGTTCTGCCAAGGAGCCAGCAGCAAGCCGCCGTAAGCGCCTTCATTGTAGGGGAACTGCATTGCGCCGTTCTCATCCTGGCCGCTCTGGTGAATGTAAAACATGCCATCATCGGTGTAGACAAATTCCTGGTGGCTGACCAAATCCAGACCGAAGTCTTCGAATACAACATCATCGCCCATCTGAGAGGTGTGTGTAAAGTTCTCGCCACCGATTGCCAGTGTATCCATCAGATGCAATGCGCGAAGCAGCTTGCCTTCCTGGCCTTCAAAGTTCTTGGTAGAGAAGCCAATCAGCAAACCGGGGTTGCCGGCCGCAACATACTTGCCGCCATCAATCGGGTAATCAATGAATTGCCAGGCGTCAATGGTTTCTTTTTCAAAGTTGCCCTGTGCCTGTGCATATTCGGAATACAGGTTGGCAGCCGGATAATACACCATACCAATTTTATCGTTCAAAGTATAGGATTTTGCGGTTTCCCAATCAATCGTGTACCAATCCGGAGCAAGTACATTCAAGTCGTACAGTTCCTTCATGAAAGACAAGAATTCCTTGCGAACGCCGTTAAAGTACGGATGAGACAGCACGCCGTTCTCATCCACCGTCGCATCGGCGTTTCCTGCCATCGTGCTGAAAGCGCTTTGCAGCATACCAAAACTCGCGCCACCGGAGGCCCCTGTCATGAAGTAAGTATCGTTAATACCATTGCCATCCGGATCCTGTGTCGTTACCGCCACCGCGTAGGCAAGCAGCTCTTCTTTCGTTTTCGGAACTTCCATTCCAAGCGTCTGAAGCCAATCCGCACGCATTGCCAGGCACCACACACCGTCGAAAAGGCCATACTTCGTAACAAAAGGCAGTTCGCCGTTGACATTGGTGGACCACTGCAGCATGGAAGCTGTCGCATATTTCTGATGCATGGGCATGTAGGGATACAACGTCTTCGCATCAATCAGCAGACCGGCATCGCTCAAGGTAAACGCCATATCACGATCACTGGTATTGAGCGTGATGATATCAGGCGCGTCATCCGCAGCAAAGCGGGCCGCAAGCGTTGTTGCAAGGTCGCTGCTGGCGACTGTTGTCAGCGTCAGATCAATATTAAGCGCCTTACTCAGATAAGCGGCAATCGGATCCTCGTCTGAGGGCAGGGTAGGCACTCCGTAATGATCGGTGATGATCTCCAGCGAATAGTGCTGAGACATATCATCATAGCTATAATCGATCGTACCGTCCGCCAAGAAGATACCCGTGCTCGGATTTTCCGGAAACTGAATGTCCTCAAATGCAGGTACACCCGCCAATGCAGAGCTTGTGCCAAAAAGCACGAGAGTCGCCAGGATTGCCATGATTTTCCGTATCATAGTCTTCCTCCTATTTATTATTTCGGGAACGTCCCCCGATTTCTTATCCGCCTGGTTTTTTACCGGCGGTTTCAGATATGGTTCAGCCCTTGATGGAGCCTGTATACATACCGAAGATAAAATACTTCTGCAGGAAAGGATAGATACACATAATCGGAACCATCGCCACCACAACGCAAGCCATTTTGACTGCTTCGGGAGTCATTTTTTCAAACATGGTCAGACTGGGGTTCTGCGTATCGGACATCACGGAAGCCGTCATCAAATTCCGGATAAGGTATTGCACCGGATACAGCTTGGAATCCCTCACATAAAGCATGGCGTCAAACCAACTGTTCCAGTGGGATACGGCCGCAAACAGAGATAACGCGCAAATCGTGGGAACGAGCAGCGGAACTGCTATCATGCACATTTTTTGAATCTCGTTGGCGCCGTCCAAGTTGGCTGACTCTATAATATCGTTTGGGATGTTCTCCACGAATATTTTCACAATCAGCATGTTGAAGGTGCCGCCAAAAGAAGGAATGATGTAAACCCAGAAGGAGTTGATTAACCCAAGATCCTTCATCAGCATGTAACTGGGGATTAATCCGCCGCTGATCAGCATTGTAGTTATGAAGAACAGCATTGCGAACTTTCGCCCCGGCATTTCTTCATTGGCCATAATATACCCGCCCGGAACTACGAAAACCGTCATCGCAATCACGCCCAAAACAGCACGCATAATCGAAATCCCCATGCTGTTCCAGAAGTTTTCCTGTTTCAGAATGAACCTGTACGCATTGACCACCGGGTGCTCGGGGATCAGCACAAAGTAGTTCTTCTGGATCATCTCACCCTCAGAGGTGAAGGACATCCCCAGCACATAGAGCAGCGGAACAATACAACTGAGTGTAATCAGGGTAACCAACGTGAAGATAATGATCTGGTATATCCGGTCGCCGCGAGTCATTTTGATTTTATTCTTCCTGTCATCACTCGTACGGATCCGCTTGTTCATAATTTTCAAAACGTTCCTTCTCCTTCCCTACCACATGCCTCTGCCTGTCGCCTTGCGGGAGAAGGCATTCGCACCGATAATCAGCAGCATGCTGATGACCGCTTTCATGAGACCGACCGCAGAACCGATACTGTACTGCATCTTGCCGAGCCCCACGCGGTAGACCCACGTTTCTATAATGTCGCCTACGTTGTAAACCGCGGCGTTGTAAAACAGCAGCACTTGTTCAAAATCGTTATTCAGAATTGTGGAAAGCGCCATAATTAAGGAAAATGTTATAACGGGCATCATGGCGGGCAGCGTAACCACCCATGTTCTTGTGAGGGGGCCCGCGCCATCGATACGCGCCGCTTCATAAAGCTCTGGGTTTACATTCGTCAGGGCTGCGAAATACAGTATGGTACCCCATCCAACGTTTTTCCACACCTGAGAACCGACCAACAATCCCCTGAACATACTGGAATCCGTGATAAAATCATGCTTCTGCAATCCAAATCTTGAGATCACATTGTTAATCAGCCCATTGCCCGAGAAGAAAGCGAAAACAATGCCAAACACCACAACCCATGAGAAAAAGTAAGGAATATAGACAATCGTTTGACAAATCCTTTTATAAATCGGAGATATAAGATCGAAGATCATAATGGCCAACACAATCGGCGGCCAGAAACCCCAGAAAAGCCTCATAAACGATAGAATTAAAGTATTTTTAACAACTCGGAGAATCTCACTGTCCTGAATGATATAAGCGAAATTGCTCCAGCCCACCCATGGTGCATTGCTGATGGACATTCCGATTTTCACATTCTTGAAAGCCATCATGACGCCCATCACGATCGGCGTATAGTGAAACACAATGTAATAGCCGATAATCACTGCCAGCATCACATATAGCATCCAATAACGCTTTAGCGCCAGCCCTAACGGCAATTGGGGCTTTGTTCCATAGCTGCGAAGCTTCTTCTTTTGTGCCATTTTAAGTGTTTCAGCTTCCAATTCCATACCACCTTTATCACATACCTGATATTCTGCCGGCTTCCCGTCGCTTTGCGCCGGCATATAGCCGAATGCCGCTGATTTCCATGTTCCGCTTGCATCGCAAGATCAATGATGATACGCCGCGCATGCGGCGGGCTTATGCCGGTTCGGCATTTGCATCCGCCAGGTTGGTCAGCCGACAGTGATGAATACGCCTTCTCCGGGCGGAAGAATAATCGAGCAAAAGCCGTCGCTGTCCGCAGTCAGAGCTAGCGGGCGCCCGCCAAAGTAAGAAACCGCCTTTCCGGTAAAGCGCATACGAGCCTGTATCGTATAGGCATGAGCGCCCGGATCCGTCATATTCACCAGCATAACCGCTTTATCCGTGATTTTGTCCTTTTGAAAGCAACCGACCAGCAGGGGTTCGGCGCAGTCTATATCCGCAATGGCGTCAAATCCCTTCAGCGGATTCGCCATCTCCAGATACGGGGTTTTCTCGGAAACGTTCATAGTAAATGCACCTGTATAATAATATTCGGTATATATAGGAGATAATAGGCGCAGTTCGGTGGTGATTTTCCGCGAAGCATACCACAGGCTCAGGGGGGTTCCGTCGTAATCGGTCAACGCTCCCTGAATCTTTACGACATCATCCTGGTTTTCTCTGGGCTCATGATCGTTTGAGAAAACAAAATACTGAATGCACATCGCACCGAACGCCAGCATCGTGTATATCTGCCAGCGAAAATCCACTTCGTTGGGTATGCGAACCGAAGGGCGCCAGCTGCACGTTTGAATCCAAATCCAGAATTCGCGGCCGGATTTACGGCACGCTTCTGCAACAATCTCTATGTTTCGCACATAGTTGGAATAGGTTCCGGAAACCATATGCGGGTAAATATCAACACAGATATAGTCTGTCGGCACCAGACGTACATAGGAATCAATGTATTGTTGATAGTCCTGCGATTCGGGCGGGGTTTCATAATGTTCAATGCGGTCCACCGTCGCGCCGCCTGCCAACTGCAGATTGTTGGCATACATGGGAAGGAGATTAATATAGGGCATTTTGCCAGGAAACCGTTCTGTATATTCTTTTACTGAGCGCCCTATGGCCTCAAAGTAAAGGTATCCAGGTTCATCAAGAAATGTCGAGCCAAGCAACGCCGGGTGATTTAAATAAGGCAGGATATGATCCGCTTTTTGGGGATCAAACGACCGTGCCGTCTTGTCGGGAGCAATATTCATGGCACTCAGAATGTTCGTATCATAATGGATAGCCTGCATGCCGTGGCGTTGGAACATATCAAATACTTCGTCGCGCCTGTCGCCAAGCGTATCGATGAGAAACAAGCCGATATCCACACCGGCGCCAGCCAGCAGCTCAATCGTTTCCTCCGTTATATTCGTATCATCCGGTGTTTTAAAGGCTGCAATTCGTATTTTCCTGCTCGTATTGCTCATATGGAATTCCTTTCTTCAGGCACAATATTGCGACGGCGCCGTTCCCAGAGGGAATTAATCATTTGTTTGATATCCATTTTTATACTGCCTTACGGTGCGGAACTGGAACGTTTCATCAATCATGTCCGTAGCGGCGTCTTAGGCAAATCACATTCCATTATGTTACAGCCACAAGAAGCAGCGAATGAAAGGTTCTCTTACTAGACCAGTCGAGATGAGTATAATGTGCAGCACTGCATTTGTCAACCCTATTTATAAATATTCTCTTGGTCATTTTTCACCTTTCTACTGTTACGAATCATTCCAGCCTGCAAGCTGATCCTGAAGCGAAACTGGTTTTGGGTTCTTTATCACACCTATTATCGTGTTCAAGCCAATATATCATCGTTTATCATCCTGTATCGGTGACCCGCTTCTTCCCTGCGAGCCTGCTATTAGCGTGGCCTTGCCCTGCCGGTTGGCTTATTCCCCCATCCCGTCAGTCGTTGCCGCATCGTTCAACTGCCAACACCCTCTATGTTATTCGGATATGGAGCGTTTGAACGCCAGCAATCGGTAGCATTTAGGCAAATAGCGCGAACCTCCCGTCACGTTTCAACTATTATTTCCACTCATCATCATAATATTCTTCGGTTGCTTTCCGATCATTGATGGTTCAACGGTTGTCAAAATCCCCTTCTTTCTCCAGTCATTCCCTTTGAAATGCATACACATACTTCATTCAATTCAATACCTGATTTGATGAAAGCAATGCTTATCCGTTTGTATTGACTTTTCAGGAAGCGGGACTTATACTATCAACCGATTGGTATTTATTTAGAACCACTTTATATTGGGTAGTAAATAGCCACACTCTGGACTAACCAGATACGACCTTGTCCCAAGTGTCGAGACAGCGTGTGGCAATTCCGGTTTGTTGACAAGTCAAGCAAAATTTTCTGCGGCAGGAGAAACCATTTATGTCAAAAGCGATACAGTATCTGCATAATCTCAATAGAACTGCAAGAGTTGCAACTCGATGGTGGTGGTACGGCTGCGCAGTAGATACGGCAGAAATTGACCGGGAGTTGTGTGCCATGGCTGACGCGGGAATGGGAATGGCCGAAATACAGATCATCTATCCGCTCCAGGCCGATGACGAAAACGCTTCGCATGTCGATTACTTTTCACCCCGGTTTTTCGAGCTCATCGATTTTACGATCGGCCGCGCCAAAGCATACGGCATTGATATTGATTTTACGCTGGGCTCCGGATGGCCCTTTGGCGGCTCGTTCGTTACCGATACCATGGCGCCGGCTATTCTTGTGCCCTATCAGCACGACGTCATGGGTCCTGTGACGTTTTCGTTCGACTATACCTGTGTTCTCAACGGTGAGATCGAACGAGCCGTATTATGCCCCATCGCAAATGGCGTGATGGATTGGCGAAACGCAAGAGACATCACCGATCACATCAAACCCACCTATATCTATTCATGGGTCTGGGGGCAACAGGTAGCGGAAGTCAGTATACCGGAAGGTCCTCACAAAATTTATACCTTTGTTGTGCAGAAATACAAACAGAATATCGGCAAGCCTTCGCCTAATATGCAAGGCCTAGCGCTGGATCACTGCCGACGCGAAACCGTTGATGAGTATTTGGAAACACTCGGCCGGACGTTGCTTGACAAAATTGGCGCACACCGGATCCGCAGCTTTTTTTGCGATTCGATTGAGCTTAGCGGCAACAATTGGTCTCCCAATCTGCTGGAAGAGTTCAAACGGCGCCGCGGCTACGATCTGACCCCGTACCTGCCAGCTCTTTGGGGTGACATGGGCGATGTAACCCCATACGTGCGCGGCGATTATTTTGAAACCTTCGGCGAATTGACTCAGGAATACTTTTTCGAGAATTTCGCCGATTGGTGCCGATCGCACGGTGTACTGTCACGCATCCAGGCCCACGGCACTTGGGCTGATATATTAAAGGCTTATGCGGCGGCCGATATCCCGGAAGGGGAAACCTTCGGCGAACATGACCGCTATTATGTCAATACCATACATCGCCGTCTGGCGGTATCCGCGGGTATCCTGTATGGGCGCCCAATCATATCAAACGAAAGCTTCACCTGGTTGAGGATGCCGCGTTATCTGGTTACGCCGGAAATGATCAAACGTGCAGCAGACGCCATTCTGATTGACGGTGTCAACGCGATTGTAAATCATGGGTTTTCCTATTCTCCCGAGCATGCAGGTAAACCCGGCTGGACTTTTTACGCATCGTCGATGATCAGCCCAAACAATACCTGGTGGGAGTATTATCCGCCGGTCAGCCACTACATCCACCGTATTTGCTCGCTGATGCAGGAGGGAGACATTGTAAGTCCTGTCGCCGTATACCTTCCACAGTCCGACGTACGTGCACAGAGCCCTATGGCGGAACTGCACATGGCGCTGCAGTTGGAAAAGCGAATGGGGAGTGAGGCTATCAATCACCTGCAGCGCTGTGGCTACTGGATAACCTTTATCAACGATGAAAAGCTTCTCGACTTGGACTCCGCAAGGTTCTCCGCCCTCATTCTGTTAGGCGCAAACCGCATCAGCCTCGAAACAGCAAAGGCATTCCATCGGCTGGATCATGCCGGTTTGCCCATTATTGCGGTTCGCGCTCTGCCCGACGATACCTGCGGATTGGTTGATCATCAGCAGCGGCGCGAGCAGGTTCGCGCCTTACTATCATCCCTCCGGCATGCACACATCGTACCCGACGCCATGAACGGTCTGATCGCAACGCTCCAGACGGTATGCAATCCGGATTTGCTCATCGAAGGGGAGGCCGCGCAGGATGTCGGGTTTATACACCGCAGGATTCATGGACAGGATGTGTATTTTGTCGCCAATATCGCAGCCAAAGCCCGCACCTGTACCCTCAGTATCCCCGGTCTGGACCCCGTGCGCATCCTGGATGCAATGACCCTGCAAGACATCGCGCCGCTTGGCATAGCGCAGTTTGCACAACGTACGCAACTGACTCTGAAAATGCACGAAAACCAGTCGTTTATTTTCCTTGTGAACGAAGAAGGCCTCGCCGTGCAAACCATAATTGCCGAGCCGCCTCGTATTGATCTGTGTGACTGGAGCCTGGAGATCCAAGGCAAAGAAATCGCACGGGATCTTGTCCATCCAATCGGTTGGGAGCAGTTTGAGACATCCAGATATTACAGCGGTGAAGGAACCTACCAAACCATATTCGACTGGCATGGAGGACAGGCCACCCTTGTTCTTGAAGAAGTCAACTGCTGCTGCCACGTGGAATTGAACGGAAAGGAACAGGGCCGCCTATGGATGTCGCCCTATCGGCTGTCGCTTATCGACCTGCAAATCGGGATCAATACCTTGCGAATCCATGTTGTCAATACATGGTTCAATCACTTTAAAAATCCGGAATATAAAGCAATTCAAAGCCAACAAGCCGTTGGCGAGTCCTGGCCATATTTCAACGCCATCATCGACGATATCCGCTATCGGCGGCTGGATGCGGTGAAAGAGCAGCAACTTCCATTACAGCCCTCCGGTCTGGCGCGCAGCGTCTATCTATTGGTAGAATAAAGGATCCCTCCCATGCATAAAGCCACGATAACCAAACCTCTTCCTTGTACTACCCTTGCCGAGGTCAAGAAAAAGACTGGAGGCTAACAATTCTTGATCTCTACCATAACGTTTTTTCTCTGCATTCAATACCGGGAATCGCACCGCATGATTGCTGTTTCCATCGTTCCTGCATCTTCGGATTAAAATTGTCCGGTATCTGTAAGGCATTGAAAACAAGGGTTGACTTTTCTATCATCTATTATTACAATCTATTTATAAATATGATATATTTTTATTCCAATTGAAGGGATGGTTATACTTGACAGACACACACTACTTTATCGGCGTAGATGGAGGCGGCTCATATTCAAAGGCGGTATTAGTGGATCAAAACCTTAACGTTCTTTCCCATGCGAAAGGCGATAGTTTGAATTTCTATTCTATTGGATTCAAGCAAGCCAAGGAGAACTTTTCAGCGCTGATTCAAACATTGTTGGCAGGATATGAATCCGTACCCATCCACACGGTTTTTATTGGTATGTCTGCCGTTGATACCGAAGTGAACGGACCCATGGTTGATTCGCTTGTTGATGGTATTATAAAACCCCAACATGTTTATATGCAAAGCGATTTATATGTTGCCCTCATGGGACATACTTTCGGAAAGGCAGGGCTGATGCTGGTTGCCGGAACCGGTTCAATGGCGGTTGCGTTGGACGAACAAGAAAAGGAATACTGTTACGGCGGATATGGTTATCTGATCGGAGATCAGGGAAGCGCGTATTCCATCGCATCGCAAGCGATTCGGGACGCATTGCTTGCCTTTGAAGGCATCGCTCCCAAAACAACCCTTCAGGCCTGTCTGCTGCAGTATTTTAAAATCCAGAATCACAGAGACATCATCGGCAAACTCTATCCCGATCATAACCCCCGTAAAACCATCGCCTCATTTGCGGAGCAGGTTACGGCGGAAGCAAAAAAAGGGGATGCAACAGCCATCCGTATTCTGTCTGAAGCCGCACAGTATCTGGCAAAACTCGCATCCGCCCTCATCCAGAAAACAAACATCCGTCATCTGGAATCAATCGGTATCTCCGGCGGTGTTTTTGAAAACGACACGTTTATCCGTCAGGCATTCAACGACGCAATACATCAGGAGTACCCTGCCCTCCAAATCCTGTTCCCGCAGTATTCGCCGGAGATGGGAGCCGCCATCGCGGCAGTATCACGATACAACCACCTGGCAACGGTCGATTATGAAATGCTCAAAATACATCAACGGGAGGAAGCTACATGGTAGAGAGTAATTATTTCTGTGCAGCAAGGAAAGTGCTTCAGCAAATTGAGGAAACACAAAAGAGCGCAATCCAAGCTGCCGCTGCCGCCATTGCCGATTGCTATGCAAATAACGGCATGCTTTTTGCATTCGGCACCGGCCACTCCAGTCTGATCGCTTCGGAAATATTCTACCGGGCCGGAGGTTTTGCCGGTGTTTACCCCATTTATCGCAACGATTTACTGCTGTTTAATCACGCTGCTGAAAGTTCGGAGAACGAGAGAAAGCCAAGTATCGCGGCAGAGCTCATCCAGAACGCCAACTGCGGCAGCCGCGACGTCGTTCTTGTGATTTCAAACTCAGGAAGGAACTGTGCCCCTGTCGAGGCTGCCATACAGGCAAAAAAGCAAGGGGCTCGGGTCATTGCCCTCACAAGCCTGGCGCATTCCTCCTCTTGTGAACCACGAAATCCTTATGGAAAACGTTTATTCGAGGTAGCCGACATCGTGCTGGATAATTGCGGCGTCATTGGAGATGCATCGTTGGAAAGTGAGAAATTCGGTATTCGGTTTGCTCCCACTTCAACGGTCGCCGGAGCAGCGATTCTTTGGGAAGTCATAAGGCAGGTCATCGAGCTTTTTGAGTCGCAGGGAAAGCGACCCGAAGTATTCTTAAGCGCCAACCTGGACGGCGGAGATGAATACAATAAAAAGATATTGGAAAAATACCAGAAAATAGTACCCTGTCTATAACGTTGACCAACGCGAGGGGAAACGGCAGCCCTACGGAGATTTGAAAATGAACCCGAAGCATAAAAGGAGCGCTGACTATGTGGCAAGCAGGAATTCACGAAACAAAACTCGAGATACCGTACGGACTCAATATGGCCGGATATGTTGGACGTACGCATGGCGCACAGGGAGTATCTGACAACTTGTATGTTCGATGTATAGTGCTTGGTGCTGATGATACCATGGCGGTTCTTATTTCCTGCGATCTTCTGCTGCTCAGCAACGACTTTGCCGATTCGCTGCAAAAAAGCGTGGCCAAACAGCTTGGGTTTCAACCCAATCAGGTTACAATCTGCTGTACACATACCCACTCCGGCCCCGGTTCGCCGTTTGATGGGCAAGAGGATCCTGCGATTAACAACTGGCTGGAACAATTCGCCGCAGATGTTGTCTTATGTGCTCACATTGCTTTGCAGCACATGGAACCCTGTCAACTGACATTACACACCGGCGAGACTGATTTCCAGGTAAATCGTGTACTGAAAGCAGCCTGGGGCGGTGTGAACAGCGAGAACTGGGAGATAAAAAACTGGGATGAACGCAGCGAAAACGAACTGAAGCAATTCGAGATTGCGCTTGGCAAAGCCGCCGAAAATGCCGACGCAATGGTATATCGCAAGGTTCTCACGATATGCGTTCGTGATGCATCCGACACCAGCCGCATCATAGCATTCCTTGTCAATTGCGCCTGTCATCCCGTAATATACGAATTGAATAATTACCTGTACAGCGCCGATTTCCCCGGAGCCGCTATGCGCAACCTGGAAGAACGCTATCACGGCGCGGTCGCGTTTTTCTTCAACGGGTGCTGTGGTGACATCAATCCGGTTCTTCGCGGCAGCAAAGAAGCCGTTGAGCAAATCGGCAGCCGTCTTGCGAACAGCGTTTGTGAATCGTTGCAGGTTTCACAGCCGATTGATGGTTCGCTTTCTCTGCATACCTTCAATGTTGATACCGCCTATGAAGTCGATTTCGGCGAAGATGAGATCAGGCGAAGATTGAGCATATATAACAAGGGCTATCAGAACGCGGTTGCGGAAAACTTGTTCATGGAACGCGAAATCTATACGGTTTATATCGCGTGGGCCAGAAAGATGCAAGCGCTGCTTGACGCACGGTCTTTAAACCGGGAGATTCACGCAGCCGTCCAAGCACTCAGCATCGGTTCCGTCAACATTGTCGCCATGCCGTTTGAAGCGTTTACCGGCATCGGAAACGCCATTCGAGAAACACTCGGAGAGAACACGCTGATTTTCGGGTATGCAAACGGGAATTATGGATATCTGATTTCCAAGGCAATGTATCCTGTTGCTAAATATGAACGGTTTGAGGAATACAAATTCGCCGGCAGACCCGGCGCAATTGAAGAATGTGCCCAAGACCGTTTGATTGAAGCGCTTGATAAGTGTTTGATTCAAGGATAATACTGTGCACCGCGTCATCCGTGCATTTTCCGCCGGATTTTAAAACAGCGCCCAAAACTTAACAGGGAATTGCAATTCATCATAATTTTATTAACTACGCTCTGAATGAGGAGATGTTTATTTGAACCTATCCATTTTTCTGGCGATTGCCGTTGCTGTATTCGGCGCGATCAACGATCTGATATACAGAAAAAACAAGATACACTCTGGCTCGGGTGTGGTTTGGCGTTTCTACTATCTGGCAGCCCTGTCATCCGCTGTTTACTGTTTTATTGTGCTCCTCTTTTCTCAGGGCGGCCTCAGCTTCACCTGTCAAACGATCGCCTTCGGCGTGCTTATCGGCATTGTTTCCTTTGCGACTTACATTTTATTCCTGTTTAGTTTTGACGGTGTTAACACAAGCGTAACGATTACCATTTTCCGTGTGAACCTGATTCCAACTACCGTTTTAGCTGTCATATATTTAGGGGAAACACTATCATTCAACAGGGTAATCGGGATTGCCCTGTGCATGATTAGTATTCTGTTATTCTCCAGCATGCGCCAAGGCAAGACGTTGCATCATAAAAATCTGCTGCTCAGCATCGGTGCGTGCGTCTCCTGCAGCATGCTGAATATGTTGAATAAACTTGCGGCTTTGAATAATCTGAACTCCTTTCAAGTTATGCTGTGGAGATTTATTGTTGTTTCCATAATCAGCGGCTTCGTTTTATTGAAGAAAAAGCCCGGCCGGGCGAGCATACGAGAATTTAGTTTTCCGGCGATTTCAGGTCTGGTTCTGATGTTGTCCGTCCTATGCACGCTGGAAGCGCTAAAGATCAGCGATGTCAGCGCCGTTATTCCGATCACACAGATGTCCTTTGTAATCACGGCGGTCATCAGCTGGGCTGCCTATAAAGAGAAGCTTGGTTTTACCAAGCTTCTGGGCATTGCATGCGGGGCGCTGGCTGTGATTTTAATCGCATAAACAGTATGTTCTACGAGGAAGCGTCATCCGCCAAGCAATTGCTGTAACCAGGTCGCGCGAACCATTTTGGACGAGCCGATCACCACATTATGAATCTCGTTCGCCCGAAACACGATTTGCGGCATTCTTTGCAGTGTGCGGTGTGTCAAGCGGTACAGATGCTTCTCCACCAATCCAATAAACTCTTTTTGGGCCGAAACCACATAGCTGCAATCCACCACGATGATATGCGGATCCAACATCCATAGCACATTAACAAGCATTTCAGCGATAATCGTACTGAAGCGATTCAGCGTCTGAGCGTAATTCTCATGATCCTCCAGTGCGGATTGCTCAATCGCCCGGATTAAATCGTTCTCATCCCAGGATTCCATATCTTCGTCGATCCCGATTGCTCTGGCGAAGGCCCGGATTGAAACTGCATTCTCGTATAAAACCCCATCCCGGGTTAAAAGCTGCCCCACATCGCCGTTTACAGCATTCAGCCCACGCAGCACCGAGAGGTTATAGGCCACGGCGCCCCCTACACCTTCTCCGATATATAAGTAATACAGCATTCTGTCTTCGATTTCCAGATCATCCTGCAGGTATGCGCGTACAGCCAGTTTAACATCTTCTTCCACCCCGTACAGATGGTTCCCCAGAAAACTTATGAGGGTTTCCTTGATATGTATCTTGTTGAGCTCGGGTATTCTTTTATTGAATATTGTATCTCTGGCAACGTCGTACGGCCCGGGAGTAATCGCAATCGCCATGATCATTTCCCGATCCGTGAGGTTCGTTTCCAGTTTGTGATAGGTCATCGCCAAAAAGTTCTGCAAATTGGTTGCGTAATCCAGCGATGGTTCATAAGAATAAGGCGTAGCACTGTCGATCATCTGTAGATTCTGGTTATAGGCAGTATATCGAAAGTGTACGGTTGTCAGATCAAGCAGCACCCAGTAAAAACGCGAGTTATTCAATGAAATTTTTGCAGCTTTTCTTCCCGCGGATCGTGCTTTATCCACAGCAGGTTTAGCATCATCAAAAAGATCAATCACACCGTTCGCACTCAGAAAGTCTATTAAATTACAAATCGTCATCAGGCTTAATCCAGTTTTACGAGCCAAATACTGGCGGGTTATGTTTCCTTTCCTGACAAGCTCATCGTAAAGCCTGATCAGGTTTCGTTTCTTAATTTCAAGCTGGCTGATTGCTTTCATTGAGCATTCCTTTCGTATCAGAAAAATCAAACGACTGTGTTTCTTAAAAGCATTTATTCGATAGCGCTTTCGCTGAGCGCGTAGTGACATAGTCAATATAATCTCCGGAATCCATCGGAGACGATCCGTTGATTCATGGCATATAGCATCAAGCACAATTCCAACAGTATATTATTTACAACAATTCATAACAATCGCACTTGCATTATAAACTGGTCCGTGATACATGCAGTCATCTCAACTGCACTTCCAACGATCAGCACGATACTTAATAATAAAGCCTATTTATTTTATCATGCCCCCATGCTTCAGTCAACGCTGAAAAGGGACATATAGTATTGCCATTTGGTGTTCTACTCTTGTATAACGATGATCGGCACTATCTAATTTATATAACACAACTATTCAAATTTCTCTTCAATGGTGTAACTCACATGAATAGAGACAAAACGATAGACTTGTCGATTACTACCGGCAATCATATTCATAGAATTATAGGGCAAGAAAGATATCCGTGAGACGGGATCTTGGCTGTCTACTCCCCCGTTGATCCGGGTACCTTAGAATTCCCTCACATATCGCAATTCTCTGCCGTTGCTGCTCAAGCGATTGTAAAGCACCGCGTAATCACTTGTCCTGCAATCCGCTCAGCGCTGCCATGATCCCTGCAAAAACCAACACAGCAACCGGCCAAATCACCCACGTAATCCCCCAGTCATTTGAAATAAAGCTCCATCCCAGATAGACAGCCGCAACAATCGGCCAATAAGCACCTCCGAATGCATCTTTTTTCTTGTTTTTCTCTTTCAGGCCCGGCTCAAATTCACCTTCAAACAGAAGCTGATCATAACCGTTCTTGACTGTACAGGCAGAAATAAGAAGAAATAATCCGGCAGAGACAGCCACAAAAGCCAGCGCTGTAAAAGCAACACATAATATATCCGAGGCTTCGAATATACCGGCGATGATAAGCGGAATCACACCCAGAATACAGATAACAATACCAACAACCATTTTGTAAAGGTACACCTTCTCAAAAGCTGCCCGTTTTTCTTTTACAATGCCCAACGCTCCGTACTCCAGTTCAAAATCGCCTTTCTCCAAGTATTGAAAACGTTTCATTTTTGCACTACAAACGATAAATGTGGCAATGGCCGCAGAAACCATTAATATCAGCGCGATAATGCCAACACTGTATGCAAAAACCTCTGATATGGCACCTGCATCCTCCATTCCGCCAAGCAAAATAAGGAGCACCGGAGCCAAGCTACAAAGCATCACGCCAAATGCGATTTGTCTTCCGTAACCGACCCTGCTTTCTAAAAAGTCACTTGTTTCCTACAATGAAACGCGAATGCGGTTATCTGTTTCGCATTCGTCAGAATACTCCGTCTTCTCAATATCGTCCTTTAAAAGATAGTCGGTTGTTACTTCAAAGAGCTTCGCCAGCTCCAGAATTCTGTTAATGTCCGGTATAGCGGCAGCGCTTTCCCATTTCGATATCGATTGCCGCGACACATGTATTTTTTCAGCCAGCTCTTCCTGGGACCATCCATTGCTCTTTCTCAGCGCCAATATTTTTTCCGCTAATATCATTTTGATCCCTCATTCAATATTTATTATCACAGCATTGCAAGTAAATCATAATCCATTTATCGAGCACATGCCATCAATACGGCTTTAAAATTTAGCAACCGACAGTTGCATTTCAATAAATTTCTTTTATAAAGCGGAAATTTGCGGATTCTGACTATTTAATAATTTGGTACACACCAAATATCTGACGAATAAAGGTAAGCCGATGGTCCCTCGCTTCTTACAAAAACGCAACAAAAGAAAAGGGTATCAGCAGAAAAGCCACCGGAATTCCAGTGGTTTCAGGCAGTCAAAAAAGAAGGGTCCAGGGCTGAAAGTCCTGGTCAGGGTGCAGGGGTGAAACCCTTGCCGGGGATTGGGGTGGAACCCAAACGGCTTGCGTTACAACAAAGGGGTAAGCGAGCGAACAGCGCCCAAGGCGCTATGATGCGAGCGGCGATAACGACCCGAAGAGGTTCTTTGACAGGCCGAAAACCACCGGAATTCCAGTGGTTTTCTGCTGACTGGGGATTATACTCCCGCTCCCCTGATTTTCAGGTGTTCGCGTGGTTTTACTGCCCGGTCTTCAATGATTGATAGCCAGAGATTTGATCCCCGCTCCCTCTTTGTTATGGTTACCAGTCAAGGATAAATGTTTGAAGTTTCTCTCTTGACCATTGATATCCTTCACGAATAGCACAATATGGGTAATGATCGGTTAGGGTAAATAACAAAAGCAGCCAACTGTTAATGAGCCGTTTTGATATATTACGAATACAAACCCTCTCCCCTCATTGTTTCATCCGCCAAGCAATTCTGGTTCAATTATCAGTCACCATTAATCGTATCTATCAATTTCTCCAATTCACTTGTCGTCATGCCTCCAAAGGACATCATCCCGCGAAGCGGCATATTGCGTATGAAAGCAGCACCCATTTCCGCGTTTACGGCGTTTTCGTCGTCCCCGTCCCCTTCATCTTTCTTGCCGTCGCCGCCAAACATACCCATGGATTGGGCAAATACCTTTTGCAGCCTCTCCATTGCATTTTCGTCAAGATCCATGATGATGGTATCCATACTATAGGTGCGGGGAAGGGGTTGGGTGCTTTGCACCGCAACAGATTCTTCCAGCACGATGTCATTCGCGTTGCGGCAAATCTGAATCGCATACCGCCCGCTTTCCACATGCCAGTCGTTCAGCTGCGTGTTCCAATAGGCCAACGCACGTTTCTCCACGGTGAAGGTTACCGTTTTTGTTTCGCCGGGAGCCAGCGCTACCTTTGCAAACCCCTTCAGCTCACGCACCGGACGAATGATGTTTCCTTTAGGCGGCGCAACATACAGCTGCACCACTTCCTTCCCTTCCACGCTGCCCGTGTTGGTGACGTCCACCTGCACGGAAAGGCTTTGCGTATCGTCCATATCCGTCTTGTCCATCTTCAAATTGCTATAGGCAAAGGTGGTGTAGCTCAAGCCGTAGCCAAACGGAAACAGCACCGGCTGCTTTTTGCTGGTGTACCAGCGATAACCAACAAATACACCTTCGCTGTAAACGGCGGTATTGCCCTCGCCACCATAGGTCATGTAGCAGGGCGTGTCCTCCAGCCGCAATGGACTGGTTTCCGGCAATCGGCCGCTGGGATTGGCATCTCCATACAGCACAGCCCGGTTTGCCCAACCCACATTCTGGCCGCCCAAGTAGCTTTCAAGCACGCCCTTGACGTGGTGAATCCAAGGCATTTCCACCGGGGATCCGTTATACAAAAGCACAATAACATTGGGATTAACAGCCGCCACAGCCTCAATCAGCGCATTCTGATTGTCCGGCATTTGCATATGCTGCCGATCGTACCCTTCGCTTTCAAAGCTATCCGGCAACCCGGCCACGATCACCACTTTGTCGGCAGCCTTCGCCGCATCGCATGCTTTAGCCAACAGCGCTTCATCGACACTGTTCCGGCGGATATCGTAGCCCTGCTCATACCGGACCTCCGGATAATCTGCCAGCGCTTCCTGAAGGGAGGTTACCTTCGTGCTGTTAATGTGCGAGCTGCCGCTGCCCTGATATCGAGGTTTTACCGCAAACTCGCCCAGCAGGGCAACCTTTTCGCCACGGTGCAGGGGTAAAACTGCATCCTCATTCTTTAACAGTATCATGCATTCTGCCGCCAAACGACCTGCCAAATCATGATCCGCCTCTTTATCCCAGGGGGTATCAGGAAGGGCGTTGTTCAGGTAGCGTATGCTGATGTCCAGAATTCGTTCCACAGCCTGGTCAACCAGTGCTTCATCCAGACGATTCTCCTGTACGGCACGCATAACTGCCCGGTCACGCTCACCGTTACTGGCGGGCATTTCCAGATCCATGCCGGCTTCCACGCCTTTAACGCGGTCGCTTACAGCGCCCCAGTCGCTCATAACATATCCGTCAAAGCCCCACTCCTTGCGAAGCAAGTCGGTCAATAGCCACTTGTTTTGCGATGCAAACTCCCCGTTGAGCTTGTTGTACGAACACATCAGCGTCCACGCATGGCCGCGCTTGACTGCCGCCTCGAATGCAGGCAGGTAAATCTCGCGGAGCGTACGCTCATCCATCACGCTGTCGGATGCCATACGGCGATGCTCCTGGTTATTGCCCGCAAAATGCTTGACACTGGTACCCACATTGCGGCTTTGCACGCCTTGAACCATGCTTACAGCCAGCTCGCCTGCCAGATAGGGGTCCTCGCTCAAATACTCAAAGTTGCGGCCGCACAGAGGAGAGCGCTTGATATTGATGGCCGGGCCCAGATTGACCGCCACCTGCTCATGCTGGCATTGATCGCCAATCGCCTCGCCAATTTTGCGGAGCAAATCACGGTCAAAGCTGGCCGCTGTGGCACAAGCCGCAGGAAAACAAATTGCTTTGATGCTCTCGTTCAGGGCTATGTGATCCGCTTTCGAATCCTGCTTGCGCAAGCCGTGAGGCCCATCGGAGACCATCACAGCAGGTATACCGAGCCTCTCCACGGATTGGGTATGCCAGAAATCCATACCGGATAGCATAGAACATTTTTCCTCCAAGGTCATGGCCGAGACAAGTTCCTTTGCAGTTTTCATGTGATTGTCCTCCTTCATTATCAGGATTATTTCTCGCTCATCCAGCGTTTTCTCATTGTAAAAGCAACCGCCTTTGGCTGACGGTTGCGGGAGAATACGCCTTTCTTGTTACCGTTTACCCGCAGTATAGCCTGACCGGTTTGAAAATCAGCAAAGCACCATGCAAGCTCGCCCTGTACAAAATCGAAACGGTCAAATACGGAGAAATTCATCTCCATATACTCCTGCTGATATTCCTGTGTCCACATCACGCTGGGCAGCTTGTGCAGGCTTTCCAATGTATCCGTGCCAAACTCTGTCACAACAAAGGGTACATCCGCAGCCTTCTCCCCCCACATAGACATTTCTTCAACAAATTGCTCCTCCGCCTCCGCCAGCTGTCCGCCGCTGATATACCAGCCATAGTAGCGGTTCAAACAGATGAAATCCATCAGCGGATAACATTTGCAATGATCCGGGCTGCTTGTTTTCTCCAGAACGCCGGTCACAGGGCGATGCTCCGGGTCCAGGCTGCGCGCAGCTTCAAAAAGTACTGCGAAATAATCGCGTGAGGCATCCGTGGTTGTTTCGGCTTCGTTGAAGATACTCCATGCGATGACTGATGGATGATTTTTATCCCGGTATACCATTTCTTCCAACGCAGCCATATGGTTTTGCCGCAGAAGATCCAAATCCGCGCAATCGCCAAAAAAGCCTGAGGATTTTCCGCTCCCCGCCGCCACGAAATTGAAAAAGCTGCGCATCATGCCAACGCCCGGCAGCTCATCGATCACCAAAAATCCTTCTTCATCAGCCATCTGATACCACTCTTCCGCATAGGGATAATGACTGGTGCGGAAGCAATTGGCGCCGATCCATTTCATGCATTCATAATCACGCTTGGCAACCGCAAAATGGAAGCCCCGGCCCAGGAGTTCCGAATCCTCATGCTTGCCGAAGCCCTTCAAATAAACCGGTTGGCCGTTAACAAGGATATTCTTCCCCTGTATGGAAACGGTACGGATGCCGACCTTGGCATCATAACGGTCCACCACGGAGCCATCCTTTACCAGCAATACGCTCAGCTGATACTGATATGCGTTGCGCACCTGCCAAAGCCTAGCATTTTGTACCCGCAAGATACCCTTGGCGCCCTGCGCGGTGGCCACGACCTGTTCGTTACGGTCCATCAGGGTTACGCTGACATCGGCTTGGCCTTCCACTGCCACATCATAGGCGATGAACGCATCATTGCCGTCCAGCCGATAGGACAGGGAATAGTCTTGAATGCTCACCAAAGAATGCTGTACCAACCATACGCTGCGATGGATACCACCGTAATTGAAAAAGTCGAAATACGGCATGGCCCGTTTACTGCCGTCCCTATTGACAAGCGTTGCTCCGCAGGGCAGGCTGGTTTCGTTCAGCTCGTTATTGACTTTGACGCACAAACGGTTTTTACCCGCGCCGATAACGTCGGTTACCTCTGCCACCACCGGTAAAAACCCACCTTCGTGTGCTGACACCAGCACACCATTCAGGTAAATCCAGCAGCGGTGCGTAACGCTGCCAAAGCGGATGAAAATCCGTTGGTCATCTTGTTTTTGTTGCAAGAACACATCCGTCTCATACCAAAAGTCGCCGCAGTAGTCCCGCTGCCAGGCTTCGGTAAAGAAATCGGCAAAGCTTGCGGGAACCGGCATTGACAGTGAATCCGGCAATCCGTCCCGATGCCATTGTTTGTGTTCTCCCTCACCCTTCGGATCAAACTGAAACCGCCAAAGGCCATCCAGCAACATTGCGCGGCGGCATTCATTGTTCACCGGGTACAATAGCGAAGTGTTAAGCATGCTCAGTATTCCTCCTTGTTGTAAACGAAAACGCTTTTTGCTTTACCTCATCATCGTCCATGACCATCACCTGATCGCCTGCCTGTGAATGAATATCCCAATGCGGAAGTCCTTCTCCGTTGGGATCGCCTGTCTTAGCAAAGTTGGTCAGGTAGCGGCTCATGCGTTGGGCCAGCTGATAATCCCACGCTTCAAAGGGTCTCCAGGCACGCTCCAGGGTATTGCACCAATACCAAACGTCGGCTGTATGAAAGGCTCCTTTATCGTCTCCGGGCAGCCTGCGGGCAAAGCAGGCCGCGTAGCACGGTTCAATGCCATTGGCCGTGGCCGCGTCCTCCCAGCGCAGAATTGCCTGATACAGTTCCGGCTGCCACAGATCTTCGCCGGTCGAGCACAGGATGTAGGGAATGTGATGTACTTGGTCTTTTTCCATCGCCTCGCCAAGTGAGCAGGGAATAAGCTGCCCGTCGATCACCGGGGATGTTACCGATAATCCGCGTTTTGCCTTGCCCATAGCCGAGCCAAAGGCCCTGAGAATTGTCCAGGCTCCGGCCCCGCGCAATTCGGCCAAATTCTCACATCCGGCCGCTTCCAGTACCGTATCGCCAAAAGCAAGGCTTTCCTCCATTGTGACCTTGCTGTTAAATGTCTCGCTGAGTCCGGCGCCCGACAGCATTACGGCCTGCCGAAACAAACCCCTGGCCAAGGGCGATAGGCACAGCTGCTGCACACACATGCCGCCTGCACTCTGCCCCATAATCGTCACGCGCGCAGGGTCGCCGCCGAACGCTGAAATATTCTCCCGTATCCATTGCAGCGCAGCCAGAAGGTCATACAAGCCGTAGTTGCCGGTATGCCCTGCCTCTTCCAGTCCATCCCTCGTACACAAAAAACCGAAAGGCCCAAGGCGGTAGTTGACCGTAACCGCAATGACGCCGTTCTGCATCCACTTGGGTTCAATCAGGTGTTTTTCACTACTGCTTCCGCCCAGAAATGCGCCTCCATGGATATAGACAATCACCGGCAGACGTTCCGCCGGAGCTTGTGCAGGGGTCCAAATGTTCAGCTTCTGGCAGTCGTCGCCATAGTGAAAGTGCAATCCTTCCCGAAACTCCCGGTAATAGAAGGGATCCTCACCCAGGGCCTCACCGCGGAAGGCCCGGAACTGCCAGCAGCAGCTGCCAAAGGAGCATGCGTCCAACGTGCCCTCCCAATGGGTGGTAATCTCCGGGTACGCAAAACGGTCTGCCGTTGCATAGGGAATACCCAGAAAAGCATGATGGTTCTCATTGCAAAGACCGCGAATTGTACCGCATGCCGTTTGCAGCACGATGGTCTCTTCCTCCGGTTGTGGAAGATCAATTCCATACAGCTTTTGTGCGTTGCGGAAGCAGATTTTCTGCATGACTGCGTCAGAGATTTTTCCTTGCGTATGCTGTTCCTCAAGCCATTGCCACAGCGGCGCCTGCCAAGGGTTGTCCACTTGTACGGTGTCTGTGCCAAAAAGCAGCTGATCCTGAAACTCCGATATGAACGCCAAGCCGAACGCTTCATCACGCGTGATGGCGCAATACCCGCTCCCGGCAGAGAGATCCGCATACAGATTGGGATAGTGCCGCATCAGGCTTACAACGCGGCCGCCGGGGGCCACCGGCCCGCTTCCACGGCCGTTGCGTCCCTCGGTATCCACGGGCGCATCAGCGGATATTTCCATCCAAAAAGGCTGGCTGTGCCCCACCAGTTTCAAATGGGGATAGGCCTGCAGTGTTTTCTCAAGCAGCGGCAGCCCGGGTTCATCCACAATGCCGTAGCCAAACCCCACCTCGGGGCTCATATGGAAAAGTACTGGCATTTCCATGCTCTGTGCGGCGGTGAAGATAGCGGACAGTATCGGGCTATCCATACGCTCGTTGATGCACAGCTCGCCCACGCCAACCGCACCGGCTTCTTTGTAGGCTGCCATCCGGTCAAACACCGTTTCCGGGTCTTTCGCGTCGAATCCGCAGCACCAGTGCAAGCGGGAATCCCGGGTGCAAATCCTTGCGCATTCTTCATTGTCGGGAACCGCTGTTTCCCCGGTGCACATGACAATACCGCTGACAACGCCTTTTTGCGCCAGATGCTCCATCATACGTTCCGGCGGCGAGCATTGCCCCGTCGATAACGTTGTATGAATATGAATATCTATCTTTTTCATCATCACTTGTTCCTTCCCGGATGCGTTTCTTTGAAGGCAACACCCGGACGTTTGATACCCAATAAACCGTCAGCCTTTGACTCCGCCCAAGGTAATGCCCTTGACAAAGTTCTTCTGAATAAACGGATATACAATGAGGATTGGCAGCACACCCACCACGGCAATCGCCATCCGGATGGAAACCGCCGGCATGGCCGCAATCGCGCTGTCCGTACTGGTCAAGTTGGCATTTTGCTGTAAGGCTTGTATGTTCTTGATCATTCGATTCAGAAGATTCTGAATCGAAAACAAATCCGTGCGCCTTGTCAGATATATGTAACCATTATTCCAATCGTTCCAATAGGCGATACCCGCAAAAAGCGCGATGGTCGCAATAATCGGTTTTGCAAGCGGCAGGCACACACGAAAAAATGTCTGGAATTCGGTTGAGCCGTCTATATACGCCGCCTCTTTGATCTCTTCAGGTATATTGGTGGAAAAATAGGATTTTACTAAAAGCACGCTAAATGCATTCATCAAAAGACTTGGAATCATCAGAGCCCAAAAGGTGTTTTTTATGCCAAACACAAGTGTATAATTCATATAGGTGGGAACCAGCCCCCCATTAAAGAGCATCGTGAAAAAGACAGCAAAAGTGAGAACAGCTTTACCCGGCAGGTTCTTTTTTGACAGCGCATAAGCTAACATCGTTGTAATAACAACCGATATCGCTGTACCCAAGAGCGTTAATGCGACAGAGATGCCATAGGCACGCAATATCGTATCACTTGAAGAAAAAATATAAGCATACGCAGCCCCGCTGAATTTCTGAGGGATAAACTGGTATCCGTTTTGAATCAAAGTTGTATCATCCGTAAGAGAGGCCATGAGAATGAGCAGCAACGGCAGAATTGCACATGCGGTGAGAATAATCATAACAATATGACCGACGATTTGAAATCTTGTTTTGTCCGAGATTTTCATTTTCACAACTCTCCCATCAGAACAGCGCGCTGTCCCTGTCCAGCTTCCGAACCAGCAGATTCGCCCCCATCACCAGAATGAATCCGACGATCGATTGGTAAAACCCGGCTGCTGCAGACATTGAGATATTGCCGGCTTCCAATAGACCTCTGTACACATACGTGTCGATGGTATTGGTCACCGGAAACAGCGCGCCGGAATTCTGGGGCACCTGATAAAACAGTCCAAAATCAGAATAGAATATACGGCCGATCGCCATCATCGTCAGCATGATGACCGTTGGCCGAAGAAGCGGCAGGGTGATTAAACGAATCTGCTGCCATATCGTTGCCCCATCCAAATCGGCCGCCTCATAGTAGGTGCGGTCAAAACCCATAAGCGTAGCCAAATAGATAATGCACTGGTAGCCAATACTTTTCCAAGCCGAGACAATCACCAAAATAAACGGCCAATACTTTTTCTCCGCATACCAGGCAATTGGCTCCAAACCGAATACTTTGCCCAGGACACTATTGAGGAAACCGGCCTCAGTAGATAAAAAGGCAAAAACGATATAACTGATAATAACCGCAGATATCAAATGCGGAAGGAGAATCGCAGATTGGTAGAAATTCTTGACCTTCCTTTTCATTTCCGACAAAATTATTGCGACTACAATCGCGCCAACCGTATTGACAACAATGAAAGCCAGATTATACAAAATCGTATTACGCGTAATAATAAACGCATCACTGGTGGCAAAGAGATACTTGAAATTCGTCAGGCCTGACCATGCCGAACCCCAAACACCATTGCGGACATTGTAATTTTTAAAAGCAAGAACCATACCGGGCAGTGGCATATAATTATTAATGAACAAATATAACAGCCCGGGAATGGCCATGATATAGATTGCGATGTTTTTTTTCATCAGCATGAGCGTTTTCATCTTTTTTGTTCTCATGGTGTCCCCTCTTTATATGAGGCACCGCACATCTCTGCGCGGTGCCCCATAAAACTAATCTCACATATGGCTAATCACTTTGCCGTTATTGGATCCCGTTATCAGCAGCCCAGGTATTCAAGGCTTCCTGTTTGGCAGCCATATAGCGTTCCAGTCCGGCGTCGTAGAGCTTCTTGTTCATTTCGGCGATGGCAGCTTCCGGTTCAACAAAGCCCATAATGATCTGGTTGATGTATTCGTTGTATACATTGGTCAAGGCGGTATATTCAGCCATCACATTGGTATTGTCAAAGGTGAAGCCCATCGCTTTGGACTTGATGGAGTTGTTGTTGAAAGCTTCGGTCTGCTCATACAGATCAACCGGGTTCCCTTGCCATACGCCGGTCAGATACTGATTGGGCATAAGGAAGTTCAGCGTGCTGTAATCGGTTTTGGAAGGATCGACGCCATCAGCATAAGTCAGGAAGCCGTCATCCGTCTTTTTATAGTCAACGCCCTCTTCGCCCCATGCCAGCAAGGTTGCCGCTTCGGCATCAGTATAGAGCAGATTGAGAACCTGCATAGCCGCAATCGGATCCTCTGAACTGCTGTTGATTGCCCAGTTCATTGAAGTCACAGCGCTGGCTTTCGTAAACACACCCATAGTTTTGAACACAACGACATCCTTTTGAATTTGAGCCTGTTGTTCCATCTTGGTTCCCGGCTTATATGCAGCCAGGGTGGACATGCCCAAACCAGCGGCCATGTTTTGCTGAGGGGTATTGCTGTCCGTAAGGACATCTCTCGAAATATAGCCCATCTGATTCCAGGTATAGAACCTCTGGCACGCCTTTAGGAAAGCATCGCTTTCATAAAGGTTGGATACCACCAAAGAATTCTCAGGATCCATTAATACGCCGAAAGTATCATTGCCGATATCGTCAAAGAGCATCATGTTATTAAGCTGTGTCGTTTTGTTTGGGCAAAGCACGAACTTATCCGGTTCAGCATCATGCAGTTGGGCGAAAATATTATCAATTTCCTCAATGGAGCAGTAAATAGACTCGCCATCAGACTCAAGCTTGCCTTTCCAGTCATATCCAATCTCGTCCAGATACTCGGTCATCACAACATAAGCGCCTTTTCCCTGTGCGATGTCACGCTGCTGAGGAAGGCCAAATACTTGCCCGTTAATTTTGCAGGCTTTGATGTAGGCGGGATTGATGGTTTCTATAATACCCTGGCCATAATCAGCTAGCAGCTCATCCAGCTCCAGCGTATAACCTTTGCTCACACAGTTGGAGTAACCCATGGCGACCGTATTGAAGAGGTCAACCTGCTCTCCGCTGGACAGCATGAGCGTCATCGACTGGTTCCATGAGCCTATGTCCAAAATTTCCATGACCAGTTTCACGCCCAATTTCTCTTCCGTAATGGCGCTGAGGCGAGCCTGGATACGGTCCTCGCCCGTTGGGCGACCTGTCCAGGTTGGATAGGCCATGACTACGGTAGGCATTTTGCCGCTGGCTTTGCGTTCTGCAATAACCTGCTCATTTTTTGTCGTTTCCGCGAAGCCGCTGAAAACATAGAGTACCATCATCAGGCAAAGAATCACAGATACAAGTTTCTTCATAAGTAATCCCATCTCCTTAACTGTTTATACAAGCTTTCTCGACACGCTTGTTTTTCTTGTGCTGTTAGTTTAATATAATCAATGATTTTTTGTAAGGTATTTTTCTTAGCAATAATTGTACAATCCTTAGCCGATATCGTCCATATCACACATGATAATGCTGTTTAAGGAGACGTAGATGTTCAAAAAAAGACAATCCCCGACGAATCGCTTCCAATATTCTCTGACACATTTGGGCATCTTCTTCGCCGCAATTCTGATGCTGGTTGTTATTTTGCAGCTCTCGTTTGTCTCCTCATTCTGGCAAGACCAGCTTCGGCAGCAATATCTAAATAATGCGCTGAGACTGCAAATGCAGTTTAATGATGAACAGGAGGCAACCTTTTCCATTCTGGAAAATCAACTCATTTTGCTCGGTGATAAGGATGCAGCGCTGCTGAATATAACGGATGATGATTTGGTTTTATATCGTGTTAAAATGTCCGTTTTTTTGGAACTTTCTTCACTATCCCAAGTATTTCCAGAGATTGACGGCCTCTTCTACTATGCGCCGTCTCCCAAGGATTTTACACCTTTTGTTCACAGAGTTGCTACAAACGAATGTGCCGTTTTCATACGTAAAACATTGGACGAGGCTTCCGGCAACATATCCAGTCTTGGAAAGGAATATCAAAAGTGGCAGTTGCATAGTTTGACTGATGATGACTATTTGGTTCGTTTTATCGTTTCTGGAAGCGGCGTGCTCGGTGCGTGGATCAGCCTGACATCATTGACGGAGTCCTTCCAAACCCTGTTTGAAGATGGTTGTATTGTTACCTTTCTAGATAGAACAGGATCCCCCATAAAAAACCGGAACTTCTCGGATTTTGCATTAAACACAACGGCTGATAGCGGAAACCAGCAATATCGAAGCGCTGATGGAACTGACTATTTGGTCATTTATCAGAAAACCTCATACAGCGATTGCTATTTGGCCGTTTTTACCCCTCTATCCTTGATAGTATCGCATTTGACGCCTGTCTATCGAGCATTTTTACTCATCACAATTATCATTATTCTCGGCGTACTCGCCGTATTGCTGACGCTGCGTGTCGTATTCCAGCGGCTCGTACGTCCGCTGCAACAAGCGCTGACAGTATTGCAGCGTGGAGAGCAAAAAACCGTTCGGCTTAACACATCCAGCGCCTGCCGGGAGATTCACAGCTTCCTTACAATACTGAACTCCATGCTGGATGATATGCAAACGCTGGAAGGACGGGTTTTTGAAGATAAGCTGGCACAAAGCCGGCTGGAATCAAAATTCCTGAAATCTCAGCTATCCCCGCACTTTTTAATCAATTGTCTGGATGCTTTCTCTTTTCTTGCCACGTCGGATGAAGAAAACGACCATGCAGCCGCCCAGCGTTTAACACAGGTGTTGTCGCAGCACATCCGTTACACTTTCACTTCGGAGGAAACCATTCCTTTGATCCAGGAATTTGACCATCTGGATAATTATCTCGACCTGGCATGCATTCGATACCCGGACACGCTTTCCTATAAGCTAACGCTTTCCCCTGATTGTGAACAATCGCACATTCCTCCCATGACGCTGATGACTTTATGCGAAAACACCATCAAACACAACCTGATTATGGGAGAACGGCTGTGTATCCAGATTACAGCCTCGCTTGAGAGCACATCTCAACCATATGTTCATATTTGCTATATTGACAGCGGAACTGGTTATACCCATGAGACGCTTGAACGAGTAAATCATATTCTCGAAAACGATGAATACATCAAAGACGGCCAGCACATCGGTATCTACAATATCGTTAAATCGCTCTCGCTCATCTACCCGGGCAAATCTTCCTTTATATTTTCCAACGAACCTGACGGAGGAGCGCGCGCTGACATCCGTTTCCCATACGAAAGGAGTGAGCAACTATGAATCTGCTGATTGTAGATGATGAGTATTTTATTGTGCAAAGTATTCTGCGCAAATTGGATTTCCATACGCTTGGCATCAACTCTGTATGGACCGCTTTCAGCGTACAGCAGGCGCAGGCAATTTTCAGTGAGAATGAGGTTGATATTCTTCTAACCGATATTGAGATGCCCAGAAATACCGGCCTTGATTTAATCCAATGGGCGCACGAGCAAGGATACCATCCGACTTCATTAATCCTCACAGGCCATCCGTTATTTGATTATGCACAGCGCGCTCTGAAACTACACTGCTTTGGCTATATTCTCAAGCCTGCGTCCGCGGAGGTTTTGACTGAAGAATTGCTCAGTGCTGTAGATGCGGTGAAGCTTATTCGTGAGAATACGGACATACCTGTCCCGGAATCCACTTTTTTAGTATCAACGAAGGAGCTGATTGTCTCCAATCTTGGAAGGGCAGATTTAAGCCGGTCATTCATTGCCAAGTCCATCCATATGAACCCAGACTACATCTCTTATCTTTTCCACAAGGAATCCGGACAAGCGTTAACCACCTTTATACTCAATGAGCGGATTTCTTTGGCAAAAAAACTGCTTGGCACATCGCAGATTACCATTCAGGAGATCACCGAACAGTGCGGATTTTCCACCACATCCTATTTTCACAAACAATTCAAGCGCGTAACGGGAATGACCCCGCAACAATACCGAACCTCGCACACAAGCAACCACAATTCCTGAAAAGACCCATGAGCCGGGATAAGTCTATTTATTTGGCAATTCAAAAAGCTGCCCCGTTTCACGGGACAGCTTTTTGTGGATTGTGATTTACTTGAATACCACATCAAATGCGTTATACAGATAGTAACGCGACATCAGCGTCTGATGGACTTCATTGGACAAGCAGTAGAAAAGGTTGTTTTCTTCCGGATTCATGCCATAGCTGAAATACTCCGTATCGGCAACCATTGCCTTGATCTGGGCATTCATCACCTGATACATCATATCGCGGGCGCCGCCGCACGCAGTATAGATAAAGAAATCGTCTTTGTACTCACCATTGGCGTCGATGGCCTGCTGCAATGCCGCGATTTGTTCATCAGGCGTTGCTTCCATTGACATCTCGGCAGCGCCGCTGATAGCGCCGCTGAAAGGCATATACCATTTGCTGTAATCCAGCAGATTGAAGAACATATGCCAGGCCGCATAACTGCCGCGGGAGTATCCGGCAAAGGCGCGATGATCGCGGGAAGCGATAAACCCAGCCTCATCGGCTGTCGGCGCATAGGTGCGGTACATGCTTTCCACGGTTGGGATCAAATCATTGCGGACTTCCAGCGGAAAATTGGTCATATCAATTGCGCGGGTTTCATAGTCATAATAGTAGGTCGGGAAAACCATAATAAACGGTGCGGTAATGCCAACCTCAATCATGTTATCAATCGCGTTTTTGGCGCGTGGATCGCCAATGAAGCTGTCCTGCGTTTCATTGCTGCCATGCAGGAAATAGATGATATTATACTGCTCCGTACCATTTTCATCATAACTGTAAGGCAGGTAAACATTCGCCCATGTCTCCAGTGTGTCCCCGTAGACGTCCGTGGTATATGGAACCTTTACCACGGTTCCAGGCTGTGTGGACTCAGCATCATAGAAGGTCATATCGTAGCGTTTGTAAGAAGTCTCGCAGTCCGCTACATCCACCGTCGTATATACGCTTAAGTCTGCCGGAGCGCTTCGCCCATCGGCCAAGCCGGCACTAATACCCGTGATCATGACCAATACTGTGAGTACCAGGAGGAATTTTTTCATTTTCATTACCCTTTCTGAATTTTAATTTCGTTTTGTTCTGCTGTCAGTAAACAACAAGCGTTATAAGCGGTTGCCTACTTGAACAGCACATCGGCAAATGCATTGTAGAAATAGTAACGGGACATTAACGTCTGATGAATCTCTTTGGACAGGCAATAATACAGATTGTTATTGACCGGATCCAAGCCATAGCTGAACGTATCATCTGCAAGCAATTTATTCACCAGCTCATTCCCGTTTTCATACGCAAGGTCTCTCTTGCCGCCGCAGGCGATATAAACGAAGAAATCATCTGCATATTCGGAATCATTCGCAAGCGTAGTCTTAATGCTCTCATACACATTCCCAAAGCTGCCGGAGAAAGGCAGATACCACTTGGCCCGGTCGAGCATGTCATTGAAAATCGTCCACATCACAGCCCCGCCCTGAGAATACCCGCTGAAGGCGCGGTGTTCCCGGGAAGCGATAAAGCCCGCGTCGTCAACAGTTTCCGCATATGTACGGTATTTGCTTTCCACAGCTGGCATCAGGTCATTTCGCACCTCTTGGACGAAGGTTTGATGATCGGTTCCACGGGTATCATAATCGTAGTAGTATGTCGGGCATACCATAATAAATGGTTCGGCAATACCGACCTCGATCATGTTGTCGATCGCATTTTTCACGCGTTCGTCTCCAAGCAGGCTGTCCTGCGTTTCATTGGTGCCGTGCGTGAAGTAGATAATGTTATAGCGTTGCGTACCATTATCATCATAGCCATACGGCAGATATACGTTCGCCCATGTATTCAAAGTATCGCCATACACGTCAGTCGTATACTCAAGCCTTACGATCGTACCGGGCTGCGTGGACGGTTCTTCGTAGAACGTCATATCATAGCGCTTATAGGTAGTCTCACAGTTGACAACATCCGTCGTTGTATAAACGCTTAAGTCCGCAGGCGCGGTCCTGCTTTCTGCGTAACCGGTACTAAAACCAGCCAGTAGAACAAGCATTGCCAGCAATGCCAAAATCCTTCTCATTCCAATTCCTCTTTCGTTGATAAGCCCATATTATGTTGCTGTAAGGAAGACCCGTTGTTGCGTTATAAACAGCGGGTCTTCCACCGGCAGATCAGGTTTTACGGCGGGCACGCTTGGTGCTGACTATTGAGATACTCAGGAACAGGACAAACATAGCGCCGAAGACAACGTCACCGATGATAAACGCATCCTGCCACCATCCGCGTGTTTCAACGACGATCGTTGTATACCCAAGGCCATTCATCGCATTGGAATTTGCCACAGTATACATAATACGCGCAGTTGCTTTACGCATGGCTGTGACAACTTTGGGATCCTCGCTGTACAGCTTCAGTTTTTCGGACCACTTGCTTGCATCATTGCAGTCCCATGCGTCGCCGCCTGCCAAAAGGCCCTGAATAACATCCATGAAATCATTGTTATTTGAGAAGTCGGTCACAATGAATCCCGGCATACCCCATTCGCCCCGCAGGATATTAGTCAGCAGGTTATAATCGCCGCCGGCCCAAACTGTGCCAATCCGATTAAACGACGTCATCACACAGTACGCATTGGCATCCGCAATTGGGTATTCAAACGCCTGTAAGTATATTTCTCGGGCTGCCTGTTCGTTGGTCCAAACACTGAGACCATCGCGTCCCGATTCATGATCGTTGAGGGCAAAGTGCTTCATGTAAACATAGACGCCCTTGGACTGGATTCCCGCAACCTCCGCCGCACAAGTCTTGCCTGATACAAACGGATCTTCAGAGTAGTACTCGAAGTTGCGGCCGCTATAAGGAGTACGGTGAAGGTTTACACCCGGACCATAAATACCGCTGTAGGCTTTTCGGTTCGCCATCAGGCAGTCATTGCCCATGCTGCGGCCAACCGCTTCTGCCAATGAAGTGTCAAAGGTGGCAGCCAGCATGTCTTCCGAGGTGTAACTTGTGGAGGAACTCCCCCCAGTCAGCTGCGCCGTAATACCAAGCGGGCCGTTTTCATCCTTGGTTGAGGGCTTCCCAACGCTGGCAAGCGGAGCCGTGCTGTGGTAGGCTTGCCCGATCAGTTTGTTCATTTCCTTTAGCTTAACCTGATCCAGCAAATCATCCCAGGTATAGACATTTCCATCAGCCAGTGTAATGCTTCCGCCCAACGGTACGCCGATGAACTGCGCCAGGGTTAATTCACCATCAGCCCCCAGGGTGGGCATTGTGCCTTCACCATCTGAATCTATAATCGTTTTCAACGATGCTGCCAGTTGCTCATTTGCGGGAATTTGCACTGCCGCTTGATAGATGCCATCCGTGAAATCTGCTTTGGGCATGGTATCGGCCCAATTGCTTCTGGTCAGATACACAACATCGTTTCCGGTATCGGCGTCCACTTTGTTGAGATCCGCATGGCTCAGCTGATTGGTAATTTTTTCACCCGTAACAGCGGTTGCGTAGAGGGTATCGTCCTGTTTGCCCTGCTTATAGGATACGGCGAGCTCAGCGTTTCCGGTGCCCGCCAGGAGGCTGGTGTCAACGCTTCCGTTTGACGTATCCTTGAGCGACTCTTTCAGCATGAGGATATTATTGAGAGCCTCATGCGCGCCATTGCCGGTTGCAAAGTAGTAATTGCCCGCATCGACAATATATGTCTCCTGACCGTTTTGGTCATACGTGCGCATTTCGCTTTTATCAACCGTCACCACCGCTTTCACGGTGCTGTTAGCCGGTACGCTGACCTTTGTATAGCCCACGAGCTCCACGGAAGCTTTTTCGATTCCGTTATCACGGTCATATGCAGTATAGGGCGACTGCATGTAAATCAGCACAGCTTCCCTGGCATCCAGAGAACTGTTGTTGGTCACATCTACAGTGAATTCGAAACCGTCTTTCTGTTCGGTCATATTGAGCTTGCCATAGCTGATGTCGCTGTAGCTTAAGCCATAGCCAAACGGATACGCTACCGTAGACGCATAATCATAATCACCTACCGCAGCATTACCCAGGACATAGTCTTCATAACGGGTTTCGTAATAGCGATACCCAACATAAATTCCTTCCTGATACACAACGTAGTATTCGTCCTTCGAGTCCTTGAAGGATAGCCCGGCCTCTGCCGCATTGGTATAGGCGGTTACATAGGCATTTTGAATGGCGGGTGACGTGGTATTGTCATAGCAGTAGGTATCGACCAAACGGCCGCTGGGGTTTACGCTGCCGTTCAACAGATCACCAATCGCGTTGATCCCGGTCTGTCCGACGCCTCCAACCCACATGCAGGCATCAATCCCATAGTCCACTCCGCTGATGCTTGGCTCCAGAATATCAAGCTCTACAGGATTGGACGTATTGAGAAGCAGGATGATTTTGCTGATGACTCCTTCATCCTTCAGATCTGCCAACTTGGCCAGAATATCGCGTTCCTCATTACTGATGGATAACACGTTGCCGTTTGCATCCCCTGCGCCGGTAACGGGCAAGTCTTTGCCTTCGCCGCAAACTCGCCCTACCACCATAATGGCAGCATCGCCATAGGTCGCTACAGAATCCCATTCGTTACTTGTAAAAGCAGTGATCGGCACTTCATTGACAAAGAACTCTTCGTTCTTAAAAATGTAATTATTCATCGAACCACTGCCTTCTTTGAGGCCAAACGACGATCCTGCGCCTTCCCTGTAAAAGGACCACATGACCGGATTCACGGAAAACCCATCAGCATCCAGTGCATCTTTTAAGGTTGTGGCTGATGATGTATTCATGCCGCCAGAGCCCGTACCACCATATATGAAGTGGGCAGACGAGGTGCCAAAGAGTGTAATTTTCGCGCCCTTATCCAGCGGAAGGGCGTTCCCGCGATTCAGCAGCAGCACGCCGCCATTGGCAACGATGCTTTCACAAAGCGCTTCAGCGGCAGCTTCCTGCTCCTGGCTGGTTGCATAATCCGAAACAAACCGATCCGGAATATTTTCGTCAGCGTCGCCGATAATTGTGGCATTCTCAATACCAAGCACCATATTGACAATGGCTGCATAGTTGTTGGCAATCGGGCCTGCAATCATCGTGAAAATAAACAGAACGGCAAAAATTCCGCTGAGTATTTTCCAGATCATCTTGCCACTTGGGCGTTTCATGGCTTTGCTTTTCATAAATCGTTACTCCTTGACATCTAGTAAAATGGCGCCGTATATACCCTTATATACGGCCGCCATTTTATAGTATGTATGTAGTGATTATTCTGCGATGTTCAGCACGGTCAGATCAGGCATCTCGAGAATGCGGTTGACCAGCGTGACATCTTCCATGTCCAGCTGCAGATCTTCCACCGTCAGCATCATGCCGGCAATGTTGTGATTGGCAATGAATTCAGCTGTCGGATCAGCGCTGCCGGCGGGGAATGCGATATAGGTCATATCCTCCGTCCAGTTGGCGGTATCCAGCACCATTGAGAAGTTGAGAACCTGACGGCCGAACGCCTTGCCGTGCTGCTCAAGGTATACGCGGTCACAGGTGTCCAGCGTGATATCCAGATGAGAGACTTCCTCATCAGCAGAGGGAGCGGCGGTGTAGGTGCCTTCAAAGAAGGTGGTTTTGTTGCCTTTGATGCCAGGATCGGTTGTGCCGAAAATATCCTGCTTGAACATCAGCGTATAGGTGTTGTCATCGTTGAGAATCAGCATCACGTCATTGTTGAAGTACCAGCCCACAGCGTCGATAAACATCGTATCGCTGATGGTGTAGGTGTTCAGAATGCTGGCTGACGCGGCACCAATAAACATCATAGAGAAGACGATCGCTGCCAGCAAGGCGATCAAACGGGTACGGTTGTTTTTCATTAGAAAGTTCCTCCTTATTTCCTTTTGCCTGTAAAAACAGGGCAATTCCATGCCATAAAGATACAAAAAAACGCGGTATCCTACAATATATACCGCGTAACTGGACATCTTCCCATCGTAATCAGGTTATACGCATTGCACCTTTCAGGGCTTGATTAATAAAATATCCAGCATGAAAAGATTGTTCTCTTGCTTGATTGCCAAGGTACCGTGATACCGTTCTGCTGTATGCAGCATACTCTTCATGCCAAAGCCGTGATATTTGGGATCTCCATGGCTGATTGGCAAGCCTTCATTATAAGTGATTTCGCCTGTGCTGGGGTTCTCCATATGAATTGTTACGATATTTTCGTCCTGCTTTGCGGATAAAATGATATAGCGGTCCCTTTCGTTTGGTAATGCCATTACTGCATTAATTGCGTTATCCAGAGCGTTATGAAAAAGAGCATACAAATCAAATTCCTCAACAAAGCTGAAATCCGTCCCCCCAAGGCTGCACGTCAGGTTAATGTTGCGTTGTATACATAAATCCATCTTCTGCGTAAGCAGTACATCCAGCACATCGTTCCCGGTATTCACACGAATATCATAGCGCTCAATGGATTTCATCATCCTGTCGAGCTGTTCCTGCGGTACAACCTCCTGAAAGCTGTTCAGCATATTTTTCAGATCATGGTATTTCTCATTGATCAGCTGCGCACTCACTTTGCTGGCTTCATAATGCATATGCTGTTGGTGGATCAGTTCCCGCATAATTTCGATGTGGCTTTTCAGTTTTGCCTGGTCCATTACGCCGAATTGAAGGATCAAGATCAGCGTGTCCACAATGATGGCATAGGAGCTTTCCGCGATGATAGCCATTGTATTTCGGTCGGGATTGTCCTGCGTTAAACGCGCCATACCAATGCAAATCATTAACACAAGAATGGAAAATATCGCTTTGATTTTATTATTGAAATCCTCTTCCCGATCACGAATAAACGGCCTGAAAAGTACAAATAAAAACAAAAAGACCCCGCCATAGCACAGCAAATCAACCAGCAGAATGCCAAACGCATTTCCCGCGAGCTCCGCTATTGAAGGGATTGGCTTGATGAGCTGCTTCAGACTCCCGGCCAAGTCCTGCGCAATGTATCCGGATGCCGTGACAAACAGTACGGTCCATATCGTTTCCGTAAAGCAGACGAGTACGACAATGATCAGCGTAAAATATACAACAAACGACATGGTTGCATGGCTTAGCAAGGCAGCCGGAGTACTCCCGGGCACATAAAGAACGTTTTGTATCAAGACACAAAACCATCCGCCTATGATAAGACTTGCAAGCAAACGAAGCAAAAAAAGAGGCCTTTTCTTCAAGGTATAGCCGATGGTCAGAACCCCCATCATTGCCTGAAACAGAAAAACAGCGCTTCTGATATTCTGATACCACTCCGGCACTAACGGCTCCCTCCCTTATACTGCGCAATGGCAGCAAGAAAATCCTTACGCCGTGACTTACTGATGGCCAAATCATCCTGATGCACTCTCACACTATCTCCGTTAATTCTTTGTATGTGCTTCAGGTTGACTAAATAGCAGGCATTGCATCTGGCAAAGTGCGCATTGCGAAGCAATGCTTCATATTGCTTCAAGCTTCCCCATTGCCGGTAAACCTCTGCGAATGTATGAATCAGCACATCGTGATTGGAAACTTCTATATAAATGATATCATCAGCTGAGATGAGGCGAATTTCCTCTTTGTTTCGCACTTCAACGCTTATGGATGATTTCTGATGCACAAGCGCCTTACGTATTCGATCCATTTTGACCTTGAATGTGTCGTAAAGCAATGGCTTGACCACATAGTCAAACGCTTTGACGAGATACCCTTCGATTGCATACTGGGTTACAGTCGTGATAAAAACAATCATGACATGATCGTCAATGGCCCTGATTCGCTTTGCGACATCCATCCCCGACATATCCGGCATTTGAATATCCAGCAGCAGCAAATCCACATCACAATGATAGTCTACCAGCAACAGCATAGACTTATCATAATGATTCACGGTATACGCAAACTCTTCATGCTCATCTCTGTATTTTTTAAGCATGTTCGTCAAGCATTCCGCCTGCTTCTGGTCATCTTCCAGGATCGCGATTTTAATCAATGATACTACCTCGATAAATTTCCTACGCGCACCTGATTGTTTCGACACAGTTACTGTCATCCGGGTTCAGTCTGACACGTCACAGTAAAATACGGACAGCCATGGTCAGGCGTGAAGGGAAACGAAAACCGGTAGCAACATCATACCATTGACGATCACGTGCCAATCGGTTTGTTGTATTCGTGAAGTTCCTGCGTAAACGAGCTTGCGAAAAGCCGCAGTCTTCACCTGTTCCTATTCATATCATGGAACGCAATGTTCTTATGCACTGGCGAAATCTTCACAGCAATAATTCATGCACAAACTCTCAAAGAACGCTTCCTGCTTCCAATCCGTTATATAGGGCAATCCATATCCCGTCATTGAATCGCCCATTCAATTCGATAAAAAGTAAATAGTCGGGAAATATCATGATCTTCTGCTGAACACCTTGTTATGTAACGGTTACATCGTACCTGATTGCAAATTGACTGTCAAGGTGTTCATCTTTACGACTCCCCTTGACAGTCAATTTGTGATCCGCTATCGCAAGGATGACGGCGATGGTAAGATATAGTATACACGATTTCAGAGATCCCTGTCAAAATGTAACGACGCCTCTCCCGGATATTATCAAAACCAGGGCCGTTTTTTAGTTATATAATATCGTCGCAGGATTCTCTGTCTCCGTTTTTGTGAAGATATAGGCATAGGCAAATACGGCATCCGGGTCGCGTTCAATGTGATCGTCGGAATATCCAAGGATCAGCTGGCCTTCGGCATTGATCCCCAGAACATTCATCATGTCCATATCATCAATTTCAATACCTGTGATCACATCAAAGAACAGGCCTTCGTCATCATCACGGATTTTGAACTTAACGGCACCGGTAGAATAACACTTGCCCTCGCCTTCAACGATGACTTTGGTAAAGTCTTCATATGTTGCAGAGCAACGGTAATCTTCCACATCAATATCTTCATGGTTGAATGAAAGGGTTCCCTGCAAATTGGTTGCATCGGCATGTATATAGGCAGCCATATCCACCAATTTGTTGTAATCGATCTGAAGCCTGATCTCAAGCGTAATTGCCTCAGGTGCGACTTCCAGCATACCGGCATCCGCTTCATAAGCGCCGGTCAGTACCCAAACGCCTTCGTAATCCGCAGGCGTCGCCTCATAATTCAGCGCCAGAGAGTCTGCGGTCATTCCTTCTTCAGCAACGGCAAACAGTGGAATCGCCAGCGCAAGGCATAGCATCAGGCAAAACAGTTTCTTCATCATTATCAAACTCCTTTTCTACTGGTGAGAGGCTCCCCGAAGGGAGCCTCCTGCCAGTTAACCATTGGCTAATAGCTAAGGCCGAACCATGCAGAGTAGACGTTTCCGTCCGTATCCATGTAGGCATAGCTGCCGGAGGGAGACAGTGCCAGCACATCAGCGGACATATACTCATCCTTGGCAAAACCGGGTACGTCGTTGGGGGATACGCAAACTTCATACACAACGCCATCGATATCCTGCTCGTTGACGGCAATCACTTCGTTGCAGGCAACCATGGTGACGGGCAGTTTGCCGGTAGGATTACACACGCCTGTCAGTACATCCAGCTGGGCAGCGGTATTCGTTCCGAAGATGCCGATCAGGCTGTCACAGTAGGGCTCCAGATTGGTTAGAATCCAGGGATTGCTGATTTCAATGGAAGCAAGCACTTTGCCGCCGTTTGCATGAACCGCTTCAGCGATCTTCGGCACCTTGCCGATGTCCGGAACCGTGGTGCTGAAGGTCGTCTCGCCGGTCAGTGCCTGGCTATCCGGGAAGCTGCGTTCCGGGACTTCCAGATCTTCGACCAGATCAATCACAGCCATTTGCTGACTGTTGTTCAAGACCGGTGAGACTGCCAGGAAAGCGATGTTTGCTTCGTTGTAATCGTCTACCAGCACAAAGCCGCGGGATGCGAACTCCGCCTTCAGGCTGGCTGCAGGATCCGAACCGTCACGGTTCGGCGCGCCGAAGTAGCCGACATAGACTTTCGCAGAAGTGTCCGTCAGGGGCAATACGGCGTCAGAATTCTTCATCAGCACAACGGATTTCTGCTGCGCCTCACGCGCCGCAGTTCCGATATCAGCTGACAACGCATCAACCGTTGCTATCGCTTCATCGGTATCACGGTAAGGGTTCTCAAAGCGACCCATGGAGATCATGGAGGTCAAGCGGTTGATGCTGGCACGATCAAGGTCTTCTTTAGCCAGCAAGCCAGTGTCCACTGCCTCAAGAACGGCGTCAATATCAAAGGTGCTGCCGACAACATCTGTGCCTGCCGCAATGATGGCCGCATACCGCTGGGCAAGCGTCATATCCTCAGCGCCGAAATTCTGCGTGGATACAATACCGGAGTCAGAATTGATATAGCCCTTGAAACCCATCACATCACGCAGCAATGTGGTCATGATTTCCTTGTTATATGCATTGCCAAGCGCAGGCGCATTGATCTCGACGCCCTTGACAACCTGTTTTGCACTGCGGGCATCCGTCGTAGGCCGGCTGTAACCGGGCATGATGCCGCCAGAGTTTGCATCAACAGCAGCCTGGAACCCAACCAACTGGTACTTTTCCAGTGAGCCTTCCGTGGGATACAAGCGCCACTGACCAATCGCATTATGGGACTCAAAGCCGTTTTCCGCTGCTCCATCACCGGGGAAGTGTTTGATATTCAGCGAAACATCCCCGTCCTGCGTGCCATCGGCGCCGGTCTGATACCCCGTCACAAGCGCTGTCACAATGCCAGCAACCACTTCGGGCACCTCACCGTAGGTTCCGCTGTTACGATTCCAGCGAGGATCAGTGAGCAAATCAATCTGCGGACCATACATAGCATCGATCCCTTTTGCATTCCAAATCTGGCGATCCTGGTCGGCAAAGTTAAATACCAAGCTATAATCGCCGCCATTGGCAACATCGCCCATCACTGCGGCTGCCATACCCAGGCTGCCCGGATACCCATTGCCGATAGGATTCGAAATCACGGTCCAGGGAATGGAAACCTGCTCGGTTGCAACCGCAGTATATTCACAAACCTGTGCCAACGCATTATTATACCACGTTGCAACAGAGGCATCAGGATTGGCGCGCATAACACCGGCACGCAAACCGCCGTTTACCAGCGCATCCACGCTGATTTCATCGTAATAATAGGTTTGCGCTCCATATGTTCTCGGGCCGCCTTCCATGTATGGAAACACTTTGGCGAAAATGACATTGCCGTTTTCATCCACTGCGTCTGCAGCAGTTGCGGCAGCCGGATTGGCCATCAGCGTATTGAAAACGAGTCCTGCCTGCTGCCTTACAGTCAGCTTCGATACAGTATCTGCCGCACGCGTTGCCGCGTCCAGCCGCCAGTCTTCAAAGGCATCCAATTTCTGGTTGTTGTTGCTGTCACGGAAATATTTCCCGTCCTGCACAATCACACCGACGACCGTTACACCAATCGTCGGGCCGTCAGCGTTCTCATAAAAAACCGGGGTAAGCACAGTATCTTCGATGCTTTGTCCATCGCCAAGGGTATAGGGTGCGGCAATATACTCGCTGCCGTCAGCCACCGCTGCGGGGGTGATGCTGATCAACAGGGCAAGCACTGCCATCAAACTCATGATTCGCTTCATTTCTTTCGCCCTTCCTCATATCAATATTCTTAATGGATGTTGAACTCATACACACGGTGGTTACCCGTTTTCTTTCGTTTCTTGACGATCTCCTTCCATGCAAATTGAAAAACGAATTTTCACCGGCATGCATTTGATATTCATCTTAGAATGATAGTATCATAAACTAAAATGAAAAAAAGGTATTCGACGCATACAACCATGAGGATGGCGTGTATCTTCAGCCAGACGAACGTATTGGCTTTAATTTGTCGTGAATGTATTTCTATGTCGTTAACGGCCAATAATAACACATTGAATACACGTAAACAGGAAATCGCAGAATACTGCCTGCGTTTACGCCTGCGGAAAACTGCTGTCGTGGAGCAAGCTGCCCAAAGTATTCGGCGTCAGGATGGTTCGGATAATTTTGTCACAATGAGCAGGCTTTATCGGATTGATCAACCATCGTTACCGTAAGCTTAAACACCTGATTCTCTGCTTGAATCGAAATCAGTCCCCCATACTTCTTTGCGATTGCGCCAATAGACCGCAGGCCGAAACCGTGAAGCTGTTTTTCCTTTTTATTCGTAATCAGTTTCCCTTGTTTATATTTGAGTTCGTTTTCAAAGTAATTCTCTGTAAACAGGATAACCAGACCATTTTGCCTGGCCGCTTTCATTGTGATATAGCAGCACTCACGGTTGGATATATGGTCGAAGCTTTCAATGGCATTATCCATAATATTGCCAAACAAAGCATATATATCCATTTCGGACAAAAAGTTGAATATTATACCATCCAATATGTAGCTGAATTTAATCCCCTTGCTCTGACAGATGATGTTCTTCTCCGTTAAAACAATATCCAGGCTTTTATTGCCTGTTTCGACAACTGTATTGTACTCGTTAATCGACTCTTCCAGATGATCGATATACTGGTCAAACTGTATCTTCCCCTCTGCCGATCGAATGAGTTTGATTTGATGTTTCAAATCGTGGCATTTCGTCTGGAGCGACAAAATCCCTGTACTGCTGATCTCGTAATACTTTGTTTTGCTGTTGATGAAATTTTCCATCCGCGTCTTATCCTGTTGGAGCCGATCCAGATACGGAAGTATCAGCAGCAGCGCGAAACTCATCAAACTGTACATAAACGAAGTAAAAAAGAACAGGAATAAATGCTGAGCGCTGTTGCCGGACCCCGCTATACGATAGCTGAATTCCAAAAGCATCTGGCAGAGAATCACAATGAGAAATAGCCAGGACATCGTTTTCACATGCAGCTGGCAGCGGTCCTTGGCGATTCGCAGATAGAACAGGTAGCACAAAACGCTGATCAGTATATAGATTCCATAAGAGAAAAGCGATTGATATAGACTGACAATGGGCCATGGCAGCCGAAAGTTTAGCATTCCGTTGGTGATCATTTTCATTGCATCCCAGGCCAGGCGATAAACGGTAAGCGCCAGTGTACTGTTAAACAAATACTCACTGACTGATGTTTTTCGGCAAAACCAATACGTTGCCAGATATAGCATGCTCATGATCACAATAAAGAGCGTATACCCAAGCGCTGACGCAACAAGCGTTTGAAGTACTTCTTCAATAACAAACCGCATGCTCCAGCTTCCGCCGATCAGCAACAGGCCGCTTGCCGCTACACGCCAAACGTAATGGGTGCGTTTTTCTCCTCTGCCCCAAAGCAGCAGCAGAATGAAGAAAATAACCCCCGACGACAAGCGCCAGTCAATATAGGTGATCCACCAGGTTGAGTTCATAAATTTTCACCCAGATAACTTACAAATCGACGTTCGATCTCCTTGCGGTGAGATTTTGAGATCAGTACTTTCTTTCCATTCACGATTAAATACTCATCATGTACGCTTGAGATGTGGCGCAGATTGACCAGGTAAGAGCGATGGCAAAGAATAAACTGCTTCTCATCCAATTGTTTTCTTGCCTCGTATAGCTGCCCGCGTACCCGATATTCTCCCTGCTCAGTATGATAAATCAAATCATGATCGTAAACTTCAATGAAATAAATCTTGTTGGACGAAATACTGATGATGTCTCTGGACGTTTTTAACACCACTGTAACGCCAAGCTGATTCTGTATGCGCTTGATCGCCTTGCTCATCACGCGGTCAATGGAGCGTTGATCGGTCGGTTTGATAATAAAATCCAAGGCATCTACTTCATATCCCCGGATCGCCATTTGTGCCATGCCGGTTACAAATATCAAAATCGTATCTTTGCTGATCTTGCGGATGAAGTGCGCCGCCTCAAGACCATCGATTTTTTCCATATGGATATCCAAAAAAGCAATGCTGTGTTCTTCCGGGCTACGGATAAATTCCACACCGTCATGGTAGACATGAATCAAATACGGTTCCTTCGATTCCGTCAGATACTGTTCAACCTGCCTTTTCAGGATATCGGCATCTTGCGCGGAATCATCCACAATCGCAATTAATAGCATGATCATGATCTCCTTTCGGTGTACGTCATTCTTCAATGATAAGAAAGAAAAGCCGCTGCAACAATTGCGGGTACTTATCCCGTGATTTGTCAAACAGCGGTTATTTTATCACAGAACCCACCCCAGACAAGCGATGAATAAAGCACTTGTGCGATGGTGCGTTGGATTTTTGTTGGGTCGGGTTTGCGCAGCCCGCAGCAGTAGCAGCGCTGCCTCAAGGGTTCTGCGAGCCTGACCCGGCGAAAATCCAACACGCCAGTGTGCAAAGGATTTGTTCATCGCTTACCTGAATACCGCGATAAAATTATATCATGCATCAAATGCCTATGCAATGAAACCAAATTCTCAACTCATATTCTCCGGCTGCGAATGATCGTCATCCTGATACGTTTGCATGGCCTGCTCCAATGTCATCCCTTCGGCTATCGCTTTCTTGCGGGCATGATTAATCGCTTGAATTTCAAGCATTTTATCCCCGGTCAGAGAATAACCCTTCATGGCAATCAGCGTGATAATCCATGCCAGCATAGGGATTATGCAAAATAGTACGATAACGATCCAATTCATACCTGGGGTATACGGTGAATATTGATCCGGAATCTCGTGCAAGCCGATCAGCATCACGGCAATCGTTACAACCAGCGAGCCAACCGATGAAACCAATTTGTCCACCAGGCTGAACAACGTCCCCATGATTCCGGGAATGTATTTGCCGGATCGGCATGTTTCATAATCGGAACAGTCCGCCACCATCGGGATCGGCATGTCCGCCGTGGAATAGTAGGCGCCGTATCCCACGCCAAAGAAGAGAATGAACAGAACCGTGTACAAATTGATACTCAGCCCGTTATTGTTCATAAGTGTCAGCGTAAACGCAGGATCTCCCTGCCGCCAAAGCAGGAGCAACACCAGCACACCAACATACATCAAAAGCGCCAGACCGACAAATCTCTGCAACGAGGCCTTCTGCCCATGTTTCTGTGACGTGCGGATCGTCATCATAAAAAACGGTGCCGAAAACACATAGCCAATCACCATCATCGGCAGATACAGCCCGTCGTAGTTGGACATCATGCTTCCATACAGCATACACAGCACAGCGGTGTGTGTGGCAATCGACAGCGCAAGTTTGCAGCCGGCGCCGGCAACCATGAGATGCTGCATGGGCTTGTTGCCCTTCAATATGGCGATGTATTCAGCAACCTTAACCTTTGCCGGCTTCGCGCTGCTAAGGCCGAAATATTTCGGTTGGTCTTTCTCCCAGATCCCGATCACCGCCAATATTGTCAGCACAAGCGAAACAATGATTCCGATCGGTGCAAACAGCCGAAAAAATTCCGCTGTATTGTAGCCACCGGCCATTTTCCCAAAAACAGGTGCAAGAAACTGCATTGCACCCATGCCGATCAAACTGCCAATCGTGTTGAAGAGCGTGAACATCGGCCGTTGTTTTGGATCGTTTGTCAATACCGTCTGACCGGAACGCGTACAGGCGGTCTGAAAAGTATACCCGAGCACCCATATGATATACAATATGATAAACATGGTATACCGCAGCCACATGGAGCTTTCCGGAATCAACGGTGTGAGTATATATAGTGCAGCAATACTGATGGCCATGAGTATATTTCCCAGGATCATAAACGGGCGGAATTTTCCAAGCTTGCCGTTCGTCCGGTCAATCATCGCACCGATAATCGGATCTGTGATCGCGTCAAACAAACGCATTCCGGTGATCATCACGGAAACGAAAATCGCCGCGATCCCCAAAACGCCGCTTCCAAAATTCAGCATATAGGCCAGAACCAATATGAAATATACATTTGTTGCCCCGTTGTTCATGGGAAACAACGCTAGTTGGAACGGTTTTGCCCTGTTCATATTCCCATGTGTACCGCTGGTCTTCTCTGCCATTTTCATTCTCCCTTTCATGGAGCCGGTATCCCGTTTATACCCAATTGCTTTTCTGTTTCTTTCGTGCCTTTTTGAGTGAATAGGAGGGATTCGGCACAGCCGTTCTGTTGATCACTGTGCGGTCGCTTACATCCCCTGCAAACGCCTCCAAATGATTGCGTTCCGCCATTGATACGATAAAAGTTGCCGTTTTGTTCACATCTGCCTGTGCAACTAGCTCACCATTGTTGTACAGTTTCACGTGAGGCTGGTTGGTATAAACATGAACCTTGGTTTTATGTCCGGTACGATCCGCCATACGCTTGCCTGCAATATGGACAAACGGCTCTTCGCTCCAGAATGCCTTATATACATAATAGCTGTCTTTCCTGGTTCGACGGTCAAATGTAACCAGGCCTTTGTGGTTCATTCCGGGCTCACCGCCCTGATCGCGTGCATCCGCAGCAAAATCGAACATATTCCATACAAAAGTGCTCCACATATACGGGTGACGCTGAAAACAGCGCAGCATATATTCATGGTAAACCGCCTGGTATTCTTCTGTGTGGTCCTTTCGGCGCGGCTTGCGTGCATGAAGGTTTGGCATGCCCTCACAGCCATACTCGGAGTAGCTGAGACGGCGTTTGGGATAAACCCAGTGGAAAAAGGATATCCATAGATCGTTGAGGAATAACCCCGGCACATACCATCCCAGGTAAAGATTCCAGCCGACCAGATCCGAGATATGCGCCACCGGATGAAACGGGCTGCACATGGCATAGCAGGCCACTGCCGTCAAACGCGTAGGGTCCATGTCGTGAATCAGATCATTCAGCATCCGGTGATTATCCAGCATATCTTTTTTATTTTTTGTCGAGATTGTGATCTCATTGGATATACCCCAGCACACAATGCAGGGATGATGATAATTCTGAACGATCAGCTCCTTCATCTGTGTTACCGTATTTTCACGGCCATTGGGCATATGTTCGGATATATATGGGATTTCAGCCCATACGACAAAGCCAAGCTCATCACAACGATCGTAAAAATACTGATCGTGCTGATAATGTGCCAATCGAATGCAGTTTGCGCCTATATCACGAATCAATGCCAGATCCTCATCATGATCAGCTACGGTCAGCGCATTACCCACACCGGGGCGATCCTGATGGCGGGCCACGCCATGCAGCGGATACTGTCTGCCATTGAGAAAGAACCCTTTGTCCTTGTCAACATGGAAGGACCGCACGCCAAACCGCACAGAAACTTCGTCAAGCACTGTTTCATTCTCTACCAGCTGGACCCGCGCCGAATACAGATAGGGGTCCGCCAGGCCATGCCACAAGTGCGGTTTACGAAGCTGCAGTACGGCTTGGCTGCCTTCTCCGGTCGCTGCAATCATGCCATCGGCATCCAGCAAAGTGACCTTCGTTTGGGCCTGTGGAGCATTATGCGAGCTCTCAACCGTTATCATAGCGGTTTCACCATCAAGGACGGGGGTCACTTTAACGCCACTGCCGCCGAAATAATCCAGATCAAAGTGCTTTTTGTTGATAACCAGCAAATTCACGTCACGATATATTCCGCCGTAAAACGTGAAGTCTGCCTTTTGCGGATAGACCCTGTTATTTTTACCGTTGTCAACGGTTACCCGCAGTTCGTTTCTATTGGCCAGCAAAGCGGTAACCTCCGCACGGAAAGCAGAATATCCACCGTCATGATGGCAGCAATCGTACCCGTTGAGCTTTACCTGGGCCGATGCATTCACGCCGCAGAATTCCAGATATACGCACTCCGAAGCGGGGTCAAAATCGGGGCGCGAAACCATCGTTTCATATAAGCACGTACCACGATAGTAATCATCCTCGCCATCCTGTCCGTCACTCCCGTTCCATGTGTGCGGGAGCGATACGGACGTAATCCTGCCATCGGGGTTCGTAAACTGCCACATATCCTGCAGCAATATTCGTCGTCTCATTTTACCGCCTTACTTTCATTCTCATCCATAGTTGCAAATACGCAGAGGGTATGCTGATATCCTCTGTTCAGCAGGAATCAGGAATGCCGGTATTGAGATAGTCATCGGGAAGGCACCCTTCCCATGATCTCCTCCCTCATTGCGCAACCACAGTATCAACGCTTGCCTTCTAAGGCAATTGGAACGCTCATTTTCTCTTGCTTCGTTTGACGATATCAAGGACCATGATCACAAGGAATAACAGCGACATCGCCGCAAATAGATAGATTGCCGCCGTGAGCATCACTGACCACCAGGGTGTTACGGACTTGATTACAATATCGGCACTGAGGCCATCCATACCGCGGGAGTGAAGAACAGTATACAGAATACGGTGTGCCGAAGTCCGCATTGCCTGTGCGATCTGGGCATTGGGTGTGCTGCCGTTTGGCCCGTATGCGGCAAATTCCGACCCCAGACCTGCCGCATCCGTATCCGCATCGGTCCCGGTTCCCGTAACACCGGGATAGTTATCCGGGATGTCGTTTCCGGCCAGCACCTCATGGGGCTTTGACATATAGATGCCGTCATACATATCCGTCACAGCGAACCCGGTCATCCCCGCTTCGCCGCGCAGCCACGAGGTTTGAAGAGGATACAGCGCACCGGACCATATGGCGCCAAGACGGTTGAACGATGTCATCACGCACTTTGCATCCGCATAAACAATCGGCAGTTCAAACGCACGCAGGTAAATCTCACGCAAGGCCTGTTCGTTGCACCACGTGCCGATCCCCTGGCGCTGTTCCTCCTGATCGTTAAGCACAAAATGCTTGTTATACACATAGACGCCTTTTGATTGGATCGCACTGGTTTCCGCTGCGGCGATCAGGCCGGTCAGAATACCGTCTTCGGAATAATACTCAAACACACGGCCAGCATACGGCGTACGGTGGATATTCAGGCCCGTTCCGTAGAAACCGGCATACCCGGCCCACATGGCATCTTCGCCTATCAGTTCTCCGACTTCCCTTGCCAGCGCATCGTTGAATGTTGCGGCGATAATATTATTGGACGGATAGCAGGTGCCAGTCAACCCTCTGTCAGGGTCGTTGGTTTGATTGGCATACCCATTGGTACCTGCCCCGTATTTCTGGGTAATACCGCCAGGGCCGTTGTGATCGAGCGTTTCTGGTTTGCCTATCGTATCGATATCAATGGTCATACGCAAGCCGACGGCACATAAACGGCTCAACTGACCATAGGTAAGCTGATCCAGCAATTGTTCCCACATCGGATCGTTGTATGAAACGGGATCCCCATTCTCATCGTTGAGCAGGTCGATCAGCTGATAGTTCGTACCTGTCGAACCCATTGTCGGCCAATTGCCATCATTCTCTGGCAGATCCGCAGTATCCAGCACGGCATCCGCTGCCATTTGATCGGTCATGCCGAGCCTGACATAATGACTGTTGTACCCATTATCATCAGGCGTCCACAGCTGCAGCGTATTTTCCCAATCACTGCGGGATACATAAACAACATGATTATCTCCGCGTCCGGAATAGCGGTTGATATCGGTCTGTGCAAAAAGACTGTTAACCCGGTTACCGGTTCCCAGCGCTTTAGCATAGGTATCACTGTCAAACGCATATACCGTCTCAACCGTCATTTCTGCATTTCCGTCAGCGGTCATACCATCCGCAGCCGTTTTACCCTTAGCCGCCAGGATATTGTTTACGGCTGTATGCGCATTGTCCGCAGCGGTAAAATAATACGTCCCCTCATCCAGAATATAGACACCCGTTCCATAGGCATCGTAGGATGTGAGAAAGTACTCGGGTACATCTACACTCACGGTTTCGCTGGCTCCGGGCTGCAAAACAGATGTCTTGCCATATCCGACCAGTTCAACAGATGCTTTCTCTATCTGGTTTTGTTTGTCGTACTCCGTATAGGGCTTTTGCGCATAGATCTGCACTGCTTTCTTGCCTGCCAAACTCCCTGTATTCGTCACCTTAACACGAATACTATACTTGGTATCCGTTCCACTTCCGCTTTTGGACACCTGCATGTCTGTCAAAGCAAAATCCGTATAGCTCAGACCATAACCAAACGGATAGGCTACCACATCCTGATATACATAGTCCCCGGTACCGGCCGTGCCCAATATTTTATCCTCATAGCGGGTTTCCGTATAACGATAGCCGACATAGATGCCTTCCTGGTACACAACGTAGGAGGTAAAAGCACGGGAAGAAGATCCAAAATTGTAGGCAGCCGCGTTTTCGTAGGTATAGGTTCCGAAATTAGCCATCGCTGGATCCAACAGGTTATCCGTCCACCATGTATCCGGCAGAGAGCCGGATGGATTCACAGTCCCGGTTAAGAGATCCGCTACTGCATATAGACCGGTTTGTCCCACAGAGCCGATCCAAAGCGCCGCGTCAATGCCATAGGCTTCGTCATTCAGAAATGCGGCAGATACAGGATTGGCGCTGTTGATCAACACAATAATGGAATTAATTTTCCCTTCGTCTTTCAAACCCTTCAGGCCTTCCAGAATCTGCCCCTCCGCCTTATTCAGGGTCAGATAATCTCCGTTTCTGCCGTCGTTGTGATCAACGCTCTTCAAGTCATTGCCCTCGCCGCCAATGCGGCCCAAAATAAATATTGCGGTTTCTCCTTTCCCGAAAGAATCCACGATATCTGCTTTCGAGATTTTCTTCCAGGAAGCCTCGTTGATATCGCCGCTGCTGAAATCCCGGCCCAGTTCTTCCTCTTTATACCAGTCCAGCATCGCCGTGTTGACAATATGAAATCCTGCCTCTGTAAGCACTTGCGGATAGGTTGGCGCGTCTGCTGACGATACAGAGCCTGAGCCTGTTCCGCCATAGACCGGTGAAATCGCCGTAGCGCCAAAGAGGGAAACCTCCCGGTTTGTCAAAGGCAGTGTGCTATTTGTATTTTTCAGTAAAACCGCGCCTTCGCCTTCCACTTCACGCACCTTTGCCAGGCCGGCGGCCTTTAGCTCCGCAATTGTATCGTAGCTGCTCTCATAATAGCGCGGATACTCGTTTGGGTCGCCATCGCCGATATATACCGTTTTGGTTGCAGCGATGCCAAGCGCTGAGTTGATCTGCCCGGCGTTTTCATTGGCAATACTATTGAGCATATACAATATAGCCAACAGAGCTACAGATACATTGAGAAGGATCTTCTTGGCTGTGGTCCTGGATTTTCCAGTTGATTTCCTTGTAGACATCATGCGCAGTCTCCTATCCTTATTGCAATGTTTATGGCAGAGTGTACCTGCACAACGAACATAACCGTTCCAGTTTGCAAGCGATTCATACGATATTTCATCCGGTCGCCAGGCCACGGCGGTTTCTCCGGCGTACGGAGTGATCCGGTATAGATTTGTATTATAAATGATTTCTTTGAGAACAAATTGACATTGTCGTATGATGGTGTCTATATGGCGTGAACGATGTTTCTTGCGATTCGCGCAGTGATAGATACCGTTAATGAAAACAGAAAACCGCAACACAGCCTTCTTTGCCTGTATTTTGGCTATTAGCGACGAAAATACATGTTTTTTGCTATCTATTCGTATTTGACATATATGCCTGCTCCATGCAATGATTAAGATGTCCTAATACTGTTTGATGGGTGATATAGAACGAATAGACACGTAACATCGCGCTTCATTTCCAACTGTTGTCCGGATCATTCGTTTTCTCCAACCCCGAAGATGCAGAAAACACCGTCTTGCAGTTTACGCAGTTATACGCCTGAAGGAGTGCTACCATGTCTGATCAAAGGAATTCGCAAACTCGTCGCCCGACAGGTTTCTATATTTCGATTCTCGCCGCGTTACTATGCCTGGCATCCGCAATCATCTACAGCATCAATTTCCGCGGGATAAATTATTCACATGGCTCCCTGTTCAGCGACGCAGCCTTTATCTGGCTGATTACAGCCGCCGCTTTATCCCTCATCATGCTGTTCATCAGGCTTGAAAACTTTGCACCTGTTGTGCTTTGTATCGCCAGTGGCTTATCCCTCCTGGTTTATATACACCACATGGTATGGCCGATTGCCGATATCTTTACAGCAATTGATCCGGTTTCGTTTATACCCGAGCTCATTCTTTGCGGAGCCTTACTTCTGATCAGTTTCATTCTGTCCGAAGTTTCGCTGTACATGAAGAAACGCAATATTTCTGCATAGAATGCATTGTATGGAAAACGGTTGCGTTCCTCCGTTCCTCCATCCTGCAGGCGTTCCCGAAACAGGAACGCCTGACGTTTCTATTTTCAGCCTACAGAGGTGTTTTGCATGAAACTGTTAACCGTCGCAATACCCTGCTACAACTCTCAGGATTATATGGCACATGCCATTGAATCGCTCTTATCATGCGGTGACGATGTTGAGATTCTAATCATCAATGATGGTTCCAGTGATAATACGGCAGCTATCGCTGATACCTATGCACGCAAATACCCCAATACGATCCGCGCAATCCACAAACAGAACGGCGGCCATGGAGATGCTGTGATGGCAGGTCTTCAGCACGCAAATGGCTTGTATTTCAAGGTCGTCGATTCCGACGATTGGGTTGATGCGGATGCGTACGCCAAGGTATTGCATACATTACGGTCCCTGTCTCAACCGGAACAGCAAATTGATCTGCTCGTCAGTAACTATGTCTATGACAAGGTCGGGGTCAAAGTTAAACGTGTTATTGATTACACCAACGCGCTGCCGGAAAACCGCGTACTGAGCTGGAATGATATAAGCCGTTTCCGGATTGGACAGTATATCCTGATGCACGCCGCCATTTACCGCACTGAAATACTGAGAAACTGTAAGCTGGATCTTCCTAAACATACCTTCTATGTAGACAATTTGTATGTTTATGTTCCGTTGCCGTATGTTAAAAAGTTGTATTACTTGAATGTCAATTTTTATCATTACTTCATTGGCCGGGAAGATCAATCGGTTCAGGAAAGCATCATGATCCGCCGTATTGACCAGCAATTCCGGGTTAACCGTATGATGAGCGATGCTGTTGATCTCAGTAAAGTAAAAAACAAAGCCCAGCGCAATTATATGCGCAATTATCTGGAAATTATCACCACTGTTTCAACCGTGCTGTCGATCAAAAGCGGGTCTGATGCAATCTTACAGCAGAACCGCGCGCTTTGGGAGTATCTAAAAACAAGCACGCCGAATAACTACAATATGATTCGCTACCGGCCGTTGAGCACAACCTGCAAATTACCGGGCAAGTTGGGACGCCGGCTGATTCTGAACGGCTACCGTCTCAGCCGCCGCGTGTATGGCTTTAACTGATAGAGGAGCGCATGTGCAATGCATTTTGACCTTTTAGTCGTCGGAACCGGTCTGTATGGATCGACGATTGCGCACAAGGCCCTTGAAGCCGGAAAATCCGTGTTGATGTTGGAGAAACGAAACCATATCGGCGGAAACATCTACACGGAGGACATGAACGGCATCCACGTTCACCGTTATGGTGCACATATTTTTCATACCAACAACAGGCAAGTTTGGGACTATATACAAAGTTTTGCTTCATTCAACCGGTACACGCATTCACCGATCATTAACTTCCATGGGCAGCTTTATCCCCTGCCTTTCAACATGTCAACATTCTACCAAATGTGGGGGGTAACATCTCCCAGGCAAGCGGAACAAATCATTCTTCAGCAGCGAAAAGCAGCAGGGATTACTACGCCGCAAAATCTGGAGGAGCAGGCGATCGCCTTGGTAGGGTCAGATATATACCAAAAGCTCATCAAAGGTTATACTGAAAAACAGTGGGGACGCCCATGTTCGCAATTACCGCCATCCATTATCCGGCGTATACCGGTACGCTTTACGTTTGATAACAATTATTTCGACGCAGCGTATCAGGGTATCCCGATCGGCGGTTATACAAAGATGATATCGAACATGCTTAAAGGCGCAGAAATCCGTTTGAATACAGATTATCTCATCCATCGTGATCAATGGAATCGCTTGGCAGACCGTGTCGTATTCACAGGCCCGATTGATGCCTTTTTCGGCTTCCGGTTCGGGCCTTTGGCATACCGCAGCATACGCTTTGAAATGGAAACGCTGGATATCACAAATTATCAGGGAGTCTCCGTTGTAAACTACAGCGATTGCGAAACACCCTTCACCCGTATCATTGAGCATAAATGGTTTGATTTTATGGATCAGGCACATACCATTATCAGCCGCGAATACAGTTCGGAATGGGCTCCCGGAGACGATCCGTTCTACCCTGTTAACGATGCAATAAACAATAAGCTGTACCTTCAATACAAAGAATTGGCGGCTTTGGAAACGAATGTTGTATTTGGCGGGCGGCTGGGCGAATATCGGTATTACGATATGGACCAGGTGGTCGAAAGCGCGCTGAGCCTCGCTGAGACATTATGGTGATATGTTCCTGACGAAGTCAAACCACTCCGTTGTGCGAAGCAGCAAAAAGCACATGCATCAAAGCATGCGCTTTTTGCCGGTTCTCACAGTTGATTCAGTGATAGTTTGAAGAAATGTGAGGAGTGCAATGACAAAACCGAAACCGTGCTGTCCAGACAAGCTATTTCAGCTTTAACCTGCGAACCGGACGTATCACAAAGAGTATGACAAGATAACTCTGCGTGAATCAGGGAAGATTGCGGATTACATCAGCCTGCAAACCGCTCCCGGTCAATCCACAAGCCCAGGGCAGGATTGGGAACAAAGTAGATCTCCTCGCCGTCGGCCAGCGTGTTGTAGCCGTATTGCAGCGTATGCGGATCGTACCGGCTGCTAACCCTATCATAGTCCGCTGCGGCATAACCCACGGCCTCGATTTCAGCCTTGCTGATTTCCTTGACCGCGTAGGTAATGTGAAACCGCCCGTCGGACGAGCCGTGTATCAGGTGTGCGGCGGCGCCCATGTTGCCCCGCAGTGCGGCATTCTCAGGCTTTTGAAACGCATCCAGCGTTTGCAGCCTGCCATGGTAGCCATACCGCCGGATCAGCGCATCGACCTGCAAATCTTCCCCGAAGCGGCGAACACCGGGCGCAAGAATCAGCAATTCGCCCCCGTCCGCCATCGCCATCCGCGTACGGTAGATGGCCTTGTTCCCCAGCCATGTCGTTTGAAATTCCTCGGGATTGAGATACACCACGCACTTCTTGAGGCCGTGCGGCACGAAATCGATGTTTTTCTCCTGCGACAGCTTCACCGCCGCATCCAGACACGTACGGTCCGGGCTGATGAACAAGCCGTGCGTACGTATCTGGTTTTCCGGCGCCGTGCAAACGGTCAGCGCGAATAGGATGGGCCGGTCCTTAAGGAAGCGTTCAAAGGCATAATCGAAGATCTTCCGCACGGGGGTGTGGTCCTTCCCCATAACGCGTTCCATCCCGTATACGGCGCCGATCATATGCGACGCATTGATCATATCTGACCCGCCCACACCGACAAACAGGTTTTTAGCGTGATTGGCCATGCCGATAACCTCGTGGGGCACCACCTGGCCGACGGCAATGATCAGGTCGTATCCGGGATCCATGACCAGCCGGTTGATCTGCGCGCTGACGGGCTCGTGCCACAGACCCTCTGTGATGCCTGACAGAAAGTCACCGGGCACCGTTCCAAGTGTAACCAGATCCTCGCGCCAGGCATGGACGAGAAATCGATCAAACGGAACATCCCCGAACATGACAGCCGCTTGCTCCTTCGTAACCGGAACATGCGTGCCCAGTGCCGGCAGGATATCCACCCGGCAGCCCTGCGCATCGAGCATATGATAGTACAGGTTGGTGATCAGCCCGGCGTTGGAATGGTACCGGGTGAAATCCGGCGGAATGATGAGTACACGGTGGAGTGTGCGTTCGGCCAAAGACCTCTCCAACGCCTGTGCAATCTCACTTTGTGTTAAGCCGGTTTCCGTTTTGGCATAAAGGAATTCCTGCATATTACACCCCGCTGTACGCCGAGAAGCCGCCGTCTACCGGGATTGCGATCCCGGTAACAAATGCGGATTGCTCGTCGTCAACCAGAAACAGCATGGCGCCCAGCAATTCCTCCGGCTCGCCAAACCTTCCCATCGGCGTGGCGTTCAGGATTTTTTCAGTACGCGCGGTGGCGCTGCCGTCCGGGTTCCAAAGCAATGCCTTATTCTGTGCCGTTGAAAAGAAACCCGGCGCAATCGCGTTGACGCGAATACCGCTCTTGGCAAAATGCACTGCCAGCCACTGTGTCAGGTTGGACACACCGGCCTTAGCCGCAGAATATGCGGGGATTTTCGTAAGCGGCCGGTATGCGTTCATCGATGTGATGTTTAAAATCACACCGCTTTGCTTGCCAACCATATCGCGGGCGATGACCTGCGTCGGCATGAAGGTCCCTGTCAGGTTAAGACCCATCACTTTTTCAAACGCGGTCGGTTCCAAATCAAAGAAGCTCTTCTTTTCGGGGTCGTTTAAGGTTTCCATTGAGAAGTATTCATCATCGCTGGTCGCGGAAGGATGGTTGCCCCCGGCGCCGTTGATTAAAATATCGCAGGGACCGAATGCCGCTTTCACTTCTTCATTCGCGGCGTTTATACTTTGCATGTCCAGCACATTCATGCAAACTGCCATAGCCGTTCCCCCGGCCTGCCGAATATCCCTCGCTACCATCTCAGCTTTATCCAGCGCATAGTCTGCCACGGCAACCTTCACCCCATATCGCGCCAGCGTATGCGCAAAACTACTGCATAGCACCCCAGCGCCGCCGGTGACAATCGCAACCTTGTTTTTAAGTCCGGTATGTTCCATCGTGTTGCCTCCTTACGCATTGTAGGTATTGGAAGTCGTGTCGCCGCCATGTCCGGTCCAGTTGGTGTGGAAAAACTCGCCGCGTTTGCGGTCAATCCGTTCATAGGTATGTGCGCCGAAGTAATCGCGCTGCGCCTGGAGCAGGTTGGCGGGCAGGCGCTCGGTCGTATAGCCGTCGAAGTACGACAGCGCCGAAGTAAGCGCTGGCGCCGGGATGCCGCTGCGCAGCGCGCTGGCCGCAATCTCACGCCAGGCGGGGAGCAGGGCCTGTACGCTGCTTTTAAAGTACTCGTCCAACAGCAGGTTGTTCAGTGTAGGGTTACGGTCGAAGGCGTCCTTGATCTTGCCAAGGAACCGGCTGCGGATAATGCAGCCGCCGCGCCACATCAGCGCGATGCCGCCGTAATTTAAGTTCCAGCCGTAGGCGGCGGCCGCCATGCGCATCAGCTCGTAGCCCTGCGCATAGGAAATGATTTTCGATGCATACAGCGCCTGGCGGAGGTTCTCGATAAACTCCGCCCTGTCCCCATGGAAAGCCGGAATGGTCCGCGCATACTCGCGTGCGGCAGTCACACGCTCCTCCTTGATGGCGGACAGGCAGCGGGCAAACACAGCCTCGCTGATCAGCGTCAGCGGCGTGCCCTCATCCAGCGCGGCAACGGACGTCCACTTGCCTGTCCCCTTCTGGCCTGCCGTATCCAGAATCTTATCCACAAGCGGTTCCCCGTCTGTATCCTTGACAGCCAGAATGTTAGCAGTGATCTCAATCAGGTAGGAATCCAGCTCGCCCTGGTTCCACTGCGCAAACACCTCGTGCATCTCATCGGGCGTCATCTTCAGGTACTCCCGCATGAGCAGATAAGCCTCGCAAATCAGCTGCATATCGCCGTATTCGATACCGTTGTGCACCATTTTCACAAAATGTCCGGCGCCGTTCTCGCCCACCCAGTCGCAGCAGGGAGTACCGTCCTCCACCTTGGCGCAGATCGCCTGCAGGATCGGCTTCACACGGGGCCAGGCGGCCGGCGAGCCGCCGGGCATCATGCTCGGGCCATTGAGCGCGCCTTCTTCGCCGCCGGATACGCCGGTGCCGATATACAGCATGCCCTTGCTTTCGACATAGTTTGTCCGTCGTATGGTGTCGGGAAAGTGGCTGTTTCCCCCATCGATGATGATATCGCCGGGATCCAGCAGAGGCAGCAGCTGGTCGATGGTTTGGTCCACCGGAGCGCCCGCTTTGATCATCATCATGATGACCCGCGGCTTGCCGACATTCTGTACCAGTTCCGCAAAGGAATACGTGCCAATGAAGTTACGGTTCTTGCCACGGCCTTCGATGAACCGGGTAACAATATCCGTTTCGATGTTATAGACCGCCACCGTAAACCCTTTGGATTCCATGTTCATGGAAAGATTCTCGCCCATGACCGCCAGACCGATCATGCCGATATCCGCTTTTTTCATGGTTTCGTCCTCCGCGATTACCGCTGCACGCGGGCATTGCCGGCATAAATGTCCCATACCTGTTTTTCATCGGCCGGGTCCGCATAATCGTTCAGGCTGGATGCGGCCAGTACACCGGTTGCCCAGCCGAAGCCCAGCCACTTGTCCGGCGTCCACCTCTGCGAAATGGCATAGAGCAATCCGCCGGTAAACCCGTCGCCCCCGCCGATGCGGTCCAACACCGGAATCGGGCGTGGTTCTTCCACGTACCATTCGTCGTCTGTGCGCAGCAGCGCTCCCCACAGGTGCTCGTTCGCGCTGACGACCTCGCGCAGCGTGGTGGCGAACACCTTGGCATTGGGATACTCCCTTTGCACCTGCGCGATCATTTCTTTATAACTTTCAATCTTCGCGGATAGATCCTGTCCGCCAGCCTCCGGGCCTTTCATGCCCAGGCACAGCTGGAAATCCTCCTCGTTCCCGATCAGGATATCGGCATACGTCGTGATTTCGCGGAACGCCTTGGACAATTCCTCTTCACGGCCCAGCCAGAAGGTTTTGCGATAGTTGAAATCAAAGCTGACGAGTGTGCCGTGCTTCTTCGCTGTCTTTGCCAATTCCACGCAAAACCGCGTGGTCTCAGGGCTCAAGGCGGCGATCAGGCCGGAAATGTGCAGGATGGCTACACCCTCCGCGCCAAAAATACGGTCCACATCAAACTCGCCGATATCCAGAGAGCGTCCGACCTCCCCGGAGCGGTCGTTCCAGACCCGCGGCGCCCGCAGGCCAAAACCGCTGTCGGCAATGTTGAACTGATGCCTAAACCCCCACGGCCCGCCCTGTGGCACACACGCGCCTTCGTAGGCAATGTTGCGCGCCCGCAGCTGGCTTTGGATAAACGCGGCAATCGGGCTGCCCTCAACAAATTTTGTCAGTGCAAGGCAGGAATGCCCAAGTGAGGCGGACACGTTCAGCACGTTCGTTTCCGCGCTGGTTGTCTGCAGGGTGAAATGATTGCTGTTATGCACAGCCATGCGATTGTCCGGTGTCAACCGTACACCGATGCTGGTCGGACATGCGATGGTATGCTTGTATACTTCGCGTGTGGTCAGTTTCATTCAAAATACCCCCTATGTGCTCATAAAATTCTCAACATCAGTATAACAACTATATTTGCAATAATATTGCGATTATAACCATATATTATTGCAATATTACGCATCTTCTTGTATGCTTTACCGGGAGGCGAACCCATGAAACATTTGTTTACCTATCGTGACGAGCTTCTATACTGTCACCATTCATTGGATCATTCCCCTCAGGCAGCCGATTTTTCGATTCACGCTCATGAAATGTACGAGATATACTATATGATTACCGGCGCAGGCAGCTACTTGGTAGAAGGAACGCAATATCCGCTGCATAGCGGAGATTTGATGATCATGCGCGAAGCCGAGACCCATAAGCTGTTGATCGATACATCGCAGCCGTACGAACGCATTGCCATTCACTTCTCGCCTCAGCTCATCCGGCTTTTCGACGCAAGTGGGGAATTGCTTCGCCCCTTTCGGGATCGGCCCTTGGGGCAGTTGAACCGCTATTGTGCCGACGATTTCCCAAATCCCCATTGGAAAACCGCATTTCAGGACTTTGATTTCTCAAACTCAACCCAGGTTCGCGCCCATGTGATTGCGCGGCTGATCTCCCTGCTGCCTGCCCTATGCGATGCATTTGATGTGCGTCGCGGAGATGTTGTGCCCATGCACGGTGCCGAGGCGCATCTCGTAGCCTATGTGAATGAGCATCTCTTCGAGAGCATAACGACAAAAGCATTGGGTGCGACATTCTTCGGCTCTCCCTCACAAATATCCCGCACATTTCATCGCGCGACTGGCACCTCTCTGAAACAATATATCAGCGTGAAACGGTTGCTCGCAGCCCGTGCTATGATTCAGCGAGGCGAAAGCGCCGGCCTTGTTTGCACTGCCTGCGGATTTGACGATTACTCAGCTTTTTACAGAGCCTATAAAAAGCAATTCGCAAAGTCACCCAGAAGCGATATGCCAAAGGAAACAATACGATAATCCTGTCGTTCTCAGCCGCTGATTACGTACAGACGAAAGGTACCAGAGAATAATGCGATAAACCAAACCGAAGCTCTGCCCTTATTGCAGATGCTCCTGAACAAATGCGACGCTTAGTTCGATTTGTTCCACAAGCTGCTCACCCGCAAAGCCGTGACCTCCGCCTTCTATCACATGCAGTACGGCATGAGGATATGCCTCAACAGCCTTATAGGAATAGCTGATGTCTACCATATCATCCGCATCACCATGAATGATCATCACATCAAGATTACACATGGGCAATTTTTCATAAGGATCCATATCGATAACATCCGTGACGAAGTTTCTTCCCACAGGAAAGCCATCAGGGCGTATGACCTTGGGAACATTATTCACATCAAACGTTACCCCCATCAACCGGCCAGCGCGCACACCATCGGGGAGCGAGAATGCCGGATAATTCAAAAGCACTGACGCAATATCATCCTGCCGTTCAATTGCCGTTAGTGCTGTAACAAAGCCGCCCATACTGTTACCGCACAGAAAAATATGCCTTGTATCAATCCCTTCAAGTGTTTTTGCATAGTCGATAATGGCATTCAAATCGTCCACCTCTGTTAAGACTGACATCTTGGTGGATTTTCCATCGCTTTTCCCTGATCCGCCAAAATCGAAACGCAGGCTTGCAATACCGCTTTTACCAAATCCCAACGCAAGTTTGGCGCAGCTGTTACGGGTACTATTAAAGCCATGGCTCAAGATCACGAGCGGGACAGTTTCGCCGTACGCAACATCCGGTACTAAAAACGTGCCACGGAGTACGGTTCCGTCCTCTTTAACGCATTCTACCTCTGTTTCCGTAAAGGTACAATCTCCTGGAAGTGCCGCAAGGAGCTCTGCTTGCTCGGGACTCAGGCTTTCGCCTAACGCTGCTGTACTCACACACAGGATAAACAGCATGGCCACGAACAGACAAACGGTTGTTTTTCTCATTTTCATTTCCTCCATTACTTTATCTTTTAAAATTGCCGCATCCAAACAATAGGCAGTTCACGTTAAGATTGATAGCTTTCAGGGTTGCCATCAATCTGCTTGGTTATGTCTCAGGCCGTTCTATTGAAAAACAGCTTTGTGGAACATGCCCTACAGCACCGTCATTAATAGCCCTTGTCTTTTTCATATGTCAGCTCTCCTTTTATCCACAAAATGAACCAGACATATACGCAAGGCTGCGTCAGCCTGTCAAAGAACCTCTTCGGGTCGTTATCGCCGCTCGCTTCATAGCGCCTTCGGCGCTGTTCGCTCGCTTTACCCTTTGTCGTAATGCAGGCCTTTGGGGTTCCATGTCAAGCCCAACATAGTTTACACATTGTCCGAGGACATAGTTTACAACTTTTCAGTCAAGCGGGGATCGCCCTCTGCCAAATAGCATGTGCGGGATACCATTTTCTTTTCCCTCAAATCTATCCGTCCGATCCGGAATTGTCGATAGAGCAGATTTACAAAACCATCTATCGATGAGGGCTTTACCGCAATACACTTGCCCCCGAACGAACAGCTGAGAAAGTAACGCTCTCCTCCATAGTGGATATACCCTTTCTTCTTAACCTCACGCAATTCACATTCCGTTCCATATTCCCAGTCCGTTATTCTCTCAGGGAAAACGCGCGTGCTTGCCTGATAGTGCTCTGCCGGAGCATCCAGCCCCAGCGCATGATGCGGCCGCTTCTGATTGTAAAACTCCCGGTATTCCGTCCGCTGGCGGTCGGCATCAATTAGGTCGTACGGCACGTGATACTGTAGCCTTTCATCCTTGTAGGACCGGTTGAATTTCTCCGCTTTCCCCTGAGTCTGGGGATGATGCGGACGAATATGAATAGTCAGGATACCAAGCTCCATTAACCAGACCTCAAACGGGGTATATCCGCCGCTGTAATTTGTACCCCAGGGGTTTCCGTTATCGCAAAGCAGCATCTGCGGTAATCCGTATTCCTTGAAAACCTTACGAAAGCTCTCTTCTACGCCTTTGTGCTGTTCATTTGCTTTCGCATCGGCACACAGGCAGAACCGGCTGTGATCGTCGATGATCGACAAGGGGTGGCAACGTTCTCCGTTTTGCATCGCGAAGTTGCCCTTGAAGTCGGTCTGCCACAGGATGTTCGGGGCTTCTTTTTCAAACCGTTTACATCGCGCAGCAGTCTGGCTTGCTTCCCGTGTGATGAGGTGATTGCGTTTCAGCACGGCATTGACGGTGCTGACACAGGGCAGCTTCGTATAGCCCTGGTTGCTTAGCATCCGATGGATCTTTTTGGCGCCGATCGCAGGTTCTTTCTGTCTCGCTTCTACAATTATGGCTTCAGTCTCTGCGCTGAGCTTATTCGGGGTGTGGAACGGCGCCTTGCTTCGGTCCCTCATCCCTTCTCCGGCTTGATGCCGTTTGATCCACTTGTCTCCTGTTGGCCTGCTTATTCCGTATTCACGGCACAGAGCGCTCTTGTTCTTCTCCCCGGCCAACGCTCTTTTGACAAACTCAGCCCGATTCATTTCCACAGTTCTCTCTTCCCAAGGCATGGCCACCGCTCCCTTGCGTTTTCATGCCTCTATTTTATTCGAAAACTGTAAATCATGTCCTCGGACTTTCTGTAAACCATGTTACTAGTCTATACATTCCACCCCAATCCCCGGCAAGGGTTTCACCCCTGCACCCTGACCAGGACTTTCAGCCCTGGACCCTTCTTTTTTGACAGCCTGACGCAAGGCTGCGTACAGACGGTTACATCTTAAAGAATGACCCGCCGATTCCATATTTGTGCGTTTATCTCCATGCGCCACGGAAAAGCCGTGAGCATTTATTGAAATAGGCCATCAGCAAACGCATTGTATAAATAGTAGCGAGAGGTCAGATCCTGGTGAATATTATCGGAAAGACAGAAATAGAAATTGTCTTCCACCCAATCATGCCCATAGCTGAAGTGTGTCGTATCAGCAGCCATTGTCTTCACCAGATTGACGCAACCTTCATACGCACTGTCTTCTTCACCGCCGCATGCCATATAAATGAAGAATTCATCAGCATACTCACTCTTGCTGTCGATTACATTGAGAACGTTACTCCAGTCGCCTGCGCCACTGAAGGGTAAGAAGTAGTAACTGTAGTCCACCATCTTGTCAAACAGTACCATCGTCGTCATACTGCCCATGGAAAACCCGGAGATTGCGCGCATATTCCGGGATGCTCGGAATCCTTCGTCATCGGCTGTATAAGCATAGGTGCGGTACGTACCTTCGATCAGCGGCATGATCTCCGTTCTCAGTTCCTTTGCGAACAAATCAATATCATACAGATTGTGACGCACATCATAGTAATAAGTCGGCGTCACCAAAATAAACGGTTTGGCAATACCTGTCGCAATCATGTTGTCGAAAGCATTCCGGGTCTGTGGATTGCCAATCAAGGTGTCCTGATCACATCCACGTCCATGAAAAAAGTAAATCACGGGATATCGTTCGGTACCGCTCTCGTCATAACCGTAGGGCAAGTAAACGTTCAGCGATCGCTTGTAAGGTTTGTCATACACCTCGCTAGTATATTTTATCCTGATCACTGTGCCAGGCTGGCCGGATACTTCCTCATAATAGCTGCGATCATACAGACGGTAGAGGGTCTCAAGTCCCAAAGCATCAGACGCATTATAAAGAGCTGGTTCAGTATATCCCTGAGCTATGGCTGTTACTGTAAATAAAAGCACAAACATAGTCAGCAGGAGGCTTAAGATTCTTTTCATTGCCGTTCCCTTCCTTCACTTTTCCGGCACATACAGGTAGACTCACTTTAGCGGGGTATTAAAATGACATAAGAGTTAGTGAACTCATTTATTCCCGCTTAAGTAAAGGACCTTTGTTGCCATATAATATCCATAGGGCAACGATAGCACAAACGAAGCAGCTGACAATAGAAACCGCGTATTTCGCCTAAACTACATCGTGAATAACGATTATGATAGTAAAGCTCCACCACGCAAATGGGGTCAGAACCAGAGTATTTGTGGAAAGATACAGTTCGTTACGTCTGCTCTACGGCATTAATGATTTGAGCATGAGTTGAGCGTAACAAATAAAAAGAAGGAAGGGACAAAACCCTCTCTTCTTTATGTTGTAAAATATTAATATGATTCCTTTGTTGTGAACATGGCTCTCGCATCATCGACTATTACAATCTTTCGGAACAAGTTCGTCAGTTTTGGCACTTCGAATAATTTGGCATTTTATTATACGGAGAAATGAATACACGATTATATTGATATGGATCAAATCATTGTTTTCAATAGCAACCACTCTCAACCCCTTATATTAATGTAAAACACTGGGATAGGGTTGTGGTACGCTCGGCTGTATCTGAATCAACGATCTCAAGTTTGTTGATGTACTTATCGATTTTAAATGACCATTTTGTTGACATCTTCTCATATTCCAGAAAAATAGCAGATATCAGTAAACGCAAAAAGCCCCGATAACTCGGGACTTTTCGGTGGTCTGGGTGACAAGATTCGAACTTGCGACCTCTTGAACCCCATGCTGATGGTTTTATGATACTGTATCCTTTGATAATAAAGGATTTTTCAGTACGCTATTTTAGATTGACCCTGTTTTTGACCCTTTCCTGTACGCCTTTTTGCAAAAGCGCAGTGGCGTTCTGGAGTTGGGCAGTGGACAGGTGGGTATAAATTTGGCGGGTCATGGCTTCGTCCTCGTGGCCCATCCATGCCTGAGCGGTTTTAATATCGATGCCGAGCTCGTAGAGCATGGTGCAATAGCTATGACGAAAATCATGGGTACGGACGTTGAATTCTTTCCAAGGCGGAAGCTCTCCCCCATCTGTTACGAGCTGCTGCTGTTCCTTCGTTTTACCATACCAGCGCTTTTGTGTCATGCCGTTGAGCATGGCTTCGGTTTTAGTGAGGTAGCTCTCCCAGGCGCGTTGAAATGCGCTCAGGGTCATATATTCGCCGCTGGCACCGGTGATCAGAAGGCCGTGCTTATCCTTCAATACATCAGCCAGAACGTCTACCAGAGGCACATCACGAACGCCGGCTTCGGTTTTGGGTTTGCCCAGTTTATCGCGGTTTGATTCAAAGTGCACCGCCTCGCGCACGTGAATAACCTTGGCTTTGAAATCAACGTCGCGGTCGATATTCAGGGCAAGCACTTCCCCACGGCGGAGCCCGGCGTACAGCATGGTCATGGCCGCCGCTGCAAAGCGGTGATCCGTTTGCTGCATCTGATGGACGGCGTCGCGTTCCCAAGGCTCCAACGCGCGGTGGGAGCCGGAATACCCTTTCGGCGGCTTGGCGGCCAAGCATGGATTGTGCATGATGATCCGATCAATCTGCGCGGAACCGAACAGCGATTTGATCATGCTGGTGAACTTGGTAATGGTGCTTTTACTTTTCCCGTTCAGCAGCTCGTTATAGATCAACTGGATATCCGACATCACCACATCGCGCATCCTCTTACTGCCAATATACTCGCACACCGTATTCAAGCGCCGGACATAGTCATTATACTGGTTGGTGCTTACGTTTGCCTTATGGATCTGCACCCAGCGGTTTGCATATTCCTGGACCGTAATCCCGGCCTGCTCGGCACGCAGCCCGGCTTCGATATCGCGCTGGTAGGCGTTGGCCTTGTCGATGGCTTCTTTTTCGGTGTAGCCATAGAACGGGATGCCGTTGAAAAGTTTGCGGTAGCGGCCGTCTTTACGTTTTTTGAGTTTGGTGCGGGGCATTTAATCAATCCCATTACCTTTCATAATATTGCTAGAAGCAATGAAATTCCTGAGTTTTTTATATTTCACTCGATTCTGACTGTCAAGGTGCCTTCAATAATTTCCGGCCCATGTTTTGATGTAATCTTATATGCGATTCTTTTAAGCGACTCTCTGACAAACAGTTTTGATGGAAAAGCAATTGAAGTGTGCTGTTTAACATAATCCACTTTAAGCTTAATTATAATACAAGCACTATTTTGATATCGTTTATAATCAAATAGATCGTTTAGCGCTTCTCGATACTCCTTTTGATAATCGATTGAATGGTATTCATCAGTTGATGGATAATGAATATTTTGCTGTACTGGATGAATGCATGAAGTATTATAATTCTCATACTCTGATGTACCAGCAATTGAATACATTTCCGAAAAAATTTCTTCATGATCATATAAGAGTTTAAGAATTCCATCATTTGGTATTGGCAAGTTTTCATGAATAATGTAGTCATTCTCATCAAACATCAGTTCTATGTCGATATCTTCATCAAAAGTCGTACCGGCATTTGATATGGCGAATGAAACACAATAGAATTTTTGATACATTTCTTCAAATTCGATCCAGCTCACATACTCGTAAATCTTCTTTGAGAGTAGAAGAATGTCATGATATCGTTGTTTTTCTGTATCGGTTCCTTTATATACAGTGTTTCCGTAAGATATCCTAGAAATTTGGGTAGCTAGCTTGTCTATGTATAAATTTCCGAGACCAAAAAAACTTTCATCTATATGTTCACCATTCTTTTCTGCAAACAATTTGATTATTTCTTTCTTGCTATCAGAAATTGTCACAGGCTCACGCAATAAATTCATATCAAATCTTTCTGCATATGGATTACGAATCGAAGTATCCACTGGTGTTTGACAACAGCTAAGTTTATAATTACACAGGTTTCTAAAAAGTTCTGTGATTTCAGCATTGATAGTTTTTGATATGGTTTTTTCTGGCTGAATAAACTTGCTGATAGCAATTCCATCAATCTTCTTGCCATTACTAATTGTTTGAATGTACAACGCTAGTTGACCGCTCTGTATCTCTTCAATTCTACGTAGAGGTATGAAATAGTATACTAAATGACTACTTAAGGCTTTTTCAAATTGATCAATACTATCATAGGTACTATATAACCCTCGATCTGTATATTTCTTTCTCATTTTTTGGATCGCTTTATATTGTTTTCCATCAACTCCAGAGAGTTTTGCTGGTATATCTGAGAAATACAAGAATACTTGCTTGCCTTCTTGAAGCACAATTTCAATTTCTTCTTCTGTCCCTGAACCATATGTATCTGTTTCTGTCCCGAATCTCGTCCAAAACACAGCAATAGCAGCATCACATTTATTTACAAGCTGTTCATTTAGCAAAGCCTGGGGTTTTCCTCCGGACTGCGGATATGAGCTTTTCGACCAATGATATGTTTGTATGGATATTCCTATCGTATCTGAAAACTGATCATTGAATTTTCGTACGCAATTCTCGATGATACCGATTTCTTCAACAACATCGCCAGGGCACGAAATCAAGAGATTGTATTTAGTAATTTTCTCGGGCATATTTTTTCCTTTCGTATATTCAACCTATTCATACTATTCTCTATACCGCCCTTATCATCTGATAATACCCCAGCGCCTTACACATAAACTCGCACGACACCTCAAAGTACTCCGCCATTTCCCACGGAGTGACAATACCATTGTGCACACACTCGCTGATTTCGTCCGGGGAGACAAGCTGATAGTACGCCCATTTGTTGGCGCGGTACTCGGCGCGGGCCTTGAGGCCATACTTGGAGTTCCGGCAATAGGTACCCCCGTATTCGCAGTGGCCGAGTTCGTGGGCCGTGAGCTCCTTCTCCTCGGTGCGGGATAGGTTCTTTGCCAGGGCGATATAGAACCGGTCGTGTTCTTCAAAGGTGATCGCTTTTGTTTCGGTCAGGTTCAGGAACAGGACTTCGTGGCCTTGGAAGGATGCGTAATCCAGTAGCGTTTCGTTAGTCATCGTTCGCAGCTTTCTGTCGTATAGGGAACGTTTGTTCTCTATATTGTAACAGCAGCAGCATTCGTTTTCAACCACTAGATATGGGAATATTTTCCTGTATGTTGTGGAAGTACTCGCTTTGGGATTCGAAAATTCTATTAGTAAATTAGTTCTCTGTTCCTTTCAAAGAATCAAAACAATCAGCAACATTTAGTATTATTATTTTAGAGTCTTTTTTATCGCCAATCACATGAATGTACGCTGTCTGTACGGCACTGATGAGATGAATCAATTGATGCATGTTGTATATGCTAAGAGGTGATCTATATATATCAAGAGCAACGAGAGTGGCAATATGGAAATGTGTTGTAGAATTAATGCCTGCAAATTCCAACCCATCTATTGTTGGGCCCGTCATAATCGTATTTGGATCATTATGTGATAATCTATACATTACCGTTTTTGATGAGCTATGAACAAACCTATGAGGAAAGTCCTTAACCTCTGCTAAACCAAGTGTCTCAATTCCACACTTCTTTACTATCTGAGCATTTGTGATCCTCTGTTTAGGAGGAAAATCCTTAAATTTCTCTGAATGCCTTGCCCATTCACATAAATTATCTTCTGATGATTGATCCATATATTCTTTAGCTACTTCGCTCGAATCATTATATATAAATATTTCTGTACAACATAATTCCAACAAAACACGCGACAGTACAATTGCCCCTTCGGGGAACCCATTTTCAAGCAAACACATTATTTCTTGATATGTTTGACATATTTTCCCATGGACTTTCATTATGACAAAGTACTTTATATACTGCTCTTCTGATATTTTCTTTGCCTTATAATCTTTTTTAATAGTATTAAAATGGGATACAACCGAATCAAGAGATACTCTATATGTAACCCATGAAAGTTTAAGAGCATCTCCCCATTTTTCTTGTATGGCAGGCTTTATCATCGACTTCTCGGCGAGAGTTTGAGAGATAACTTCATCAGAATGGTCTAGTATATTCTTGACACTTTTTGAAACGGCAGCTTCTATTTTAAGATCATGTTTATACGTAAATATGTTTCTAATAAATTCATCATTGTCATTTTGCATAAAGCACTAGTCTCCTGTATTTCTTTGAAAAGCTTCTACAGTTATCGGCAAGCAACCTCTATTTTTTATCCCGCTCCCGGATGAACCTGGCGAATTGCTTGACTTCCTCGAACTGGGCGTCGGTGACGTTGGGGTCGCCGAAGACGGCGAATTTGATATCGGTGTCCGGGATTTCATCCGCGGTGCTCACATCTTCATCCAAAATATAGCTGACGGTTGAACCTAAAACGGACGCGAGTTTTACCACAACTTCCTGTGAGGGATAGTATGTGCCAGCTTCATATCGCGCGACCGATCCGCGAGCCACGCCGATTTTATCAGCAAGAACACCCTGCGTAAGTCCTTTTGACAAACGTAACTGCCGTATTCTCTCGCCGACTGCTATCCTGTCCATATGCGCAACTCCTTTTATGAAAGCGTAACACAAACGATACAATAATTAAATATCCGCTTGTGAACATTAATTGTTGACATTGTAGCGCATGCGTGCTATTTTATATGTAACGCATGCGACGCATTTTCCACTATTTAAAGTCGGAAGCGAGGTGATAGAACATGAAGAACATCCGGGAAGAGATCGAGAATGCAACGGCTTCGGTGAAATGATGAATGTCATGATTGATATCGTGGAGGAATTACAGGAGGTATCCGCCGCGCGCGATGACGCGACGGATTGCCAAGGCAACGATTAGCGAACCCGACCATTATGCTTTATAAGTTTTCCAAGCTCTTCAGAAATGTGCTCTACGAATTCCTTTGAATTCAGCACCTTATCAATCGAAGCAGCTACAGCATCGGATATCTTATCCACCGACATATCTAGTATATCGAATGTAAAGCAATCCTCAACCATACGCTTGATTTTTGATTTCTCTATCACAGTTGCACCTCCCTTCCATTACAGTTTGTAGAAGCTCCATGAATTGTTCAACCTTACTTTGCAAAGATTCCTATCACCGTCGCAATCAGAGTTAGTCCAGCAACAATGATCGCAGCCCACATTAAGCGCTTATTGTGTTTATCGGCATCATCATGCTTTTTCATTTCAACTTTGTTGGCTTCATGCATTGCTACAAGAACCTTTGCCATTTCTTCCGTGGCTCTTGCAGTGTTGCTAGCAGGAATGTCAACAGGCAACTCATGAACTCTCACAAACATTTCATCCATTATTCCATCGATATCCGGCTTCGTGTTTTTCATGAAATTATCGAAATCCAGTTGTTTAGCCACAGTATCACTCCTTACAACACGACAGTAACTACAGCAAAGGAAGCGAGGGGAATAACATGAAAACCAACGAGGTAGAGCTTACCTTGAACCTTGAATTGGATGAAGAATCGATAGCCATACTCAAGGATATAAGCGAAACAGCTGCCAAACTTACGGCGTTATTTACTCGCCTGAACGATATGGCGCAAATTAAAACCCAAGTTGTTTCTTGAAATATGCTGTTGCCGCAGCTTGCTTCGTTTCCTTCCATGAATTGAAATCAGTATTTGCTGCTATGTGTTTATCAAAATCATCATCTGGAATTGCCTTGAAATCTTCCTGCGAGTTGACCACAAAGCCACCCGCATCAAGGAGTTCGGAGAAGGATGCAAATCTCGAGTGTTGAGCCAGAAAGCCATGATCAAACAACTCTGAAAAAGATACTCGGTTCGTTCCTTCAAGAGAAGCAACACGTTTTTGTAACCCTTCCAGTTTCCGTTGCATTTCATCAAACCCTTTGATTTCAAAGCCCATATTATGCACCTTCTTCAAGATATATTAACCCTATTATATCACCCGCGTTACATTGTAGCAAACAATACAATTGAAAGGATGTTAACCCATGAACCTTCAAGCCATTCGGAAATCCACCGGGCTGACGCAGCAGCAGCTTGCGTACAAGAGCGGCGTTCATCGCGTGACGGTGGCACGGATCGAGAGCAATAGCAGCTCCACTACGATGGAAACCGCCGTGAAGCTTGCCGCTGCCCTCGGCTGCACTATCGACGAGCTGTTCGGCGGAACCATCCACAATCCCAGTATATCGCAGGAAGGGGCCCGCTGACATGCCGGAATTCACGCATATCGACCTAAAAAATGCCCGTGAAGCGCAAAAAATGCAGCGCTGGAAACTGGCCGCCGCGGTGAACGTATCCGAAAGCACCATCGAGCGGTGGGAAAGCGGCGAAACGATGCCGCAACCGGACGATATCGACCGGGTGGCGGAAGCACTGGGCGATCCCTCCATCTGGCACCGGTGGATGCTCTCCAACTACGACAGCTATCGTCGCCGATACATTGACAGTGCGGCAAACAGCGGGTTACCCGCATTGATGACCCGATACCGCTATGAGACGGGTGATGTTATGGCACTGCACGGCAACGCTGAGCGCGATGCGTTGGACGGCAAGATTGACGATCCGCAGCTCAAGGCAAACCTCATGAAAGAGCTGCGAGAGCAGATCGCGGCTGGCACCGATTTATTACAGGAGCTGATGAAATGATTGTTCTGGACGTTGAAGGTGCCGCGGCATTCCTCAATATCTCTACCAAGACTGCCCGTGCGCTGATCGTGCGTCTTCCCCATGGTGATGTCAGCCGCAGTCCGGGGCCGAACGCAAAGCTGGTGATTGCGCAGGAGACGCTGGAACGGTTCGTGCTTGGGGAGATCGAACTGGAGCCCGTCGGCTGTGAAAGCGAACCCGTGGATATCACAAAGATTAGGCGTAAGCGCTACAAATATGAACCCTCGAAGAACGGCCCGATCCCCAAGCGAGCGTATCGGTAGGCGGTGTGTCTATAACAATATATCCAGCTCAACAGTATAAACCTGAACGAAGCTATGTTGCCGTGTCGCGCAGGATTGCAAGAGACGGTGATGAGTATTTTAAAGCGAGGTTTGGCAATGATTTCTATGAAGTGTTTTTCAAATGCGATGCTGGTTATCGCGCTGATGGTGGTAATACTGGCTCTGGCGTGGTCGGCCGATGCAACGGCAGACACAACGATGTACGTTCACGTACGTGATGGAACCTACCTCAACGGGCGGCATGATGCCACAAAGGACAGCGCGGTCGAAATGCGCCTGTATCGAGGTGATGCCGTTGAAGTTGTTGCCCTTGACAGCGAATGGGCCGAAATTGTCGGCGGCGAAGCAGGAACCTGTTGGTGCTGTGTGGATTACCTTGCGGATTATCCGCCTGATACAAATGCGCAGAAGTACACAGTAGTTTCTAATGGCCGTGTACGGGTACGGCAATCACCGGAGGGCAATACTGAACGGTATTTGCAAGATGGTGACACCGTGGAAGTGCGGTTCGTGGTCGATGGCTGGGCATGCCTAGTTGATGGCGGGTATGTGATGGCGGAGTATTTAGCCACAAAGGAGTAAATGTATGCCTACAAACAACGCATTACTGGAAAAACTATCGAAAATCAAGGCGCTGGCAGATGAAGCGCTGGACACACATGAATGCCAAACTGCCCTGCTGATGTATCAGCAATTGCTAGATAAGCACGGCTTGAACTCTGCGGATGTAGAGATTACAGCCGCTATGCAGGCGGAAACCATCGAAGAGGTTGCCGTATACACCGGACAGCGAATCGCCAAATGGATGCGGTATCTGTACACAACGGTTGCTAAACATCACCGCTGCATCGCGGCAAGCTGCAAAGTATTCCGCGGGTCTGCAGTTTGTCGGCAAACATTGCAATTCATCGGGCACAAGCAGGATGCGGAAATCGCCGCGGAAGCCTTTAAAACAGCACTGGATGCAGCTTTCCGTTTATATAACCGATATCAACTGCAAAAAGCGGCAAGTGATACATGCTTAACTTTGCCAGGGCATGGGCAAAGTGAACACAGCAACCGTTCTCGTTACATGATGGGTTTCGCACACGGGCTGGAAGCCGCCTACCGGCAGCAGGAAGCCGAAACGACATTTGACATCATCATTACGGTTCCAGCTGATGTACGGGAACACGTGAGCGGCTACGGGAAACATACGATCCGGAACGATGTACCCATAACCGACAGCAATGTGATTGCCGGATATAATGATGGGTTCAACATCGGCCGCGGGGATCGGCTGGCAGAGCAGACATAGACGGCAAAACAGCGAAAGGAGGCTTGTCTGTATGATCACCAATGGTGAGAAGGTTATCGTATGGGATCCCACCGCGGAGGATATGTACACGGCGGTAGCTGTAGAGGATACAACAAATGAATTTAGCAAAAATCCGCTGGTGAAGATATGCGGGGTTGTGAAATACCCAATGCAGCGGGCAGCACTCTTTGCTGACTGTGCAAGCGAAACCGCCCCGATCCCAGGCGGAACGGTATGCCGGCTGCGGTTAATTTGCAAAGGATGGCTCTGCTTTGAGAGTTCCTATCCTGATTCTTTGGATGCGGCGCGGGATCTGATGATCGAGGACGCGCTTTCGCGTATCAATCAAGAAGGCCGTGCCACTGGCGGCATCAGCAGCATTGCGGCAAAGAATGAGCTTGAAATCCTGCTCCGGCACCGTAAAGGTGAGTACGCGCCGCGCACGGTAATGGGGCGGGATCGGCCACTTATTATCCGATGGTCCATGCCGGAACAATGCGCTGCAACAACCATTTAGCATGGGTTGGTATCAGTCTGGAAATCAATCGGAAATGTTGTGTAAAAGGAGCCAGACTATGGGAATGCGTTATGTGCAGGTCTATTACGATTTTATTCACAGCCTGACACCGCTTTCTGACGCGGAGCGCGGGCGTTTGTTTACTGCGATGCTGGAATATGCAGGACAGGGAACAGTGCCGGATCTCCGCGGAAATGAGCGATTTGTATGGCCGCAACTGAAGTCACAGATAGATCGGGACAATGAGAAATATGATGAAATATCTCAAATGAGAAGCGAAGCCGGAAAACAAGGCGGTCTGGCAAAGGCTGGCAAACGAAAGCAAAAAAAGCAAGTGCAAGCAAATGATACCAAATGCCACCAAGAAGAAGACGAAGAAGAAGACAATGACAAAGAAAAAAACAATGAAGAAGACGCAGTAACACGTGCGCGAGAGAAGTGCCACAGCGGCGATCAGAAACCACCGTTGATCACGGACACAGAAGCATATGAAAATGCCGCTGATCTGGAAACTGTATTTGCGCATGCCAGGCTGATCGGCATTCCAGACACCTATGCCGATCGTGTCAAGAGCGATACGTTGGTATCAGAATATTCAGCTGACTGGCTGACGGAAGCAATCCAGCGGGCAGGGAATGGGCCGCAATCCGCTCGCAGCTGGCGGTATATCGAGGGCATACTGCGTTCCTGGCGAAAGAGCGGCGGGATCGACAGCAACAAACCACCCGACAAACCAAAGGGAAAGACTGTAATTGAGCAGCAGTACAACCAGCGGGATTACAGCAATCAGGAAACAGGGTTAACCCCGGAAGAAATTGCGGAAGCATTGAAGTATGACGTATAACACACCACATCATGCAGCCTGCAGCGGCTGAATGATGTGGTGTGATAAATAAAATCCGGCATGCCTTGAAGGAGTGAAAACATGACAGCCAAGGAGTACCTTTCCCAATTGCGGGAGGTGAAGCGCCAGCAGCGGATCATCCAAGAGGAGATCGATGAACTAACGGTCAAGGCCGGGTACGGCACCGGCCGGAGGATGGCGCGGAATATCTCCGGCACGGATCGGCGTTGCCGGATGGAGGACGCCGTGCTCCGCAAGCTGGAGCTGCTGGATGAACTGGAGGAGCAGCTGGCCCGGCAGGACGAGCTGGAGCGGGAAATCCTGCGCGTGATCTATGTCGTTGAGGATAAGGTGTGCCAGTCCGTGCTGCTGATGCGGTATGTACGGTGCTGCCGGTGGGAGGAGATTGCCGAGGAGATGAATTACGAGATGTCCCGCTTATATGAACTGCATGGAAAAGCGTTGTTGATGATACGTATACCGAGAAAGGATAATTCACATGAAAAATAATAAAGTGCTGTGCCGATGCGGGCAAGCTATGACTGAGCTTATTTTGTTCCAACCTGGTGCTGTTGATGAAAACTACAGGTGGTGCGTTGATTATCGTTGCGCATGTGGGTGGCACTCTCCTTTACGTTACGGGAAAGCTGAGGAAGAAGCTCGCAAACTAGCATACGAAGCCGCCACGCGCCGCCCGCCGAACAAGCCGCTGACGGAAGAGCAGATCATGGAAATGATAAATGATGAAGCCATCTGGTCATGCGGGCGTGATTCAGAGGGTTATGACATATATGTACATGATGCTTGGGATACAAGAGCACATTTGAAGAATGCAGATTTTGAAGATTATTTATTTTTCGCCGCCAAGCCGACAGAAGCCGATATCGAAGCGGCGAGAAAAGACCGGAGTAAATCGGAGTAAATTCTATGCTATAGTGGTATCAGTGCAAGGTATCAAGTGCAAGATACTTTCATGGCGTGAACCTCCTTTATTAAAAAGAAGCACCGTTTGGCTGGCGGTGCTTCTTTCATAGCACTTAAAAAATTCAAAAGAATACATTCAATTGTTTTCTTCAGTATATTTATAAGGTGGGTTCACCTTTTGAGCATACTCATCGGCATACGAGTACTGCTGCACAATAAAAGTAATGTAAGGACAGCAAGCAAAAGCTGTTTCACTAATACAAACCAAACTATCTGGCAATTCGATTGATGCAAGTGAAGTGCAAAAGCCAAGAACAAGCCCTTCAGCCACCATATAAACATCAAACAAAAGGTTACACCAAATCGGAAAGAGAGGATTCAATGTCGAAACCGCTGGAAAGAGATATGTACAAGCGCGTGGAATGGCATCTGCACAATGAAGCGCTGATACGCGAAACACTATTGAAATTTGAACAGGATGTTCTGCTGTCTTCACCGGGAATGGATTACAGCGAACCGACAACTCAGTGTTCTCCGTCGGGTGATCCTGTGAGCCGAAAAGCGTTTTTGCTCAGCCAGGGAAACTCCGAGGTACGCAAAGCCCGGCATTGGATGCAGGTGATTCACCGTACGAAACAATGGTTTGCCGGCACAAAGGAGGGCAAGCTGTTTGAGCTGTTTTATGGCAAAGCTACGGCCATTGACCTTGTGGCAGCTGCTATGGGAACCAGCAGGCGCGAAATCAGCAGGCTACGGGATAACGTGGTGTTTCGCGGCACCATGTACGCGGTGGAGGAACGGTTGATCAAGCTGGGCAACGGCACGGCATCAACCAAGGAGCAAGCGTGATGGAAAGAGATAGACGCGCCATAACGGATGAAGGAGCAAAGCAGCTTGCTATTGTTATTCTCAAGCAAGCCATACAAGACTGGAACAGCGAAATCAAAAAGCCCTCAAACACTAAACCCATCTACGAGCTGCGCCATTATTTCCGTGAAAAAGATTGTGCCATCCACTGTGCTTTGGCTGATATTGATCAGGAACAGCTTAACATAAAGCTGGAACAAATGCGAAAGGCACAGCTGAAACTACATCGTAAAGATAGACCGAAACAGCCGCGAAAGCAAAAAGAACATGGATAATAATGAAGGCTTTTCATTTTTTGTTAGCACTTACCCATATTACAGCCATGGGTAAGACAGAAACATGAGTACCGGGAAATGTTGTATCAATTGGTTTCATGGGTATTGACCCAGTTACACAGTATTGGCAAAACGGGAAAGTCAAACACGGCACAGGAAGGGTGATAAAATGATCAGCGTAGAACCAATCCGGGACCGGGAAAAGATAAAAGAAATCGAGCGTAAACTTGCTGTGCTGGATACTGATATCGGCCGCAAGGAATACTTGTTGTTTGAGATTGGTATTTATCTTGCGCGGCGAATCAGCGATATGATCGTGATGCGTGTCGGGGATCTGCGTGGCAGAGATTTGTTTGTTGTCCGGGAAAAGAAAACAGGCAAGCGTATCGAGCTGCCTATACCGGATGAATTACAGAAGGTACTTCGTCAAAGGCTGAAAGGAATGACCGATGCCGAGTATGTTTTTCAAAGCAGACAGAAGGATAGCCGGGGGCATGCTTCACACATCAGCCGGAAAACGGCGTATAATTATGTGAAAGCTATCGGCGAGCTGGGTGAGATTGAATATCCGTTTGCCTGCCACAGCCTGCGGAAAACATTCGGGTATCACTACTACATGCGAACAAAGGATATCGCCATGCTGATGGATCTGTTCAACCACACCAAAGAAAGCACCACGCTGATCTATATCGGCATCGCCATTGATGAAAAACGAAAAGCGCTCACGAAGTGGAAATATTAGAATAGGACACCTATTTGCATACTGTTTTCCACTGTGTTATGATATGCCTGTTTCAAAAGGCAGTAACGTCTGGTCACTATTGACCGGGCGTTTTCATATACCCACTGCGGTACAAGCTGCCGGGATCTGGTATGTTAAACTCACAAATTCTTGATAATACGTATTGACAACACGTGTTATCCGTGTTATACTAATCTCGTAAGGAAGTGATAGCAAATGCCGATGACCGCGAAGGAAGTCATACAGCGGTTGAAACGCGAAGGATGGCAGGAAGTGAGGCAAACGGGCTCACACAAGCAGTTCATCAGGGAAGGCAAACGCATCACGGTTCCGTTTCACAAAGGCGACTTAAAGCCAGGAACGGAAAAGAGTATCAGGAAAGCGGCGGGGTGGGAATAACCACCCCGAGCGCCCCACGAGATAGACAGGAGGCACAGCATGAAACGAGCAAACCAGTACACCTATCCGGCGGTCATGGTGAAAGAGGCGGACGGCGGTTACAGCGTGCGGTTTCCGCAGCTCGACAGATGTGTAACGGAAGGCGACACTCTGACAGACGCCATCCGCATGGCGCAGGAAGCCATGAGCCTGCACTTGTACGGCATGGAGCAGGACGGAGAAGAGATCCCCGAAGCGAACTTCGACAACATCCAATTGTGCGACGGCGAGATGGTCGTGCCGGTCACCGCATGGATGACGCCGTTCCGTGAGGAAATGGAAAACCGGTCAGTTAAAAAGACACTGACCATTCCCGCATGGCTGAACGATGCAGCAGAAAAACGCAAGGTGAATTATTCCCAGGTACTGCAAAACGCATTAAAGGATTACCTGGGCGTGTATCACCCGTAGGAAGCCACAACGCACAAACCTATCAAGCAGCCTTCGGGCTGCTTGTTCTATAACGCCCATGCAAACGCAGGGCGTTTTCTTATACCTTGAAAGGTAGCTTAGCATTGGATCAGCAATACCTTGCCTGGCTACGTAAGCTCATCACGGACGGCAACGAGCTGCGCTTTTACAAATCCACGGATTGGCAACACAAGCGGGCGGCAGTCCTCGCTATGGATAACCACGAATGCCAGACATGCAAACAGCAGGGGCACTATACCAGAGCAACCACCGTGCATCATGTTAAGCACTTGAAAGCTCGGCCCGACCTTGCACTGTCTGTTTATGACGGCAAGGAGCGGCAGCTGCTTTCGTTGTGTGCATCCTGCCACGAAGAAGCACACGGTCATCGACACGAATACAAGCCGCCGCTAACGCCCGAGCGCTGGTAGTCCCCCCGTTCATAAAAAACGCAGATTGAGGCGGGCGTCGGGAACGGAGATGGGTATTAACAAACCACCTGCACCTCGCGCACATGGAAAATTCCCGGAAGGAGGTATGAAAATGGCGGCTGATAAAAACATCACGCCCGAGCACCTCAAAAAAACAAAGCTGTATAAAACAATCAGGAAGGACTTGACCGACCAGCTGGAACGCAATGGCACCGTTGGGAAATACTACTTTGACCTGATCGATGATTATATGGATCTGTGGCTTACCAAAGTAGCGCTGGTTGATGATATCCAAACCCGTGGGGTTCAGGTCGAAACCCTATCCGCTTCCGGTGTACTGCAGATCAAGAAAAATGAATCTGTCGATCTGCGGATCAAAGTTAACGCGCAGATGCTGAAACTGCTTGCGGAGCTGGGGATCAAGCCTGTGCAGGCAGGCGGTGAGGACGATGCCCTGTGAGATTCCCAAGCCGATTGAAGAATACATGCTGCAGGTGGAAACCGGCGCCATCCAAGCCTGCATAGAACAGCATTTGTTGGTTAAATACATCCGAAGCGCATTCGAACAGGAGGATATCTATATCGATGAACAGCAGCTAGATCACTATCTGAGGCAGGCGGTTTATTTCCCGTATGATGCACTTTTCCCCTGGGAAATATTCGTGCTGGGGCTGCACTGCTGCACTTACCGGGCGGATGGGCTGCCGCGTTGGCCGGATCTGTTCCTGCTCATTGGCCGCGGCGCTGGCAAAGACGGGTATATTGCCTTTGAATCATGGTGTCTGGTAAGCCCCTATAACAACATCAAAGCATACGATGTGGATATCTGTGCCAACAGCGAGCTGCAGGCAAAAGCACCGTTTGAAGACATCTGGAATGTTCTTGAAACCCCGGCGCTTATCAACCGGCTCAAGAAGCACTTTTACTGGAACAAGGAAAGCATCGTCGGATTGAAAACCAACAGCCGGATCAAGTACCGGACGAACAACCCCAAAGGAAAGGACGGGCTGCGCTCCGGTATCGTCGTGTTCAATGAAATACACCAGTACGAGAACTACGACAATATCAACGTATTCACCACCGGCCTCGGTAAGAAGCCGCACCCGCGCAGGCTGTACGCCACTACGGACGGCGATGTGCGGGACGGCCCGCTGGACCACTACAAAGAGCGGTCGGCAGAGATTCTAAAAGGCGGCATGCCGGATAACGGCTGGCTGCCTTTTATCTGTAAACTTGACAGCCGCGATGAAATCAATGATCCCACGAAATGGGAAAAAGCCAATCCATCACTCCCGTACAGTTTTTCCCTGCGTGAAGAGATGATCAAGGAATACAGCGACTGGAAGCTGGCACCGTCGCAGTTTACGGCATTCCCGACCAAGCGGATGAACATCCCTGAAGGGAATGCCGATATCCAGGTCACGAGCTGGGAAAACATCAAAGCAACCAAACAAGTCATCCCCGACCTTGTCGGCCGGCAGTGTATCGGAGCCACTGACTACGCGAAGGTTAACGACTTCGCATCGGCAGGACTGCTTTTCCGGATTGGCGATATGCGCTATTGGATCACGCACAGCTGGTTATGTTCGCAATCGTCGGATCTTCCCCGGATGAAATGCCCGTGGCGGGAATGGGAGAAAAACGGATTGCTCACCGTGGTTGACGATATCGAAATCAAACCGGATTTGATCACGGATTGGTTTTCGCTGATGGCGGTCAACTACCACATCGTTCATATGGCGCTGGACAATTTCCGTTATGCCCTGCTGAGCAAAGCACTGTCCGGTATCGGTTTTTCGTGGAAGGATCGGAAAAACGTAAAGCTGGTGCGCCCGTCGGATATCATGATCGTTTCACCCGTGATCGATTCGGCATTCACGAATCAGCAAATTGTGTACGGTGACAATCCGCTGATGCGCTGGGCGACCAACAATACCAAAATGATCCGGACGGGGATTAACCGGGATACGGGGAACATGACCTATGGCAAGATTGAGCCGCGCAGCCGGAAAACAGATCCGTTCATGGCTTTCGTGGCGGCGATGACCTGCGAGGATAAACTGGTTGATTCCGGGACTGCCGGTGATATGAGCAAACTCGGTGTATGGACGTTTTAAGGAGGTGATCATTTGAGCTTTTGGGATTGGCTGCGGACGAAGCTTGCCGAAGGCAGCGTTCCGATGAGCGGTGATATCTGGAGCGATCCGGAGCTGGCGGATATCATTGCGGAATTCCACATCCGCGAGCTGGCGTTTGAAACCGCTGCGAACCTGATTGCCAACAGCATCAGCAAGTGCGAATTCAAGACATTTATAAAGAACAAAGAAACCCAGGGCGACGAATACTATCTCTGGAATGTGGAGCCGAACAAGAACCAGAACAGCTCCGCGTTTCTGCATAAGCTGATCCATCATCTGCTGAAAAACAACGAGGCGCTTGTGATCGAAGGAAGCGGCGGAGGATTACTGGTTGCTGATAGCTTCCAACGAAAGCAATACGCCATGTATGACGATGTTTTCAGTGGTGTACAGGTAGATGAGTTCACATTCAATAAACCGTTTCCGGGTTCCGAAGTCCTCTTTTTCCAGTTGAATTGCCTGAATGTCAAGCGGATCACAGACAGCCTGTATTCCACCTATGCCAAGATGATCCAGCGCAGCATGAACGCGTTTATCCGGTCGCGCGGCACCCGCGGGAAAATGCTGATCAACACAATGGCACGGGGTGATCCCAAGTTTGAAGAGACATTGCGGGAGATGCAGGAAACGCGCCTGAAGAAATTCTTCGCCTCGGAAAACGGCGTCCTTCCGCTGTTTGACGGTTGGAGCTATGAAGAGCTCGGAAGCAAGACCTATGCCAACGATACCACCCGCGACATCCGCGCGATGGTGGACGATATCAGCGATTTTACCGCAAAGGGTTTGTGCATCCCGCCTGCACTGCTGCGCGGCGATGTCGCGGGGTTGAAGGATGCATTGAAGCTGTTTCTTACGTTTTGTATTGATCCGCTTGTGGATAACCTGCAGGAGGAAATCAACCGGAAGCGGGTCGGCCGGGCCGCTTTTCTAGCCGGTACCTATATCCAAATCGACACCAAGACGATTGAGCATATCGACCTGCTGAGCGTAAGCACGGCGATCGATAAGCTGATTGCATCCGGCGCGTTCTGTATCAACGACATTCGCAAGGCCGTTGGAGAACAGCTGATTGATGAGGAATGGGCTTATCAGCACTGGATGACCAAGAACTATTCTCCAGCCGATGAATTGCTGGCCGCATTGCAAGCCGGTGATGCTGGTGGCTAACCGCAGAGCACGGGAACCCGATCATAAGAGAGGTGATAGGAAACATGGGAATAATTACTTTCAAGCAGTCCGCTGACGGCACCACGCTGGATCTGTATATCTATGGCGCTGTGGTTTCCAGCGGGTATGACTGGTGGACAGGTGAATACATCGAAAGCGAAACCAGCGCGGACTATTTCCGCAAGGTGTTAGCTGAAAGTCCGAATGCGGCCCAGATAAACCTGTACATCAACAGCCCGGGCGGCAGCGTGATGGAAGGATACGGAATCTATGCGCAGCTGAAGCGAAATCCTGCAAACGTCACGGCCTATATCGACGGTTTCGCGTGTTCCGTGGCGTCCGTCATTGCAATGGCCGCAGACAAGGTTATCATGTACGGAAACAGCATGATGATGATTCATGAAATGATGGATTGCGTATGCGGGAATGCAAAGCAGCTGCGCAAGGCTGCGGATGACCTGGATAAAATCATGGAAGGAAATATCCAGGTATACCTTGAAAAGTCTGGCGGCAAATTGGAAAAAACGAGGCTTGTATCCATGCTGGAGGCCGAAACGTGGCTTACGGCGGAGGAGTGTGCTGACCTCGGCCTTGCGGATGAAATCAGCGATCGGCAAATTGATCCGGAAAAAACCGCCGAGGTGATGAAGCAGCTGACGAACTCCATCGGCCGGCAGATGTCCAGTTATAAAGCGGCGAGGCAAACGCTGGAAGCCCTGATGCAAACGCAGCAGAACCCGCCCGGCGTTCCCGAACCGGCGCCGCAGCCCGAACCCCAGGAACAGATCAATAAACCGAAACAGCTCATGCAAGGGCTGTTTTCTTGATTGGAGGAAGAAACGATGAAGAACCTTGACCTTTTGAAAGAAGAGAAAACGAAGATTCAGCAGCGCCTGATGGCCGCCATGAAGGACGGCAACGAAGCGGACTTCCAGCAGGCGTTTACGGATTTCACCGAGATGCTGGAAAGGGCAGTGACCGCAGAAGCGAAAGGCCTGATCGAAAGCAATGACCAGCGCATCCTGTCCACGCGCGGCGTGCGTGCGCTCACCAGCGAAGAAACCACGTATTACCAGAGCGTCATTGATGCCATGAAATCCAGCAACCCGCAGCAGGCATTGACGGATCTGGATGTGGTGCTGCCCAAGACCATCATTGATTCGATTTTCGATGATATGACCGAAGCGCACCCCATCCTGAACCACATCAATTTCCAGAACACCGGGGCCCTGATCGAGATCCTGCTCTCCACCACCAGCGGCACCGTCGCGTGGGGCGAGCTGACGGCCGCGATCGCCGCCGAGCTGGCGGGTGATTTTGAAAAGGTTGATCTCGCGCAGAAAAAGGTGTCCGCCTTCGTGCCCGTTGCAAAATCCATGCTCGACCTCGGCCCTGCATGGCTTGACCGCTATGTACGCGCTTTACTGTCCGAAGCGCTTGCCACCGGGCTGGAAGCCGCGATTGTGGACGGCGATGGCAATGCAAAGCCCCTCGGCATGACCCGCGCGTTGACCGGCGCAACCGACGGCGTATATCCGCGTAAAGCGGCAACCGCCATCACTGCGCTGGATCCCACCACGCTGGGCACGATCCTCAACAGCGTTTCCCAGGGCCCGAACAGCAAGCGCCGGAACGTACCGCGCCTTCTGATGGTGGTTAATCCCTCGGATTATTACACCAAGGTATACCCCGCCATTACCCCGCGCACTGCCGACGGCATGTTTGCGCAGAACGCGCTGCCGTATCCCATCGATGTGGTTGTTTCTGCGGCTGTCCCCGAAAACCGCGCGGTCTTCGGCCTGGCGTCGCGTTACTTCATGGGTATCGGCACCAGCAAGGGCGGCAAACTGCTGTACAGCGACGAGTACAAATTCCTCGAAGATAACCGCGTGTATCTCATCAAGCTGTACGGCAACGGCAAACCGCTGGATGCCAACGCGTTCTATCTTGCCGACATCACCAATCTGACACCGACCGTTCTCAATGTGAACGTAACGAACGCCGACGACTTCCCGGTCGCATAAGGAGGCGTAACGGATGAAAGGTAAGATCATTAAGAAGTTCCGGGACAAGATCACCAGGAGCGTTTACGCTGCCGGTGACACCATTGAGCGCGATGAAGCGCGTATCGCCGAAATTAACAAGGCGGAAGGCGGGCCGTTCATTGTGGTTATCGATGATACCGGAGCCGAAAGCGAAAATGAAGCGCCCGCTGCCAAGGCCGAAGGCGAAAACGAAGCAGCCGTTCCCAAAGCAGAAGCCGCATCGGCTGCTGAGGAAGCCCCGGGCGGAAAAAACCGGTCGAAAAAGGCAAAGGAGTAACCTGGTATGTCTGCCGAGGATATGATTGCGGACGTTAAAAACTATCTCGACATCACATGGGACGCTGCAGACGGGGATAAGAAACTGGCCGGAATGATCGACCGGGGCATGGCGTATATCAATGGGATCGCGGGGCGGGAGCAGGCGTTTAATACTCCCTGCCTCGCGCAATCCCTTCTCCTGAATTACTGCCGTTACGAGCGATCCAACGTGCTGGAGGATTTCCAGAAGAACTACCGGCATGAACTCCTGTCGCTCCAAATCGCCGAGGGGGTGAACCTGTATGCAGCAGAAACCACAGACGTTTAACGACGGCGTATGCGGGTTCTACTCGGTGAAAAATGCCGCGGTTGCGGCAAAGAAGCCGATCCAATTGCTGGTACTGAAACTCGGCGGTATCCGTTACCATAACCGGACGGTCGGGATATCGCGGTTCTGGTCCGCCAAGCAGGCGAACGTACAAATCGACCGGCTGCTGCGAATGCCGTACCTCGCCGACGTATCCACGCAGGACGTTGCCGTCACCGAGGACGGTGTGCAGTATTCCGTCAAACAGATCCAGCGCCCGGAGGACATCTATCCGCCGGTCATGGACGTTTCCCTTGCAAAGGTGGTGCAGCGCTATGACACAGCCTGAGTTTGAAACCATGCTGGGGACGCTGGAAAGCGCGGGAATATCGGTTGTGAAATTCCGCGGCCTGGATAGCGTACTGCCCCGCATGGTCTGGCAGCCCGGCCGGATAGAACCCGTATACGGCAGCAATAATGCGGATGAAATCGAAATCACCGTGGTTGCCGAGTACATCACAACCGATGGCGACGATCCCAACGTGGATACCATCATCCAGACATTCGTGGACAACCGGTTCCAGTTTGTGTGTGAAATCGGCTACGATCCGGAGAAGGATGAAATCAGTTATCTGTTCAACGGCCACCTGACCGAGGTGATTTGATGGCGGATGATTTTGAAGGGCTGCAGCGGTTGGCAAACCTGTTGGAAGGATATTCTAAAAACGCTAGCTCCGCCAATATACTCCGGGCCCAACAAGCGGGTGCGGAGTATTTTTGTAGGGTGATGCGAAGCAAAACGTCCCCGCGTGGCCGCAGCCGCGAGCACATGCTGGATAGCATCACATACGAACAGGATGCCCAAAACACTGAAACCGTTGTGGGTTGGGGCAAGTTCTACGGGCGTATGGTTGAATCGGGCCATCGCGCGGGTGGCTGGGCCAAAGCAGGCAAAACCGTTATGCCCAGCCCTCATATGAAGCCTGAATTCAACAAACAAAAAGACCAAATCATAGGCCGCATGGTTGCGGTACTGAAAGGATGAACGATTATGGCAATCATCATGCAAAAGCCCTTTCGCAACGTGGGTGTTGGTGCATTGTATCAATGCTTTGAAGATGCAGCGGGAGAGAACGGGTATTCCAGCGATGTTTATAAGTCGGAGGCGTTGGTAAAGATCGGTGTTTCCGAACAGGGGAAGATGGATCCCATATATGGCAGCAGCAAGGTATATGACAACGATGTGATCGTTTCGCCACCGACACTGGCGGTTGAAGTACTGGCATACGATCCGGCAAACCTTGCCCGTATGCGCGGCAGCGCCGTATCCGGCGGTTTCGTGACCCGCAACCGCTTTGACGAAGGCGAGTACTTCGCACAGGGCGTCGTGTACCCCAAACGCGGCGGTCATTTCATGTACGTGTGGTACCCGAAGTGCCGGATGATCGACACATCGAAAGACCACGAGACCGCGACGAAAGACAGCACGGGCGGCCAGAACCGTACCGTCAACGTGCAGACGTATGAATTCAACGATGCGGGCGACTGGCAGATTGAATACGATACCGAGCTTCTCGTAGCGGGTGAAACGCCGCTGACGGAGGCTGAGTTCTTTGCCGCCGTCCTGACCGAACCGATTGCCGAAGCATAAGGCGGTGTGAAGAATGGTTGTTAATAAAAAGGATTTCCAACTGGCCAACGGAGAGATCATCTCCGTTGGCATGAATTTTTATGCCCTGGAACTGATGACGCAGTATCCGGGCGGGCTGGGAAAGCTGAGCGAACAGTTCGCGGCCATGCAGGAGCAAGAAGAAGATAAGGATTCTGCGGATCAGCTCAGCCTGGCTCCGGAAGCCTTTCATGCGCTGTCGTACCTGCTGTATGCGCTCATTCGCGCCGGCGGCGCAAGGTGTACGCAGGAAGAGGCGGCAATGGCCATCGGGTTGGATGATTTCCCGAAGCTCATTGAAATCTTCAACGAGTTTACAGAGGCCGCCGACAAAATGACACCGTCAAAAAACGCAAAACGCCGTGTGACATCGACTTCCCGACGTTGATGTACACGGCGAAGAAAATTGGCCTTTCGCTGGGTGAGTTCTGGGAAATGAATCCTGTTACTTTCTATCAGTTATGCGGGTTACATCTTGAAAGTCAAGGGAAAGAAAACCCGTTTTCCTATGGATATATCGATGATTAGCAGGGGGGTGAGGTTGTGGCGAACAAGAGCATCGAAGAGGTCGGCGTAAAGTTTACAGCCGACGGTGCGGTCGAGTTTCAGAAGTCGATCAAGGATATCAACGCGGAGATGTCCCAGGCGAAGGCCAACTATAAGCTGGCGACAGCTGAGATGGACAATAACGCGACTGCCGCCGAAAAACTCACCGCCAAGCAAAAGCTCCTGCAGGAACAGGTTGCCGGGCAAAAGCAAAAGGTCGAAGCGCTTCGGCTTGCGTTGGAAAAGGAAACGGCCAGCGAGGATAAAAACGAATCGGCCATCGCTAAGAAGAAGACGCAGCTCACCCATGCTGAGGCCGCGCTGAAAACCTATGAGAGCAAGCTGGAAGAAACCACGACCGAGCTGAAAAAGCATACCGAGTGGACGGACAAGGCTTCCGCAGCCATGAAAGACTTCGGCGAAAAAGCCGAAGATGCAGGAAAGAAAGCATCCGTCGTTACGGCGGCCGTCGCGGCCGGAAGCATTGCCGCCGTCAAGACGGCGGGCGATCTCGAATCGGCTGCCAATCGCTATATTGCCACAACCGGGAAAAGCGTAGCGGAAACGGATAAGTATAAAGCCGTTCTTGATTCCATATACAAGAATGATTACGGCGAGAGCTACAATGATATCGCCAACGCAATGGGTATCGTAAACAACATCATGGGCGATATGCCCGCCGATACCCTGCAAACCGTAACCGAAAAAGCTTTCACACTGCAGGATGCTTTCGATATTGATTTGCAGGAAGGCATCCGGGGCGTCAATGCGCTGATGACGCAGTTCGGGATTGACGCCGATCAAGCGTTTGATCTTCTCGTAAAGGGCGCACAAAACGGGCTGAACCAAAACGGCGACCTTGCGGATCAGGTTGCCGAATACAGCGTTTATTTCTCCGATCTCGGTTATACGGCCGAGCAGTTTTTCGACACCATGTATTCCGGCGCCCAGGACGGGGCGTTCCAGATCGACTACCTCAACGATGTGATCAAGGAATTCGGGATCCGGACAAAGGATAACTCCGCTACAACAAAAGCGGCGTTCACGGCGCTCGGCCTTGACGCAGAGAAGATGACCGCCATGTTTGCGGCCGGCGGCGACGAAGCTACCGCCGCCATGCAGATGGTAAACGAGAAGCTTTTCGGGATGAACGATTCCGTCAAGCAAAACGAAATCGGTGTCGCCCTGTACGGCACCAAATGGGAAGACCTGGGCGCGTCCGCCGTTGCCGCGCTGACATCCGTGGATACCTCGCTGGGTTCCACACAGGGCACGATGGGCACCCTGCAAGATACCATGTATTCCGGGTTCAATGCGCAATGGGATACGTTCCAGCGTACGATCACGTCCATCGTGGCCACGATTGGCGAAGCGCTGCTGCCAGCCTTTTCTTCTATCCTTGAAAAGGTCGGGGCCGCCGCTTCGTCGTTTGCTCTATGGTTTTCTACCCTGTCCGACGGGGAAAAGAACACGATTCTCATGATCATCTCTGTACTGGCGGCTGTTGGGCCTTTACTGATTATACTCGGCAAGGTTTCAACGGGGATCGGAGCCATCATCAAGATATTCCCCGCGTTAAAGGCAGGCATTGCCGCTGTTAACGTTGTAATGTCTGCAAACCCCATCCTGCTGATTGTGGCCGCCATTGCCGCTGTGATAGCGGCGCTTGTACTGCTGTATAACAACTACGAATGGTTCCGCAATGCGGTTGATGTGATCTGGGCATGGATGAAAAACGCGTTTTCAGCTATCACGGATTGGTTCAAAAATGCATTTACCGCCATCGGAGATGCACTGTCATTCCTATACACCGGCGTTATCAAGCCGGTTATTGAAAAAGCCGTCGGCGTGTTCCAATCGTTCAAGGATTTCTTTGCGGGCCTGTGGAGCTGGCTCACCAATGCATTTTCCAGCATTGGAAGCTCAATAAAGGATACGTTTTCAAAGGTTGGAAATGCGTTGACCGGCCTTTACAGCAATACGATTAAGCCGGTCGTTGAAAAGGCAATGAACACCTTCAAGGAATGGGGAAGCTATCTTAAAGATAAGTTTATGACCGCATTCACGGCTGTGGTCGATAACCTGAAGGAACACTTTCCGGGCCTGTATGAAACCATCAAAGCCGTTTGGGAAAACATCAAGGGGATCTTCTCTGGCGTGGTCGATTTCGTCAAGAACGTATTCTCCGGCAACTGGAAAGCCGCATGGCAAAGCGTTGTCGATATCTTCGGTAACGTGTTCAGCCTGATCGGAAACCTTGTGAAAGCGCCGATCAATGCCGTAATCTCCATCATCAACAAGGCAATCGACGGGATCAACAAACTGGCAATCAGCATTCCGGACTGGGTTCCGGTTGTCGGCGGCAAAAAGCTGGGGTTCAGTATTCCCAATATCCCTGCACTGGCCGCCGGCGGCGAGCTCGTGTCAGGTATGGCGATTGTTGCCGAGGCGGGGCCGGAACTCATACGGCAGCAGGACGGGAAAACGATCGTTACGCCGCTTTCCGCAGGCAACCGCAACAGCTCCGATATTTCATTGAGCGAAGAAACGCTGAACCATCTGGTTGATAAATTCGTTTCGGCGATGATTGCCGCCGGGTTCGGTACGGTGATCGCGAAGATCGACAAACGCGAGCTGATGAGGGTGGTGCGTGAGAATCTATGATTTACTATGAAAACCATAAAGGGGAGCGTGTTGATCTGGATTCCGGCGGTATCCGGATCGTTGAGGAAAACGTCCGGGATTATGCATGGAATTACACCGTTACGAACCGTCCGAGCGGGCTCGGCGGTCGGGTAAAGCAATTCACCCGCCCCGTTTCCACGCGGGAAATGACAGTCGTATCGCGCGGCAATTCACGCGCCGCCTGCATCAGCCAGCTCAACGCGCTTCACGCGCTCACCGAAACGGACATGGTCGAGAACGCAAACGGGCTGCTCTGGTGGGACGGGCAGTATATCAAGTGCTTCCTATCCACAGCTTCCGAGATCACTGAATGGAAAAAAGGCTTTCATTATGCGAAAAAGAAGCTGACGGCTCTGTTGATCGAACCGTATTGGGTGGTGGAATCCAGGCAGAAGTTTACACCGGAACCAGAAACGATGCAAAACGGGAAGCGATATCCGTTGCGCTTTCCCTACCGTTACGGCACGGGCTACAGCAACAAAATACTGTATAACTCGCATTATTCCGAAGCGCCGATGATCATCACTATTTTCGGCGCGGTGACCGATCCGGCGATAACCATCGGTGGGAATTTGTATGAAGTGGTGTGTACGTTGCTGGCAAACGAACGGATCGAGATCGACCAGGTCGGCCGCAAGATCACGAAAATCGACGCCAGCGGGCATACCTACAATATGTTCAATGCACGAAACAAGGCGTCAGACATCTTCACCCCGTGCCCGGCCGGCAGCATCCCGGTGCAGTTTTCCGGTTTAACGTTTGATATCACCCTGATCCAGCAACGGAGCGAACCGATATGGACATGACAATCACGCACGCGAACGAAAACCGCGAAGAATTACGGTATCTGGATTTCTTTGAAAAGTTAGATTCCGAAATATCGATCAAGCCCGGGGCCACGGTCAACGACAGCAGCTTTGAACTGACCCTCTCGGAACGTGACTGGAAAGAAGAACCGATCCTGATCGGCCACCATCTCTATATCGACGGCACGGAGTGGGGCGGGGTCGTGGAGAAGATCGAACACGATACGCAATCCGGAAGCCTGATACTCTCCGGGATGAACTGGCGGGGAATGCTGATCAGGAAGGTCATCGAACCGCCTTCCGGCAGCGCCTACCTTGTTGTATCGGGCGAGGCCAATTCCGTATTGGCTGCCCGCATTACCTGCTTTGGCGGCTTGTTCAGCGCGGACACGACGGATACAGGCGTCATCGTATCGGCGTCATGGCGTTATAACCAACTGTTGAGCGCGATGGAGACCGCATTTGAAGAACAGGGATTGACCGTGAGCATCAAGTATGTTGCGGCAAAGCAATCGGTTTTGATCAGCGCGCGAGCTATTATCGATTACTCCGGTGAAATTGACCTGTCGCAGGATTACGGCATATCCATGAAGTCCACGCAGGGACGGCTGGACGGGTACAATCATGTAATCGCTCTCGGGGCGGGTGAGCTGCTGGACCGGGATGTACTGCATGTTTACAGACTGGATGACGGCACGATTACGGCAGAGACGCCCGACTGGATTGAAACAGCCAAGGATAAGGTGATCACGTACGATTACAACAACCCGGAGAGCCTGGCCGATCTGCAAAGCGGAGCCGAAAAAAGGCTACTTGAATATGTTCCCGGCAATGGGGTGGAACTGGATCCCGGAGACGCGGATATCGATCTGCAGCTGGGCGATATTGTCGGCGCACGCGACCGGCTGACGGGTTTTGCGGCATCCGCCCGGATTGTTGGGAAAATCCTCAGAATTGACAGTTCCGGAACCAGAATTGAAACAAAGGTGGGATAACCATGGCACAAAAAGCAATCACCATATATACAGCATCCACGGAAAACCCGCATATTTACGCCGAGGACGAAGCACAACATAACCGTGCGTGGCTCGGCAACGGCGGCAGCGGGATTGAGGACGTGGATAATCTGCTGGCCTGCATAAAAGTCGATAACAACACAGTGCGCCTCGCTTCCGGCCGGTATGCCATGCAGGGCTATGAATTGTGCGTGGAAAACGGTACGACGGAAGAATTGAGTGTGGACAGCGGCACGTCCGGACAATACCGCCGGGACCTGGTTGTCGCACACTTTACGCGCGGCGGCGGCACCGTCAGTGACAAGCTTGCATTTGAAATACTGAAGGGTACGCCTACGTTGTCACTCGGCACGGCGGTGTATCCGGTGCTCCCGCATGAAGACGATCTCTCCGACGGCGGCACAGAGCGATACGAGGCTGTTTACGGGCTGGTCATCTCGGAAACCGTGCTGGCCGATCCGGTGCGGATTGCGCCCTATGCCGGTAACTTCTACGCATAAGTAAGGAGCCTTTACGATGGCAATCATGCGCATTTTTGCAGATCAGATCAAACGTTGTCTGCACACCTACAACGGCTACGGGGCAGAAGCCTATGACTGGAGCGATGTTGCAAACGACACCAACGTTACGCTTTCTCACGAACAGGACAGTAACCAGGCGTACTATAGCAGCAGCGGCTATTTACAGTTTCGTATCCCTGCGGCGTCGCTTGCAGGGTATACGATCAATACCATAACCCTGCGTTTGCATGTGATATCGCTGAACAGGTCTATCCCGGTAAACGTATATGTCAAGGCCGGGGATGAACTTAACCGCGTCACTGGGTATGTAGTAACAGATAGTTATACAGACGCCGGATGGCAGGAAACCGTGATAACGTATTTGTTCAATGCGGAAATTACGGATAAAAACGGCATCTGGTATGTGCAGGTGAGAATCCCGCACTATCCCGGCACGGTCTACGATTCGCTGTATCAGGCCGTTGTAAACACACCGAATGGCGACTATGACCCGGTAATCGAAATTGATTACACTCCTGCAATCTGCGTTGCCCCTGTTTTAAGTGCATTACCGACAGTTGATGAGTCCAATCCCGCGTTATCGGGGACAGGCGCGTCCGGGGATCCATATGGCAATAAAATCATCGGGTATGAAATCCAATACGCCGAATCCGCCGATGGGACAACGTGGAGCGAATGGGCGGCGGAAGAAACTGTCAGCACATCGGAATCCGCTTTCAGCACATCCGTTGTAATCTCACCCACACGCGGGCATTACAGGAAATGGCGCGTACGTACCCTTGGCGAAGCCGGAGAAGACTATTACAGCGATTGGGTAGAATCCGGTTTGGTACGGCGTAACAGCGCGCCGGTTTCCCCTGCTTCGGTTTCAGCAAGCCCGGCAATTTATGAACGGGACGGGATCACGGTATCGTGGCCCGCTGCATCTGATATTGACGATAATATAACCGCCTACGAGCTGCAGCGTGCATCTTCATCCGATGGCGGCACATGGGGTAATTGGGTTGATGTGAACGCTAATATATCCGTTCTCTATCACGTCGATAGCCCGACAATTGTCCGGGGTGAATACGTAAAGTACAGGGTCAGGGCAAAAGACGCGTTCGGCATCACGAGCGGATACATGGAGACGATTTCGGTGTGTCGGAATCAAATCCCGGCCCCGGTAACAATCAATTATCCACAGACGTCTCAAACGATCTACAATCCGCACCCTCGCCTATTGGTTACGCTTGGGGAGGAACCGGACGAACAGCTGCAGACGCTTGTAACAGCCGGGTATACGGCAAGCAGTACCGGGCCGTATGCTTCCGGCAAGAAATTGGTACTTCGTAAAACATCTGCGGCTGGTGCGGGAACTGTATCAGCTACGGTCACGCCAAAGGATTCACAAAGCATTGAAGGGGAATCCGCAATCATTGACACGACCTATGCGGTTCCGTCGTGGACCGATAATATTGTTGCCGGGGCGACACGTATCAAAGCTGTCCATATAAACGAAATGCGCAATGCAATTAACGTTGTGCGCTCATACTACGGACTATCCGAATACGTCTGGCCGCAAACCATCGTAGCGGGGCAAACGTCCATGCGTGGCTGGGCTGGACATATCGCGGAGCTCAGAAGCGCGATCAATGAGGTGATCACATTTGTAAACGGCTGGGATAGCGCAGCGGTATCGAACAGAATTTCACAGCCTTCGTGGGTTTCATTGGACGCTTGGCCACAGGCATCCGACATAACACAAATCAGAACAGTGATCACACAGCTCTAGGGAGGTACAATTATGGCATTGACAAGCGAAAAGTGGATAGAGCTGGTAACGGCATATTTCCAAGGGCTGCTTGAAGAATCCGGTGTACGAGCGAGCCGTATAACCGTAGATACGGGTATCACAGGCACAAGCGCGACGCCGGCTGCTTTCAATACGGGCCTATCCGATTCCGTCATTTATGACATATACATCAGCACAGCATCCGGCAGCATCGGTAACGTTTATCAGTGTACACTCGGCGGGGATGAATCAGCAGCCCTTTGGCAGTACAAGTTTACAATCCCGGCAGGCGCGGCAGGCGATGACGGTGCGGACGCCCACGTATTTTTCAAGTATTCTCCGGTAAACCCGACGCAGGACTCCGATTTAACCGATAATCCTTCCGCATATATCGGCGTGTATTCTGGAATGGAATCCAGTGCCCCCGCAGCCTGGGATTCTTATACTTGGTACCAATGGCGCGGAAACAATACTTTCTTCAAATGGAGCAATACGGAACCATCGCAAGATAGCGATTTGCGGGATACACCTGCACCGTACATCGGATTTTATATTGGCTCTGCTGTTTCAGCTCCAACGACCTATACAAGCTACACGTGGTACTACATCAAAGGCGAAAATGGGAATGGACTGGTCATCAAGGATATCAAAGCGGATTATGCTACGTTGCTTTCTGAGATTGTAAACCCTGTTGTTGGCGATGCATATGCTGTTGGTAGTTCGATACCTTATACTATTTTTATCTATCTGACGTCTGGCTGGACCAGTTTTGGAACATTGTCCGCTGCTATAGCTGGTGATATTTCAATCGTAGATATCGGCGGGTATTTTGAATCTGCAACCGTAGAGGGAGCGCTCCAAGAGGCCGGTACAGCCTTATTGCAAAAGACGAATCTGGCTGTTATCGCTGCAGGCTATGGTAATAGTACCTACGCGCTTGGGGCGTTCTGTACAAAAGACGGAACATTTTATGAGTGTACGACGACAATCGAAACTGCGGAAGAATGGACAGCGGGCCATTGGACACAGCGCGATATCGGGTATGTGTTGAAGTCGCTGGCGGATGCCGTAAGTGCAAAAGCGGCGCTGGTGACTGACATCACTGCCACGTTGGCGGCGGCGAGTTGGACGGGAACAGAAACTCCTTATACCCAAACGGTGGCAGCCTCCGGTGTTATGGCATCATCCAAAATCTTTGTGGGGCTTGCAGACACTGTTACAGATGCGCAGTACACGGCCGCGCTGGCGGCGCAGCTTCGGGCAACCGCGCAGGGAACGGACAGCGTAACGATAGCGGCGATCGGCACAAAGCCGGAAATAGACCTTCCTGTACTGATCCGGATTGTGGGGTGACAATATGATTATGAACTGTTTTCCGGCCGGAGGCAATGCTGCTCCTGACATTCTAACCTTTACATATTCCGGAACCTATACCTTGATCGATGACGGAAACGGGGACTGGCGCATCAAGTTCTTAACAAGCGGAACACTTATCATTACCGAGTATTCGGGGACCATTGACGTGTTTTTGGTTGGAGGCGGTGGCGGTACCAGTACGGATGCATGGGTTGGCGGTGTTTTTCGTTGGACAGCAAAAGGTGGCGGTGGGCATAACACTCTCGCATCCAACATGAGCATTTTATTGAATACCGGTTATCCTATCGTGATTGGTGCTGGCGGCACAGGTCACTATGTTGAAAACACAAACGACACCGCCGGAACGGGCGGAACGACAACAGGGTTCGGAGAATCCGCAACGGGAGGCGAAGGGGGAGAAACTGACATTTCTATTGGTAATATCGATGGAACAGACAGAACCGCGTATGAGTTCCAGGAGGAAAGCAGCGACGTTTACGGGCGCGTTGGATCAACGGAGTGGAACAGCGGAGCCGCAAACACCGGCAACGGTGGCGGCGGCAATTCCAGCGGGTTATTCAACGGCGGGTCGGGGATTGTGGTGATCCGCAATCACCGGGCAGCATAAGGAGAAAATTCATGATCTATGCATTGATTGAAAACGGAACCGTATCCAACATCGCGGTGATCTACGAGGGAAACGCACACGAGTTTGCCAATGCCGTGCTTATTGGAGATATACCGGTACAGATCGGCGATGCCTACGCGGACGGGGTGTTCCGCCGGGACAGCGTGGTGCTACTGTCCCCGCTGGAAAAGGCGAACACTATCATCGCGGAACTGGATGCCACCGTGTTGGATCTGACGTACCAAAATATCTTACTTGAAATGGGGGTGTAACGGGTGCTTTATACCATACTGGAGCGAATGATCGCGCGGGGTTCCACTGTCGGGCTGCAAGACAAGCTCGACATTTTTTATGCCGTGGGACGGCTGACGGAAACCGAATATACCGATCTGACCAACCGACTGAACGAAGGGAGCGAGTAAACCATGACACAGGTAGCAATCGCAGGCGTGATTGCACAGGCGAATACCCTGCTGAATTACATCAAAAAGAACACGATCCCCTACACCGCGGGCGGCATGAGCCTGACCGGCATGGATTGCCAGGGGCTTGTGGAGTACTGCTTTATTCAGGCTGGCATTCCGAAATCCGAAATGGATCTGGCTGGGAGCAACGCGCATTTCCGTGCCATGCGGTATACCTGCACGCCGGAGAAGTGCAAGGAGCTTTTCGGAGAAACACCGGACGGCGCTACACTGTTTATCCTTGAACAGGACGGCGGCGAGCCGGACAAGTACAAGGCGGACGGCAAGGGCAATGCTTCCCATATGGGGCTGTGGACCGGAAAAATTTCCATTGCCGCATCGGCTAGCAAGGGCAAAGTGATCGAGAGCAACTACAAAGGCAAGTCGATCAGCGGCGGCTGGAACAGGGTCGGCTTTGATAAGCATGCGGTCTACTCGGATGCGGTAGAGGCTGTGCTCGCCGGGCTGGTTGGAACGGTATCTGATGCAGACAATGATACTGCTTCTGAAACCACCATCGAAACGTACTCTTTCAGCACAAAGTACTCCAAATTCCGTTGGAAGTACAAAGATAAGGGCAATGGGGTTAGGGCCGTACAGACCGCTTTGAACCTTGCTGGCGCCGAGCCGCAGCTGAGCGTTGATGGTGAATTCGGCCCGGCGACCAAAGCGGCTGTGATCGACTTCCAGAGCACGCACGGCCTTGATGCGGACGGTGTGGTCGGCGAATATACCTGGGATGCGCTGATTGCGGCGGCGAACAACAAGGCGGCATAGAAATCGCTGGTTCTGACAAACGAGGAGAGATAACGAGTAATGGGCAGGACATATCAACTTGGAACAGCGCACACCGAATTGCTTCATGGTGATTCGGTGCAGATATTACAGGACATGCAGCAATACAGAAAGGAGGATGCCAATTATGATTTAATCCTTGCCGATCCGCCGTATGCATCGGGTGCCGGGAACCTTTCCGGCAAACAGCAGGGCACAAGCAAGAAATATGCTAAGGGCAGTGCGTTACCCGACTTTATCGGCGACGCGCAGGATCAGCGTGCCTGGACACATTGGATGCAGCACTGGCTAAGCCTTGCCTTTGATTTATCCAAGGATGGCGCAGTCGTAATGTTATTTACGGACTGGCGCCAGATGCCAAGCACAACGGATGCTTTACAATGGGCCGGATGGAGCTGGCGCGGCGTTGTTCCCTGGGACAAGCTCAACTGCCGGCCGCAGCGCGGCAGGTTCCGACAGCAGGCGGAATTCATCGTATGGGGTTCCAAGGGGAATATGCCCGTTGAACGCGGCGTAGGTGTGCTGCCGGGCGCTTACCAATGCACAGCACCAGCGGCGAAAGCACGGCGACACCAGACGGAAAAGCCGGTGCAGCTTCTCCGGCAGCTACTGCGGATATGCCCAGCAGGCGGCAAGGTGCTGGATCCCTTTATGGGATCCGGTTCAGCTGAAGAAGCTGCAATGCTGGAGGGTTACGATATTACAGGGATTGAGCTGTCGGACTATTACTATGAGGTCGCCTGTGACCGGTGCAAGGCGATACACGACGAGAACAGGGTGTAGAAAGGAAATTGTTTATGGAATCTGTATGGGAGAAAATCTTGAAAGTAGTCGTTGCAATCGGGGGTGCGATTGCGTCGGTGCTGGGAGGGTGGGACTGGATCTTGACCGTGTTTCTCTGTTTCATGGCCGTGGATTATCTCAGCGGCATAGCCGTGGGGGCTATGGGAAAGAGCCTGAAATCCGATACCGGCGGTTTGTCCAGCAAGGTGGGCGTACAGGGGCTGCTGCGCAAGGGTCTGATGATCATGGTGGTGCTGCTGGCGGCGCTGCTGGACCGGGCAGCAGGAACGGGAACCACGGTGGTGCGGGATCTCGTGTGCTGGTTCTACATTGCCAACGAAGGTATCTCCATTATGGAGAACCTGACCCTGGCTGGAGTTCCGTTTCCGAAGAAGCTCAGGGAAATGTTTGAAGAGAAGCTCAGCGAGGACGAGAAAAGCGGCTCTGACGATGAATCCGAATAATTGAATAGATTATGTAACCCCAGCAAGCATTAGCCTGCTGGGGGTTGTATTGTGCCTGTTATTCGACAGTAATTACAGAGGCTGGGCAGTCCGCTTCGGCTGCAAGAGCATTGACTTCCGCATCGTCTGGAATGGGATCGACATAAACCTCAGCGAATCCATCCTCTGCCATACGAAACACTTCAGGGCAAGTTTCAACACATACTTCGCACGAGATGCAATTAGGCCTATCAATTGAAGCTTTCATATATAACACCCCTTTCTGTTCGTCATCATTATTATAGATCTAAGTACATTGAAAAACAAATTGTACGCTACAAGTATAAAACCCCGGCATGATGCTTGCCGGGGTTTATTATGATTAAAAATAATCTACTCCAGATCGAGTTTCAATAGATAACAAGTACAGAAGTTGCCGTTGTGAGCTTGAGATAACAATGAAATGATAGATCCTTGTTGAATTGTGGGTTTAAAGATTGCGGTAGTATAATGAGAAATACTGTGATAAAATATAGCAATTAATCCTATCACTCAACACCGTTAGGAGCATCTCTCATCTCAACGACAGAAATAATCTATGAAGGAAGGTTGCTTTTATGGTTGGTTTTATTGTTGCTATTGCGACATTATGCGCCAGCGGGCTATTCTTATGTATTGTGCTGAAGCAACGATTTCTGGAAATGCTGTCATTCTCATTGCTGGGCACAATTGCTGTTCTATATTTGTTCGGTTTGTTCGGACTTTTAAAATTAGCTGTATATGTAGTGGTAATGGCCTCATTCATCCTGGGCATTCTGGGCGTGTTAATATATATTCGAATGACATATAAAAACGGCATGTTTAAGCAATTAGTTGCATTGAAAAAGATACCTTCGTTGTTGTTACGGTCTCTGCCTTTTATTGTCTTTATTTCGGGCTCTGCTGTGATAGTGTATATAACTATTGGCAAAGTCCCGACAACCTGGGATGAATTTACCCACTGGGCGCTTTCGGCAAAAGCGATGTTCCTTCATGACTCCTTCGCTACAGACCCAAGTTTCGGAGTAATGTTTACATCATATCCACCAGCGATGACATTGTTTCAATACTTCATGCAAGTATGCAACAATATGTTCAGAGAGACCAAGTCGTTTTCCGATTGGCTGCTATACACCGCTTATTATGAGGCCTTCCTTATTCTTCTGCTGCCGTGGCTGCAGGTGCGTTCTCCATATAAAAAGCGGGATATCGCGTATGTATTCATATTCGCCGCAATAATTTTTATGGCGCCTATGTTCGGGTTTCCCGCTGTTTATACAACCTTATATATAGATGCATTTTTAGCAATTATCGCTGCATACACGTTATTTCTTGCAACGCAAAAAAAAGATTTTCCACACGCGTTTTTAATGGGCTTGGCCTTACTCACATTGATGCTGACCAAAGATGCAGGCGCATACTTTGCTTATGCTGCGTTGATTATATATATTGTTACTGCATTATTTTTTTCGGATTACAGACATAAATCATTTTCACGAAAACTGACTATTTGCTTGATACCTGTTATCTTCGTTATATATACTTCCATATCGTGGAAATATGAGTTGGCATCAAAAGGTGCAAATTTGATGTTCTCGGCTCCTGTGGATATTTCTCGCTTACCGGCGATGCTAACACCCGGCAGTTATTACAGGCAGGTCATAGCAAACTTTGCCAAGCGCTTCTTTGCTGATATCCTGCCCATCAGTTTATGGCTACCCGTTAAAGTATTCGGTAGCCAAATAAGTCTTCTTACATGTGATATCTCATTTTTCATGCTTTCTCTATTATATTCCGGGCTTTGTCTGGCACTCTACATTAAACGCAAGAAGAATAGTGAAAACATATCAGATGGGACATGCTGCCTTTTACTATCTTCCATAGCCATATATGCTATCTATGTCGTTGGTCTTCTGGTTATCTACATGTTCAAGTTCAGCGAATATGAAGCTGTTACTCTTGCTTCCTTTGATCGATACACGAATATTGGGTACGTATCGTGGCTTATGGTTATTTTATTCTCGGCAATCAAGTATTTTATCGAAACAAAAGAACCGTCTCGTAAACAGTATATGACATGGATGGTTATTCTCCTGTTTTTTATTTCTATAAATGGTGGACGCTTGTGGATGCTGGTCGACCGCACGATGATACAATTAAGCGATGAGCATAAAGAAAATTATGCGATAACAAGCATTGCGAAAACAATCATTCCTGAGGATGCACGGGTTTATATTATCAGCCAGCAGGGTGGAGGTTATGATCATTGGTCCATCCGGTATGAATTGTACCCACGAAGCGTAAATGAGAACAATTCATGGGCTTTGGGAGACCCTGATGATGAAACTGATCTCTGGACTCATCCGGTAACGGCTGAGCAATGGCACAATGAGCTGGTGGACTATGACTATGTACTGCTTTTCAGTAGCGACGATTATATTACTAATGATATGTCGTCATGTTATGAAGAAGGGACGGAGATTACACCGAGTACAATCTACAAAGTTGATAAGAGCACCGGACTATTGTTTCAGGTAAGTCAATGATGCAAATGCTTTACTTTGGGGTTTGAATCCCCTATGCTTTTAAATCATTACGCACCCGGTAGGCATCAGCATACCGGGTGCTTTCTATTAAAACACTACTGGATCATCAGTAGGATTGGCGTTCAATTCTGCGTACACTTCTCCGGTACGTTTCCCGTTTTCACCGACAACATAATAAGTGGTTAGTCTTTCACATATCTCTGTTCTTTTCCGTGCACATAGAATATCGATTTGTTATTCATGATTTTATTCCCCTGTAAGCTGACCCTTATTTTGACCCTCCATTTTCGTCGTATGAGGGTCATAGTGCTCTGAAATAGGCTAAATCATTCTATGACTTTAAAATAATAACCGCCTGATATCTTATATATCAAGCGGTTTTCGGTGGTCTGGGTGAAAGGATTTGAACCTTCGGCCTCTTGAACCCCATTCAAGCACGCTACCAAACTGCGCTACACCCAGATATGATTTGCAAGGCGAGATGTAGTGTAACACAGGTTGGAATTGTATGTCAAGACACAAAGAGCGTTTTTCTCAGCAATGTTTTCATATCGCCATTGCAGGCCATACCGCCCTGTCGATACATTGACACGCCTTCACGCCGCAGATACAACAATCTCAGCTGTTGCCTATGCTCTGTAACCTTTTGGAAATCAGGTTTCGCCGGATTGCGCTTTGCTGCGGGCAATGGAAGGCCATGGGCAGCAGCACGAAGGAGTCGGCCCTGTCAAAGACAAAAGAACGGGTTTTACTGTATTTATGGAATTTCGAGGATTACGATGAGGCGCGCCACGGCATCAACGCGTATGAGATGATCCGGAATAACGATTATCTTGTGCACGCCTATCAGGGCGAGCCGGACTTATGGAATACCAAGCCGCCGCTATCCTTTTGGCTGATTTCGCTCTCGTACAGGATCTTCGGATACAACGCCTATGCTCTGCGGTTTTTCAGCGCGTTTTTCACCGTGCTTGCCGCTTTGATCATCGCGCTGTGGGCCATGAAACGCTATGGCAAGGGGGCCGTTCCGCTGATCCTGCTCCTGTTCACCGCCAACGCAATCCTGTACGAGCTTCATTTTACACGCTTTGGTGATGCCGATTCGCAGTACCAATTTTTCTTCACGATGGCCATGCTGTGCCTGTTGCAAAGTCATGCGTTTGAAAAGTTCTGACTTCACAGCTATTGAAACAACAGCAAACGCCGACGCGAACCGCGTCGGCGTTTGCTGTTTCATATCCCCGGGCTATTCAGAGGATTTCCCTATTAGAATCCGAGGAACGTGCCTGCCACACTCTGATTATTCCCCGAAGCTGATCCCGATATTTTTGGCTGTGGCGACGATGCTGTTTTCTTCGCTGACCAGCTTGGGCGAGCCCGCGATATCGGCCAGCTTGTTATGTACGATATCGTTGCCGTTCAGGGCTACCGTAACGCCATAGATTTCATCCCGGATCAGCTCCGCCGCGTGTACGCCCAGGCGCGTGGCCAGTACGCGGTCAAACGCGCAGGGGCTTCCGCCGCGCTGGATATGCCCGGGCACCACGTTGCGGGTATCCACCCCCAGCATATCCGACAGTTGCGCGGAAATCCGCTGTGAAATACAGCTGTATGGGGAGGCCTTGCGCAGCTCCTCCCGGTCCTTTTTCTTCATGTCGAATTCCTGCTTCGTCATCGCACCCTCGGCTACGGCGATGATGGAAAACGGCTTATTATTCTTTCCCCGGGTTGCCACCGCCTCCGATACCTTCTCAATATCGTAGGGGATTTCGGGAATCAGAATCACATCCGCGCCGCCGGCAATCCCGGAATACAGCGTAAGCCACCCCGCCTTGTTGCCCATGATTTCGATCACCATGCAGCGCCCGTGGCTGGTGGCCGTCGTATGGATACGGTCGATCACCTCGGTGGCGATGTCCATGGCCGTATGAAACCCGAAGGTATAGTCGGTTCCGGTAATATCATTATCAATGGTTTTCGGCAGGCCGACCACATTCAGCCCTTCCTGCGACAGCAGGTTGGCCGTCCGGTGCGTGCCGTTGCCGCCCAGCGTAACCAGGCAGTCCAGCTTCAGCTTTTTATAGGTTTTCTTCATGGCGGAAACCTTGTCCAGACCGTTTTCATCCACTTCCTGCATTTTGCGGAACGGCTGGCGGCTGGTACCCAGAATGGTGCCGCCCAGCGTTAAGATGCCGGAAAACTGGTCCCGTGTCATTTCCTGAAAGTCCTCTTCGATCAGCCCGCCGTATCCGTTTCTGATTCCGACAATTTCCACGTCAAACAGCTCGTATGCAGCTTTGGCTACCCCTCGGATGGCGGCATTGAGGCCGGGGCAATCTCCCCCGCTTGTTAGAATTCCAATTCTTCTTTTCATATTCTGTCCTCCTCAGGATGATTTCATTATAGCATGGGCGGCGGACAATGTTCAATCACCGCGCGCATTCAGGCCGGGCAACGGCTGGGCGAAAACCGCCAGCACGGCGAATGCGGCGATGGCAAGCGTACGGTGCGCATACCAATAATGGATATACGTATGATTGGACGCCACAAAAAACCAGGCAACCGGGCTCAGCGCCACCAGCAGAAGCGGGATCACCGCCGATGTGAGCCACGCCGTATTCACCATCAGCTTCCCCCCGCGCAGGCAAACCCTTTCCCGGCCGAAGCATAGGGCATATCCAAAGAAGCAGAGCAGGAAGGGACCCATATACAGCCATTGGTTATAGGCTTCCATGTTGCGTTTGATGATATCAATCACATTGAAGTCTTCCTCCACATAGTCCAGAGCGGCTTCGACATACGAAAAGGACATACGGGAGAAGATATTTTCACGTACGCTGACCAGCACGTTGGAATCAGTCAGCAGCGTGCACAGCACCCACTTGCCTGCCCACATGCCCACATAGCCAATTCCCCAGACGAGTGCGAACGCAATGACATCGGTCACGCCCTGCATCATCGTCCGGCGCTCACGCAGCACCAGATATATCAACAGCGGCACACCCAGCGTAATCAGCGGATAGGTGAGAAAATCCACATAGGAAGTCGCCATGCCCGTGATCATGAACAGCAGATAAAAGCTCCGGCGCCGCTTCAGGGCTTCAAACCGCAGCATCAGCACCAGCGAAGCTGTTACCGCTACATAAAATATCCAGGAATACTGAAAGGAGTTGAACAGTGCGATGGGTGTAAGGAATAGATACATCACCAGAAACGGCAGGATCAACCGCTTATAACCCTTGACAAACATCACGGTGCCCGCCGCAAGCACCAGCAGGAGCTGCAGCACCGTGTTCAAAACGCGGATCTGCCGGTACTCCATCACCTCCAGCAAAGGCTTTAACCATACCAGATAGCCGTGCCAGTAACGGGAATAGCTGTGGGTTTCCATGCCGTCCGTGGCTCCCGTGCTCCATTTCACCAATCCCTCCGCGGGATCGCAGTTGACGTAGCGCGTGTAGGTGCTCAGCATCGCATCCCCGATCAACCCCTGGTCGCCCTGATAAGCCGCCATCAGCAGCATGATGGAATCCGTAAAATTATCCAGTCTCATGCTGCGCCAGTTGGAATACAGGAAGGGATAGCTTCCCTCGCTTTCCACCGTGGCGGCGGATTTGCGTACGTTCTGTTGTATATTGTCCAGCGGCAGCAGATAAACAGTCGTCACCAGAAGGGCTCCAATCAAAATGCCCGCGACCAGCACAGCGGCCATCCGGATCAGGATGTGCCAGACGCGCTTAACGCTGACCGTCTGCGGTCTTTCCGTCATCTGCGTATGCGCTTCGCCCAGCACGGCCACACGCTTATCTCGGATCAGCACATAGCCAAGCGGCAGTACAACCGCCATCGCACAGGCAGCCGCCAAATAAAACGCAAAACTGAGCGGCGGCGAAAACCACAAAAACAGGCTTTCCGCCGAAGCGCCTCGCAGCAGCTTTGTTCCCACAATCGCCAGATTGATGATCACCGAGTAAATCACAAACACCCCGAACCGTGTCAGGAGCTTCCCGCGCTTTCTCAGCCCCATGTGCAGGAGGGTTGCCAGCACACCGGGCAGCACGAACAGCAAGAGGGTCACTGCTTGGGCCATCGTCTTTATCCCTTCCATCGCTTAGGTTTTCTACCGTTATGGTATCACACTCTCGTGACAAAGCCAAGGCGCTGTTTGGGATAAGTTCGGTCACTCCGCTCTCTTTTCATACAGGCGTTTTTGTGGTATGGTAGGAGCGGTTATCAACGCGGCATAGAAGCGCGGCAAAGACAGTGTCTTTCTGCCGCGTTTTTCCGGATAACGGGAGGGAAATCCTTGATTGGCATTTTAAGTTACGGTATCGGCAATGTGGGTTCTATCCGCAACATGCTGAAAAAGGCAGGGGCCGTCGGTACGATTGTGGAAACCAGAGAAGCGCTTTCCGCCTGTGACAAGCTCATTCTGCCCGGCGTTGGCGCGTTTGACACCGGCATGGAGTTGCTGAACAAAAGCGGAATGAAACCGGCGCTGGATGAGGCCGTGCAAAGCGGAAAGCCGCTGCTGGGCATATGCCTGGGCATGCAGATGCTGGGCCTTGCCAGTGAAGAGGGCAAACGCCCCGGCCTGGGATATATTCCGTTTCAGAACATCCGTTTCCGGTTGAACCCCGCGGAATTCAAAGTGCCGCACATGGGCTGGAATTATGTCACCGTCACCGATCAAGCCGATCCGTTGGTTCAACACTTTGAAGAAAAGCCGCGCTACTATTTTGTGCACAGCTACCATGCCCAGTGCGAGGATGCAAACGACGCGCTGATGCTTTGCGATTACGGGCTATTCCTTTGCCGCCGCCGTACGGCGCGGCCATGTGTGGGGCACGCAATTCCATCCGGAAAAGAGCCACCGTTTCGGCATGGCCCTGCTCAAGAACTTTGCGGAGGAATGCTGAAATGTACAGCCGCCCGCGATTAATCCCCTGCCTGCTCCTGTCGGAAGGCAATCTGGTGGAAAACCAGAAAGTTCAAAGACCCCACCTATCTGGGGCGACCCGATCAACGCCGTGAAAATCTTCAGCGAAAAATGCGTGGACGAGCTTTGCAT